>OY970395.1:1610000-4456228 GCA_963720485.1 uncultured Gemmatimonadales bacterium
GGTCCTTCATCTCCCGAGCAGCACTCTTCCTACGCGCCGACCCGGAGAAGGTTCCTCCCGGCGTGCCCACCGTTGAAGCTGGCGAGCAAAATCGCAGCGGCCGGGCGTGTTGCCTCGGCTCGCTGCGAGGGCTTAAAGAGTAGCGAGCCCCCACCCCCCTGTCAACACCTCCTACGGGAGTCGTCGAAGCGGCTCCCGCAGCGTCGCGGGGGGAGGGTGAGCGACCGGAATCGAACCGGCGACCTCCAGGGCCACAACCTGGCGCTCTAACCGACTGAGCTACGCCCACCATACGCGCTGGAGGTGCCCTGGGGCCCTCCGGCACCCGCCGGGCCCGCGACCCGACGAGAGCGTGAAAAGGTAAGGGAACCCGGCCTCGTCGTAAACGGGCCGGGAAACCGTGCCCGTCGCTTGCAACGCGCCTGGCAGGAATCGAACCTGCGACCTGCGGATTAGAAGTCCGCTGCTCTATCCGACTGAGCTACAGGCGCCGAACGGGGGACCGCGGACGGATCCGGGACCCGGCCTCGAACTTACCGGCGCTTCAGCGCCGTCGGAAGTCGAAGTCCCCCGAGACGTTCCCGGTGCAGTCGTCGGCGGTGACGGCCCCGGAGAGGTGGGCGCCGCCTTCCGTCCAGCGGCCCACCAGGTGCGCCGTGCCGGGGCACTGGATCTGGTAGTCGAGGGTCAGGGTGAGGCCGCCGTCCGCCGCGACCGCACCGGTGCCGTCGGCGGTGAGGTCGAGGTCGGGAGCGTGGAAGGTGGCGGCGAGGTCGCTACCGTCCTGGGTGAGGGAGAGGGTGCCCGGGAACTGCTGTCCCTGCATCGTGAGGGAGCCGGCGAACGTGCCGGTGAGATCCACCACCGGGGCGGGCTTCTCGAGGCGGATGGCGCTGCAGCCGCTCACCAGGGCCAGCCAGACGAGCAAAGCGCTCGTCCTCACCCATCCTCGCGCTGGTCGTGCCATGCCTCCCCCCCGTGGTCGGATCACTCCCGGGCTCACCCTGGGCCCGGACGTCCGTTACCCGCCGGAGGTCCTCCCGGTCCAGGGCGTCGGTGGGGGGCAGGAGCGAAGCCAGAGGCACGCGCTCTTCCTTCTGCCCACCCGTTCGATCCCAGCCACGGGCTTGCGGAAAAGCTCGCCCTGGAGCGCCGGATGAGCCAGCGCACTTGCCGGCCGGCTCGGAAGAGCGCGGAGCTACGATTGGAAACGGCCGGAGCCAGTCGGGGCGCCCGGATTCGAACCGGGGACCTCCTGCTCCCAAAGCAGGCGCGCTACCGAGCTGCGCCACGCCCCGAGGTGAGGCGCGAAGATAGCGGAAGGGTGCCGGAGCCGGTAGCGCGCCTCAGCCTCCTCCGGTCTGCTCGTCCCAGAGGCGGCGCAGGTAGTCGAAGGGGTAGATGCCGGTGTGATGACCGTCGCTCCACTCGAAGCCCAGGGCGTAGCGTCCCACATAGTGGATGGCCGTGGGATGGACGCTCGGCGGCACCATCGCGGGGGTGAGCATGCGCTCGCCCGTCATCTCGTCCACGCATCCGGCGCAGGGGCAGCGGAGACGGAGTGCCCGGGGCTCGTAGAGGGCGACCTCCCCGTCCTTCCAGGCGATGCGCAGACGCGTGCCGTCGTCACTGGGGCCCACCTCCTCCGGGGTCGTGGCCGGGTCCCTCATCCCACCTCCCGGAGGCGGGTGGCCAGCGCCCGGAAGGCCCGGCCCCGGTGGCTCCTGGCGTTCTTCTCGTCCTGGGAGATCTGGGCGAAGGTGCGGCCCAGCTCCGGGTCGAAGAAGAGGGGATCGTAGCCGAAGCCGCCCTCGCCCCGCCCCGCCTCCAGGATGGCCCCCGGCGCCTCCCCCCGTACCACCAGGGGCTCGCCGTCTCCGGTGTCCAGGACCGCCACGCACACGTAGCGGGCGGTGCGCTCCTCGGCCGGCACGCCCTGCAGGCGCTTCAGCAGGTGGGTGTTGTTGGCCAGGTCGCGGGCAAGGCCCGAGACGCCCTCATCCACCGGGGCGAACCGCTTGGAGCGGACGCCGGGGGCGCCGCCCAGGGCATCGACCTCGAGCCCCGAGTCGTCGGCCAGGGTGGGGAGGCCGCTCCGCTCCTGGAACCAGCGCGCCTTGGAGCGGGCGTTGGCCTCGAAGGTGTCCCAGGGCTCCAGGTGCTCCTCCTCGGGGCTCTGTGGGATGCCCGCTTCGTCGAGGTCCACCAGCTCCACTCCGGGGACGGGACCGAGGATGCGGCGGATCTCCTCGGCTTTGTGGGCGCTCCGCGTGGCCAGGAGCAGCCTCACGGCGCCTCGCCGAGGGCGCGCTCCTGGGCCGCCAGGAGAACGCGGATGCCGTCCAGGGCCAGGTCCAGAAGCCCGTCGAGCTCGCCCCGGGTGAAGGGGTGTCCCTCGGCGGTCCCCTGCACCTCCACCAGGCGCCCCTCTCCGGTGGCCACGACGTTCATGTCGACCTGGGCGGAGGAGTCCTCGGGGTAGTCCAGGTCCAGGCGGGACGTGCCGTCCACGATGCCCACGCTCACGGCGGCAACGCGGTCGAAGACCGGGCTCCGCTCCAGCAGCCCCTGCCCCACGAGGTGGCGGCACGCCGCCATGAGGGCGACGCACCCCCCGGTGATGGCCGCCGTGCGGGTGCCGCCGTCGGCCTGGAGGACGTCGCAGTCCACGGTGATGGTGCGGGGGCCCAGGGCCTCCAGATCGGTCACCGCCCGGAGGGAGCGGCCGATGAGGCGCTGGATCTCCTGGGTGCGGCCCCGGGCGCCGGTTCGCTCCCGGGACGTGCGGGTGTGGGTGGCCCTGGGCAGCATGCCGTACTCGGCAGTGACCCAGCCCGCGCCGCTCCCCTGCCTCCAGCGGGGGACCTCCTCGGCCACCGACGCCGCGCACAGGACGCGCGTGTTGCCGGTGGCGATGAGGCAGGAGCCCTCGGCATAGGGCGCCGCGTCCAGCTCCAGCGTGAGGGTGCGGAGCTCCCCGGTGTCGCGACCGCTTCGGGTCATGTCGTCTCCCCCGCCGCCGGACCCGGGACCCGTTCCCGGATGCGGCGCACGAGCTCAGTGGTGGAGTAGCCTTCCCGGAACGGGAGGATGCGCACCTGGCCCCCCGCGCCCTCGACCTCTTCCTTCCCCGCCACCTGGTCCAGGGCGTAGTCGCCGCCCTTCACCAGGACGTCGGGGAGGAGCGCGCCGATGAGCTCCCGTGGGGTGTCTTCGTCGAAGAGCGTGACGGCGTCCACCGCCGCGAGGCCGGCCAGCACCCGGGCCCGGGCCTCCTCCGGAACCAGGGGGCGACCCGCTCCCTTGAGGCGGCGCACGGACGCGTCGGTGTTCAGCCCCACCACCAGGGCGTCGCCCAGAGCCCGGGCCTCTTCCAGGTAGGCGACGTGGCCCGGGTGGAGGAGGTCGAAGCAGCCGTTGGTGAAGACCACCCGCACCTCCCGCGGACGCCCGAAGCGGGCCACCAGGGCGTCCCGGGAGAGGACCTTCCCCTCGGTGGCGCGGAACGGCATGGCCCCGCTCATGGATGGGACAGGGGGTCGACGGCCTCGTCGGGGATGGCCTCGAGGATCTCGGCCGCCCCCCGCCCTTCCAGCAGGCGGGCCACTTCGGCCCCCAGACGCTCGGGCTCGGCCAGCCGCCCGGTGGCGTCGCAGCGGAGCACCTGGCGCCCGTCGGGGCTGGCCACCACCGCCCACAAGCGGAGGCCGGTGTCGTAGGGGAGGCCGAGGGCTCCTATGGGCACCTGGCAGCCTCCTCCCAGGGCGGCCAGCAGGGCGCGCTCCGCGGCCACCGCGGCCCGGGAGGGGGGATGGTCCAGGGCGGACACCACGTCCCGGGCTGCGTCGTCTCCGGCCCGGGTCACCACGGCCAGCGCCCCCTGCCCCGGCGCCGGCAGCCACGCCGTCCGCTCCAGCGCCTCGCCCACCCGGTCCCACAGCCCCAGGCGGCGCACGCCCGCGGCGGCCACCAGGATGGCGTCCACGTCGCCCCGGTCGACCTTGGCGATGCGGGTGTCCAGGTTGCCCCGGATCGCCTGGATCCGGAGGTCGGGGCGGAAGGCCCGGGCCAGGGCCCGGCGGCGGAGTGAGCTGGTGCCCACCCGGGCTTTCTCGGGCAGGGTGGCCAGCGTGGGCGCGCCTGCCCCCGCGGGCCCGATGAGGACGTCCCGGGGGTCCTCCCGCTCCGGGACGGCCGCCAGGGCCACCCGGGGGTCGAGCTGGGTGGGCAGGTCCTTGAGGGAGTGAACCACGAAGTCCACGCGCCCGTCGAGGAGGGCGGCGTCCAGCTCCCGGGTGAACACGCCCACGCCGCCGATGCTGGACAGGGAGTGGGCCTGATCCCGGTCGCCGGAGGTCTGGACGGTGACCACGTCCACCGAATGCCCCAGGGCCTCCACGGCGTCCTTCACGAGCCCGCTCTGGGTGAGGGCCAGGAGAGATCCCCGGGTCCCCATGCGCAGGGTGCTCAACGATCCCCCCTCACCAGTTGGACTGGGCGCCGTCGATGATCTTCTGCACGAGGAGGTCGATGGCCTGCAGCCGCCCCTCGTCCTCGCTCCCGCCGGTCTCCAGGAAGAGCCCCTCGCCCCGCAAGGACTGGCTCTCCCACAGGACCTCGTTGTGCACCTGGTCCACGATCTGGACCGAGATGGTGACCGTCACCTGGCGCTGCAGCACCTCGGTGCGCTGGCCTCCCGACGCTGCCCGGTAGTTCGGGGCCGTGACGTCGTAGCGGGTGATGGTCCCCTTCACCACCGCGTCGGCCACCTCGGGGGCGGCGAGGCGGATCCCCAGGGAGCGGGGCACCTGCTTGCGCATGGCGTCGAACAGCTCCCCCTGGATCTCGAAGCGGTTTGTGTCGTTCTCGAAGGTCTGCACCGCGATGGTCTTGATGTAGTCCGGGAAGCTCCCGCCCCGGAAGCTGTACATGCAGCCGGAGAGGGACAGGAGCGGGAGGAGCGCCGCCCCGCGAAGCCAGGCCTTCAATGGACGGTCCAGATGTCCGGCGGATAGGGTTCCACGTGCGCGACGCTCTCCCGGGTGATCTTGAGCTCGCGGAACGCCGCCAGGTCCCGGTAGGTCGCCTCGCTGGGGTACGGCCCCGACTCGTCGGATTCCAGCGACACGCGCTGCACCACCTGCCCTCCCTTCACCAGCTCCACGGTGAGGAGGTGCCCGCCGGCCGTGGTGTAGCGGAGCTGGCGTCCGTCCGGGTACTGGTAGCGCAGACGCACCTGCCCGGGCTGGGGCCGGTCGGCCCCCAGGAGGGCGGCGTCGGCCCCGGGGTGGAAGACGCCCAGGGCGGCCCACAGGAGGTCCGGGGGCGGAATGATGCCCTCGGGCGCGCCGGGGGGCAGGCGCAGGTCGTCGTCCACCAGGGCGGCCGCCACCACGGACTCGCCGTTGGACAGGAAGAGGTCGAGGCGCGCGTGGTACGGCGGCTCGACCCGGGCGATGCCCCGCCCGCTCAGGCGCATGTCCCGGTCGTCCAGCGACCAGGAGAACAGGATGCGCGCGGGGTCGGAGAGCCGGGTCCCGGCCTCCAGCACGAGGGAGGTCTTCTGGGGATCGAGGGGCGGACCCGGGGGGGGAGCAGGAGGCGGGCTCGCGCACCCCGACACGGTGGCGGCCAGCAGGACCGCGGCGGCGGGGACGGCCAGCGCTAGGACCCGGGGGCGCAGCGGGGGCCGCGCAGGGTGGCGACGGGCTCTTGGCATCCGCTCCTCGGGGAGGGCGTGGACGGGACGAACCGAATAGTAAGGGGGCGGAGCCCGGCCACGAAGGGTGGCGGGGTGCCCGTGGCGGTGGCCCGCCATCGACACGTGGGAGAGGTGCCACTACGTTGGCGCGCCATGTCCGGTCCCGTCTACCTCGTGAGCGACGTCCACCTGGGCGCCGTCCCCGCCGAGCGGGAGGCGGCCTTCCGGCGCTGGCTGTTGGACGCCGGCAGGAACGCCGCCTCCCTCGTCATCAACGGGGACCTGTTCGACTTCTGGTTCGAATACGGTTCGGTGGTCCCCCGGGGCCACGCCCGGATCCTTGGGGCCCTGGCGGAGGTCGTGGACGGAGGCACGCCGGTCCTCTTCATGGGCGGCAACCACGACTGGTGGGGCGGCTCGTTCCTCGAGGAGGAGATCGGCGTGACCTTCCTCAGGGATCCGGTGGTGACGGAGCTGGCCGGCTACCGCACCTTCCTGGCCCATGGCGACGGGTTGGGGAAGGGCGACCTCGGCTACCGCCTTCTCCGCCTCACGCTGCGGGGGCGCTTCACCCGTTGGGCGTTCCGCTGGCTCCACCCCGACCTGGGTGCCCGGGTGGCTTCCCGTGTGTCCAAGACCGAGCTCCGGGGCGACGGTCCCACGGAGGACGAGAAGGGGCGGGCGCGGGCCCTGGAGGCCTGGGCGGTGGAGAAGCTCCGGGAGGAGCCCGACCTGGACCTGGTGGTCCTGGGTCACACCCACATCCCCCGGGCCCGGGAGGTGGAGCCGGGGCGCTGGTACGTGAACGGTGGCGACTGGGTCATGCATCGGAGCTACGTCGTGCTCCGGGAGGGGGAGCCGCCGGAGCTCAGGGAGTGGGAAGGCTGAGCTTCAACCCGAGGGGGGGACCCACGGGTACCTTGAAGCCGAGCTCCAGGGCCGTTCCTCCCACCGTCGACACCGGCGCCGCCTCCACCGCGACGGGGGCCGGGAAGTGGGCCAGGTGGGCGGACACGAAGGCGTCGGCTCCGCTCAGGAACACCAGGAACACCTCCAGCGCCATCCAGTCCTGGAACTGCTGCCCCCGTGAGTCGACCAGAGAGCGGGCGTCGGCCACCGTTCGGTCGTTCTGGAGCCGCGCCGTGATGGAGTCGGGATTGGTGACGCCCTCCCGGGCCAGGGCGGCCCGGGCCTGGCTCTCCCTGAGGTCCCGGGTGGCCTCCGCCGCCCTTTTCCGGAGGGCGGTGCGGACCAGCATGTAGCCGGCGCTTCCCTCCATGGCGAAGTAGAAGCCCCCCCGGGTGTAGGCGCCGATGGCCGCGTGTCCCCAGCCCGGCAGGAGGAGCGCCCGCACGAAGGCACCCCCGGGGGAGGTCCCCCGGCTCACGTCGGGGAGCACCACGTCCTCGTGGCCCGCGGGTGCCCCGGTGACCACCTCCACGGTGTCCGCCCGGATGGTGTCGGCCGGGACGGTGTCGGCTCGCTCCTGGGCGGCGAGAGGCGCGGCCAGGCGGGTGAGGGCGAGGAGCAGGGGGAGGAGGCGGCGCATGGCGTCGAAGTATAGGGGGGCGGAGGGCCCCGTTGGAGGCCTCCATCCCTCGAAGACGGCGCGGCCCGCGACGGACACATCTCCGTCGCGGGCCGCGGGCAGTGGCGGGAGCGTGTGGGAATCGAACCCACCGGCCCGGGTTCTAGCCGGGCAAGCCGGTTTTGAAGACCGTCCCCGTCACCAGACGAGACCCGCCCCCACGGCAACATGACCGGACGAGCGTTTGGACGAAAGGCCCCGCCCGGCCCCTTCGCCGCCGGTCAGTCTGCCTTGCGGACGTTCTCGGCCGCGGGTCCCTTCTGTCCCTGCACGATGTCGAACTCCACCCGGTCACCCTCCGCGAGGGAGCGGAAGCCGGATCCCTCGATGGCCGAGTAGTGCACGAAGCAGTCCTTCTCGCCGTTGTCCGGGGTGATGAAGCCGAACCCCTTGGCGTCGTTGAACCACTTCACGGTGCCGGTCGTACGCATCTGGCGCTCCGTAGCTGGGTGTATCGTCGGAGATCGCGTGATAGTTAACGCGCGCCGCGCCGGGTTGAAAAGGGTCTCGGATCGGCCCTGCCGGAGCGGCCTGCCTCAGGAGCCGGGCGCGTGGAACAGCCGCGTGCTCCGGCTGTCCACCTCGATGCGGAGCTCCAGAGTCTCCCCGGGCTGGGCCGGGACGGGGTTGGTGAGGAAGGGACTCTCCCCCACCAGGTCCACCTCGATCTGCACGTCCTGGGGTGCCGAAAGGGGGATGTCGAAGGCGCCGGAAGCCTTCCCGGACACGATGCCGAGGCGCACCCGGGCGCCGGTGGTGACCGAGTGGAGCGTGGCGTCGTTGAAGTTGAGGTTCTGCACGCGGAGCTGGACATGGTCGCTGCGCCCGCTACCCCGATCGAAGGGATTGATGGCGTTCACGGCGCTGCAGCCGGACGTGGCGGCCAAGAGGAGGAGGGCCACGATGATCCGCTTCATGGGTCGCTCGGCGGCAGAGAGTGGTCGCCCGTGATGGGGGCGCAGGCCGGGCGCGCGGGGCCCGCCGGACTCCTGGATGGATACCGGCGGGCCCGGGCGCCTGCAAGCGCGCGCTCCGATAAGGCTACTGTGGTAAGGCTACTGGGCCACGAGCTTTCCAGGATCAATGGGCTTCATGTCCAGGCGCCGGAGGGTGTCGTTGAAGCGCCCCAGGTCCTGGCTCACCACCGTGTCGAGGTTCTGGAGCTGCGTGTCGAGCTCGCCCGACAGCACCTTGAACACCGTATATGCCTGGTCCGTGGGGCGGTTGTCCGAGCCCTGCACCAGGCTCTCCAGCGCCGCGAGCTTGTTGTTGAGCTTGATGGGGTAGTTGAGCGGGTCCTGGTTGGACTGGTTCTTCACCTGGTAGATCTCCCGCTCCACCGCCCCGAGCTTCTGATCGAGGGCGGCCCCCATGGTGTGGAGCCCCTGGTCGTCGCTCTGCCCCAGCCGCTCCGTCACGGCCTTCTTGATCGCCCGGATCTTGAGGATGGCCTCGTTGGCCGCGCTCACCCGGTCACGGATCTGCATGGCGAAGCGGAACTGCTCCCGCAGGTCGGCCAGCGTCACCCCCTCCTTGGCGGCCCGGGGGTTCATCTCGATGTCGAAGTCCTGCGTGGCCGTGCGGCCGTCGACCGTAAGACGCACCGTGTAGCGTCCAGGCAGCGCCTCGGGACCCGACGGGCGGGCCGCCCAGAAGATGCGTCCCGGAAAGTCGGTCCAGCCGGGGTAGCGCATGTTCCAGGTGAAGCGGTGGGACCCGGCCTTCAGTGAGGGGCCGCTGCTCCCCCGGCGCCCGAACGACGGGGCGTCCTCGTCCTCGCTACCCCCGCCGCCGCCCTCGTTCCCTTCCTCCTTCGCGGAGGAGGTGAACGTCTCGATGACGGTTCCGTCGGCGTCGAGGAACTCGAACTTCACCTGATGGGCTTCCTGCCGCAGGTAGTAGTCGAGGGTGAGCTCGCGGTCGAAGCCCCGCACGGGGTCCTGGGGATCGAACAGGATCACGTCCTGGGTGGCCATGGCCGGTTGCACCTGCCGGAGCATGTTGGCGCCCCCGTACATGATCCAGAAGCCCCGGCCGTGGGTGGCGATGACCAGGTCGCCGTCGCGCACCTTCAGGTCCGCCACCTGGGTGACGGGCAGGTTCATGGCCAGGGGCTGCCAGTTCGCCCCGTCGTCCCACGACACGTAGACCCTGTGCTCGCTGGCCGCGTACAGCAGGCCCGGACGGACCGGATCTTCCCGCACGGTGCGCACGAAATCGCCGGGCGCGATGCCATTCACGATCTTGGTCCAGGTCTTTCCGTAGTCCGTGGTCTTCCAGACGTATGGGGTGCGGTCGTCGTCCACCAGGTAGCGGATGCCGGCCACGTAGGCCTTCCCCGGCGTGGTCGGCGACGCCTCGATGGTGTTGATGCGGATGAAGTCCGGCGCGTCGGGCGGCGTGACGTTGGTCCACGTGGGGGTGGGCGCGCTGGCGTTGCGGGTTACCTGGACGTAGCCGTCGTCGGAGCCGGCCCATATCACGTCCGGGTCCTTGTAGCTGGGCGCGATGGTGAAGACCGTGGCGTACGTCTCCACGCCGGTCTGGTCCTTCGTGATGGGACCACCCGATGGCCCCATGGTCTCGGGCGCGTGGCGCGTGAGATCACCGGAGAGGGCGGTCCAGCTCTGCCCTCCGTTGGTGGTCATCCACACCTTCTGCGTCCCCACGTACAGCGGGTACGGATCGAAGTGGCCGTACACGATGGGGTACGTCCACTGCGACCGCTCGGTGATGTCTTCGGCCGATTCCCCCATGGGGTTCTCGGGCCAGACGTTCACGGGCCGGGTGATCCCGGTGGCGTGGTCGAAGCGATCGAGGGCGCCGCCGTACGACCCGGCGTAGAAGAGGTTCGGGTCGGTGGGGCTCGCCGCGATGTAGCCGGATTCGCCCCCGGCGACCGAGTAGAAGTAGTCGCCTTGCCCCCCGCCCGCGTACAGGTGGTCCCAATCCTTGGACGGCATGCACGCCGTGGTGTTGTCCTGCTGGGCGCCGCACACGTGGTAGGGCTGGTGCTGCGTCGTGACCACTCGGTAGAACTGGGCGGTGGGGTAGTCCTGTTCCGTCCAGGTCTGGCCGCCGTTCACGCTGACGTTGGCGCCCCCGTCGTTGGCCTCGATCATCCGCATGGGGTTGGAGGGGGCGATCCACAGGTCGTGGTTGTCGCCGTGGGGCGTGCGGATGGGGTTGAACGTCTTGCCCGCGTCGGTCGACTTGTACATCCCGGTGTTCAGAGCGTAGACGACATCGGGGTTCTGGGGATCGGCGTAGATGCGGGAGTAGTAGAAGGCGCGCTGGCGAAGCTTGCGTTCGTCGTTCGTTCGCTGCCACGTGGCGCCGCCGTCGTCGGAGCGGTAGACACCGCCCATGGGCTCGTGCTCCACGAGCACCCACAGGCGGCCCTCCTGCGCCCGGGACACGGCGATGCCGATCTTCCCGATGGGCGTCGCCGGCTTCAGCCCGAGGTTGGCGGTGATGTCCGTCCAGGTCTCGCCGCCGTCGGTGCTCTTGTAGAGGGCGCTGTCGTCGCCTCCGGAGCTCATGCCCCAGCTCTTCCGCCACGCTTGCCAGGTGGCCGCGTAGAGGGTGTTGGGGTCGTTGGGGTCGACCCGGAGGTCGATGACGCCGGCGTCGGGGCTCCGGAAGAGCGTCTTCCGCCAGGTCTTGCCCCCATCGGTGGTCTTGTAGACTCCCCGCTCGGGGCTGGAAGCGGACAGCTTGCCGAAGGCGCCCACCCACGCAGTGTTGCAGTCGGTGGGGCTGATCCGGATCTTCGAGATGGTGCGGGTCTCGTCGAGCCCGAGGTGCTGCCACGTCTTGCCGCCGTCGGTGCTCCGGTAGACGCCGTCGCCCTGCATGACGTTCCCCCTGAGCTCCGTCTCTCCCATCCCGATGTAGACCACGTCGGGGTCGGCGGCGCACACCGCCACGGCCCCCACCGAGGAGCTCCCCAACTGGTGGTCCGTGACCGGACGCCACGTGGTGCCGCCGTCGGTGGTCTTCCAGAGGCCGCCGCCGGTGGCTCCGAAGTAGTACTCGAGGGGGCGTTGGTCGCTGCCCGCCACGGCGATGGAGCGGCCCCCGCGGTTGATCCCGATGTTGGTCCACTGGAGGGCGCCGTAGAGCGCCTGGTCGACCTTCTGGGCCGTCGCCCGCCGTGGCGACGCCAGGGCGAGGGTGGTGGTGGAGAGGACCGCGGTAAGGAGAATCCGGAGTGACGTCCGGCGCTGTCTCGGCATGGAGCACCTCACTTCGAGGACGGATGTCGCTCGCGTGCGGTGCGGCCTCGCCGGGGTGCGCCGACGGTCTGGTCCTTCGGCGGCACGAACCCCGGTAGGTGAGCTTCCGGGCCCCCGGGAGGGTCCCGGGCCCGCATCGCGCCACCGCGACCGCGAGCCATGGTGAACCCTCGCAGAGGCGGGAGGGGCCGTCAACCGGTGCGGGCGGCGCCCCTCAGCCCACCCGCGCCACGCACTCGATCTCCACCGCCACGTTCTTCGGGAGGGCCCGGGCGGCCACCGTGGCCCGGGCCGGGCGGTGATCGCCGAAGTGGCGTGCGTACACCTCGTTCATGGCCGTGAAGTCCGCCATGTCGCGGAGGAAGACGGTGGTCTTCACGACCCGGGACAACGACGCTCCGGCCGCCTCGAGCACCGCCGCGAGGTTCTCCAGGACGCGCCCGGTCTGGAGGGCCACGTCGTCCCCGCCGACCAGCTCCATGGTGGACGGGTCCAGGGCGATCTGGCCGGAGCAGAAGATCCAGCCGTCGACGGTGACGGCCTGGGCGTAGGGGCCGATGGCCTCGGGGGCCCGATCGGTGGCGACGGTGCCGAGCTCGCTCATGGGTGGTGCCTCACTGAGGTGCGGGTCGTGGCGGAGGCTGGGTCAGCTCCGCCGATGGTCGTGGTACTGCTCCAGGATCTCCTCGGGGGTGACGGTGGCCACCCCCGCCTTCCCCACCTCCAGGGCGGCGGCGTGGTTCGCCAGGATGGCCGCCTCGACGGACGTAGCGCCGGCCGCCATGGCCACGGCGATGACGGCCGTCACGGTGTCCCCGGCCCCGGAGACGTCGTAGACGGCGCGCGCGGCCGCCGGCTCTCGCAGGAACTCGCCTTCCTCGGTGCGCAGGGCCATGCCGTGCTCTCCCAGGGTCAGGAGGAGGTCCCGGCACCCGAGGCGGGAGCGCACCTCCTCCATCCATCCCGTGTCGTCGGGGCGGAGCGGCTCCCCGAGGGCGTCGGACAGCTCCTTCGCGTTGGGCTTGAACACGGTCACGCCCCGGTAGTCCCAGAAGCGGAGGCGTTTGGGGTCTACCACCGTGGGGATTCCCCGGCGCTCCGCCGCGGCCACCACGGCCCGGATGACCGCCGGGACCAGGACGCCCTTGTTGTAGTCCTCCATGACCAGGACGTCGGTGTCGGCCGAAAGCTCGTCGACGGCCCGGCCCAGGGCCCCGGCCAGGGGCTCCGAGACGTCGCCGTCCTGCTCCCGGTCGAAGCGCACCACCTGCTGGCGGCGGGCGAGGATGCGGGTCTTCACGGTGGTGGGCCGTTCGTCCGTGGCCACCAGCCCCCGGGTGCCCACGCCCAGGTCCTCCAGCTCCCGCCGCAGCAGCTCGCCCCCGGGGTCCAACCCCACCACGCCCACCGCCTGGCAGCGGGCGCCGAGGGCCACGACGTTGTGGGCCACGTTGGCCGCCCCCCCCACCGCCCACGACTCGGCCTCGACGCGGACCACCGGCACCGGCGCCTCGGGGGAGATGCGCTCCACCAGGCCCGTGATGTACTGGTCGAGCATGAGGTCGCCCACCACCACCACCCGGGCCCGGGCCGCGCCCTCCAGGATGGCCTCCGCCCGCTCGGGGGTCAGCCCGTCCACGGTTCCCTCCCCCGCCCCTCCTGCTCCCACCGCTCCGGCGCGCCGCCGTTCACCACCCACAGGGCGTCCTGCAGGTTGGCTGACACGCACACGTGGTTGGGGACGATCCGGACCTTCTCGCCGATGCGGGGTCGCCAGGAGGTCCCGGCCAGGTCCAGGATGCCGTGCTCTTCGCTGAGCCCCTCGACGACCACCTCCGGGTGCTCCAACAGGGCGCCGTAGCCGGTGCCGCCCCGCCCCTCCCGTGAGAGCGCCTTCGAGCCGGCGTCCACCACCGCCTGTCCGGGCAGGGCCGTGCTGACCACCGTGGCCAGGACCGTATAGGCCACGTCGTCCCGTCCGGCCACGCCGGCTGCCACCCCCTCCCGGTCGTAGAAGACGCACGTGCCGGGGCGGATCTCGGTGAGGTGGGGCAGCTCGTGGCTGCGCCACGGGGTGGGCGTGGAGCCGCCGCTCACGATCTCCGGCGCCAGCCCCTCCGCCGTGAGGGCCCCCACCAGCGCGTCCAGCCTGCCCGCCAGGGCCCTCAATCCCTCGTCCAGCGAGGGACCGGGCTCCCGCAGGTGGCCCGGGTAGAAGGTGACGCCCCGGTACGCCACGCCGGCCCGCTCCTGGGCGCGCAGGGCCAGGTCCACCGCCTGGTCGTCGTCGGGGACGCCGACCCGGCCCATGCCTACGTCCACTTCCACCAGGACCCCCACCGTGCGCCCCACCTCCGCGGCGGCGTCGGCCAGGGCGTCCAGGGCCTCCGGCGAGTCCAGCGCCACCTTCAGGTCGGCCTCCGGGCGGAGCGCCAACACCCGCGCCAGCTTCGAGGGGCCCACCACTGGATATGCCAGGAGGAGGTCGTCGCTGAGGTCGGCCATGACCTCGGCCTCCCTGGGCGTGGCCACGGTCAGGCCGGCGGCGCCGGCGTCGAGCTGGAGACGGGCCCCGCGGCGGCTCTTGTGGGTCTTCACGTGGGGGCGCCAGCGCAGGCCGTGGCGGCGGCAGTAGGCGGCCACCGCTTCGCAGTTGGCCCGCATGCGGGGCAGGTCCACCACCGCGGCGGGCGTCTCCAGGTCGTCCAGCGTCACGGGGACGTCTCCAGGATGCGGGCGAGCGCCGCGGCGAAGGCCGTGTCGTCAGGCGTGACGGGCCCGACCCGGGCGAAGGCGATGGTGCCGCTCCGGTCCACGAGGTACGTGGCCGGCAGGCCCGGCACGCGGAAGAGGTCCATGGCGGCCATGGAGGGATCGCGCAGGACGGTGTAGGTGACGCCGTGGCCGTTCACGAAGTCCCGCACCTCCCCCGCCGCACCCTCCCTGTCCTCGCTCACCCCCACGACGTGGAGTCCGGCGCCGGCGTGGTCACGGTAGAGGGACTCCAGGTAGGGCGTCTCCTTCCGGCAGGGGGTGCACCACGTGGCCCACAGGTTCACCAGGAGCGGGCCGGGGAGGGCCGGGAGCGCCACCGTGTCGCCGTCCAGGGCGGTGGCCGAGAGCGCCGGCAGCGGGTCCCCGGGCCCGGGGGGCGGGGTGGGCCCTCCGCCGGGGGAGCCCTCGCCCCGGCAGGCGGCCGTGCCCGTGAGCGCCAGGAGCAGGGCGGGCAGGGCGGCTCGCTGGGCGAGGCGCCGGGCGACGCTCGCCGGCGTCCGCCGCGGCCCCCGGAGGTGTGCAACGGGAAGCGGGTGGGACGTCTCCCCGACGTAGACCGGGGAGGCTGGGGCACCACCGCCCCGGGGCGAGCGGCGATTCCGGCGTGGACGCCTGGCGGTTTGGGGTGGTGGCACGTCTCTTGTCCCGGGCAGGAAACTTGCTTCCGTCCGCTTCGGGAAGGCCCCGGCGGTGCGAGCGGCGGAACAAGTTCGACGAAGCGGTGGACCGATGCAACGCGGTGCCCGGGGGTGCCTTCCCTCCGGTCGACATACGACGCCGAAAGATGCGCGCTTCCGCCACCCCGACGGAAGCGTCGAACTCCGGTAAGGTGGAACCATGCAGAGCCGAGCTTCGAGGCCGCGCCTCCTGACGGGCGGACCGTGGATCGTCGCCGCCCTCGCGGCGTTCTCCGTCCTCTTCTTCGTGCCCGGCCGAGCCCAGGCACAGTACTTCGGACGCAACAAGGTCCAGTACGAGGACTTCGACTGGCAGGTGCTGAAGACGCAGCACTTCGACATCCACTTCTATCCGGCAGAGAAGAACATCGGCGACATCGCCCGCATGGCGGAGCGGTGGTACGAGCGGTACGCCCGGACCTTCCAGCACGAGTTCGAGCAGCGGAAGCCCATCATCATGTACGCCGACCACGCGGACTTCCAGCAGACGAACACGCTGCAGGGGACCCTCGGCGAGGGCACGGGGGGCGTGACGGAGTCGCTGAAGAACCGGGTCATCCTCCCCCAGACGGGCTCCTACGGGGACACCGATCACGTGCTGGGCCACGAGCTGGTGCATGCCTTCCAGTACAACATCGCCCAGTCCAGCAGGGGCGGTGGGATGCAGGGCATGAACGGCCTGCCCGGTTGGCTGGTCGAGGGGATGGCCGAGTACATGTCCAAGGGGCGTGACGATCCCCTCACCACCATGTGGCTGCGGGACGCGCTGCGGCGCGACGAGTTCCCCACCATCGCCCAGATGACCAAGGGCACGCGCTTCTTCCCGTACCGCTTCGGGCAGGCGCTCTGGGCGTACATCGGGGGCACGTACTCGGACGACGCGGTGGTGCAGCTCTACCGGCGCTCCCTGCGCATCGGCTTCGAGCCCGCCATCGACCAGATCCTGGGCGTGAAGGCCGACTCCCTTTCGGCGGAGTGGCGGCGGAAGGTGGAGCAGGACTACGGCCCCCTCATGGAGGGCAAGAAGGCCCCCGAGGACGTGGGAAGCCTCCTCCTGGGGCCGGAGAACGCGGGCGAGCAGTACAACATCTCGCCCTCCCTCTCCCCCGACGGCCGCTACATCGCGTTCCTGTCGGAGAAGGACCTCTTCTCCATCGACATGTTCTTGGCCGACGCCAAGACCGGGAAGATCATCCGCAAGCTGTCGAGCTCCTCCACGGACCCCCACTACGACGCCATGCGCTACGTGGAGTCGTCGGGGACGTTCTCACCGGACGGCCAGTACTTCGCCTACGTGGTGTTCGCCGACGGTGACAACGAGCTGGTCATCGTCAAGACCGACAGCGGCGACCTCTGGCGACAGGTGAAGCCGATCGATCACGCCTCCCTGAACCACCCGGCGTGGTCCCCCGACGGGCGCTACATCGCCTTCACCGGCATCGTGGGCGGCGTGAGCGACCTGTACCTGTACGACGTGCAGGAGAACAAGACCGTCCAGCTCAACAACGACAAGTACGCCGACTACCAGCCCGAGTGGTCGCCCGACGGGAAGACCATCGCCTTCGCCAGCGACCGGGGGCCCGAGACGGACTTCCAGAAGCTCACGTTCAGCCGCTTCCAGATCGCGCTGATGGACGTGGACACGCGGCGCATCCGCACCCTGAACCTCCTGGGCGACGTGGGGCACATGGAGCCCGAGTTCAGCCCCGACGGCAAGCAGATCTACTTCCTGTCGGACTACGACGGCTTCCGGGACATCTACCGGGCGGACCTGGCCTCGGGGCAGGTGGAGCGCATCACCAACATCGCGACGGGGGTGAGCGGCATCACGCTCGAATCCCCTGCCCTGTCGGTGGCGTCCCAGACCGGCACCCTGGCGTTCAGCGTCTTCAACAACTTCTCCTTCCAGATCCACACGCTGCCGGCGAACCCGCCGGGGGTGCCCGTGAACGCGGTGGCGGAGCTGCCGGCGCGCAAGCTGCCGCCCGTGGCCCCGGACCGCTTCAGCAGGGTGAGCGAGTACCTGTCCGATCCCCTCCTGGGGCTGGAGCCCCTGGACTCCATCGAGGTGGCGCCGGTGAAGGACTACCAGCCCCACCTGAGCCTGGACTACGTGGGCCAGCCCAGCATCGGCGTGGGCACCGACGCCTTCGGCAACTACATCGGCGGCGGCGCCGCGGCCTACTTCAGCGACATGCTCGGCAACGACATCCTGGGTGTGTCGCTCCAGGCCCAGGGGACCTTCAAGGACATCGGCGGACAGGCGTTCTACGCCGACATGGGACACCGCTGGAACTGGGGCGTGGGGGCCGGTCGCATCCCCTACGTGAACCTCTACCAGACGCTGGATACCGATCCCCAGACCGGCCAGAACTTCGTGGGCCAGATCCGTCAGCGGATCTACGTGACCAGCGCGTCGGGCCAGGTCTCCTACCCCTTCTCCACGACGCGGCGCTTCGAGGCGAGCCTGGGGGTGACGCGCTACTCGTCCAACGTGGAGGAGGATCGCTACTACCTGGACGAGTTCTTCCGCTGCTGCACGGACCATCAGCGGGTAAACCTGCCCCAGTACGAGTTCGCTCCCCTGAACCTGGTGCAGGCGTCGGCGGCCCTGGTGAGCGACGACGCGTCGTGGGGCTTCACCTCGCCCGTGCGGGGTGGGCGCTCACGCTTCGAGGTGGATGGGACCACCGGGACGCTGGACTTCATCACCGGCATCGCCGACTGGCGGCGCTACTTCAGCCCCACGACGAACCTCACCTTCGCGGTGCGGGCGCTCCACTACGGCCGGTATGGGAACGTGACGCCGGGAGACGTGACCAATCCCAACTCGGCCCAGAACAACCTGATCCAGCCCCTGTTCCTGGGCTACGAGACGCTGGTGCGCGGCTACGACTGGAACAGCTTCAGCGCCGCCGAATGCGCGGCCAGCGCGGCCGATGCCGGCGGTGTGGGCGGCGGGTGCCCGACCCTGGCCCGTCTGTACGGCAACAAGATCGGCGTGGCCAGCGCCGAGATCCGGATCCCCCTCCTGGGGGTGGACCGCTACGGGCTGATCAACTTCCCCTTCCTGCCCACGGAGCTGTCGCTGTTCACCGACGCCGGCGTGGCGTGGGACGCCAACATCCAGGGCGTGAGCGACCAGGTGCAGTGGAAGTTCAGCCGGTCGTCGTCGGAGCGGGTGCCCGTGTTCAGCTCGGGGATCAGCGCCCGCTTCAACGTCCTGGGCTTCATGGTTCTGGAAGCGTACTACGCCTACCCCTGGCAGCGGCCGGACAAGGGCTGGCTGTGGGGCTTCCAGATCGCCCCCGGATGGTGAGGCGACGCCGCCCGGACGGCGGCTGAGGTGGGATGCGAACAGGGCCCGGCTCCTTCGAAGGGGAGCCGGGCCCTGCGCCGTTCGAGGAGGCGGGGAGCCCCTTCAGAAGAGCGAGATCTTGAAGTAGCGGCCCGGGTGCAGGCGGATGTCCTGGGCCAGGAGGTGGATGCTCTCGGCCGCCCGGTTCAGGTTCACGTACAGGGAGTCGTCGGCGGTGAGGCGTCCCAGGGTGCCCTCGCCCCGCTCCATCCGTCCCAGGATGGTGTTGAGGGACACGGCCGCCTGGTCCAGCGTCTCGCTGGTGCGCGTGAGCGTGGCCAGGGCGGTGTCGGCGCTGGCGGCGGCCCGGGCCACCGAGGGGCCGCCCTCGGAGGCTGCCTCGAGGCCCCGGGCGGAGCGGTTGAGGCTGGCTGTGAGCTGGGCGAGCTGGGTACGCTGCGCCTGGGCGATGGTCCTGAGCTCGGAGATGAGCGACTGGAGCTCGCTGGCCGTCCCCTGCACGGAGGCGATGGTGGGCTCGCTCAGCGTGTTGTTGATGCGCTTGAGCACCTCCTCCGCCTGGTTGCCGACGGCCTCGGCCGACTCCATGAGGCCCCCCTGCTCCGCCGCCGAAGGGAGGGTGTCCCACGCGGCCGCCATCTGATCCGCGGTGCCTCGGACGATCTCCATGGTGCGGCCCCCGAAGAGGCCAGCGCCGGCGAGCTCGGTATAGGAGTCCCTGGGGATCTCCCACTGGCCCTCGACCTCCATGGTGATGTCCACCTTGCCGCCGGACGTCATGTGGAAGCTGTTGATGCGCCCGATGTTGACCCCCCGCATCTGCACGGGGTCGCCCCGTCGGATGCCGCCGGCGTCGTCGACCTGGGTCACGAGCATGTAGCGGCCCCGCAGCGTCGCCGGACTGGTGAGGAGGAACAGCGCCGCCACCACGGCGAGGATGCCCGCGAGCACGAAGATGCCCACGCGCACCTCGCGCCGTCCCCGGTCACGGGGCACGGCCCCCCTCAGCTCCTCGTCGGAGGGGCCGCGCCGGCGGCCGCGGGCATCGGTCTCGTTGTCAGCCACGTGTCGCGCCCCTTCGGTTCCTGGGTGCCGGGGCGGTCACGGGGCCGCCTCGGCCGCGTCGAGGGCCGCCTCGGCGGCCGCTCGGTCGACGAACGCCTGCACGACCGGATCGGGGCTGGCCCGGAATGCCTCGGGCGTGCCGCAGAAGCGCACCCGCCCTCCTTCCAGCATGGCCACCCGGTCGCACATGGCCAGCCCTCCCTCGATGTCGTGGGTCACCACCACCGAAGTCACGTCGAGGTCATCGGAGAGCCGCTCGATGAGCCGCTCGACCGCGGCCGTGTTCACGGGGTCGAGCCCGGTGGTGGGCTCGTCCCAGAGGAGGATGTGGGGCCGCCCCACGATGGCACGGGCGATGCCCACGCGCTTGCGCATGCCTCCCGAGAGCTCCGCCGGTAGCTTCGCCAACACGGCCCGCGGGTCGAGGTTCACCAGCTCCAGCGACTCCCACGTGCGCCTCACGACCTCCAGCCGCGACAGGCCCCGTTGCTCCTCCTCCGACAGACCCATGGCCACGTTCTCGAGCACGTTCAGGGAGTCGAAGAGAGCCGCGTTCTGGAAGACGTACCCCACGTGGCCGCGGATGCGGTCCAGCGCGCCGCGCTCCCCGTGGTACACGGACTCGCCCTGCACGATGACGTCGCCCCGATCCGGGATGATGAGCCCGATCGTCGTCTTGAGGAGCACGCTCTTCCCGGTCCCGGACGGACCGAAGATGGCGAACATCTCACCGGCGTCCACCGTGAGGTCCACGCCGGACAGGACCGGGGCGTCGAACGCCTTGTAGACGTCCCGGTACTCGATGGTGGGTCCCTCCACCCCCCGGCTCCCCCGCGCGGCGTTCACTGGAGCATGAGCGGCGGGAAGAGGGCGTCCAGGATGAGCACCGTGAGGGTCATGAACATGACCGCCGCGGTCGTCTGGCGGCCCACGCCCGCCGCGCCCCCGCCGGTCTTGAGGCCCATGTGGGTGGAGATGAGGGGGATGGCGAAGCCGAATGCCAGGGCCTTGGTGAGGGAGTAGAGCAAGTCCCACGAGTGCCAGAAGAGGCGCGCGCCGTAGAAGAACGACTCGTAGCCCAGCCCCGACGTCAGCTTGGCGGCCACCATCCCAACCAGGATCCCCACGAAGTCGGCGATGGCCACCAGGAGGGGCATGACGATGATGCCGGCTAGCACCCTGGGGGCCACCAGGATGGCCACCGGGTCCCGCCCCAGGGAGTAGTAGGCGTCGATCTGCTCCGACACCTTCATGGTCCCCAGCTCCGCCGTGATGCGGGCGCCCACCCGCCCCACCATGACGATGGCGGTGAGCACGGGGCCCATCTCCAGCACCATGGTCTCCACCACCAGGCTCCCGAGCACGTACTGGGGGACGTTGCCCTGGAACTGATAGCCGCCCTGCTGGCTGGTCACGATGCCCGCCAGGGATGCGGTGACCAGGGCGATGGGCAGGCTCTGGATGCCCATGATGTAGACCTGGTTCAGGACCTCCCGGATGGAGACCTTGAGCCGCCCCACCCCCACCGAGATCTGCCACACGAGCAGGCCGAGCCCGCCTGCGTGCACCAGGACGGTCTCGCCGGCGCGCCCCAGGGACCGCAGCCATCCCGTGAGGGGGGGTGCGGGGCGGGCGAGGGATTCGTGAGAGTCCAAGACGACGTCCGGCGGCGTGGAACGGAGCGGGCCCGGGCCCGGTGCGGCGTTGTCGAGCCTGGAAAGTCTCCCCGAAAGGGAGGCGAAAATCAAGGCGGGCGGAGGGGGATCGTGGGGCGGGCGCGCCCCGGGGGGCGGGCCTCGGCGGGGGGGAGTACGTGCAGTTGTGGGCCCGGCGGGAGTCGTTTACCCTCTCTGCCCTCGTTTCTCCCTGCCGGAGTCGCGCCATGCCTTCGTTCCCCACCCCCCCATCGAAGCCGCTCGAGGGTCGGGGCTGCGTCGTCACGGGTGCCTCCTCGGGCATCGGTGAAGCCACGGTACGGGCGCTGGCCGAGGCCGGCGCCGGCGTGGTGGCGGCGGCCCGCCGCCTCGATCGCCTGGAGGCCCTGGTGGAGCGGGTGGAGGGCGACGGGGGCCGGGCGGTGGCGGTGGCGGCCGACGTGACCCGCCGCAGTGACGTGGAGGGGGTGGCCCGGCGGGCGGAGGAGGCCTTCGGGGGACTCCACGTGTGGGTGAACAACGCGGGGCTCATGCCCCTGTCGCCCCTGGCCGAGCGGCGCGTGGACGACTGGGAGCGCATGGTGGACGTGAACCTGAAGGGCGTGCTCTACGGGCTGGCGGCGGCCCTCCCCGCCATGGAGGCGGCGGGGGGCGGCCATATCGTGAACGTGGGTTCCCTGGCGGGTCGCCGCCCCTTTCCGGGGGGAGCGTCTACGCCGCCACCAAGTTCGCCGTGCGGGCCCTCACCTGGGGGATGCACCTGGAGCTGGGCGCCGCCTATGGCATCCGGGTGACCGACGTCCAGCCCGGGGTGGTGGACACGGAGATCCCCGAGGGGATCCCCTCCTCCGCCATCCGGGAGACCTTCTACGACGGTTGGTCCGGCAAGCGGCAGCTCCGGCCCGAGGACGTGGCCCGGGCCATCGTATGGGCGGTGACCCAGCCGGAGCACGTGGCGGTGAACGAGATCCTGGTGCGCCCCACGGACCAGACGACCTGACGGCGGAACGTCTCCCGAACGACAGCGGGGGGGCGCCGGCCGGCGCCCCCCCGCGTCCGTTACACGGCCCGCGCCCGCGCTACCGGCTGGCGGCCGGTCCCCAGAAGAGGGCGTTGAAGAGGAGCGGGAAGTCCTCGTGGGGCTGGCCCCGGAACGTGATGTCCGTGCCGTAGAGGAAGAGCTTGCCCTTGCCCACGTCGGCCTGGAGGAGCGCCGGCTTGCCGGCGATGTGCTCCTGTCCCCAGGCCCAGCCGCTCTCCAGCGGCGCCGGGGTGGCGTAGCGCCCCAGAACCTGGATGCCGGTGGCGCCCGGGGCGGGCGCGTACACCGGATTGTTGTCGTACTGGACCGTGATCGCGCCGCCCAGCCCCTGCACCACGGGGCTGCTCCCGGCCGCCACGTCCACGTTCAGCAGCGCTCCGGGAATGAAGTAGTCCTCCCGGGAAATGGGCTTGCCCTGGGCGTCCATGAGCTGGCTCTGGAGGGGGAGGCCCAGCAGGGTTCCCAGCTCGGTGGAGCCGCCCTCGGCCACCACCGTGCCGCCCTTCTCCAGGAAGCTCTTGATCTGCGGGATCGACGTCTCCTGGCTGATCTCCCCCACCCATCCCCTGTACTTCTCGGGGATGCTCGCCTTGAGGGCTTCGTCGTCACGGTTGCCGAAGCGGCGTCCGCCCACCAGCCCGTCGGGCACGATGAGGACGTCGTAGTTGGACAGCTTCCCGGCGTCGACGTCGGGCGGATAGACCAGCGTGTAGTCGATGCCGAAGTGCTCCAGCACGTAGCGCGTCCACCCCGAGGGGCTGGAGCCGCCGTAGCGGTCCAGGAGGGCCACCTTGATCGGCTTCAGTCGGAGCGACTGGCCGGAGGGACGGCTGGCGACGCCCTGGGCGTCCACGCCCAGGGAGCGGGCCAGATCCTGGAGCTGGTCCTGCACGCCGCGTCCCGACGCGACGAAGAAGGCGCCGCCGGGATAGGAGGTGCCTCCGGCCGTGAAGGGGCCCTGGATCCACTCCACCCGCTTGCCCGCGTTCAACAGCTTGTTGGCCACGTTGAACGCGTCGTTGACCCGGTGGTCCAGCAGCCAGCCCGCCGCGTTGGCCGGACCGCTCACGGTGCCCGGCCGAGGCGCGATCTCCCAGGAGTCCAGCGTCTGGAAGGGGCCGGAGAAGTCGTCCAGGATGCGGTCGAAGTCGATGCCCATCTGGTAGGCCAGCGTCCACCCCGTGAGGTCGTAGGGGGGGATGGGCGGCCCGCCGGGATAGGCGAAGTCGTTCGGGTGGTCCTGGGGCTCGAACATGTCGAACACCTCGGGGGCGAACGGCTGGTCCGTCCGCAGGACGAACGACCCCGCGGGGTAGCGCTTCCCGTTCACGGTGAAGGCCGCCGTGGCGCGCTCGACCGTGACGCCGTTGCGGAGGAAGGTGTTGATGAACTTCACCACCGTGGGCTCATCGGGCTGGTCGGCCGGCACGATGTAGCCCCGGGGCTCCCGGTCCGACGGCTTCCGCAGCAACGTCTGGTACTGGGCGGGGGTGCCCCGCCGTCCCACTTCCTTGGCCGCCGCGTCCAACTCGTCGGGACGGTTGCTCCAGGTGTCCTCGCTGCCCCGCACGACGTTGTCGTGGCCCATCACCCAGATGTTCTCGAGCAGCCGCTCACGGTTGCGGGACGCGTAGTCCAGGACGGCCCGGTTGGCCGTCTGCTCGTAATCGATGGACTGCTTGAAGTGCCAGGTGGTGGTGGGCTCGATGGGCAGGGGCAGGTCGTTCTGCTCCAGCGCCTTCTCGGGGACGAAGGGGATCTCCTGCGGCGTGGGGTTGCCGATGGTCTCGGTGAGGAGACCGATCTCGTTGTGGAAGTAGGGCGTGGTGCGGAGCCCGCCGTTCCACCACGTGGAGTAGGTCGCCCCGGAGCGGTCGGTGACCCCCGGCTTCGACTCGGAGATGAAGCGGGAGTGCATCGCCCCCCCGATCTCCTCGGTTTCGGTCAGCACCAGGGGATGGAAGTTGTAATTCGGCGGATCCCGGAAGGGTGGGGAGAACATGACCGCGCCGGCGGGGCCCGTCTGGTGGTGGTTGTAGACGATCTGGGGGAACCACTCGTGGAACAGGACCTTCGCCATGTTCCGCGTTTCGGCCAGGTTCGTCATGAAGAAGTCGCGGTTGTTGTCGTGGCCCGCGTACTTCTCGTAGAGCACCGGCACGTTGGACGTGCTGCGCTCGGTCAGGGTCGGGTTGCGGTTGTACCAGTCGGCCAGCAGGTCCTGCCCGTCGGGGTTGCAGTGGACGGCCAGGAGGATGTCGTCGTTCAGGAACCGCATCGTCTCCGGGTCGGTCTTGCTGACCATGTCGTAGACGAGCTGCATGAGCTGCTGGGCGCCCAGCACCTCGCTGGCGTGGAGGCCGCCGTCGATCCAGACGATGGCCTTGCCTTCCCGGGCCAGGCGGGTGGCCTCGTCGCGGTCACCCACGCCCTTCACCTGGGCCAGCCGGGCGCTGATCTGCCGGTACTGCTCCCGGTCCCGGATATTCTCGGGAGAGGAGATGATGGCCATGAGCTGGGGCCGGCCTTCCTCGGTCGTCCCGATGGTGTCCAGCACCATGCGGTCGGACTCGGCCGCGAGCTTCTGCCAGTAGGTGACGAGTTGCTGGTAATTGGCCAGGTGGTAGTCGTCACCGATGTCGAAGCCCAGCTCTTCCCTGGGCGTGGTGATGTTCGATAGCCGCTCCTGGGCCTTGACCCCGCCGGCCGTGAGGGCCAGGGCGAGGAGGAGTGCCGGGGCGGCGCCCTGCAGGCGTCGCTTGATCATGAAGTCCTCGGCGGGTGGAGGGGGGGAGATTACCCGCTCACACTCTCACGATCTCGGGGGCCGTGTCAATGCGGGATGCGGGCGGTGCGGCCGGGAGGGGAGCGCCCCTCGTCCCTCGGCGGGATCAGCCGAGCGCGGCTTCTACCGCCTCCAGGAGCTCGGGAATGTCGAAGGGTTTGCGGAGGAACCGCTGCCCCTCCTGGAGGGAGCCCATGCGCAGGGACTCCTGGCTTGTGTAGCCGGACATGTAGATGATGGGCAGCTCGGGGTGGCGGGCCAGGAGGAGGTTGCCTGCCTCCATCCCCTCCATCCCGGGAAGCACCATGTCCATCAGGACCAGGTCGGGCGGTCCGACGAAGTCCACCTGCTTGCGCGCTTCGTGGGCGTCGATCGCGGAGTAGACGCGGTAGCCGTGCAGCTCCAGGGTGCGGCGCACGGACCGGCGCAGCGCCGCGTCATCCTCGACGACGAGGATGGTCCGTCCCCAGCCGGGTTGGGGTCCCACCGGCCGGGGCTTCTCTTGGGGGCTCACGCTCGTTCACTCCTTCTCCGGAACACGGTCTTCCCGAAACGCCTGGCGCACCACGCCCGGCCAGGGCGTCACGCCCTCGGAGCGGACCCACCGCCCGTCGGGGTTCCGGGGCGGGGAACGTCACAGCGTCCCACGGTGGTGCTGAAGGTGCGCGCTGCCGCCGCGGCGCGCCAGAGGACGCCGATGGAACATTCCAAGTGATTATCCTGTACACACTTACTGGGTAGTAACGAGAGCAGGATCTCTACATCGCATCGACCGAGAAGGAGCTCCATGGGGAAGCACGACCACACGACGCTGGACCGGGCACGAGACGAGCTGATGAGCCACGTGATCCGCTGCGAGGTGCTTGAGGCCGAGCACGACCACCGCAGGGAGTGGCTCGACGAGACCATGGACTACATGGCGGAGCGCTATCCGGACCTCTCCGAGCTGCAGTTGGCGCAGCTCGAGATGATCGGGCGGCAGTTCATCAAGCCGCCCATCCCCCACGGCGCCGGCCACACCGCCCACACCCGCGACAGGCGGCTGAAGGAGCGGCTCGAGGCCGGTCCCGCGGAGGCTGCGCCGGAGGCGGAGGCCGAGGCGACCGAGGCGGAGCCCCAGGCCGCGGCTGCCTGAGCCTCGATCCGCTCAGTGCGGAAGGGGGCGGCCCGGGATGGCACCGGGCCGCCCCCTTCGTGCATTCCGTCACTCCCTACGTCACCCGCTCCATGCGGGGGTTGGGCCGCAGGCGCCGGCCCACCTTGGCGAGGGGCTTGCCGTTTACCTCCACCACGTCCGCGGTGAAGTCGTAGCTCCCCTGCACCAGCGTCGATCCCACGCCGTACATGTCCACGGGAACGCCGGCGTCCTCGAAGGCGCGGATCTTGTCGGCGTCGAACCCCCCCGACACGACGATGCGCACGTGTTGGAAGCCCTCCTCGTCCAGGGCGTCCCGCACCTTCCAAACCAGGCGGGGATTCACGCCCCGGGGATCGAACTCCCCCATCTCTCCGAGCAGTGAGGCGTCCACCAGGTTGGCCGAGGTGTCCAGGCGCACCCCGTAGAGGCGCTCCCCCATGGCCCGGGCCACGGCCAGGGAGGTGCCCACGCAGTCATTGTCGAAGTCCACCAGCGAGATCACCCGGACGTCCCCCGGCATGGCCCGGGCGAACGCCTCGGTGGCCGCCACGGTGTCACCACCGAAGGCCGCGATGAGGGCGTGGGGAACGGTGCCCATCCCCCGGGAGCCCCACCAGCTCGCCTGCGCGTCGGTGGACACGCCGATGGCGCCGGCGACGTGGGCCGCCCATCCGTCACCCGTCTGGACCATCCAGTGGTCGTGCCTTGCCGGGAAGAAGAGCACGGGCCGCGGCCAGGCGGCCTCCACCACCTGGCGGGTGCGGGTGGCGATGCGGGTGCGGCGGGCGAGGACGCCCAGGTAGAGGGTCTCGAGGTGGGCGAAGGCGGCGTAGGGACCGCGGACGTGCATGACGCTGTCCCAGGGCTCGGCGCGGTCGCCGTCCCGGAGCGCCGACACCTCCAGGTCGCCGAAGGCGTAGCCCTCGGTGAGACACAGCTTCAGGATGGCCACCGCCTCGTCGGTGCCGGCCACCCACGCCCGGCGCTTCTGGAAGACCTGCATGGTCACCACCGGGTCGACCCCGTCGTTCTCCAGAACCTCCCGGGCCCGGACGAAGTAGCGGTCGGAGTAGTATCCCGCCCGCATCTTCTTCACGGGCAGGTTGAAGATGCCGGGGTCGAGTCGCTCCGCCGTGCGCAGCGGGGCGGGAGGCCCCTGCCCCTCCTCCCCCGGGGGGGCGTCGTCGCTGACCATCCATCCTCCGGAATGCGCCGTGTCGAAACCGTCGAGGGTTGCACGGGTAGGGAGCGCGGCGGAGCGCCGCAAGGCGCCGGCACCTCCCAACGAAAGGAGACAGCATGCCCGTACGGACGGCGGACGCGGAGTGGAAGGGTGACCTCCCCTCGGGAAGCGGGTCCCTGCAGACGGAGAGCGGGGCGCTGAAGGGGAGCTACTCCTTCGTGTCCCGCTTCGAGGAAGGCTCGGGGACCAATCCCGAGGAGCTCATCGCGGCGGCGCACGCCGGCTGCTACTCCATGGCCCTTTCCCACCAGCTCGCCCAGGCGGGCCACCCCCCCGACAGCGTGCGCACCACCGCGCGGGTTCACCTGGACAAGGGAGACGCAGGCTTCGCCATCACGAAGATCGAGCTGCGCACCCGGGCGAAGGTACCCGGGATCGACGAGGCCACCTTCCGGGAGAAGGCGGAGGGGGCCAAGACCGGCTGCCCCGTTTCCCAGGCGCTGAAGGCGGTCACCATCGAGCTGGACGCCCGGCTCGAGGCCTGAGCGGGCCCCGCGGGCGGGAGTCCGGCCAGCCGGGCTCCCGCCGGGCCGAGCCCCGTGCCCCCGTGAGGGCGGGGCTCCCTGGCCACGGCGGACAGGATGCGGGGCATTCCGGCGACAGGCCCCTGCCCTTGTCCTCCACCGCGGCATGCTCGATCCTACTCGCCCTATGACCACGCTCTTCTGGGTGGTGGGCACGGTCCTGACGATCTCCTTCCTGTGCTCGACCCTGGAAGCGGTCCTCCTCTCCATCACCCACTCCTACGTAGGCGTCCTGCGGGAGCGGGACGCCCGTGCCGGCGCCTGGCTCTCCCAGATGCAGGGGAGGATCGACGAGCCCATCGCCGCCATCCTCACGCTGAACACCATCGCCAACACGGCGGGGGCGGCGCTGGGCGGCGCGGTGGCGCTCCGGGTGTTCGGCGAGGCGTGGATCACGGCGTTCTCGGCGGGGCTGACCCTCGCCATCCTGCTGTTCAGCGAGATGATCCCCAAGACGCTGGGGGCCACGTACTGGCAGATCCTGTCCCGCCCCGCGGCGTACGTGCTCCGGGCCATGGTCGTGGTCATGAAGCCCATCATCGTGCCCCTCTCCCTGCTGAACCGGCTCATCACGCCCACCGGCGAGCGCCCCACCGTGAGCCGGGCCGAGTTGGAGGTGCTGGCGGAGATCGGCCGCCGGGAGGGGACGCTGGAGGAGGACGAGTGGAAGGTGGTGTCCAACGTCATCCGGCTGGACGAGGTGACGGTGGCGGAGGTCATGACGCCTCGAACCGACATGGTGGCCGTCTCCCAGGACGCGTCCGTGGAGCGGGCCATGGCCATCATGCTGGATGAAGGGCACCTCCGCCTGCCGGTGTACGAGGGCAGCCTCGACCGCATCGTCGGCATCCTCCTGGCGAGGGACCTGTGGCAGGCCGACCGGGAGGGCGTCACCGAGATCCGGTCGCTGGCCCGGCCCCCGTTCTTCGCGCCGGCCAGCAAGGCGGTGGACGACCTCATCCCCGAGATGCGGCGGGTGCGCAACAAGATGGCGATCGTCCTGGACGAGTTCGGGGGCACGGCCGGCCTGGTGACGCTGGAGGATCTCATCGAGGAGATCATCGGCGAGATCCAGGACGAGCACGAGGCCGACGAGCCGGAGGACTTCCACCCGCTGCCCCATGGCGCGGTGCGGGTGTGGGGCGGCGTCCCTCTCAGGGACGTGAACGACCGCCTGGACCTTGACATCCCTGAGGAGCGCCACGACACCGTGGGCGGATGGATCTTCGGTGAGCTCGGCCGCGTGGGCCGCGTGGGGGACGAGGTGGAGGTGCCGGGGGGCACCTTCCGCATCACCCGGATGCGGGGGCGCCGCGTGGAGTACCTGGTGTTCCGCCGCCACGAATCCCCGAGGGAGGAGGACTGATGCCGCACTACCGCTATCTCATCGTGGGCGGCGGCATGACGGCCGACGCCGCCGCCCGGGGCATCCGGGACGTGGACGCCGACGGCGGCATCGGCATCGTGGGAGACGAGCCGGACCCTCCCTACGACCGCCCCCCCCTCTCCAAGGGACTGTGGAAGGACATGGAGGAGGAGCGGGTATGGCGGGGCACCGAGGCCCTGGGCGTGGACCTCCACCTGGGGCGGCGCATCGTGCGGCTGGACCCCGAGGCCCACACCGCCACCGACGACCATGGCGTGGTCTACGGTTGGGAGCGGCTGCTGCTGGCCACGGGCGCCACGCCCAGGACGCTCGACGACGCCCCGCCCCAGGTCATCCACTTCCGCACGGTCCGCGACTACCGCCGGCTGCGGGAAGCCGCCCGGGAACAGCGCCACTTCGCGGTGGTGGGCGGCGGCTTCATCGGCTCGGAGCTCGCCGCCGCCCTGGCCGGCGAGGGGCGGAACGTGACCCTCCTCTTCCCTGAAGAGGGGGTGGCGGCCCGGGTCCTTCCGGGAGAGCAGGCCGCCTTCATGAACGACTACTACCGGGAGCGGGGCGTGGACGTGCGCCCCGGCGCCGAGGTGGTGGCGGTGCGGCGGAGCGGCGACAACCTCCTGGTGTCGGCGCGCTGGAAGGACGCCGAGGAGGGGAGGAAGGAGGAGACCTTCAAGGTCGACGGGGTGGTGGCGGGCATCGGCGTCCAGCCCAACACGGGGCTGGCGGAGGCGGTGGGGGGCGAGGTGGAGGACGGCATCCTGGTCGACCCCACCCTGCGCACGGCCAATCCCGACGTGTGGGCCGCCGGCGACGTGGCCTCGATCTGGTGCCCTCCCCTGGGCAAGCGCATCCGGGTGGAGCACGAAGACCAGGCCAACACCAGCGGGCGCCACGCGGGCCACTCCATGGCGGGGGAGGAGGCGCCCTTCGATCACCTCCCCTTCTTCTACTCGGACCTCTTCGACCTGGGCTACGAGGCGGTGGGGGAGCTGGATCCCTCCCTGGACGTGGTGGCCGACTGGGCCGAGCCCCACCGGCGTGGCGTGCTGTACTACACGCGGGAGGGGCGGGTGCGGGGCGTGCTCCTGTGGAACGTGTGGGGGAAGGTGAAGGAGGCCCGGGCCCTCATCCGTGAGGGCGGGCAAAGGCGCTCCGCCTCGGCCTGGAAAGGCGCCATCGGCCTGGACGACTGACGCCTACCCGTCGCCGAAGTAGCCCGGGGGGGCGGCGGGCCGGAACGTCTCGACCCCGGCGAACGCCCCCAGGTCCTGGTCGGCGGCGGCCTTCAGGAAGGTGTCGACCCACCAGAAGATGTCCTGGCGCCGGAGCACCGCCCGGAGCCCCTCCATGCGCTTCCTGCGCTCCCCCGGATCCATGGTCACGGCCCGGTGGATGGCCTCGGCCACCCCCTCCACGTCGTGGGGGTTCACCAGCAGCGCGTCCCTCTGCAGCTGGGCGGTGGCGCCGGCGTACTCCGAGAGGATCAGGACGCCCTTCCCCTCCAGGCTCGCCGCGCAGAACTCCTTGGCCACCAGGTTCATGCCGTCCTTGAGGGGGGTCACCAGGGCCACGCCCGCGGCCCGGTAGTGGGCCACCAGCTCGGTGCGGTCCCAGCGGCCGTACTGGTAGTGGATGGGCACCCACCCGCCCCGGGTGAACTCCCCCTGGATGCGCCCCACCAGCCGCTCGATCTGCTCCTTCATGCGGTCGTACTCGGGAATGTCCTCCCGGCTGGGCACCACGAGCTGGACCAGGCTCACCCGTTCCCTGAGCTCGGGGTAGCGCCCCAGCGCCAGGCGGAAGCCCTGGAGCTTGTGGGGGATCCCCTTGGAGTAGTCGAGGCGGTCGACCCCCAGGATCATGGTGCGCCCGTGGAAGTCGGAGCGGAGACCGGCCACCCGCTCCGACACGGGGTCCGAGGCGGCGCTTCCGGCGAAGTCGCCGAAGTCGATGGACACCGGGAACACACCCACCCGCACCGTGCGCTGCCCCACCCGCACGAGGCACACCCGCTCCGACTCCTCGCCGATGTCGGCGTCGGGCACCACGTGGCGCACGCACTGGATGAAGTTCTTCCTGTCCCGGGCCGACTGGAATCCCACCAGGTCGAAGGAGAGCAGCCCCTTCAGGATCTCGAAGCGCCACGGGAGGGTGACGAACAGGTCCAGCGGCGGGAAGGGGATGTGGAGGAAGAATCCCAGGCTCTGCTCCACCCCCTTGGCGCGCAGCTCGGCGCCCACGGACATGAGGTGGTAGTCGTGCACCCACACGAAGTCTCCGTCCCGGAGCTCGTGGTGCAGCACGCGGGCGAACTTCCGGTTCACGTCCTCGTAGGCCTTCCAGAAGCGAGGCTCGAAGTTGCACTGGTCGAGGAGGTCGTGGAACAGGGGCCAGATGACCTGGTTGGCGAACCCGAGGTAGAAGTCGTCGCGCTGCCGGGCGCTCAGGTTCACGCCCTTCACCTCGTACCCGACGCCGGCGGTGGCCCGGGAGAGCACCTCGTCCAGGTTGGGAACCCGGCCCCGCTCGATGCCGGGCCACCCCACCCACACGCCCCCCCGTTCCCGGAGCACCGGCTCCAGGGCCGTGACCAGACCTCCCGACCCCCGCTCCAGGTGCCAGTCGCCCGTGTCCTGCTGGGCCAGGACGACGGGCAGGCGGTTGGACGCGACGACGAGGCGTGGATTGGGCGTGGACACGGTGGCTCCCCTCAGGCGCCGGCGGGGGTCGCCGCCGGCGGCCCCTCCTGGCGCAGGTAGACGGTCCGGGACGGGAACGCGAAGGCGATCCCTTTCTCCTGGAAGCGCTCGTACAGCTCCAGGTTGATGGCCTGCTGCACGTCCATGTACGTGTTGTAGTCGGGCACCAGCATGTAGTAGACGGTCTCGAAGTCCAGCGACGAGGCACCGTACCCCTTGAAGTGCGACCGGTCGAAGCGGGTGTTCTCCTGCCGCTCCACGGCTTCCCGGATAATGCCCGGGATCTCCTCGAGCCGCTCCAGCGGGGTGTCGTACTCCACCCCCACCTGAAAGAGGATGCGCCGCTCGTTCATCCGCTTGTAGTTGCGGATGCGGCTCTTGAGGAGGTCCGAGTTGGAGAAGATGAGCTGCTCGCCACCCAGCGACCGGATGCGGGTGGTCTTGAGCCCTACGTGCTCCACCGTCCCCATGAGATCGCCGACGATGATGAAGTCGCCGATGACGAAGGGTTTGTCCAGGACGATGGAAAGGGAGGCGAACAGGTCGGACAGGACGTTCTGGAGGGCCAGGGCCACCGCCACGCCGCCGATGCCCAGGCCGGTGATGAGGGCCGTGACGTCGATACCCAGGTTGTCCAGGATGAGCAGGACGAACACCGACCACACCACCATCCGGGCGAGGAACGCCATGGCGCCTACCGCCGTGGCGCTTCCCGGATCCACGTCCACCTGGCGACGCTGGTAGCGGGCGATGAGGTAGTTGACGACGCCCGTGCCCCAGAAGCCGGCCTGGAGGAGGAAGCCCACCACCAGGATCGCCCGGATGCGGGCGTGGAGGACGGGCGGAAGCACCAGGGTGGCGGAGGCCGCCCAGAAGGCCACCAGGAGCACGAACAGGGTGCGGGTCTTGCGCAGAAGCTCCGCCACCAGGTCGTCCAGGTCCGTGCGGGTGGCCTTCGCGAACGACTCCATGCGGGCGAGGGTGAGGCGGGCCAGCAGCCGGAGCCCCGCCGCGGCCAGGACGAACACCGCGAGCGCCAGGACCCAACCGCCCAGGGTGTTCTCGTAGAAGGTCGTCGCCAGGAACCTGGTTCCCTGCATCACCTCACCTCCCCATCGGTTCTCACGGTGCTCGCATCGGGCGGGGGCCGGAGCCCCCTTGCGCCCCGGCGTCACGACGAGCCGGGACCGAGCGAAGATGGGAAGAGAACCGGGCTGGAACCACCCGGGCGTGTCGGCGGGTGCCCCCGGGGAGCGGCCGGATCAGGCCGCGCGGGTGAGGTCCATGGTGGCACCGCCCCCCTCCAGAAGGGCGTGGACCACGGTCAGGTGGTCCCTCAGGAGGCGGGTGAGGAGGTATCCGCTCCGGACCTGCTCCCGCGCCCGGCGACCAATGCGCGCCCGTGCTTCGGGATCGGCCATGAGCTGGCGGACCCGGAGCGCCGCGCCCTCGGGCGAGTTGACCAGGAACCCGGTGCGGCCGTCCTGGATCTGCAGGCGGATGCCCCCCACGTTGCCGCCCACCACAGGACGGCCCTTCCACAACCCCTCCGACACCGTGAGGCCGAAGCCCTCCCGGATGGACTTCTGCACGATGACGTCGGCGGCCCGCTGGAGGGCGTTGATGGTGTGGTGGGCGTCGGGGGGCAGCAGGAGCACGTGGATGTCCGGGTCGGAGCCCGCCGCCTCCCGCACCTCCTCCAGCACCTCGGCCCCCTCGGGGTCGTCCACGGCGGTGCCGCCCGCCAGGACGAGCTGGATGCGGGGAAAGGACCGCTTGGCGAGGTGGTAGGCCCGGATGACGCCCACCGGGTCCTTGAAGCGGTCGAAGCGGGACACCTGGACCATCAGGGGGCGCTCCCGGTCCAGTCCGAATGCCTCCCGCACCTCCTGCACCTCGTCTTCCGAGAGCACCCTGTTCTTCTCGCTGAGGGGGTCGATGGCGGGGGGGATGAGGAACTGGGGATGCCCCATGGGCTGGGCGAACGCCGGCAGGGAGAAGATGCTGGCGTCGTACGGGGCCAGGAACGCCTCCAGGTAGTGCCACACCGGGTGGTGCGGCCGGCTCAGGTCGATGTGGCAGCGCCAGATCCAGGCACCCCTGCGATCCGGGACACAGCCCAGGAGGGGCGCCGGCTGCGGATCGTGGACGAATACCACGTCGGCGTCCCGCAGGCTCTCCCGGAAGCGGTCGGCGTTCCTGCGGTTGGTGGACTCGTAGACGCCGAGGAGCTCCTCCCCCAGGTCGATGGCGTTTCCCTGGAGGGCGTTGTGCATCCCCTTGGTGCAGCGGAAGTACTCCGCCTCGCCGCTCACCACCTCCCAGGTCACGTCCATACCCAGGGCACGGGTCAGGGGGACCAGCTTGTTGAGGATCTCGGCGACCCCCCCTCCCTGGCGGGTGGAGTTCACGTGGACGATGCGCCGGCCATCGAGGGCGCGGGCGAGCTGGCGCAGGTGCTCCACCTCGCGCTCTCCCGCCACGTTGGCATAGCGCTCCAGGAGCTCCTCTCCGGTGGCCTGGACCGCCGCGCGGCGGGTTACTTCCCCGCCCAGGGGGGCGGAGCCGCTCACGCCGCCCTTCCCTCGCCCGCGGTGGAGCCCAGGGTGGCCTCCACCACCTCCGCCACGCGCTCCCGGAGCCTTGCGGCGTCCCGGGCCGTGGTGGCCACGGTGCGGAGCCCGTCGGCCAGCTCGGCTGCCGGGCCCCCCCGACGCCTGAGCCAGCCCCGCAGGGAGGTGCCGGCGTGGACGGGGCTTCCGGGGGCGTCCACGAAGTGGCGGAGGAGCGCGGTGGGGGTGAGCTCCGGGAGCAGCGCGGCGAGCTCCCCGGGTGTCCGCAACGCCACGCCGGCGTCGTAGACCACCACGTGGGCGACCAGGAAATGGAAGGCGTCGGCAGGCTCCGCCTCCACCGCCGGCGCCCCGGGCTCCTCGAGGCGCTCCTCCACGACCTCCAGGACGCCCCGGCGGAGCGCCTCCACGTCCGGGTGCAGACGCGGGTCGATGAGGGCGAGCCGCTCCGCAAGGACCAGGTCGTGGAGGCGGGTGGCCGCCCACTGGGCCAGGTCGTTGCCGTACTCGCCGGCTTCCCGTCCCGGGACCGTCAGAGGCCCCCAGAAGTGGAGGAAGAGGCTGTCGGGCGGCGCCCGGCGCACCCGCTCCTGGAGCTCGCGCCGGTTCAGCGCCCTGAGCCCCGTCGCCCGGTGGGTGAGGGTGTAGTCCTCCATCCTGAACGGCGCGCCGTCGCTCATGACTCCACGCCGGGGGGTGGGGAGCCCTCCCCGTCCCGGAGAAGGGCGGCGTCCGACTCGGGCGACGAGGCGTTGATGTGGATGCCCGTGGCCATCTCGAAGCCCGCCGACCGCCCGATGCGGGGGAGGATCTGGATGAACCAGTGGAGGGCCCTGGAGCCGGCCCGGTTGGGGGGTGCCGAGTGGAGGATGAGGTTGTAGGCCGGGTCTCCCGCCAGGTCCCTGTAGCGGCGCGCCACCTCCCCCAGGACCCGGGCCAGCGCCCTGCGCTCGGCCCGCTCGCACTCTGCGAAGTCGGCCTCGTGCCTCGTGGGGATGACCCACAGCTCACAGGGGCCCTCGGCCGCCCACGGCACGACCACGGTGAAGTGCTCGTCCCGGAGGACCACCCGCTCGTCCCACGCCCGCTCCAGCTCGGGGAGGCTGCACAGCAGGCAGCGCCCCGAGTCGCCGTGATAGCCCATCATGCGGATCTCCCGCACCCGCACGTCGGGGGGGATCGTGGTGGTGGCGATGACCTGGGCGTGGGGGTGGGACAGGGAGTTGCCCGCGTCCCTCCCCCGGTTCCTGAAGAGCACCACCCGTGCGGCACCGCCGTGCTCGGACACGGCGGAGAAGCGCTCGTGATAGATCTCCACCACCCCCTCCAGCTCCCCCTGGTCCATGCCCGCCAGGTCCTGGTCGTGATGGGGCGATTCGATGATCACCTCCTGGACGCCCGTGGCGGGCAGGGGCTCGGCGAACACCAGGGGGACGTCGGAGCCCAGGGCCAGTGTCGCTCCCCTGCGCCCCCGGTCCGGCGAGGCTCCGTTCTCCCCATCCCGGCTGGCGAGGGTGAACGCCGGGTAGCGGTTGGGCACCACCCGCACCGCCCAGGACGTCCCGTTGGACGAAGGCGTCTCGGTGATGATGCCAGGGAGCTGGTCCTCGTTCCCGGGGCAGAACGGGCAGCCGTCCCCGTGAAATTCCGGCTGGGAGTCGGACGCACGGGCGTCCATCGGACGCCGCCCCCGGTCGGGGGCGATGGCCACCCACCGCCCGGTCAGGACGTTCTGACGCAGCTCTCCCTGCATTCGCTCCGCCCGGTCACGTGAAAAGGGGCCGCGGGCGATGAGCGCCCGCCGCCGTCGTCGCCCCCCTACCTTGCCACCTTCGTGCCACGGGTCAGGGAGAGACGGCAGGCCCCGCGGCGTCGGATTCCTCGAGGGCTCCGCCGCCCTCGGCCGCCGCCCGCTCCCGGTGTTCCTCGAGCCAGAAGGAAAGGGCCAGGAGGATGGCCCCGCAGGAGATGCACATGTCGGCGACGTTGAAGATGGGAAAGTCGGCGAAGTGGAGGTTGATGGGGCCGATGAAGTCCACGACGCCCCGGCTCCAGCGGAGGCGGTCGTAGAGGTTGCCCAGAGCGCCGGAGATGACCAGCGAGAGGGAGAGCACCCGGAGACGGTCCGCCGGGTGGGCCTGGCGGAAGAGGAGGCCCAGGAGGACAAGGGCCACCAGGGTGACGGGAACGAAGAGCCAGCGGGAGTCCTGCCCCACCCGGAGCCCGAAGGCCGCGCCCTTGTTGAAGGCCAGGGTGAGGGGGACGAGGCCCCCCAGGAGATGGAGGCGCCGACCTCCGGCCAGGGTGTCCAGGGCCCAGCGCTTGGTGATGAAGTCCAGGACGAGAACGACCGGCAGGATCACGCCGAGGGTTGTCAGCTTTCGTCGCACGCCTTGTCGCTCCGCCTCGTCCTGGAGTCGCTGGCGGTCGCCGCCCGACACGGCGACGCCCCGCGAATGTTCGAGCCAACGGCGCCCTGGCGCCAGGGGGACCTCCGGAACCGGCCCGGGGTGAAGGCATGTACACCGCTGGAGCCGGAATGGCGCGGAGGACACCCGAGGGGGGTCGTGGAGGCATACCTGATCAGCGGCTGGGTGCTGGGGATCGTCCTGGTGCCGGTGGTGGCCCACGGCCGCAGGCTCACCTCGGCGCTGAGCTGGTTGGCCCTGATCTTCGCCCTTCCCTGGGTCGGCGCGCTCCTCTACCTCCTCTTCGCCGAGCACCGCCCCACCCGCAGGGCCCGCAGGCACCGGGCCATCCTGGATGTGAGCCGCACCGGGGAGAGGCTCCGCTTCCAGGAGGTCCACGCCGTGGATCCCGACCTGCCCCGCGCCGGACTGGCGCTGGGCGCCCTCACGCGCCGCCTGGGGGGCTTCGCGGCGCTGGGGGGCAACCGCATCGAGGTGCTGCCCGGGGCGCCGGCCACGGTGGCGCGGCTGGTGGCGGACATCGACGCCGCCCGGCGCCACGTCCACCTCCTCTACTACATCATCGAGCCCGACGGCACGGGGCGGGCCGTGGGGGAGGCGCTGGAGCGGGCGGCGGCCCGGGGCGTGGCCTGCCGGGTTCTGGCCGACGCAGTGGGGTCGCGCCGCTTCCACCGGAGGATGGCGGGACGGCTCCGGGCCGCGGGTGTCGACGTGCGCAAGGTGCTCTCCCTCCCGTTCCTGGCCCGCAAGCTCCGGCCGCTGGACCTGAGGAACCACAGGAAGCTGGCGGTGGTGGACGGTCTCGTCGCGTACACCGGCTCCATGAACCTCATGGACGGCGACGTGGCGGTGGCCGACGAGGTTCCACCCTGGCGGGAGGTGGTGGTGCGCCTCACCGGCCCGGCCGTCCTCCAGCTCCAGATGGTGTTCGACGAGGACTGGCGCCTCAACGCCGGCGAGGTGCTGGAGCAGGAGCATCTCTTCCCCTCCCTGGCGCCCCAGGGGAGCGTGACCCTCCAGGTGGTGCCGTCGGGCCCCACCGACCGGGCCGAGACCATCCACAACCTCCTGGTGGCCGCCATCGGCGGAGCCCGGGAGCGGGTGGTCATCACCACGCCCTACCTCATCCTGGACGAGCCCACCCGGGTGGCGCTGAAGCTGGCGGCGCTCCGGGGCGTGCGGATCCAGGTGATGATCCCCTTCCGCAGCGACTCCCGCGTGGTGCAGCTCGCGAGCCACTCCTACGTGGAGGAGCTCCTGGCGGAGGGCGTGGAGGTCCTCGAGCACCGCTCGGGCTTCCTCCACGCCAAGACGTTCACGGTCGACCGGACCCTCGCCGTGATCGGGTCGGCCAACTTCGACCGACGCTCCTTCTACCTGAACTTCGAGCTGAACCTGCTCCTGTACGGCATGCCCGCGGTGGAAAAGGTGGTGGGCATGCAGATGCGCTACCTCGCCGACTGCTGCCCGCTGGAGCTGGAGGCGTGGCGTCGGCGGCCGAGGCCGCGCAAGGTGGCCGAGGACGTGCTGAGGCTCCTGAGCCCCCTCCTGTGAGGGGCGGTCCCCAGGCTCCTAATCCGCGGCCGCGGCGTCCGGACCGCCCTCGGCCGAGATCTCCCCGGGGAGCTCGGAGGAGAGGCGGCGGCCGCCAACGTCGCTGAAGTCGAGGGTGCGGATGGGGAACGGGATGCTCACGCCCTCCCGATCGAAGGCGGCCTTGATGCGGACGATGGCGTCGCTCCGGGCCCGGAGGAAGTCCGCCTGCCCGCCGAAGGGGATCCAGAAGCGGATCTGGAAGTCGATGGAGCTGCCCCCGAAGCTCTCGTAGAAAAGCTCTACGTCCCGCGCCTCGTCCCGGCCCTCCACGCCTTCGACGGCCTCGACGGCCACCCGCCTCGCCTTCTCCAGGTCGTCGCCGTAGCTCACCCCCACCGACAGGTCCACCCGCCGGCTGCCCGTGACGCTGTAGTTCACCAGCGGGTTCTGGAAGACGTCGCTGTTGGGGATGCGCACGTGCTGCCCCTGGAACGTGCGGAGCACGGTGGTGCGCAGGTCCAGGTGTTCCACCACCCCCATGTAGTCGTTCGTCTCCACCACGTCGCCTTCGGCGAAGGGGCGCCGGATGGAGAGGATGATGCCGGCGATGAAGTTCTCGGCGATGTCCTGGAAGGCGAAGCCCAGGGCCAGCCCCAGGATGCCGACGCCCGCCAGGAGGGAGGTGACGGTCTTGTCCAGCCCGAGGATGCCCAGGGCGACGAAGGCGCCGGCCAGTACCACCGCCACGTACGCCACCGTCGCGATCAGCCGCTTCACGGGCCCCCGGTCGGTCGTCCGGTCCAGGAGTGAGCGCACCAGCGCCCGCACGCCTCTGGCCGCCAGCCAGAAGAGGAAGAGGACCAGGAAGGCCGCCACGATGTCGGGCACGTGCTGGATGGCGGCGTGGAGCCAGCCGCCCAGGCGGGCGACGGCGTCGGACCAGGCGGAGGACAGATCCACGCTCATGCGGGCGAGCCTTTGCCGTCGAGCCAGCCGGCGACCCTACGCAGGTCTTCCACGAAGAGGCGGCCCTCCCGGTCCTCACGGTCGCCGGGTTGCTCTCCCACCAGCATGGGCCGCGAGCGCTTGAATCCCTCGCCGGAGACGGTCTGGCTGCCCCGGGCGAAGAGATGGCAACCCTGACAGCGGCGCGCTGCCTTCCTGAGCGAGGTGAGGTTGATGCCCTGGGGAAGGAACGCGGCGGCGGTGGGGGCTTCGGGCACGGGAGCGCCTCCCGGGAGCGCATGGGGATCACGCCCGGGAGAGGCAGCAAGACTCGTTCCCCTCCCCTACCCGCCTCCTCAGCCCCCTCCGGGCCGCCGCGCCGTGGGGGGGAAGGTGGGTGGAACCACGTCGGTCGTGGGGTGCTCCTGGAGCAGCTTCAGCGCCTCCTGCACGCCCCGCTCGAGCTGGGGGTCCCTTCCCTGCGCCACCGAGCGGGCATCGAGGTGGACCTCCACGTCGGGGGGGACGCCCTCGTTCTCGGCGATCCAGCGGTGTGCGGCGGGGTCGAAGACGGCGTTGTCCGGCGCGGTGACCGTGCCGCCGTCCACCAGGGGGTAGTGGACCGATGACTTGACCAGGCCGCCCCAGGTGCGGGTGCCCACCAGGGGCCCGGCCTTCTGGTGGCGGAACACCCAGGCGAAGTAGTCGCCGCCCGAGCCGGCCTCTTCGTTGATGAGGAGCACCTTCGGCCCCAGGATGCCGGCGGGCAGCCGGAAGGGGCGCCCGTCGGGCACCTCGTTGGTGATGGCCGCCCGGAGCGTGCGGGTCATGAGGTCGACCATATGGTCGTCCAGGTTGCCGCCCCCGTTGAAGCGCTCGTCGATGACCGCCCCATCCTTGTCCTGCTGGGCGAAGAAGTAGCGGTCGAAGGAGATGGTGCCGGCGCCGCTCGTGTTGGGGACCCACACGTAGGCCAGGCGCCCACCGGACAGCTCGTCCACCCGGCGCCGGTTGTCCTCCACCCACGCACGCTGGCGCAGTGCGCTCTCGCTCCGCAGGGGCGTCACGGTGACGGTGTGGTGGCCGTCCAGGGTGGGACGCTCGTTCACCATGAGCACCGTCTGACGGCCGGCGGTGCCGTCGAGGAGGCGGTACGGGTCCTGGTCGGCGGTGAGCTCCACCCCGTCTACGCCCACGAGGTAGTCCCCTTCCGCCACGGCGAGGCCGGGCCGGTCGAGGGGAGCGTCCAATTGCGGGTTCCAGCTCTCGGACGTGTAGATGCGGGCGATGCGCCAGCGGCCGTTCGCCCGCTCCAGGTCGGCCCCGAGGAGCCCCACCCGGGAGGTATCCACCGCAGGGAAGTCCCCGCCCCGGACGAAGCTGTGCCCCACGGCGAGCTCGCCGTTCATCTGGTCGAGGACGTAGTTGAGGTCGGCCCGGTGCCGCACGAACGGGATCAGCGGTCGGTAGCGCTCCCGGACGGCGCTCCAGTCGGCCCCGTGGAGGTTCGGATCCACGAAGAAGTCGCGCTCGTAGTGCCACGCCTCGTCGAACATCTGAGCCCACTCGGCACGCCGGTCGAGGCGCATGCGGAGCGTCACGTCCAGCTTGCCCGCGCCGTTCTCGGGCGGTCGATCGGTGCCCACCACGTGCCAGTCGCGCCCGGCCCGGTAGAGCAGCTTCTTGCCGTCGCCGGAGACCGAGACGTCGCGCACCCCGCGGACGAAATCGACGGCCTTCCTGTCCTCCATGGAGAAGCGGTGGAGGGTGAGGGCGAAGTCCTGTTCGCCCCGCTCGGCCACGAACACCGTGCCGGCGGGACCGGCCAGCGTCTGGGTGTAGCGGCCGGGGGGCATGGGAAGCGCCACCACCCTCCGCTGGGCCCCCTCGAAGTCGATGCGCACCGTGTCGGCGGCGGCCGCCGCCGCGCTCGGCCGTGCGTCGGGCGCCGGTGGCGGACCCGCCGCGGCGCTGTCAGCGGGCTCGTCGTCGCTCCGGGGCGGGAAGGGCGCCGGGTCGCCGGCCCGGAGCACCAGGACGTACGCTCCGTACCTGGGATCGGAGCCGATGCTGCTCGTGTTGGCCCACCCGGAGCCCAGGGCCAGGTTCGTGCTGGCCAGGAACCAGAGGTGCCGCCCGTCCCGATCCCACGCGGGCGCGGTGGCGTCGGCCATGGGGTCGGTGAGGGGCCGCGCCCGTCGCTCGTCACGGGACCACACGACGATGCGGCGGAAGTTGTTGGCGCCCGTCCTGGCGTAGGCCAGCCAGCGGGAGTCGGGCGACCAGGTGAGGCCCATGGAGCCCCGCTCGATGTTGGAGCCCCCCGTGTCCACGGTCGTGATCTTCCCGGAGGCCACGTCCACCACCCGCAACCGCACGTCGTCGTCCTCGAAGGCGATGGATCTTCCGTCCGGAGACCACGTGGGCTCCCACGCCATCTTCGACTCGCCAATGGGGATCCTGCGCACGGTGCCCATGCCGTCCTGGGACCCGATGAGGAGGGCGTAGCCGCTCCCGGCGTCGGAGAACCAGGCCACGCGTGCTCCGTCGGGGGACCACACCGGGGCCCGGTCGGCCGCGCCCGAGCTCCGGGTGAGGTCCCGGACGTCGCCGTGCTCCACGGGAACGGTGAAGACCTCGCCCCGAGCCTCCATGAGGGCGCGCTGCCCGGTGGGCGAGAGGGTGGCCGACGCCACCCGGTCGCCGACGTCCTCCCAGTGGGGCTCCGCCCACGGGAAGTCGCCCGCCACCGTGATGTCCAGGCGTCGGGTCTGTCCCGAGGCCGGGTCCAGGAGGTGGAGCCCGCCGGCCTGCTCGAGGATCAGCCCCTTCGGACCCGCCGACAGCCACTTCACGTCGGCGTCGGTGAAGCGGGTGAGCTGCCGCGCCTCGGCCGACGCCGGGTCGTACGACCACACGTTCATGGCGCCGGCGCGGTCGGAGAGGAAGTAGATCATGTTCCCCAGCCACACCGGGTGGATGTCCTGGGTGCGGTCACCGGGGAGCTGGACCTCCCGCAGGTCGTCGAGGTCCAGGATCTCCAGAGGGCTGTTCTGGCCGCCCCGGTAGTTCCTGAACTCCCCGTCCCAGCGGCTCACCCGGTCCACCACGAGACGCTGGCCGCCGGGGGCGAACGCCCCGTCGTGCCCCCACGGCGCGGGGAGGAGGGTGGAGGGCCCGCCCTCCGGCGACACGGTCCAGAGCCGCTCGTAGCCCACGGGGGCGGTCTCCCGCGTCGACGCGTACAGCACCCGCGTGCCGTCCGGGGACCAGCCGCGGGCCTCGCTGGGTGCGGGGTACCAGGTGAGGCGGCGGGGCTCCCCGCCTGCGGCGGATACCACGTAGACCTCGGGCGTGCCCGAGCGGTCGGAGGTGAACGCGATCCAGCGCCCGTCCGGCGAGAAGTGGGGGTCGCTCTCCACGGCCGGGGTGCTGGTGAGGCGCCGGGCGATCCCGCCGTCCAGCGGGGCGATCCAGAGATCGGCTCCGTACTCGAACGCGACCTCCTCGGCGCTCAGGGTGGGCTGGCGCAGGAGGCGGGTGCCGCCGGGCGCGCTCTGGGCACCGACGGGCGCCCCGGAGAGCAGGGTGAGGAGAACGGCGAGGGGCGCGGCGCGCTCGGCGCGCGCCCGACGGAGCCGGCGGGGCATGGAGGATCTCCGATCGAGGAGGGGAGGAGGGCCTGCAAGATCCTGCGGGGTGGCCAGGACAGGCAAGCGCCGGGGGGCGTGGCGCCGGGCCGTCAGCCTCCGGGGGCGGTGACGTCCCGTTCCAGGAGGGGCTGGTCGGCGTCGAAGTCCACGAAGACCGCGTCTCCGGCCGCGTCGCCCCGGTGGGCCTGCAGGTAGACCCGGAAGGGGAAGTCGGGGGGCCGGGGGAGGCACACGTGGAAGGCGCTGGCCCCGTCGGGCACAGCCTCGACGCTCCCGTCCCGCTGCTCCACGGCGGTGAGGGCGCCCGTGTGCACCGCGAACCGGCGCCACGAGACCAGGACGGACGTGCCGGCCGTGGAGGCGTCCGGGGCGGGAGGCCGCACCCGTCCCACCAGCAGGAGGGCGTCGGGGTCCGCGTCGGGACAGAGGGACCCCAGGAGCGAGCCCGGCGACGGCACGGCCAGGGAGGTCCGGGTCACCGCCCCCCGCTCCAGGGTGACGTCCACCGGCGTCGGGTGGACGCCGAGGGCGGCCAGGCGTGGATGGTCGAACGCGACACGGTAGCTGCCGGCGGGCACGTCGTCGATCTGGAAGTTGCCGTCGGCGTCGGAGGTGGCCGAGAAGGCGGTGCCGCTCAGGTAGACGGAGGCGTTCGCCAGCGGGAGGGCACCCCGGGCGACGCCGTCGGCGGCCAGGGCGGTGCTGTCCATCACCACGCCCACCAGGGTGGCCCGGGTGCGCGTCCCCGTCTCCGTCCTCCGGCCCGGCAGCCCCTCCACCTCGGCGCCGGCCTCCAGGATGCCGCCCACGTGCACGGGCGCCACGTCCCCCGAGCCCACCCGGAGGCGCTGCTGCGCCAGGAGGGGCATGCGGATCCACCAGCGGCGCACGATCCACATGCCGCTGGGGAGGGGCTCGAACTCCACCCGCGCCCCCAGGCGGCGGTCATAGACGTCGTAGGGGTAGTGGGTGTAGCCCAGCTCCAGGTAGCGCAGGCGAGCGTCGTCCCGCTCCAGCCACAGGACGCCCCGGACGTCGGGAAGGTCCCGCCCGGGCACCGGCTGGAAGGCCAGCCCGATGAGCCCCTTCTCGTCGCCCTTCCCTTCCCGCACCGTGAAGCAGTGGTCGTCCAGGAAGGCGTCGGAGAGGAGCACCTGGGCGTCGGGGGCGAAGTAGTCGAAGCTGCCGTCGGGGCGGGCGACGATGTAGCCCTCCGCCTGGAGCTCCGCGGCGGGACGGCTGCGGATGGGGTTGTCCGAGGTGCCCTGGACGATCTCCCGCTGGTCGCTCTCCACCCGGAGGGTCTCGAGGTCGAGGCGCCGGCGCCACTTCACCAGGCGGTAGGTGAACAGCTCCCGGTCGGCGGCCAGGGCGGTGACGGTCAGGGCCTTGCGCGCTTCGTCCCACAGGCGGGCCGCCGCGGCGCCGGCCTCCGGGCGGACCGTGCAGCGCTGCTTGGCTTCGACCTTGAGGCCCACCAGCGACACGGGCTGGGGCGCGATCTCCAGCGTCTGCTCCACCGTGACGCTGTCGGCAAGGTCGAACGCCGGACCCGTTGTGGTGGCGTATCCGATGCGCTCCACCTTGAGGCGGTAGCGGCCGGGTGCGGGAGCCCGCAGGATGAACGTCCCGTCGGCGCCGATGAGGCGCTTGGGGAGCTCGGTCCCCCCCTCGTCCACCAGCCACACCACCGCGCCCTCGGGATGGGTGCCCGAGTCCCGGTCCACCACCACGCCCCGCACGACCTGACCCCGCACGGTGGGGGCGAAGGCGGCCAGGAGGAGGGCCGTGGGGACGAGGGTCCGGGCGACGGGTCGCATGGGTGCCTGGCGGTCAGGCGGTCTTGCCCGGCGGGGGCGCGACCACGGTGAGGAGGAACGTGGCCCCTTCCTCCGAAGCGACTTCGTGGCGGATCCCGGGGCCCGCGGAGAGGAGGTCGCCCGCTCCCAGCTCGTGGTCCTCCCCCCGGGCCGTGAAGCGGAGGCGGCCGCGGATGGGCTGGACGGTGATGGGGCCCTCGGAGACGTGTTCGGCAATGTGTCCCCCCGGCCCGATGACCACCAGCGTGACGCGCAGTGGCCCCTCCTTCAGGAGGGTGCGGGCGTTGCGTCCGCTCCGCTCGAGAAGGGCAGGATCGCCGGCCTTCTCTCCCTCGTCGGAGAGGTGGAAGACCAGGACGTCGCCGGAGAGCGGTCGCTGCATGGGAGACATCGCGTTCCTCTGGGGCAGATGACGGTCGGGGCTTCGGGCGGGCCCCGGGGTGATGGTGTGGGCCCGAGGAATGTATCAGGGTACGGAGCGTGAAGTTCCGGTACGGCGACCCACGGAGGAACCATGGCAGCGAGGGAGGGGAGCGGCTTCTGGGAGCGCCCCGAAGTGGTGGCGCGCTTCGCGGAGCGGGACCCGGATCACCGGCTGGCGGCGCTGGTGAACGCCCTGGAGCTGCCGGAGCGCCACCGCGTGCTGGACCTGGGGTGCGCGGGGGGTCGCAACACGGTGTTCCTGGCGGAGCGGGGCTTCGACGTCCGCGCCGTGGACGCGTCGGGGCCCATGGTGGAGGAGACGCGTCGGCGCCTCGCGGCTGTGGTGGGCCCGGAGGAGGCCCGGAGGCGGGTGCGCCAGGGGCGCATGGACGACCTGGCGGGCTTCCCCGATGCCTCCTTCGACCTGGTGGTGGCCCTGGGCGTGTACCAGAACGCACAGAGCCTGGCCGAGTGGCAGCGGGCGGTGGCCGAGACCGCCCGGGTGCTCCGCCCCGGTGGCCGGGTGCTGGTAGCCCAGTTCACGCCGGATGTCGACCTCACCGGGGAAGGAACGGCCGGGGTGGCCGGTGAGCCCCACGTCTTCACGGGCATGCCGGGAGGCGGGCGTTCGGTGCTCTTCTACGCCACCGGGCTGGAGGAGGCGATGGCGGCCCACGGGCTGGTCCCGGCCGCGGACAGCGAGACGGTGGTGGTGGAGACGGACATTGGACGACGCTCGACGGTCAACGCCCTGCTGGAGAAGCGGGGCTCCCCCTCCCAGGAAAGGACGCCATGAACCGGAACTCCCGCTTCTCCCGCTTCAGCAAGTGGGCCGCCCACGCCACGGGGCACCCCCTCACGTTCCTGCTGGCCATCGCCGTCATCGTGATCTGGGGCGTGCTGGGGCCGATCTTCCACTACAGCGACACCTGGCAGCTCGTCATCAACACGGGCACCACCATCGTCACGTTCCTGATGGTGTTCCTCATCCAGAACACCCAGAACCGGGACACGGCGGCCATCCAGGTGAAGCTGGACGAGCTCATCCGGGCCACCGAGCAGGCGGACAACGCCCTCCTGGACATGGAGGAGCTGGAGGAGAAGCAGCTCGAGGCTATCCGCAAGCGCTACGAGCTGCTGGCGGCCATCGCCCGGGGGGACGCTCCCCCCACGTGAAGCCGCCGGCCGGAGGCTGGCCCGGCGCGCCAGCCGGCCCCACACTGAGCGTGTACCCCGATCCCTGCCCAAGGAGTGGCTCTCGTGTCCTGCCCCCGCCGCCTCGCCCTGGCGATGGCGATCCTCGTGGCGTCCGCGTCGGGCGCCGCCGCCCAGACGCCCGACCTGTACTCCGACATGCACTGGCGCGCCATCGGCCCGCCCCGGGCGGGGCGCACCCGCGCCCTGGACGGCGTGGCCAGCCAGCCCAACGTGTTCTACGTGGGCTTCGACAACGGCGGCGTGTGGCGCTCGACGGACTACGGCTCCAACTGGGAGCCCCTCTTCGACCACGAGCCCACGAGCTCCATCGGGGCCATCGCGGTCGCGCCCTCGGACCCGGACGTGATCTACGTGGGGAGCGGCGCCGGCATCATCCGCCCCGACCTGTCCACCGGCGACGGGATGTACAAGTCCACCGACGGGGGGAAGACGTGGACCCACCTGGGGCTCCGGGACAGCCAGATGATCGCCGACGTGGTGGTGGACCCCACCGACCCCGACCGCCTCTTCGTGGCCGTCCTGGGCCACCCCTACGGCCCCAACGAGGAGCGGGGGATCTTCCGCTCCACCGACGGGGGGCGGACGTTCCAGAAGGTGCTCTACCGGGACGCCTACACCAGCGGCAACGACGTCGCCCTGGACCCCTCCGACCCCAACACCGTCTACGCCACGCTCTGGCAGCAGCAGCAGAGCTTCCGGGAGGGCGCCGAGTTCGGCGGGTCGGGCAACGGCATCTTCAAGTCGACGGACGGGGGCACCACCTGGCGGCCCCTCACCCAGGGCCTTCCCAGCGTCATCGAGGCCAACCTGGCCATCGCGCCCAGCGACCCCCGGCTCCTCTACGCCATGGTGGCCGGCACGCCGAAGGCGGCGGCCGGGTCCGGCGCCGGACGGGACGGCGGCACCACCGGGGTGGTGGGCTTCTACAAGTCCACCGACGCCGGGGAGCACTGGACGCCCGTCGACGTTCCCGAAGGCCCCGTGGGGGCGGCCACGCCCCACGTGGACACCCGCCCCCTGGCGCGCATCGGTGGGGGCGACCTGCCCACCATCGCCGTGGATCCGAAGGACCCCAGGGTGGTCTACAGCGCCACCGTGGTGATGTGGCGCACCGAGGACGGCGGCGTCCACTGGTCGGCGGTGCGGGGCGCGTACGGAGGCGACGACTACCAGAAGATCTGGATCAACCCGAACGACCCGGACATCCTCCTGGCCGTGTCCGATCAGGGGGCGGTGGTGTCGGCCAACCGGGGCGCATCGTGGAGCAACTGGTACACCCAGCCCACCGGGGCCATGTACCACGTCACCGCCGACAACGACTTCCCCTACCGCTTGTGCGCCGGACAGCAGGACTCGGGGTCGGCGTGCGTGAAGAGCCGCTCGGACGACGGCATGATCACGTTCCACGACTGGCATCCCGTGAACATCCAGGAGTACGGCATCGCCGCCCCGGACCCCCGGGACCCCGACATGGTCTACGGGAGCGCCCGGAGCGACGTCTCCCTCTACGACCGCAAGACGGGGCAGACCACCAGCGTGGGACCCGACATGGGACCGCGGGGAAGCGAGTTCAACCGGGACGTGCGCACCATGCCCATCCAGTGGTCGCCCGTGGACCCGGACGTGCTCTACTACACGTCCAACGCGGTGTGGAAGACCACGGACCGGGGCCGGAGCTGGACCCGCATCAGCCCCGACCTGGCCCGGCAGAGCTGGGCCGTTCCCGCCACGGCCGGCAAGTACGCCGGCGACGTGACGGTGAGCCCCCAGGGTACGATCACCGCCCTGTCCGCCTCTCCCCTGAGCACGGACGTCATCTGGGCGGGCACCGACGACGGCAACATCCAGGTCACCATGGACGGAGGCGCCCACTGGAGCAACGTGACGCCCCCCGCCATCAAGCCGTGGACGCGCATCTTCAACATCGAGGCCGGCCACTTCGACCGCGGCACCGCCTACGCCGCGGCCAACACCATGCGCATCGACGACATGGACCCCCACTTCTGGCGCACCCACGACGGCGGCAGGACGTGGACGGAGATCGACACGGGGCTCGCCCCCGGCGCGGTGGCCAATTCCATCCGGGAGGACCCCCGCAAGCAGGGGCTCCTCTACGCCGCCACCGAGACCCAGGTGTGGGTGTCCTTCGACGACGGCGACCACTGGCACTCGCTGCGCCTGGACATGCCTGCCGTGTCGGTGCGTGACATCCAGGTGAAGGACGACAGCACGTGCCTGTGCTCCGACCTGGTGGCGGGCACCCACGGCCGGGGTTTCTGGATCCTGGACGACGTGACCCCCCTGCGTCAGGCCGCCGAGGCCCAGGCCGCCCAGGACGCGTACCTCTTCCGCCCGGCCACCGCGGTGCGCGTGCGCTTCGGCATGAACGACCCCACGGAGTGGCCGCCCGAGCTGCCCCACGGAGAGAACCCGCCCCCAGGTGGGCTCATCGACTACTGGCTGCCCGCCGACGCCTCGGGTCCGGTGACACTGGACGTCCTGGACTCCGCCGGGACGGTGATCCGCTCCTATTCCAGCGACGATCCGGTGCTGGAGCCCGACCCGGCGCTGGACCCGGGCGACTACGACAGGATCTGCGAGGAGGACCCCGGCGCCCCGGACTGCCGCGTCCCCCTCTACTGGCCCGCGCCCCAGATGGTGCTCTCGACGAAGAAGGGGATGCACCGCTTCTCCTGGGACCTCCGTTACGACCCCATCGGTGAGGAGCCCCGGGCCGCCAGCGGTACCGGCGCCGTTCCCCACCACACCCACCCCTCGGTGGACGCCCCGTGGGCGCCGCCCGGGAGCTATACGGTACGCCTCACCGTGGGCGGGCGCTCGCTGACCCAGCCGCTCACCCTCCGGTTGGACCCCAGGGTGAGCACGCCGGCGGCCGACCTGGAGCGGGTGGCCCGCCTGTCCAGGGAGATGTACGACGGGGCGGTGGCGTCCCACGCCGCGTACGAGGAGGCGCGCGCCGCCCTGGCGAAGCTCGGCACCGGGAAGGGCTCGGCGGCGCTCAGGGCGCAGATCGAGGCGCTGGCGCCGGCCCCCCGCCAGGGCGGCGGCTTCCGCTTCTTCCGCGCACCGCCCTCGGGCCCGCCCACGCTGGACGGGGTGAGCGACGAGATGATGCGGGCCGCCATGGCGATGCAGGACGCGGAGGTGGCGCCCACCGCCAAGGAGGTCGCGGCGTGTGACGAGGCGCGCAGCCGCTACCAGGACGTGATGGCGCGCTGGAAGGCGGTGGAGGGAACGCTGCCTGGCGGGCGCTGACCCGCGGATTCCGATAAAGGGGGACCCATGGCGAACCTGGAGCAGACACGCGAGGCATGGGACGCCCATGCCGAGGGCTACGATCAGGCGCTCACCGCGACGGACATGCGGGCCGCCGAGGAGGCGCTGCGCATGGCGGGCGTCGCGCCCGGCATGCGCCTCCTGGACATCGCAGCCGGCCCCGGCGCGGTGAGCATCCCCGCCGCCCGGCTCGGCGCGGACGTGCTGGCGGTGGACTATTCACCGGCGATGGTCGACCTGCTGGCGAGGAAGGCGAAGGCAGAGGGGCTCACCAACCTGCGCACGCGGGTGATGGACGGCATGGCGCTGGAGCTCGACGACGGGACGTTCGACGTGGCCTGCTCCGCGCTGGGCATCATGCTGTTTCCCGACCGGGCCAAGGGGCTCCGGGAGATGGCGCGGGTGCTCGTGCCGGGCGGCCGGGGCGTGATGATCGCGCTCGGGCCGCGACGGCAGGTCGAGGCCCTCTGGTTCTTCGTACAGGCGATGGTGAAGGCCCTGCCCGGCTTCACGCCGCCGCCGGACTCACCGCTCTTCTGCCTCGAGGATCTCCGCCGCCTCGAGCAAGAGATGGAGGAGGCCGGATTCCAGGACGTCCGGGTCGACGCGTTCGACAGCCGGCTGGACGTCGCGTCCGGCGATCACCTCTGGGAGACGATCATGGCCGGAGCGCCGGCGATCCACGGGCTCATGCAGGCGGCCTCGGAGGAGGGCCGGGCCGCGGTTCGCCGTGCCCTGGTCGACATCGTGGGCTCGCGGTCCGGCGGTGCCGGGAGCGTCCCGCTCAGGATGACGTTCAACATCGCCGTGGGTACCCGGCCGCCCGCAGGGGCGTGAGGGACGCGCAGGACTCCGGACACGACCGACGACGGATCACTGATCCCTGCGGGCCGGGTGGTGGGCGCTGCAGTTGACGAGCCCGCCGCCGACGGAGTCGCAGCACCCGGTCTGCACCGTCAGGGCGAGGAGCACGGCGAGGAGCCCGGCGAAGCGGAGCAGCGCGGTGCGTCGGGTGGCCGGGGAGGGCCTGCGCGTCGGGTTCAGCGGTGAAGCCATGCTACGCCTCCTGAGGGGCGATGGTGGTCAGTTCGGAATTCACGATCCGCTCCATACTACAAGCTCATGCCGGCGGTGTGCCTTCCGGGGTCCGGAGAGGAGGCGCCGACGTACGTCACCTCGCGCGCCCTCTACGTAGTCAACCGTACCCCGCCGGGTCTCCCCACGTGCGATCGTCCTCCTGGAGCCGGGAAGCCGAGGGATCCCGCATGCAGGGGTCCGGGGAATCCGGGGAGGCGAGCCATGAAGGGGAAGCTGGAAGGCGAAGACCGGGTCGGCATCACGATGGCCCGAAGCGAGGCGCTGGTCCTCTACGAGTACCTGGAGCTGCGGGAACACCCGGCCGAGGCCAGCAGCCAGCGCGCGGGGTGCGCGCCGTGCTCGGTCCCTTCGGCGGACCCGTGGGTCGCCGCGGTGGTCCGACCTCGCTGCCCGCGCGGTACGACCATCCGAGCTGAGACCACCGCCTCAGGTCGAACCCGCGTGCGCGTCTCCTCGTTTCGCTCGGATCCGCCGCGGGGTTTGCCTCCCGCCGCCTCCTCGACCTGGAGGATCCCTGAAAGCAGAAAGCTCCCCGGCCATCTCTGGCCGGGGAGCTTCCGAGTGGAGGCGGCGGGAGTCGAACCGGCAGCTGAGCACCCACCCCGGATCGCGATTCGCCAGTAACCGCAACAGCTACGAGCGGTTTCGACGGTCAGGGTGTGGGCTTGGGTGTGGGCCGCCAGGTTCGCCGCTGACGGCCGGGGCGTTGTCCCACTCCGCCATGGTGGTGCCCCGCCTCATGCTGAACCCTCGGCGGCATGGGCACCACCACACCCGGCCGCCGGGCCTGGGCCTCGTCGCGCGCGCCGCCTCACCGGCCTCCGCATTCGACCGCGCCCGCCGGCTACCGCCGGCGCCGTCCCACGACCACGCCCCTCTACCCCATCGTCCAGCACCACCTAGAGACGTTCCTGGCCCGGGCCGCCGAGGCCGACCCCTGGGGCGAGGGTGTAGCGGGCTGGGTCGAGGAGGACTTCCGGGCTTGCCTCCGCTGCGGGATCCTGGCCCACGGCTTCGCCCGCGTCCGCTGCGACGACTGCGCCGCGGAGCGTCTGGTGGCCTTCTCCTGCAAGGGCCGCGGCGTCTGCCCCTCCTGCAACGCCCGCCGCATGGTCGAGGTCGCCGTGCACCTGAACGACCACGTCCTGCCGCCGCTCCCGATCCGCCAGTGGGTGCTGTCCGTCCCCAAGCGGATCCGCCCCTTCTTCCACTACGATCCCGCCCTCGCCGGCGCCGTGCTGCGGGTCCTGCTCCGCGCCGTCCGCACCCGTCTGCGGCACGGCAGTCCCGGCGCCGGGCCCGACGCCCGGATCGGCGCGGTCTCATTCCTCCACCGCTTCGGCTCCTCCCTGAACCCCCACTTCCACTTCCACGTGGTGGTGCTCGACGGCGTCTTCACCGGTACCGACGACGGCGTCCGCTTCGACGAGGCCACCCACTTCTCCGCCGACGACGCCTCCGCCCTCACCCCCGTCCTCCAGCGGCGCATCCTGCGCCTCTTCCGGCGCCGCGGCCTGCTCGAGTCCCACACCGTGGACGACATGCTCACCTGGCAGGGCACCGGCGGCTTCAGCCTCGACGCCTCCGTCCGCATCCACGGCTCCGACCGCGCCGGCCGCGAGCGGCTCCTCCGCTACTGCGCCCGACCGCCCTTCGCCCTCGACCGGCTCCGGATCGAGCGGGAGTCGGGAGATCAGGACCGCCGCGCTGAAGGCCGCGCGAACCCGGATCCCTCACGCTCCCGCGGCGTCCGCCGGGTCTTCTACCAGCCCGCGCGTCCCACCCGCGATGGCCGCTCCGTTCTCGCCCTCTCACCCCTCGAGTTCCTCCAGGCCCTCTCACGTCTGATCCCGCCGCCCCGGGTCCACCGCCACCGCTACCACGGCGTGCTGGCCCCCAACGCACGGCTCCGGACACACGTCGTCGCTCTCGGCCGAGAGGGAGCGGCCGAGACCCCTGAAGCCGGCGGCGTTGAAGCAGCGCCCACCCACCAGGACTCCGACGACTCCTTCACCGGCGCCGCCGCCCGCTCGCGCTGGGCTCAGCTCCTCGCCCGCATCTACGAGGTCTTCCCCCTCCGCTGCCCCGAATGCGGCTCCGACATGCGCATCCTCGCCTTCCTCACCGACCCCGAACCCACCGGCGCCATCCTCCGTCACCTCGAGCTGCCTGCCGCCCCACCACGACTGTCTCCGGCCCGGGGACCGCCGCAGCCGGCATTCGACCTCCACGCCGATCCCGTCACCCCGGTGCAGGCCCCCGCACCCACCGACGACTTCGACCAGACGCCCGCCTTCGACCCGGCCGAGCCCGAACCGGTCCCGGAGCTCGACTACGATCAAACCCCCGGCGCCTGACGGGGAGGTGCGGCCTGGACGGACTCGGTCGCCCATGATCGCGCGCCCGCGCCCATCTCGACCTGGAAATCGCCGATCGGCCCGCCCCGGACGACGCCTCCGCCTCCCTCACGAACACCGTTGACCCGCTCACCTCGACCCGCGTATCCTACCGAAGACAGCCGAAACGGCGGTTGGATTTCCTATCCTTCACCGCTTCAAGTCCCAGTGGGGCGGGAGGGACGTCCCCCTGCCCTGGGCCCAGTGGACCAAGGGCGACGTGGACGCCACGCCCTCGCCCGAGAAGCCGCTCTTCCAGATGGCCACGCGGGCCTGGAGCCGGCTGCCCCTGGCCATCGCAAACCGGGTCGGCCCCTTCCTGGCCCGCCGCCTCCCCTGACGCGGCGCTCCCTTCCATGATGCGCCGCCAGCTTCCGGCGTACTCTCCCCTGCCCTTCGGCGCCGTGGTCCGTGGCGTCGGGGCGGCGCTGGGCGGCTTCGACCGCCGGCCGGAGCTGGCGCGCCTGTTGGAGGAGCGCTACGGGGCCGAGCGGGCGATCCTCACGGGAAGCGGCACCGAGGCGCTGCAGGTGGCGCTGGCGTGGACGAAGGCGGCGGGCCGTGTGGGCGCCGGCGTGGCGCTTCCCGCCTTCGGCTGCTTCGATCTGGCCACAGCGGCCGTGGGCGCCGACGTGCCCGTGTTGTTCTACGACCTGGAGCCCACGACGCTGCAGCCGGACCTGGACAGCCTGGAGGAGGCGCTCCGGCAGGGCGCGGGCACCGTGGTGATCACGCCGCTGTACGGGTACCCCATCGCCTGGGCGCCCGTGCTGGAGGCGACCCGTCGCCACGGTGCCCTCGTGGTGGAGGACGCGGCCCAGGGCTTCGGTCTGGAGCCGGTCGTGCACGGGGCCCTCATGGTGCTGAGCTTCGGGCGCGGGAAGGGGTGGACCGGTGGACGGGGGGGAGCGTTGCTGGTGGCGTCCCGAGGTGCTCCCGGCGAGGCGCCCCCCCCGCCGCTGCGTCCTCCGGGCCCGTCCGCCGGCGTCGGAACTGCCGCTCGGCTCACCGTTCAGTGGGGGCTCGGCCGCCCTACACTCTACGGACTTCCGTCCGCCCTGCCTTGGCTCTCGCTGGGTGAAACGGTCTACCACGAACCTCAGGACCCGAGGGCGATGGACCGCGTGGCGGCGGCGGTGGCCCTGGCCACTCTGGAGGCGTCCCAGCGCGAGGTCGCGGTACGCAGGCGGATGGCTGCCGCCATTCGCGCCGAGGTGGAGCGGCGAAATCCGGGTGGCGTGCGCCTCGTTGAGGCGGTGGAGACGGCGGGCCGTCCCACGTATCTGCGGGTCCCCGCTCTGACGGCGGGTGGGGCACCGGAATTGGAGGATCGCCTCTCCGCGGCCCGGCGGGGCATCCTGTCCTCGTACCCTCTGCCGCTGCCCGGCCTTGAAGCTCTCGGGCCTCGCATCATGGTCCCCACCCGTCACTATCCGGGTGCGCTGCGGCTCGTGGCGGGTCTGTTGACCCTCCCATCGCACTCGATGCTCTCGCGAGGGGACGTCTCCGAACTGGTTGCCGAGCTGTAGCAATCGCTCGGATGTCGACGCTCCGTCATGGCGACATTGCAGCGCCGCGATGACTCCGTCCTCACCGTTCCGACGCTGCCTTGTCAAGGCTGCCTTGTCGATGAACCTGGAGCTCTTCGCGCGCGCTAAGACGAGAACCTTGCGGCTTACCTGAACGCCGCAACACCTTGCGGACAGACGGCACCCGATCGATCGGAGAGGAACGTCCACCGCTCACCACCCCGGGGGGGGCGCCAGGAGATGTTCGAGTTCTGGTCTGGCGTTGTGCGTGCCGAGCACGACGAGCAACTGATCCCACCCGATGCTCTGCCACGATCGCTCGGGACGAGAATCCTTCGGCGGTGCGTGACGTACTGGGCGGAGCACTGCTCAGAGTGCGCAATGCCTTCGTGCTATGCGACCTGCTCCTTCTTCACGGCGCGTCGCGACTACAAGTGTCGCAGGTTCACCGGCGGTGTGTCGGTCTTCGAGCCTACCCAATTCTCCGGGGCTCCGATGCGGATGAAGTTTGGCAAGTGGGCCCGGCTCCTCGGGTACGGGCCTACTCCGCTGCGGGGCGTCAAGTCTGCGATAAGGGCCGAGCGGCGTGAACTTCTGCTCTCAAAGGCGTTCGCTTCTCTCCCGAACACCCGAGGCCTCGTAGCGCCGATTGCGCGCCGTCGCTTCAACAGGCTCTCCGCAAGCGAGGCGTGGGGGCGTGTTGAGACGGAAGACATGTTCTTGGTTGCCGAGGTACACAACGCAACCTCTGCGAACGTGCGGCTGACGGCATCATGCAACGTACTGAATGATGGAAGCCACCAGATTCCCCGGCGCTTCGAGGCCCCCCTGGAGTTCCCTCCGGGTTACTCGGTACGGGCAATTCCCGTTCCCGCGTTCGTACCCTCCGAGCTGCGGGGCAAGAGGTTCTCCATGCAGCTCGCACCCTATGAGCATGATGACTACCCGGAGCTGACTTTTGGCCTCTTGGACATCGTTGAGCTCGCGGGTCGGCCCTCCGCCGATGTCGTGATCGGAAAGGCTGATCTCGGAGTCAGCTCCCCCGGTCGGACATCCAAGATAAAGTGCGTGGTGTGGGACCTGGATAACACCGTATGGGATGGCGTCCTCGTGGAGGACGGGATCGAGGATGTTCGATTGAGAGAAGGAGTCGTGCGCACAATAATGGAATTGGATCGTCGAGGAATCCTCCAGTCGACTGCAAGCAAGAACGACCACGCCTACGGACTGGAGGCCCTACAGCATTTCGCTTTGGATGCTTACTTCTTGGTCCCGCAGATCTCGTGGGGTCCCAAGAGCGCCGCCGTCACCCAGATCGCGAAAGATCTGAATATTGGGCTCGACACCATCGCCTTTGTGGACGATCAGGTGTTCGAAAGGAGCGAAGTCCTCGCCAGACATTCATCCGTTGCCGTCTACGACAAGCTGTCGATGGATGTGCTCGGGTCAGATGAGCGATTCGACGTCGAGGTTACCTCGGAAGCGGGTATGCGAAGGCAACTCTACCGTGACGAGGAGCAACGGGTAGCTGCTCAAGACGCGTCGGGCGGTGATTACGAAGATTTCCTCAGATCCTGCAACATGTCCGTACGGATCGCTCCGCTCAACGAGACAGACGTGGCACGAGCATACGAACTGGCGCAGCGCACCAATCAGCTGAACATCTGGACCTCTCGCTATTCTCACGCAGACTTACGAGCCCTCCTTGAAGGTGGGTCTCCAAGGCGGGCGTTCACCGTTCGAGCTGACGATCGATTCGGTTCGTACGGACTTGTGGGGCTGTGCATCTTTGATCCAGCTCAGAGCCTTGTCTTGGACTTGATGTTCAGCTGCCGAATACAAGGCAAGCTGGTAGGGGAGGCCTTTCTCGGTTGGTTGGCGTCTTCCCACTCGGGCGTGCTTCAGGCGCGTTACAGGCGAACCGCACGTAATGCACCCGCCCGCGCGCTGCTGGAGTCTTCGGGCTTTCGCGAGGTACAGGAGGACGAAGGGCGTGAGCTCTGGGACCAGCGCGAGGCATTCCGCACCTTGGAGGAGCTGTCAGAGGTTATGGCAATAGAGGTTGCCGACGTGGATTGATCTCCCAGGCGAGGTGGGGGCGAATGCTCGTATCGAGAGTAATGGGGAGGGTGGCGAGTGCATTCCCCGGGAACGTCGCCATCCGGTTGGATGATGGTCCCCTGTGCTCCTTCACGTTCGATGATTGTCCAAGAAGCGCCCTGCTGAATGGAGGTGCGGCTCTGGGCGCTGTGGGCGCAGCCGGGACCTTCTTTGTGTCAGCCGGGGCGGTGAAGGGCGAGGATGCAGACACGTTCATGTGGGGAGATGACCTCCTGGCCGCGCTTGAGGAAGGCCACGAACTGGGATGTCATACTGCCAGCCACGTGAGCGTGAGATGCCTGAAGATGTCCGAGCTGGAGAGGGATCTTGAGGAGAACGCCGGAGCGGCTCGGGAAATCTCACCGGATATCGCCTTCACGTCCTTCGCCTACCCCTTCGGTGAGGTGAGCATTCGTGCCAAGAGTCTGATCGGGAACCGTTTCGGCGTCGCGCGGGGCATACGGCCTGGTCTGAACGGAAGGTGGGTCGACCTTGCAGAATTGCGTGCGATCGGGCTCCGGTCGGAGACCTTTGACGCCAAGGCGGTCGCCCGACTGGCAAGAGCAGCCGTGAGGCGGAGATCGTGGCTGGTCTTCTTCACCCATGATGTCTGCACGAATCCGTCGAAGTGGGGCTGCACCCCCACTCAATTTCAGGAGGTCCTCGATATCGTCCGGACCGCGGGAATCGCCATTCTTCCTCTGAAGGCAGCACTCGGCCGTATGGCGCACCGCGCGCCTTCGAGCTGACGCTACGAAAGCGGGCGAACGATGGATCCGGTTGGGTATACGGTCGGTCAGGTCCTGGGGCGCTTGATTCCGCCCGCGATCATCGAAAAGGCACTCGCCCATTCGATACGGCGGCACGCGTTCCGCGTTCTCGACGACGTGGCCATGTATTCCGATCGTAGAGCCTTGTGGACGGCGCTTGCCGAACACGTTGGCGTGGATACGTCTGTGCGGGTGTTGGAGTTTGGTGTCTGGCGGGGGTACTCTCTCAGGGCGTTTGCGCGACTCTTCTCGAACCCTGAATCTCGCTTCTACGGCTTCGACTCTTTCCTGGGCCTACCGGAGGGATGGGAGAAGAAGGAGAAGGGAGCATTCACCACCGCTGGAGCCGTACCTGACTTTGAAGATCCCCGCGTGACAGTGATTCCCGGTTGGTTTCAGGATACACTGGGCTCGTTCTTGGAGCGAAACGTGGATGCCGGCAATGAGTGGACGACGGTCGTACATTTCGATGCCGACTTATATTCCTCCACACTCTATGTATTGATGACGTTGGCAGCAAGATTGGAGAGGTGCTACGTCGTATTTGATGAATTCCACGGCGATGAGATGCGAGCGCTACACAACTTTCTACAGGCTCGCGGGGGCAGCGTGTCCTTTCTAGGAAGGACGGCACGTGCGGTGCAGGTGTGCGGCCTCCTGGAGACCGGGGGTGGGGAGTATATGCCTGAGAGCATCGAGGCCGCGGCGAAGACTTCGAAGGGTACCTGAACCCGTATCTCACCCGGGAAGATGGCGCGTCGATCTTACCCGTCGCGCCGTCGGCGGGCCGCCCTCGAATCTCGTCTCACCTCTTGGGACGAGCCGCCCCGAGCTTTGCACTTTACAGCAAAGGCTCCCGGCCCTCGACGCTCATCTGGGGCGCGACTTGTCGCCCCCTGATAGAGATGCTATCGCAGCCACCGACACGCTCCACGGATATTCCATGGTTGGTGGCGGTATCGCGAAGTCCGGCATCTGAATTCCCCGGGATCCGGAGCACAGGGAGTAGCTGCCCCCGATCCGGATGTCACCTCATGGCCTCGGCGACCCGCTGGCTTCCGAAGTGAAGCCAGCCTGGTTCTCGCTCGCGCGGACGTGAGGAGGGTTGGGATGTCACGCTACATGACGGCCATGGCGAAGCTGCAGACGCGCGTCCGCCGTTACCCCACGCTGGTCCAGTCCATTCGTACTGTGCGAAACCTCGTGCACTTCGGTCCCTGGCGACGGCCTGCCCTCACCCTGCGACGTCATCTAGGTTCCTACCGCGCTCCGTGCGAGCGCAGGCCCCGCGCAGTTTCAGGTCCGCTCGACGTTCACGTCGTTGCCGATGCGTTGGAAACCGCCGGCTACTTTTCGGGCCCCCGGATCAAGGCCAAGCTCATCCGGGAAGCAGAGTCATTCTGGCGAGACAAGGGGCCCGGAATCTATGTCGATGTCCATCGGGAGGCCGAGCCCCTCGCGTGCATCGCGGGCGATCCGGAGATCCTCGATGTTGCCGGCACATACTTCGGCTGTGAGCCGACCCTGGTCGAGTGCAAGCTGTTCGTCTCGCGGGTCGGGCACGTGGATGCGCTTTCATCGGCTTTCCACTTCGATCATGCCGGCTTGCGTTCGCTCAATGTCCTGGTCTACCTGACCGCCGTCGACACCGACGCGGGGCCCCATGTGCTTGTCGCCGGCACCCACCGGGGGAAGCGCTGGCGAGATTACCTTCGGGAGTACGCGCCCATCGATGAAATCGAGCGCCGATTCCCCGGCCGGGTTCACGCGATTCTGGGGCCTGCGGGCACGCTGCTCTTCGAAAACGCCGAGGTCTTCCACCGCCGGTTGGTGGCGCGTCGTCGCCGCGTCGCCATGATCATGGTGTTCAGCACGAGGCGCCGACGCCTCCTCTCCGAGGGCCGAGACCTGCGGCCGTCGAGGGCGCCAACCGCTGCCAGAAAGAAGGATTGACGGCTTGAGGATCTGTAAGATCTGGGACGCCGAGTATCCCTGGGACGTACGCGTGGAGAAGATCTGTCGGGCGCTGGTAGCCGAGGGGCACCACGTCGACCTGGCCGCTCGGAACCGCCACGGCCGTCCGCTGGTGGAGGAACTGCCGGAGGCTACCGTGCACCGCCTCAAGCCCCTTCCGTTCCTCGGGAAGGCGGTGAGCGATGTCCTGATGTTTCCCGCCTTCGTCAATCCCCGCTGGGTCCAGCTCATCCGAAGGACCGCCCGTCGCGGCGGTGCCGATCTGATCCTGTGCCGGGATCTGCCCCTGGCTCCCACGGCCATCCAGGTGGGCCGAAGACTCGGAGTTCCCGTGGTGGTGGACATGGCCGAGAACTACCCTGCCCTGACCCAACAGCTACGAGCGGTTTCGACGGTCAGGGTGTGGGTTGGGTGTGGGCCGCCAGGTTCGCCGCTGACGGCCGGGGCGTTGTCCCACTCCGCCATGGTGGTGCCCCGCCTCATGCTGAACCCTCGGCGGCATGGGCACCACCACACCCGGCCGCCGGGCCTGGGCCTCGTCGCGCGCGCCGCCTCACCGGCCTCCGCATTCGACCGCGCCCGCCGGCCAGGCCGCCGTCTACCGCCGGCGCCGTCCCACGACCACGCCCCTCTACCCCATCGTCCAGCACCACCTAGAGACGTTCCTGGCCCGGGCCGCCGAGGCCGACCCCTGGGGCGAGGGTGTAGCGGGCTGGGTCGAGGAGGACTTCCGGGCTTACCTCCGCTGCGGGATCCTGGCCCACGGCTTCGCCCGCGTCCGCTGCGACGACTGCGCCGCGGAGCGTCTGGTGGCCTTCTCCTGCAAGGGCCGCGGCGTCTGCCCCTCCTGCAACGCCCGCCGCATGGTCGAGGTCGCCGCCCACCTGAACGATCACGTCCTCCCGCCGCTCCCGATCCGCCAGTGGGTGCTCTCCGTCCCCAAGCGGATTCGCCCCTTCTTCCACCACGATCCCGCCCTCGCCGGCGCCGTGCTGCGGGTCCTGCTCCGCGCCGTCCGCACTCGTCTGCGAAACACCAGCCCCGGCGCCGGCCCCGACGCCCGGATCGGCGCCGTCTCCTTCCTCCACCGTTTCGGCTCCTCCCTCAACCCCCACTTCCACTTCCACGTCGTGATCCTCGACGGCGTCTTCACCGGTACCGACGACGGCGTCCGCTTCGACGAGGCCACCCACTTCTCCGGCGACGACGCCATCCCACTTACGCCCGTCCTCCAGCGCCGTATCCTGCGCCTCTTCCAGCGCCGCGGCCTCCTCGAGGAGCACACCGTGGACGACATGCTCAGGTGGCAGGGCACCGGCGGCTTCAGCCTGGACGCCTCCGTCCGCATCCACGGCGCCGACCGTGCCGGCCGCGAGCGGCTCCTCCGCTACTGCGCCCGGCCGCCCTTCGCCCTCGACCGGCTCCGCATCGAGCGCGAGCCGGGAGGGAGGCCCGATGACGCCGGCGTCCGTCGCGTGCTCTACCAGCCGGCCCGTGCCACCCGCGATGGCCGCTCCGTTCTCGCCCTCTCACCCCTCGAGTTCCTGGACTCCCTTTCCCGGCTGATTCCGCCGCCCCGGGTCCACCGCCACCGCTACCACGGCGTCCTCGCCCCCAACGCACGGCTCCGTCCCTACGTTGTCGCCCTCGGACGCGATGGACTGGTCGTAGACATCCTCGAAGCTCCCGACCAGGAGGCTGCGGCCCACGCTCACGCGGACCCTGCTCAGGGCGACCCCGCACCCGCCGCCGGCGCCGCCGCCCGCTCGCGCTGGGCTCAGCTCCTCGCCCGCATCTACGAGGTCTTCCCCCTCCGCTGCCCCGAATGCGGCTCCGACATGCGCATCCTCGCCTTCCTCACCGACCCCGAACCCACCGGCGCCATCCTCCGTCACCTCGAGCTGCCTGCCGCCCCACCACGACTGTCTCCGGCCCGGGGACCGCCGCAGCCGGCATTCGACCTCCACGCCGATCCCGTCACCCCGGTGCAGGCCCCCGCACCCACCGACGACTTCGACCAGACGCCCGCCTTCGACCCGGCCGAGCCCGAACCGGTCCCGGAGCTCGACTACGATCAAACCCCCGGCGCCTGACGGGGAGGTGCGGCCTGGACGGACTCGGTCGCCCATGATCGCGCGCCCGCGCCCATCTCGACCTGGAAATCGCCGATCGGCCCGCCCCGCACGACGCCTCCGCCTCCCTCACGAACACCGTTGACCCGCTCACCTCGACCCGCGTATCCTACCGAAGACAGCCGAAACGGCGGTTGGATTTCCTATCCCTATCGCTACGGCTCGATGTTCTGGTTCAGCCGGAAGAGGTTGGTCGGGTCGTACTTCCGTTTAAGGGCAGCCAGCCGCTGGTAGTTGTCGCCGAACGCGCGCTCCACGAAACCGTTCTCGCCGCCGAGGCCCGGGAAGTTCAGGTTGGTCTGTCCGCTCCCGAACCCGCCCAGGGTGTCGAACGCCTCCCGCGTCCAGGCGATGTTCCGTTCTGGATCCGCCGGGTCGGACCAGTTGGCGAGGACCTCGAGAACGTAGGGCGCGGACCGATCGCCCACTGCCATGTCGGTCGGGCCCGGCCGTGCCATGGCCCCGCCGAGCGCCCACACCGAGATCATGGACAGCGGCGATGGGCGCTCCGCCATCGCGCGAGTGAGGGCCGCGACGGCTTCCTCGTCGAGGCGGTCGAGATACACGGATTTCCAGTAGTAGTGGAGCTCGCCTTCCGGAAAGAAGGGATCGAAGAGCTTCTGCACGGCGGTGTAGGGAAGGATCCCGGACATGTCCAGGAGCGGCTCGGCGAGCTCGCGCAGCGGGCTGAGCACGGCCTCCCCCTCCTCGGGCTGCCCGGCGTGCATCGCGCCAATGATCACGACGTCCCGGTGATGAAGCGACTCCGGGAACGCGGGGACGGCGGGGATGGTCCAGAAGGTGGCGTTGAGGTTCACCGCGTCCCCCGCGTCGCCGAGGAAGGCCTCGAAGCCCGCCATTACCTCGGTGGCCCGCTCCATCGGGTACACGGGGCCCGCGAACGCCACCAGAGGACCCACCGGGTGCGCCTCGAACTCGAACGAGGTGACGATACCGAAGTTGCCCCCGCCTCCGCGCAGTCCCCAGTACAGGTCTTCGTTCTGCGACGGGGACGCGGTCACGAACCGGCCGTCCGCAGTGACGACATCGGCGGCGCGGAGACTGTCGCACGTCATGCCGTAGGTCCGACGCAGCCATCCCTGGCCTCCGCCGAGCGTCAGCCCCGCCACTCCGGTCGTGGAGACGATGCCGCCCGGCACGGCGAGGCCGAACGCCTGCGTCTCCCGATCCACCTCCGCCCAGCGCGCGCCGCCTCCGCACCGCACCATTCGCAGGCCGGGGTCGAGCCGGACGGAGCTCATGAGGGACAGGTCGGCCACGAGCCCGGAGTCGCACGTCCCGAAACCGGCGACGTTGTGCCCGCCGCCCCGGACCGCCAGCGGCGCCCCGGTCTCCCGGGCGAAACGGACGCACGCCAGCACGTCGGCGACGCCCCTGCAACGGACCACGTAGTCGGGGCGCCTGTCGATCATTCCGTTCCAGACTCGCCGCGCGCGGTCATAGTCCGGATGATCCGGCGCGATCAACGCAGGCCCGACTTCGGCATGGAGGGCGTCACGGTGGGCGGGGTCGACGCTGCGGTTCTGCGTCCTGGTGGCCATGGATTCCCTCGGCGGTGGGTGGTGAGGTACCGGAACGATGGCCAGGGTCCGAACCCGCCGCTATCGATCGAGCTGACGATTCGCAGGATAGTCAGGTCTGACTATCCGGGTCCCCCACCAGCGAGCCGCGGGCTGCCAGGGCCGCGGCTTCCGTCCGGTTTCGCGCGCCCGTCTTCGCCAGGACGTGGGCGACGTGGACTGCCACCGTATTCGGGCTGATGTAGAGCGCCTCGCCGATCTCTCGGTTGGTGTGGCCCTGTGCCAGGAGGCGTAGCACGTCGAGCTCGCGGTCCGTCAGCCCCGCGGCCGACGAAGCGGCGCACCGCTCGCGCAGCTCGGCGAGGCGGCCGGCCAGTGGTCGCATGCCGAGTCGCTCCGCGATGGCGAAGCCTTCGGCCACGAGGTCGTAGGCGGCGTCCTGGTCGCCGCCCGGGCCGGAGAGGAGCATGCGGGCGTAGTCGTGGCAGGTCCAGGCGAGCTCCGGCTCGAACCGGGCCGCCCGGCAGAAGGTGAGCGAGTCCTGGAAGTGCGCCGCCGCTCGATCGGGTACGCCCGCGGCCAGAGCCACCCGGCCCAGGACGCGGTCGTGGGCCATGACCGGCGTGGCGATGCAGCCGCGTCCCCGTTCCAGGACCGGCAGCTCCCTGCGCGCCGAGTACGCGTCGCCCGCCTGCGCCGCGGAGAGGCCCCGCGCCACCACCGCCAACATGGCGGCGGTGGGGAGCCCGGCCACGGGGGGTGCATAGACGTGATCGGCCGACGAAGGCGCGGGATGGAGATCGGCGCGCTGTGCGAGGGCCAGGGCGGTGAAGATTCCACGGAGTGGGTACGGACCGGCCTCGGCCGATGCTTCGGTGAGTCGCTGGAGGAATCGATCTCCGCGGGCGGCGTCGCCCAACTCGTACTCGAGGAGACAGCGCAGGTGGAGCAGCGGAAGGTGCCGGGGAGAGACCTCGAGCCCACGGTCGCTCAGCGCGCGGGCGCGGGCCCAGTCACCGCGGAGCTGCGCGAGCACTGCGTTGATCCAGAACGCGTCTTCGAGCATGCCCCGATCCGACAGGCTCTCGGCCCGGGCGAGGTGGGTGCGAGTTTCACGATCGGCCTCGTCCACCCGGCCCATGAACGTGAGGGCGAACCCGATGCGATACCGCGCGTACAGCTCCGCGTGGGCGTCCTCGATGCGGTGGGCGAGCTCGAGGACACGGCGGCTCTTCGACAGGACGTCACTCCACTGGCTGTCGAAGTGATCGACGGCCACGCCCCACGCCAGCGTCCGGAGTTCGAGGGCGTCGTCGCCGAGCCGCCGGGAGGCGGCCAGCGCCCGCTCGAAGCAGTCGATCGCGCGTCCACGGTCTCCCGTGTCGAAATATGCGGCTGCGCCCAGCCTCGCCTGGAGCCACCCGGCTTCCCGTGACTCTCCGTCCACCCGCTCCAGGACCCGTTCCACAGTGGCTGCCACGCCCTGAGCGCTCTCGGCAGTAACGCTCGGATGTGTCACCGCCGCCACCGCACTGCCGATGTCTCCATGCTCGAGGTGGTACTCAGCGGCACGCTGGAGGTGGTTCCAGGCCGCCTGGCGGTTCCAGCGCGGGGAGCGGGCCGCTTCCGCGCGGCCGAGGGCGTAGAGGAGGGACGCGGTCTCCCGATCTGGCGTTCCGCGCTCCTTTCGCTCGAGCGCCCGGCGATAGTGGACTGCCGCCTCGTCGAACGCGCATGCCTCCAGCGCGCGTGCGGCCGCCAATGTCGAGTGCTCCACCACCTTTTCCGGGCCGAGGATCGCCTCCGCGCGCAGGGTGTGGTACGCCAGCTCGGCGGAGTGCTCGAGGCCCGCCGGGGGCCCGGCCGCTTCGAGGTGCCGGGCCAGGGCCGCGTGGATGCGCGCTCGTTCGACTGGCGGCACCTCCCCGTACAGCGCCTCCCTGAACATGGCGTGCCGGAACCCGTAGCCGGCCCTGTCAGCGACCAGGACGCCGGAGTTCACTGCCTGATCCAGGGCTTGCCGACGTTCCTGCGCCGGGATCTCTCCGGTAGCGGCTGCAAGCAGCTCGTGCTCGAACACCCGCCCGACCACAGAGGCCGCACGCACCAGCCGCCGCGAAACGTCGGAAAGCGTGTCGAGTCGTCGCGCGAGAAGGGCCAGGACACTCTCGGGAAGAAGTGACTCCCGGTCGCCGGGCCGGCGTGGGCGATCATCAGCCCACAAACCCGCCGTCTCGAGGACGAAGAACGGATTTCCCTCCGTGAGCTCCAGCAGGCCCTCCAGGCGCGATGCCGACGGGGAAGTCCCCTCTGTCGCTGTTATGAGCCGCTTCACAGCCGCCTTCGGCAGGCCCTGTAGACGGACCGTCCGCGCCGATGCGTGGCTCAACAGATCGCCGAGAGATTGACGTGCCGTCGGCTCCGCTTCCCTCGCCGTCCCCAGCACCAGTACCGGCGCGGAGCGCAGCTCGGCGACCACGAAGCGGAGAAGGTGCAGGGTCGAGTCGTCCGCCCAGTGCAGGTCATCCAGGACCAGAACCACCGGACGCCGCCGCGAGAGCCTGCGCAGCCATCCGCCAACGGCGTCGTAGACCCGGAACCTCGCCGTCGGGTCCGGCGGGGTCGGGTTCGCCTCCGCGTCGGCCCTGCCACCGCTGAGCTCCGGAAGCAGGTGCGCGAGTTCGCCCGACGACGGGAGGACATGATCCAACTCCCTTCGGTTCGCGCCATCCAAGTAGCCGCGCAGCGCCTGCACCCACGGCCGGTAGGGCGGTGATTCTTCCCACTCGTGAGACCCGCCCCACAGCACTTCGCATCCCGACCTGCGCGCGATCCTCGCGAAGCGCTCGGCCGTCGTCGTCTTGCCGATCCCCGCAGCTCCGACCAGGAGCACGAACCGCGCATGCCCTTCCCGGACCTCGGCGAGCGCCGACAGCAGCGTTCTCAGCTGCTCGCGGCGACCTACGAACGGAGGGCGGGTGGTGCGCAATGGCTTCATTCGAGAGCGCTGCGGACCACGGGTGGGATTCGGCGGCTCCTCCAACGTATGGGCCGCGAGTCGCCATCCAACAAGGGGAGGGGCGCCCCGGCGCCGCTTCACGCTGCTCTTGGCGAATGCGTCTCCGCTCCATCGGCACGCCCCCGCTGTCGGCCTTCGCGTCGCGAATCCCGGCGGGTTCTCCTTCCCCGTCTCCCCAGGCACAAACACAAAGGCCCTACCGGGGGCTACCCGATAGGGCCGAGTGGAGGCGGCGGGAGTACCGCCACGGCGGCTGCGCCGCCGCGACGTTGCCTCGTCGGTCGGCGTGCGGATCTGGCGACGGCTGTCGTGCTCCATCGGCACGCCCCCGCGTAGCGTCCTCGGCTTCGCCGAGTCCGTGCGGGTTCGACTCCCGCCGCCAACGCGAAGAGCCTCGACACGAAGAAGCTCCCAAACGCGTGCTGCGTCGGGGAGCTCTCGTGAGTGGAGGCGGCGGGAGTCGAACCCGCGTCCGCGAAAGGATCCTGCGTCGTCCCTACGTGCGTAGGTCGCGGTTGGATTTCGCCTGCGAGGTGGTCCACGACCGACCACCGTAGAGGCTATCCGTCAGAAATCTCACCACCGGCGTGACGGCACCGCCGGAAGGCCAGCCCGAATTGTCGTCGTCTTCAGGAGCCGCCTCGGGCGGGCAACTCAGGAGACGGGCCTGCGGTAAGCCGAAGCTTACGCGGCCAGCGCCATGTTGGTGTTGGCGTTTGTAGTGTTTTCCCGGTGTTTAACGAGGTTCCGGAAAACCTCGGCACGCGACGCCACATTTACCTGACACGTCGAAGCCGTGTCGCCCCCGTGTTGTCAATCAGCGGCCCGGCGACCGCCGGAGCGGTTGTCGGGCCTGATTCTGTATACACCGGGCCCCTCATGGAGGTCCGGCGGCCCTCAAGCGACGGCCGCCACCTCTGCCATCCCGTCGATGCGACCCTCCCGCCACGCCTCCAGATAGCCTTCGAGGAGTCCCTCCATGTCCTGGAGGCTCTCCACCTGGAAGAGACGGGTCCTGAGCGCCCGTCCGCCGGGCAGCCCCTTCGTGTACCAGCCCAGGTGCTTCCGGAACTCGATCACGGCCTTCCAGGGGTCGGGCTCGAAAGCGATGGCGTTCCTGGCGTGGCGCAGGCAGATGGCAAAGCGCTCCTCCACGCCGGGCTCGGGGGGGACCTCCCTTCCCTCCAGCGCCGCCCTCGCCTGGCGGAAGATCCAGGGGCCGCCGTGGGAGCCCCGGGCGATCATGACGCCGGCGCAGCCGGTCTCGTCCCGCATGCGGCGGGCGTCCTCGCCGCTGCGCACGTCGCCGTTGCCGACGACGGGGATCTCCAGGGCCTGCACCAGGGCCCGGATCTCGTCCCAGCGCGCCTCCCCGGAATACATGTCCTCCCGGGTGCGGGGGTGGAGGGTGATCCAGCGCGCCCCCGCCTCCTGGCAGCGCAGCGCGATGCCCACCGGGTCGCGGCTCGCCTCGTCGAAGCCGCTGCGGATCTTCACCGTGGTGGGCAGGGGGTGGGCGTCGGCCACGGCCCGGATGATGGACTGCACCAGATCCAGGTCCCGTAGGCAGCCCGAGCCGCCGTTGCGCTTCACCACCTTCTTCACCGGACAGCCGAAGTTGATGTCGATGAAGTCGGGGCCGTGCACCTGGTGCACGAGGGCGGCGGCGTCGGCCATCATGGCGGGATCGGAGCCGAAGATCTGGACCCCGATGGGCCGCTCCTCCTCCTCGAAGCGGAGATACTCCTCGCTCCGCCCCTTGCCCAGGACCAGCCCGTCGGCGCTCACGAACTCGGTCACCACCACGTCTGCGCCGAAGTCCCGGCACAGGCGCCGGAACGGCGATTCGCTCACGCCCGCCTGGGGCGCGAGGAAGAGGGGCGTGGTGCCCCGGCCGAGGGAGGCGAGATCGTAGGCCATGGAGAACTACAACGCTAACAGAACCGCGACGTCCCTGTAAACGCGGAAAGGATGGCGTTAGGTTTGCGCGATCGTTCCTGGACGTCTGCACGCCAAGGTCCGTCGGAGGCCAGACCATATGAAGCTAAGGGAGTTCTTCACGGCCGACGCCGTGAACCTCAATCTCAAATCCGAGAGCAAGGACGACCTCCTGAAGGAGCTGGTCGCGCTCCTCCAGCTCGACGACAAGTCCGAGGCCATCCTGTTCAAGACGCTCAAGCGCCGCGAGAACCTGGGGTCCACCGGCATCGGCAAGGGGATCGCCATCCCCCACTGTCGCTCCCTGGTGGTCAACCGGCTGCGGCTGGCCTACGGACGCAAGCCCCAAGGCGTCGATTTCAAGGCCATCGACAGCGCCCCCGTCCACAATTTCTTCCTCATCGTCGCACCCCCCCTCGAAGTCTCCAACCAGTACCTCCCCGTCCTGGGCAAGATCGCCCAGTTCGCGAAGGACCCTGCCGTGCCGGAGCGCCTCGCCGAGATCGAGTCGCCCGAGGAGTTCCTGCAACTGCTGGAAGAGAAGGCCCCTTGACCGAAGTCCCCACCATGAACCCGCAGCTCACGCTTCTCCTCGAGATCCAGGACCTCCGCTCCCAGGCCAGGGAGCTCCGCTCCGAGCCTCGCGTCGAGCAGATGGAGGCCGAACAGTTCGACCTGGACGTGGACAAGGCCCTGGAGGGGCTGGAAGCCAAGATCGCCGAGTTGGCGGAGGAGCTGGCGGAGCCGGTGCGGCGGCGCTACCGCCGCGTGGCGGGAAGCCTGGACCGGGTGGTGGTGCCGGTGCTGAACGGGGTGTGCTACGGGTGCTTCACGGCCATTCCCACGGCCACGGCGGGCGAGGAGGATCCCAACGAGTCGCTCAGCATCTGCGAGAACTGCGGCCGCTTCCTCTACATCCTCAGCTGAGCCCTACTTCGCCACGTACATCTTCCGCGTCTTGCTCACGCCGTTCACGGTGAGCTGCATGAAGTAGATGCCCGACGCGACCTGCCGGCCGTTCTGGTCCCGCCCGTCCCAGTAGGCTTCCCACCGTCCGGGCCGCGGATACTCCAGGTTCATCACCGGCACGCCCTCCCCCATCGGGTGGCGCAGCGCCGTGGGCACCGCCACGACCTGTGAGAGCAGGTTGTAGATGCGGATGGACACCACCACGGGCCGACCCTGGGCGAACAGATCCTCCTGGAGCACGAAGGGGATCTTCGTCTCCGGGTTGAACGGATTGGGGTAGTTCTGTTCGAGCTGGAACCCGCTCGTCGGCTCGCCGGTCGATCCTCCGGGGGGAACCTCCTGGGCCGACAAGGAGGCGGAAAGACCGAACAGGAGGAAGACGAGCGAGACGCCTACGGCCATGCGTCTCACCCTGCACCCTCCGCACAGTTTTCTGTGCAGTAGCGGAGAAATCGATGGCACTCCTGGTCGGACCCGTTTGGAACAGCCCTACATGTGAAATATATGCCGGCCCGCCGGACCCTGGTCAAGCAAGCCGCCGATCCAGGGTCGGCACATCCCATACCAACCCGCGTCGGATCAGGCCTCGCCGCCCGAGCTGGCCACCTCCCGGCCGTCCCCGCGGCGCAGCGTGACGCCGACCCGGTCCAGGTGGGCCAGGAGCGGCAGGAGGTGTTTCCGCGTGACGGGGAGCACGTCCTTGAAGTCCGCAGGCCCCAGCCCGGAGCGTCCGCCCAGGGCCCGCACCACGTCGGTGGCCGCCGCGTCGACCGCCGCCTTCCAGGCGTAGAGGCCGTCCTCGAGGGCTACCAGTGACCCCTCGTCCTCCAGGAGGCGCAGCAGGGGCCACAGGTCGCTGGAGGCCGCCACCTCGGCCGGGAGCTCGGACACGGCGGGGGGCGCCAGGCCGGCCTCCCGGTAGAGCGTCGCCAGCGCCTCCCGGGCCGTTTCCTGGGCGGGCGTCAGCGTGGGACGGAAGCCGGGCCTCGAGGCCACGCCCCGCTCCAGCGCCACCTTTCCTGAGGCCGCCAGCTCCTCGAGGAGGCCGTCGGCCAGACCCGGCGCGGCGTCCTCGGGGAGGGCGCGGCGCAGCGCCTCCACCTCCAGTCCGGGGCGGAGGGGCTCGTCCCGGTGGTGGGCGTCGAGAGCCTCCTCCAGCCGCCTCCGGGCGGCCGCCACCCGGGCCGGCGCCACCGCCACGTTGCGCACCACCCTCCCGCCCTGCTGCGTGAGACGCTCCAGCGCGTCCAGGACGTTGCCCGGCGTGGCCCCGGCGAGCACGGGGAGGTCCTCGGCGCCGGCGCCCGCCCAGCCGGCCAGCTCGACGGCGGTGGCCACCCGCGTGGCGGGCTCCGGGGAGAAGAGCTCCTCCATCGCCGCCGCTTCCAGGGGGAGGTGGGCACGTCGGGGGGGAACGGCTCGGCCACCACGCCCCCGCCGATGGTGGTGACCGGGGAGTAGAAGCGGAGCACCAGGCGGTCGCCGGTGCGGGCCACCAGGGGCTCCTCCAGGCGGAGCTGGGCCCATCCCGCCGCCCCGGGAAGGAGCGCCTCCTCCTCCAGCAGGGCGACCCGAGCCATCACCTCGGCGGTGCCGAGGTGCACCCGCACCCGCTGGCCGTGGGTCACCTCCCACGGGGAGGCCGGCAGGACGGTGAGGCGGGCGGTGAGGCGCTCGGACGCCCGCCAGCCTTCCCCCGAGACCAGGGTCTGGCCCCGGTGCAGGTCGTCCCGATCCACCCCGGCCAGCGCCACGGCGGTGCGGGAGCCGGCGGCGGCCGTGTCCACCTCCCGGCCGTGGGTCTGGAGCCCTCGCACCCGGGCTTCGGGCCCTCCGGGGAGGATGCGCACCCGGTCGCCCACGGCCAGGGACCCCGACCACAGCGTCCCCGTGATCACCGAGCCCGTTCCCCGGATGGTGAAGGCCCGGTCCAGGGGAAGACGCGGAAGGTCGTCCTCCCGCCGCCCCTCTCCGGCCGGCGGTGCTTCCGTGAGGTCGAGGAGCGTCTCCCGCAGGGCGTCCACGCCGTCGCCCCGCTCCGCCGACGTGGCCACCAGGGGCGCGTCGGGCCAGGGGGTGGCCTCCAGCAGGTCCCGCACGTCCTCCCGCACCAGGGCGAGCCAGTCGGGGTCGTCCACCAGGTCGGCCTTGGTGAGGGCCACCACGAGGGACGGCACCCCCAGGAGGGCCACGATCTGGAGGTGCTCCCGGGTCTGGGGCATGACCCCCTCGTCGGCGGCCACCACCAGCAGGACGGCGTCCACCCCGGTGGCCCCCGCCACCATGGTGCGGATGAAGTCCTCGTGTCCCGGCACGTCCACGACGGCCACGCTGCGCTCGCCGTCGGTGAGCTCGGCGAAGCCGAGGTCGATGGTGATGCCCCGGCGCTTCTCCTCCTCCAGCCGGTCCGTGTCCACGCCGGTGAGGGCCCGGACCAGGGCCGTCTTGCCGTGGTCGATGTGACCGGCGGTGCCCAGGACGACGCGGCGGCTCATGGCTCCGCCTTCCCCTCGTCGGGGGGGAGGAGGGCGGCGAGCACGCCGAAGGCCTGGAGGGGGCGCGAGCCGGAGACGTGGTAGGTGACGAAGTCGCTCAGGAGGCGGAGGTGGGCGCCGGTATGGGTGAGGTCCGCCGGCACCCGTCCGTCGAGCAGCGCGGTGAGCTGGGCACGGGCGCCCGGGCCCAGCCGGGGGCCCACCGTCGAGCCGCCCGCGGCGCACCCGGCGCAGCGCACACCCCCCGCCTCGAAGTCGAAGCGGGCCACGGCGTCGCCCAGGGGGGCGCCGCACGACGCGCACACCGCCACCTCGGGGCGGTACCCCAGGACGTCCACCAGCCTCCACCCCTCCGCCAGGAGCACCGGGAGGACGGCTCCGCCCGAGGTCGCCTCCAGGCGGTCGAGTCCCAGGACCAGGGCGGCGAAGAGCGCGGGATGGGCCTCCTCGCCGGCGTGGCGCAGCACCAGCTCGGCCAGGACGGCGGCGGCCGCGAAGCGGTGCACGTCGGCGGCCAGCCCTCGGCGCGGGTGGGTGGGCGAGAAGTCCCGGAGCGTCTGGAGGTCCCGCGTGGGCTTCACGTACACGGTGAGGAGGCCGCCGGCGAAGCTCTCCAGGCCGTTCCCCCCCCGGGAGCCGCCCTTGCGCACCCCCTTCCCCATCACCCCCACCAGGCCCAGGTGCTCGGTGTAGAACCGGAGCACACGGCTGGTCTCGCTGTAGGGGAAGGAGCGGAGGAGCACGGCGGGCGTCGTGACCACGCTCACCCGCCGCCGCCCTCCCGCTGGAGCACCCGCAGGCGGCCCATGAGGGCCTCGCGCCTGGACCGCCACTCCGCCTCGGGGAGCTCCCCCCGCTCCCGGGCCTGGTCCAGGCGTGCGATCTCCAGGAGGAGGGCCTCCCGGGCCGCCGCCGGTCCGGGGGGGACGGCACGGGCGCCGTCGGCCGGGGCCGGGACCGGGGAGCGGGAGCGGCGCTGGAGGAAGAGCCACGCCGCCGCCCCCGCCAGGAGTAGGCTCACGGCGATCATGACGCGCTTCACGGGGACCCCGGTGCCGGTCCTCCCCTTGGCGACCCGGATGACGGCGTCCACCACGTTGTCGCCCACGTAGTGCCGGTACACCGTGGCCGAGTCCATCTGCGCCGGCTGGGTGGCCTGGAGCGGGGTCACGTCCAGCGGGGGCGCCGGCTCCCGGAAGAGAAGCTCCAGCCGGTCGGTGCGTCCGGGCGCGGGGATGGCGAAGGGGAGGTCGCCCACGTAGTAGCGCACGACGAGCTGCCGGTCGCCCGGTGGGACGGGCGTCTTCACGTACAGCGTGTCGGCGTGGGCGTAGACGGCCCGCCCCTCCACGTCGCCGCCGCCCACCTGGACCTCCGTCACCTCCGGCGGCAGGGGATACTGCCACACGGGGCCGTCGCCGCCCACGAAGGTGCGGTCGGTGTCGTTGTGGATCTGGATGAGGTCCGTGATGGTCCACCCCCCGCCCTGGTCCTCGGGCTCGGGGTCCGCCAGCAGGTAGCGCACCGCGATGCCCACCGGGGCGCCGCCGGGACCCACCATCGCCGTGTCGTGGACCTGGATCAGGTACGTGGAGTCGAGCTGGGCCGCCGTGCTGATGGGGGGGCCGAAGTAGAGCACGCCCTGGTAGCGGACGCTGGCGAAGTAGATCTCCTCCCGGCCGCTGGGATCGGGCACCGTGGGCAGCCGCAGGGTGAAGCTCCCGTTTCGGCCCACCCGGACGCTGTCCACCTCGCCGGCGACGTCGGGGGATACCCGGTGAAGCGTCACGGTCCCCGAGTCCACCGGCGTGGAGTCGTGGAGCACCCGGCCGTTCAGGATCGGCTGGGCGGGCACCTGGGCGGCCAGGCCCCCCGCGGTGGTCAGGAGGAGGAGGGCGAGGGCCGGGAGCCCCACGGCGGCACGCGCCCCCCGCAGGGGGACGCGCTCAGGGAGTGAAACGCCCAAAGTCCTCGGGGTTCAGCTTGCGCAGGTATTCCTTGAGCTCCTCGGGGCCCATCCCCTCCGAGCCCTCACCCTTGGGCTCGGGACGCTTGGGGGCCTCTTCAGCCTCGGCCACCTCGATGGTGGCCCGCTCCAGGAGCTCGTCCTGGGCGAAGATGCGGGCGTCCACCCGCAGGGCCACGGCGATGGAGTCCGAGGGGCGGGCGTCGACCGAGATCACGTCGCCGTTGCGGTGGATGATGAGCTCTGCGTAGTACGTGTTCTTCTCCACCCGCGTGATCACGACCTTCTTGAGCTTGCCCCCCAGTCCGCCCAGCACCGCCACGAGCAGGTCGTGGGTGAGGGGGCGGGAGAACTCCATGTCCGCGAGCTGCATGGCGATGGCGCTGGCCTCTCCGGGTCCGATCCAGATGGGCAGGATGCGCTCGCCATCCACCTCTTCGAGGATGACGACCGGGGTGTTGCTGGAGCGATCCAGCCCTAGGCTCTGAACCCTGACCTCGACCAACACGTGCTGGCTCCGACCGCGGGGGGGTGGGGCTGCGGGGGTTGTGGCTCGGTATACTCCCCAGCGCAGCGGGGGTTCTCCCCCGGCCGCGATCCCCCCCGGGGCGGGGCCCGCCAGGGAGCCTAGAGGTCCAGGGCGCCCTGCAGGGCCTCCACCCGGTCGGTCCGCTCCCACGGGAAGAGCCACATGGTGCGGCCGTCGTCGCCGGGAAACGGCACCCGGCAGGGCGTGCGCCCGAAGTGGCCGTAGGCGGCCGTGGGGGTGAAGATCGGGTTCCTGAGTCCCAGCGTCTCGATGATGGCGTTGGGCTTGAAGTCGAAGACGTCGGCCACGGCGGCAGCGATGACGTCGTCGTCCACCTCGCCGGTTCCGAAGGTCTCCACGTGCACCGACACCGGATCGGCCACGCCGATGGCGTAGGCGAGCTGGATCTCGCAGCGGCGTGCCGCCCCCGCCGCCACCACGTTCTTCGCCGCCCAGCGGGCCGCGTACGCCGCCGAGCGGTCCACCTTGGTGGCGTCCTTGCCGCTGAACGCACCGCCCCCGTGGCGGCCGGCGCCGCCGTAGGTGTCCACGATGATCTTCCGGCCCGTGAGCCCGGCGTCGCCGTGGGGTCCGCCGATCTCGAAGCGGCCCGTGGGGTTCACGTGGAAGACGCAGTGCTCGGGGTCGAAGAGGTCCTCGGGGAGGACGGGCGTCACCACCCGCTCGATGACGTCTTCCCGGATCTCCTCCAGGGTGACGTCGGGCTCGTGCTGGGCGCTCACCACCACGGTGTGGACCCGCACCGGCCGTCCGTCGTCGCCGTACTCCACGGTGACCTGGCTCTTCCCGTCGGGACGGAGCCAGTTGCATCTCCCCTGCCTTGCGCAGCTCCGACAGCCGCCGGGTGATGCGGTGGGCCAGGACGATGGGCGCCGGCATGAGCTCCTCGGTCTCGTCGCTGGCGTAGCCGAACATCATGCCCTGGTCGCCGGCGCCGCCCGTGTCCACGCCCATGGCGATGTGGGGCGACTGCCGGTCGAGGGTGGTGAGCACCGCGCAGGTGTTGCCGTCGATGCCGTACGCCGAGTTGGTGTAGCCGACCCGGCGCAGCGTGCCCCGCACGATGTCGGGGATGTCGGCGTAGGCCTTGGTGGTGATCTCCCCCGACACCAGGGCCATGCCGGTGGTGACCAGCGTCTCGCACGCCACCCGGGACTGGCTGTCGTCCTCCAGGAGGGTGTCCAGGACGGCGTCGGAGATCTGGTCGGCCAGCTTGTCGGGATGGCCTTCGGTGACGGACTCGGAGGTGAAGAGGCGGAGGGTCACGGCGCGTTCGCTCGAGGCGGTGGAAGGCAAAGAACGCGGGCGACCGCGAGGCGGCCGCCCGACGGCGAGAAGCTACCCCCTCACAGGGGGAGCGACAAGTTCCAGCGACCGGAGAAGGGGGACAGGTCCACGGAGTCTCCGATGCCCTCCACGAGGCAGCGGATGACGTCGGTGCCGGTGGGCGCCGCCAGGGCCTTGCGGGCGGCGGCGCGGGCGTCTTCCATGCGCAGGTCCCGGATGACCTTCTTGATCTCCGGCAGCGACGGCCAGGCCACGGAAAGCGCCGTGATGTCCAGCCCCAGGAGGAGGAACGCCCCCAGGGGGTTCGCGGCCATCTCGCCGCACACGCTCACCTCGATGCCGGCGGCCCGGGCCACCCGGGCAACCTGGTGGAGCTGCCGCACCACCGAGGGGTGGAACGGGTTGTAGAGCCTCGCCAGGCGGGCGTTGGTGCGGTCCACCGCCAGGGTGTACTGGACCAGGTCGTTGGTGCCGATGGAGAAGAAGTCGGAGTGGCGGGCCAGCTCCACCGCGTCCAGGGCCGCCGCGGGCGTCTCGATGAGGATGCCCAGCTTGTAGCCGGAGTTGAAGGGCACGCCGTGGCGGGCCAGGCGGTCCTCCTCCTCTTCCAGCATCTCCCGCACCTTCCGGATCTCCTCCAGGTCGTTCACCAGGGGGAGCATGATGCGCACGTCGCCGTGGGCCGTGGCCCGGAGGATGGCCCGGAGCTGGGTGCGGAAGAGCTCGGGCTCGTCCAGGCACACCCGGATGGCCCGCCACCCCAGGAAGGGGTTCTCCTCCTTGGGCATGTGGAGGAACATGGGGAACTTGTCGCCGCCCAGGTCGAAGGTGCGGATGGTCACCGCGCCTTCCGGGAAGGCCTCGGCCACCCGGCGGTAGGCCTCGTACTGCTCCTCTTCACCGGGCATGGCGTTGCGGCCCACCACCAGGAACTCGGTGCGGAAGAGCCCCACCCCCTCGGCGCCGTGGGTGCGGGCCTGATCCGCCTCCACCGGCAGGTCCAGGTTGGCCCGGAGCGCCACCGGCTGACCGTCCCGGGTCACCGACTCCTGGCGGGCGATGACCTGGATCTCCTCCTCCCACGCCTTGATGCGGGAGCGGCGCTCGCTGAACAGCGCCATGTGGGCCTCGTCGGGGTCCAGGACGACGCGGCCGATGCGTCCGTCGAGGATGGCCGGCTGCCCCTCACGGGCGCGGCGGGCCACGTCGCCCAGCCCCACCACGGCCGGGATCTTGAGCGAGCGGGCCAGGATCACCCAGTGGGACGTACGGGTGCCCTGGTCGGTGGCGATGCCCAGGACCAGGTCCGGGTCCATCTGGACGGTGAGGGTGGGCGAGATGTTGGGGGCCACCACGATGACGGGCTGGTCGCCCAGCTTCGCGATGTCCACCGGGTCGTCCATGCCCAGGAGGTGGTGGAGCACCCGGATCTGGAGGTCCTCCAGGTCGTTGAGCTTGTCCAGCACCATGGGGTGGTTGGTGCGCGTCCAGCGGGCCTGGAGCTCCAGCATGCGCCACTCGAAGGCCCGGGGCGCCGTGAGGTGGTTCTCCTCGATGTAGCGTACCGTGCCCTCCACCACCTCAGCGTCGTCCAGCATGAGGATCTGGGGCTCGAAGATGCGGGCTTCCACCGAGCCCAGGCGGTCTTCGGTGGCGGACTGGATCGCCTGGATGCGCTGCTTGGCCCACGCCCGAGCTTCGTGGAAGCGGTCCACCTCCCCCGGCACCTCCTCGGCGGAGACGGTGCGGTGCGGCACCTCGGGCACGCCCCAGCGCACGAGGTGCACGGGCCCGAGGCCGATGCCCTCGGCGGCCGGGAAGCCGTCCAGCACCTGGGGGGGCGCGGCCATCCTCACTGCTCCAGGAAGCCCCGTCCCACGAGGTCCGCCAGGGCGCCCACGGCCTCGGCGGCGTCGTCGCCCTCGCAGCGGATAGTCATGCGGCTACCGCACTCTGCGGCCAGCATGAGCACGCCCATGATGCTCTTTCCGTTCACCTCGAGCCCGTCCTTCTCCACCACAACCTCCGATGCGAAGTGTCCCGCGAGCTTGACGAACTCCGCCGCCGGGCGGGCATGGAGCCCGGCCCGGTTCACGATCTGCACTTCCCGCTCTGCCATTTTCTCGCTCATGCCAGGAGTCCGAACAGGATGATACCGGCCACGGCGCCCACCGCGCCCAGGGCGGCGGGGCGCCAGGCGCGGATGCCGCCCACCAGACCCACGACGAAGGCCACGACGGCCAGCCCCACCCAGAGCCCGGGGAGGGCGCCGAGATCGGCCATCTCCACCGACAGCTCCCCCACCAGGAGGCCCAGGATCAGGGTCCCGACCCGCATGACCCGTTCGGCCTGCCGGCCGAGGCCGACCTCCCGGAGGCGGGAGCCCACCCCCGTGCCCTCCCGGAGGCCCACGTCGAAGCCCCACCAGCGGAGCCCCAGGTGGCCGGCGTTGTACAGGGCCAGGAAGAGGAGCACCGCCGCCCACGCCGGCGCCCCCGCCCACACCGCCACCAACCCCGTCAGCACCGTGGTGGGAAGCCACGCCCCCCACACCAGGTTGTCGCCCAGGCCGCCGAGGGGGCCCTTGATGGCGGTCTTGAACTTGTGCACCAGCTCCGGGTCGCGCCCGTCGCCCTCCAGGCGCGCCGCCGCGCCGATGGCCAGACCCACCAGGTAAGGGTGGGCATTGAAGTGCTCCGCGTGGCGCCGGAGCGCGTCCTCGAGGCGATCCCGGTCGGTACCGGGAAGCCGCCGCAGCACGGGCAGCATGGCGAAGGCGAAGCCGCTCCCGATCATGGTCCGGTAGTTCCACGACCCCTGGATGGTGAAGGAGCGCAGGAACGATGACCAGCGCGCTCCGGCGGGCAGCCCCTCCCGCGCGCCGCCCGGGGGCGTCACAGGAGCCACGCTCCCAGGAGGCCCAGGACGATCCCCGCCCCGAACAGGGTGCTCCGACGCCGGAAGCCCCCGAAGCTCCTGAGGAGGATGCCGGCCGACACGGCGCCGCCCACCAGGAGCAGCCCCAGCGTGTCGTCGGCGTCCAGCGGCCACGACGCGGCCCCCACCAGGACGATCTTCCGCCCCACCACCACCCCCAGGACGGTGAGGGCGGCGCCCCGGGCGAAGTCCAGGCCGATGGCGCCCAGGTGGCCGGCCACCAGGCGCTTCGGCGTGAGGGGGCCACGGTTGGGGTCGGCCGCCAGCCGGCCGTTCACCTTGCGCAGCATCGTGATGCTCACGCCCCCGACCTGGCCCCACACCAGCCCCAGGGCCACGCCGATGGCCAGGGCGCCGGCCCCGGGCAGCGGCGGCGGCGGAAGCGGCGGCCACCACCGTGGCCGTGGCCCCCTCCGGGAAGCGGGCGCCCCCCACGGGGAACGACACCAGGAGGTAGATCTCCAGGAGCGCGCCCACCATCAGGCCGGTGGCCGGGTCCCCTACCAGCCATCCCGTGAGGACCCCCGCCACCAGGGGGCGGGACACCATGAACTGCCCCACCGAAGTCCCGTCCAGGGCCAGGAGCCCGCCCAGGAGCGTAACGGCCACGAGGCTCACGTGCCCGTCAGCTCCGCCGTGTCGACCTTGAGGGAGCCGGGGAGATCCCGGCCGCTCACCCGCACGCCTTCCTCCACCAGCGCCTGGATGCGCTCCCGGTCGGCGTCGTCCAGATAGAGGTACGGCCGTACCGCCACCCGCCCGGGGGCGTGGTGGATGCCGCCGAGGTTCACCTTCTCTCCGGACAGGGTGCCGCCCCGTGCGAGGGCCAGCATGGTGTCCACGTTCCGGGTGAGGAGCACCGTGCGCTCCTCGTCCTCGCGCCACACCGGGAGCTTGCGGCGCGCCTCGTCCACGGTGGCGAACTCCGCAGTGGAGCCGTCGGTGAGCCCCAAGCGGTAGAGCTCCTGCTCCCAGTCGCTCGCCGCCAGGGCATCGTCCACGACCACGTAGCGGCGGGGGCGGAGCTGGCTCCCCCAGCCCAGCACCACCTGGCCGTGGATCAGGCGCTCGTCAACCCGAAACAGGACGATCGACATGGGCTCCGGGCGGTGCGGACAGGCTCTGGATGCTCTTGCGCCCCTTCTCCACCAGGCGCGCGACCAGCTCGTCCAGGGGCATGTCCCGGTGGAACACGAAATCCAGCAGCACCGGCAGGTTGGCGCCGCACACCACCGCGCGGCGCGCCTGCTCGCGACAGCAGAGGCGGGCGGCCATGGCGCAGCTCCCGGACTGGAGGTCGGTGAAGATCACCGCCGGTACGTCGCCCAGGAGCTCGTCCAGCCGGTCGTGGAGGGCTTCGGGACCGAGCCCCTCGTTCGAGAGGGCGAGGAGGGCGTCTTCGGGCGCCCCGGAGATGGTCCGTACCGCGTCCACCATCCCCTCGGCCATGTGGCCATGGGCGAAGACGACGCCGCGTACGGAGGTCGCTTGGTCACTCATAGTCCTGCTCGAGGTATTCCTGTACGGGGCGCATGGCGTCCCGGATTCTCTGGTCGAAGGCGGCGGCCGCGTCCACGCCCGAGTAGCGCAGCAGGTGGTTCATGGCCACCACCTCGGAGATCACCGTGATGTTCTTCCCAGGGTTGAGGGGGACCTTCACCCGGGGGATGCTCACCCCCAGGATCGTGGCCTCGTCCTCTTCCAGCCCGGTTCGGCTGTACTCCCCCAGGTTGTCCCAATGCTCCAGGTGCACCACCACCTCGATGCGCTTCTGCTGCCGGATGGCCCGGATGCCGAAGAGGCCGCGGATGTCGATGATGCCGATCCCGCGGATCTCCATGTGGTGGCGCTGGAGCTCGTGCCCCTTGCCGATGAGGACGTCGTTCCCCCGGCGGGAGCACACCACCAGGTCGTCGGCCACCAGCCGGTGACCCCGCTCCACCAGGTCCAGGACGCACTCGCTCTTCCCCACCCCGCTCTTTCCGACGAAGAGGAGCCCCACACCGTACACGTCGGCCAGGGAGCCGTGGAGGGTGGTGTAGGGAGCGAGGGCCGCTTCCAGGAAGGGCTTCGCCCGGTGGTAGAAGTCCTTGGTGGAGAGCTGGCTCACCAGCACGGGGATGCCCGCGGCGTCGGCGAGCTCGAGGAAGGTGGGCGGAGGTCGCTGCCCCTTGGTGACGAACACCACCGGGATCGAGAACGCGAACAGCGTCTCGAGCCGGAGGTGGGCCTCCTCGGAGGCCAGGGCGGCGAGGTAGGTCATCTCGGTCTCGCCGAACACCTGGGGCCGGCCCTCGGGGAAGCGGCGCGTGTAGCCCGAGAGGGCCAGCCCCGGGCTGGAGATGTCCGGGTCGGCGATGCTGCGCTCCAGCCCATCCTCGTCGGTCATGAGCTGAAGGGCCAGCGACTCCCGTTTGGCCTCCAGGAGCTCGCGGACGGTGATGGGCTTCCGGCGTCCCTCGCCTTCCTGCCCCCGCAGCGGGTCCCGGCTCACGCGGTCAATCCCCCTCCACCCCCTTGAGGGCCTCGGCCTGATGATCCCGCGAGCGGTCGTGCCGGCGTCGAAGCCGGCGCGAGAGCTTGTCCGTGAGGCGGTCGAGGGCGGCCTTGGCGTCGGTGTCCTCGCTGGACGCCACCAGGGGCTCGACGCCGTCCACGTGGAGGATGGCCTCGACCCGGTGGACCTGCTTCTGCTCCTCGAACACCACCTCGACCGCGGACAGGCGCGGCTCGAAGCGGGTGAGGCGGGCCAGGCGCTCCTCGGCGCGGCGGCGCACGGCCTCGGACAGGTCGGTGTGGCGAGCGGTGATCTGGATACGCATCGATCCTCACGGTGCGGTGTTGGCGAGCGGAGCGTGGCCCGGAAAGGGCGCACGTGGCGCGAAAATGAAGCTAATCGGGGCGGCCTGTGGCGACCACCCGGGCCCGGAGCACCTCCAGGACGCGCCGGGCCGACGCGTCCCAGGAGAAGCCCTCGGCGAAGGAGCGGGCGCGCCGCCCCATTCCATCCCGGAGGGCGGGATCGGTGAGAAGGGCTCCCAGCCGCTCCGCCAGGGCATCCACGTCACCGTGGGGCACCAGCCAGCCGGTCTGACCGTCCAGGACCGAGTCCCGCAGGCCCGGGGCGTCGCTGGCCACCGTGGGGGTGCCGCAGGCGGCCGCCTCCAGGTTGGCGATGCCCCACCCTTCCTTGGGCGAGGTGAGGACGTGGGCCCAGGCGCGCCGGAACAGGTCCAGCTTCTCGTCCTCGTCCACGAAGCCGGCGAAGCGCACGCGGCCGGCCACCCCCAGCCGCTCGGCCAGGTGCCGGAGCTCGTCCAGGTTGTCGCCCTTGCCGGCCACCACGAAGCGGGCGTCCACCCCCCGCTCGATCAGCCGCGCCAGCGCCAGGATGGGGAGGTCGACGCGCTTGTACTTCTTCACCCGCCCCAGGAAGAGGAAGGTCGGCTCGGGAAAGCGGTCCTTCCCGGGGGTATAGCGCTCGGTGTCGATGCCGTTCGGCACGACGGTGATGCGCGCCGGGTCCATGCCCCGCTCCACCAGGTCGGCCTCGGTGCTCCGGGACACGGCGATCACCGGAAGGTCGTGGAACGCCCGGGGGACCGGCCGCTCCAGCAGCCACGTCATGGCGGCGACGGGCAGGCTCGCCTCCTGGAAGGCGGTGGCGCCGAAGAGGTGGTGCACCAGGAGCACCACGGGCGTGGACGACCAGAACGGCGTGAAGACCGGCACCTTGTTCAGGTCTTCCACCACCACGTCGAAGCCGCGCGCGGCCAGGTGGCGCCGGAAATAGGGGCGGGCCCGCAGGGCGAAGGTGTAGCGGCCGCCCGTACGGTGGACCTCCATCCCGTCCAGGTGCGTGATGGGCTCGGCGCCCGGGAAGCCGGAGCAGAGCACCACCACCTCGTGGCCGGCTGCGGCGATGCGGCCGAAGACCTGGTGAAGGTGGGTCTCGGCGCCGCCCGACTGGGGGTTCTCCCGGTCCTGCCAGTTCACCACCAGGATCCGGAGGGGGCCCCCGTCTCCCGGTGAGGCGCTAGCCGATGACGGGGGCACGCTTGAAGAGCGCGTCCAGGACGCCGTTCACGAAGCGGGGGGAGTCGTTGCCTCCGTACTGCTCCGCGAGCTGGATCGCCTCCCGTATCGACACCTTCGGAGGGATATCGTCGAAGTAGAGCATTTCGGCGGCGGCGATGCGGAGGACGCCACGGTCGATGTGGGAGAGGCGCTCCAGCCGCCAGTTCTCCAGGGCGGCCACCAGGGCGCGGTCCACGTCGGGGAGGTGCTCGTCCAGGGTGGTGAGGAGGCGCCGCACGTACGGCACCCGAGCCGGGGCCATGCGGCGGGTGGCGGCGGTCTCCACCAGGGCGTTGCGGAGCGTGCCGGAGCGGCTCCCGGCCTCCCATCGGTAGTGGATCTGGAGCGCCCAGGCACGGGCGCGGCTCCGGTCGATCCGCTCCCGGCGCTCCAGAGGCGCGTCGGAGCTCACCGCCGCCCCCGGGTTGTGGTGAGGCGGTGGAAGAGGTCGGCCATCTCCAGGGCGGCCAGGGCCACCTCCCTTCCCTTGTCGCCCCGGGCCGGGTCGGCCCGGGTCACGGCCTGGTCGTCGGTCTCGGTGGTGAGGACGCCGAACAGCACCGGCAGGTGGTGGTCCAGGGCCACGCGGCCCAGTCCCCGGGCCGCCTCGGCTGCGATGACCTCGAAGTGGGGCGTGTCGCCCCGGATCAGGCAGCCCAGGGCCAGCAGGGCGTCGTGCTCCCCGGCCCGGGCCAGCAGGTCGCACGCCTGGGGGAGCTCCCACGCCCCCGGGACGCGGTAGACATCCACCCGCCCCGCGCCGTGCTCCTCCAGCGTGGCCACCGCCCGCTCCAGGAGGACGTCGGTGACGTGGGCGTTGAAGCGGGAGGCCACCACGGCGAACCGGCGGCCCACCCCGCTCACCCGTCCCTGGAGGGCCTGGGCGTAGGAAGCGTCGTCCGTGCTCAAGGAAGGGGCCGAAAAGCTGGGGGAGCGCGGGGAGCCGCGGCTCCCGGGGAGCCTCAAAAATCGCGGCTTCCCGGGAGGGCGTCCACCCCGGGAGAACCCGGCCTTCAGGCCTCCGCCGCAGCGCTCCGGCGCTTCCGGTCCGAAAGCGTGACGAGGCCCAGGACCGCCAGGCCCGTGGCCAGGAGCACCACGCTCCAGGGCTCGGGGGCGACGCTGGTGGCGGTCTCGAAGGTGGTGACCAGGCCGACGTTGTCGGCCCTGTACTCACCGAAGAAGCTGTTGTAGTAGACGCGGCTGGTGGCGTCCCCGGTGTTGTCGGCGTCCAGCCCACTCCCGGAGTGCACGTAGGACCCCACCAGCGCCACGTCCATGAGGAGGTTCCCCTGGCTGGGGTCGTAGAAGAAGGGCGTCTGGCCCTGGATCCTCAGCCCGGCGTTGTGCAGGGCGCCGTAGAAGAACTCCTGCACGTCGGGTCCCACGTTGTCGCCCACGGTCGTGCTCAGCCCGCCTACGGCTGCCGGCGTGGTAGAGAACCGGATGCGGTAGGTGGCGTCGTCGATGGTGTTGCTGGGTCCTTCGACGGTGTTGGAGAACCGCAGGGCCCGGATGAAGACGGCGGTGCTGAAGGACGACGCGGCATAGACCTGCTGGTAGCTGAACGACGCGTAGTCCTGGAAGGGGAAGCGGTTGAACGTATTCGCCGTCCCCACCGTCACGTCCTGGGCGTGGAGGGGCGCCGCCACCGCCGCCAGCGCCGCGAGGCATCCGAAACCGACCAGCGTCGACCGTCGCTTCTGCCGCATCATCTCTCCCTGGTTCGAGGCACAGGGGGCGTCGCGGCTGCAAGATGAAGACCGGAAAGGACGCCCCCCCGAAACCTCCCTCATCATGGGAAAGGCGCGCGATCGGCTTCCGGTGGCCGACGCGCATTCGTTGCGGTGGCGGCACAGGGTGTCGCCGAAGGACGACACCCGTCAGAGAGTGGCGGCCTTCCCAGGAGGGTCCGGGTGAGGGGACTCGCGGCGCGGCGACTCGCGGCGCTGGAGGTGGCCGGCCGGGGTCAGAGGATGTGGCCCATCTTGAGCCGCTTGGTCTCGAGGTAGTCGGCGTTGAAGCGGCCCGGCTCCACCTTGAGTGGCTCCCGACCCGTCACTTCCAGGTCGTAGCCGTCCAACCCCACGATCTTGCGGGGGTTGTTGGTGAGGATGCGGATGGAGTGGAGCCCCAGGTCCAGGAGGATCTGGGCGCCGATGCCGTAGTCCCTCAAGTCGGGCTTGAAGCCCAGCTTCTCGTTGGCTTCCACGGTGTCGTGCCCCTCGTCCTGCAACTCGTACGCCCGGATCTTGTTGCCCAGGCCGATGCCCCGGCCCTCCTGCTTGAGGTACACGATGGCGCCGGCGCCCTCCTGCTGGATGCGCTCCATGGCGGTGGCCAGTTGCTCCCCGCAGTCGCAGCGCATGGAGCCGAACACGTCGCCGGTGAGGCACTCGGAGTGCATGCGCACCAGGACGTTGGGCCTTCCTTCGATGTCGCCCTTCACCAGCGCCACGTGCTCCCGCTCGTCCACCAGGCTCTGGTAGGCGATGACCCGGAACTCGCCGAAGCGGGTGGGAAGCTTCGCCTCGGCGATGCGCTCGACGAGGCGCTCCTTGGTGAGGCGGTACGCCACGAGCTGGGCGACGGTGATGAAGCGCAGCCCGTGCTCCCGGGCGAAGACCTCGAGCTCGGGACGGCGCGCCATGGTGCCGTCTTCCTTGAGGATCTCGCAGATGACCCCGGCCGGCTTGAAGCCCGCCAGCCGGGCCAGGTCGACGGCGGCCTCGGTCTGGCCCACCCGGCGCAGGACCCCCCCGGCTTGGCCCGCAGGGGGAACACGTGGCCCGGGCGCCGGAAGTCGGCGGGCGTGGTGCCCTCCTCCACGAGCAGCGCGATGGTCTTGGCCCGGTCCTGGGCGCTGATGCCGGTGGTGACCCCGAAGCGCACGTGAGCGTCCACCGACACGGTGAAGGCCGTCCCCTGGGGATCGGTGTTGTCGTCGGTCATGGGGGGCAGGTCCAGCTCGTCCGCCCGCTCCCTCGTGAGGGCCACGCAGATGAGCCCCCGGCCGTGCTTCGTCATGAAGTTCACGGCCTCGGGGGTGGCGGCCTCGGCGGCGATGACCAGGTCGCCTTCGTTCTCCCGGTCCTCGTCGTCGGCCACGATGATCATCCGCCCCTTGCGGATGTCGTCGAGGGCGTCTTCCACACGGTCGAAAGGCATGCTCAGGAGCCTCGTGGGGTCCCGGGGGGGAATCCCGCCACGGGTCGGCCAGTCTACCCACGTACTTGCCGATCAGGTCCGCCTCCACGTTGACCCCGTGGCCCGGCTCGAGCCCCGACAGGTTGGTCCGCTCCCAGGTGTGGGGGATGAGGGCTACCTGCACCACGTCTCCGTCCGGGAGGGCGTTCACCGTGAGGCTCACCCCGTTGAACGTGATGGAGCCGTGGAGCACGGTGCCCCGGGCGACGTCGGGGGGAACCCGCACGTCCAGCAGGTGGTGCTCGCCTGCCTTCGCCACCCTCACGACCTCCCCCACGCCGTCGACGTGCCCCTGCACCAGGTGGCCGCCCAGGCGGTCGCCCAGGCGGAGCGCCCGCTCCAGGTTCACCGGGCTACCCTCCCGGTAGCGCCCGGCCACCGTGCGCTCCAGCGTGGTGCCGATGACGTCGAACGCGAAGCCGCCCTCCGGCAGCGCCACCACCGTGAGGCACGCCCCGTCGACCGCCACGGAGTCGCCCACGGCGGTCCCCTCCACCAGCTCCGGCGCCGCCACCGCCAGACGGCGGCCGTCGTCCAGCGGGGCGACGGTCGTCACGCGTCCGACGGCTTCCACGAGCCCGGTGAACATCAGGTGTCCTCCCGGTCCAGGACGATGAGGGTGTCGGCGCCCAGCCCCCTGGGGGGCGCCGCAGGCACCCATCGGCCGAAGGCGTTTCCGGCGAGCCCCCCGAAGGCGGGCACGCCGCCGCTCCCCAGGAGGCGGGGGCAGACGAACAGGTAGAGGCGGTGCACCCGCCCCTCCTCCAGGAGGGAGCGGGCCAGGCGGCCGCCCCCCTCGCACAGGACCGCGTCGGCGCCCAGGCGGCCCAGGTCGTCCAGGACCCGCCCGAGGTCGAGCCCGTCCGGGGCCCGGGGCACCGGGTGGACCTGGGCGCCGGCGCCCTCGATGCGCTCCAGGGCCGCCTCGTCGGCGTCTTCGGCCACGAACACCAGCACCGGGCCGCCCTCCTCCCGGAAGAGGGCCCGGCCGGCGTCGAGGGTCGCCTCGCTGTCCAGGACGACACGCCGGGGCGGCGTCCGGGGGGTGAGGTCGCCGCGGACGGTGAGGCGGGGGTCGTCGGTCCGTGCGGTGCCCGCCCCCACCAGCAGCGCGTCGAAGCCGGCCCTGAGCCGCTGCACCTCGGCCGACGCCTCGGGGCCCGTGAGCTGCGTGCGCCGGCCCGGCGCCTCGGCGATGGCGCCGTCCAGGGAGAGGGCGAGCTTGAGGGCGACCCACGGCCCCTCCCCCCGGGCCCGGCGGAAGAAGGCCGGGTTCTCCCGGGCGCCCAGGGCCGGGTCCAACACGGGTCCGGCGACGTCCACCCCCGCCTCCCGCAGCGCGTCGCCTCCGCCCCCGGCCTCGGCCGTGGGGTCGGCGGTGGCGAACACCACCCGGGCCACCCCCGTCCGCAGGAGGGCGTCGGTGCACGCCGGCGTCTTCCCGTGGTGGCGGCACGGCTCGAGGCTCACGAACGCAGTGGCCCCCCGGGCGGCGCCTCCGGCCGCCTCCAGCGCCTCCACCTCGGCGTGGGGGCCGCCGAACTCCCTGTGCCAGCCCTCCCCCACCACCTCGCCGTCCTTGACCAGCACGCATCCCACCATGGGGTTGGGGTGGACCCGCCCCCAGCCCCGGCGGGCCAGGACGACGGCCCGCTCGAGCCAGCGCAGGTCGTCGCCGCTCACCGGGACCCGCGTGGACGCCGGGAGCTCCATGGGAAGGTGCCTACAGGGTCAGGCGCGCGGCCAGGGAGCCGAAGAAGCGCCCGTCGGAGGGGTCGTAGGCGGCGCCCTCCCGCCCGGCCACGGAGGGGAAGCCCCGGGCCCATCCCCCCTCGGCGGAGAGCTGGAGGACCAGGAACGTGTAGGAGACCCCGGCGAAGGCGAGGGTGCGGTGGGTGGTGAAGCCGTTCACGTCGGCGGCGCCGAAGGCGTCGCCCCCCTGGGAGGGGGAGCCGTAGTGGGCCGCCTGGATGCGGCCGTCGGCGTCGTAGCGGTCGTACCCGACGCCTCCCAGGAGCCCCAGGGAAAGGAGGTCCTTACCGGCGGTGAGACGGAGCGACGTGGTGGTGACGTCCACCGCCGCCCCCGTGCCCTGGGGGTCGTCGGGGCTCCCCAGGCTCACCTTCTCCGCCCAGCGGCGCCGCACCGAGAGGGTGACGCCGGGGAGGGTGAACGACTCCCGGAGGACGCCCAGGCGGAGCCCGAGGCCCAGGAGCGTGGTCCCGCCGTCGAAGCCCTCGTTGCCCGGGAGGAACACGCGTCCGGCCGACGCCTCGACGTCCAGGGACAGGAGCCCGCCCACGGTGGGAAGGGGCGAGAAGCCGTCGAAGAGCCCCGCGCTGACGGTGCCCTGCACCACGGACGCGAACACGTCGCGCTGGGCACCGGACAGGGTGCCCCCCGGGGTGCGGGACTGGAGGTCGGGGACGGCCCCCGGCACGCCTCCCACCCGGATGGCCGCCGCGAGTCGTGGCTGACTGCCCACGCGCCGGCCCAGGGTGCTGCTGCTCCCGGGCAGCGCGGCGCCCCCCGACCCGGCGAGGCCCACCAGCCCCTCCACCGCCTGGAAGGCCAGCATGGCCTCCAGGCACTCGGGGCCTACGGCCGGGCTGCCCGTGGCGCACTGGTCGGCCACGGCGGGGGCCGAGTCCTGGGCGGCCAGGGGCGCCGCCGCGGCGAGGGAGGCCGTCGCGAGGGCGAGGAGCGCAGGACCCCTCCGGCGGAGGTCACGCATAGCGCACCCCCCGCCCCTTCTCGACCCGCCCCAGGCGCCACGCGGCCTCTCCGGCGGCCAGGAGGTCGCTCACCACGGCGTCGGCGTCGCCCTCCGGGACCACGGCGATCATCCCCACGCCCATGTTGAAGACCCGGTCCATCTCGTGGCGGGCCACACCCCCCGCCTCCTGGAGCGCCTGGAACAGCGGCGGCGGATCCCACGACGCCCGCTCCACCACCGCGCCCAGCTCGGGGCCCAGCACCCGGGGCAGGTTGCCCGGGATGCCGCCGCCCGTGATGTGGGCCAGGGCGTGGACGCGCCCGGCGTCCAGGAGGGGGGTGAGCACGTCGAGGTAGCTCCGGTGCACGGCCAGCAGCGCTTCGGCCACGGTGGCGCCGGTGCCGAGGAGGGGGTCGTCCACACCCAGCCCGAGGCGGTCGAAGACGATCTTGCGGGCCAGGGTGTAGCCGTTGGTGTGGAGCCCCGACGACGGGAGCGCCACCAGGGCGTCGCCGGCCTCCACCGCGCTCCCGTCCAGGATCCTGTCCCGCTCCACCACGCCCACGATGAAGCCGGCCAGGTCGTACTCGCCCGGGGCGTAGAAGTCGGGCATCTGGGCGGTCTCGCCGCCCAGCAGGGCGCAGCGGTTCTCCCGGCACGCCACGGCCGCGCCGGACACCACCGCCTCCACCACGCCCTCGTCCATCGCGCCCGTGGCCAGGTAGTCGAGGAAGAAGAGGGGGCGGGCGCCCTGGACCAGGATGTCGTTGACGCAGTGGTTCACCAGGTCCTGGCCCACCGTGTCGTGGCGGCCCGTGAGGAACGCCACCTTGAGCTTGGTGCCCACCCCGTCGGCGCTGGACACCAGCACGGGGCGGGTGGCGTCCTCCGGGACGGCGTACAGCCCGCCGAAGGAGCCCAGCTCGGAGAGGGTGTTCGCGTCACGGGTGGCCGCCACCAGCGCCTTGAGGCGGTCCTTGGCCCGCTCGGCGGCGTCCAGGTCGACGCCCGCGTCCCGGTAGCTCAGGCCGACGGGGGGGCCCTCAGACATGGCGCGCCACCCCCGCCTCGATCTCGAAGGAGGTCATGTCCCGGAACTCCCGGATGCGGTCGGCCACCTCCTGGGGGGTGAGCCCCTTGAAGCGCTCCACGCTGAAGGCCTCCACGGCGTAGGATCCCATGGCGGAGCCGTACACCATGGCCCGGCGCAGGTCGTCGTCGCTCCGTCCCGCCCGTCCAGTCCAGGTAGCCCAGGAAGCCGCCCGCGAAGGCGTCGCCGGCGCCGGTGGGGTCGAACACCTCCTCCAGGGGGTAGCCCGGGACGAAGAACATCCACGCGCCGGCGAAGAGGATCGCGCCGTGCTCGCCCTTCTTCACCACCACGGTGGAGGGGCCCCGCTCCTGGATCCAGCGGGCCGCCTTGAGGAGGTTGGGCTCGTCGGCGAGCTGGCGCGCCTCGCTGTCGTTCAGCATGAGGATGTCGACCCGCTCCATGAGGCGGAGGAGCGCGTCCCGACTCCCGTCGATCCAGTAGTTCATGGTGTCGCACGCCACCAGCTCGGGGGCATGCACCTGGTCCAGGACGTCGAGCTGGAGCACCGGGTCGATGTTGCCCAGGAAGACGATCTTGGCGTCCCGGAAGTCGTCGGGGATGCGGGGCTCGAAGTCGGCGAACACGCCGAGGCGGGTCCAGACGGTGTCCCGGGAGTTCAGGTCGTAGTGGTAGCGGCCCGTCCAGCGGAAGCTCTCTCCCTCGGCCCGCTCCACGCCCCCCAGGTCGACCCCCTGCCCCTCCAGGAAGGCCAGCTTCTCCATGGGATAGTCGGCGCCCACGACCCCCACCACCTGGACGCCGGAGAACACCGAGGCGGCGGCGCTGAAGAAGACGGCCGAGCCCCCCAGGACGTCGTCGGCCTTGCCGAAGGGGGTCTCCACCGAGTCCAGGGCGATGCTTCCAACGACCAGGATGGACATGCGGGAGGCTCGCGCTCGTTCGAGAGGGGCGGTCAGGCCACGCCGGTCTCGGCGCGCTCCATGCGCACCGGGGCGTGGATGTCGAGGATGCGGAGGCCGTTGCGCAGCACGATGCGCACGCCCCGGGCCAGGCCGAGGCGGGCCCGCCGCAGCTCCCGGTCCGGCACCAGCACCGCCAGCTCCGGGCTCCGGCTCGGGTTTCCGGCGTGGTACCAGGAGTTCACCGCACCCGCGGTCTGCTCCAGGTAGTCGCACAGCAGGTGGGGAGCCCTGAGCTCTGCCGCCTTCGCCACCGTCTCGGGGAAGGCCGCGAGCTGCTTGATGAGCTCCAGCTCGGTCGCGTGCCCCAGGAGGCCCAGGTCAACCTCGTTGGGCGGCACCTCGTCCTCACCGGGCGCGGCCTTGGCGAAGATCGAGCACATGCGGGCGTGGGCGTACTGGATCTTGTAGACCGGGTTCTTCTCCGACTGGTCCAGGGCCTGGTCCAGGTCGAACACCAGCTGGGCCTCGGGCTTGCGCATGAGGAAGAAGTAGCGGGCCACGTCGACGCCCACCTCCTCGAAGAGCTCCCGGAGCGTGGTGTAGGAGCCCGCCCGCTTGGAGAACTTCACCTCCTCACCGGCCCGCTCCAGGCGCACCATCTGGTGGAGCACCTACTCGGGAAAGCCCTCGGGGTAGCCCAGGGCCCGCAGCCCGGCCTTCACCCGGGGCAGCGTCCCGTGGTGGTCGGAGCCCTGGACGTTGATGGCCCGGTGGAAGCCCCGCTCCCACTTGGTGACGTGGTAGGCGACGTCGGGCAGGAAGTAGGTGGGCGTGCCGTCGCTCCGGACCATGACCCGGTCCTTGTCGTCGCCGAAGTCGGTGGTGCGGAGCCACACCGCGCCTTCGGCCTCGTACACGTGCCCCGTCTCGCGCAGCGCCTGGATGGTGGCCTCCACCCGCCCCTCCTCGTAGAGGGACGATTCCAGGAAGTAGCGTGTCGAAGCGCACCCGGAACTCGGCCAGGTCCCGGTCCTGCTCCGCACGGAGGAGGCGCACGGCGAAGTGGCGGAAGGCGTCCAGGGCCTCCTGGCTGTCGTCGCCGGCCCACCGCCCGCCCACCTCCTCCTCGAACGCCCGGGCCAGCTCCACAACGTAGGCGCCCTGGTAGCCGCCTTCCGGGACGGCGGCCCGGTGGCCCAGGAGCTCCTCGTAGCGCGCCCGGACGCTCCGGGCCAGAAGGTCCATCTGGCGGCCCGCGTCGTTGTAGTAGAACTCCCGGTGCACCTTCCAGCCGGTGCGCTCCAGGAGCGCGCAGATGGCGTCGCCCAGGGCCGCCTGGCGGCCGTGGCCCAGGTGCAGGGGCCCGGTGGGGTTGGCGCTGACCCACTCCACCATGATGGGCTCGCCCTCCCCCGTGGCGCTGCGGCCGTACCCCTCGTCCTCCTCCAGGATGAGCCGGAGGTTGTCGGCCACCGAGGCCGCCGCCAGGCGGAAGTTCAGGAAGCCCGGGCCGGCCACCTCCACGCCGGTGATGCCGGCCTCCTCCCGGTCCAGGGCTTCGGCGAGCTCCTGGGCGATCTCACGGGGAGCGCGCTTCAGGCGGGACGCCAGCGTCATGGCCACGTTCGTGGACCAGTCGCCGTGGGACGGGTCCCGGGGACGCTCGACGTGGGGGTCGGCGTCCTCCACGCCCAGCTTCGCCAGCGCGGCCAGGAGGGCCGCGCGGATGCGCCCCTGGGCGGGAGGGGGGGTCACGAGTCGGTCGTCCCCGAGCCGGAGGAACCGGAGGAGGCGGAGCCCGACGAGCCGCCGGAGGAGGACGAGCTCCCGCCCTTGGACCCCTCGGAGGTGCCCCCGGAGGCGCCGCCCTGCTCCTTGGCAGCCTTCTTCTTGTAGGCCTCGCTCCGGTAGTCGGTGATGTAGAAGCCTTCGCCCTTGAAGAGGAGGCCCCCGCCGCCCGAGATCACCCGCTCGGCCTCCTCGCCGCACTCCGGACAGGGGGCGACGGGCTCGTCGGACATCTTCTGGAAGACCTCGAACTCGTGCCCGTTGGGGCAGCGGTACTCGTAGGTGGGCATGGCGGTCGTGGTGGTCGTTCCGTGAGCCCCGGGGACGCGATCCGGGAAACGGCGCCAGGAGCGCCGTGACAGCGCCCCGGGCGTGGGGCGTCGTCGCCCGGAAAAGATATGCTAGCCGGGGTGTCCGTCGTAGGTCCCCCACGCCGCGCGCAGGGTGTCGCTGATCTCCCCCAGGGTGGCCAGGGCCTTCACGGCGTCGATGATGGGCGGCAGGAGGTTGCCCCCTTCCCGGGCCTCCTCGCCGATCCGGGCCAGGGCGCCGTCCACGACCGCGGTGTCCCGTCGGCTCCGCAGGTCGGCCAGCTTGGCCTTCTGGCGGGTCTCCAGGGCGGTGTAGTCGGGCTGGCCGATGCGCACCCGCTCCTCGTCCTCCGTGAAGGCGTTCACCCCCACCACGGTGCGGCGCCCCTCCTCGATGTCGAGCTGGGTGCGGTACGCCGCCTTGTGGATCTCCTCCTGCATGTACTCGATGGCCCGGGCCGCGCCGCCCATCGCGTCGATCTTCTCCAGGTAGCCACGGGCCCGGGCCTCCACCTCGTCGGTGAGGGACTCCACGAACCAGCTCCCGGCAAGGGGATCCACGGTGCGGGCGACGCCGGACTCGTGGGCCAGGATCTGCTGGGTGCGGAGCGCGATGCGGGCCGATTCCTCGGTGGGCAGCGCCAGCGCCTCGTCGTAGCCGTTGGTGTGGAGGGACTGGGTTCCTCCCAGCACCGCGGCGAGCGCCTGCACCGTCACCCGCACGATGTTGTTCAGGGGCTGCTGGGCCGTGAGCGTGGAGCCCCCCGTCTGGGTGTGGAAGCGCAGCCGGCACGACGTGTCGCTGGCGTCGTAGCGCTCCCGCATGAGGCGGGCCCACAGCCGGCGGGCGGCCCGGAACTTGGCTACCTCCTCCAGGAAGTCGTTGTGGGCCGCGAAGAAGAACGAGAGGCGGGGGGCGAAGTCCTCCAGGGCGATGCCGGCGGCCAGCGCCCGCTTCACGTACTCCAGGCCGTTGGCGAAGGTGAACGCCACCTCCTGGGGTGCGGTGGAGCCCGCCTCCCGGATGTGGTAGCCCGAGATGGAGATGGTATTCCACTTGGGCACCTCGGCGGCGCAGAACGCCATGACGTCGCTCACCAGGCGCAGGCTCGGGTCCACCGGGTAGATGTACGTGCCCCGGGCGATGTACTCCTTGAGGACGTCGTTCTGGACCGTGCCTTCCAGGGTGCTGCGGGGCACCCCCTGCTCGTCGCCCACCGCCACGTACAGCGCCAGGAGGATGGGCGCCGTGGCGTTGATGGTCATGGAGGTGGAGACGGCGCCCAGGTCGATGCCCTGGAAGAGGGCCCGCATGTCTTCCAGGGAGTCGATGGCGACGCCCACCCGGCCCACCTCTCCGGCGGCCATGGGGGCGTCGGAGTCGTAGCCCATCTGGGTGGGGAGGTCGAAGGCCACCGACAGCCCCGTCTGGCCCCGCTCCAGGAGGTAGTGGTAGCGCTCGTTGGTCTCCTCGGCGGTGCCGAAGCCCGCGTACTGGCGCATGGTCCAGAGGCGGCCCCGGTACATGGTGGGGTAGACGCCCCGGGTGAAGGGGAAGCGCCCCGGCTGGCCCAGGTCGCGTTCCGGGTCCAGCTCCACGTCTCCGGGCCCGTAGACCGCGTCCACCGGGATGCCGCTGTCGGTGGCGGGCTCGGCGGCTTCCCTGCCCGCGTCCTTCTCCGTTGTGGCCACCCTCAGCCCTCCCCTTCCCCGGACGGCGCCTCGAACTCCACCAGGACCTGCCCCTGCTCCACCGGCTGGCCTGGCTGGGCGTGGACCACGGACACCCGCCCCGTGGCCTCCGCCTTGAGCTCGTTCTCCATCTTCATGGCCTCCATGATGACCAGCCCCTGGCCGGCTACCACGTCGTCGCCGGGCTCCACCTCGACCTTCACCACCAGCCCCGGCATGGGGGCCACCAGGGGCCGGGGACCCGACGGGCCGGCCGCGGCGCCGGTCATCTCACGGATGGCCCGGGTGCGCTCGTCCACCGCCTCGGCCGTGAGGCGGGCGCCCCGCACGTGGAGGTCCCAGGTGCGGCGCTCGGTGCGCCGGGCGACCAGCCGGTGGGATGCGCCGTCCAGGAGGAGGGAGCGCACCCGCGTGCCCTCCACCCGGTCCAGGACGGCCTCCACGGCCTCGCCGTCCACCCGCACCCCCTCGGGGCCCAGGTCCACCTCCACCGTCCGCTCTCCGATGGTCACGTAGTAAAGCATCGGCTCTCCGCCACCCGTGTCAGCTCGAGGCTTCGAAGACCGCCACCGTCTCCACGTGGGCGGTCTGGGGGAAAAGGTCGAAGGCGCGCACCCCCGCCAGGCGGTAGCGCTCCTCCAGCCGGGCCGCGTCCCGGGCCAGCGTGGCCGGGTCGCAGCTCACGTACACGAGGCGCTCTACCCCCGAGGCCACCAGGCGTGCGGGGACGGCCTCGTGGAGCCCGGTGCGGGGCGGGTTCAGCACCACCCGGCGGGCCGGGAGGGCCTCCGGGAGGCGGAGCTCCACCGGCCCCTCCAGCACCGAGAAGCCGTCGGGGGCGGCGTGGCGGGCGGCGGCCGCGGCCTCGGCGTCCAGCTCGATGCCCGTGACCCGGGCGCCCGCCCGGGCCAGGGTGCGGCCGTACACGCCCACGCCGCAGTAGGCGTCCACCACCGCATCCCCCGGGGCCGCGTCCACCGCCTCGACCACGGCCGCGTGGAGGAGCTCGGCCGCCTCCCGGTTCACCTGGAGGAACGCCGATGCCCCCACGGGAAAGCGCTCCCCCAGCCACGCCTCGGTGGTGTCGCCCCGGCCCGCCAGGAGCTGTGCGGGGCCCTTGGCGTCCTTGCGCCACACCGCCTGGAGGTCGGGCACGGCGTCCAGGAGGGCCGGAGCATCGCCGCTCCCCCTGCCTCCCTCGACGACCAGGACGACGCCCCCCTCCACCGCCCGCAGGGTGAGGCGGAGCGTACCCCCCGCCGGGAGGCGGCGGGCGCCGGGGCCCCAGGCACCTCGCAGGGCGTCCCACGCCCGGGCCACCGGCGCTTCGGGGAGGAGGCAGTCGCCCCCCAGGTCGACGACCCGGGCCGGGCGCTCGAGCTCGTGGAAGCCCGCCACCACCCGGCCGCTCCTGAGGCGCTTCAGGGTGAAGCTCACCCGGTTGCGGTAGCGGACCTCCCGGGGGGAGGGGCTCGGGTCGGGGGCGGCGGTCTCCATGCCGCCGATGCGGGTGAGGGCGTCGGACACCAGCCGGCCCTTCCAGCGGAGCTGCTCCGGGTAGTCCAGGTGCTCCAGGGTGCAGCCGCCGCAGCGCGCGTAGTGGGGGCAGGGCGCCTCCCGCCGGCCCGGGCCCGGCTCCAGGAGCTCGAGGAGCTCGCCCTGGGCCCAGGCCGACTTGGAGCGGGTCAGGCGGATGCGCGCCCGGTCGCCCGGGGCGGTGCGGTGGACGAACACCACCCGTCCGTCGGGGAGCTCGGCCACGCCGGCGCCGCCCGCCGCGATCGCCCGCACCCGCACCGTCGCCTCGGCGTCCGGCCCGAGGGAGGGTTGCTCCGGCACCGCCTCCCCTTCCCGGCCCGGGGAGGCTTCGGGGCTCATCGAGCCCGGGTCCAGGGCCAGGCCGCGGCCTGCCAGGGGCTGAGGCCGTTCGCCGCCACCCGGGGACCCGAGCCGGGGCGGGGTGCCGTATGGCGCTGGCGCTCCTCCTCCTCCAGGAGGGCCGCGGCCACGGCGGCCGCCCGCACCAGGGCTTCGTCGTGGGGGGCGTCCATGAGATCGGGGTGCTCCTCCAGGTAGCGGATGGTCAGCCGCCCCTCCCGGAAGTCCGCCTCGTCCATCACCCTCCGGTGGAAGGGGGCGCTGGTGTCCAGCCCGCCCACCACCAGCTCCTCCAGGGCCCGGCGCATGCGGTCGATGGCCGTGATGCGGTCGGGGCCGTACGTGATGAGCTTCCCCAGGAGCGGGTCGTAGTGGAGGCCCACCTCGAAGCCCTGGGCGATCCCGCCGTCCCAGCGTACGCCCGGACCGGTGGGCACCTCCAGGTACTCGACCCTCCCGGTGGAGGGGAGGAAGTTGCGGAAGGGGTCTTCGGAGGTGATGCGGCACTCGACGGCGTGACCGCGCATCTCTACCTGGTCCTGGGTCAGGGGGAGGGGCTCGCCCGCCGCCACCCGGATCTGCCACTGGACCAGGTCCAGCCCCGTCACCAGCTCGGTCACGGGGTGCTCCACCTGGATGCGGGTGTTCATCTCCAGGAAGAAGAAGTCTCCGTCCTGCCACAGGAACTCGCAGGTGCCGGCGCCCACGTAGTCCACCGCCTGGGCCGCCTTCACCGCGGCGTCACCCATGGCGGCCCGCTCCTCAGGCGTCAGGACCGCCGAGGGCGCCTCCTCCACCAGCTTCTGGTGGCGGCGCTGGATGGAGCATTCCCGCTCGCCCAGGTGGATCACCCGGCCGTGGGTGTCGCCCAGGACCTGGATCTCGATGTGCCGGGGGTGCTGGAGGTAGCGCTCCACGTAGACCGAGCCGTCGCCGAAGGCGGCGGTGGCCTCACGGACCGCCGCCTGCAGCGCCCGGGGGAGCTCGTCGGGGGTGTGGACCACCCGCATGCCCTTGCCGCCGCCCCCCGCCGCCGCTTTGAGCAGGACCGGATACCCCACCCCCTCCGCGGCGGCCAGGGCCTCGTCCGCGTCGGCCACCGGGTCGGTGATGCCGGGGACGATGGGGACCCCCGCCGCCTGCATGCGGCGCCGGGCCTCCGTCTTGTCGCCCATGGCCGCGATGGTGGCGGCCTTCGGCCCCACGAAGACCAAGCCGGCGTCCTCCACGGCCTGGGCGAAGGGCGCCCGCTCGGAGAGGAAGCCGTAGCCGGGGTGGACCGCCTCGGCGCCCGATCGGCGGGCGGCCTCCAGGATGCGGTCGACCCGGAGGTAGCTCTCCGAGGAGGGGGCGGGACCCAGGAGGTGGGCCTCGTCGGCCTCCAGGACGTGGGGCGCCAGGCGGTCGGCCTCGGAGTAGACCGCCACCGAGCGCACGCCGAGCTCCCGGCACGCCCGGATCACCCGCAGGGCGATCTCGCCCCGATTGGCCACGAGGAGGGTCTTGAACAAGGGTGAGCCGTCCGATTGCAAGTCGTTGTCAGGACATCGGTTCAGGCTCACCGTTCCGGCGGGGCCCGAGCCCAGGAAGCATAGACGGGCCCGCCGGAGGTGTAAAGGCGGCGCTACTCCTCCACGTGCCCCCTCACGTCCACGGTCTCGTGCCGGCGGATGACCCGGAACGTGACGTCCTCGTCGGGGCGGTAGCTGGCCAGGATGCGGCGCACGTCGTCCGGCGCCTCCACCGGCCGCCCCCCGATGGCCACGATGACGTCGCCCGCCTGGAGCCCCAGGGGGGAGTCGTCGGCCACGTCCGGCACCAGCACACCCTTCTCGGCGCCGAAGTACGCTCCCAGCGAGGGATTGACCGGGAGGAGCTCGGCGCCCGCCACGCACGTCCGGCCCCAGGGGCTGGAGCTTCCGCCCTCACGCTCGGGGCAGCGCCCGGAGTTGGAGCGGAACACCATGGGGACGCCGGGCGGCCCCGGCGCCACGTGGACGCGCACGTCGGGGGCCGGGAGCTTCCCGAGCTGGGCGCCCATCTCGCCGAAGCGCTCCCCCATCCGCTCGAAGCGGTCCCCCATGTCCTGGAAGCTCTGCCACCCCGGCGACGCCTCGGGCGTCAGGGTGGCGGTGTGGCGCTGGCCGTCCCGGACGTAGGTCACGTCCACCGCCTCACCCGGCTCGAGCCCCTCCAGGATCGAGAGCAGGCGCGGCACGGAAGGGTTCCCCCGGATGTGGAGGTGTCCCTCGGCTTCCCCCTCCACCGGCTCCGAGAGGTCGTGGCCGTCCAGGCCGACGATGACGTCGCCCGCCTTCAGGCCGACGCGGTCCGCCGGGCCGCCGTCGAGGACATCCTCCACGGGGGCGCCCACCTGGTCCCGGTCGGGGGAGCCCAGGGTGACGCCGAGGCGCGCCCGCCGGGGCATGGCCATGGCCCACGCCATCGCCTCCGGCGCCGACGGGGGCATGGGCGGCATCGGCGCCACCGTCACGTCGAAGCTCCGGGGCGCCTGGAAGCACACGCACCCCTCGATGGGCTGCCCCTGGTCGTCCACGCAATGGCAGCCCCTCGCCCCGGTCCGCTCGGGGGCGCTGTCGGCCCGTTCCTGGGCGCGGGCCGCGCCCGGGACGAGGACCAGGGCGGCGGCGAGAAGCGTCGCGGCGGCGAGGAGGGCGAGGGCGCGTGGGGCGGCAAGACGGGGGGCTCCGGGACTCATGCTCTCCTCCAGGGGTGGGCGCGGACGAGCCCGTCCGCGGCGACCAGCGTTCCGTGCTGCATCCGGGGAGTGGGATGCGGATGGGGGGCTGGGGCGTTGCCCGGGGCGATGCAACCGGGCCCCCCATCCTCCGCGGCCGCCTGCCCGCCGGGGGGAGGTTTACAGCGGGATGTTCCCGTGCTTCTTCGGTGGGTTCTCGTCCCGCTTGTTGGCGAGCATGTCCAGGGCGCTGATCAGGCGCGGCCGGGTCTCCCGGGGGTCGATGACGTCGTCCAGGTAGCCCCGGCTCGCCGCTTCGTACGGGTGGGCGAACTGGCGACGGTACTCCTCGATCTTCTCCGCGGCCGCGGCCTCGGGGTCATCGGCGTTGGCCAGCTCCTTCCGGAACAGGATCTCCACGGCGCCCTTGGGGCCCATCACGGCGATCTCGGCGCTGGGCCACGCCAGGTTCACGTCGCCCCGGATGTGCTTCGAATTCATCACGTCGTACGCGCCGCCGTACGCCTTCCTGGTGATGACGGTGACCTTGGGGACGGTGGCCTCGGAGAAGGCGTACAGGAGCTTGGCGCCGTGGCGGATGATGCCGCCGTGCTCCTGCCCCACCCCGGGGAGGAACCCGGGGACGTCCTCGAACACCACCAGGGGCACGTTGAAGGCGTCGCAGAAGCGGACGAAGCGGGCGCCCTTGTCCGAAGAGTCGATGTCCAGGACCCCGGCCAGCACGGCGGGCTGGTTCGCGACGATGCCCACGGCGTGGCCGCCGAGGTGGGCGAAGCCCACAAGGATGTTGCGGGCGAAGCCTGCGTGGACCTCGTAGAAGGTGCCGTCGTCGACCACGTGGCGGATGACGTCCCGCATGTCGTACGGCTTGTTCGGGTTGTCGGGGACGGCGTCCAGGAGCGCCTCGTCCTGGCGGTTGGCGGGGTCGGCCGCGTCCCGCCGGGGCGCCTTCTCCGTGTTGTTCTGGGGGATGTAGTGGACCAGGTCCCGCACCGCGGCCAGGCACTCGGGCTCGGAGTCGTACGCGAAGTGGGCCACGCCGGAGCGGGTGGCGTGGACGTCGGCGCCGCCCAGCCCCTCCATGTCGATGTCCTCGTGGGTCACCGTCTTCACCACGTTGGGGCCGGTGACGAACATGTAGCTCGTCCCCCGCACCATGTAGACGAAGTCGGTGATGGCAGGGGAGTAGACGGCCCCGCCGGCGCACGGGCCCAGGATGACGCTGATCTGGGGGACCACCCCCGACGCCAGCGTGTTGCGCAGGAAGATGTCGGCGTACCCGCCCAGGCTCGACACGCCTTCCTGGATGCGGGCGCCGCCGGAGTCGTTCAGGCCGATGAGGGGCGCGCCGTTCTTCATGGCGAGCTCCTGGAGCTTCACGATCTTCCCGGCGTGGGCCTCCGAGAGGGACCCGCCCAGGACGGTGAAGTCCTGGGAGAACACGTAGACGAGCCGGCCGTGGATGGTGCCGTACCCGGTCACCACGCCGTCGCCCAGGAATCGCTTCTCGTCCAGGTCGAAGGCGGTGGAGTGGTGGGTCACGTAGCGGTCCATCTCCACGAAGGAGCCGTCGTCCAGCAGGAGGTCCAGGCGCTCCCGGGCGGAGAGCTTGCCCCGGGCGTGCTGCGCCTCCAGGCGCTCCTTGCCCCCTCCGAGCTCGGCTTCGCGGCGGAGCTCCTCGAGGCGCTCCAGGCTTTCCTTCATGGTCATGACGGGCTTCGTTCCTTCTTCGCGGGTTCGGTCATCGAGAGGGTCAGCGTGTCGCGCCCCGGCGGAGGCACGCTCAGCGTGTCGCTGCCCACCGGGACCCCGTCCGGGGGCGGGGCCTGGCCCGGGCACACCCGGACGAAGGGGAGGCCCTGGGGGACCGGCCGCTCGCCGGTGAGGGTGTCGGGGGGCGGGCGGCGGTCGTACACCGCGGGGGCGGCACCCTCGGGCACCGGGAGGAGGCGCCCTCCCCGCAGGCACACCACGTGGCTCTGGCGCACGATGCGCCCGTCCTCCACGGAGAGGACGCCGGTGGCACCCTGGAAGTCCTTCACGTCGGCCAGCGCCCGCCCCACGGACTCGGCCGTGCGGGCCCCCGTGGCCAGGGCCTGGAGGAGGAGGGAGGCGGCGTCGTAGCCCAGCGCGGGGACGGGGCTCCGGAGGGACTTCCGCTGCGTGCGTTCGTAGGCCTCCACGAAGCGGCGGTGCCCCTCCGACTCTTCCCCCCCGGGAAGGTCGGGGCTCGCCGCCACAACGCCGTCGAGGTGTCGCCGGTCGACCGAGGACAGCACGTCTTCGTCGGCCCAGGCGGCGGTGCCCAGGATGCCGATCCCCAGGGTGTCCAGTCCGAAGAAGGTCACCTGGGGCGCCAGCACCTGGATGTCCCGGGCCGGCACGGGGAGCACCACCGCGTCGGGGCGCAGCGACGCGGCGGCCATCAGGGCATCGCCGAACGAGGTGCTTCCCGCCGGATAGGACAGGTCCTGCAGCACCGTGCCTCCCCGCATCCGGAACATGTCCTCGAAGGCGCTGGCCTCGGTCTGGGAGGACGAATCCATGGAGTGAACCACGACCACCCGCAGGATCCCCGCACCGACCGCCCAGCGCGCCAGGGCCCGGGCCGCGCCGGGGTCGGCGCCGAGGAGGGTGTAGACGTTGGCCGCCCCCAGGGGCGCCTCCGGCGCCGTGGGCGAGATCATGGGGACGGGCACGGTGCGAGCTGCGGCGGCCGCGGCGAGGGCGCCGCTCTGGAGGGGGCCCACGACGGCGAGGGCCCCGGAGGACGCCAGGGCTCGGGCTGCGGCGGCGCTCCCGTCGGGGGTGCCCAGGCCGTCCAGGACCTCCATGCGGATGCGGATCGGGAGGTCGGCCCCGGCCGTGGCGGCCTCCACCCCCTCCTTCACCAGCTCGGCGTAGGCCTCGAGGGCCGGCGAGCCGCCCTCGGGGAGGATGGCGCCGAGCACCGCCACCGGTCCGGTGAGCCCCAGCGCCTCGTCCACGCGGCGGTCGAGCACGCCCTGGGCCACGGCGGCGTCGGGTCCGGCGGCGCCCGCCTGGAGCGCGGCCTCGGCCTCGGAGCGGGCCTCGTCCTCCCGCCCCTCGTTGTAGAGGCGCCGGGCCCGGGCGGACCGCAGCACCGGCGTGAACGGGCTCCCGGCCGCGAGTCCGGTCTCGAGGGTGGCCAGGGTGTCGGAGGGCAGGCTGTCGGCCGCCGCCCGGGCCAGCGCCACGGCCTGGGTGGTGTCGGAGGGCGACGCCTCCCCGGGGAGCGCCAGCAGGCGGCGCACGGCACCGGCCTCTTCCCCCGCCTCGGCGAGGGCGCCGCCCTGGAAGAGCCTCACCTCCGCCAGGCGGGGATCGCCGGGCTGCAGGAGGCGGGCGTACCGCTCCGCGTGGGCGTCGGCTTCCCGGAGCTGACCCTCGGCGCGGGTGGCCTGGGCCAGCAGCCACAGGGCCCGGCCCGACACCCGGCTCGCCGGATAGCGCTCCACCACTTCACGGGCCGCCCGGTCGGCTGTGGCGGCGTCGCCCGCGTCGAGGGCTTCCTCGGCGCTCCGCATCAACTCGCCCGCCCGGGCCTCGGCGGCCGCCGGCAGGCGGCCCTCCTGGAGGACGGGGTCGGCGTACGCGGCTGTGGAGCCCTCGCCGGAGGGGCCTCCGGTGGCGCACGCGGCGACCAGGGCCGCCGCCAGGATCACGAAACGCCCGGACGCGCGAGGCGTCCGGGCGTCGTGACGGCGGAGCTTCATGCCGTTGTCCTCTGGGTCGGAGGGGTGGGGGAGGGGCGATCAGGCCTCCTCCTTCTCCTCCTCGGACGTCTCGGGCACCTCCGCCTCGGCGGAGGCGGTGGTCGCGTCGGCCTCCTCTACCTCTTCGTCGGCCTCCGCTTCCGCTTCGGCCTCGGCCTCGGCTTCCTGCACGTCCTCCGAGGCGTCCTCCACGTCCAGCTCGCCTGCTTCGACCGCGGCCGTCTCGGCCGCGACCTCGGCGGTGGACTCGCCCTCCTCGGCCTCCTGGACCGCGGCCTCGCCCTCGGGTGCCTCGCCCTCCTCGGCCTCCTCGGCCGGCGCGGCGGGCCGGGCCTTGCGCTCGGGCTTGGACGTCACCTCGAGCACCACCCGCCGGTTGGCGGCGTCGGACTCGATCACCCTGAGGTCCACCGGGTCGCCGGCGTCGTAGTACTCCTCCAGCCGGGTCGGGTCCTCGATGCCGGTGTGGGAGGCGGGCACGAAGCCCTCGATGTCGTCGCCCAGGTCGACGACCAGGCCCTTGTCCTGGACCCGCACGACCTTGCCCTCGCTCTCGACCCCGGGGCTGAAGCGCTCCGAGATGGCCGGCCACGGGTCGTCCTGGAGCTGCTTGATACCCAGGCTGATCCGCTTCTGCTCGGCGTCCACGTCCAGCACCATGACCTCCACGTCGTCGCCCTTCTGGACGATCTCGGAGGGGTGCTCGACGCGCTTGGTCCAGCTCATGTCGGAGACGTGCACCAGGCCGTCGATGCCCGGCTCGATCTCCACGAAGGCGCCGAAGGACGTGAGGTTCCTGACCTGTCCCGTGAGCACCGTGCCCGTGGGGTACTTCACGGGCAGCGCCAGCCACGGATCCTCCTCGATCTGCTTCATCCCGAGGGAGATCTTCTCCTCGTCGGGGTCCACCTTCAGCACCACGGCCTCGATCTCGTCTCCGATGGAGACCAGCTTCGAGGGGTGGCGGACGTTGCGGGTCCAGCTCATCTCGGAGATGTGGACCAGCCCCTCGACGCCCTTCTCCAGCTCCACGAAGGCGCCGTAGTTGGTGATGGAGACCACCTTCCCCCGGACGCGGCTGCCCACCGGGTACTTCTTGTCGATGTCGGTCCAGGGGTACGGCAGGAGCTGCTTGTAGCCCAGGCTGATGCGCTCCCGGTCCCAATCGACGTCCAGGACCTTCACGTCCAGCCGCTGGCCGATCTCCACCACCTCGGACGGGTGGCCGACGCGGCCCCACGACATGTCGGTGATGTGGAGCAGCCCGTCCATGCCGCCCAGGTCGATGAAGGCGCCGAAGTCGGTGATGTTCTTGACCTGGCCCTCCCGGACCTGGCCCACCAGCAGCTCCTTCACCAGCACCTCGCGCTTCTTCTCCCGCTCGGCCTCCAGGATCACGCGGCGGCTGATGACGATGTTCCGGCGCCGCTTGTTGAGCTTGATGATCTTGAAGTGGTACGTCTCGCCGATGAGGTCCTCGATGTTGGGGACCCGGCGGAGCGCGATCTGCGAGCCCGGCAGGAAGGCGTCGACGCCCATGAGGTCGACCGTCACCCCGCCCTTGATCTTGCGGGCCAGGGTGCCCTTCACCGGCTGGTCGCTCTCGTAGGCCTCCTTGATCTTCTCCCACACCCGCAGGAAGTCGGCCTTCTTCTTGGACAGGACGACGATGCCGTCGTCGTCCTCGAGGCTCTCCAGGAGGACCTCGACCTCGTCTCCCTCCGCGGGGACCTCCTTGAACTCGTCGAGGGCGACCGAGCCTTCGCTCTTGAACCCGAACTCCAGGATGACCGCGGCGTCGGTGACCTTGAGCACCGTCGCGTTGACGATCTCGCCCTCGCGGATGTCCTGGATGTCCTCCTCGCCGAGGAGGGCCATGAACTCCTCGCGGGAGATGTCGAGCTGCTCCTCCCCGTAGGGGTCCATGTGCAGCTCGGGCGAGGTGCCCACGCGGGGCGCCTGGGCGTCGACGTCCAGGGCGCGGCCCCCGGGCTCCTCGTCGTCGTCGGGGCTCACCTCCGTGATGACCTCACCGGTGAGGGCGTCGACGGCGATGTTCATCTCGTCGGCGTCGAGCTCTCCGGTGCCGTCGCTGGCGCCGAGGTCGGATTCGGTGTCGGAGGAGGGGGGGGTGCGGGTCTCGGTGTCCTTGGGGCTCATGGGCGTCCTGCCTCTCCGCGCCCGTGCGGGAGGCCGCCGGATCGTCCGGGATGGGCGTCCGGGGTCCGTGGAAACGAAGGAAGGCCCGGGAGGTGCTCCCGCCGGCCTTCCGCGAGTGCTCGTCTACGGCTTTCCCCGGGACGGGCCCCGGGAGAGGCACGAAGGCCTCCGGACGACGCCGGAGGCAGAGCACGGGAAAGGTAGGCCGGGGCCCGGGGTCCGTCAACCCCGACAGCGCCCGAAAGCGGTTGCGCCGCGCCGCCTTCCGGGAGGCACGAAGACGATCGCCCGCCAGACCGCAGGAGCGGGGATCGAGACCACGGGGCAGGAGCGCTAGCTAGCGGTCCTCGGCGGCCGCCCGGGCACGGGTGACGATCCGCTCCACCTGCTCCTCGAAGGTGAGGTGGGTGGTGTCCAGGACGAGGGCGCCGTCCGGCACCCGGAGGGGCGCCACCTCGCGGGTGGCGTCCTTGCGGTCGCGCGCCTCGAGGAGGGCCGCCTCCTCGGCCACCCGGGTCTGGGAAGGATCGGGCACCCCCTTGTCGGCGAGGCGCCGGCGGGCCCGCTCCAGCACGTCGGCCTCCAGGAACACCTTCACCCCCGCCCGGGGGAAGACGACGGTGCCCATGTCCCGACCGTCGGCCACCAGGCGCCCCTCCCGCCCCGCCGCCCGCTGGGCGTCCAGGAGCCACCCCCGCACCGCCGGCAGCCGGGCGAGCTCGGACACGTGGGCGGTCACCTCGTCGGAGCGGAGCTCGGCGTCCAGCGGGCGCTCGCCGAGCCGGATGCGGACGGAGCCCTCCTCCGGCTCCACCCGCACGTCCAGCCGGTCGAGGTCAGCGGCGTCCAGGGCGGGCCAGCGCGCCGGGGCGACGCCCGCGCGCAGGAGCGCCCAGGTGAGGGCCCGGTAGAGGGCGCCCGAGTCCAGGTAGCGGTAGCCCAGGCGGCGGGCCACCTCCCGGGCGGTGGTGGACTTCCCCGAGCCGGCGGGGCCGTCCAGCGTCACCAGGGTGGGGTCTCGCTCCGCCTCGCTCACCGCCCTCCCGCCTCGGCCAGCCGCTCCCAGAAGTCGGGGAAGCTCACGTCCACCGCCCCCGGCTCGTCCACCTCGATCGCGTTGCCGGGCAGGGCGCCCAGCACCCCGAAGGCCATGGCGATGCGGTGGTCGCCGTGGCAGCGCACCCTCCCCCGGAGGGGCCGCTGGCTGCCTTCCACCTCGAGGCCGTCGTCGAGCTCGTCCGCGTCCACCCCCACCACCCTCAGGTTCTCCGCCAGCGCCCGGATGCGGTCGGTCTCCTTGTGGCGGAGCTCCCCGGCGCCCGTGATGCGGGTGACGCCCTCGGCCCGGGCCGCCGCCACCGCCACCAGGGGGAGCTCGTCCACGGCGGCGGGCACCTCGGCGGCGCCCACGGCCGTGGCGACCAGGCGGGAGGGCCGGGCCGTGACGGCCCCCACGGGCTCTCCCTCCGCGTCGCCCGACGGCCCGACCTCGAGGTCCGCGCCCATGCGCTCGAGGATGGGGAGGAGCCCGGTGCGTCCCGGGTTCAGCCCCACCCCCTCTACCCTGACCTCGCCGCCCCCCAGGAGCGCCCACACCAGGAAGAACGCGGCGGAGGACAGGTCGCCGGGGACGGTGAGGTCCAGGGGACGGATCCGCTCCGGAGGGTCGTGGAGCGCCACGGCCCAGCGCCCGTCCCGGTCCCGTCCCGTCACGGGCGCGCCCAGGGCGGTGAGCATGCGCTCCGTGTGGTCCCGGGAGCGGTGGGGTTCGGTGAGGGTCACGTCGACGCCGGCCACCAGCCCCGCCAGCAGGAGCGCGCTCTTCACCTGGGCGCTGGCCACGGGCAGGTCGACGTCCAGGGGGGCCAGTCCGCCCCCCCTCACCCGCACGGGGAGCCGGCCGTCCTCCCCGAGGAAGGCGAAACGGGCGCCCATGGCCGACAGGGGGTCGGTGACCCGGCGCATGGGGCGCCGGCGCAGGGACGGGTCGCCCGTGACCACCGCCTCCACGGGAAGCCCGGCCAGCACCCCCAGGAGCAGGCGGGCGCCGGTCCCGCTGTTCATGAGGTCCAGGGGCTCGGAGGGGGCGGCGAGGCCCCGCAGCCCCCGGCCGCTCACCCGGATCTCGCCACCGTCCACGGGCACGGGGGGGATGGCCGCGCCCAGGGTGCGGAGGGCGCCGGCGGTGGCCAGGGGGTCGGCACCCGGGAGGAGTCCCCTGAGGCGGCTCTTCCCTTCGGCCAGGGCGGCCAGGATCAGGGCGCGCTGGGTGATGGACTTGTCGCCCGGGACGCGGACGATCACGGCGTCCCCTCCCCGGCCCGCCACCTCCGTGTGCGCTCCATGCGCCGGCCCACCTCGTCCACGTCGCCGGCCTCGAGGAGCGCCGCCAGGGCGTCGGCCTCCAGGGCGAGGGCCCGCAGGGCCCGGGCGTCGGCGGGGGCGGCGGCGGCCAGGAGGTCGCGCCACATGGACGGGGCGCTCCCCGCCAGGCGGGTGGCGTCGCGCCCCCCCGGGCCCAGGAGTGCGGCCGGAATGCCCGCGTCCTCCAGGATCAGGGCCAGGGCGTTGCCGGCGAGCTGGGGCAGGTGGCTCGTCCACACCATGGCGGCGTCGTGCCCCTCGGGCGTGGTCCACTCGGGCAGGGCGCCGAGGGCACGCCACAGGGAGCGGGCGGGTTCCCGGACCGCCTCCGGCGCCCCCGCGTCGCACAGCCACACGCGCACGTCCCGGTAGAGGTCGGCCCGGGACGAGCGGAAGCCCGAGCCCTCGCTCCCGGCCATGGGGTGGGATCCCACCCAGCGGGCCCCGAGCCCAAGGGTGGCCACCCGCGCCGCCACCGGGGCCTTGAGGCTGGCCACGTCGGTGACGAGGGCGCCGTCGGCCCAGGCGTACCGGTGCGCTTCGAGGAGCCGCAGCGTGACGTCCAGGGGCGTGGCATAGACCACGAGCGGCGCGCGCCCCACCACGGCCGCAGCGTCGGTCTCCGCCACGTCCACCGCGCCCGACGCCAGCGCGGCCTCCCGCTCGTCGGCGTCGGGCGACGCGCCGAGCACGGTGGGTGGAGCGGGGAGCGCCTTGAGGGCCCGGGCCAGCGAGCCTCCCATGACGCCCAGGCCGATCACGGCCACCGCGCCCGGCACCTCGGCGGTCACGTCGGGCGGGGGTCGAAGACGAACACCAGGGGCACCCCCGCCAGGACCTCGTCCCGGGCGGCGCAGGCGGCGAACACCCGCTCCCTCTCCCGGTGCGCCTCGAGGTCCCCGAAGGGCACCTCCAGGTGGAGCAGCCCCCGGAAGGCGCCGCTGGAGGCGCCCCCGCCGAGGCGCCCCGTCACCTCGCCACCGAACACGGCCTGGGCCAGCTCCACGGCCCGCCACGCCGCCGCCCGCACGGGCCAGCGGCGCCGCGCCTCCTCCCGCTCGAGGAGCGGATCCACGTAGCGGACGTGCTCGCCGTCGGGGGCGCCGCGCCGCACGGGGCCGGTGGGATCGAAGAACGCGTCCATGCTCAGCTTTCGCCGTCGCCGTCGTCGCCGTCGCCGGGATAGGGGATCTCCAGGGTGAGGCCGTCGTAGGCCACCAGCGAGCCGGGGAAGATCGCGCCGGCCTCCCGCTCGAGGGGCGCTGGGTTGTCGGCGTGGCGCGCCGAGAGGTGGGTGAGGACCAGCCGGCGGGCCTCCGCCCGGGCCGCCACCCGGGCCGCGTCGGCCGCCGTGGAGTGGTGGGTGTCCCGGGCCCGGGCCTCCTCCTCCTGGGAGAAGGTGGCGTCGTGGATGAGGAGGTCGGCGTCCCGCGCCGCCTCCTCCACACGCTGGCAAGGGCGCGTGTCGCCGGTGTAGACCACCCGCCGCCCCCGACGGGGCGGGCCCACCACGTCGCCGGCCTCGATGGTGCGGCCGTCCACCTCCACCGCCTCCCCCCGGTGAAGGCGCCCGAAGAGAGGACCTTCCGGTACGCCCAGCGCACGGGCCCGGGCCACGTCGAAGCGCCCCAGCCGCTCGTGCTCCACCAGGGCGTAGCCCACCGCCCGGGTGCCGTGGGCCACCTGGAACGCCTGCACGTCGTACGCCCCGCGGCTGACCCGGTCCCCCGGCTCCAGGGCATGGATGGGCACGGGGAAGCCGACCCGCTCCACGCCCAGGGTCACCAGCGTGTGGAGGACGGGCTCGCTCCCGGGCGGTCCGTACAACTCCAACGGTTCCGTGCGGCCCTGGAGGCCCATGGTGCGGAGGAGCCCGGTCACGCCCAGGACGTGATCGGCGTGCATGTGGGTCAGGAAGATGGCGCCCACGGCGAAGCCCGTGCCGTAGCGCATCATCTGGCGCTGGGTCCCCTCCCCGCAGTCGAACAGCATGAGGTCGCCCTCACGCTGCACGGAGAGGGCACTCACGTTCCGGCCCACGGTGGGCCTGGAGGCGGCGGTGCCGAGAAAGGTGATGCGGATCATGGGGAGAGGGCGTCGCTTCCAGGTCCGGTCCGGGGGATGCGAGGCGAAAAGGTAACAGCGATCCCAGCGGCCCGCCCGGGGTTATAGAAGGCCGGGGCCCGGCGTCGGGGCCCGGCCAGCGACCCATCCAGCGACCGGCCCCCGGCCGGAGGAGGCATCATGAAGACCGTCGAGCTCGCCGTACCCGACATGTCCTGCGAGCACTGCGTGGGGACCGTCACGTCCGCCCTCAAGGTGGTGGAGGGGGTCAAGGATGTGAGCGTCACGCTGGACGACAAGAAGGCCCGGGTCCGGGCCGAGGACGAGTTGGGGGAGGAGAAGCTCCTGGACGCCGTCCGGCAGGTGGGCTACACCCCCGAGCTCACGTCTTCCTGAACAGCCCCTCCTGGGCCACGGACGCGACGAGGCGCCCGTCCCGGGTGTAGAAGGAGCCCCGCACGAAGGCCCGTGCACCCCCGGCGGAGGGGCTGTCCACCACGTAGAGGAGCCAGTCGTCCACCCGGGCCGGGAGGTGGTACCAGATGGCGTGGTCGAGGCTGGCCACCATGACGTTGGGGCTCAGCACCGTCACGCCGTGGCGGAGCAGCGCCGAGCGGAGCAGCCCGTAGTCGGAGGCGTACGCCAGGAGCGCCTGGTGCCGGACCGGGTCATCGCCCACCTCGCCCACGGGGCGCACCCAGATGTGGCGGACTTCCACGGCGTCCTCCGGCCCGGTCGGATCGAGGGGCTCCACCGGCCGGAAGTCCAGCGGCCGGTCCTGCGTCAGCACCCCCCGCACCCCCTCCGGCAGCGAGTCGGCCCGGGCCCGCACCACCTCCAGCTCGGGCTCCAGCGCCTCGGGGGGCGGCACATCGGGCATGGGCGCCTGGTGCTCGGGGCCCTCCTCGTGGCGGTGGAACGAGGCCGACATGGTGAAGATGGCCTCTCCCTTCTGGATGGCGGTGACCCGGCGGGTGGTGAAGCTCCTGCCATCCCGGAGCCGGTCCACGAAGTAGACCACGGGCAGGGTGAGGTCGCCGGCCAGGATGAAGTAGCCGTGCATGGAGTGGAGGGGGCGGTCTTCCTCCACCGTGCGGGCCGCGGCCACGAGGGCCTGGGCCAGCACCTGGCCGCCGTAGATGCGCCGGGTGCCGATGTCCCGGTTCCACCCCCGGTAGATGTTCTCCTCCAGGGGCTCCAGGTCCAGGATGCGGAGCAGGTCCGCCGCGCTGTAGTCCATGGGTTCGGTCCGCTCAGGGGGCGACGGCATGGTAGGTCAGCGACGTCTCCTTCTCCAGCGTCTTCTGGAGCCCCCATTCGCTCTTGAAGAGGATGAGGGGCCGCCCCGCCCCGTCGTGGACGAGCTGGCGGTCGTACCCCTCCGCCACCCGCGCCACGTCCTCCTCACGCCCCGTCACCCAGCGCGCCGCCACGTAGGGGAGCCGCTCCAGGCGCGCCTCCACGTCGTATTCGGCCTCCAGCCTGTGCAGCAGGACGTCGAACTGGAGGGGGCCCACGGCCCCCACGATGGGCGCCGGGCCGGCGATGGAGTCGGCGTAGAACACCTGGGCCGCCCCCTCCTCGGAGAGATGGCGGAGCCCCGTGTCCAGATGCTTCCGGCGCAGCGGGTCGGGGACGTGGACCTTCGCGAAGTGCTCCGGGCTGAAGCGGGGGATGTCCTCGAAGGACGCCTCCCCGTCGGCCGAGAGGGTGTCGCCGATCCTGAGGCTGCCCCGGTCGTGGATGCCGACCACGTCCCCCGGCCACGCCGTCTCCACCGCGCTCCGCTCACGCCCGAAGAACTGCTGGGGCTCGGTGAGGCGCACGTCCTTCCCCGAGCGGACGTTCTTGACCGTCATGCCCGCCTCGTAGCGCCCCGACACCACCCGGGCGAAGGCCACCCGGTCCCGGTGCTTGGGGTCCATGTTCGCCTGGATCTTGAACACGAAGGCCCGGAAAGCCGGGTCCTGGGGGCTCACCAGCCGGCCCCCCGCCTCCCGCGGCCTGGGGGGAGGGGCCAGGTCGAGGAACGCCTTCAGGAACGGCTCTACCCCGAAGTTGGTGAGGGCGCTGGCGAAGAAGGCCGGCGAGAGCTCTCCCGCCCGGAAGGCCGCCTCGTCGAAGTCCGCCCCCGCCACCTCCAGTAGCTCGAGCTGCTCCTTCAGCTCGTCCAGGGTGCGCTCGCCCAGGAGCCCCGGGAGGGCGGGGTCGTCCAGGGCCAGGGCCCGGTCCTGCGCCCGGGTCTGGCCGTGGTCGTCGCCCCGGTGGAAGAGGTGGACCAGCCCGCTCGCCCGCTCGTAGACGCCTGCGAAGGCGGTGTCCCGCCAGACGGGCCAGGTGAGGGGGACGCACGGCATCCCGAGGTCGGCCTCCACGTCGTCCAGGAGCTTGAGGGGGTCCTCGCCCAGGCGGTCGCACTTGTTCACCATCGTGACGATGGGCGTGCGCCGGAGCTTGCACACGTTGAAGAGCTTGCGGGTCTGCTCCTCGACGCCCTTGCGGTTGTCCAGGAGCATCACGGCCGAGTCGGCCGCCACCAGGGTGCGGTAGGTGTCCTCGGAGAAGTCCTGGTGGCCCGGCGTGTCCAGGAGGTTCATCTGATGCCCTTCGTACTCGAACTGGAGCACCGACGAGGTGACGGAGATGCCCCGCTCCTGCTCCATGGCCATCCAGTCCGACGTGGCGTGCCGCCGGGCGCGGCGCGCCTTCACCGACCCCGCCAGGTGGAGGGCCCCTCCGTACAGGAGGAGCTTCTCCGTGAGCGTCGTCTTCCCCGCGTCGGGGTGGCTGATGATGGCGAACGTCCGCCGGCGGCGGACCTCGCGCTCAAGGGTGTCGCTGTCGCTGCTCATGGTCCTTCGTGGCGGTGCGGATGCCCCTCGCGGCCACGCCCCGCGCCGGAGGACCGGGCGGGGCGCAGCGAAGCCGTAACATAACGGCGAGGCCCGGGTCGCCGAACCCGGCGGGTGGAACCTCGCGCCGGCTCGGGTGAAGGGAGGTCCGGAGGGGTGGGCCGAAGGCCGGGACATGGCCCCTCGTCGTGACCCTGAACCCGGGAGGAAGACATGTCCATCGAGTACGAAAAGCAGAACGAGAGGGTGACCAAGGTGCTCCGTGACGGCGAGCAGATCGGCGTCATCACGAACCACAACGGCAGCCTCGGCTACAGGATCTTCGGCGAGCCCATCGGGGGCAGCGTCGAGTCCCCGGAGGAGGCCAAGAAGCAGATCGAGGAGCACTTCAACTAGCGCCTTCCCGGTCTACCCCTCCCGTCGGGGCGACGGGGTCAGGCGTCGGAGGCGTCGGAATGCGTCTCCGGCGCCTTTCCCTTGAGGGCCAGCGCCACCGCCAGGAGCAGCCCCTCCACCGAGTAGGGCTTCTCCAGGAAATGGGCGCTCCGGTCCGCCGCCAGCCGGTCCATGACCGTCCGGTCGGAGTGTCCCGACGTAAACACGACAGGTACACCGGGGAGCAGGTGCCTCAGGCGGGCGGCCAGCTCCACCCCGTTCAGGTCCGGGAGCCCCACGTCGGTGAGGACGAGCTCGATGCCCTGGGACTCCGCCCCGGCCCGCTCCAGGGCGCCGGCGGCGTCCACCGCCTCCACCACGTGGTAGCCGAAGCGGCGCAGCGCCCGGCTCGTCACCCGGCGCACCGGCGCCTCGTCGTCCACCAGCAGGATCCCCTGGCCCCCCCCGCGCTCCGGCCGGGCCGGAGGCTCGGCCATCCCCAGGTCGACCTCCGGGGTGGCCTCCGTGAAGGGGAGGAGGATGCGGAAGCAGGTCCCCCGCCCCGGCGGCGACTCCAGCTCCACCCGCCCCCCCGCCTGGGTCACGATCCCGTGGACGGTGGCGAGGCCCAGTCCGGTGCCTCCCTCCTTGGTGGTGAAGAACGGCTCGAACATGCGCCCCTGGACTTCCGGGGCGATGCCCGGCCCGTCGTCGTGCACCTCCAGGAAGGCCCACCCCTCCTCGTCCCGCTCCACCGACCCCGTGCGGATGCGGATGTGGCCGCCGGCGCCTACCGCCTCGGCGGCGTTCACCACCAGGTTCACCGTCACCTGCTGGAAGTGGGACGGGTCGATCTCCACGGGGAGGGTCCGGCCGGCCGTCTCGACGGTGAAGCCCACGCCGGGCGCGGCGAGACGCCGGAGCATGGACTCCATCCCCTGCACCAGGCCCCCCAGCTCAAGGGGGATGGGGCGGTGCACCCTCCGCCGTCCGAAGGCCAGGAGCTGGCGGGTGAGGCGCGCCGCCGTCTCGGCCGTCCCCAGGGCCTCCCGGAGCTCGGCACGAGCGGGGTGGGACTCCTCGAGCTGGTGAATCGCCAGCTCCAGCGGGGTGATGATGGCCGTGAGGAGGTTGTTGAAGTCGTGGGCCACCGCGCCGGTGAGCTGCCCCAGGGCCTCCAGCCGCTGGGCACTCAGCGCCTGCTCCTCCATGGCCTCCCGCTCGGTGACGTCCAGGAGGATGCCCATGACGGCGCCGTGGCCGTCCCATTGCACGCGCCGTCCGTGGACCTCCGCCCGGAACCGGCTCCCGTTGCGCCGGAGCCCCGTGAAGCGGTAGTGGGCCTCCTCGACGTCCCCCACCTCCCTCTCCCGGAGGCGGGCCAGCACGTTGTCCCGGTCCTCGGGCGCCACCACGTCCGCGACGGCGAGGCTTGCCGTCATCGCTTCCGGGGGGTGGCCGAAGAGGTGGGCGAGCTCCCTGTTGACCCAGAGGAAGCGGCCGCCCTGGATGACGTAGACCCCCACAAGCTCCTGGGTCAGGAGCACCTCTTCCCGGCCTTGGCGCTCCTGCAGCGCCCGCAGCTCCCGGAAGACGAGCCAGAAGAGGACGCCGGCCGAGACGAGGACGAACACCAGACCCTTGGCGGTCTGGAGCTCGGCGGCCAGGCCGGCATCGGTGATACGCCGCACGGCGGCGTCCGAGAGGAGGATCCAGGCGACGCAGAACAGCAGGTACAGGCCCGCGATGCGGAGGGCAGCGCGTACCGGCGCGTCGTGACGAGCCAATCCTGTTCCGGGGCAGAAGGCCGGGGTAACCGTAGTGATTCCTCGGTGAACGCTACCACCGGGCCTCCGCTGGCACAACGGAGGATTCGAGGGTTCTCCACCCGCGCCGGTGCTGGCGTGGCTGGGCGGCTCGCGCCACCTTCGCTTCCCCACCCCATCGAGGAGCAACGCCGGACATGAGCGACGCGTCCATGACCCTGGGGCTGATCGGCTGCGGCGTGATCGGCTCCCGCGTGGGCCGGGCGGCGGAGGAAGAGGGCTTCGCCGCCGTGGCCTTCATCCACGCCAGAGACCGGGACCGGGCCCGGGAGGCCTTTCCCGGAGCCGACTTCGTGGAGGGCGCGGCCGACGTGGCCGCTCACGCTGCCGACCTGGTCGTGGAGGCCGCCACGGCCGAGGTGCTGAAGGGGGTGGCGCTGGACGTCCTCGCCCGCCGGGACCTGGTGGCGTTCAGCCTCACCGCCCTGGCCGACGACGCCTTCCGCGAGGCGGTGCGGGAGCGCTGCATCGCGGCGGGCACCCGGCTCCACATCCCCCACGGCGGCGTCCTGGGGATGGACGGCTTCTGGGACGGCCGCAGCGCCCTCGAGGCGGTGACCATCACCACCACCAAGGCGCCGAAGAGCCTGGGCAGCGGGGACCCCTCCCAGGAAGGTGTCCTCTACGACGGCCCCACCCGGGGCGCGTGCGCGGCCTTCCCCAGGAACGTGAACGTGCACGCCTGCCTCGCCCTGTGCGGGATCGGCTTCGACCGCACCCGCAGCGTGGTCGTCGCCGACCCGGGCACGGGGAAGAACGGCCACGTCATCGAGGTCAGGGGGAAGGGGCTGGAGTGGCGGCTGGAGATCGCGTCGCCCTCCATCGGCGCCGTCACCGGAGCCTACACCCCCCTCTCGGCCGTGGGCACCGTGCGGCGCATCCTGTCCCGGGAGCCCGGCCTCGTCCTCGCCTGAACCACCTTTGCCTGGAGCGACCCGTGTGCGACTTCGGCCACCCCCACCACGAGCACGACCGTTTCGGATTCCTGGTGGACACGCCCGAGATCCGGACCCTCATCGACGAGACCCGCCGCCTGTGCCGGGAGATCGAGAGCGACGCCGAGCGGGTGGAGGCGCTCCGCCCCGCCTTCGCGCGCCTGCTGGAGGCCGACGGGTGGCTCCCCCGTGAATGTGCCGAGCCCGACCGGACCAGCGGCATGGGCGGGGGCATCGGCCAGTACGCCCTCTACCGGGCCGAGGACGGATCCCTGTGCCTGTTCTCCCTGGTGGTGCCGCCGGGTGCCTCGACCCCGGTCCACGATCACCTCGCCTGGGGGCTCATCGGCGTGTACCGGGGGGCGCAGGCCGAGACCGTCTACCGCCGCCTCGACGACGGCTCGCAGGAGGGGCGGGCCCGGCTCGAGGTGGCCCGGGAGCACCGCATCGATCAGGGCGACTTCTACACCCTGCTGCCTCCCCGGGACGACATCCACTACGTGACCACGGTGTCGGAGGCTCCCTCGGTCTCCCTCCACCTGCTGGCCAACGACACCGCGTGCGTCGTGCGCCACCGCTTCGAGCCGGAGGCGGGCACCGTCACGGCGTTCCGGTCGGGATACAGCAACGCGCCGTGCCCGCCGGAGGCGGAAGACGCCACCGGCTGACGGCACGGTGCGGGACGGCCCGGGGCTCTCCCCCCGGGCACCTCACATCAGTGGACGGTCGCCGTCGAGAGGGTCAGGTCCTCGGCCACCACCACCTTCACCACCTCGTTCGGCTCGGGCTCGATGAGCGGCGTGGCGACGAACTCGTGGGGCGACGCGGTCACGCCGAGCTGGGGAAGGGGCGTGATGGCCTGGACGCCGATGCGGTACCCGTCGGCGGTGCGGTCGTCGGCGGGGACACGGAAGAACTCGAGCTCGCCGTTCCCCACGACGCCCAGCATGTCCCGGTCGCCGTTGGGCTGCACCGCATAGACCTTCATCACCTGCATGTTGTCGTTCATCACGACCACGCCGGGGTCCGACCGCCTGGTCTGGGCCGCGACCTGGGTCACCCCGCCCAGCAGGAAGAGGACGAGGGTGGCCGCTAGGCTGAGGATGGATCTCGTCCGGGTTCGCATCGTCGTCTCCTTGGTGCTATGAAGCGCACGGCATCGGTATCCGCTCCGTGCGTCATGTAACCTAAAGTGCTCATTTGTAATGATTTGCAATGATCGTTCCTCCGGGTAGCCTTGTCACGGCACCCGGCGGGGGGGCCTGGCACGGATCCTGTGCGCGGGTCCCCGGGGAAGACGAGGGCGCAGGGAGGGAGACCATGGCGGGGCTGTACATCGGCGTTTCGGGGTGGACGTACGACCACTGGCGGGGGGGTGCCTTCTATCCCGAGGGGCTCTCCAGGAGCCGGGAGCTGGCCTACGTGACGCGGCGCGTGAATTCCCTGGAGATCAACGGTTCCTTCTACTCCCTGCTCACCCCCAGGAGCTATGCCACGTACCGGGACACGGCGCCCGACGGCTTCCTCTTCGCGGTGAAGGGGAGCCGCTTCATCACCCACGCCAAGAAGCTCAAGGACGTGGAGGTGCCCCTGGCCAACTTCTTCGCCTCGGGGATCCTGCGCCTGGAAAGCACGCTGGGGCCGGTGCTCTGGCAGTTCCCGGAGATGGCCTGGGAGGTGGAGCGGGTCGCGCGCTTCCTCGACCTCCTGCCCCGGGACCACGAGGCGGCCTCGAAGCTGGCCCACAAGCACGACCGACGGGTGAGCGGGCGGGCGTCCATGGTGGTCCACGACAACCACCCCATCCGCCACGCCCTGGAGTTCAGGGACAAGCGCTTCTTCACCGAGGAGGTGGTGCGGCTGTGCAGGGACCACAACGCCGCGCTGGTGTTCGCCGACAGCGGCGAGTGGCCCTACACGGAGGAGCTCACCGCCGGCTTCGTCTACCTCCGCCTCCACGGCTCCCCCCACACGTACGCCAGCAACTACGGCGAGCGGCGGCTGGACGCGTGGGCCGAGCGGGTGCGGGCGTGGTGGCGGGGCGGCGAGCCGCCGGACCCGGAGCGCATCACCGACCGGAAGCCTCCGCGAAGGAAGCACCGGGACGTGTACGTGTACTTCGACAACGACGGGAAGGCCCATGCTCCTGCCGACGCCGTGGGCCTCATGAAGCGCCTGGGCGTGGAGCCTCCCGGGGCGTGGGACGAGGCTGCCGGCCGACCCGCTGACTGAGGCGGACCCGGGGGCTCACGCCTTCGGTGCCATCCCGGAATCGTCGAGGAGCTCCTCGACGGCGTCGATGACCCGCCGGGGCTCGCTGGGTTTCGCGATGACGCGGTCGGCGTGCTCCCAGAGGGCCCGGATGTCCGCATCGAGGATGTAGGTGGTGAAGGCCACCGTGCGCACGGCCCCGAGGTGCGGATCGGAGCGGATCCGCTCAAGGAACGGGTGGGGCGGGAAATTTCCCAGGATCACGTCGGGAACCCGCTCCCGGGCGAGCATCAGGCCCGTGGCGGGGTCGGCGGTATCCAGGACGTGGTAGCCCCGGGACTCGAAGGCGGCCCGCAGGATGACCCGCGTGTCGGAATCCCCATCGACGAGCAGGATCGTCCGCGTGGCCATGGCGCTCCCCAGGCGGTGCGTGGGGGGGAATACAGAATCATAGCGTCCCGACACGAAACCCGCCGTGGGGGAAACTCCCCTCCCGCTGAAGGGAGGATTGTATCGGTGGGCGGAACCGGGGACGCCGGGGCCACCCCGGCCCTACCGGTACGCCAGCGCCACCACCAGGCGGGTGAGGGCGGCCACGTCCCGAAGGTCCAGCACCTCCACCGGGGAGTGGGAGTAGCGCCCCGGCCACGAGATGGGGATGGGCAGCGCCCCCACGGTGGTGAAGGGCGTGGCGTCCGTCCCCCCGCTGGTCATGCCGTACTGGATGGGGATGTCCCTGGCGTGGGCCGCCGCCAGGGTCTCGTCGAGGGCCCGGCGCGGCGTGAACGTCGAGCTGTCCAGCACCCGCACCACCGCGCCGCCGCCCAGGGGCGCGTCGCCGTAGCGGTGGGACTCGAGGGGCGCGTCGGAGCTGACGAAGGTGTCCACCGCGTAGGCCCGGCAGACGTCGTCCATCTCCGGCTCGCCGGAGAGGGCGGTCGAGCCGTTCAGCCCCACCTCTTCCTCCACCACCCACGCGAACGTGACCCGCCGGGTCAGCGTGGCGGGGTCGATCCGGCGGAGCGCCATGAGCAGCGCGGCGTCGCCGGCCCGGTCGTCGAAGCCCCGGGCGAGCCCCCGGTGCCCGCCCAGGGGGAGCATACGCTTGGGCATGGTGACCGTCTGGCCCACCCGGATACCCAGCGTCTCCACCGAGACCGCGTCGGGCGCGCCTGTCCAGGCCAGCAGGGGGTCGGGCGGCGTCCTGCGGTCGGCATGGGCGTAGCCGGGCCGGGGCTCGAACACCGCCGTGACGTCGCGATCGCCGGTGTGCACCAGGGCGGCCTGCCCCTCCCACAGCGACGGGTACAGCCCACCCCGGCGTGAGAGGACGAGGTGGCCGTCGGGGCGGATGGAGTTGACGTGGAAGCCCACCTCGTCCATGTGGGCCACGAACGCCACGTGCTCGCTCCCCCGCCCCGCCGTCACCACCACGTTCCCGCTGGCGTCCACGGTGGGGTGGGCCCATGGAGGCAGCAGCGAGAGCACGAGCTGACGGACACGGCCTTCGTCGCCGCTCACGCCGTAGCGGGCGACGAGGGCAGCCAGCACGTCTCGCACCTCGGCCTCCTCCGGAGCGTCGAGGGCGGCCTCCCCTGTGCCGCCGGCGGGGAGGGCGCGCCCCAGGGAGGCAGCGGCGGTGCGGCCGGCGTCGTCGCTGGAGGCGGGCCCCACGGCCGGGCCGCCCTCGACCCGGAGGCCGTACCCCGTGGGTGGGGCGGCCGCCGGTGGGGCCGCGGCCCGGGTTTCGGGGCTGGTGCCCGTGGCGGCGACCAGGGTGTCGGCCAGGGCCGCCACGTCCGCCTCCGCGACGGTCTCCACCGGGGTGTCGGGGAAGCGGGCCTCCAGGGCCAGGACGCGGGCGCCCGGGGCGCCGCCCCGGAGCGCCCCCGTGAGGACCACCTGGTCGAACGGCCCCCGGGCGTGCAGCACGTGGGTGAGGCCCCGCCGCCCCCGCAGCCCCTGGACCGTCCACGCCAGCACCGTGGTGCCCTCCGGGCCGGCGGCGGATACCCGCCGGGCGGCGTCGAGGAGCGCGGCGCACTCCCCCTTCGACGCCGCCGCCGGCGCGGCCAGGAACCCGTCCTGGAGCGCCACCACCCTTCGCACCAGCGCCACCGGGTCCAGGAGGCGGATGCCCATGCGGGCCACATCCGCCGAGCTCTCCGCGCCCACGTCCACCCAGGCGTCGTCGACGTCGAAGGGCGGAGCATCCGGGCGGCCGCCGTTCAGATGGATGGAGCGCACGCCCACCGCGCCCGGCACCTCGCCCCCTCCGGTCACCACCGTCACCTTCTGTCCCTCACGGAACTGGGCCCACAGGGCGCTGCGCGGGTTCCCCACGGGGGCCAGGCGCAGGTAACCGTCGTCGCTGATCCGGGTGACCACGAAGCCCGGCTCGTCCAGGGCGCACGCCAGCAACCTGCGGGGGCTTCCCCGCCCCACCGTGACCAGGACGTCGCCCAGGGAGTCGGTGACGGCGTTGAGCCCCGGGAGGCGGGAGCGCACATACGCGGCCGCGTCCTCCTCCCGGCCCGTCACGGCGGGGAGGGACAGGAGTCCGAGGGTCTCGCCCGCCAGGTCGGTGGCCTGGGAGGAGGCCTGTGCCGGAGCGAGGGTGAGGGCGAGGGCGGCCCCGGCGAGCGCGGCGGTGAAGGTCGGAGCGGGTGCGTTCATGGGGATGGCCCGTCGGAGGAGCTCACGGCAGTGCCGGGGGCGGGATTCGAACCCGCATGGGCCGAAGCCCGGGGGATTTTAAGTCCCCTGTGGATGCCAGTTTCACCACCCCGGCGGAGATCCCACAGTAGCGGAAGGAGGGGCGGACGGCGAGGCGCAGGGAGGCCTCCTCAGCGGTCCGCCGCCCCCTCCCGTGGCGCGCGGGTCCCCTCCTCCCGCAGCGCCTCCTCCTCCCGCAGATCCTCGTCCAGGTCCAGCCTCCGGAGCTTCCGTGACATGGCGCCCGTAACCAGCACGATGAGCACGGTCATGGTGCCGCCGAACACGACGGCCGGCACAGTCCCCATGAGCCGCGCCGTGACGCCGCTCTCGAAGGCGCCCAGCTCGTTGGAGCTGCCCACGAACATGGAGTTCACCGACGACACCCTGCCCCGCATCTCGTCGGGCGTCTTCATCTGGAGGATGGTCTGGCGGATGACCACGCTCACGCCGTCGGCGGCGCCGCTCAGGAAGAGGGCCAGGATGGACAGCCAGAAGAGCTTCGACACGCCGAACACGATGATGCACACGCCGAAGCCGAGCACCGCCCCCAGCAGCTTGAGCCCCGCCCTCCGGTTCAGCGGGAAGTGGGCCACCGTGAGCATCACCAGGAAGGAGCCCACCGCGGGGGCCGCCCTGAGGGCGCCGAAGCCGCTGGAGCCCACCTTCAGGATGTCCTGGGCGTAGACGGGCAGGAGGGCCACAGCGCCGCCGAAGAGCACCGCGAACATGTCCAGGCTGATGGCGCCCAGGACCACCTTGGTGCGGAAGACGAAGGCGAGCCCCTCCCGGAGGCTCCGGAGCATGGGCTCGCCCCGCCTTGTGTTCAGGATGGGCTTGCGCTCGATCCGGAGCAGGAAGGCGATGGCCACCAGGGCGAACAGGGCCACCAGCAGCAGGGAGTAGTGGACCCCGATCCACACGATGGAGAGGCCGCCCACGGCGGGCCCCAGCACCGAGCCCATCTGCCAGGCGCCGCTGCTCCAGGTGGCGGCGTTCGGGTAGTGGCTCCTGGGGATGAGCTGGCCGAAGAGGGAGAACACGGTGGGGCCCATGAAGGAGCGCACCGCACCCCCCAGGAAGACCAGCCCGTAGATGGCGGCCACGGTGGGGCCCGTGGCGAGGCGCCCGCCCACGGCCGGCCACGTCAGCAGGAACAGCCCGGTGCTGATGACCAGGAAGCCGGCCACGCAGCGGAGCAGCAGGTCCCGCTTCTCCAGGCGGTCCACGTAGTGGCCGGCCACCAGGGCAAGGGAGACGGCGGGCACCACCTCGGCCAGCCCCAGGATCCCCAGGGACAGGGGGTCCTTGGTGAGGCTGTACACCTCCCACTCGATGACCACGAACTGCATGGCCCAGGCGAAGACCAGGGCGAAGCGCAGGGCCAGGAAGTGCTTGAACTCCCTGTAGCGAAGGGCGGCGTACGGGTCGGAGGACGCCATTCAGGGGAGGCGGGGGCGCGGCGAGGGGGGAGCGGGGGGCGCTACGGCGTCTCGGACACCCTCCAGAGCTCCACCTTCACGTTGTCCACGTAGTAGGTGCGGGCGACCTCGTACGTGCCCCACACCCCGATGTGGACCCACAGCTTCCCGTCCTCGCTGGACGTCACCCGGGTGGTGTAGTCCTTGGGGATCCAGGTGACGCCCGTCCCGTCGCCGCCTCCTGTGTCGTCCCGGGGCACCAGGGCCCCGGCCGAGTCGGGCTCGGCGGCGGTGGCCCCCGCCAGGATGGTCCACAAGTTCACGTCGCCCTGGTCGGCGGTGCCGAAGTCGAAGGTGACGTGGACGTCGTAGGCCGTGTCCGGTGCGACGTCGAACGAGCGTTCGATGAAGACCTTCCCCTGGTCGTTCAGGTTCTCCAGGTGGAGACGCACGCTGTGGCCACCGTCGGAGGCCACGGAATCGGTGCGGCTCACGTCCCAGTCCACCACCGGGTCGGTGAGGTCCACCCCCGCCGGCATCCAGTCCTGGAGACCGCTCTCGAACGAGTACGCGAGGTCGTACTCCGGCTCGATGACGATGTCGTTGCCGTGGAAGTCGCAGGCGGTGAAGACGAGGACGCCCAGGAGGGCGGCGCATCGGGCGGGGCGGATCATGGCGAGGGGGTGCAGGGTTCAAGCAGCGTCGCGGACTCCGGAATATAACAGCTTCCCCCCCCGCTCCACCGAGGACGCCCTCCTTTGACCCTTTCCGCCCCGTCGTGCCCGGCGCAGGCGTGACCCCCGAGCGCTTCCGGCGCCTCCGCCAGGTCCTGGACCGGCGGCAGCCCGACCTCACCGTGCTCATGGAGCAGGTGAACAAGCCCCACAACCTCTCCGCCATCCTGCGGACGTGCGACGCAGTGGGGGTGCTGGAGACCCATGCGGTGCCGCCCCGGGACGGGCTCGACCTGTCCCAGGCCACGGCGGCGGGAAGCGAGAAGTGGATCCGGGTGCACCGCCACCCCGGCCTTGAGGAGGCGGCCGCCTACCTCAAGGGGGAGGGCTTCCAGCTTGTGGCGGCCCACCCCGCGGACGACGCCCGGGACTACCGGGACGTGGACCTCACCATGCCCACCGCGCTGGTCATGGGCGCCGAGCTGTTCGGCGTGAGCGAAGGGGCCCGGGCCCTGGCCGACGTGACGGTGGTGATCCCCATGGAGGGGATGGTCCGCTCCCTCAACGTCTCGGTGGCCGCCGCCCTCCTCCTCTACGAGGCGAGGCGGCAGCGGGAGGCGGCGGGGATGTACGACGCCCCCAGGCTCGGGGAGGCCCGCTACCGGCGCCTCCTCTTCGAGTGGGCGTACCCGCGGCTGGCCCGGGACCACCGGGAGCGGGGGCTTCCCTACCCTCCCCTGGACGAGGACGGCGCCGTCGTGGCGCCCGGCGGCCTGCCGGGGACGCCCCGCAACCCGCGCATCGGCGGGGGCGGCGAGCCTCAGGGGTAGAGGCGCTCCACCACCCAGCGGCCGTCTTCCCGCCGGTACAGGAAGCGGTCGTGGAGGCGGTGCTCCCCCTCCTGCCAGAACTCCACCCTCCTGGGCACAACCCTGAGGCCGCTCCAGTGGGGAGGCCGGGGTACCTCGCCCCCGGCGTGGCGGGCCTCCACCTCCCGCACCCGGGCCTCCAGCGCCGCGCGGCTCTCCAGCACCTCGCTCTGGAGGGACGCCCACGCCCCCACGCGGCTGCCGGGCTCGCGGCTGGCGAAGTAGGTGTCGGCCTCCTCAGCCGACACCGGCTCCACGTCGCCCTGCACACGCACCTGCCGCCCCAGCGACTCCCACCAGAAGGTGAGAGCGGCCCGGGGCCGGGCGGCCAGGGAGCGTCCCTTCCGGGAGTGGAGGTTCGTGTAGAACACGAAGCCCCTGGCGTCGTGGGCCTTGAGGAGGACCACCCGCCCCTCGGGATAGCCGTCGTCGTCTACGGTGGACAGGCAGCACGCCTCGGGCAGGCGCCGTCCGCTGGCTTCCCGGGCGTGCCGGAACCAGCGGTCGAACTGCTCCACGGGGTCGTCCGCGAGGGCCTCCTGCGTCAACGCCTCCAGGGATCCTGTCCTGTCGCTCATGGGCCCTCGCCGTCCGTTCCGCGGCGGCGCCCCCGCGGCCCGCCGACGCGGCCAAGCTACCGGAGGGCCCCGGCGCCGCCAAGCCCCGGTCCTGGAAGACGCTCAGCCAAGCCATTACGGTCGCCTTGGCTACCCATACCGCGCGCTTCCCCCACCTGTAATCGTATGGTATTGCAATATTGAGCGGTTTGTGCCAGATTCTTCCCAGGGCACGAACCCTTCATCCGACCGGAGCGTCACCTTGGAGCGCTTTGACGACGGCGTCTCCCTCAGCACCTCCCAGGCGGCCGACCTCCTGGGCGTCCACCCTTCCACCGTGAAGCGGTGGTCCGACGCCGGCGACCTCGTCACGGAGCGGACGGGGGGCGGGCACCGGCGCATCCTGCTGGAAGATGCCCTCGCCTTCGCCCGGGCGCGGGAGATCCCGACCCTGGTCACGCCCTTCCACCCCCACGAGACGCGGGTGTGGCGGGTGACCCACGAGGCGGCCCGGGGGAGCGGCTTCGCCGGGGTGAGCGAGCTCGCCATGGCGTGGCTCCGGGAGGGGCGGCTGGACCTGGTGGCCCGCCTCTTCGAGACGCTGGGTCGGCATCCCGACCTGGCCTTCGAGCGCTTCTGCGACGAAGGGATCCGCGGGTTCATGAGCCGGGTGGGCGAGGCGTGGCGCGCCGGGAGCCTGCGCATCGGCGAAGAGCACCTGGCGAGCCAGGCCCTGGTGGAGTCTCTCCTGGCGCTCCGGGTGGTGGACGGGTTCGACGCCGACACCCCCGCCGCCCTCGTCGGCAGCATGGAGGGGGAACAGCACCACATGGGCGCCCTGTGCGTACGGCTGATGCTGGAGCGCCTGGGGTGGCGCGTCCACTACCTCGGGGCCGCGGTCCCGGTGGAGGACTTCGCCGCCATGCAGGCGGCGTTCGGGGTCGGCCTCGTGTGCGTCTCCTTCTCGCCACCCCATTCGGGCGCCGACATGCTGCGCTGCGTCCGGGTGCTGGCGGGGCTGTACGACCCCCGCAGGCCCTATGCCCTCGCCCTGGGGGGAGGGGTGACCCCGATCCCCGGCCTCGAGGCGGCCGGGGCGCCGCTGCCGTCGGTGGGGGTGTTCGACTCCTGCGCCGCGTTCGACGCCGCCCTGCACGGGGGCTTCGGCTCGCCCAGGAGGGTGGCGGAATGATGCCCCGGGCCACCCGGGGGGAGTGGATCGCCCTGGGCGCGCTGGCCGTCTTCACGGCGACGGCCGTGGGGGGCTACGCCGTCTTCGCCCTCCACCCGGCCCTCCTGCCCCAGGGCCCCGCCGCGGCCGCCGTCTACCGCCGTGCGTTCCCCCTCTTCGCCCGCCTCCACATCCTGGTGGCGGCCGCGGTCCTGGGGGTGGTGCTGGTGGGACGCGCACGGGGGCGGTGGCTCCCCGCCGCCCTCCTCCTCTACGGGACGGCGTTCCTGGCCGAGCACGTGGGCACCGGCGTGGGTTTCCCCTTCGGCGCCTACGGGTACACCGGCCTCCTGGGGCCCCGCCTGCTGGGGCGGGTCCCCGTACTCATCCCGGTGAGTTGGTTCCTCATGGCCGTTCCGGCCTGGGCCCTGGCCCGGAGCGCCCTCCCCGGAGGAGGCGCCCGCCGGGTGGCGCGGGTGGCCCTGGCGGCTGCGGCGCTCGCCGCCTGGGACCTGGCCCTGGACCCCGCCATGAGTCACCTGACGGCGTACTGGGTGTGGGGCACCCGCGGCCCCTACTACGGCATGCCCCTGACCAACCTCCTGGGGTGGTGGGCCACCGGATGCGTCCTGATGGCGGGGCTCGAAGCCACGGCGGGACGCTGGATCGGTGCCCTTCCCCTATCCTGGCTGGCGGCCTTCTACCTGGCGATGCTCCTCATGCCGCTGGGCATGGTGGCGGCGGCGGGGCTGGGCGGCGCGGTGGCGGCCACCCTCCTGGCGGTGGCGGCCCTGGGCGGCGTCTACACTGCCCTCACCCGGACGGCGCCGGCCTGGGCGTCCTCGTCCGGCGCTCCCGCCCCCGGGGCGGAGGCGGCGTCGTGAGGCCCGGGGCGGGCGTCCTCGAGGACGCCGAGCGCCGCGTGCGGACGGCCCTGGAGGAAGCGGCCCGGCCCCTGGCGGCCGAAGGCCTTCCCCGGGTGGAGCTCAGGGGGAAGGTGCTCCGCCCCCTGGTGGCGTGGGGCTGGACCGAGGGGGCGCGGCGCGACCCGTGGGACGGGCGCATCGCCCTGGCCTCCCTCGCCCTCCAGATGGTGCACGAGGCGTCCCTGGTCCACGACGACATCGTGGACGGATCCGCCACCCGGAGGGGGGAGCCCGCCGCCCACGTCGCCGCGGGCGTGGGGCCGGCGCTGGTCCTGGGCGACCACCTCCTGACCGCCGCGTACAGGGTGGCCGCCCGCTCCGGGCTTCCGGGCTGCCTGGAGCTCCTGGCGCTGGCCGCCGAGCGCACGGTGGCCGGGGAGATCGCCCAGGCCCGGAGCGCCGGACGGGTGGGGACGCCAGAATCCTACCGGGAGACGGTCGGCTTCAAGTCGGGAGCTCTCTTCGGGTGCGCCGCCGCGCTGGGCGCCCTGGCCGAGGACGAGGACGCGGGCGGCCCCTGGGAGCTGGGCTGCCGCGTGGGCGTCCTCTACCAGAAGGTGGACGACATCCTGGACTACTGCGCCGGCGCGACGCTGGGCAAGCCGCCCCTCCAGGACTGGAGACAGGGGAAGTGGACCTGGGTGCTGGAGGGCGTGGAGGTGGAGGGCTTCGGCCTCCCGGAGGACGCGCTCCTGCGCCGCCTCTTCCTGGAGGGTGGCCCGGACGCCCCCATGCTCCGGGCGGCGGGCGCCCTGGCCGCCGAGGTCGACGACCTGGTGGCCCGCCACCGGGCCGCGCGCCCCGACGACGCCGTGGTGCCGGCCCTGCTGGAGACGTGGCGGGACCGGGTGGCCGACGTGGTGGCGTCGGAGACGGCGCGCCTCGGGGGGCCCCGCCGCACCGAGCCGTCGGTCTCCGGGGACGTGCGCACCCTGGCGTCAGCCGTCGGGGGACCGGAGGCCTGGGGGCCCCTGTTCGCCCGGCACGCCCGCTCCTTCCGCTTCGCGTCGCGGCTCTTTCCCGCCCCCGTCCGCGGGCCGGTCACCGGCCTCTACGCCTTCTGCCGCTTCACCGACGACCTGGTGGACGAGGCTGGAGACCTTCCCCCGCGCCGGGTGCGGGCACGCCTGGAGGCGTGGCGCGAGCTGGCTCGCACGGCCCACGGAGGGGAAGCCACGGGCGTTCCGCTCCTGGACGCGGTCCTGGGCGACGCCGGCCGGGCCGGCATCCCGTTCCGCTACGCCGACGAGCTCATCTCGGGGGTGGGCATGGACGTGGAACCGGCCCCCTGGGCGACGCTGGACGACCTGGAGGCGTACGCCGACCGGGTGGCCGGAGGCGTGGGCGCCTGGATGACCCGCCTGCTGGGCGTCGACGACCCGGACGTCCTCTCCCGGGCGTATGCCCTGGGGAGGGCCATGCAGATCACCAACGTCGTGCGGGACGTGGGCGAGGACGCCAGGGCCGGACGGCGCTACCTCCCCGGCGACCTCCTGGCGCGCCACGGCGTGGCCGCCGCCGACCTGGCGCGGCTCGCCCGGGGCGAGGAAAGCCCGGTGCCGGAAGGCGTGCGCCGGGTGCTGGAGGAGCTGATGACCGTGGCCGACGCCCACTACGAGCGGGCTCTGCGGGCCCTCGCCGCCCTGCCCCCCTCGTGCCGGTGGGCCGTGGCCACCGCCGCCCGGGTCTACCAGGGAATCCACCGGGAGGTGCGCCGGGCCGGCTACGACGTGTGGCGCGTGCGGGCCCACACCTCCACTGCCCGGAAGGGCGTCCTCGCCCTGGGGGCGGCGTGGGAGCTCCGGCGGCGCGCCGGGACCTCCCGGAACCTGCCTCTCTCCGGCCGGAGCCTCACCGGTGCGTGACGCCTTCCTCCCCCCCGTCTGGGCGGCCTTCGAGCTGGCCTGGCGCCCCTGGATGGCGGGGCGGGTGGGGCCCGTGCTGGCTGCCGGCCTGCCCCGTGGCCTGCCTCCCGACCGTCCGCTCCTCCTCTGCCCCAACCACGGGAGCTGGTGGGACGGCTTCCTGATACGCTCGCTCCAGCGCCGCCTGAGGCCCGGCGCGCCCCTGCGCACGGTCATGCTGGAGTCGGAGCTCCGGCGCCGGCCGCTGCTGCGCCTCCTGGGCGGCACCGGCCTCGTCCCGGGCAGCGTCGCGTCCCTGCGGCGCCTCGTCCGCACCCTCGAACGAGGCCGCGAGAATCGGCCGGACCTGGTGGTCGCCCTCTTCCCACAGGGGCGCATCGGGTCCCCCACGCTCCGGCCCCTGGGCTTCCGCCCCGGGATGCGCCTGGTGGCCAGGGCCCTGGCGCCGGCCACGATCCTTCCCGTCGCGGTCCGACTCGCTTTCGGGACCGAGCCCCGGGCCGCCGCCTTCCTCTCCGTGGGCGAGCCCCTGGACGGTGCCGAGTGGACCGGCGACCCACGGGTGGTGGAGGCCAGGGTGGAGGAGGAGCTGGACGCCCTGGCTCTCTTCCTGGAGCGCCACGGGGAAGAAGCCGTGGCCGCGTGGCCGTCCCTCCATGGGCGCCTGCCCCGCCGGGAGGCGGGTGCCGCCAAGCGCGCCTCTCCTCTGTCGCCCTACACGGGCCAAAGGTCCTGGCTATGTCCCAATTGACGGCGGGAGCCTCGCCCGTGCGCTTCATCCACGGAACGCCGCCGTCGGGTGACGAACGCCGCGCGGTGGTGGTGGGCGGAGGGTTCGGCGGCCTGGCCCTCGCCGTGCGCCTCCAGGCGGCGGGGCTCGCCGTCACCCTGGTGGAGCGCCGGCCCCGGCTGGGCGGCCGTGCCTACCGGCTGGAGGAGGGCGGCTACGTGTTCGACATGGGGCCCAGCCTGGTGACGGCGCCGGACATCCTGGACGACCTCTTCCGGGCCGCCGGATCCTCCCTGCACGAGGCGGTGGACCTGGTCCCCCTCGATCCCTACTACCGCATCCACTTCGACGACGGCACGGTCTTCGACTACTCGGGCGACCCGGAGCGGATGAAGGTGCAGATGCGGCGCCTCGACCCCTGGGACGCCGACCGCTACGACGGCTTCATGGATGCCATCCGCCCCATCCACGAGGCGGTGATCGACGAGGGGCTCGGCCGGCGCCCCTTCGACCGGCTGTCCACCATGGCCGGCTTCATCCCCCGCATGGTGGGGCTCGGCGCCCACCGGAGCGCCGCCGCCTTCGTGGCCCGCTGGTTCCGGGATCCCCGGCACCGCTTCCTGTTCTCGTTCCACCCCCTCTTCGTGGGGGGCAATCCGTTCCACACGCCCGCCGTCTACCTGATGATCCCGTGGCTCGAGCGGCGGGGCGGCGTGTGGTTCGCCCGGGGCGGCATGTACGCCCTGGTCGAGGCGCTGGAGGCGCGCTTCCGCGCCCTGGGCGGGGTGGTGCGCACGGGGACCCCGGTGGAGGAAGTGCTGGTGGAGGGCGGGCGAGCCCGGGGGGTACGGCTGGAGGACGGGACGCGTCTTTCGGCCGAGGTGGTGGCGAGCAACGCCGACGTGGCCCACACGTACCGGGACCTGGTGCCCGCCGAGGCGCGCCGGCGCTGGACCGACCGGCGCCTCGAGCGCCAGGCGTGGACCATGAGCTGCGTGGTGCTCTACATGGGCGTGCGCCGCACCTATCCGGACCTCGCCCACCACACCCTCGTCCTCTCCCCCCGCTACCGGGAGCTCCTGGACGACATCTTCCGGAGGAAGATCCTCCCCCCGGACTTCAGCCTCTACCTCCACGCCCCCACCCGCACCGATCCCTCCATGGCGCCGCCGGGGTGCGAGAGCCTGTACGCCCTGGTGCCGGTGGCGAACAACGCCTCGGGCATCGACTGGCGACAGGAGGGAGGCCGCCTGGCGGAGAGGGTGATGGCCTACCTGGAAGCGTGGGGCCTGCCCGGGCTCCGGGACCACCTGGACGTCCTGAGGATCTTCACGCCCGACGACTTCGAGTCCGAGCTCAACGCGTTCCAGGGCAACGCCTTCGGCCTGGAGCCGCGCCTCACCCAGACCGGCTGGCTACGCCCCCACAACCGGAGCGAAGACGTGGACGGGCTCTACCTGGTGGGCGCGGGCACCCACCCGGGAGCGGGGGTGCCGGGGGTCCTCCTGTCGGCCGAGGCGACCTTCGCGTGCGTGGCGGAGGATCTGGGCCTTCAGGCCTCCTCCCGTCCCAGCTCGTAGCGCAGGCACTCCTCCAGCCCCTCCACCAGGAACCGGTAGCCGGAGCCCAGCGTGCGGGCGGGCTTGGCCCGCTGTCCGTGGAGGATGGTCTCCTCGCCCATCTCGCCCAGGGCGAGCTTCAGGGCGAAGGCGGGCACGGGGACCAGGCTGGGCCGGTGCACCACCCGGGCCAGCACGTCCACGAAAGTGGCGTTGGTCACCGGGTGGGGACTGGTGGCGTTGAGGGCGCCCGAGACGTCCGGGTCCATGAGGGCATGGTGGAGGATCCCTACCGCGTCGTCGTGGTCGATCCACGCCACGTACTGACGCCCGCTGCCGATGCGGCCGCCCACCCCCATGCGGAAGGGCGGCAGGATCTGGGCGAGCATGCCCCCGGCGGGGCTCATGACGGGACCGCTCCTCACGTGGGTCACCCGGAGACCGGCGCCCTCGGCCCGGCGGGTAGCGGCCTCCCATGCCTGGCACACCTCGGCCAGGAAGCTCCGTCCGGGTGGCGTGTCTTCGGTGACGATCGTGTCGCCACGGTCGCCGTAGTAGTTCACGCCCGAAGCCGACACCAGCGTGCGGGGGCCCCTGCCGTGGAATCCGGCCAGCGTGCGGGAGAGGAGCTCGGTGCCCCGCACCCGGCTCTCCAGGATCCGCCGCTTCTTGGCTTCGGTCCAGCGAGGGAGCTGGACCAGGGGCTCGCCTGCCAGGTGGATCACCCCGTCGGCCGCCGCCAGCCCGTCCGCGTCGATCTCCTGGTCCTGCACGCTCCAGTAGACAGCGTCGGCCGCCGCGGCGGCGTCCCGGCTCCTCACCACCCGGAGGACCCGGTGTCCCCCCGAGGTGAGGAAGTGGGTCAGGGCGGTGCCCACCAGCCCGGAGGCGCCGGTGATGGCCACCGTACGCCGGGGCTGGTCCCGGAAGCGGTCGTGGAGGGTGAGGTCGTGGAGGAGCCGCCGGTGGCGGAAGGGGAAGACCCGGTGCAGCTCCCGCTCCACCACAGGTCCGGTCAGGGCGCTGGCCGCGCTTCCCATGGGCGGCTCCCACCGCACCACGTCCTCCATCACGCAGCCGCCGTCGTCCGAGGGCAGGAAGCGGTGGGTGTGCTCCCAGCTCCGGAACGGCCCCTCCACCTGCTCGTCGACGAACTGGTGGCCTTCCTGGAAGTCCTTGTGGCGCAGGATCCAGCGGAGGTGGAGGGGGCCCTTGTCCAGCTCCAGCGTCACGCCGTCGCCGTCCCGGATCGTGCCGCGCCGCTCCAGCAGGCGGACCCCTGCCCAGGGCGGCACCAACCGCTCGAAGGCGCCGGGGCGCTCGTGCCACGCCATGACGCGCGAGGGGGGGAACGGGAGGGTGCTCCGGTGGCGGAACTCGGGCATCCAGGGGGCTCCTCTTCGGCGGACGGGTGAGCGCCTGCCTACCCCCGGCAGCAGGGGGCGTGCCGCCCGCGCCGCCTCATCCCTTGGGGTCGCTGATGGCGAAGAGGGTGCCCAGGACCTCCCGCAGCCGCTCCTCCATACCGTCCCCCTTCGTGATGATCCCCGATGCCTTCTCCACTAGCTCCTCCTCCTCCTCCGGGGACAGGTCCTTGGCCGTCACCACGATGACGGGCAAGCCCGAGTAGTAGGGGTTCTCCCGGAGCTTCCTCAAGAAGCTCATGCCGTCCATCTCGGGCAGGAGAAGGTCGAGGATGATGGCGTCGGGCGCTTCCCGCTCCACCGCGCGCAGCGCCTCCTTGCCGTTGGCCGCGGCCCGGACCTCCAGCCCCAGGTCCTCCAGGTGGCGCACCAGAACGGCCCGGGCGTCGGCATCGTCCTCCACCACCAGCACCCTGCCGACCCGCTGCCGCACCAGGTTGCGCCAGAGCACCCGGAGCAGGTCCTCCCGCTCCACGGGCTTGGTGAGGAGGTCCACGGCCCCGAGCAGGCGGCTCCGACCCTCCTTGGCCACGATACTCACCACCACCACGGGGATCTTCCTCAGCTCCGGATCCTCCTTGAGGGACCGCAACGCCTCCCAGCCGTCCATGCCGGGCATCTGGAGGTCCAGGGTGATGAGGTCGGGACGCTCGTGGCGCGCCATCGCGATGCCGTGGCGTGCATCGTCGGTGGTGAGGACCTGGCAGCCGAAGTCCTCCAGGTAGTGGGTGAGGAGCACACGGGAGTCGTGCTCGTCGTCGACGACCAGCACCTTGAAGTCACGCATGGATCCCCGGGAGTCGTGGCTCTCCTCCTCCGCCCCCTCCTCGGCGGCGACGCCCCCCTCCGCTGCCTCCCGGGCCTCGGGCGGCTGCTCCACCTCCCGGAGCTCCCGGGGACGGTGGGCCAGACGGATGATGAAGCTGGACCCCTTGTCCACCTCCGACTCGACGTCGAGGTCGTAGCCCAGCATCTGACAGATGGAGCGGGAGATGGTGAGGCCGAGGCCGGTGCCGCCGTACTTGCGCGCGGTGCCGCTCTCGGCCTGCTGGAACGCCTCGAAGATGCGCGCCAGGCGGTCCCTGGGGATGCCGATGCCGGTGTCCTGCACCACGATCCGCGCGGGGGTGCGCCCGTCGGGGCCCAGCTCGACCCGAACGGTCACTGACCCTTCATGGGTGAACTTGAGGGCGTTGCCCACCAGGTTGATGATGACCTGCTTGAGCTTGTTGCGGTCGGTCTCCATGGAGGCCGCCTCGGACGGGACGTCCGCCACCAGGGCAACCGGCCTGTCCTTGAGCTGCCCCTCGAGCTGGGCGAGGGTCTCCTTGATCAGCGGCTCCAGCTCCAGGTCCTCGATCTCCAGCTCCATTCTGCCCGCTTCGATCTTGGACAGGTCGAGGATGTCGTTGATGAGGGAGAGGAGGTGGCGGCCGTTGGCCAGGATCCGTTTCAGGAACCCGGTCTCCTGCCCGTCCAGGTGCCCCTTCTTGTTCTTGATGAGGATGTTCGCGAATCCGATGACCGAGTTGAGGGGCGTGCGCAGCTCGTGGCTCATGTTGGCCAGGAACTGGCTCTTGGCCTGGTTGGCCCCCTCGGCCTCCTCCTTGGCGATGCGGAGCGCCTCCTCGGCCCGCACCCTGGCCGTCACGTCCTTGCCGAACATGACGGCGCCGGTGACCCCGCGATCCTCCTGGATGGGGTTGCAGTAGATCTCGAAGTGGCGGACGTGGCCGCCCACCTCGGTCTCCTGGAGCTCGCTGAAGCGCTCTCCGAGGAGCACCCGCTCGTACAGGTGGCGGTAGAAGGGCACCGAGGCGTCGTCGAAGACCTCGTGGGGCCGCTGCCCCCGCTCGGGCTCCCTCCCCGAGCTGGCCTCTACGGCCAGGGAGAAGGCCGAGTTGAACGTGATGAGGCGCTCCATCCGGTCGATGGACCAGATCGCGTCGCCGGTGTTCTCCACCAGGGCCGCCAGGTTGGCCCGGGAGGCCGCCAGCTCCCGCTCCGCCCGACGCTGCTCGGTGACGTCGCGGAGGATCCCCTGCGTCGTCATCACCTGCCCGTCCTTCCCGGAGCCGGTGGCGCTTCCCGAGAGATCGATGATGCGGCCGTCCTTGGCCACGTACTCCACGAGCACGCGCTCCAGCGATCCCCCGGAGAAGACCTCCTCCAGGCTCGTCCTCACCTCGGTCCGGAAGGGCTCGTGGACGATGTCGTACAGGGTGAGCCGCTCGAGGTCGGCGTCGCTGTAGCCCAGGACGTCCTTCCACGCCCGGTTCACATACACGAAGCGGCCGTCCCTGTCGGTGCTCTGGATGAGGTCGTGAGCCGTGTCGAGGAAGTTTTGCAGCCGGCTCTCCGTCTCCCTGCGCGTGGTGATCTCGCGGGCGAGCTGAGCGTTGACGTCGCGCACCGCCCCCAGCGCGTGCCCCTCCCGCCGGAAGGTCTGGTACACGCTGATGAGGAGCCCCGCCAGGACCGCCAGGTAGGATGCGATCTTGAGGAGGTGCGCCGCTCCGTACATGGCGTCGCCGATCTGCTCCGACAGGGGCATGTACAGCCCGTTCACGCCCACGCTGATGAGGAGCGCCACCAGCAGGAAGTGCTCGAATGCGTTCCTGCGCCACGTGCCCTTCCACAGGTAGCCGACGAACGTCAGCAGGAAGAACAGCGCCGGCAGAAGCTCGCCGGGTCGGTGGAAGAAGAGGAACGGGCGATACGCCTGCGAAAGCGGCAGCGCCGCGAAGAACACGAAGATCACCGCCGTCAGGGCGGCGGCCGTCAGGTAGACCGCCCCCTCCGCCACGGGCGTGGTCTCGTGCACCTGGTCGTCGCGGCTCTCCCGCCACCACGCCAGGAGGCTGACGAAGAGGTAGAGGGAGAGGTAGAGCCTGGAGGCGGTCCAGCTCCACGCCGAGATGTCGGTGGGGGTGGCCCCCGGCCGCCCCTGGAAGAGGGGCGAGGTGACGGCGGCGTGGTACAGGTCCAGGATCCCCGCGCCCAGGAACCCCGTGCCGATGAAGAGGAAGGTGCTCTGCTTGCGGCTGTAGTAGCGGACCAGCGCCAGGGCCCCCACGAAGAAGGCCAGCAGCGTCCCCACCACCTCCATGAGGGTGTGGGCCAGAGGTCCGGTGGCCCACGGGGAGTCCCGCAGGAAGAAGGCGCCGCCCCCCAGGAGGAGGACGATGATCCAGTAGACGGTGGCCCGCTCCGGGGCCCGGTCCTCGCCGAGGAGCTTCTCGGCGAGGCCTCCCGTGTCCTCGTCCCGGTCAGGAGGTTCCGGCGACGAGGAGGGTGCTTCGGTCAGCTCGACCGGTTGAGCCATCGCTCGATGGCCTGGAAGAGGACGTCCTCGTCCACGATGGGCTTGGTGACGTAGTCGTTGAAGCCCTGCTTGATGAACTTCTCCCGGTCCCCCGCCATGGCGTGGGCCGTGAGGGCGATGACCGGGACGTCCTTGAGGTCGTCCTGGCTACGGATCCACGCCAGCACCTCGGGGCCATCCATCTCGGGCAGGGAGATGTCCAGCAGGATCAGGTCGGGCGCATCCGCCTGGAGCCCTTCCACCGCCTCGACGCCGGTCTCGTATTCGGAGATCTCGTACCGGTCCTCCAGGAGGGCCTGGACGAGGAGGCGGTTGTCGGGGTTGTCCTCCACGACGGCGATCTTGGCCATCAGCTCCTCTCTTCCAGTGGTGCGAGGGTGCTCTCGAGCCGCTCACGGACCCGTTCGAACGCCGCCTCCAGCGAGGGCCGCTCGGCCTCCACGGCGTCCAGGTCGCCCCGGGACGCGATCTCCTCGATGCGGGCTGCGATCCGGCTGAGCTCCATCGCGCCTACGTTGGCGGCGCTCGACTTCAGGGAATGGGCGCCCCTCTCCGCGTTCCGGGCCTCACCTTCCTGGACCCCCGTCCGGATCTGCTCGAGACGGGTGGGGCTGTTGTCCAGGAACAGGTGGACCATCTGGGAGAGGAGCGTCGGTCCACCCCAGTCGCGCAAGCGATCGAGGGCGGCGGTGTCGAGCACTGGTGGGTCGTCGTTCACCGGGGAAAAGTGTAGCGACCGGGCGCGGACGGGGCAATCTGGCGCGAGCGCGGAGCTCCGCCGCTCAATCCCGCCCTTCGTCCCGGTCGGGGTGGAGGTTGAGCCCGCCGGGATCGGCGGGGAGGAGCGCCGGGACCAGCCCGGGGTGGCTCTCCCAGGCGTCGAACGTCTCGGCCGCCTCGACGCCCCAGGGCGCGCCCGCATCCCGGAGCCGGCGGCGCAGCCAGTCCTCGTCCCCGAAGCCGATGCCCTGGTGGTAGAAGGAGGCGAGGCGGCGCACGGTGTCCAGGTGGGCCGTCACGTCCACGGCCACCTCCGGAAGGCGGGAGTGGACGTCCCGCAAGGTGAACACGGGACACCAGGCCCGGTGGGGCTCCAGGGGCTCCACCACCTTGGCGATGCGGGCCAGCGTCACCGCGTCCCGGGCTATGGTGCCGGTGGCCTGGTGGTCGGGGTGGCGCACGCCCCGCACCCAGCCGTCGCCCCAGGTGAGGAGGCCGTCGGGGCGCACGTCGGCCAGCACCCGGGCCACCGCACGGGCGGCGTCGGGGCCAGCGCTGACCCTGGTGTCCTCGAAGTCCAGGAAGCGGTGCTCCACGTCCAGGATGCGGGCCGCCTCGGCGCCCTGCTCTTCCCGGCGGGCGGCCACCTGGTCCGCGGGCAGGGCCCCGAAGGCCTGGGTCATCTCCCCCCGGGTGAGCCAGAGGAGCACGACCCGGTCACCCCGGGCCCGCTGGGCCGCCATGGCGCCGGCCGCCCCCAGCTCGTCGTCGGGGTGGGACAACACCACGAGCAGCGTGCGTCGCTCCCTCAAGAACTGGAGAGGAGTCGGGGGGAGCGGGCCGCGTCCCGGAGGGTGGCGATGGCGCGGGCCACGCCTTCGGGATGCCGGTAGACCGCCGAGCCCGCCACCAGCACCGACGCGCCGCCGTCCACGGCGTCGCCCGCCGTGCCGGCGTCGATGCCTCCGTCCACCTCCACCTCCGCGCCCGGGCGCCCCCGGCGGTCCACCAGGAGGCGGGCCTCCCGGATGCGCTCCGTGCTCCAGGGGATGTAGGTCTGCCCGCCGAAGCCCGGGTTCACCGACATGATGAGGACCAGGTCCAGCTCGGGGACGATGTCGTGCAGCAGGGACACTGGCGTCGCCGGGTTCAGGGACACGCCGGGCCGGCAGCCCAGCTCCCGGATGCGGGACACGGTGCGGTGGAGGTGGGGACACGCCTCCTGGTGCACGGTGATGACGTCGGCGCCGGCGTCCGCGAACGCGTCCAGCAGCCGGTCGGGCTGCTCGATCATCAGGTGCACGTCCAGGGGCAGGTCGGTGACCCTGCGCAGCGCGGCCACCACGGGTGGTCCCAGGGTGAGGTTGGGCACGAAGTGGCCGTCCATGACGTCCACGTGGATCCAGTCGGCGCCCGCCTCCTGGGCCGCGGCCACCTCCTCCCCCAGGCGGGCGAAGTCGGCCGACAGGATGGACGGGGCGATCTTCACGCTCACGGGCGCGCCTCCCGGGCGAGGACGCGCACGCCCCCCTCTCCTGCGACCACCGCCTCGTCGGCCACCCCGAGGAACAGCCCCGACTCCACCACGCCCGTGCGGGCGCACAGGTGCGCCTCCAGCTCCGGAGGGTCGGGGATCCCGCCGTCGAACCAGCAGTCGATCACGTAGTTGCCGTTGTCGGTAGTGAAGGGGGCGCCGTCCCGCTCCCGGAGGACGGGGCGGCCGCCCAGGGACTCCAGGAACGGCAGGTGGAGCTGCCACTCGAAGGACACCACCTCCACGGGCAGCGGGGCCCGCGTGCCCAGCCGGTCCACCCGCTTGGCCTTGTCCACGATGACCACCATGCGCCGGGAGGCCATGGCGACCAGCTTCTCCCGGAGGAGGGCCCCGCCCAGCCCCTTGATGAGGTCCACGGACGGATCCACCTCGTCAGCGCCGTCCACCGTGAGGTCCAGGGGTGCCAGCTCGTGGAGCGCCCCCAGGGGGATGCCCAGGCGGTGGGCCCGGTCGGTGGTCTGGACGGAGGTGGGCACGCCCACCACGTCCTGGAGCGCGCCGTCGCCCAGGCGCTCGGCCAGGAGGTCCAGGAAGTGGGCCACCGTGCTCCCCGTGCCCAGGCCCAGGCGCATGCCGCTCTCGACCCGCTCCAGCGCCTCGGCGGCAGCGGCCCGCTTGAGGGCTTCCGTGCCCGTGGCGGGCGAAGCGCTCACGCGCCGAACCTGGCCAGGACCTCCTTCTGCACCCGCTCGGTGATCGCCATGGCCTGGTCGAAGGGCCGCTGCCACATGTTGCGCCCGAAGATGAGCCCCGTGGCGCCGGCCTCCATGGACAGGCGGGCCTTCTCCAGGAGGTCCTCGTCGGACACCTTGCTGCCGCCGCTCACCAGCACCGGGACGCGGCCCGCCGAGCGGATCACGCGCTCCGCCCCCTGGGCGTAGGTCCACTCGAGCTCGGCGTACTTCCTGGGCTGTTCGCTGTCGGAGGCGCCGGGCTTGGGGATGTTCAGCTTCACGATGTCGGCGCCCAGCTCGAGGGCGACCCGGGCGGCGTAGTCCACGGCGTAGAGGCTGTCCCGGCCACCCTTCTCCTCGATGGCCGCGCCCCGGGGATAGGACCACACCACCAGGGGCATGTTCCAGCGGTCGCAGTCCTCGCGCACCTGCTGCATCTGCTGGATGTCCTCGTCCTGCCGGGGTGAGCCCACGTACAGCGTGTAGCCCACGGCGTCGGCCCCCAGGGCCACAGCGTCCTCGACGCTGGCCGTGAGGGTGGAGAAGGCGTCGTCGTCCGAGGGGATGTTGGTCTTCCCGTTGATCTTCAGGAGGAGGGGGACCTCCCCCGCGTAGCGGTCCATGTACTTGCGAGCCAGCCCGTAGTGGCAGGCCACCGCGTTGTAGTTCCCCTCTTTGGCGAGCCGCCACTGGAAGTCGGGGTCCGCCGACGCCGGGTTGGCGAAGAAATCAACGGGCCCGTGCTCCAGGCCCTGGTCGATGGGCAGGATGAGGAGCGTCCCGTTCCCCAGCCCCCGCTCGTAGAAGATCCGCCTCAGGCGGACCTTCTTCCCCAGGGAGAGGCCCATGTCGTCGAGGGTGGGACGGGCCGTGCGGGACGGCGCCGGCGCTTCGGCGGTGGTGGGTTCCATGCTGTCCTCCGGTGGCTCTATCTGGATCGCTGGACGCGCTGGTGAACTCCGGCAGCACGAACGTACCAAGCCCTCTTCCCGGGGGCCAGACCGTGCGGAGCGGCCGTGGGCCCCGGCCTTGACATGGGGGCGGGGGCGGCGGAACGTTGCAGCACGATGCATACCGTCACGAGCCCTCACCGCTACTACGCTCGCGCGTACTGGTACGGCACCCCGACCGGGGGCCGGAGGCTCGTGCGCGACTAGCACCGAACGACGACGCGCGCGGCCGAAGGGGCCCCCGGGTTCGAACCCGGGGGCCCTTTTTCGTGGCCTCTGCCCGGACCCGCGCCCCCGGCCGCTCCATCCACAGGAGGAGGCATGATCATCGTGACACGCAGGGGCGTGACCGACCAGGAGCTGGACCACATCCGTGAGCGCGTGGAGACCCTGGGACTACGCACCCACGTCTCCCGGGGGGAGAGCCGCACCGTCATCGGCTGCATCGGCGACGAGGAGCGCCTCCAGCACGCGCCCCTGCTGGCCCTGCCCGGGGTGGAAGCCGTGCACGAGGTGATGAAGCCGTTCAAGCTCGCCGCCCGGGAGTTCACCGCCTCAGCCACCCGGGTGCCCCTGGGCGAGGTGGAGCTGGGCGGAGAGGAGCTGGCGGTCATCGCGGGCCCCTGCTCGGTGGAGGGGCGGGCCATGCTCGAGGAGACGGCGCTGCACGTGCGGGGCGCCGGCGCCCGGGCGCTTCGGGGCGGCGCCTTCAAGCCCCGCACCTCGCCCTACTCCTTTCGGGGCATGGGGCAGGAAGGCCTGGAGCTCCTGGCCGAGGTTCGGGGGCGCACCGGGCTCCCGGTGGTGACCGAGGTGATGGACACCCGCCAGGTGGAGATGGTGGCGGGCTACGCCGACGTGCTCCAGGTGGGCGCCCGCAACATGCAGAACTTCGCCCTCCTCACCGAGGTGGGCCGCACCCACCGGCCCGTGCTCCTCAAGCGGGGGATGAGCGCCACGGTGAAGGACCTGCTCCTGGCCGCCGAGTACGTCATGAGCCAGGGCAACATGCACGTGATCCTGTGCGAGCGGGGCATCCGCACCTTCGAAACCGCCACCCGGAACACTTTCGACGTGGCCGCCATCCCGGTGCTCAAGCGGGAGACCCACCTCCCGGTGGTGGCGGACCCGAGCCACGCGGGGGGCTACCGCCACCTGGTGGCCCCCCTGGCCTTCGCCGCCGTGGCCGCCGGGGCTGACGGGCTCATGGTGGAGGTGCACCCCGACCCCGAGAGCGCCGCCTCCGACGGCGAGCAGTCCCTCGATTTCGGAGAGTTCGATGCCCTCATGGCGGGGCTCCGCCCCTTCGCCGAGGCCGCGGGACGAACCCTCGCGGCGGCGGAGATGGCGGCCGCGTAGGGGACCGCACGAAGGCCCGGCGAGGGGTGTGGCCTAGAGGAGAGCCCGGGCCGCCTCGAGCTGCTCGAGCACGGCCCTGCGGGAGGTACCGCCGGTGGCGTCTCTCGCCTCCACCGAGCGCTCCGGGTCGAGGGCCTCCCCCGCCCCACCCGCGAAGGCGGGGTGGGCCTTCCGCAAGACGGCGTCGGGGAGGCGGTCCAGGGTGGTGCCCTCTGCCTCCGCCCGCAGCACGAGCCCGCCCACAACGGCGTGGGCCTTTCGGAAGGGGACGCCGCGCCGGACCAGGACGTCGGCCAGGTCCGTGGCCAGGAGCTGGGGGTCCAGGGCCCGGGCCACCGGCCCCGGGCGCCAGGCGGCCGTCGCCACGGCGCCGGCCACCGCCGGGAGCGTGAGCTCCAGGGCATCCACGGTGTCGAAGAGGCTCCGCTTGTCCTCCTGGAGGTCCCGGTTGTAGCCGGTGGGCAGCCCCTTGAGGAGGGTGAGGACGGCGGCGAGGTTGCCGACCAGCCGCCCCGCCTTTCCACGGGCCAGCTCCGCCACGTCCGGGTTCCGCTTCTGGGGCATGAGGCTGGAGCCCGTGGCGTAGCCCTCGCCCAGCGCCAGGAAGCCGAACTCCGCCGACGTGAAGAGCACCAGGTCCTCGCCCAGGCGGGACAGGTGCACGCCCACCGTGGCGCCGGCGTAGAGGAGGTCCAGCATCCAGTCCCGGTCGGACACGGCGTCCACGCTGTTGGGGCTCACCCGCAGGAAGCCCAGCTCCCGTCCCAGCGCCTCCCGGTCTACCGGGAAGGGACATCCGGCCAGGGCCCCTGAGCCCAGGGGCAGGGTGGCGGCGGCGTCCTCGGCGGCCCCGATGCGCACGCGGTCCCGGGCCAGGGGCCACAGGTGGGCCAGAGCCCAGTGGGCCCCCCGGATGGGTTGGGCCCGCTGCAAGTGGGTGTAGCCCGGGAGGATGACGTCCACCGAGCGGGCGGCCAGCCCGTGGAGCGCGGCCATGAGGCTGCCCAGGTGGTCGTCCAGACGGCGGGCGGCCGCCATCCCCCACATGCGGGTGCCGGTGGCGGCCTGGTCGTTGCGGGAGCGGCCCGTGTGAAGCTTTCCCGCCACGTCGCCCGCCTCCTCGAACAGGAGTCGCTCCACCAGGGCGTGGACGTCTTCATCGGGGGCGTCGGCGAAGGCGCCGCCCGCGTCCAGCCGTGCGGCCACCCTCTGGAGGCCGTCGTCCAGGGCGGCGGCCTCCGGGGCGGACAGCACCCCCGCCCCCTCCAGCGCCCGAGCCCAGGCCCGGCTCGCCCGCACGTCCTCGCGCCACGTCCGGCGGTCCACGTCCAGGCTCAGGTTCAGGGCCGCCATGTCCGGGGCCATGCCCCCCCTGAAGCGCCCACCCCACAGGGCGTGGGGCGTGGCCGGGGGGGCGCCGTTCCCGCCGGGGCCCTTCACGGCCGGCTCGTCCCGGCCATCTCCTCCAGGAGGCGGTCCACGGCGGCGACGCCCGCGTCCCGGGCGGCCGCGGCCCGCAGGGGCAGCCCGAAGAGCTTGATGAAGCCCGCCGCGTCCCGGTGGTCGTAGGCGCCGGCGCCGAACGTGGCCAACTCCTCCCGGTAGAGGGAGCGGGGGCTCGTCCGCCCCACCGGCCAGCAGCTCCCCTTGAAGAGCTTCATGCGCACCGAGCCGGTCACGTTGCGCAGGAGGGCGTCCACCAGCGCGTCGATGGCCTCCCTCTCGGGCGTCCACCACCGCCCCTCGTAGACCAGATCGGCGTACCGCGGCGACACCTGATCCTTGAGGGCCATGGCGCGCCGGTCCAGGGTGAGGCTCTCCAGCTCCTCCAGGGCGGCGTGGAGGAGGGTGCCGCCGGGGGTCTCGTAGACGCCCCGGGACTTCATCCCTACCAGGCGGTCCTCCACGATGTCGGCTCGTCCCACGCCGTGGCGGCCACCGAGCTCGTTGAGCGCCTCCAGGAGGGGCACGGCGCCCAGGGCGTCGCCGTCCAGGCTCACGGGGTACCCCTCCTCGAAGCCGATCTCCACGACCTCCGCCCGGTCCGGGGCATCCGTCGGGGCGGCCGTCCACAGGAACATGGCCTCCTCGGGCTCGGCGCCCGGGTCTTCCAGGGGGCCCCCCTCGTGGGAGACGTGCCAGAGGTTCTCGTCCCGGGAGTAGAGCTTGTCCTGGTCCACCGCCACCGGGATGCCCCGGGCCCGGGCGTAGGCCAGGGCCTCTTCCCGGGAGCGGATGTCCCACTCCCGCCAGGGGGCGACCACGGCCAGGTCGGGGGCGAGGGCGGCGAAGGTCAGCTCGAAGCGCACCTGGTCGTTGCCCTTGCCGGTGCAGCCGTGGGCCAGGGCATCGGCGCCCACCTGCCGGGCCACCTCCACCTGGCGGCGGGCGATGAGGGGCCGGGCCATGGAGGTGCCCAGCAGGTACTTGCGGCCGTAGACGGCGCCAGCCCGCAGCGTCGGCCACACGAAGCCCTCCACGAATTCGGAGCGGAGGTCCTCGGGTGTGAAGGCGGCGGCACCGGAGGCCAACGCCTTGTGCGCGACCGCCGCCAGGTCCTCCCGCTGGCCCACGTCGGCCGCCATGCACACCACCTCGGCGCCGTACGTCTCCCGGAGCCAGGGGACGATGATGGAGGTGTCGAGCCCGCCGGAGTAGCCAAGGACGACCTTCATGGCCGCCTCCGGGACCGGCGCTTCGGGGGGGTCGGGACCGACCCGGGGAAGACGCACGGAAACGGAGGAACGGACAACCGGTCACCTCCCGCCAAGGCGTGCCGGCGCGGGCTCTGCCCGCCTGAACGACCCGTCCCCCCGCTCCGATCCTGTGCGTGTACATTCAGCCACCGGCGAAATTCCGCCAGCGACCCGGCATTGTTATGCGTCACGATCACGTTCGTCAACCCCATGGTCAAAGTGGGGGGATGGATTCGTCGGCCAGCTCCAGCAGCACCGCCACCTCCCGGCACCCCTCCCGCCGGGCGCATCCCCGGCAGTCGGAGGCCACCTTCTCCGGGATCCCGGTCCGGACGACGGTGCGGAACCCGAGGCGCCCGAAGAAGGCCGGCTCCAGGGTGAGGGCGAACACCCGCTCCAGCCGCAGGGCCCGGGCGTGATCCAGCAGCCGGGTCACGACGGCGGCGCCCAGACCTTCGCCCCGGCGGGCCTCGTCCACCGCCAGCCCCACCACCTCGCCGAGGGCCGGCGTGTAGAGGCGCAGGCCGCCGCACGCCGCCACCCTCCCCTCCCCGTCGGCCGCGACCACGTAGTCCCGGAACGCCCGGCACAGGTCGGCGGGGCTCCGGGGCAGCATGGCGCCCCGGGCGGCCCAGCCGTTGATGAGGGACGCCATGGCGCCCACGTCGGACCGACGGGCCGGGCGCAGCAGCGGCGCCGGCGCGGCGGGCGCGGCGACGCCCTGGACCGGGGGGAGTATCGGGAGACGGAGCCCCTCGGCGGCGCTCCTCACGGGAGGCTCGCCTCGAGGAGGTCGACGGCCCGCTCCAGCAGCTCGGGCGCCACGTCGAGGGGCGGGAGAAGCCGGACCACCTCGGGGCCCGCCGAGGCGAGGAGGAGGCCTCTCGCCCGGGCCCCCGTGACCACGGGTGCGGCGGGGCCGGTGAGCTCCACCCCCCACATGAGCCCCAGCCCCCGCACCTCCCGGACCGCGTCGGGGCGCCGGGCCGCCAGGCTCCGGAGCGCCGTCTCCAGCGTCGCCGACCGTTCCCGCACCCCCTCCAGGAAGGCCGGCGCGGACAGGGTGGCCAGCACCGCCAGGGCCACCCGCGAGACGAGCGGCCCTCCGCCGAAGGTCGTGCCGTGGTCCCCGGCCTCCACCGCGTCGGCGAGGTGGGGCGCGGCGAGCACGGCGCCCATGGGGAGGCCGCCGGCCAGCGGCTTGGCCAGGGCCAGCAGGTCGGGGACCACGCCGGCGTGCTCGAAGGCGAACAGCCGCCCGGTGCGCCCGAGGCCGCACTGCACCTCGTCCAGTACCAGCGCCACGTCCCGGGCCGAGCACACGTCGCGGAGGGCTGCCAGGAAGGCTGGCTCCAGCGGGCGCACGCCGCCCTCGCCCTGCACCGGCTCGGCGATCACGGCCGCGGTCTCCTCCCGGGAGACGGCTGCGTCCAGGGCGTCCACGTCGCCGGGGGCGATGAAGCGGACACCCGGCACGAGGGGCTCGAAGGGCGTCCTGTAGGCGGGACGGTCGGTGGCCGCCAGGGAGGCGAAGAGGCGGCCGTGGAAGCTCCCCTCCAGGGCCACGATCCCGTGCTTGGCCGGGCCGCCCAGGCTCCGGGCCCAGCGGCGGGCGAGCTTGAACGCCCCCTCCACGGCCTCTGCCCCGGAGTTGCAGAAGAACGCCCGGGCCGGAAACGCCTCCGCCACCAGGCGCCGGGCCAGAGCTTCGGCGGGAGCGGTCCGGAAGAGGTTGGAGGTGTGCACCAGCCCGTCCTCCAGGGCGGCCCGGATCGCGTCGGCCACCACGGGAGAGCCGTGGCCCAGGGCGTTCACGCCGATGCCGGACGTCATGTCCAGGAAACGGCGCCCGTCGTCGCTCACCAGCCAGGGTCCCTCTCCCCGGACGAAGAGGAGGTCGGGCGGCCGGTAGACGGGGAGGAGCGCCGCCGCCGGGGCGCCGGCCGCGGCCCGGGCCTCCACGGTCACGGCCGCCACGTCAGCCCGCCCCCACGGCGGCGGCGCGGCGCACCCGCGTGCCCGCCGCGGGGTCGGTGAGGATGGCCTCGCCCCCCACCGTCACGTCGACCCCGGCCGCCGCCGCCCCCAGCGCGTGGCGGAGCTTCACCGCCATGCCCCGGGCCGCGGCGCCGGACGCCAGGAGGGCGGCGGCCTCCGTCCCGTCGAGGGTGGGCACGACGGCGCCCTCCACCAGAACGCCCGGTACGTCGGACACCAGGAGCAGGCGGGCGGCCCCCAGGGCCCCCGCCAGGGCAGCCGCCGCCTCGTCGGCGTTGACGTTCATGGGTTCCCCGTCGGAGCCCCGGGACACCGGGGACACCACCGGCACGAGCCCCGCCGCCAGGAGCGCCTGGACCGGCCGGACGTCCACGGCGGCGACCTCGCCCACCCTTCCGAGGCGCCCCCCAGCAGCCGGCGTGGCGGTGAGGAGTGCGCCGTCCTCTCCCGAGAGGCCCACCGCCGGCAGGCCCTCGGCCAGGAGCGCGGCCACGAGGCGCTTGTTGACCCATCCGGAGAGGACCATGGCCGCCACCTGCATGACCTCCGGGGAGGTTACCCGGAGGCCGCGGTCCCACCGCACCGGCAGTCCCAGGCGCGTCTGCCAGGCCGAGATCTCGGGCCCGCCCCCGTGCACCACCACCAGGGGACCGGGCACCCGGGCCAGGGCGCCGGCCAGGGTGGCCTGGGTGCCCGGGCCGGCCAGGGCCGCACCGCCCACTTTGGCCACGGTCAGCACCGCATCCCCGCCCAGGGCTCCAGCCCCGCCATGAGGTTCATGTTCTGCACCGCCTGCCCCGCGGCGCCCTTCCCCAGGTTGTCCAGGGCCGCGACCACGCTCACCACCGGGGCGGCGAGGCCGGCGTTGTCCGAGGCGCCCAGCAGGAGGAGGTCGGAGCCCACCACGTCGGCCAGCGCCGGGGCGACGGGATGGACCCGCACAGGGCCGTCCCCGGTGCCGTAGGCGACGTTCCAGGCGTAGCGAACGGCCGCCGCGTCCGCCCCCGGGGCCACGGGCACGGCCATGGTCTCCAGGATGCCTCGGGGCACGGGAAGGAGGTGGGGTGTGAACAGGAGGTCCACCCCGGGAAGGGCCGCCCGCATCTCGAGCAGGTGCCGGTGGCCGTTGCCCAGGCCGTAGGCCCGGTAGTCTCCCGCGACCTCCGCGAAGAGAAGGTCGGTCCGGGGTGAGCGGCCGGCCCCGGTGACGCCCGATGCGGCGTTCACCACCACGGTGCGGGAAAGGTCCAGGAGCCCCGCCTGCAGCAGGGGGAGGAGGGCCAGGACCACCCCGGTGGCGTAGCACCCCGGGTTGGCCACGAGCCGGGCCCCGGCCAGACGCGGCCCCTCCACCTCCGGGAGGCCGTACAGGACGCCCGCGTCCCGCCCCGATCCCGGGCGGTGGTCGGCGGTGAGGTCCACGACCCGCACGGTGGAGCCCCGGAGTGCCTCCACCCAGGGCACCGCCTCGCCGTGGGGTAGCGAGAGGAAGAGCACATCCACCGCGGAGGGGTCCGCGTCCTCCCCGGGCGTGAAGGCGAGGCCCGGCAGGGGGGTGGGCGCGCCGGGGGCCGAACGAGAGGTGGCGAACGCCACCCGCGTCCCGGGGTGCCGGGCGAGAAGGCGGAGCAACTCGAGCCCGGCGTAGCCGCTGCCGCCTACGACGCCGACCCGGAGATACGATAGAATATGCATGACACATGCATAATTATGCATCCCCTCCCTCTCGTCAACGGGGAGGGTCCCGGCCGGGGGCCCCCGCGCTCGAGCCGATGGAGGAGGGGAAGGTCTCCGGGGGCGCTCAGTCGGGCCCGCGGGCGATGAGCTCCACGCGGGAGCGCACCCGCTCCACGTGATCCGGGGTGCGGCAGATGAGGAGGATGGTGTCGTCGCCGGCCAGGGTGCCCAGCACCTCGGGCCACTCCTCCCAGTCGATGGCCAGGGCCACGGCCTGGGCCCCGCCGGTCATGGTCTTCACGACCAGCATGTGCCCCGCCCCCTCGGCGGAGGCGAAGAGCGTGGGGAGGAGGGTCTCCAGGGGCGGCGTGCTCTCCACGCCGTCGGGCAGGGTGTAGTGGGAGAGCCCCTCGGCGCCGGGCACCTTCACCAGGCGGAGCTCCCGGATGTCACGGGACACGGTGGCCTGGGTGACGTCGATCCCCTGGTCCTGCAGGAACTCCCGCAGCTCCTCCTGGGACGTGACCCGGTGTCCCCGGATCACGTCCAGGATGGCGGCGTGGCGCTCGCGCTTCGCCGAGGACATCACCCCGCTCTGGCCGCGAGCTGGCGAACCTCGTCGGGCGAGAACCCCACGCTCCGCCCCACCTCCTCGCCGTCCTGGAACAGGACCAGGGTCGGGATGCCACGGATGCCGAAGCGCTGCGCCAGCCCCGTGGCCCGGTCCGTATCCACCTTGGCGATGAGGAGGTGTCCGGTGCGCTCCCGGGCGATCTGGTCCAGGAGGGGCGCCATCATCTTGCAGGGGCCGCACCAGTCGGCGTAGAAGTCCACCAGGACCGGGGCCTCGGTCCCCAGCACGGTCTTCTCGAAGTCGCCCTCCTCGACCTTCACGGGACGGTCCAGGAGGAGGGGCTTCTCGCAGCTCCCGCACTTCGGCCGGTCGGCCGCCCGGGCCAGGTCGATCCGGTTCATCGTCAGGCAGAAGGGGCAGCGCACCGTCACCGCCACCTGCGCTTCGGACGTGGTCATCAGGTCTCCTCCGTATGGGCGTCCGTCCCGGGTCCGGCGGCCCCCCGGGACGGTCTCGGCGCCTCGCACCGCCGCGGCCCCCGGTACCCTCCCGGGCTCCGGCGGTTCGCCGCGGCCCGGGAGCGCCTCGAGGGGAGCGCGGAAGGGGGCCGGCCCCGTCGTGGCGCCGACCCCCTCCTCCCTTCCACCCGGCCTGGCAGGCTGCAGCCCGCTAGAACGTGTACTGGAGGCGCAGCAGGGCCAGCCGCCCGATGGCGGGCGCGCCCACGAACTCCCTGTGCACGTCGTCCAGGAGGTTGGTCACGGTGAGCATGACCCGGGCTCCGGGGATGGCGCGGAGCTGGAAGGCCGCGTTGGCGTCCACCGAGGTGTAGCCGTCCACCGTCCCCACGTACACGCCCGAGTTCATGATGAAGCCCTGGCTCATCCGGGCCCGCCCCTCCAGGGTGATCCCGCTCACCGGGTCGTCCCAGCGGACGCCCAGGGAACCCTTGTTCTTCGGCGCGTTCAGCGCGATGTCCACCGCGCTGGTGCACTTCCCGTCGTTGTTGAAGTCCTTGCAGTCCTTGCTCACATAGGAGTAGCTCCCGGTGAACGACAGGCGGTCGGTGGCCAGGAGCTGGAAGGCCAGGTCCGACCCCCACAGGTTCACGTCGCCGAAGTTGCGGTAGGTCAGGATGAGGTCGGCGTTGGTGGACTGGTCGGGGGCCACGGTGCCCACCGGGATCTGGGCCACCTGGGAGACGATGGCCTGGGTGGTGGCCGCGATCTGGGAGGCCGGGAACTGCCCCGCCTGCGCCGCCTGCGTGAGCCGGCCCTGGACGAACGCCGCCAGGCTGGTCGGGTCGAAGAACACCGAGGGCGTCTCGACCCGGAGCGGGCCCACGAAGTCCTTGATGTAGCTCTTGTAGACGTCGCCCGTGACCAGGAGACGCTTGCCCAGGATGCCCTTGTAGCCCGCCTCGTACGTGGTGGTGATGGTGGACGTGAGGGGGGCGATGTCCGTGGGGCCGGCGTCGGGGAGGAACGGCGTGTTCTGGGCGGCGCCCTCCTGGCTGAAGCGCAGCAGCCGGGAGCCGATCTGGCCCGGCTGGGGGTTGCCGAGGAGCTGGATCAGCCCCGGGCTGTGGGCCTGCTGGGCCACGAGCGGCAGGATCGCCTGGTCCCACAGCACGGCGGCGTTGGCCGGGAGCTGCTGCCCCGGCACGATGGGGCTGTACATGCACAGGTTCTGCAGCCCGCCGGCGCACTGGTCGTGGAAGGTGAAGCCCGACTCGGGCACGCCCAGGGTGCGGATGTCGTTGCCCTGGATGCCGAAGTTGGCGAAGCCGAAGGGGTCCCGGGCCGCCACGATGTCCAGGAACAGGTTGTTCGTGGTGGGCGTGGAGAAAGCCCGGTTGTACGTGAGGCGGAAGCTCTGGTCCTGGTCGGGGTGGAAGACCAGCGCCGCCCGGGGCGACCAGTTGAGGCCGTCCAGCCGGCTGTGCCAGTCGCTGCGCAGGGCGGCCACGATGTCGACCTGGTCGGTGAGGGCGGTGGTGGTGTGGACGTAGCCCCCCACCTCGTCGATCTGGTCGTTGTTCTCGTTCCTTCCCGTGATCGTGCCTTCGGTCCTGGGGATGGTGCGCTGGGCGTCGACGCCCCCGATGACGTCCAGGCCGCCGACGCTGAAGCCGTCCTGCACCTGCCCGACCCACATCTGGGACTTGTCCACGATGGGCTGGCCGGTGCGCAGCAGATACGTGTTGCCGGCGTCGCTCATGTTCACGAACGCCTGGGCGAAGAGCCGGCCCTTGCGCAGCCGGCTCTGGAGGTAGCTGTAGCGCCAGTCCTTGGCCTGCCCGGCCCCGAGCCCGGTGAGCTCGATGCTGGACACCAGGGTGTTCAGGCCGCCGTTGACGATGACCTCCCCGTCGTCCCAGGGACGCCAGTCGAAGCGCGCGCTGCCGCCCCAGCGCTCGGCGGTGTAGTCCCGGTTCCCGATGAGGGGGTTGCCGGGGTTTGCGGCGTGGGCCGCCGCCTCCACCGGGTCCACGTACTTCCAGTCGTCGCCCCGGAACCACTGCCCCGACACCTTGAAGCCGGTCTCGGGCGAGATCTTGACGCCGTAGCGGAACTGCCCCTGCACGACGTTGCGGTCTCCCCCGGCCACGCTGATGGCGCCCCCGGGGTGGTCGATGGGCGACCAGGTGATGATGTGGAGCACGCCGCTTGCCGAGTTGGGGCCGTACAGCGCCGCCGCCGGACCCAGGAGCACCTCCTCCCGCTCCACGTCCATCTGGGTGGTGGGGATCATGTTGTAGTTGTTCACCCGCAGGGACGGCACGCTGGCGTAGCGGTTGTCTACCAGCACCAGGAGCGAGCCCGAGAAGACGTTGTTGAAGCCACGGGTGACCACGTTGGCCTGGGTGAGGCCGGTCTGGGCCACGTCGACTCCGGGGAGGGCCTTCACGGCATCCACCGGCGTCACCGACGCCCGCTCCTCGATGCGGGCGGGCCCGACGGTGACGATGGTGGAGGGTGAGGTGAGGGCCTTCTCTTCCCGCCGGGACGCCGTCACCACGATGGGGTTCAGCAGGGTGGCGGTGGACGCCAGGGCGAAGTCGACGGTGGCCGTCTGGCCCGGCTGCACGTCCACCCCGTCCACGCGGCCGTTCTCGTGGCCGATGAGCGTCACCGCCACCGAGTAGCTCCCCGGCGCCACCGGGATGCGGTAGCGGCCCTGGTCGTCGGTGAGCCCCCCGGTGGAGCGCCCGCCACCGAGAACCTGGATCTGGGCCTGGGAGAGGGCCTCACCCGTCTCGCTGTCCGTGACCCGGCCCGCCACGGCGCCTTGCTGGGCCAGGAGGGCGGGGGTGATCGCCAGGGTGAGGAGAAGGGCCGTGAAGCCCGAGCGAAGCAGGGCTCGCATGGAGATTCCTCGCGTTGGGGACGGGAGCCTGAGGATCCCGGAGGCGCCAAATGGCGGGGCTCGGACCGTCCGCGTGGAGGTGCTGTTCGGGAGAGAAAGGGCGAAAAACGGCAGCCCTCGGCGCCAACATACGATGGGGGGCGGTCGGGGATCAATGCGCGCCTGGCGCCTTGCGCGGCGCGCCTCTACCATCGGAGCACACCGTCCCCCTCCACCCCCGCCCCATGCCCGATCTCGACCTGAAAGCCTTCCAGGAGGCCCACGCCGCGATCCGTGAGGCCGTGCACCGCACGCCCCTCCTCTCTTCCCGTACGCTGGGGGAGCGCATCGGCCGTCCGCTGCTCCTGAAGGCCGAGAACCTCCAGAAGACGGGTGCGTTCAAGGTGCGGGGCGCCCTGAACCGGATGCTCCACCTGAGCGACGAGGAACGGGCCCGGGGTGTGGTGACCATCTCCGCCGGAAACCACGCCCAGGCCGTGGCGTGGGCCGCGGCCCGGGCCGGGGTGGAGGCGACGGTGGTCATGCCCGAGCACGCCTCCCGCGCGAAGGTGGAGGCGAGCCGGGCCTACGGGGCCCGGGTGGTCCTCCACGGCGACGTGTTCCAGGCCTTCGACAAAGCCATGGAGCTGGCAGGGGAGGGCCTCACCCTGGTGCACCCCTTCGACCATCCCGACGTGGTGGCCGGCCAGGGCACGGTGGCGCTGGAGATCCTGGAGGACGCGCCCCGCCCGGCCGCGGTGGTGGTGCCGGTGGGGGGCGGCGGGCTGTGCGCCGGCGTGGCCACGCTCATGGCGCTGGCGGCCCCCGGCGTGCCCGTGTGGGGGGTGGAGCCGGAGGGGGCGGACGCGCTCCGCCGGAGCCTGGACGAGGGGCGGGCGGTGCGGCTCGAGCGGGTGGACACGGTGGCCGACGGACTCGGCGCACCCATGGCCGGGGAGCTCACCTACCCCCTCATCCGGGACCACGCCGCGGGGGTGGTGATCGTGACGGACCGGGAGATCACCGACGCCATGGGGCTCATCCTCTCCCGCACCAAGCTCCTGGTGGAGCCGGCCGGCGCCGCGGGCGTGGCCGCCCTCCTCTCGGGGCGCATCCCCCTGGAGGGGGAGGGCCCCGTGGTCGCCATCCTGTCGGGGGGCAACGTCGACCTGGAGCGGCTGCCGGAGCTGCTGGGGCTGTGAGCGGCCCTCCTACCCGCCCTCGTCCTGCCAGCCCTCGTCGCCGGGGTCGCGCCCGGCCGCGGTGAAGCGGTCCCGGAACGTCCGGGTCCGGGCCAGGGGGCCGGCGCCGAAGCTCTCCTCCCCCAGCCGCGCTGCCCCCTCGAGGGCCAGCTCGAACAGGCGCAGCGCTCCCTCCCGCAACGCCGGGTCCCGCACCCCTTCCCTTCCCGCCCGCTCCAGGGCGCCGGGCCCCGCATCCAGCGCCGCCGCGGCCCGGGCGCTCCGGGGGTCGTAGAGGAGCCCGGCGGCCACCACCGCGGGCACGATCCACCACTCGGGGGGCAGCGCGTCGAAGGGGCGGAGCTCCAGGTAGCCCCGGGGCCGCGCCTCGGGGAACAGCGTGGACAGGTGCTCCCGCCACGCCCCCTCCCCCACCCCGTCCCCCAGCCAGCCCCGGAACGGCCGGGGCGGCGCCTCCTCCTCGCCCAGCAGGAACGAGGGCGCGTCCAGGGCGAAGGCCAGGTACGCCTCGGCCGGGTCGTCGCTGGCGTCGGTGAACACGCCGGTGCGGGCCGGGTCCAGGCGCCGCCACTGCTCCGCCCGCTCGCTCCTCCGGCCAGTGGGGCGCCCCTCGAGACGGGGCGCGTTCGCGAAGGCCGCCAGGAGGAAGGGGGCGGCCCGGTTGGCGCCCCACCAGCGGGCCGCGGCGTCGCCGGCCAGGTCCAGGTTCACGTGGAGCGCCGCGCTCTGGCGCATCATGCGGGTGCCCGCGGGGCCGAGGCCGGCGTAGTAGCGGGCCTGGCGCCGGTAGCGGGGTCCGCCCAGGTGGAGGGGCACCGCCTCCACGGGGTTCAGGGGATCGATCCCCCGGGACACGAGGTGCACCCCGCTCCGGGGGGCCGCTTCTACCAGCGGGCGCGCCACGGCCTCCAGGTACGCGTCCAGGGCGGCCACCCCGGGAAGAGGCGGCGACGACAGCTCCACCTGCCCTCCGGGCTCGTACGACACCAGCCCCCCCTCGGGCAGGACGAAGCGGGGAAGCCCGTGGCCAGACGGCTCCTCGCGCCATCCCCGGGAGGCCCCGTGGCGGCGCAGGAAGGGGAGGGTGGCCGGACCCCGCTCCGCCGTGGGGGGGACCGGCGCTCCGCCCTCGGCCGCCAGGGGGATCCACTCCACCTCCATCCCGACGCGGAGGGGTGCCGCCGGCGCCTCCAGGGCGAACGCCCGCTCGCGGAGGTCCCGCAGGCACCCTTCCGCGGTGAGGGACGCCGTCGCCGCGCGGCTCAGGTGGGCTCCCCCAGGGCCAGGGCGAAGAGCCCCTCGTCGTCGGCCGACCAGGCCGTCAAGCGAAGGCCCGCCCGCTCCAGGACCCCCTCGATCCGCGCCCGGTCGTACTTGCAGCTGATCTCGGTGCGGATGCTCTCACCGCCTTCCAGGGTGATGCGGGTGCCGTCCCCGAAGGCGACGCTCTGGCGCCCCCGGGCCACCAGGTACATCTCGATGCGCCGGTGCACCGGGTCGTAGACGGCCCGGTGGGCGAAGCCGCCCAGGTCGAAATCGGCGCCCAGCTCCCGGTTCAGCACCCGGAGCACGTTGAGGTTGAACTCCGCCGTGACGCCCCGGGCGTCGTTGTACGCCGCCTCCAGCCGGGCCACCGACTTGGCCGGCCCGGGCGCCAGGTCCACCCCCAGCAGGAGGGCGTCTCCCGGCTCCAGGAGGCGGCGCACCCGGGCCAGCAGCCGGACCGCCGCCTCGTCGTCGAAGTTGCCCAGGGTGCTCCCCAGGAGGGCGACCAGGAGCGGGCGCGGAAGGTCGGCGGGGAGGTTCAGCGGCCCGGTCATGTCGCCCACCACCGGACGCACGTCCAGCCCGGGGTACTCCCGGTCCACCTCGGCGGCGGCGGCCTGGAGGTGTTCGGCGCTCACGTCCAGGGGCACGAAGCACCGTCCCGAGCCCGCCGCCTCGGCCGCGTCCAGCAGGAGGCGGGTCTTGTGGGCGCTGCCGGCCCCCAGCTCCACCAGCGTGGCAGGGCGCACGGCCTCCATCCACGGCCCGGCCAGTCGCTTCAACAGGCCCCGCTCCGTCCGGGTGAGGTAGTACTCGGGCAGCTCGGTGATGGCCTCGAACAGGCGCGAGCCCCGGGCGTCGTAGAACCAGGTGGGGGAGAGCTCCCGGGGGCGGCGGCGGAGCCCCGCCAGCACCGACTCCAGCGCCGGCGGCGCGGTGGAAGGGCTCATGCGTCGTCCCGGGCGCAGCGGAAGCCCGCGAAGATCTGGCGGCGGATGGGGTAGTCCCAGTTGCGGAAGGTGGCGCGAACGGCACCGGGACGCGTGGCCCAGGAGCCGCCCCGGAGGACCTTGTACTCGTCGCCGAAGAAGACCTCCGAGTACTCGGGGTAAGGGAACGTCTCGTATCCCGGGTAGGGGCGAAAGTCGCTCGCGGTCCATTCCCACACGTCGCCGATCATTCCGTAGCACCCGGCCGGCGACACGTTCAAGGGGTAGGCACCGACCGGGGCTGTGTCGAAGGTGAGGGCGTCCAGGTTGGCGTGGAGGGGCGTGGGCGCCTCCTCTCCCCAGGGAAAGGCGCGCGCGCTCCCCGCCTCGGGATCCCACGAGGCCGCCGCTTCCCACTCGGCCTCGGTGGGGAGGCGCTTGCCCGCCCAGCGGGCGAAGGCGTCGGCCTCGTGCCAGCTCACGTGGCACACCGGCCGGCACGGGTCCACCGCCCGCTCGTCGTCCATGACCCGGGTCCACCACCGCCCCTCCCTGCGGAACCAGTAGCGGGGGCACGCCAGCCTCTCCTCCCGGACAAAGGCCCAACCCTCCTCGCCCCACAGCTCCTTCCGGTCGTAGCCGCCGTCGTCCATGAAGCGCAGGAACTCCCCCTCCGTCACCGGGTCGGCGTCGATCCAGAAGGGCTCCAGGCGCACGCGGTGGCGGGGGCGCTCGTTGTCGTAGGCCGTGCTCCGGTCGTCGGTGCCCACCGTCACCTCACCGCCAGGGATGCGGAGCATCGCCCCCCGGGGGGCCGACACCCCCGTCTCCGGGCCCGGTGGAGCCACGGCCCGGGGCGCCGGGTAGGGTCGTCCCCCCATGAGCTGCAGGGTCTGGAGGATGGTCTCGCCGTGCTGGTACTCGTGCTGGAGGACCATGCGGTACACGAAGCCGTCCCGGAGCAGCGGCCGGTCGGTGGCCAGGTCCACCTCCTCGAGGCAGTCCAGCACGGCCCTGCGGATCTCGGCCAGCTTCCGCCGGACCGCCCGGCCGCCCGGCAGCGCCATCGACCCCCGCTCCGCCCGGGGGTGGGCGAAGGGGTCGTACGCGCCCCGCAGCCCTTCCGAACCCGTGTCCTCCCCCTCCACCTTCTCCACCAGCCATACCTCCTCGAAGTGCGCGATGTGGCCCAGGTCCCATACGATGGGGCTCATCAGGGGGTCGTGCTGGGTCTCCAGCTCCTCGTCGGTGAGGGGCGCGACCAGGAGGAGGGTGCGCTCGCGGGCCTCCTCCAGGAGCGATGCGATCTCGTGCCTTTCCAGGGGGCGACCGGGGTGGAGGTCCATGCGAAGAGGGTCTTCCGTTGTGGTTGGAGCGGTGCGCCGGCGGCCAGCCCCCCTCCCGGAGGGCGTCGTGCCCACGAATCCGCGGACGGGGGCGTCGGGTTCCGAAGCCTCGGCAATCAAGAAGCGCACCAGCGCGCCGGGGGGGCAGCGTGAGCCCTGACGCCGCCGCCCTGGAGGCCCGGGAGGTCTCCAAGCGCTACGGCGAGGTCCGGGCGCTGGAGGGGGTGTCCCTGGTCGCCGCGCCCGGGGAATGCGTGGCCCTGGTGGGAGAGAGCGGCTCGGGAAAGACCACCCTGCTCCGCTGCTTCAACCGCATGGTGGTGCCCGACGCCGGCGAGGTGCGGGTGGGCGGGCGGAATGTGGAGGGCCGTGACGTGGTGGAGCTCCGCCGGGGCATCGGCTACGTGCAGCAGGAGGGGGGGCTGCTCCCCCACTGGACCGTTCTCAGGAACGCGTCCATGGTGCCGTGGCTCAAGGGGTGGCCCGACGCCGCGCGCCGGGGGCGGGAGGCCCTCCTGCGGGTGGGGCTCCCCCCCGAGGAGGTGGGAAGCCGCCACCCCCGGGAGCTGTCGGGCGGCCAGCGTCAGCGGGTGGCCCTGGCCCGGGCGCTGGCGGGCGACCCCGAGGTGGTGCTCCTGGACGAGCCCTTCGGCGCCCTGGACGCCATCACCCGCACCGAGCTCCAGGACACCTTCTCCGAGCTCGTCGACGCCCTGGGGCTGACCGCGCTGCTGGTGACCCACGACATCGGGGAGGCCCTGCGCCTCGGGCACCGGGTGGCGGTGCTCCGCGCCGGCCGGGTGGAGCAGACCGCAGAGCCCGAGGCGCTATGCGCCCGCCCCGCCACGCCCTACGTCGCGCGCCTCCTGGAGCGGGCGGGGGTGATGCCGTGAGGCCCGGTGCGCGGGCGGCCCTGGTGGCGCTCGTCCTTCCGCTCCTGGCCGCCGCGGCCTCGCCCCCGGCGGCCAGGGCCCAGGCCCCCCGCACCCTCCGCTCCGACACTGGCCGGGCGGTGGTGGTGGCGTCCAAGCCCTTCGCCGAGTCGTACGTGCTGGCGGAGATGTTCGCACAGCTCCTGGAGGACCGGGGCATCCCCGTGGACCGGCGCCTGGGGCTGGGGGCCACCGAGCTGGCGTTCGCGGCCCTGCGCAACGGGGCCGTCGACGTCTATCCCGAATACACGGGCACCGCCCTGGTGGCCATCCTGGGCGAGCAGCCCACGGGCGACGCGGCCCAGGTGTTCCGCCGGGTGTCCGAGGCGTTCTTCCGGCGCTGGGGCGTCCACTGGCTCCCGCCCCTAGGCTTCGAGAACACGTACGCCATCGCCGTGCGCCGGGAGACCGCGGAGCGCTACGGGCTCCGCACCCTCTCGGACCTGGCCGGGGTGTCGGCGCGTCTCACGGGAGGCTTCTCCCCCGACTTCATCGGCCGGGCCGACGGGCTCCCCGGGCTCCGCGACGCCTACGGGCTCCGCTTCCGCGCGGTGCGCTCCCTCCTCCAGGCGGTGAAGTACCAGGCCCTGGCGGCGGGGAGCGTGGACGTCATCGACGGCTACTCCACCGACGGGGCCATCGCCCGCTACGACCTGGTGGTGCTCGCGGACGACCGGGGCTTCTTCCCACCGTACCAGGCCGCGCCCCTGGTGAGCGCCGGGCTGGCGGCCCGGAACCCCCACGCCCTGGCCGTGCTGGCGGAGCTGGCGGGCAAGCTGGACGCGGCGACCATGCGCCGCCTGAACGAACGCGTGGAGGTGGAGCGGGAGGACGTGGCCGCGGTGGCGGCGTCGGCGCTGGACTCCCTCGAGTTGGTGGTGGGGGCGTCCGGCACCGCCCCCGCCCCGCCGGACACGGCCGCAGGGGCCGGGGCGCGGCCCGAGCCCGGGCTGGGTGCCTACCTGTGGGGCCGGCGGGACGAGCTGGCGCGCCTCACGCTGCGCCACGTGCTGCTGGCGGGGGGCTCGCTCCTGGCGGCCATCCTGGTGGCGGTGCCCCTGGGGCTGGCCCTGGAGCGGAGGCGGCGCGCAGCGGAGGCGGTGATCCGGGGCGTGGGCCTTCTTCAGACCATCCCCAGCATCGCGCTGCTGGCGTTCATGATCCCCCTCCTGGGGATCGGTGTGGTGCCGGCCCTGGTGGCGCTCTTCCTCTACTCCCTCTTCCCCATCCTGCGGAACACCTACACGGGGGTGCGGGACGCCGACCCCGTGGCCGTGGACGCCGCACGGGCGCTGGGGATGACGGGGCGACAGCGGCTGCGCTGGGTGAGGCTGCCCCTGGCCGCTCCGGTGATCATGGCGGGGGTGCGCACGGCCGCGGTGATCAACATCGGCACGGCCACCCTGGCGGCGTTCATCGGCGCCGGCGGGCTGGGCGATCCCATCGTGTCCGGGCTGGCCCTCTCCGACGTGCGCATGATCCTCTCCGGCGCCATCCCGGCCGCGCTGCTGGCGCTGGTGGCGGACGCCCTCCTGCACCTGGCGGAGATCCGGGTGTCGCCCCGGGGGGTGGAGGTGCGCAGCTGAGGACCCGGGGCGGCGCGGGCAGGGTATTTCTTTCCACCCTCCCCGAGACCCCATCCCCAAGCCGGAACGCCCCATGGGCCGCAGTCGACTGATTCCCGCCGCCCTCCTCCTGGCCGTGGGCCTGGCCGCCGGCGGCTGGGCCGCCGGGCAGGGCTTCTCCCGGGCCCGCCTCGCCGACCGCTACGTGACGGTGAAGGGCGTGGCCGAGCGGGAAGTGGACGCCGACCTGGCGCTGTGGTCGCTGAACTTCGTGTCGGCGGGCAACGACCTGCCCACCATCCAGGGCGAGCTGGCTTCGAGCGTGGCCCGCACCATGGTGTTCCTCGCGGGGTTCGGCATCGACAGCAGCCAGGTGGAGCTCCAGAGCCTGCGCGTGGAAGACGCCCGGGCCAACCTCTACCGGGGCGACAACCCCATCACCGACCGGTATGCGGTGAACCAGGAGCTGCTGGTGCGCTCCACCGACCCCGCCTCGGTCCTGGCCGCGAGCCAGGCGGTGGGGCGGCTGGTGGCGGCCGGCGTGGCCATCTCGTCGGGTGGGCGCTTCGGCGGCTCGGGGCCCGCCTTCCTCTTCACCCGCCTCAACGACCTGAAGCCCGCCATGCTCCAGGAGGCCACGGCCCGGGCGCGGGAGGCGGCCGGGAGCTTCGCGGAGGACTCGGGCGCCCGCGTGGGCGGCATCCGCCGCGCCAACCAGGGCGTGTTCCAGATCCTCCCCCGGGACCCCGCCCCCGGCGCCCAGGAGGAGCAGCAGCTCCACAAGGTGGTCCGGGTGGTGTCCACGCTGGACTACTATCTGAGGGACTGAGCGCGCCTCAGTCGCCCTCGGTCACGGCGCGGCCGGCGGGCGCCCCGTGCCCCAGCCTGGGCAGGGGCACGAACGCCCGCACGCGCTTCCGGTAGCTCTGGTAGCGCTCGCCGAACACCGCCACGAGGTCCCGCTCCTCGAAGCGGACGGCCACCAGAATGTAGCCCGTGCTCGCCAGGACGAAGAGGAGCCGGCTGGCCGTCATCACGGGCGTCGCCCAGAACGCCACCAGGAAGCCCAGCATGAGGGGGTGGCGCACCAGGCGGTACAGCAGCGGCGTCATGAAGCGGGGCTCCGAGAGCTTCCGCCGTCCGAAGAACGCCCCCACCTGCTTGAGGCCGAAGAGGTGGAAGTGGTCGATCATGAAGGTCGAGGCCAGGATGGTCGCCCACCCGAGCCACCCCAGCACCGTCAGCGCCACCGCCGCCGCGGGCTGCTCCACCGTCCACACGGTGCCGGCGATGGGCCGCCACTGCCAGAACAGGAGGGCCAGCACGAGGCTGGCGAAGAGCACGTACGTGCTCCGCTCCACGGCCCAGGGCACGACGCGGGTCCACACCCGCTTGAAGGCCGGACGCGCCATGACGCTGTGCTGGAGGGCGAACAGGGTGAGCAGCAGGGCGTCCACCACCAGCGAGGGGACGAGGGGACCGGGCGCCCCCGAGCTCACCGACTTGGGCACCAACAGGTCGTCCACGAAGCCGATGGCGTAGAGGAAGACGCCCAGGAAGAGGGCGTAGGACACGAGGCCGTAGAGGAGGGCGGCGACACGTCGCATGGGAGGGCCTCCTTGGATGGGAGGGAGGGTCTTCGTCGCACTTCGGAAGGTGCGCCGGGGCGGGACCGGGGCCAATGATCGGAACGCGCGGATTCTTGACCGGGACGCGCGGATGCCGCACGGTGAGAATCGTCATGGATCCCCTGTCCGACGTGCTCCGGGTGGTCCGCCTCCGGGGTGCCGTGTTCTTCAACGCCCGCCTGTCGGCGCCCTGGTGCGTCGATTCCCTCTCCCCCGAGGGGCTGGCGAGGCTGGTGGGGGCGAGGGGTGGGTGCGTGGCCCTCTTCCACCTCATGGTGGAGGGGCACTGCCGCATCGCCCTGCAGGGGTTGGAGCCCGTGGACGTGGAGGCGGGCTCGATCGTGATGCTCCCCCACGGAACGTCCCACCTCATGGGCAGCCGCCTCGAGAGCCCCGCATCCATGGAGGCGCTCCTCCCCAGGGTCATGGCGTCGCTCAAAGAGGGGACGATCCCGTCCGTGGAGTACGGGGGCGGTGGCGAGGAGGCCCGCTTCGTGTGCGGCTACCTCCACTGCGACCACCGCTTCAACCCCCTCCTGGGCTGCCTTCCCGACCTGCTGGTGGCGTGCCCGCGCCGGGGGGAGATCCGGGCCCTTCCCGGTCCGCGGAGCGGCGCCAGCGGGGAGGAGGGTCCCGCCGAGGACCGCTGGCTCCAGGCCGCCCTGGACCACACCCTGGCCGAGGTGGACGACGAGGCTCCCGGCACGCCCGCCATGCTCACCCGCCTCACCGAGCTCCTCTACCTCGAGGTCGTGCGCCGCTACATGGGGAGCCTCCGCTCCGAGGAGACGGGATGGCTGGCGGGCGTGCGCCACCCCCAGGTGGGCGAGGTGCTCCGGCTTCTCCACGCCGAGCCCGAGCGGGCGTGGACGGTGGAGGCCCTGGGCAGGAAGGTGGGGCTGTCCCGCTCGGCCCTGGCCCGCCGCTTCGCCGAGCTGGTGGGAGAGTCGCCCATGCGCTACCTGACGGGGTGGCGCATGCAGATCGCCCAGAACCTCCTGGACCGGGGCGACCTGAGCGTGGCCCAGGTGGCGTCCCGGGTGGGCTACGCCTCCGAGGCGGCCTTCAACCGGGCCTTCAAGCGCCACGTGGGGCTGCCCCCCGCCACGTGGCGGGGGGCCCGGGACTGACGCCGGCTCAGTACGCCGACTGGTGCACCCCCCGCACCGCCCGCCCCGACGGATCCACCACCTTCGACAGCTCCGGGTCCCACGCCAGCGCCTCGGGGGTGCTGCACGCCACCGAGGCACCCCCCGGGACCGTGGCGGCTGCCGCGGGCAGAGGGAACAGGCTCTCGAAGATCGCGCGGTAGTGGTACGCCTCCTTGGTGGGCGGCGGGTTGTGGGGGAAGCGGATGGGGGCGTCGGCGAGCTGGGCGTCGCTCACCTGCGCCGCGGCGTGCTCCTTGAGGGCGTCGATCCAGCCGTAGCCCACCCCGTCGGAGAACTGCTCCTTCTGGCGCCACGCCACCGACTCCGGGAGCAGGTCCGCGAAGGCTTCCCGCAGCAGGTGCTTCTCCATGCGCCCCGGCACGGGCCGCTTGCTCTCCGGGTCCAGGGTCATGGCCACGTCCAGGAAGACCGGATCCAGGAAGGGCACCCGGGCCTCCACGCCCCACGCCGCCATGGCCTTGTTGGCCCTCAGGCAGTCGTACAGGTGGAGGCGGTCGAGCTTCCGCACCGTCTCCTCGTGGAAGGCTCGGTCGTCGGGTGCCTTGTGGAAGTAGAGGTAGCCGCCGAACACCTCGTCGGCCCCCTCCCCCGACAGCACCATCTTGATGCCCATGGCCCGGATGCGGCGGGCCATGAGGAGCATGGGAGTGGCGGCCCGGATGGTGGTGACGTCGTAGGTCTCCAGGTGCCAGATGACGTCGCGCAGGGCGTCGATGCCCTCCTGCACCGTGAAGCGGAAGTCGTGGTGCACGGAGCCGATGTGCTCGGCCACCTCCCGGGCGGCGGCGGCGTCGGGGGAGCCCTCGAGGCCGATGCAGAACGTGTGGAGGCGGGGCCACCACGCCTCACTCCGCTCGTCGTCCTCGACCCGCTGGTGGGAGTGCTTGGCCGCCAGCGCCGCGATGACCGAGGAGTCGAGCCCTCCCGAGAGGAGCGCCCCGTAGGGCACGTCGCTCATGAGCTGGCGCTTCACCGACGCCTCCAGGGCCTCCCGGAGCACCGCCGGGTCGCCGGGCCGCTTGTCCAGGGTCTCCCAGCGCCGCCACCGCCGGTCCCGGTACGGTCGGGGGGTGGAGCCCTCGGCGCTGTCCAGGACGTGCCCGGGAGGGAAGACGCTCACCGTGTCGCACACCGGCGCCAGCGCCTTCATCTCCGACGCGACGTAGAGCACGCCGTCCCGGTCCCGGCCCATGTAGAGGGGCATGACCCCCACGGGATCCCGGGCCACCACGTAGCGGTCCCGGGCCTGGTCGTACAGGACGAAGGCGAAGATGCCGTCCAGGTCGTCGAGGAAGTCCACGCCCCGCTGGAGGTAGAGGGGCAGGATCACCTCGCAGTCCGAGTCGGTGGCGAAGGGATAGGGCTCTTTCAGGCCGGCCTCGAGCTGCTTGTGGTTATAGATCTCGCCGTTCACCGCCAACGCCACCGCGCCGTCGGGCGTGATGAGGGGCTGGGCACCGTTCATGACGTCCACGATGGCCAGACGCTCGTGGGCGAGGACGGCCTTCTCGCAGGCGAACACGCCGGACCAGTCGGGGCCCCGGTGGCGCTGGAGCCGGGACAGCTCCAGGGCGCGCTCCCGGTGGGACGCAGCGTCCTTGCGGATGTCGAGGACGGCGAGGATCGAGCACATGGGAGACCTGTTTCCTTGGACGAGGACGAAAAAAAGCGACCCCTCGGCTTCGCACCGAGGGGCCGCTCCGGGATCGGACCTGCGCCGCGCTAGAGCGAACGCCTCCGCCGCCGGGAGCCCCTCGGGGGGTTCCGGTTGGAATTCAGGCGATTGACGTTCGTGAACGTGCGCATGAAGCGACGCTAGCCCGAGATGCGGGGGCGCGTCAAGAGGGGGCACGGCCCTTGTGGGGGATTGCGACGGGGTCTAAGCTGGCCCTCCCCGGCCCCGACGGCCGGCCGTGACCCCGTCCTGGAGGCCTCCATGCGCCGCCCCCGTCCGGAGCAAGGGCCCGCCCGCGCCCTCGCCGCCTTCCTGCTGCTGGCCGTGCCCCTGGCCGGCGCCTGCACACCCGACGCCCGGGCCGTGGCCGGCGACGCCACCGTCTACGAGGGCGCCCGCCTCATCACGGGCGACGGGAGCGCCCCCATCGAGGACGCCGTGCTCGTGGTGCGGGACGGCCGCTTCGTGGCCGCCGGGGCGCGGGGAAGCGTGGAGGTCCCCGAAGGCGCCGCCCGGGTGGACCTGTCGGGGAAGACGGTCATGCCCGCCCTGGTGAACGCCCACATGCACCTCCCCTCCACCCGGGAGGAGCGGGTCGAGCAGCTCCGGGAGAACGCTTACTACGGCGCCGCCGCCGTGGTGAGCCTGGGGATCGACTCGGGCGACGTGGCACTCCAGGTGCGGGACGAGGTGATCCTGGGCGCCGCCCGGGGACTCACCGCCGGGCGCGGCATCACCCGCCCCGAGCCCGGCCGGTCCGCGGTGCCCTACTGGATCGACGCCCCTGAGGAGGGCACGGCGGCCGTCCAGGAGCAGGCCGCCCGCGACGTGGACCTCATCAAGATCTGGGTGGACGACCGGGGCGGGCAGTACCCGAAGCTCACGCCCGAGCTGTACGGGCCCATCATCCAGGAGGCCCACCGGCAGGGCCTCAAGGTGTTCGCCCACATCTACGCCCTGGACGACGCCAAGGGCCTCCTGCGGGCCGACGTGGACGCGTTCGCCCACAGCGTGCGGGACCTGGACGTGGACGACGAGTTCCTGGCGCTGGCCCGGGCGCACCCGGACCTGTACTACATCCCCAACCTCCCCGACCCTGGCTACGCCCGGGACCTGGGATGGCTGGCCGGGACCGTGCCCGCCGCCGAGCTCGAGGCGCTCCAGGCCCGGGCCGTGGACCGGCCGGATACCCGGGGGGCGTTCGAGCTCCAGGCGCGCAACCTGAGGGCCGTGCGCGGCGCCGGCGTGAAGATCGCGTTCGGCACCGACGGCGGCTCGCCCTGGGCTGCCCACCAGGAGTTGGAGGACATGGTGCGGGCGGGGCTGACGCCCGCGGAGGTGATCGTGGCGGCCACGCGCACCTCTGCGGAGCTGCTCCGACTGGACGATCTGGGCACCGTGGCGCCCGGCAAGAGCGCCGACTTCCTGGTGCTGGACGCGAACCCCCTGGAGGACATCACCAACACGCGGCGCATCGCCGACGTGTACCTCCGGGGCGAGAAGGTGGACCGGGAGGGGCTGAGCCGGGGGTTGGTGGGCGGCGTGTCCCGCTGACGCGGGGGTAAGTGCCTGCCAGACCTCTCCTGACGCAACGAGGAGGAGCGTCTTCCACGGCGCTCCGAGGGCCTCCCCGAGAGACTTCGGGGAGGCTTCTTGGCGTCCTGGAGGCGGGGGCGGCCCAGCCCCTGAGGCACATCTGATGCAGGCTCTCCGGCCTGTGTGGCAGGCTCCCTCGGACGATCCCGGGATGGCCGAGTACCTGGTGGAGGTGGGCATCGACTCCATGAGCCTCAACCCCGATTCCGTGCGCTCGGTGACCCGGAAGGTCCTGGAGCTGGAGCGCCAGATGGCGCCGGCGGAGGCGGCGACGTGAGCAACGGGCCGGCAGGGCCACGTCCCCCGGGGACGGCCGGAGGGGCAGACGTGAGCCCGCCCACGGAGGCAGCTACCGAGGCGGCCCTGGAGAAGGTCGGGCTGGAGGAGGCTCTCTCCCGCCTGGAGACGGACGCGCACCGGGGCCTCACGGCTGCCCAGGCCAAGGAGCGGTTGGGGCGCTACGGGCCCAACACCGTCGAGGAGGAGCACAAGAACCCCGTGCTCGTCCTCCTGGGCTACTTCTGGGGGCCCATCCCGTGGATGCTGGAGGCGGCCACGGTGCTGTCGGCCGTGGGGGGGCGCTGGGACGAGTTCTGGGTCATCCTGGCCATGCTCCTCATCAACGGCGGGGTCAGCTGGTTCCACGAGAGCAGCGCCGCACGGGCCATCCAAGCCCTCGAGGAGACGCTGGCTCCCCGGGCCCGCGTGGTGCGAGATGGCCAGCGCTTCCCCGTGGACGCGCGGGAGCTCGTCCCGGGGGACGTCATCGTCCTGCGCCGGGGCGACGTGGTACCCGCCGACGCCCGCCTCCTGGACAGCGAGCTCTCGCTGGACGAGTCGGCCCTCACCGGCGAGTCCCTCCCGGTCGACAAGGGTCGGGCCAAAGCCGTGTACACCGGCACGGCGGTAAAGCGGGGCGAGGCCCGGGCCCTGGTCATCGGCACCGGCCGGGCTACCCGCTTCGGCCGGACGGTGGAGCTGGTGGCGGGCGTGCAGGAGCGCTCCCATTTCCAGCAAGCGGTGCTCAAGATCGGGTACTTCCTCATGGCGGGCACGGGGGTCCTGGTGTTGGCTGTGGTGGTGGTGGGGATCGTGCGTGGGCAGCCCTGGACGAACGTTCTGCTCTTCGCCCTCATCCTCACCGTCGCGGGAATTCCCGTGGCCCTCCCCGCGGTGCTGTCCGTGACCATGGCGGCGGGGGCGCGGCGGCTGGCGGGCCAGAAAGCCATCGTGGCGCGTCTGGCGGCCATGGAGGAACTCGCCGGGCTCAAGGTCCTCTTCTCCGACAAGACGGGGACCCTCACCCTCAATGAGCTGAAGCTCCAGAAGCCCGTGCTTCTGGCGGCGAAGGACGAGCACGAGTTGGTGCTGTCGGCGGCGCTGGCCTCGGAGCGGGGCGAGGAGCACGATGCCATCGACGCGGCCATCCTGGAAGCGGCGGACCGGGCGGAGCTCGGCCGGTACCAGGTCAAGCATTTCGAGCCCTTCGACTCGACCCGGAAGCGGGCCGAAGCGGAGGTGGCCCGGGACGGCCGCACCTTCCGGGTGGCCAAGGGAGCGCCCCAGGTGCTGCTGGAGCTGTGCGGGGCGGACGCGGGCCTCCAGAAGAAGGTCTCGGAGGAGGTGGAGAGCCTGGGCAGCGGGGGTTTCCGGGCGCTGGGCGTGGCCCGCCAGGACGACGGCGGGTGGCGCTACCTTGGGCTCCTCTCGCTCCTGGACCCTCCCCGGGAGGACTCGGCCCGGGTGATCCGTCAGGCCAAGGACCAGGGGGTGGACGTCCGCATGGTCACCGGCGACCACGGGGCCATCGGGCGCCAGGTGGCCCGCCAGGTGGGACTGGGCACGAACATCATGACAGCCGGAGACTGGCTCGAGTCGGACGACCCGGCGTCGGTGAAGCGGGCGCTGTCGGCCGACGGCTTCGCCGGGGTCACCCCCGAGGACAAGTACCACATCGTGGAGCGCTTCCAGAGGGCGGGGTTCATCGTGGGGATGACCGGCGACGGGGTGAACGATGCTCCCGCTCTCAAGAAGGCCGACGCGGGGTTCGCCGTCTCGACGGCCACCGACGCGGCCCGGGCCGCCGCGGACATCGTCCTCACCCGGGCGGGCCTCGGGGTCATCACAGGGGCCATCGAAGAGGGGCGGCGCATCTTCGAGCGCATGCTGAGCTACGCCACCTTCCGCATCGCCGAGAGCACCCGGATGGTGCTCTTCATCGCCGGCACCATCCTCCTCCTGGGGATCCATCCGGTGAGCGCCATCATGGTCGCCCTGCTGGCCATCCTGAACGACATCCCCATCATGACCATCGCCATGGACAATACGCGCACGTCGCCGGAGCCGGTGCGCTGGAACATGCGGTGGGTATTGGTGGACGCATCCATCCTGGGGGTCACTGGGCTCGTGGCGTCCGCCCTGGTGCTCTGGTTCGCCCACTGGCGCCTTCGGATGGACCTGCCCCACCTCCAGACCCTCGTGTTCCTCAAGCTCCTGGTGGCTGGCCACATGACCATCTACGTGACCCGGGTGCGGGACTGGTTCTGGAAGCGGCCCTGGCCCAACTGGAAGCTCCTGGTCGCCCTGGAGTCTACCCAGGTCCTGGGCACGCTGGCGGCCGGCTTCGGCTGGCTCATGGCGCCGATCCCGTGGCGCCTGGTCGCGGGGCTGTGGGGCTACGCCATCGGGTGGATGTTCCTCCTGAGCGCCATCCGGGTGCTGGCGTTCCGCAAGGTGCGGCCGCGGCTCCGCCCCTCCAGGCCGGGGGCCGCCGCGATCGACGTGGCCGCCCACGGAGGCGGCGCCCACGGAGCGCCGGCGTGATGGCACCGGCGGCGGCGGTCTTCGACCTCGACGGGGTGCTCACGTTCACCGCCCGCCTCCACCTCGCCGCCTGGAAGGAGACGTTCGACGCCTACCTGAAGGCCCGGGCGGAGGCGGATGGAACGCCGTTCCATCCGTTCACCGACGAGGACTACCGGGCGCACGTGGACGGCCGCCCCCGCTACGACGGGGTGCGGACGTTCCTCGCGTCACGGGGCGTCCACCTCCCGGAGGGTGAACCCGACGATCCTCCCGACCGGGAGACGGTGCACGGGCTGGGCAACCGGAAGAACCGGGCGTTCCAGGAGCGGGTCCGGCGGGACGGCGTGGAGGTGGACGCCGACGCGGTCCGCCTGGCGCGCGCGCTGTCGGCCGCGGGGGTCGCGGTGGGGGTGGCCTCCTCCAGCAGGAACACTGGGCTGATCCTGGAGGCCGCCGGGCTGGCCGACGCCTTCGACGCCCGGGTGGACGGCGTCGCGTCCCACGAGCTGGGCCTGCGGGGCAAGCCCGCGCCCGACCTCTTCCTGGCGTGCCTCCGCCGCCTGGGACACCCCGAGGCCTCGGACGCCATGGTGGTGGAGGACGCCCAATCGGGGGTCCAGGCCGGCCGAGCCGGCAACTTCGGCCTGGTCCTGGGAGTGGACCGGGACGCCGCCGCCGTCGCCCTGAGGGAGCACGGGGCCGACTGGGTCGTGAAAGGGTTCCAGGGCGTGACGGTGGACCGCATCCAGGCCTGGTTCGAGCACCGGGACGAGGCCCTGCCGAACGCCCTGGCGGCCTGGAGAGATCTGGCCCGGGAGCTGGGCCAGGGGACGCCGGCAGTGTTCCTGGACTACGACGGCACCCTCACCCCGATCGTGGACCGGCCGGAGCAGGCCGTGCTGTCCGAGGCCATGCGGACCACGCTGCGGCGTCTGGCCGCCGCCTGCCCGACCACCGTGGTGAGCGGCCGCGGTCGGGAGGAGGTCGCCTCCCTGGTGGGGATCGAGGCCATCAACTACGCCGGCAGCCACGGCTTCGACATCTCGGGTCCGAGGGCCGGGGGCGAGCTCCGGCTGGAGATGGCCGAGGACGTGGTGCCCCAGGTGGCCGCGGCAGCCCGGCAGATCCGGGAGCGCACCGCTTCCATCGACGGCGTGCTCGTGGAGGACAAGCGATTCGCCGTTGCCGTCCACTACCGCCTGGTGGACCCGGACCGGGTGTCCGAGGTGGAACGGGCCGTGGACGAGGCCCTGGAGGAGCGGCCGGGCCTCAAGAAGACCGGCGGGAAGAAGGTGTTCGAGCTCCGCCCGGCCGTGGACTGGGACAAGGGAAAGGCGGTGCTCTGGCTCCTGGACGCGCTCGGGCTGGACCGATCCGACGTCCATCCCGTCTACGTCGGCGACGACGTGACCGACGAAGATGCGTTCCGGGCGCTCCACGACCGGGGGATGGGGATCCTGGTGAGCGAGCTGCCCCGCCCCACCGAGGCCCGCTGGGCGCTCCAGGACGTGGAAGAGGTCCGGGCGCTCCTGGAGAGGATCACGCAGGTGGCGACGGGAGGCGAAGGATGAGCACGCGCATCGGCCAGGCAGCCGAGACCGCAGCACCGCCCGCCCCGCCCGCCGCCCTTCCCCCCTCCGACCCGTGGGTCCTGGCCTACGACGGCTTTCACCCGGACGGCGAAGGGCTGCGAGAGGCTCTGTGCGCGCTGGGCAACGGGCACTGGGTGACCCGGGGCGCGGCCGAGGAGTCCTGGGCCGACGGGGTGCACTATCCGGGCACCTACGTGGCGGGGGGCTACAACCGCCTCGCCAGCGAGGTGGCGGGGCGCACGGTGGTGAATGAGGACCTGGTGAACTTCCCCAACTGGCTGCCCCTGGTCTTCCGACCCGAGGACGGGGACTGGCTCGCCCTCGGCGAGGTGGAGGTGCTGGACTACCGCCAGGAGCTCCGGCTGCGGGACGGTCTCCTCTTCCGGCGTCTGCGAGTGCGGGACGGCGCCGGGCGGGAGACCCTCGTCGAGATCCGGCGCATCGTGAGCATGGCGAGTCCCCACCTGGCCGCCATCGACTACCGCATCACACCGGAGAACTGGGACGGACCCCTCCGGGTGCGTTCGGGGCTGGACGGCTCGGTCAGGAATACGGGGGTGGCCCGTTACCGACAGCTCGCCAACCGCCACCTGGAGGTGGTGGCCCGGGGGGGCGTGGCGCCCGAGGGCATCTACCTGGTGGCCCGCACCACCCGGTCCCGCTTCGAAGTGGCCGAGGCCGCCCGCACCCGGGCGTACCGGGACGCCGAGCCCGTGGAGGCGGAGCGCCGGATCCTGGATGAGGAGGACGACCGCATCGACGAGGAGCTGCGCCTGGAGGTGGTCCGGGGGGAGACGCTGGCTGTGGAGAAGGTGGTAGCCCTCTTCGCCACCAACGACCGGGGCGCCGGCGAGCCGGGCATGGAGGTGCGCCAGGCGGTGCGGGGCGCCGGTGGCTTCGATGCCCTCCTGGCCGACCACGAGCGGGCCTGGCGCGCCCTGTGGCGCCGCTACGACGTGGAGGTCGGCGACGACGACGCCGGGGCCCAGCTCACCCGGGAGCAGCTCACCCTGCGGCTCTACATCTTCCAACTGCTCCAGACCGTGTCGCCCCACACGGTCGGCCTCGACGTGGGCGCCCCCGCCCGGGGACTCCACGGGGAAGCGTACCGGGGCCACGTGTTCTGGGACGAGCTGTTCGTGCTGCCCTTCTACAACCTCCGGCAACCCCCCATTACGCGCTCGTTGCTCCTCTACCGCTACTACCGGCTCGCTGCCGCCCGCCAGATGGCCGAGGAGGCGGGCTACCAGGGGGCCATGTACCCGTGGCAGAGCGGCCACGACGGCCGGGAGGACACCCAGCAGCTCCACCTCAACCCCCTGTCGGGTCAGTGGGGGCCCGACTGGAGCTACCTCCAGCGTCATGTGGACGCGGCGGTCGTCTACAACGCATGGCGGTACTGGCGAGCCACCGGCGACCTCGAGTTCCTCCGGGACTACGCCGCCGAGGTATTGCTGGAGGTGGCCCGCTTCTGGTCGAGCCTGGCGAGCTGGAGCGAGGAGAAGGGACGCTACGAGATCACCGGGGTGATGGGGCCCGACGAGTACCACGAGAAGTACCCTGATGCCGACGTGGGAGGCCTCAGAAACAACGCCTACACCAACGTCATGGCCGCGTGGTGCCTGCGCCGGGGACTGGACGTGCTGGACGCGGTGGGAACGTCCCGCCGGACGGAGCTGCTGGACGGGCTGGGGATCACGGAGGCGGAGCTCGAGCGGTGGCGCGACGTGGCGTCGAAGCTGTTCGTCCCGTTCGTGGCCGACGGGGTCCTGGAGCAGTTCGAGGGCTACGCAGCCCTCGAGCCGTTCGACTGGGAGGCGTACCGGAGGAAGTACGGCGACATCGAGCGGCTTGACCGGATCCTCAAGGCCGAGGGCGATACGCCCGACCGCTACCAGGTCTCCAAGCAGGCCGACGCCACCATGCTCTTCTACCTCTTCGACCCCGACGAGCTGGAGACCATCCTCCAGGGGATGGGCTACGACCTGGACGGCGCATCTGCCGAGCGCACCATCGAGTACTACCGAAGCCGCACCTCCCACGGCTCCACGCTGAGCAAGCTGGTCTTCGCATCCGTCGTCCACCACATCGACAGCGAGGAAGGGAGCCGCCTCTTCCTGGAGGCGCTCCGGAGCGACATCGACGACGTCCAGGGCGGCACCACGCCCGAGGGGATCCACCTGGGCGCCATGGCGGGAACCGTGGGCATCGTGCTCCGGCGCTATGTGGGGGTGGAGCTCCTCCCCGAGGGGGTGGCGTTCGACCCGGCGCTCCCATCCTGCCTGCGCCGCGTCCGCTGCGGCGTGCAGTGGCGGAACCGGTGGCTCGACGTGGAGCTGACCCGGGACCGGCTCCAGGTGACGCTGGACCGGGACCTGCCGGAGCCGGTGCCCGTGCGGATCGGGGGCGCGTGGCAGGAGGTGCCGCCGGGGGCCACGGTGAAGTCGGACTGGGCGTCGAAGGCCGGGTGAGGGCGCTTCCCCAGGACGCCGCCGATCTGGACCCCGAACATGCCGAGGCACCAGGTCGCACCCCACGACCTGCGTCATCTCAGATCGTTCGCGGCCACCAGGTCCATGTCGGGCTCATCCAGCAGGATCTTGAGCGCGGCGCGGCCGATGGGGACGGGGCAAAACGGGCGGGCCGAGAGGAATTTTCCCACGCTTTCGCGGGAGCGCACCCGGGTAGACCCCGACCCCTTCCGGGGGTGATGTTGTCCCAGCGCAGGCTCCCCCCGCTTCGCCGGAGAGCAGAGCTGAGCATGGCCGACTCATGAACCGGAAGCTCCGTGCCGTCGCCGGCTTCCGCCGCCTTCTCGCCGAAGAACGCCACGGACTCGGTCCGGTCCTGTTCGCCCTGCTCAGCGTGGCCCTGGGAGCGGTTGCCGGTCTGGGGGCGTTCGCCTTCCGCTCCCTCATCGGCCTGTTCCACAACGTCTTCTTCTTCGGTGCCTTCACCTTCGAGTACGATCCGCTGCGCCACTCCCTCCCGAGCCCCCTGGGAGCCGCCTGGGTGCTCATTCCCCCCGCGGGCGCGGTGATCGTGGTGTTCCTCGTGAAGAACTTCGCCCCCGAGGCGAAAGGCCACGGCGTTCCCGAGGTCATGGACGCCATCTACTACCAGAAGGCCGCCATCCGCCCCGTGGTCGCCCTCATCAAGTCCCTGGCCTCGGCGACCTCCATCGGGAGCGGCGGCTCGGTGGGACGCGAGGGTCCCATCATCCAGATCGGCGCGGCCGCCGGGTCGTGGGCAGGCCGGCTGTGCGGGGTGAGCCGCTGGCAGCTCGCCACGCTGGTGGCGGCCGGAGGCGGAGCGGGAATCGCCGCCACGTTCAACACCCCCATCGGCGGGGTGCTCTTCGCGGCTGAGATCCTCATGCACGAGATCAGCGTGCGGACCCTCGTGCCCGTGGCCCTCGCCACCGCCACCGCCACCTATGTCGGCCACCACTTCTTCGGCGACCACCCGGCATTCCCCATCCCGCCCATCACCGCCTCCGCCGTCGGCAGCGCGGGCATGCTGGCGGCGTTCGTCGTGCTCGGCGGCCTCACCGCGCTGGGCTCGGTGGCCTTCATCCGGGGGTTGTACGGCACGGAGGACCTCTTCGAGAAGCTCGTTCCGGGGCGGGACTACCTCCGGCACGTCCTGGGGATGCTGGGCGTGGGGCTCATCGCCGTGGCGCTGCTCCGCACCACCGGGACGTATCAGGTGGAGGGCGTGGGCTACGCCACCATCATGGACGTGCTCACGGGCTCCCTGCTGAGCGTGGTCCTGCTCCTGATGCTGTTCGTACTCAAGCTGGCGGCCACCTCGCTGACCCTGGGATCGGGCGCATCGGGGGGCATCTTCTCGCCGTCCCTCTTCATGGGAACGACCCTCGGGGCGGCCTATGGCATCGTGCTGGCGAAGCTCTTTCCGGGCTGGCACGTCGATCCCACGCCTCTGGCCGTGGCGGGCATGGCGGGCATGGTGGCCGGGGCCACCGGGGCCGCGCTGACCGCCATCGTCATGATCTTCGAGATGACGCTCAACTACTCGGTGGTCCTGCCCATGACGCTGACGGTGGCCGTGAGCTACGGGTTGAGGCGCCTGCTCCTGTCCGAGAGCATCTACACCATGAAGCTGGCCCGGCGCGGCCACTACATGCCCAAGGCGCTGCAGGCCAATGCCACCCTCGTCCACCACGTGAGTGACGTGCAGCTCGACGCCGTGACGGTGCTGCCCGCCGATGCCCCGGTGGCCAGCGTCGCGGGCACCGCTCCTCCCGACGCCGCGACGACGCACCTCGTCCTGCTTCAGCAGGGTCGGGTCGTGGGCCTCCTGTCGCGCGACCGCCTCACGGCCTACGCCCATGGCGCGGTCGGCGGACCCGCCACGCTGGGCGATGCCGCGGCCCAGGTGGGGGAGAAATACGTCTCGGTGCCGTCGGGTACGACGATCTTCGCGCTGCTGGCGCGCATGCAGGCCACCCACGCTCCCAGCGCCGTGGTGCTCGCGCCGGCCGACCACCTCCCCGATGCGCCCACGATCCTCGGTGTGATCACCATGGCCCACCTGGCCGAGATCCTGGCCGAGGGGATGGAGATGTTCGGGGAGTGACCGCCCTGGAGGTCGAGCACCTGGCGGCGCGCTTCGGCCACAGCGAGGTGCCGCGGGACCTCTCCCGCCTGCTGCTCCTCGCAGTCGTGGCCACCGGAGGCCACCGATGATCATCACCGTGACCCCGAATCCGGCAGTGGACGAGACCATGTTCGTCGACCACTTCCGCCCCGGCGTGGTGAACCGGGCGCGGGAGACCCATCTGGACCCCGCGGGCAAGGGGGTGAACGCGTCCCGGGTGGCCCACCGCCTGGGGTGGCCCACCATCGCCTTCGGCTTCCTGGCCGGCGAGACGGGGCGCATCGTGGAGGCCGCGTTGGACGCCGAGGGGGTGCAGCGCCACTTCCTGTCGGTCCCCGGCCGCACCCGGGTGAACGCCACCATCGTGGCCGACGACGCGCAGGCCACCAGCGTGTACGGCCCCGGCCCCTCCGTGGGTCCCGAGCACCTGGCGGCGCTCCAGGACGTGCTGGACTTCTGGCTCCAGGTGGGGCGCGTCCTGGTGCTGGCGGGGAGCCTGCCGCCGGGGACCCCCGACGACTGGTACGCCAGCCTGGTGCGTCGGGCCCACGAGCGGGGGGTCACCACCGTCCTGGACACCCACGGCGCCGCCCTCCGGCTGGGGATCGGCGAGCGCCCGGACGTGATCAAGCCCAACGTGCGGGAGGCGGCGGACCTGCTGGGGCGGCCGCTCTCCGACGAGGCGGCGGTGCTGAAGGGCGCCCGGGAGCTGTCGGCGCGCACCGGCGGTATCGTGGTGGTGTCCATGGGCGCCGACGGCGCCGTGTGCGTGCGAGGCGATCAGGCGTGGCGGGTGGTGGCCCCCCGGGTGGAGCCGCGGAGCACGGTGGGCTCGGGGGATTCCTTCGTGGCGGGCCTGGCGGTGGCGCTCGCCCGGGGGGACGACCTGCGGGACGGGCTCCGCCTGGGCACCGCAGCCGGCGCCGCCACGGCCGCGTCCAGCGGGACGAGCCTGGGCTCCGCCGAGGCGGTGACGCGGCTCCTCCCAGCGGTGAAGGTGGAGAGGCTCTGAGGGGAGGGAGGGCCCGCCGCTCACCCGCCCCGACGCTCCCGGTGCCTCCGGAGGGCGCCCATCGCCCGGATCCCCGCGCCGGCCCCGCCGCCAGCACGGCGAACGGGGCCCCCCACCCCACCGCAACGGCCGGATCCACGCCGTCAGCGGGTCTTCAGGTACTCCACCAGGGCCGCCTTGAGGGCGTCGCTCAGGTCCACCCCGTAGACGTGCCCGCCGTTGCCGTTGCCCCGCTCCGAGGTGTCCATGAGCCACCCCTTGTCGGCGGGCATGCACCCCCACTGGACGGCCGACGTCGCCCCGCCCCCACCCCGCTCTCCTCCGCCGTACCCGCCTCCCTCGCCCACGCCCGGCAGCTCGGCTTCCTCGCCGTTGCAGCGCAGGCTCACGAAGCCAAGGTTCTTGCGGTCCAGCACGTCGTAGCCCCGGTAGAAGGTGCGGGGGCGGTTCTCCGGCGCCTCCAGGAGGGCCCGAACCGTGGGGACCGACCCGTTGTGGAGGTAGGGCCCCCGGAGCCAGAGCCCGTCGAGCTGGAGGGCCACGTACCCGGGCTCGGGCTTGGCCATGGGCGTGCGGTCGATGCCGGTGCCGGCCCGCACCGCCCGGTTGGCGCTGTCGGCTGCTTCCCGCGTCCAGGCGTTCGCCCGCTCCGGGTCGGTGCCGATCTCGGCCAGGGGGATCACGGTCCCCAGGCGGTTGTCCCGGCCGCTGGCGTGACATCCCGCGCAGCGCTCCTCGAACACCGCCGCCCCCTGCTTGGCCAACGCCTCGTCCACCGGAAGGGGGTAGGCGGGGGGCTTCAGCGTCATGAGCCAGCCCTCCAGGTCCTGCATGCGCTGGCGGAAGAAGGGGGAATTCTCCGCCTGGAGGCCCAGGGCCGAGTCGATGATCACCGAGCGGAACGACGTGGTGGCGCCGTCCAGGTTCATGAGCATGAGGCGCGAGGGGTCCACGTGGACGGTGGAGAAGTCGGCGGTGGAGGCGAAGTCGTCGGCCGGCCACGTGCGGCCGGGCTGCACCCGCGTCTGGAGGTTCCAGATGGAGGGGAAGTCGGTGTTGTCCACGCTCCCGTCCACGGGGAGCCCCAGGAAGTTGAACTTGGTGAGGTTCATGGGGGCGTCGCGCCCGGGACCCCACCGGGGCCGGTCGGCCGCCCAGGCGAAGTCCGCGCCCTGCTCCCGGAGCCGTTTCCGGGTGAGGGGGATGTAGACCAGCTTGTAGAGCAGCCGGTCCTTCCAGCTCAGGGGGTACGCCATGTCGATCTGCGTCATGATCGTCTCGGCGCTGAAGCGGGCGTCTGCGGCGGCCCGAGAGAAGAACTCCAGCAGCCCCTGGATGTCTGCGGTGTTGCTCCCGCCCGCCGCCACGATGGTGGGGGCGGCGCCGGGCACGGTGCGGTACTGGGTGGCGTGGCAGAGGGCGCAGTTGAAGCCCACCCGCTCGAAGCCCACCGTCTTCTTGGAGAAGCCCACCGGGAGCTCGCTCCCCTCCTCCCACGGAATCCCCAGCGACGCGTAGCCCCCGGGCCCCGGGAGGAGGTCGTCGAAAATCCGGGGCAGCACCACCACGATCCAGTACGGCATGCCGGCGGCGGCCTCGGCCCCGATGGAGCCGTGGAGGAAGTTGGCCTCGGGATCGGAGGTGATCCACGCCGGCTGGTCCACCTGCCGGAAGAACGTGTACCACGTGAAGATGCCGGCGGGGACGGCGATCACCACCAGGGCCACCACGCCCCGGAGCAGCCAGCGGCGGAGCCGCCCCCTGCGCCGTGCGGCCGCTTTGCCGCCCCGGGCCGGACTCACGCCCTCCTGGATCCCGGCCCCTCCGCCGCCTCCGGCCGCCGGCCCACCCCTCGTGGTCTCGCTCACGCCGTGCCCCTCCTCGGATCGGGTCGGCCGGCTCCCCCCGTGGGAGGCCCGGCGCTTCGTGGTCGCGCCGCCCGGTGCCTCGCCCGGGCGGATCTCGCTCAGAAGGTCTTCAGATACTCCAGGAGCGCCCGCTTCTGCTCCGGGGTCAGGTCCGTCCCGTAGAGGTGCCCGCCGTTGCCGTTGCCGGGGAGGCGGGTATCCAGGAGCCACCCCTCCGCACGGGCGCCCGGGCCGTCGGTGACGAAGCCCACGGCGTCGTAGTCGTAGACCGTGTAGCCCGTCCAGAAGGAGTCGGGCCGGGCCTCGGGGGGCTCCAGCAGGTCGCGCAGGGTGGGCACCGATCCGTTGTGGAGGTAGGGCGCCCGGAGCCAGAGCCCGTCCAGCGGCATGTTGGCGTAGCCCGTGGTCTTGCGGAAATGGCTGAAGCGGGCGGGGAAGCAGCGGTCCCGGTCGTTGGGGTTCGCCCGGCACGCCGCCTCGTCTCGGGGGAAGCCCGCGTAGAGGCTGTTCTGCGCGGCGGCCAGCTCCACCGTGTACGAGTCCAGCCGTGAGCGGTCGGTCCCGACCTGCTCCACGGGGGTGACGGTGCCCACCCGGCTCCCGTCACCCGGCTCCCGGAAGGGCGGCCGGCCGTTCCCGTGGCACGACCAGCACGCCTGCCGGTACACCACCTCCCCACGGGCCGCCAGCGCCGTGTCCACGCGCTCGGCCGGGAAGGCCGGAGGCTCGGCCACGTCCCACAGCCAGTCGGCGATGCGGAGCATCCCCTCCCGGTCCAGGGTGGTGGGGGTGGCGCCCGTCCCGAAGCCCGCGCTGAGGTTCCGCTCGTCCACCCGGGTGTTATTGCCGTCCCAGTGGAGCTGCATGCCCTCCTTCCACTGCTGGTTCCACACCGAGGGGAAGTCCGCCGTGCCCACCTTCTCCGAGGCCGGCGCCTTCTCCATGGGGAAGCCCAGGAGCGCCTTGGGCGGGTCGAAGGTGTCCACCCGCCCCGGGCCCCAGCTCGTCACGTCCACGAACGAGAGGCGGGAGGTGAGGGTGAGGAGCTGCTCCCGCATCAGCGGAATCCCCACGTACCAGAAGAAGGCCCGGTCCACCGGGTTCAGGGGGTCGGGGCGGTAGCGCTCGGTCGGCGGCCGCTTGGCCGCCAGGGCCTCCATGTCCTGCACCTGGGGCATGATCCGGCTGCCCCGGAACTTCCAGTCCGCCGAAGCCTTGGCCAGGAAGTCGCCCAGTGCGCCCAGGTCGAAGGTGTTCGCGGGCATGCCCAGCACCACCTGGGGCGGGGCGTCGGGGGCGGAGCGCACCACGCCGGTGTGGCACGCCGAGCAGGTGAAGTAGACACGGTCGATCCCCTGGACCCGCCGCATGGACATGCCGATGGGGAGGTCCAGGCGCGGGTCCCGGCCCTCCTCGTAGACCATCCCGAAGGCGGCGTAGCCCAGGGCCGGGGAGGCGTTCCGGGGCAGGTACTCGGGGAAGAGCTGGGGCAGGGACACCCAGATCCAGTAGGGGATGCCGAAGCCGAACTGGTTCCGCCACCCCCGCTCGCCGCCGGTGGAGCCGTACTTGAAGTGGTCGGCGTCGCGCTCCCACGTCACCGGCTTGTCGTCGGACAGGCGCACGGCGAGGTACGCGCCCCCAGCCAACAGCAGCGCCAGGGTGAGGGCCCCTGTGGCCAGCGTCACCCGCCTGGCCCACCGCCCGATCCTGGCGACGACGCCCCCGTCCGTCGTCACGCCTCGGCCGCCGGGCCGAACTCCAGCATGAACTGGATGAGGCGCTTCTTTCCCCAGTAGACCTGCCCCAGGTAGAGGTCCGGCCCCACCTGGCGGATCTCGTCCCGGATCTTCTGGGCCACGAACGAGCTCTTCGAGTAGTCCAGGATGATGGCGTCGCCGGGGGCGAACCAGCTTCGGTCCTGGTACACCCGGGCCCGGATGAGGGGGATGCCCAGGGGCGAGATGCGGTTCTTCAGGTCGTGGGTCTCGGGGCGGAAGATCTTGCCCTTCCACCAGAAGGTGCGCACCAGGGAGGCCAGGACCCCCTCGAGCGGGGTCCCCGGCGCGATGAGGGCGGTGCCCCGGGCGGGGCCCTGGGGGATGGGACCCGGCTCCGCGTCCCGGAAGATGTCGTCCAGCTCGGCCTTCGACCTGGACCGGAGGTCCGCGACCGCGAGCTTCATGACGCCTCCTTGAAGAGGAAGTGGGCTTCCCCCCCGGGGAACGACACGGGGAGGGGGTCCCGGGACAGGCGTGAGGTGCGGACGTCCATGCCCACCTCGCCGAGCTGGCGCGCCATGGCCGCCTTGCACACGAAGAGGATCAGGTCCTCCCCGGGGCACGCCCGGGGTCCCCGGAGGAAGAGGTTGGAGGCCGCCGCGGCGGCGTCCCGGCCGGGGACGAGCCACCGCTCCGGCCGGAACGCGTGGACCGACCGCCCCAGGGCAGGGTCCCGCTGCAGGAGCGGGAACCAGTGGACCAGCTCGGGGGCGCCGTCGCCGAGGGCGGGCGGGGGGTGGTGGAAGGTCCGCGTGACGGGGGGGAAGAGCCGCCCCGCCTCCCGGAGGCACGCCTCCAGCCACGGCAGCCGTACTACGCTCTCGGGGCGGGCCGGATCCCCGGCCCCGGCGATCTCCTTCAGGGCCCGGGCGTGCGCGTCGGGGTGGGCGGTGACCAGCGCCAGGGTGCGTCCCAGGAGGTCGCTCCCCGAGCCCGTGAAGGTGAACATCCAGTGGGGCACCTGCTGGAGCGCCTCCTCCCGGGTGAGGGGGGACGGACCCCCGTCCCCCGCCGCGGCCCAAGCGCGGCCCAGGAGGGTGGGCTCGCTCCCGTCGGCGGCGGCCCAGAGGCGGCCCAGCAGCCCGTACAGCCGCTCCCTCCGGCCCCGGTAGCGGAAGCCCAGGAGCTTCCGTCGCAGGGGGCTCTGGACCGCGGCGAAGAGGGCGCGGACGTCCGCGGCCGGGTCCTCGCCCGGGCGCACCTCCCCCAGGACGATGCCCACCATGGCGCGGCCCATGGCCCTGCGTAGCTCTTCCATGTCGCGGACAGGGGCGGCGAACGCCTCCCGCACCCGGTCCAGGAAGGGCTCCGCCAGGGGGTGGACCCCGCCGGGCGAGAGGACCCACTCGTTGAAGGCCCGGAGACGGGCCCAGGCCGGGCCGTCGGCGATGGTGAGCGCCCCCGGCGCCAGGAATGCCATGGCGTCCCGCTTGAGCGTCCCAGTGCCCCAGCCTCCCTCGGTGCCCGGGGACAGCGCCAGGACCCGGTCGGAACGGTCCCGGTCGGCCACCACCGCCAGCTCCCGCCCCGGCACCTCCAGAGAGAGGTCGCCCCCGCCGTCCCGGGCCATCATGTCCCGGGCCCAGCGACACACCACCGACCCACCGTCGAACGCCCCCCGCCGCCGCAGGACCCCCGCGCCCATGCGGGCACCGAGGCGCGCCATGTCCCCCAGCCCCACCCGGGGTCCGCCCTCCCCACCCTCCGGCTTCAACGCTTGCCCCGGAACGCCGGGTCCGACTCCGCGCCCCGACGGGGTGCCCAGAGGAGGGAATAGTAGTCGCCCCGGTCCCGGGCCCACGGATCGAAGGCGTTCACCACACCTGAAAGCTCGCCCGCCAGCTCGGGCATGGCCCGGAGGAGGACGCGCTTCATGGGCGAGACCTCCATCTCGTGCCCGTTGGGCCGCCCCGGCTCCATGACCTTTCCGTCGGGGCCGTTGTTCATGACCCACTCGATGCCCAGGCTGGAGTAGAACTCGGGGCGGAAGCTGGACGTGAAGAAGCGGTCGCTGAACAGCCGACGCGACGCGTTGACGATGAACACCGAGAACTGGGTCTCGGAGATGGCGAAGCCGTGGGGCCGAGTGGACTCGGCGAGCCACCCCACCACCGCGTCCACGTCCTCCACGTTGTCCACCACGCTCCCGTCGGGGTGGCCCAGGCAATCGGTGATGGGGCTCCCGTCCGCCCAGCGCTGGGCCGCTGTGATGACCTTCCCGTCGTCGCAGACGTGCTGCCCGTAGACGTCGCGCATCTTCGCCACGAAGCCCTCCTCGCGGGCACGCTCCGGCGAGTCCGGCGGGAGCCGGTGGTTCACGAAGTCGTCGAAGGACGTGAGGGTCCTGAGGCCGTACTGACGCCGGAACTCGTTGAAGCGGGGAACGCCCCGCTCCCGGTCCCGCAGGATGTCCAGCGCCGTCACGTCCAGGGTCCCCGTCTGGCTGCCCAGGGCCGTGAGGCGCGGCATGGGCAGGTTCTGCAGGAAGCGCGGGTGGTTCTGGAGGGTGAGGGCGCCGAGGCGCTGGCGCCCCATGGTCACGGCCCAGTCGGAGAGGCCGTTCTCCCGCATGGCCGGGGTGGCCCGGCCCCGGAACGTGGACACCACCGGGACGGGCCGCATCACCGAGTCGGGGTGCTGCCAATCCCGGAGCTCCAGGAGGTCCGGAACCAGGGGGTGGAGGCGGTAGACCGTGACGAACTCCTCGGGGAAGTTGAAGGGGGAGCCGAAGTGGTTCACCCCGCCGTTCACGTGGTCCGGGTTGGACAGGTCCCAGATGTCGGGGGCGTCCTTCAGCATGCCCAGGAACGTGGGTTTGTCCTCGTAGCGGTGGCTCCCCAGGCCGGTGATCCCCGCGCCGGACGCGAACACGCTGTACCACTGGGTCTGGTCCACCTCGTCGAAGGAGCGGCCCAGGCGGTCCACCGCCACCCGCCCCAGCGCCTGGGAGAGGCGGTCGTTGCCGGTGAAGAGGCCGCTCCAGTTGGCGTTCATCGCCTGGTAGAGGGGCTCGTCGTAGAGGAGCTGGGTGGTCCACTCGATGGTGTGGATCTTGGCGATCTCCGCCGCCACCACCAGGCGCGCCACCTGGAAGAGCTCCTCGTCGGTGACGTCGGCGTAGCGGATCACCCGGTGGGGGTCGGCGGGGTCCCGGAGCCCCGAGTCGGCGTCGGGCGTCGCCCGAGCCCGGCGCCGGAACTCGTCCACGAACTGGTTGTGCTCCCGGGCGAAGAGGTTGTGGAGGAAGCTGACGCCGATGGACCAGTTGTCGGCGAAGCCGGCGGCCTCCTGGCCCACCCACGCAGGGTTCATGGGGTCCCCGGCCTGCAGGAGGGGGAGATAGCCCTCCTGGTCACCCTCGGTGGTGCGCCCCGGGACCGGCACCATGAGCAGCCGGGCCGGATCGGAGGGATCCCGCTTGACCCGCTGTACCGACACGTCGTCGAAGCCGTAGAGCTGGGACGCGTCCCACCACGCGGTGTTCAGGTTGGCCGTGGTGCGCCAGGCCCGGGCGAGGCGGGTCTCGTCTCCGTCCTGGAACGTGGGCGGCGCATCCACCTGGGCGTACAGGGAGGCGTCGATGCGGTCGCCGGGCCGGCACCCCAGCGCCGCCACTTCGTCGGGGGTGAGGGGACGCTGGGTGCCGCCCTCCTGGCGGGTGGCGCACCCCAGGGGCTCGGACTCGGCGGCGTTGTGCCCTTCCTCCACGTGGGCGAACCAGTCGTGGGTCATGAACTGGATCCAGAACGCCGCGAGGACGTTGAAGAAGGGCGCCTGGATGTAGTCGCAGTGGGCGTCGGGCGCATCGTTGAAGCCGTCGGCGCAGCGCGCCGGGTCAGCCTGGGGCCGGGTGAAGAGCTCCCGGCTGATGACCTCTGGATCGGGCTTCAGGAGCCCCAGCCGATCACCGTGGCGGTTCCGCACAAGCTCGGTCAGCCCCAGGCGGGGGAAGGTCTCCTCGAACGGGACGTTTCGGGCGAACTCCATGCCGGCGGAGCCCATGCGAGGGTTGCGGATGTCGTTGCAGATGCCGGTGAGGGTCCGGGCCCGGATGAGCTCGCCGCCGCAGAGCTGGGGGCCGTCGCCCCCCACCTCGGCGTAGTGGGGATCGCCGGGCCGGAGCCGCATGGCGTCCCACACCTTGAGGGAGCGGCCGGGGACCGCGTCGCGTCCCTTCACGTACTCCTCGAAGGTCGCGTTGTCGAAGAGGTTGAACTTGAGGAGCTCGATGCGCTGGTACTCCAGGTCCAGGAGCGCCCCGTCGAGCCCGCGCTGATTGCGGGAGAGGTGGGTCCCGGGAAGGGCCGACAGGGACGAGCGGGTGGTGGCGTCCCCCGTGGCCCAGTAACCGGACCAGTCCACCCAGGGCTCGTTGCGGTAGGTCAGGGCGGCGGTCCCCCCCCGGCAGCGGGCCGTGGCCTCCTGCACCTTGCCCAGGAAGCGATCCGCCCGGTCCTCGGCGATGGGGCGGAAGCCCGCCCGGGCCACACTCCAGCACGCCCCGAGGGAGCTGACCTCCTCCCGGGCTCCCGGCGAGAGCGCGTAGAGCACCAGGGGCACCGCCACGACGAGGGCCGCGAGGGCGGGGAACGGGTGCTTCGGAAGCAGCTTCATGGACCAGGGACTCCGGGACCGGTGGTACAGAGGGGGACCGGGGCCGAGCGGCCCGGGTCGACGTGCGACGAGCCTGGAGGGGCGCCTTCACTTTTCTGCGCCGGGGCACTCGCGTCAATGATGACGTTGCGAAGGGGCGGCCCTGCGCGCCGCCCCGGACGGAAACGCAGGCGACAGGGCCCTCCTATCGACTACGCCCGCGCAGGAGGCGGCGGGTAGAGGTCGTCCCGGAAGGGGTCGATGGGCAGCCCGGCGCCCAGGGAGATCTCTCCCGGGATGCGCTCGCGCCCGGGCTCTGCCCGGGCCACCACCAGGCCCTGGAACCGCACGTCGCCCTCCACGGTGCAGTCGCCGACGCGGAGGGCCACGAAGCGGCCGTCCCGGATGCGGACGAGGGCCGCCTCCAGCCCCAGGGCCACGGTAGCGTCGAAGCGCAGCGTGTCGATCACCACGCCGTCCACGACCACCTCCACCTGGGGCGTGAGGGTGCACCGGGCCGTGTGGGGTGCCAGGGGCACCTCGCTCTCCGTGCCGGCGGGGTACGCCTCGGGGTCGACGTACTTCCGGAACGGCTCGTAGCGGCGCCACGCGGCGACGAGCACCCGGGGGAGGGGCACCTGGAGCGCCTCCCGGAGCATGGCCAGGACCCGGCCCACGCCGCCCCGCTCCGCACCGGGCGGCAGCACCCGACCGAGGGCGTCCCGGAGTTCTTTCACCCAGGCCTCGGCCTCCTGGGAGGGGAGGTCCTCCTCGAGCTCGGCCTCCAGGGCCCTGCCCAGGAGGTCGGCCACCGTCGGCCCCTGGGCAGCCAGGGCCCCCGGGCGCTCCGTCGCCGCCATCGCACCGCTCATGCTTGCCTCCACCCTGGTCGGTTCATGGGCCTCGGGAGCCTCGGATCAAGGGTCCTCCCGACGCCATCTCCAGCGCCACCTCCACCGTCCCGTCCCGGGCCCGGAGGCCCACCTCCACGGCCGGCAGGAGGGGCCCGTCGCACTCCACTGTTCCACGGGGCTCGCAGGCGGGCGCACGGTACGTCGCCGCCGACGCGGGGGGTGGGCTCTCCCGGAGGCTGGGGGTATCCGCCGCGCCCGCCGACCTTTTCCCTCGCGCCCGCCGCAACCGGAGGAGGAGGAAGAGAGAGAGGAGGACCACGGGCGCTGCGCCCGCGGCCCATCGGCCCAGGGGACGGGGGCCCCTGGGGGGCACCGTCGCAGGCACGGCCTGGGAGGACGCCGCCGGAGGCTCCTGGGGGGGCGCCGCCGGAGACTCGTCCTCGGGGGGCGTAGCGGGGGGCTCCGGGCCCCCCGCGGGCGGCTCCGCGCCGGGCTCCTCAGGGCCGGTTCCGGGCGCCCCCGGCGGCACGACCTCCCCGCCGGGTGGGGCGTCCGCCCCCGGGGAAGCGGCCTCGGGGCCCCGGGACACCCGGACACCCACCAGGGTGCCGGGGTCCACCCGGGTGCCGGGGGACGGGGACTGGGCGGTGACGGTCCCCCGGGGCGCGTCGCCCGCCACCGAGTCCACCACCTCCAGCGCGAGAATGCTCCGCTCCAGGACCTCCCGGGCCCCGTCCACGCTACCTCCCGTCACCGGGGGTACCACCACCAGCTCCGGGTTCGGCTCCGGCGGCCCGGAGGACACCTGGAGGGCCACGGCCGTGCCCAGCGGGACCCGCTCACCGGCGGGCGGGCGCTGGCCCAGGACCGTGCCGGCGTCCTCGTCCGAGGGCACCCGGGCCACCGCGCCGGACAGGAGGCGCGCGCCTCCAAGGATCGCGGCCGCGTCCGCCAGATCCCGCCCCCTCAGGGGCGGCACCGTGACCGTGGGAGCCGTGGCCACCCAGAGGACGCCCCGGGCGCCCTGTTCCACCACGGTGCCGGCGGCGGGAAGCTGCTCCACCACCGTCCCCGGCGGCCGGTCCGACTCCCTGGGTTCGACCCGCACCGCGATCCCCGCGTCCGCGAGGCGGCGCGCCGCCGGGTCGACGGCCATGCCCACCACGGCGGGCACCCGGGGGAGGGGCACGGCCACGGCCAGCGTCCCCACCGTGCCCGGCGCCACCGGCGTGCCGGCCGTGGGCGACTGGGCCACCACGGTGCCGGGCCGGCGCGCGTCGGTCGGGACCTCCCGCACGCCGCCCACCTGGACCCGCACCCCCGCCAGGATCTTGCGGGCGTCGTCCACCGTGCGGCCGGTGACGTCGGGGACGGTGGGGGGTGCGGGCGCTGCCACGGCGATCCAGAGCCGGGCCGGCGCGCCGGGCGTGACCGTCGTCCCCTCCTGGGGAAGCTGGCGCAGGACCGTGCCCTCGCGCGCCTCGCCCGTGGGGATGCGCTCCACCCCCTCCACCTTCAGGCCGGCCTGGCCCAGGATGCCCACCGCCTCCTGCACCAGCCGCCCCACCACCCCCGGGACCCGGACCAGGGTCGGCGTCGCCGCCGGCGGGGATGCGTTCGTCGCGGGAGGTCCTCCCGACACGAAGAGCCGGCCGGGCGTGCCGGGGCGGACCGTGGAGCCGGCCTCGGGGAGCTGCCCCACCACGATCCCCGGCGGGGCGGCGGAGGCAACGCGCTCGGGGGAGGCCTGCACCCCTGCCCCGGCCAGGATCTCCACGGCCTCCTGGAGCGCGCGTCCCCGTACGTCGGGGACCGTTGTCAGGGCCGGATCCGCGGGGCGGAGCATGCCCCCCGGCACCCGCAGCTCCGACCCCGGGTCCAGGAGTCGCGCCGGACGGGCCACCCAGAGGGTGGCGGTCACCGGAAGGCGGACCTGGGTGCGGGGGATCGGTATCTGGCGCACCACCGTGCCCGGGGCGACGCCGGAGAGGACGGTGTCGCGCTTCGTCACCGGGCCGATCCGGGCCCGGGCCAGGAGCTCCTCGGCCTCGTCCTCGGGGCGGCCCACCACGGAGGGAACCGTGGTGACCTGGGGCCGGGCCTGGGGCGTCCGGGCGGCCAGGGGCCCCGCCGGGGCCAGGAGGTGCGCCGGGGCCAGGAGGAGGAGGGCGGCAAGAAGGGATGCCGCCGGATCGGGGCGTCGCGTGGGAGTGAGGCGCATGGGCCCCCCGGGGGACCTTGGGGGCGGGGGGGCCCGGCCTTCATCACAAAACACCCTCGGGGGCCATCGTGCAAGAGGAGAATTCGGTGGTGGCCGGAGAGGTCAGCAGCCCCGGGCCTCGCCCCCGCCGTCCCTCCGCCACACGCCCGACGCGATCAGGGCCGCCATCAGCAGCACCGAGATCAGGCCGTGGGTCGCGAAGATCACCAGGGCGCCGCCGTGGGAGATTCCGCCGTGGGCCCCGGCGTCGCCGAGGTGGATGACCGTGGCGCCCGCGAAGAACACCGCCCACGCCACCGCGGGCCCCACCAGGTACGCGCCCCGGTAGCGGAGGGTCAGAACCGACAGCAGCGACAGCGCCAGGTAGGCGACCATGGCGAACGACTGGAACGGGTTGCCCGGGGGGAAGCCCAGCATGCGCGCGGCCTCCGCCGGATGGGCCAGGGCGAGGGCCGAGACAGCCAGCATGGGGAGCCCGCAGTAGCCCACCACCAGCCACAGCAGGGCGATGGTGCCGATCCGGCGGGCGGTGCGGGCCCCGGCCACCACCACGTGCACGGCGATCCCCGCCACCAGCAGCACCAGCAGGTACAAGAACATGGATTCTCCCGGGCTGGGGGGCGCCTCCTCGATGGACGCCCGTCCGTTTTCGTACTAGCGTCCAAGAACGCTGGAGCGGGCCCCCGTCGGGGTCAACGAACAGATGCCGCGCCCGGTCCGGTACCAGACGAGGGCGCTCGCATCGTCCGGAAATGGAGGGTGGAATGGCGGAGGATCGGCGCGTGCGCCGCACGCGACGTCGGCTGAAGGACGCGCTGATGGAGCTCATTGCGGAGCGGGAGTTGGACGGGATCACCATCGACGAGCTCACCGCCCGGGCGGACGTGGCGCGGTCGACGTTCTACTCCCACTACCGCTCCAAGGAGGACCTGCTCTTCGCCGGCTTCGAGGAGTGGCTGGGGTCCCTGACGGCCGGCTCCCACGACCGCCACGGCGCCGCGGCGCCGCCGGGGGCGCCGCCCATGCGCTTCTCCCTCCCCCTGCTCCGCCACGCGACCACCCGGCCCCGCCTGGGCCGCTCCATCATGGGCGGGGGCGGCCCCTCCCGGGTGCGGCGCCGCTTCACGGCGCTCCTCACCGACCTGATCCGGGCCGAGCTCGCCACCACGGCGGGCCTGCCCGCCGCGCCCACGGCTCCCGACGCTTCGGCGGGTCGGGGCGCTGCGGGTCCCTCCGCCGCAGCCGCCGAACGGCACCGGGACGCCGCCGCCCACGCCCTGGCAGGCGCCTTCCTGGGCGTAGCGGAGTGGTGCCTGACCACCCGGGCCGCCACGGCCGAGGAGGCCGACGCGGCATTCCAGGCGCTGGCCGCGGGGCTGGTGGACCGGGGCCCTGAAGCGCCTCGGCGTCCCCACCCAGATGGTGGTCTTCCCCCGGACGCCCCACGGGCCCCAGGAGCCCGGGCTGCTGATGGACGTCACGCCCCACATCCTGGGCTGGTTCGACCACTGGCTCGGCCGAGAGGGCGCCGCCACGGACGTCGCGGGCGACGGGGGGAAGCGGTAGCCCCACCCGCGGCCGGTGCCCGGGCGGTGAGGGCGAGGGACGCTACTGGGTCTGGACAATCTCGTCCGTGATGCGGTAGCCGCCGTCGAGCCACGCGACCACCTCCCGGGCGGCGGGGTGGTCCACGGCCGCGTAGCCCTCCCGGAGCGGGGCCCACCGCTCTCCCAGGCGGTCGAGGCCGAGGTCCTGGAGCACCAGCAGGTCCTCGTGGAGCATGGCCCCCAACGCCTCGCCCACCACCTCGGCCGCGGCCCGCCGGAAGGCGGCGCCGTACGCGTAGGCGTCGCCCCGGCGGTAGCTCTCCACCAGCGTGAGCGCCGGGATGCGGGTGAGCACCGGCTGGAGCGCAGGGTTGATTCCGTGCCCGGCGACCAGCGGCGCGATGGCAGCGGGGCGGCCGGTGAAGCCCCGCAGGTGCAGGTACTGGGACATGCGCTGGCCGTCGTTCACCGGATAGTTGTCCCACAGGAAGGGCCGCCGCCCGAGCTGGTCGGCGACCCGGCGCAGATGGCCCGGCGACAGCTCCCTGGACACCACCTCCTCGCCGGTCCAGAACACCTCGATCGAGGGGTCCAACAGCTCGCCCAGCCGCTCGAGGTAGCGGGAGGGACGGGCCCCGAACACCCGGTCGAGGACGGGATCGTCGGAGTAGTAGCTCGGGCAGACGAAGACGCGCTCGGCCCGGGTGCGGGCGGCGGCCCACTCCACGATGCGGACCTGGCGCTCGGCCAGGTCGGGGAGGTCGCCCCTCATGTCGTCGAACAGGATCGCCAGGTCGCGCCCACCCACGTCGTCGATGAGGGCCAGCTTGGCGGCCAGGGCGTCCTGCGCGGCGGCGTCGAAGTCGAATTGGATCTCCCATGGGCTCAGGCCGACGCCGAAGCGCATGCCCGCGGCGGCGCAGCCCTCGCCCAGGCCGCCCAGCGCCGCCGCCACGCCTGCCGGGTGGGGCTCGCGCCAGCGCTTGCGGAGCCACGGGTCGGCCTTGGGCGCGTAGAGGTAGAAGCGGTAGCCGTGGCGCGCCAGGAAGGCCGCGGTCTCGGTGCGCTCCTCCCAGCTCCATGGCCTTCCGTAGAAGCCTTCGATGACGCCGAGCTCCACCTCCACTGCCACCTCCTGGGTGCCGATCACGTGCAGTCCGCCTCGAGGTCGTTGCCGTACCGTGCCGGGCGATGATGCCATTCGCATACCATGAGCTCTACGCCGGCCCCTGGCCCCGACGATACGACTGCACAGCACGGAGGACTCCCCGCGTGGAGCGCCGGGTGCAGCGAACCCTGGCTGACCTGGAACACGGCCAGCCCCCTCAGAACAGCCCGGGATCCACCGAAACGCCGAAGAGTTCCGCCGTGTCGCCCACGTAGAGGTAGAGCCGCCCCCGGTCGGGGTCGACCGCGAGGCTGACGGCGCCCGTGACGCCGGGGACCTCGATCCGGGGGCCCAGGGTGCCGCCCCGCCGGACCATGCGGACCGCCGCCGCACCCGTCCGGGAGGATCCCAGGAGGACGGCCAGGTCGGGACCCGCCGGCACCGCGTCCAGAATGTAGTCGAGGCCGGCGAAGCTCATCCCCTCCGGGTCGGCGTTCCGCGCCCGGAAGTCTTCCAGCACCGACGGGAACCCGGGCTCGTCCAGCGTCAGTGAGTCCAGCAGCGCACCGGTCGCGCCGTAGCGCGCGACGGCTCCCCGCCCGGGCGCCCACAGCCACACCGCGCCGTCGCTGCCGAAGGCGCCATAGGTCGCGTTCAGGAAGAAGGAGGGGATCTCACCCTTCCCGATCGCCTCCTTCATGCTCCGGACCCGGATGAGGCGGGATGGCTCGCCCTGGATATGGCCGACGCTCCCCACGACCGAGCCTTCTGCGTCCTGGACGAAGGCGAGCGCCGTATCCGAGCCGTGGGTGGGCCGCAGCACCCGACTGGCCTGCCCGTCCAGCACGTAGACGTCTCCGTCCGGGCCGACCGCGAGGTCGGAGGCTCCGCCGATGCCCCCGGAGGCGCTAGAGACGAGGGTGTCGGGCGCGGTGCTGACGACGACCGTGCGGGCGCCCTCCACGGCCGGCGTGTCCCGGCCCGCGCACGCGGTGAGGGCGGCGGCGAGAGGAAGGAGGAGAAGGGGAGCGTGCACGGGCGTCTCCAGGCGCTGGCGGGATCCGAGAGGGCGGGTGGATGATCCACAGTAGGGAGCGTCGAGCGGATGTACGAAATCGCGGACGCATCATCGTACAGTCGTCCGCCGATGCAACGGTGGACGACTGTAGGGTGTCAGAGGGAGGAACGGCATTTCCCCGGATCGGGAGTCCATCCTGGACAACGACGACATCGAGTCCTTCCTGCCGCTGACCCCCGCGGTCTTCCACATCCTGCTGGCGCTGGCGAGTGGGCCGGCGCACGGGTATGCCATCGCCCGGGAAGCCGAGGCGGTCACGGCGGGGCGCGTGCGGCTGGGGCCCGGGACGCTCTACGGCGCCCTCCAGCGGCTCCGGGAGGACGGACTCGTGGAGGAGGCGGAGAATCCGGACGAAGAGGGCGCGCATGCGGAACGCCGCCGCTATTACGCGCTGACGCGGCGCGGTCGGGCCGCGTTGCGGGCCGAGGGGGAGCGCTTGGCTCGGGCCGCGCGGTGGGTGGACGCCCGCCTGGGAGGCGCCTGAGATGCGCCTGGGGGAGCGCTTGTACCGTCTGCTGCTCCGGCTCCTGCCGAGAGAGGTCCGCAACGAGCACGGGCGTGAGCTCCTCCAGGGATACCGGGACCGGACGTCGGAGCCCCGGCACCGCGGGCTTCAGGGGTGCCTTCGCCTTTGGGGCTTCCTCGTGATGGACCTGCTGAGGGGGGCGACGCTTTCCCGTCGCCGCCGGCGCCGACCCGCGACCGGAGACGCCGGCGCCGCCGCCGGGCTCTTCCGGGATGTTCGCCTGGCAGGCCGATCCTTACGCCGGCGGCCCGCATTCGCCGTGGCCGTGATCCTGACCCTCGGGCTGGGCGTGGGGGCAGCGGCGGCGGTCTATTCGGTGGTGGACGGGATTCTCCTCCGGCCCCTGCCCTACACCGCGCCCGATCGGATCATCGTACTCGGCACGGTTCACGGACATGCGCGAGGCCCGCTCCCCTCCTCGTCGTCGCCGCCGGACGTGGCCGACTGGGGCCGACGGGCCCGGCTCCTCGAGTCGGTGGCGGCGTCCCGGATGGAGTCCCGGGTGGTGCGCGGGGATGGTGAGCCGAGGGAGGTGGACGCCGCCGGCGTCTCCTCCTCCTTCCTCCGCGTCCTGGGCGTGGATCCTCTCCTCGGACGCGGCTTCGGCGACGGAGACGATCGCCCGGGCGCGCCGGCCGTCGTGATCCTCTCCCACCACTTCTGGCAGGAGCGCTACGGGGCAGACCCGTCGATTCTGGGCCAACAGATCACGCTGGACGGCGACCCGTTCACGGTCGTGGGTGTGATGGGGGCCGACTTCCGACCCCCCGAAGCCATTCAGCCGGCAAGCGTAGACCTCTGGTATCCCCTGCAGTGGGTGCGGGACGACATCTCCGAACGGGGCAACTTCTTCGTCCAGGCGATCGGACGGACGGCGCCGGGAGCGTCCCTGTCAGCCGTCCGCACGGAGCTCCAGGCGGTCGGAGACCAGCTCGTGGCCGACTACCCCGACGCGGGACCGCGATGGCCTGCCGCCACACCCCTTCGGGAAGCGACCCTGGGTGACGTGGGGCCGCGGCTGCTGCTCCTCGGAGGCGCCGTCGGGCTGCTCCTGCTCATCGCCTGCGCCAACGTGGCGAACCTGTTCCTGGTGCGGGCGAGCGAGCGCGACCGGGAGATGGCGGTGCGTACCGCCCTGGGAGCAAGCCGGGCGCGGTTGGTCGTTCCTCTCCTGGCCGAGACACTGCTCGTCGCCCTCGGCGCCGGAGGGCTGGCCCTGCTGGTCGCTCATGGTCTCTTGAGTGGCCTCATCGCCTTCGGCCCGGGCGGCATCCCTCGCCTGGGTGAGGTCAGGGTCGACCACGGGGTCCTGGAGGCCGGGCTCGCCCTGACGGCGGTGGTCAGCCTGCTCGTGGCCCTTCTCCCCGCCCGGGAGGCATTTCGCCTCGACCCCGCCCGGGGCTTGCAGGAAGCGAGCACGGGAACGGGCAGCGGACGGCGCCCGAGACGCATGCGGGCGCTGCTCACGATCCTGGAAACGGCCGTCGCCCTCGTCCTCCTCGCCTCGGCCGCCCTCCTGGGAGGGAGCTTCCAGCGGTTGGCCGCCGTCGATCCGGGCTTCCGGGCGGCCGGCGTCGCATGGCTCGAGGTCCGTCTCCGGGGAGAGGCGTATGCCCATCCGGAGGCCCGGGCGGCCTTCTACCGGGAAGCGGAGCGCCGCATCGAGGCCATCCCCGGCGTGACGGCCGTCGGCGCCACCGACGAGCTCCCGCTCGGACCGAGGGCGAACCTCACGTTCCTGACGGTGCGGGGCCAGGAGACCGCGCCGGGGGAACGCCCGCCCACCGCCCGCATCCACAACGTGCTCCCCGGAACCTTCCAGGTGTTGCGGATCCCGATCCTCCGGGGGCAGACCTTCTCCGCTCAAGAGTCGGACGGACCGCCCGAGGTGATCGTGAGCGACGTATTCGCCCGCCAATTCTGGCCGGACGGAAAGGCTGTGGGCCAACAAGTGGCCCTCGGCCAACCCTCCGATAGCCCTACCTGGGCGACCGTGGTCGGCGTGGTGGGCGACACGCGCCAGTCGAGCCTGGCCACCGCCCCCGCGTCCGACGTGTACGTCCCGCTGTTGGCCTATCCCCGCCCCGCCGTGCACCTCCTGGCTCGGAGCGATGGCGAGCCGACGAGATTGGCCGACCGGATGAAGGACGCGGTCCACTCGCTGGATCCCGGCCTCCCCCTGGAAGTGAGCGGGAGCTTCCCCACCTTCGTGGCCGCGTCCATCCGAGGCCCCCGCTTCTACGCCGGGCTCCTGGCGGGGTTTGCGACGCTTTCGCTCCTGCTCACCGTGGTGGGGATCTATGGTACCACCGCGTACGCCGTGGAGCGGCGGACCCGGGAGGTCGCCGTGCGCATCGCCCTGGGGGCGCAGCGATGGAAGGTGGTGGGGCTCGTGGTCCGACAGACCCTGCTTCTGACGGGAGTCGGGCTGGGGCTCGGTCTCGCGGGCTTCCTCGCGGCCAGTGGCGTCCTGCGCGCCTTCGTCTTCGGCGTGGCGCCGACCGATCCACTCACCCTCGCCGGCGCGACGGCCGCCCTGGCGGTGTTGGGGGTGGTTGCGGCCTGGGTACCTTCCCGCAGAGCCGCCCGTCTGGATCCGGCGCGAGCGCTCCGCGCCGAGTAGGAGAAGGGGGTGGTTCGGCAACATTGCCCTTGCCGAACCCTCCTCCCAGACCTATTTCCTTTACACACCTGTGGAAATAGGAGGCGGCCTGTGGAACGCACGTCCCTGGGCGAGTTCGAGCACTTCGTGCTGCTGGCCATCCTGCGCCTCGGCGAGGGCGCCTACGGCGTCCCCATCGCCGAGGAGGTGGAGGCGCGCACGGGCCGGGACGTGAACCAGGGGGCGGTCTACCTCACCCTGCGCCGGCTGGAGGAGAAGGGGTGGGTGGCGTCGGAGCTGGGCGAGCCGACGTCCACCCGCGGCGGGCGCGCGAAGCGCTACTTCTCCGTGGCTCCCGCGGGGATAGAGCGCCTGAGGCAGGCGCACGAGGAGCTCACGTCGCTGTGGGACGGCCTCGGCCGGGCACTCGGCTCATGAGCCCCCACCCTCCCCGACTCGCCCAGGCGCTCCTACGGCTCCTCCTGCGGAAGGAGGAAGCGAGCGACCTCCTGGGCGACCTGCAGGAGCGCTTCGCGAAGGAGCACGCCGCCCACGGCGCTCGCCGGGCGCGCCGGTGGTACTGGAGGCAGGCGGGCGGGGCGGCTCCGCGGCTCGCGGGGTGGCGGCTGGCGTCCGCCGCCTGCCGCCTGATCCCGGCACCCCTCCGACACCTCGGCCTGCGCCACCTGGGCACGCAGGGGGCGAGCCGTCCGGGCCGGATCGTGGTCCGCGAGCCGGGCTTCTCCCTCGTGGCGGCGCTGACGCTGGCCCTCGGCATCGGCGTCCCGACCACCATGTACAGCGTCGTGCGGGGGCTCTGGCACGACCTCCCCCTGCCCCATCCGGAGCAGGTCGTCACCGTGGACCGGGTCGACCCGCGAAAGGGCGGGCCGGGGCTGGGCTGGTCACGGGCCGGATTCTCCCAGCTGACCTCTGCAGGGGACGTCCTCTCCGGCGTCGCGGCGTACCGGTCGGGGGGCTATCAGCTCGACGGAGGGGGAACGGCGCCTCGCCGGGTCCACGGGGCGGCGGTGACCCCGAACCTCTTCGCCCTCCTCGGTGTCCAGCCGCTCCTGGGGCGAGCCTTCACGGCCGGGGAGGCCGCGGGAGGCGAGACCGCGGTCGTTCTCATCCGGGAGGACCTCTGGAGGGACGCCTACGGCGGATCGACGGAGGCGCTCGGCCGTGCGGTCCGGGTCGACGGCATCGAGCGGACGATCATCGGCATCCTCCCGGCGTGGTTCGGCTTTCCGGTGGACCAGCAGCTCTGGATCCCCCTCGCCCCGTCGGGGCCCGACGTCCCGGTCCAGGTGGTGGGCAGGCTCCGGGAGGGGACGTCGCTGGAGCAGGCGAAGGCAGAGGTCCGGGGCCTCGTGGCGGCGATGGACGAGACCGCCTCCGCCGATTCGGCCGTCGTCGGCACGGTGGCGCCGTTCACCGCCTCGTTCCTGGGGACCGGCCGGACGGCCAGGGGGCTCCTGGTCCTGCTGTCCTTTGCCCTTCTCATCGCCGCGGCCAACGTCTCGAACCTCCTCCTGGCCCGGGCCGTGGCCCGGAGGAAGGAGGTGGCGGTGCGGCGCGCGCTGGGCGGATCCGCCGCCGACGTCATCCTGAACGTAGCCGGGGAGGCCGCGGTGTTGGCCGGGCTCGGCTCCCTCGGCGCCGTCGCCCTGAGCTTTGCCGGGGTGGCCTGGTTCCGGCGCTTCATGGGCCCGTTCATCCACGTGTGGTGGGTCGGCTTCCACGTGGATCGGCGCGTGTTGGGGTTCGCGATGATCGGCGGCGTGGCCGCGGCCCTCATCGCGGGGGTCGCGCCCGCGCTCCAGTCCGTTCGCACGCCCCTCACCCGGGCGCTCCAGGCGTCGACGACCGAGACGCGCCGCAGCGTACGGTTCACCCGGGTCTCCCTCGCCCTGCAGGTCGCCCTCTCCTGCGCCCTCGTGGCCCTCACGGCGCAGGTCATCCGTGCCGCCATCGGCGGGGTGAGCCCGGAGGAGCTGGACGGCGCGGGCGTGAGGGTGGCGCGCCTGCAGCCAGGGCCCTTCGACTATCCCGATGCCACGGCGCGCGGAGCCCTGGTGGACCGCGTCGCCGAGCGTCTGGCGGCCACCCCGGGGGTCACCGGCGTCGCCTTCGCCAGCCAATTGCCGGGCCTTTCGGCGCCGACGGAGGAGGTTGTCCCCGTGAGCCCCGCCTCCCCGGCCGACGGCGTGCCCTCCCAGCTCCGGCGGGTCTCCCCCTCGTACTTCACCCTCTTCCGGCTGGAGCGCCGGGCGGGGCGGCTGCTCCGGGACGACGACGAACCCTTCACCGCCGCGGTCGTCAACCAGACGCTGGCGGAGCGGCTGGGGCCGGACCCTGTCGGCCGCACGATCCGGCTCCCCGATGCACCCTCCGGCCTGGTGGTCGTCGGCGTGGTGCGAGACGCGGGGGCCAGCGTCGACCCGCGAGGAGGGGCAGCCCCCGCCGTCTACCTCCCCATGGGGCGGACGCCGCCCCCTGCGTTCTCCCTGTTCGTCCGGGGCAGCGATGCCGTCACCGCCGCGGCGATCCGCGGCGCCGTCGCCGACGTGGACCCGAGCCTGCCGGTCGAGGACCTCGAGCTCCTGTCGGCCGCCCTCGACCGGAGCCGCGCGGTGGGTCGCCGCTTTTCGACGCTCCTGGGAGCCTTCGGCGTAGTGGCCACGCTCATGGCGCTCTCCGGCCTCTACGCGGTCACCGCGTTCTCGGTGAGCCGGAGACGCCGCGAGATCGGGGTCCGGCGGGCCCTGGGAGCCTCGGCGACGGGCATCGTGGGGACCGTCCTCCGGGGCGTCGCCCTCCCCCTCGTGCTCGGCCTCACGGCCGGGGTAGGGTTGGCGGTGCTGGCGCGGCCCGTCGTGGCCGCGTTCCTGGCCGCCCGGGGCGGCGGGGGCGTCTTCGGCCTGGCCGTGGTGCCATCCCTCCTGGCCGGAGCGTTCCTGGCCGCCGCGCTGGTGGCGGCCCGCCGCGCTGCTCGCGTCGAGCCGGCGGTGGCCATGCGGCCCGAGTGAGGGCGCAGGGGACGGTGTTGGCCACGCGGGCTGCTCCGACCCGTCGAGTCCCGGTCGGGCTCATCCCATGGCCGATCGTCCACGCGTCCTGAGCCTGAGCAGCCGCCCCATCGCCGCCACCCCCAGCGCCGGCCCCACCGCCAGCACCGCGAACGCCACCCCCCACCCCACCCTGCCCGACAGCGCCGTGGCCCCCTGGATGGAGAAGCCGGTGAGGGCGAACCCCAGCATGGTCTGGAGCGTGAGCGCCGTCCCCACCGCGTGCTGGGGCGCCACCTCTGTCACCAGCGCGCTGAACTGGGCCGAGTCGGCCACCACGGCGAAACCCCACACCAGGCCCAGCGCGATGACGATCCACGGCGGAGCGTCGACGAGCCACCCCACCGTGAGTGCGCACGCCCCGCTCACGATCATGGCCCCGCTCGCCACCCGCTCCCTTCCCCACCGGTCGGCCCAGCGCCCGGCCACCACGCAGCCGATGCCGCCCGCCGCGATCACGGCGAAGCCCACCGACGCGGCCAGGTGCTCGGCCCGCCCCTCGGCCAGCCCCCGCCGCAGGTAGAAATCCAGAAAGAAGCTCGGGACAAGCGTCCACATGGCGTACAGCTCCCACATGTGGCCCAGGTAGCCGGCGGTGGCCAGCATGGTGGTCCGGTGACGCAGGATCCCCCCCACCAGGCCCCAGGAGAAGGGCCGCCGGGCGAAGGGGTAGGGCCCGTCCCGGTAGCCGACGCCCACCAGCAGGGCCGCCGCCACGGCGGCCGCCGAGGCGCCGCCCACCACGGCCGCCAGGGAGGTCCCTCCCAGGGCCTTCAGGAGGTAGGGCGCCGCCTTCCCCACGGTGAGGGCGCCCACCAGCGTGCCGATGGCCAGCCCCCGGCTCGAGCGGAACCAGGTGGCGGTCATCTTCATCGCGGGAGGGTACACGCCGGCCAGGAAGAAGCCGGTGAGGAAGCGGAGCGCCAGCGCCGCCGGGTACGAGGGGCCGGCCAGCAGCGCCCCGTTGGCCGCTCCGGCCAGGAGGGCCGACGCGGTGAAATAGACCCGGGAGGGCACCACGTCGGCCAAATTCAGGACGGCGGCCACGGCGGTGCCCCCCACGAAGCCGAGCTGGACCACCGTGGTGAGCCACGCCACCTCCCCGCCGTCCAGGCCCCAGCGCACCCGCAGCTCCGGAGCGGCGGCCGTGGCGGTGAACCAGGCGCTCATCCCCAGCAGCACGGCCAGGGACAGAAGGGCGAGGACGACCCAGGGGCGGGCGCCCCCCTCCCCCGCCAGCGGCGCCCCCCGGGACGGCGCCACGGCCCCCGGGGTCGCGGCCCCGGGTGGGCCTCCCCCCCGCGCCGTCACGCCCGCACCGCCTGCTTGACCACGAACCAGAGGTTGGCGGGGCGTTCGGCCAGGCGGCGGACGTACCAGGGGTACCAGGCCTCCCCGTAGCTGATCAGCACGCGCACCCGGCGCCCCTGCTCCAGCAGACGGCGCCGGGCGGCCGTGCCGATGCCATAGAGCATCTGGACCTCGTAGGCGTCGGGGCCCAGCCCCAGCTCCCGGGCCATGCGGTCGACGTCGGCGTGGAGGGACGCGTCGTGGGTCGCGATGGCCGGCGGGGGCACCCGCCCCGACCGCCGCTCCAGGAGGAGGGTGCGGCTCAGCGAGCGGTAGGCGGCGTCCACGGCCCGCTTCTTCGGATGGGCGACGGCGGCAGGCTCCAGGTAGGCGCCCTTCACCAGCCGGACCCGGGGCGCGAGGGGGAGCAGGGCCGCCAGGTCGTCCGGCGTACGCCGCAGGTAGGCCTGGAGGCACAGGCCCACGCCTTCGTGGTCGCGCCGCGCCCGGCGGAACAGCGCCAGGGTGGCGTCCACGTACCCGCTGGCCTCCATGTCCAGCCACACGTGGCGCTCCCCGGCGCCCCGCAGCAGCCGGTCCAGCCCCTCGGCGGCCAGGTCGGGGGAGAGGTCGAGGCCCAGGTGGGTCGGCTTCACCGACACGTCCGCGTCCAGCCCCAGCGCCCCGACCCGCTCCAGGGCCTCCTGGTAGCGGGCCACCACCGCCCGGGCCTCCCCCTCCCCCGTCACGTTCTCCCCCAGGAGGGTGAGCACCGTATCCGCGCCCTCCTCGGCCAGCCCTGCGGCGGCCTCCAGGGCGGCGTCGAGGGTCTCCCCGGGGAGGAAGCGTCGCACGGCGTTCCGGACGAAGGGCCAGCGGGGCACCCGCTGGGCGAGGAAGGGGCTCGTGGACGCCCACAGGAGGGCTCGGCGGAGCACGTCACGCCCTCCGGAAGCGCGGATGAAGCCTCAGGTATAGCATGACCTCATGATATATAACGGTCTCTTTGCCATAGGCTTATGCGCTGGACACGAAGCGGAGCCCGAAGGCGGTGGAGACCGTGACGGCGCCCCTTCGCCATCGACAGCCTACGGGGAACCACCGGCGCCTCGAAAGTCCCACTCCTTCCGGCGCCGCGGCTCACCCACCCGCCCCCGGACCCCGGGGAGGAAGATCCCGACGGGGGTTTCCTCTCCCTCCCCACAGATGGGACAGCCCCTCCCGTCCTAGCCTTCAGGCACGGACCCGCACCCCGCGGGCCCCCGGACCCCGTCCCGGACGGAGCCATGGAGGCACACGAGGACCGCCCCGCCCTCCGTGGGCCGGCCCCCGGAAGCGCCCTGCACGCCCTCCTGGACGCGGAGGACGCGCTGCGGGCGTCGCAGGAGCGTGCCCGGGCCGACGCCGCCGGCGTGGTGGAGGCGGCCCGGGCCGCCGTGGCCCGTGCCGAGGCCCGCCTGGAGCGCCTCCAGGAACGGATGACCCGGCGCGTCGATGCGGCGGTGAAGGCCGAGGCCGTCCGGAGCATCGAGGAGGTCCGCGCCCAGGCCGACGCCCGCGTGGCCCGCCTCCAGGGGGTGGATGCGGCGGAGGTGGCCGCCCTGGCCGACCGGGTCACCGGGCTCCTGCTGGACGAGCTCTTCGGCGCAGACCGGGCGCCGGCGCCACCCCGCCCCGTGCCGGGGGACGGCGCGCCGTGATCCTCCACATGTCGCGCCTCCGGGTCCTGGGCCCCCGGGACCGCCTCTCCCCGGTGCTGGACGCCCTCCAGGACCAGGGGGTGCTGCACCCGGTCGCCAGCGCCCACGGCGGCGGTGAGGACGCGGCGGGGGGGCTTCCCCGGGAGGTCGCCCGCATGCGCCGGGCCCGCAGCGAGGTCGAGCGCGCCCTGGAGGAGTTGGGCATGAAGGGGGGCGCCGCCGCGGTGCGGGGAGCTCCGGGGTCCTCCGGGGAGGACGCGTCGGACCCGGCGCGGGTGGCGGGGTGGGTGCGCAGGGCCCGCATGGTGCGGCGCACGCTCGAGGCCGCCCGGGGCGAAGCGGAGCGCCTGGAGGAGGAGCGGGCGCTGCTGGCGCGCTACCGCAGCTTCTTCGCCTCCTTCGAGCCTCTCCTCGCCGCCCTGGACCGGATCCCCGAGGCGGCGGCGTTCTCGGTGGTGCTGGGCCCCCGGCAGGAGGGGGTGGTGGAGCGCCTCCGCAACGCGTTGGAGGCGTCCCTGGAGGGAGAGGCCGAGCTGTGGTCCCGCCCCCTGCCCGACGGCGACACGGCCCTCCTCATCCTGGTGAAGGCTCCCGTGGCCCGGCAGGTGGAGGCGCTCCTGGCCGAGACCCGGGTCGAGGAGCTGGAGGTGCCGGCGGTGCTGCGGCGGGAGGGAGGCCTCCGGAACGCCGAGGCGGTGGGCGCCTGGCTGGCCCGGGTGGAGGAGGAGCTGGCCCGGGCGCGGGAGGTGCCCGCCCGCCTGGCCGCCGCCGAGGGGCCGCTGCTGAGCGCCGCCTCGGCCGCCCTCCTGGACCACCTGGCGGGGCTGGAGGCGGCGGGATTGGTGGGCTTCACGCCCCACGCCTTCGTCCTCGAGGGATGGGCGCCCACGGACGACTTGCCCCGCCTACGCTCGGCGCTGGCGGCAGCCGTGGGCCCCGAGGTGGTGGTGGAGGAGGTCGAGCGGGAGGAGTGGGAGGGGGAAGAAGCCCCCGTCGTGCTCCGCAACCCCCGCCTCATCCGCCCCTTCGAGCGGCTGGTGCGGGTGGTCCCCCTGCCCCACTACGGCACCATCGACCCGACCCCCTTCGTGGCCGTCTTCTTCCCCATGTTCTTCGGGCTCATCCTGGGGGACATGGGCTACGGCGCGCTGCTGGCGGTCCTGGCCCTGGTGCTCCACCACCGCTCCCGCCCCGACACCCTCCTGCGCGAGGTGTCGGAGATCGCCGGCGCCGGGGCCCTGTTCACCATCGTGTTCGGCGCCGCCTACGGAGAGCTGTTCGGCGACCTGGGACGGCGGCTGGGGCTGCGTCCCCTGATCCTGGACCGGGAGGAGGCCCTCCTCCCCTTCCTGGGGCTCGCCGTCGCCCTGGGGGCCGTCCACATCCTCCTGGGGCTGGTGCTGAAGGTGGTGGCCGCCGCCCGGGGGCCCCACCCCCGGGAGGCCGTGGGGCCGGGCGCAACCGTCCTCATGGTCCTCCTGGTGCTGGGCGCGCTCCTCGCCCTCTTCGACGTGCTGCCCCGGGGCTTCTTCACCCCCGCGGTGCTGATCGTCCTGGCCCTCTTCCCCGTGCTGGTGGTGGCCGAGGGGATCGTGGCGCCGGTGGAGTTCCTCTCCACCCTGGGCCACATCCTGTCCTACGCCCGCGTCATGGCCCTGGGAACCGCCAGCGTCATGATGGCCGTGGCCGCCAACCGCATGGTGGGCGAGCTGGGGAGCGTGGCGGTGGGCGCCCTGTTCGCGCTGCTGTTCCACCTGGTGAACTTCGCCCTGGGGCTGTTCAGCCCCACCATCCACGCCCTCCGCCTCCACTACGTGGAGTTCTTCGGGACGTTCTACGGGCCCGGAGGCACCGAGTACCGGCCGCTCACCCACTGGCGGCCTGCCCCCACACCCCGTCCCTGACGAGGAGGAGAACGACGATGGACGTCTTCTGGACTGCCCTGGCCGCGGCCCTGGCCGTGACCGTGCCCGCCCTGGCCACCGCCTGGGCCCAGTCGAAGATCGGCTCGGCGGGCGCCGCCACCCTGGCCGAGAAGCCCGAGCTGAGCGCCACGATGATCATCATGGTGGCCATCCCCGAGACCATGGTCATCCTGGGCTTCGTGGTGGCCATCCTGATCCTGTTCCAGTCCGGCGGCTGAGCCATGGCCCTGGCGGACCTGCTGGCGGCCCTGGAGGCGGACGCCCGGGCCGAGGCCGTGGCCACGGTGGAGCGAGCGCGTGAGGAGGCGCTGGCCCTGCGGCGACGGGCCGCCCGCCGGCTGCGCGCGGCTCGGGCCCGGGTGCGGGAGGAGGCGGCGGCCCGGGCAAGGGCCGAGGCCCGGGACGCCCTGGTGTCGGCCCGCCGCGACGCCGTGGAGCGCGGGCTCCGGTCCCGGGAGGCGGTCGTGGAGCAGGTGATGGACGCGGCCCGCAGGGGCCTCCCGGGCCGTCTGGAGGACGTCCGCGTCGCCCCGGGACTGGCCGCCGAGCTGGTCCGGGACCTCGAGCCGCTGGATCCCTCGGCGGAGGCGGTGGTGACGGCCGAGCCCGCCCTGGTCGACGCGCTGGCCGCCGCGGCCGAAGGGCGCCCGTGCCGGGTCGAGGCCGACCCCGGCGTGGGCTCGGGGTTCGTGCTGCGGGCCCCGGGGCGGGGGCTCACCGTCGAGGCGACGCTGGAGGCCGCCCTGGAGGCGCTCCGCCCGCGCCTGGCGGTGGCGGTGGCCCGGGCCCTCGCGGCCCCGCCGGAGGCCGGGCCGTGACCGCCTGGGACGACCTGAACGCCCGGGCCCGGGGGCTGGCCGGCCACCTCCTGGACGCCGCCGTCCTGCGCGCGGTGCTCGTGGCGCCCGACACGGGCGCCTTCGGCCGGGCCCTGGAGCCCACCGCGTACGCGCCGTTTCTTCCCTCCGGCGCGGCCGACCCCGAAGCGGTGGACCGGGCCCTGGGTGCCCTCCACGGCGCCCGCCTGGCCCTCCTGTCCCGCTGGGCCGGGCCCCGGCGGGAGAAGCTGCGGGCAGTATTCGAGACCGAGGAGCGGGCGAGCCTGGTGGCGCTCCTCCGGGGCGCGGCCGCCGGAGCGCCCGCGGACCGGCGCCTCCTGGGCCTCACCCCCACCCCCGACCTCCCCGCCCCGGCGCTGGACGCCCTGGCCCGGGAGCCCTCCCCCGCCGGCGTGGTGGCCCGGCTGGCCGCCCTGGAGCACCCGTGGGCAGGCGCGCTGGCCGGGGTGGCGGGGAGCACCCCCGGCGACCTCGCCCTGGCCGAGGCCCGCCTGCGCCGCGTTTGGCTGGAGCGGGCCCGGGACGGCGCCCGGGGGGGCGGGCGGGAGCTCCGGCGCTTCGTGGCCGACACCCTGGACCTGGAGAACGCCATGGCGCTGCGGGCCGAGGTGATGGCCCACGGACGCGACGCCCACGTGGAGGCCGTGTGCGTCCCGGGGGGGCGGCGCCTGCGGGGCCGCGCCCCGGGGCGGGTGGCCGCCGCGGGCGCCGCCGGTGTCGACGGGGCGCTGGACGCCCTCTTCCAGGGCTCCCCGCTGGCGGGGGTGTTCGCCCCCGGTCCCGGCCCCGGAGCCGGCCCCCTGGAGGAGCGAGCGGTGCGGAGCCGGGCCCGGGCGCTTCGCCTGCGGGCCCGGGTGGCGCCCACGGGGCCCGCCCCCCTCCTGGCATTCCTCCTCCGGGCCCGGGCCGAGCTGCTGCTCCTGCGCCGGGTCCTGTGGACCGGCGTCCTGGGGCGCCGGCCGTCCCTCGAGGAGGCGCTCCCGTGACCGGGGCCGTGCGGGTGGTGTGCCGCCCCGAGACCGCCCCGGGCTTCGAGCTGGCCGGGCTCTTCCCCGTGGAGGCCGCCTCCCCCGCCGCGGCCTCCGAGGCCGTCCTGGCCCTGGCCCAGGACCCCGAGATCGGCCTGGTCCTGGTACAGGACGACCTGGCCCCCGACCTGCGGGGGCTGGAGCGGCGCATCGGCGGCCCCCTCCCCCTCCTCATCCCCTTCCCCGCCCCCGCCGGCCCCCCGGAGGTGGGCGCGGCCGACTACGTCGCCGAGATCCTGCGCCGGGCCGTGGGCTACCGGGTGAGGCTGTGATGGGCGGGCCCCGGGTGCTCCGCATCACCGGCTCCCTGGCCGAGGCGGGGCCCGCGGAGGGCGCGTCGCTGTACGAGCTGGTCCGGGTGGGGGAGCGGGGGCTGCTGGGGGAGGTGGTGCGGGTCGACGGCGCCCGGGCGACGCTCCAGGTCTACGAGGAGACCACGGGGCTGCGGGTGGGGGAGCCCGTGACGTTCACCGGCGCCCCCCTCACGGTGCGCCTGGGGCCGGGGCTGGTGGGGTCGGTGCTGGACGGGGTGGGACGGCCCCTGGAGCGGATCGCCGAGGCCATGGGTCCGTTCATCCTCCCCGGCGCCACGGGCGATCCCCTGGCGGGGGGCCGGCGCTGGGCGCTGCAGCCCACCGTGGCCCCCGGCGACGCCGTGGCCGGCGGGGACGTGCTCGGCGAGGTGGAGGAGCGGCCGGGGCTGGCCCACCGCATCCTGGTCCCGCCGGACGTGGCGGGAACGGTGGCCTGGGTGGCCGACGCCCCCCTCACCGTGGACGAGCCGGCGGTGCGCCTGGAGGACGGCACGGCCCTGGCCCTGGCCCAGACGTGGCCCATCCGCCACCCCCGTCCCCTGGCCCGGCGCCTGGCCGGCGACCGTCCCCTCCTCACCGGGCAGCGCGTGCTGGACTTCCTCTTCCCCGTGGCGGAGGGAGGCACGGTAGCCGTTCCCGGCGGCTTCGGCACCGGCAAGACCGTGGTGGAGCAGTCCCTGGCCCGCTACGCCGACGCCGACCTGGTGGTGTTCGTGGGGTGCGGCGAGCGGGGCAACGAGATCGCCGAGGTGCTGGCCCAGTTTCCGGGGCTGGAGGACCCCAGGACGGGGCGTCCCCTCCTGGACCGGACGGTGTTCGTCGTGAACACCTCCAACATGCCCATCGCCGCCCGGGAGGCGTCCATCTACCTGGGGATGACGGTGGCCGAGTATTACCGGGACATGGGGCACCGCGTGCTGGTCCTGGCCGACAGCGTCTCCCGCTGGGCGGAAGCGCTCCGGGAGATGGGCACCCGCCTCCAGGAGATGCCCGGCGAGGAGGGTTACCCCACCTACCTGGGCGACCGCATGGCGCGCTTCTACGAGCGGGCGGGCCGGGGCGTCCCCCCGGGCGTCCCGAGCGGGAGGGCTCGGTGACCCTGGTGGGCGCCGTGTCGCCCCCGGCCGGGGACCTCTCCGAGCCCGTCACCCAGGCCGCCCTGCGGGTCACGGGGGCGGCGTGGGCCCTGGACGCCGCCCTGGCCCACCAGCGCCACTACCCGGCCGTGGCGTGGGAGACCAGCTACACCCTTTACGCCGACGCCGTGGACCCGTGGCTCCGGGAGCACGGCGGCCCCGACTGGCCCGAGCTCAGGCGCGCCACCCTGGACCTGCTCCAGCGCGACCTGGAGCTCCGGGAGATCGCGGCGCTGGTCGGTCCCGACGCCCTCCAGGACCGGGAGCGCTTCGTCCTGACCGTGGCCCGCCTCCTCCGGGAGGTGGTGCTGGCCCAGAGCGCCTACGACCCCGCCGACGCCACCTCGCCCCCGCGCAAGACGTGGGCGCTGGCGGCCGGCGTGCTGGACCTCCGCGCCCGGGGACTGCGGGCGCTGGACGCCGGGGCATCGCTCGACGCGCTCCCGGTGGACGGAGTGACCCGGGCGCTCCGGGCGCTCCGCTCCGCGCCGCCCGACGGGGTGGACGCCGCCCGCAGCGCCGTCGACGCCGCCCTGGACGGTCTCACCGCCGAGGGAGGGGACGCGCCATGAGCGAGCGGCCGCCGTTCCCCCGCCACCTCCACCCCGCCCGGGCCGCGGCAGGCCCCCTTCTCTACCTGACGGGAGCCCCCGACCCGGCCCTGGGCGAGTGGGTTCGGGTGCGGGTCCCGGGGCAACCCGAGCGACGGGGGCAGGTCATCGAGGCCGCCGCCGACGTGGTGGTGGTCCAGCTCCTGGAAGACAGCCTGGGGCTCGCCCCCGGGAGGGTCGAGGCGATCCTCACGGGCGAGCCCCCCCGGGTGCCGGTGGGGGCCGAGCTCCTGGGACGGGTCCTGGACGGCCTGGGCCGCCCCCTGGACGGGCTTCCCGATCCGGTGGGCGACGCTGTGGCGCCCGTGGCGGGGGCGCCCATGAACCCGGCGGTTCGGCGCCCTCCGTCGGACTTCATCGAGACGGGGCTGTCGGCCGTCGACGGCCTCAACACCCTGGTTCGGGGGCAGAAGCTGCCCATCTTCTCGGGCCCCGGGCTCCCCGCCATGGACGTGGCCGCCCGCATCGTGGAGTGGTCCCGGGCCCCGGGGGGCGAGGACTTCGCCGTGCTCTTCGTGGCCCTGGGCATCACCGAGCGGGAGACCCAGAGCTTCCTGGGGCGCTTCCAGGAGGCGGGGGTGCTGGAGCGGAGCGTCCTCTACCTGAACCGGGCCAGCGACCCTACGGTGGCCCGGCTGCTGGCACCCCGGGTGGCCCTGGCCCAGGCCGAGCACCTGGCCTTCGAGGTGGGGTGGCACGTGCTGGTGGTCATCGCCGACGTGCTCCACTACTGCGACGCGCTGCGCCAGGTGGCCGCGGCCCGGGACGAGGTCCCCGGCCGCCAGGGCTACCCCGGCTACATGTACACCGACCTGGCCAGCCTCTTTGAGCGGGCCGGCATCCTGGAGGGGCGCAGCGGCTCCGTGACCCAGATCCCGGTCCTCACCATGCCCGACGACGACATCACCCACCCCATCCCCGACCTCACCGGCTACATCACCGAGGGCCAGGTGGTCCTGTCCCGGGAGCTCCACCGCAAGGGCGTCTTCCCGCCGGTGGACGTGCTCCCCTCCCTGTCCCGCCTCATGTCCGGCGCCATCGGCGAGGGGAGCACCGTGCCCGAGCACCGGGAGTGGTCCAACCAGCTCTACGCCACCTACGCCCGGGGCCGGGAGGCCCGCCTGACCGCCGCCATCGTGGGGGAGGCCGACCTGGGGGAGGAGGACAAGCGCGCCCTCGCTTTCGCCGACGCCTTCGAGACGAGCTTCATCGGCCAGGGCGGGCGGCGGCGCACCCTGGGCGACACCATCGAGGCCGGGTGGGCCCTCCTGGAGGCGCTCCCCGACGCCGACCTGCACCGGCTGTCCGACGCCACGTTGGAGGCCCGGCGGGCCGGGCGTTACGCCGCGGAGGAATCCGCCCCGGAGAAGGCCGCCGGGGAGGAAGCCTCCGCCGGCGACGGCGGCGGCGCCAACGGGAGCGAGGGTGCCCCGGCCCCGGAGACCTCCCCATGAGCGGCGAGCGCGTGGCCCCCACCCGGGCGAATCTCCTGCGCGCCCGCCACCGCCTGGAGCGGGTGGAGCGGGGGCGTGACCTCCTGCAGCGGAAGCGGGAGGCTCTCATGGAGGAGCTCTTCCGGGTGGCCGGCGAAGCCATGGACGCGCGCCGGGGCATCGACGACGCGGCCCGGGCGGCGTACGCAGCCCTGGTCGACGCGGCGGGGGTGGAGGGGCGGGAGGGGTTGCGGGCCCGGGCGTGGCCGCCCAGGAGCGTGCTCCTGGAGGTGCGGGCCCGCCGGGTGTGGGGGGTGGACGTGGCCGACGTGGTCGACGCGCCGCCGGTGAAGCGCTCCCCCGAGGCCCGGGGGTGGGCCCCCGGCGCTCCGGGCCCAGCCCCCCGGGAGGCGGCCGAGGGCTTCGAGGAGCTTGTGGACCTGCTGGTGGGGGCGGCCCCTCGGGAGATGCTGGTGCGGCGCCTGGCCGACGCCCTGGCCCGGGCCTCACGCCAGGTCCACGCCCTGGAGCACCGGGTGGGCCCGGCGCTGGAGGCCCAGGTGGCGGGCATCCGCCGCACCCTGGCCCAGCGGGAGCGGGAAGACCAGGTGCGCCTCAAGCGCCTGCGCGCCCGGCTCCAGGGCCAGGGGAAGGGACCGTAGCCCCGAGCTCCTGAGGCCGGAGGGCCGCCGACCTCCTACGACAGCACCGTGTGGCAGCTCCGACAGTCGTTTCCGTCCACGACCCAGGTGTGGGCCGTGTGGCACGTCTCGCACTTCTGCACGACGCCCTGGTGCAGCCCTCGGTGGAAGGGCGTCAGGGACTCGGGGTGGTCGTGGCAGCCACTGTTCGTGCACGTCTGGTAGGCCGCCTCCGGGCTTGCCTGCGTGTGGGGGTTGTGGCACGTGCCGCACACGCCCTTGTGGGGGTCACCCGTGGGGACGAGGTCGTGGACCAGCGCCTGCATGGCGTGACAGCTCGCGCAGTCGTTCAGGGCCGGGATCATGGCGGCCTGCCGCGGCGTCGCCCCCGTGCCGAGGGTGTCGGAGGGAATCGCGGCCGTGAACTGGTGGCAGCCCAGGCAGTGGAACGTGGTCTGGGCACCGGCCATGCGCCCCAGGATGATGCGGGTGTCCTTGGGTGCATGGCACCCCGACTGTCCGCACGTCTCCTGGGCCGCCGCGAAGCGGTGGATCTCCACGCCGTGGCAGGTCACGCACTTCACGTCCTTCAGCGCCGACGAGTCCGACTCCAGGTGCACCTTGTGTCCCTGGGTGGCCTCGATGGCCTGCCAGGTGCTGTCCGGATCCTGCTGGATGTGGCATTTGGCGCACACGGCGTCGGGCACCGGGGCGTGGGGTCCGATCTCCTGCGGGCGCTCCAGCACCCACAGGTAGAGCTGGCGCATGCTCGCCGTGAGGGGCTGCTGGTGGCAGTTGTGGCACTCGAGCTGGCTGTGCTCGCTCTCCTGGAAGCGGGTGAACGCCGGGCCCATGACGTGGCACCCGATACAGAAGCCGTTGTCGTGCTGCACGTAGTGCCACCCGTACAGGCCGCTGGCGGTGGCCGCCAGGACGAGGGCCACGCCGCCCCCGGCCATGGCGGCGTACACCTTCCGCTCCCGCGTCCGCAGCCACGTCCACAGCTCGGCCCGCCTGCGCCAAACCACCACCGCCAGCACCACGGCGAGGATGACGCCCACGACCAGCCCCGCGATCTGCAGGGGCTGGGGGAAATTGAAGAAGAAGCGGACGACCGCAGCCAACCCGCCCGGCAGCGGGGATTCCAGCGACCCCTGGGAAGGAATCGCCTGGAGAAGCGCCGGGACAACGAGGCTGAAGGCCATGCGAGGTCCTGGAACGGGTTGCAGGACGGTCGAACTGAATTGACGGACGCCACGCCGCCCCGTCAATCTCTCCAGGGGCCTCCGGGCGCGATCCCGGAAGCTTCCCCGCACGTCCAGCGGAACGTTCCCCTCAGAGCACCCCCCCATGCCCACGGTCCCGATCTCTCTCGCCCCCCCGACCCGGAGGGACGTGTGGGTGAGGATGCTCCTCTACCCGCGCCACACCCTCCCCACGGCGGCGGCCCCGGTGGCGGTGGCCGTGGGCCTCGCGGTCGCCCGCGGCACGGCCGCCGCCGGGCCCGCCGCCATGGCCTTCCTGGCGGGCTGGCTCATCCAGCTCGGGGGCGTGTTCGCCGACAACTACAACAACCTGGCCCGGCACCCGGACGACCGGGAGCACCCCCAGCTCGTGCGGGCCCTCCAGGCGGGCGTCATCACCATGGAGACGCTGCGTCGGGCGGTGTCGGCGTGCTACCTGGCCGGGGCCGCGGCGGGTCTCTACCTGGTGTGGCTGGGGGGCGCCCCGGCGCTGGTCATCGGGCTGGCGAGCATCGTGGCGAGCCTGGCCTACTCGGCGGGGCCCTTCCCCCTGGGCGACCGGGCCCTGGGCGACCCCCTCTTCTTCGTGTTCTTCGGCGTGGTGTCGGTCGTGGGCACCTATTACGTCCAGGCGGCCTCCGTGCTGGCGCCCCCCTTTCCCATGGCCGTCCCCCGGGGCGCCATCCCGCTTTCGGCGGTGTGGGTGAGCCTCCCCGTGGCCGCCCTCACCACGAACATCCTGGTCATCGACAACATCCGGGACAGGGCGTTCGACGCCGCCAAGCACGAGATCACCCTGGCGGTGGTCCTGGGGGAGACGTGGAGCCGTGTGGAATACCTGGCGCTCCTGGCGCTGGCGTACGCGGTGCCCGTGGCGCTGTGGTGGCGGGGCGGGGCCGCGGCGGTCCTCCTACCCCTCCTCTCCCTTCCGTACGGCGTGGTGGTGGCGCGGCGGGTGTGGACGCGCCGGGGCTACGAGCCGCTCCTCCCCATGACGCCCCAGGCCGGGCAGGTGCTCCTTCTCCACTCGGTCCTCTTCGCCGTGGGGCTGGCGCTGGGGGGTGCGCCGTGAGCGAACCGGCGGCCCCCGATCCCCTGTTCACGCCGATGCGTGCGGGCGCGCTGGCGCTCCCCAACCGCATCGTCATGGCACCCATGACCCGACGCCGGGCGGGGCCGGAGGGGGTGCCCACGGAGCTGAACGCCATGCACTACGCCCAGCGCGCGTCGGCCGGCCTCATCGTCAGCGAGGCCGCCGTGGTGACGCCCTCCGGAGCAGGCTACCCCGGCTCCCCCGGGATCTTCAGCGACGCCCAGGAGGCGGGGTGGCGGCGGGTGGTGGAGGCCGTGCACGGCGCCGGCGGGCGCATCGCGCTCCAGCTCTGGCACGCCGGGCGGGTGTCGCACCCGGCGTGGCTCGGCGGCGCGTCGCCGGTGGCGCCGTCGGCCGTGGCGCCCGCGGGGGAGCTCCGGGCGCCCCCCGGGGGTCCCTTCCCCACCCCCCGCGCCCTGGAGGCCTCCGAGATTCCCGGCGTCGTGGACGCCTTCAAGGCGGCGGCAGTGCGCGCCCGGCGCGCCGGCTTCGACGGCGTCGAGGTCCACGCGGCCCAGGGCTACCTCCTGGACCAGTTCCTGCGGGCCGGCAGCAATCGGCGCCGGGACGGGTGGGGCGGCCCCGCCGACGCCCGCATCCGCCTCCTACTGGAGGTGGTGGAGGCGGTGGCCGACGCCTGGGACGCGGGCCGGGTGGGTGTCCAGGTCTCGCCCACGAGCGGGCTGAACGACATGACGGACCCCGACCCCCGGGGGCTCTTCGGCCGGGTGGCGGAGCGCCTGGCCCCCCTGGGTCTGGCCTACCTGCACGTGCACGAGCCCCTGGACGAGGCGGGCCCTGCGGTGACGCCCGGGCTGCGCCGCCGCTTCCCGGGTGCTCTGGTGGTGAACGGCGGCTACGACGGCGCAAGCGCCCGGGCCGCCGTGGCCTCGGGGCGCGCCGACCTGGTGTCCTTCGGCCGCCCCTTCATCGCCAACCCCGACCTCCCGGAGCGGCTTGCCCTGGGCGCCCCCCTCGCTTCCCCGGACCCCGCCACATTCTACGGCGGCGGGGCCGAGGGGTACACGGACTACCCCCGCGGCGCGGGTGGCGCTCAGGCGCCCGCCGGCCCCTCCTCCAGCGACGACGTGCAGAACGGGCACCGGACGGCCGCCAGGGGCACCTCGGACTGACACCAGGGACAGCGCTTCGTCGTGGGTGCCTCGGAGGTTGGCACGCCCTGGCGGCGGCGCTCCAGCCGGTTGATGGCCCGCACGATCAGGAACACCACCCAGGCCACGATGAGGAAGGCCACCAGCTCGTCCAGGAAGAGCCCGTAGTTGAGGGTGCTCGCCCCCGCGGCCTGGGCCGCCTCCAGGGAGGGATACGGGGCCCCCGGGCTCCCCTGCTTGAGCACCAGGAACTGGTCGTGGAACTGGGCGTTCCCCACCAGGAGCCCCAGCGGCGGCATGAGGACGTTGGTGACGAGGGACTTGACCAGCGCCGTGAACGCGGCGCCCACGATGAAGCCCACCGCGAGATCCACGACGTTGCCCCGGAGGATGAACTCCTTGAAGTCCTTCAGCATGGGACGGTTCCTTCGCAGGGGAGCGGGATGGGCACGACCGCAGGAGAGGCGCACCCGGTTGGGGAAGAGTGCCACGTTCCAGCCCGCTTGACCACCCCCGCGCCGGAGGGGAGATTCACGCCCCGATGCCCCCTGAAGACGACCGTACCACACGACAGGTCCCGATCCGCGCCCTGGGGCTCTCGCTGGCGGCCCTGGCGGTGCCGGTGGCGGCGGCCCTCTTCGCCCCGGGCGCCCTGGGGGACTACGGGGCGCTCCTCTGGCTGTTGGCTCTGGTTCCTGCGTTCCTGCTGGCCTACTACCGGGGCTGGCGTGGTGTGGCCACGGCGCTGGCGCTGGGCATGGCTACCCTGTCCAGCACCCAGATGGTGGCCACCTGGTTGGGCCGGTCCATCCCCGAACTCCTCCTGGGAGTCGTGGTCGCCTACCTGGCCATTGCCCTCGGGATCGGCTGGCTGGCGGAGATCTTCCACCGGGACATCGACGTAGTGGAGGATCTGGCCTTCACCGACATCCTCACCCACCTGCCGAACCGCCGCCACGCCCAGGTTTTCCTGGAGAACGAGTTCGCCGCCGCCGAGCGGGGACGCCTGCTCTCCATCGTCCTCTTCGATCTGGACGGCTTCAAGGCCTACAACGACGCCCACGGCCACGGCGCGGGCGACGAGGCCCTCAGGACGTTCTCCGACATCCTGTCCCGCACCACGCGGCGCATGAACCTGTCCGCCCGCTTCGGGGGCGAGGAGTTCCTGAGCGTCCTGGCGGGCTCGGACGCGGAGGGGGCCGTGGTGTTCGCGGAGCGGGTGCGCACGGCCCTCCGCTCCGAAGAGCCCGCCGCGGGGCCCCTGACGGTGAGCGCGGGGGTGGCGAGCTACCACCCCAGCATGGGCTCCCCCGAAGAGTTTCTGGCGGCGGCGGACCACGCGCTCTACCAGGCCAAGCGCGAGGGCAGGAACTGCGTCCGTCTCTTCGGCCACGCGGCGCTGGAGCACGCCCCACCCAGCCCCGAAGCCTCGCCGACGGACGCCCGGGGAGGCCAGGAAAGCCTCCTCCGCCACCCGATCACCTTCCTCGGCTCGGGCCGCCGTGTGTTGCTGGTGGAGGACGAGGACCAGGTGAGGCGGCTCATCGCGACCTTCCTGACCCGGGAGGGCTTTTCGGTGACGGAGGGGCGGGACGTGTCGGAGGGCGTGCGGGCACTGCGGGAGGAGTACGACGTGGTGGTCACCGACATCCGGCTCCCGGGCGCCAGCGGAAATGACCTGGTGGCCGCCGTGAAGTCGCGCTGGCCCGCCACCCAGGTGGTGGTGATCACGGGCCTGCAGGACGCCCAGGTCGCCGCCGAGGCCCTGAACGCGGGCGCCGACCACTACCTGTTCAAGCCCTTCGGCATGCCCGAGCTGCGCTCCCACCTGGTGGAGGCACTGGAGCGTCGCCAGGGGGTGCTGGCCGAGCGGGCGGAGCGGCGCCTCCTGAGCACCGAAGCCCGGGAGCGGGCCGCCCAGGCCCGGGAGGCGGTGCTCAGGGGCGCCCGGGCGCTGGTGCGGGCCGTGGAGGTGCGGGACCCCTACACCCGGGGCCACTCCGCCCGGGTGGCGGCCTACGCGGTCCTGCTGGCGGACCTGGTGGACGCCGACGGCGCCCTCCTGGACCGGGACACGTTGCGCCTGGCTTGCGAGCTCCACGACGTGGGCAAGATCGGCGTACCCGATGCCATCCTGAACAAGGAGGGGCGGCTCACGGAGGAGGAGTTCGCCCTGGTGCGGAAGCACCCCGAGGTGGGGCGGCGCATCCTCGAGCCCCTCCTGGAGGACGAGACGGTGTTGGCGGTGGTGAGCTGGCACCACGAGCGCTGGGACGGCGGAGGCTACCCCGACGGGCTGGCCGGCGAGGCCATCCCCATGGCGGTCCGGGTGGTGGGGCTTGCCGACGCGCTCGACGCCATGACCAGCAGCCGGGCGTACCGGCGGGCCATGCCCTGGGAGGCGGCGCTGGGGCAGATCCGGCAGCTCGCGGGCATCCAGTTCGACCCCGGCCTGGTGGGGCGCATCGACGATGTCCTCGACGAGCTCTACGCCGTGTATACGGAGCTCGCCGCCGCCCAGACGGCGGACTAGGCCCGAAGGCCCCTCAGAAGTTCAGGAGCACGCCCACGTCGGCGACCAGGTAGCGCATGCGCACCAGTCCCAGCCCGGGGACGCGCCGGTTGATCCACGTGTAGCGGACGCCGGGGCTCACCCCCAGCCGGTCGTTGATGCGCACCGCCACGCCGCCGCCGCCCGAGAAGCCGGCGGACAGGTCGGAGAGGCGGCGCTCGGTGGGATATTCCCCGGGAGGGAGCAGGGGCGGGCCGTCGATCACGCTCTGGTCCAACTCCATCCGTCCCACCGTGAACCCCGCGGACAGCCACGGCGCCACCGGCCCGCCCCAACTCCGTATGGCCCCCACGTCCACGTCGGTCGCCACCCAGGTGCCGTCCCCGGGGCACCCGTCGGCCGCGCAGTCGAAGCGGTGCTGCCCGAAGCCCACCACTGCCCCCCAGCCGTGGACGTTGCGGGTGGTGACGTGGACCGAGAAGGACGCGGCGCGTCCCATGTCGCCGCCCTGGCGAGGCCCCCGGCGGAAGCTCCCCATCGGCACCGTCTCGCCCCCGCGCACGTCCACCGCGAAGGGCGCGAGCTGGGCCCGGGCCGGCCGGGGCGCCCCCAGGGCGAGGATCGTCCCCGCCAGGACGGCGGCGACGCGGGCTCCACGCCGGCGGTAGCCGGGCAAAGGGGAAGGCGGCACGGAGGGGCCTCGGGTCGGGAGGAAGGGGGCGGCGAAGCGTGCGCTAACGGTACGAAGGCCCCCGCCCCGTGTCACGGGAGGCCGCCGGATCGCCCCGTCCGGGGCGCCGCCCGTTGCGCGCGACGCCTTCGTGCCCGACTGTTTCGCCGGCCGGCGCTCCTCCTGCCGGCGGCTTGATTCCCTCCGACCGAGACGAGGATGGCTCCCAAAAGCGCCCTGACCGACGCCCCCAGCCGACGCACCGCCCTCCGGACCCACGGCTTCACCGAGTCCGTGATCCGGGAGATGACCCGCGTCGCCGCCGAGCACGACGCCATCAACCTGGCCCAGGGATTCCCCGACTTCGCGGCGCCCGAGCTGCTGAAGGAGGCCGCCCGCGAGGCCATCACGGCCGACGTGAACCAGTACGCCGTGACGTGGGGCTCGCCCTCCCTCCGCGCCGCCCTGGAGAGGGCCTACCGGCGCTGGTACGGGTGGGAGATGGAGGGCAACCGTGAGCTCACCGTCACGTGCGGCGCCACCGAGGCCATGGCGTCGGTGCTGCTGGCCGTGGTGGACCCGGGCGAGGAGGTCATCGTCCTGGAGCCCTTCTACGAGAACTACGGGCCCGACGCGGTCCTCTGTCAGGCCAAGCCCGTGTTCCTGTCCCTGGAGGCGCCGGACTTCAAGCTCGACCCCGAGCGGCTCAAGGCGCTGGTGACCCCCAGGACCCGGGCCATCATCATCAACACCCCCAACAACCCCACCGGGCGGGTCTTCGGCCGCGACGAGCTGGAGGCGGTGCGGGAGCTGTGCCTGGAGCACGACCTCCTGGCCATCACGGACGAGATCTACGAGCACATCCTCTACGAGGGCGAGCACGTCCCGCTGGCCATGATGGACGGGATGAAGGACCGCACCATCACCATCTCCGGCGCGTCCAAGACCTTCAGCGTGACCGGGTGGCGGGTGGGCTGGATTGTGGCCCCCCCCGCCCTCACCGCCGCCATCCGCAAGGTCCACGACTTTCTGACCGTGGGGGCTCCGGCGCCCCTGCAGGAAGCCGTGGCCGCCGGGCTGGATACGCTGGGAAGCGAGTACTACCAGCACCTCTCGGACGGGTACAAGGAGCGGCGGGATGTGCTGGTGGCCGCGCTGGGCGCGGCGGGCTTCTCGTGCCGGGCGCCCCAGGGCGCGTACTACATCCTCACGGACTTCTCCGCCGTGAGCGACCTGGACGACGACGCCTTCGCCCGGCTGCTGGCCCGTGAGGCCGGGGTGACGCCCGTGCCGGGCTCGTCGTTCTTCCACACAGACGACGGCGGCAAGACGCTGGTGCGCTTCGCCTTCTGCAAGCGGCTGGAGACGCTGAAGGAAGCGGGCGAGCGGCTCCGGAGCTTCGCCGGCCGAGGCGGCTGAGGACGGTGCGCGGGCGGGGGAGGCCTCCCCCGCCCGCGCCTCATCCCTTCCCGGGGTCCTCCCCCCCACCCCGTCTCCCCCGCCACCCTGCGCCTCGGCCCCCTCGGCCTCCCCGCCCCCCTCGATTCCGGCGATTGGGAGCGCCTCGTCCTCCTCGTGGACGTAGGCGATGCGGTCTTCCCAGCGCCCCACCATCTGGACGAAGGCCGCGGTCAGGTCGGGGTCGAACTCCGTGCCCGCGCCCTCCTGCAGGATCGACAGCGCCTTTTCCGTGGGCCAGGCGTCCCGGTAGGGACGGTCGGTGCGCAAGGCGTCGAACACGTCGCACACGTGCACCAGGTTGCTCGCCTGGTGGCAGGCCCGGGGGTAGGTGAGGGAGGGGTAGCCGCCTCCGTCCAGCTTGATGTGGTGTTCGTAGGCCACCACGGCGGCCAGGTCGAGCTTCTCCTCCGTCTCCATGATGATGCGGGCGCCGGCGACAGTGTGGCCGTTCATGACCGCCCGCTCCTGGTCCGTCAGCTTCCCCGGCTTGTTCAGGATCTCGTCGGGGACGGTGACCTTGCCCAGGTCGTGGAGGAGCCCCGAGATGCCGAACGCCCGCACCTCGGCCGGCCCCAGGCCGATGGACTCGGCCAGGGCCATGGCGAGGATGGACACGTTCATGGCGTGGGTGGTGGTGTACTGGTCGTAGCGCTTGAGCTTGAGGAGGGGGATGAGGATGGCCTGGTCGCCGTGCATGGCCACCGACAGGGAGCGGATGATGGTCTCGGCCTCCAGGAGGTGGAGCTGGTTGCGGTCCCGCAGCTCCTCGTGGAGCCAATCCACCGTCTCCTTCTCGTCCCTGAGGGTGTAGCCCACGGTGGAGGTCGGCGCGAGCTCGACGGCCCTCCGCTCCTCGCCCCGGATGCCCACGGTGCCGTATCGGATGTTGGTGGGCCGCGTCTGACGCACCTCGGCGGCGTCGATGGGCCGGCCGCTGAGGCGGGCCAGGACGTCGTCCAGGAACACCTCGAAGTCGTCCCGGGCCACAGGCCCCACCAGCTCCACGCGCTGGATGCCCGCGGCGCTCATGCGGCTCCCCCAGTCCCACGCCTTCAGTTCCCGCAGGGGACGGCCGTCCAGCACGATCTCCTCGCCAAGGAAGGTGAAGGAGCGCATCGCCTTGGCCTCCTGGAGCTCCTGGAGCCGCTCGTGCGCCTGGTCGATGGCCCGCTCCCGCGCCGGATGGCCGTCCTTGTAGAGGGTCATGGCAGACACGGCCTGGGCGAGCGCCGTGAGGAAACGCCCCGCTTCGCTCACGCGTCGCTTCCCTTCCCCAGGGCTGCGTCACGGATGCCTGGGTCCTTGGAGCGCGCGGCTGCCTGCAGCACCTCCGCCGCCCTGGCGTCGTCCGACCACACCTCCGCCAGCGTGCCAAGCGCGGCCAGCAGCTCCGGGGAACGGGTGCCCACCCGGGGCCGCCCCAGGAGGGAGCGGCCCGAGGAGGCGAGTCCCAGGAGGGTCTCCAGCGCCAGGGGGGAGCGGGAGTGTCGGAGCGCCTTGGCCGCCAGGGCCCGCAGCTCGCCGCTCCTGCGCTCCGCCTTAACCACCCGGTTCACCAGCGTCGGGATCAGCGTCTCGGACATCTCGTCCTGGAGCTCGAGGAGGGCCATGCGCACCATGCGCTCGTCACCGTCTCCGAGGGCGCCGGCGAGGGCCCGGTCCCGGAGGTGAGGCAGCCGCAGGGCCAGGGGGAACGCCTCCCGCCGCACCCGGAAGTCGGCGTGGGCCAGGAAGCGTGCCACGTCGAGGGAGTCGGGGACCGTCTCCAGGCGCTGCAACAGCGCCAGCATGTTGCGCTGCACGAACCAGCGGGGATCGTCCAGCCGCTCCACCGCCCGCTGGGTCACGAAGGGCCCCATCGCCACGAGTTGGTCGAACACCGTGCGGCGCATCGACAGGGAATCGGAGTCCGACAGCACGTCCAGGAGCGGGTCCACGGCCACCGAGCCCATGCGGCGCACGAGCTCCCCCAGGGCGCGCTGGTCCACGTCGTCGCCGGACAGGAGCCGCCGGAACTGCTCGGGCGACATCATGTGGCGGCGGATACGCTCCGCGAGCCGATTGCCCTCGGGCGCCCCGTCCGCCAGCTCCAGGAGGAAGGCCGACCTCCCCTCCTCGAGGAGGTCGTGGATGGCCTTGCGCACCGTGGCGCCCCACGCGTCGACCTCCAGCGCCATCTCGATGAGGCGCTCCGCGCCCGGCACCTCTCCGTCGCCGTCGGAGGTGGCGTCGAACAAGGGCGCCGCGTGCGCCATCCCGTCCAGGATGAGGGTATAGGCGTCGGGGTTGGGATCCTTGAGCTCCCACCCGTCCAGAAGCTCTTCCACGTTCTCCCTGAGCGCCGTATCGGCCTGCGTCCGGACGTGGGCGGGACCCTGCTCGGCGTGCACCGCCAGCTTGCTCAGCAGGCGGGTGAGGGACGTGGAGATGGTCTGCTGCTGGGCGGTAGCGGCGGCACGCACGATCTTCATGACGGCGTCCACCGCCAGGCTCTGGCTGGTGTCCAGAAGGAAGCGCTTCCGCTGGCCCGTGTTGCCTCCCATCTCCACCAGGCGCTCGAGCACGCCCTCGTCCATCTCCTCCACGAGCTCGGAGAGGCGGCGCTGCACCCGCTCGGCCTCACCGCCCTCCTTCCCCCTGAGCTCCTCGGCCAGTTGGACCAGGTACCCTACGATGGCCTGGTCGTAGGCCGGATCCCGTCGGTGCTCCTCGATGCCCCGGGCGACGGTTCCGGCATCGGGGACCGCGCCGGACGGCGGTTCCCCGGCCAGCGCCGCCTGGGCGAGGTCCAGCCACAGCTGGCTCGCCCGGCCGCTGGGCGCCGTCTCCCGCTCCGCCTCGTCCTCCGCGGCCGGCGTCTCCAGACCCAGGCGGTCGTAGCCCACCGGGTGGAGCCTCACGTGATCCCAGCGTGGGAGCTCCGCCGACGGCAGCAGGCCCAGGGCTTCGGCGTCCCGCTCCGGGTCCTGGGCCAGCGCCTGCAGGAGCCCCTCGATCTCCCGGGGCTTTACCCCCGCCGTGAACGAGAGGGCGGCGAGCTGGTGCTGGTGGAGACGGTGGGCCAGGTCGCTCAAGACCGGATGGCGGGCGTCGGTGGCCACGCCCTCGATGACGAGCTGCTGCTGGGTCACGCCGATGGCCAGGCTGTCCCGCTGGGCGAGGATCTCCTCCAGGCGGGCCCGGACGCTCTCCGCCGCCGGCTCCAGGGACGGATGGCCGGGGGGGTACATGGCGAAGCGGTGCGCGCCGATGGAGAGCTCCACGAGCAACTCCGAGAGCTCCCGCGACAGCGCCGGCCGCTCGGCCTTCGCAGGGGCGGGGGTAGGCCTTGCCTGGGTCAAGCTGGGGGAGGGGTGGGAGGCGTCACCAGGAGCGGCGATCCGGCCGCCCCGCTCCCGGAAGATACACCGCCGCCTCTCCCGGTGCGAAACGCCCCGGCCGCCGCCGGGGTGTCACTCGACCGCCTCCCGCAGCACCGGCAGCGGCGGGCGCCGGAGCAGGCCCCGGCTCCCGAGCAGCCCCACCACCACCGTCAGCGCGGCCATGCCGACCCACACCAGCACGGGAACCACCCAGGCGGGGCGGAAGGGGATGTGGAAGAGCCAGGTCGCCAGGCCCCATCCGGCCGCCAGGGAGAGGGCGAGCCCGCTGGCGGCTGCCAGGCTGCCCAGGACCAGGTACTCGGTGAGGAGGACGGTGAGGACCTGATTCCGGCGCGCGCCCAACGTGCGCAGCAGGGCAATCTCCCCCAGCCGCTGGGCGCGCGAGGTCGCCAGCGCGCCGGCGAGCACCAGGATGCCGGCGGCCACGCTGAAGCCGCCCAGGAAGCCCACGGCCTGCCGCACCCGTGAGAGGATCGACTCCACCGCCTCCTGCACCCGGGCCAGGTCCAGCACCGAGACGTTGGGGAAGCCCCGCACCAGGTCCCGCTGGAGCGCCTGGCGCCGGGCCTCGTCCGGCACCCGGGCCAGGATCACGAACGTCTGGGGCGCCTGCTCCAGGGCCCCCGGCTCGAAGACCACGAAGAAGTTGGGCTCGAAGCGGGTCCAGTCCACCGAGCGCAGGCTCGCCACCCGGCTCTCCACCTGCCGGCCGGCCACGTCCCACGTGATGCGGTCGCCCACGCCCACGCCCAGGTTCCCGGCCAGGTCCTCCTCGATGGACACGGGCACCGGCTTGGTGCTGTCGGCCCGGGCGCCCTTCGGCCACCAGCGCCCCGCCACCACCGACTCGGAGCTGGTGAGGGTGTCCCTGTAGGTGTTCCGGTACTCCCGGCGAAGGGCCCACCGCTCCGGGCGTGGCCCGGTGGTGTCCGAGCGGAGCGCTTCGGGGGAGCGCCCGTTCACGGCGGCGATGCGCCCGGGCACGATGGCGGTGGCGGAGGCGCCGGCCCGGTCCACGGGCGGCAGGAGGTCCGTCACCCCCTGCACCTGGTCGGGTTGCACGTCGAAGAAGAGGAGGTTGGGCCGCCCCGCACCCACCTCCAGGGAGAGCTCACCGGTGAGGGTCGACTCCACCTGGGCGACGGTCCCCACCACGAACACACCGAACCCGAGGGCCAGCGTCACCGCCACCGTCTGGTTGCGGGGCCGGAAGAGGTTCGCCACCCCCTGACGCACGGCGTACCTCGCCCGCCCCGGGACGGCGTGGCGGGTGACGGCGACCAGCCCACGCCCCACCCCCCACAGGAGGAGGGTCACCACGGCCAGGCCGCCGGCGAAGGCGAGGCCGTCCAGGGGCTCGGGGGCCTCCACGACAGCCAGGAGGAGCACCGACGCCGCCAGGGCCACCGCCGCCCCGATGCGCGCCGGGTCCAGCCGCCGGCGGGCCGGCTCGACGTCGTGTCGGAGGGCTCGCAGGGGTGGCACGTCCCGCACCGCCAGCAGCGGCAGGAGGGCGAAGATCGTGGCGACCCACGCGCCCACCGCCAGCCCCGACGCCACCGCCAGGGGCGAGATCCGGGGGGTGACGTCCACCGGGAGGAGCCCGCCCACGGCCAGGGGAAGGAGCCGCTGCACCAGCAACCCCAGCGCCACCCCGGCCGCCGACCCTGCGAGCCCCAGGGCGAAGGCCTGGAGGAGGTACGCCAGGAAGAGGCTGCCCTGGCGCGCCCCCACGCAGCGGAGGACCGCAACCGTGGCCTGCTTCTCCTTCACGAACACGTGGATGGCGCTGGCCACGCCCAGCCCGCCCAGCAGGAGCGCACCGAGCCCCACCAGCCCCAGGTAACGGCCCAGGTGGTCCACCGAGCGGGTCATGCGCCGGGCCTGCTCCTCCGACGTGTCGTAGTTCACGTCGGACGCCCGCAGCACCGCCCGGTAGCGGGTGCGCACCGCCTCCCTCTCGGCCGCGTCGGGGATGCGGAGGTAGATCTGGTAACGGGCCAGGCTGCCGAAGGTGAGGAGACCGGCGTCGGAAAGGACGCGGGAGGAGAGGAACACCCGGGGGCCGGTGGCGGTGGAGAAGCCGACGTCGGTGGGAAGGTCGGTGACGGTCCCTGCCACCCGAACCCGGGTCGTGCCCACCGCCAGCGAATCGCCCACCCGGATGCCGAGTTGCACCAGCACCGCCGGGTCCACCAGGGCGTCCCCCCGTGATTGGGCCTCGCCCCACAACCCTGCCGGCTCGGTGGTCACCTCGCCGTAGAAGGGCCATCCGGGCTCCGTCCCCCGCACCTGGAGGAGGCGCACGTCGCCGGTGCGGGGCGCCATCACCATGGAGACCACCGTGGTGACCCGGGCCGACGGGTGTCCCGCGGCCGCCAGGGAGTCCACCACGGCCTCCACGCTGTCCGGGAAGGGCCGGTTCGCGCTCATGCGCGCGTCGGCCCCGAGGAGGACCCGGGCCTGCTCCCGCACCGAACGGGCGACGTCGTCCCGGAAGCCCTGGATGGCCACCAGGGCCGCGACGCCCAGGGTGATGGAGGCCATGTAGACGCCCACACGCCGCGCCGTCGAGCGTCCCTCGCGCCACGCCAGCGTGAGGGGGAAGCGGAGCCTCACCGGCCGGCCCTCCCCGCCACCGCACCGCTGCGCGTGTCGGACAGGATCCCGCCGCCCCCGATGCGCAGCACCCGGTCGGCCCGCTCGGCCAGCGCCACGTCGTGGGTCACCAGGACCAGGGTGGTCCGGGCCTCCCGGTTCAGCTCGTCCATGAGCGCCACCACCGCGGCCCCCGTGCCGGCGTCCAGGTTGCCGGTGGGCTCGTCGGCGAAGAGGATTCGGGGGCGGTTGGCGAACGCCCGGGCGAGGGCCACGCGCTGCTGCTCGCCGCCGGAGAGCTGGGAGGGGTAATGGTCCAGGCGGTCGCCCAGTCCCACGCGCTCCAGGAGGCGGGCGGCCCGCTCCCTCAGCTCCCTGGCCCTGGGGGCGCCCCGCCCTCCGCCCAGGAGCTCCATGGGCACCAGGACGTTCTCCAGCGCGGTCAGCGAGGGCAGCAGATGGAAGGTCTGGAAGACGAAGCCCACGTGGGCCGCCCGAAACCCTGCCCGCTCGTCCTCGGTAAGACCGAAGATGTCCACGCCATCCAGAAGCACACGCCCCGTGGTGGGCTCGTCCAACCCGGCCAGCAGGCCCAGGAGGGTCGTCTTGCCGCTGCCCGACGGTCCCACGATGGCCACCACGCTCTCCGGCTCCACCGCCAGGTCCAGCGCGCGCAGCACCGGAAGGGGGCGCCCCCCGCTCCGGTACGTCTTCCCCAGCCCTTCCGCCACGATCATCATGCGCCGCGCATTCCTCCTCCTGGCGATGGTGGCCGTCGCATGCGGCCGTGCGGATGATGGAAGGAGCGGCGACGGCGGGTCAACGGGCGCCCCCGCCGGACCGGCCGCCGCCGCCCCATCGACAGCCCCCGCGCCGGAGCGGGACGGTCCCCGGGTGGTGTTCCTGGGCACGAGCCTCACCGCCGGGCTGGGGCTCCTGGACCCGGCGGACCGCTACACATCCCGCCTCCAGGACATGGCCGACTCGGCCGGAATCCCCGCCCGCATGGTGAACATGGGGGTGAGCGGTGCCACCAGCGCCGACGGCCTCCACAACATCGGCTGGGTGCTCCGGGACACGGTGGACGTGCTGGTCCTGGAGCTGGGCGCCAACGACGGGCTCCGGGGCCAGGACCCCGCCGCCCTGGAGTCGAACCTGCGGGCCATCGTGGATTCCACCCGGGCCCGCTGGCCCCGCGCCCGCGTGGTCCTCGTGGGGATGGAGGCGCCGCCCAACATGGGGGCGGGCTACACGCGCCGCTTTCACGACGTCTTTCCGCGGGTGGCCCGGGACGACTCCCTGCCCCTCGTCCCCTTCCTGCTCCAGGGCGTGGCGGGGGTGCCCGAGCTCAACCAGGAGGACCGGATGCACCCCAACCCGGAGGGCGACCGCATCGTCGCCCGCAACGTGTGGCCCGTGCTGGAGCCCGTCCTCCGCGCCGCGGCCCGCGACCGGACGGGCTCGTGAGCTGGCCCCTCAAGGTGCTGTCCACCTTCGCGGGCCTGCTGGTGCTCTTCCTGCTGGTGGGGCTCCTCCTGCCCGGGACGTGGAGCACCCAGCGCCAGACCCACGTGGACGCGCCCCCCGCCGACGTGTTCGCGTGGGTCGACGCTCCCACCGCCTGGCGCTCGTGGACGGCGTGGCCGGACGTCCCCATGAAGACCTCCGGCCCCGCCAGCGGGGTGGGAGCAAGCGTGAGGTGGGACGACCCCGACTACGGCGACGGTGTCTTCACCATCACCGCCAGCGAACCTCCCCGCACGCTGGCGTACGAGGTCCGGGTGCAGCACGGCTCGCTGGTCACCCGGGGCCACATCCAGATCGATCCGGAGCCCGGCGGCTCCCGGGTCACCTGGCGGGAGGACGGCGACTTCGGCTGGAACCCCCTCCTGGGCTACGCCGCCCGGGGGATGGACCACATGCAGGGGGCCGAGCTGGAGAAGGGGCTGACCCGGCTGGCCGCGCTCGCGGCCCAGGGTCCTCCGGGCGAGGCCGTGCTCCATCCCCCCGCCCCTGGAGCGGACACGACGGCGGCGGATACGACCGCGGGGGACACAGCCGGAGCCGCGTCCCCCGCGGGGTTGCGTCGCTGAACCCGCCTCGGCGTCCCGACCCTACACGCGCTGCTTGTAGTAGTCGACCAGGTCGGCGTTGGTGGGCATCCGCTTCATCACGCCCAGCAGCTCGGTCATGGCGTCGGCCGGCGGGATGTCGGAGAGCTGGCGCCGGAGTGCCCGGGACAGGGAGAGGGCGTCGTCCGAGAGGAGGAGCTCCTCCTTCCGCGTGGCGGAGGCGGTGAGGTCGATGGCCGGATAGATGCGCCGGTCGGCCATCTCCCGGGACAGGACCAGCTCGCTGTTCCCCGTCCCCTTGAACTCCTCGAAGATCACCTGGTCCATGCGGGACCCGGTGTCGACCAGCGCCGTCGCCACGATGGTGAGGGAGCCGCCCCCCTGGGCCTTGCGCGCGCTCCCGAGGAAGCGCTTGGGCTTCTCCAGGGAGTTGGCGTCCAGACCACCGGACAGGGTGCGCCCGCTCCCTTCCTCTGCCGTGTTGTAGGCTCGGGCCAGGCGGGTGATGGAGTCGAGGATGATGACCACGTCGTCGCCCATCTCCACCCGCCGCCGCGCCCGCTCCAGCGTCATCTCGGCCACCGCGGTGTGCCGGTCGGCCGAGCGGTCGAAGGTCGAGGCGATGACCTCTCCGAAGCCGCACGCCTCCATCTCCGTCACCTCCTCGGGACGCTCGTCCACGAGGAGGATGTAGAGGGTGCATTCGGGGTGGTTGGTGGTGATGCCCTCGGCCACGGACTGGAGGACCGTGGTCTTACCGGCCTTGGCCGGCGCCACGATCATGGCGCGCTGCCCCTTTCCGAACGGGCAGAACAGGTCGATGACCCGATTCGTGTAGTCGGGCTGCCCCCGGACGGTGCGGCCGCACTCGAGCTTGAGCTGCTCGTCGGGGTGCATGGCCGACAGCCGGTTGAACTCGGGGCGCCGCCGGGCGTCCTCGGGCGGCTTGCCGTTGACGTGGGCCAGATGGGTGAGGGGCGGGCTCTTGCCGTTCTTGGGGCGCTTTCCGACCTCCCCCCAAAGCTCGTCGCCCGTCCTGAGCCCGAACTTCTGGATGACCCGGGCTCCGACGTAGATGTCGTCGTTGCTGGGAATGTACCCGGCGTCCTTCCGCCGGATGAATCCCGATCCACTGCCGAGGACCTCTAGGATCCCGAGCGCTTCTTCGTTGCTCACGCTTCCGTCGTCTGACTGTTCTGGGTGAGGATTTTGGAGAGGGCGGACCGCCCTCGTACTTCTCCGGATGCCCCGGCTGGAAGGACCGGGCGGGAGGCGACGCCGCTCGCGCCGCCCTGCTTCCTGTCAAGCAATTCGGGTGCCAGCGCCCCCCGGCTCGACGTGCGAGCCCGGGCGGCTACGCCGCGCGACCACCGCTCCTGCCGGGGTGCTCGGTTCCGCGTTCCTCTGCTGGGCCTGAGATCGGTCCGGGACTGAAGTCCCGACGGGGCTCCGGCGGACGCAAACGGCGGCGTCGCTCGACGGCCGGGGGGGGTCTCCACGAAGGAAGATCCGGGAACGCTCGCCGGTGGCTCTGCGCGGTGGCGGAGCCTTCATCATCCGGCGGACGCTTCTAATGTTCCACCGTTCCGGCGATCAGGCAAGGTACCCCCTTCCCGGCTGGGGAGGTCCCAGGCTTCCCCCTGCCAGCGCCCCATGGCCGGCGGGGGGGACGGCGTGTCCTCCACTTCCGGGGTCTTCCTGTCCCCGGCGGCGGACAGAACGGTCCCTTCGTGGAGCGGCGCCAGAGGGGACATGATCCCTGTGCCACAACGGGTGTCTCCCCGTGGCGCGGGGACGGCACGTCCCCTGCCCCTCTCCCGGGGGCGGACAGTCCCCCCGAGGAGGTCACCGTGAGCACCCGATCGCTTTCCGCGGCCCTCGCCGTCGCCGCCTTCATGACGCCCGCCGCCGCCGCGGCCCAGGGTCGGAGCGTCGCTGCCGTGGTGGGCGTGGGCGACATCTTCGACGGCGTCGCGATCGGCATGGGCGTCCGGGGCCCGGGCGCGGGCACCGGCTTCGGCCTCACGGTGGCCACCTGGGGCGACCGTGACGACGACGGCTACGACGGCTGGGGGCACGGCCGTGACGGCTACCGCGATCGCGGCTACCGCCGGGGCCCCGACACCTGCTGGGACCAGGCCTGGAACCGCTACTGGGACGAGAGCTACCACGCCTACGGGTGGGTGGGTTGGTACGAGCCGACGTGGGACCACCTGGGCTACTACCAGGACTGCCGGGCGTACGGCCCCGGGTATGCCGCCTCCCACTGGCGCCTCCGTCACCATGGATGGTACCTCCAGGCCTTCCGGGCCGACCCCTTCTGGGGCCTCGGCCCCTGGGGGTGGTACGACCCGTGGGACGGGGGGTGGGGTCCCGCGGTTTCCGTGTGGGTCGGCATCGGATGGGGCGGGTGCGGCTGTTGGGGTTATCCAGGCCGGGGGTATCCGGGCTGGCGCTACCCGGGCCGGGGTTGGTACGGGCCCCGCTACGGCGGCTGGGTCTACCCCGTCTACGGCGGCGCCCGCAGCAGGGTGGGCGTGGCCTACGGCGGACGCGGCTCACCCTTCTACGGTCCCGGCATCACCTACAAGGAAGACCCCCGCGTGAGCCGGACGGCCCGGCGTCCTGCCGAGGCCAGACCCGCAGTCGCCGTGAGAGCCGCCACGCCTTCCCCGCGGCGGACGGGTGCACCCACCGTGGGTGCGCCGCGGCGCCCCAGCGGAGCCGCCGGCGCGCGCCCGGCGCCCACGGTGCGGAGCGGGCGTCCCGGCAGTGGCGAGGTCGGCCGCCGCCGACCCACCGGAGCGGTGGGGACACCGGCCCGGCCCAGCGACCGGGTGCGGGGCGCACGGCGCGCTCCCCCCTCGGCCCGGCCGGGGGCCTCCCCGGCCGCCCGGTCTCGCCCCACGGACGTGCTCCGCCCCGGCCGCGGCGGCGCGCCGGCGACGCCCGAGCGGCGCCCCTCCGCCAGTTCGGCCCGGGGCGGGTCCGCCGCCCCCGGCGCCCGACCCTCTGCACCCTCCCGCGGGGGGCGCTCCGCCCCCAGCGCAGCGCGACCGTCGGCGCCATCGAGGGGCGGCGCCCGCACCCCCGCAGCGCGACCGTCGGCGCCGTCGAGGGTTGGCTCCGGCGCCCCCGCGGCCCGTCCATCGGCGCCGTCGAGGGGGGGCTCCCGCACTCCCGCGGCCCGTCCATCGGCGCCGTCGAGGGGCGGTTCCCGCACTCCCGCGGCCCGTCCGTCGGCGCCGTCGAGGGGCGGTTCCCGCACCCCCGCAGCCCGTCCGTCGGCGCCGTCCCGTGGCGGGCGCCCCGCGCCCTCCGCCGGCAGCCCGTCCCGCCCGGCCCCCGCGTCCCGGGCCCGTCCGCCAGCTCGGCGCAACGGCGGCAGCCCGAGCCGGCGGAGCGCTCCGCCACCCCGCTCCCGGGGCGGCGCCACCCCCCACACCCGGGGTGGGGCGGGCGCCTAGCTGGACGGGCGCACGTCCGCAAGGAACCCCATCACGGCGTCGAGCCAGGCGTCCGACTGCTCCAGGTGGACGGCGTGGCCGGCGCCGGGGACGTCCACCCGGGTCGCGGCAGGCATTCGCCCCGCCATGGCGTCGGCCACCTCCCGGAAGCGTGCGTCCTCCTGGCCGGTGAGGAGGAGAGCGGGCGCGGCCACCCGGGGGAGGGCCTCCCAGAAGGACGGCTGGCTTCCGGTGCCGAAGCCCCGCAGGCACGCCGCCAGGGCGTGGGGCCGGTTGGCGAGGCGCCGGCGCCTCTCCCCCTCGAGGGTCCCCGACGGGAGCCGACGCTGGGTCGCGAACAGCGGGAGGGCCATCCAGCGCTCCACGAAGGGGCCGATGCCGTCCGCCTCAAGGGCGGCCGCCCGCGTCTCGTCCTCCTCCCGCCGGGCCCGCCGGTCCGCCGCGTCGGCCAGGCCGGGGGAGGCGCCCTCCAGGACCAGGCGCTCCACCCGCCCCGGGCGGAGGGCGCCGGCCGCCAGGGCCACGCGGCCCCCCATGGAGTAGCCCACCCACGTGGCCTCGGGCGCCCCCGCGGCGTCCAGCACCGCCACCAGGTCCTCCACCACCCGCTCCATGGACAGGCGCCCGGGCTCCGCCGCGTCGCTCCGGCCGTGGCCGTGGAGGTCCACGGCAAGGACGCGGTGGCGCCCGGCGAGGCCCTCCAGGAGCGTCTCGCCCCAGGCCTCCACCGACCCGGTGAAGCCGTGGAGCAGCAGGAGGGCCGGCCCCTCCCCCCGCTCGTGGAGGCGGAGCGCCACGCCGTCCCCCACCGGCACGCGCCGCTCCCGGGGACCGGGCCCCCGCACGTCGCAGCTCACGACGCCTCGCCCCGGCGTCGCGGCACCCCGTCCTTGACCGCCTCGACCAGGGGGTTCCCGCCCACCCAGTAGGCCAGCTCCCGGGGATGGGCCACATCCCACACGGCCAGGTCGGCCCGGAGCCCCGGCTCCACCGTGCCCCGGTCGGCGGCCAGCCCCAGCACCCCGGCCGCCACGCGGGTGGCCCCCGCCAGCGCCTCCTCCGGCGTGAGACGGAAGAGGGTGCACGCCATGTTGAGCACCAGCAGCAGGGAGAGGACCGGGGCCGACCCGGGGTTGAGGTCGGTGGCCACCGCCATGGGAACGCCGTGACGCCGGAAGAGGTCGATGGGCGGCCGGGCGGCCTCGCCGAGGACGTAGGAGGCGCCCGGAAGGAGGACCGCCACGGTGTCGGCGGCGGCCATGGCGGCCACCCCCGCCTCGGAGGCGTGCTCCAGGTGGTCGGCGGAGCGGGCGCCCATGCGGGCGGCCAGCGCGGCGCCGCCGCCGTCGGCGAGCTGGTCGGCGTGGAGACGCCCGGTCAGGCCCACGGCCGCCCCCGCCCGCAGCACGCCGGCGCACTCCTCCGGCGTGAAGGCGATGGACTCGCAGAAGGCGTCGACCTGGTCGGCCAGCCCCTCGTCCGCCGCCCGGGGCACCATCTCCTCCCGCACCAGGGCCAGGTACTCGGCCCGATGTCCCTCGAATTCGTGGGGGAGGGCGTGGGCGCCCAGGAGGGTGGTGCGCACGTCCACCGGGAGGGCGTCGCCCAGGCGGCGCGCCACCCGCAGCATGCGGAGCTCGCCCTCCACGTCCAGGGCGTAGCCGGACTTGACCTCCACCGTGGTGACGCCCTCCCCCGCCAGGCAGCGCAGGCGGTCCAGCGCCGAGGCCAGGAGCGCCTCCTCGCCGGCTTCCCGGGTGCGGGCCACTGTGGAGCGGATCCCGCCGCCGGCGCGGGCCAGCTCCTCGTAGGTGGCGCCCTGGAGCCGCCGCTCCCACTCGTCGGCCCGGTCGCCCCCGAACACCAGGTGGGTGTGACAGTCCACCAGGCCGGGGGTGAGCCAGCCACCCCCCATCGAGCGCACGTCCGCCGCCAGCGCCTCGGGACGTCCCGGAAGGTCCCCCCGGAGCCCGACCCACGCGATGCGGCCGTCCTTCACCGCCACCGTGCCGTCGTGGACCGCCCCCCACGGCGCCCCGTCCGCCGTCATGGTGGCCACGTGCCCGTCCAGCCACAGGGTGTCCCAGCGCTCCATGTGCCGCCTCCCTCCCTTTTGCGCGCCGCCCCGGGCGCGCCTAGACTCGCCCGCCATGCCCGACCACTTCGCTCCCCGCGCCCTCCTCCCCGACGGCTGGACCGAGGACGTCCTCCTCCGGGTGGACGAGCGCGGCGTCCTCCAGGAGGTCCGTCCCGGCGCCGCCGGCACGGATGCCCCCCGCCTCTCCGGCGTGGTGGTACCCGGCGTGCCGAACGTCCACTCCCACGCCTTCCAGCGGGCCCTGGCCGGGCTCGCCGAGGGCGCCCGGGGCGCCGACGGCGGCCGCGAGACGTTCTGGTCGTGGCGCGGCCGGATGTACGCCTTCCTGGAGCGGCTGGACCCCGACGACGTGGAGGCCATCGCGGCCCAGCTCTACGTGGAGCTGCTGCGTTCCGGCTACACCGCCGTGGCCGAGTTCCACTACCTGCACCACGCCCCCGACGGCCGCCCCTACCACGACCCCGCGGAGATGTCGCTGCGCATCCTCGCGGCGGCGGACCGCGCGGGGATCGTGCTGACCCACCTCCCCGTCCTCTACACGAGCGGCGGCTTCGGCGGCGCGCCCCCGGAGTCGAGCCAGCGCCGATTCCTGTGGGACGTGGACGGCGTGCTGGAGGTGGCGGCCGCGTGCCGGACCCGGGTGGGCTCGGACCCGGCGCGGCGGGTGGGGCTGGCGCTGCACAGCCTGCGGGCGGTGCCGCCCCGGGCCATGGCCGATGCCCTGGCGGCCTTTCCGGACCCCGACGTCCCCGTCCACATCCACGTGGCGGAGCAGCGCCGGGAGGTGGATGCCTGCCTGGCGTGGTCGGGCGCCCGCCCGGTGCAGTGGCTCCTGGACCACGCCCCGGTGGACGGCCGCTGGTGCCTGATCCACGTCACCCACGTGGACGGCGACGAGGTCGCCCGCCTCGCCGCCAGCGGCGCCGTGGCCGGGCTCTGCCCCACCACCGAGGCCAACCTGGGCGACGGCTTCTTCCCCCTGCGGACCTACCTGGAGGCGGGAGGCAGCTTCGGCGTCGGCTCCGACAGCCACGTCTCCACCAGTCCGGTGGAGGAGCTCCGCTGGCTCGAGTACGGCCAGCGCCTCACCCGGGAGGAGCGCACCGTCGCCGCCGGGCTTCCCCACCCGTCCACGGCGCGCACGCTCCTGGAGCGGGCGTGGGAGGGGGGCGCGGCGGCGGCGGGGCTCCCCCTGGGACGGCTGGAGGCGGGGCGGCGCGCCGACTGGGTCGTCCTGGACCCGGACCACCCGGTGCTGGCGGGGCGCCGGGACGACGCGCTCCTGGACGCGTGGATCTTCTCCGGGAACGCCACCCCGGTGCGGGACGTCCACGTGGGGGGCCGGGCCGTGGTACGGGACGGCCGTCACGAGCACCAGGACGCCGTGGCGGCCCGGTACCGGGCCACCGTGGAGCGGCTGGCCCGGGAGGTGTGAGGGGCCGCAGGGGGGCCCCTCACGCCCCGTCCTCCCCCTCCAGCATCGGGTCCCGTAAGCCATGGCGCCGGAGCGTCTCCACCGCCTCCGGGTAGCCGGCGTCGGCGTGGCGCACCACCCCCAGCCCCGGGTCGTTGGTGAGCACCCGCTCGATGCGCTCCCGCATGGCGTCCGTGCCGTCGCACACCAGCACCTGGCCGGCGTGGAGGGAGTTGCCGATGCCCACGCCCCCGCCGTGGTGGAAGGATACCCAGCTCGCCCCGGAGGCCGTGTTCAGCAGGGCGTTCAGGACGGGCCAGTCCGCCACGGCGTCGCTGCCGTCCTTCATGGCCTCCGTCTCCCGGAACGGCGACGCCACCGAGCCCGTGTCCAGGTGGTCCCGGCCGATCACCACCGGGGCCGACAGCTCCCCCGACGCCACCAGGTCGTTGATGGCCGTGCCGAAGCGCGCCCGGTCGCCCTGCCCCAGCCAGCAGATACGGGCGGGCAGCCCCTGGAAAGCCACCCGCTCCCGGGCCAGGCGGATCCAGCGGGCCAGGTGGTCGTCGTCGGGAAAGAGCTCCAGGACCAGGTCGTCGGTGCGGTGGATGTCGGCGGGGTCGCCCGACAGGGCCACCCAGCGGAACGGCCCCTTCCCCTGGCAGAAGAGGGGGCGGATGTAGGCGGGGACGAAGCCGGGGTAGGCGAACGCGTCCTCGAAGCCGGCGTCCAGCGCCTGGCCCCGAAGGTTGTTGCCGTAGTCCACGGCGTGGGCGCCGGCGCGCATGAGGTCCACGATGGCCCGGCAGTGCTCCGCCATGGAGGCCATGGCGCGCTGCCGGTACGCCTCCGGGTCGTCGCGCCGGAGCCGGTCGGCCTCCTCCAGGGAGAGCCCGGCGGGGACGTAGCTCAGGGCGTCGTGGGCTGACGTCTGGTCGGTCACCAGGTCCGGCACCACGCCCCGGCGGGCCAGCTCGGGGAGCACCTCGGCGCAGTTCCCCACCAGCCCCACCGACAGGGCCTCGCCCCCCTCGGCGGCCCGCCGCACCCACGCCAGGGCCTCGTCCAGGTCGGCGCTCATGCGGTCGCAGTACCCCGTGTCGAGGCGGCGGCGGATGCGCGCCGGATCCACCTCCACGCACAGCATGGCCCCTTCGTTCATGGTGGCCGCCAGGGGTTGGGCGCCCCCCATCCCGCCCATGCCGCCGGTGAGGATCCAGCGCCCCTTCAGCGAGCCGCCGAAGTGGGTGCGGGCCATGGCACCGAACGTCTCGTACGTGCCCTGGAGGATCCCCTGGGTGCCGATGTAGATCCACGAGCCCGCGGTCATTTGGCCGTACATCATGAGGCCCTTCCGCTCCAGCTCGTGGAAGTGCTCCCACGTGGCCCAGCGCCCCACGAGGTTCGAGTTGGCGATGAGCACCCGGGGCGCCCCGGGGTGGGTGCGGAACACGCCCACCGGCTTGCCCGACTGCACCAGCAGGGTCTCGTCGTCGCCAAGCTCCCGCAGGGTGCGCACCAGAGCGTCGAAGGCCTCCCAGCTTCGGGCCGCCCGGCCCGTGCCCCCGTACACCACCAGGTCCTGGGGGCGCTCGGCTACCTCCGGGTCCAGGTTGTTCATGAGCATCCTGAGGGCGCCCTCCTGCTGCCAGCCCCGGCACGAGAGCTCCGTGCCCCGGGGCGCCCGCACGGGGCGGGGTCCGGCGTGCTCGCTGGTGTCCATGGCTCCTCCGTCCTCAGCTCGGCGGGCTCGAGGCGGCGTCCTCCCCGTCCTCTCCGGGGCCGTCGGTGGCCTCGGGTCCGAACGCGCCCTCCATCAGCAGCATCCGGACCGCCTCGACATCGCCGCCCAGGGGGCGGTCCCCTTCCAGGGGCGGCACCCGGGCCCGCAGGGCGGCATGGGCCCGCTCCACCCCCACCCCGGCCCGGAGCGGGCGGCGGTGCTCGATGCCCTGGGCGGCGCACAGCAGCTCCACCGCCACCACCCGCTCCAGGGACGCCACACTCCGGCGCGCCTTGCGGGCGGCGGCCATCCCCATGGAGACGTGGTCTTCCTGGTTGGCGCTGGTGGGCACCGAGTCGACGCTGGCGGGATGGGCCAGCACCCGGAGCTCGGCCAGCAGGTCCACGGCGGCGACCTGGGCGATCATGAAGCCGCTCTCCAGCCCGGGGGAGCCGGCCAGGAAGGCGGGCAGCCCCTGGGAGAGGTCCGGGTTCAGGAGGCGCTCGATCCTGCGCTCGGCGATGGCCGCCAGGTCGGCGGCGGCGATGCACAGAAGGTCCAGGGCCTGGGCCACCAGCTGGGCGTGGAAGTTCCCGGCGCTCACCACCTCGCCGCTCTCCGGGAAGACCAGCGGGTTGTCGGTGGTGCTGTTCACCTCCGTCTCCAGCACGGAGCGGACGTACGCCAGGGCGTGCCGGGCCGCGCCGTGCACCTGGGGCATGCAGCGGAGGCTGTACGCGTCCTGGACCCGGGGGTCGCCGTGGCGGTGGGACTCGCGGATCTCCGAGTCTCTGAGCAGCCGCCGGAGGCGCGCGGCGCTGCGCGCCTGTCCGGCGTGGGGGCGCACCTCGGCCACCTCGGCGCGGAAGGGCTCGGGGGTTCCCCGGAGTGCCTCCAGGCTCATGGCCCCGGCGCACTCCGCCGCCTCCAGCGCCGTCTCGGCCCGGAGGAGAGCCAGGGTTCCGATGCCCGTGGTGGCCTGGGTACCGTTGATGAGGGCCAGCCCCTCCTTGGCCTGCAGCGCCAGGGGAACGAGCCCCGCGGCGTGCAGCGCCTCCCCGGCCGGAACCCGGCGGCCCTCCCGCTCCACCTCCCCCTCCCCGATGAGGGCCAAGGCCACGTGGGCCAGGGGGGCCAGGTCGCCGCTGGCGCCCACGGAGCCCGCCTCCGGCACCACCGGGTGGAGACCCCGCTCCAGGAGGGCCAGCAAGAGCTCCACCACCTCGACGCGGCACCCCGAGTTGCCCCGGGCCAGGGCGTTGGCCCGGAGGAGCATGAGCGCCCGCACCTCGTCCCGGGGCAGCGGGTCGCCCAGGCCGGAGGCGTGGCTGCGGACCAGGTTCCGCTGGAGGGCCGCCTGCTCCTCGTGGGGGATCAGGACGTCGGCCAGCCGCCCGAAGCCCGTGGTGACCCCGTAGATGCGGCGACCCTCGCCCATGGCGTCCTCCACCACCCGGCGCGCCCGCGCCACCCGCTCCCGGGCGTCATCGGGCAGCCACAGCGACGCCGACCGGCCGCCGGCCACCCGACCCACCGCCTCCAGCGTGAGCGTCCTGCCGTCGACGGCGATGGGCTCGTCCAGCGGGGCCTCCAGGCGGTGCGAACGCTCTCGGAGCGGATGGGCCATGCTAACCGCGTGCCTCGGCCCCGGTCCAGGGAGCGCTCGCCTGTGCGTGCCGCGGCACGGAACTTGTTCTCCGGCGCCGGGGGAGGGTCGCGACTCCCTCCCCCTCCACGATGCTGATCCCAGGTCACGACGCCGAACACGCATGAGCCACACCAGGGTGGACACAAGCGATTCCGGCGCCGCCTCGGCGGGCGCCTCATCCGCCGACGGCGGTCGCAAGGCCGGCTCGAGCGAGGACGCCGCCGACCGGGTGTGCCGCCTGGCGGCCCGCCTCGTGGATGCCTCGGCGGCCCTCCTCTCTCTCACCGACGGCGACCACCCCTACCTGGTGGGGCGCCACGGCGTGACCCCCGGGGCGTGGTGGTCCACCTCACCCATGTGCGCGGCGCTGGCCGAGCAGGAGGACGTCCTGGGTCCGGCGCTCCGGGTCGACGACATGTCCCGCCACGACCTCCTCGGCGCCGACCCGATCCACGATACGGCAGGCATGGCCGCGGTCCTGGCGGTCCCGCTCCAGCTCCCGGGAACCTACACCGGCTCGTTGGCCGTCCTCGACCGGACGCCGCGGCACTGGAGCGACGACGAGGTGGAGGATCTCCGGGGCGTGGCCTCGGTGGCGGCCGCCGAGATGGTCCTGCGCCTCCGCGTGGGGCAGGACGCCTCGGCGCTGCGGGCGAGCTGGCGCAGCTTCGTGGAGCTGGTGGACGGCATCGACGCCGTCGTCAACGAACGGGATCCGGGAAGCGGCCGCATCATCTTCGTGAGCGGCCGGGCCCAGGACATCTTCGGCTATCCCGTGAAGCGCTGGACGTCCGAGCCGCGCTTCTGGGAGGACGTCATCGTGCATCCCGATGACCGGGAGCGCGTGCTGCGGGAGCTGCGCGCCGGCTTCGCGGGCGACGAGCCGGTGGAGGCCACCTACCGGGCCCTCACCGACGCCGGCCGCACCGTGTGGGTCCAGGAGCTCATCCGCCCCGTCCGGGAGGACGGAAGGCTCCGCCACGTCCGGGGCGTGATGGTGGACGTCACCCGGCGCAAGGCCGTGGAGCGGGAGCTGGAGCGGAAGAACGAGGCCCTCCTCCTTCTACAGGACCTCGCGGTGCGGGCGAACGAGAGCCGCACCACCGACGATCCGTTCCACTTCGCGCTGCACCGGGTGTGCGAGCACGCCGGCTGGCCCGTGGGACACGTGCAGGAGGTGGTGGAGGGGCCCGACGGGCAGCTCGAGCTGGCTCCCAGCGGGCTCTGGTACCCCGACGATCCCACGGTCCACCCCGGCTTCCGGGCGGCTACCGCCCGGGCGCGCTTCCGCAGGCACGAGGGGCTTCCCGGCCGCGTCCTGGCTTCGGGCCTCCCCGAGTGGATCGCCTCCATCGAGGAGGACGGGAACTTTCCCCGGGCCGAAGCGGCCCGGCGGGCAGGCCTCACCGCCGGCTTCGCGTTCCCGGTGCTGGCCGGGCGGGAGGTGGCGGCGGTGTTCGAGCTCTTCACCCCCGACGCCGCCGGCCCGGACGTGGGCCTCATGGAGCTCACGGCCCACGTGGGGGCCATCCTGGGGCGTGTGGTGGAGCGTCAGCGCTCGGAGAAGGATCGCTCGGCCGCGGAGCAGCGCACCCGGGACATCCTGGAGACGGCCCACGACGCCTTCGTCTCCATGGACACCGACGGCCGCATCCGGGAGTGGAACCGGGCGGCGGAGGGCATCTTCGGCTGGAGCCGGGACGAGGTGCTGGGCCGCACGTTGGCAGACGTCATCATCCCCGAGGACATGAGGGACCTGCACCGGGAAGGCCTCGAGCGCTTCATGGCCACCGGGGAGGGACCCTTGCTGGGCCAGCGCGTGGAGGTCCCCGCGCTGTGCCGGGACGGGGGCACCCTGCCCGTGGAGCTCACCATCTCGCCGCTCCGAAGTGGCGAGAGCTGGATGTTCAACGCCTTCCTCCACGACATCGGCGAGCGCAAGCACTCGGAGGAGGAGCGCCGCCGCCGGGAGGAGTTGCTGGCCGAAACCCAGCGGCTGGCCCGCATCGGGAGCTGGGACTGGGACGTGGCCAGCGACCGAATCGCCTGGTCGGACGAGCTCCACCGCCTCTTCGGCACCGACCCCGAGCGCTTCGACCCCACCCTCGAGGGTTACCTCCGCCGCCTCCCGGAGGAGGACCGGGAGAGGGCCGAGGACGTCATCGGGCGCGCCATGGGCACGGGGCAACCCTTCGCCTTCGAGCACCGGATCCAGCGGGCCGACGGCACCACCCTCTGGGTCCTCGGCCAGGGCAGGCCGGTCGTGGACGACAAGGGCGAGATCGTCCGAATGGTGGGTACCGCCCAGGACATCACGGGGCGCCGGGAGGCGGAGGCGCAGGAGCGCCAGCTCGCCATGGAGCAGGCCGCCCGTGCCGAGGCGGAGATCGCCGAAGACCGGGTGCGCACCATCCTGGAGAGCATCTCCGACGCCTTCTTCGCCATCGACGAGTCGTGGCGCCTGGCGTTCCTGAACCCCGCGACCGAGGCGCTTCTGGGCGAGCCGGCCAGCCGCCTGGTGGGCCGGCCCCTCATGGAGGTGTTCCCCGACACGCCCGACGGCGTGTTCGGCGCCCACTACGAGGTGGTCATGCGGGAGCGCCGGCCCGTGGAGTTCGAGGCGTACTACCCCGCCCTGGACGCCTGGTACGAGGCCCGCGCCTTCCCCAACGAGGAGGGAATGTCGGTCTACCTCCACGACATCACCGACCGCCGTCGGGCCGAGGAGCGCCTGCGGGCCAGCGAAAGCCGCTACCGCTTCCTGGCCGACTCCATCCCCCAGCAGATCTGGACCGCCACGCCCACCGGCGAGCTGGACTACGTGAACCAGGTGGTGGCCGACTTCTTCGGCGTGGGCCCGGAGGCCCTCGTGGCCGAGGGGTGGCAGGACCGCATCCATCCCGACGACCAGGCCACGGTGGACGCCCGCTGGGCGGAGGCGGTGGAGAAGAAGGCCCCCTACGAGGTGGAGCTCCGGCTCCGCTCGGCGGACGGGAGGTACCGCTGGCACCTCTCCCGGGCTCTTCCCCAGAGGGACGAGGAGGGGCGCGTGGTGAAGTGGTACGGCACGAACACCTACGTGCACGACCAGAAGGAGGCGGAGGCGGAGCGGGATCGGGCCGTGGAGGAGCTGGAGCGGGTGACCCACCTCCTCTCCTCGGAGCGCACCAACCTGGAGGCCCAGGCCCGGGAGCTGCGCCGCACGGCCCGGGCCCTCAAGAAGAGCAACGAGGAGCTGGACCGTTTCGCCTACATCACCAGCCACGACCTCAAGGCGCCCCTGAGGGGCATCGCCAACCTGGCCACCTGGCTCGCCGAAGACCTGGAGAAGCACCTCGACGAGGGGACCCGGGAGTACATCGAGCTCCTCCAGGGGCGCGTGCACCGCATGGAGGGCCTCATCGACGGAATCCTCCAGTACTCCCGGGCGGGCAGGAGCCAGGGGGAGGTGGAGGAGGTGGACGTGGGCGAGCTGGTGCGGGAGGTCGTGGACCTCATCGCGCCTCCACCCCACTTCGACATCGAGCTCGGCCCCTGGTGGCCGGTGGTGCGCACGGAGCGCACACCCCTTCACCAGGTGTTCTTGAACCTCGTCTCCAATGCCGTGAAGCACGCCGACGGCGACGCGCCGCTCCTGAAGATCGACGTGTCGGACGAGGGCGAGGGGTGGTACGAGTTCAGCGTGGCGGACAACGGCCCGGGCATCGCGCCCGAGTTCCACGACAAGGTCTTCACCATCTTCCAGACCCTGAAGCCCCGGGACCAGGTGGAGTCGACGGGCATCGGGCTCTCGGTGGTGAAGCGCATCGTGGAGCAGAACGGAGGGCAGGTCTGGATCGAATCGAGAGAAGGTGAAGGCGCCACCTTCAAGTTCCTGTGGCCCATGAGCCCGAAGGTGAAGGAGGACGAGCGATGGACGACATGAACAACGGCAAGCCCCTGAACATCCTGCTGGTCGAGGACGACCAGATCGACGTCATGAACGTGCGGAGGGCCTTCGACAAGAGCCGCATCACCAACCCCCTGTGGGTGGCCGAAGACGGGCTGGACGCGCTGGAGAAGCTCCGGAGCGGGAACATCCCCCTGCACCGCCTGCTGGTCCTCCTGGACCTCAACATGCCGAAGATGAACGGCATCGAGTTCCTGCGTGAGGTGCGCGACGACCGGGAGCTTCGCCACCTCCCCGTGGTCGTCCTCACCACCTCGGACGACGAGCGCGATCGCATCGAGGCATACAACCTGAACGTCGCCGGCTACATCGTGAAGCCGGTCACCTTCCTCAACTTCGTCGACGCCATGTCCACCCTCAACAAGTACTGGACGCTGGTGGAGATGCCCTGATGGAGCCCGCGGAGCCCACCCTCCACCTCCTCCTGGTGGACGACGACGAGATCGACAGGATGGCCGTGCGCCGGGCCCTCACGGCGTCGGGGATGACGCCCGCCGTCCGGGAGGTGACCACGGTGGCCGAGGCGGTGGAGGCGCTGGCCAGCGAGCCCTTCGACTGCGCCATCATCGACTACAACCTCCCGGACGGCGACGGCTCCGGCGTCCTGGACGCCGCCCGGGAAGCGGACGACCCCGTGCCCTGTATCGTCCTCACCGGCCAGGGCGACGAGGGGCTCGCGGTGGACCTCATGAAGGAAGGGGCGCGGGACTATATTCCCAAGGGCGCCCTCTCCCCCGACCGCCTGGGCCAGAGCCTGCGGAGCGTGATCCAGGTGGGACGCGCCGAGCGGGAGGCCCGGCGGGCGCGCCAGGGCCAGCAGTATCTCATCGACGTGAGCGCGGAGTTGGCCGGGTCGTTGGAGTACGAGGACACCGTGCACCTCATCACCCGCCTCGCGGTGCCCGAGCTCGCCGACCTGGCCGTGCTCAAGACGGTGGACGAGGAGGGCGTCGTGCACCGGGTGGCGGCCACCCATCGAGATCCCCAGCGCGACGATCTGGAGGTGGGCAGCGTGGTCACCCGTGGGTTGGAGGGCGACTCGACGCTGGTGAAGGTGCTGCGGGAGCGGAAGCCGGTCTTCCAGCCCGAGGTGGACGACGCCTTCCTGCGGGCGTACGCCGAGGACGCGGCCCACCTGGACCACCTGCGTCGCTTCGGGCCCCGCTCCATCGTCACCCTCCCCCTGGTGGCCCGTGGCCGGGTCCTCGGGGCGCTCACCCTCATGTACACCGACTCGGGCCGTCGCCACGACACCCACGACTTCGCGGTGGCCCGCAACCTGGCCAGCCGGGCCGCCCTGGCCCTGGACAACGCACGCCTCTACGCCGACGCCCGCCGCTCGGCCCAGGCCCGGGACGAGATGCTGGCCGTGGTGTCGCACGACCTTCGTAATCCCCTGAACGTCATCGCCACCAGCGCCGCGCTGGTGCTGGAGATCCCCCTGGACGAGGACAAGAAGCGGCAACAGATCGAGGTCATCCGCCGCACCACCGACCGCATGAACCGCCTCATCCAGGACCTCCTGGACGTGACCGGCATGGAGGCGGGCAAGTTGTCCGTGAATCCGGAGCGACTCCCGGTGGACCGGATGCTGGAGGAAGCGTGCGAGTCCATGGGGACCATGGCGGCGGACGGCTCCGTGGAGCTCCGTTGCGATCTGCTGAAGGAGCCCGTCTGGGTGCACGCCGACCGGGAGCGCATCCTGCAGGTGTTCGGGAACCTCGTGGGCAACGCCCTCAAGTTCACGCCCGCCGGGGGAGTGGTCGTGGTGGGAGCCCGCCGGGACGACGGCGACGTGACCTTCTACGTGAGGGACACCGGCCCCGGCATTCCGCCGGAAGACGTCCCCCACCTCTTCGACCGCTTCTGGAAGGGCAAGAACAGCACGGGCACCGGGCTGGGCCTGCCCATTGCCAAGGGCATCGTGGAGGTCCACGGCGGCTGCCTCTCGCTGGACACCACCCCGGGGGAGGGCACGACCTTCGCCTTCACCCTCCCCGCGGTGCGGGAGCCCTCGCCTCGCGCCGAGGAGTGAGCGACGGGTGAGGCTGGCCCGCGGCCCGTCGCGACGTCATCTTGTACGTTTCCTTCATCCATCTCCCCCGGCACCCCCCACCATGGCCGATCAGCCCCCCCGAGAGCGGCGTCGCAACGATCGCCCCCACAGCGAGCGACGGAACACCGAGCGCCGTCAGGGCGAGCGCCGACAAGGGCACAGCAGGCGCGCCCGGCGTGATCGCCGCCGCCTCGGCGACCGCCGCCGCGGGGTGGGCCGCCGGGTGGCGGTGCGACGGCTCATGGACGTTCCCGTGGCCGTGGAGCGGCGGAGTGGAGAGGATCGCCGCAGTGGCGTCCGGCGCAGGAGCGGCGAGGAGCGACGCAGCGGCCGCGACCGCCGGAGCCATGGAGAGCGCCGCAGCCGACCGGATCGGAGGGCTCGCCACGGCCGCCGCCACGAAGGGGGCCGCCGGACGCCCTGACCTCCCCGGGGAACGCCGGGGCAGCGGCCTCAGCTCGAGACGGTCATCGGCCCCGTGGCCGCCCCCAGCGCCCGGTCCAGGAGTGCCTCCAGCTCGTGATGGCGGGCCAGGCCGAGGGGATCGGTCAGGTCGTACGGCGTGCTGAAGGAACCGTCGGTCGACACGAAGCGCACCGACAGGGCTCCCGCCTTCCCCGGTGGGAGCCCTTCGTCGAAGGGAGAGGTGGGCTCTTCGAGGAAGACCTGGTAGAGCGCCCCGTTTCGGGGGTCGCGCCAGCGCCGCTCGCCGGCCAGGTGGAAGAGGCGGCGGGCCAGCTTCTCCGTGAGCCGGGGTGGCCGGGGCACCCAGCGCATCGCCACGCCTTCGTCCCGGGCCTCGTCCGGCCCCTCCGGACGAAACGACACGACGCAGAAACGCCCCCTGGCGTCGCTCCCCAGGGTGGCCGCGTCCGCGGCCTCGACTCTCCAGGTCCTGCCTCCCGCTCGGATCCGCATGGCCCCTCCCGTGCGCTCAGCCGTAGCCCGACGACTCTCGCGGCAAGAGCCGTTCCTCAGCTGCTCCGGGGGGGAATCAGCCGCCGCCGGTGACGTCCATCTCCTCCATCACGGAGCCCCGTGCCTCGTCCAGGAGCTCCAGGAGCTCGTCCTCCGACAGCTCTTCGGGCCGGTCGGGGATGCGTCCCCGGTGGGTGTGCTCGGTGGTGCCGTCCCCGAACTTCACGGTCCAGGCGCCCCCCAGCAGGTCGTCCTCGGGACCCCGGACCCACCAGAGGTGTCCGTCGGCCTCGAGAAGCAGGATGCCCCTCCCCGAGGCGGCCGCATCCAGCGCCTGCTGGATCGCGCCGTCGCCCAGCTTCTCGAACAGCTCGTCCCACGGCCCCAGGCCGGGGAGCGAACGATCCTCCTCCCCCTCCCCCGTGAAGACCACCACGACGTCGCCATTCTCCGTGGCGCCCGGCTCGTCCAGGCCCACGTGCCAGACCCGGCCCAGCTCGTCCCTCCATTCCCGCTCCATCGATTCCTCCGCTCTTCAGGGGCAGCGCCCGTCTTTTGCGTCGTGTCCACGGTCGCCTTCTTGCAGCATCCGGGCCGCCGGAAGCATCCGTGCGTCCTCATCGCAACCCACCCTCGCCGGTGCTACCTTCCACCGACGCCGGATCGCACCCGGGAAAGCTGGAGCACATGGCCCCAGACACCTCGCTCACTCGAGAAGACCTCTTCCGGCTGCTGGTGGCGGCCGTGGAGGACTACGCCATCTTCGCCCTGGACCCCCAGGGGCGGGTGCGCTCCTGGAACCTCGGTGCCCAGCGCATCATGGGCTACGATGCCGAAGAGGTCGTGGGGCGTCACGTCGCCCTCTTCCATACCCCCGAAGCCGTCGCCGAGGACCGTCCCAAGAGAGAGCTGCGGGTAGCCCTCGGGGAAGGTCGTTACGAGGAGGAGGGGTGGCGGGTGCGGAAGGACGGCTCCCGCTTCTGGGCGAACGTGGTCATCACCCCGCTGCGCGACGAAGAGGGCGCCCATCTCGGGTTCGCCAAGATCACCCGGGACCTCACCGAGCGGCGCGCGGCGCAGCTCCAGGCGCTGGACGATGCCCGGGCCCTGGCGGCCGAAGAGGCGGCGCGCAAGGCCGCGGAGGTACGGGCGGAGGAGCTCGGTGACCTGCTGGACCGGGTGGAGCGCCAGGCGCTGGAGCTGGAGCAGCGCCGGGCCGAGGCCGAGGAGGCCAACCGGGTGAAGAGCGAGTTCCTGGCCCGCATGTCCCACGACCTCCGCACCCCCTTGAACGCCATCGGCGGCTACGTCGACCTGATCCTGGGGGGCGTGCGGGGTCCCGTCCGGGACCAGATGCGGGCCGACCTGGAACGGGTTCGGCGCAGCCAGCGCCACCTGCTCGTACTCATCAACGACCTGCTCAACTTCGCCCGCCTCGAGGCGGGGCGGGTACGCTATCAGATGGAGCCCGTCCGGCTGGCGGACGCGGTGGGGTCGGTCCTGGAGATGGTGGAGCCGCAGGCGGCGGCCGCCGAGATCAGCCTGCGCTCGGACGACGTCCCCTCCTCGCTGCGCGCCATGGCAGACCGGGACAAGCTGGAGCAGATCCTCCTCAACCTCCTCTCCAACAGCCTCAAGCACACGCCCGCCGGCGGCACCGTGGAGATGCGGGCGGAGTCCCGGGGCGAGCACGCCCTCCTCCACGTGAGCGACACCGGCCCCGGCGTCGCACCGGAGGAGCTGGAGCGGGTGTTCGATCCCTTCACCCAGGCGGCCGGCGACACCATGGAGGAGGGGGTGGGCCTCGGTCTCGCCATCAGCCGCGATCTCGCCCGGGGGATGGGGGGCGAGCTCAGCGTGGAGAGCCCCCCCGGGGAGGGGGCGACGTTCACCGTGCGGCTGCGGGCCGAAGGCGACGCCGGCCGGGGCTGAGGCCGCGCCGGCTTGCGCCGCCGCCCCCCCGGGTCCAGGATCCGGTGCTCCGCGGCCCGTCCCAGCGAACCGTCCAACCCGCCACGCCCCATGCGCCGCTCCACCCTCGACGAGATCGACCTGAAGCTCCTCCAGCTCCTCCAGGACGACGGCAGGGTGTCGCAGCACGACCTGTCGGAAGCGGTGGGGCTGTCCTCGCCGGCCACCGGCGAGCGGCTCCGCAAGCTGGAGGATCGGGGCATCATCAAGGGCTTCACGGCCGTCCTGGATCCCAAGCTGCTGGGCCTGGACGTGACGGCGTTCATCGCGGTGGGCATCGACGGCTCCCAGTTCTACGCCGACTTCGTGGAACGGGCCCGGGAGCACCCGGACATCCAGGAGTGCCACGCCGTCACCGGACAGGGGTCCCACCTCTTGAAAGTGCGGGCCCGGGACACCTCGTCCCTGGAGCACCTCCTGGCCGAGATCCAGGCCTGGCCCGGCGTCCACTGGACCACCACCAGCGTGGTCCTGTCCGTCATCAAGGAGGGGACGGCCATCCACGTGGACGACGCCATGCTCCACGAGTAGGCCGTCGGGGCGTTCATCCCCCGGCCTCCGGGACAGGGTGACGACGAACGCCCCCGTGCTCCGGAGAGCACGGGGGCGTCGTCATCCGCCGGAGGACCTCCCTCCGCCGCGGGGCCTCCGTCAGCCGGCGGGCGCCGTCTCCGGGGAAACGGGGGTGAGGGCGTCCACGTCCTCCTCGGCCGTACGGATGCGCACCACCCGCTCCAGCGGCTGCACGAAGATCTTGCCGTCGCCCACCTCGCCCGTGCGGGCCGCCCGCACGATGGCCCGGATGGTCCGCTCCACGAAGGGCTCGGAGACGGCGATCTCGAACTGGATCTTCTCGTGGAACTCGTACGCCAGGGGCGCGCCCCGGTACATGTCCAGCACCGTCTTCTCCCCGCCGTGGCCCGCCACGCGGGAGATGGTGAGGCCGGTGACCTCCGCCTCGAAGAGGGCGGTCTTCACCGCGTCGAGCCGGTCGGGCCGGATGATGGCCGTGATGAGCTTCATGATCCTCTCCTGTGGTCGTCCGTGATCGCCATCGTCAGTCGCCCAGCGGGGCCGGCACCAGCTCGCCGGTGCCCTCGCCCATGGTGACGATGGTGGGCGCGTGGATGGGGTGCAGCCGCTGCGGGTACGCCTCGTTGCCGTGCTCGGCGGTGTCGAGACCCTCAATCTCCTCCTCGGCCGTGACGCGGATCCCCACGGTCGCCTTGAGGACCCAGAACAGGGCGTAGGAAAGGCCGAAGGCGGCGGCGCTGCACACCACGGCGCCCACGATCTGGATGACGAGCTGGGAGGCGCCGCCCCCGAAGAGAAGGCCCACGCCGGGGAGGCCGTCGCCGCCCGCCCACGGGGCCGAGGCGAACAGGCCCAGGGAGATGGTGCCCCACACGCCGCACACGCCGTGGACCGCCACCGCGCCCACCGGGTCGTCCACGCCGGCCCGCTCGATGGCCACCACCGCCACCACCACCAGGGCGCCGCCGATGATGCCGATCACCATGGCGCTGCCCATGCCCACGAAGGCGCACGGCGCCGTGATGGCCACCAGCCCGGCCAGCACACCGTTGAAGGTCATGGACGCGTCCGGCTTCTTGAACATCACCCACGAGACGAACATCGCGCTCAGGGCGCCCGTCGCTGCCGCCGCGTTGGTGGTGACGAAGATGTGGGCGATGGCGCCCGGGTCCAGCGCCATCGTGGAGCCCGGGTTGAAGCCGAACCACCCCAGCCAGAGGATGAACACGCCCAGCACGGCCAGGGCCATGTTGTGGCCGGGCGTGGCCCGGGGCTTCCCGTCCGGGCCGTACTTCCCGATGCGGGGACCCACGACCATCGCGCCGGCCAGGGCGGCCCAACCGCCGACGGCGTGCACCACCGTGGAGCCGGCGAAGTCGAAGAAGCCCTGGGCGGCCAGCCAGCCCCCGCCCCAGATCCAGTGGCCGATGACCGGATAGATCAGGGCGGTCATCACCAGGCTGAACACCAGGTAGACGGTGAACTTGACCCGCCCGCCGATGGCGCCGGACACGATGGTGGCGGCCGTCCCGGCGAACACGAGCTGGAAGAAGAACTTGGCCTCCAGCGGCACCACGGTCCACGACAGGGAGTCGAAGGCCGCGTCGCCCCCGTGGAGGAACCACCCCGTGGCCCCCCACAGGGCGTTGCCCACGCCGAACATGAGGCCGAAGCCCACCACCCAGAACGCCACCGTGGCGATGGTGAAGTCCATGAGGTTCTTCATGAGGATGTTCACCACGTTGCGCGCGGCCTGGAGGCCGGCCTCGACCAGCGCGAAGCCGGCCTGCATGAAGAACACAAGGGCGGCGGTGATGAGCACCCACGCCGTGTCCATGGCCACCTTCTCCGGCGGCGCGGCCGCCTCCTGGGCGGCCAGGGCCGTCGCGGTCCCCATGAGGGACGCCGCCACGGCCAGCAGCACCGGCAGCTTCCGTATCTTCATCGTTTGTCTCCCGTAGGTGGATGCCGGGTCGCCCCGGCGATCGAAGCGATCAAAGCGGAGCTCACAGCCCCTTGGCGAGGCTCAGGACCAGGCGGGACTCGCACAGGTCGCTGCCGCCGAAGCACGCCGCCTTGTCCAGGCTGGTGCCCACGTACGAGGCGCCCACGTCGACGCCCCACACGCCCAGCGACAGCCCCGCCGACCAGTCGGTGTAGTCGGGGGTGCCGAAGGCGTCGTTCTTCTCGATGGTCTGGTGGCCCACGGAGGCCGAGACACTCAGCGGCGTCGAGGGGATGGGGACGCCCAGGCTTCCGCTCACGTAGAGGCTGGATCCCGACGCGGCGAAGTAGTCCGGTGACCAGGCCGCCTTCACGCCGGCGCTCGCGCCCTTCAGGTCGCGACTCACGCCCAGGGCCAGCTCGAGGAAGTCGTAGCCCGAGGCGGAGTGGGTGCCCGGGTAGCGGTAGTAGATGAAGCCCAGGTCCAGGTCCGCACCGGCCACGGTCTGCCCCAGGCCGCCGTAGAGGTCGATCTCCGCCTGGGCCCGTCCGTCGGGCGACGACTCGCCGAAGTTCAGGCTGGAGCCCCACACCCCTGCGTAGAGCCCTACCGGCCCCGCCGCATCGATCCCGCCCTGGATGGCCATCACGTCGAGCGTCTGGGAGATGCCCCGGAACGTGTAGTCGCTCGTGACCGCCACATTGCCGCTGAAAGAGACCGGCAGGGCGGCCGTCTGGGCCGCCACCGGGCGGGCCAGGAGCAGCGCCGCGGACAGGGTGAACAGGAGTAGCGAAGCTTTCACGGCCCCTCCTCGTGGGTGGTGATCCATCCCGAAGGCTCAGGATCGTAGGTAGCGCGCCTCGGTGAGGCCGAGCTCCGTCGGCGCCAGAACGCGAAGACTTTACTTTATTAGGTTGCCGGCGTCAAGTGGCTTGCTTCGTTAAGAGCGGCCGAGCGGAGAGGGGCGGTACGAAAGGCGGGATGCCTCCACGACCTGCGGAGGCCACAGCAAGGGCGGGTGCCCGCGGCGGGGGTGGGAATTACGCGAGAGGTCGGAGCCGCCGCCGCTGCACGGCAGGAGGGCCCGGGGGGGCACCGAGGCGCTCGGCGCTCCCCGGGAGGTGCTGGGAACCTCTGCGGATGAAGCCCTACAAGAGCGCGGCCCAGTAACTCCAGCGGGTCACTTCCGCCTGCACCTGCCAGCCCGTGAGAGCGCTGTGGGTCAGGCGGTAGTAGCGCACCCGCTCCGTCCCGACCGGGAACGCCGGATTGGGCTCCAGCTCGATCCGGACGACCAGCCGGCTCCCCGAGCCCCGCGCTCGCATGGAGCGGATATGGACGTCCCCGGCCTGAAGGAGGGCGCGTGCCTCCTCTTCGGTCGGGACCGGGGCCGCCGGTCCAGCGGCCAGCACCCCGGCCTGCAAGCGAATGGCGACGTACCGCTCCAGCACGGCCCGCCCCTGGGTATCCAGCGTGGCCCGGGCCGAAACGGTCCGGAAGCCGATGAAGCCCGCAACGACGACGATGGCGGCCACGGCCTTCCAGCCGGTGAGGGTGAAGGTGGCAGCGGGCTGGCTCACGGGCGTCCTCTGGCGGGAGGGAAGGATGGGGTTCATGGCATCCTCCGCGCCTTCCGGCCCGCGCGCAACCGGGGGCGGCCCGGCCCTGGCCTCAGACGATGTGGGAACGCACGGTCACGCGGATGGGTCACCGGGTGAAGGATTGCGCCAGCCGCCCTCCTTGCGCACGAGCGCGTCGGCTTTCTCCGGTCCCCAGGTCCCGGGCTCATAGGGAATGGCCGGGCCATGTTTCTCGAGGACCGGATCGACCACCGCCCAGGCCGCCTCGACCGCTTCCTCCCGGGTGAAGAGGGCACCGTCGCCTTCCATGGCGTCGCCCAGCAGTCGCTCGTACGGCGTCTCCGCTTTCAGGAGCTCCTCGCTCAGGTAGAGCTCCCGTTGTTCCCCCACGAACTCCTTGCCGGGGCGCTTCACGCGGGCAGCCAGGGCCACCGCGGCATCAGGGGAGAGCCGGAAACGGAAATGGTTCGGCAGCTCGGACGGTGAGACCGCGTCGCCGAACAGCCTCGTGGGCGGCGGCTTCAGCTCGACGATCACCTCGTCCGCCGTGACAGGAAGGCGCTTGCCGGAACGGAGGAACCACGGCACCCCCGCCCACCGCCACGAATCGATGAAGAGGCGCAGGGCGCAGAACGTCTCGACGTCGGAATCGGGAGCCACGTCCGGCTCGTCCCGGTACCCCACGTACTGGCCGCGAACCAGGTCGCGCGGGGCCAACGGGCGCATCGCCTCGAACACCTGCTCCTTCTGTGTATGGACAGCGCCGTACCCCCGGTAGGTCGGCGGCTCCATGGCCAGCAGTGCGACCACCTGGAAGAGATGGTTCTCGATGACGTCCCGCAGACAGCCCGCCGTCTCGTAGAACGCACCGCGGCCGTTCACGCCGAATTTCTCCGCGAGCGTGATCTGGACGCTGCGTATGTAGTTGCGGTTCCAGATGGGTTCGAGGAAGGAGTTGGCGAACCGGAAATAGAGGATGTTCATGATCGCCTCCTTCCCCAGGAAATGGTCGATCCGGAAGATCGAGTCCTCGGGAAAGACCGACCGAGCCACGGCGTTGAGCTCCCGTGCCGAGGCCAGATCCCGTCCGAACGGCTTCTCGACGATGACGCGAGCTCCCTCCACGAGCCCAGCGGCCCCGAGTCCCCGGATCACGGTCTCGAACAGGGAAGGTGGGATGGCCAGGTAGTGGGCGGGGCGCTCGGCGGATCCCAACGCGCCCTTGAGGGCCTCGAACGTCTGGGCGTCGGTGTAGTCTCCGGCCACGTACTGGAGAAGGGAAAGGAGCCGGCCGAGCGTCTCCTGCTTCACGGAAGCGACGGACGCCTCGATGCTCCTGGTCGCCCGCTCTCGCAGCTGCGTCAGGTTCCAAGGCGTGGAGGCCACGCCGATGACCGGCACGGTGAGGGCCCCACGCTCGACCATCGCGTAGAGGGCGGGAAAGATCATCTTGTAGGCCAGGTCGCCGGTCACGCCGAAGAGCACCAGCGTATCGGACGGCAGGGGGCCCTCGGTCACTTTGGCCATCTCGCGTTCCCACGTAGGAGGAGCATTCTGGTTCAGGGTGTCGCCCATCTGCCCAAGTGGGCGATGATGGTGTCGGCCACCTCGGCAGGAGAAGGCCCGACCTCGACGACGAGCGGGTGCTCCTGGGAGCCCGGCTCCTCGAGGGTGTCGAACTGGCTCTGTAAGAGGGTTGGAGGCATGAAATGATGGTGCCGCCCTGCCAGTCGCTCGCGGATCAGGGCCTGACTGCCCCGGAGGTAGATCAACCGGACTTCGTGCCGGTCGTCGATGATGAGGTCGCGATACGACCGCCGGAGGGCGGAGCAGGTGATGATCCCGGGCTTCCCGCGGGCGCGCTGCCCGTCGATCCAGGCGGCCACGGCCTCCAGCCACGGGCGCCGGTCTGCGTCGGTGAGGGGCACGCCCGCGCGCATCTTGGCAATATTGGCCGCCGGATGGAGCGCGTCGCCTTCCTGGAAGGGCCAGCCGAGGCGTGCCACCAACGCCTTGGCCACCGTCGTCTTCCCGGCACCGCTCACCCCCATGAGAACCAGGATGGGCGGCCCGACGTCCCGGGGCGCGCCACCGTGCCCGCGGTCCGCCGGCATCAGCCCGCTGTGCACGTTTCCGGGGCCGGGCCCAGCCCGGCGGCCGCCCGGTCGAGGAACCAGACGAGCTCTCCCAACGGCTCGACCCGGGCCGCGGGAACCATGCTGCCGCCCCCGCGGATGACCTCGACGATCGGCGCCTTCTCCCGGCCTTCGACGAGAAACGCCACCCGTCTACTGCTCTCGATGGCCGGATAGGTCAGGGTGATCCGGGCCTCCGGCCGCCCGTGGGTGACGGCGGCGACCCAGCGACTGCGCTCCCGAAGCACGGGCTCTCCCGGAAGGAGGGACGCCGTGTGGCCGTCGAGCCCGAGCCCCAGCAAGGTGACGTCGAACAGCGGCTTCCCTGGATCGAGGACCGCCGCACCGTAGGCGCTCTGGAGGGAGCGTTCGTAGAGGGCAGCGGCGTCCTCGGGAGTGCCGTCCACCGGCACGGGATGCACGTTCTCAGGCGGCACCGGGGCCCTGGACAACATCGCCGCGCGAGTCATTCCGAAATTGCTCCTGGGATCGTCGTAGGGCAGGAAACGCTCATCCCCCCAATACCAGTGGACCCGCCCCCAGGGAAAGCGTGCCCGCACCGGGTCGGAAGCGAGGAGTTCGTAGAGCGCTCTCGGGGTCGATCCGCCCGAGAGGGCGACCCGGAACGACCCCCCCGTCGCGAGGGCCGCAGCCGTCATCCACTCGGCCGCCCGGCGCGCCAGCGCCTGCGGGTCGGCGAGTACCTCGACGTGTCCCCTCATGGGTGGCGGCAGGCTAGTCCGGGTCGGCCTTCTCGAGATGCCCTCCGAACTCGTAGCGCATGGCCGAGAGAAGCTTGTCCGCGAACGCCGCCCTTCCCCGGGAGCTGAACCGCTCGTACAGGGCCGTCGTGAGGACGGGGGCGGGTGTTCCCTCGTCGATGGCGGCCTTGACCGTCCACCGCCCCTCGCCGGAATCCGAGACGCGGCCGCGGAAGCCGGCCAGCGAAGGGTCCTTCCACAAGGCCGCCGCCGACAGGTCGAGCAGCCACGACGCGATGACGCTGCCCCGGCGCCAGAGCTCCGCGATGTCCGCGAGGTCGAAGTCGTACTGGTAGTGCTCCGGATGCCGCAGCGGTGTGGTCTCGGCGTCGTTCTCCGACCCCTCCTTGCCGACGTTGGCGGCCTGGAGCACGCCCATGCCCTCCGCGTACGCCGCCATGATGCCGTATTCGATGCCGTTGTGGACCATCTTCACGAAATGCCCGGCACCGCTCGGCCCGCAGTGGAGGTAGCCTTGCTCGGCCGTGCCACCGGCCTCCTCCCGGCCCGGGGTGGGCGGGATGTCACCCCTGCCGGGAGCCAGGGTGGTGAAGATCGGAGCGAGGTGCGTCACGACGTCCGCTTCCCCCCCGATCATCAGGCAGTAGCCCCGCTCGAGGCCGAACACGCCGCCACTGGTCCCCACGTCGACGTAGTGGAGGCCCCGCGACGCCACCTCCCCGGCGCGGCGGATGTCGTCGACGTAATAGGAGTTGCCTCCGTCGATGAGTATGTCGCCGGCCTCGAGAAGGGGAAGGAGGTCGGCCATGGTCGCGTCCACCGCCGCCGCCGGCACCATGAGCCACACCGCCCGGGGCTTCTCCAACTTCTCGACCAGATCCTCGAGGGAGGAGGCTCCGACGGCGCTCTCCCCCGCCAGGGCCGAAACAGCCGCCTCCGACCGGTCGAACACGACGCACCGATGGCCGCCGGCCAGCAGACGCCGCACCATGTTCCCGCCCATCCGGCCCAGGCCGATCATCCCCAGCTCCATGGCGCCACTCTCCTCTCTGAGTCCCCAATACCGCCGACGGCGACGTCTCTTCGACCTCGGAGGTGCGCAGGGCCCTTCCCCTCCCCCGGTCGCCTCAACTACCCCGGTCGGGGAGATGGTGCCGCTCCCGGGAGGCAGCGTCAGCGGCGGGGTGGCGGATTGTGGCTCGCCCAGTAGTACACGATCTCCATCACCCGGCCCGCCGCGTCCCGGATCCAGAACCCGAAGGGGGGCGCGGCCCCCGTGCCCCCCATCTGCTCCCAGTGGAGCTGGTAGTGCCGGGCTCCGGCACCCTCTCCGAAGAACACGCTCATGGGCGTGTCGCCGTGCATGACCCACATCCGGCGCGCCTGCTCGAGGGTCACGGGCGACAGTCGCGTCCCCTCCACGGGAACGCGGGGTGTGGGCTCCGGCCCCGCTTCGGGCGGCGGTCGGGAGGACGAGGCGGGACCGGTCCCTTCGAGCTCCGAGGGCACCCGCGGAGGCCGCGGAATCTCCGGGACCGCAGGAGGGTGCTCGGGGGCGGGCGGAGGGATCGCCGGCCTTCCGGGAGGCTCGGGCAGCTCCGCGGGGGGCGGGGCCCCGGGCTCGGGACGGGGCGCCGGTCCCCGCTCGGCGGGCAGCGTCGGTCCCCGCTCGGCCGGTAGTGTGGGCGCGTGCTCCGGCGGCAGGGTGGGCGCCTCCTCCACCGGCAGCGTCGGCGCCCGCTCGGCGGGCAGCGTGGGAGCGCGCTCCACCGGCAGCGTCGGCGCGCGCTCGGCGGGCAGCGTGGGAGCCCGCTCCGGTGGCAGCGTCGAGGGAACCTCGGGTGCGGCGTGGGCAGCCTCGAACTCCCGGGCGATCCGACGACCGTAGCGGGAAAGGGACGCCTCCGTCCCGCTCACGCTCCCGGCTCCGGGAGCGGCCCCGAAGCGCGCGGGAATCATGTAGGAGTAGAGCTCCAGCAGCCCGATGACCGCGTTCACCCGGGCCCGGTGCTCGAGGATCTGCCGGGCCCGGCGGGGTTCCACGCCATGCTGGTAGACCAACTCGATCATGTCGGCGTTCCACCCCCGCAGGGCCCGCCAGATCAGGCGGGCCGTGCCGTCGGAGAAGCCCTGCCTCCGGTAGTACGCCAGGCTGTCGGGGAACAGGCCCTCCAGGGCGAAGTGCACGTCGCCCTGGGGAGTGGCGCGGCGCCATACCAGGAGGGGCCACCGGCGTCCCCGGGAGCTGGCCATGATCCCCACCTGCCGATTCCGGCTGCGGCGGCCGAGCCCCTCGCCGGTGAGCACCGCGTGACGCACCCGTTCCGGCACCCAGTCCGGAAAGAGCGGAGCCCGCCGATCCCGGCCTCCCACCTCCGGCTGCTCCTGGTACGCGCCGCCGTACTGTGCGCGTACCTCCGGCCGCATCTCGGCCCACATGCGGTCCTGGTCGGGGCGCCCGGTGGGGTTCCCGTAGTCGAAGACGAAGCGCTGGTAGCGCCCCCTGTCCCGGTCCGCCCATGGATCTCCATGGTCCGGATGGAAGACCTCCAGGGTGGGGTGGAAGCCTCCGGGCCACACGATCCCCATAGCCCGCTCCAGGGTCACCAGGTCGCTGAACACCAGGATGTGGCGGTCCAGGGGGTCGCGCCGGGCCGTGGTCTCCGCCAGGCGGGGACGGGTCTCTTCCTCCTGGCGCTGGACCCGCTTCGTCGCGCCCGGGGCACCCTGCTGCAGCACGTGGGTGACCTCGTGGGCCAGGAGCCGCCTGCCACCGTCGCTCCCGGGGGCACGCCGCCCCCGCCCGAACACCACGTGCCTCCCCACCGTGTAGGCCTCGGCCCCCAGCAGAGAAGCCGAGCGCGCCGCGGCGTCGTCGTCATGGATCCGGACGGACCCGAGATCCCGGCCAAAATGCGTCTCCATGTCCCGCCGCTCCGGGTCGTCCAGGGGCCGTCCCCGGCCGGGCAGGAGACGGCGGAGCGCCGGCGGCACGGAGGGAGGCCAGCTCCCCTCGTCCGACGGGCGCCCGCCCCCGGGCGCCGCCCCTCCGCATGGCCCGCCGGCGGTGCCGGCCGGCCGTAGCGCCACCTCCTCGGCCAGCCTGCGGGCCTCCCGCTCGTGGGAAGGTTCCGCCTTGCCCGCCAACGGCTGGGGATGCACCCCCGCCTCCTGGCGTGGCCTGGATCCGGTCCCGGAGCGGGGCGAGCGGTGGCGGGCCGAGCCACCCGTGCCGTCCCTGTTCGCTCCGCGGGTCCCACGGGCCGCGCGCGCCGGAAGGCCTCCATCGCCGGAGCCACCGGATGCCCTCCGATCGGCCGCAGAGGATCGCCGCCCCACACCCACCTCCTCCCAGGGGTCCGAAGCCCGAGGCCAGGTACGGCCCCGGGGCGGGACCTCGCCGCCCCGACTCCGGGCAACCTGCGGCCGTTCGCCGGGAAGGCACAAGGGCACGGCCCCCGCTCCCGCCACGGGCGTCGTCGAGCCCACCCGACCCCAAGACGAAACGGCCCCCCGCAGACGTCACGGGAGGCCGCTTCTTCCTTGAGAGGCGCCGCCCGGATTCGAACCGGGGATGGAGGATTTGCAGTCCTCTGCCTTACCACTTGGCTACGGCGCCGACGCGTCGAGGGGGGCCGGCGCTGCCGACGCGCTCGCCCCCCTCGAAGAGCGGGAAACCGGACTCGAACCGGCGACCCCCACCTTGGCAAGGTGGTGCTCTACCAACTGAGCTATTCCCGCGAAATTTGTGAGCCTGGAACGTAGGCCTGGGGGGTTGGGGTGTCAAGACGCCACAGGCCTCCCGCGCTGTTATGTTAGCGGGCCGGGAACCCCGGAATATGGGGCCGAAACACACGTTTTCCGAGAGAGCGAGACGCCGCCATGCCCTTCCGCCCGCCGCGCCCCCGGTCCACCCGCCGGGCCCTCGCCGCCGTGGCCGCTCTCGGGGTCGCGGGCGTCCTGGCCAGGCCCGCCGCGGCCCAGGTGACGGAAGGCCCCCTCTCCCCCGCCGGGCGCCTGCGGGTGGAGGTGTCACCCAGCTTCGTCCAGTGGAGCACCCGCTTCGGCGAACACAGCGTGGACGGGACGACGGTGGACACGGTCGAGCCCCTGGGCTACGACCTCGAAGGGGAGCATGGATTCGAGGCGTTCCCGGGGCTGGCGACGCTGCAATCGAACCTCCAGAGCATCTTCCAGGGCATCTACGGGGAGCCTCGCTTCCAGGTCGACCTGGGGCCCACCACAGCGGCGGTGACCCAGAACATCACCCGCATCCCCGTCCACCTGGACCTGGGGGTCTTCGACCGCCTGACCCTGGGCGTGACGGTGCCGTTCGTGAAGACCCAGACCGACGTGGCCCTGGGCTTCCCCCTTCCCCTCTCCCAGATCAACGTCGGCCTGAACCCGGCCATCACCCAGCCGGGGGCTCTCTCCGCCTTCCTGGAGAGCCTCGGGGCGGGCGCGGCCGCCGCGTCGGCTCGAGCCGACGAGCTGTGCGGAGCGGGAGACCCGGGCTGCGACGACGTGCGGCAGCTCGCCACGAGGCTATCCGAGCTCGATACCCACCTGGTGAAGGCGTATGGCTCGGGTCCCTTCTTCCCGGTGGCGGGCGACCCCATGGGCGATGCCCTCCAGGCCAACATGAGCGTTCTCAACGGCCTCATGAGCGACGCGGGGCTCCCCCCCGTGCAGGAAGCGCTGCCCCTGGCGTCCCGCCCCCTCACCCAGGACGACCTGGCCCAGGCGTTCAGCGATCCCCGGGGCGGGATCGCCGCGGCGCCGCCCGGGAACATCCCGGGCCTCTGGCGCCTGGGCGACGTGGAGGTCACCGCCGCCGTGCGCCTCCTGGACGGCCAGAGCGCCGACAGCGCCGGCGCCCCCCCCCGGGCCCGCTGGCAGGTGGGGGCCCGCGCGCTGGTCCGCCTGGGCACGGGCACCCCCGCCAACCCCGACGTCTTCTTCGACCTGGGGAGCGGCGACGGCCAGACCGACGTGGAGGTCGGGGCGTTCGCCAACGTGCGCGTGGGCCACGTCGGGGTGTGGGCCGACGCCCGCTACGGCGTCCAGCGACCGGTGGTCGTCGAGCGGCGGGTGGCGCCGCCCGACGTGGTGTTCGCCCCCCGGGCCACGCGCCTCCCGGTGACCTGGACACCGGGCAACTACGTGCAGCTCGAGCTTTCCCCCCGCTGGCACCTCACCCCCGAGTTCGCCCTGGCCGGGAGCTGGCGGTACTGGCACAAGGGAGAGGACAGCTACGCCATCGCCGGCACCGTTCCCGCCGACGTGATGCTTCCCGACCCCGCCGTGCTCTCGCTGGAGACCGCCCAGACCCTCCACGAGGTGGGAGGCGGTCTGGTGTTCTCCACCCTGGAGGCGTGGCGGGAGGGGCGGGCACCGGTGCCCTTCGAGGTGCGGCTGGGGGTGAGCGACGCCGTGGCCGGAAGCGGCGGGCGCACCCCCCGGGCCCTGCGGGTCCAGGGGGGCGTGCGGCTGTACCAGCGCATCTGGGGGCGCTGAGGAGGCGTTCGCGCCGGGCCCGTCCCCGGACCTTCCGCGCCGGCCTCACCCCGCCCTGAGAAGCTCCCGGGCGTGGTCCCGGGACTTCTTCGACTCGGGGTCGCCCCCGAGCATGCGGGCGATCTCCCGCACCCGCTCCTCCCCCTCCAGCACGCTCACCCGCGTGGCCGCCACGCCGTCCCGCTCCATCTTCTCCACCATGAGGTGACCCCGGGCCAGGGAGGCGAGCTGGGGGAGGTGGGTGATGACGAACACCTGGTGCCGCTCCGCCACCTCCCGGAGCTTGCGGGCCACGGCGCCGGCCACCGTGCCGCCGATGCCGGCGTCCACCTCGTCGAAGACCAGCGTGGGCACCCGGTCCACGCTGGCCAGGATGGACTTGAGGGCCAGCATGACCCGGGACAGCTCGCCCCCGCTGGCGATCCTGGCCAGGGGGCGCGGCTCGAATCCGGGGTTCAGCGACACGCGGAACTCCACCGCCTCCCCGCCCCCCGCGCCCGGGCTCTCCAGGGGCTCCAGGCCGACCCGGAACACGGCGCCCGGCATCCCCAACTCCGGGAGGAGCGCCTCCATGCGCTCCTGGAGCCGCCCCGACGCCTCCTCCCGGCGGCCGCCCAGCTCCCGGGCCGCGTCGGCCAGCTCCTTGCGGGCCGCGGCCACGCGGCGCCCCAGGGCGTCCAGGTCCAGGGACGACGCGTCCAGCTCGTCCAGCTCGGCGCGGACGCGACGACCCGTCTCCATGACCTCGGCCAGCCCGGGGCCGTACTTGCGCTTCAGGCGGAAGAGGAGGTCCAGGCGGCGGCGCACCGCCTCCACCCGGGCGGGGTCGTGCTCCACCCCGGCGGCGTAGTCGCCCAGGGACCGGCCCACCTCCACCACCTGGTGGTAGGCCGCCTCCAGCATGGCCGCCGCCTCCTCCAGGGAGCCGTCGATCCTGGCCAGGCGCTGGAGCGTGCTCCGGAGGGCCGCGATGCGGTCCGAGACGGCGTCGTCGCCCGCGTAGAGCCCCTGGTGGAGCGCCGAGGCGTCCTCGGCCAGCTCCTCGGCGTGCTCCAGGCGGCGGGCCTCCTCCTCCAGCGCCTCGTCCTCCCCCGCCTCCAGGTGGGCGCCCTCGATCTCACCGAGCTGGAAGCGGAGGAAGTCGGCCCGGGACTCGATGTCCCGGCGGCGTCCCTCCCGGCTCTCCAGCTCCGCCTCCAGTGCCCGCACGTCGCCGTGGAGGCGCCGCACCCGGGCGGCCAGCTCCTCGGCGCCCGCGAAGGCGTCCAGGAGGGCTCGCTGCTCGGGGGCGTGGAGGAGGGTCTGGTGCTCGTGCTGGCCGTGGAGGTCCACCAGGGCGCCGCCCAGCTCTCCCACGAGCGAGGCCGTCGCCGGCGAGCCGTTCACCCATGCCCGGTTTCGCCCCTCGGCCGCCACCTCCCGCCGCAGGATGAGGAGCCCCTCCTCCGCCTCCAGACCCCGGGCGTCGAGCCGGGCCAGGAGATCGGCCCGGCCGTGGACGTCGAACACGCCCTCCACCACCGCCCGCTCGGCCCCCACCCGCACCGCCTCCGACGAGGCCCGCTCGCCCAAGAGGAGGGAGAGGGCCCCCACGATGATGGACTTCCCCGCACCGGTCTCGCCGGTGAGCGCGTTGAGGCCCGGCCCCAGCTCCAGGCGGAGGTCGTCGATGACGGCGTAGTCGCGGATGCGCAGCTCGATGAGCATGGACGGCGGAATCTACGGGGGGGCCACGGCCGCCCTCAATGCGCAGATGGGCGGGAGGGGGCCGCCCTAGCGCTCGTCCCCGGAGCGCACCGCCCAGTTGAGCTTCCGGCGCAGCGTGCCGAAGAAGGATCTGGCCGGCGAAGCGCACGAGGGGCACGGTCACGTCGGAGCGCTCCACCACCACCTCCTGGCCCGGCTCCACCCGGCGGGCCACCTGGCCGTCCACCGTGAGCACCAGGCTCTCCTCCGCGTCCAGGGAGCGCACCGTGACGCTCCGGGACGCGGGGATGACCAGGGGGCGCACCGCCAGCGTGTGGGGGCAGATGGGGGTGACGGTGACGCACTCCACCGAGGGCACCACGATGGGGCCTCCGGCGGAGAGGGAGTAGGCGGTGGAGCCGGTGGGGGTGGAGAGGATCACCCCGTCGCCGGAGAAGCTCCCGATCTCCTCCTCCGCGTCGCCCTCCCCCACCCACAGCCCCAGGCGCGCCACCCGGGCCACCCCGGCCTGGTGCACCACGAAGTCGTTGAGGGCCAGGAAGGTGGTGGGGGCGCCCCCGCGGGCCGCGCCTTCCTCCGGGAGGATGCGGGCCTCAAGGGTGAAGCGGCGGTCCAGGAGGAAGTCGCCGTCGAGCACCCGCTCCAGCACCCGTTCCAGGTCTCCCTCCGGGGCCGCGGTGAGGAAGCCCAGGTGCCCCAGGTTCACGCCCAGCACGGGGATGTCGAGCCCCGCCACCAGGCGGGCCGCCCGGAGCAGGGTGCCGTCACCCCCCAGGGAGAGGAGCAGGTCGATCCCCTCCCCCTCCAGGTCCAGGCGGGGGGCGCCGTCGGCCTGGTCCAGGGCGTCGGCCTCCACCCGGAGCTCCACGCCCCGGCCGCCGGCGAAGGTGCGGATGCGCTCCAGGATGTCGGCGAGGCCGTCGTGGCGCTGGCGAGCCACCACCCCGACGCGGCGCACGTCGAGAGCCGTCCCGGGGCTCGCCCCCCTGGCGTCACGCGCTCTCCCGCGTCGTCCTGCGGAGCGGGTGGCCCGCGTCCAGGGTCCGAACACGCTCGACGATGCCTTCCACGTCGAGCCCCACCTCCCGGAGCAGCTCCTTGCGGGCGCCGTGCTCGATGAAGCGGTCGGGGAGCCCCATGGCCTCCACGCGCACGGCCCGCTCGCTGGCGAAGGCGTCGATCTCCCGGGCCATGAACGCGCCGAAGCCGTTCACGAGCTGCCCCTCCTCCAGGGTCAGCACGGCGTCGTGGCGGCCCACCACGTCCTCGAAGGCCGCCCGGTCGTAGGGCTTGAGGTAGCGGCAGTTCACCACGGTGGGGCGGATGCCGTCCTCGGCCAGCCGGTCCGCGGCCTCCAGCGCCGGCAGCACCATGGTGCCGACCGCCAGGATGGCCAGCCCCTCACCCTGGCGCAGCACCTCCCACGTGGCGTGAGGCACCGCCTCGATGCCGGCCATGGGGCCCACCTCGTCGGGGACGGCGTCCCGGGGCCAGCGGATGGCGAACGGCCCCTCCAGCCGGTCCACGCCGGCCCGGAGCAGCCCCAGCATCTCGGTGCCGTCCTTGGGGGCGGTCACGGTCATCCCGGGCACCGCCAGCATGTAGGCGATGTCGAAGGCGCCGTGGTGGGTGGGGCCGTCCTCGCCGGCGATGCCCGCCCGGTCCATGCAGAACACCACGGGCAGGTCCTGGAGCGCCACGTCGTGGATGATGTTGTCGTAGGCGCGCTGCAGGAACGTCGAGTAGATGGCCACCACCGGGCGGATGCCCTCGGCCGCCAGCCCGGCGGCGAACGTCACGGCGTGCCCCTCGGCGATGCCCACGTCGAAGAAGCGGTCGGGGTGGGCGTCCCAGAAAAGGTTGGTGCTGGTGCCGTCGGGCATGGCGGCGGTGATGGCCACCACCTTCGGGTTCTCGTTGGCCAGCTCGGTGAGCCCCTTGCCGAACACCTTCTGGTAGCGGGGCAGCCCCGTCTTCGCCTTCTTGCCGTGGCCGGTGATCTTGTCGAAGGGCGACGCGGCGTGCCACGTCCAGGGGTCCTCCTCGGCCAGGTGGAAGCCCTTCCCCTTCTGGGTGAGGCAGTGGACCAGGACCGGGCCCTTCATCCTGCGGACCCGGGTGAGGGTGTCCACCACGGCGTCCAGGTCGTGGCCGTCCACGGGCCCCACGTAGGTGAAGCCCAGGGCCTCGAAGAGCATGCCCGGGGTGAAGAAGTGCTTGACCCCCTCCTCCAGCTTGCCGGCCACCTCCTCCATGACGTGGCCCAGACTGGTGGGCGCCCGGTGCAGCACCTCCTTCACCAGGTCCCGGATCTTGTTGTAGGCCGGATCGGTGACCGTGCGGGTGAGGAGCTTGTTCAGCGCGCCCACGGCGGGGGCGATGGACATGTCGTTGTCGTTCAGCACGACGGTGAAGTCCCGCTCCGTGTGCCCGGCGTTGTTCAGCGCCTCGTAGGCCAGCCCGCACCCCATGGCACCGTCGCCGATGATGGCCACCACGCGGAAGGCGTCGCCGTTCAGGTCCCGGGCCGTGGCCATGCCCCACGCCGCGGAGATGGACGTGGCGGCGTGCCCGGCGCCGAAGGCGTCGTACTCCGACTCGTCGCGCCGGAGGAACGGTGCGAGGCCGTCCTTGGTGCGGATGGTGGGGAAGCGGTCGTTCCTCCCGGTGAGGATCTTGTGGATGTAGGCCTGGTGGCCCGTGTCCCACACCAGCTTGTCCCGGGGGGTGTCGAAGACGTAGTGGAGGGCCACCGTGAGCTCGGCGACACCCAGCGTGGCGCCGAAGTGCCCCCCCTTGTTCGACACGACGTCGATGTGACGCTCCCGCACGGCCTCCACCAGCTCATGGAGATCCTTGCGGGAAAGGTCCCGTACGTCCTCTGGCCACCGCACACGATCGAGGATGCTGGCCACGTCGGCTCGCTTCTCCTTGCCTGCTTCGTCGGATTCGACCCTGGTACCCCGAAACCTAACCCGTGCCCGGCCGGAGGCGCAGCCGGTGCGGGGGGAACTACCCCCCGGTGCGCCCCTCGTGCCGGTCGGGCCTCACCGCCTGCGGTGCACCACGTAGTCCGCCAGGGCCCGCAGGGGGGGCGCGTCGAGGCCGGAGCCGTCCAGGGCGACCACGGCCTCGGCGGCGAGCCCCTCCGAGCGGCGCCGGGCCTCGGCCAGCCCGTGGAGCGCCACGTAGGTGGACTTCTCCAGGGCCTGGTCGCTGGGGTTCTTGCCCAGGTCGGCGGCGGAGGCCGTGGCGTCCAGGATGTCGTCGGCCACCTGGAACGCCAGCCCCAGCGCCCGCCCGTACGCCTCGAGGGCCGCGCGCTCGCCGGGTCCGGCGCCGGCGGCCACCGCCCCCAGGGTGAGGGACGCGGTGAGCAGCGCCCCGGTCTTGCGGCGGTGGAGCCCGTCCAGCGCGGCGGCGTCGAGGCGCTTCCCCTCGGAGAGGAGGTCCACCGCCTGCCCCCCCACCATCCCCGAGGCCCCGGCGGCGGCCATGAGGGCCGCCACGGCGTCCCGGGCCGCGGCATCCGCGACCCCCAGGCCGCCGAGGGCCCGCCACGCCTGGAGGGCCGCCAGGGGGATCAGGGCGGCGCCCGCCACCACGGTGACGGCCTCCCCGTGCACCCGGTGGGTGGTGGGCCGCCCACGGCGCAGCTCCGCGTCGTCCATGCACGGCAGGTCGTCGTGCATGAGGGAGTATGCGTGGATGAGCTCGGGGGCGGCGGCCAGGTCGTACACGGCGTCGCCCCCCTTCCCTGCCACCGCCCGGTACGCCGCCACCACCAGGAGTGGGCGCACCCGCTTGCCGCCGCTCAGGACGCCGTGGTGCACGGCCCCTTCCAGGGAAGCGGGGAGGCGGGCGCCGGCCCACGCCACGGCCCGCTCCAGGGCCCGCTCCACCTCCGCACGCTCGTCCCGGAGCCAGCGGTCCAGGTCGAACCGCTCGGCGACGGGGCTCACCCCTCCCCGCCCCCCATCGGCCCCGCCTCCGCCTGCCCGTCCTCGCCCAGCAGCTCTTCGACCCTGAGCTCGGTGCGGGCCAGGATGCGCTCGGCTTCCCGCACGTGGCCCACGCCCTCCTCGAAGAGTGTGAGGGCCCGCTCCAGCTCCAGGTCCTCCGCCTCCAGGGAGGCCACGATCTCTTCCAGGCGCCGGAGACGGGACTCCAGTCCGGCCTCCGACCCGCCCTGCTCCGTCGCGTCGCGCTCAGGCACCGAAAGGCTCCTCCTCCGTGGTCTCACCCGCTTCGCACCGCACGCGCCCGTCCCACAGGCGCAGGTCGAACGCCGTTCCTGGAGGGAGGTCCGCCACCCTCCGGAGCAGCTTCCCCTCCGGGTCCTGGGCCACCGCGTACCCACGGCGCAGCGTGGCCAGGGGGGAGAGGGCCTCCAGCTTCCCGGCCGACGCGGCCAGGGCCTGCCGGCGCCGGTCCGCCTGGCGGGCCATGCCCCGCTCGAGCCCCGCGAGCCCCCGCACCACCCGTCCCTCCATGGGGTCGAGGCGGCGGCGGAGCGCCCGCTCCAGGCGCTCCAGCCCGGTGTCGACGCTCCGGCGGCGCCGCTCCGCGCACCCCCTGAGGGCCCGGGTCAGCCGCTCCGGGAGGCGGCGCAGGGAGCGCACCAGGGCCTCCCCGTCCTGGACGGCCGCCTCGGCGGCGGCCGAGGGCGTCGGCGCCCTCAGGTCGGCCACCAGGTCGGTGATGGTGACGTCCACCTCGTGGCCCACGCCGGAGATGACCGGCACGGGGGAGCGGCAGATGGCCCTGGCCACCGCCTCCTCGTTGAACGCCCACAGGTCTTCGATGGAGCCGCCCCCCCGGGACACGATGATGACCTGGCAGCGGCCGCTGGCCGCCAGCACCTCCACGGCCCGGGCCACCTCGGCGGCCGCTCCATCACCCTGCACCCGGCATCCCCGGACCAACACCCGGGTCCAGGGCGCCCGCCGGCCGATGACCGAGAGGATGTCCCGGAGGGCCGCGCCGCTGGGGGAGGTCACCACGCCCACGCACTCGGGGAAACGGGGCACGGGGCGCTTACGGGTGGGCGCCAGCAGGCCCTCGGCGTCCAGCTTCTTGCGGAGCTTCTCGAACGCGAGCCGCCACAGCCCCTCGGCGTCCTCCGCCTCAACCTTGCGGGCCACGAGCTGGTAGTCGCCCCGTGCCTCGTACAGGGTGAGCCCCCCGAAGGCCCGGACGTTCATGCCGTCCTCGGGGTCCATGGGGAGGCGCGCCGCGTCGCTCCGCCACAGGACGCAGCGGAGCTGGGCGTGCTCGTCCTTCAGGGTGAAGAAGCAGTGCCCGGAGCGGTGCCGCTTCCAATTGGCCACTTCTCCCGACACCCACAGCGGGGGAAGGTAGTCCTCCAGCATGGCCTTCACCGAGCCGTTCACCTCGGACACCGACCACACCCGGGGCTCGGGGCGCACCACGTCGGCGTCGTCGTCGAGGCCCTCCACGGCGCCCGCGCCCGCCAGGGACTCTCCCGCCATGGGGGGCGCTGCGAGCCGTCCGGGCGGGGGCGGCCGGCGCGGGGGCTCGGAGGGGGTGGAGGGCGGGCGTCCCGGAGAGGGGGGCGTCGGGATGGGCACCTCGTCGGGGCGTCCCGGGCCGGGGAGGGGGGTGCTCGGCTCCCGCCCGGGGCCGGGGGTTCCGGGCTCCCGCACCGGGTCCGGGGTGCGGGGCTCCCGCCCCGGGCCGGGCCCGGGAGGGGGCGTGGGCGTGCCCGGCTCCCTCCCCGGCTCCGGGGTGAGTGGCTCCCTGCCGGGAGCGGGGGTGCCGGGGGTGGGACGGGGCCGGATCGGCGTCCTGGCCTCTGCGGGGGCCTCGGCTGCCTCCACGTCTCCGGCGGCCTCCCGGAAGAGGTCCAGCGTCAGGGCGTCGTCCTTGGACCCCACGTCAGCGCGCGGCCCCGGCCGCTTCCCGTCCGGTCAGGGCGAGAGCCGCGTCCACGGTGTTGGAAAGGAGCATGGCCCGGGTCATGGGTCCCACGCCGCCCGGCACCGGCGTGATGGCCGAGGCCACCTCCTTCACCTCGTCGAAGGCCACGTCGCCCACCAGGCGGTAGCCCCGCTCCCGGGAGGGATCGTCCACCCGGTTCACGCCCACGTCGATGACCACGGCGCCCGGCTTCACCATGTCGCCCGTGACCGTGTCGGGGCGGCCGATGGCCACGATGAGGATGTCGGCGAGGCGGGTCACGGCGCCCAGGTCCCGGGTGCGGGAGTGGGCCACGGTGACGGTGGCGTTGCCGCCCCGCCCCTTGCGCAGGAGGAGGGACGCCATGGGGCGGCCCACGATGTTGGAGCGCCCCACCACCACGCAGTGCGTGCCCGCCGGGTCGTGGCCGGTGCGCAGCAGCATCTCCACCACGCCCCTGGGGGTGCACGGCGCCAGCACGTCCTCGGCGCCCGTAGCCAGGCGGCCCACGTTCACGGGGTGGAAGCCGTCCACGTCCTTGGCCGGGTCGATGGCCAGGAGCACCCGGGACTCGTCGATCTGGGGCGGGAGGGGGAGCTGGACCAGGATGCCGTGGATGTCCGGGTCGGCGTTGAGCCCGGCCACGAGCCCCAGGAGCTCGTCCTCGGGGGTGTCGGCCGGGAGGGTGATCTGGCGGGAGTGGAAGCCCACCTCCTTGGCGTCCCGGTTCTTCATGCCCACGTACACCTGGCTGGCGGGGTCTTCACCCACCAGCACCGTGGCGAGGCCGGGGACCACCCCCCGCTCCTCCTGGAGGCGCCGGGTGCGCTCCCGCACCTCGTCCTTGATGTCCTGGGCGATCGCGTTTCCGGAAATGATCTCGGCCGCCATGGCTCCGAGTGGCTTGAGGGTCGCATGTGACGCGGGCCGGACCGGCGGAGACGCCGGTCCGGCCCAATATAACCCCTCGGGGAGCGCGCCCGGACCGGGGTAGGCCGGCACGCTGGCGGAACGGTCTAGCGGGCGAAGTCCACGGCCCGGGTCTCCCGCACCACCACCACCTTGATCTGGCCGGGATACTGGAGCTCGTTCTCGATCTTCCTGGCCACGGCCTCGGAGATCTGGGCCATCTCGGCGTCGCTCACCTTCTCGGGCTCCACCATCACCCGGAGCTCGCGGCCCGCCTGGATGGCGAAGCAGCGCTCCACCCCGGGGTGCTCCATGGCGAGCTCCTCCAGCTTCTCCAGCCGCTTCACGTACCCCTCGAACATCTCCCGACGGGCGCCGGGGCGGGATCCGCTGATGGCGTCGGCGGCCGTGACCAGGAAGGTCTCGGCGTAGCGGTGGGGCTCCTCGTCGTGGTGGGCCTTGATGGCGTTGAGCACCAGGTCGCTCTCGTCGTGCTTCTTGCACAGCCGCCACCCCAGCTCCACGTGGGTGCCCTCCTGCTCGTGGGTCAGCCCCTTGCCCACGTCGTGGAGGAGCGCCGCCCGCTTGGTGGCCTGCACGTCGAGCTTCATCTCCGCGGCCATGCTCCCGGCCAGCAGCGCCACCTCCTTGGCGTGCTGGAGCTGGTTCTGGCCGTAGGAGGTGCGGAACTTGAGGCGCCCCAGGACCTTCACGATCTCGGGGTGGACGTTGTGGATGCCCAGCTCGTAGAGAACCTCCTCGGCCGCCTCGACCATGGATTGGTCCACCTCCTTCCTGGCCTTGTCCACCATCTCCTCGATGCGGCCGGGGTGGATGCGCCCGTCCTCGATGAGGCGCTCCAGCGCGATCCGGGCCACCTCGCGGCGCACCGGGTCGAAGCCCGACAGCACCACGGCCTCGGGGGTGTCGTCGATGATGACGTCGATGCCGGTGGCCTGCTCGAAGGAGCGGATGTTCCTCCCCTCCCGGCCGATGATGCGTCCCTTCATCTCGTCCGAGGGGAGCTGGACCACCGACACCGTCATCTCGGCGGTCTGGTCGGCGGCCATGCGCTGGATGGCCAGGGCCAGGATCTTCTTGGCCTCCCGGTCGGCGGTGCGTTGGGCCTCGTCCCGGATTTCCCGGAGGGAGTTGGCCGCCTCGGCCTTGGCCTCCTCGACCAGGTCGTCCACCAGCTTCTTCTTCGCGTCCTGCTGGCTCATGCCGGCAAGGGACTCGAGCTTGGCCCGGGCCCTGGCGAGCGTCTCCTCCACGGAGCGGGCCCGGTCCGCCACCTCCGCTTCCCGCGCATCCAGCTCCTTGGTGCGGCGCTCCTGCCCGCTCTCCCGCTCGTTCAGGACGTCGAACTTCCGGTCCATGGACTCGGAGCGCTCCACGAGGCGGCGCTCCATGCGCTCGGCCTCCTCCCGCCGGCGGGCCTCCTCCGACTCCCACGCTTCCCGGAGGCGCATGACCGCCTCCTTCCCCTCCAGCTCCCGGCTCCGCCGCAGGCTCTCCGCCTCGTCCTCGGCGCGCCTGAGGATGCGAGAGGCTTCATCCTGTGCCGAGGCCTTCTCCCGCTCCTGGCGGGCGCGCTCCCGTGCTCGGGAAGTGGCGAAGCCGACGGCCGCCCCCACGATCAGGGCCGCGGCGGCTGCCGCCAGCGCGACGACTAGCGGGTTCATGTATCACTCCGGAACGGGCTTCGGGGCCCGAAGGTGGGCTAAAGGCGTTGAAAGGATAGGATTTGGCCCTCCGGGTCCGCAAGCGAGGCCCTCGCACGCCCGCTCCGGCCGAGGCTCACGAGGCCCCGGCTGCTCCCGTCCCGCCCAGGTCCGCCTCGATGCGGCGGGTGAGGTTGGTGGCCCGGGAAGCCACCTCCTTCCTCATGCTCTCCAGCTCGTCCCGGGCCTGGAAGTACTCGTCCGTGATGGAGAGGGCGGCGAGGATGGCCGCCTTGTGCCCCTCGATGAGGTTGGACTTGCTGCGGATGTCGGCGATGCGCTGGTCGACGAAGCGGGCGCAGGCCCGGGTGTAGTCGGCTTCGGCGTTCGCCCGGATCGTGTGCTCCTCGCCGGCGATGATGACGGTGACGGAGCTGCGGGGTTCCTTCTCGCTCATCGCTGGTCCTCCAGGAATCGGATGCGGGCCAACAGACGCTCCACCCCCTCCCGCCCCTGGGTGACCCGCTCGAGGAGATCGGCATTCTCCTCCTCCAGCCGGGCCAGGCGGTGGGCCATCTCCACCGGGTCCTTCTCACCGTCCCCGAAGCTCTTGAGCATGCCGGCCAGCTCCGAGCGGTGCGCCTGCGACTCCGCCACCTCCGCGCGGAGCCGCTCCAGTTCCGCAAGCAGCCGGCCCACGGCGCCCTCCAGGGCCTGGAACGCCCGGCCCTCGGCCCCGGCCCTATCCTCTTGGCTCGACACCCAGCGTCTCCCTGAGGTGGTCCACGATGCTGCCGGTGGCCCGGTCGGCGTCCTCGTCGGTGAGGGTCCGCTCCGGCGACTGGAAGCGCAGCGCGTACGCCAGGGAGCGGCGCCCGGGGGCGACCCCCTCCCCGGTGTAGAGGTCGAAGAGGGCCACCTCCCGGAGGAGCGCCCCGCCCGCGGCGCGGATGGCCTCCTCCACGCGGGCAGCCTCCACGTCGTCGGGCACCAGGAGGGCCAGGTCCCGCTCCACCGCCGGGAAGGGCGGCAGCGGCCGGAACGCGGGAGGCGAGCGGCGGACCGGTTCGGCGGGCAGGCTCAGCTCCAGCGCCAGCACGTCCCCGGCCCAGCGGGGCGCGTCCACCGCCCCCTCCGCCACCCGTCCGCCCCACCCTACCGTCGTCCCCTCGGCGGTACGCACGGCCAGCGCCGCGGCACCGTCCAGCCAGGGTGCGGCACCCTCGCCGGGTTCCACGGCGCTTCCCGGCCACACCACGGACGCCACCTCCTGGAGGAGGGCCTTCAGGTCCCACAGGTCCAGGGGCGCGTCGGGGCGCGACCAGTGACTCGGCGACCGGCGCCCCGTGAGCACGGCCGCCAGGCGGGGCTCCTCCACCGGAGGCTCGTCACCGGCGCGGGCGTGGAAGGTCGAGCCCAGCTCGAAGAGGCGCACGTCCCGGTTGCCGTGGGCCCAGTTGTGCTCCACCCGGCGCAGAAGCGACGGCGCCACGGAACGCCGCAGGGCGGCCTCGTTGGCGGAGATGGGGTTCACGAGCGCCACGTCCCCCTGGTCCCGGGGCACCAGCGACAGGGTCTGGGCCTCGAAGAGCCCCTGTCCGACCAGCCGCTCCCGGAGCTCGTCCTCCAGCCGGAAGAGGGGGTGGTCGGGCACGGTGCCGGGGCGGAACGGGGCCAGCTCCTGGGGGAACGCGTCGAACCCGTGGGCCCGGGCCACCTCCTCCACCAGGTCGATCTCCCGGGTCACGTCGTAGCCCCGGTGTCCCGGGACCGAGACCTCCAGGGCCTCCTCCCCCGCCGACACGGTCTCGAACCCCAGGGGCTCGAGGAGCTCCCGGAGGCGGGGCACCGGGAAGCCGACGCCCAGAACCTGCTCCACCCGGGACGCCCGCAGGGTGAGGAGCGGGCGCTCCCAGTGCACCGGCCACGCATCCGGCACCCGGGGCTCCACCGTGCCTCCCGCCGTGGCGAGGAGGATCTCCAGGGCCCGGCGGAGCGCCCGCTCCATCCCTTCCGGGTCGACCCAGCGCTCGTAGCGGTAGCTGGCGTCGGTGGACATGCCCAGGGCGCGCCGGGTCGCCCGGATCTGCCGGGGCTCGAACCAGGCGCACTCCAGGAGGATGTCGGTCGTGGCCTCCGTCACCTCCGTGTCCCGCCCACCCATGACGCCGGCGATGGCCACCGGCCGGGCGGCGTCGCAGATGGCGAGCATGGCCGGGGTGAGGCGCCGCTCCTCTCCGTCCAGTGTGACGATGGTCTCGCCCTTCCGGGCGCGGCGCACCACCACGGAGCGGTCCTCCAGGGTGTCCAGGTCGAAGGCGTGGAGCGGCTGGCCCAGCTCCAGGAGGACGTAGTTCGTGGCGTCCACCACGTTGTTGATGGGGCGGGCACCGGCGGCCCGGAGCCTCCCCTGGAGCCACGCCGGCGACGGCCCCACCTGCACACCCCGCACGACGGCGCCCAGGTAGCGGCCGCACAGGTCCGGGTCCTCGATCCGGACCGTGACGCCGCCGACGCCGTCCTCCCCCGGGACCAGCTCCAGCGCCGGCACGCCGCCGCCGCCGGGGATGGGCGGAAGCTCGATGGCCGCCACCCCGGCGGGCGCCACCTCCCGGGCCACCCCCACGTGGCTCAGGAGATCCCCCCGGTTCGCGGTCACGTCCACCTCCAGGCGGACGTCGTCCAGCCCCAGGACGTCCACGAACGACGCGCCGGGCTCCAGCCCCGGATCCAGCTCCATCAGCCCCGCGTGGTCGTGGCCCAGGCCCAGCTCCCGTGGGGAGCAGAGCATGCCCACCGACGCTTCGCCGCGGATCTTCGCCTTCTTGATGGCCACGCCGCCCGGGAGGGTGGCGCCCACGGGGGCGAAGGGGTAGGCGCCCCCCGCCTTCACGTTGGGCGCGCCGCACACCACCTGGAAGAGCTCGCCGGTGCCCGCGTCCACCATGCACAGGGCCAGGCGGTCGGCGCCGGGGTGGGGCCGGACGTCCTCGACACGGGCCACCACCACGTCGCCGATGTCCCGGGCCAACGCCGTCATGCCGTCCACCGGGGCGCCCCGCGCGGCCAGCCGGCGTGCCACCTCCTCCGGGTCGGCGTCCAGCCCGGGCGCGACGTCGAGGAGCCAACGGTGCGAGATGTCCATGGCGACCCTCAGCCCGCGAGTTGCGAGAGGACGCGCACGTCGTTCTCGAAGAACAGCCGCAGGTCGGGAACGTCGTAGCGCAGCAGCGCCATGCGGCCCGGTCCCATCCCGAAGGCCCACCCCGTGTAGCGCTCGCTGTCGTAGCCTGCGTTCTCCAGCACCGCGGGGTCCACCATGCCGGCGCCCATGATCTCCATCCAGTCCGATTCCACCCGCACCCCATCGGGGCGGGTGACCATGCGCTTCACGTCCATCTCGGCGCTGGGCTCGGTGAAGGGGAAGAAGGAGGGGCGGAAGCGGACCTTGGTATCCTCCCCGAAGAAGCGGCGGGCGAACTCGGCCAGCGTCCCCTTCAGGTCCACGAACGTGATGCCCTCGTCCACCGCCAGTCCTTCGATCTGGTAGAACACCGGCGTGTGGGTGGCGTCGTAGGTATCCCTCCGGTAGACCCACCCGGGCGCGACGACCCGGATGGGCGGCTCGTGGAGCTCCATGGTGCGCATCTGCACCGGCGAGGTGTGGCTGCGCAGGAGGAGGCCGTTCTCCAGGTAGAGGGTGTCCTGCTCGTCGGCGGCCGGGTGATCCATGGGGGTATTCAGGGCCACGAAGTTGTACCACTCCGTCTCCACCTGGGGCCCCCGCGCCCGGGTGAAGCCCAGCCCCCTGAAGATCCCGGTGATCTCGTCCACCACCTGCTGCACGGGGTGGCGCCCCCCCCGCCACCGCTGCCGAGCGGGGAGCGTGCGGTCGGGGCCCCGGGCCCCCTCTCCGCTCCCGGAGGACAGCTCCCCCTCCCGGGCCGCCAACGCCTCCTGCAGCGCCTCCTTCACCCGGTTGGCCTCGGCCCCCACCACCGGACGCGCGTCTGCGGGGAGGCCCCCCAGGCGACGCAGCACCGCCGACACCCGACCGTCCTTGCGGCCCAGGAACGCCACCCGCACCGCCTCCAGGGCGCCGGCGTCGCTGGCGCCGGCCACCGCGGCCCGCCCCTCGTCCTCCAGGGATTTCAGCTCGTCCACAAGGGAGGTGGTGTCGGTCATGGCTTCCTTATCGAGGCGGTGTCGCGACGTGTCGTGGGACAGGACGCCCCAAGCTACCGCGCGGCGGGCTCGGGTCAACGCGGGGCCGCCGACCCATCAACGGACGGGAGGGCCCCGCGACAGGTCGCGGAGCCCTCCCCTGGTCCTCTCCGCCACCGAAGGCTCAGCCGGCCTTGGCGAGCCCTTCCTTGGCCCGGTCCACCAGGGCGGCGAACGCGTCGGGGCTGCGCACCGCCAGGTCTGCCAGGGCCTTCCGGTCCAGCTCCACGCCGGACTTCGACAGCCCGTTCATGAAGCGGGAGTACGACAGGTCGTGCTCCCGGGCAGCGGCGTTGATGCGCGTGATCCAGAGGCTCCGGAAGTTGCGCTTCTTCTTCTTGCGGTCCCGGTAGGCGTGCTCCCACCCCTTCTCCACCGCGTCCTTGGCGACCCGGTAGAGGTTCTTCCTGCCGCCGAAGTAGCCCTTGGCAGCCTTGAAGATCTTCTTCTTGCGCTTGTTGCGTGCGCCTGCAGCCGTGGAACGAGGCATGTCTCCTCCTGGTCAGCCGTTGGGGAGGAGCCGCTTCATCCGCTTCTCGTCTGCCTTCGAGACGAGACCGGCCTTGCGAAGGCGGCGCTTCCGCTTCTGGTCCTTCTTGGTGAGGATGTGGCTGTGGTACGCCTTGTGGCGCTTCAGCCGCCCGCTGGCGGTGCGCTTGAGGCGTTTCGCAGCGCTCCTCTTCGTCTTCATCTTGGGCATATCTCTCTCCTACTTCGGCTTCGTGGGCGCCAGCACCATGGACATCTGGCGCCCTTCGAAATTCGGCTGTGTCTCGACCTTCGCGACGTCCTGCAGGTCTTCGGTCACCCGGGCCAGCACCTCGCGCCCCAGCTCCGGGTGGGTCACCTGACGCCCCCGGAACATCATGGTCAGCTTGACCTTGTTGCCCTCCTCGAGGAAGCGGCGGGCGTGGCGCGTCTTGAACTCGTAGTCGTGCTCCTCGATCCCGGGCCGGAACTTCACTTCCTTGACCTGGATGTTGTGCTGCTTCTTCTTCGCGTCCCGCGCGGCCCGGGCCTGCTCGTACTTGAACTTGCCGTAGTCCATCACCTTGACCACGGGCGGCCGGGCCTCCGGGGCCACCTCGACCAGGTCGAGGCCCTTGCTCGTGGCCCGCTCGCGGGCGTCTTCCAGGGAGACGATCCCCACCTGGTTTCCGTCCTCGTCGATGAGCCGGATCGGACTGATCCGTATCTGCTCGTTGACGCGGACCCGTTTTTCGCTGATGGTGCCTTCCTCCGCGGGGATGAGGCGGCCGGGGGACCGCCCCCCGGCACCGGACGCGCTACCGACAAAAAAGAGGCCCGGACTGTTGCCGGGCCTCGGGGGTGCGCCAGTGGCGGAGACACGTCTCCCGACCGGCAACCCTCTCGACCCGGCGGTTCCGACCCGGCGCTACGCCGGGGACCGTAAGGTGGAGCCGCGGGTCCTGCGGCTCACTTCATCGCTGTCTCACCGCACGCGGATACGGGTGCGGAAGCGGAAAGATGGTGGTCGGCCGCACGTCGGTCAACCGGTCGACGGCTGCGCAAACGGTCCGACGCGCGTATCAATGGAGGGCAGATTCCTCACCCCCGCCGGAGGAACGATGCGACCCGTGGACGTCGAGGACTTCGTCACCGAGCAGAACGAGTACGTGTGGAACGAGGGCGACGTGGACGGTATGCGCCGCTACTACGCCCCCTGGTACGTGCACCACGACTTCGCCCGCCCGGACGTGCGCTCCCTGCGGGACCATCAAGGTTGGACCCGGCAGCTCCTGTCGTCGCTCCAGGGGCTGCACGTGCGGGTGGACGCGCTGGTCGCCGAGGAGGACCGCTCGGTGAAGCGCTGGACCCTCACGGGCATCCACGCCGGAACGCTGGGGGGGGTGGCTCCCACCGGATCGCTGGTGGTCCTGCGGGGGGTGAGCACCTACTTCCTCTCGGGAGAGCGCATCGTGGAGGGGTGGCACGTCTACGACCTGTACGGGGTCCTGCGGCGCCTCCGGGAGACGGGGGTCGCCCGTGGTCCGCTGGTTCCGCACTTCCATGGCGCCTCCCTCGTCGACGGGTCGACGCTCGCAGGGCGGGCCCCGGTGCCGCGGGCCAGCTAGGAGCCTGTCGCCCTAGCTGACCCCCGCCGCGGCCTCCCCCGGCTCCAGCCTCTTCGCCGCCACGTCGGCCGCCACCACCTCCACGAAGTCTTCCTTGGCCATGACCTTCTGCTTCCGGTCAGCCCCCCGCACCCGCACGGCGACGGTGCCGGCCTCGGCCTCCTTCTCCCCCAGCACGGCCATGTAGGGCACCCGCATGAGCTCGGCGTCCCGGATGCGGGAGGAGAGGGTGTCCCGGGCGTCGATGCCGACCCGGATGCCCCGGGCCTCGAGCATGGCGGCGAGCTGGCGCCCGTCGCCCTCGTAGGGCTCGCTCACGGGCAGGACCCGCACTTGCTCGGGCGCCAGCCAGGTGGGGAACGCGCCGGCGTAGTGCTCGATGAGCCCGCCCACGAAACGCTCCATGGACCCCACCAGCACCCGGTGCAGCATGACCGGCCGGTGGGGGTGGTTGTCCTCCCCCACGTACTCCAGCCCGAAGCGCTCGGGCAGGTTGAAGTCGAGCTGCACCGTGGGCCCCTGCCACGTGCGCCCGATGGCGTCCACCAGCTTGAAGTCCAGCTTGGGCCCGTAGAAGGCCCCGCCGCCCTCGTCGATGCGGTACTCCAGCCCCCGGGCCTCCAGCACGTCGGCCAGCGTCTTCTGGGCGTCCTGCCACGTGGCCTCGCTCCCCAGCGCCTTCTCGGGGCGCGTGGACAGCTCGATCGTGTAGGGGTAGCCGAACGTGGTGAGCATCTCGTCCACCAGGTCCAGGAGCCGTCCGATCTCCGAGGGCACCTGGTCGGGTGTGCAGAACACGTGGGCGTCGTCCTGGGTGAAGCCCCGAACCCTGAGCATGCCGTGCAGCACGCCACTCCGCTCGTAGCGGTACACCGTGCCGAACTCCGCCATGCGGATGGGCAGGTCACGGTACGAGCGCTGGTCGCTCTGGTAGATGGCGATGTGTCCGGGGCAGTTCATGGGCTTGGGGCGGTAGCGTGCCCCCTCCACCTCCATGGCCCCGAACATGTTCTCGGCGAAGTTCTCCAGGTGGCCGCTGATCTCGAACAGCTTCTCGCTCACCACGTGGGGCGTGTACACGAGCTGGTAGCCGTGGCGCAGGATGAGATCCCGCTCGTAGTTCTCGATCTCCATGCGCACCGTGGCGCCCCGGGGGTGCCACAGGATGAGGCCGGGACCCACCCGGTTGTCCGTGGAGAAGAGGTCCAGTTCCCGCCCCAGCACCCGGTGGTCGCGCTTCTTGGCCTCCTCGAGGCGCTCCAGATGCTCCTCCAGCTCCTTCTCCTTGAAGAACGCCGTGCCGTAGATGCGCTGGAGCATCTGGCGGTGCTCGTCGCCCCTCCAGTACGCCCCCGCCGTTGACAGGAGCTTGAAGGTGGGCAGCCGCCCCGTGCTGGGGACGTGGGGCCCACGGCACAGGTCCAGGAACGGACCGTTCCTGTAGACCGTGATGACCTCGTCCTCGGGGAACTCCTCCAGCCGCTCCAGCTTGAGGGGATCGTCCTTGAAGAGTTCCCGGGCCTCCTCCCGGCCCACCACCCGCCGCTCGAAGGGCTGGTCCTCCTCGACGACGCGCCGCATCACCTCCTCGAAGCGCGCCAGGTCCTCGGGAGTGAAGGGCTCGTCCACCTCGAAGTCGTAGTAGAAGCCCTCGTCGATGGCCGGGCCGAAGCCGATGGCGGCGCCGGGGCGGAGCTCCCGCACGGCGGTGGCCAGGACGTGGGCCGCCGAGTGGCGCAGCACGGGCAGCGCTTCGGGGTCGCGCTCGGTGAGGATGCGCACCTCCGCGTCGTCCTCGAAGGCGTACATGAGGTCCCTCACCTCGCCGTCCACTTCGGCAGCCACCGCGGCTCTGGCCAGCCCGGGCCCGATGGACCTGGCGAGGTCGCCCACCGTGGAGCCCTTCGGCATCTCGCGCACGCTCCCGTCGGGAAGTGTGATCCGGATCGTCTCTTCGCTCATGGGTTCGCTCGGGTGAAAAAAAGGCGGCCCCCCGCCGTGGAGGGCCGCCCCTGTCCGCCGCCGCTGGCGCCGTCTACGGACGTCGGCCGACCCCCGGGGAAATACTCCGGGTCGCGGTACGGGTGCCGGTTCGGCGGAGCGGGCTCGTCATGGAGGGAAGGCTAAGGGCCCGTCGAGGGCGCGTCAACGCGGGCGGGGCCGTCCGCACTGGCGCGAGGCGGCAGGTCAGCGGGGGACGGCTCCTCCCGCACCAGGGCCCCGTGGGCCAGGGCCCGATGGAAGCGGCGCACCGCCTCCCGGTCCGCCTCGTCCTCAAGGCGCCGCTCCGTCCCCCGCAGGAGGGCGTCGGCGTGGGACAGGACCACCCTCCGGTCCTCCGACCGCTCCACCGTCTCGGCCACCTGCTCCAGCACCTCCATCATGTGGAGGGCCGCGTTGCGGTCGTGCTCCACGTAGGGGCGCAGCCGTCCGAACGCCTCGTCGGCGAGCACGGCGAAGTCGGTGAGGGGCACCATCACCCGCACCCTCCCCTCCCGGTCGCGGCGGAAGGGGCGGGGGGCGGGCCTGCGGGACATGCGGGACAGCCCGGCGCCCAGCCAGTCCAGGCAGGTCATGGCGGTGAAGGGGTCGTTGATGCCGGGCGACAGGGCCCGTCCGGCCACCTCCACCAGCTCGTTCGCCAGGAACACCACGTCCTGGGTCTGGGTGCGCCTCTGGCCGAGGTGGACGGTTCCCCGGATGGCGTCCTCCAGCTCCTCGTCGACCCGCTCCCCGGGGTACACCCGGGCCAGGGGGATGCCGTCGCGCACGAACACGCCCGGCCGCACCCGGACCTCCACCAGCAGGTCGCGCTCGAGGGCCATGTCCACCAGCCGGTCCTGGTCCACGTACTGGACGTAGCCCGGGTGCCGCGCCCGGATGACGACGCTCGCGGCTTCGAAGTCGTCCGGCCGCGCAGGAGGGGGACCGCGCCCGTCCTCCCGGTCGTCGCTGGCCACCGGCTCGGGGAAGACGTGGTCGACCTTTCCCACGAAGTCGCTCCCGATCTGGGACACGACGTGGGAGGCGTGGATGGAGAGGGGCACGTGGTGGATGAAGAAGATGAGGACCGCCACGCTCACCAGCGCCATGGCGAAGCCCGTCAGCACCGCGATCTGGGGGACGAACGCCGCCCCTCCGCTCTCTGCCGGGGACTGGATGGTCCTGAGCACCAGGAGGCAGTAGATGAACGTGGCGATGAAGGTGCCCAGCGTGACCTGGTTGCCCGTGTCCCGCATGAACGTGTTGAGGATGCGGGGGCCGAACTGGGAGGTGACGTACGCCACCGCCGCGATGGTCACGGAGAAGGTGACGCCCGCCACCGTGATCATGGAGCCGGCGATGGTGGACAGCAGGGCCCGGGCGCCGTCGGGTCTGTTCGCGAAGAGCCAGGGGACGTCGGCGATCCACCCGTCCCCCGCCCGCTGGTCCAGGGTGACCACCGCGAAGGCCAGCCCCACGGCGCCCAGTGCCATGGTGCCGGGAAGGAACCAGTAGCTGGAGCGGAGACCCTCCCAGAGGGAGAACAGCCGCTCCCTCACAGCGTCGCCAGCTCGCGGTTCCGCACCCTGCCCCCGTAGTGGCGGCGGTGCTCCACCTTGGACTCCACCGCCTCCACCACCGCGGTGGCGAAGTCCACGCCCTCGAAGCGTCCGGCGTTCCGAAGCCCTCCAGGGCTGAACACGTTGATCTCCATGAGCTTGTCCCCCGCGATGTCGAGACCCACCAGGAACATACCGTCCTGCACGAGGCGGGGGCGCACGAGCTCGGCCAGCTCCAGCATCCGGTCCGTGACCCGGGCCGCCTCACAGCGCCCGCCGGCCGTGATGTTGGTGCGGAGGTCGCCCTCCTGTCCAATGCGGCTGAAGGCGGCCACCTTCCCGTCCACCTCCAGGGGGTGCCCGTTGAGGAGGAAGAAGCGCACGTCCCGCTCCGTGGCCTCGGGGAGGAACTCCTGCGCCACGACGTAGCCCTGGCGCCGCACCGCCTCGATGATCTGGTTGAGGTTCGGGTGCTCCTCCTCCCGCACCAGGAACACGTCCCGCCCCCCGGACCCGTGCAGGGGCTTGAGCACCGCGCCCCTTCCGCCCAGCTCCGCCACGAACTCCCGCAGCCGCCGGGGATCGCGGCTCACCAGGGTCCGGGGGCGCACCACCTCGGGGAAGCGCTGGAGGTACATCTTGTTGAGGGCGCCCCACAGCCCCTCCGGGTCGTTCAGCACCAGCACACCCTGCCGGGCCGCCACCTGGCCGAAGAGGATGCCCACGTTCTGCGCCCAGGGGCGGGCGTCGGCGTCGGCCGCCGGGTCGTTGCGCAGGAGGAGGGCGTCGAGGTCGCCCGCGTCCAGGCGCTCCACGCCCGCATCCTCGCCCCGCACCGCCGCCAGGAACGTCTCGTCGGACTTGTACCCCCGCCCCGGCGCGCAGCGGGCGAGCACGCACAGGCGGCCGTCGGCCTCGTAGCTGAAGCCGTCGGCGTCGGCGTACCACACCTCGTGGCCGCGGCGCAGCGCGGTGCGCGCCAGCAGGGTGGTGGTGTAGTCGGCTCGCTCGGTGGCGAGGTCGTTCACGAAGAAGGCGAGACGCATGGTCGTGTCCTCGGTCAGGCTGCCAGGGAACGGGCGAGGTCGAGCAGCGTGCGTCCACGGCACGCGTCCAGCCGGTCGGTCGCGCCGGGCCCGCCCAGGTAGGCGGGCCGCAGGCGGGGGAGGCGCAGGACGCCTCGGAGCACCAGCTCCTGCACCACCTCGGCGTGCCCCAGGCCCACCTTCCCCACCAGGAGGGGCTCGATGCGACCGTCGGCGCCCAGGAACGCCAGGAGGTCCCGGAGCCCGCGCAGGTAGAGGGCGTCCTTGGTGAGGCCCCCGCCCCGGTGCACGCGCAGCGCCACGATGAACGCGCCTCGGGGCCTGAAGCCGTGCTCCTCCGTGAGGAGCCGCCACGTGTCCAGGAACCCGGCGCCGTCCACCAGGGAGCGGACCGCCACCACCCGGGCCGCCAGCACGCGCATCCGCTCCTGGGTGAGGCCGCCCACCAGGTGCTCGGCCAGGACGGCCAGCCCCTCCTGGAGGCCCTCGTAGGCGGCCAGGCCAGCGGCGAAGAGGCGGAACGGCTGGGCCAGGCCGTTCACGTACGTCACCACGTGGGTGCCCACCTCGTGCTGGAGGAGCGCCTGCACGCGGTGGCGCGGCACCCTCAGGCTCCTGCTGACGAGGAGCACCCCCTTGCTCACCATGAGGCCGGCGGTGAGGTCGTCCCGGAGCTCCACGCCCCCCTCGAAGTCGGGCGCCGCCTCCCGGTAGCGGGCCATCTCCCGGGCGGCCAGTCCGGCGAACTCCCGGGCGTCGACGAAGGCGCCGGCGTGGGCCTCGCCGGGGGCGGCGGCCTCCTCGCCCGTCCCGTCCGGCGGCAGCGCGCGCAGCAGCGCCAGCGCCAGCCCCAGGAGGTCGTCCGAGACGGTGCCGTGGAGCTGGTACGCGGCCCAGCGGAAGGAGGGGGTCTCCACGCTCCGCACCAGGCTGATCTGGCGGTCGAGCTCCTCCTGCTTCTCCCGGAAGAGGGCGGCCAGGAGGGGGTCTTCCACGTCCTCGATGGGCACCCCGAAGAGGCGCCGCTTGACCTCCTCCGGGTCGAACGGGAGGGGGCGGTAGCGCAGCTCCGGCACCCGCCGCCAGCCGCTTGCACGGAAGCCCTGCCACACCGCCTCGGTGTTCACCGGCGTGACCTGGAGGAGGGGGTCGAAGGCGCCGTACACCTCCCCCAGGCTGGCGTCGACGCGGCGCGCGGACGCCTCCACGTTGCGGCGCCCCAGGGCGAAGGGGTGGGGCACGTCCAGGGACGTGCGCTCCTGGGCGAAGTGGAACACGGTGCGCTCCACGGCCGCCGTGAGGGCGCGGCGCAGCGCCTCCAGCACCCGGGGGTAGGGCCGCCCGCTCTCCGGGTCCCGGAAGAAGGGCGACACCTCGAGCCCCAGGCGGTGGCATGGCGCGTCGGCCACCAGGGACGGGAGCCCCTCGGGCGCGGCCTGCTCACGCCGCTCCACCCGCACCTCGGCGGGTGCCGGGGCCACGCCCAGATCGCCGCCGTTCTCGGGGCGCAGACGCAGGCGCCGGAGGGACGCCTCCAGCCCCCGCGCCTCGGGGCCCGCCTCGCTCCCCTCCACCACCACGGTGAAGCGGGCCCGGGGCGGGGCCTCGGCCGGCCGGGGCTCCCCGTCGCCGGAGGCGGTCCACACCTCCAGCAGCAGGAACGCCCCCAGCTTGTCGGCCACTGAGGAGGCCACCGCCTCCACGATGGCGTCCACGCCGGGGCGGAAGCCGTCCTCGGCCGGCGCCACCAGATGGGCGGCCAGGGCGTCCACCAGGCGCGGTGCACCCGCGTCCTCGTGGCCGGAGGGGGAGCGGTACGCCGCCAGGCACGGGAGCGCCCTGTCCAGGTGGAGGTGCCCATGGCCCGGGAGATCGCAGCGAAGGGGGCGGTCGTCCGCCACGTGCTTGCGGACGGACGCGGCGATGCTACGGAAGGCGGCCTCGGGTGTGGCTCCCGGCTCCACGGCGGTGGTGTGGCGGGCCACGGCCTCACGCCCCCTGCAGGGCGCCCAGGGCGCCCAGCACCGGGTCCACGACCAGGCCGAGGGCCTCACGTACCTCCACCACCGCGCCGGGTTCGGCCCGGCCCGACCACTCGTCCATGAAGAACTTCTTCACCTCCACGGCCAGGGCGCACCCCTGCTCCGGGAAGGTGCGGTGCACCCACCGGGAGAAGCCGCCCCCCTGGAAGCGGATGTTCTCCCGCACGTCCAGGCGCCGGCCCAGCACCTCCACGCCCTGCAGGGCCCGGAGGAAGGCGTCGGCCACCTTGCCCCACCGGGTCCGGTCCAGGGAGCCGGTGCCCAGGTTCACGTCGGGGTTGGTCGCCTGGGGCGCCTGTGGGCCGCCGGGGCCCTCCCTCCGGTGGTTGTAGCTGTGGAGGTCCAGGACCACGAAGCGGCCGTGGGCGTGGGCCTTCTCACGGAGGAGGGCGCCCATCTCGGCGTAGAAGGCGTCGTGCTCCCTCAGGGAGCGGGCGGCCACCTCGGGCGGCGCTCCGCCCCCCTTCCACACCTCCCGCCCCCACGCCTTCACCGCGTACACCGCCTCGTCCCGGGGACGGTTCAGGTCTACCTCGAAGCGGGAGCGGGTGGCCACCACCCGGGTGGGCGCGATGGCGGTCCACACCCCGGTGTAGGGGTCCTCCTCCAGGCGGCGGGACGCCTCGTCGATGGCCAGGGCGTCGGCCACGTCGGGGCGCACGCCGTGACCGTGGTGGAGGGCCACCGCCACCAGCGGTCCCTCGCCCCGCTTGAGAATCCAGATGCGCTCGTCCACGGTGCCCTCCCCCGGCTCATGGCCGGCGCTCCGTAGGGTGCGAGGGGAAGGCCTCCGTCCCTCCCCTTCGATGCTGGAAAACGCAAGTTCCACGCCGCAAAACGCCTCCGGAACGGGAGTTGCAGCGAGGCGCCCGAACGCAGCCAGGCCCGGTCACCTGAACGGTGACCGGGCCTGGTGTCGGTCGGCGGGTGGAGGCCCGCCGCCCGGGGTGGCGCGGGGGCGTCTAGTACATGCCGCCCATGCCGCCGCCCGGCATCCCGCCGGGGGCCTTCTCCTCCTCGGGCCTCTCCACCACCACCGCTTCGGTGGTCAGCAGCAGGCCGGCGATGGACGCCGCGTTCTGCAGCGCGGAGCGGACCACCTTGGTGGGGTCGATGACGCCGGCCTCCACCAGGTCCTCGTACACGTCGGTCTGGGCGTTGTAGCCGAAGTTCGCGTCCTTCGACGCCCGGACCTTCTCCACCACCAGCGAGCCCTCCTGGCCGGCGTTGTAGGAGATCTGCCGGAGCGGAGCCTCGAGGGCCCGCCGCAGGATCGCCACGCCGATCTGCTCGTCCTCCCGGTCGACCTTGAACTTGTCCAGGGCTTTCTGGGCACGGAGCAGGGCCACGCCGCCGCCGGGGACGATGCCCTCTTCCACGGCTGCGCGGGTCGCGTGGAGGGCGTCCTCCACGAGGGCCTTCTTCTCCTTCATCTCGGACTCGGTGGCGGCACCCACGTTGATCACCGCCACGCCGCCGGCCAGCTTGGCCAGCCGCTCCTGGAGCTTCTCCCGGTCGTAGTCCGACGTGCTCTTGTCGATGGCGACCTTGATCTCCTCGATACGGCCCTTGATCTTGTCGCTCTCACCGGCGCCGTCGACCAGCGTGGTGTTGTCCTTGTCGATCACGACGCGCTTCGCCGTGCCCAGGTCGCTCACCACGGCGTTCTCGAGCTTGAAACCCACTTCCTCCGAGATCACCTGGCCGCCCGTGAGGACGGCGATGTCCTGGAGCATGGCCTTCCTGCGGTCGCCGAAGCCGGGGGCCTTCACCGCGCACACCTTGAGGGTGCCGCGCAGCTTGTTGACCACCAGCGTCGCCAGCGCCTCGCCCTCGACCTCCTCGGAGATGATGAGGAGCGGCCGGCCCATCTGGGCGACCTTCTCGAGGATGGGAAGGAGGTCCTTCATGGAGGAGATCTTCTTGTCGTGGATGAGGATCAGCGGATCCTCGAGCACGGCCTCCATGCGCTCCGGGTCGGTCACGAAGTAGGGCGACAGGTAGCCCCGGTCGAACTGCATGCCCTCGACCGTCTCCAACTCGGTCTCGAGGCCCCGGGCCTCCTCGACGGTGATGACACCGTCCTTGCCCACCTTCTCCATGGCGTCGGCGATGAGGTCGCCGATCTCGGAGTCGTTGTTGGCCGAGATGGTCCCGACCTGGGCGATCTCCTTCTTGCCCTTGGTGGCCTGCGACAGCTTGCGCAGCTCCGCCACCACCTGCTCCACGCCCTTGTCGATCCCCCGGCGGATGCCCATGGGGTTCGTGCCGGCGGTGACGTTCTTGAGGCCCTCGCCGAAGATGGCCTGGGCCAGCACCGTGGCCGTGGTGGTACCGTCACCCGCCACGTCGGAGGTCTTGGTGGCGACCTCCTTCACCATCTGGGCCCCCATGTTCTCGATGGGGTCCTCCAGCTCGATCTCCTTGGCGACGGACACGCCGTCCTTGGTCACCGTCGGAGAACCGAACTTCCGATCCAGCACGACGTTCCGGCCCTTCGGCCCGAGCGTCACCTTCACGGCCCGGGCGAGCTTGTCGACGCCGGCCTTGAGGCGCGCGCGCGCCTCTACGTCGAATTCGAGCTCCTTGGCTGCCATTCTTTATCTCTCCTGATTTGGGGGTACCGCGGTCTTCTTCGTTCGTCCGGATCGCCGGCTCAGCCGAGGATCGCGAGGATGTCCGACTCGCGGAGGATGAGGTATTCCTCGCCCTCCACGGTGACCTCGGTCCCGCTGTACTTGCCGTAGAGCACCTTGTTGCCGACCTCGACGTCGAGCTCGATGCGCTTGGCCTCGTCACTCATCTTCCCCGGTCCCACGGCCACGACTTCGCCCTGCTGGGGCTTCTCCTTGGCCGTGTCGGGAATGTAGAGCCCGCCACGCATCTGCTCGCTCTCCTCGAGGGGCCTGACGACGACGCGGTCCGCCAGGGGCTGGATCTTGGTCGCGGCCTTGGCCTTTGTAGCCATGTGCCTCCTCCTTGAGCATGCTGGGTTGGTTCCTCGTACTAGCACTCGCACTCGACGAGTGCTAACAGGCTGGGAGGAAGATAGACAACCAGGGGACTGCGTCAAGGGTCGACCGGAGCCTCCGGAGGGCCCCGCGCGCGCCCGCTGGAGCGGCTTCCCGCAGCACGCTACCTTCCCGCCGCCATGCCCACGCTGAACGAGCTGCTCCACGCGGCGAGCCGGACCTTCGCCCTCGGCATCGACCTCCTCCCCGCCCCGCTCCGGGACGAGGTCGAGGTGGCGTACCTCCTCCTGCGGGTGTCCGACTACCTGGAGGACAACGAGTCCATGGAGGCGGGCCGCAAGGCGGCCCTCCTGGAGGCGTGGGCGGGGAGCCTGGAGGCGGGGGCCCTGGAGCCCGGGCTCGGGGCCACGCTGGAGGCGGTGGAGGACGACACCCCCGACGCCCTGGTGGCCCGGAGCGTGGGGCAGGTGTTCGGCGCCTTCCAGGCGTTGAGGCCCGAGGCCCGGACGATCCTCACCCGCCACGTCGCTGATTCCACCCGGGGGATGGCCCGCTGGGCGCGGCGGGGGCCCGACATCGCCGACGAGTCCGACCTGGACGACTACATGCACGAGGTGGCCGGCCGGGTCGGCTGGCTCCTCACGGAGCTCTTCGCCCTGGACATCCCCGCGGTGGCCCGGCGGCGGAAGCCCATGATGGCCCTGGGGCGGGAGTTCGGCCTGGCCCTCCAGACCGTGAACGTCCTCCGGGGGCTTCACGGCGATTGGCGCCGGGGATGGGTCTACGTGCCCCGGGGGTGGGCGCCCGAGGGAGCCGGGGAGCTGTTCGAGGAGGGCCGCCAGGCGCCAGAGGTAGAGCGGGCCGTCCTGGCCCGCCTGGTGGCCAAGGCCGACCGCCACCTGGAGGCGGCCCGCCGCTACATCGCCATCATTCCGGCCCACCACCTGCGGGTGCGCCTCTTCTGCCTCCTCCCCTACTTCTTCGCCGTGCGCACCCTGGCGGTGAGCCGCGACGACCCCCGGGTGTTCCACGAGGAGACCAAGATCGGCCGGGGCGACGTGAGGAGGATCGTGCGGGCGAGCCGGCTGCTGGGGTGGTCGGACGCGTGGGTGGGGTGGTATTCCCGGCGGCTGGCGAGGGACTGAGCCCTTCCTCCTGGCAGGCTGCTACCCGGCCTTCGCCAGGTGCTCCCCCGCGATGGCCAGCCCGTAGAGGGTGAGGAAGGGCTCCACCTTCTCCACCGTGGCGCAGTGGGGGCCCACCACCGTGGCGAAGCCCCCCGTGGCCACCACCAGGGGGTCGGGGCGCCCCCACTCCTCGCGCATGCGCCGCACGATGCCGTCCACGGCGTCCACCGCCGAGTAGAAGATGCCGCTCTGGATGCAGTCCTCGGTGCGGCGGCCGATGCACGCCGGGGGCGGATGGAGCTCCACCCGGGGCAGCTTCGCGGTGCGCCGGGCCAGCCACTCGAGGCCGGCCGACACGCCCGGCGCGATGACGCCCCCCATGAACACGCCCTCGGCCGTGATGAGGTCGAAGGTGGTGGCGGTGCCCAGGTCCACGGCCAGCGTGTCCCTGTGGTAGAGCTCCCGGGCCGCCAGGGTGTTCATGATGCGGTCGGCGCCCACCGTGCGGGGCTCCTCCACGTCCAGGCGGATGGGGAGCGGGGTGTCGGGGTCGACCACGTGCACGGGCCCCTGCACCAGGCGCTGCAGCGTGGCAACCAGTACGTCGGACACCGCCGGCACCACCGAGGCCACCACGGCCTGGCCGATGCCGTCGACCCGGCCCCACTCGGCCAGGAGAGAGCGGAGGAGGAGGGTGTACTCGTCCACCGTCCGCGGCACCTGGGTGCTGACGCGCCAGTGGGCCCGGAGCTCCAGCCGGCCTTCCACCAGCCCCAGCACCGTCTCGGTGTTGCCCACGTCCACCACGAGCTGCATCGCGCGCCTCCCTCGTCGTTCTGGGTGTGTCGCTACGCCGGGCGGACGCTTCCGCCGAGGACCCGCTCCGTGCGCCCCTCCCGCTCCACCAGGAGGGCCCCGTCGGGCGCCAACCCGGCGGCCACGCCGGCCCGCCCGTCTTCCAGCCGCACCGCCCTGCCCCGGAGCACGTCCCTGGCCTCCACCTCCCGGGCCAGCTCCCCCTCCAGCCGCAGGACGCCCGGGTCGACCAGGCGCCGTGCCTCGGCCACCAGCGCCCCGGCCACCGCGGCGCGCTCGGGGGGAGCGCCCCACGCCTCCTCCACGCTCACGGCGACCGCCCTCAGCTCGGGAGGGAAGGCGTGGGCGCTCCCCATGACGTTCATCCCCACGCCCGCCACCACGGCGTCGCCGCCCGCAGCCTCGCACAGCACCCCGGCCACCTTGCGTCCACCGATCTGCACGTCGTTGGGCCACTTGAGCCCCGCCCTCACCCCCGGTGCCGCGGTCTCCACGGCCCGGGCGGCCGCCAGGCCCATCAGGAGGGGAAGGAGCCGGCGGGCGGCCTCGCCGCCGGCGGGGCGCAGGACCACGCTCATCCACAGCCCCGATCCCGGGGGGGAGTGCCACGCCCGCCCCCGGCGGCCTCGCCCGGCGCTCTGCGCCTCGGCCAGCACCACGGTGAACGCCTGCGCCCCCGCGTCGGCGAGGGCCCGGGCCCGGTCGTTGGTGGAGCCGAGGGTGGTCCACGCCTCCACCCTGGGCACCCGCCACAGCGCCTCGAGCGTGGCCACGGGGACGCCCTCCCAGGTGGCGAGGCCCGCTCCGTCCGGGGCGCTCACCCCTCCACGCGGAGCGACAGGTCCGCCGCCGGCGCCGAGTGGGTCAGGGCGCCCACGCTGATGATGTCGACCCCCGTCTCCGCCACCGACCGCACCGTGTCCAGCGTGACGTTGCCCGACGCCTCGAGGAGGGGGCGCCCGGCGTCCCGCTCACGCACCCGGGCCACCGCCTCGGCCAGCGTGGGAGGGGGCATGTTGTCCAGGAGGATGCGGCCCACGCCCAGGGCCAGGGCACGGTCCAGCTCGTCCAGGGTGCGCACCTCCACCTCAACGGGGAGTCCCCGCTCGTTGGCTTCCTCCACCCGGGCCACGGCCGCCTCGAGCCCTCCGGCGGCGGCGATGTGGTTCTCCTTCACCAGGACCATGTCGTGGAGCCCCACCCGGTGGTTCTCGCCGCCCCCGGCCCGCACGGCGGCCTTCTCCAGGGCCCGCCACCCCGGCGTGGTCTTGCGCGTGTCCACGATGCGGGCGCCGGTACCGGCCACGGCGTCGACGAAGCGCCGGGTGAGGGTCGCCACCCCGCTCAGGCGCCCCAGGAAGTTCAGCGCGGTGCGCTCGCCGGTCAGGATCGAGCGGGCGGCGCCGGCCAGCCGGAGCACCACGTCACCCGGCGCCACCCGCTCGCCGTCGTGGGCCACCACCTCCACGGCGAGCTCCGGGTCGACGGCGCGGAAGACGGCCAGCGCGGCCCCCGTGCCGGCCACCACCAGCGGCGCCTTGGCCACCACCACCGCCCGGGCGCGGCGGGCCTGGGGCACCGTCCAGCGCGTGGTCCAGTCCCCCTCCCCAACGTCCTCCTCCAGGGCCAGGCGCACCAGGACGTCCAGCGCGCCCGTGACGTCGCCCGGCGTCCCGGTCACCGGGACGCCCCCGGCGACGCGGCCCCCGGAACGTTCGGGGGCGCGGGCGCCGAGCCCGGGCCGATGGTCAGGAGTCCGGCGGCGATGAGCCCCACGAAGACCGCGCTCAGGGCCAGCCGGTACCAGCCGAAGACCGCCAGGCCGTGGCGGGTCAGGTAGCTCACCAGCCACCTCACCGACAGCGCCGCCGCCACAGCGGCGACGGCGATGCCCACCGCCATGGGCACCGCGCCCAGCCCGGCCAGGGCCGACGGCCCCGAGCCCAGGACGTCCTTGGCGATCTTGAACACGCAAGCGCCGCCCAGCGTGGGCAGCGCCAGCAGAAAGCTGAACTCGGCGGCTTCCCGGGGCCGCATCCCCACCAGCATGCCCGCCACGATGGTGATCATGGAGCGGCTGGTGCCCGGCCACATGGCCAGGCACTGCATGGCCCCGATGAAGAGGGCCGCCTTCCAGGAGAGGTCGCCGATGTCCCTGTAGCCCCCGTGGCGGGACGCCCCGTCGGCGCCGAAGCGGCGCCGCTGCCAGCGGCCCACGAAGATCATCACCACGCCCCACGCCGCCAACGCCGCGATCACCGCCGGCGGGTTGAAGAGGTAGGCGTCGATGGGGTCGTCCAGGAACGGACCGAGCAGGGCGGCCGGCAGGAAGGCCAGGACGAGAAGGCCGAAGAGGCGGCGTCCCGCCGGGTCCTTCCCCAGGAGCCCCCGGGCCATGGACACCACCCGGGGCCAGTAGAGGCCCAGCACGGCCAGGATGGCTCCGCCCTGGATGACGATGTCGAAGGCGTCGACCGCCTCCCGCACCGACACGGGCGAGTCCAGCCCCAGCAGGCTCTGGGTGAGGATCAGGTGACCGGTGGAGCTCACCGGCAGGTATTCGGTGATGCCTTCGACCAGCCCGAGGATGACCGCGTCCCAGATGCTCACGGCCGCCCCCTCACGCCACGCCCGCGCCCACGAGGCGCCGGTAGGCCGCCTCGTACACCGGCACCACCTTGCCGACGTCGAAGCGCTCCACGGCCACCTGGCGGCCGCCCAGGGCCATGCGGCGGCGGAGCCCGTCGTCCTTCAGGATCTCCACGGCCGCGGCCGCCATGCCCTCCACGTCGCCCGGCGGGAGGAGCCGCCCCGCGACCCCGTCGGGCACCACCTCCGGAAGCCCTCCCGCGGCCGACGCCACCACCGGGGCGCCGCTGGCCATCGCCTCCAGGGCCACCAGTCCGAAGGACTCGCTCTCGCTGGGCAGCAGGAACAGGTCGGCGCAGGACAGGAGCTCGTCCACCGAGGCGTGCTTGCCCAGGAAGATCACCCGGTCGGCCACGCCCAGCTCCTCGGCGCGCTCCATCGCCCGGGGTCGGTCGGGACCGTCCCCCACCAGCACCAGGCGCGAGGGCACCTCCCGGGATACCCGCCAGAAGATCTCGACCACGTCGGTGACCCGCTTCACGGGCCGGAAGTTGGAGACGTGCATGATGATCTTCTCCCCTTCCGGCGCCAGCGTGGCCCGGTGGCACGGCTCCTTTCCCGGGCGAAAGAGGGCCGTGTCGACGAAGTTGGGGATGACCTCGATGGCGTCTTCCGCCACGCCGAAGTCCCGCACGGTAGCGTCCTTCAGGTACCGGGAGACCGCCGTGAGCCCCTGGGAGCGCAGGATCGAGAAGCGGGTGATGGAGTGGAAGGAGGGGAAGAGCCCCACCAGCGTGATGTCGGTGCCATGGAGGGTGGTGAGGATGGGGAGGTCCCGCTCGCCCTTGAGCATCTCCCGGGCGATCCACGCCGAGGTGGCGTGGGGAATGGCGTAGTGCACGTGGATGAGGTCCAGCCCCTCCTTCACCGCCGTCTCGTGCACCGCCACGGCCAGGGCCAGGGTGTAGGGCGGGTGCTCCAGGAGGGGATAGCTCTGCATCTCCACCTCGTGGAAGAACACCCGCTCCCGGAAGTGGTCCAGCCGGAAAGGCTGGTCGTAGGAGATGAAGTGGACGGCGTGGCCCCGGGCCGCGAGCTGGAGTCCCAGCTCCGTCGCCACCGCCCCCGAGCCCCCGTACGTCGGATAGCACGTGATCCCGATCTTCACCCGTCCTCCCCTGTGCTCGTCTTCACCGCCGCCTCGTGGGGCGGACCGCCGCCGGCCTGCCGCCACGCTTGCACCACCCGGGCCGCCTGCTCCTCCAGGGGGAGGCCCGCGTCCACCCGAAGCGCCCCGGACCCCACCTGGTTCCGGAACCAGGTGAGCTGGCGCCGGGCGTAGCGGCGAGTCGCCGCCCGCATGGCGTCCAGCGCCTCCTCCAGCGTGGTCTCCCCCGCCAGGGCCGCCGCCACCTCCCGGTAGCCCACACCGCTCATCCCCGGCGCGTCCCGGCCGTAGCCCGCGTCCAGGAGGCCCCGCACCTCCTCCACCAGCCCTCCCTCCAGCATGGCCGCCGCCCGGGCGCCGATGCGGCGGTCGAGGACCTCCCGGGGGAACTCCAGCAGCACGGTCAACACCGGCACCGGCTCCCCCTCCGGCTCGGCCTCACGGTGCCACCACGACAGCGGCCGTCCGGTGAGGAGCGCCACCTCCAGAGTGCGCACCAACCGCTGGGGCCCGCCCTCGGCCGCTACGGCGGCCCGCTCGGGGTCGAGCCTTCGGACCCACCGCTCCAGGAGAGGACGGGGACGCGCCGACAGCCAGCGGCCCAGGGCCCGCCGGCGTCCCGGCTCCAGCGCGGGCTCACGGAAGATGGGCTCGGTGAGGGCCCGCAGGAAGAAGCCGGTCCCCCCGCCAGCACCGGCACGCGGCCCCGGGCGCGGATGTCCCCGATCCACCCCCGGGCGTCCCGGGCGAAGCGCCCGGCGCTGTAGCGTTCGTCGGGATCCACCAGGTCGAAGCCGTGATGGGGCACGCCCTCCCGCTCCGCCTCGCCGGGCTTGGCCGTGCCCACGTCCATCCCCCGGTAGACCTGGCGGGAGTCCACCGACACCACCTCCCCGTCCAGGGCCCGGGCGACGGCCACCGCCAGGCGGCTCTTTCCGGACGCGGTGGGGCCGAGGATGGCCAGGGCGACGGGGTCGCCGGAGCCACTCACCGCCCGAACTTCCGCTCCAGCTCCTCGCCGGACAGGCGCACCACGGTGGGGCGGCCGTGCACGTCGTGGTAGGGGAGCTCGGTGGCGAAGAGGGCGTCCACCAGGCGCGCCATCTCGTCGGAGGAGAGGCGCTGGCCCGCCTTGATGGCGCCCTTGCACGCGAAGGTCTTGGCGATGCGCTCGTGCTGGTTGCGAGCCGAGCGCACCAGCTCCGAGCCGTGGGTGAGCTCGGCCACCATCTCCCGGAAGCAGCGCTCGGCGTCGAACCAGGGGTGGGGGTTGGGCACCCCCTGCACCAACACCGTGTCGCCGCCGAACCCCTCCACCTCGAAGCCGGCCCGGGCCAGGAGCCCCGACAGCGCCTCCACCTGCTCCACCTCCGGGCGGGTGAGGCGCAGCGTGAGGGGAAAGAGGAGGCGCTGGGTCTCCTGCCCCGCCTCGCCGAAGGCGTCCATGAGCCGCTCGTACAGCACCCGTTCGTGGGCCGAGTGCTGGTCGATGATGAGGAGGCCCTCCCGCGTCTCGGCCAGGATGTACGTGTGGAGGACCTGCCACAGGCGGGGTCGCTCGGCCTCCACGGCGGGGAGGGCGACGTCGGGAAGCTCGTCACCCCCGGGGGTGCCGGACACGAACAGGGCCATCTGCCCCGCTCCCCGGGAGCTCCCCTCCTGGTCGGGACGGCGGGGGGCGCTCCGCTCCCCGCCGCCGGGCCCGGGCTCCCGCACCTGCAGGCGCGGCCGGGCGAGCTGGCTGTCCAGGGTGGCGGCCGAGGCCTCCCCGGTGAGGGCGCCCCGCACCGCCCCCTCCACCCGGTCCTCCACCGCGGTGCGGTCGCGGAAGCGCACCTCCGCCTTGGAGGGGTGCACGTTCACGTCCACCGAGCCCTCGGGCACCCGCAGCCACAGGAAGCACCACGGTCGCACCGACGGCGCCACGGTGGTGCGGTACGCCCGGTCCACGGCCTTCAGCAGCGCCGGGTCCTTGAAGGGGCGGCCGTTCACGAACAGGTAGCCCCGGCGGAGCCCCGGTCCGGCGGCGTCGGGCCGCTGCACCAGGCCGCCCAGGTCCAGGCCTGCGTCCTCGTCCCGCACCGGCAGCAGCTCGGCGGCGGCGGCGTCGCCCCACAGGGCCGCCACCCGCTCCGCCACGTCCTGGGCGGCGGGCAGCTCCAGGAGGGTGCGGTCGTCGGAGAGGAGGGTGAAGGCCACCCCCGGGTTGGCCAGGGCCAGGGTGGTCACCACCTCGCTCACCGCCCGGGCCTCGGCGCTCACCGTCTTCAGGAACTTGGCCCGGGCGGGCGCGTTGAAGAACAGGTTGCGGACCTCCACGGTGGTGCCCCGGCGCCGGGCCCGGTCCTCCACCCCCGTCATGCGCCCACCCACCACGCGGAGCGCCGTGCCCACCTCGTCGCCGGCGGTGCGGGTCTCCAGGGAGAGGCGGCTCACGGCCGCGATGGAGGGGAGCGCCTCACCCCGGAAGCCGAAGGACGCCACCCGGCGCAGGTCGTCGGCGCTCCGGATCTTGCTGGTGGCGTGCCGGTCGAGGGAGATCAAGGCGTCCTCCCGGCTCATGCCGATGCCGTCGTCGGCCACCCGCACGAGGCGTTTGCCGCCCCGCTCCACCGCCACCTCCACGGTGGTGGCCCGGGCGTCCAGGGCGTTCTCGACCAGCTCCTTCACCACCGAGGCAGGGCGCTCCACCACCTCGCCCGCGGCGATCTGGTTCGCCACGACGTCGGGGAGGACCTGGATGGTGCGGCTCATGAACGGGAACGGTCGTAGGGCGTGGGGCTTCGGCTCACAGGAAGATGGCCCGGAGGGCCAGGAACGCGCCGCCGCCCAGGGCAGCGGCCGCCGGCACCGTGGCCACCCACGAATAGACGATGTTGCGGATGGTGCGGAGGTTCAACGCCCCCAGGCCGTGGGCCAGCCCCACGCCGATGACGGCCCCCACCAGCACGTGGGTGGTGGACACCGGCAGCCCCAGGCGGCTCGCCAGAAGCACCGTGCACGCGGTGGCGAACTCGGCGGAGAAGCCCCGGGTGGGGGTGATCTCGGTGATGTGCTTCCCCACGGTGGCGATGACCTTGTACCCCCACGTGGCGAGCCCCACGACGATGCCGGCGCCCCCCAGGGCCAGGAGCCAGCGGGGCACGCCGATGGCTGCGGGCACCGACGCGAAGCCGGCCATGCCGATCCCCACCACCGCCGCCAGCGGCCCCACGGCGTTCGCGACGTCGTTCGCGCCGTGGGCGAACGCCACGAACGCGGCCGTCACCACCTGCAGGCCGCTGAACACCCCCTCCACGAAGACGTAGGGCTCCTCGGGGTCGATCTCGGGGAGCCGCACCGTGCTCCGGGCCCCCAGGATGGCGAGCCCGCCGATGCCCAGGGCGGAAAGCTGCACCATCACCGGGTGGGGGTGGGGCAGGACGTGGTTCAGGGCCTGGTACACGAAGGTGAGGGAGAGCGTGTAGCCCACCGCCCCCACCAGCCACGGCGCCACCCGCACCGTGGCCTCCACGGGGCTGGGCCGGTTCAGCACCAGGCGGCGCACCAGCAGGAACATCAGGAGACCCAGGACGGCCCCGAGGAGGGGCGAGACGATCCAGCTCGCCACGATCTCCACCACCTTGCCCCAGTCCACCGCGCTCGATCCTGCCGCGGCCACGCCGAAGCCCACCACCGCCCCCACGATGGAGTGGGTCGTGGACACGGGCAGGCCGGCCAGCGTCGAGATCTGGAGCCAGACCGCGGCCGCCAGGAGGGCGCCGGTCATGCCCAGCGCCAGCACCAGGGGGCCCTGGTGCCCGAACGGCCCGGTAGGGGCGAAGAGGGCCGGGTCCAGGATGCCCTTGCGGATGGTCTCCGTGACGCCGCTGCCCACCAGAACGGCACCGCCGAACTCGAAGACGGCGGCCACCAGGACGGCGCGGCGCAGGGTGAGGGCCCCCGAGCCCACGGAGGTCCCCATGGCGTTGGCCACGTCGTTGGCCCCGATGTTCCAGGCCATGTAGAGGCCCGTGGCCAGGGCCAGGCCGACGATCAACGCCTCCAACGGCGGCTCCGCGTCGGGGGGCGGGATCGGCGGAATCCGCCGCCATCAGGTCTTGGCCAGCATGAGCCGGAGCAGGTCTCCGACGTTCTCTGCGTGGTTGGCCACGTCCCCGATCTTGCCGGCGATGCGCATCCAGAAGTTCACGGAGACGGCGCCCAGCGCCTCCTCGTGGGCGACCGTGGCCCGGCCCAGGTCGGCCTGGAGCTTGTCGGCCTCCCATTCCTCGTGGTTGAGCTGCTGGATGAGCCCGAGGACCTTGGCGACCTCGGGACCCGTGAACGACGACTCCTGGAGCTGGGGCAGGTCGGCCACGATGCGCGACCACACGTCGGCGGCCTTGAGCACCTGGGCCACCAGCGCCCTCACCCCGCCCTGCATGGCCTCGGGCGTGGGCGTCTCCCGCATGGTCACCAGCACCGCCAGGTCCTCCACGCTGTCGGCGATGGCGTCCTGCTCCTTGAGGAAGCGCAGCAGGTCGCCCCGGTCCACCGGCAGGAAGAGAGAGCGGGGGAGATGGTCGCGGATCTCGGCCTTCAGCTCGTCGGCCTTGTGCTCCAGGCGCGAGATGCGCTCGTAGATGGCCCGGGCCTGGTCCCAGTCCTCCCCCAGCATGGCCTCCATGAGGGGCGAGAGCTGATCCACCACCTCCCGCACCTGGGTCGCGTGCTGGGAGAGGGGTTCGAAGGGGGAGCGGGCGAAGATCTGGAAGATCGAGCGCATGGGCTACTCCTGATCGAGGCCGTAGAAGCGCCGGGCGTTGTCGGTGGTGGTCCGGCCCAGCGCCTCGGGGGGCGTGTCCCGCAGCGCCGCCACCGCCTCCGCCACCCGGGCGACGAAGGCGGGCTCGTTCCGCTTCCCCCGGTGGGGGGGCGGCGCCAGGTAGGGGCTGTCCGTCTCCACCAGGAGGCGCTCCACGGGCACCCGCCGCACCAGGTCCTGCCCTCGGAAGCTCCCGAAGGTCGCGATGCCGGAGAAGGATACGTACCACCCGGCGTCCAGGCCCGCCTCCATCAGCTCCGCCCCGCCGGTGAAGCAGTGGAGGACGCCGGTGACGCTCCCTTCGAACTCCTGCACCAGGGCGCGGGTGTCGTCGTCGGCCTCCCGGGCGTGGACCACCACGGGCATGCCAACCTCCGCCGCCAGCTCGAGCTGGGCGCGGAACGCCTGGCGCTGCCGCTCCCGGGGCGCGTGATCGTAGTGGTAGTCCAGGCCGCACTCGCCGATGGCCACCACGCCGGGCTCCGCCGCCAGCTCCCGGACACGGGCCAGGGCGTCGGCCGTGGCGGAGGCCGCCTCGTGGGGGTGGACGCCGGCGGTGCACCACACGTCGGCGTGCGCCCGGGCCAGCCCCAGGGCGGCCGCGGCGTCACCCGCGTCGGACGCGATGCACACCATGCCCACCAGGCCGGCGTCACGGGCCCGGGCCAGGACGGCGTCCCGGTCGGCCGCGAACGCCTCGTCGGTCAGGTGGCAGTGGCTGTCGAAGAGCACCGCCGGAAGGTCAGACCGAGGCGGTCTGGGCGCGCCGCCGCTTCTGCTTGCTGCCGCCCTCGCCCCAGCGAGCGCGGATCTCCACCAGGGCGGGCGACGCCACGAAGATGGAGGAGAAGGTCCCCACGAAGATTCCGAGGCTCAGCACCAGCGAGAAGTCGCGGATGACCGCCGGCCCCAGGAAGAGGAGGGCCAGCAGCACCACCAGGGTGGTGAGGGCCGTCAGGACCGTGCGGGGCAGCGTCTCGTTGATGGAGCGGTTGATCAGCATGATCTGGTCTTCCTTCTTGGCCCCCTTCTTCCCCAGCTCCTCCCGGATGCGGTCGAACACCACGATGGTGTCGTTCAGCGAGTAGCCGACGATGGTCAGGATGGCCGCCACCGTGGGCAGGTCGATCTCGACCCGGAAGATGGCCAGGAAGCCCAGGGTGATCATGATGTCGTGGGCCGTGGCGATCACCGCCGCGAAGCCGAAGCGCGTCTCGAAGCGGATGGCCAGGTAGATCAGCGTCAGCAGGAACGAGAACAGGATGGCCAGCCCCGCCTTCTGCTGCAGCTCGGCGCCGATGGTGGGACCCACCAGCTCCGTGCGGTCGATGCGGAAGCTCCCATCCCCGAAGGCGCCGGTGAGCTCCTTCTCCACCTGGGCGCGGATCTCCTCGACGGTCATCCCTTCCTTCAGCGGGGAGCGGATGACGAACTCGTTCTGCCCCTCGAAGCGGGCCACCTCGGTGGCCTCGGGGACGGCCTGGCGCACCTGGCCAGCCGTGACCTCCTGGGTGAACGCCACCTGCACCAGCGAGCCGCCGGTGAAGTCGACGCCGTAGTTCTGCCACGAGCCGATGGTGAAGACGTTCACGATCATCCCCACGATTCCCGCCAGGATGGCGATGGCGGAGAGGACGTACGCCTTCTTCCGGTTCTCGATGTACCTGTAGTTCGCGTGCCCGAAGAGTCTCATCCCGCCGGTCCGATCCTGGGCCTCGGAGGCCCCGCGTGAGTCAGATGCTGATGGGGTCCGACGCCTTCTTCCCGCCCAGATAGACCAGGAAGAAGGTCCGCGTCACGAAGAGCGCCGAGAAGAAGGACGCCACGATGCCGATGGAGAGGGTCACCGCGAAGCCCCGCACCGGACCCGTCCCGAACTGGAAGAGGATGAGGCCGGTGATGAGGGTCGTGATGTTGGCGTCGACGATGGCCGAAAGGGCCTGGCCGAAGCCCTCCTCCACCGCCGTGCGGGTGGCCCGCCCGGCGATGAGCTCCTCCCGGATGCGCTCGAAGATGAGCACGTTGGCGTCCACCGCCATGCCCACCGAGAGGATGAGGCCGGCGATGCCCGGCAACGTGAGCGTGGCGCCCACGCCGGCCATGCCGCCCAGGACCAGCACCACGTACACGCCCAGCGCCAGGACCGAGAGCAGCCCGGCCATGTGGTAGTAGCCGATCATGATGAACACCACGAGGACCAACCCCAGGGCCCCGGCGAGCTCGCCGCGCCGGATGGAGTCCTGCCCAAGCGACGGCCCCACGGTGCGCTCCTCCATGATCTTGAGGGGCGCCGGCAGGGCGCCGGCCCGGAGCACCAGCGCCAGGTCCCGGGCCTCGTCCAGGGGGGCGTTGCCCATGTCGATCTGGCCCCGGGCGCCGATGCGGTCGCGGATGACCGGGGCGCTCATGACGTTCTGGTCCAGCACGATGGCCAGGTAGTCGCCCACGTGCTGCCCGGTGAACTCGGAGAAGCGCCGCCCGCCGGCCCGGTTCAGCTGGAACTGCACCTGGGCCTGGTTGAACTGGGGGTCACGCCCCGCCACGGCGTTCTCCAGGGACTCGCCCGTCATGAACGGGTCCTTGGTGAGCACGTAGAGGCGGTGGTAGGTGCGGGCACCCCGTCCCACGGGCTGGGAGCCCCACTGGAGGGACACGTCCCGGGGCAGCGCCCGCTGCACGTCGGGCATGGCCAGGAAGTCCTTCACGGCGGGCATGTCCTGGTCGGCCACCAGGTAGGTACCGTCCACGTCCCCCTGGTTGAGCAGTGAGGTGAGGGGCCGGAGCGCCAGCGTCGTGTCGCGGGCCGCGGCGGCGGCGCTCTCGCCGCCCGCCGCCTTCGCCGAATCCCTGGCGCCGGCGGTGTCGCCGCCGAAGAGGAGCTTCTCGATGTCCTGCTGCTGTCCCGGGGCCGCGGTGGCGGCGCCGAGGCTCCTGAGCGAGTCCTCGCCCAGCGCGTTCACGATGGCCCGGTCCACCCGGGGGAGGACCTGGTCCACCTCGGAGGTGGGCTTCACCAGCTTGAACTCCAGGAAGGCCGCCCGCTGGATGACCTCCTTGGCCTGGTCCTCGTTGCGGATGCCGGCCAGCTCCACGATAAGCCGGTCGTTGCCGACCTTCTGGATGAGCGGCTCCTCGACGCCCAGCTCGTTGATGCGCGTGCGCACCACCCGCTCGACCCGGTCGATGGCGTCGGCCCGGGCGTCGGCGGTGAGGGTGCCCTGGGGGTCGTCGACCTCGAGGACGAGGTGCATGCCGCCCTGGAGGTCCAGGCCGAGCTTGAGCCCACGGCTCCAGAGCTGCCAGCCGCAGACCCCCAGGAGGAGCACGATGAGGAGGATGCGTCCACGAACGGACTTGAGCATGACGCGCTGCGGAATCCTGTGAGGAGGGAGGATCCCGGGTCAGCCGGCGGCACGCGCCGGCCTGCCCGGTCCCGAAGCCCATTAACTTCGCCGGAGGGCCCCGGAAGTGTCAATCGCGCCCGCGCCCGTCCCCAGACGCCGGGGCGCGGTTGGCCGCAAAGCCTCAGAAATAGAGGAAGGACTGAACCTTCAGCGACCACTCGGTGGGGCCTTCTCCCGGGCGGTACACGTCCCAGTTGAGGGCGAGGCCGTCCTTGCCGGTCACGTACACCATCACCCCGGGCGTCATCAGAAGCCCCCGGGCGGCTCCGGCCCCGGCGGCCCCCTCCGCGGACGACCAGCTCACCCGGAGGAGGGGCTCGACGCCAGCCACCCGCCCCGTCCCGGCCGCGTAGTACGTCGCCATGACCTGGGCCGAGCTGAAGCCCGCGTCGTCCGAGACCTTCCAGTCGCGGCCGTGGGCCGCTGCCGCCATGAGGTGGAGGCCGTCGCGCCAGCTCCCCACCTCCAGGTCGCCCCCCCACGCCGGGGCCCGCCGCGTGGCGCCGGAAGCGTCCAGGTAGTCGTGGAGGGCGGCGAAGGGCGACAGGACCACCCCCGGGGCGAGGGTGAGCCCCACCCGCAGGGAGTAGGACTTGGCGTCGTTCTCGTCCCGGACGTTGCCCCCGGTGCCGTTGGTGACGGTGGCCTCGTACGCCACCCGGGCGCCCAGGGCACCGTCCAGGCGGAGCCCCATGTCCCAGCTATCGAGCTGGAGCTTCTCGCTGAGCCGGCTGAAGGAGCACACGCCGCCCACGCCGGGGCAGACACTCACGCCGCCCACGCGTCCGTCGCGCTCGATGAGGGGGAGGTCGGCGCTGCTGGAGAGGTCGAACACGGAGAAGGCGCGCTTGAACTGCCCGACCGTCACGGCGAAGGCCGGGGAGAAGGCGTAGCGGGCCCACGCGTCCCGCACGGCCACCGAGCCGCCTCCGAAGTCCACCCACAGGCGCCCCGTGAGGGCGTCGTCGAAGCGGCCGTCCATCTCCACCCACGCCCGGCGCAGGAACGCGTCGGCCACCGCGGCGTCCACCGACGAGCGGGCATACTGGACCTGGACCCGGCCGCCGAGCCTCAGGCTGGAGGCCCGGGCCCGCACGGGCTGCTGGGCCAGCGCCGCCGGCGCGACGGCGGACACGGCCAGGACGAGGGCCAGGAAGGCCCGGAGGAGGCGGGGGAGCGTTCGGGGCATGGACGCCCGATCAGAGCATCGAGCGCCGCAGGACCGCGCGCACGCGGGCCAGGAACCGGCTGGGATCCACCGACTTGTCCAGGTAGTCGTCCGCGCCGGCCTCCAGAAGCTCGGCCTCCACGCGGTCGCTCCCCGTTCCGGTCCGGATGAGCACCGGAAGGGCACCCGTGTCCACCGAGTTCCGGATCTGGTGGAGCACCTCGCGCCCGTCGATGCCGGGCATCTGCAGGTCCAGGATGATGAGGGAGAAGTCGGGGTCGGTCTTGAGGATGTCCAGGGCCTTCTGGCCGTGCTCGGCCTCCAGCACCTCGAAGTCCTCCTTCTCCAGGAGCGTGCGCATGAACAGCCGCGCCTCCTCGTCGTCGTCCACCAGGAGGATGCGGGGCGGCCCCTTCTCCTCGGAGCCGGCCTCGTCCTCGACCTGCTGCCCCAGGACCCGCTCCACCTCCACCAGCGTCGTCCTCCCCTGGGCGACCCAGTCCAGGGCCACCTGCTGCATGGGGCGCATCCCGCCCTGGATGGCCAGGCGGGTGAGGGTCGCCCACCCCTTCCGCTGCTCCACCGCCTGGGAGAAGCGGGGGCCCGCCACCAGCACCTCGACCACCGGGAGACGGCCCCGGTAGCCGGTGAAGCCGCACTCGGGGCACCCCACCGCGCGCACCACCGGCTCCATGCCGTGACGCTCGGTGAGGCGGCGCTCGTCGGGGGTGAGCATGCCCCGGACGGGCTCGGCGCAGGCGGCGCACACCCGGCGGATGAGGCGCTGGGCCAGGGCGCCGCGCAGGGTCTGGGCGATGGTGCTGAACTGGAGGCCCAGATCGGCCATGCGCGACACGGCGCTCACGGCGTCGTTGGCGTGGACGGTGGCCAGCACCAGGTGGCCGGTCATGGCCGCCTGGGCCGCCGTCTCCACGGTCTCCCGGTCGCGCATCTCGCCCACCAGGATGACGTCGGGGTCCTGGCGCAGGATGGAGCGCAGGGCCGCCGAGAAGGTGAGGCCCTGCTTGGTCTCCACCTGGGTCTGGGTGATGGCCGGAAGGTCGTACTCGATGGGGTCTTCCACCGTCATGATGTTGACCTTGCCGTCGGCCAGCTCCCGCAGCGCACCGTACAAGGTCGTGGTCTTCCCCGACCCCGTGGGCCCCGTCACCACGACGATGCCGTCGCGGTTGGTGAGGAGGCCCCGCATCCGTCCCAGCTCCTTCTCCGGCAGGTCCAGGTCGTCCAGGGTGAGGGACGCGCTGGAGTCCAGGATCCGGATCACGCACTTCTCGGCGCCACCCGCCGGTAGCGTTGAGACGCGCAGGTCGTACGCCAGGTTCTTGATCCGGACCCGTGCCTTGCCGTCCTGGGGGCGGAGGCGGTCGGCGATGTCCAGGCGGGAGAGGATCTTGATGCGCGAGATGACCCGGTTCAGCGCCGCCATGGGAAGGTCCATGTGCTTGCGCAGCACGCCGTCCACGCGGTAACGGACCGACCCCACCTTGCGGCCCGGCTCGATGTGGATGTCGCTGGCGCCCTGGGCGATGCCGTCCCGGATGATGAGGTTGGTGAGCTTCACCACCGGGGTGGCCTGGACGTCGTCCTCGGATACGGCCTCCGGCCCCATCTCCTCGATGAGACGCACCGTGTCCGTGTCGAGGCCCATGTCCGCCTCGAGCGTCCCCAGCAGGCTCTCCACGGCCTTCTCGGGCGAGAAGCGCTCGTCGATGGCTTCCTGGATGGCCTGGGGCGACGCCACCTCGAACACGGTCGTGCGGCCGGTGGAGAAGCCCAGGGCCCGCTCGGCCTCCACGTCGGTGGGGTCGCAGGTGGCCACGGCGAGCTGCCGGTCGCTCTCGGCAAGGGGGAAGATGTGGTGGCGCCGGGCCATGGTCTCGGGAACCAGGAGGGCCGCGTTGGGATCGGCCGAGCCGAAGTGCGCCACCTCCAGGCGGAAGTACTTGGCCACCAGCTCCGCCAGCCGGGCGTCGCTTACGCCGTAGGCCCGGGTCACCGCGCTCCAGGCCTCGGCTGCGGAGACCCCGCCGGGGAGGTCGACGGCGTCTCCCTCCATCCCCGCTCTCTCCGCGATGCGGACCAGCCAGTGCACCGACGCCGACCGGGAGCCGGGGGGCACCTGCTGCTGCTCCACGGGCTCGGAGTTCGTGCTCATCGGAGCGCGGCCTTCCGCTTGCTGCGCTTCTCCTCGTACATGGCCGCGTCGGCCCGGGAGAGCAGCTCATCGAGGCGCACTCGCTCCTCCCCATCGCACCGGGCCATGCCCAGGCTGACGGAGAGCTGGTACGGCTGCCGGTTCGAGCGGTTGAACTCGGCGAGGCGCTCCCGGAGGCGCTCCAGGAGCATCTCCGCGCTGTCCCCCGAAGACTCGAGAGCCAGCACCGCGAACTCGTCGCCTCCCATGCGGGCGATGATATCGGAGCGGCGGAAGGCGGCCTTCAAGATCTCGGCGACCTTCAGCAGGGCCCGATCGCCCACGTGATGCCCGAGGGTGTCGTTGATGGTCTTGAAGCGGTCGAGGTCCAGGTAGACGAGGGTGATGCCCTGGGCGCTCCTGCGGGAAAGCTTCAGGTACTGCTCACCCAGGTCGGCGAAGCCGCGCCGGTTGTAGAGGCCGGTCAGATCGTCGATGAGGGAGAGGCTCCTGAGCGCCGAGAGGAGTCGGTGGCGCTCGATCGCATAGCGCAGCGCCCGCACCAGCCCACGCCCTTCGGCCTCCGTCTTGACCAGGTAGTCCTGGGCCCCGCCCTGCACCGCCGACATGGCCAGGCTCTCGTCATCGACCTCGGTCATGACCACGATGGGGACGTCGGGCGCGAAGGCGTAGGTGCGCTCGAACGTCACGATCCCTTCGCTGTCCGGAAGGGTCAGGTCCAGGAGCACCACGTCGATGCCGCCCTGGGAGAGCCGCTCCAGCCCCCGGGTGAGGTGGTCGGTCCACTCCACGTCGAGCCCCGCCTCCCGGGCGGCGTCGAGCCGCCCGGCGGGACGTTCCGGGTCATCGTCGTCGTGCTCGACCAGGAGCACCCGGATGGGTCGCTGGGTCACCGGAACCATGGTGGGATGAGAAGATCACGCCACGGATGGGGGGCACACCGCGGAGGCCCCCGCCCCTTCCGCCGACGAGCCGTCTGCGGTAAGCCCGTCACGGGGCGGGCCACAGGCGTTGGTGCCATCTTTGGAAAACTAATGCGGCCCCGGCGGGGACGCCATCGTGGGAAACGGCTGTTTTCGCCGCTCCCGCAGACGAGGCCCGGGAGGGGTGGGCGGGGCGGGGGCGAAGTCAGTTCGGCCGGCCGGCCAGGATCGCCTCGAAGAAGGGAACCACCCGAGGGTCGTCGGAGCGGGACAGCCAGAACATCGCGGAGCGGCGGGTTTCCGGGTCCGGCGCAGTGCGGGCGAGCTCCATGAGGGCCGGGATCGCCTCGTCGGCGGGGCGCCGGGAGAGGGCGAAGACGGCGGCGTCCTTCACCTGCCGGTCGGGCTCGTCCGGGTCGGTGGCCACGGCACCCAGGGCGTCGGCGACCCGGTCGCCCGCCTCCTGCCCCACCCAGAACAGGGCGGCGCTGCGCACGCTGCCGGCCAGGGTGCCCTCCCGGGCGATGTCCAGGAGCGCCGGCCACGCCTCGGCGTCCCGGGCCAGGGCCGCCCCCGGCAGGGCGTCGCGGGCGGCCCGGGTCGAGCCCGCCTCCCGGGCCACGGACAGGAGGAAGGCCGCGGCGTCGGGGCCGGACGCCGACCCCAGGTCCCGGGCCCCGTCGGGGACGGAGGGGCGCAGGTCCACGGCCACCACCCGGCCGCCCCGGACCCGGAGCACCGCCTCCGCTTCGCCCCGCAGGCAGCGCTCCGGCTCGCCCTCGTGGAAGTCGCCCCGGCTGGTTCGCTCGCCCACCCGGATACCGTGGTCGCACACCTCCGCGTCGTCCCGCAGGGGGTAGCGGAACGCCACCTCCCCGTCGGGGGCGCCCCGCACCCGGGACGCCAGGTCCTGGGCCGCCGCCGGCGCGGCGATCGCGACGAGGAGCGCGGCGGCCGCCACGGCGCCCCTCACCGGACCCCTCCCCCCTGGAGGAGCTTCATGAGGAAGTCCGTAGCCCGAGGGTCCTTGGAGCGGCCCAGCCAGAACACCGCCTTCTTGCGCAGCTCGGGGTCCGGGTCGTTCCTGGCGATGTCCATGAGGGCGTCCACCGCCGCCGCGTCGTCCTCCCGGGAGAGGACGAACACCGCCTGCTCCCGGAGGTCGGGGTCCTTCACGCTCCGGAGGACGTCCAGGATAGCCGACACCGGAGCGCCCGCGCGCTCGGCCCAGAAGAGGGCGTTCTTCCTTGCGTCCACGGGCTCCGACGCGTCCCTGACCCGCTCCAGCAGCCAGGACACGGCGTCGTCGCCGCCCGCCTGGGCCACGCCGAACACCACCTTCTCCTTGAGGTCCGGGTCCTGGATGCGCCCGTAGAGCTGCTTCAGCCAGGCCACCCCGCCGGGGGCCCGTCCCAGCCAGAAGATGGCCTGCTCCCGCACCGCCGACGGCGCGTCGGCGCGCTCCGCGTAGCTCCGCAGCACCTCCCCCGCCCTGGGGCTGCCGTTCCGGGAGAGGGCGAACACGGCCTTCTCCTGGAGGTCCGGGTCCTTGCTGTCGGCCAGGATGGACTCCAGGGCGGCCACCGCCTCGGGGGTCTGCACCCGGGAGAGCCAGAACACCGCCTGCTCCCGCACCTCCGGGTCGGGGTCCGGGTTCCGCTCGGCCAGGTCCAGGAGGATGTCCACCGCGTCGGCGTCCAGCTTCTGGGCCACCAGGAACACGGCCCGCTTGCGCAGCTCCGCCGAGCACGCGTCCCGGTTCTGGAGCACCTGCATCAGGATGGGCTTGGCCCGGGCCGCGTCCATGGTGAGGAGGGCGCTCAGGGCCGTGGCCCTCAGGTCCTGGTCCTGGCCATCGCACGCCTCCTGGGCCGACGTCTCCACTGCCACGGCCGCGCCCGCGTCGCCCGTCTGGGCCAGCGCCGCCCGGATGCGCACGGCGAGCTGGTCGGCGTCGCTGCGGGACGTGGCGCCGGGGCTCCGGGAGCGCTGCTCGTCCAGGAGCGCCAGGGCCTGCTGGTTCCGCTGGGAGCCCCCGGCCCGGTACAGGGCCAGCGCCTGGAAGTAATACGAGTCGGCGGCGTAGCCCGACCGGGGGAAGCGGCTCCGGATCTGGCCGAACAGCTCCGCGGCCCGGGCGTAACGGCCCCCGTTGAGGGCCTCCCGCGCGGCCCTGTAGACCGAGTCGGCCGGGTCCTGCTGGCGCTCGACGCGCGCCATGGCGTCGAGCACGGCCCGGGAGGGGCCCACCGCCCCACGCACCGGTGCGGCGAGGCCACCTGTCCGCAGCGCCAGGGCCCGGGCCTCCCGGGCGATGTCCCGCGCGGCGGACCCGGCCATGCGGGCGTCCAGCGTCATGGCCCCGGCCTCGAGGGCCCCCGCCGCCCGCTCCAGCGCCGCCGTGCCCTGGGCCGCCAGGGCCCCGGGGGCCGCCAGCGCCCCCACCGTCGCCAGGGCGGCCAGCACCCCCCGTCCCCTACCCCTCGTCCTCCGCTCCATGCCTCGCCTCCTCACGTTCCAGGAATCCCCGGCATGGCAGGCACCACGGCCTGGATGCGGGGAAGCACACCGTTCTCGTCCAGCCCACGCGCGATGATGTCCAGCTCCTCCCGGGCGCGCCCCGGGCTCTCTTCGTCCCCCGAGAGGAGGGCCACCTGGGCCAGGATCACCTCCAGGTCCTCCAGGAGGGGCCGCAGCGACGGATCGCTCCCCGCCCGGGAGTCCAGCAGGAGCCGCGTCTGCACCAGCAGCCCCCTCCCCCAGCGCGCCACCTCGGGGTCCACGCGGCCCGAGCGGGCGTCGCTCCGCACCATGGCCAGGAGGGCCTCGGAGCGGCCCAGGTGGTCCAGCGCCGCGGCCCGCACCACGTCGTCCTCCGGCGCCTCGGCCACCCTGGCGCTCCCGCCGGGAGGGGCCGCCGTGTGGCGCCCGATGCCGATGCCCAGGGCCAGGACGGCCGCCGCCGCAGCAGCGGCCAGCATCCCCCGGCGCAGGGCGGGGCGCCGGGCCCGGGCGGGCGCGCCGTCCGTGTCCCGCACCAGGACGGGTCCCCCCGCGGCGCCGCCGGACTCCCGGCCGATGCGGGCCTCGATGGCGGCCCACATGGCCTCCTTCGGGGTCGGGGGCGGCCGGTTGTAGCCGTCCGCCAGGCGGCGGAGGCGCTCCTCGATCTCGTGTTCGTTGCCGCTCATACCACGTACTCCTCCATGGCGTCGCCCAGGGCCTCCCGGAGGCGCGCCCGGGCCCGGTGCAGCCGGGCCTTGGACGTCCCCTCGGCCACGTCCAGGGCGTCGGCGATCTCCTGGTGGTTGTAGCCTTCCAGGTCGTACATGAGGAACACGGTCCGGTAGATGTCCGGCAGGTCGTCGATGGCGTCGGACAGGCGCTGCCTCACATCCGGATCCACCCCCGGCGGCGTCGAGGCGGCCACATGGCCCGCGTCGTCCAGCTCCCGCTCCCGCTTCCGGTGCCGTCCCACCCGGCGCAGCCCATTGAGGACCACCGAAGTGGCGATGGCGTGGATCCAGGTGGAGAGCGCCGCGTCACCCCGGAACTGGCCCAGTCGCTGATGCACGCGCACGAACGTCTCCTGGGTGAAGTCCCGAGCCAGGTCGTCCTCGCCCGTCATGCGGTAGGCGAGGCGGTAGACCCGGTCCACGTGGGCGTCGTAGAGGGAGCGGAAGGCGCGCTCGTCGCCGCCCCGCGCCCGCTCCACCAGCTCGTGATCGCTCAAATCGGGAAGTCCCGTCTCGCGGTCCGTCGTCCCTCTCACGCCCGTGGGACACGACCAGGATGGGAAGGGTTGCGGGTGCTGCGCCCTACCCCTCGGGGTCCAGGGGAAGGGCCAGCCGGGCCCGGGCCCCGGGGGCGCCGGGGCGGTTCTCCAGGGTGAGGAGGCCGCCGTGGCCCTCGGCGATCTGGCGGGAGAGGACCAGGCCGATGCCCGAGCCGCCGGGCTTGGTGGTGTAGAAGGGGACGAAGAGGTTGCCGGTGTCGCCCAGGCCCGGGCCCTCGTCCTCCACCAGGAGGTGGAGCTCGCCGTCCTCCACGTCCCAGCCGACCCACACCTGCCCCCCGTTCTCCTGGGAGGCGTCGACGGCGTTCCTGATGAGGTTGATGAGGGCCTGCTCGAGCTGGTCCCGGTCGGCGCGCACGGTGACAGAGGGGCCGCCCCGGACGTGGACCGGGCGCCGGGTCTCCAGGGCGGCCACCCGCCGCACCATGGCCTCCACCTCGACGGGGCTCAGCTCGGGATGGGGAAGGCGGGCGAGCTGGGCGTAGGTCGACATGAAACGCTGGAGCGCCTCGGCCCGGCTCTGGATGACCTGGAGGCCCCGGTCGGCATCCTCCTCCACGTCCTCGGGGAGGGGGGTGCGCTCCAGGAGGCTCTGGAGGCTGCCGGAAATGGACTTGATGGGGGCCAGGGAGTTGTTGATCTCGTGGGAGAGGACGCGGATGATGCGCTTCCACATCTGCCGCTCCTCCTCCCGGAGCGCCCGGCTCAGGTCCGAGAGGACCAGGAGCTGGAGGGGAAGCCCCTCCTGGCGCACCACGCTCCTGCGGAGCTCCCAGCGTCCCGTGCCGCCGGGGTGGGAGAGCTCGATGGTGCGGGGCGCCACGCCGGCCAGGGCACCGTCGAGGCGCAGCTCCTCGGCGGTGCGGCCCTGCACCCGCTCGGCGGGCTGACCCAGGAGGCGCTCCCCCGCCCGGTTCACGATGCGGAGCTTCGCCTCGTCGTCGAAGGCGAAGATGGCCAGGTCCACCTCTTCCAGGACCTTGCGCAGGATCTCGGTGGCCTCCACCGCGCCCAGGCGCTGCTCCCGGAGCACCGCCTCCAGCCGGTTCACCTCGTGGTACGCCAGGGACAGGGGATCGGCGGCGCCGGGGTCGGTGAGGCGCGCCCGGATGGAGAAGTCTCCCTCCCGGAGGGCCTTCAGCATGTTGGAGAGGGTCTGGAGGGGGCGCACCACCCGCTCGTGGAGGGCCGCGGTGAGGCCGATCCACACCACCAACAGGAGCCCCGCCAGCGTCCAGCGCAGCTGGGCGCCCCACGGCCCCAGCCACAGGAGGAGGAGGGCCAGCCCCGTGCCCGGCAGCGCCGCCACGGCGGCCGCCACCACCACCTTCCGGTCGTAGCTCAGCCGCTCGGGCACGGCGCGCTCCTCAGGACGAGGAAAGGTCGTGGCGCTGGAGACGGCGGTAGAGAGCGCTCCGGGAGAGGCCCAGGGCGTCGGCGGCGCGGCTCACGTTCCCCTCGTGCCGCTCCAGGGCCTTCTCGATGAGGATGCGCTCCGCCTCCTCCAGCGTCATCTGCTCCAGCGTGGCCCCAGCCTCGCCCCGACGGCGGAGCCCCAGGTCGCCCACTTCGATGCGGTCGCCCCGGGCCATGAGGATGGCCCGCTCCACGGCGTGCTCCAGCTCCCGCACGTTCCCGGGCCAGGGGTGGCGCAGCAGGGCCGCCCGGGCCTCGTCGTCGAAGCCCTCCACCGCCTTGCCGTAGTGGGAGCCCTCCTTGCTCAGGAAGTGGTGGGCCAGGGGGAGGATGTCCTCCCGGCGCTCCCGCAGGGGCGGCAGGTGGATCTCGACCGTGTTCAGCCGGTAGAGGAGGTCTTCCCGGAAGGCGCCCTCCGCCACGGCGGCGGACAGGTCGGCGTTGGTGGCCGACAGCACCCGCACGTCCACCTTGCGCACCTTGGACGCCCCCACCCGCTGCACCTCGTGGCTCTCCAGCACCCGGAGCAGCTTGGCCTGCTGCTGCGGGGTGATGTTGGCGATCTCGTCCAGGAACAGGGTCCCCCGGTCGGCCAGCTCGAAGCAGCCCACCCGGTCGGTCTTGGCGTCGGTGAAGGCCCCCTTCACGTGGCCGAACACCTCGCTCTCGAACACCCCCTCGCTGAAGCCCCCCACGTTCACCGCCACCAGGGGCTGGTCGGCCCGGTGGGACACCGCGTGGAGCCAGCGGGCCACCACCTCCTTGCCCGTGCCGTGCTCCCCGGTGATGAGGACGTTGGCGTCGGAGGGGCCCACCCGCTCCATGATCCCCAGCACCGACTCCATGGCCCGGGACTCGGCGATGAGGTCGGGGGCGTTCTCCCGCCGCAGGCGCTGGTTCTCCCCCTCCAGGCGCTGGCCCCTGCGCAGCGCCTTCCCCAGCTCGGCCTGGGTCTTCACGCAGCTCAGGAGGCGCTCGTTGTCCCAGGGCTTCTCCAGGTAGTCGCGGGCGCCCCGGCGCATGGCCTCCACCGCGCCGTCCACGCTCCCCCAGGCCGTCATCACCACCAGGGGGAGGGTGTCGTCCAGGGCGCGGAGGTGGCCCAGGAGGTCCAGCCCCTCCTTCCCCGACGTGGTGTCGCGGGTGTAGTTGAGGTCCATGAGGACGACGTCGTAGTCGTTCTCCTGCACGGCCTTGAGCACCCCGGCCGGGGAGCTGGCCGTGTCGATGTCGAAGCCCTCCCCCTTGAGGAGAAGGCGCAGGGCCTCCCGCACGTCGGGCTGGTCGTCGGCGACCAGCACCCGGGTGCCTGCGAAGGCCTGGCTCATGGGCGGCGGAATCACTCCTCCACGATCCAGCCGTCCCGGAGCTGGATGATCCGGTCGCCGTAGGCGGCGTACTCCTCGTTGTGGGTCACCTGGATGATGGTGGTGCCCTCGCGGTTGAGCTGCTTCAGAAGGTCCATGATCATCCGCCCCTGGGACGAGTGGAGGCTGCCGGTGGGCTCGTCGGCCAGGATCACGCTGGGCTCGGCGATGATGGCCCGTGCGACGGCCACGAGCTGCTGTTGGCCACCTGAGAGCTGGTTCGGATAGAGGTCCTTCTTTCCCACGATCTGGAAGCGGTCCAGGGCGTCGGCCACGATGGCCTGGCGCTCCTTGCGCTTCACGTTCCGGTAGGAGAGGGGGATCTCCAGGTTCTCGTACACGGTGAGGTCGTCCAGGAGGTGGTACTGCTGGAAGACGAAGCCGATGTAGCGCTTGTTGAGCTCGATCCTGTCCCGGGGGCGCATGGCGTGCACCGCCTGCCCCTGGAGGAAGTACTCGCCCCGCCAGTCGGCGTCCAGCATGCCCAGGATGGAGAGGAGGGTGCTCTTCCCCGCCCCCGACGGTCCCATGATCGTGACGAACTCGCCCTCCCGGATGTCGGCCTCGATGCGGCGCAGGACGAACGTCTCCCCGGCGCCGGTCTTGAAGGACTTCTCCACGTTGTTCAGTCGGATCATGGCTGTCTGGCGTCCACGGGGTGGCGTGCGGGGGGGCGGTGGCGCCGGGTGCGCCACGGGCCTCCTGGGAATTGGACGGCCGAGCTCCGTCCCGGGTTTCACCGCGAGATGCGGGGAGCAACCTAGGCGCTCGGAACCCCGATGTCAGGCGGAGGATACTCCTGCCGGGCCTTTCCGTCTCCTCCCGACCCCGCCCATGGCCGCCGACCCCTCCACAGAGCACATCCGGTCGCTGGTGCTGCGGCACGGCTGGAACGCCACGGCCTACCAGCTCCTTAATCCCGGCATCCGTCACTGGCTGTGCCCGGACGGCGACGCCGTGGTGGGCTACGCCACCGCCACCACCCGCCCTGGCGGCCCCGTGCGCATGTGGATCGCCGCCGGCGGGCCGGTGTGCGCCCCGGAGCGGGTGGGGCCGGTGGCCGACGACTTCGAAGCGGCGGCCGCCCGGGCCGGGTGCAGGGTGTGCTGGTTCGGCGCCGACTCCCGGCTGCGAAACGTGCGGGCGGGCGACGAGGGCTACAGCGAGATGACCCTGGGCGCCCAGCCCGTGTGGGACCCGGCCCGCTGGCCCGCGATCCTGGCCGGGAAGGCGTCGCTCCGTGCCCAGCGCAACCGGGCCAAGAACAAGGGCGCCCAGGTGAGCCTGTGGGCCAGCGCCACGGCGACGAACCACCCGGCTCTCCAGCGGTGCCTGGAGGAGTGGCTGTCGGACAAGGGACTCCCGCCCCTCCACTTCCTGGTGGAGCCCGACACCCTGGGCTCCCTCGGCGATCGGCGGGTGTTCGTGGCGGAGCGGGCGGGGGCGCCCGTCGGCTTCCTCATCCTCACGCCGGTGCCGGCCCGCCGCGGCTGGCTGGTGGAGCAGATCATCCGGGGGAACGACGCGCCCAACGGCACGGCGACCCTCCTGGTGGACGCAGCCATGCGGGCGGCCGCCGAGACGGGCTCCCGCTACGTGACCATGGGGCTCTCGCCCCTGTCGACCCGGGGCGTGCGCTCGTCCCCCAACCCGGTGTGGCTCCGTCTCTCCCTTGGGTGGGTGCGGGCCCACACGCGCCGCTTCTACAACTTCCGGGGGCTGGAGGCGTTCAAGGCCAAGTTCGTCCCCGATCGTTGGGACCCCATCACCGCCATCGCCAACGAGCCCCACCCCTCGCCGTCCACCCTCTATGCCATCGCCGACGCCTTCAGCGGACCCCGTTCCCCGGTGGCCCTGGTGGGACGCGCCCTGGCCAAGGCCGCCGGGGAGGAGGTGAGGACCTTCCGCCGCTGGGTCCTCGGCTGACTCAGGTCACCGGCGCCCGCTGCTCGTGCCAGTCGGTGACGGTCTGGTACGCGTGGCCCACCCGGAGCAGCGTGGCCTCGTCGAAGGGGCGTCCGTAGAGCTGGAGCGACAGGGGGAGCTTGGGCGGGCCCGCGACGAAGCCGCAGGGGAGGCTCAGCGCCGGCAGCCCCGTCATGTCCCCGATGAAGGTGGTGCCGCCCCGGTACTCGGACGGCTTGGAGCCCGGGCGCACGTCGCTCTTCGCCAGCTCGGGGGGCGGAAGCTTGCCCGTGGGGCCGCCCGCGCCGGGCACCGCCATGACGTCGCACTTCCGGAACACGTCCTTCATCTCGTCGATGAGGATGGAGCGCACCCTGAGGCTCTTGATGTAGTCGGTGGCGGGGTAGAACTTGGCCGCCTCCAGCCGCTCCCGGACCAGCGGGTCGAACAGCTCGGGCGTCTCCCGGAGCCGCTTCTCGTGGAACGCCGCCGCCTCGGCCATGGCCACGATCCACCCCGCCGAGCCCGCGTACTTCGCGTGGGGCACGTCCACGTCCACCACCCGGGCCCCCATGTCGGCCAGGGTGTCCACCGCCTCCCGCACCGCCGCCACCTCCTCGGCGTCGGCGCCGTCGAAGAAGTAGTTGGTGGGCACGCCGATGGTGACGCCCCGCACGTCGCCCGTGAGGACCCTGGCGTACTCCGGCACCGGCTCGTCGGCCGCCGTCCGGTCCAGGGGGTCGGGCCCCGCGATGACCTGGAGGATCGACGCCACGTCGGCCACCGTGCGGGCCATGGGGCCGGCGTGGTCCAGCGTCCAGCTCAGGGTGGTGACGCCGAAGCGGCTCACCCGGCCGTACGTCTGCTTGAAGCCCACGATGCCGTTGGCCGCCGCCGGCCCCCGGATGGAGCCCCCCGTGTCGGTGCCGATGGACAGGGGGATCATGTGGGCGGCCAGCGCCGCACCCGACCCGCTGGAGGATCCCGACGGCGAATACGCGAGCGCCCACGGGTTGTGGGCTGGCCCGAAGCCCGACAGGACGCCGCTCCCCATGGCGAACTCCAGGAGGTTCAGCTTGCCCACCAGGACGGCGCCCGCGTCGTTCAAGCGCCGGGTGATGGTGGACTCGTACTCCGGCACCCAGTCCGCGGTGACCTTGGAGCCATTGGTGGTGCGGATCCCCTCGGTGGCCAGGATGTCCTTGGGGGCGTAGGGGAGGCCGTGGAGAGGTCCCTTCCAGCGCCCCGCGCCGATCTCCCGCTCCGCTTCCCGGGCCCGGGCCAGGGCGTGATCCCCGGTGACGGTGATGAACGCGTTCACCCTGGGGTTCAGGGCCTCGATGCGGTCCAGGTGGGCCTGGACCACCTCCACGGGCGACACCTCGCGCCGCCGGATGAGCTCGGAGAGCTGCGCCCCCGTCTGGAAGACCAGGTCGCCGTCGGCCATGGCGCTCACCTCCAGCCGGCGACGAACATGGGCGCCGGCTCGATGAGGTCGTCGATCTCCAGGTCGCGCACGATCTGGAACTGGTCGAGGTTCCTCTGGAGAGCGGTGGCGATCACGTCGAGGCGCTCGGGCGTGAAGTCCTGGTCCAGGAGGTTCTCCGCCGTGGCCAGCATCTCCGGCGTGATCTGCCTGCGGGACTGGGCCAGCAGCGTGGCCGCCGCCGGTCCGCCGAAGCCCATGAGGGCCAGGACCTGGACCGCTCGCCGCCGGGAGAGGGTGCCGTTCTCGCCGCTCATGTCGCCTCCTGGGAGGGGGTCGGTGGGGCCCGGAGGAGCGTCCGGGCCCGTCGCCTGGAAGGGGGGACGCGAAGGTAGGCGGGATCCACCAGCGGCGGCAACAGCGGTGGTCCCTTCCACGCCGGGGCGGCCACCCGCCATCTTCAGGGAGACGAACCCCGGCGCCCCACCGGCGCGCGAACGCCCCGCCACGAGGAACGTCGATGGAAGCTCCAGAGGCCGACAGCTCACCCGGCCACGTCACACCCCTCCGCGTTCTCGGCGTCCTCGCCGCGGTCCTGGTGCTGGTCCTGGCCGTGCGGGTGCTCCTCCCCCGGAAGGTCACCACCGTGTCCCTGGAGAAGCGGGACATCGAGCGCACCCTGGTGCTGGTGGGGCGGGTGCGGGCCCCGTCCCGGGCGGCCCTGGGCGCCCCAGTCCCCGGCACCGCGGCCGAGGTCCGGGTCCGGGAGGGAGACCGGGTGAAGCGGGGAGAGCCTCTGGTCATCCTCGACGACCGGGAGGCCCGGGCCGACGTGGCCCAGGCCGAAGCGGCCCTGGCCGAAGCCACCGCGGAGGCCCGCTCGGCGGTAGAGGTGGCAGAGAACGAAGCGGTCCAGGCCGAGCGGGACCTGGAGCGGCTCCGCGCCGTCTTCGAGAAGGGGGGCCTCTCGAGGCAGCGGGTGGATCAGGCCGAGCAGCGGGCCTCGGACGCCCGCAGCCGTCTCCAGGCCGCCCGGGCCGCGGCGGCCGGCGAGACGCCGGCGGCAGAGCGCCGGGCCCGGGCCGCCCTGGAGGCCGCACGGGCCCGGCTGGAGCTGACGCGGGTGAAGGCCCCCGCCGACGGCACCATCCTCACGCGTGCCGTGGAGCCCGGCGACGCCGTGCAGCCCGGGCTCACGCTGCTGGAGATGGCCGTGGACGGACCCTTCGAGCTGGTCGTCTTCCCGGCCGAGGAGAACCTGGGCCGCATCGAGGTGGGCGCCCCGGCCACGGCCTCGGCGGATGCGTACCCCGACCGCACCTTCCCCGCCACCGTCTCCCTGGTGGCGCCCAGCGTGGACGCGGCCCAGGGCACGGTGGAGGTGCGCCTGGCGATCCCCGACCCGCCCGACTACCTGCGGGCGTCCATGACCGTGTCGGTGAACATCCAGGCGGGGCGCGTGGACGGAGCGTCCGTCCTCCCCGAGGACGCGGTCCGGGGCCTGGGCACGCCCGAGCCGTGGGTGGCCGTGGTGGAGGACGGACGCCTGGCCCGCCGCCCCGTGGACGTGGGCCTGCGGGCCGACCGCTGGGTGGAGATCCGGGGAGGGCTCCACCCCGACGAGGCGGTGGTGCCCGCCGCGGGCTCGCCGGACCTGGGCGCCCGCGTCCGGGCCGCGGCGGGGAGCTGAGCGTTGCCCTTCGAGCTCTTCGTCGCGCTCCGCTACCTCAGGGAAGGACGGCTACAGACCTGGCTGATCCTCACCGGGATCGGCGTCGGCGTGGGGGTCATGATCTTCCTGTCCGCCCTCATCACCGGCCTCCAGAAGAGCATCATCGACCGCACGCTGGGAAGCCAGGCCTGGGTGGTGGTGCGCCCGCCCGAGGAGATGCCTCGGGTCCTGCCCCGCCCCGACAGCGCTCCGGGCGACGACGTCCTCCGGGCGCTGGACACCCAGAGGCCGCCCCAGCGCGTCCGCTCCATCGTGGCGTGGAGCCAGGTGGAGGCGCTGCTGCGCCGGACCCCCGGGGTCGTGGCCGTGGCTCCCACGGTCACCGGCCCCGCCCTGGCCACCCGCGGCCCCGGCACCCAGTCCGTGAGCATCCGGGGCATCGAGCCGGACACGTACGGACGCATCGTCGACGTGGAGAGCCGCCTGGTAGCGGGGAGCTTCAACCTGGACGGCTTCAACGCCCTGGTGGGCACGGAGCTGGCCCGGAACCTGGGCATCGGGGTGGGCGGGCGCATCCGCATCCAGGGCCCCGGCGACCGGGGCGGCGTCTACACCGTGGCCGGGATCTTCGACTACCGCAGCCGGGCGCTCAACGAAGGCCTGGTCTTTCTCTCCCTCCGGAGCGCCCAGACCCTCTTCGACCTGGACGGGGGGGTGAGCACCCTGGAGATCCTGGGCGACGACGTCTTCGCCGCCGACGCCCTGGCCGCCCGCATCCGTGACCGTACCGGGCTGGTCGCCGATTCATGGATGGCCCAGAACCGCGACCTCATGACCGGCCTCCGCTCCCAGAGCGCCTCCAGCGCCATGATCCAGGTCTTCGTGATCCTGGCGGTGGCGCTGGGCATCGCGTCGGTGCTGGCGGTCTCGGTGGTGCAGAAGGCCAAGGAGATCGGGATCCTGCGCGCCACCGGCACCGGGGCCTCGTCCGTCACCCGCATCTTCCTGCTCCAGGGTGCCATCCTGGGCACCGCCGGCTCCCTGGTGGGCATCGCCCTGGGAACGCTCCTGGCCCTCTTCTTCGCGTCCCTGGCCAGGAACCCCGACGGCTCCGCGACCTTCCCCGTGGCCCTCACGCTCCTCCTCTACGCCCGCTCCGTGGGCGTGGCCCTGGGGGTGGGCGTCCTCTCCGCCATCATTCCCGCCCGCAACGCGGCACGCATGGACCCGGCCACGGCGATCCGCAATGGCTGACCCCATCCTGCGCACCGAGGCGCTGACCAAGACCTACGGGGAGCGGGTGGTCACCCGGGTGCTCAAGGGCATCGACCTCTCCCTGGACGTGGGCGAGTTCTGCGCCCTCACAGGGCCGTCGGGCTCGGGCAAGACCACGCTGCTCAACCTCGTGGGCCTCCTCGACCGGCCCACGGGCGGGCGCGTCCTCATCCAGGGACGCGACACCGGCCCCCTGGACGATGCCCAGCGCACCGCGCTCCGGGGCCGGGCCCTGGGCTTCATCTTCCAGTTCCACCACCTCCTCCCGGCCTTCTCGGCTCTGGAGAACGTGATGCTTCCCCTCCTCTCCCAGCACGGCCGCCCCTACCCCTGGATGCGGGAGCGGGCGCTGGACTTGCTGGAGCAGGTGGGGCTGGCCGACCGGGCCGGCTACAGGGCCACCGACCTCTCCGGCGGCCAGCAGCAGCGCGTGGCCGTCGCCCGCGCCCTGGTCATGGGGCCGCCCCTGGTTCTCGCCGACGAGCCCACGGGCAACCTGGACACCCAGGCCGGGACCCAGGTGCTGGACCTCATGCGGCGCTTCAACGAGGAGCGGGGCACGGCGTTCTTCATCGTCACCCACGATGCCGAGGTGGCCCAGCGGTGTGGCCGGGTCGTGCACATGGTGGACGGCCTGGTGGATTCGGACACGCGGCGTCCGGCCCACCTTCTCCGGGACACGTGAGCGGAGCCACGGGAGCGAGGGCATACGCACGAGGGCCCGGCGGATCGCTCCGCCGGGCCCTCTCGACCCCACCCCGCCCCGCCCGTGCCCCTACTCCATGTCGAAACCGGCCTCTTCCAGCTCGTGGGCCCGCTTGACGTCGTCCTCGCTCACCACCTGGCCGTCGAAGAGGTGGATCTGCCGCTCCGCCACGTGGGCGTAGCGCGGGTCGTGGGTCACCATGCAGATCGTCGCTCCCTCCGCGTGCAGCTCGTGCAGCAGCTCCATCACCGCGTTGCCGTTCTTCGAATCCAGGTTCCCCGTCGGCTCGTCCGCCAGCAGGATCAGCGGCCGCCCCACGATCGCACGCGCCACCGCCACGCGCTGCTGCTGGCCGCCGCTGAGCTGGCTCGGATAGTGCCCCGTCCGGTGCGCCATCCCCACCCGCTCCAGCGCCGCCTGCACACGCTCCTTCCGCTCGCTCCCCCCCATCCCCCGGTACGTCAGCGGTAGCTCCACGTTCTCGTACACCGTCAGGTCCCCGATCAGGTTGAACGCCTGGAAGATGAACCCGATCGCCTGGTTCCTGATCTTCGCCCGCTGTCCCGCCGTCAGGCTCTCCACCGGCTCACCCTCCAGCAGGTACTTCCCCGACGTCGGCGAGTCCAGAAGCCCCAGGATCGACAGCAGCGTCGTCTTCCCGCACCCCGACGGGCCCGCGATCGACACGAACTCCCCGCTCTGCACGTCCAGCGTGATCCCCGACAGCGCGTGCGTCTCCACCTCCTCCGTGTAGAACACCTTGCTCAGCCCGTCCAGCTGCAGCAGCGGCTGACTCGTCTCCATGTCGTGGCTCCCGTTCGAGTGTCGGCGGCGGCGGGGGACCGCCCCCGGTTGGCCGAGGCTCCCTACGGCGGGGGTCTCGCGCCGGTTTCAGGTTGAGATCCTCAGCGCAGCTTCACGCGGTCGAAGCCGTCCCACTGGGACATGTCGGACAGGATCACGATGTCGCCGGGCTGAACCCCGTCCTTCACCTCGATCTCGTTCACCGAGCTGGCGCCGAGCTGCACCTGCACCCGGTCGGCGTAGACGCCGTCGGGGGCCACCTTGAAGAGGCTCACCCTGGAGTTCGCCTGTCCGAAGGTGGGACGCCCCATGTACACCACGTTGTCCAGACGCTCGATGATGACGTTGCCGTCGATGCTCAGGTCGGGGCGGGCGCTGGGGGGCAGGTCGGGCGGCAGCGTCACGTCGATGGTGACGGTGCCGTTCCGCACCGCCGGGTCGATGCGCGTCACCCGGCCCATGATGGTGTCGCTCCTGGTGTCGATGAGGGCCTGCTGCCCCACCACGATGTCCTGGGCCTGGGTCTGGGGGATGCGCACCTCCGCCTTGAGGCGTCCGGGCACCACCACCCGGGCGAGCTGCTGCCCCGACTGCACCCACTGCCCCTCCTGGAGGGGGATGTCCAGGGGCGCCAGCACGCCGGCCACGCCGGCCCGCACCTCCATGGAGGACAGCCGATCGCGGTTGAAGGACACCATCTCCTCCAGCCGCTTCACCTGCTCGGCCTGGGCCTCGGTCTGCTCGTCCACCGAGCTCTTGAACACGTCCAGGCGCCGCTGCTCCAGGTCGACGCGCTTCTCGAGCTCGTCGGCCTGCTCCCGGGTGCGCTCCAGCTCGGCCTTGGCCACCAGGTCGGGGTTGGTGTCGAAGAGGCGCTGGTTGGTCTCGTAGTTCCGCTTGGCGTCCAGGTACTGGGTGCGGACCGTGGCGACCGTCCCCTCCTGCTGGAGGATCTGGGTCTGCAGGGTGGCCTTGAGCTGGGCCAGGGCCGCCTGGGCCGCCGAGAGCTGCTGCTGGGCCGTGAGGAGCTGCATGTCCACGTCGGGATTGCTCATGCGCATGATCACGTCGCCCTTCTTCACCTCGGAGCCCGGCAGCAGCAGGATCTGCTCGATGCGCCCGGCGGTGACGGCGGTGATCCAGCGCATCTGCTCGGGCACCAGGGTGCCGGGCCCGCGCACCTGCCGCACCAGCGTGCCCTGCTCGACGGTGTCCATCCACACCGTCTCACGGGGCACCGTGGGCGCCGCTGACGGGAGCTGCCGGACGGCCACCGTCACGCCGGCCAGGGCGAGGACCGTGATGGTGCCGATGATGATGCGCTTGCGCTTCTTCGGCTTGGGATCGCGGGGTATGTCCACACTCACCTCGTCGGGGTCGTATTCGTCGTCGGGTCGGGCAGGGTTCCGGGCACGTCAGTCGCCGCCGCCATCGGCGGGAACCGGGCGAAGCCGCACGCCCACGGCCGCCTCCAGCGCCACCAGGTTCTGGTGGAAGCTGTAGACGGCGTCCAGGTGGTCGTTCTCGGCCTGCTGCATCGACGTCTCGGCGTCCAGCAGCTCGAGGAAGTTCGAGGCACCCAGGCGGTACCGCTGCTGGGCCAGCGTGAGCTGCTCGGTGGCCACCTGGACGTTGCGCTCCTCGATCTCGACGAGGTGGTAGGCGGTCTGGAGCTGGTCGTACGCCTGGTTGACCGCGGTCCTGAGGCGGAGCTCCTCGGCGCGTCGGCTCTGGCGGGCGTCGTCGGCGGCCGCCTCGGCCTCCTCGTACTGCCGCTGGCGCGTGAATCCGTTGAAGAGGGGCAGCGACACCCTGAGCCCCAGCGACAGCGGCTGCTTGGTGAAGTCGAAGGGGAAGACGTTGTTCCCGTCGATGAGCGCCTTCTCCTGGGCCGCCGTCAACACGTAGCCGCTGCAGTCCTGCTGCTCGTACCCCGGCACCGCCTGGGGGAGCGCGCTGGCGATGGCGTTCATGAACACGCAGTTGTCCCTGGACGACTGCACGCCCGAGCGGGCCTGCCCCAGCAGGTAGGACTGGTTGCCGATCTGGCGGGCGAAGCCCGACCACTGGGCGTAGGCCGTCACCGTGGGGAAGTAGGCGCTGGTGGCCTGGCGCACGTCGGCCACCCGGGCGCTCTCCTGCGCCCGGTACGCCTTCATGGTCGGGTGGTCCGAAAGCGCCTCGTCCAGGAGCTGATTCCGGGCCCAGGTGGGCTCGAACACGGGAAACTCACTGGTGAGGCGCACGTCGCCGTCCTCTTCCACGCCCAGGAGCTCGAAGAGGCGGAGCTTCTCGGCGCGGAGCGCCGCCTGCTGGCGCAGGAGCTCGGCCTCCGCCCTGCCCCTCTGCACCTCGGCCTGCTTGGCCTCGGTGGCGGGAACGGCGCCCGCCTGGTAGCGGCCGTTGGCCATGGCGTAGTTCTGCTTGGCGCGGTCGAGCTGGCGCTGGGCCACCTCCACCGCGTCCCGGGCCCGCAGCGCCGTCATGTACTGGAGGGCCACCCGCTGGCCCAGGTCGAAGGCGGTGGCGTCCACCCGGGCGTCCGTGGCCTTCTGGTCGGCCCGGGCGCTCCTGGCCCCGAACACCGTGCTCCCGCTGAGGGAGTAGTTCAGCGAGAGGCCGTAGTCGGAGATGTAGTAGTCGGTGGTGCCGGCGCCGATGTCGCCGCCGGTGAAGGTGCCGAAGCGCTGCACGCCGGCGGCGGTGTAGGAGAGCTCCCCCATGGTGCTGACCGACGGAAGGAAGGCGCCGTACGCCTCCCGCACCCGCCAGTCGGCCACCGTCCGGTCGTTCTTGGTGCTCAGGAAGTCGGGGTTGTTCTGGTCGGCCAGGTCGATGGCCTCCTGGAGCGTGAGGGTCCGGGGCGCCTCCTGGGGCGTCTCCTGGGCCCGCAGCCCAACCCCCCCCAGCGCCAGGAGCGCCAGGGGCGCCCCCAGGGCAAGCAGCCGCGTGATTCGGTTCGTCGTACGAGCCTGCACCGTGGATGTCTCCTGGATCGCGTCGTTTCGTGGGGTGGCCGCCGGCGCGCCGGACCGAAGCCGGAGCGCCCAGCGCCACCTTTCCTTCAGGAAAGCTCCGTGCCAGGGGCCGCCGGCACTGTAACCAATTGTGATGCTTGTGCTTATGGAATTTTCCGGTTCGCGCCGCGGAACCCTCCCGCGTGCGGTGGCGGGACCGCCCGTCCCGCTTCCGGACACCTGTCGAAGCCTCCTCCCCTACGGGCGTGGACCTTCCGGGGATTCACCGCGGGCGCACCCTGCTCGCCGGCGGCCCCCGCCTGAAAGCGCCCGGGAGGGGGCGCGTAGGTTGGGAGCGGCCGGGGGAGGCGCCCCCGGAGCGACCGCCACCCAGGAGCCCGCCATGCCCACGCGCCCGCCGCTGGCCGTCTTCGCCCTCCTCCTGCTCCTCCCCGCATCCGTGTGGGGGCAGGAGAAGCCCTGCACCTCCTCCGACCACCGGAGCTTCGACTTCTGGCTCGGCTCCTGGGATGTCCGGGCGCCCGACGGCAGCACGGCCGGCCACAACGACGTCACCTCCGAGATGGGCGGCTGCGTGGTCCACGAGCACTGGGAGGGCGCCGGCGGCTCCCGGGGCGAGAGCTTCAACGTGTTCGACGCCCGCCGGGGCGTGTGGCACCAGACGTGGGTGGACAACGGCGGGGGGCTCCTCCTCCTGGACGGCCGCTACGCCGACGGGAAGATGGTCCTCCGGGGCGAGCAGCCCGGAAGGGACGGCGGCACCGTCGTGAACCGCATCACCTGGTCCCGGGTCGGCGGGGACCCGGACCGCGTGCGCCAACTGTGGGAGGCGTCCAGGGACGGCGGCGCCACGTGGAGCGTGGTGTTCGACGGTCTGTACATGCGGGTGGCCGCCGGCCCGGGCCGCTGACGGCCCGGGGGCCGCCCCGCCCCCTGGCTCAGCGCTTGTCGCCCAGCCAGGCGTTCCGGAGCGCCTGGGCCGCAGCGGAGGGGCGGGCCCCGGTGGCCTCGACGGGAACCACCTCCAGGGTGGGGTCCTGGACCAGCACGGCGTCGCCCTCCAGCGTGCTGCCCCGGGAGCGCCACGTCAGGTGGACCCTGTCGCCGGGGCGCTTCCCCTGGAGGGCCCCCTCCAGCGCCTGGGGGGTGGCGACGGCGGCGCCATCCACGGTGAGGATCACGTCCTCCCGGCCTACCCCCACGTCGTGGAGGGGCGTGCCCTCCACCGTGGGGAGGGCCACCACCAGCCCCTGGGACGACGCCACCAGGCGGGTGCGGGCCAGCATGGGCCGCACCGGGTTCGCGGGGCGGAGGACGAGACCGGCTCCCGCCAGCAGGGTCGCGTAGTCGGGGACGTCTCCGCCACGGACGAAGCGGTCGAAGAAGTCGGCGGCGAAGGCGGCGTCGCCCGTCACTTCGGCCAGGGTCGCCTGGAGGTCCTCCACCGTGTAGGGGATCTCGGGACTCCCGTGCTCCGCCCACATGGCCCGCATGAAGTCGTCGAGGGTGACGCCCGGGAAGCGCTCCCGCAGCGTCAGGTCGAGGCCCGCCCCCAGGGCCTCACCCCACGTGTAGTAGGAGAGGTACGTGTTGACGCGGTTCGTCGGGTCGATGCTCACCGCGGCGTCGACGAACGGCGCCTGCATGCTCATCTCGATGGGGTCGAAGTGGTGCCGCCCGGGGGCGTTCACCACCCGGTCCACGACGCCGCCCAGCCGCCGGGCGTAGCCCGCCACGTCGATGAGCCCCGCCCGGGCCAGGACCAGGTCCTGGTAGTAGCTGGTGAAGCCCTCGCCGAACCAGAGCTCCCGGCTCATGTCGGCGCTCTCCAGGTCGAAGGGCTCCAGCTCGGCCGAGCGGATGCGCTCCATGTTCCACGAGTGGAAGTACTCGTGGGCCACCGTCCCCCACAGCCCCAGCATGGCCTCGGCCAGGGACACGGGCTCGGTGAGGCTGGTGGAGTTCCTGTGCTCCATCCCGTCGCCGTCCACCCAGGGCAGGTAGCAGGCGAGGAAGGTGTAGGTGCCGTGGTCGTAGGCCGGGAACGTGCCCCACACCGCCCGCTCCTCGTCGACGATCTTCTTCACGCCCTCGGTGAAGCGGTCCATGTCGGCGGACGTCCCCTGGTGGTGCACGGTGAGGCGCATCGTCTCCGGACCGTCCGGGCCCTGGACGGTCCACTGGCGCAGGTCGTAGTCCGACAGCTCGGTGGGGCTGTCGATGAAGTAGTCCAGGTCCGGGGCGGTGAACGTGGCGGGGTCATCGGTGGGGACGAGCTGGGTTGCCACCTTCCAGCCGCTCCCCTGGGGCACATGGAAGGTCACCTGCACGGGGCGGTCCCGGAGCCCCCGGGCCCACATGAAGGTGGCCGGGATGTTCAGGTGGGCGTGGGTCCGGTCGACCCCCAGGTAGGTGCCGTCGGCCCGGTCGCCGAACACCGTGTACGTCACCGTGACCTCGCCCCCGTGGTCCTTCACGTCCCACTCGTGGGGGTTGGGCCGCTCGACCTCCACGGCCCGGCCGTCCGCGCCCACGGCATGGAAATCGTAGACGTTCTTGGCGAATTCGTGGAGGGCGTAGCGCCCCGGCGAGGTGCGGCTCATGCGGAGCTGGAGGGCACCGGGGTTCAGCTCGCTGAAGTGGACGGTGACGTCGGCCTGGTGGTGGGCCGCGTCGGGGAACGCGATGTCGTAGCGGACCGGAGCCGCCTGGGCCTGGAGGCTCCCGGGCAGGACGGCGAGGGGGAGCAGGGCCAGGCGCAGGGCCAGGCGCGGGGCGAAGGACAGGCTGGTCATGGGCTGGCATCCGGGAACGTGGGGTCCGCTCCGGCCGCGGGGGCGCACCCGGGCCGGACCGCCACGCAGTCTCCCCCACCGCCTGCGACGGCGCAAGCGTCCCTGCCGGCCACCGCCTATCTTCGCCTGACGAAAACCCCGAAGGAGCGCGCATGCCGAAGACCGACCTGCCCGTGGACGCCCTCGCGCGGAGCCTGGGCCCGGACCGCCTGGAGCGGGACGTGCCCCTGGGCCCCATGACCACCTTCCGCATCGGCGGTCCCGCCGACCTCCTCTACCGGGCCCGCACGCCCGACGAGCTCGCCCGGGCCGTGCTGGCCGCCCGGGAGACCGGGGTGCCCTGGGTGCTCCTCGGGAAGGGCGCCAACGTCCTGGTGGGCGACGGCGGCTTCCGGGGGCTCGTGGTGCGCTCCGAGGTGGGGGGGATCGACTTCCTGGACGACGTCACGGTGCGGGCCGGCGCCGGTGTCGATACGTACCACGACCTCATCGAGGCCACCGTGGCCCGGGGGCTGGGCGGGCTCCACCACTACGTGGGCATCCCCAGCACGGTGGGGGGCGCCCTGTGGCAGAACCTCCACTTCCTCTCCCCCGGACCCGAACGGGCGCGCACGTGCTTCATCGAGGAGGTGCTGGAAGGGGCCGAGATCCTCACCGAGGAGGGGGAGCGGCGGCGGGTGGGGGTGGACTACTTCCGCTTCGGCTACGACGAGTCGGTGCTCCACCACCGGGCCGACGTGGTCCTCAGCGCCGACTTCCGCCTGGAGCCCACGCCGGAGGAGGAGCTCCGCCGCGTCATGAGGGAGAACCTCCAGTGGCGGGACGAGCGCCACCCCGACCTGTGGCTCTACCCGTGCGCTGGCTCGATCTTCCAGAAGATCGAGGGCGTGGGCGCCGGCCGCCTCATCGACGAGTGCGGCCTCAAGGGCCACGTCCACGAGAGCGGCCGGGCCATGATCTTCCAGCGCCACGCCAACATCATCGTGAACCTGGGCGGCGCCCGGGCCGCCGACGTGCGGGAGCTGATCGAGCTGGCCCAGGGGACGGTGCGGCGGGAGCTGGGCTACGAGCTCACGCCCGAGATCGGCTTCGTCGGGGAGTTCTAGGAGGAGGGCGGCCCTCGCCCCCGGCCGCGGCGGCGATGCCGGCCAGCATGCGCCCGAACACCAGGGAGTGGAGCGGCCACAGGGCGTACCAGTAGAGGAGCCCCAGCACCCCCGCCGGGTCGAACAGCGCCGTCTGGCGAATGGTCGAGACGTCGGCGCCTCTCCCCACCACCTCGAACTGGAGCCACGCCCTCCCCGGAAGACGCATCTCCGCCCGCAGGCGGAGGAGATGCCCTGCCTCGTAGGCCTCCACCCGCCAGAAGTCCACCGCGTCGCCGGGGCGCGGGGTCTCGGGGTCCCGGCGCCCGCGCCGCAGCCCGGGGCCACCCACGAGCAGGTCGAGGAAGCCCCGGAGACGCCAGAGGGCGTTGCCGAAGTACCACCCGGTCGAGCCCCCGATGCGCCGCACCGGGGCGAACGCCGCGGCGGGACTCCGGGGAACCGTCACCTCCCGGGAGTCCACCAGCCTGGAGCCTAGGCGCTCTCCGCCGAAGGGGGCCGGGTCACCCGCGGCCGAGCGGGCGTCGGACCAGCGCGTCTCGGCGAACGCCCGGTCTTCCTGGGAGAGGGAGCGTGCCACGGCGGCCGCGACGCCCAGGGGCTCCACCTCGGGGAAGCGCTCCCGGGCCCGGGGCGAGTCCACCACCGTGTCGTGGCGCAGGCTGTCCACGAGCTTCCGCCCCACCCGGGCGTACAGGGGCGTCACGAGCCCCAGCCAGAGGGACGAGAGGCGGGGAGTGAGGACCGGAACCGGCAGGACGAGCCGGCGGAGCCCCCGCTGCCGGGCGTATTCGGCCATCAGGCCCCGGTACGAGACCCGCTCGGGCCCGCCGATCTGCACGACCTCGGGCCCCTCCAGGGGGACCGTGGCGGCGGCCAGGAGGTAGGCCAGGACGTCCTCCACGGCGATGGGTTGGGCCAGGCGGTCCGCCCAGCGGGGCGTGATCATCACGGGGAGCCGCTCCACGAGGGCCCGGATCATCTCGAACGAGAGGCTTCCCGAGCCCAGGACGACGGACGCCTGCAGCTCGATCGTGGGGGGCCCCTCCGTCCGCAGGATGCGCCCCACCTCCTGGCGGCTCGCCAGGTGCGGGGAAAGCTCCGTCGAGTCGCCCAGCCCCCCCAGGTACACGATCCTTCCCACCCCGGCGGCCCGGGCCGCGGCCGCGAACGCCCGGGCCGCCCTGCGGTCGTGCTCCTGGAAGTCGCCCGTGGAGCCCATGGAGTGGACCAGGTAGTAGGCCACCTCCACCCCGGCCAGCGCCGGGGCCAGGGAGGCCCCGTCCCGGACGTCTCCTTGCACCACCTCCACGCCTTCCGGTACCCGGGAGGCCAGCGTCCCCGGGGCGCCGCGCCAGGCAGCGCACGCGGAAGCCCGCGTCCACGAGGCGGGGAAGGAGACGCCCTCCCACGTAGCCCGTCGCCCCGGTGAGCAGAACCCGCCGGCCGTCGCTCACCGCCGCACCAGCGAGCGCAGCACCGGGGCCAGGTCGTCCAGCGTCTCCAGGACCACCACGCCCTCGGCCTCGTCGGCGAACGGCGGCGCGGCGGCGCCCCCCAGGAGGACCGGCACGTCGCCCGGGAGGGCGAGCCGGAGGGCCTCCACGTCACGGCGCAGGGCGTCCGGGTCCGGCGCGTAGACGGCGCCCAGGGCCACGGCCCGGGCCCGGGTGTCCCGGACGGCGCCGGCGATGTCCGCCGCCGGGAGGTCGGTCCCCAGGTACGTCACCCGCCACCCCTCCACGGTGGCCTCGGCCATGGCCATGAGGACGCCGATCTCGTGCCGCTCACCCGGGGGGGTGGCCACCACCAGGCCGGGGGCGTCGGCGGCCACGCTCAGGCCGCCCAGGAGGCGGGAGAGGAGACTCCGCACCGTGGCGCTGGCCAGGTGCTCCTGGGAGGGGGAGAGGCCCCCCTCGTGCCAGCGCTCGCCGATGGCCCCGAAGAGGGGCGCCAGAGCGCCCCTGAGGAGCAGGGGCAGGCCGTGGACGGAGGCCGCCCGTGCCAGCAGCGCTTCGAGGCCCGCCGCGTCCAGGGCCATCACCCGCTGGAGGGCGCTGTCCACCACGTCGGCGAGGCTCTCCGGGATCTCCCGGGGGGCGGAGGCGGCGCGGCGCGCGGCCTCGTCCTGGCGGACGAGCTCCTCGAGCTCCGCCGGAGGCAGGTCCACCACCTGCCCGATGGAGCGCCCCCCCGCCGTGGCGTGGGCCAGCAGCCGCAGACGGTCGATGTCCCCGGCCGTGTAGACGCGCCGCCCCGCCTCGTCGCGCTGGGGCTCCACCACGCCGTGGCGGCGTTCCCACGCCCGGATGACGTCGGGCGACAGCCCCGCCCGCTCGGCGGCCACGCCGATGGGGTGGATCGCCTCTTCCTGCTTCCCCATGCCTTCTCCTCCTCCGCGTCCTGGGCCGGACCCGCCCCCGCCCACAGAGGGATCCTAGGCGGCAGAGCCTCGCACGTCAAGCTGTTGTCCTGGACATAGCCTTGACACCCATGGCGCCATGCCCTACCCTCCTGGACACCGATGTTGTCCTGGACGCCACATGGACAGCCATGTGGACCCCTGATACCGAGGAGACGTCATGAAATCGGCTCCACTCGCCACCGTCCTGGTGGCCCTCGCCGCATCCCTGCCGGCCACCGTGTCGGCCCAGAGCACCCCCATGAAGGAGAAGACCATGAACGACATCGTCGAAGTCGCCACCCAGGCCGGGACCTTCAAGACCCTCGTGGCCGCCGTGCAGGCCGCCGGGCTCGCCGCCACCCTGAAGGGGGAGGGGCCCTTCACCGTCTTCGCGCCCACCGATGCCGCGTTCGCCGAGCTGCCCGAGGGCACGCTGGAGGCGCTCCTGGCCGATCCGGCACAGCTCGCGGAGATCCTCAAGTATCACGTGGTGGCGGGGCGCATCAGCGCTGCCGACGTCCTGGCCGCCGGCTCGGCCCACCCCGTGACGGTGCAGGGACAGCGGCTGGACGTGCGGGTGGTGGACGGGAAGGTGATGGTGGACGCTGCCACGGTGGTGGCGGCGGACGTGCAGGCTTCGAACGGGGTCATCCACGTCATCGACCGGGTCGTGCTGCCCAGCACGGAGACGGCCGGGGTCGCACACCCCTGACCCGGCGCTCCTGACGCGGCACGAGGGGGGAGGCGGACGTCCGCCTCCCCCCTTCTTCACGCCAGGCCCTGCCGGGAGGGCGGGGGCGCCGTCCCCCGGATTCCCCGGGCGACCTCGACGAGGGCGGCTTCCTCGACCCGGTGCCCTCCGGGGTGGAGCACGGCCCGGGGCCGAGCCCCCCACCCCTCCAAACGCGCCACGTCGCCCTCCGCCGCCTTCGGGGAGTGGGAGCGGTCGGCCTCGCCCCGCACCACCACCACCGCCTGCTCCCCCAGGCGGGCCCGGGCCGCCGCGGGCTCCAGGTCGGGGGGAAGGGCGTCGCCCCACGCTACCAGGGTGTCGGCGGGCCACGCCCCCTGCACCGCCCACCGGGCGGCCGTGGCCACCCCCTGGGAGAACCCCAGCACGACGAGCCGCACCGCCGCCCGGTCCACTTCGGCGAAGAGCACCTCCGCCAGGCGGTCGAGGTAGGCCACGTAGTCGTCGATCTCGGCCAGACGGTCTTCCCGGGTCATCCACGTGGCGCCCACCCGGGACCCGGGGCCGTGGCGGCCCACGGTCTCCTCCACGTAGAAGCGGCTCAGCGCCTCGGGTGCGACGATCCAGCGGGTGCCGTCGTCCAGGGCCTCGAAGCGCGGGAGGAAGCGGCCGGCGAGCTGGCGGTAGCCGTGGAGCGCCACCCACACCTCCCGGATGGCGGCGGAGGGCTCTCCCAGGTCGTACCAGCGGGCCGAGCGCACCACCCGCAGTCGGTGCTCCCTCACGCGCCGGCCCGGCACGGGCTCACGTGAACCACTGGACGGCGGTCCAGCACAGCACGCCCACGTGGGCCAGCAGGAAGACCACCAGCCAGGCCCGGGGCCCTGGGCGGTCGACCATGGTGAGGTTCTTGATTGTGAGGGCCAGGGGCACGGCGGCCAACCATCCGATCCACGGGCCCCAGTACGCCGCCACGGCGGGCACCGGGTCCAGGAGGGGTGAGACGCCCTGCACCACCCCGATCCCCCGCAGCAGCCACCCCAGCAACAGTGGGAACAGGACCACCCCGATGGGGGCCACCAGCACCGCGTTCAGGAAGAACAGGCCCCCCGCGGGGGTCTCCACCCAAGGGGTGTCCTCCGACCCTTGGGGCGAGGGCGGCGGGGGCGGCCCGCTCGAGGAAGCCGGCGTCACGGGGCCTCGAAGGCGAAGGGGTTGTCCGCCGCCGCCAGGGGCGGCAGCGCCAGGTCCTTCCCGGACAGGAGGGGCGCCTCCAGGGGCCAGGCCACCCCGACCTCGGGGTCGTCCCAGCGAACCCCCCGCTCCAGCTCCGGGGCGTACTCCTCGGTGACCTTGTAGAGAAGGTCCGCCTCCTCGCTCAGCACCGCGTAGCCGTGGGCGAAGCCCGGGGGGATCCAGAGCATGCGGCCGGCCTCGCCGTCCAGGCGCACGCCGGCCCAGCGTCCCCGGGTGGGGGAGCCCCGGCGCAGGTCCACCGCCACGTCGAAGACCTCGCCCCGGACCACGCGCACCAGCTTCCCCTGGGCCCGGGGCGGAAGCTGGTAGTGGAGCCCCCGCAGGACGCCGCGACGGGAGCGGGCGTGGTTGTCCTGGACGAATTCGGCGTCCACGCCGGCCTCCCGGAAGGCCGAGCGCCGGTAGGTCTCGGAGAAGAACCCCCGCTCGTCGGCGTGGCGGCTCTCCTCGACCAGCAGGAGACCGGGAAGTTCCGTCTCGGTGAAGCGGAAGGGCATGGGCGTCGGGAGCGGGGGCGGCGGAGTCGGTCGTGTCGGGATCGGTCCGGAAGGTGGACAGGGGCCCGGGAGGGGGCAAGGCGCGGCTCAGCCCTCGTCCAGGACCAGCCGCCGCAGGGCCCCTCCCATGCGCTGGCGCACCCGCAGCACCAGGAACGTGGCCACCGCCGCCAGCCCTGCCACGAGCCCCCACCAGAGCCCCACCGGGCCGCCGCCCAGGCGGAAGCCCAGCACCATGCTCACCGGCATGCCCACCAGCCAGAATCCGAGCACGTTCACCACCATGGGGGCCCGGGTGTCGCCTACGCCCCGGAGCACCCCGGCGGACACCACCTGCAGGCCGTCGAACACCTGGAAGAGCCCCGCCAGGGGGAGGAGCGCGGCAGCCAGCTCCACCACCGCCGGGTCGCCCGAGTAGAGGCGCGCCAGGGGGCGCGGCACCGTGAGGAACGTCAGGGCCGTGAGCACCATGAACCCCCCCCCCACCAGGAGCGCGGCCCCGGCGGAGCGCCGCGCCCCCGGGGGGTCTTCGGCCCCCACCGCCCGCCCCACGTGCACCGCGGCCGCCTGGGAGACCCCCAGGGGCACCATGAACGTCAGGGACGCCAGGTTGATGGCCACCGTGTGCCCGGCCATGGCGACGGTGCCCAGCCACCCCATGAGGACCGCGATTGCGGCGAACGCCCCGAACTCGAGGCCCATCTGGACCCCGATGGGCGCGCCCACCCGCACCATGCGCCCGAGGGGCGCCACCTTGAAGGCCGCGGGGCGCAGCGGCACCAGGTACTCCCCCAGGAGGGGCCAGGCCACGGCCAGCAGCGCCAGCGCCATGAGCCATCGGGACGCCGTGGAGGCCCATCCGGAGCCCACCGGGCCCAGGGCCGGGGCCCCCAGGTGGCCGTAGATGAGCACCCAGTTGAGCCCGGCGTTGGCCACGTTGGCGGCCACCACCGTCACCAGGATGGGGCGCACACGCCCCATGGCCTGGAGCGTCTGGCGGAACACCACGAACACCAGGAACGGGGGCACGCCCGCCACCGTGGCGGCCACGTAGCGGGCGGCCACGGGGATCACCTCCAGGGGTTGGCGAAGGAGGCGGAAGACGGGCCCCGCGGGAACCAGCGCCAGCATGGTCACCAGCGACAGCCCCAGCGCCAGCACGATTCCCCGCTGAACGCTCCGGGCCAGCGCCGCGGGCTCGCCGGCCCCCATCGCCTGGGAAACCAGGGGGTCCAGGGCCAGGAGCACCCCCAGGGCGAAGAGGGTCCCGCCGAAGAAGTACAGGTTGCCCAGGGCCACCGAGGCCAGCGCGACCGGACCCACGTGGCCTACCATGACGGTGTCGACCACCCCCATGAGCATCATTCCCACCTGCACCACCACCACCGGCAGCGCCAGCCCCAGGAGCGCCCGCACGTCGGCGGGCCGGGGCCGGAACGCCGCCACGGTGGGCGGCGGGGGAAGGGTCTCGACGGGGTGCACGCCTGTCTCCGGACGGATTCGCGGGGGGCCGCAGGCGCAGCCCTGCCCCGGCAGCCGTTTCAGCACCCCTGCCCCTCCCCTGGGGTTCCCCGCCGGGGGCGCGAGAGGGGGCGCGCCGGGGGGAGGAGGGCAGGCCGTCCACCACCGCGCATATCGCGCTATTTCGTTGCCATTATTGCACTTATGGAGGATCCGCTCCCGTGGAACGGGGATTGCATTCCATGGGGGGCATACGGGGCCTCGACGGGCCCTCCACCGCCCCTCCAGAGGAGCCGCCCATTCATGCCCCACATGCCCCCGGCACGCCGTCTCGCCGCCCCGATGGGCGTGGCCCTGGCGCTGGCCGCCGCCGCGTGCGGCAGTCACCCGCCCCAGCCCGCCCCCGGGGCACACCAGCCGGACACCCGCATCCGGGCGCTCCTGGGGCACGGCGACCAGCCCGTGCTGGCCCTGGCGTCGGGGGACACCGTGCGGTTGGACAGCGAGGTGGTGGCCTTCTACCGGGAGCGGGACTGGCACGCGGCATGGACCGATGCCCACGGCTTCCTCCCCCGGGGGAAGCGTCTGGTGGCCCTCCTCGACGACTCGGGCGCCGACGGGCTGGATCAGGCCGCCTACCACCGCCACTTCAGCGAGCTGGTGGAGCGGGTGAAACGGGAGGTGAAGCAGGACCTCCCCGTCGGCGACCTGCTGGGCAACCTGGATGTCCTCCTCACCGAGGCCTTCCTGCGCTACTCCAGCGACATGCGCAGGGGCGTCATGGACCCCCGCTCGGCAGGGCTCGACTGGAGGATTCCCCGGGAGGACCCCACCGACGCCCAGTTCCTGAACCGGCTCCTCGAGGACGGCGATCTGGAGGCCGCCGTGGACAGCCTGCGTCCCTCCACGCCGTTCTATGGGCGGCTCAAGGCCTCCCTCGCCCGCTACCGGGCCATCGAGGCCGACGGCGGCTGGCCCCGGGTGGACGGCGGAGCCCCCCTGTCGGAGGGCGACCAGGGCCCCCGCGTGGCGCAGGTGCGCCGCCGCCTGCAGGCCGAGCGGGATCCGGTGGAGGCGCGTCTGGCCGCCGCCGGCGCCCGTCCTCGCCTGTACGACGCCGATCTGGCCGAGGCGGTGAAGCACTTCCAGCGCCGCCACGGCATCGAGCCCGACGGCGCGGTGGGTCCGGAGACCCGGGCCGCCATGAACGTGCCCGTGGAGGACCGGGTCTTCGCCATCAAGCTGAACCTGGACCGGTGGCGTTGGCTGCCCCGGGACCTGGGGGAGCGGTTCGTCCTGGTGAACGTGGCGGGCCAGGAGCTGGCGGTCATCGATCACGGCAAGCCGGCGCTGACCATGAACGTCATCGTGGGCCAGGTGGGCAAGAAGACGCCCATCTTCCAGGACACCATGCAGTACGTGGTGGTGAACCCCTACTGGAACGTGCCCGAGGGCATCGCGGAGAAGGAGATCTGGCCCAAGGTGGAGCGGGACCCCACCTACCTGGCCAGCCACCACTACGAGGTGCAGGGGAGCGGCCCGGACCGCACCGTGCGCCAGCTCCCGGGCCCCCACAACGCGCTGGGGCAGGTGAAGTTCCTCTTCCCCAACGACATGGACGTGTACCTGCACGACACGCCGGCGGACCACCTGTTCAGCCGCACGTCGCGGGCGTTCAGCCACGGCTGCATCCGCGTGGAGAAGCCGGTGGCGCTGGCCCACTGGGTGTTCCAGAACGCCACGTCCCGGCGCCCCGAGGACTTCGACTCCCTGCTGGCCACCGGCGAGAACAAGTGGGTGTCGCTGACCCATCCCCTGCCCGTCTACATCCTGTACTTCACGGCGTGGGCCGACCAGGACGGGAGCACGCGCTTCTACCCGGACCTCTACGAGCGCGACCGGGCCGTGGCCCGGGTGGCCCGTGAGAAGCTGGACAGCGCGGGTCCGGCAGGGACGAGCGGGAACGCCGCCGAGCGCCCCACGGCGTGAGGGCAGCCGGCCGGGCCCGTTGTCCCACCGGGCCCGGCGGGGCAGATTCGCGGCCATGAGCCCACGCGACGCCGTGACCCTTGACACCCCCCTCGCCCGGGACGCCGGCGTGGAGGTACCCCTGGTGTGCGGGGCCATGTACCCGTGCTCCAACCCCGAGCTCGTGGCCGCGGTGTCGGCGGCGGGGGGGCTCGGTATCGTGCAGCCGGTGTCCCTCACCTTCGTCCACGGCCACGACTTCCGGGAGGGGCTCCGCCTCATCCGCCGCCTCACCGACCGGCCGGTGGGGATGAACGCCCTCATCGAGGGCTCCTCCAGCGCGTACCGGAAGCGGATGGAGGGGTGGGTGGAGGTGGCCCTCGAGGAGGGGATCCGCTTCTTCGTCACCTGCCTGGGAAACCCCCGCTGGGTGGTGGAGCGGGCCCACCGGGCCGGCGCGGTGGTCTACCACGACGTCACCGAGCGGAAGTGGGCCCTCAAGGCCCGCGACGCCGGCGTGGACGGCTTCATCGGCGTGAACCGCCGGGCCGGCGGCCACCCCGGCCCCCTGGAGGCCGAAGCCCTGCTGGAGGCGGTGGGCGACCTCGGCCGCCCGGTGGTGCGGGCGGGAGGAGTGGCCACCCCCGAAGCGTTCGTGGACACGTTGCGCATGGGGTACGCCGGCGTGCAGATGGGCACCCGTTTCATCGCCACCCCCGAGTGCCGGGCATCGGACGCCTACAAGGCGGCGTTGTTGGCGTCGGGTGCTGGCGACGTGGTATGGACGGAGCGCATCTCCGGGGTGCCCGTCGCCGTGCTGGATACCCCCTGGGTGCGGAGCACCGGGCTCAAGGCCGGGCCCCTGGCCCGCCGCATGCTCCGTGGGCGGCGCACCAAGCACCTCATGCGGAGCTTCTACGCCCTCCGCTCCCTGTGGCAGCTGCGGCGCGCGTCCGGCGCCGAGGAAGCCCGGGGCTACTGGCAGGCCGGCCGCTCCGTGGGGGACGTGCACTCCATCGAGCCGGCCGGCAACATCGTGCGCCGCTTCCGGGACGCCGCCCTGGCGGCGGCATCCGCGTAGCTGGCACGGGACCTGCTCCTCCCGGGACCCGGGAGCACCCTGCTCCCCACACCAGAGCGACCGGAAACCGAGGGGTCCTGATGATACAGAGCGTCGCGAAGCGAAGCGGTGTCGCCCTGGCACTCGCGGCCTTCCTGGCCGCGGGCACGACGGGGTGCGCGAGCATGAACCGGAAAGAGAAGGGCGCCGTGATCGGTGCGGCCACGGGGGCCGCCGTGGGCGGCGTGGTCGGGAAGGCGGCCGGCTCGACCACCAAGGGGGTCATCATCGGTGCCGCGGTGGGAGGCGCCGCCGGCGCGATCATCGGCCACCAGATGGACCAGAAGGCCAAGGAGCTGGAAACCAAGCTTCCCGACGCCGACGTGAAGCGGGTCGGCGAAGGGATCCTGGTGACCTTCCCCTCGGGGCTCCTCTTCGACTTCGACTCCTACCGGCTGCGCCCGGCGTCACGCAACGACCTGTCGGACCTCGCCCAGAACCTGGCGTCCGACCCCTCCACCGAGCTCCTCATCGCGGGCCACACGGACTCCGTAGGCACCGAGGACTACAACTACACCCTCTCGGAGCGCCGCGCCCAGAGCGCCGCGGACTACCTCATGGCCCACGGCGTGGACGGCGCACGCATCAACATCGTGGGCCTCGGCGAGAGCGAGCCCGTGGCCAGCAACGAGACGCCCGAGGGACGCCAGCAGAACCGGCGCGTCGAGGTGGCCATCTATGCCAGCAAGGAGTACCGGGACAAGGTGAAGCAGCAGTACGGCGGCTGAGGAAAGCCGCGAAACGGAGCGAGCGGCGGCCCGCCAGCCTGGCGGGCCGCCGCGCTACGAAGGGTCGGCCCGGCCGGAGCGCCTCTCCTTCTGCGCGTACATGCGGCGGTCGGCCTGCCGCAGGGCCTCGTCGGCGTCGAAGGCCACACGGAACGTCACCACCCCCACGCTGATCCCCACGGGCCAGCCCCGGGCCCGGGCCAGCTCCTTCACCCGGCGGCCCAGCTTCTCCAGCACCCGGATGGCCTGCACCTCGTCCGGTCCAGCCAGCCCACGGCCACGACGCCCAGGGCGGCGAAGGCCGTGAGGACGAGCGCGCTCCCGCGGGCGAGGAGCGCATCAAGGTCAGCCCAGGGGCCGCCCGTCGTCGGACCACCGCCACGTGTCCCGGACCCTGGCGGCGTCGGGGGCGAAGCCGTCGTCCCGGCCCGGTCGGTAGCGCACGTCCAGAAAGAAGAATCGCTCGCCGTGGCGCCCCAGGGAGAGGCTCCCTACGAGGCCCGGGCCCAGGTAGCGCCAGTGCGCCACGGAGCCCCCTCCGCCGTCCGGGGTCCGGGTGGCCCACCCCCCCATCCGCTCGATGCGCTCCAGGGCGCGGCTGCGGGCCTCGGCGGCCGTGATCCCCTCCGGGAGCACCAGAACGGCGATGCGGGCGTCGGAGCCGTCCTCCTCGGGCGGCCCCAGCTCCAGGGACTCGGCCGCCTCCAGCCGTGGCTCGACCCCCTCGGGGAGGTACACGGTGAAGGGGAGGAGGAATTCGGCGGGGGAGCGGTAGAGGCGGAGCGTCGCGCGCCGCCGCTTCCCCTCCCGCACCCGCACCTCGAGGAGGGAATCTGGGCGGGCCGGAAGCGCCGCCACCGCGGGCACGCCGGGGGGGCGCACCACGCCTGTGTCGCTCACTACGGGGAGCTCCACCTGCGTGGCCCGTTCACGCCCGGACCGGTCGCAGGCGGCCGTCAGGAGGGGGGGAAGGGCCACCAGGGCCCAGGCCAGGCGACGACGGGAGGCGGACATGGGAGCGTGCTCCGTGGGGGCCACGACAGGGGGCTGCCGGCCCCCCCCTCACCCCCCTTCGGGAGCAAGCTCCGGTCCAACGCGCCGGCCCACGGCCGGCGCCCCGAAGGGCGCCGGCAGAGCCGTCAGGCAGGGACGACGCGGGCCCGAGCCTACTCGGCCTGGGGCGACAGTCCCGGTCCCAGCCCCTCCAGGTACACCTCCGCCGGCTCTCGCTCCGGACGCCGCCTTCCCGGCTCCTCGCCGCGGCCGCGGCCCTCGGCCTCGGGCGGAGGCGGAGCGTCTACCGGCGCCTCCTCCTCGCTCGCCACGTAGTGGCGCCGGAAGAAATCGGTGGCGTCGTCCACCAGCGAGTAGAGCACCGGCACCAGCACCAGGGTCAGGAAGGTCGCCAGGAGGATGCCCACGATGACCGCGATGGCCATGGGGCCCCACCACGCCGCCTGCTCGCCACCCCAGAACAGCTCGGGCTTCAGGGCCCGGTAGAGGCCGAAGAAGTCGAAGTTGAGCCCCATGGCCAGGGGCACCAGCCCCAGGGCCGTGGTGGTCGCCGTGAGGATCACCGGCCGGAAGCGCGTCTTGCCGGCCTGCACCAGCGCCTCCCTGCGGCTCATCCCGTCCCGCTCCCGCAGGATGTCGATATAGTCGATGAGCACGATGGCGTTGTTCACCACGATGCCCGCCAGGGATATGATCCCCACCCCCGTCATGATCATCACGAACGGCATGTGGAACACCACCAGACCGGCCAGCACGCCTCCCGTGGACATGATCACCGACGACAGGATGATGATGGGCTTCACCACGCTGTTGAACTGGCTGATCAGGATGAACGCGATCAGCATCAGCGCGGTGAAGAAGGCCCCGCCCAGGAAGCGCTGCGCCTCCTGCTGGTCCTCCTGCTGGCCCGTGTAGTTGATGGTGTAGCCCGGGGGCAGATCGTCGGCCGCGAAACGGCGCAGCGTCTGCTGCACCTCGCCCAGCACCGCGTTGGAGTTGAAGCCGCTGACCACGTCCGAGCTGATCGTGGCCATGCGCGTCTGGTCCTTGCGGCGGATGCTCCCGTACCCCTCGCCCACGGTCCAGCTCGCCACCGAGGACAGGGGGATCTGGGTGCCCTCGTGCATGACGGTGAGGTCGCCCAGGCGGTCCAGCTCGCCCCGGTACTCCGGGGCCAGGCGCACCACGATGTCGTACTCGTCGTTCCCCGTGCGGTACTTGGCCGCGGTGATGCCCTGGATGGCTCCCCGGATGGCCCGCCCCACCTGGGCGGTGGACAGCCCGTACAGGGCGGCCTTCTCCCGGTCCACGTGCACCGACAGCTCGGGGCGCGCCGCGTCCAGGTCGCTCTCCAGGCCCACCAGCTTGGTGTGCACGGGCGCCTCGCGGAGGATCTCGAGGGCCTGATCCGAGAGCTGCTTGAGGCGCGCCGGGTCGCTCCCCACGATCTCGATGTTCACCGGCTTCCCCTGGGCGGGCCCCTGCTGCAGCTCCTCCACCGTGACGTCGGCCCCGGCCAGGTCCTTCCCCACGTGCTCCTGCATCCACTCCAGCGTCTTGAACGCGTCGTGGGTGCGGTTCTGGTAGTCCACGAAGCTCACCGTGACCTGCCCGTCCTGGGGCCCCCCGGGGCCGCCCTGCCCCGCCATGGCCGCCGCGCCGCCCGAGCCGCCGCTACCGGTGACGGCCACCACCGACTTCCAGTCCTCGTTGCCGGGGACGTGCTTGAGCTCCTCCTCCACCCGCTTCACCACCTTGTCGGTGGCTTCCGCCCGGGTGCCGACGGGAAGGGCGACCTTCACGAACACCTGCTTGGGCGGGATGTCCTCGGGGAAGTACTCCATGCCGTTGTTGAAGACGGCGTAGAGCGCCACGGTGCCGAACAGTCCCACCACCGAGGAGGCGACCACCACGAAGCGGTGGTTGAGGGCCCAGCGCACCAGGCGCTCGTAGCCCGCCACCACCGTGGGCTCGATCTGGAACTGGAAGCGCCGGGCGGCCGAGGCCAGCACGTAGCGGTAGAGCGCCCACAGCCCCACGGCCGTGGCCGCCAGGAGCACCGCCGTGAGCACGTTGGCCGCCGCGAAGCCCAGGAGGACCGCGGCCGCACCCCCGACGAGGGTCCAGCGGGCGGCCGGCGTGAGCGGGCGGCGGGGCTCGTCCTCGAGCTTCATGTACATGGCGCACAGCACCGGCACGATGACGATGGCCACGAACAGCGAGCTGGTCAGCGTGACGATGAGCGTCTTGGGCAGGTTCGCCATGAACTTGCCCACCATGCCGGGCCAGAACAGGAGGGGCGCGAACGCCGCCAGGGTGGTGGCGGTGGACGCGATGACCGGGATGGCCACCTCCCCGGTGGCCTTCTTGGCCGCCCAGGTCCGGTCCCACCCCTCCTCCAGGTATCGGTAGATGTTCTCCACGATGACGATGGCGTTGTCCACCAGCATCCCCAGGGCGAGGATGAGGCTGAACAGCACCACCATGTTCATGGTCATGCCCATGAGCTTCATGATGATGAAGCTCAGGAACATGCTGGCCGGAATCGACACGGCCACGAACAAGGAGTTGGACAGGCCCAGGAAGAAGAGCAGGATCCCCACGATGAGGATGAGCCCCGACACGATGTTGTTCTCCAGGGAGGAGACCATCATGTCGATGTCCTCGGACATGTCCGAGGTGATCTTGACCACCGTGCTCGGTGGGAACTGGGCCTGCATCCCGTCGATGACCTGCCGCACCTCCTTGCTGGTCTCGATGATGTTCCTGCCGGAGCGCTTGATGACGTCCAGCGTCACCACGTCGGTGCCGTCGAGGCGGGCGAAGCTCTCCCGCTCGGCGAAGCCGAAGTCCACGTTGGCCACGTCACGGACGTAGATGGGGCGCCCACCCTCGGTCTTGACCACCACGTCCTTGAGGAGCGCCGGGTCCTTGAACTCCCCGTCCACCCGCACCAGGTACTTGCTGGAGCCCACGTCGATGGCGCCGCCGGGGATGTTCACGTTCTCGTCGGCGATGGCCGCGATGACGTCGCCCAACCCCAGGTTGTAGTACTTGAGCTTGCGCAGGTCCACGTCCACGTGGACCTCCCGCTCCAGCCCGCCCCGCACGTCGACGCGCAGCACGTTGGGCAGCGTCTCGAGCTCGTCCTGGAGGTCTTCGGCGATCTCCTTCAGCCGCACCAGGCCGTACTCCCCCGAGAGGTTCACCTGCATGATGGGAACCTCGGAGAAGTTGAACTCCATGATCATGGGGTCCTCGGCCTCGTCCGGCAGGTCGGGCCGGGCCAGGTCGACCTTCTCGCGCACCTTCTGGAGGGCCGCCTCCAGGTCGATGGAGGTCTCGAACTCCGCGATGATGTTCGAGTAGCCCTCGATGGAGGTGGAGGTGAGGGTCTTCAGGTCGCTGATGGTGTTGAGCTTGTCCTCCAGAGGACGCGTCACCAGCGACTCCATGTCCCCGGGCGACACCCCGGGGTAGATGGTGCTGATGGCGATCATGGGGACCTCGATCTCCGGGAACGACTCCTTGGGCGTCGTCATGTACGAGTACAGCCCCAGGATCGTGATGATGGCCAGCAGCACCATCATGCTGGTGCGGTGGTCCACCGCGAAGCTGGTGGGGCCGAACTCCTTGAAGCGGTCCAGGAAGCTCTTGTCCTCCCGGCCCGGGCCTCCCGGATGCACGCCGTTCCCCGGCGCGCTCATCGTCCGCCCTCCGACACGACCCGGACCCGGTCTCCCTCGGCGACCTGCTTCTGGCCCACCACCACCAGGCGGTCGCCGGCCTCGAGCCCACCGTTCACCACGACCTTGTTGTCCTGGGACGAGCCCAGATCCAAGCGGCGGCGCTCCACCACGGGGCCGTCCGGCCCGTCGTTCACCACGAAGGCCACGTAGCCGTCCTCCACCCGCACGATGGCGTCCTGGGGCACCACGATGGCACTGTCCAGCGTGCGGCGGACCACCGCCACGTCGGCCACCATGGCGGGCTTGATCGCCCGCCCCGGGTTCGGGATGGTGAACTCCACCGGGAACGTGCGGTTCTGGGCGTTCACCGCCGCACCCACGTAGCTGATCTTGCCGTCGTAGGTGGTGCCGAGGACGTCGAAGCCCACGGTGGCGTGGGCGCCCACCCGCACGTCGGCGGCGTAGCGCTCGGGGACGCCGCCCTGGATCTTCACCGGATCCAGGTCCACCACCCGGGCCACGGGGGTGCCCGGCGCCACCATGGAGCCCACCTCCACCATGCGGTCGTCGAGGACGCCGCCGAAGGGTGCGCGCACCACCGTCCGGTCCAGGCGCTGCTGGAGCGTCTCCAGGGCCGCGGCGGTCTGCTCCGCCTGGGAGCGGGCCTGCAGGTAGGCGAGCTCCGAGCCGACGTTGTCCTGCTCGTAGAGCCGCTTCCTGCGCTGCCACGTCTCCTGGGCCAGCTCGGCCTGGGCCTTCGCCTGCTGCACCTGGGAGGCGAGGATGCGGTCGTCGATCTTGACGATGGGCTGCCCCGCCGACACCACCGCCCCCTTGTCGGCCAGGACCCGCACGATGGCGCCGCTCTCCTCGGCCGCCACCACCACGTCCCGGTTGGCCTCGGCCGTGCCGGTGACGCGGATCTCCTCGGTGAAGGGCGTCGCCGCCAGCGTGCTCACCTCCACGTTGATGACCCGCCCCGCGCCCGCGGCCGAGTCGGCGGAGGCCTCCATGCCGTCGGCCTCCGCCGCCTTCCCGCAGGCGCCGGCCGACAGCGTGAGGGCCGCCAGCGTCAGGAGCCCCGCCCCGTGGAACCACCCTCTATGCGTCGTCATCGCTCGCTTCTCCGCGCGCGTTGTCGTCATGATGCTCGTGGCCACCGTCATCCCTCGCCTCCCCTGCTCCCCACCTCGGGCACCCGGCCCACCGCCTGGTCGAGGCGCGAGCGCGCAACCAGGTAGTCGTAGACGGCCTGGGCGTAGTTGAACTCGGTCTGGCGCAGCGCCACCTCGGCGTCGGTGAGCTCGAGCTGGCTGCTCAGGCCCTCCTTGTACTGGGCCTCGGCGATCTCGAAGCCCCGCTGGGCCTGCCCCACCGCCAGGTGCTGGGCCTCCGCCCGCTGGCGCGCTTCGTCGGCCTGGTCCACCAGCGTCCGCACCTGGCTCTCCGCCTCGTCCTTGGTGAGGCGGGTCTGGCTCTGGGCGGATTCCAGCGCCGCCTTCCGCTCTCCCACCTTGGCTTCCCGCGCGAAGCCGTTGAACACCGGCAGCGTCACCCGGATGCCCACCCTGCGCCCGTACGCCCGGGGCCGCCCGAAGAAGTCGGGAGCGCCGTTCTGCTGGGCGTTGATGGAGTAGTTGCCGAAGAGGGAGATCTCGGGGAGGTAGCTCCCCTGCTCCACCCGGAGCTGGGCCTTGCGCAGGTCCTCGGTGAGCTCCGCCTGGAGCACGTCGGAGCGGTTCTGCTCGGCCAGCGCCACCAGCGCGTCGGCGTCGGCCGCCGCAGGACGCTCCACCGAGGCGAACTGCAGGATCTGGCGGTTGGCGGGCCCGTTCCCCTCCGGGGACGACAGGTCCATGGTGGCCAGCGACCCCGCCACCCGCAGGGTGTCGGGCTGGTCCACGGCCAGGAGGACGCCCAGCTCCCGCCGGGCCGCCGACACCTGGTTGCGGGCCCGGCGCAGGTTCGGCTCCAGGTTGGCCAGCTCCACCTGGAGGCGGAGTACGTCGTAGTCGGAGGTGAGGCCGGCCTCGTTCATCGCCTGCGTCTCCTTGAGCGACTGGCGCACCCGCTCCACCGAGTTCTCCGTGAGGCGCACCTGCTCCTGGGCCAGCAGCACGTCGTAGTAGCGCTGGCGCACGGAGGTGGCCACGGACTGGCGGGCGCCCCGCACGACCTCCTCCTGGAGGTCCTTGTACTGGGAGGCGGCCCCCACGCCGACGAAGACGCCGGCACGGAACAGCGCCTGGTCCACGTTCAGGTTCATGGTCCAGGTGTTGTCGGCGCCGAACTGCACCGGGATCAGGTCGTCGGGCCCGGCGTCGGGGTTGAAGATGATGGCCGGCAGGAAGTTCACCGACGGCGTCACGTTGCGCGTCCAGTCCGCCGACACGTCCACCGACGGGTAGAGCTCGCCCCACGCCTCGTCCACCTGTCCCTCCGCCTCCTTCAGGGCGAGCTGCGCCTGCCGCACCCGGGGGCTCCGCTCCATGGCACGGCGCACCGCCGCGTCCAGGGTCATCTCGACGCCCCCGGAGACGCTGTCCGGCGACGCCTCGGCCGGCGCCTCCCGCGTCGACTGGGCCGAGGCCGGACCCGCCCACGCCAGGGCCGCCACCACGGCGAGCCACGCCGTCCTCCCCACTCCCCGGGCCATGCCCGGCCGCATCCCCACCGTGCTGTGCTTCACCTGGACCTCTCGTTGATCGCGTTCCACGTGATCGCCTCCGCCTCGGCCTCCGCTCCCTCGCCGAACGCCGGCGTGGCCAGCCCCCGGAACATCCGCTCCGACGACGCGGCCACCAGCTCCCGGAAAGCCGCCTCGTCCACCGGCAGCATGCCCCGGAGGAAGAGGGTCAGCAGCCCGTGGGCGTGGGCCCACAGGGTGAGCCCGATGCCCTCGGGGTCGCCCTCCCTCAGGATCCCCGCCTCGATGCACTCCCGGACCCGGTCGTTCCAGAACTGGCCGAGGGCGCACGCCTGGGCCTCCAGCTCGTCGGGAGCCTCCTCCATCCCCAGGAGATCGGAGGGGCCGAAGAGCACCGAGTAGAGTCGGGGGTTCTCCAGGGCGAAGCTCACGTAGCCGTCGCCCGCCAGCCGGAAGCGCTCCGCCGGCGTGCGCCCCTCCAGTGCCCGGTACAGGGCCTGGGAGAGGCGCCGGTAGGCTTCGCCCATCACGTCCAGGAGCACCCGCTCCTTGCTCTCGTAGTGCCGGTAGAGGGCCGGCGCCGTCACCCCCACGCGCCGGGCGAGCTTTCGCATGGAGAAGCCCTCGAGGCCGTCCCGCAGGTACAGCTCGCAGGCGTGGTTCAGGATGTTGTCGCGCTGTTGGTCAGACATGGGTTAACACTGTAAACCAGTGTCCCCCCGGAGTCAACGGACACCCTGTCATGTCGGGCGATATGTCACCAACGCCGTTTAGTGACAAATGGTGCGACCTCTCCACGCACCTCCCTTTACGCAGCGGCGCCGCCGGGGGTTTCAACCCTCTTCCGGAGTGGCGCCCCCAAGGCGGAGGCCACCGGCACGGGCGTTGCGCCCTCCCGGGGGCGAGGGCGGGGCTCGGCCGGACGGCCGAGCCGCCGTCTTCGAGGGCCGAAGACAGAGGATGCGGCCCGGAGAGGCACCGCCTCGGGGGCCGACGTGGAGGCGGCCATGACCGCCACCGTGGACGCTTCGGGGGGCTGAGCCGCCCCGGCGATCAGCCCGGCGCGGCCTGGCCGCCCGGGGCCGCCTCGGCCGGGCGGCCGCCCCGTCCCAGGGCCAGGGTGGACGCCACCACGAGGACCGCGCCCGCCGCGCCCCATCCGTCGGGTACCTCGTGGAAGAAGAGGTAGCCCCACCCGGCGGCGAACACGATCTGGAGGTAGCCCACGGCCATAACCCGCCCGGCCGGCTCGCGCTTGAGCCCCAGCGTCATGAAGAGCTGCCCCACGTACGTGCTCACCCCGATGGCCGCCAGCAGGAACCACCCCTCGAACGTCGGCGTGACCCACACGGGCACCACCGTGGGAGCGGCCGCCAGGGAGCTCACCAGGGCAAAATAGAAGACGATGACCATGGCCGCCTCGCCCTTCAGGCGCCGCACGGTCACGTAGGCCGCCGCGCTGAACACGGCCCCTGCCAGGGCGACCCCCACGGCTACAGGATCGAGGCGCGCCCCCTGGGCACCGAAGAGGAAGCTCGGACGGGCCACCAGCGTCACGCCCGCCAGGCTCAGGAGCGAGAGCGCCACCTCCCGGGGCCGGAGGTGCTCCGCGAGGACCAGGGCGGCGATGAGCGCCGTCCACACCGGGTTCGTGTACTGGATGACCGTGGCATCGGCCAGGGGGAGGTGGACCACGCCGTAGTAGAAGCCGGTGAGCGCCACGAAGCCCAGGGCGCCCCGGAGCAGGAGGAGCCGCCGCTCCCGGCCCCAGAACGGCGTGCCCCGGGCCCGCAGGGTCGCCGCCACAAGCGCCAGCATCACCAGGGAGCGTCCGAGGACGACCTCCATGGTGGGGAGCTCCCGGCCGGCGGCTTTCACGAGCGCGCTCATCACCGAGAACGCGAAGGCGCCGACCACCATGGCCCGGAGGCCGGGGGAGAGGAAGCCCACCGACGTCAGCGGGGGCGGAGGATGGGACGAATCAGGACCCCCGCTCCACCGTGGCGTGCACGGTGCGCTCTCCCTGCACCAGGCGGTCCACCACGTCCATGCCGGCGCTCACCCAGCCGAAGGCCGTGTAGTCCCCGTCCAGATGGGGCTGTGCCGAGTGGGTGAGGAAGAACTGGTCGCCGCCCGTGTCCTTCCCCGACGTGGCGAGCCCCGCAGTTCCCCGGAGGAAGCGGAGCCAGGTGATCTCGGTGGGGATGGGGTGGGCGGGCCGCCCGGTGCCGTCGCCCCGCACCACGTCACCGCCCTGGACCATGAAGTCGGCGATGACCCGGTGGAAGGCGACGCCGTCGTAGCGGCCCTCCCGGGCGAGCCGGGCCACCCTCGCCACCGTGGCCGGCGCCTCCTCCGGCACCAGGGTCACCGTCACTTGCCCCTCGTCGGTGTCCAGCACCAGGCGGGGCCGGGGCCCCAGCTCCTTCAGGAGCGCCCAGTCCACCGTGGCGTCCACCGCCGGGACCTCGCCCGTTCCGGGCGCGGGGGGCGGGCCCGCCGCCTCACCCGACAGGGTCCCGAGGGCCTCCACGGCGGCGTCCCGGACCGCCCCGTCGGGGCTCGCCAGCCCCCGCCGGAGCGGGGCCTCGGCCCGGGGCTCCCCGCTCCCACCCAGGGCCCCGAGGACCGCCACCATGGCGTCCTCGTCGGCCGGCGCCGCCAGGCTGTCCCACGCCGCCGCCAGGAGGGGCACCGAGCCCCGAGCCACGAAGGCCGGGTCGGCCAGGACGGGGGCGACCGCCGCCAGGTCGCCGGGCCGGCCGCGCTCCACGGCGCCCCGGAACGCCTCCCAGTAGAGGTCGGCCCGGCCGGCCGGCGACGGCTCGTCCTGCCAGCGGAAGGCGAGGATCTGGAGCGCCGTGCCCGAGACGGTGGGGGCGGACGACGCCGCGGCCTGGGCGAGGCGCCGGAGCGCTTCGTCGCCGGGGACGTAGGCCAGACCCTCCACCGCCCGCTCCCACGCCCCCACCGAGTCGGCGGGCCAGCGGTCGGCCCAGGCCAGCACCGCGTCGGTCCGGCCACCGATGGCCAGGATCGCCAGGAGGGGCGCCGCGGGCTTCCATTCCTCCGGGTGGCCGTCCAGCCACGCCGCCACCCGCTGGACCACGGCCGGGGGCTGGGGCGAGGCCGACAGCACCCGGCCGGCGGTCTCCTGCACGTGGGGCGAAGCGTCGTCCAGGGCGTCGAGCAGGGCGTTGCGCACCTCGGTGTCGTCCTCTCGTCCCTGGAGCGCCGCCGCCGCGCTGGCCCGGATGCGCCAGTCGCTCCCGCCCTTCAACCAGTGGAGGAGACGGGGGGTGTCCTGGGGGGCGCCCAGTCCCCCCAGAACCGTCACCAGGTCCGCGGCCGCGGGCTCGGACGAATCGGCCTCGTCCAGGGCGGCCCGGACGGCGTCGCCCCGGGCCGCCGCCAGCCGGGCGTCGGGCACCAGGGAGAGCATCCACGCGGCAGCCTGGCGCACGCCTTCGTCCCCGGCGTCCAGCCACGCCACCAGGGAGTCCACCGCCGCTCCGCCGCCCACCCCACGGACGAGGATGCGGCTCATGGCCAGGGCCCGCTCGTCCCACTGGGGCCCGCCCCGGGGCCGCAGGGTGAGGGCCCGCAGGGCGGCCTCCCCGCCCGAACGGCCCAGGGCGTCCAGCAGCCGGACCCGGACCGAGGGGTCCTGCTCGGCGTCGAGGGCCGCGAGGAGCGGGCCCTGCGCCGTGGAGTCGCCCGCCTGCCCCAGGGCGAAGGCCGCGTCCCGACGCACCGCCCGGGCGGTGTCGTCCAGGAGCGCCTCCAGGGCCGGCACCGCCTGCCGGGCCTGCACCGACGCCAGGCCGTAGGCGGCCCGGGCCCGCACGCGGGCGTCCGCGCTCCGCAGCGCCGTCAGAAGGGTGGGCGTGTCCCGGCGCTCCTGGGCGGCCACCAGGGCCTGCAGGTCCTCCCGCTCCAGGAGGCCGTCCGAGGGGCGGGTGGGGGGGACGGGCGCGGGCCCGGGTCCCGAAGCCTCGCACGTCGCCAGGGCGAGGAGGAAGACGGGGAGCACCCGCCGCAGGCTCCCCCGGGTTGCGGCCGCGGCGAGGCTCACGCGCCGCCCGGGGTCCACCCGTAGACGATGCGGGCCGCCCGCTCCACCATGTCGGCGCTCTGCTGGATCTTCCCCCTCAGGCGGGGCGGGTAGCCGGGCCGGGCGTCCAGGAAGGCCCGCACCGTCTCCGCCACCTCGGGGGAGCCGTGGCCGCCCAGGGTGGCGTCCAGCCAGCGTCCCGGGAAGAAGATGTCACCCGTGCGCTGTACCTCCTCCACCATCTCCAGCGCCGGGAGCACGAAGTGCCGGGAGCGGGCCTCCCGCAGGGGGTGGTTCAGGTTGGCGAGCCCCTCCAGCACCCACGGCTCCCGCTCACGGTTCGCCGGGTCCTTCAAGGCCTGGAACCAGGCGTTCTGCACCGCCGTGTCGGCCGACAGCGTGGGGCGCACGAAGGCGAAGCGGGCCCTGCGGTCGGGGTTCTCGATGCGCCCCGCCTGGGTGTCGAGGATGGCTTCGATGCCCCCCACGCCCCGCAGCGCCAGCGTGGAGGCCAGCGCCGTGTAGTCGTTCTCCGAGAGGGCCACGCCGGGGGGCTGCTCCTCCCGCGCCCAGACGCGCCGCAGGCGCGCCACCCCCTCGCCCGTGAGGACCACGTTGCGCCACGCCTTGAAGTAGGCCGCCCGCAGCGTGGCCGTGGGGGCCGTGCTCACCCCCCGCCACAGCGTCCCCTCCACGTCGGGCGCCCGGCGCCGGCGGGCATCGTCGGAGAGGAGGCGCCAGTAGCCCGTCTCCAGGTAGCCCAGCACCCGCTGGGCGTTCTGCTCGTTCCCCTCCCGGGGGAGGGCGGCCAGCGCGAGGTCCAGGAAGGTCGCCGGGGGCACCTGACCCTCCAGCACCGCATCCCACAGCGTCACCCACGACGTGCCCCGGTCGAGGGCCCGGGGCACCTCGGGAAGGTGCTCCAGGAGCCACGCCCGGCTGGCGGGGTCCAGGAGGAAGAGCCCGTACTCCACGCCGCTCCCGTTGGGAAGGACGAAATCGGGCGTGCGCCCGTCGGGGGCAGCGACGAAGACGGTATTGGCGCCCAGCCGCACCTCCTGCGTCAACACCGTGTCCGGGTAGCCGAACAGGACCGTGAGGGGCTGGGGCCAGATCCTCCCCTTCCCCGCCGGGTCTTCCTGGGCGATGCGGACGCCGGCCCTGCCGCCCTCCTCCACGCGGGTCACCCGCACGGTGGGGCGGCCCGGCTCCTCCACCCATGCGTGGCTCCACGCCGCCAGGTCGTCGTCGGTCTTCCGGTCCAGGACGGCGATGAGGTCGGGCCACGTGGCGTTTCCGTACTCGTGCGCCGACAGGTACTCCCTGAGACCGTCCTGGAACGCGTCTTCCCCCACCACCAGCTCGAGCTGGCGCATCACGATGGGCGCCTTCTCGTAGATGATGTTCCCGTAGAGCGTGCCGGCCTCCCGGAGGTTCTCCAGGGGCTGGCGGATGGGGTTGGCCCCCGCGGTGCGGTCCACCTGGTACGCCGGGGGGAAGTGGGCGAGCAGGAAGCGCAGGTCGTGGTCCACCTCCGGGAACGACGGGTGGACGATCTTGGCCGCCATGAAGTTGGCGAACACCTCCTTCATCCAGACGTCGTCGAACCACTCCATGGTGACCAGGTCACCGAACCACATGTGGGTGGTCTCGTGGGCGATGGTGCTGGCCCTGCCCAGGTAGGCGTCCTGGGTAGCCGACTCGTCCAGGAGGATGCCGTCCTGGTTGTAGAGAATCTGTCCGGGGTGCTCCATCCCCCCGTACTGGAAGGAGGGGACGAGGACGAAGTCGAACTTCTGGAAGGGATACGGGATGCCCGTATAGTCTTCGAGCCAGGACAGCGCGGTGGCGTGCAGGTCGAAGATGGCGTCCCGGTTCCGGGCCACCTTCGCCGAATCGGTCTCCCGGTGGAACATGCGCATGTGGCGCCCGTCCCGATCGGCCTCCTCCACCTTGAAGCGTCCCGCCACGAACGCGAACAGGTACGTCGGCAGCGGCTTGGTCTCGGCGAAGCGGTAGGTGCCGCCGAGGGTGTCGGGGGGCGTCTCCAGCTCGGGGCCGTTGGCCACCGCCACCCACCCCGGAGGGACGTCCAGCGTGAGGCTCCACCGGGCCTTCAGGTCGGGCTGGTCGAAGACCGGGAGGCTGAAGTGGGCCCGGTCGGGCACGAAGAGCGTGTAGAGGAAGTCGCTCGCCCGGTTGAGGGCCTCGTCGCCCGCCGTGTACGCCAGGCTCACCTCGTTCACCGTGTCGCGCCGGAAGCCGGATGCGGGGATCACCACATGGTCGTTCTTCGCGCTCCAGCGCGCCGCCTTCCCATTGACCCGAACCTCCCGCACCCGCTGCTCGGGCTGAACGAAGTCGAGCACCACGGGGCGCCGGCCGGGGTCGCTCCAGCGGAAGCGGACGGTGGTGGTGCCCTGGACCGGCTGGTCGTGGGCCGCCGGGATGCGCAGCGCCACCGCGTAGGCCAGGTCGGAGAGGGTGGCCTTGCGGACCTGAGCCAGCTCCCGGGCGATTCCGGTCTCGGTGGGCGGCGGAGGCGCGTGGGACACGCAGGCGCTCACGAGGAGGGCCGCGGCGGCGGCCGCCGCCGTCGGGCGGTGCGGGATCGGCATGGCTCGGGCGTTCCGGGGAAGGGCCGCGGGGAAACGCCGCGACCCGGGAGGACACGACTCAAGGTGGCGCGCCGTCCCCCGCGCCGTCCAGCCCGCCCGGCGAGGGGCGCCCCCGGGGGGCGGAGCCCAGGGCGATGCCGGCCAGGATGAGGGCGCCCCCCACCAGCGTGGCAGGCGGGGGCGTCTCCCGTATCCCGGGCAGCGCCCACGCCAGGAGCGTGGCCCCCACGGCCTCGCCCAGGAGGGCGAGGTTGGCCACGTAGGCAGGCACCCAGCGGAGCGCGTAGTTCACCCCGGTATGGCCGAGCATCATGGGCCCCGCCGCCAGGGCGAGGAAGAGGAGCCATTCCCGGGGGGGGTACCCGGTGAGGGGCACCCCCGGCGCCAGCAGCACCACTCCCGTCAGCGCCAGGGCCGCCACGCCGTACACGAGCCCCGTGTAGGCCCACAGGTCGAGGCGTCGCCTGAGCCGCCGCCCCACCACGTAATAGCCCGCCACCAGCCAGGCGGCGGCGAAGGCCAGCAGGTCACCCGTCAGCGCCCGGGGTCCCAGGGCCACGTCGCCCCGGCCGATGACGGCCGCGCCGGCCACCGCCACGGCGATGCCGGCCCACTGGCGGCGCGTGGGGTGCTCCCCCAGGAAGAGGGCCGAAAGCACCGCCACGATGAACGGCTGGGTAGAGACCAGGACCACCGAGCTGGCCACCGTGGTGAGGTCCACCGAGGCGATCCAGCTCCAGAAGTGGCCAGCGAGGAGGAGCCCCGCCGCCACGGCCAGGACCCCGTCCCGCCGCCCCAGCCGGACTCCCCCCAGGGCGCTGCCCCGGACGACCAGCACGGCCCCGATGAAGGCGAGGGAGAGGAGGAGGCGCCACGCGGACAGGGCCAGGGCGGGGGCCCGGGACAGGCGGATGATGGGCGCCGCCCACGACACCCCGGCCACCGCCACCGCCAGGGCGACGCCCGGGGGGATGCGGGGGTGCTCGGCGGTGGGCGTGGCGGGGTCGGGCATGGCCGCGCGAAGCTGCCGAGGGCCAGGCCGGAGGGCAAGACAGGGGGCGGCGGCCCCCACCGAGACGGCGCCCGACCCTGCCGTTAGCTTGGCTCCATGTCCCGCCCCCTCCCGCCCCTGCCCGGATACTGCGGCGCCGCCCCGGGCGACCCCTGGCACGGCCCCTACCACGAGCTGGAGTACGGCTTTCCCGTCCGGGATGACGACGCCCTCTTCGAGCGGCTCGTCCTCGAGATCAACCAGGCGGGGCTCTCCTGGCTGACGATCCTCAAGAAGCGAGAAGCGTTTCGCAGGGCGTACGACGGCTTCCGGGTGGAGGCGGTGGCCGCCTACGGCGACGCCGACCGGAAGCGCCTCCTGGCCGACCCGGGCATCGTGCGCAACCGGCTCAAGGTGGACGCCGCCGTGGCCAACGCCCGCGCGCTGCTCGGGCTCCGGGCGAGCCACGGCTCCTTCGCCGCGTGGCTCGACGCCCACCACCCCCGCCCCCTCCCGGCGTGGGTGCGCCTCTTCCGCGGCACGTTCCGCTTCACGGGCGGCGAGATCACCGGGGAGTTCCTGAAGAGCACGGGATGGCTGCCCGGCGCCCACGACCCCGCCTGCCCCGTGCACGCGCGGGTGCTGGCCGCCCGGCCGCCGTGGGCCTCGTCCGGCACGACGTGAGCCGACCCGCCCCGGTCCCGCCCGTGGGGTGGCGGCCCACCCCCTTCTGCGCCCCCTTCTGGGCCCGGAACCCCCACGTCCAGACGGTGGCCGGGAAGGTGCTCCGCCCCGCCCCAGACCTCCCCCTGGAGCGGGTGCGGTGGGACACCCCCGACGGGGACGTGCTCCTGGTGGACCTCCTGGACGCGGAGCGGGCCGACGCGCCGCTGGTGGTGGTGCTCCACGGCCTCGAGGGGAGCTCGCGGCGCCCTTACGCCCTCCTCACCTACCGGGCGCTCCGGGCCCGTGGGATGGCCGCCGCAGGCCTCAACTTCCGTTCCTGCGGGGGGGAGCTGAATCGCCGGGCCCGCTTCTACCACTCCGGCGAGACCGGGGACCTGGCCCTGGTGCTGGAGCGGCTGCGACAGCGCTGGCCGGAGCGGGCCATGGGGGCGGTGGGCTTCTCCCTGGGGGGCAACGTCCTCCTCAAGCTCCTGGGGGAGGAGGGCGAGGGCGCCCGCCGCTGGCTGTCGGCCGCCGCGGCGGTGTCCGTGCCGTTCGACCTGGCTGCCGGAGCCCGGCGCCTGGAGGAGGGACCCATGGAACGGCTCTACGCCCGCTACTTCCTCCGCTCCCTCCAGGGCAAGGCGGAGGCCAAGGGCGACCTCCTGGGCGAGGTCCTGGCCATGGAGACGGTCCTCTCCGCCCGGACCCTTTGGGCATTCGACGACGCCGCCACCGCCCCCCTCCACGGGTTCCGGGACGCGGCCCACTACTACGCCGACAGCAGCGCCGCCCGCTTTCTGGGGGGCGTGCGCGTGCCCACGCTGGTGGTCCACAGCCTGGACGACCCGTTCCTCCCCGCCGAGGCGGTGCCCCGGAAGGCCCTGGAGGCCAACCCGTGGCTGGTGCCGGAGCTCACCGAGCGCGGGGGACACGTGGGCTTCCTCCAGGGGCCGCCCTGGGCTCCCCGTTTCTGGGCCGAGGAGGAGGTGGCGCGCTTCCTCGGCCACGTGCTCCAGGGGCCCTCCGCCCCCACCACGGCCGCCGGACGCATTCGCGGCGAATGACGGGGAGCGGCGCTCCGGGAAACGGGCCGATTCGGCCCCTGGGCAAGCCGCTTTCCAAGAAAAGCTCCTACGCCGCCGGTCCTGCCCTTTCGGGAAAACGCTCTTGACGCGCCGACAATCCGCCCCCTACCCTGGCTTCAGCGGGAGGCAGGAACCGATGGACGGTCTCCGGGCGGACGTTCCGGAGGATTTCGGGACCTGGCTTCGTCGTTCGAACGCCGGGTCCTTCCGTTTTTCCGGCCATCGGGCCCCCACGGGGCTCCCGCGACCATCGAGCGGGGCGCCGCCCACGCGACGCGCCCGGTGCACGGGACTCAGACGGAGCAGCAGACATGAGGACGTCCGGAACGGTGAAGTGGTTCAACGACGCCAAGGGTTTCGGGTTCATCTCCCCGGAGGAGGGTGAGCGGGACTGCTTCGTCCACTACTCCTCCATCCAGGCCGACGGCTTCAAGACGTTGGCCGAGGGAGAAAGGGTCGAGTTCGACCTCGTCCAGGGGCCCAAGGGACCGGCGGCGGAGAACGTCAGCCGCCTCGCCTGAGCGCCACGCCGCCGGACGGAGATCGAAGCGCCCCGGAGCCGTTCACTCCGGGGCGCTTCGGCGTTGTGGAGGCGGTGCCCGCCGGAACCTCCCTTGCCCGGCGTAGCCGGAAACCTCATAGTGGGAACGTAGCATCGCCGGTGTCGCCGGCCCCCTCTCCGTATTCCATTCCAGCGCATGAAGTACGCCCAACCGTCCGCGGCGGCGCTCGCGCTCGTCCTCCTGTGCGCGCTGCCCGCCAGGGCCCAGACCCGCCGCCCTCTCGACCACGACGCCTACGACCGCTGGAGCGCGATCCGGGCTCCGGCCCTCGCGCCCGGTGGCCACGCCGCCGCCTGGGTGGTGGAAGGCGCCTCCAGCCCGGACCGCCTCGTGGTGCGCGACCTGGACGGCGACGGCCGCCTCGTGATTCCCCGGGGTTCGGCCCCGCACTTCACCGCCGACGGCCGCCGCCTGGTGGTCGAGGTCTCGGCCCACCGCACCCTGGGGCCGTGGCCACGCGTGGCCGAAGAGCCCTCCGGGGAGGCCGGGAGACAGGACGCGGCTCCGGCCGACGCCGGGGAGGCTTCTCCCCGGGCCCCGGGCCCGGCTCCCGACACGCTCTTGGTGGTGGACCTGGCGCGTGCATTCGGCCAGGGGAGCGGCGGGCTCACCCGCATCTCCGGCGGACGGGAGCCCGCCAACCCGGCCGCCGACGGCCGCTGGCTGGGCTACCTTCTGCCCGGCGACGACCACCAGGACCTGCGCCGCACGCTGGTCGTCCTCGACCTCGAGACGGGACGCGAGGAGCGCATCCCGGACGTGTCCCGCTTCCTCTTCTCCCCCGACGGCGAGCGCCTCTGGTACGTGGCGACGGGTGAGCGGGCGGGCGTGTGGCTGTCCCGGCCCGGCCTCGGTGAGGGGCGGCGCGTCCTGGCCACCGACGGGCCCGTGGTCCGCATGGCCCTGGACGCCGGCGGGCGCCGGGCCGCCGCCCTGGTGCGCGACGGCGCCGAGCACCACGCCGTCGCCGACCTGTCCTTGTACAGCATGGACGCCTCGGGCAAGGCCCGCCGCCTGGCGGGTCCCGGCACCGAGGGGGTGCCGGGGGGGCGCACCGTCAACGACGCCCTGGGTGTGCGCTTCTCTCCCGACGGCCGGCGGATCTTCTTCGGCACCACCTCCCCCCCGGCCGCCCGCCCCGCCCGCCTGGACCCCCGGGCCTCCCAGGTGCACGTCGACGTTTGGAGCTGGACCGACGCCGAGCTCCAGCCCGAGCAGATCCTCCAGGACCGACGGCAGAGGGAGCGGCCGCTGCTGGCCGTGGTTCCCAGCGACGGCGGCGACGTGGTCCAGCTCGAGGACGCCACCCTCCCCGACGTGACGCTGGCCTCCGGGGGCGACGCGGACGTGGGCATGGGCGTGAGCGACCTGCCCTACCGGCGAAGCGCCTCGTGGGACGGTCGGCACGTGGACGTCTACACGGTGGACCTGGCCAGCGGCCGGCGTGTCAGGGTGCTGGAAGACCAGCGGGACGAAGTGGGCCTCTCCCCCACGGGCCGCTGGATCACCTGGTGGGACGGCGAGGGCCGTACCTGGCGCGCCGTGGACACCGCCACGGGCCGGAAGGTCGACCTGGGTGCGGGCATCCCCACACCCCTCTACGACGAGCTCGACGACCACCCCGCCGCCGCCGGCCCCTACGGCCTGGCCGGGTGGACCGACGACGACGGTCGGGTGCTCGTGTACGACCGCTACGACGTGTGGGCGGTGGACCCCGCCGACCCGGGCTCGGCGCGGAACGTCACCGGTGGCCTGGGCCGCCGGGAGGGGGCGCGCCTCCGCCTGGCCGACCCCGGCGCGGGACCGGTGCCGTGGACCGTGCCCACGCTCCTGTCCGGCTTTCGGGAGAGCGACAAGGACGGCGGCTTCTACCGGGTGCGCTTCGCCGACGCCGCCCCCGAGCGGCTCGTGATGGACCCCCACCACTACGGCACGCCGCTGGGGGCTCCGGACACGGATCGCCTGCTGGTGACCCGGGAGAGCTTCCGCGACTTCCCCGACCTGTGGCTCGCGGATGCCGGCTTCGGCCACCTCACCCGCCTGAGCGACGCCAACCCCCAGGAGGCGGACTACCGCTGGGGGAGCGCCGAGCTGGTGTCATGGACGTCGGCCGCGGGGCAGCCGCTCCAGGGCATTCTGTACAAGCCCGACGGATTCGACCCGTCCCGCCGCTACCCCATGATCGTGACGTTCTACGAGCGCTCCTCCGACCAGCTCCACCGCTACCAGGAGCCGGGCCCGGGCACGTCCATCAGCCGCAGCTTCTACGTGAGCCGGGGCTACCTGGTGTTCGTCCCCGACATTCCGTACCGGGTAGGCCACCCCGGCCAGAGCGTGGTCGACGCCGTGGTGCCGGGGGTCCGCTCGCTCCTGGCCAAGGGGTTCGTGGACCCGGCCCGCGTCGGGCTCCAGGGCCATTCGTGGGGCGGCTACCAGGTGGCGTACCTCGTGACCCACTCCGACCTCTTCACCGCCGCGGAGGCGGGGGCCGCGGTGGTGAACATGACCAGCGCCTACGGGGGCATCCGCTGGGGGAGCGGCGCCAGCCGCATGTCCCAGTACGAGGAGGGGCAGAGCCGCATCGGCAGGACGCTGTGGAACGGCCTCGACCTGTACCTGGAGAACTCGCCCCTCTTCTCCGCCGACAAGGTGCACACCCCCCTGCTCCTCCTCCACAACGACAAGGACACGGCGGTGCCCTGGGAGCAGGGCATCGAGATGTTCCTGGCGCTCCGGCGGCTGGGGAAGCCGGTGTGGCTGCTGGACTACAACGGCGAGGAGCACGGTCTCCGCAAGGAGGCCGACCGGCTGGACTGGACGGAGCGCATGCAGCAGTTCTTCGACCACTACCTGAAGGGCGCACCCCCGCCCGTGTGGATGGTGAAGGGCGTGCCGGCGTCCATGAAGGGCGAGACGCTGGGGCTGGACCTGGTGCGCGACAGGGCGGTGCCCTCGGACTCGGCCGACGGTCCCTGAGAGAGCCTCCTCCCCCCGAGCGGCGGCGGGGAGCCTAGCTCGCCGCCCCGCTCTCCTTGAAGAACGCCCTGCCGTGCCAGCTCTCCCGGGCGGGGCGCTCCCACGCGCCGGACCTGAGGGCGCCCACCGACGAGAGCGTGGTGTCGAATACCGGCGTGTCGGGCGTGACCTCCCCCTCCCGCGCCAGGCGCCGGAAGGCGGCGCGGTCGACGCTCCGGATCCCTTCCCCGCTCCGGTAGTGGACGGGGGCGTGGTCGGTCAGGGAGAGGCCCAGCTCGCCCTCAAGCTTCTTCAACACCCGCACCATGGCGTCGATGGAGCACCCCGAAGGCGGCTCGCTCTCCGGGTCTACCGCCACCATCAGAAAGCGGCCGTCGCGCCATTCCCGGGCGTTCAGCAGGGGCTGGCCGTGGGCCTTCCAGTCGCCCAGGAAGCCGTCCACCGCGTCCAGGAAGCGGGCCTCCTCGTCGGAGGCGAGGGCCCGGGGGGCGGCGAAGATCCACAGTCGGCCCCGGTCGGGCATGTCGGAAAAGGGGATGGTCGGCATGGCGCGGCTCGCTCGTGAAAGGGTTCGCTCCTGCTGCTACGCTACGATCGGCCGCCGGACCTCAGCTCGCGGCCCGGGACTTCGTGGCGCCCTCGTCGGAGGGGGGACTCACCGTGACGGTGTGCTCCCCCGCCCCCGGCGACGCCGTGGCCGGAGCCCCGGCTCGCTCGGCCGCCTCCCGCGCCTGGGGTGGCATCTTGTCCAGGAGCACGGCGATCCAGCGCAGGTCGGGCGTGTTCTCCAGGATGATCTTGAGCACCATCGTGAGGGGCACGGACAACAGCGCGCCCACCGGGCCCCAGATCCACCCCCAGAAGAGCAGCGAGAGCACCACCACCAGGGTCGACAACCCAAGGCGCCGCCCCATCAGATTCGGCTCGAGGATGTTGCCGAAGAGCGTGTTGATCGCCAGGTAGCCGGTAGCCGTGAGCAGCATCCACGACGTGCCGTGGAGGATGAGGGCCAGGGCCATGGCCGGCACCGCGGCGATGATGGAGCCGATGGTGGGGACGAAGTTCAGGACGAACGCCGCGAGCCCCAGGAGCACGGGGAAATCCAGGTCCATCATCCAGCAGAAGATGCCCGCCAGCAGCCCGGTCGCCAGGCTGATCAGGGTCTTGATGCCCAGGTACGCCTGGACCTCGCCGATGGTCTTGGTGATACGCAGCCGTCCTGTCCGGTTGCCCCCCAGAATCGCCTGGAACTTGAAGGGAAAGACGGTGGCCTCGGCGAGGATGAACACCATGACCAGACCCACCAGGAACGCCAGCGAGAAGAGCGACGCCACCGTCTGGATGGTCCCCCCCAGGAAGTCGAAGATGCGCCCGGGGTTGACGAAGTCGGGGGAGATGTACTGGCTGGCGGGTATCGCGTGGGCATCCAGCACGGCGATCCAGTGGACGTAGAGGTCCTGGACGGCGGCCCGGTAGCGGGGGAGCTTCTCGTTGAGGTTCCCCACCGAGTTGGCCGCCAGCAGGATGACCAGCCCGAAGATGAGGGCGTCCATGAGAACGGTCAGGGCGATGGCGAGCGCCGCCGGCACGCGGCGTATCCTGAGGCCGAACATCACGGGCATGGACACGACGGCCAGGAACAGCGCCAGCGAGAACGGCACCAGGACCGGCGCCGCCGCCCGGAGACCCGCCACGACGACCACCAGGCAGGCCAACACCAGGAGGAACCTGGCGCCCGGGTGCTCGTCCATGCGATCGAAGATCATGCGGATCCGTGCTTGGGGTGGGTCTCTCGCGCCAACGATACCCCAAAGTAGCGGCCGGGTCCACGCGACCCGAACGCTCTCACTCCCATTATAGGCATATACGCAGGAACCATGAGCGACGGTTCACGAGACGCCCCTTTCCCCGTCCCCGAGTCCGACGAGGCCCTCCTGGCCCAGTGCCGCATGGAGACCTTCCGGGCCGGCGGGAAGGGAGGCCAGCACCAGAACACCACCGACAGCGGCGTGCGCCTGGTCCACGAGCCCACCGGGGTGCGGGCCACCGCGCGCAACGAGCGCAGCCAGCACAGGAACCGCCGCATCGCGCTGGAGCGGCTGCGGCGGAAGCTGGAGAAGCGCAACCGCCGCAAGGAGCCGCGCATCCCGACCCGGGTGCCGAACCGCGAGAAGAAGCGGCGCCTGAAGGAGAAGCGCCGCCGGGGCGAGCTGAAGCGCCTGCGGGGGAAGCCACGCCGGGACGAAGATTGACTTGAGGGGGCCTGTCCCGGTGGCTTATTCTTCCCTGGCGCCGCCGTCCTCCCCCCTCGATCCAGGGCGCGCCTCGCCCGTCCCGAACATGCCAGAGGGCCCGATCCGTGGACCGACCGACCGTACGCGTCCTCCTCGTGGATGACGACCAGGGGGACTACTTCATGACGCGGGCCATGCTGGAGCAGGTGGAGCGGTCGTGCTTCGAGGTCGAGTGGGTACCCTCCTACCAGGAGGGCATGGACGCCCTCGACCGCCACGAGGACTTCGACGTCTTCCTCGTCGACTATTTCCTGGATGACCGGAACGGCCTGGACCTGGTGCGGGAGGCCCGCTCCCGCAGGATCCGCACGCCCATGATCATCCTCACCGGCCGGGGAAGCCACGAGGTGGACCTGGAGGCCATGAACGCCGGCGCTTCGGACTACCTGGTGAAGGGTCACGTGGACCCCGACCTCATGGAGCGCTCGATCCGCTACGCCCTGGAGCGTCGCCGGGTCGAGGATGCGCTCCGGGACAGCGAGGAGCGCCACCGGGGGATGTTCGACCACCTTCCCATCGGCCTCTACCGCTGCACGCCCGACGGCGCCTTCCTGGACGCCAACCCCGCCCTGGTGCGCATGCTGGGCTACCCCGACCGCCACACCCTCGAGACGCGCTACTCGGCCCACTGGTACGTGGCCGCCGAGGACAAGACCCGCTTCCGGGAGATCCTGGAGGAGGACGGGGTGGTGCGGGGCTTCGAGTCGGTGCTGGACCGGGTGGACGGGACCCGGGTGCGGGTCCGTAACACCGCCCGGGCCCACCGGAGCCCCGACGGGCACATCCGCTACATCGAGGGGGCGGTGGAGGACGTCACCGACCTGGCTCGGGCCGAGCGGGCCCTGGGGCAAGCCGAGCACTTCCGCGCCGTCTTCGAGGCCTCCGGCATGCCCATCCTCATCCTGGACCTCGATGGCCGTGTGACCGCCGCCAGCCCCGCGTTCCTGCGGACGTTCGGCTACAGGGAGGGCGACCTGGGCCGCCGGCGCCTGAGCGATCTGGTGGTGCCGGAGGAGCGGGACGCCGTCGAGGCGGAGCGGACGGCGTTGGTGGGTTCGGGCGAGGGACGCCGGAAGAGCCAGCGGCGCATGGTGAGCTTCGGCGGCGAGGTGCTCTGGGCCCGGACGCTGTGCGAGCTGGTGCCCACGGCCGATGGCCGCCCCGACCACCTCATGCTTCTCCTCGAGGACGTGGCGGAGACGGGGGAGCGGGTCGGCGTCTAGGGTCCCGGGCCAGCACCGCCCCCAGGGCCGCCTCCACCGCCGCGTGCACCCGACCCCGGGCGCTCCCCGCCAGGGCCGCCTGGTTCACCTCCAGCTCGATGCCGAGGTAGCGGTCGGGCGGAAGGCCCCGGCGCAGCGCCGTGGTCAGGCCGTCGGAGACGCCCCGGTAGGGGTAGTTCCGCCGCACCCGCAGCTCCGGCGCCACCTCCAGGAGCGCCGCCTTCCATGCCGCGCAGAACGCCGCCTCGCCCACCCGGGAGGGGTCGTAGAGGAGGCCGACGTCGGCGCGCCGGACCTCCCCCCGCAGCACGGGCGTGAAGCTGTGGACCCCCACGTGCAGCACCGTGGCGCCGCCCTCGAGGAGCGTCGCCACCCGGCTCTCCACGCGGTGGCGGTGGGGCGCCCAGCACGTCGCCACCAGGCGCCGGCGCTCCGCCCGGGGCAGCTCCCGGGTGAGCTCGGAGAAGAACGCCGGGTGGCCGGGTGAGCGGTTGGCGTCCACGAGGAGCCGGGTCAGGTGGTGGCCCACGAGCGGCGCCGACAGGGCGCGTGCCAGGCGGCGGGCCAGGGACCACGCCCCCGCGTCGTGCCCCCGGTGGGAGGCCAGGAGGGCGGCCGAGTCCCGGAAGAGGGGGCGCCAGCGAGGCGGCACCTCGGCCCCCGCGTGCTCGCAGGTGAGGAGGAGGCGCACCGCCGGCGCCCCGCGGCTCATGGCAGGAAGGGCTCCCCCGCCTCCACGCCGTCGCAGAGGCGCCGCCACACGCGCTCCAGGTCAGCCCGGGAGGGGAAGGGGCCCACCGCCTCCAGGAGCCGCCGGGCCAGAGTCCCCCGGGCCTGGATCACCTGGAGGGGCCCATGCCACTCCGCCCCCTGCGGGCCGCCCAGGGTGTCTTCGAGGAGCCGCTCCCACGCCCATCCGGCGCTGCGGGGCGTGGTGGGCAGCCCCAGCCGCTCCAGGTACGCCGGGGCGTCGATCTGCGCCCGCTCCGCGTCGTGGATGGTGCGCTCCAGCACGTCGGCCAGGAGGTCGGTGGCCACGGGCCCGGCGTCCACCAGCCCGGGGCGCTCGGCCACGCTGCGCACCGCCGCCGCCACCGCCGCCACCACCGCCACGTCGCACGCGGGGCACTCCTGGGCGTCGATCACCCGCACCTCGATGGCGCCCCGCTGGAAGCGGGCGATGGCCCCCCGGGCGTTCACCCACTCGTCCCGCAGCACCCCCTCGGGGTCCAGGGGCTCCAGGTCCCGGTAGATGGGCTCCAGGATGCTCTCCCGGTACTCCTCCTCGCCGGCCACCGGCTCGGGCACCACCCGGCCCGTCACGGACGGGACCCGGCGGGCGTTGTCCCGGTAGGCCAGGAGCCGGTTGTCCAGCGCCGGCCCCCGCCGCCCGTCCAGGACCGGGGACGCGGCGGCCAGCGCCGGGATGAGGGGGAGCACCAGGCGGATCGCCTCGTGGAGGCGGTGGAACTCCCCATCACCCCGGAACGGCAGGTTCAGGTGGGTGCTCTGGAGGTTGGCCCAGCCGTGGCCCCGGCACGAGAAGATGCGGTCGAACGTCCGATAGACGTCGTTGTACTCGTGGGGCCACAGGCGGAGCTCCCCCTCCGGGTCCATCCACGGGTGCATCGCCCCGGGCATGACCCGGGCGCCCAGGGGCTCCAGGGCCCGGACCACGTCGCGGATCCCCTCCTGGAAGGCGGCGCGCCAGCCCGTGGAGGGTGGCCGCGGGCCCGTTGGTCTTGAGCTCCACCACATGGAGGGCCAGCTCGTTCGACCAGGCCAGCGCCCCCCGCTCCACCTCCGAGGCGGGCCCGCCGGCCACCGCCTCCATGAGCCGGTCGCACACGGGGGCCACGTCCAGGGAGTCGGCGTCCACGATCATGGACTCGATCTCCACGCCGTAGCCCTGCCACACACCGAGGGGCGCGGCGGGCACGGGGACCGACGCCGGTCCGTGTCCGGGCTCCAGGGCCACGTCGGCCGGGACGGGGCCCTCCCCCTCCCCGTGCCCGGCGACGCTCACGCCCCGCCTCCCCGGGCGTCGAGGCGCGTCCGGAACCAGCGCATGACCTCGTCGTAGAGGGCGTCCTTGATCACGGCGTCCTCGATGCCCGCGTCCACGTTGGGGTTGTCGTTGATCTCCATGACCAGGAGCCGACCGTCCACGGGCTTGATATCCACCCCGTAGAGGCCGTCGCCGATGAGGGAGGCGGCCTTCACGCCCAGCTCCACCACGCCTTGGGGGCGTCGGACACGGCCAGCGTCTCCACCTTCCCGTAGCGGGTCTCGGTGCCCTCGCTCCTCACGATCTGCCAGTGGCCCGTCGCCATGTGGTAGCGGCACACGAAGAGGGGCTTCCGGTCCAGCACCCCCACCCGCCAGTCGTAGGAGGAGGGGACGAAGGACTGGGCGACCAGCAGCTCCGACTCCCTGAACAGGTCGGGGACCAGGGCCCGGAGCTCGTCCTCGGTCTCCACCCGGGCCACCCCCCGGGAGAAGGAGCCGTCGGGCCGCTTGAGGACGCAGGGAAGCCCGACCGTGGCCGCCACGTCGTCCACATTGCCCTCGTGCACCACCAGCGTGCGGGGGCAGGGGATGTTGTGGCGCTCGAAGAGCTCGGCCTGGTAGACCTTGTTGCCGCAGCGGATGATGGACTCGGGGTGGTCGATCACCACCAGTCCCTCCGCCGCCGCCCGGCGTGGCCAAGCGGTAGGTGTGGTGGTCGACCGCCGTGGTCTCCCGGATGAAGAGGGCGTCGTACTCGGCGATGCGCCCCTCGTCGTCGGAGTCCACGAGCTCGGCCTCGATGCCGTGGGTCTCGGCCGCCCGGATGAAGCGCTTGATGGCGCGCTCGTTGGAGGGCGGGGTGGGGTCTTCCGGGCTCCACAGGATCGCCATCTCGTAGCGGTACTCCCGGGGTCGCCGCACCCGGCTCGGGCGGGCGAAGTAGTGGCTCGCCTGCTCCAGGGCGAACTCGCGGTGCTCCTCGCGCACTCGCCCGCGGCGATGGGGCGCAGGCTGGTGAGCTTCCAGCGCTCGTCCCACGTGAAGCGGGCGCGAAGGAAGGGTGCCGGGAAGAGGTTGAAGAGGGCGCGGGCCAGGCGGTCGTAGCGCTTGGCGACGTTCTTCCCGAAGTAGATGCTGAGCCGGAACTCCTCGGATCGCAGCGGCGCCAGGCTCGACTGGATCTCGTCGTCCAGCTCGTCGGACGCCAGCCGCACCAGGGCCGTCTCCCCCAGCGCCTGGAGGGTGGCCACCGACGGCAGGGGGCGGTGCCCCCGGGCGGCGGCCAGCAGCGACACGTAGTAGCCGATGGTCTGGTAGCCGTAGGCCCGGCACACGTTGTAGACCGCCCCGCGCCGGAGCTCAGCGTAGTGGGGGTCCACCAGGTACTGGCGGGCCGGAACCACCTCCACACCGTCGATGTCGAAGGGCCAGCGCTTCGGGTTCTCCACCACCACGAGGGGGATCACGCGCCGTGGCTCCCCTCCCCCACCGGTTCCCGTTCCCGGCGCGGGGGCGCGGCGCCCTCACGTCCGGGGATGGTCGTCATGCCCAGCTCGGGCTCGGCCTCCGTTCCCGGCTCCTCCTCGCCGGACGCCGAAGGGCCCGGCTGCCCACCCGGGGGCACCGCCGGCGGATCCAGCACCAGCAGGTTCCCGTCGTAGGTGAGGACCCCCAGCATGATGGCGCCCATGAGCCGGTGGATCCCCACCGAGTAGTGCTGGTCGCCGAAGCGGGGATTCTCCCGGAGGGGATCGGCCACCTGCACCTCCCGGGTGGCGCCGTTGTAGCCGTACAGCACCACGAAGTGGCCCGCCGAGTCGCCCCGCACGTCGTCGTAGCGGATGTGGGTGCCGTCGTCGATCTCCCGGGCGCATCCGTACAGGTAGGTGGCGCTGAGCCCCGTGAGAATGGGCCGTCCGGCCCGGAGCAGCCCCCGCAGCAGCGCCGGGTTCAGCTCCTCGTAGTGGATGGTGCCGCCCAGCTCCAGGAAGCGCAGGTACTGGCGCGAGATGAAGTGGAGGCGAGGGTCGGTCTTGAGGGAGAGCTGGTCCCGGAGCTTGGCGGCCAGGTCCACGCCCGGCAGGAACCAGGTGGGATCGAAGATCTCCAGGTTGTACACCCACAGGTGGGCGCCGTAGCCCCGCTCCAGGGCGTGCTTCCCCAGGAAGGTGGCCAGGGTGCCCCGGGTCTCCAGGGGCACCACCTCGTCGATGACCGTCTGGATGGGAAGGTCGTAGCCGTAGAACCGGTAGACGGCGTGCAGGCAGGTGGGGCCGCACGTGACGTCGTCGGGCTGGGGGAGGATCTCGAGGTTCAGCTTGGTCGACATGGATCCTCGGGGAGCAGCGGGATGGCCGAAAGCTCGGGACGGCCCCCCCGGCCGTCAATCGCCCACGTGCGCCGGCTCGGCGAGCGCGCCGGCCTCCGCCTCGGCGGGCTCCACCTCGCCGGGCTCGGGCCGCCAGGGGTCGACGATCAGCCGCACCCCCTTGGCCCCCGTGAGCCACGCCACGACCCACTGGGTGACCACCGCCAGCCGGTCGCGGAAGCCCACCAGGTAGATCAGGTGGATGCCCACCCACGCCAGCCACGCCGGCAGGCCGCTCACGTGGATGCGGCCGGCCCGGGCCACCGCCGCGGCCCGGCCGATGGTGGCCGCCGTGCCCTTGTCGAAGTAGCGGAAGGGGCGGCGCGGCCTGTGGGCCAGGTCGTCTTCCACGCAGCGTGAAGCGTGGCGGGCCATCTGGATGGCCGCCGGGGCCACGCCGGTGACCACCCGCCCCCCCTGCTCCACCCGGGCCAGGTCGCCCACCACGAACACCTCCGGGTGCCCGGGGACCGAGCCGTCGGCGTCCACCCGCACCCGCCCCTGCCCGTCCAGGGGCGCGCCCAGCGCCTCGGCCAGGGGGCTCCCCCGCACCCCGGCGGCCCAGAACACCGTGCGGGCGGGGATGCGCTCGCCCCCCTCCAGGGTGAGGCCACCCGCGTCCATGGCCGCCACCCGCGCCCCCAGCCGCACCTCCACACCCAGGTGCTCGATCTGACGCCGGGCTCGCTCGCCCAGGTCGGGAGGGAAGTCGGGGAGCACCCGCTCCGCCGCCTCCACGACCACGACCCGGGCGCCCTCCCCCTCCACCGCCCGGTAGTCCTTGCGGAGGGAGCCCCGGGCGGTCTCCGCCAGGGCGCCGGCCAGCTCCATCCCCGTGGAGCCCGCCCCCACCACCACGAAGGTGAGGAGGGCCTCGCGGGCCTCGGGGTCGGCCTCCCAGTCGGCCGCTTCGAAGGCCCGCAGGAAGCGCCCCCGGATCTCCAGCGCGTCCTCCACGCTCTTGAGCCCCGGCGCCACGGCCGCCCATTCGGGGTGGCCGTGGTAGGCGTTGCGCAGGCCCGCGGCCAGCACCAGCCAGTCGTATCGGATCACCCGCCCGTCCACCACCACGTGGCGGTGCTCCACGTCCACGCCTTCCACCTCGCCCAGAAGGACGCGGCAGTTGGCGCACCTCCGCAGCGCGCTCCTCAGCGGGCGGGTGATGTCCGCCGGCGAGAAGGTCGCCGTGGCCACCTCGTACAGGAGGGGTTGGAAGAGATGGAAGTTCTTGCGGTCCACCACCGTGACCCGCACGGGGGCCTTACGGAGGGCCTTGGCGGCCGCGAGGCCGCCGAAGCCTCCACCCACCACCACCACGTGGGGGCGTGGATCCTCTTCCGGGGCGGATCGCAGAGGGTCCATGGACCTCTCCAGGGGGATCAGCCGAAGACCGGCAGTCCCCGGTCTTTCAGCCGGGCGGCGAAGTAGGCGTCGACCGGCTCGGCTTCGCCGGCCTCGACCATGCGCTGCCAGCGCCGGGGCACGTGGGCACAGAAGGGCTCCGCTTCCAGGAAATCGCCGGTCATGGCCCACGCCCGGGCGCGGCTGCCACCGCAAACGGGGAGGTACTCGCACACCGAGCACTTTCCCTTGAGGCGGGAGCGGTCCCGGAGCGCCTTGAAGAGGGGCGCCTCCCGGTACACCTCCACGAGGCTGGCGTCGCGCACGTTCCCCGCCGAAACGGGGAGGAAGCCGCTGGGGAAGATCTCCCCCGTGTGGCTCACGAAGACGAAGCCGTAGCCGTCGTTCACCCCCCGGGCGCGCCCGATGCCGTCCTTGAGGGAGTGCTCCACGCCGTCGGTCAGGACGTCCGTGGTCTCCCGCTCGCCCGCCCGCCGCTCGGCGACCTGGCGCTGGAGCACCACCCGGTTGTACTGGGGGGCGGCCGTGGCCTTGATGTCGAAGGGCGCCGTCTTCGAGAGGTCGTACAGCTTGTGGAACACCTCCTCGAACGCCTCGGCGCTGGCCACGTCCTCGGGGCGCGCCCGGCCGATGGGCACCAGGAAGAACACCTCCCAGAACACGATGCCCAGACGGGTCATCAGGTCACAGAGGGCGTCCACGTCGTCCAGGTTGTGCCGCCGGATGACGGTGTTCACCTGGGTCGACAGCCCCACCTCCTGGGCGGTCTCCAGGATGCGGAGCCCGTGCTCGAAGGAACCCTCCACCCGGCGGAACTCGTCGTGGATGGCCGCGTTGGAGCCGTCCAGGCTCACCGCCAGGCGCGACAGCCCCGCGTCCTTGAGCTCCTGGAGCACCTCGCGGGTGGCCAGGGGCGTGGTGGCGGGGGTGATGGCCATGCGGAGCCCGAGCTCGGCGCCGTAGCGCACCAACTCGACGATGTCGGGGCGTTTCAGGCAGTCGCCGCCGCTGAACACGAAGATCATGGGCCCGAAGCGGCGCACCTCGTCGAGGAGGGCCTTGGCCTCCTCGGTGGTGAGCTCGCCCGGGTCGCGCTGCGGGCGGGCCTCAGCCCGGCAGTGGCGGCACGCCAGGTCGCACGCCTGGGTGGTCTCCCAGATCACCAGGAAGGGCGCCTGGTCGAAGTCCATCCCGGCGCCCGGGTGGGCGCCCCGGGGGTGGCCGCCCCCCGCCGCGCGCGTCACAGGTCCTCCCCGGCCAGGAGCACCTTCATGAGGTCGTGGCGGGTGACCATGCCCACCGGCTCGACGGCCCCGGCTGCCCCCTCCCGCACCACCGGGACGTGCTTCACCTTCTGGTCGACCATGATCGCCAGGACGTCGGCCAGGTCCGCGTCTTCCGTGACCCAGTGGACCGGCGAGGTCATGAAGTCCCCCACCTGGAGCAGGCGGGCGGCGTCGTGGGCCTGCCGGGCGCCTCCTTCCTCCCGGAGCCAGCGCCCGAGCACGCTCGGAACCGCCAGCCCTGCGAAGGGCACGCCCGCCGGCCGGGCGAAGAAGTCCGATTCGGTGAGGATCCCCGCCAGGGCGCCGCGGCCGTCCACCACCAGCACGGATCCGATCCCCAGCTCCACCATCAGGCGGGCCGCGTGGAGGAGGTCCTGCTCGGGGGTGACGGTGACCGGGGGTGACCACATGACCCCGGAGACGGAGGGAGCGACGTGGAGCATGGGCCTTCGTCCTGTCGTGACCCCGCGAGGCGGGAGCCGCGGGATCCGTGTGACGGTGCGTGTCCTCCCGCCGTCGACCCCAATGTCGTGGACGCGGGGGACGGCGGCTGTCGGGAGGGCACGGCGAGGAGCCGTGGGGAAATGCCCGGAGGGCGGGCGGGGGCCTCAAGCCGAAGGAGCCCCCGCGCCGCCAACGCGGCGGGAGGGCTCCCCGCGGTGCCTGACGTCCCGGCGGGACGTCAGTTGTTGTTCAACGCCAGCACCCGGTAGCTCGACAGGGGCAAGGTGTTCTCCAGCGACCACACCACCCGGCTCCCCGGCTGGACGAGGATCGGATCGCTGATGTAGGTCTGGCTCGAGCCCACCGGATCGGCCAGCAGCCGGAGGTTGCCCTCCGAGCCGACGTTCAGGCCCCGGGGCACCTCGAACACGGCGCCGGTCATGCTCGTGACGCTCCCGAGCCGCATGCGCGCGGATCCCCGGAGCACGTACACGTCCATGTCCATCCAGTTGTTGTTGGTCACAGCCACTTCGATCTTCTCGGTCTTCCTGTTTGCGCCGTGGGGCGCGACGTACTGGGCTCCCGCGCCTGCGCACGCCGACAACAGCGTGGATGCGGCCAGCGTGACCAACGCCGCCCGCGTGTAGTGGTTCAACATTTCCGACCTCCCTTGAATGCAGGAACGGGCGCCCCGAAGGGCGCCCGTTCTCCGTCTCCGATCCCGGAGGGTTGCGTCTCACCCTCGCCCGTCGTAAGAGCAGGGATCGTGCCGCACCGAGACCGCCAGAAAAGCTTGTGTTTCAGCGCATGATCTCGATTTCCTCGTCCACGCCGGTCCACGCACTGCTGTCGTCCCACCGCCAGGTGAAGACCACGCGGGAGGCTTTCCCCAGGGTCGGGGCGGCGAGGTCGAAGCGCCACAGCCCCAGGCCGGCCTCCCGGGTGCGCCCGTCCCGGGGCTCGCTCCAGCCGTCCAGCCCCCAGTGCACGGTGGCGCTCCGAGGCAGGAGGAGAGCCAGGTCCATGCCCGGGGACATCCTCCTGACGGGAGCCGCCGGGCTCCAGAAGGCGACCCCGGGGGCAGGCCGCACCCCCTGGTAGCGGTCCCACACCGCGGAGGGCCGGTCGAAGGGCCGCCCCAGCGTGGCGCTCGCCGCCAGCTTCACGTACTCGGCGTGGGCCCACACCAGGGGCATGGCCGAGCCGGTGGGCCGCCCGGGGAGGAGGCCCCGCGACGGGACGGGCTCGGCGTCCCACACCTGCTCGGGGATGAGCCCCCCGGGGCCCGACATGGCCGCCATGGCCCGCAGCCAGGGGCGGGCGTCCCCTCCCCGGGCCACCTCGTAGTGGCCGCGCTCTCCGGTCAGGAGGGGCCAGGCCCGTCCCTGCCCCGTGCCGTCGAAGGGGCTCCCGTCGGGGTGCTCCCCGTAGCCGTCCCCGTTGTACCGGTGCCAGCTCGGTCCGCCGGGCGTGGTCACCTCCAACAGCCCGTCGGCCACCTTCAGCGAGTCCGTCACCACCGGGTCGTCGGGCCCGCGCAGTCCGAAGCGGACGAGCTGGAGGAAATCCACCCCCACCTGCTCCTCGGCGGGGAGGGAGGGGTCGTGACCCAGGTTGCGGATGGGGAGGGCCACGTCCAGGGCTCCCGCGTCCCCGAGAATGGCGGGCGGCGCCACGCGCACGTAGTAGCGCTCCACCCCGAAGCGGCGGGCCAGCGCCGTGCCCGAGGCGGTGGTCCACGCCTCGATGTGGGCGTTCCAGAAGTCAGCCAGCTCGAGCGCCACGTCCCGGTCGGCGCCGTCCAGGAGCCGTGCGCCGCTCACCAGCGCCGCGATGCACACCGCCAGGGTGAACGTGTTCACCCCCCGGTCCTCCTCCCAACGGTCCTGGTCGCTGGAGGGTCCTTCCAGCGCGATGAAGCGCAGCGCCCGGCGCACCATGGACCGGGGGTCCACGTCGCCCAGGGCGTCCATCTCCGCCAGCCCCGCCGCCAGGAGCACGGGGAAGCCCGCCTCGTCGAGCTGGACCCCCGACCAGTAGGGGCTGCCCCCCAGCCACTGGTTCTGGTGCCAGCCGCCGTCGTCCATCTGGGTGGCCACCAGGTAGACGAGGGCGTCCCGGGCCTCGTCCCGGGCGCCCAGGGCCAGCAGCGCCCCGGCCGACTCCACCAGGTCCCGGGGCCACACGAGGTGGTAGCCGCCGATGTCGTCGGAGGTGTTCCCCCAGGGGATGCACAGGCTGGCCACCATGGCCCCCGGGAATGTCACGTCCCGGTGGGCGTGCAGCACCATGGCGGACGTGGCGTACTCGGCCCGCAAGCCGGCCGGCAGGTCCTCCGGATCCGCGGCGCCCCGTCCGTCGTTGGCCGCGTGCCAGGCCCGCCACCTCCGGGTTTCGGCGTCCCGCACCTCGGCGGGGTCCTGCTGGAGGGCGGCCAGGGCAAGGGTGGTGGCCGACGCCGCACTGCTCGCCAGGGCGAGGGCCAGCACCGCCGACCCGGACAGCTCCCCCAGAAGCGCCACGTTGCCCGGGCCGGCGCGGGGGTGCTCCCACGTCATGGCGCCGTTGGTGGCGAAGTCGTGCCACCCGTCGCTCGTCCCCACATAGCCCGCCCCGCCCCGGAGGAGCGCGTCGGCGCCGTGGCGGTCCCGGGCGGCGAGGGCGAGGCCGAAGGGGCCCTGCTCTGCGGTCAGGACGCGGCGGCCCGCCCGGCTCGCCAGCGCCGCCCGGTTGTCCCAGCCGGTCCCCCCCAGGTGAGGCGCCAGGAGGGCGTAGGGGCGGAGCCCTTCGTCCCCGTCCAGGGTCACCTCCACCAGGAGGACGTCCCGGGCGGGATCCACCACGATCTCCAGCTCGAGGCGGAAGCGGGCGTGGCGGTGGACCACGCGGACCACCGGAATTCCCGCCGCGGGAAGCGTGGTCTCGTAGTCGTCCATCCGCTTCACCTCGACCCAGAAGCCCCTCCCGTCGGCCACGATGAAGCCGAGGTCGCGGATCTGGGGAATGTCGATGCGCGGAGAGAACACCTCGTTGACGATGCCATAGCCCGTGGTGAACCACAGGCGTGACGGCCCCAGCGAGCAGCCCACCACGTCCTTGGCGCTGCTGGTCCACGTGGGCGCGATCCCCGGCGCCCCCGGGGCGTCCCTCACCGATCCGCCGTCTGCGTCCATCCTCTTCCCTCCGCTCCGGCCCCCGCCTCGCCGGAGGGCCCGTCCTCCATCATCGCGGGCCGTGAACGGGGGGCCAAGGCGGCCGGCTCAGGCGATCACGGGACGGCCTCGGCCCCCGCCGCCTCGGCGGGGCGCCAACCCAGCCCCTCCAACTCCTCGAGCCACAGGATCCGCTCTTCCAGCAGGATCATGCGGGCTCGCAGGGTCCGGAGCTCCTCCCTCAGCGAGCGCACCTCCTCCTCCACGCCGGGGAACCTGTCCGCCGTCTCCATGATCGGCCTCCTCGCGGCCCGGGCTACGCGCCGCCGAAGGGATGGGGCCCCGCACCCGCCGGGAGCGGGAGGGGGTGCACGGCCGCGGTCTCGTCGAACCACAGCCATGCGTCGAACTGGCGGGGGAGCGACGCCTCGAAGTAGTGGCTCCTGAGCTCCGTCTCGGGGCGGTAGATCACGCCCACCGCCCGCTCCAGACGGGCCGGCTCCAGCTCCCCCACCACCTCCGGCCTCTTCGGGTCACGGAGGGCCAGGAGGAAGGCGGGGAGGTCGGTGGCGTGGCCCAGGGCCTCGTAGCTGCCCGGCCACGCCGGGCGCAGCCTCTTGATCTCCATGGGGCCATCCCAGTCGGTGGCGGCGGCCACGGTGCCGGTGTCGGTGCCGAAGCCCACCAGGAACGCTCCGTCGCCGAAGCGGTCCCGGGCGAGGCCACCGACGTTGATCTGTCCCTGGGCGCCCATCTCGGTGGCGTGGGCGCTGCCCACATGGCTGTTGTGCGCCCACACGACGGCGCGAGAATCGGGGCCGACCCACGCCAGGAGCGTCAGCAGGGTGTCGAACATGTGCCGGTCCCGGAGGTTCCACGAGTCGTGGCCGCCCCGGTACATCACCCGGTAGTAGCGTTCGGCGTCGGCCACCAGGCGGGCGTTCTGCGCCGCGTCCAGGAAGCGCTCGCCGTCCCGGCGCATGTACTCCAGGCGGCGGTGGAGGAGGTCTTCCAGCATGGCCACGACCTCGTCCTCGCACAGCCGCCAGCGGCCGGTGACCGCCGCCCGCCCGTAGGCCGCGGCGTCCCGCTGCCAGGGCGTGAGGCAGGCGTAGCGCCCCCGGGCCACCCGGGCCGCGTCGGGGTCCACCCCCTCCAGATAGCGGACCACGGCGTCGATGGAGCGGAACAGGCTGTACAGGTCCAGTCCGTAGAAGCCGGCCCGGTCTTCCGGCGGCCGGGCCAGGTTCCACGCCCGGAGCCAGTCGGCGAACGCGGCCGTCTCCTCGTTGCGCCACATCCACGTGGGGAAGCGGGCGAAGGAGGGGCCGCCCTCGCCGGGCGCCTCCCCCTCGCTCCAGCGGCGCACGCGGGTGGCGTCGGGCCAGTCTCCCTCGATGCCCACGATGCGCACCCCGTGGTGCTCGATGAGCTCGCGGGTGATGCGGGCGCGCATGCGGTAGAATTCGGACGTGCCGTGGGTGGCCTCGCCGATGAGGACCACCCGGGCGTCGCCGATGCGCTCCATGAGGGAGCCCAGGTCGGCGGACTCGATGTCGGCGATGGGTTCGGCCGCCTCCCGCAGGAGGTGGACGGCCGCCGCGTCGCTGCCCGGGCGGTGGATGGCAGGAGCGCCCGGAGCCCCCCCGGCGGGGGTGGGGGGCGCCTCCAGCGTCCAGCCCTCCTCGCCGATGAGGGGAACGAAGCGCACCTCCCCGAGGTCCGAGCGGAGGAAGCGCCCGTCGGTGCGCTGCACCTTGAGGAGGTGCTGCTCGTCAACGAGCCCGCCCACCGGCATGACGATGCGCCCGCCGGAAGCGAGCTGATCCAGGAGCGGCCGGGGCACCTCGGGTCCGCCTGCCGCCACCAGGATGGCGTCGAAGGGTGCCGCCTCGGGCCAGCCCAGGGTGCCGTCGCCGTGGCGCACCCGGACGTTGTCCCACCCTCCCTCCCTCAGCCGGACGGTGGCCAACTCCGCCAGCGCCCGGTGGCGCTCCACGGTGAAGACCTCGCCGGCCAACTCCGCCAGCACCGCCGCGGCGTACCCCGAGCCCGTGCCCACCTCCAGCACCCGGTCGCCGGGACGGATGCCCGCGGCCTGGGCCATGAGGGCCACCACGTACGGCTGGGAGATGGTCTGCCCCTCCTCGATGGGGAGGGGCGCGTCCCGGTACGCGAACTCGTCGAGCTCCGGAGGAAGGAACGCCTCCCGAGGCACGTCGCCCATGGCCCGGAGCACGGACGGGTCGGTGATCCCCCGCCGGGCCAGCAGCCCGATCAAGGCCCGCCGCTCGGCGGCCCGGGCGCTCACATGCGCACAGCGGCCGCAGCCGCCGCCTCCCCGGGAACGAGGACGCCCCGGGCCACGGCCCGGACCAGGTCGGAGGCCGTGAGGATTCCCACGGCCACCCCGCCCTCCACGACCAGGACGCGGTGCACGTTGTCGGCGCTCATGACCCGGGCCGCCTCTTCCAAGGGGGCATCGGGCGCCACGGACAGCACCCGCCGGGACATGACCTCTGCCACCGTGTGCTCGTCCAGGGCGTCCCACTCCGGCCCCTCGGCCTCGTCCATGCGGCCGGTCACGTCCGAGCCGGCATCCTGCCACATCTCCACGAACCAGCGCGACCCCGTGTCCTCCAGCAGCTCGGTCTCGTCGCCGTCGCCGCCGTCGTCATAGGGGCCGGTGAGGTCCGGCCGGTAGGTGGGGACCCCCGGCTCCCCCGCCTCGAAGGTGAGGATGTCGGTCAGGGACACCACCCCGACTACCCGGTCGCCCTGGACCACCGGTGCGCCGCCCACGCCGGCGTCGGTGAGGAGCTCGGCCGCAGAGCGGAGCGTCTCCTCCTGCTCCAGGGTGATGGGATCCGGCGCCATCAGGTCACGAACGGTGAGCATTGCCGCCTCCTCAGCCCTCGTCGGGCTCGCGCTCCACCTCGATGGAGCAGTTGGTCACCAGCGCGGCCACCGCGCCGATGGCTGCCCACACGGGCACCAGGACCGCACCGACCACGCCGACGGAAAGGGGTATCTCGATGAGGGTGCGCCCCTCGTCGTTCTTGATGATCACGCGGCGGACGTTTCCCTCGTGTACCAACTCCTTCACCTTGCCCAGCAGCTTCTCGCCGCTGACCCGGTGCTCCTCCCGGGGGCCGCCCGCGGCTCCCTGCGATTCCGTGTCCATGGCATCTCCCTCGCCCTGTGGAACGGTGCGCCCGGCTTCCCCGGACGTCCCCCTATAGGATGGCGGAGGGCAAGGCCCGCGGCCCCCGGGGAAAAGCCTGAAGGTGGTGTCGGGGGATGGAGGAATCCCCGGGGCGGCCCAGGGAGATCTCCCCACGGCCGAGGAAGGGGCGGACCCGACGGCAGGGAGCGCCGTCCCCCGGCTATCCTGGCCGAAAGCACGAGTCCCCGGCCCTGGAGGCGCCATGTTCGCCCTGCCGGACGCCCCCCATGTCCCCACCGCGACCGTCCGCGACGACTGGACCTGGACCGAAGCGCTGGCCGCCGCCCGCCCCGGAGTACGCTACCGCATCACCTCCCTGCTGTTCTCCCTCGTGCGGGAGCGCTGCCAGGAGGAGGGGTGCGCCGAAGGCGACGAGCTCGTGTGCCGGGAGAACCGGGGCGGCCACGTGGTGGCCGAGTTCGCCGACGGGCGCGCCCTGGACCTGGAACGGGAGGTCGCCTGGTTCGTCCAGGTGGCGCCTCTGGACGGGCCCCGGGCGAACTGACCCCTCCGCCCCTTCACGGCCAGGTCGCCAGCACCACGGTACCGGCCGCCAGGGCGGCGGCGAACCCGATGAGCACGGGGCGCCGCAGCGCTCGCCCACCCAGGAGCAGGACCACCCCTCCCTTGAAGGCCACGTTGGCGAGGCCCGCGACCAACACGGCCCTCCAGGCGGTGTCGGCAACGAGGCTGCCGGCGTTGACGAGCTGCGCCGTAGAGAGGGTGATGGCATCGACGTCCGTCAGGCCCGACAGGCCCGCGACGCCGTAGAGGCCCGCGGTCCCGAGTTGGCGGCGCGCCCAGGCCACCGCGACGAGCACCAGGGCGTAGAGGAGCCCGAACGCGATGGCGGTGCGGAGGTCCGAGGGCGCCTCTACCTCGCCGCCGGCCACGCGCACGCCCCGGCGCCACTGGAGGAGCGCCGCGCCCAGGAGCACCAGCATGACCACGGCGAGGGGGGGCGCCAGGGTGGGAAAGGCGCCCCGGGCCACCACGCCGATCTCCAGGATCACCCGCCCGAAGGCGGCGGCGGACGCCATTAGGACCACGAAGGCGCCGGCGGGTGCACCCCCGGGGGCCTGCCGGGCCCTCCTCGCCTCGGACACGGTGGTGGCGGTGGAGGAGATGAGCCCGCCCAGCAGGCCGGTGAGGGCCGTGCCCCGCCGGGGCCCCAGGAGCCGGGACGCTCCCCATGCGGCCGTGCTGATCCCCACGATGAGCACCACCATGAGCCAGATCTGGTGGGGGTTCAGCACCCGGTAGGGGCCGTAGCTCCGGTCGGGCAGGAGGGGCAGCACCACCAGGGCGACGAGGACGAAGCGGAAGATGGCCCGCACGTCCTGGTCGGAGAGGGCCCGCACCATGCCGTGCAGCGGCGCCTTCGCCTGGAGGAGCACGGCCAGGACGCCCGCCACCACCACGCCCTCCACCTCGTGACCCAGGGTGAGGAGGGCACCCACGCCGTACATGACCAGCGCGGCGGCCTCGGTGGTGAGCCCCAGGTCGGGGGAGGTGCCGCCCCGGACCGCCAGGAGGTTCGCCAGCACCAGGAGCGCCGTCAGGGCCAGGAGGCCGGCCGCGACGATCCACCCGCCCCATGAGGCCGCGAAGGTCCCCGCGAGCACGCCCAGGAGGGTGATCATGGGGAACGTGCGGATGCCGGCGACCTCCCGGTGGGCCCACTCCCGCTGGAGCCCCACCAGGAGCCCCAGACCCAGGCCCAGAGCGAGGGCCCTGAGGAGCGTCCAGTCCATGAAAGCGCGACTCCCGCAGCGGGTGGAACGCTCCAACGTCGCCTCCGGGCGCGGGAGCCGCCGCCGGGAGACGGAGGAGGCGCCGGAAGGGAAAACCTCGGACGCGCCACGGCCCGGGAGCGGAAGACCTCCCGCTCCCGGGCCGTGGCGTCGCGCGTCAGGCAGGGGCTGGCGTCACACCCATCCCTTCATGCGGAACCCCCGGAGCGTGTCGGCCCACAGCTCCATCTCCTCGGGCAGCCCGAAGGACACCCGGTTCCACCCCAGCATGGGCGGGAACGGCCGCCCCACCAGGATGTCGGCGTCCTTCATGCGCTTGATGTAGTCGCGCACGTCGCCGGGGATGCGGTGCATGATGAAGTTCGCCTGGGACGGAAGGTACTCGAGGCCCAGGTCGTCCAGAGTGTCCATGGCGATCTTCTTGGACTTCTTGTTCACGGCCACGCCCTGGGGCACGAGCTGGTCGTCCAGGAGCCCGGCCTTCCCGGCTGTGAGCGCCATGGCGTTGTTGCTGGTGTCCAGGATCCAGTCGGACAGGCGCGCCGCCGTGTCCTCGTGGGCCACCGCGTAGCCCAGCCGCATGCCCGCCATGCCGTACACCTTGGAGAAGGTACGGGCCACGATGACGTTGGGCCGGTCGATCCACTTGATGGCCGTCCAGTAGTTCGGATCGTCCACGTACTCGAAGTACGCCTCGTCGACCAGGAAGAGGGTGGTCTCGGGGGCGTCCTGGATCCAGGCGTCCACCTCGGCGCTGGGCGTGATCGTGGCCGTGGGGTTGTTCGGGTTGCAGATGTAGACCACGGCGGGGCGGTGGGCGCCGTCGGCGATCTCGCTCATGCGCCCCAGGTCGTGGGCGTGGCGGGCGTCCAGGGGCACCTTCTCCAGGTTGTACGAGAAGGTCTTCTGGTACTTCACCACGTCCTCGAAGGTGGGGTCGGCCAGCACCAGGGGCTCGTTGGCCGAGGCGTAGGCCTGGATGGTGGTCTGGAGGATCTCGGTGGAGCCGTTCCCCAGGACGATGTTCTCGGGCTTCACCTCGTGCTTGCGGGCGAGGAGCGCGCGCACGTCGGAGATGAGCTCGTCCGGGTAGCGGTTGGCCGTGGCGCGCGCGTCCATGACGGCCTGCCACGCCTTGTCCGTCACCCCCATGGGGTTCTCGTTGTAGCACAGCCGCGCGCCCTTGATGGCCCGCCCGGGGCGGGGCGCGGTGAGGGCCGCCAGGGCATCGGGGCGCGCCACCGTGCCGCCCAATCCCACGGCGCCCGCCAGCGCGGCGCTCGAACGGATGAAATCCCTGCGCTTCATTCTGGCCTCCCGTTACCCGAGGAATTGGTGCGGCGCCGGGGCGGCGCCTTCAGGGCCCGGTACTGGGCGAGCCCCGCGTTGACCTTGAACTCCATGGCCATGCGACCGATGGACGCGGTGGCCTTGGTGGGGTCGCCGTGGACGCCGGCGTCGGGGGAGCCCCCGTTCGGCGCGATCTTGTCCCGGCGGATGCCGGAGGGGTGTACCCACAGCATGCCCGAGGTGTCCTCGACGCCGGCGTGGCTGCCGATGGTCTCCTCGTCCCAGCCGAAGGCGGCCGTGAGCCAGGCTGCGAGGTACTCGTGGCCCTTCCGGTAGTAGTCGGTGAGGGCGTACACGTGGGTGTCGGTGCCCGCCCACTCGGCGTTCAGCTTGTCGGCCACGGCGGTGAAGCCCGCCTGGTTGCCGCCGCTATCGCCGATGAAGAGGATGTCCTTGAAGCCGTGGACCTTGAGGCTCCGGGCCGCGGCCTCCAGCACGTGCTCGTAGCTGGCCTCGGGGTTGGTGATGACCCCCGGCTTGTCGCCGAAGCCCGGCCGGTCGTAGTCGCCCTCGGGCACGTACTGGAGCGTGGGCGCCACCAGGGCGTTGCCCAGGCGGTGGGCCATGAGCCCCGACGTGTACGTCACGATGTAGTTGTGCTTGCCCAGCACCATGTGGGGCCCGTTCTGCTCCGTGCCCCCGGTGGGGACGATGACCGTGGTGGCGCCGCCGTCGATGGCGTCACGGATCTCGGTCCACGTCATGCGCTCGATGTAGGGCGCCCCCGTGGCCTGCTCCCACTCCCACTGGCGCGAGGCCGGGAGGGCGCGGTTCGGGTCGGGCGCCGGGGCGCTCACGCCCATGCTCCTGCGGATCTGGGCCAGGGCGTCGTCGATCTTGATGCGGAGCTGGGCCTCGCCCAGCACGGCCGACGCCTGGGTGGGGTCGCCGCTCACGCCGCTGTCGGGACCGCCCCCCTGGGGGGCGAGCCGGCTCAGCCGCACCTGCGCCGGGTTCACGAACATCATCTCGCCCGTGTCCATGATGCCGGCGTGGCTGCCGATGGCGTCGTCCTTGTAGCCCTTCTTCTTCAGCATGGCACGGATGTCGGTGCCCGACTTCGTGTAGTAGTCGCCGATGAAGTGGGCCCGCGTCCCCGTGCCCGCCCACGCCGCGTTCAGGCGGTCGGTGACCTCCTTCATGCCGGCCTGGTTCCCCCCCGAGTCACCCAGGAAGATGATGTCCTTGAAGCCCCCCGCGGCCAGGCTCCGGGCCGTGTGCTCCAGGAGGTCTTCGAACCAGGGCTGGGGGAGCGTGATGCTGCCCGCCTTGGTCATGTGGCCCCGGGGGTTCTCCCAGCTCCCCTCGGGCACGTAGGTGACCGTCGGCGCCACCAGCGCGTTGCCGAGCTGACGGGCGATGCGGTCGCTCGTGTACTCCACCACGAAGCGGTGCTCGCCCTCCACCATGTGGGGGCCCTTCTGTTCGGTGCCCGCCGTGGGGATGATCACCGACGTCGCGCCGGCGTCCATGAGGTCCTTCACCTCGTCCCAGGTGAGCTCCTCGAGGAAAACCGTGTCGGGGGGCTTCTGGGCGGCGGCGTGGAGGGGCGCCGCCAGCGCGGCGGCCGTGGCCGCCAAGAAGGGGAGCGCGCGCATGGTCGACTCCGCAGATGGTGTTCGTGCCGGCCGCCGGCCGGAGAATCGGCCGGCGGGCCCCGGCGTCGGCGAAGACGCCGGGCCCGGGCTGCAGAAGTCTCATATAACGCCTTCCCCGGCCGTCGGGCAAAGGCCGCGGCCTCCCTGCGGCCCCGGGGAAGGGGCACGGCGGCGATTTCCCCCGGGACCGCCCGCCCGGCGGCCGTCCTGCAGCCCTGCCTACGCATCGCTCTGCGGACGGGGCGCCGACGACCTCAGTTGAGGTCCCGGGACAGGATCAACTTCAACGTGAGGTTGTCCGATCCCGAAGTGAGCCCCCAGCCCACCCCGGCCTCCACCTCCAGGGGCCCGCCGTGGTCCACCACGGCGAAGAGCTGGTGGGCCTGCTCCGCGCCCGGAAGAAAGCCGTTCAACGGGCCGAAGTCGGCGTACTCCTCCACGGCCAGCGCCCACACCGGGGAGACGTTCCACGCCACGCGGGTGGAGGGGGCGAAGTCCAGCGCGCCCAGGCCGTCGTAGGCCGTGTCCAGGATGGGGTTGAACACCACATCCAGGGCGTCCAGGTGCCACCCGACGATCGGCCGGATCTCCGACGTGATGCGGGTGGGGTCCCACTGGGTGGCGTTGTAGCTGAACTCGAAGTTCACGCCGTAGAAGAACGTGCGCTCGTCGGCGTGGGGGACGGCGAAGAGGGTGCGGAGCTTGAAGCCGTTCAGCGAAGCGCCCTGGCCGCCGCCGAAGCTGTAGAGGGGAAGGTAGAGCCCGGCCTCGAACCAATCGGTGACGCCGTAGGCCCACTCGGGCACGCCGATGAGGGTGTGGCGGGAGACCACGGCGCCGGGAAACGCGGGCGTGCTCAGCCCGTCGGGCGTGTAGTTGTTGTGAAGGGTCAGATTGAAGACACCGGGTGCGGCCAGGCCCCCGTCGTACACCTGGATCTCGTCGGCCTGGGCGCGGGCGGCTCCGGGCAGGGCGGCCAGGAGCAGGGGGGCGACCAGGAGGCACCACGCGTGCTTCGCGGACATGAGCGCTCCACCTCGCAGGGCGGGATCGGGTCGGGCATGGACCGGTCAGGCTTACCCGCCGCGCCCTGCGGCGCAAGGGGAGGCGTGGAGATTACCCGGACGTCAGGTCTCTTCGAGGCGCGTCAGCATCCCCTTCGGGGAGGACGTCGTTCAGGAAGTGGGCCGCGAGCTCGGTGCGGCCGCCCAGCCCCGACTTGCGGTAGACGGCCTGGGCCTGCTCCCGCACGGTGCGCTCGCTCGTGCCGCGAGCCCGCGCTACGTCCCGGTGGGGGTTGCCCTTGAGAAGGAGGATGGCCACCTCCTGCTCGGCCTCCGTGAGCCCCCAGCGTCCGAGCTCGTCCATCACGGTGGCCTGGAGCCCCCGGAAAAGGTCCTGGTACTCGGAGACGGCCCGGTCCGCCGCCTCCCGGTCGGTGCGGGCACGGGCGGCGAGCCGCTGGAACTCCCTCTCCAGGGCCCGGGCCTCCCGGTCCGAGCGGCGTACCCGGGGCCAGAGGAACAGGACGCCGCCGCCGCTCGCCGCCACGAGCCAGATCTCCACGAGGAAGTGGACGGGACCGAGGTTGTGGGAGTGGACCAGATCCAGGACGAGGTCCATGGCGACGGCGAGAACGACGGCGCCGAGGACGAGCAGAAGGAGGAACGGTAGCCCTCGCGAGCCTCTCCGGCTCGGAGTCGCGGGCTCCGCTGCGAAGTCGACCACAGGTGCCCCCTGGGCGGTGATGTCGGGTCCCCCGCGCAGGATCGCCCGGGGGGGTGCACCAAGATGGGGCCAGAACGCAAGGGGACGGGGGAGGGATGCCCGCCCCTACCACCGTCGGGCGCACGCCCGTTCCCGCGTGGGGGAATGCCCTACGCGCGACCGCCGATCTACCCTACCCTCCCGCCCCCGCGCGCCGGGGACCCACCCGGGCCGTCGTTTCACCTACGACACGCGCCGGGAGGGTTCGTCTCCCGCGAACGCCGCGGCGGGCACGCCGCACAGCGCGGCCCTTTTCCCTCCCGACGGCCGACGGGGGCTTCCACCGCCCCCATGGCGGCGCGGGGGCCCTGGGCGCGGCCTCCGCCCGACGCCCCCCTCGCCAATGCTCCCGACAGACCCAGGCCCGTACCGCGCGGAGATTCGGCCCACGGCTGAGGCCCGTCCGCGCCTTCCGGGGCATCCCGCACCGGGTCCCGGGCGTGGCCTGGCAATTCAACACGAGGTGGGAACCATGCGCAGACTCATCACGGCCGTGGCCGCCGCCGCGGTACTCCACGGCCTCGCGCCGCCGATATCCGCCCAGGAGGTGCACTACTCCGGATCGGTGGAGTGGGCCACGGGCGACTACATCTTCACGCAGCGAACCCACACCGTCTCCTTCTACAACGGCGTGAACCTGACCGCGGGGCGGGTTCGGCTCTCCGCCGGCCTACCCCTGGTGGTGCAGAACTCCGGCGCCGTGACCCTGGTGGGGCGGTGGCTCGTCCCCACGGGAGGCTCCGACTACATGGCCGTGCGCCAGCGCGCGGGAGGCCAGAAGGTGCCCATGGGCCGTCGGAACGGCGCCGATGGAGGCGGCGGCGCGGCCATGGCGGCCCAGGGCAACGGCCAGGGGCAGGGGCAGGGCCCGGGCGACGGCACCGGCCAGGACGGCACCGGCTCCGACGGCGGAGGGGCCGGCGGCGGAGCGCCGGTGCTGGTGAGGGACACGGTCCTGGCCCCCGGTCCCTACGAGACCCATCTGGGCGATCCGTCCTTCGGCGCCACCGTGGAGGTCCTCCAGGGGCGGGGCACCCTCAGGAGCGTGGAGCTGGGCGCGTGGGCGAAGGCCCCGGTGGCGAGCCTCGAGTCCGGCGTAGGGACGGGAGCGTGGGACGCCGGCGCGGGCGCGTCGCTGACGCTGGCGGCCGGACGGGTGCTCATCTTCGGCGACCTCGGGTGGTGGCGCTACGGCGACCTGCCCGACATGGAGCTCAGGGACGGCCTCGTCTACGGCGCCGCGGTGGGAGGGCCCGTGGGCAGGCGAGGCTCGCTCCTCCTCTCCTTCAGCGGCGCCGACGCGGTGGTGGAGGGAGTGGACGCCTATGCGTCCCTCTCGCTCATGGGAGGCTACGAGGTGGCGGAGCGGCTCCGCCTCACCGTCGGGATCGGCGGGGGGCTCACCGAGTCGGCATCCGCCTTCACGGCGTTCCTGGGCTGGCGCGTGGGGCTCCGCCCCCTCGCCGGCCGCTGACCCGTCCACGCCAACGGTCGAGGAGGTGATGCAGCGCCCGCGATGGCAGGAACCCGATGCGATGACGTCATGGGGGTTCGCTCGACGGCCGTTCGGCCTTCCGAACGCACCCCCTCGAAGGGAGACGATGATGAGCATGCGTGGCAAGGTGCTGGTTCCGGCTCTGGCGATGGGCATGGCGCTCGGCGCCGCAGGCGTGGGCGCCCAGGTGCCCCAGCGGGCGGGCCAGCAACAGAGGATCCAGGACAGGATCCACCAGGTGGACCAGATGGTCGGGCGCATGGACCGGATCCGGGACAGGATCCACCAGCTCGACCAGACGTGCGTCCAGGACATGGACCGCATCCGCGATCGGATCCATGACCAGGACCGTCTACGCGACCAGGTCCAGGATCCGGACCGGCTCCGGGACCAGGACCGGCTCCGGCAGATGGAGCGCATCCGTGACGCCACGGACGCCATGGGCCAGATGGGCCAGCAGATGCGCACCACGATGGTGCAGATGCGGCAGATGCTCGGCGACCCCGCCTTCCAGGGCGAGCCCAACACGGAGCAGGAGATGGAGCAGCTTCAGCAGCACCTCCAGAACATGGGCGACCAGCTCGAGGAGGGGATCAAGGTGATGGAGCAGCTCCACCAGCGGGTGCGGGAGGGTCAGCCCACCCGCTGAACCGACGGATCAAACCGGTCACCGCGGGGGGCGGCGCTTCGGCGCCGCCCCCCTCTTCGCGTCCGGGCTTTCCACGACGGCTCCCGACGGATGACGGAGGGGTCCCGCACGCCGCGGGGGCCCCGATCGGCGGAGTGACGGATGCGCCTCCCCGTCGGCTACGGCACCCCTCCGGTATACGACGCCCAAGTCTTTGTGACTACGCATGTTACGGACATGGCGACAGCGCGCCTGCAACCGCTTCAGCCCCGGGTTCTTCTCGACGTGAACCTGGACCGATCTCCGACACCGGCGACGCGGCTCCTTGGCGACCTTTGGCGCGTGGCCAACGATTTGGCCAGGGAAGGACGCGAAAGGGAGGAACCGCATAAAGCACGACCGAATCCGGGTGGCATCGACGCGACCGGCGCACGACAAACGCCACCAGCCCGCCGGGACCCGTTCCACTACCCGTCAACCCGATCCATCCGCCGCCCCTTCACGGGGGTTGCGGCACCCGGTGGCGCCCTTCCGAGGAGGGAATCCCCGGAGTAGCGGAGACACGGCCATGAAAGCCCTGAAGATCACACGCTGGCCCCTGGTGGTCGGGGTGGTGCTGGCCACCGCCCTGGCGCAAGGCTGCCACGACGGATCGCCGGGCACGAGTCCCGGCGGATCCGACCTCCTCTACCTCCACGTAACGATGGACGAGCCCACCCTCCAGCTCCGGACCCAGGAACACAAGCAGTTGCATGCCCGGGTGGTGACGGAGGAGGGGGCGCAGGTCGACTATCCCCTTACCTGGTCCTCCAACGATCCGTCCGTCGCGCAGGTCACGGCCGACGGCGTCGTGACGGCCCTCGCGGCCGGTGACGTCAACCTCACCGCCGTGGTGGAGGGCGGCAACGTCTACCAGGGTCATAAGTCCTGCACCGCCGGATCGGACCACGGACACGGCCACATGCGGGTGCAGGTCATCTTGCAGGTGGGCTCCGTGCGCATGGAGCAGGAGCGGGTCCAGATCGCGACCCAGCAGAGCCTCCAGCTCCATTGCGGCGTGTTCTGCCCCCAGGGCACGCCCCTTCAGCGTGAGGTCGTCTGGTCCAGCACCGATCCCTCGATCGTGACGGTGGACCAGAAGGGCACCATCACCGGCGTGGCCCACGGTGAGGCCCACATCGTGGCTGAGAGCGAGGGGAAGAGCGACACGACGGTGGTGACGGTCGTCCCCGTGGCCGTCTCACTGGAGATCGACGCCGCCGAGGCCCGCCTCGTCGTGGGCGAGACGCTCCAGCTACGCGCCACGGCGAGGGATGCCGGAGGGCAGCCGGTGGAGCGGGAAGTGGTCTGGTACAGCCTCGACGAGAGCATCGCCGTGGTGAGCTCCGCGGGGCTGGTTGAAGGCCTGGCGAAGGGGAGCACGACGCTCCGCGCGGTCGCGGGCAACCTCGAGGCCTCCGTGGAGGTCGAGGTGGTGAACCCGGTGGCCTCGGTGGAGATCGTACCCTCGCACCGGACCATCAAGGTGGGCGCCACCACGCGCCTCGTGGCCCTGCCCCGGGACGCAGCCGGCGAAGCGCTGACCGGGCGGGCCGTCCGGTGGTACAGCAGGGAAGCAGTCGTGGCCACCGTCTCGGAGGACGGAGAAGTCACCGCCCGCCGGACGGGAACCGCGGAGATCGAGGCGACGGTGGAGGGGGTGCGGGGCGAGGCCACCGTCGTGGTCACCGAGACCGCGGGCAGCGTGGTGGTGCATCCGCCCGCGCTGACGCTCTACGTGGGCCTCTCGGTCCGGCTCGAGGCCATCACCCGCGGCGCGGCGGGCGAGCTCGCCCCGCTCCCGGTCCAGTGGACCAGCAGCGACCCGGGCGTGGCCACGGTGTCGGGCGACGGCACCGTCACGGCCGTCGCGCCGGGCGTCACGGTGGTGAGCGCCTCCAGCGGCGACGTCAGCGGCAGCTCCACGGTGACGGTCCTCGCGCCGCCTCCCGCGGTGGTGTCCATCGTCATCACGCCGGCCGCGATCGACGTCATGGAGGGCGAGGAGGCGGCGTACACCGCGGTGGCCCTGGACGAAGGGGGCGACGCCGTGCCCGACGCGATTTTCGCCGCCACGGTGAGCGACCCGGAGGTCGCTTCGTTGAGCGGTCCTCGTCGGCTGAGGGGCAACAAGGCCGGTGAGGCCGTCCTCACGGTCACCAGCGCCGAGGCCTCGGCCACGGTGCCCGTGCGGGTGCACCCCCGGGCGATCACCATCGAGGTGGCACCGGCCTCCGCCACGCTGCGTCAGGGGGAGAGCGTCCAGCTCACCGCCACCTTCAGGGACGCGGGTGGCAGCGGCGTGCCGGGCATCTCCATCACGTGGTCCAGCAGCGACGCGCAGGTCGCCGTGGTGAGCGACGGCGGGCTGGTGACGGCCGTGAAGGCCGGCGCCGCCACCATCACCGCCACGGGCGCGGGGCTCAACCGCACGGCCTCCGTCACGGTGCTGGCACCTGTGGCTTCCCTGAGCCTCGAGCCCGCGAGCGTCACGGTCCGCATCGGTGATACGGCCCAGCTCACGGCGGTCCCGAGGGACGCGGCCGGCGGTGCCCTGAGCCGCGCCGTGGCGTGGGCCAGCGCCGACCAGGCGGTGGCCACGGTGGACGGGAACGGGCTGGTCACCGGGCAGGCCGCCGGCGAGACCACCGTCACGGCCACCAGCGAAGGAAAGAGCGCCTCGGCGAGCGTGGTGGTCCAGCACGGCGTCGGCTCCATCCGCTTCAACAACCCCGACAACCAGTCGGTGGGCCAGGGCCATACGGTCCGGCTCGAGGTGCAGACGTTCAACGCCGGCGGCGACGAGATCCACGGCGCGCCGGTGACGTACACCAGCAGCGATGAGAGCATCGCCACGGTGAGCGCCGACGGCGTGCTGACGGCGCTCGCGAACGGAACGGTGACCATCACGGCCAGCTCCGAGGGCGTGACCACCACCCTGACGGTAGTGGTGAGCACGGTCGCGGTCGACCGGGTGGAGATCGTGGATCCCCGCGACGAGCCGGACCGTCCCCTGATCGTGGGGATGATCTTCGACTTCGACGCCCGCACGTTCGCGGCCGACGGGACGGAGCTCTTCGGACGCGAGGTCCTCTGGTCCAGCAGCGACGAGGCGCTGGCGACGGTGGACAACAACGGCTTCACGACCGGCGTGGCCTCCGGGACGGTGACCATCACGGCCACCAGCGAGGGGAAGAGCGCCAGCGTCGACGTCCTGGTCCGTGGCAAGAGTGAAGGCGGTGGCGGTGGCGGCGGTGGTGGCGGCGGCGAGGAGGGGTCGGGCAACAACCTCTCCGTGCCGGTGATCTTCGCCGAGGGGATCGGCCTCACCGGGCAGCCTGTGGCCATCGACCCCGGCGTGCGCCCGTCCGCCAGCGAGACCATCGAGGGGACGCCCGCCGTGGACGGCGGCGCCACCTTCTGGGACGCCGGCAACGTCGCGGACTGCCCCAGCGGGTCGCCCACCTACTTCTGCCAGGGCGGCACCAACACCTGGCGGGCCATGTGGCAGGATGCCGCAGGCGGTGCCTCCGTCCCCGCCGTGATCGACTGGGGTGACAACCTCCAGTCCCACACCTTCAACGTGCGCGCGCCCCTGCGCGTGGAGACGGTCCTCTACGGTCCTGGCACCCTGACCGGCTTCAACATGCCGTACGCCGTGGGCAGCCAGACCAGCGAGGTCCAGGGGACGGACGGAAGCACGGCGGCCATGCAGCCCACCGTGTACTCGTCCTCGGCGCGCCTGCTCGTGCAGAAGCTCAACAACGCGACCTACAACCCCGCCACCGGCCAGGGGACCGTGACGGCGACGGCGTTCGACGGTGCCGTATACGAGGCATACGGCCAGAACGGCCCCGGCTACTACAAGCCCGAGGTCAACGGGGCCGGCAAGGTCATCTACGGGTACTCCCTGGTCTTCAAGGACCTGGGCATCAGCGGGCCGGTGGCGGGGTGGTGGCGCATCACGTTCCTGCTGGACGGCGCCGCTCCCCAGGGGCGCAACGTCACCCTCACCGGCGTGCAGGAAACCAGCGAAGGCGAGCCCACCCTCTACCAGGCCCACTACCAGGCCGACCGGAGCTGGGTCGACGTCTACGTCGCCGGCGACGGCAGCGACGTGGGCACGGGGCCGGCCATCCGCTTCACCAACCCGGCGGACCGCTCCATCACGGTGGGGCAGGCCATCACCATGGTGGCCGAGGTGTTGGACGAGGGCGGCCATGTCATCCCGGGTGCGCCCGTCACCTGGACCAGCGGGACGCCGTCGGTGGCCACCGTGAGCGATGCAGGCGTGGTCACGGGCGTCACCCCCGGCGCGAGCATCATCACCGCCTCGTCGGGCGAGCTCGCCGTCTCCCTGACGGTGCTGGTGAGCGAGGTCCCGGTGGACAGCGTCGAGATCGTCGACCCCCGGGACGACGTGGACCAGCCGCTGGTGGTGAACAACTCCCTGGACTTCGACGCCAGGACCTATGCCGCCGACGGCACGGAGCTCACGGACCGCCACGTGGCGTGGTCCACCGGCGACGCGTCCATCGCCACCATCGACCAGAACGGCATGGCGACGGGCGTGGCAGATGGGACCGTGACCATCACCGCCACCAGCGAGCTGGCCAGCGCCAGCCTCGCCCTGGTCGTCCGCGGCCAGGGTGGGGGCAACGGCGGCGGCGGCACCCCGGGCGGCGGCGAGACGGGCTCGGGCAACAACCTGTCCGTCCCCGTGCTCTTCGCCGAGGGAATCGGCCTCACGGGGCAGCCGGTGGGGACCGACACGGGGCTGCGGCCGTTCGCGGAAGAGACCGTCGTCGGCACGCCGGCGGCGGACGGAGGCGCCGTCTTCTGGGACAGCGGCAACGGGGCCGACTGCCCCACGGGGGCGGAGCAGTACTTCTGCCAGGGAGGCTTCAACACCTGGCGGGCCATGTGGCAGGACGCCAGCGGTGGCGGCCCCGTCGCCGTGACCGCGGACTGGGGCGACAACCTGGAGTCCCACACGTTCAACACCCACCAGCCGCTGCGCGTCGAGGTGACCCTCTACGGGCCCGGGACGCTCACGGGCTTCAACATGCCGTACGCGGTCGGTGGCCAGGGCTCCGAGGTGTTCGGGACGGACGGGACCACGTCGGCCATGCAGCCGACGGTCTACTCGTCCGCGCCCCGGCTGATCGTCCAGAAGCTGGACAACGCCACCTACGACCAGGCGTCGGGGACCGGCACGGTGGTGGCCACCGTGTTCGACGGTGCCGTGTACGAGGCGTACGGCCAGGACGGCCCCGGCTTCTACAGGGCCGAGGTCAACGCCGCCGGGAAGGTCATCTATGGATACCAGCTCAGCATCCAGGACCTGACCCTGGCGACCGACGACCACAAATACGGGTGGTGGCGCTTCACCTTCGCGCTGGACGCAGTGGCCCCGTGGGGCCGCAACGTGACCCTGACGGGGGTGACGTCCCCCGCCGAGGCGCTGTATTCCGCCCGCTACGCGGCGGACCGCACGTGGCTCGATGTCTACGTCGAGCGCGGCGGCTCCGGCGGCGGGGGGGGTGGCGGTGACAACTGACGCCTGAGCGCGAGCCCGGCGCCGGGGCGCCGGCCGGGGGGTGGGGCTCGGAGGGGCCCCACCCCCTCTTCGCGTCCCGGCCGGCGGCCGCACGGCGCCCCCGTCGACCTGGCGCCGATGTTGCAACGGTGGGCGCCGATGAGCGTCCCTTCCGACGGATCCGGGCCCGACGACTCCGCCCCAGCGGTGCTGGCCAACCCCCACAGCGGCCCGCACCGCGACGGGGCCGAGCGCGTCCGTGAGGCTCTGGAACGGGCCGGGATGCCCCACCGGGTCCGGGACATGGACCCGCGGGAGATCCCCGCCGAAGTCGCCCGCCTCGCGGAGGAGGGGCGCTCGGTCATCCCCGTGGCCGGCGGCGACGGCACCCTGCGCGCGGCGGCCCAGGAGCTGCTCGGCCGCGAGAGCGCGCTGGCCCCCCTCCCGGGCGGCACCCTCAACCACTTCTGCCGCCGCCTGGGCGTGGGGGAGATGGACGACGCGGTGGCCGTGCTGGATTCGGGGGTGCGCCGCGACGTGGCGGTGGGGCTGGTGGACGACCGTGCCTTCCTGAACACCGCCACCTTCGGCTTCTACGCCGACGCCGTGCGCCGCCGGGAGCGGTGGCGCGGCCGCATCGGCAAGCGTCCCGCCGCCGTCGCCGCGGTGACGACCCTCCTGGCCCGCATGCCCTCGATGGAGATCGAGATCCACCTGGACGACAGGGTGCTGCGGCACACCACCCCCCTGGTGTGGGTGGGGGTGGGGCGCGGCAGCTTCCCGGCGGTGCAGGAGGCCGGCGTGGAGGATCCCCGCCCCCACCTGGAGGTGGCGATCCTGGAGCCCGGCGGCCGCTGGGGCATGCTCCGCCTCCTGGCCAGGATCGGCTTCGCCCAGCTCCGGGAGAATCCGCTGACGGACCATCCCCTGCTGGAGGTGGTCCACACCCGCCGCTTCCTCCTGAGGGCGCGCCACCACGTCGGCGCCACCCTCGACGGGGAGGTCTTCCGACTCCAGGCGCCGCTGGAATGCGCCATCGCCGACGGAGCGCTCACGATCCTCTCGCCGGCATGAATCTTCCAGCCCCGCGCCTTCCGGGATGAGAAACGGGCGCAGGGCACCATGAGCGTGGCGTGTTCGGACTGCGGCGCCGTGCAGCGCATCCCCGCCCTCCCACCCCGGGCGGTGGCCCTCTGTCTGCGCTGCGGCAGGCTCCTGGAGAGGAGCGAGGCGCTGAGCCTGGCCGCCGGCCTCGCGTGGTCGGCGGCGGTGCTGCTCCTCCTCTTCCCGGCCAACGTCCTCCCCGTCATGTCGGCGTCGGTGCGGGGGATGACCCACCAGACCACCATCCTGCGGGGAATCCGGGCCGTGATGGCCGACGGATGGCCGCTGCTGGGACTCTTCCTCGGCGCCCTCGTGGTGGTCTTTCCCTTCGTGTGGGCGGGGCTCACGACCCTGGTGCTGGCGGCGGTGCACACGGCGTGGCGCCCGCCGTGGCTCGGGCGGGCCTTCCGCTGGGCGGAGTCGATCCACCTGTGGGCCATCCCCGAGGTCCTCACGGTGGCAGGCTTCGTGATCTACATGCGCACGGCGGAGCAGCTCACCGCCCACGTGGAGGCGGGAGGGTGGTGCGTCATCGCGGCGGGCGCCCTCTCGGTCCTCATGCCCCGGATCCTCCGACCCCACACGGTGTGGCGGGCCATCCGGGCCGACGGGGACCCACCCGACGGCGACAGCGTGGCCTGTGACGCCTGCGACCTGCTCCTCCCCGTGGAGCGGGAAGGGACGCCGTGCCCCCGCTGCGGGCACCGGCTGCGCCTGCGCAAGCCCGACGCCCTGAGCCGCACGCTCGCCCTGCTGGCGGGCGCGTACCTCCTGTTCGTGCCGGCCTACTACTTCCCCATGAGCTACACGGTGCAGCCGGGGGGCCTCAAGGAGCGCACCATCCTGGACGGCATCCGGGAGCTGTTCCAGGCGGGCTTCTGGTACCTGGGCGTCATCGTCATCGTCGCCAGCATCCTCATCCCCCTGGGGAAGCTGGTGGGGCTCACGTGGCTCGTGGTGCGGGTGAAGCGCCCCAACCGGCGCCACCTGCCGCTGAAGACCCGGGTGTACCGGGTGATCCACGGCATCGGCCGATGGTCGTACACGGACCCGCTCATCGTCTCGCTGAACATCCCCCTGCTGTCGTTCGCGGGCGTGGTGCAGGTCCACACCGACGTGGCCGCCCTGCCCTTCGCGCTGGTGGTGGCCCTCACCATGCTGGCCGCCCGCACCTTCGACCCCCGGCTGCTGTGGGACGCGGCGGAGGGGCGGCTGTGACGGAGCGGCCCGGAGGCAGCGTGCAGGGCGAGCCCGACCCGGCCGAGCTCCAGCCCCGGGACGAGGCCGGCCCACCCCGGGCCCGCGTCCGGGAGACGGGGTGGCGCGGCTGGGTGTGGTCGGTGCCCCTCGCCGCCCTCCTGGTGGTGGGCTACCTCCTGGTGAAGCACCTCCTCCTCCACGGCCCGTCGGTGACCGTCACCTTCCCCTCCACCGAGGGCATCAGCGGCACCAGCCAGACCCCCGTCCGCTACCGGGGGGTGGAGGTGGGGACGGTCGCCAGTGTGGAGCTGGGCGACAGCATGGGAAGCGTGGTGATGCACCTGGCCATGGACGGGAGCGTGTCCGACGCGCTGCGAAAGGGCACCCGCTTCTGGATCGTGCAGCCCAGCCTATTGGGCGGGGGCCTCTCCAACCTCCTCTCGGGGCCGTGGATCGAGATGGAGCCCGGCACGGGAGAGAAGACCCGCCACTTCCAGGGACTGGTGGAGCCGCCCCGGGCCGAGGTGTACGGGCCCGGCACCACGTTCATCGTGCGGGCGCCGGCGAGCCACGGCATCGGCCCCGGGGCTCCCGTGGTGTACCACGGCCTCCAGGCGGGGCAGGTGGTGCGGGTGGCCCTGGCCAGCGACCCGGACCGGGTGCGCATGGAGGTGTTCGTGCGCGCTCCCTTCGACCGGCTGGTTCGGGAGGGCTCGAGCTTCTGGCGGTGCGGTGGCGTGGGCCTCTCCGGCGGAGGGGGGCTGTCCCTGCCCCCACTCTCCCGCCTGCTCCAGGGGTGCGTCGCCTTCGACAGCTTCGGCTCCGCCGGCGTCGCCGCGGCCGCCCCGGACCACGAATTCCGCCTCTACGACGGTGAGGACGCCGCCCGCCACCCCCTGGTGGGGACGCCCGTGGCGTTCACCGTGCGGGTGCCGGGGTCGGTGGCGGGGCTCACCCCGGGATCGCCCGTGGAGCTCCAGGGTGTGCCCGTGGGCGACGTGCAGGACGTGGCCCTCGACGTGGCGCCCGCCGGCGTGGAGACCCCGGTGACGGTGGAGCTGTACCCGGCGTCCTTCGGCCTCGCCGCCGACAGCGCCGCCGGGGGAGCCGAGGCCCTCTACGGCCTCCTGAACGACCTGGTGCGGCGGGGGCTTCGGGCCCGGGTTGCGTCCCAGGGCCTCATCCTGGGCGGCAAGGAGGTCCAGCTCGCCATGACCGGCGCCCCGGGCCGCTCCCTGGACCTGGCGCGCACACCGCCCCTGATCCCGGCCACCGGGGGCGGCGACATCCAGGGCGTCATCGCCGACCTGGGCGGCTTCGCCGATCAGCTCGACCGGGTGCCCCTCGGGGACATCGGCGACAACCTCCGCGACGCGTCGCGCCGCCTCGACGCCCTGGTGAGCTCGCCCCACCTCGACGCCAGCGTGCAGCACATGGACCACGCCATGGCCAACGTCGACACCCTCACCGGCGAGGCCCGGGACCAGGTGGGCCCCATCCTGGACGAGCTGAGGAGCGTCACCGCCCAGCTCCAGGGCGCCGCCAGCAGGGTGGACGCCGCGGTGGGCGGCTCCGTGCGCGACCAGCGCGGGCTGAGCGACCTGGTGGACGAGCTCGACCGGGCGGCGCGCTCCATCCGCACCCTCACCGATTACCTTTCCAGGCACCCGGAAGCGATCCTGAAGGGGAGGTCCGGAGGATGATACGCCGCGTCACCGCACCCCTGGCCCTCCTGGGGCTGAGCCTGGCGGCGGGCGCCTGCGGCTCCAGCCCGGCGACGACGTGGGTGACGCTGGCGCCCGTGCCGCCGGAGCGTGCGGCGGCCGCAGCCGCAGCCGCCGGCGAGCACCTGGCCGTGGGACGGATCACCCTCCCCCCGGAGCTCGACCGTGCCTCCCCCGCCCGCTACCAGGGGCGCAACCGCCTCGTGGTGGCGCCGGCGGCCCGCTGGCCGGCGCCCCTGGACGCGCTGGTGCGGCGCACCCTGACCCTGGACCTGGCGGCCCGGCTCCCCGACGGCGAGGTCGTCCTCCCGGGGCAGCCCGACCCGGAGGGGTCGCTCCAGGTGGTGGTCGTGGCGTTCCGGGCCTTCGCCGCCGACTCGGCCGGCGACGTGACGCTGGACGCGCGCTGGACGCTGGTGCGGGAGCCCTCCGAGGCGCCCCTCCTCACCCGGGAAGCCCGGGTGAGCGCCCACGCCGCCACGCCGGCGTGGGACGACCTGGCGGCGGCCATCAGCGAGGCGCTGGCTCGGCTCAGCGACGGGATGGCCGCGACCCTGGGCGGATCGGGGGCCCCGAACGGACACTGACGCCGAGAGGGGGGCTCTGGACACCTCCACCGTGGAGCGGGCCCGGGCCGTCCTGGAGGGGAGCGGGCGGGGCCCCTGGTTCCGACGCATCCTGCCCTTCCTGGGCCCCGCCATCGTGGCGTCGGTCGCCTACGTGGACCCGGGCAACTTCGCCACCAACATCCAGGCGGGCGCCCGCTTCGGCTACCTCCTCCTGTGGGTCATCGTGGCCAGCAACCTCATGGCCATGCTCATCCAGGCGCTGTCGGCCAAGCTGGGCATCGCCACGGGGAGAAACCTGGCGGAGGTGTGCCGCGACCGCTTCTCCCGGCCGGTGGTGTGGACCATGTGGGTGGCGTCGGAGCTGGTGGCCATGGCCACCGACCTGGCCGAGTTCCTGGGCGCCGCGGTGGGGCTGGACCTCCTCTTCCACGTGGGGCTCCCGGTGGGCGCGGTCCTCACCGGGATCGCCACCTTCGCCATGCTGGGCCTCCAGCGCTATGGGTTCCGCCCCCTGGAGGGGCTCATCGCGGCGCTGGTGGGGGTCATCGTCCTGAGCTACCTGGTGGAGACGGTGCTGGAGCGGCCCGACCTGGGCGCCGTGCTGGCCGGCGCCACGATCCCCCGCCTCCAGGGCACCCCCAGCCTGGTGCTGGCCGTGGGGATCCTGGGTGCCACGGTCATGCCCCACGTCATCTTCCTCCACTCCTCCCTGACCCAGCACCGGATCCGCCACACCAGTCCGCGGCAGGCCCGCCTCCTCTTCCGCTTCCAGGTGGTGGACGTGGTGCTGGGCATGGGCATCGCCGGCGTGGTGAACGGCGCCATGCTGGTCATGGCGGCCGCCACCTTCCACATTCACGGCCTCGTGGAGGTGGCCTCCATCGAGGAGGCCTACCGCACGCTGAGCCCGCTCCTGGGATCCATGGCGGGGACGGTCTTCGCCATCTCGCTCCTGGCCGCCGGGCTCTCCTCGTCGACCGTGGGGACCATGGCCGGTCAGGTGGTGATGAAGGGCTTCGTCGGCTTCCACATCCCGCTGTGGGTGCGGCGGCTGGCGACCATGGCCCCCGCGCTGGTGGTCATCGCCCTGGGTCTGGACCCCACGCGCACCCTGGTCCTGAGCCAGGTGATCCTCTCCTTCGGCATCCCCTTCGCCCTGATCCCCCTGGTCCTCTTCACCCGCGACCGGGAGCTCATGGGCCCCCTGGTGAACCACCGGGTCACCACCGCGGCCGCGTTCGTGGTCACGGCGGCCATCCTCTTCCTCAACGGCTTCCTCCTGGTGGAGCTGGCCATCGGAGGGGCGGGGCCGTGAGCGGCGGGCGCGTGGTCCTGGTCCCCCTGGACGGCTCGAAGCTGGCCGAGTCGGTCCTGCCCGCCGCCGCCGACCTGGCGGCCCGCTGGCCGGCCACGCTCCTCCTCCTCCACGCGGTGGAGCGGAAGGCGCCGGCCCGCGTCCACGGACAGCCCCACCTCACCGAGCCCGGCGAGGCGGAGCGCTACCTGACGTCCGTGGCCGCCGGCCTCCGCCGCGACGGGGTGCAGGTGCAGATCCACGTGCACGAGCCGGCGGTGGACGACGTGGTGGCGGGACTGGTGGAGCACGTGGAGGAGGTCGACGCCGATTTGGTGCTCCTGTGCACCCACGGCCGGGGAGGGCTCCGGGACCTCATGGTGGGGAGCATCGCCCAGCAGACCCTCGCCCGGGCGTCGCGTCCCGTGCTCCTGGTGCGCCCTCCCCTCCCCGAGCAGGTGGCCCCCCTGGACCGCCTCCCCTGGGCCGTGGCGGTCGATCCCGCCGGGCACCACCTCCGGGACCTGCCCCTGGTGGGCGGCCTGGCACGGGCGCTGGGCGTGCGCCTCCACCTCCTCTCGGTGGTGCCGACGCTGGCCACCCTCACCGCCGAGCGGAGGGCCGCCGCCGTGGTGTCCCCCGCGGCCACCACCACCCTCCTGGACATGGAGGCGGAAGACACCCTGGCGCTGCTGCAGGAGCTGGCCGGACACCTGCGCGGGGAGCGGGGGCTCGACGTCGACCTGGAGGTGGTCCGTGGGGAGCCGGTGGAGCGGGTGAGCGCCCTCATGGCGCGGGAGCCGGGGTGCGGCCTGCTGGCGGTGGCCACCCACGGCCGGGCGGGCCTGGCCGGGCGGCTGGAGCGGAGCTTCGCGGTGCGCATCGTGAGCCGCATCCGCCAGCCCGTCCTGCTCCTTCCGCTGGAGCCGGCCCCCGCCGGCGAGGGAGGGTCGTGACGCGTTCGTTACCGGGTCGCGACGGCGCGCGTTACAACCCCGGGCCAGCCTCCATGGGACGTTACGTTCACCGACATCAGAGGAGCGAAGATGAGACGGTTGATCTGGCTCGCCGCGAGCGCGGCGCTCATCGCAGGGTGCGGGGGCGGGGGCGGGGACCAGGCCGCGAACGCCTCCGGGCAGCCCCAGGCCGCCCGTGCGGGCGGCGGTGCCGATCTCACCGGCGCCGGCTCGACGTTCATCTATCCCGCCTTCCAGAAGTGGTTCTACGAGTACGCCCAGAACACCGGGGTGAAGATCAACTACCAGCCCATCGGCTCCGGGGGCGGCATCCGCCAGCTCTCCGAGGGGACCGTGGACTTCGCCGGCTCCGACGCCCCCATGAGCGACGAGGAGATCGCCAAGGCCCAGGGCCCGGTGCTCCAGCTCCCCATGGTCATCGGTGCGGTGGCGATCACCTACAACCTGCCCGACCTGTCCCAGCCGATCCGCCTCTCGGGTGACGTCCTGGCCGACGTGTTCCTGGGCAAGATCACCCGCTGGAACGACGCCAGGATCGCGGCCCTCAACCCGGGCGTGAGCCTGCCGGCCCAGGACCTCCTGGTGGTGCACCGCTCCGACGGCAGCGGCACCACCTACATCTTTACCGACTACCTGTCGGCCGTGAGCCCCGGGTGGAAGTCCGGCCCCGGCATGGGCAAGGAGGTCGCCTGGCCGGTGGGTCTGGGCGGCAAGGGCAACGAAGGCGTGTCGGGGCAGATCAAGCAGACGCCCGGCTCCATCGGCTACGTGGAGCTGGCCTACGCCAACCAGAACAAGCTGCCGGTGGCCCAGATGAAGAACGCCGCGGGCAACTTCCTGGCGCCCACCATCCAGGGGACGACGGCGGCGGCGGCCGCGGCCGCCGCCGCCCTGGGGTCCGACACCGACTTCCGGGTCTCCATCGTGAACGCCTCGGGCGCCGACGCCTACCCCATCGCGTCCTTCTCCTGGCTCATCCTCTACACGAACCAGAAGGACGCCGGCAAGGGCAGGAAGCTGGTGGACTTCATCACCTGGGCCCTCACGGACGGCCAGAAGGATCTGGCGGCCCTGGACTACGCGCCGCTGCCGGACAACGTGGTGCAGCTCGAGCAGCAGGAGCTTCAGCAGAAGGTGACGGGGGTCGCCGCCCAGTAGGCGCCGCCCCGCCCGCGGCGCACCCGGGGGTGCGTCCGGCAGCATCGTGAAGGCCCCGGGGGACGTCGGCGCCCCCGGGGCCTTCGTGCGTCGCACCGTCTCGTTCCCGTCGCGGGGTCGTGACCGGGTTACGCCCTCGTTACACAACCCACGACCTCCCGTGACCGAGCCTCCCCAGCTTGAGTTCGAGATGTTTACGAACGTCACCGACAAAGGACTTCTCGGCGATGAAGAATGCTCGACGGCTTCTGCTGGTCGGCGCGGCCCTGACCCTCGCGGCGCTCTCCCCCCGGGGGGCCCGGGCCCAGCAGGTGAACATCGGTGGGGTGGTCTACAGCCAGTACGCGTGGCAGCTCGCGGACGCGGCCAACGACGACAACGCCTTCGACGTGACCCGGGCGTATCTGAACGTCACGGGCACCTTCGACCACGGCATCACCACCCGGGTGACGCCGGACCTCTACAGGGCGGACAACGGCTCCCTCGACTTCCGCCTCAAGTACGCCTACTTCACCTGGAGCCCGGAGCACAGCCCCGTCACCCTCAAGTTCGGCCAGACCCAGACCCCCTTCGTGGACTGGCAGGAAGGGCTGTGGGGCTACCGCATGCAGGGCCCCGTGGCCGTGGACAAGTTCGGCTACCTGACCTCGTCGGACATCGGCATCGGCCTGGACGGGGCCTGGAGCGGCCAGAAGGTCAACCTCCAGCTCATGGCCAGCAACGGCGAGGGGTACCACGCCGCCGAGGCCGACAAGCACAAGGACGTGGCCGCCCGGGTGTCGGTGCGCCTCCTCCCCAGCGACGACGGGGGTAGCCGGGGCGGGCTCCGAATCACGGGCCTGGCCCACCTGGGTACCCGTACCGGCGGCGGCGCCAGGAACCGCTACATCGGGGAGCTCTCCTGGAAGTCGAGCCTCCTCACCCTGGCGGGCGAGGTGGCCCACGCGGTGAACGGCAGCGGCGACGCGGCGGTGGCCGACGTGGGGGGCAACCTCTTCAGCGCCTTCGGCGTGCTGAACGTGCCCGACTCGAAGCTGGCCGTGCTGGGCCGCGTCGACGTGAACAACCCGAACACGGACGTGGCCGACGACCGCCAGGTCCACTTCCTGGCGGGCGTGTCGTACCGGCTCGGCCAGAACGTCACGCTCCTGGCCGACTGGGACCGCATGCACTATCAGGGCGCCGTGCCGGCGTCGGCGGCGGCCCGCCTCTCCACCCTGCTCTTCCAGACCCAGTTCACCTTCTGACAGCCCCTCCCGGGCTTCCCCCGACAGCGCCTCCGCCCGGACCACCCCAGGTTCCGGGACGGAGGCGCCGGGGCGTCCGGCTCCGGCGCTCCGCTCGCGTCCAAGGCAGCCTGGAGGCTCCCATGAGCACCACGGCGACGTTCCTGGACGGGGGCGCGGCGCCCGCCCTGCGGGTGGCCCATCCCGTCCGGGTGAAGGTGCCCCCCCGGTTGGAGGGGCGGAACCGCCTCACCACCGCCTTCCGCGTGATCCTGGCCCTGCCCCACCTCCTCCTGGTGGGAGGCCCCATCGCCCTCGCCCTCTCCTGGACGTCCGGCGCCCCCGGCGGGTGGCGCTGGGACTGGGGCGGCGGCGGCGCCCTGGGGACGGTGGCCGCCCTCTCCGCCCTCATCGCCTGGTTCGCCCTCCTCTTCACCGGCCGCTACCCGGACGGGTTGAGGAAGCTGGCCACCTACTACCTGGGGTGGCGGGTGCGGGCTTCGGCATACACGGCGCTCCTGAGGGACGAGTACCCGCCCTTCGGCGAGGGCCCCTACCCTGCGCTGCTCGAGGTGGACGAGCCCCGCCTGCCCCGGGACCGGGTCAGCGTGGGCTTCCGCATCATCCTCGCCCTGCCCCACATCCTGGCGGTGTGGGTGCTGGGGATCGCGTGGGCGCTCACGTCGGTCATCGCGTGGTTCGCCATCCTCTTCACCGGAGGCTACCCCGCGCCGCTGTACGACTTCGGGGTGGGCGTGCTGCGCTGGAACGTGCGGGTGGAGGCCTACCTCCTCCTCCTCCACGACGACTGGCCGCCCTTCTCCCTCCACTGAGGAGGGGGCCGGGGACCGGGAGAGGACCCGCGGGGGGGCGTGATGGCAGGATCGTTGCAGCGCCAGGCGCTCCGTGATGATCCATGCCGGTCGCAAGGCCCCCCCGCGTGCCCCCCGCCCCGCCGTGCGGGTGCTGGCCCTCCTGGCGCTCCCCCTCCTGGCGGCGTGCGAGGCCGGGAGCGCCGCGCCGGCGGCGGGGGGCTTCGAGGGCGTGCGCCTCCAGGCCCCCCTGCCGCGCCCCCACTTCACCTTGAGCGACACCCGGGGGCGGCCCTTCTCCTTCGGGGAGGAGACCCGGGGCGAGCTGACCCTCCTCTACTTCGGCTACACCCACTGCCCCGACGTCTGCCCCGTGCAGATGGCCAACCTGGCCGCCGCCCTGGAGCGGGCGTCCCCCGAGGTGCGGCGGCGCACCCGGGTGGTGTTCGTGACGGTGGACCCGGAGCGGGACACCCCCGAGCGGCTCCGCCGCTGGCTCGACGCCTTCGACCCCCGCTTCGTGGGGCTCCGGGGGAGCGAGGCCCAGGTGGATTCGATTGAGCGGGGGCTGGGGCTGGGCGTGGCCGCCCGGGACAGCGCCGCGGCGGGGCCCGGAACCGGCGCCTACGCGGTGGGCCACGCCGCCCAGGTGGTGGCGTTCACCCCCGACGACAGCGCCCACGTGCTCTACCCGTTCGGGACGCGCCAGGCCCAGTGGGCCCGGGACCTCCCCCGCCTCCTGGCCCGCTTCCCCGCCCCAACCCCCGCGACGGGCGGGCCGTGAGCGCCTCGGGCGTCCAGTGGTGGTGCTCGGCCGGAAGCGGAGCGTGGGCGTGGCGGTGGCGCCCCTACCCCGGCGTGTGGCTGTTCGCCGGCGGCCTGGCGGCGAGCTACGCCTGGCGGTGGCGCAGAGCCGGGAGGGGGCGCACGGAGCGCGGCGGGGGAGCGCGCGCAGCGGGCCAGGAGGCCCGGGAGGGGCGACACCGTCGCCTGGCGGCCGCGGGCGGCGTCCTCCTGCTGTGGATCGCCCTGGACTGGCCGCTGGGGCCCCTGGGAGCGGGCTACCTCGAGGTGGCCCACATGCTCCAGTTCCTGCTGGTGGTGATGCTGGCGCCGCCGCTCCTCCTGTACGGCCTCCCCCCCGTGCCGGCCGGCACCCGCCGGCCCTCGGCCGTCCGGCGGGCCCTCACCTACCCGGGCGTCACCCTGGTGGGGTCGGCCACCCTGGTGGTGGCGGGGCACACGCCCTTCCTCGTGGACACCCTCATGGCGTCCCAGGCGGGCTCGCTGGTCCTCGATCTGGCGTGGCTGGCGGCGGGGCTCCTCCTGTGGTGGCCCCTCCTCTCGCCCGTGCCCGAGGAGCGCCTGGCGCCGGGGCCCCTGGCGCTGGTGTACCTGTGGGCCGCCCTCCTGGCGGACAAGGGCGTGGGCATCTGGCTCCTGATGTCGCCGTGGCCCCTCTACCGGACGTACGAGCTGGCACCCCCCGTCCACGGCATCTCGGCCAACACCGACCAGGGGGTCGCCGGGGCCGTCATGCTGCTGGCCGGGATGGGGGTGCTGCTGACGGCGATCGTGCTGGTGGTGCGCCGGTGGATGGAGGCCGAGAAGGTGGAGGCGGCAGAGTACCTGTCGGCCGCCGTCCCGCACCCGGGAGCGGCCGAGGTCGCACACCGGGGAAGCTAGGGACCCCCGAGCTCCTGCGTCCGGCGGGCCCACCCGCTCACGTCGCTGCCGGAGATGATCCCCGCCGGACGCCCGCCTTCCACCACCACCACCCGCCCGGTGCCCGACGCCCCCATCCTGGCGAGGATGCCCGTCATGGGCTCACCCGGCGCCACCACCACGTCGGCGCCCGCCGGCGCCATGATGTCCACGACCCGGGTGGTGTCCCACGCGTCCCGGGACACCCGTTTCACCTGGTCCAGCGTCACCAGACCCACCAGCCGCTCCCCCTCCACCACGGGGAAGGACTGGTAGCGCCGCTTGAGGAAGTGCTCGTCCACCAGCTCCCGCACCGTCAGGTCGGGCGCCACCGTCTCGGGGTCCTCCGACATGACGTCCCGGGCGGTCACCCCCTCCAGCACGTGGGTGAGGAGGTGCTGGCGGAACGTCATCTCCGCGGCGCCGCGCAGGAACCAGCCGATGAACACCAGCCACAGGCCGCCCAGTGCCCCGCCGGCGAACACCTCCAGGAAGCCCAGGCCGATGAGGGCGTAGCCCAGCCAGCGCCCTCCGGTGGAGGCCCAGCGGGTCGCCCGGGTGAGGTCGCCCGTGTACTTCCACGCCAGGGCACGGAAGAGGCGCCCCCCGTCCAGGGGGAAGCCGGGAAGCAGGTTGAAGCCCGCCAGGAACAGGTTGATCATCCCCAGGTAGGCCGCCACCGCCCGCGTGGGCTCCCCCCACCCCAGCGTTGCCGCCAGCCATGCGAAGCCGTAGAAGGCCGCCCCCAGGACCACGCTGGTGAGGGGCCCCACCCCCGCGATGGCGAGCTCGTCGTCGGGCGTCTCCGACTCCATGCGCGTGCGGGCCATCCCCCCGAAGATGAAGAGGGTGATGCCCTCCACCCCGATCCCCTTCCGCCGGGCCACGACGGAGTGGGACAGCTCGTGGGTGAGTAGGGAGGCAAAGAAGAGAACGGATCCCGCCAGGGCCATGGCGGCGTACACCCACGGCGAGCGGCCCGGGACCGAGGCAGGGAACACGCCCGCCCCGAGGGACCACAGGATCAGCCCGAAGATGACGAACCAGGAGTAGTCGACCCGGATCTCGAAGCCGAGGACGGTCCCGACGCGGATCCCGTTCATGCGGCGCCCGAGAGGCCGGGGAGCGTCACCCCAGCTTCGCCTGGATCTTCCTCAGCAGCTCCTTGCGCTCCTTGAGCTGCTCCCGGAAGTCCTTCCGGTCCGTGTCGGCGATCTCCATGCGCAGATCCGAGAGGTGGTGCTCCAGCAAGTCCCTCAGCGCCTCCGCCTCTTCCGCCGTCAGCTCGATGCCCGCCATGCGCCGCTCCTTCCCGTGAAGTGGATGCGCGCCCCTCGGGAGCGCCGCCGGGGGGTGCTACACGCGGGGTGCCGGGAAGGAGCCGCTGGGAGGGGACCTCCCTTCCCCCTTTGAAGGGGGCTCCGCCCGTCGGCCCTCGGCGGGAGTCTCCCGACAGACGGGATGCGGCGGGAGCATTTAACCTGGGAGAGCCACCCCCCGAAGGCCCGGAGACGACCATGGTTCGCACGCCTGCAACGGCCGCTCCGGCACCCGTGGTATCCCGACCCTCGCCCTGGCGGAAGCCCGGGACCGCCCCATGAGGGGCGTGACAGTGGTGTCGAACCGTCTTCCCGTCCGCGTGCGGCGGGAGGCGAGCAGCTGGGCCGTCGATCCCAGCGACGGGGGCCTCGTGGGCGCCATGGAGCCCGTGCTCCGCGCCCGGGGAGGCGCGTGGATCGGGTGGTCGGGCATGTCCGGGGCGCCTTCCGCCGACAGCGCGGCCCTCCTGCGGCGCCACGGAGACGAGGCCGGCTTCGCCGTCGAGGACGTCCCCCTCTCGTCCGCGGAGCACGAGGCGTTCTACCAGGGCGCGTGCAACAGCGTGCTATGGCCCCTGCTCCACGGCCTTCCCGACCGGGCCCGCCACCGGCCCGCCGACGCGGCGGTGTACGACCGCGTGAACCGCCGCTTCGCCCACGCCGTCGCCTTCAGCGCCCCCGGAGAGCGCATCTGGGTCCACGACTACCACCTTCTGCAGATGGGGGAGCGTCTCCGCCGGCTGCGCCCCGGGGCTCGACTGGGCTTCTTCCTGCACACGCCCTTTCCCCGCCCCGACGTGATGCTGGACCTGCCCTGGGGGAAGGGCCTCGTGCCCTCCTTCCAGGCCTTCGACGTGCTGGGCTTCCAGACGGAGGAGGACCGGGCCAACTACCACGCCTGGCGGGAGGCCGTGGCTCCGGCGGGGGCGGCGGGGAGCGGCGCCCCGGGGCAGCGGACGGGCGCCTTCCCCATCTCCATCGACTGGGCCGCGTTCCACGACCAGGCACGGGCGCCTGCCGTGGTGCGGCGGGCCCAGGCCATCCGGCGTGCGAACCTGGGCCGCGCCCTCCTCCTGGGTGTGGACCGGCTCGACTACAGCAAGGGCATCCCTCACCGGCTGAGGGCCTACGCCCGCCTGCTGGAGCTGCGCCCGGAGCTCCAGGGAAGGGTCGTGCTGACCCAGCTCGCCATCCCCACCCGGGGAGGGATCGAGGCGTACGACGAGACGCGGCGGGAGGTGGAGGGGCTCGTGGCGTGGATCCACGCACGCTTCGCCCGGCCCGACTGGTCGCCCGTGGAGTACCACCACGGCACCTGGGAGCGGGACGAGCTCCTGGCCCGCTACGTGGCCGCCGACGTGGGGGTGGTGACGCCCCTGCGCGACGGGATGAACCTGGTGGCCAAGGAGTTCTGCGCCGCCAGCCACGGAAGGGGGGTCCTGGTGCTGAGCCCGTTCGCGGGCGCCGCCGCCGAGCTGGGGAGGGGCGCCCTGCTGGCCGACCCCTTCGACGTCGACGAGCTGGCGAGGGTGCTCCACCGCGCGATCACCATGCCGGGACCCGAGCGGAGGGGGCGCCTGGCCGGCATGCAGGCCCAGGTGAGGAGCGCCGACGTGCACGCGTGGGCCACGTCCTTCCTGGACGCCCTCGAAGGAACCCCGCGACCCACCCGGCGCGGGGGCCGCTGGCGCCCCACCCTGGCACGCTTCCCCGCGCAGGCTCCTTGAGCTCCTGCCGGGCCCGGGAACTTCTCCCACCCCGTGTCCAGGGTTCTCCCGATGCCGCCCCGGGGTCACCGGGGCGATCATCTTCTCGTGGGGACCCGCCCGGGTCGCGCGAGCGTGCGGCCGGACGCCCCCGGGAGAGCCATCCATGGGCCGCTTGAGCGCCTTCATCCTCGTCTGCGTGACCGCCCTCGGGGCGGCGCCGGTGCGCGGCCAGGTGGACCGCTCTCAGCCCCTGTGGACCCGGAGCGCCGTGCAGGAGCTGGTGGCCGCGCTGCGGGGCGTGGCGGCGGACGGCCTCGACCCCGACGTGTATCGCCTTTCCGCCATCGAGGCCGCCGCCGCCGCGCCTGCCGACCCGGCCGCCCTGGCCACCCTGGACGTCCTGTGCAGCGACGCCTTCGCCCGGGTCCTCCACGACCTGCGCCACGGGCGGGTGCCGCCGGACGCGCCCTCTCCGGACGCCGCCGCGGACGACGACGGCTCTCCCCTCCCGGGCCTGATCCGGGGGGGCGTCGCGGCCGCCGTGGACGCGGCCCGACCCCATGATGCGCTGTACCGGGACCTCGTGGCCGCCCTGGCCCGCCTCCGGGGCGTCGCCACCTCGGGGGGATGGGGTACCCTCGCCTCCGGCCCGGCCCTGCGCCTGGACAGCGCCGACGCCCGGGTGCCAGCGCTCCGGCGCAGGCTGGTGGAGGACGGCGACCTCGCCGCCGCCGACGCGGCATCCGGCGACGTCTTCGACCCGGTGCTGGAACGGGCCGTGCGCTCCTTCCAGCACCGCCACGCCCTCACCGAGGACGGCGTCGTGGGCCCCGCCACCCTGGCCGAGCTGAACGTGCCCGTGGAGGCGCGCATCCGGCAGGTGCGGGCGAGCCTCGAGCGGGCCCGCTGGGTGCTCCGTGACCTCCCCTCCTCGTTCGTGGCGGTCAACGTCGCCGGCGCCCGGGTCTACCTGGTCCGGGAGGGCGTCGTCGTCTTCGAGACCCGGGCGGTGGTGGGCAAGGTGGCCACCGAAACGCCCACCTTCCGGGCCACCGTCCAGGCCGTGGAGCTGAACCCGTACTGGAACGTGCCCCCCGGCATCGTGAAGGAGGTCCTGGCCGCCGCCCGCAAGGACCCGAGCTACCTGGCCCGGGAGAGCATCCGCGTCCTGGACGACGCCGGCCGCGAGGTCCACGTCTCCGCCGCCGACCTGCGCCGCTACACGGCCGCGACCTTCCCCTGGCGTTTCCGGCAGGACCCGGGACCCCTCAACCCCCTCGGCCGGGTGAAGCTGGTCCTTCCCAACCGGTACAACGTGTACCTCCACGACACGCCGGCGAAGCAGCTCTTCCAGAAGGACGACCGGGCCTTCAGCCACGGCTGCATCCGGGTGCAGGACGCCCTCACCCTGGCCTCCCGGGTCCTGGCCGACCCCCGCTGGACCCCGGAGGCCCTGGAGGCGGCGATCGCCGAGGGCGACACCCGCACGCTCCCGGTGGCCCGGCCCCTCCCCGTCCTGGTGCTCTACTGGACGGCGTCCACCGATTTCCACGGCCAGCTCCACTTCTACCGCGACATCTACGGCCGCGACGCGCCGCTGCTCCAGGCGCTGGACCGGCGGTGACTCGGACCGCCTGTACGAACCCTGGACATACCCGGCGGTGTAGCAGCCCGACATGGAAGCCATCGTCCCCGTGCTCATCGGCCTCACCTTCCTGGGCTCCGCCCTGACGACGCTCCCCACGGTGGTGGTGGAGTGGGCGCGGCGGAGCTCCCCGGAGGTGCTCTTCCACGTCGACACCAGCGAGCCGGTGGTGGCCCTCACCATCGACGACGCCCCCTCGCCCGCCACCCCGGAGATCCTGAAGGTGCTGGAGGAGGAGCACGTCCACGCGACGTTCTTCCTCATCGGCGAGAACGTGGAGCGGCATCCCGAGCTGGCGCGGCGCCTGGTGGCGGAAGGGCACGAGCTGGGCAACCACATGATGCAGGACATCCCCTCCGCCGGGCTGCCGCCCGACACCTTCGACGCCCGCTTCCGGGAGATGGACGCGATCCTGGACGGCCTGGGGGGGAGCCACGTGTTCCGCCCGGCGTCGGGGTGGTACGACGATCACATGGTGGCGGAAGCGGCACGGCTCGGCTACACGACCGTGCTGGGCTCGGTGTACCCGTTCGACGCCCAGCTTCCCTTCCCCGGGCTGGCGAGCTGGTACGTGCGGCAGTATGCCGCCCCCGGGGCCGTCCTCATCCTGCACGACGGTCCGGCCCGGGGTCTCCGCACCGCCCAGGCCCTGCGCACCATCCTCCCCGAGCTCAAGGCCCGGGGCTACCGAGTGGTGCCCGTGTCGCGCCTGCTGGAGCTGGCTCCCCACCGCTCCGGCATTTCCGCACACCGCTGAAGCGGAAAGCCCGACAGACAACGCCACGCCACGGCCCCATCCTCCGGGAGCCAGGGGGACGTGTGACGAAGCTCCCGCTCCGGGACTCCGCGGGTCCCCCGAGGAGGCTCCATGAGCGTCCGTAGCGTCACAGCCGCGCTCCTGGTCGTGGCCGCCGGTTGCGCCGGCCCCAGGGCCACCATGCCGGCACCGAAAGGCGCGATGAGCCAGGTGGTCCTCCGGGCCACGAGCCACAACTGGGCCACCGTGAACGTGTACGTCCTCAGGGGCGGCCAGTCCCTGAGGGTGGGCAGCGTGGAGACGGGGCAGACGAAGACCTTCACCGTGCCCGTGACCATGACGCCCACGGGGGACCTGCAGGTCATGGCCCACCCCATCGGCACGAACCTGGCCTACCTCTCCGAGGTCGTGGCCGTGTTCCCGGGCGACGTCGTCGAGCTCCAGGTGGAGAACAACCTGGACCTGTCCACCCTGGTGGTGGCGGGTACCTTCACCCGTTAGATGCAAAGGGAGAGGGGCCGTCCCGACCGGGGCGGCCCCTCGAGCCTCGCCTGGCGCGGGAGGCGGCGGGCCACGCCTCCCGCCCTGGACACCGCTACGCGAACGCGAGCGTGTGGACTTCCAGCTCGTTGTCCACCGACGTCACGCCGGCAGCCGCCCACGCGGCCCGCTCGGCCGCCTCCTTCTCGGCCCACGAGCGCACGCTCCCGTGGAGCGTCACCTTGCCGCCCGCCGCGTGCACGTGGACGTGCTCCGCGTCGATGTGGGCGGTGCGCTGGAACGCCATCTCGATCTTCCGCTGGATCTCGGTGGGCTGCACCTTCGGGTGCACGGCGATGTCGTTCGTCACGCCGCGCACGCCCAGCAGGTCACGGACCAGGTTGTAGGCGGCCCGGCGCTGGTACTCCCACTCCACCTTCCCCTCCAGGGTGATCCATCCGTTCGTGACGGTGAGCTTCACCTGCTCCCGGGGAACGGAGGCCGACCACCGGATGGCCCGCAGGGCCGCGTCGGCGATGGCAGTGTCATCCTTGTTCGACCCCATGCCGAGCTGCACCTGGAGGTCGTTGGCCACGGCCTTGACCCCCTTCACCCGCTTGGCGGCCCGCTCGGCCGCCCTGAGCTGCATGTATGTCGGGACCATGCCCTTCAGGGTCACGACCCCGTCTTCGTTGGTCGTCACGGCGACGCTGGACGAATCCACCGTCGCGTCGTAGGCGAGCTCCTCGACCACGTCGGTCTGGAGCTTCTCACTCGTCTTCATGGTCCACCTCCTCGCGGGAAGACCCGCTCGGCAGAACGCTGCCCGGTCTGCGTCCCCGACATGGGACCCGCGCGGCGCGGGGGCACCCGGGCTCGCCGGATCCCCCCCGGACCCGGCACTGGACCATGGCGGAGGAGTCCCCTTCCAGGCATCGGAGAAATCCCGACTCCCCCGGTAGGGACATCCCCGGACCTTTCGCCACGGGGCGTCGGGGAGACTCCCCGACACCCCACCGGATGCGCCTCCGCGATGTTGGGAGCAACTCCAGCCACGGAGCCGCCATGATCGAGCTCGCCTTCCTGGGTGCGGCCGACACCGTCACGGGCTCCCGCTACCTCCTCACCCGGAGGGGCGAGCGCCTGTTGGTGGACTGCGGCCTCTTTCAGGGTCTCAAGCGCCTGCGCCTGAGGAACCGCGTCCCCTTCCCCGTGCCCCCGTCGGAGATCGACGGGGTCGTCCTCACCCACGCACACCTGGACCACAGCGGCTACCTCCCCGCCCTGGTCCGGGACGGCTACCGGGGGCGGATACGGGCCACCCCCGCCACCTGCGACCTGCTCCGCACCCTCCTGCCCGACAGCGGCCACCTGCAGGAGGAGGAGGCGAACAGGGCCAACCGCCACGGCTACTCCCGCCACCACCCGGCGCTCCCCCTCTACACCGAGGCCGACGCCGAAGCCACCCTGGCCAGGCTCGAGCCCCTCCCCTTCGGACGGGAGGGCGCGGTGCGTGCCTTCGCCTTCGAGCTCCGGCGGGCGGGGCACATCCTGGGGGCCGCCAGCGCCACGGTGCGGAGTGAGGGTCTCGAGGTGGTCTTCAGCGGCGACCTGGGCCGACCCCACGACCCCCTCATGTGGCCCCCCGAGCCCGTCGCCGAGGCCGACTACCTGGTGGTGGAGTCCACCTACGGCGACCGGGAGCACCCGGCCCGGGACCCGGCCGCCGCCCTGGGTGACGTGGTGCGGCGCACCGCGGCCCGGGGCGGCGTCGTGGTGATTCCGTCCTTCGCGGTGGGGCGGGCCCAGGCGATCCTCTACTACCTGCACGACCTCAAGCGGCGGGGCGACATCCCCGACGTGCCGGTGTTCCTGGACAGCCCCATGGCCGCCGACGTGTCGGCCCTCTACCGGACCCACGCCGACGACCACCGCCTCTCGCCGGAGGCGTGGGCGGAAGCGCTCCGGGGCGCCACCATCGCCAACACGGTGGAGCAGTCCAAGGCCATCGACGCCCGGGTCGGCCCCATGGTGGTCCTGTCGGCCAGCGGGATGGCCACGGGCGGGCGGGTGCTCTTCCACCTGGAGCGCTTCGCCCCCGACGACCGCAACACCGTGCTCCTGGTGGGCCACCAGGCGGAGGGCACCCGGGGTGACGCCCTCCTCCAGGGCGCCCGCCGCCTCAAGATCCACGGCCGCTGGGTACCGGTGCGGGCCGAGGTGGACGAGGTCCAGGGCCTCTCGGCCCACGCCGACGCCTCGGAGATCCTGGATTGGCTCCGGGGCTTCACCCGCCCTCCCCGCACCACGTTCGTCACCCACGGCGAGCCCCGCTCCGCCGACGCGCTGCGCCGGCGCATCGAGGAGGAGCTGGGGTGGCGGGTCCACGTTCCGGAGCACGGGGAGCACGTGGCTCTGGAATGAGCGAGCGGGCGGCCGGACGGCTGCAGCGGGGGCGGGCCGACCTCGCGCCGGTCCTGAACCTGGGGCTCTTCGCCCTGGCCCTGGTGGCGGTGGACCACGTCGTGGCCCAGTACCGGCCGGGGGAGGTGGTGGGGGCGCTGGGATCGATCCCTCCCCTGGCGCTGGTGGCGGCGGCGGCCGCCGCCGCGCTGGGGTACCTGGCGCTGGTCGCAGAGGACCACGTCGCATTCCGCATCGTGGGCCGGCCCCTGCCCTTCCGGAGCGTGCTGGTACCCTCCTTCGTGAGCTTCGCCGTCGCCGCTTCGGCGCCGGGGTCCATGCTCACCGGAGGCGGCGTCCGCTACCGGATGTACGAGGACCGGGGGGTGAGCGCGCCCGCCGCGGCTGCCGTGGCGATCGTCGACGCGGTGACGTGGCTCCTGGGGCTGCTCCTCCTGGCGGGAGCGATCCTGCTGACGCTGCCCGTCCCCACCGCCCTGGCGAGGTGGGTTCCCGCCCACGCGGGCCGGGTGCTGGGAGGCGTCCTGCTGGCGGTGCTGGGCGCCTATCTCGCGTTCGCGGCGCTGCGCCCACGCCCCCTGCGCCTGGGAAGGGTGCGGGTGCCGGTGCCCACGCTCCGGCTGGCCCTGGGGCAGCTCGCCACCTCCCTCGGCGACTGGCTGTGCACCTCGGCGAGCCTGTACGTCCTGCTCGCCTCGGTGGAGCACGTGCCCTGGGCCGCCTTGATGGCGGTGTTCTTCGTGGCCCAGGCGGGGACGCTCCTGTTGCCGGTGCCCGGCGGCATCGGCGTGTTCGAGGCCATCGTCCTCCTCCTCCACCCCGGTGGGGGCGCGGGCCCCAGGGTCCTGGCCGCCCTCCTGGCGTACAGGGTGGTGTACTACCTCCTGCCCCTGGTGGCGGCGGGGGCGCTGGCGCTGCGCCTCGAGGTGAAGCGCGCGCCCGGCACGACCCTCCTCCAGCGGACGGGGGCCATAGCAGAGCGGCTGGCGCCCCACCTCCTGGCGGCCCTCACCTTCTTCTCGGGCTGGCTCCTGTTCGTCACCGGTGCCATCCCCCAGGACGAGGCCCGCGTCGCCTGGCTCGCCCACCTCCTCCCGCCCGCCCTCGTGGACGCGTCCCAGTTCCTGGCGAGCATCGTCGGGGCGGCGCTCCTGGTGGTGGCGTGGGGGCTGGAGCGACGCATGGAGCTCGCCTACCGGGCCGCGGTGATCCTCTTCGGGTGGGGCATCCTGCTGGCCCTCACCCGCTCCATGGACCTGGAGCTGGCCGTGGCCATGGCGGTGGTCCTGGGGGTGATCGTCCTGTCGGCGAAGGCGTTCCCCGAGACCCCCGCCTCCCTGCGACAGCCCATGGGAGGGGCGTGGGCGTTCGCCGTCGGGGCGGCCCTGGTGGTGTCGGTGTGGGTGGGGGTGCTGGGCCGGCGCGGGGCCGAGGCGGCGGGGGTGACCTGGTGGCGCTTCACCCTCTTCGGCGCCGCGCCGGCCTACGTGAGGGCCGCCGTGGGCGGGGCGGTGGCGCTCCTCCTGCTGACGCTGGCACGCCTCCTCGGCCGGCGTCCGCCGCCGCCCGGGGCGGAGGCGCCGCCACCCGCGGCGGTGGGATGAGCGCATCCGCCGCGGCCGACCCGCCTCCCCGCGTTCCCCACCCGCCGCCCCGCGTCCTCATCGCGTGGAACGAGCAGTGGCCCCGGGCGGAGCTGCGCGCCCTCCTCGGGGAAGCCGGCTACGACCCGGTGGGATCCCGGAGCCTGGCGGGCGCCCGTTACGCGGGCAGGCCCCTCCCCGGCCGGGGGCCGGTGGCCGCCCTGGTGGTCGACGACGCGCTGGCGAGCGCCGATCCCGCCGGCGCCGAGCGCCTGCGGGCTGCGTTCCCCGGGGCGGTCATCGTGCTCCTGGCGTCGAGCCTCGCCCCGGTGGCGTCGCCGGAGGCGTGGGGCCGGGTCCTGCGGCGCCCCTTCACCCTGGGTGAGGTGGTGGACACGGTGCGGGGTCTCGCTCCCCCGGCGTGAATTTCTTCTTCTTTCCGGGATGGGGGCGAGGCTAGCTTTGGAGGATCGGCATGCCTCTCCGGTGGTCCGGTCCCGCCCCACGCTCCCAGCACAAGAAGGTCGTCATGTATCCGAATCCCGGCGCCCGCCGTGGCGTGATCCTCGTCGCATCCCTCGCCCTGGCCGCCTGCGGCGGCGACGGCCCCTCCGCCCCCCAGAACACGGGGAACATCACCCAGGCGCGGGCCGCCGCCATGATGGACGCCCTGGCCCAGGCCGGCGGCTTCGGCTTCGACGGGGGCGGGCCGGCGGCGGCGCCCGCACGGACGTCGGCGACGCTGAGCGTGAGCAAGACGGTTCCCTGCCCGGGGGGCGGCTCCATCCAGCTGGACGGGCACTACGCCGCGGACGCCGGGCAGGACGGCACCGGGACCTACGTCCTCGACGTGACCCAGGAGCACCAGGGATGCACCGCGACCGCCTCGGGCGACGGCTCCACGTGGACGTTCGACGGTGCACCCAACGTGGCCGTGCACTTCGAGATCGGCGTCACCGCCGGCGGCTATACGATCAGCGGAACCCAGAAGGGCGGCGTCGCCTGGCAGAGCGGCGGCGACAGCGGCACCTGCCAGGTCGACGTCACCTACGACTTCTCCGGGAGCCAGGACGCCCAGAGCTTCTCGGGCTCCGTGTCCGGCAGCGTGTGCGGGTACCCGGTGTCCGAGTCCGTGGACGTGACGGGCTGAGGGCCAGGAGCCCAGCCTCCTAGGCGCCCCCGACCGGCTTCCACGGCTGGCGGGTGCCCCACCTGGAAAGGCGGAACACCGACGCGACCCCTGCCTTCATGCGGGGCATCCAGGTGGGGCTGTGCTTCGTCTCGTTTCGTCTCGTCTTCTTCATCTCGACCTCCTCGTCGGATCCCCTGCGACCGTGTCCCGGTCAGCCCTCCGCCATCCCGTGGACGGCCCCGGGGTGCTCCCGCAGCAGCCGGCCCGCGGCCACCGCGTCTCCCGCCTCGAACGCATCGGCGATGGGCTCGTGGGCGGCCGCCACGGCGGCCAGGTCCAACCCCGGCCGCCGCAGGAGGAAGCGGATCCTCAGGTCTACCCCCAGCGACGCCCACGTCCGCAGCACGCCCTCGTGCTCGGCGGCCTCCATGATGGTTCTGTGGAAGGCGAGATCGTGGCGGCCGAACGCCGCCAGGTCCCCCTTCCCCGCCGCGGCGCGCATCCCCCGCACCGCCTCCCGCAACGCCCCCATCCGGTCCTTCACCCGCTCGCCGCCCCGCAGGGCCGCGAACTCCTCCAGGAGGGAGCGCACCTCCAGGGCCTCGAGCATCTCGCGCTCCGTGACCTCCCTCACGTGGGTGCCGCAGTGGGGCTTGGTGGTCACCAGGCGGAGCGCCTTCAGCTCCCGGAGCGCCTCCCGCACGGGCGCCTGGCTGGTGCCCATCTCCCGGGCCACCTCAAGCTCCACCAGGCGGTGGCCGGGTCCGTACGTCCCGTCCAGGATGCGGCCCAGGAGGATCTCCCTCACCTGGTCCGCCATGCGGCGCCGCTCGACCTGGATCCCCTCCATGCCCGCCCTCCCTGGGATGCGGATGCGCGCGGATCGCGCTCGCCTCCCTGATACCATCGATTATCGATAATCGTTCCCCGCCGATTCAGGCCGAGGAGGCCGCCGGCTCACCCTTCGGCCAGCTTCTCCTCCAGGTAGTCCTTCAGGACCACGGCGTTGTTGTGCTCGGGATCGCGGGAGGCGTACAGGAGGGTGACGGGGCCACGGCGGGCCTCCTCCAGGAGGGGGCGCCAGGCGTCGGGCGCACCGTCCAGCTCCTCCCGGTAGCGCGCGACGAAGTCGCTCCACCGTTCCGGATGGCCGTGGAAGCGCTTGCGCAGGGTGTCGCTGGGGGCGGCGTCCCGGGCCCATCCCTCCAGCCCGGCCCGCTCTTTGGACACTCCCCGGGGCCAGAGCCGGTCCACCAGGAAGCGCTTCCCTTCCCCGGCCTCGGGAGCGTCGTAAACGCGGCGGGCGCGGATGCGGGTCATGGTCCAGGCGTCGCGGGACGAGCGATCAGTCCCCGGCCAGCTCCTCCGCCGCCGACGACGCCGGAATCCGATGCCCCACGCGGAAGTCGCCGAAGTCGGCGTAGACCGAGCTCACCTCGTCGTAGCGCATCTCGGTGACCAGGTCCTTGAAGGCAAGGGGGTCGCCCGCGAACAGGGTCACGGCCCACTCCCAGTCGTCCAGTCCCACCGAGCCCGTGATGACCTGGGACACGCGCCCGGCGTAGCGGCGGCCGGTGGTGGCGTGGGAGCGCATGAGGGTCGCCCGCTCCTCCACCGTGAGTGTGTACCAGTTCTGGCCGACGGCGCGCCGCTTGTCCATGGGGTAGAAGCAGACGTAGGGCATGTTGTCGGGCTGGCGCGGGTGCAGGCGCCGCTGCACGTAGGCCTTCCCCCGCTCCTCCTCCAGGGCTTCCTCGACCCACGTCTGCCACGCCTCCGAGCCGTGCTCCACCGCCTCCTCCCGGGCCCGCTCGAGGAGGGCGTGGGTGTGGGCGTAGAGGCCCAGCTCCACCACGGACACGTAGTCCCGGGTGGACTCCAGGTCCTGGATCACGTCGCTGGTGCGGAGCGTGCGCTGGACCTCCCCCAGGGCATCCAGGGTGGGGCGGAAGTGGAGGAGGAGGAGGTCGCTGCCCCCTCCCACGATGCGGTAGAGGCCGCTCCAGCCGTCCTCGCCCAGGTCGTCCCACTCCCCGAGGAGTCCGGCCAGCGTCTCACCCCGGGCGTGGAGGCCACCCTTGCCCCCTTCGACGAAGCCGGGCGGAGAGACGCGGAAGAACTGATGGAGGGCGTACCAGCCGTGCAGCGCCATGGGCGCGATGATGGTGTCGTTCATGGCAGAAGCGTAAGCTGAGACCGGCCCACGCGTCCACCGCCGGAGAGAAGCATGTCCGAACAGGTCACCCTGGACCCTCCCCGCTCCCCCCCACCCGAGGCCGACGCGCCCGGTCAGGGACGGCTGACGCCGGGCTGGCCGGTTCTCCTCGTCCTGGGTGGGGGAGCCGCCACCGTGCTGGCCCTCCTCCTGTGGCCGTTCCTGCCCGCCATCGTCCTCGGCTCGGTGGCCGCCACGCTGGCCCTCCCCGCCCACCGGCGCCTGGAGGCCCACCTCCGGCCCTCCGGACTGGCCGCCATGACCAGCACGGTGATGCTCACCCTCCTGGTCGTGCTCCCGGCGCTGGCGCTCATGTTCCTGGTGGGGCGGGAGGCGTTGGCCGGAATCGACTGGCTGAGCGCCCAGGCGCCCCAGCTCCTCCAGGGCGACCTGGTGGGACGGACGCTGGGACCGCTGGCGAGACGCTTCGGCCTGGACCCGGCCCACCTCTCGACCCTCCTCGCGGAGCAGCTCCGGCAGATCGCCACGCTCCTGGCCTCCCGGACGTTCGCGTTCGTGTCCGGGCTGGGCGGAGGTCTCCTCCAGGCGGGCGCCGGACTCTTCACCCTCTACTACCTCCTCAAGGACCGGGAGCGGCTCCTGGACATGGTGCGCTGGCTGGTGCCCCTGGACGCCAGGAGCACGGAGAGCCTCATGGTCCGGGCCCGGGACGTGACCTACGCCACCGTGTACGGCAACCTCCTCGTGGCCGCCGTGCAGGGCGCCATCGGCGGCGTGACCTTCTGGGCCCTGGGGCTCCAGGCCGCCACCCTGTGGGGAAGCGTGATGGCGATCCTCTCCCTCATCCCGGTCGCCGGCGCTCCTCTGGTGTGGGGTCCCGCCGCCGTGCTGCTCCTGGTGGGGGGCCACGTGGTGAAGGGGATCATCCTGCTGGCCGTGGGCTTCCTGGTCATCTCCACGGTGGACAACGTGCTCCGGGCGGTGTTCGTGAGCGGACGGGCCCAGCTCCACCCCCTGGTGGTGTTCTTCAGCGTGTTGGGCGGGCTGGTCCTGTTCGGGGCCGCGGGCATCGTGATCGGCCCCGTGGTGTTCGTGGTGTCCCTGGCCGTCCTCGAGATGGCCCGCCTGGCGCTGGGCCCGGCCAGGATGCCGCGGCCGGGCGCCCGGAGCTTCCTGGCGGAGAGCCCGCCGGCGGCGGCCGGCCCGGGGGAGACGGCGCCGGAGGCGGAGGGCGCCGGAGGCCCCTGAGGCGGGCGCCCGCCGCCCGCCTCCCACGCCTCAATCCGCCGCCTCGCGGATCTGCTCCTTGCGCTCGTGCCCCCGGCGGAGCCCCCCACGTGGGCCACCGTCCACCCCTTCATGTCCATGAGGATGTCCCAGAAGGTGGGGATGGCCAGGAGGGTCAGGAGGGTCGACGTGATCACGCCCCCGATGACCGCCCGCCCCAGGGGCGCCCGGAAGTCCGCTCCCTCCCCCCCCGGAGCGGAGGAAAGGGGCCCGCTCCCTGCCGGTCCCGCGAGGAGCGGGGCGGGACGCTACCGCTGGGGCCCCGGCGCCGCGTCGGGGAGGATCAGCCGCTCGGGCACGTCCGCCCCCCCCGCCCGGGCCAGCCCGTAGTACAGCACGGCCGGCACGACCAGGCCCACGATCCAGGAGACGTCGGTGCCCCCCAGGAGGTGGACCAGCGGCCCCGTGTAGAAGCCCGTGTAGAGGAAGGGGAGCTGGACCAGGACACCCACCACGTAGGTGCCGATGGCTGCCCCGTTCCACGCGCCGTAGCGGCCCCGGGGATCGCTCAGGGCGGGGATGTCGTAGCGCTCCCGGGAGACGAAGTAGAAGTCCACCAGGTTGATGGCTGACCACGGGGTGAAGAAGGTGAGCAGGAAGAGGATGAACGTGGAGAAGGCCGACAGGAAGTCGCCCCGGCCCGCCAGCGCCAGGAGCGTCGCCGCGGCCATGACGGCCGACACGGACAGGGCCCGGGTCCGTTGGCTGATCTCCCGGTGGCCGATGAAGCCGGTCACCGTGGTGACGCTGGACATGAAGCCGCCGTAGGCGTTCAGCACGTTCACGCACAGCTTGCCCAGGGCGATGACGAAGTAGAGGAGCGCCGCCATGAGGCCCGTCCCCCCCAGGCTCACCACGAAGCTCACCTCGTGGCCGCTGAAGCGGTCGCCCGCCAGGGCCGCCGCCAGCACGCCGAACGTCATGGACCACTGGGTCCCGATCACGGAGCCCAGGAATGTGGCGCCGAACGTTTTCGCCGGCGGCGTGTCCGCGGGCAGGTAGCGGGAGTAGTCGGCCACGTAGGGCCCGTAGGCGATCTGCCACGACGCCGACAGAGACATGGCCAGGAGAAAGCTGGCCAGGGTGAAGTGGGTGTCGGCGAAGAGGGCGCCCACGTCGGCACCGGCCAGGAGCCGGAACGAGAGGTAGACGAAGGCCAGCCCGCTCACCACGCTGGCGAAGCGCCCCAGGTCGTGGATGAGGCGGTAGCCCACGATGGCGATGGCGGCCGTGACGGCGCCGAAGATGACGATCCCCACGCCGTCGGGGGCGTGGATCAGCCCCGCCACCGCCTGCCCCGCCAGCACCGTCCCCGAGGCGGCGAAGCCCAGGTACATGAGGATCACCAGCACCAGGGGGATGACGGCCCCGTACACGCCGAACTGGGCCCGGGACTGGATCATCTGGGGGAGCCCCAGGCGCGGCCCCTGCACCGCGTGGAGCGCCATGACGGCGCCCCCCAGGAGCTGGCCGATGAGGAGCCCCACGATGGACCAGGTGACGTCGCCCCCCAGCACCACCGCCAGCGCCCCCGTCACGATGGCGGTGATCTGGAGGTTGGCGCCGAACCAGAGGGTGAACTGGTTCAGGGGGCGCCCGTAGCGCTCGTCCCGGGGGATGTAGCCGATGGAGCGGCGCTCCACGAGGAAGCCGGGGCGTGCCGGGGCGGAGGGGCCGTGGGCGGGCGGAGCGGCGGCAGGGTCGGTTGCGGGCATCGGCGGGTCCGTGGGAGGGGAAGGCCCCCAATCTCCGCGGCGGGGCGCCGGGAGGAAAGGCGGTGGAGGAAGTGCCGCTGCCCGGCCAGGGCAGCCGCCTCGGCCCCTAGCGCGCCAACGCCCGGCGCACCAGGTCGGCGATGCGCCCCTCGAACGTGCCCAGCGACGTGCAACGGATGAGGTCGGAGCCCACGTCCCGGGGCTTGCCCCGGGCGCGGATGACCGTCTCCACGGCGCTGGTCGCGGAGTCCAGCGGGGTCACCCGGGTGCCCACGGCCACCGACACCTCGTAGCTGTCCGCGTAGCTCCGGCCCCCGACGCCCGCGCCGCAGTCGATGTAGGTGGAGGGCGGATCGTCGCCCAGGTCCGCCAGCTCCCGGGCGAAGCCCCCCAGCTCGAGCCGTTCCGGGGCGTAGTACGTGAAGGGGATCTTCATGGTCGTGTACGCGCCCCGCAGCACGGCGAACGCCTGCTCCGCCGGCGCCGCCACCGTGTCCACCACGAACGCCTCGCTCCCGTCCCGGGGCGGGTCGGGCTCCCGGCTCCCCGCCCGCCGCAGCAGCTCAAGCGTTCCGGACGGACCGCTTCCCCCGGCCGAGGCACACCCCGCCAACACAACGAGGGCCAACCCCCACGCCCATCTGCCCATCACCACCTCCCGTTGGGCGGGGCCCGGCGGCGCAGCCGCCCTCCCCCGCGATCCGTGTGTGGCCCCTCTTCGCGCCTCCGTCCGCGCCGTCGCCGGCCGTCGCCCGCGCCCCTGCGCTCAAGCTGCCCGGCAACACTCGAATCCTATACACCCATCGCTGCTTACGAAAGAGTTCGTAGTTCGGGACGTCGAGGAGGCGGTCCGGGCGACCGCACCGCCGTGAGTCAAGATGCGCGGCCGCGGACGCCGAACGCGGGGCCCTGGCCCGGTGCGTTTCCCCGGTGTACGACCGGCGCCCGCAGGGGACGCCTCCACCAGGAGCCACCATGATCAACGGAGCCCACGCCATCGTCTACAGCACGGATGCCGCCGCCGACCGGACCTTCCTCCGGGACGTGATCGGGTTTCCCCACATCGATGCCGGGGATGGGTGGCTCATCTTCGCCCTCCCGCCCTCCGAAATCGCGGTGCACCCGGCGGAGGAGAACGGCCGCCACGAGGTCTACCTCATGTGCGCCGACGTCGAGGCGTTCGTCGACGCCATGGACGAGAAGGGCGTCCCTTGCACCCCCGTGAAGGACCGGGGGTGGGGGAGATCGACCGAGCTGACGCTCCCCGGAGGCGGGCGGCTGGGGGTGTACGAGCCCCGGCATGAGCGCCCCGGAGGGCGGTGAGGGGAGTCGCCCGGACGTCCCGGCCGAGCGCCGTGAAGCCCCCCGCGGTGGTCTGCCTCCCTGACCGCCGCCAACGTCCGCGAAGGCTGGGGTGTCCCTGACTTGAGACTCATTCTCATCGCACCAACGCCCGAGTCACGGAGATCCGATGCCGTCCCAGCCGATGACGACGACCCGAGGAGGCGCCCGCACGGAGGGACACGCGGCGCCGGCGGGCCTCCCCGCCCGTCTCGGGATCGCCGCGGCGATCGCGGCGGTGCTCGCCCTGGTCGCGTGGGGCACCCTCGCCCGGGGCGGCAACCCCGATCCCCTGGCCCCCGGCACCGGTCATCTGTCGGGCGTCTTCGACATCGGGGTGCTGGTCTTCCGGGAGGGGCTCGAGTGCATCCTGGTGCTGGCGGCGGTGACCGCCAGCATGCGGGGGGCGACGCGGAGCCACCGGAAGCCCGTGGCCGTGGGCGCCGCGGTCGGCCTCGGGGCGAGCCTCCTCACCTGGGTCGTGGCGGTGGGCATCGTGGACCAGCTCATGGAGAGCCTCCCGGCGCTCCAAGTGCAGGCGGCCACCGGGCTGCTGGCCATCGTGGTCCTGCTGGTCGTGATGAACTGGTTCTTCCACAAGGTCTACTGGACCGGCTGGATCCGCCTCCACACCGACCGCCGGAAGCGCATCGCCGAGGAAGCGAAGAGCGGCGCCGCCAGCGGCCGGATTCTCGTGGGCCTCCTCCTCCTGGGCTTCACCTCCCTGTACCGGGAGGGCTTCGAAGTCGTCCTCTTCCTGCAGAGCTACCGGCTCCGGCTGGGCGGCGAGCCCGTCCTGGACGGCGTCCTCATCGGCCTCGCCTTCACCTCCGTGGTGGCGGTGCTCACGTTCGTGGCCCACCGGAGCCTCCCCTACAAGAAGATGCTCGTGTTCACGGGCGTCATGCTCGGGGCGGTGCTCCTGGTCATGGTGGGCGAGCAGGCGCAGGAGATGCAGCTCGCCGGCTGGCTCTCCACCACGCCCATCCCCGCCCTCCATGGGCTGCCGGCGTGGATGGGGCTGTGGTTCGCCGTCTTCCCCACCGTGGAGACGCTGGCCGCCCAGGCCCTGGCGGCGCTCCTGGTCCTGGGCTCCTTCTTCGCCTCCAGACAGCAGACCCGCCGGGCGGCACGGCGAGGGGCCGCGCCGGATCCTTCGGGGGGCCGCTCACGGCCGGCCGGACGCCACCTCCGGGAGGCGCACCTGGAGGGCGGGGCGGCGGCAGCGACGTAACCTGGGACCGCCCGACCCCACACCGCCCTGGCTCGCTTTCCGTTCTCAGCCCGGCGCCAGGATCCGGAGCACGGGTCGGCCGTCCACGTCCTCCAGCGGCAGGTACACGCGGTGGGTGGTGGGGTCCACGGCCACCGTGTGGGCGTGGGGGATGTGGAGCTCCCCCAGGGGCCGCACGTCCTGCGCCTCCACCCCGAACACGGAGACGACGCCCCCCTCGGCGGCCACGTACAGGCGGGCCAGGCCGGGGTCGAGCGCGAGCACGTCGGGGCCGCGCCCCACCGGGTGCCGCGCCAGCACGGTCATGGTGGTCAGGTCCACCACCAGCAGCGTCGCGTTCCCCTCGTCGGCCACGAAGAGGAGCCGCCGGGCGGCATCCACCGCCAGCCCGTGGGGGCGGTCGGAGCCCTCCAGGGGATAGCGCCCCACCACCCGGTCCGTGGTCGGGTCGATGGCGGCCAGCTCCTGGCGTGTCTGGACCGCCACCAGGACGCACCCGGAACCCGGATCGTAGAGGGTGTTGCCCGCCTCGCCACCCACGTCGACCCGTCCGATCACCGTGTCGGCCCGGGCGTCCAGGACCAGCTCCTGCCCCTCCGCCTCGTCGGAGACGAACACACGCCCCGTCCCGGGCGCATACGCGAGCCCGTCCGGGTAGCGGATGGGACCGAGGCGGGCGGTGGTCTCGAGGGTTCCCGCGTCCACCACCGCCACGTCCCGCTCGCCGGTGGCCGCGGCGAACACCTTCCCCAGCGCCGGCACCCCCAGGACGCCGTGCACGGAGGGGAAGCCCGGCAGGTCCGCCACCACCGAGTCACCCCGCGTGTCGAACACCAGCAGGGTGCCCGCGTTCATGTGGGCCACGTAGAGGCGGCCGCTCACCGTGTCCACGCTCTGGTAGTCGAAGCGGACCGCCGGCCCGGGGAGGGGCACGTCCTCGATCCGGCGCAGGGGCGGACTGTCCGCAGGGCCTGCCGGGGGCGCGCCCGGCACGCTCGCCGGCACCGCCGGCACCGCCGCCACCGCCGGCTGGGCGCACGAGGGAGGCGGGAAGGCCATGGCGGGCTCGCCGCCACAGCCGGCGGCGAGAAGGGAGGCGGAGAGCGCCAGGACGAGAGCCCCTGTCAGGTAGCGCATCGGCTTATTCTCCGGGGCAAGGGGCGGAGGCACGTGGCGTCGCAGGGCTTCCCTGCGGCGGCACCCGCGCTGCACACGGTAGGGATTCGGCCGGAGGGGCCAAAGCGCGGCACCCGGGTGTTCGCCGCCGACCGCTATTCCGTCCGCAGCACCTCCATCGGGTCGATCCCGGCCGCACGCCAGGCGGGGGCGACGGCAGCAAGAGCCGCCGCCCCCGCGAGGATGAGCGCCACCCCCACCAGGACCCGGGGATCGGTTGCCGTCAGGCCGAACAGCAGCGCATTCAGGACTCGTGCGGCCGACACGGATGCCAGGAGGCCCAGGGCCACTCCACCGAGGGCGAGGAGACCGGTCCGCGCCAGCGTGGCACCCCCGATCCTCAGAGCGCTGGCGCCCAGGGCCATCCTGACGCCGATCTCCCGTGTTCGGCACCGCACCGCCCAAGCCGTGAATCCGTAGAGGCCCAGCAGAGCGATCATGAGGGCGATCGAGGCGAACACCGAGAGCAAAAGCGCGTAGAGGCGCGGGCGGGCCACCGAGTCGGAGATCAGGCCGTCCATGGGCCCGACCCGGTCGATGGCCAGGAGAGGGTCGATCCCGTGGATCACCCCTTCCAGGGCGCGGGCCGCCTGGAGCTCTCCCCCGGTGGTGCGCACGGCGATCTTCACCTGGCCGGAGCCCCAGGCGGCGCCCCGGTAGTAGAGCTGGGGCGGCGGCGGCTCGTCCAGGGAGCTCTGGCGCACATCGGCGACCACCCCGACGATCTGCCCTTCGGTGCCGCCGAAGTAGTCCACCCTTCGCCCGATGGGGTCCTGCCCGGGGAAGAACGCACGGGCGAAGGCCTGGTTCACCACGATGGCCCCGGCTTGCGCCGGCTCCGGGTCCTTGAAGACGCGGCCCCGGAGGAGAGGGATTCCGAACACGCGGAAGAAGTCCGGTGTCACCTCCGTGAACCAGGCGACGGTGTTGTCCTCTTGGGCATCCGCTCCGGGGACGCGCACGGTTCCCAGGGCGCCGCCTTTCAAGGGTACCCCGGAGGCGATGGCCGCGGCCTCGACGCCGGGGATGCCTCGAGCCTCGTCCAGCAGCTGGGATGTGAAGGCGGTGCGCTGGGCAGGGTCGCCGTACCGGGAGCGGACCAGGCCGAGCTGTGCCACCACGATCCGGTCGGGATTGAAGCCGAGCTTCACGTGCGTGAGGCGGAGGAAGCTGAGGCCCAGCAACGTCCCGGCGGTGAGAAGCACCGTGCCCAGCGCCACCTGGAGGACGAGAAGCCCCTCGCCCGCGTGAAGAGCGCGTCGACCCACGCCCGCCGGCGCGCCGCCCTCCTTCAGGCCCACCGCCGGATCCTCCGCTGTTGCGAACACAGCCGGGAGAAAGCCCGCCAGAAGACCCGTCACCACCGCCGCCGCCAGCGCGAAGCCGAGGACGCGCCAATCCACGCCGATGGCATCCGCCCGGGGCAGATCCCCGGCGACCCGGGCCACCACGAGAGGAACCGCCCACACCGACAGCGCCGCCCCCACCACCCCGCTCAAGACCGACAGAACGAGAGACTCGGTGAGGTGCTGCCGAAGGAGGCGTCCCCGCCCCGCGCCCATCGAGAGCCGGATGGCCATTTCGTGGCGCCGCGCCACGCCCCGTGCCAGGAGGAGCGCCGCGACGTTCAGGCACGTGAGGAGCAAGACCGCCATCACGGCGCCGAGAAGGAGGAGGAGGGGCCGTCGCACCGTGCCGAAGGCCAGGTCCCGGACACGCCTCACCACCGGTACCCAGCGCGGGGCCACTCCCGCGAAGGCGTTCTCCAGCCGGGCACGGGCCTCGGGCACCGCGGTGCCCGGCCTCAGCCGCCCCACCAGCCAGAATCCGCCCTGCACCCAGTAGCCTGCGGCGTCGGCTCCGGGCGGCTTCTCGGCGTGGGCACGGCCGAACCGCGGAGCGGAAGGAGAATCGGGGCGCCACACGTCGCCGTCGGTGAAGACCGGGAAGTCGGCGGGCATCACGCCCACGACCTGGTAGTCCCGCCCGTGCAGGGTGATCCCCCGGCCGAGGGCTCCCGCGACCCCGCCCAGGTAGGTCACGGCCATATGTCGGCTCACCACCGCGACCCCGGCGTCGTCCTCCACGTCAGCGCCGGTCAAGGTGCGTCCTGCCAGGGGCGCCGTGCCCAGCACCTCGAAGAAGTCGGGCCCGGCCTCCCATGCGACGACCCGACGCGGCGCACCCGCGCCCGTGAGAACCGGCTGTGCGCCCCGGAACACGGCGGCGTTCTGGAAGACCTCCGGAGACAACAGGGCGGCCGCGGCGCCCGCCGCGAGCGTCGCACCGTGCTCCGCCGCGGACGCGTGCTCCCCAGCGGATCGCGGCGCCGCGCCCACGCTCACCAGCCGTTCCGGTTCGTCGAGGGGCAGCGAGCGAAGGAGCACTCCCGATACCACGCTCCACGTGGTCGTCGCGGCGGCGATGGCCACGGCCAGCGTGGCGCCCGCGAGGAGGAACGCCAGGGGGCTCCCCCGGAACGTGCGCACCGCGTAGCGCACGTCGCCGCCGAGCTCATCGAAGAGGCGGAGCCCACGGGCCGCCCTTCCCCGCTCCTTGTGGACCTCCACGCTGCCGAACTCGATCCGGGCCCGGCGGGCCGCCTCCCTCGGCGGGAGGCCCGAGCGGATCAGGTCGTCCGTCCGCCGCTCCAGGTGGAAGCGGAACTCCTCGTCCATCTCGGCCTCGAAGCGCCGCCTCCCGGTGAAGCCGCGCCACAGCGATCGCATCCTGGAGAAGAGGCTCATCCGTCAGCCCTCCTGCGGGCGGGCGCCGAGCGCCATGGCCATGGCAGTGGCGAGCCGCTCCCAGCTCGCGGCCTCCTCGCCCAGTTGGCGACGGCCGGCGGGGGTGAGCTCATAGAATTTGGCCCGGCGGTTGTTGTCCGACCTGCCCCAGGTGCTCTCGAGGAGGCCCCGGTGCTCGAGGCGGTACAGGGCCGGATAGAGAGCCCCCTGCTGCACCTGGAGAGCGCCGCCCGTGATGCGCTCGATCCTGAGGAGGACGCCGTAGCCGTGGGTGTCGCCGAGGGACACCGATTTCAGGATGAGAAGGTCGAGGGTGCCGGGGAGGAGCTCCGCCTGTTCGTGCATGCCGCCGCTCTCCTTGGTGGGTCAGGAGAATGGTGGCATGTGCTTTCCTAAGCTGTCAAGGAGACGACAGGACGACCCCGGGACGCGGCGGGATCGGCGCAACCGTCATGAAGCGCACCGCGACGCCGATGGTGGGCGGGATGGCCCCGGTGGGGGGCTCATGCGGCGGCGCGCGGGGGCCACCCCAGCCCGCTACCGCCAGTGCTCGTTGAATTCACGGCCCGCGCCCACCGCCGCGACGTGGCCCTTGCGGATGACGAAGTCGCCGAAGCGCTCGCCGCCCTCCCGCTCGTCCGCGTACTCGCGGAAGAGCCGGCCCAGGTGCTCGAGGATGGTCTCCTCGCCGACGTTCTCCAGGTAGGGGGTGTTCAGCCGCTGCCCGTGGAAGCCGCCGCCGATGTACACGTTGTACTTCCCCGGCGCGCGCCCGGAGAAGCCCACCTCGGCGACGTAGGGCCGGGAGCAGCCGTTGTTGCAGCCGCTCATGCGCATGACGATCGGCTCGTCCTCCAGCCCCACCTCGGCCAGGAGACCCTCGACCCTGGTCATGAAGTCGGGGAAGTAGCGCTCGCTCTCGGCCATGGCCAGCGGGCAGGTGGGGAAGGCGACGCACGCCATGGAGTGGCGGCGCACCGGCCTGCGCTCGGTGAGCCCGACCATGCCGTGGGCGTCGAGCAGCTCGGCCACCCTGGCCTTCTGCCCCGCCGGGATGCGGGCCACGACCAGGTTCTGGTTGGGGGTGACGCGCAGGTCACCCTGGAGGACGCCGGCGATCTCCCTGAGCCCGGTCATCATGGAATGGCCGTCCGCATCCTTTACGCGGCCGTTCTCCACGAAGAGCGTGTAGTTCCAGGTGCCGTCCTGGTTCTGGCTCCAGCCGAAGGCGTCCTGGCTGGTCTCGAAGGCGAAGGGCCGGGCCTCGCCCAGGGGCGCTCCCAGACGACGGGTCAGCTCCCCCACGAACCAGTCCAGGCCCAGCCGGTCGATGGTGTACTTCATGCGCGCGACCTTGCGGTCCTGGCGGTTGCCGTAGTCGCGCTGGATGGTGACGACCTTCTCCGCCACGTCCACCACGCGCTCGGGCTCGCAGAAGCCGATGACGTCGCCGAGGCGGGGGTACGTGCTGGGCTCGTTGTCCGTGCGGCCCATGCCCCCGCCCACCACCACGTTGAAGCCCAGGAGCTCGTCGCCCTCGGCGATGGCGATGAAGCCCAGGTCCTGGGTGAAGACGTCCACGTCGTTCGTGGGGGGGAGGGCGAAGCCCACCTTGAACTTGCGCGGCAGGTAGGTGGGGCCGAAGAGCGGCTCCCCCTCCTCTTCCGCCGCCTGTCGCTCTCCCCGGTAGACGGGCTCCCCGTCCAGGAAGATCTCGTGGTACGCCCGGGAGCGGGGGAGCAGGTGCTCGCTCACGCGGCTCGCCAGCTCGTGCAGCCGCTCCTGCACCGGCCCCAGCTCGGGCAGGGGGCACGCCATCACGCCCCGGTTGCCGTCGCCGCACGCGCCGATGGTGTCCAGCAGCGTCTCGTGGATGCCCTGGATGGCGCGCTTCAGGTCGCGCTTGAGGACGCCGTGGAACTGGAACGTCTGGCGCGTGGTGAGGCGCAGCGTGCCGTCGCCCCAGGTGCGCGCGACGTCGTCCAGCCCGGTCCACTGCTCCGGACGGCACACGCCGCCGGCCAGCCGGACGCGCACCATGAACTGGTAGGCGGGCTCGAGCTTGCGCCGCCGCCGCTCGTCGCGCTGGTCGCGGTCGTCCTGGAGGTAGACGCCGTGGAACTTGGTGAGCTCCTTGTCGTCGTTGAGCAGCGCCCCGGTGAGGCGCTCCTCGAGGCTCTCGACGATGGTCCCCCGCAGGAAGTGGCTCCCCGCCTTGATGGTCTCGTTGCGGTGGAGCTTCTCCAGCGGCTGGCTCACGTCCACGCTGCGGTCGATCTCCCGGTCCTTCGCTCGTGCCATGGTCAGTACACGTCCTTCTGGTAGCGCCGCTCGTCCTTGAGCTGCCGGAGGTAGGCCCCGGCGTCCTCGGCCGAGCGCCCGCCCGCCCGCTGCACCACCTGGAGGAGCGCCTCCTCCACGCCGGGCGCCATACCGGAGGCGTCGCCGCACACGTACACGTGGGCGCCCTCCTCCAGCCACGCCCACACGTCCCGCGCGCGCTCCTCGATGCGGTGCTGCACGTACACCTTGTCCTGCCGGTCCCGGGAGAAGGCCACATCCATGCGCGTCAGGACCCCGTCCTCCAGGAAGCGCTGCCACTCGGTCTGGTAGAGGAAGTCCTCGCGGAAGCGCCGCTCGCCGAAGAAGAGCCAGTTGCGGCCGCGGGCGCCCGTCTCCGAGCGCTCCTGCAGGAACGCCCGGTAGGGCGCCACGCCCGTCCCCGCGCCGATCATGATGACGGAGGCGTCGGGGTCCGGCGGCAGCTTGAACCCCTTGTTGCGGTCCACGTAGACCCGGACCCGGTCGCCGGGGGCACGGCGCTCCCAAAGGTACGTGCTCGCCACGCCGTTGCGCCGCTTGCCGTCGGCGGTGCGCCGCAGGACCGCCACGGTCAGGTCCACCTGGTCGGGGAGCCACGCGGCGCTGGACGCGATGGAGTAGAGGCGCGGCTGGAGCCTGCGCAGCATGTCCACCAGGACCTGCGGGTCGAGTCCCCGCACGGGGTAGGCCTGGAGCACGTCGGCGACCTGGTGGCACTTCATGAAGTGGAGGAGGGTGTGGCGGTCGCCGGCGCCCAGGATCTCCCGCAGCTGCTCCGCGGCCGCCACCTCGGCGTACGCCTGGAGGAAGGCGGGGGTGAGGAGCGTCAGCTCGAGGTCGTGCTTGAGCGCCCGGCCCAGGGGCCGCTCCTCGCCCCCCACCCGCACCGGCGCGTCGGTGGACGCGTCCAACGCGCCCAGCACGGCGTCCAGGACGGCGTCCTCGTTCTCGGCGATGACGCCCAGGCTGTCGCCGGGCTCCCACGCCAGGGCGCCCTCGTCCACGGCCAGCTCCAGGTGGAACGTCTCCTTGTCGGAGTGCAAGCCGGTCAGGAGCGTCGCGTCCAGCACCTCCGCCGGGAAGGGGTTCTGCCGCGAATAGGCGCTCGCGGCGGGCGTGGCCGCCCCCCCGTTGCCGGACAGGAGGCGCAGGATGGGGGCGCCGGCGCCTGGGGCGACGCTCGCGGCCCCGTTCGACGCGACGCTGCCGCCGGAGCGCGCCTCCGCCTCTTCGCTCAGCACGTCGACCAGGCGCTCGACCCACGCGTGCGCCGCATCGTGGTAGTCCACATCGCAGTCGACGCGGTCGAGGAGGCGCCCCGCGCCGAGCGCCTCCAACCTGGCGTCCAGCTCGCGCCCGGCCCTGCAGAACTCCACGTAGCTCGAATCACCCAGCGAAAGGACGGCGAACTTCGTCCCTTCCAGGCTCGGGGCCTTGCGGCTCGCCAGGAACTCGAAGAACCCCCGCGCGGGATCGGGCGGGTCCCCTTCCCCGTGGGTCGCGGAGACGAGGGCCAGGTGCCCGAGCCCACGGAGGTCCTTGGGCCGGAAGCCCGCCATGTCGGCGGCGCGGGCGGAGAGGCCCCGGCCCCGGGCCCGCTCCACGAGGAGCTCGGCGACGCTCTCGCAGTTGCCGGTCTCGGTCCCGTAGAGCACGGTGAGCTCCAGGTCCGGCGCGGCCCCTCCCGGCGCGGCCGCCGCGAGGGCGGCTCCGCCGCCGGCGCCCGTCCCCAGGGCGGCCAGGTACCCGCTCAGCCAGAGCGCCTGCTGGGGCCCCAGGTCGCCCAGGAGGGCCTCCAGCCGGGTGGCCTGCTCGGGGGTGAAGAGGCCCGTGGAAGCGACCATCTGTGCTGTGTTCATCCGGCGTCTCTCGGATTCGTGGCGAGCCCGCCACGCGCGGCGGGCGGGTCGGATGGCAACAAAAAACCCGGCCTCTAAATGAGACCGGGATCGGGCGGATCCTTCGGGTGGGAGCGGCGGTCAGGTCCTTCGCCGTACACCCCGGAAGATCCACGCCCCGGTCTCGTGGGCCGGACACGCGCGACAACAACACGTCGCGGGCACGAGTCTCCCGCGACGCGGTGGCGTGGCTGTCCATGATTCCGGGGATGACGTAGAGCGCCATGTCGTCTCTCCTAACGTCCGCCTGTCCTTCGTGAGCCCCCAAGCTACCTCTGGCCGCTCCGCGGTTCAACGGGGGGCGTCTGCTCCACCCGAAGCCCGAGTTCTGCGACAACACGACCACACGGCCGTCCAGATCGACCCGGCGCGTCTCCGGTCCTTCGAGTCGCAGCACGTCGACCTCGTCCAGCCGGGCGTCGACAGTGGTAGACAGTTCAGGTGACGGGGACGGGCAACTGCGCGCCGGGCGGTCGCGATGGGGGCGACGACATCCGTCGCGCCGCCGCAGGTCTCCGCCCCATCCCGTCCCGCCGCCTGGGCCCGGTTCAGGCGCTCAGCTTTCCGAGGACCGTCCGCGCCAGGGCGACGCCCGACTCCCGGGTGGGCGCGTTGATCAGGACCTCGACGGCTCGGCGTCCGTCCTTCCGGGCCGCCACGGTCCACCCTCCTTCGCCGGCATCACGCACCGCGGCGGCGTGACCGGCGATTTCGAGGGCCTCCCAGCGGCCACCCTCCACCAGGTCCGCCATGGAGGAGTCGGCCGCCATGGCGTCCAGGTCATCGTTCAGCTCGTCCGCCAGCTCGGCGGAGGAGCCGGCCGCGCCGGCCCGCACGCTCTGGCGGAGGGTCAGGTTCACCGAGTTCGGCCACCCGCCGTCGTAGACGCAGATGGTGGCCAGGGATGTCTCGGTGCCCGATTCCCGTCTCGTCGGCTCCGACACCGCCACGCCCAGGGCCTGGCCGACCTCCGCCGGCGAGAGCAGGCCGCAGGCGTCGATCCGGGTGAGGGACGCGTCGGTGTCCGCGGCGCCGCCGGACGCCGACCCCGCCGCGGAGTCAGCTCCTCCTCCGCACCCCGCGGTCAGCGCCACCAGGACGCCGACGGCCCCCAGGGTCGCTGCGTGCCGAGCGAGGCGCCACAGCTTCGCGTCGTGAGGCTGGAGCATCGTCTTCCTCCGTGTGCATTGTGGGCGGAGGGGCCACGGGACCGTGGCCCCTCCGCCGACGTCCATGGAAGCGAGGAGGTCTGGTCATGGTACGTAGGTTACACCCGGCCCGCTCGCCGCGCGACGCGCGCTTGGTGGTCATCCCGCACTCCGGCCACATGATCCCCAGTAGGACAACGCGACGGCCCACATCGCCGCCGTGCGCGAATTCCTGCGGCAGGTCGATACATCGCTCGGCACCGCGTGGCAAATCCGGGCCGCCCAGTCCGCTGTGGCCGCCGCCACCGACAGCGCCCGACTCGCCGTCGAGGGCGGCGAGATCTGGTGCCGCGTGATCGGCCACGGGTCGGGTAAGCCGCTCATTCTCGGCGCTCGGCGGCCGCTATGGGGGTCGGTGATGCCGAGAGCGCCAGTGGTCATGGCTCCTCGACGGAGAGGGTGGTGAAACGCGGCACCGACGCCAGCATGAGGCCCCCCCCTCGGGGACGCCAGGATCACGAGACGGCGGTGTCGCTCTCCACCAGCCATCCGTGGTGGAAGCCCAGGCGCGGATCCGCCATCCGGTGCACGGGCAGGTACTCCTGGATGTCCGGCATCCTCACGCGGAGGCGAAGGGTGTTCGCGGGATAGTCGTAGATGGTGACGTGGTTGAGCCCGCGGTTGGCCGTGAAGAGGAGGGTCTGATCCCGGCTCAGCTTACAGGCGTGCACCGAGTCCACCAGCGTGAACCGGCTCACCCGGAGCGCCCCCAGCAGGTGCTGCGTCTGGGTGAAGAGTCCGCCGCGGGCCAGGACGTCGTAGACCTGCGTGGCCACCTGACGCCGGCTGGCCACGTGCTCCGACAGCCCGGGGCGCTCGTCGATCATCCGCCAGGTGGCGAAGTCGTCCAGGCGGATCATGACGATGGTGTGGCTGGCTCCGTTGCAGAAGATCAGCTCGTCATCAGAGATGGTGAGGTCCGAGTTGATGTGCGCCGGCACGTCCCGGCCCGCGCTCCAGTGGCGCGCGATCTCGCCCGTGGCGGCGTCGACCTCGAAGGCGTATTCCCGCAGGTAGGCCATGGCCCACTCGTGGTAGTCCACCCGGTCCATGGGCTGCACCCGGAAGGAGACGCCGTAGAAGAGGTCCTCGGTGCGGTGCGGCACGGTGTGCCAGCAGGTGGCCGGCAGGGCGACGCGCCGGAGCTCCCCGGTCTCCGTGTCCCAGATCCCCATCTCACGGGCCTCGCCCCGACGTCCCCGGGCAGGGTTGTCCATGGCCCCGAAGACCACGTAGCGCCCGGAAGCAGTGCGGTGCATGCCGTGGACGATGGCCATGCCGTGGGCCACGAGCCGCTCCGGCTTGTCCAGGGACCGGGCGTCGAAGAGGTAGAGGTGGGCCCCCACGGCCGTCACGAACCGATTCCCGTCGAGCCACACCGCGTGGGTGCTGCCCCGAAGGCTGGTGTCGGGAATCTCGAAGCGCAGCGTGGAGACGCGGTCGAGCTCCTCCCCCGTCCGCGTATCGTAGAGCAGGACATGCTGCCCGGCGTTGCCCAGGAAGCCGACGCGCCCCATGGGGTCGATGGTGGTGGCGTGCCCCGCCGCGATCCCGTCGAAGTAGCGGATCTTGAAGGCGTAACTGTTGTCGGCCGGATCGAAGAGGAAGATGCACGTCCCCGCGCGCCCCTCCAGGCCGTTGATCCCGTTGCCGTCCAGCGCGATGTGGAACGCGTAGGGATAGTGCTTCATGGTCCTTGCCTCCGGTGCCACTGCCGTGCAGGATGGATCGGGCCGTCTTCGCCGCCCGACATGCTTTCTTCCCGGGATGCCGTCTACCCACCTGGAGCGACCGCCGCCGTGGACGTCGCCGTGTCAGCCGTGGAGCGCCGAACCCTCGAAATGCCGCCGGGGCGAGCCCTCTTCCTCACCCGGGAGGAAGCCCACGCACTCCTCGCGGATCCCGGCTACCGCTCCAGCCTGGGGCAGCCCGGCCACGCGCGGCACTTCAGGCGCGCCCTCCCCGACGGGACCGGCCTGCACCTCGTCCTCAGGGGCGACACAGCCGAGCTTCATCAAGATCTCCACGACCCCCACGGCGGCCCCGCGGCCCTCCTCCTCCACCTCGCCGCCGACGCGCCACGAGAGGCCCTTTCCCTGGCCGCCGCCGTGGCGGCCGTGCTGCGGCGCATGGCCCGCTGACCCGACCGCCGTCAGCGCCGGCGCCGGCCTCCCCGCTTGCCATTCCCGACGCCGTCCCCCGCGCCCCCCTGTCCTCCGCCCTCGGCCAGGAAGACCTCCACGGCCACGCAGAGGTCCTGGAGGGTCTTGGTCAAGACGCGGGCGGCCGTATCCTCCAGGCCGTCCTTCCAGCGGCCCTGCCCCAAGGGCCCCAGCGCGCCGGGCTCCAGGGCGGTGGACACCTCGAGCTGAACCCGCGTGCCCCGGCCTCCCATGGCCCCGGCGAGACGCGTGGTGCCCGAGCCGGCGAGACCGCCAGCCAGGAGCCGCGACTCCACCGTCCAGCGGGACGTCAGGGTGCCCTCGTCCCACCACCCCCGCTCGATCCAGGTGAGCGCGGCGTCCTCCACATGACGCTGGAATGCCGGGGGAAGCGAAGCCGCCGCCCGCCATTCGTGCACGGTCCGCACGATCCCCGGACCGTCCGTCTCACGCTCGAGGCGCCGGATGGACTCGATGCCGGCCATGCGCTGGCCCACCGCGGGCAGCTCGTCCCGCAGGGCAGCCCACACCCTCGCCGGTGGCTGCCGGAGCAGGACCATCCGGCGCACGTTCACTGGCGAACTCATGACCCCCCCCGACACGGCGCGCCGCGCCGTCATTGCTCCCACGGATCGCGGGAGGCGGGGGCGCGGATCCCTCCCGGAATCGCAGAAGCGCCTTCACCTCCGGGCGGACGTGGTCGGCCCGGAGGAGCCACCCCACGGCCTCCTCCAGCGCCTCCCGGACCGAGCGGGGACGGTAGCCCAGCGCCCGCGCCCTGGCGTCATCATACCAGTACCAACGGCCCATCATGCGCACCTGGTCCCGGGTGAGGGCGGGCCCGACCCCGGTGAGCCACGAGGCCATTTCGCACCATACGGCCGTGAGGTAGGCCCCGGTGTGGGTCGCCGTGACCAGCGGCCCCGTGGTGCCGCACACGGCGGAGACGGTCTCGTGGACCTCACGCCAGTGGGCGTTCTCTCCCCCCAGCAGGTAGGCGCCCCCCGTCGCGCCGCGCTCGGCCACCAATCGGTGGCCCCGGGCCACGTCCCGGGCGGACACCACGTTGCAGCCCCCCTCGAACGTCGTGCGGAACGGGTCGTTCAGGTACGTGACGATCGCGGCGTTGCTCGTGGACAGGCGGTAGTCGAAGGCCCCCACCGTGACGGTGGGACAGACCGCCACCAGGTCGACGCCGGCGGCCGTGGCGGCGGCCCGGGCGGCCCGCATCTGAGCCACCTTCGAGACCGCGTAGGCGGACCCGTCCTCCGGCGTGAAGGGCGCATCCTCGTCACGCGGGATGGGCCTGGGCGAGGAGCCGAACACCACGGACGAGGAGGTGAGCACGACCCGTCCGACGCCCGCCCCGGCCGCGGCACGGATCGCGTTCCGGGTGCCTTCGACCGCCAGCCGGTTGAGCGTCACGGGATCGGCGTCGTACGTGAAGCGGGCCGCGGCGTGGAAGACCACGTCCATGCCGTCCACCGCTCCGGCCAGGCTCGCCGGATCCAGGACGTCCCCCTCGACCTGGTCCAGGGGAAGGCCCAGGAGCGCGCGCCGGGGGGGCCCTGGCCGGACGAGGGTCCGGACCGTCCACCCGGCATCCAGTAGCTCCCGGACCAGGTTGGCACCCACCACGCCCGAGCCTCCCGTGACGAGGGCCTTCACGACCCACCTCCCGGACCCGGCCTCATCCCGGCCGCCGCCAGGTCCCGACCCACGGCGCGACCCAGCTCCGCGAGGAACGTGAGCGGCGTGAGCGGGTCGGCCCCGGCCAACGGGACCGCCCTCCCCTCCCGGCCGGCGACGGCCACCGTGGGCGCGTCTGGGGCGGGAAAGTGGGCGAAGCCCCGCTCGTCAACGAGCAGCGGCTCCAGCGCCTGGGCGGCGCCCGCGCCGGACCAGCGTCTGGGCTTTCCCTGGCCGTCCCCGGCCTCCGGTGCCCAGCCCAGAAAGCGGGAGACCAGGGCCACCGCTCCCGAGGCCACGGCGAGCACGTCCGGGGCGTCCGCCCCGTCGTCGGCGGACGCCTGCGGTCGTCCGATCCTGTAGGGCTCGCCGGCGTACGCCGCCCTCAGGTTGGCCACGGTCCCATCGAAGAAGCGGCCGTAGGCGTCGGACACGAGCTCCTCATGAATCCGGGGCCAGCGGTCGACCCGTGCAGCGGCCACGGCGGGGGGGAGGCGGAAGCGCTGACGGGCGAAGACGTGCACCTCCACCTCGCCCGCCGGCGTGCGGACGAACATCACCGAACCGTCGTCGGAATCCGCCGAGCCGTTGGGGCTCCGGACCGTCTGCCACCAGATGGCGTGCCGATCGGGACCGTAGTCGACCCGCTCCAGCTTCTCCACGTCGATGGGCTCGCCTCCGAACGCGCCGATCCAGTTGGGCTGGGGGAGGTAGACATTGCGCTCGGCCTGGCGGAGGGGGCGCCCCCGGCGGTCCGCGCTCACCACGGCCCACGACCCGCCCACGTAGTCGTTCATGTATCGGATCGCCGCGCTCACGTCGACCCGCTCCACGAACGCGTCGAAGGGCAGTGGGAGGACGCGCCGAGCGCCGAAGTGGATGTGACGCCCGATGGTCCGGAAGCGGAAGCCGCGGGCGTCCGGCGGCACGCCGTCCAGCGCCCGGGCCTGCGCCTCGATCTTGTGGACCGTGTCGTCGTAGGCCGCGGCGCCCGGGGCGTCCGGGTCAAGCGTGAGGGGCGCCTCGGAGAAGCGAACCTGCCCCTTGGCCACGCTGCCCACGAACGCGGCCCGGGCCCGGGCCGCCAAGGCGAGGACCTGGGACAGCAGCCCCCCCAGCGCGTTCCGCACGCTCTCCTCCCGCACGCGGCCCAAGCGGGAGAGGACCGTGGCGTTGACCTGATCCAGGAGGGGGTCCCGGAACGGAAACCGTTCCCGGTCCACGGGCTGGAGGACGGCCCGGGCCAGGATGTCCAGCTCGGGCCACCGGGCGCGGACGCGGGCGGCCTCCATGCGCGTGGGGGCGGGATTGGACCACCCCGTCCACGGCGCCGTCTCGCCCTCGAGCCGCCACGTCTTCGGCAGTCCCACGAGCTTCAGGACGCGGTCGTTCAGGGGGGACGCATGGGGGTCCGCCCCCATCTTCAGGGCCCCCGCCCAATCGGCCAGCAGGAGGCTGGGCGACGCGATGACGGTGGACGTGGAGGCGGGTCTGGGATGGGTCCCTCCTCCGTCGCTGGCCGTGACGGCGTCCACGAGGGCGAAGTGGGCCGGTACGCTTCGCACGAGGTGAAGCGCCCGGTCCTCAGCGTCCCACGCGGCGGCAGGCGAGGCGGGCGACACGAGCCCCAGGAGGTTCTGGAGTCCCAGAGCGTAGCCCGACGCCTCGTCCGTCTTGGCCTTGGCGAAGGAGATGCGCACGTCGGCGTCAGCCCACGCGCCGCAGACGCGGAGCGCGCCGGTCCGGTCGTGGGCGCTGGTGGGCACGACCCGCGGGTCGTCGGCCACCCACGCGAAGTCGTAGGGTTCGCCATCCGCGTCCTCGAACCGGTATCCGAGCAGGTCGGGCACGGCCAGGGCATCCCGGTTGTGGAGCCAGCCGTCAGGGCCGTTCCTCCCGTCGCACAGGACGACGTTGGGGTACCCTTCGCGCCGGAGCCGCGTCACGAGCCACTCCACGAGGGCCGGGTCGGTGGCAGTCGGGTCGCCGGGAGCGAACGCGTCCAGGTCGGGCTTCACCGCGATGGACAGGTCAGCCTTCCGACAGCGCCGGGATGCCCGGCGGGACCGCAGAACGCTCCAGAGGCCACCCGCCTCCAGGGCTTCACCCAGAAGGTCTGAACCGGCCGCGCCGGACCGCTGGACGACGGCCACAGGCACGGGGCGGGCCGCCGTCCGGCGGCGGGGGCTCACCGCGGATCCTCCCGCAGACGGACACGTCCGTGCGCCCCAGGCGCACGAGTGGCAGGGGCCGGGAGGAAATGTCCGCGCCAACGACGGGCGGCGGCGGAAAGAGGTGCCGGTGGACGCATGCCGGTCACATGGAGATGGGGGGCCTGGCGGGGCTCCTGGGATACCTGGGAGGGCTGTCTCCTTACTAGCCGATCGCCGGCGCCGGGGCAAGCACGGCGCCGATCCCCCGGCGGGGGAGCGACCCCGCGACCGGCCTGGGTACAGGTTCGTTTTTCCTTGACGGCCACATGCACCGGGTGCAACCCTGGAGCGGCCCTCCCGGTCCCCGAGCGGAGCGTTGCCGTGAGCATCAGCATTCCGCAGCCGTTCGTCACCTCGGTGAGCGTCGCCCAGCCCTTCCGCACCCGGCTCGAAGGCATCCCCAGCGCCTACGACTTCGGGATCACGGAGCTGCCGACCATCCACGTGGCGGTGGACGACTTCCCTGCCATCCACCTGAGCGTGGACAACATCCCCCGGATCCAGTTCGCCGTGGAGCCGGTGGAAATCCGCCTGACCGAGATCCCCTCGGTGCGCACGCACCTGCCGGCTGACTTCGCCATCGGATTCTCTCTGTGGGGGATGGAGGTGGGCGCCATCCGGTTGTGCGGCGAAGCCCAGATCATCACCGAGCCGTACCGGCCAAATCCCTGTGAGGTCTGCGGACCCCGGCTCTCCACCCAACCGTCCCGTCCGACGCCGATCGAGCCCGCGCCAGCCGGGCTGAACCTTTCGGAGGGCTGATCGCCATGGCCCGCGACGACGGGAGCGAGCGCGCTCCCATCCGTCTCCGCGGTACCCCGGCGAGCCTCACCGGGGTGATCCCCGAAGGCGCGGGGGACGTCCGGGACCTGGTGATCTCGGCCACGGCGCAGGGCGCGACCATGGCCGGGGAGCCCCCGGAGGCGTCGGTGTCGTCGGATGCCGATCCCCGCATCGTCCGCGTCAGCCTGCCACCGGAGCTGGGGCCGGGGACGTACGAGGCCGTGGTGACCATCGACGGTGAGGAGCGCCGGGTGGAGCTCCAGGTGGAGCCCTCTCCCCGGCTGCGCGCCATCCCGGAGCAGCTTCGCATCCAGGCCCACCCCGGCGACCTCGTGGGGGCGGACCTGACGCTTCTGAACCAGGGCAACGTGCCCGTGCAGGTCCGCCGGGTGCAGGCCTTCGGCATCTTCATGGAGGGCGGCCTCGAACGGGCCCTCCGCCGAGCGTACGTCCACCGGCTGGAGGAGGGCCAGCGCCGGGTGGACGTGCTCGCCGATACACTGGCCGACGCCCACGGCGGCCTGGTGAAGATGAAGATCCAGGAGGGAGCCGGTGACCTCCCGCCCGGAGCCATACGCGAGATCGCCGTGACGCTGGAGCTGCCCGCCGACCTCCAGCGAGGCTACACCTACGGCGGGAACTGGGAACTCGCCGGCCTCGTCTACCCGGTCACCATCGTCGTGGGGGATGGTCAGGACGGCACCGGAGATGACGAGGACGAGGACGATAACGGGACGGGCGGCGGCGCGGAGGGTCAGGGTGCCGCCGCCTCCCCGAGGAAGGCCGCCGGGGCCGCCAAGAAGGGCACCCGCAAGTCGAAGAAGAGCGGCCGCGGCACGAAGAAGGGCGCCGGCGGCTCGAAGAAGGGCGCCGGCGGCTCGAAGAAGGGCGCCAGTGGCTCGAAGAAGGGCGGCAGCGGCTCGAAGAAGGGCGGCAGCGGCTCGAAGAAGGGCGGTGGAGGGACGAGCCGGAAAGGGAGCGCGTAGACAGACACCAGGCCCACGGAGAGTGGAGCAATGGCTCAGAAGCTTGAAGACCGGCCCCTCGGGGACGTGCCCGGAGCGTTCATGGAGCTCATGCGGGCGCAGATCCGGCTGGGGCAGAAGTATTTCGAGGCGGTGACCGGCATGTCCGCGCCCGCCGTGGGCGATCCTCTCCAGACCTGGAGCGCCGCGGCACCGGCGCCCGTCTGCGAGGTGCCGCCCCCGTGCTGGATGCCCCGGAGGCTGGCGGATTGCACCAGCCACGTGGGACCCTGCGACACGGCGTGCATCCGGGTCGTGGTGGCGAACTGCGATCGCGCGGCCCACGCCGTCCAGGTGCGACTCGAAGGGGACGAAGGAGCGACCGTGACGCCGTCCAGCGCGAACCTGGGCCCCATGCAGCGGGCCACCTTCGAGGTCTGCCGGAAGATCCCCCAGGAAACGGAGAGCGGCAGTCGCTTCGAATCCCTCGTGTGGATCGACGGATGCCGGCAGCACGTCCTCCGCTGGACGGTGAGCGTCGGTACGGCGGGCTTCGACTCCTGCCACGAGGTGGCCGTGGACGACTGCCCCGACTACCGCCACCACTGGTACGACCACTTCTACTGCCTGCGCTCCTGCGACCAGACCCGGAGGGGGTCCGATGGCTGAGCGGACCCCCCTGGAGGACGTGGTCAAGCGCGCGTTCGACGCGAACCTGCGCTACTGGGAGACCGTGGGCCGGGCCACGACCGACTACGTGCAGTCCCTTACGCGCATCTGGGCCGATGCTCCCTTCGCCTGGATGCCCGGCGCCTGGTCCAAGGCGGAACCTAGGCGAAGGACCGAGGGCACGGCGGGGATCGGTGAGAGCCCCGAACCTGCTCTCCTCCTGGAGGCGGCCGCTGGCGACGAGGCCCGGGCCGTGGTGATGGTCAGCAACGACCTGGACCGGGAGGTGGAGGCCCCCGTGGTACCCAGCGCCTTCACCGGTCCCGACGGCGAGGGGGTCGACGTGACCCTGAAGGCCGAGCCGAAGACCGTGAAGGTACCCGCCGGGGGCCGCGTGCCCGTGACGCTCATGGCGTCCATCTCGACAACCATGGTTGAAGGCACCAGCTACCGCGGAGAGGTGGACGTACCAGGGCTGTCCCAGCGTGGCGTGCCCGTGGTGATTCGTAGGCGGGAGGCGGCCGGAGGCTGACCGGGAATCCCTCCCCCCTCGGGAGCACGGGCTCACAGCTCGCCGATGCGCCCGACCCCTCAACGCCTGGCGAACACCCAGTACTCCAATGCCGTTCTCGTACGGATCCCACCGCCCCGCCGATCCCGGCATGCCGGACTCATGGACCTGCCGCTGATCCTCGCGGGTCCCGTACTGAGGCGGGTCGAGCCGCGCAGTGTGACCGTGTGGCTCGCGCTGAGCGAGTCCGCGCAGGTCGAGCTCGCCCTCTTCGACAGCATCGCAAACGGCGGCACTGGCGACGGCCTGTTCTCGGGGCCCGCACCGAACTTCTCGTCCGGACCGGTCGCGACGCTGCGGGTCTGCGACAGACTGCACGTTGCGCTGGTCACGCTCGACATCCTGCAGCCCGCGTTTCTGCCACCGGGTCAGATCTTCTCGTACAACGTGACGATCACGGCATCGGGTGGGACGCACGATCTGAAGTCGCTCGGCCTGCTGCGCGACAACGTGTTCGATGCGCAGGGCAAGGCGGTGGCGTCGGGACTGGCGGGGCATCTACACCTGGCGCTCGGGTACGGCGAGGGCGATCTGCCGTCGTTCGCGATGGCGCCGCCCGAGCTGACGGAACTGCGGCTGGTCCACTACTCATGCCGGCGTCCGCACGAGCGGGGTCCCGATGCGCTGCGCTTCGTCGATCAGCTCATCGAGGCGGACCCGCGCGACGCGACCGGGCGGCCGCACCTTCTGTTCATGACGGGCGACCAGATCTACGCGGACGACGTGGCGATGCCACTGCTGCCGCTGCTGACGTCGCTCGGGCAGGAGCTGCTCGGCACGGTGAAGGAGACGATCACCGGAGATTCCGGGCCGATCGAGATCACGCAGGCGAACCTGCCAGGCGCGTTCCGCGCCGACTTCCTGTTCGCGCGAACGGGCTTCACGACATCGGACGGCGAGTCGCACCTGCTCTCGTTCGGCGAATACGCGGCCATGTACCTGGCCGTCTGGAACAACCTGTTCTGGCCGGTGCCGGAGCCCGACGGCTCGTTCCCGGAGTTCCGGTATCCGCTGTTCGAGGACCTGCTCGAGCCGATCGAATCGGTCAGCGACGAGCTGATCCCGACGTTTCGCGAGTTGTTCCGTCCGCCCGACAGCGTGGGACTCTCTGCCGGCGAGTTGCAACTCTTCCTGGAACACTTCTTCATCACGCTGCCGCGCGACACGCTGCTGAAGGTTCTGAACGCGCAGGACAAGCTCGATCCCGGGACACTGGATGCGAAGCGCCTGCCGAGGATCGAGGGCGAAGTCTTCGAGCGGTTCCGTCTGACCTACACGTTCGCGCGGGCGATGACGCCCGAACGGCTGCGCACGTTCAGGCGGTTCGTCGAGTGGCTGCAGAAGCGGTTCGAGTGCCGGCAGGAAACGTCGAAGGAGGAGCTGTCGCACATCAAGCTGATGTACGACGTGCTGCCGTCGGTGCGACGCGCGATGGCGAACGTGCCGTGCTACATGATGTGGGACGACCACGACATCACCGACGACTGGAACCTGACACGCGACTGGCGCGACCAGGTGCTGACGAAGGACGCAGGCGTCACGGTCCTGCGCAACGCGATGGTCGCCGGCACGGTGTTCCAGATGTGGGGCAACGATCCGGCCGCGTTCCTGTTCGACCCGGCGAATCCGGATCCCTCGAGCACGAAGCGCGCGGAGCTGCTGGACGCGATCGAGCAGCTCTACCCGAGCGGCGCCAGCTCGGTGTCCCTGACGGCCGCGAACGAGGTGAACACGCTGTTCGGCCTGGATGGCGCGGAGCCGCCGCCGACAAAGTGGCACTACCGAGTGGACGGTCCGCTCTTTCGCATTCTGGTTCTCGACACGCGCACCCGGCGCACGTTCGCCGGACGGTTCACGCCGCCCGGCCTGTTGAGCGATGGCGCGATCGAGGACCAGATCCCGGAAGGCCCGCGGCCGGCCGGGATGGACGTGCTCTTCGTGGTGTCGCCCGTACCCGTTCTCGGGCCGCCGATCGACGAGGAGATCGCGCGGCCGCTCGCGGTCCGGTTCACCGACATGTTTGCCGCACTCAAGAGCGAACGCCCGCTCGGCCAGATCAAGATGGACATGGAGTGGTGGAACGCGTCGCCGCCGACGTTCGAGAAGCTGCTCGCACGGCTCGAGTCCTACGGCCGTGTGGTCTTCCTGTCCGGCGACGTGCACCACGGACTGGGCGGCGAGCTGGACTACTGGAAGACGGGACGGCCGGAGCCATCGCGCTTCATCCAGTTCACGTCGAGTCCCGCCAAGAACATCCTGCCGATGGAACAGGCGGTTCCGATCGCGGGCAACTTCGCGTTCTCGCAGCGCATCATCCGGCTGGGCTTTCCCGCGGAACGGCTGGCGTGGGCGACGTCCGACCCCGACACCGTGATGGTACCGGGCGGGCAGGTCGCATCGCCGCGGCTGCGCGCGCTGCTCAGGCAGGAGCCGGTCCTGATCCCGACGCATCCGTGGCCGGAAGGCTCGACGGAGGCGAGGCCGGCGGACTGGCGGTGGCGGTTCAGGCAGCTTCGCGACGTGAGGCCGGACGACGACCGGCCGGCACCGGTCCGGCCGAAGAAGCTGCCGGACGATTTCGACGTGCTGCCCCGTCTCGAGCAATACAACGAGCTGATGGTGCGCCACCTCGACTACATCAGGAAGAACGACTTCGGCCGGATCTTCGTCTTCACGAACCACATCGGCATCGTCCGCATCGAGCGGACCGACGAAGCGCTGAGTGCGCGCCACGAGATCATGACGATCCACCCCGATCAGGGGGCCGGCGGCAAGCCGCTGGTCTACACGATCCAGAGCGCGAGCCTCGAGCCGACCACGGACGAGCTGCCGGGACTGTGACGCGATGGCAGAGACCGTACTGAGCGAGAGCTACGACTTCGTGCAGCGTGTGGTCGCCGGGTTCGTCGAGATCATCGACGGGCTCGCGACACACCTGGGCGATGACGACATCCGCGCGCTCATCCTGGCCGATCTCGGGCTCGATCCGACATCGGGCGCTCAGCTCGACATCCCGGCGCAGAACCTGGACAGCATCCGCGCCTACCTCAATCGCACCGACACCGATCTCGAGGCGTTCCTCGCCGTCGTGGACGACGCGGCGCCTATCATCGACGCGATCGGCAGCTTCATCGAGGTGGCCTCCGCCGATCCGATCGGCGAGGACGCGGTGCGTGAGCTGGTGTTCGAGCTGGTCGCGTTCTCCAGCCTGCTGCAATACCGCTACGAGCATCCAACCGCTCTGGCGCTCGCCGAGATGCTGGCCGTCGTCGATTACGGACTTGAGAACTACGACCTGTTCCGGCTCCAGGTCGAACAGATCGGACGAACCTTTGGCGCGCTCGGCAGCATCGGCAGCGGTCTGCTCGACGCGCTGTTCGGCTGGAAGGTCGGCGACGCCACTGTGCTGAAGAGCGAGGCCGACGCGCGCGCCCTCTCGGACCTGTTCCTGCTCCCGTTCGCCAGCGTTCTCACGTACCTGATGCTGAAGAAGAAGCCGACGCGGCTCCAGGAATCGGCGCTGCTCTACGGTTGGGATATCCTCGATCCGGACGCGCCGCAGCCGGGCGACATCATCTCGAACCGCATCCTGTCCCTCGACTTCAAGGCGAAGTACGCGGAATCCGAGAAGAAGCTGCTCACAGTCGGCGCGCAGTTCTCGGACACGCTCGACAACCATACGGTGACCGACGCGCTGAAGGACGCGTTCTCGGGTGCGGGGCACGCGCTCGGCTCCGACCCGCTCGTCGTGGTGAAGCGACCGGGAAAGAAGTGGCTGATCGTGGACGCGGACCGGTTCACGCTGCGCAAGGCGGATGCCGGCATCGAGGTGTTCGATCAACCGGCGAAGGCCGAGGTGTCGCGGCTGGCGGGGATCGCGTTCGTGCCGCGCGATGACGGCGGACCGGGTCTGTTCATCGCGGTGGGCGCAGGCGAGGAAGCGACGATCCCGCTGAACAACGACTGGAGCGTGAAGCTGAGCGGCAAGGCGACGGCGGCGCTCGGCTTCTTCCTGAGCTTCGACGACATCGGCGACTCGCAGCTCTTCGGTCCGGGCGATGTGGCGCTTTCGCTCGCGTTCAGGAAGAAGGATGAGCTACTGCCGCGCCGTGCCCGGCTTCCCGACATCGAGGGCACGGACATCAGCTTCGGCTCGTTCGAGTTCGGCGTGTCGCTCACCACGAAGAAGCTCGAGCTGAGGGCGGTTTCGAAGAACAACACGCTCCTGATCTCGGGGGAGAGCGCGGACGGGTTCGTCAGGCGGAGCCTGCCGGCGGGAAAGATCCGGGCGGACTTCAGCGTGGGTCTCGCGCTCGAGCTGCTCGAGCCATCCCTACGGTTCACGGAAGGCACGCGCGTCGAGGTCGTGATTCCGCTGGGCAAGGAAGTGCTGGGTGTCCGGATCGTCTACGTGACTCTCGCCCTGACACCGGTCGGCAAGGACACGGACACCCGTCTGGGCATCGAGGCATCCACTTCCCTGTCGCTGAAGTTCGGTCCGTTCACATCGGCGATCGACCGGATCGGTCTGGCGGCCACACTGCCGCCGCCGAAGGACGAGAACGACAGGACGGACTGGAGCGAGGCGTTCCGGTTCAAGCCGCCCACGGGCGTGGGCTTCGCGATCGATGCGGCGGCGGTGAGCGGCGGCGGCTTCCTGTTCTTCGACCGTGACCGCGAGGAGTACGGCGGCGTCCTTCAGCTCCGGCTGTTCGAGCGGTTCTGGCTGAAGGCGATCGGCCTGATCGCGACGAAGCTGCCCGACGGTACGGACGGCTTCTCGATCCTGGCGATCGCGTCGGTTGAGTTCGATCCGGGGTTCCAGCTCGTATGGGGCTTCACGCTCGAGGGCGTGGGGCTGCTGGTGGGTGTCAACCGTTCGATGGTCCTCGATGTTCTTCGGGAAGGCGTCCGCAACGGCACGCTCGACACGATTCTCTTCCCCGACGATCCGGTGCGAGATGCGCCGCGTCTGATCAGCGCGCTGCGCACCGTGTTCCCGACGACGCGGGACCGGCACGTGTTCGGGTTCCTGCTGTCGCTGAGCTGGGCGGGTCTGAAGAACTCGTTCGACATCGAGCTGGGCGTGGTGCTCGAGGTGCCATCGCCGGTCCGGCTCGTGATTCTCGGACAGGTCGCGGTGTATCTGCCGACGAAGAAATTCGGCATCGTCGACATCCGCTGCGACGTGGTCGGGATCTGGGACCAGGCCGCGAAGTCGATCTCGGTGGATGCGGCGCTGCGCGACTCGAAGGTGGGCGGGTTCCCGCTGACGGGCGAGCTGGCGGCGCGCGGGAGCTGGAGCACGGAGCGCGTCTTCATCATCGCGGCCGGCGGCGTTCACCCGTCGTTCAATCCGCCGGCGTCACTGCCCACGCTGAAACGGCTCCAGGTCGCGCTCGGCGGAGGCGACAATCCGCGGCTCCGTCTGCTGGGCTACCTGGCCATCACGTCGAACACGTTCCAGGTGGGCGCGAAGGCGGAGCTGTTCGCCAAGGCATCGGGCTTCACGCTCGAAGGCTGGGCCGGCGTCGACGCGCTGTTCGAGTTCGATCCGTTCCGCATGGTCGTCGACTTCAGCGCCGGCGTGAAGATCAGCCGGGGCAGCCGCGTCCTGTTCAGCCTGACGCTCGAGGGAAAGCTCGAGGCATTCACGCCGATCCGCGTCAGCGGGAAGGTCAAGTTCAAGATCTTCTTCGTGAAGTTCTCGATCCCGGTGAACCTGACGCTCGGCAACGCACGCACGGCGGTGCTCGAAGCCGTCGACGTTCAATCGGAGCTGATCGCGGCGCTGTCGGACCGTAGAAACTGGGCGGGCGAGCTGACGGGCCGGCGCGACTCGATCGTGACCGTGCGGGACGCCCCTTCCGAAGACGCGCTGATGGTGCACCCGCTGGGCGCACTGAGCGTGCGACAGCAGGTGGTGCCGCTGGATCTCGACATCGATGTGTTCCGCAGCGCGCGGCCGACCGGCGCGCGCCGGTTCGCCATCACGTCGCTCGAGGTGAACGGCTCCGCGGTGGCGCGGCGGACCGCGCGCGAGTTCTTCGCGCCGGCGCAGTTCTTCGAGCTGAGCGATGACGAGAAGCTGGCTCGGCCGTCGTTCGAGGAGCTGCCGGCCGGAACGGTCGCGGACTCCGACGCGTTCACGCACGGGCAGGCGGTGGAGAGCGATCTGACGTACGAGACGATCCTGATCGACAAGGGCAACGACCGCGTGCGCCGGCTGCCGCGCTACGATCTGAGCCAGTTCGTGCTGGAGGCGGTCGCCGTGTTCGGTGCTGCGGGCGAGGCGCCGGGCAGGACCGGCGGGCCGGGCAAGTACCGCGTTGCATCCCTCGGCATCCGCGTGGCGGGACAGGCCTGGAGCGTGGCGGGCATCGATGACCTCGAAGCGCCCGAAGAGGACGCGGTGACGGGCACCTACACCGCGGTCTTCGCCGCACTGCGCCGCAGACAGGCGGAACGGCCGGCGGAAACGCGTCGACTGCAGATCGTCGGCCTGCACGAGCGGGTGACGCCATGAGCAACGGACCGATCGCCCGGTACAGCTTTCTGCCGTGGTCGCGGCAGGGCGTGGCGAACCTGGTGTCGAATCCGGACCCGCTGGACGCGAGCCTCGGCGCGCGCGTCGATCTGCCGGTCCGGCTGCGGCTCAACGACGCGCACGACATCGACCTGACACTCCGGCTGTTCGGACCGGGCGATGTCCTGGGCATCGACCCCGGCCAGGTGGTCCGGACCGAGCCTCGCGACCAGACCAAGGACTTCATCCCGAACTACCTCCCCGCCGTGCAACTCGCGCGGCCCGATCTGCCGTGGCTGTTCACGCCCGCCGCCGCGGCGGCACAGGACCGGCTCCGTCCCTGGATCGTCCTCGTGGTTGTCGAGGTGCAGGACGGCGTCGCATTGACGTTCGGCCGCTCGCGGTCCGTGCCCGTGCTCTCGATCGCATCGCCGGCCGTAGCGGCGGACGAGCTGCCGCCGCTCGAGGATTCGTGGGCGTGGGCGCACATCCAGGTCAGCGGGCAGCTCGGAGGCGGCCGCACGCTCGAGAGCGTGCTGGCGACGGAGCCGCACAACCTCTCCTCGCGGCTGCTCTGCCCCCGCAGGCTCGAACCGGAGCGCCGTTACATCGCCTGTGTCGTACCGGCGTTCGAAGCCGGTCGCCTGGCCGGGCTCGGCATTCCCGACGACTCCGAAACCCTGGCGCCCGCGTGGTCGGTCGACGATGCGCCGACGTCGATCCAGCTGCCGGTCTATTATCACTGGGAGTTCAGCACGGGCCGGCCGGGCGATTTCGAGGCGCTGGCCCGGCTGCTCGAACCGCGCATCGTGCCGGAGACCGTCGGCATGCGGCCGATGGACGTCGGCCGGCCAGGCTTCGGCCTGCCGGACGCGCCGCCTGATGCGCCGGGCCGAATCCTCGGACTCGAGGGCGCGCTGCGAGCGCCGACCGCACAGCGGAGCAACTGGCCCGACGACACCCGGGTCCCGTTCCAGAGCGCGCTGCGCGCGATTCTCGACTCGCCCGCGACCGCGACACCGGAAGATGAGCCCGGGCCGCTCGTGGCACCGCCGCTGTACGGCCGCTGGCACGCGGCGCAGAGCGTGGTGCCCGAGGATGACCCCCAGTGGTTCCGCGAACTGAACCTCGATCCGCGCGAAAGGACCGTGGCCGGGTTCGGAACGCTGGTCGTGATGGACCAGCAGGAGAACCTGATGCAGTCGGCGTGGGAGCAGGTCGATGACGTGCTCGCGGCCAACCGCCTGCTCGTGCGCGCGCAGCTCGCGCGCTTGCTGAACGCGTCGGTCCTGCGCCGGGACCTCGAGCCGCTCACGACGGGCACGCTCATCGAGATGACGACGCCCCTGCACACCCGCCTGCGCATGAGTCCGGTCACGCTGCACCGGACCATCGAGGACAGCCGGGTACCGCTCGCCGCCGCATCGCCCGCGTTCCGACGTGTCGCTCGTCCTCGTGGCGGCGTGGCGCGACGAGCCGGTTCCGACGAGCGGCAGGGTGTCCGACCCATCCTCGAACGGATCAACGAAGGCGACATCGCGGCGGCACCGCCCCGCTCGAAACCGGAGGGCGCCGGGACGGCCGCGGACGGCGCGGATGCGGTGGTCACGGACGGACTGCCAGACGGCCCCGCCGCATTGCTGGGCCCGCTCGCGCTGCTGCTGTTCGTGCTCGGGGTCGTCGCGCTCGTGCTGGCCGGTGTCGGCGCGTTCCTCGGCGCGGCCGGCCTGGCGTCCGTACTCGTCGCGGTCGCGGCCGCGCTCGTGGTAGCAGGCGTCCGCGCCCGGCGAGCGAGCGGCCGGCGCAACACCGCCGACACGCTCGAGACGGCGCGCTTCACACCGGCCGAGATCGAGGCGGTTCCGCAGCGGCCGGCATTCCGGCTGCTGGGCGAGGCGGAGGTCCCGCCCGATCCGTCGGTGGCCCCCTCCATCCTGGCGACGGGATCGGACAGCACGGCGGCGGCCGCGTTCCGGGAGGCGGCGACCGCGTTCCACGGCTCGATCGAACGGACGGCGGAGCTGAGCGAGATCCCGGAACGACCGGCACTCGACCTCGCCGCGGTGCGCACGACCCTGATTGCGCGCATCGATCCCGAGCTGACCGTACCGGCGCGCATGGCGGAACGGGTCAAGGTGACGCCGGGCCTGTGGACGCCGCCGGATCCGATCGAGCCGATCATGGTCTATCCACGGTTCGAGCGGCCGATGTACGAGGCGCTGCGCGACCTGTCGCAGGCGCTGCTGCTCCCGGGACTCGAAGACGTGAGTCCGAACACGGTGACGCTGCTGGAGACGAATCCACGGTTCATCGAGGCGTACATGGTCGGGCTCAACCACGAGATGGCGCGCGAGCTTCTCTGGCGCGAGTACCCGACCGACCAGCGCGGCTCGTACTTCCGCCAGTTCTGGGACGCCCGTGGCCGCATCCCTCCGCCGCGGACGCCGGCCGAGCGCGACCGGCTGAAGGACATTCCCGAGATCCACCGCTGGCTGTCGCGGAACGGCCTCGGCAGCAACATGACGGGCGGCAGCGTCGAGGGTCGGCTGGTCCTGCTGGTTCGGGGCGAGCTGCTGCGTCGCTTCCCCACCGCCATGGTGTACGCGGCGCGCGCCGAGTTCGAGGTCGTGGACGGGCGGGTGACGCGGGGCCGCGTTCCGACCGACGAGGAACGGTATCCGCTGTTCCGCGGCACGCTCGAGCCTGACGTCACGTTCGTCGGCTTCGATCTCGAGGAGGACGAAGCGCGCGGCGATCCGGAGCCGGAGAACGGCCGGCCGGGCTGGTTCCTCGTGATCCAGCAGCAGCCTACCGAGCCGCGCTTCGGCCTCGACGAGGCGGCCGGGTTCGCGGACACGCTGGCGCCGGTCGATTCCTGGGACAACCTGAGCTGGGGTCACCTCGCCGCAGACGCCGACGCGTTGGCCGACATGACGCACATCCGGTTCGGCAGCGAGTTGCCGCGTATCCGGCCGGGGATCGAGCCGTCGGGCGTCGGCTGGGGCATGAACGCCGCGCAACAGGCGTTCATCACCCTGCAGAAGCCGGTGCGCGTCGCGATTCACGCCGACGACATGCTGCCCGCACGGGGGAACGATGGAAGCTGATTCGATCCGCCGGGAGCTGAGCGCAGCGAGGAAGGAGGTCTCCGGGCTGGAAGCGGAGGCGATCCGCCGCAACGCCGACCTCGCCGCACTGCGAGAACGCCTGGCTCGACTCCGGCGCAGCGGCCGGTTCGACGAGGCGGACAGCGTCAGCCGCCAGATCGACGAGAGGGACAGGGACATGGCCGCGATCGCCGACCGGCTGACCGCGGGCCGGGCACGAGTCCATGACGCGTTCCGCCGTTTCGTCGCCACGGATGATGCCGGCGACCTCCTGGGCCGGCTCGAGACCGGCCAGGCCATCGCACTGCTGCCGGTCCGGCTCGAGACGCGGTTCCGCATCACCGCAGAAGGCACCGACCTGCTGGTGCGCATCTACCCGGACGACATCCACATCGAGACGCACGAGCAGGAGCTGACCCCCGAAGAGGTCGAGCTGGGCCGGGCGTTCTGGAAGGCGACATTGGCGGCCGACGAAGCACCCGAGGAAACCCGTGAGTCCGCGCGGTTGGCCGCGTGGGCCGGTCTGGCGGGCCGGCTGGGTCCCGAGCGCGCCGCCTGGGTCGCGCGGGCAATGACACCGGCGCAAGACGACGACGGGAACGGCGGCGGTGACGGAAACGGCAGCGGCAGCGATGGCGGCGGGAACGGCGGTGTCGAGGTCAGCGGCGACGGTGGCGATGATGTCGGCGGGAGCGAAGGCCCGTCGTTCCCGGAACCGCCGATGCACGCGGAGCCGTGGACGCGCGCACCGAGGGCGGCGACCCTTCCGGACCGCTTCCTCGTCCTGGGCTACCGCGACAGCGAGCGTATCCTCGCAGTGTCCGGACGACCGGTGCCCGACCCGCTGCCGGTCGGACCGTCGCCCGACGCCGACATTCCGGACCCCGCGGACGGCGAGCCGCCGATCGAACCGGCACTGAAGTGGATGTACGATTTCGACGAAGCGGAGCGCGTCGGGATGGCGGTACGCATCCCGGTCGGCGCGGACCCGGTCCCGCAGATCGACCTGTTGCTCGCGGTCGGTGTGAAGGCGAGCGCGGATTCGCGTGAATCCAGGGACCGGCTGGCGAGCCTGCTGGACGGGCACCACTACACGGGCGGTCTCGGCTTCCTGCGACAGGGCTCGCCGACGAACAACACGGGCGAGTCGCGGTCCGCCTTCGACGGTCCGGACGAGACGTTCGAGCGCAGCTTCGCGATCGAGCGCGGCGATCCGCTGAGTTCGGGCCACGGCTCGAACGGCCAGGTCGCGGCATCCGCGCTCGGGCTCGACCCGGCGGTGTTCGCGCACGTGTCGGATGCCGGTCTGACCGAGCAAGGCGATGCGGCCAGCATGCACGCGGCGCTCTGGCACGCGACCTGGGGCTACTACCTCGAGCAGGTGATGGCGCCGACGTTCGACCGTTCGCAGGTCACTTCGTTCAGGCGCCACTTCATCGACCACGTTCGCGGCCGGGGCCCGCTGCCCGCGCTGCGCGTCGGCAACCAGCCGTACGGTCTGCTGCCGGTCACGACGCTCGAAGATCTGGTCCTCGAGCCCGGCGATGATGAATCACCACGCGGGTCCGCGGCGCTCGACCTGCTGCGCAGGTTGCGCGACCTGTTCTGGAAGCCCGCGACCGCGCGAGTGCCGAACGTGAAAGCGGGGGGCGATCCCGATGCGACGCTGCTCGAGATCCTCGGGATGGACGCACTGAGCCTCGAGATCGCGGGACGGCCGGTCTTCGGCGGGCACTATTTCCGGAACTGGTGGGCGTGGCAGGGGCTGTCGGGCTTCGGCGATTACTCGGCGGCGCGGGACGCGATCGGGCGATCGGCGCTGCAGCGCATGGGTCTGCCGTGGTCGCCCCGTGCGCTCGAACTGTTCTTCATGCCGCACGCGTACGAGCTGACCGGGCCGCGTGTCCAGGCCGCGCCGCTGTCGGAAACCGGACCGCTCGAGCCGAACTACATCGAGTGGCTGCGCACGTCGAGTCCGGCGCAGGTCCGCGACGAGACGTTCCCGGGCGGGGCGCCGAGGGCGCTGCTGTACCTGCTGCTCCGACACACCGCGCTGACCGCGTACGGCACCACCGCGTTCCGGCTCATTGCCCGCTTCGACGAGGCCGCGGCCGCCGTACGCCCGGAGCCGGAGATGATCGATTTCGATGCCGTGTCGCCTACACTGACGGCGTCGAACGTGCTGGACCGCCGGCTGCCGCCGCTCACCGGCACGGCCACACTGGCCGAGTTCCTGGACGAGCGACGCCAGCTCGACGAGCCGGACACGGAGGATTACAGCGAGTTCTGGAGCGCGCTCGAAGCGCTCGAGCCGCTCGGCACGGCCGCGCTCGACCGGCTGCTGTCGGAGACGCTCGACGTCTGCTCGCACCGGCTGGACGCATGGATCACGTCGTTCGCCAGTCGCGCGCTCGAGCGTCTGCGCACGGAGGACCGGTCGCCGGGTGTGCACCTGGGCGCGTTCGGCTGGGTCGAGAACCTCGAGCCGGCACCGGCCCGCGCATCGGACGGATTCGTCCAGGCGCCGAGCCTCCAGCACGCGACGATGGCGGCGATCCTGCGCAGCGGCTACCTGAGCCACCGCGGCCCGGACGGCGCATCGTCGCTGGCCATCGACCTCTCGTCCGCGCGCGTACGACTGGCACTCGAGCTGCTCGACGCCGTGCGACAGGGGCAGCCGCTGGGCGCCGTGCTGGGCTACCGCTTCGAGCGCGGCCTGCACGAAGATCATCCGGGTCACGAGGTTGACCGCTTCATCCTGCCGTTCCGCGAGCTGGCTCCGCTGGTGGCGAAGAAGCTCGAGAACACCGATGAGCCGGTCGAGAGCATCGCCGCCCACAACGTCGTCGACGGACTGGCGCTGAGCCGGCGCTTCGAGGCCGGGGACATTCCCTGGGGACAGGGCGGGCTGCCCGCGCTCGGGTCGGCCGACGAACGCGAGATCACCAGCGAGCTCCGGAAGCTCGGCGATGTGGTCGACGCGCTGTCCGACGCGGTCACCGCGGAGAGCGTCTTCCAGGCGGTGCGCGGCAACCCGACCCGCGCCGGCGCCGTGCTCGATGCGATCGCCCGCGGTGAGACGCCGCCTCCCGAGCTGGAGTCCGTGCGCACCACGCGTTCCGGGATCGCTCTGACGCACCGCGTTCTTCTCGCGTTCGCGGACGACGGACCGCCTGCCGACTGGCCGGCGGATTCGAGGCGGGTGCGCGCTCGCGCCGAGCCGCGGCTCGATGCGTGGCTGGGCGCGCTGCTCGGCTCCCCCGATCGCGTCCGCTGCAACGTCGAATATCTCGACGCGGACGGGACGGTCGTGCGGACGGAGGAGCTGCACCTCGGCCAGCTCGGGCTGTCGCCGCTCGATGTGCTGCCGATCCTCGGACCGGAGGAGACCGAGGGCTCCGAGCTGGTCCGCCGCATCGCGTTCCGCGCACTCAACCCGCTTCCGCCGGGTGTGCCCCATGACGCGTCGGCCCGTGTGGTCTTCGAGCGCGATCCAGAATGGAGCGCGGAGATCGTCGACTTCCCGGCGTTCGGCGAAGTGGTGCGAACGGTGCGCGAAATGGCAGGGCGCGCTCGCGCGCTTTCGCCCGCCGATGTCGCCACGCCCGGCGAGGACCCGGGCGACGCGTTCGACATCGCCGAGCTCGAGGACCGTGCGGACGCCGTGGTGAGCCGGGCCGGCGATGTGCTCGCCGACCTGGAGACGCTCGTGGGCTCGCCGGGCGCCGCCGACACGGACGCACTGCGGGAAGCGCTCGTACGCGCCGCGTATCTCGGGCTGCCGGGCGCGTTCCCGGCATCGGCGAGGGGAGCGCATGACGCCGCACGTGAGAGCCTGGCGTCGCAGGCGAGCGCGGTCGCGGTGGATCTGGCCGCTCGTGTCGGGCGGGCGAGGGCGCTCGAGGACGCGTTCGACCGGAACGCCGCCTCGGCGACCGATGTTCGCGACCACGATGTCGAACGGATCCGGATCGTGCTCGGGAAGGGGTTCGTGGTGCTGCCGCGCTTCACAGCTCACGATGCGGGCGAGCTCGGGCAGGCGGTGGCGGCGAGCGATGCCGTGCAGGGTGGAGATCCGGGCGAATCGGTGCGCTGGTTCCGTCGAATGACGCGGGTGCGGCCGCGGGTCGCGCTCATGGGCGACGCGTTCACGTACGCCGATGCGCTGGGCGGCAGCGACCCGCTCGAGCTGACGGTGGGGCAGCTGCCGTTCCAGCCGGGCGACCGGTGGATCGGCCTGCCGATCGACGAAGCGCAGCCACCGGAAGCGAACCGTGTGTCGCTGGTCGCGTCGCTGCCGGCCGGCTTCGATGCTTCGTCGCCGCTGGCGGGGCTGGCGATCGACGAGTGGGTCGAGACGCTGCCCTCCGCGACCGAGACGACGGGGCTGGCGTTCCACTTCGATCAGCCCGATGCCCGGGCGCCGAACGCGGTTCTGATCGCGGTTCCGCCCGACGGCCGCCGCCCGTGGGATCTGGCCACACTCGAGAAGATCCTGCTGGAAGCGTTCGACCTGGCGAAGATCCGGGCGGTGGACACCGAAGCGCTGGCCGGTCTCGGTCAGTTCCTGCCGGCGCTGTTCTTCACGTTCAACACGGCCAGCCGGACGGTGTCGACGGACTTCACGCGGGTGGCGGTACGCGCTCGCACGGAGGAGGGCTGACATGGCATCGGTGACGGGCTGGACGCGACTCGAGCCGCGGCCGCGGAGCCGCGATTTCGCGCGCGGGCTGGAGGCCAGGGTCCACGACCCGCTCTGGATGCTCGCGCGGCAGTGGCAGACCGGCGAGTTCGAGGGCGACGATGCCGGCTCGCTGGTCGCGGCGCGACTCGCCATCGACACCACGCCGCTCAACCGGTACCAGCCGGGGCCGGATGGATCGGCGCGACCGTACGACCTTCGGCGGCTGCCGCTCGAGGCGCTGGTCGAACGCGAGCGGGTGCGACAGCGTGCGGCCGACCCGGGCGATGGTGCCGGCGACGGCGTGGACCTGCGACTCGCGGCCGAGGGCGGTCTCCACTTCCTGCGGCTGCTCCGCGACAGGCAGATCGAGGACCGGTACCGGTCGGACTACATCGAGATGTATCCGCTGGCGGCGGACGGGACGATCGACGATGCAAGTCGCAGGTTCCTGTCGGTGATGGCAGGATCGGGCGCCGGACGGTCTCGCGCTCGAAGCCGATCTGCGCCAGGCCCTGGCCGTGGATCCGCCGCTGCTGCCCGCCGAACCGGCGATCGAGCCGCAGGACGAGTCGCGTGTGATCGACGCGGGGCGGGCGTGGCTCGAGTGGTGGGATGGCCTGTTCCTCGAGCCCGATGACGATGTGGATGCCTGGGTGACGAACCGACTGGAGTACCGGTTCCGTGTGTCGGCACCCGACGGGCAGGGTCAGATCGTGCTCTCCGCCGGCGAGTACCGCAGCGGCGACCTGGATTGGTTCGACTTCGACGTCGAGATCGATTCGGCGCTCGATTCCGAGCCGGGACCCGGCAGGATGCGGACCGTGTCGCAGACGGTGGTTCCGACGCCCGTCGAGTTCGCGGGCATGCCCGCGCCGCGCTGGTGGGAGATGGAGCAGGGCCGTGTCGACTTCGGCCGTGTCGATGCCGCCCCGGACGATCTCGCGCGACTGCTGCTGCTCGAGTTCGCGCTCGTGTACGGCAACGACTGGCTGATGGTGCCGGTCACGCTCGAGGCCGGCTCGATCTGCCGGGTGCGCTCGCTCGAGGTCACGGACACGTTCGGCGTCCGGCTCGATATTCCACCCACCGAACAACCGGACGACACGGCCGCGAACTGGGGCCTCTTCCATCCCGCGGAAACCGGGCGTCCGCTCACGCACCGCGTCGAGCCCGGCCGCCGCCTGTTCGTCCTGCCGCCCACGCTCGCCTCGAGTCTGTCCAGCGAGCCTGTCGAGGAAGTCCTGCTGATCCGAGACGAGATGGCGAACCTGGCGTGGGCCATCGAGCGGAAGGTGCCGGGTGCGGATGGCCGGCCCCTGGATCGCTTCGAGGCGTACCAGGAGAAGAGGCGTGCGGAGCCACCGGCCGGACCGATCCCGGAGGAGGTGGCGGTCGAGTACCGGCTGGCGGCGTCGATCCCCGACCACTGGATCCCTCTCGTGCCGGTGCACACGGATGAGGCGCAACGTGCGATCGCGCTCCAGCGGGGCGCCATGATCGATCCGACCACCGGTCAGCCGATCCTGCCGCTCGGCCGCGTCCTCACGCCCGGCCGTCGCCTGATCTTCCCGGACGAGACCGTGTCGCGCGCCGGCGAGCGCGTGACGCGGCATTTCCAGCACACCCGCTGGATCGACGGCAGCTCGCTGCTGTGGATGGGGCGGCGGCGGCGGCCGGGTCGAGGCGAGGGATCGAGCGGTCTACGGTTCGACCGGCTCACGGGACACGCTGACGGGGACGCGGACGCTTGACCGGAACGGCCCGTGCCCGCAAGGCGGGAAGGACGGACACGCGATGGCGCTGGCGCCGGTGGCGAGGACCGCGAAGATCAGGACCCGTCCGCTGAAGGTCACCTCGTCGAGGCGCGGCAGCGACACGGCGAGGAGGTGAGAAACACCGTCTCGGCCGCATCCGCGTCATAGGTCCACTGGCTCTCGCCCTCAGGATCCACCGCATAGACGCGCCGGCCGCCCGCCATGTAGATGGTGCCGTCGGGCCCGAGCGCCGGCCCCATCCGGATGGGTTCGGCCGGGTTGGCGCTCTCGTACGTGCAGCGGACCTCGCCCGAGGGGTCCACCGCGTACAGGTGCCGGCCTCCGGCCGTGTAGATGGTACCGTCGGGCCCGAGGGCCGGGGACGAGAGGATGCCCGCGCTGTCGGTCAGCACCCAGCGGACCGTGCCGCCCGGGTCCACAGCGATGAGGCCGCCGGTATGGGTGCGGAGGCCCTTGGAGCCGACGTACAGCGTTCCGTCGGCGCCGATGGCTGGGATCGACTGCCCCGTGAACGGCAGGCCCAGCGTCCACAGGACGCTTCCCTGGGGCGAGACCGCGTACCACATGCTCTGATCCGCGGCGGGTCGTCCGTCCCGACGTAGGCCGTGCCGTCGGGTCCGACCGCGATGTCGGCCTCGATCGATCCCGTGGTCGTGGGAAGCGACCACGCCAGGCGGATGGCGTCCCGCACGACCACCCTTGCCGTCCCGGTGAGACCCCCACTGGTCGCGGTGACGGTCGCCGTCCCCCAGCCCAGCCCCGTGATCAGCCCGTGCTGGTCCACGCTCACCACGTCGGCCGCAGAGGACGACCAGGAGAAGCGATCGGGCCCACCCCTCGAGTCCCCACGGTACACGGCAGTCTCCCGTCTCCTGTCCGCCCGGCCTCGGACGTGACGCCGCGGTCAATCTACGCCGACGCAGGAGGGCGGGCGAGCCGATGGGATGGCGGGCTACGGCCAGCGTAAGAAAGGAGAGCGGCCCCGGCAGCGTCTCGCCGCCGGGGCCGCCCCCCCGCTCCAGTGGGCCCGCCAGGACTTGAACCTGGGACCGTCGGATTATGAGTCCGCTGCTCTGACCGACTGAGCTACGGGCCCGGAAAGCCGAAAGGTAGGTGGGGGCGGCGGCAGCGCCAATCGGAGGCGGGAGGCGGCCGCGGCGAAGAGGCGCCGCCCCGAGCCCGCAGACCCGCACGCCTCCAGGCGGGTGAAATCCGCCAGAGCCGACGCCGCGAAGCCCTTCTGGCGGATTTTTCTCGCATGGCGGGAAGGATCCGCCAGAGGTCGCCCGGGCCAAGGCACTTCGGGCGGATTCTTCCCCCATAGCGGGAAAGATCCGCCAGAACCCCGGCCGCAACGCCGTTCTGGCAGATCCTTCCCGGCTTCGGGCGGGGTCGGCGGCGACGTCCGGGCCGCCAGGCAGCCCCGCCCCGTGGCCCCTACGCCCTGCTCTCCTCCCCCACCCGGGCCTCGGCCCGACCCTCCCCCCTCGCCTTCAGCGCCGCCTCCCGCTCCTCCTCGGGGGTCGAGCGCTCCTCGGGGGCGCCCGTCTGGGGCTCCGGGTTCTTCACCTTGAAGCGGAGTCGGCACGCCAGCCCCTGCCCCTCCTCCTCCAGCCGGTCGCTCCCCAGGTCGGAGAGCTCCTCCACCTGGGCGTTCCCGGCCAGCGCCAGGCCCACCAGGCGATCGGCGTAGTCCGGCTCCCGCTCCACCAGGGCGTGGGCGAGGAGGAGAGTGTCCACCCGCATCTCCTCCAGCGAGCGCTCCACCTCGTCGCGCCCCAGGCAGGCGCGGCCGCCGGCCTTGGCCTGGTCCAGGACCTCGGACAGGAGCTCCTCCTGGTAGTGCTTGCTCATCTGGGACGCGATGCCGTCCAACGCGTCTCTCACCTCGGGCGCCGTCATGCCCATGTGCAGGGACGGGGCCTCCAGCAGGCGCCCGTCCAGCCCCTTTGGGGCGGCGCTGGCCGCCTGGGACACCCGCTCCGGCGTGCCTCCGATGACCAGGAAGCCGTGGTCCCCCACGTAGCGCACGGCGGCCCCGGTGAGGGCCTTCACCATGCGCTCCGAGCTCACCTCCAGGTCGCGCTGGGCGGCGTCGGTGGAGGTCTCCCCGCGCACGCCGCTCCGGTTGGTGGCGTGCTTGCTCATGTTCACGTCGGACAGGTCGCCCAGGAACGTGTCGGCGCGGAAGTCCTCCACCTCCTCCAGCGTGGCGTCCTGGTAGCGGAACACCCGGGCCTTCTTGGCGTCCAGGAGCACGAGCACCACCACCCGCTCCTGCTTGAGGCCCCGCACGTAGGGCGCCGCACGGATGCCGTGCTCCCAGCGGACCAGGTCGGGCATGGGCACGGGCACCGTCTCGGCGTACCACACCTGGTCGGGGGTGGCGAACGCGGCGAAGCCCCGATCCGGGAGGAAGGCCTCGAAGCCGTCCAACTCCTCCCGGAGGCGGCTCACGGCCTCCTCGAAGGCCTCCTTGTCGTCGCCCGACAGGCCGTCCCGGATCTTCCCCAGCTGGTGGTCGAGTCGCGTGCGCCAGACGTTGCGCTCCGCCGGATCGTGCTGGTCGGCGTCCAGGTAGACGCTCAGCACGGGCTCGTCCCGCAGCTCACGGTAGAGCTCCACCAGCTTTTCATGGGTCAGCATGGGCGGTCCTCCAGGGTCGGAGTCGATGCTCCAGGGCACACGGGGGCCTTGATCCACCCCCCTTCGCCGCCCCCGAAGGTGCAAGTTCCATTCCCCCTGAAGCGCCGGATTTCCAGCCGTTTCGGCGGCTTTCGTCGCCGCCGGAGCCCAAGTCCTCCAGCCGTTTTGACACCCCCGGCGCCTTTCGTCTAGCTTCCCACGCTCCATGACCATCCCGACCCTCCCGGACGAGCGGGCATGAGGGGCACCATCCTCACCCACGAGGTCGCCGGCGCCCGCGCCCGCACCTGGCTCGAGAAGCTCACGGCGACCCAGCTCCTGGTTCTGTCGTTCATGGGTCTCGTGGCGGTGGGCACGGCGGGCCTCCTCTGGCTCCCGGGGCTGTACACGGGACCCGACCTGGGCTTCGTGGATTCCTTGTTCACGTCCACCAGCGCGGTGTGCGTCACGGGCCTCATCGTGGTGGACACGGCCACGTACTTCACCTTCTGGGGCCAGCTCTGGATCTTGCTCCTCATCCAGGCGGGAGGGCTCGGGATTCTCACCTTCACCACTCTGGCCCTCACGGCCCTGGGGAGGCGGGGCTCGCTGCGCCTCAAGGAGGCCAGCGGAAGCGACGTCACCTACCTGCGCCACATCGAGAGCGACGGCCTGGTGCGCACGGTGGTGACGGTGACCTTCGCGGTGGAGGCGGTGGGAGCGACGCTCCTCTGGCTCCTGTGGCGAGGCAGCTTCGGGGCGGTGGACGCCCTCTGGCACGCGGTGTTCCAGTCCGTGTCGGCGTTCTGCAACGCCGGCTTCTCGACCTTCAGCGACTCCCTCGTGGGCTTCCAGGACCAGGTGGGGGTGCTCTACGTGATCGGCGCCCTCATCGTGTGCGGCGGGCTGGGCTTCGTGGTGCTGGAAGACCTGCGGGTGCGCTTCCTGGACCGGGACACGCGCCGGCTCTCGGTGCACACGCGCCTGGTGCTCGCCACCACGGCCTTCCTCATCGTCGTGGCGTGGGGGGCCTTCCTGGCGTTCGAGTGGACGGGTGAGCTCGGCCACATGGGCCTGTGGGACAAGATCGCCAACGCGGGCTTCATGTCGGTGACGCCCCGTACCGCCGGCTTCAACTCGGTGGACTACGCCCGCCTCTCCAACGCCTCGGTGTTCCTCACCATCATCCTCATGGTCATCGGCGGCTCCCCCGGCTCCACGGCGGGCGGACTCAAGACGGTGGTGGCGGCCCTGCTCTTCCTCCTGCTGGCGGCCCGGCTCCGGGGCCAGGAAGACGTGCACGTCTTCAACCGCACCGTCCCCCGCGATACCATCCAGCGCGCCATGGGCCTCGTCATCGGAGGGCCTCATCGTCCTGGGCGGCGCGGTGTTCATGCTCACGGTCACGGAGGTGGGCGCCATGGCCGTGGGCGACCGGGACGCGTTCGTCATGCTGGTGTTCGAGGCCCACAGCGCGTTCGGCACGGTGGGCCTCTCCCTGGGCGCCACCCCCGCCCTGTCCGCCCTGGGGCGCCTCATCATCACCGGCCTCATGTTCCTGGGGCGGGTGGGGCCCACGGCGGTGGTGGCCTCCATGGCCGTGGCGGTGGAGCGCCGGCGCTCCGACTTCCGCTACGGCCACGAGGACGTGATGGTGGGATGAGAGCCCCCGACCTGCTCAGCAAGGGAGCGCGCGCATGAAGCGGTTCGTCGTCATCGGGCTGGGACGCTTCGGCGCCTGGGTGGCCCGGGCCCTCTACAACCAGGGCTTCGAGGTCATCGCCGTGGACACCGACGCACGCCTGGTGGACCAGCACGCCGACCAGGTCACGCGCTGCGTGGTGGCCGACGGCACGGACCCGGACACCCTCCGCCAGGTGGGGGCCGAGAACGCCGACGCCGCGGTGGTGAGCACGGGCACCAACCTGGCCGCCTCCATCCTGGCCACCATGGCCCTCCGGGAGGTGGGCGTGCAGAGGGTGTACGCCAAGGTGTCCAGCGTGCGGGCGGCCAAGGCCATGGAGCGCTTCGACGTGGAGGAGCTCATCTTCCCGGAGCGGGAGTCGGCCGAGCGCCTCGCCCGCCGCCTCGCCTCCACCACCATCCTCGACTACGTGCAGCTGGGCGAGGGCTACTCCATCCAGGAGATGGCCATTCCCGACCCGTGGCTGGGGCGGAGCCTCAGGGACCTGCAGCTCCCCAACTCCGAAGGGGTGCAGGTGGTGGCCCTCTACGACGTCCTCTCCGACCGCTGGAACGTGGTGCCCGACCCCGACGCGCCCCTCACGGAGTCCAACATCGCCATCGTGGCGGGTGACGACGAGACGCTGGCCAAGCTGACCCGCAGCGTGGAGCAGCGGGGCCGCCGCGGCCGGCGCTGAGGGCGAGGGCGTGGACGCCTTCGCCGCCCAGCGGGCCCGCATGGTGGAGGAGCAGCTCGTGGCCCGGGGCATCCGCCATCCCCGGGTGCTCGACGCCATGGGCGCGGTCCCCCGGGAAGCCTTCGTGCCCCCCGCCGACCGGGCGCTGGCGTACGCCGACCGGGCCCTCCCCCTGGCCGACGGCCAGACCGTCTCCCAGCCCTACGTGGTGGCGGCCATGACCGAGGCCCTGGCCCCCCGGCCGGGAGACCGGGTGCTGGAGGTGGGCACCGGGAGCGGCTACCAGGCGGCGGTGCTGGCCCGGCTGGTGGCCGAGGTGTTCACCATCGAGCGATTGGACGCCCTCCAGGCCCGGGCCCGGGAGGTACTGGAGGGCCTCGGCGTGGACAACGTCCGCTTTCTCGTCGGCGACGGCACCCTGGGCTGGCCCGAGCACGCGCCCTGGGACGGCATCGTGGTCACCGCGGCCGCCCCCGAGGTGCCGGAGCCGCTCAAGGCCCAGCTCAGCCCCGACGGCGGCCGGCTGGTGGTGCCCGTGGGAACCCTCACGGCCCAGGAGCTCGTGCGGGTGGTGCGGGAGGGCACCGAGTACCGCAGCGAGCCCCTCATGGGCGTGCGCTTCGTGCCGCTGATCGGGGAGGCCGGCTGGCCCGCGGAGGGCTGACCCGCCCCCTCACCCACCGCGCCGGCCCGCCCCGCTAACCCTCCCCCGGCGGCGGCAGGAGGGCGTCCACCTCCGCCACGTCCTCCTGCGACAGGCTCCAGGCGGCCGCCGCCGCGTTGCCCCGTACCTGCCGGGGCTTCGTGGCTCCCGCGATCACCGACGCCAGCGGCGGGTGCGCCAGCAGCCAGGCGAACGCCAGGTCGAGCAGCGTGTGGCCCCGCTCCTCGGCGAAGGCCACCAGCCGCTCCACGAGCTCCAGGTTGTCGTCCGACAGGAGGTCGTCGAAGCGGCCGCCGGCGCTGATGCGGGTGCCCTCGGGGAGGGGCTCCCCCTTCCGGTACTTGCCCGTGAGGAGGCCGCTGGCCAGGGGGAAGTAGGGGAGGAACGCCAGCCCCAGCCCCTCGCACGCGTCCAGCACCCCCTCCTCCGGCTCCCGGTGCACCATGCTGTACTCGTTCTGCACGCTGACGAAGCGGGCGCTGCCCTGCTCCCGGGCCACCCGGTCGGCCTCCTTCAGCTCGTACACGGAGAAGTTCGAGCAGCCGATCTCCCGGACCTTCCCTTCCCTCACGAGGTCGTCCAGGGCGCCCAGGGTGTCGGCGATGGGCACCTCGGGGTCGGGCTGGTGGAGCTGGTAGAGGTCGATGGTGTCGACGCCGAGGCGGCGCAGGCTGTCCTCCGCGGCCCGGCGCACGTAGTCGGGCCGGGCGCCCTTCCGCGCCGCGTCCATCTCCATGCCGAACTTGGTGGCCACGACCACCTCGTCGCGGCGCCCCTCCAGCGCCCGCCCCAGGAACGTCTCGCTCGCTCCCTTGCCGTAGATGTCCGCCGTGTCGAAGAACGTGACGCCGGCGTCCAGGGCGGCGTCCACCACCCGGGCCGTCTCCGCGGCGTCCAGCGCGCCGGCCGAAGTTGTTGCAGCCGAGCCCCACCGCCGACACCTCCAGCGACCCGATCCTCCTCGTCTCCATCCCCGTCTCCATCCTCGTTCCCACCTCCGTCTCCCTTCGTGGCCTACCGCTTGATCCGCTCACCCCGGTCCTCGTGACGGAAGATCCACGCCGCCATGCGGCCCGGGCGCATGGCGCCGGTGCGCTCGCCGTGCTCCCAGTCGGAGCGGGAGCCCTCCTCGATGGGCCAGCGCCCCCCCGACTCCTCCAGCATCGCCCGGCAGCGGTCCTTCCAGCGGGCCCAGTTGGCGCCCCGCAGGTCGACCCAGCCGTTGTCCACCACCCGGGAGGCGGTGGGCGGGAGGCCGGGCTCGGGGGGCACCCGCACCGTGGCGCCCCGGAGCACCCGCTTGCCGTCGGGGAGGAGCACGGGGAGGCCGATGGAGAGCATGCGCTGGCGAAGGTCGTCGTCCTCCTCCACCAGCGCCCGGGCGGCGGCGGCGGTGGCCTCGGGGTCGAGCTCGGCGCCCGCCTCCAGGCTGCCGTGGAGGCGCTTCAGCAGGGCCCCCTCGAAGAGGAGCTTGGAGAGGCGGGGTGGCCCCAGCATCTCGTAGGCGACGGCCTCGACGCCGTGCTCCGCCTCCAGCGCCTCCATGCGCTCCAGCGCGGCCTGGCGCAGCACCCCGGCGCGGTAGGTGGGGCCCATGGTGGCGCCGTCCAGGGCGGCCACCACGTCCTTGCCCGTGGGGCAGCCGGTGATCTCCCGGATCACGTTCTCGGCGATCTCCTCGGGGGTGACGAACTCCATGAGCCCCAGCGACGTGAGCACCTCGAACTCGGGCAGCGAGAAGAGGCCGTTCTCCCCCGAGTCGAGCCACACCCCTTCCAGGGGAGCGTCCAGCCTCGTGAACGCCCCGGCCGCGTCCGCGCCGAACGCCGCCTGCACGGGCACCGGGCCGGTGGCGTCGGAGCGGGTGAGGGCGCGGCCGCCCCGCTTCACGGGCCCGTAGCCGACGGCCTTCCAGGAGATGGCGGCGGTGGGCTTGATCTCCTTCACCGCCGGCGCCCCCGGCGTCCGGTCCATGAGGAAGAGGAGGAGGCTCTGGGCGCCGGCCAGGCCGGCCTTGGCCAGGAGCACCCGGGAGGGGCGCTCCTCCGAGTGGGTGAAGGGGATGTTGAGCCCCATCCCCCCCGTCCCCGCCGTGCCGATCTTCACGTACACGCCGGTCTCGGCCCGGCGCATCGCCTCCAGGGCGATCTGGGTGTGGCGGATGAGCTGGGGGAGGTAGAGGGTGGCCAGGTGCCGCTCCACCGCGCCGGCGTCGACCCCGCCCTCGGCGGCGGCCCCGCGGAGCCCTTCCACCGAGGCGAAGACGTTGCCGTACGCCAGGGCGCCGGCCGTGTTGACGCAGTCCACCACCACGTCGGGGCGCACGTCCAGGAGCAAGCGTCCCAGCGTCGAGCGCTCCACCACCTCGGGGGTGAGCTCGCCGTAGAGGTCGTCCACGAAGGCGCGCAGCGCGTCGGGGTCGCCGGTAAGGCGGTCCCGGGGGAGGTCCTTGAGGGCCTCGGGGACGAAGAGGTCGCCCCAGCGGGCCTCCACCGTCACCCCCGCTCCCCTGCCCGCTTCCCCCTCCAGGGCGGCCGCGGCCTCCTCGGACTCCTCCCGGCGCAGCGACGACAGCACCAGCCGCGCCGGCTCCAGGGCCAGCATCCGCCGGGCCACCGCCGTGCCCACCAGCCCCGCGCCCCCCAGGACCAGCACCGTGCGACCGTTCAGCTCCACTGTACGCTCCTTTCCTGCGGACGGGCTTCGCCGTCCGGCTCTCGTCGCGTTGTCCGTCAGCCTTCCGAGGCCGCCTCCCTGAGCCCCGCCACCTCGCCCTCGCCGAGCTCCCGCCACGCCTCCCGGGGGAGGTCGCCCAGGGTGACGGGCCCGAAGCGCACCCGCTGGAGCCAGCGCACCGGGTGGCCCACGGCCTCCAGCATGCGCCGTACCTCCCGCTTGCGCCCCTCCACCAGGACCAGGGCCACCACGTCGCCGGCGTCCTCGTGGCCCTCCACCCGCGCACCCCGGGCCCGGGCGGGGCCGTCGTCGAGGGGCACTCCCTTCAGGAGGCGGACCAGGACGTCCCGCCCCACCCTGCCCCGCACGCCCGCCCGGTACTCCCGCTCCACGCCGTGGCTGGGGTGGAGGAGGCGGTGCATGAGCCCGCCCTCGTTGGTGAACAGGAGCAGCCCCTCGGTGTCCCGGTCCAGGCGGCCCACGTAGCGCAGGCGCCGGTGCTCCTCGGGGAGGAGGGCGTACACGGTGCGCCGCCCCCGGGGGTCCTTTCGGGTGGTGAGGGTGCCGGCGGGCTTGTGGAGGGCGATCCAGCGGGGGGGCTCCGTGGTGACCGTGCGGCCGTCCACCTCCACCACGTCGGCGTCGGGGTCCACGCGCACCCCCAGCGTGGTCACGACCTCCCCGTTCACCCGCACCCGCCCCTGGGCCATGAGCGCCTCGGCCTTGCGGCGGGAGGCCACCCCCGCCCGGGAGAGGAGCTTCTGGATCCGCACGCCCTGGCTAGCCGTCGCCCCGCTCCTGGACCGAGGCGGCCTGCTCGGGCGCCTGCTCCGGCTGCTCCTCGGGCGACTCCTCGCTCGCCTCCCCCTCACCGGGCTCCTCGGCGGACGCCTCCGCGGCCGGGCTCCCCTCCACGTCCAGCGACGTCTGCTCGCCCTCGCCCTCCTCCTCGTCGTCGTCCTCGCCGAGGGGGATCCTGTCCCGGAGCACCACGGGCAACTCCTCCGGGCGGGGCAGGTCGTCCAGCGACATGAAGCCGAAGTGCTCCAGGAAGCGGGGGGTGGTGCCGTACAGGAGGGGCCGGCCCAACCCCTCGGCCCGGCCCACCACGTCCACCAGCGCCCGATCCTGCAGCGTGCGGATGACGCCGGCCGAGCTCACCCCCCGGATGTACTCCACCTCCACCCGGCCGATGGGCTGGCGGTAGGCGATGATGGCCAGCGTCTCCAGCGCCGGCCCCGACAGGCGGGACGGCCGGGGGACGGTGTCGAAGCGCTCCAGGTAGCCGGCGAACTCGGGGAGCGTGAGGATCTGCCACCCCTCGGCCACCTCCACCACCTGGAAGGCCCGCTCGCCCTCGGCGTACTCGGTCTGGAGCCGGCGCAGCGCCTCCTCCACAACGTCCTCGTCCAGGGACTCGTCGGCCCGGGCGATCTCCTCCGCCTTGAGGGGCGCGTCGCTGGAGAAGAGGACGGCCTCCACGATCTGGGTCGGCTTCACCGCGGCTCCTTCTCGAGTGGATCGTCGGGCGCCTCGTCGGGACCGGCTCCGTCCCCACCCGCCCCGGCGTCCGCGCCGTCCTCCTCCTCGTCGCGCCGGTACAGCCACAACTCGGAGAAGGGCGACACCTGGCGCAGGAAGAGGGTGCGGCGGCGGGTGAGCTCGAGGCCGGCCAGCAGCGTCATGACGCCGTGCATGCGGCTCTCGAAGCCCCTGAGCAGCCGGCTGAACTCCACCCGGGCCACGTCGGCGAGGGTCTCCAGGATGAGGGTGACCTTGTCCTCCATGGCCACCGGGCGGGTGGTGACCCGGTGGCGCCGGTCCACGGCCTCGGGGAGCGTCACCCCCAGCGCCGCCTCGAACACCTCCTCCCAGGTGGTCTCCAGGGGCGTGTCCACCGGCTCGGGGCGCGGGCGGGGCGGCACGTACCCCTTGGCGAAACGGCGCGCCCGCTCGGCCTCGGCCGACGACAGGCGGTGGGAGATCTCCCGGATCTGCTCGTACTCCAGGAGCCGCCGCACCAGCTCCGCCCGGGGGTCCTGGTCCTCGTCGTCCTCGTGGCGGGGCAGCAGCATCTGGGCCTTGATGCGCACCAGCGTGGCCGCCATCTCCAGGAACTCGCCCGCGTGGTCGAGCTGATCGGCACCGATGCCACGGATGGCCTTGAGGAACTGCTCGGTGATCTTCGAGATAGGGATGTCGAAGACGTCGATGTCCTGCTGCCGGATGAGGTGCAGCAGGAGGTCCAGGGGCCCCTGGAAGCGGTCCAGGTCCACCGTGAAGAAGTCGGCCTCCCGGGGCAGCAGGGGGCTCCGGGTGCTCAGGTCCACAGGCGCATGAACCAGGTGGCGGCGCGCATGGCGAGCTCGACCGGGAACAGGAGCGTCGAGAAGGCGCCCGGCACCAGGAAGAGCAGCGCCATGATGGCGATGAGCCCGTAGCGCCCGAACGCCCGGTAGCGCAGCGCCCACCTCCGGGGCAGCAGGTGGAAGAGGACGTGGGAGCCGTCCAGGGGCGGGATCGGGATCAGGTTGAAGAAGGCCAGGATGAGGTTGATGAGGATGCCGTACTGGACCATCCGCACCGCCGCGTTCCAGACCGGCCCGTCGTGTCCGATGGCGGCCAGGATCCCCCCCAGCAGGGTGAACGCCACCGCCTGGCCCAGGTTGGTAACGATGCCCGCCAGGGAGACCCGCACGTCGCCCCATTTCGGGTCCCGGTAGTTGGCGGGGTTCACCGGCACCGGCTTGGCCCACCCGAAGATGAAGCCCGTGTGGCTCACCACCAGCAGCGCCGGGATGAGGATCGACCCGAACAGGTCGATGTGGGGGATGGGGTTCAGGGTGATGCGCCCCAGCCGCTCGGCGGTGGGGTCGCCTTCCCGCCGCGCCTGCCACGCGTGGGCCACCTCGTGGAGGATGACGGCGAGGAGGAGGACGGGGATGACGAAGACGAGTTCCATTGGGGCCGAAAGCTACCGGCCCCGGGGAGGGCGAGAAAGGCTCCCCGCCGCGCCCGTTGATCCCGGGCCCCCGATCCTCTACTTTTTCAGGCTCACGTTCGCGGGACGAGACACCAGGGGTTCGACTGAATGCCGAACATCAAGAGCGCCAAGAAGCGGATGGTGAAGGCCGCCGAGGCCAACGCCAGGAACCGGGGCCAGCGCGCGCGCCTGCGCACCGCCATCAAGAAGGTGCGCCAGGCCGGCGACGCCGAGGCCGCCGAGCAGGCCTACCGGGAGGCCGTCGTGCTCCTGGACCGGGCGGCCCAGGACCGCCTCTTCCATCCCAACAAGGTGGCGCGGCTGAAGGGCCAGCTCGCCCGCCACGTGAACGCGCTGCAGGGCTAGGCCCCCGCCGGTCCTCCGGCTACCGCCCCTCCCCCTCCCACACCACCCGCCCACCCACCACCGTCATCACGGCCTGTCCGGTGAGCTCCCAGCCACCGAAGGGCGTGTTGCGGCTCCGGGACACGAAGCGGGCCGGATCCACCGTCCAGCGGGCGGAGGGGTCCATCACCGTCACGTCGGCCACGCCCCCCACGGCCAGCGAGCCCCCGGGGAGGTGGAACGCCCGGGCCGGCGCCCAGCTCATGCGCTCCACCATCGTGGTCAGGTCGACCACACCCTCCAGCACCAGCCGTGCGTGGACGAGCCCCAGGGCCGTCTCCAGTCCCACGATGCCGTTGGGCGCGTCGTTGAAGGCGGCTTCCTTCTCGTCGTAGTGGTGGGGCGCGTGGTCCGTCGCGAGCACGTCCAGCGTGCCGTCCACGAGCCCCTGCACCACCGCCCGCCGGTCGGCCTCGCTCCGGAGCGGCGGGTTCATCTTGGCCTCGGTGCGGTAGCCGTCCACCGCCTCGTCGGTGAGGAGGAGGTGGTGGGGAGACGCCTCGGCCGTGACCCGCACCCCCCGGGCCTTGGCCGCCCGGATGGCCTCCACGCCCAAGGCCGTGGACACGTGCTGGAGGTGGATGTGGCCACCGGTGAGCTCGGCCACCACGAGGTCCCTCAGGATGTGGACGTCCTCGCTGGCGTTGGGCTTGCCGGCGAGACCCAGGCGCGAGGATACCAGCCCCTCGTTCATCTGGCCGTTCCGTGACAGCCCCAGGTCCTCGGGGTGGTCGGCCACGGGGACGCCGAAGGCCTGGGCGTACTCCAGGGCCAGGCGCATGAGGCCCGAGTCCATGACCGGGCTGCCGTCGTCGGTGACGCCCACGGCGCCGGCCTGCACCATCTCCCCGATCTCGGCCAGGTGCTCGCCCCTGCGCCCCACCGAGATGCACCCCAGGGGGTAGACCCGGGCGGCGCCCGCCCGCTGCCCCTCGGCCAGGACGAAGCCCACGGCCGCCGGGTCGTCGATGGGGGGGTCGGTGTTGGGCATGGCGCACACGGCGGTGAAGCCGCCGGCGGCGGCGGCCCGGGCCCCCGACGCGATGGTCTCCTTGTGCTCGCCGCCGGGCTCCCTCAGGTGCACGTGCACGTCGATGAGGCCGGGCATGACCACGAGCCCGGTGGCGTCCACCACCCGGGCGTCTTCGGGGACGTCGTCCAGCGACGGCGCGACGCCCGCCACGACGCCCTCCGCCAGGAGGAGGTCCCGCACCTCGTCCACGTCCTGGGCCGGGTCCACGACCCGCCCGCCCTTCAGCAGCAGCGGCCGCTGGCTCACGCCTCGCCTCCCTGCTTCGCCGACTCGGCCTTCTCCGGCGCGCCGCCGGCCAGGAGGTAGAGCACCGCCATGCGGATCGCCACGCCGTTCGTCACCTGGTCCAGGATCACCGAGTGGGGGCCGTCGGCCACGTCGCTGTCGATCTCCACGCCCCGGTTCATGGGACCGGGGTGGAGGATGAGGAGGTCTCGCTCCGCCGCGTCCAGGCGGGCGCTGGTGACGCCCCAGATGCGGTTGTACTCCCTGAGGCTCGGCACGTAGCCGCCCTGCATGCGCTCGAGCTGGAGGCGCAGCACGTTCAGCACGTCGGCCCAGTCGATGGCCTCCTCCACCCGGGAGAAGACGCTCACCCCCAGCTCGTCGATGCGGGCCGGCAGCAGCGTCCGGGGGCCGCACACCGCCACCTCGGCGCCCAGCTTGAGCAGCCCGTAGATGTTGGAGCGGGCCACCCGGGAGTGGAGGATGTCGCCCACGATGCACACCTTGAGGCCCTCGATCCTGCCCATCCGGTCCCGGATGGTGAGCATGTCCAGGAGGCCCTGGGTGGGGTGCTCGTGGGCGCCGTCGCCGGCGTTGACCACCTTGGAGGGGATGCGCTCGGCCAGGAAGCGGGCGGCGCCCGAGCTGCCGTGGCGCATCACCACCATGTCGATCTTCATGGCCTCGAGGTTCCGGGCCGTGTCCACCAGCGTCTCGCCCTTCACCACCGACGAGCCCGAGGAAGAGATGTTCACCGTGTCGGCGCTGAGGCGCTTCTCGGCGAACTCGAAGGAGACGCGGGTGCGGGTGGAGGGCTCGAAGAAGAGGTTGACGATGGTCTGGCCCCGGAGCACCGGCACCTTCTTGATGCGCCGCTCGCTGATCTCCTTGAACGGCTCGGCGGTGTCGAGGATGGTGAGGATCTGCTCCCGGGACAGGGGCTCGAGGCCCACCAGGTCCTTGCCCAGGGAGGAGGCCGTCCTCTCGTTCACGGCGCCTCCGCCGGGGGGCTCACCACGTCGACGCCCAGGCGGCCGTCCAGCTCGGGCACCAGCACCTCCACCCGGCCGCCCTTCGCAACGTCGACCCGGCGCCCGACCACGTCGGCCTGGATGGGGATCTCCCTTCCGCCCCGGTCGGCCAGGACGCACAGGCGCACGTGGGCCGGGCGCCCCCAGTCCATGAGCTCGTTCAGGGCGGCGCGCACGGTGCGGCCGGTGTAGAGGACGTCGTCCACGATGACGACCGAGCGGTCGTCGATGCCCCCCTGGGGAAGCTGGGACTCCCCTACCACGGGGCGGGGGCCGATCTGGGCCAGGTCGTCCCGGTAGAGGGTGATGTCCAGGGTGCCCACCGGGACATCCACTCCCTCAGCAGACTCGATCTCCCGCTGGAGGAGGACGGCGATCTCGTCGCCCCGCCGGTGGATGCCCATGAGGACCAGGTCGGCGGTGCCGTCGTTCTTCTCGACGATCTCCCGCGCCATGCGAGCGATGGCGCGGCGGACCGCGGCTTCGCCCATGAGGGCCCGGCGTTCCTGGCTCACGTCGCTCCCGGCGTCGGAGGGGCGGAGGAGGGCTCCGCGCCCGGTCCAGCAGGGCACGGCCCCCCGGGGCGCGGGAACCTTAGCGGCGCCTCCGGAGGGCGTCAACGGCCCCGATCCCGCCCCGCCCGCGCACCTTCGGCGTCTTTACACGGCCGCCGCCCGGGCCCATGATGACCGGGTTTTTCCGGCGATCCCCCGCCTTCCGAGACCGCCCATGCGCCTGGCCCGCACCGTTCCGCTCCTCCTCTGCCTGGTGGCCTCCGCCGCCTCCGTTCTCCCGGCCCGCGCCCAGGAGGTGGTGGACCCGCCCAAGGTGCTGGTCCGGGACGTGGGCTTCTCCCTCACCGTGAAGGGGGGAGCGAGCTCACGGCACCCGTGGAGGTCCGGGACGCCCACGGGGCCCTGCTGGGAACCGGCACGGTGGCGTCGGGCGCCACCACGACCCTCTCGGACCTGAAGGTCACGGGCTCGTCGCTCCTCCCCCTCCAGGTGAAGGTGGGCCAGCACCTCCTCCTGGTGGACGCCACCGTGATCCCGGGGTGGTACTCCCTGCTGCCGCCCTTCCTGGCCATCGTCCTGGCCCTGGTGTTCCGGGAGGTGGTGACCGCCCTGGTGGCCGGCGTGTGGCTGGGGGCCCTGGCCTTCGCCGGGTTCAACCCCCTCACGGCCACCTGGCGCATGATCGACGCGTTCATCGTGCCGGCCCTGGGCGACACGGCGGGGGGGCACACCCAGATCGTGATCTTCTCCCTGCTCCTGGGGGGCATGGTGGGGATCATCGCCAGGAACGGCGGGACGATGGGCATCGTCGAGGCGGTGACGCCGTTCGCCCACACCGCCCGGCGGGGCAAGCTCGCCACGTGGGCCGCGGGCATCTTCATCTTCTTCGACGACTACGCCAACACGCTCATCGTGGGGAACACCATGCGGCCCATCACGGACCGCCTGAAGATCTCCCGGGAGAAGCTGGCGTACATCGTGGACGCCACGGCGGCGCCGGTGGCGGCCATCTTCCCCATCTCCACGTGGGTGGGCTACGAGATCAGCCTCATCGCCGACGGGCTCAGGATCACCGCCCAGCAGCGCCCCGACCTGGCCGCCGAGGTGGCGGGCGCCAGCCCCTTCACGATCTTCCTCGAGACCATCCCGTACCGCTTCTACCCCGTGCTGGCCATCATCCTGGTCTTCCTCACCGCGGTGATGAACCGGGACTTCGGCCCCATGGCCCGGGCCGAGCGGCGGGCGGCCACGGGGGGCGGGCTCCACCGCCCCGGCGCCCAGCTCGCCACCGACATCTCGGGCGAGGGGCTTCAGGCCAAGCCGGGCGTACGCCACCGCTGGTGGAACGCGGCCGTCCCGGTGGGCACCGTCATCCTGGTGGTGCTGGTGGGGCTCTGGACCACGGGGCGCGCGGCGGCGGGCCCCGACGCCGGCGTGCTGGACGTGCTGGGCTCGGCCGACCCCTTCTCCACCCTGCTGTGGGGCTCCCTGTCCGGCTGCCTGGTGGCGTTCTTCATGTCGCTGGGGCAGCGCATCCTGGGCGTGAACGAGATCGTGGAGGCGTGGCTCAGCGGCATCCGGGCCATGATGATCGCCATGATCATCCTGGTGCTGGCGTGGTCGCTGGGGTCGGTGACCGAGAAGGTGGGGACGGCCCAGTACCTGGCCTCCATCCTCCAGGGCAACGTGGCCGTCACGTTCATTCCCGTGCTCACGTTCCTGGTGGCGGCCCTCATGTCCTTCGCCACCGGCACGAGCTGGGGCACCATGGCCATCCTGATCCCCCTGGTGATCCCCCTCACCGTCAGCCTGGGGGGCGGCATCGACTTCGAGGGGGGGCACCACTACACGCTGCTGCTGGGCTCCATCAGCTCGGTGCTGGCCGGGGCGGTGTTCGGCGACCACTGCTCCCCCATCTCCGACACCACCATCCTCTCGTCCACGGCGTCGGCGTGCGACCACGTGGACCACGTGCGCACCCAGCTCCCCTACGCCCTGGCGGTGGCCGTGGTGGGCATGTCCGTGGGCGACATCCCCACCGCCTTCGGCTTCCCGGTGTGGCTGTCGCTGATCCTGGGCGTGGCCATCCTGTGGGCGATCCTCCGCTTCTTCGGAACGGAGGTGATCCGCAAGGAGGAGGAGGTGGTGCTGGAGCACCCCGAGGCGGCGGTGGAAGGGGTGTAGGGGGTCAGCCTCCGGGGAGGAGCGCGGCCCGCCCCACCCGCTCCAGGAAGGGGACGCCGGCTTTGGCCTCCCCCGACGCCACGGCCCAGTCGTAGGAGAAGAGGGAGAAGCCCCGGGTCCCCATCTGTCGGGCCCAACGAATGCGGTCCACGGTGCCGGCGTAGTCGGTGAGGTAGACGCCGATGCCCGCCCACACCCGCCCCGCCCCGGCGGAATCCACCGCCGCCCCCACCTCCCTCTGCCATGTGCGGTCGTCGCCCGTGTAGGCCATGGGCGCCACCGCGTCCACCACCCCCCAGCGCACCCACGACGCCCAGTCCTGGAATCGGCTCCGGCGGGCGTCCACCGGGTCGGGGAACACCGCCGCCGACACCGTCACGCCGGGGCGGGCGCGGCGTGCGGCCCGTGCCGCCTCCTCGGCGATGCGGGTCACCTGCTCCCGGCGGAAGTCGTCCCACCGCTCCGGGAAGGCGGCCGTGTACGCCAGGGGATCGCCCCCGGCCCACGCTCCCTCGGCGGCGGCCCGCTCCCCGGCGGGGACCTCCTCCGAGATCCAGCTCCGGAACGCCTCCAGGGCGGCCCGGGAGTAGTCGAAGTCCCGGCCCGGGTAGCGGATGTAGTCCAGGTGGACCCCGTCCACGTCGTAGCGCGACGCCAGGTCCTCCACCACGTCCACCACCCGCTGGCGCACGAAGGGATCCGAGGGGCTGGCGAAGAGGCCCTCCACGTGCTCCCGGTGGGCATCGGCCCACGCGTGGAGGCGCGCCACGTAGGCGGGGTCCCGGGGGTCGGCCCGGAAGAGCTCCCTCGCCAGGGGAAGGGGCACCGCCAGCCCCTCGGGGTCCTCCACGGCCAGGTGGAGGGGGTCGGTGGGGAGGGGCCCCAGGTCCGTCACTAGGAGGGCGTTCACCCACACGTGGACGGCCATCTCCCGGGCGTGGGCCTCCCGGAGGGTCAGCGCCAGGGGGTCGAAGGCGTCGGGCTGGCCGTCCAGGGCGGCGGCCCGGGGCTCCAGGTCGCTCCGGTACCACGCGTCCCCCCGCCCCCGCACCTGCACCAGCAGCGTGTTGAAGCCGGCCCGGGAGGCCCGCTCCACCATGACCCTGACCCGCTCCGGGGAGGTGAGGGTGGTGCGCACCACCCACAGGGCCCGCACCTCGGGAAAGGTCAGGGGGGCGGGGCGGCCGCTCTCCCCCTCGGGGGCGGGCGACGGCTCGGGGGGTGCCGGCGCGGGGCGGGCTCGGGGGGTGGGCGGCCCCGGGGGCATGCGGGACGACGGGGGTGGGCCCGCAAGGGTGCAGGCCGCCACGGCGAGAGAAGCGATCAGGGCGGGAAGGACGCGGCGGCTCATGCCCCCCGCCGCTCCCGGAAGAACGCCCGGAGCAGCGCCGCCGACGCCTCCGCCAGGATCCCCGCCGTCACCTCCGCCCTGTGGTTCAGGCGCTCGTCCCGGAGCAGGTCGCCCAGGGTGTCCACCATGCCCGCCTTGGGGTCTGCCGCGCCGTACACCAGGCGGGGCACCCGCCCCAGCACCAGGGCGCCGGCGCACATGGCGCACGGCTCCAGCGTCACGTAGAGGGTGGTGTCCAGCAGGCGCCAGTCGCCCAGGCGGCGGGCCCCCTCCCGCAGCGTCACGATCTCGGCGTGGGCGGTGGGGTCGGCGGTGGTGACGGTGCGGTTGTGCGCTTCGGCCAGGAGCCGTCCGTCCTTGACCAGCACGGCGCCCACGGGAACCTCTCCCCGGACGGCGGCCGCCCGGGCCTGCTCCAGGGCACGGCCCATCCAGAGGGTGTCGGCGTGGTGGGAGGGTGCGTCCAACGGGAGGGTGCGGCGGGGGGGGTCGGGAGCGGCGGGCAGCGGCACCCGGGCCCCGGTCAGTGGGCCGTGAGGCTCACGGCGGCGGTGCGGCCGTCCAGGCGGCGGAAGATGGCGCTCACCTTTCCGATCAGGGGCACCGATGCCGGATCGTCCACGACCGTGGCCGGCTCGCCCGCACGGAGCGCCTGCAGGGTGAGTCCCCGGCCGTTGCGCCCCACCCGCTGGAAGGACGCCGAGGCGCCCCGCCCCACCAGGGCGACGGCGCCGTCTTCGCACTCGTCCAGGGGTACCGGCTCCACCAGGAGCAGATCGCCGTCCTCGATGCCCAGCACCGCCAGCCCGTCGCCCCGGGCCCGGAGCATGAAGCCCCCCCGGGGACCCACCAGGCGGCGGTCCAGCGTGAGGTGGGTCTCGGCGCCGGCGCCCCGGGCCAGGGCCCGCTCGTCGGGGACCTCCCCGTAACAGGGCACGGACACCGCGTCGGGGCTCAGGTCCACGCCCAGGATGCGGACGCCCCGCGAGCGGGAGGGATCCCGCTCGAGGAACCCCTTCTCGGCCAGCGCCTGGAGGTGCTCCGACACCGTCTTGGTGCTCTTGATGCCGAAGCGTTCCCCGATCTCCCGGATGGACGGCTGATAGGTGTTCGTGCGGAGGTACTGAACCATGTAGTCCAGGATTTTCCGCTCGATGTCGTTCAACGCCTGGGGCATCCTGGCGACTCCGGGAGATGTCAGCGCCGATTCGGGTCGATCGGCCTCCCCCTTTACGGCGGGGAGGGACCATGAGGTTGTCACACCAGACGGCCCGCCCGATCCCCGCAGGAGCCGCGCCAACATTGCATCGTACCCCTCCCCTTCGAGGGGTGTCAAGAAAAGGATGTTTCGGGCCCCGGCGGATGGACGTTCCGGCCGCCGGTGCGGCCCCCTCTCTTCAAGCGCTACGCCCCGCCGCTCCGCGGATACGGGCGAGGGCCGCGTCGATCCTGGCCAGGCTCCTCTCCCGCCCCAGAACGATCAGGACTTCGAAGATTCCGGGGCTCGCCTGCTGCCCCGTGAGGGCCACCCTGAGGGGGTGGATGAGCTTGCCCGCGCCCTCCTCCCGCTCCTCGGCCAGCGCCCGGAGGCGTGCCTCCAGGGGCGCCTCCTCCCAGGGACCGGCGTCCAGGCGCTCCCGGAGGGCCGTGAGGCGGTCGGCGGCGGCCTCCGGGTCCTTCTCCAGGTGCTTGGCCACCGCCTTGTCGTCCCACGCCGGGACTTCGTCCTGGAGGTAGATGACGGCGGCCTCCGCGACCTCGTCCACCGAGCGGGCCCGGGCCTTGAGGAGGTCCACCAGGCGGAGCCACCACGCGCCCTTCCCCTCCAGGACGTGCTCGTCCACCCCGTGGGCCTCCAGCCGCTTCGCCGCCAGGGGCGCCACCCGCTCCGGCGCCGAGCGCTCGAGCCAGCGGCCGTTCAGCCACGCCAGCTTGTCGTGGTCGAACACGGCGCTCTTCACCTGGACCCGGTCCATGGCGAACGCGGCCACCAGCTCGTCCCGGTCCATCACCTCCCGCTCGTCGCCCGGGTTCCAGCCCAGCAGCGCCAGGAAGTTGACCATGGCCTCGGGAAGGATGCCCCGGGTCTCGTACTCCCCCACCGCCGTGGCGCCGTGGCGCTTGGAGAGCCGTTTGCCGTCGGGGCCCAGGATGAGGGGGACGTGGCCGAAGGCGGGGACCGGGAGCCCCAGCGCCTCGTAGAGGAGGATCTGCTTGGGGGTGTTGGAGACGTGGTCGTCGCCGCGGATGACGTGGCTGATGCGCGCCTCGGCGTCGTCCGACACCACGGCCAGGTTGTACGTGGGGGTGCCGTCGCTCCTGAGGAGCACCAGGTCCTCGATGTCGGCGTTGGCGAAGCGGGTCTCGCCGTGGACCATGTCCGTCCAGGCGGTCTCCCCCTCGGGCACGCGGAAGCGCACCGCGTGGGGCTCGCCCGAGGCGGCGCGCGCCTCGGCCTCCTCCAGGGGGAGGGCGTCGGACAGCTCCCGGGCCAGCGCGCTCGGGTTGTCCATGCCCCGGCGCTCCGCCTCGAGCCTCAGCAGCTCCGGGGTGGTGAAGTCCCGGTACGCCTTCCCCTCGGCCAGAAGGCGGAGGGCCGCCTGCCGGTGGCGCTCCAGTCCGTCGCTCTGGAAGACGGGGCCCTCGTCCCAGTCGATGCCCAGCCAACCGAGGCCGTGGACGATGGCCTCGGTATGGGCTTCGCTGGAGCGCTCCCGGTCGGTGTCCTCGATCCTGAGCACCAGCACGCCGCCGGCGCGCCGGGCCAGGAGCCAGTTGAAGAGGGCCGTGCGGGCCCCGCCCACGTGCAGGTAGCCCGTGGGGGAGGGGGCGAAGCGGAGGCGCATGGTCATCCGTCCAGGTGCTCCTTGAGGAGCGACGTCACCAGCTTGGGGTCGGCGTTGCCCCCCGTCTCCCGCATGATCTGTCCCACGAAGAAGCCCAGGAGACCCGCGCGTCCGCCCCGGTACTCCTCCACCTTGCCGGGCCAGGCCGCCAGGACCCGCTCCACGTGGGGCTCCACGGCGGCGCGGTCGCCCACCTTGGCCAGCCCCCGGCGTTCGACGATGTCCGCCGGCGCTTCCCCCGATTCCACCATCTCGGCGAAGACCTCCTTGGCCTTCACCCGGGTCACCTCGTCGTCGTCCACCATGCGCACCAGCTCGGCCAGCTCGGCGGCGGTGAAGGGGAGGTCCGCCAGCTCCCGGTCCTTGAGCTCCCGGAGGAGCTCGTTCACCAGCCACGCCGCCACGCTGGCGGGGGCGGCGTACGCCTCCAGCGCCCCCTCGAAGAAGTCGGACAGGGCGCGCTCGCCGGTGAGGATGTCGGCGTCGTCGGCGTCGAGGCCCAGCTCGTTCTCGTAGCGGGTTCGGCGCCGGGCCAGCTCCGGGTCCCGCTGCCGGGCTCGCTCCCGGGCGTCGCTGACCCGGGTCTCCGGGCCGGCCCCGGGGCGCTCGCCGGGGCCACGCTCCGCCGGCTCTTCCCGGCCGCTCCCGGCGCCAGCCTCGCCCTTCTCGCCCGCGCGGCGCACCCCCGGCTCGCCGGCGATGCCCGTGGTGGGCGAGCCGCCCACCGGCTCGGGGTGCTTCGTCTCGCCGGCCTCGGCGCCGTGCCCCCGGGCCCCCGCCTCCCGGCGCCCCCACGTGTCCCGGAGCCCCACGATGCGGTTCAGCACCACCCGCTCTCCCCTGCCCTCCTCCGGGTCCCGCCAGAAGTAGCCGGTGCGCTCGAGCTGCACGCGGGCGGCCGCGTCCACGTCCAGGAGGGCGGGCTCCACCTTGGCCCCCTCCAGCACCACCAGCGAGTCGGGGTTCAGGTTGTACGTGAAGTCCTCACCCTCGGGGGCCTCGTCGGGGTCGGGGACGGAGAAGAGGCGGTCGTAGAGGCGCACCTGGGCGTCCACCGCGTGGGCCTCGCTCACCCAGTGGATGGTGCCCCGGGGGCTCCGGCCGTCGGGGGCGTCGCCGCCCCGGGTGGCGGGGTCGTGGCTGCAGCGGAGCTCGGTCACGTCCCCCGTGGCGGGGTCCTTCACCACCTCGTCCACGGTGACGAAGTAGCCGTAGCGGAGGCGCACCTCCCTGCCAGGGGCCAGGCGGTACCACCCCCTGGGCGGGTCCTCCCGGAAGTCGTCCCGCTCCACAAGGAGCTGGCCGCTGAACGGCACCTTCCGGCTCCCCTCCAGCTCAACGTCCCGGGGGTAGAGGGGCGCCTCGATCCAGTCGACCTCGCCCTCGGGCCACGTGGTGATGGTGAGGCGGAGGGGCCGGAGTACCCCCATGAGGCGGGGCGCCGAGTGGTTCAGGACGTCCCGCATGGCGTACTCCAGCTTGCCCACGTCCACCCGGCTCTCGCTCTTGGTCACCCCCACCATGTCGACGAAGCGGCGGACGGCCTCGGGCGGCACGCCCCGGCGCCGGAGGCCGCTCAGCGTGGGCATCCTGGGGTCGTCCCACCCGCTCACGTGCCCCTCCTTGACCAGGCGGATGAGCTTCCGCTTGGAGAGGACGGTGTACTCCAGGGCGAGCCGGTTGAACTCGTACTGGTGGGTGCGGGGCTCGTCGAAGCCCGCCGCGTCCAGGATCCAGTCGTAGATCTCCCGGTTGGGGACGAACTCGAGGGTGCACAGGGAGTGGGTGACGCGCTCGAAGGCGTCCTCGAGGCAGTGGGCGAAGTCGTACAGCGGGTAGATGCACCAGTCCTCGCCGGTGCGGTGGTGCGCCACGTGGCGGATCCGGTACAGCACCGGGTCGCGCATGATCATGTTGGGCGCCGCCATGTCGATCCTGGCCCGGAGCACGTGGGCGCCGTCGGGGAACTCGCCGGCCCGCATGCGCCGGAGCAGGTCGAGGCTCTCCTCGGGGGAGCGGTCCCGCCAGGGGCCGGGGCGGCCCGGCTCGGTGAGGGTGCCCCGGAGCTCCCGGATCTCCTCCTCGGTGGACGAGTCCACGTACGCCTTCCCGTTCTTCACCAGGATCTCCGCGACCTCGTACATGCGCTCGAAGTAGTCGGAGGCGAAGTAGCGGTGCCGGCCCCAGTCGAAGCCCAGCCAACGCACGTCCTCGGCGATGGAGCGGACGTAGACGTCCTCCTCCGTCTCCGGGTTGGTGTCGTCGTAGCGCAGGTGGCAGCGCCCGCCGTACTCCAGGGCGATGCCGAAGTTGAGGCAGATGGACTTGGCGTGGCCGATGTGGAGGAAGCCGTTGGGCTCCGGTGGGAAGCGGGTGGTGACGTGGTCCCAGCGGCCGGTCTCCAGGTCCCGGTCGATGATCTGGTGGATGAAGTCCCGGCCGGCACGATCGGGGGCGCCGCTGGCACCCCGCTCCGCGCCGGCCGCCGCTTCGTCCTTCCGATCCGGTTCCCTGCCTGGCTCGCTCACGGTCCTCCCTGGGATTCGCTGTGCCCCATGCCGACCCGGGCGGTCCCCAAGGTAGTGCACCGAGGCGGGTTGTGAAGGACCCGGCGGCAGGACGGGCGCCCAGGGAACGAACCACGATCACGCTCAGCCCCGCACCAGCACCACCACGCTCCGCCCCTCCACCGTGTAGCGGGCCGACTCCAGGGGCGCCTCGTCCCCCGCCTGCCGGAGGTCGTCGGGGGCCGGACGCGCCGTGTCCAGCACCCGCTTCCACAGCTCGGGCGATCCCTCCTGGACCACGAAGTCCACGGGCTTCGGACTCCCGTTGATCATGACGTAGAGGTCCACGTCGTCCTGGCTGCCGCCGGCCAGGTGGTACGCCAGGCAGTGGCCGTCGGGCCCCAGGTCCACGGGGCCCGAGGGGCCGTACCAGCGCACGTCCTCCCGCCAGAAGGTGCTCCGGGAGAGGGTGGGGTGGGCCTTCCGAAAGGCGACCATGCCCCGGACGAAGCGGTGGAAGTTCCGCTCCTCCTCCAGGCGGCCCCAGGGGATCCAGGTGGTGGGGTTGTCCTGGTTCCAGGGGTTGTTGTTGCCGCCCCGGCTCTGGAGGAGCTCGTCCCCGGCCCGGAGCATGGGCGTGCCGTTGGCCAGGAGGAGGAGGCTCACCAGGTTGCGGGCCTGGCGCCGCCGCAGCGCCGCCACCTCCGCCGGCGCGCCCTCGTCGCCCTCCCACCCGCAGTTCCACCCCAGGCTCCGGTCCGAGCCGTCCCGGTTCTGCCGGCCGTTGGCCTCGTTCCGCTTCCGCTCCCAGGCCACCAGGTCGTAGAGGGTGAAGCCGTCGTGGGCGGTGACGTAGTTCACACTCTGGTACGGGCGGCACGCGTCCATGCGGTCGTCGGGGAAGAGGTCGTCGCTCCCGTAGAGGCGCCGCATGAGGGCCCCCACCATCCCCGCGTCACCCCGGACGAAGCGCCGCACGTCGTCCCGGAAGAGGCCGTTCCACTGGGCCCAGGTGATGCCCGGCAGACTCCGGCCAAGCTGCTCCGTGGTGGCGTCCCACGGCTCGGCGATCAGCCGGAGGCGGCTCAACACCGGGTCGGAGACCACGTCGCCGAAGAGCCCCGTGTCCTCCGGGGCGATGGTGCCGTCGTCCCGGCGGCTGAACACCGACGCCAGGTCGAAGCGGAAGCCGTCCACCCCCATGGCCTCGGCCCAGTAGCGGAGGCTGTCCACCACCAGCTTGCGCACGTAGCGGTTCGCGCTGTGGAGGGTGTTCCCCGTCCCGCTCAGGTCGGCGTAGGGGTGGTCGGGATCCTGGGTCATGACGTAGTAGGTGCTGTTGTCGATGCCCCGGAAGCTGTAGGTGGGGCCCCGCTCGTCCCCTTCTCCGGTGTGGTTGTAGACCACGTCCAGGACCACCTCGATCCCCGCCCGGTGGAAGGCGTCCACCATCGCCCGGAACTCGGCCTCGGGGGCAGAATCCTGGCCGTAGGTGCGACGGATGGCGAAGAACGAGATGGGCATGTAGCCCCAGTAGTTTCCCTCCCCGGGGTCGTTCTCGAACACCGGCATGAGCTCCACCACCGTCACGCCCAGGTCCTGGAGGTAGGGAATACGCTCCGTCAGGCCGGCGAAGGTCCCCCGGGCGGCCTCGGCCACCCCCGACGCCGGCGCCATGGTGAACCCCCGCACGTGGAGCTCGTAGATCACCGCGTCCGCCTCGTGGCGGAGCGGCGCCTCCGGGCGGAGGGGAGGCTCCGCCTCCCGGGGTGGCAGCACCCCGAGGGGGGCTTTCCCGTCGTTGGGGCCGGGACGGCATGCCGCCTCCCGGTCGAAGCCCGGGGGGAAGCGGAGGGCCGGCGCGTAGGGGTCGAAGAGGATCTTGTCGGGGTCGAAGCGCTGCCACCCGCCGCTCGCCTCCGGACCGGGACCGTCCAGGCGGTAGGCGTAGTAGCGGGCGTCGGCCGCTTCCGCCCCTGCCACGCGGGTGTGCCAGATGCGCCCCGTCTTGTGCCCGATGGGGGCCAGCGTCCGGGTGAGGACCGGCGTGACCTCGTCGCCGGCGGCGTACAGGAGGAGGGTCACGCGCTCGGCGTGCTTCGAGTAGAGGGCGAAGTTGTACGCCTCCTCCTCTGGCAGCCAGGTGGCGCCCTGGGGCTGGGGCGTGCCCTCCCGGGCGGCCCACGAGCCCGTGGGCCCCGGCGTCGGCTGGTCCACCGCTCTCCCTCCTCACGCCTCACGCGGATCGCTTCCTGCCGGATCGTTCCGGCCCCAGAAGCATAGGATCCCATCCCGGCCCCCGCTCCGGGGGAATCCTCGACCCCGGATGCCGGGGAAAGCACTACAGCGCCGCGACCTCCGCGGCCCGAGCTTTACGCTCGACCAGGGGCGAGGTCCTGGAGGACAATCAACGGGAGTCCGCGCGTGATCTCCCTACCCGAGCTTCTTCGACGCCTCCGGCGGGCGTGGGCGCCGCCGGGCGCGGCCATGGCCCGCCTCGCCCCTCCCGTGGATCCCCGGGCCCGGCTCCAGGAGGAGGTGCGGCCGGTGCTGGAGGTCATCGCCGACCTCCAGGCCGCGGCGGACCGGACGCGGCACCAGGCCGAGGGCGAGGCGACCCGGCTGGTGGACGCCGCCGGCGCCGAGGCGGAGCAGGCCGTCCGGCAGGCCGACGAGGCGGCGCCCGGAGCCCGGGCGGCGGCCGCGAAGAAGAAGCACGAGGCCGTGGACGCCGAGATCGAGCGGGTGGTGGCGGCCGCGGACGAGGAAGCGGCCCGCATCGACGGCACGTCCCGGGAAAGACGCTCGGAGCTCGTCCAGGAGGTCGCCTCCCGGGTCCTCTCCGGCGGGGGGCTCGACCTGTGAGGGCGGCCTGGGTCGCCGGCGCCATCCGGGGCGAGGCCCTGGCGCGGCGGGGCTTGGGAGCGCGGGCCCTCCAGGAGCTGGCGGACCAGCCCTCCCTCCCGGCCGCCCTGCACCTCCTGGGGGAGTCCACGTACGGCCACAGGCTGCAGGCGGACATGGACCTGGAGGCCGCCCAGCGGGCCGTGGCCGACACGGCCCTGTGGCACCTGCGGGTGCTGGCGGGCTGGCTTCCCCCCGCGGGGGTGGGCCTCGTGCGCGCCTTCTCCGGCTGGTTCGAGGTCCAGAACCTGGAGGCCCTGGCCGTGGCCCTGGCTTCGGGGAGGCGGCGCCCCCAGCACACGTACACCCTGGGGGCGCTGGCCACCGTGTGGTCCCGGGCGGCGGAGGTGTCGTCCCTGGAGGGCCTGCGTGCCCTCCTCGCCCACTCGGAGTGGGGCGATCCCGGTGGCACCGCGCTGCCGGACATCCTCCTGGGCTTGCGCCTGGCGTGGGCCCGGAGCTTCCTGCGCGCCCTCCCCGAGCGTTCCGGGTGGGGTCTGGGCACCCTGGCCGTCTCGGTCGCGGCGGCCCGCTTCCTGGCCGTGACCCCGGCCCGGCTCTCCGGTTGGAAGGAGGTCCCGGAGCTGGGCCGGGGGTGGAGCGACGCGCCGGACGTGGCCGCCTTCGTGCGGCGGCTTCCCGGCGACGCCCGCTGGCCCTTCGCCGGCGTCGCCGACGCCGGCGAGCTCTGGCAGGCGGAGCGGGGGTGGTGGCTCCGCGTGGGCGCCGACGCGGCGGAGCTCCTGCACGGGACCTTTCCCGGCCGCTCGGTCGTGGTGGGAGCGGCGGCCACCCTCCTTACCGACTCCTGGGGCGTGCGCACGGCCCTCGCCGTGGCATCGCGCGGCCGCCCGGCCGGGGAGGCCGTCCATGCCGCGGCTTGAGCTCCCGTCCCCGCTGCGCATGCAGCGCATCGCCGTGGCCGTTCCTGCCGACCATCTCCGGCGGGTGCTGGTGCGCATGGCGGAGGGAGGCGCCGTGGAGCTGGCGGGCCCGCTGCCGCCGCCGGGGGGAGACGCCAGCGACGCCCTGCAGAGGATCCAGGGACCGGCTCCCGCCGGGGCGGTCCCGGCCCTGGCACCGGAGGAGCCGGACCTGGAAGCGCTGGAGAAGCATGGCGCCCGGGACCTCCTGGCCGGCGAGGTGGAGCTGGACCGGCGCCGCCGGGTGGCCGTCACCCAGGGCGACGTGGCGGTCCTGGTGGGGTGGACGCCGTCGGAGGGCCTGGAGGCCCTGCGGCGGGTGATGGCGCCCGAAGGGGCCGCGGTGGTCGAGCTCCCCCCTCCCCCGGAGCCACCTCCGACCCTGCTCCGCACCACCCGCCTGGGGGGGCCTTTCCGCATCCTCGTGGACACGTACGGCGTGCTTCCGTACTCCGACGTGGACCCCACCGCGTTCGCGGCGGTGGCGTTCGTGGTGATGTTCGGGATGATGTTCGGCGACGTGGGCCACGGGCTCCTGCTGGCGCTGCTGGGCCTCGCCCTGGGCCGGGTGCGCCGCGGACGGCTCGCCTCCGTGCGCCGGGCATGGCCGCTCCTGGTGGCAGCGGGGACGGTGGCGGCGGCCTTCGGGGTCCTCTACGGCGAGGTGTTCGGGCCGACAGGGCTGGTGTCCCCCCTGTGGCTGGCCCCCCTGGACAAGCCCATCCAGCTCCTCGAAGCGGCCCTCGTGGTGGGGAGCGTCCTCCTCTCGGCGAGCTACCTCCTGGGGTTCGCCAACCGGTGGCGGGAGCGGGGGGCCGGAGCGGCCCTGTACGCCGAGAGCGGGCTCGCAGGAGGCCTGGTCTTCGCCGGCATCGCGTCGGGGGCCGCCGGGTGGAGCCTGGGCTCCGCCGCCGCCGTGCCGGTGGGGGTGGCCCTCGCCGTCGTGGGCGTCGGGCTGGTCTTCGTGGGCGCCTTCTCCCGGGCCGGCGGGGGGGCCGCCGGGCTGACGCGGGCGGCCGTGGAGGTGCTGGACACGGGCATCCGCATCGGCAGCAACGTCGTCTCCTTCACCCGCCTTGCCGCCTTCGGCCTCACCCACGCGGCCCTGAGCCTCGTCACCCTCGAGGGCGTCCGCCATCTCGCGTCCCTGGGCCCTCTCGGCTGGGTCGCCGCCGCCGTCCTCTTCGTGGCCGGCACCCTCCTGGCCCTCGCGCTGGAAGGCATGGTGGCCGCCATCCAGGCCCTGCGGCTGGAGTACTACGAGCTCTTCTCCCGGGTCTTCGAGGAGGAAGGGCGTCCCTTCACACCGTTCGCCATCCCCGTGCATCCCATGGAGGAGCAGGCATGACCCTCGGACTTCTGGCCCTTCCCGCCCTGGCCCTCGCGGTGCTGGCCGCGAGTGCGCGACGCCGCTCCGAGACCCGAAGCCTCCGTGGCTTCGTGGTGGGGAGCGTGGTCCTGGTGCTCCTGCTGCCCTTCCTGCTGGCCCTGGCCACGCCCGATGCGGCCGCGGCGGCGTTCGCCACCCTCCAGGGCGCGGCCGCCGGCGCCGGCGCGGCCGACCGGGGGATGGCGTTCCTGGCCGCGGCCATCGCCGTGGCGGGATCTTCCCTCGGCGCGGCGGGCGCCGTGGCCTACACGGGCGCCGCCGCCCTGGCGGCCGTGAGCGAGAAGCCCGAGCTGTTCGGACGCTCCATCGTCATCGTGGGGCTCGCCGAGGGCATCGCCATCTACGGCCTCATCATCGCGGTCCTGATCCTGGGGCGCGTGTGAGCCGGATCGTGGCCCTGGGTGAGCGGGCACGAACCGAGGGGTTCGCGCTGGCGGGGGTCGACCTCCTCCCCACCGAAGACCCGGCCGCCGCCCGCGCCGCCTGGTCCGGCCTGGACGCCGACGTGGGCGTGGTCATCCTCACGCCCGCTGCCCGCGAAGCCCTGGCGGACCTCCTTCCCCTCCGCCCCGACGTGGTATGGACGACGCTGCCCGGCTGAGAGCCCAGCTCGCGCCCCTGGCCGACGCCCTCGCGGACGCGGCCCGGGCCGACGCCGAGAAGCGGCTGCAGGACGCCCGCGACCGGGCCGCCGCCATCCGGGAGGACGCCGACGCCCGCGCCAAGGCCGTCCTGGCGAAGGCGGCCGCGGAGGGGGAAGCGGCGGCCGAGCGCCAGAGCGCGCGCCGTCTGGTGGAGGCGAAACGCCAGGCACGCCGGCGGGTCCTGGAAGCCCGGCGCCGGGCGTACGACGCCCTCCTGGAAGCGGCCGTCGCCGCCGCCGTCGAGCTCCGCGGCCGCCCCGAACACGCCGCTCTCCAGGAGCGGCTGGCCGGCGCAGCCACGGCGGCGCTGGGCGCGGACGCCACGGTGGAGCGCGATCCCGGGGGCCGGGGTGGGGTGGTGGCGAGGTCGGACGGACGCTCCCTGGACCTCACCCTGCCCGTCCTGGCACGTCGCTGCCTGGGCGCCATGGGGAAGGAGGTGGTGCGACTGTGGACGTGACGGCGCCGGCGAACCCGGAGGTGATCCGGGTCAACGGTCCCCTGGTGGAGGTGCGGGGGCTCGTGGGGGGACGGATGTTCGACGTGGTGCGCGTGGGCCCCGCCCACCTCCCGGGGGAGGTCATCGCCCTGGACGGGGACGTGGCCACCGTCCAGGTCTACGAGTACACGGGGGGCTTGAAGCCCGGAGACCCGGCGGAGGGCACCGGGAGCGCGCTGGCCGTGGAGCTCGGCCCCGGCCTCCTGGGTGGGGTCTTCGACGGGCTCCTCCGGGACCTGGGGCACGCGGAGGCGTGGCTCGCGCCCGGGCGGGTCGCCATGGGCCTTCCCCGGGATCGCACCTGGCGCTTCACGCCCACCGTGAAGGAAGGGGATACCGTGACGGGCGGGAGGTCCCTGGGGCGGGTCGAGGCGCCCGACGTCCCTTCTCCCGTCCCCCTCCGGGTCCTGGTCCCCCCGGGGGTCGAGGGAGCCGTGGAGGGGATCTCGGGAGAGGCGGAGCTCCGCCTGGACGACCCGGTGGCCACGGTTGCCGGGAAGGAGGTGAGCCTGGTGACGACGTGGCCCGTGCGGGTGCCACGGCCGGCCCGGCGCCGGCTCCCGGCCTCCGCCCCGCTCCAGACGGGCCAGCGCGTGCTGGACCTCCTGTTCCCCATCGCCCGGGGGAGCACGGCGGCCGTGCCGGGGGGGTTCGGGACGGGCAAGACCATGCTCCTGCAACAGATCGCCAAGTGGTGCGACGCCGACGTCATCGTCTACGTGGGCTGCGGCGAGCGGGGCAACGAGATGGCCGACGTGGCGTCCGAGCTGGCCGCCATGGAGAACCCCCGCACCGGGCGGCCTCTCCTGGAGCGGGTGGTGCTGGTCGCCAACACCTCCAACATGCCCGTGATGGCCAGGGAGGCCAGCATCTACATGGGGGTCACCGTGGCGGAGTACTTCCGTGACATGGGGCTGGCGGCCGTGGTCATCGCCGACTCCACCTCCCGCTGGGCGGAGGCGCTCCGGGAGATCTCGTCCCGCATGCACGAGCTTCCCGCCGAGGAGGGCTTCCCGGCCAACCTCGCCTCGTCCCTGGCGGCGTTCTACGAGCGGTCCGGGCGGTTCGAGCCCCTGGGGGGCGGCGAAGGGAGCGTCTCGATCCTGGGCGCCGTCTCGCCCCCGGGGGGCGACATGACCGAACCCGTGACGGCCCACACCCGGCGCTTCGTGCGGGCCGTGTGGTCCCTGGACCGGGCCCTGGCGTACGCCCGTCACTACCCGGCGGTGACGTGGCGGGAGTCCTTCACCCGGGACGCCGAGGTCGTGGCGGACTGGCACGTGGGCGCCGACGATCCGGCGTGGGCCCGGAGCCGGGAGCGCTGCCTCTCCCTCCTTGCCGAGGCCGACCGGCTCGAGTCCATCAGCGAGCTGGTAGGAGCCACGGCGCTGCCGGACCGGGAGCGCCTGGTCCTGTTGGTGGCCCGCCTCCTCCGGGAGGGCGTGCTCCAGCAGAACGCCCTCGTGGCCAACGACGCCACCTCCGCCCCCGCCAAGACGGCGGCCCTGGTGGAGTTGGTACTGGCCGTCCACGACGCGTGCCTCGACCTCCTGGAGCGCCACGTGCCCATCTCCGTCATCGAGGAAGCCGACTTCTCGGCGGTCCTCCGGGCACGGACCCTGGCGCCCCCCGACGGCGCCGAGGAGGTCCGGAAGATCCAGGAGGACGTCCTCGCCCGGCTCAGGAGCCTCCAATGAGGGTCTCGGCGCTGGTGGCGTACGAGGACGTGCGGCGGGTGTCCGGGCCTCTGATGGTGGTGGGAAACGTGCAGGGTGTGGGCTACGACGAGCTGGTCGAGGTGCGTGCGGCGGACGGCTCCCGCCTCCACGGCGTGGTCCTGGAGGTGGATCGGGACCTGGCGGTGGTCCAGCTCTTCGAGGGGACCCGGGGCGTAGGCCCCCACGGGGTGTCGGCCCGCTTCAGCGGTGAGCCCATGGAGATCCCGGTGGGGGAGGGCTGGCTCGGACGTACCTGCAGCGGACGGGGCGAGCCCATCGACGGGGGTCCGCCGGTCTTCGGCGACGCCACGCGCCCGGTCTCGGGGTGGCCCGTGAACCCGGCGAAGCGGGCCACGCCGGCCGACCCCATCGTCACCGGGATCTCGGTCCTCGACGGGCTGGCGACGCTGGTCCGGGGCCAGAAGCTCCCGATCTTCTCCCTGGGCGGCCTCCCCCACCTGGAGCTGGCCTCCCAGATCGCGGTCCAGGCCCACGCCGGCGACGCGTCCTTCCGCATCGTGTTCTGCGCCATGGGCATCACCCACGCCGACGCCGAGGCGGTGATGGACGTGCTGGAGGCCCGGGCCGCCAGCGGCGAGATCGCCCTCTTCCTCAACACGGCCGACGACCCGGTCATCGAGCGCATCCTGAGCCCCCGGGTGGCCCTCACCGTGGCGGAGCACCTGGCCTTCGAGGCTGGGCATCACGTCCTGGTGATCATGGCGGACATGACGAGCTACTGCGAGGCGGTGCGCGAGGTGTCCTCGGCCCGGGGCGAGATCCCGGCGCGGCGGGGCTACCCGGGATTCCTCTACAGCGACCTGGCGTCCCTCTACGAGCGCAGCGGGCGGCTGGAGGGCTCCTCCGGCTCCCTCACCCAGCTTCCCGTGCTCACCATGCCGGGGGGCGACCTGACGCACCCGGTACCGGACCTCACGGGCTACATCACCGAGGGCCAGGTCGTGCTCTCGGCGGAGCTGGCCACGGCAGGTGTCTACCCGCCGGTGGACGTCCTCCAATCCCTCTCCCGTCTCATGCGCCTGGGTGTGGGCCCGGAGCGGACCCGGGACGACCACCTCCCCGTGGCCAACCAGCTCTACGCGGCCCTCGCCCGGGCCCGCCAGGCCCGGGATCTCAGCGAGCTGGTGGGGGAGGACGCCCTCTCCGAGACCGACCGGCGCTACATCGCCTGCGCCGACGCCTTCGAGGCCCGCTTCCTCTCCCAGGGCAGCGACGAGAGCCGCCCCCTGGAGCAGACCCTGGACCTGGCGTGGAGCGTCCTGTCCCTCCTGCCCCGGCGGGAGCTCTCCATGATCGCCCCCGCCCTCGTCGACGCCCACTACCAGGAGGCCGAGCGTGAGGCTCCGGATTCCGCCGGGTAGGGCCGGCCGGCTCTGGCTCCGGGAGAGGCTGGCCTCCGCCCGGAAGGCGGCCGACCTCCTGGATCACAAGCGGCGCGAGCTGGAGGTGGAGCTCCGCCGGCTGCGGACCGTCGCGGCCGGGCGGGCGGAGGCGTGGCGGAAGGCCGCCGAGGACGCCCGCGCCTGGCTGGACCGGATGGACGCGGCGGGAGGCACGGGCTCCATCGCCCTCGCGGCGTCCCTCCTGGAGGGCCCAGCGGACGTTCGCCTGGAGTGGCAGCAGGTGATGGGCGTGCGGTACGCCACCGACCAGACCATCACCTTCCCCACCCCCCCGCCGGCGTCGCTCCTGGAGGGGGGTGCGGCCGTGGGCCCCGCCCTCGCCGCCCACCGCGAGGCCGTGGACGCGGCGGTGGCCCAGGCCGTGGCCGACGCCGCCGTCACCCGCATCCAGAAGGACATCGACCGCACCGTCCGCCGGCTGCGGGCGCTCCAGCTCCGGGCCCTCCCCGCCCACGAGGAGGCCCTGGCGAGGCTGGAGCTCGCGCTGGACGAGAAAGACCGGGAGGACGGCGTCGCCGCGCGCTGGGCCGCAGAGTCCGGGGACGCCCCTGCCCGAGCCGGAGGGCACCCGTGACGATCCCCCCCGCAAGGGTGCTGGCCGCGGTGGATGGCTCCGTGCCGTCCCTCCAGGCGGCCCGCGTGGCCACGGAGCTGGCGGCCTCCTGGAAGGCCCGGGTGCGCGTGGTGGCCGTGGGCGGCGCCGAGGGTGTGGGCCGGGTGCTGGACGCGCAGGGCTCCCCGGGGCCACCCGCCCGGGAGCGGAAGGACGCCCAGCTCAAGGACGTGCTGGACTACGTGTGCCGCCTCTGCGCGGAGGCGGGGGTGGAGGCCGACGCCGTGCTTCGCCCGGCCTCGGGCGAAGAGCCCTACGAGGGGATCCTCCGGGAGGCCGAGGCGTGGGGGGCCGACCTCCTCGTCCTGGGCCGCAGCGGGCACCGGGGCCTGGGCAGGGCGCTCCTGGGCAGCCAGGCCGAGCACGTGCTGGAGTTCGCCCGACTGCCGGTGGTGGTGGTCCCCGAATCGCCCCGCGCCCACACCCAGGGCCCCCTCCCCGAACCACGGCTGATGCAGCCCCCAAGGAGCGAGCGTCCATGATGCGGGTCACCTTCTTCGAGATCACCGAGCCGTGGGAGCGGGAGCGCCTCACCGAGCGCCTGGATGGCCGTGACCTCCGCTTCCTGCCGGACCCCCTGACGGAGGATAGCGCCGACGCCGCCCACGACGCCGAGGCCGTCTCCGTCTTCATCCACAGCCGGGTCGACCCCGAGGTCCTGGGACGCCTCCCCTCCCTGCGCCTGGTCACCACCCGCTCCACCGGCTTCGACCACGTCGACCTGAAGGCCTGCTCCGCCCGGGACGTCGTGGTGTCCAACGTGCCGCGCTACGGGGAGAACACCGTGGCCGAGCACACCTTCGGGCTGATCCTGAACCTCTCCCGCAGGATCCATCAGGCGTACGAGCGCACGAAGGCCCACGACTTCTCCCTCACCGGCCTGGAGGGGTTCGACCTCCGGGGCAGGACCCTGGGCGTGATCGGCGCGGGCGCCATCGGTCTCCACGTCATCCGCATCGCCCGGGCGCTGGGGATGGAGGTGCTCGCCCACGACGCCCGGCCCCTTCCCATCGTGGCCGAGGTGCTGGGCTTCCGCTACACCTCCCTGGACGAGCTCCTGCCGGCGGCGGACGTGGTCAGCCTCCACGCGCCGCTCCTCCCGGCGACCCACCACATCATGGACCGGCAGCGCTTCGAGCAGATGAAGCGGGGGGCGCTCCTGGTGAACACCGCCCGGGGCGCCCTGGTGGACACCGAAGCGCTCCTGTGGGCGCTGGAGGAGGGGATCGTGGCCGGGGCCGGGCTGGACGTCCTGGAGGGCGAGGAGCTGCTCGCCGAGGAGCAGCACATGTTCCGGACGCCGGAGTCGGAGGCGCAGCTCCGGGAGCTGCTCCGGGGGCACCGCCTCCTGGCCCGACCGGACGTGATCATGACCCCCCACATGGCCTGGTACAGCCGCGACGCCCGTCAGCGCATCCTGGACGTCACGGCCGGCAACATCGCGGCATTCGAATCCGGACAACCCACCAACATCGTCGAAGGGACGGAGGAGCAAGCATGACCACCACGTCCGGCTACATCCGCTGGTTCGAGGAGCTCGGCATCGAGGACGTCCCCCTCGTGGGGGGGAAGAACGCGTCCCTCGGAGAGCTGTACAGGGCCCTGCGGAGCCAGGAGCTCCACGTGCCCGATGGCTTCGCCATCACGGCCGACGGCTACCGCTACGTCCTGGACCAGGCCGGCGCATGGGACGCCCTCCACGAGGCCCTCGACGACCTCGATCCCTCCGATGCCCGGGCGCTGGCCCGGGCCGGGGCCCGGGCCCGGGACGTGGTCTACGGGGCGGCCCTGCCCGACGATCTCGCGCAGGAGATCCGCGACGCGTGGGCGCGCCTGCGGGACGAGTACGGTGAGGAGCTGAGCGTGGCCGTGCGGAGCTCGGCGACCGCGGAGGACCTTCCCACGGCGAGCTTCGCCGGGCAGCACGAGAGCTACCTGAACGTGCAGGGGGAGGAGCAGCTCCTGGACGCCACGAGGCGCTGCTTCGCGAGCCTCTTCACCGACCGGGCCATCCACTACCGGCTGGACAAGGGGTTCGACCACTTCAAGATCGCCCTGTCGGTGGGGGTCATGAAGATGGTGCGCTCGGACCTGGCGTCCAGTGGCGTCATCTTCACCCTGGACACCGAGAGCGGCTTCCGGGACGTGGTCTTCATCACCGGAGCGTGGGGGCTGGGCGAGAACGTGGTGAAGGGGGCCGTGGACCCGGACGAGTTCTACGTCTTCAAGCCCACCTTCGAGCAGGGCCACCGGGCCGTCCTCCGGCGGTCGCTGGGCGCGAAGAAGATCAAGATGGTCTACGCCACCGGCGAGACCCGGCGCACCACCCGCAACGTCCCCACCGACAAGGCCGACCGGCGCCGCTTCTGCATCTCCGACGACGACGTCCTGACCCTGGCCGAGGCCGCCATCGCCATCGAGGACCACTACAGCGCCAAGGCGGGCCACCCGGAGCCCATGGACGTCGAGTGGGCGAAGGACGGCGAGGACGGGGAGATCTACATCGTGCAGGCCCGGCCGGAGACGGTGGCGTCGCAGCGGAAGGGGAACACGCTGGAGACCTACCACGTCGAGGCCGGCGGAGAGGTGCTGGCCACGGGACGGTCGGTGGGGGAGAAGGCGGCCAGCGGGAAGGCCCGTCTCATCAAGAACGTGGCGGCCCTGGGCGAGTTCGAGCCCGGCGAGGTCCTGGTGGCCGACACCACCACGCCCGACTGGGAGCCGGTCATGAAGACGGCGGCCGCCATCGTCACCAACCGGGGCGGGCGCACCTGCCACGCCGCCATCGTGGCCCGGGAGCTGGGCATCCCCGCCGTGGTGGGGACCGGCGACGGGACCACGGCCATCCCCGCCGGGGAGGTGGTGACCGTGTCCTGCGCCGAGGGCGACAAGGGGCGCATCTACCGGGGGGAGGTGCCCATCCGGGTGGAGCGGACCGACCTGTCCGACCTCCCCCGCCCCGCCACGGATATCATGGTGAACCTGGGCAACCCCGACGTCGCCTTCTCCACCAGCTTCCTCCCCAACGACGGCGTGGGACTCGCCAGGATGGAGTTCATCATCAGCGAGTCCATCAAGGTCCACCCCATGGCGCTCCTCCACCCCGAGAAGGTCACGTCCGAGAAGGATCGCCACGCCATCGAGCGCCTCACCGAGGGCTGGGCCGAGCCCCGGGATTTCTTCATCCAGCGCCTGTCGGAGGGCGTGGGCACCATCGCCGCGGCCTTCTACCCGAAGCCCGTCATCGTCCGCATGTCCGACTTCAAGACGAACGAGTACGCGGCGCTCCTCGGGGGACGGGCGTTCGAGCCCGAGGAGGCGAACCCCATGCTGGGCTTCCGGGGCGCCTCCCGGTACACGCACCCCGCCTACGCCGAGGGCTTCGCCCTGGAGTGCGCCGCCATGAAGCGGGTGCGGGAGGACATGGGGCTCGACAACGTGCGGCTCATGATCCCGTTCTGCCGGCGGGTGGACGAGGCGAAGAAGGTGGTGGAGCGCATGGCCGAGCTGGGGCTCCGCCGGGGCCAGGACGGCCTGGAGATCTACATGATGTGCGAGATCCCCAACAACGTGGTCCAGATCGACGCCTTCGCGGAGCACTTCGACGGCTTCTCCATCGGCTCCAACGACCTCACCCAGCTCACCTTGGGCGTGGACCGGGATTCGGAGCTGGTGGCCTTCGACTTCGACGAGCGGGACGAGGGGGTGAAGACCATGATCCGCATGGCCGTGGAGGGCTGCCGCCGCAACGGGCGCCACTCCGGCCTGTGCGGCCAGGCCCCCTCCGACTACCCCGAGATGGCCGAGTACCTGGTGGAGGTGGGCATCGACGCCATGAGCCTGAACCCCGATTCCGTCCTCTCCGTGACGCGGCAGGTGCTGGCCGTGGAGGGCCGGCGGGGAAAGACCCGGGCGGCGGCGGGCGCCACCGCCTGACGAAGGTGGCCGGCGCCGCCGACGCGACGAGCCTCAGGTCACGGCGTCGTCTCCCGGCTCAGCCGAGCCGCGCCCCACCCGAGGGCGGCCATCCCCAGCGCCTCGGGCAGGAGCCACGGTCCGGTGCGGACCCCTTCGTGGAGAACCATGACGCCGAGCACCACGGCGACGAGGGGGTCGGTGAGTGTGACGCCCGGTTGTACGGCGACCAGGGAGCCGGCCTGCAGGCCGAGCTGGTAGAGGAGGAGCGACGCGATCCCGGTGATCGGAACCAGGTAGGTCGGCCATCGCAGGAGGAGGCCCCACGAGACTCCATGGGACAGGGCGGCGGACATGAAGGCCGCGGTGAGGGCGAAGCCGATACCCGACGCGACGCCGAGGAGGGCGCCCCGCCGGGCGCCCTGCGCCAGGAAGGCCCACGTGGTCAGCAGCGCCGCCCCGGTGCCCGTCAGGCCCGCCGCCACCGCCAGCGCCCGGCCGCGGGGGCCGTCGGACGGCCCCGCCGTGGGCCGAAGGGCGAAGAGGAACAGGATGGTCCCGAGGGTCATGGCGAGGATGCCCGTCCACGCGCGGCCGGACAGGCGACGGTCGACGACGATGGAGCCCAGCAGCACGGCCACGGGAAGCTCCAACGCCATCAGAGGCTGCACCTCCGCGAGCTGCCCGGTCGCCAGCGCGCCCGCCTGCAGAAGAAAGCTGACGATGAGGGTCCCGATCCCTGCGAGCCACGCGGGCTGCCGGGGAAGGCCGGCGACCCTGGCCAGGTGGCCGTGCGCCGCTTCGACCTGACGCGCGTTGGCGTGGCGCTGGAGGACCGACGAGGCGGCGTTGGACACCACGGCGCACAACGCCAGGAGAACCGACACTACGCCCACGGCCCGGGACCGCCGATTCCGTGCTCGCCGAGGGGGCCTACGGCCAGGGAGCGGCGCTCGACCTCCGAGGCGAGCAGGCACAGGGTCTCCACGGTCGTGCGCCAGCAGCCGGCGGCCGAGCTCACGTCGGAATCGTGGAGGAGCGCGGTCCCCCCGTCCAGGACGCCCCGGAGCAGGTTCCGCAGCGCCGAAGAGGGCGTCGCGTCGTCGCGCCACTCCCGTCCCCAGGCGCTCCACAGGACGGGGCGCACCGCCAGGCGGCGGGCGGCCCAGAGCGCCCCTGCGGTGAGCACGCCGTAGGGCGGCCGGAACCACCGGGGACGCACGCCGGTGGCGTCGCCCACGGCGTCCAGGCTCCGGGCCAGGTCGTCGAGGGTGCCGGAGGGAGACCGGAGGAAGAGGTACCGGTGCGCGTCACCGTGCAGGGCGACCTCGTGGCCCGCCGCCACCACCTCCCGGGCGAGCTCCGGGCGGGCCCGGACCTGCATCCCGAGCATGAAGAAGGTCGCCCGCCATCCCAGGGAGTCCAGCGCCTTCAATACGGCGGGGGTGCCGGCCGCGTCCGGGCCGTCGTCGAACGTCAGCGCCAGGTGCCCCGGAGACCCGAGCCCGCTCAGCTTCGGCGCCAGGCGCCGGCGCACGGGGGCGACCCAGGTGATCCCCGGGCCCACGTGCGCCAGGGCGACCCCGGCCGTCGCCGCGGCGGCCCACCGCACGAGGCCACGCGAGCCCGGAGCCCCGGGGGGCATCACGCCGCGCCCCGACCTGCCGGGAACAGGGTCGCCAGGAGCGGCGCCACCGGATCGCCGTCGAAGGCGGCCTCGACGGATCTCGGGGCATCCGGCGAGCGTCGCGAAAGGGCACGGACGAGGGCCGTCAGCTCCTCGTCCGTGCGGGCGTAGGCGGCCAGGCCTTCCTGCTCCAGGGCCCGGGCGTTGAGCCGCCCGTGCCCCGGCAGCGGCCGGACCAGCACGACGGGAAGCCCCGAACAGAGCGCCTCCCAGCAGGTCATGCCGCCAGCGTTGTCCACCAGCACGTCGGCCGCCGCCATGACGCCGGCCACGTCCCCGGTCCACCCGAGGGCGATCCCCTCACCCCGCTTCGTCAGCCGCTCCCGCAGCGCCGCGTTCCTGCCACAGAGCACAAGGGGGAGGACGCCACGCACACGAGCCAGCGCCCTCACCGTCCGTTCCACGCTGGAGGACGCCCAGGAACCCGACGAGACCAGCGCGACCCGCGACCCTTCGGGGATGCCCAGGCGGGCTCGGGCCTCCGTCCGGCCCCTGGTGCCGTCGCGGAACTCGGGGGCGACCAGGGGGGGAGCCACCACGGTGGCGGCGGCGCCGAACCCTTCCAGGGCCCGCGCCGCCGAGGTGCTGAGCGCCACGTTGAGATCGACGGCCGGATGGACCCAGTAGGGGTGGGCGCCGGGATCGGTCACGTAGCCGGCGACGGGGACGTCCAGCCGGCCCGCCGCACGCAGCCGGCCCAGCGCCTGCGTCGCCAGGTTGTACACGGAGGCCACGACGTCCGGGCGGAATCGCGCGATTTCCCGAAGCAGGGCCTCTTCGTACGCCGCCGCTCCCCGGGCAGTCAGGCGCTCGAACGGCTCCGGCCACCGTTCCCATGCCTGCATCGACAGGTCGTAGACCCACGGCAGCCTGCGCAGGAGAAAGGCGTAGAACCGCCGCAAGCGCCCTCCGCGGCCGGAGCGGTCCAGCGCGAGGACGTCGATGCGCCGCGCCACGAGTCCACGTTCCCCCAACCGGCGGACCATCTCGTCCGCCGCGGCGTGGTGACCCATGCCCATGCTGGCGGATACCACGAGGACACGTCGACGCTCCCCGGGTAGGCGGGTGGGTACCGGGACAGGATGTACCCGAAGAGACGCGACCTTCTGCCGCACTTCCATTGCAACCGCCGATGTCGGTCCACCCGACCGGGCGCGAGGAATGTGCTCTCGCACGGGGCGGCGGCTCGGATCGGACGGGTCCGGCTGCGCCGGCAGCGGCGCGAGCTATTGCAGGAGTAGAGAGTACCCTATCAAGCGTGAAGGGATTCCCAATCCCCGGGGTCGACGGCGGGGACGAACAGATATCGGCTGCGGCCGACGCCGGGGACGTGACCCTGGTCGACCTGGGACGCCTTCAACTGCCGTCGTGCCCGCCTCCTCTACTGGAAGGGCCCCGCGGACACCGATACCTTCCCCCCAGACGGCGCGCCGAGCCGCGCCGGGGCTCAGCCCCCCCGGAGCCAGCCGACGATCCTGGGCACCAGCCACGCCGCGCCGGCGGCCGCCAGCCCCGCGGCCACACGGCCCACCACCTTCGACGCCCCGGGCTCCTCCTGCCGCTCGCCCTTCACGGCGATCCCCACCAGGGCCGCCACCACCGGTACGCCCAGCCAGGGGTCGCGGTGGCGGTCGACGTCGTGGGCCGCCCCCGCCGCCGTAACCACCAGGGCGGCCGTCCCCCAGGCCAGGGGGTCGGGGGTCCGTGCGTCCCACCCCAGGTCGATGGCCAGGTTGACGGCCGAGAGGACCTCGGCCACCCCCAGCCACCCGGCGTAGACGCTCACCGGCACCCGCAGCCACTTCTCAAGGCCGCCGGCGGGGGTCTCGTCGATCTCCAGGGCCTTGTACATCGCCCGGCCCCCGAGCCACTGGGCGTGGAGGACACCGTAGGCGGGGGACACCTGCTCGTGGCCGGTGAGGCCGATCCAGGCGGCGTTGGCCCAGGGGGTGGCCGCCAGCCAGGAGCGGGCCGGCCGGTACCTCGGGTTGTCCTGCTCCCCGGGCAGGGCCTGGTGAACCAGCAGCGCCCCCAGGCCCGTGTAGATGAAGCCCCAGATGCCGAACGTTCCGGGGGCGGGGATAATCACGTTGGCGCGGTAGCGCTTGCCGCTCACCTCGCCGACGCTCAGAGGGCTGAGCTTGCCGGCCAGCGCCATGGCGCCGAAGCCCGCCAGCCCCAGGCCCAGCGTCGCCGCCGGCGAGGGCTCGGGGGTGCGCTGGATGGCTTCGTCCGCCCAACGGTCTGCGCGGTGGTCGCTCGTGTCCTTCATGGCCCTTCCCGTCCGGGTTTGATGTGGCCCATCCCCGGGGCTCCCCCCGGGGGACGGTCGCGCCGCTGCCCCTGCACGTCGCGCGCCGCGGGACCGCTGGTGCCCTTCGTGCGTACCCCTGTCCCACGAGGATGCACGGACAACGCGCGAGGAGGTCGGATGGACCTGGGGATCGCAGGACGCACCGCCATCGTCACCGGGGCGAGCAAGGGGATCGGTCGGGGCGTGGCCGAGGCCCTGGTGCGGGAGCGCTGCAACGTCGCCGTGTGCGCCCGCACCGAGGACGAGCTCCAGGAGGCCGCCGAGGCCTTCTCGGCGGCAGCGGCCGGGGGCGCCCAGGTGCTCGCCGTCCCCGCCGACCTCACCCGGGACGACGACCGGGAGGAGGTGGTGGCCCGCACCCTCGGGCGCTTCCACGCCGTAGACATCCTGGTCAACAACGCCGCGAACGTGAGCGGCGACGGCCGCATCCACGAAGCCACGCTGGACGATTGGCGAGACGTCTTCGAGCTCAACCTGTTCGCCGCGGTGGACCTGGTGCGCAAGGTCCTGCCCGGCATGCGGGAGCAGGGGTGGGGACGCATCGTGAACATCTCGTCGGAGAACGGCCGCCAGCCCTACCCGGACATGCTCCCCTACAGCGCCAGCAAGGGCGCCCTGGACAACTTCACCAAGGGGCTGTCCAAGAGCTGCGCCGACGACGGGGTGCTGGTGAACGCGGTGAGCCCGGCGTTCATCATGACGCCTCTGGTGGAGGGCATACTGCGCCGGGCCGCGGAGGCCGAGGGCGAGACGCTGGAGACGGCCATCGACGATTTCCTGGAGGAGGACCGGCCCCACATCGAGGTGGGGCGGCCGGGCCGCATCGACGAGGTGGCCGCGGTCGTGGCCTTCCTCTGCTCCGAGAGGGCGTCCTTCGTGAACGGCGCCAACTACCGCGTCGACGGTGGATCGGTGGCGAGCGTCTAGCTCCCCGAGAGGACCCAGGACCGCCTCCAGCCCTCCCATGTGGAAGATCCTGCGCCGGCCCGGCGTCGGCGCCCTCGCCGCCGCGGAGCTCGTCTCCATGACGGGCTCCCAGATGACGTGGGTGGCCCTTCCCTGGTTCGTCCTCACCACCACCGGGTCCCCCGCCCGCACCGGCGTGGTGATGGCGGCCGAGATCGTGCCCATGGTCATGCTGGGGATCCCGGGCGGGGCGGCGGTGGCGCGCTGGAGATGGGAGGGGGGGGGGGGGGGCGGCGTGGGGGCGTTCGTCGCGCCGTACATGGCGGCCCAGCGAAGCCTCCTCCCCGGGCTGGTGGGAGAGGAGGTGGCCACGGTCGGTCAGGCCACCGCGCTCTTCCAGGGAGCCCAACGCCTGGCCACGTTCGCCGGTCCCGCCCTGGGCGGCGTGCTGGTGGCGGCCCTCCAAGCCGGCCGACGTCCTGTACGTGGACGCCGCCACGTACCTGGTGTCGGCGACGCTGGTGGTGGGGCTGGTGGGCCGGGGGACGGAACGGACGGCGACGGGCATCCCGGGCGATGGGGCGGGCCGGGAGGGGGGGGCGTGCTCGCTGGAGCCCGCCTGCTCCTTTCGGACGGAGTCCTCTTTCGGCCCTTCCTCCTCGGGCTCGCCGCCGGCGAGATGGCGTTCCAGGCTCTCGTCGTGGTGCTTCCGGTCGCGGTGGTCACCCTGTACGACGGCGATCCCGGGCTGGTCGGATGCTTCCTCGGGGCCTTCGGGCTGGGAGCCGCCGTGGGTACCCTGGGCGTCGTGCCGGCGCTGGCCCGCTTCGCCTCCTTCCCCATGGCGGCCGTGTCACTGGCCGCGCAGTCGGCCCTCCTCTGGCTCCTGGTCCCCGTGCTCCCGCCGCCCGGCGTGGTGGGGGTGATGTTCGGCCTGGGGCTGGCCAACCCCTTCGCCAACGCGCCGGTGTCCGGGCTGCTGACCGTCCGCACGCCGCCGCACCTGAGGACGCAGGCGCTGGCCGCCTTCATGACCGTCGTGATGGCGGCCGGCCCCATCGGCCTGCTGGTCGGCGGCGCGGCCCTGGAGCGGTTCGGACCCGTGCCGGTCTTCGGCGCCATCGCCGTCCTGGCCACCCTGGCGTACGGCTTCGCCATCCGGGTGCTGCTCCGAAGCTGGCGGCGGGAGCGGGGGGCGGCGGCGGAGCGGAGGGTGGATGCCGTGGGATGAGGGGAAGGTGGCGGGCTGGGCCGTCGACGCGTGTTGGCATGGCGGGGGAGGCGCGCGTAACCTTCCATCCTTGCGGCGTCCCACGGAGGAAGGCATGCCGTCTCGCCCTGCGTCGACGCTCGTCCTCCCGGCGCTGCTCCTTCCCGCCCTCGCCGCCGCGTGCGGACGGAGAGGAGCCACCGCGCGCCGCTCCCGCCTCGGCGACACCTCGTGGTGGAGAACGAGGTGCCCTCGTCGCCGACACCTGGTGCTCCGGGAGGTGGGCCGCATCGGCCGGACGGACGGGCCCTGGAGTACCTCTTCAGCGACATCTACGCCATCGCCGTGGGGCCGCAGGGTGAATCTACGTGCAGGACCAGGGGGAAGGGATCCGGCGCTATGCCGCCGACGGGCGCTTCCTGGGGCGGGTGGCCCGGGACGGTGGGGGGCCCGGCGAGGTGAGGTATGTCCGGGCCCTCTCGGTATCGACGGACGGCGCCGTCGGGGTCTACGACCTGGGGAACCGAAGGGTCGCGACCCCCCCGGTGAAGCTCCGTGGAGCCTGCACATGCCGACAGTCACCCCGACTACGGGGAGGACGCGTTGGCCTTCCACCAGGACGGCGGCCTGTGGGTGGCCCTTCCCTTCCCTGCCGACCCAGGGGGGCGTCCCCACCCTCGGCCCGTGTTCGCGCGCGTCACGGAAGAGGGCGCCCTGGTAGACACCGTCTGGACGCCCGCGCGGCTCGGCGCCACCTGCCCGACCCTCACCGACCGGGCCCAATGGCGGGCTTCTGGGAAGACACCCGGGAGCCCTACCAGCCCAAGGCGACGTGGGCCCTCGGACCCGACGGCGTCCTCGTCGTCGGCTGTCCGTCGACCTACACGTTCGACGTCCTGGCGCCCGGCGGCTCGGTCACCCGGGTGGCCCGAAGCTGGAGCCCGGTCCACCCCACGGACGAGCAGAGGGACTTCACGAGGAAATACGGTGGCGCGGCGCTCCCCCGCGACCTCCCCGCCTACGCCCGCATCGTCGTCCCCGGCGACGGCCGGGTGTGGGTTCGGCCCGACCTCCCCCTGGTGCACGAGCCCCTCGAGCCGGAGGTGGCCGAGCGCTACGGCATCGACCACACCTTCGTCCTCTCCTCCGAGGCCGTCTTCGACCTCTTCACCTACGACGGCGACTGGCTCGCCACCGTGCGCCTGCCCGATCAGGCCCGCTACAGCGGCTTCCCCACCGAACCCTCGGCGGTCTTCCGGGGCGACACGTGTGGATGGTCTCCACGACGCCCTGGACGCCCAGTAGTGGGGTACAGATCGACTGGCCCGGCGGCCACGCGCCCCGCTGACTGCGAGGAGGTACCATGCGCCGCTCCCTGACCCCCCTGCTCTCCCTCCTCCTACTGGTGCCGGCCGCGTGCCGCGATGCGCCCCCCACCGCATCCGCCGCCCCCACGGTGCGGGACAGCGCCGGGGTGCGCATCGTCGAGAACGGCGACGTGGAGGGGAAGGCGGCGCCGTTCGTCCTGGCTCCCGAGCCGGCGGTGCGGGTGGGATGGGGCGAGGACGCCTACCACTTCCAGTTCATCTCCGCCGGCGCGCTCCTGGCCGACGGCAGCGCCGTCGTCGTGGACGGCCGCAGCCGGGAGATGGTGCGCTTCGCCGGGGACGGCGACCGCGTCCGCGTGCTGGCGGGGCCCGGCAAGGGACCGGGCGAGATCGGCGGCCCCAGGGCTCTCGTGGCCCTGCCCGGCGACACCCTCCTGCTGGACGACTACGCCAACCGACGGCTCTCCTTCTTCCACGGCGACACGCTGGTCCGGGAGCTGGGCATGGGACAGGGGGCCCCCAACAGCATCCTCCTGGGCGTCCGGGGCGTCACGCCCCGGGGGGACGTTCTCCTGGCCACGTCGGGCTACGCTCCGGATCGGCTGTCCTCCGCGGACGGTCCCTGGTTCCAGGGCGCCCTGGTCCGGCTCTCCGCCGGCGCCGGATACGCGGACACGGTGGCCACCTTCGACTTCGTCCGGGTGCCCGATCCCGGCGCCAAGCGCAACATCTTCGCGCCGCTCGGAATGGCCGCCGCCGTCGGCGGCCGCTTCGTGGTCGGGCGGGCCGACCGGGGCGAGATCCGGTGGGTCGGTCCCGACGGCGGGCTGGAGCAGGTGGCCCGTTGGACGCTGGTGCGGCAGCCCCTCACGGACAGCGTGTGGGCCGCCTTCGCCGACGCGTACCGCGCCGACATGGATCGGGTCAACAACGGCCGCATGGCCGCCGACGCCATCGAGCGGAACCTGGCGGAGGTGAAGGAGGGGGCCGAGGGGCCGCTGCCCGGCTACGTCGAGATCCTGGGCGACCCGGACGGCGACGTCTGGCTCGCGGCGTTCCGGGCGCAGGACTACGGCCGATCCCCGGGCCGCTACTTCGTCGTCTCGGCGGAGGGTCGATGGCTGGGCGCCGTGAGCGTCCCCGACCGCTTCCGCATCCTCGCCGTGCGCGACGGCAGGGTGCTGGGCGCGCAGCTCAACGACGTCGACGAGCAGTCGGCGGTGGTCTTCCCCCTGGTGCCCGCGGGGCCTGGATGATGCGCGGCTCCGTCCGCCCCGGGGGCCTGGCCGTCCTCCTCCTCCCCCTGGCCGCCTGCGGATGGGGATCTCCCCGCGCCGTCACCGTCGCCGACAGCGCCGGCGTGCGGATCACCGTCAGCCCCGACCGGGACCGGGCGTTCGCCACCCTGTCCCCCACCCCCCTCCTGGAGCTGGGCTCACGGGACGGCGGACCCACCCAGTTCTCGGGGCTCCGCCGCGTCCTCCTCGGCCCTGAGGGCGACGTCTGGGTGGGCGACGCGGGATCGAGCGAGATCCGCGTCTTCCGCCTCGACGGCTCCCTGCGGACGAGCGTCGGGCGCCCCGGCGACGGGCCCGGCGAGTTCCGCCGCCTCCGGCTCCTGGGGCGCTTCCGCGGCGACAGCGTGGCGGTGTGGGACGACGTGGACGCGCGCCTCACCGTCCTCACTCCCGGGGGGGAGGTGGCCCGCGTCGTCCCCTTCGTTTCCGGGGACGACGCCCCGCCCCACGCCCTCGGCGTCTTTCCCGACGGGACGCTCCTCGCCCAGACGCCCCGGATCCTCGCCGCCCGCTCCCTCCGCTCCGGCCAGCTCCTGGCCGATACCGCCCGCATCGTCCGCCTGGATCCCGACTCCGGGAGCGCGACGCCCCTGGGCCGGGTGCCCGGGCCCACCTGGATCTGGACGGGTCACGCCATGGTCCCCATGGGCTTCACCATCAACGCCGACTTCGCCGTGGCGGGCGACGACGTGATGGCGGTGGCGGGGCCGGCGTTCCGGGTCCGCGTCCTCCGGGATGGAGCCCTCGTCGCGTCCTTCGGCGTGGCCCGGAAGCCCCGGCCGGTCACGGACGCCGACCGGAAGGCCTACCGCGACTTCGCCGCCGGCTTCCTCCCCGACTCCATCCAGCGGAGGGAGTACCTGGCGGCGCTGGACCGAACGGGCACCCCCGACCGCCTTCCCGCCTACGACCGCGTGCTGGTGGCCGACGACGGCAACGTATGGGCGGAGGTGTATGCCCCGGATCCCGCCGGGGCCAGGACGTGGGAGGTCTACGCCCCGAAAGGGGCGGCCCTGGGCTCCGTCGCGGTCCCCGCGGGCTTCGTCCTCACCGACGTCGCCGAGGGGAAGGTGGCGGGGGTGTGGCGGGACCGCCTCGGGGTGGAGGACGTGAGGGTCTACGGGCTCGACCCGGCCGGCGTGTCGGGAGGCGGCTGACGCCGGAGCTGCCGCAGGCGAAGGAGGGTCGGAGCGGCGGCAGCTTCGACCTGCGTTTGCCCTGCCCTTCGACGCTCCGTACCCTGCCTTGGCGACGGGCGCCACGGGCGGCCCACTGTTCGACCCACGCTCACCCACACGCGAGGGGACCATGGGCATACGGGACGACCACCGGGACTATCAACGGGGTCTGCGAGGGCAATCGCCCCTCACCGCGAACGATGCTTTCGCCTGGGCTGCCGGCGACGCCGCCCGGAAGCAGAGAGAGGCACTCGCCACGCCGCTCTCCGGTGAGGAGCACCCCAACGCCTGGCAGATCTTCATCCTGGCCGGCGGGATTGCGGCGCTCATCCAGGCCCTGCGCGAGTGGCACCTGGTTCCGGGCGCCCTCACCGTGTCCTGGTGGCAGATCGGAGGCGTGTGGCTCGTCACGACCACGGCCGCCTATTTCGCCCTCAAGGCGCTCCCAGATCGGCTGGCCGGCGGCATCATGGGCCTGGGGATCGGAGGCACGGCGGCGTACCTCGGGTGGCTCTAGCTGAGTCCGCTCTGGGCCGTGGGGCTCGGGCTCGGCGTCGGAGGGCTGATGTACCTCGCCTTCAGCTCGCTGGAGTAGGAAGGCCGGCCCGACCGGCTCATCCGCGCTCCAGCCCGTACACCCGGGCGTGCTCGACGTCGAGGTCGTCCTTCCACACGCCCAGCACCTCGTCCTCCCCGATCTCCGCGGGACGGAAACCCTCGGGGAAGTCCACCGTGCCCAGCCACACGCCGTCCGGGTCGAAGACGGACCACGTGGGCGCGTCGCCGTTCACCGAGAAGTCCTGCACCCACAGGTCGCCCTCGGCGTCGGGGAGGAAGACCCCGTAGGCGGGCCGCTCCGCCGGTCTCTCCTGGCTCCGATAGAGGGCGCGCAGGCCCGGCCTCGCCTCGGGGGGCGCGTCGGCGACCCTCCGCTCCACCGCCGCCTGGTACGCAGCGTCCGTGAGCCCCAGGTCCACGCCGGTGCGCCGGATCACCTCCTGGAGGGTCCCGTCTGCGCCGTAGCCACGGATCTCCCAGGTCGCCTGGTCACCGTAGAAGAGACGCCCGCCCGCCACGGCCTGGCTCGCCGAGCGCCCGAACAACGGGCGGAAGATCTCGATGGAGTTGTCGCCGTATTGGAGCACGCGCTCGGAGCCGTCGGCGACCAGGAGCGTGTCCCGGCCCTCGCCAGTGGGGTCGACCTTCACGTACGACGCCCGGAACCGCTGGAAGCCCGCCGGCGGCCGGTCGGCGGGCACCGACGTGTAGAGCATGTCGGAGACGAAGACGAGCGAGCCGTCGTCGAGCCACCCCGCTGCACCCATACCGCCTCCGCCCACCGACAGCGGCGCGACCCGGAATCCGCCGCCCGAGCGCGCTCCCACGAACGTGATCCGACGGGTGCCCGCGTCGTACACCCACACCGTGTCGCCCCGCGCCCCCGCCGCCCGCATGCGCCGGAACTCGCCGGGCCCGTCGCCCTCGCGACCCCAGGAGCCGACGAGGGCCCCGCCCGGGTCGAAGGCGTGCACCTGGTCCGTGCCGCCGTCCACCACGGCGAGGCCGCCGCCGGCGAGGCGGTACACGCCCACGATCCGGGAGAAGTCGGGGGCGTCCGCCCCTCCCTCGCCCAGGCTCAGCGTAGGCTCGGCGGAGACGCGCCAGCCCTCCCCCGCCCTCCAGCGCGCGGCCCCGCTCTCCACGATGCGGACGCCGGCGCTGTCGCGGACCTGGACCGTGGAGGCGCCCGGGGAGCCGTCGCCGCAGCCCCAGGAGACCGCCGCGAGGATACAGGCCGCGCCTGCACATCGCCGCCGTGTCATTCGGGCACCTCCAACGCTCGCACCTCCAGCCGCTCCACCCCCAGGCACCTTCACGACGCCTCGGCCTTCGCGGCGACGACGTTCCCGGCCTCCGCCCTTCCCCCCTCCATCAGCACGTACAGCGCCGGCGTCACCGTGAGCACCAGCACCGTCGACGACAGCAGCCCTCCGATGAGTGTGAAGCCCAGCGCGTTCCAGATGTTCTCGTCCGCGCCGGACACCGCCACCAGCGGCAGCAGCCCCAGCACGGTGGTGGCGGTGGTCATGAGGATGGGCCGCACCCGCTCCAGCGTCCCCTCCACCACGGCCGCCTCGAACCCCAGCCCGGGGCGGCGGCGCACGTGGTTCAGGTGGTCCACCAGAAGGATGGCGTTGTTCACCACGATGCCGCCGGTCATGATGGCGCCGATGTAGGCCTCGCGGGTGAACGTGGCGCCCGTGTAGAAGAAGACCAGGAACACGCCGATGGCGGCCATGGGCACGGTGAGCAGCACGCACAGGGGCTGGCGGAGCGACTCGAACAAGGCCGCCGTCACCATGTAGACCAGCACCAGCGACACCAGGAGCACCAGGGCGATCTGGGCCTGCTCCTCGTCGCCGAAGCGGAAGAGGTCGGCCTTCTTCACGGTGTAGCCGGGGGGCACCTCGGTGCTCTCGATGACCGCCTCCTGCACCAGGTCGCCCAGCTTGGCGGGGCCCCGGAACTCGTACGCCACGCTCCGCTGGTACTGCTGGTCTTCCCGGTGGATGTTGGCCAGGACGTCCCGGGCCTCCACGGTGGCCACGTCGCCCACGCGCACCGCCCTCCCGCCGCCCGACTGGAGGAGGGTGGCCTGGAGCGCCTGGACGTCGGTCTGGTCGGCGCCCTCCAGGGCCACCCGCACGTCCACCTCCTCGCCGCCGAGCTTCACCCGGGCGAGGCCGCCGTTCCCTCCTACCGAGGCGTTCATGCGCGCCACCAGGTCCTGGACGCTCAGGCCGTGGCGCGCCAGGGCGTCCCGGTCCACGCGCACCACGAACTCGCTGGCCCGGTCCCGGGTGAAGCGGCCCGACGCGTTAGTGTCCACCTCGGCGATCCTGGACAGGTGCACCAGCCGGCGGCCGATGGACTCGGCGATGTCCCGCACCTGCTCGTAGTTGTAGCCCAGCACGGTGATGCGGTAGCTGGGGGGCGAGCCCCCGCCGCCGTAGAACGAGGGGCCGTAGCCGTACACGCGCACGTCGGCGCCGGTGAACGTGAGGCTGTAGGAGAAGAGCCGGTCCTTGATGATCACGGGCACCGCCGTGGTCTCCAGGGAGTCGGGGAACGTCACCTTGATGGTGGCGTTGGTGGTGCTCACCTGGGTGGTGAAGCGCGCCACCTCGGGCATCGCCTTCAGCCGCTCCTCGAAGTAGCCGGCGAGCTGGTCGGTGCGCTCGAGGTTGGAGCCCCGGGGCAGCGCGATCTGGATGGAGATGTACGTCTCCTGCCCGAAGCCGCCGCCCCACACCACGCCCCGCGTCACGTACTTGTCGAACAGGTGCCAGGAGCCGCCCAGCATGGCCAGGCACACCGCCACCGTGACCCAGGGGTGGCGGAGGGTGAGGTCCAGGAGGCCGGCGTAGAGGCGGATGTAGAGGGGGCGGCCGACGGCCAGGGCGCCGCCTTCCCCCTCCTCCACCGGCGCCGATCCCACCCGCAGTCGCCCGCCCCTCGCCAGCAGCCGCGCCCCCAGCGACGGCACGAACGTGAACGCCACGAACAGCGACGCCAGCAGGGTGAGCGCCACCACGATGGCCAGGGGCACGTAGAACACCTTGAGGTCGCCCTGGAGGTACACGAACGGCACGAACACGATGAGCGTGGTCGCGGTGGAGGCGAGGATGGGGAGCACCACCTCCCGCGTCCCCGCCTCGGCCGCCGAGGCCGCGTCCTCCCCGCCCTGCCACCGCCGGTAGACGTTCTCCAGCACCACGATGGCGTTGTCCACCACCAGCCCGAAGCCCATGGCGAGGCCCATGAGGGTGAGCAGGTTCAGGGTGAGGCCGCCGAAGTAGATGAGGTTCAGCGCGATCAAGACGCTGAAGGCGATGGTGGCGAACACCAGCCCCGCCGAGCGGAACGAGCGCAGGAACGCCAGCAGCACCAGGAAGATGACCAGCGCCGCCACCAGCGCCCGGGTGCGCAGGTCCGAGAGCTGGCGGCGGATGTCGGCGCTCTCGTCGTTCACGAGCACGAAGCGGGCGCCGTAGGGGAGCGTCCGCTCGAGCTCGGCCATGCGCGCCTTCACCCCGTCGGCGACGCGCACGGTGTTGGTGCCCGCCTCCTTCACCACCTCGAACGACACCGCGGGCTCGCCGTCGATCCTCTGGAGGAGCTGGGGCTCCTCGAACGTGTCGTGGACGGTGGCCACGTCGCCCACGCGCACCGGGGCGCCCCGGCGGGTGGCGATCACCGCGCCCGCCACGTCGGCGGCGGTGGCGGGGCGGTTCACCACCGTCACGGCCAGCTCCCGCCCGCCCTCCTGCACCGAGCCGGCCTCCCGCACCAGGTCCAGCTCCCGGATCGCCTGCCCCACGAAGTCGGGGGTCAGGTCCAGGGCGCGGATGCGCTCCGGGTCCAGCCGCACCTCCAGCCGCCGGCGCCGCCCGCCGTACACCCGCACCACCCCCACCCCGTCCAGCTCCGCCAGCGCGGGCTTCACCACGTCGTCCAGGTGGGCCCGGAGCGCCTCCAGCGTGTACGGCCCGGAGAGCTGGTAGGTGAGGAACGGCTTGGACTGGTCCTGGAGCTCCTCGGGCACGTACGGGTTCACCGTGACGCCGCGCACCCCCTGGGGGAGCGTCTCCTCCAGCGTGGACAGCCGCTCGGACAGGTCCAGGCGGGCGAAGTCCATGTCCGTGTCCCGGGTGAACTCCACCTGGACCTGGGCTTCGCCCAACCCCTGCTGGTCGAACGAGTCGGACGTGACCTTCGCGACCCCCCGTACCTGCTCCACCGCTGCCTCCAGCGGGGCGGTGAGGAACGCCTCGACGGTCTCGGGTGACGCCCCCGGCCACGAGCGCCGTCACGGTGAGGCGGGGCAGCTCCGTGTCGGGGAGGAGCTCCAGGGGGATGTTCCGCCACGCGAACGCCCCCAGCGCCGCCACGGCGCCGTACGCCATGGCCACGGCCACGGGGCGGCGGATGGCGAGGCGGATCACGGGCGGGGCCCTCAGTCGCCGGTGGCGGGGAGGGCGCCGGGGGCGTCCGTGCCGGCCGGCGGGGCCCCGGAGGCGGAGGGCGCCGGGGCGGTCGGGGACGCCGCCGCGCCCCGAAGAGCCGCACCCGCGCGTCCTCCACCACCGCGTACACCACCGGCACCACCACCAGCGTGAGGAGCGTGGCCACGCTGAGCCCGCCGATGACGGTGACGGCCAGCGGCGCCCGCAGGTCCGCGCCCGCGCCCAGCCCCAGCGCCATGGGCAGCAGCCCCAGGACCGTGGTGACCGTGGTCATGAGGATGGGCCGGAGACGCGCCCGCCCCGCCTCCAGGATGGCCTCCCGCAGCGGCGTCCCCGCCTCCCTCGCCTGGCGGATGAAGTCCACCTTCACGATGGCGTCGTTCACCACGATGCCCACCAGGATGACCACGCCGATGAGGCTCATGGTGCTGAGCCCCTCGCCGGTGAGCGCCAGCGCCGCCACCGCCCCCACCAGCGACAGGGGCACGGCGGTGAGGATCGTGAACGGGTGGACGAACGACTCGAACTGGGCCGCCAGGATCATGTAGACCAGCACCATGGCCAGCCCGAACGCGAACGCCAGGTCGCGGAACGACTTCCGCATGGACTCGTTCTCGCCCCCCACGTCCATGCGGAGCCCCCGCTCCTGGGGCAGGCCGGCCAGCGCCGCCCGCACCGAGGCGACGGCGTCGTCGAGGCCGCCCCGGGCCACGTCGGCGTAGACCGGGATCACGCGCCCCTGGTCCTCCCGGCGCACCTCGGTGGGCGCGTCCGCCTGCTCCACCTTCACCAGCTCGCGCAGCGGCACGCCGCCCACGCGCATGGCGTCCAGGGCGGCCAGGGAGCGGCGCACGTCGTCGGGGTAGCGCACCATCACGGCGATCTTGCGGTCGAAGTCCACGAACTGGGTGGCCACGTCGCCCCGGATGGCCCGGTCCACCGCCTCGGCCACGTCCAGGGGCGCCACGCCGTACGCCGCCGCCCGGTCCCGGAGCACCTCCACCCGGAGCTGGGGCGTGCCCGCCGCGCTCCCCACGCGCACGTTGGCCAGGCGGTCCAGCCCCGCCAGGCGCGCCGCCACCGTGTCGGCCCGGGCCCGGGCGGCGTCCAGGTCCTCGCTCCGCACCCGCACCGCCACGTCGGCCTCGCTCTCCCCCAGCACCTCGCCCAGGGCGGTGGCGCCCCCCTCCTCCACCGAGAGGGTGGCCCCCGGGGGCGCCGTCAGCGACGGCCGCAGCCGGCGCACCACCGCGTCCGTGGCGCGCCCGTCCGCCACCTGCACGTCCAGGCTGGCGGTGTTGAGCCCCGTCGCGGCATCGTCGCCCGCGAAGGCCTGGACGTCCCGGCCGACGCGGCTGAAGACCGCCGCCACGTCCGGGTCCTTGAGGAGCGCGTCCTCCAGCGCGTGGGTGGCGTCGGCGGTGGCCTCGAGCCCCGTTCCCTGGGGCATCTCCAGGCGCACGGTGAACGCGCCCTGGTCCACCCGGGGGAGGAGGTCCCGGGGAAGCGCCGCCGCCACGAGCAGCGCCGCCACCAACGCGGCACCCGACAGCCCCAGCACCGTGCCCCGGTGGTCGAGGGACCACTCCAGGGTGGCGTGGTAGCGCGTGGCGAAGCGGTCGTAGGCGCGGTCGAAGGCGCGCAGCGACGGGACCGAACGCCCGGCGCGTCGCCGCGGCGAGGCCGCCGCCCCAGAAGGCGACCAGGTCCCGCCCCAGGACGCCGGCCACGCGGGCGCCGCGGAGGGGGACGCGGAGCGCCGCGAGGGCCCAGCGGCGGGAGGTGTCGGCGCCGCGGCGGGCGAAGCGCCCGGCGGCCCGGAGGCGGCGGAAGCGTCCCGGCGGGGACACCTCGGGGGGCCGGGGCGTTTCAGCTGAAACGCCTCCCATGGCCGACGACGTTTCAGCTGAAACGCCGGCCCCCGGCTCTTCGACGACGCCCGCCGCGGCCGCGCCCCCCGCCCGCGCCCTCCCCTCCTCGTCCTTCCGCCCGAACCTCGCCGCCAGCGCCGGCAGCAGCGTGAGCGCCACCAGCAGCGACGCCAGCAGCGAGAACGTCACCGCCAGGGACAGGTCGCCGAACAGCTCGCCGGCAACCCCCTTCACGTACACGATGGGCCCGAACACGCTGATGGTGGTGAGCGTGGACGCGGTGATGGCCCCCTGCACCTCCTCGGCGCCGCGGGCCGCCGCCTCCAGGGGCGGCACCCCCGCCTCCCGGTGCCGGAAGACGTTCTCCAGCACCACGATGGAGTTGTCCACCAGCATGCCCACGCCCAGGGCGAGGCCGCCCAGGCTCATGATGTTCAGCGACACCCCGGCGGCGTCCATGAGGGCGAACGTCCCCACCACGGAGATGGGGATGGCCGCCGCCACCGCCACCGGGTAGCGCGCGTCCCTGAGGAACAGGAAGAGCACCAGGAACGCCAGCAGCCCCCCCAGCACCAGCGCCTGCACTACGTTGCTGATGGCGTCGGCGATGAAGCCCGCCTGGCTGGACGCCACCCGCACCGTCACGGCCGGGTACTCGGCCCGGAGCTGGTCCAGGGCGGTCCTCACCGTGCGCGCCACCGCCACCGTGTTGGCGCCGCTCTCCTTGAACACCAGGATGCCCACCGCCTCGGCGCCGTCCATGCGCGCTTCGGATACGCGCTCGGCGAAGCCGTCGACGACCCGCCCCACGTCCCGCAGGCGCACCACGCCCCCGGCGCCCGCCGAGTCGATGGCCGCACCGCCGGCCGCCACGCCCGGGAACGCCCCGGCGCCCCCGGCGGCGGCGCCCCTCCGCCCCACCACCACGTCGCCGATCTGGTCCACCGACGTGAACTCGCCCAGCGTGCGCAGCGGGTAGCGGTAGCGCCCCTGGAGGATGGTGCCGCCCGGCGCGCTCACGTTGGCCCGGCCGAGGGCGGAGGACACGTCCTGGAGGGTGAGCCCGTAGGCCCGGAGCCGCTCCGGCTCCACCTCCACCTGGATCTCCCGGTCGAGGCCCCCGGTCACCGCGGCGCGCGCCACCCCGTCGAGCTGCTCCAGCCGGCGACGGAACACCGTCTCCGCCAGCTCCTTGGTCTGCCACAGGTCGCCGCCGCCCGCGACGGACAGCGCCATCACCGGCTCGGCGCCCGGGTCCACGCGCAGGATGGTGGGGCGGGTCGCCGTCTCGGGGAGGGCGTCCCGCAGGTTGTCCATCTTCTCCCGCACGCCGAGCATGGCGAAGTCCATGTCGGTGCCCCACGTGAAGCGGAGCGTCACCAGGCTCACCCCCTCCCGTGACACCGACGTCACCTTCTCCACCCCCGGCACCGCCGCCGCCTCCGACTCCACCCGCTCCGTCACCACCCGCTCCACCTCCGCCGGCGCCACGTCCGGGTACGACGTGTAGATCACCAGGCGCGGGTAGCTGACGTTCGGCAGCAGGTCGATGGGCAGGCGCGCGTACGAGATGGCGCCCAGGAGGATGACGGCCAGGAAGAGCATGGCCACCGCCACCGGCCGGCGCGCGGACCCCCGGGGGATGGACACGGCTCAGGCGCCTCCGCCGGATGGGGACGCTCCGCCCCCGCCCCCATCCGCCGGCGCCACCTCACCTCCCACCGCCTCCTCCAGCGTCACCAGCGCGCCCACGAAGCCGTAGCGGGCGTTCACCACGTCCCGGCGGGCGGTAGCCTCCTGTGCGATGTCCTGCTGGAGCTGCTCGAAGGTGCGGGTGCCCAGCTTGTACTCCTCCCGGGCCATCGCCAGCGCCTGCTGGGCGATGTCCAGGGCGCGTCGGGCGATGGCCAGCGTCTCCCAGCGGCCCTGGAGGTCCACCAACGCCGAGCGCGCCGCGTCCTCGGCCTGGAGGCGGGCGGCCCGGAGCGCCTCGTCGCTGGTTGTCGCGCGCCACGGACGCCCGGGCGATGGAGGCCCGGTTCTCGAAGGGCTGCTGGAAGAAGGGGAGGCTCAGCCCGACCTGGAAGGTGCTGTAGAGGGCGTCGCCGAAGCCGCCGAGGTCGAAGAGCGCCGACGTCCTGCTCGCTCTGCACCTGGCGGCCCACGTTGAAGTTGGCCGTGAGGCGGGGCCACCACGCTCTCCCGGGCCTGGGCGAGCGCCGCGTCCGCAGCTCTGGACCGCGGCAGCGGCCGACGTCACGGCGGGGCTCCGCTCCACCGCCCGCTGCCACCAGCGCCTCGGCGTCGAGCCCCGCCGGGTCGAACACCGGAAGCGCCGCGTCGTCGGCGGCCGGGAGCCACGGGAGGGAGGTCCGGCTCCCCGATCGCGGTCCGGAGGGCGAGGAGCGCCTGGGCCCGGGCCCGCTCCTGCTGGCGCACGGCCAGGCGCTGCTGCTCCACCCCGAGCTGGGCGTTCAGCACGTCCACCCGGCTGTTGGCCGCCAGGGAGAAGAGCCGCTCGGCCAGCTCCTGGTCGGCCTGGCGCGACTGGATGAGCGCCCGCTCCACGTCCAGGAGCGCCTCCTGCTTCATGGCGTCGTAGAAGCGCCGCCGCACGTCGACCCGGAGCTCTCCAGCGCCGCCCGCGCACCCGCCTCCCGCTCCCCCACCTGGGCCTCGTGGGCGTCGAGGCGGTTGAAGAGGGAGCGGCCCTGCAGCGTCCAGCTGAGCCCGAGCCCCTGGGTGGTGCGCGGAGAGTAGGTGAACTCGGTCGTTGGGGTTGGCGATGGGGTTGCCGTAGTTGTCGGTGGCGACCCGCTGGAGGGACCCGTAGTAGGCGGTGTTCAGGAGGTTCAGGCTCACGCTGGGGCAGGATCTGCGACGCCCACGTCGCCTGCGGCCTCGACGCGGTTCAGGTCCAGGTCGTTCGTGGCCTGCCGGTAGGCCGGGTTGGACGCCACCGCCCGGGACAGGGCCTCGTCAAGGGTGAGGCGGAGGGTGTCGCCCTGCTGGGCGGCGAGGGGGGCGGGCGCGGCCGCCAGGAAGGCCGCCACGGCGAGGGCCGCCGCAGCGAGGACCACCGCCGCCCCCCTCACGACCCCGGCCTCCCTCCCGCCGCCGCCACGTCGTCCACCAGCCGCACCGGGGTGTCGTGGGCCAGGTAGTGGTGCCCGTCCACGAGGACGATCTCGCCGGGCTCCACGGTGCCCTCGTCCGAGGGGACGATCTCCACCAGGCTGTCGTTGGAGCGGCCGGTGGTGACGTAGCGCCACTTGGCGCGGCCCACGCCCTTGGCGTCCTCCTCGTAGACGAAGAGCATGGTGCGGGAGCGGTCGTCGCCCCGCTCGAGGATGGCGGCCCGGGGCACCAGCAGCCGGTCGGGGAGGCTCACGGCGTCGAGCGACGCCTCGGCGTACATCCCGGGCTTGATGCGGCCGTCGTGGTTGGGCAGCAGCACCGTGACGCGCCCCGTGCCGCTGGAGGGGTCCACCACCGGGTTGATGCTCTCGATGGTGCCCTCGAACGTCTCCCCCGGGAACGCGGAGAAGCGCACCGCGGCCCGCCGCCCCTCGGCCAGCGACGTCAGTCCCGCCTCCAGCACCTGGAGCTCCACCTCGATGGGATCGAGCCCCACCACGGTGAGGAGGTCGGTTCCCGCGGCCACCTGCTGCCCCCGCACCACCTTCAGGTCGGCGACCCGCCCCGGGAAGGGCGCCTCCACCCGGGTGCGGGCGAGCTGCATGAGGGCGATGCGGTGGGCCACCTCGGCCTGGTCCAGCCCGCTGGAGGCACGGGCGATCTTCTCCCGCTGGGCCCGCACCTGCGCGTCCTGGATGTCGTCGTCGAAGAGGATCTTCTGCTGGTACTGGGCCTGGGCGTTCCTCAGGTCGCTCTCGGCCTTGGCCGCCTGCAGGGCGTACTCCGTCGTGTCGATCTGGACGAGGGGCTGACCCTCCGCTACCGGCTGGTTCTCCCGCACCCCCACCGCCCGCACCACGCCCGCCACCTGGGCCTGGAGCGTGGCTCTCCGCCGGGCTTTCGCCTGCCCCGACGCCGTCACCGAGATCCACAACGTGTCCCGAACGACCTTCGCGCCCTTCACGGGCTGGGGCATGTCGGCGGAGAAGGCATCGGCCGAGGGGACCGAGACCCCCAGGGAGTCGGCCTCCGAGGCCTGGGCTTCGGCGGGGCCCGAGCCGTCCTTGGTGCCGGCCAGGCGCCACCAGACGCCGGCACCCAGCACCGCCAGGAGGAGGACGATGGAGACCAGGCTCAGCGTGCGGCGTGAGAACGTCATGCGCGGGCCGCCTGCCGGAAGGGAGGGTGGGCGGAGATCCGGGCGAGCCTCGCTACCATAGGATAGGCGCGGGGGCTGGGCAATGCGTGGTCGGGACGCGAGCGACCCTCCCCATCCTAGGGCGGCGATCGGAGATACGAACGACTTCGTATGCCGACGTCACCCCGGGCCGTTTCCCGCCTACCGCCCTCCCTCCCCCTCCATGGCCGCCACCTCCTCCTTTGGGGGTGCGGCCCGTCGTCGTCATCGGCATTCTGGCGCCCGGGGCGGTTTGCCCTCCTCCGGGGTAGTGCCTACCCTGCGAAACGGGCCGTCGCCCTCTCGACTTTCCTCCGCCAGGAGGCCGCGGCATGCTGCAACCGACGGCGCGCACGAGCCTCCTCTTCGTCGCGTCCCTCTCCCTCGCCCTCGGCTGCACTCCCGCCCCGGCCGCCGCCCAGCAGGTCACCGGTCACCTCCTGGAAGACCCCGCCGGCACCGCCCTCGCCGGCGGCTACGTGGTCCTCCTCCGCGACTCCTCGGTGGTCGCCTCCACGGTGAGCGGCGCCGACGGCCGCTTCCTCCTCACGGCGCCGGCGCCGGGGCGCTACACCGTGCGCGCCGATTTCGTGGGCTACGCCCCCGCCACGGCTCCCGTGAACGCCCGGCTGGGAGCCACGGCCGACGTGGAGCTCCACGCGACCCTCCGGCCCATCGAGCTGGAAGGCCTGGTGGCCAGCGTCGACAAGGGCTGCTCCGTGCCCCGGGACGTCGCGGTGAAGGTGGCCGGCCTGTGGGACGAGGTGGGCAAGGCGTTCCAGGTGGTGGCGCTCGTGCAGGACGAGGACCTCTATGAGACGAGGCTGGAGCACTGGCGACGGCGCCTCGACCCTGACGGCCTCCAGGTGCAGCGGGAGGAGGAGCGGGAGCGGCGCTCCGCGTTCCAGTCGGCGAGCCCGTTCAAGAGCCTCGCGCCGGCCGCCCTGGCCCGGGACGGGTACGTCCAGGAGGACACCGCCGGCGGCTACGCCTACTACGCCCCCGACGCCCACGTCCTCCTCTCCCGGTCCTTCCAGGACACCCACTGCTTCGGCGTGACCCTCGATCTGCCCTCCGACGGCGACGAGGGGTGGGTGGGCATCCGCTTCCGACCCCGGGATCCCGCCCACGCCGACATCGAGGGCACGCTCTGGATCGACGGCGACGACCTCCAGCCCCGGCGCCTCGACTTCCGCTACACAGACCTGCCCTGGGAGCTCGACACCGACGTGGTGGGCGGGCGGGTCACGTTCGAGCGGGTCGCCGACGGGCCGTGGATCGTCCGGAGCTGGCGCATCCGCATGCCGGTGGTGCGGCGGGTGTCGTTCCGGAGCAGCCTCACGGCGCTCAGCGAGCGCCGCTACGAGGTGGCGGCCGTGGAGGAGGAGGGGGGGCGGGTGGTGGCCATGCGGGCGTCGGGAGACCTGGCGCTGGCCGCCGCCCAGGGGACCACAGTGCGGGGGGTGGTGCGGCGTCCGGGAGGCGCCCCCGCCCCGGGCACGCGGGTGACCCTACGGGGCACCTCCCGCCGCGCGACCGCGGGCCCGGACGGGTCGTGGAGGCTGGAGGGCGTCCCCGAGGGGACGTACCTGCTCCAGTACGCATCGCCGGCCATGGACTCCCTCGACCTGCCGCCGGCGACGCTCCGCATCGAGGCAACCCGCGAGCGGGTGCTGCGGGTTGATCCGGTGCTGCCACCCCTCCGCCTCCTGCTCCCGGAGAGGTGCGGCGACGCGTCCGCGGCCCGCGCCGGCGACGTGATGTGGGGACGAGCCGGGGTCCCGCTGGGCGCAAGGGCCGCCGACGTGGCGGTGGACCTGTCCTGGCGGACGCCAGTCGCCCCGGGCGCCGAGGCCCTGTCCGCCTCCGCGGACACCGCCCGCGTGCCCGTGGGTCCGGGGGGCCTGTGGATCGCATGCGGCGTCCCGAACGACGCGGTGGCGAGCCTCCGCACGGTGCGGGTGGCCGAGGCCGACGCCCCCGCCGGCGAGCCGGTACGCGTGAGCGCCCGGGACGGGCTCCGGGTGCCGGACCTGCCGGCGCCGCCGGAGACGGGGGAGATGGGGGTCGTGAACCTGGCCCCCCTGCTCGTGTCGGTGCAGGCCGAGGTCAGGAAGACGCTCATGGCGGTGGGGGTGCGGCCCGAGGAGATCGGCAGGCGCTTCATCGGGTACGAGAAGATCCGGGCCGCGCTCCCCGGCGCCACCAACGCCGCCGAGCTGCTGGAGCGGCAGCACCTTCCCAACGTGGGCTGGATGCGGGCTGAGGACGGGAGGCTCTGCGTCTACTCGGGCCGCTCCCAGTCCATCGCCTTCGACGGGCTCCCGAAGATCATCTGCGCCAAGGTCGTCATCGACGGCATCCCCTCCGACGGCCGGAGCCTGGCCAACCTGAACCCCGACAACGTGGCCGCCATGGCTTTCCTCCGGAGCTCCGAGGCGGGGGCCCGCTTCGGCACCGACAGCAGGGGGGCCAGCGAGGGCGGCGTCCTCTTCATCTGGACGCTGCAGGGGGCCCGGCACCCCGACTGAGCTCGAGCCTCCCCCTCGTTCTGGCGGATCCCGCCCCCTCTTCCCATGTTGCCCGGGCGATCGCTCTTCTGCTTGCTCTGACAGGTTACCGGCATTCCATGGACCGAACGCACCCCTCCCGGCGCCCGACGCGGCCGCGGCTCGTGGCGTTCACGGCGGCCCTCGTGACGGCGGTGGGCTGGGCCGCCCCTGCCCGCCTCGCCGCCCAGGACACGTCCAAGGATTACACCCCCGCCGACGCCGACTTCATGCAGGGGATGATCATCCACCACGCCCAGGCCGTGGTGATGTCCAATTGGGCCCCGACCCACGACGCGAGCGCGGCGGTCCAGCTCCTCACCCGGCGCATCGCCCTCTCCCAGGAGGACGAGATCGCCCTCATGCAGCGCTGGCTCACGGACCGTGGGCTGCCGGCGCCCGACCCGCTCCACATGATGCGGGGCGACACGGGCCAGGTGGTCGACACGAGCCCGCTCCATATGCCCGGGATGGACATGGGGCCCCACCCGATGATGATGTCCGGGATGCTCTCGCCCCACGAGATGCGCGTGCTGGACGCGGCGAGGGGCGAGCGCTTCGACAGCCTCTACCTGGTGGGGATGATCAAGCACCACCAGGGCGCCCTGGACATGGTCCAGGACCTGTTCGCGAAGCCGGGGGCCGGACAGCAGCCGGAGATCTCTGTCTTCGCCACCGATATCGACGCCAGCCAGCGCGCCCAGATCACGCGCATGGAGACCTTGTTGAACGCCATGAACCCGGGCCACGAACGATGACCTCTCCCGTCCGCCTCCGCCGCCGCTCCGTCTTGCGCGGCGTCCGCCTCGTCCTCGCCTCCCTGGCCCTCCTGCCGCTCCTCGCCAGCGGGCTCGCCGCCCAGTCCAGCACGACCGATCCCCGGGCCGGCCTGTCCGCCGGCCTGCGGGACGCGGGGGTCGCCGACCGGGGGATGCGGCTCGTGGCCCACCGGGACAAGCCGGCCGTCTTCCACCCCGACGATCCCGGCGGGCTCACGTACGCCAACTCCGACCTGGCGTTCGGGGGCAACTACGCCTACCAGGGCAACTTCAGCGGCATCCAGGTCTGGGACGTGAGCGACCCCACCCACCCGACGCTCGCCGACACCGACGTGTGCTTCACCGAGCAGGGGGACGTGTCCGTCTACAGGAACCTGCTCTTCGTGTCGGCGGAGAACACGGGGAGCCGGCTGGACTGCGGCACGCAGGGCATCGACGAGACGGTGAGCAAGGATCGCATGCTCGGCATCCGCATCTTCGACGTCTCCGACCCCCACCACCCCCGGCAGGTGGCCGACGTGCAGACGTGCCGCGGGTCGCACACCCACACCCTGGTGCCGGACCCCGGGGACGCGAACGTCGTGTACGTGTACGTCTCCGGGCTCGCCCGCGTGCGCTCGGACCAGGAGATGGCCGGCTGCGAGAGCGGCGCCATCACCGACCCGAACACGGCGCTCTTCCGCATCGAGGTCATCAAGGTGCCCGTCGACCACCCGGAGCGGGCCGCCATCGTCAGCTCGCCCAGGATCTTCAACGACCTCACGGCGCCGCCCGAGCACGGCATGGCGTACGCCGACACGGCCAACGGGGCGCTGGCGAGGCAGGCGCGCCGCTACCTGCCCCGCCTCGAGGTGCCCTCCACGGCCACGGCCGCCGACACGGCCCGGGTCCTGGAGCTGGTGGGCAGGGTCCTGGTGAACCGGGGGGACAGCGCCCTGGCCGCGGCGGTGCAGGACACGCTCCGCACGCTGGGGGTCAACCGGCTCCCGTTCGGCGGCGGCGGGGGCGACCAGGGTCCGTCCCAGTGCCACGACATCACGGTCTACCCGGCGGCTGGCCTCGCCGCCGGCGCCTGCTCCGGGTACGGACTGCTCCTGAACATCAAGGACCCGGAGCACCCGGTGCGCCTGGAGGCGGTGGCCGACTCGAACTTCTCCTTCTGGCACTCGGCCACCTTCAGCAACGACGCCTCGGCGCTGCTCTACACGGACGAGTGGGGCGGCGGCACCCAGGCCAAGTGCCGGGCCACGGACCCCATCGACTGGGGCGCCGACGCGATCTTCAAGGTGCGGGGCAGCTCCCTGGTCCAGGCCGGGTACTTCAAGATGCCGGCGGCCCAGACGCCCGAGGAGAACTGCGTCGCCCACAACGGCGGGCTGGTGCCCGTCCCCGGACGCACGATCATGGTCCAGGGGTGGTACCAGGGCGGCATATCCGTCTTCGACTGGACCGACCCCGACCACCCCCGGGAGATCGCCTACTTCGACCGGGGGCCCATCGACGCCAGCAAGCTCGTCCTGGGCGGCTATTGGGCCGGCTACTACTACAACGGCTACATCTACGGCTCGGAGATCGCCCGGGGCTTCGACGTGTTCGAGCTGACCCCCACCCCCGACCTGACGCAGAACGAGATCGACGCCGCCAAGCTGGTCCACTTCGACGTCCTGAACCCCCAGAGCCAGCCGAAGCTCGAATGGCCCGCCGCGTTCCCCGTCGCCCGGGCGTACGTCGATCAGCTCGCGCGGGACAACGGGTTGCCGGCGGCCCGCATCTCCGCGATACGGAGCGCCCTGACGAGCGCCGAGGGGATGCAGGGCGCGGGCCGGGCGAAGGCCCTCACCTCCCTCGCCGCGGCGCTCGACCGGGACGCCCGGGGTGCGAGCGACACGGCCCGCGTGCGGGCGCTGACGGACGTGGTGAAGCGGATGGCGGCGATGTAGGGCCGACGGGGGCCGCTGGCTGTTCAGTGCGGCGGTGCGCGGGAGGAGGCGGAGCAGGCGCCGGCGGAGAGGTGATCTCCAAAGCCCGACGTGCTCTACCTCCAGGGTGTCCGTCCAACGGCCCTCCTCACAAGGACCCCTTCCTCCAGGCGGGGCCCAGATCGACCCGCAGCAGCTCCGCCGACGACGGCACCGCCAGGTAGAGGCGGCCCCGGGAAGCGTCCACCGCGAACCGCTCCGCGCCCACCACCCCGGGCACCTCCAGGCGGGGACCCATGGTCCCGTCCGGGCGGACCACACGGATCGCCACGGGCCCGTCCAGGGACGGCCCCAGGAGAACCCACAGATCCGTCCCCACGGCCCGGGCGTCCAGGAGGTAGCGGAGCGGGAACATCTCCATGGGACCGGCGGAGGCATTCTTCTCCTGGAAGTCCTCCAGCAGCGCGGGGAGGCCGGGCTCGTTGAGCTCGACCGTGGTCAGAAGCTGTCCGGCGGCCGAGTAACGCTCCAGCGTCGTCCGGCCCGCCCCCCACAGCCAGATGGCGCCGTCGCCGCCGTAGACGCCCCGGACCGCGTCCAGGAACAGGTCCGGCACCTTGCCGTCCCGGACGTCCGCCTTGATGCGCGACAGGCTGACCCCCTGCAGGGGCTCGCCCACCGGCCGTCCCAGGCCGGCCAGCCGTGCACCGGCGCGATCGTGGACGACCACCAGCACCGTGTCGAAGCCGTAGCTGGGCTGGAGGAAGCCGGCGGGACCGGCGGTGGCCGGGAACTGGCTCGACGGAAGGCGCCGCTCGGCAAGGAAGGCGCCGGTCCGGTCCAGGAGCTGGAGGCGCCCGTTCCCCAGGTCGACCACCCCCACCGTGTCGCCGGCGACGAAGAGCCCCGCCGGGCGCTCGAACTCCCCCGGACCCTGCCCGCCCGAGCCGAAGCTTCCCCGGGGGGTCCCGTCGGCCCCCACCGTCACGACGCTCGCCGCCTGACCGTCGAGGACGTACACGGTGCCGTCATCGCCCACCGCCAGGTCCGTCGGGGAGCTCAGCAGCCCCGACGCGGTGGAGAGCAGGGTGTCGATGGCGCCGTCGAGGTGGACAGAGCGCGCGGCGCCGCCGGCCGGGGCGTCACCGGCGCACGCCCCGAACCCGGAGGCGGCGGCCAACACGGTGAGCCCTGCCAGGAGACGACGGCCCCTCCACCCCCTCACCTTTCCCCGCTCCCGCTCCGGAGCGTCACCACCACCGTGTCCCCCACCCCCACCCCGTGCCGCCGGAACCAGCCCCGGTTCGCCTCCAGCGCCGAGCCGTAGGCCACGCCGGCACGGTAAGGGTCGCAGTCGGCCATGTAGACGGCGTCGGCGCACGGCTCCATGGCGACGACCCGGCGGATCACCCCCGTCGTGTCGATGAAGGCGACGTCCAGGGGCATGCGCGTCTCCCACATCCAGAACGCGGTAGTGTCGGGTTGGACGGCGTCGAAGCGGAAGAGCATCCCCGACCCCGGGTCGAGGGACGGCCTCCGGGAGAGGCCGTAGGCCTTCTGCTCCTCCGTCACGGCCACCTCCACGAGCAGGGACGCCGTGTCGGCCGCGCCGTGGATGGTCACCCTGGCGGAGTCAAACGCCATGGGCGAAACCCACGGGCGGGCTGGAGCCGGGGCACGCCGCCAGGAGAAAGGCGCCGCAGACGGGGGGAAGGACCGCGCGGCTCATGCTCCTCCTTCCTAGAATAGGTTGCGCGTCAGCGAGGATCGGAGAAGGTCCACCCTGAACGAGTCTGTGATGGGCGAAGACGTGGGATAATGGATCCCTCTATGGGGTACCACGGGCGGCGGGCTCGCGCAACTTAGGCGCCACGGCGTAGACGCGAATGGACTCGACCCCCAGCTCGTCACGCCACACCCCCAGCGCCCTCTCTCCCTGCACCGCCATCAGGTGGAAGCGGGCGTCCACTTCCAGCGTCGCCGCCCACCCCTTCGGGGCCAGGACATCCCAGGTCACGGTCGCGGCGCCCGGAAGGGGGTACACCTCGGCCCATACGCGCCCACGACCGCATCATCGGGGCCCTTCCGTCCACCCCAGGGTGCGCACCTCGACGTGCTCCACGCCGAGAGCGCCCGTCACGCGGAGCACCACCGTCGAATCTCCCAGCCAGAGAGGCTCCGCCCCGGGGAGGAGCCCGGCCACCGTTCCCACGAGGTGTCCGTCAGGGGCGAAGGCCGTCCACCGGGGCGGCACGGACCCTCGAGGGACATAATCCCCGACCCACACCCATCCCCTCGGCCCCACCACCATGCGGCCGAACCCGGGCCGATGCTCCGGCTGGACGTCGCGCTCGAACAGGGGGAGGAAGTCCGGGCCGGCCGCCATCTCCGGGTCGTCACGGCGCTCCCGGAGGTAGTCGTCGCGAAGCGAGTCGAGCTCGTCCGGGGCAACGGCAGCCACCCGGCCCGGTGCCAGGATCTCTTGCCTCAGACGCCCCCCGAGGTCGAAGCGACGGATCCAGAAGCCGTCGCTCGACCCCACCACCACCGCGTCCTCACCGGGCTCGACCCTGAGCCGGGGGGAGAACACGGGTGCTGCCATGATCCCGCCCGGCAGTCCCACCCCGGTGGACGCCACGCCGGCTGCGAGCGTCGTGGATCCAGCCCCGGCGAGAAACCGGAGGACGACCTCGCCGGGATATTCGAACAGGACAGGCTTGCCGGCCGGGGCCGGCCGGGCCTGCTGGCGCCCCAGGGAGATGGTCACCGCCAGCATCGAATCTCCCACCAGGACCGCATCGACGGCCCGTCCGTCGTGGTCCGCCCCCGTCACGTGGATCGTGCGGACGAGGTCACCGGAGCGCGTGAACACGCTCACGGCCGAGGCGAGGTTGTCCCATACCCAGAGCTCTCCCCGGGATGTGGTCCCCACCCGGAAGGCCCGCCTGATCTCTCCGGGACCCTCGCCGGGACCGCTCAGGACACCCGCGGCGGACCCGTCGGGGGCAAACAACGCCACGTGACGCGCCTGGCTGTCCAGCACAGCCAGGGTCCCGTCCTGGAAGAGGGCAGCGTCGGCCACGGTGCCAAAGGCGGTGGCCGCGTCCTGGCCCACTGATACCAGAAGAGCTCCGACCGTCGGTCGGGCCCCCCCACAGCACGATCATTCTCCACCACCCGGATGCCGGCGCTGTCGACGACCGTGAAAGCGGGCTCTCTCGGCCCGGATCCGCAGACGGACGTGGACAGGGCGAGGAACGGGGCGGCGATACGGAGTGCCAGGCGAGGATGCATATCGCCAAGCTACGTCCGCCCGTCGTGCTACGAAAGCATTCGTACTATCGATGCGGCCTTCGACCGCATAAGGGGACGTGGGCGCCCCCCCAGAGCCGCATTACCTTGGGGCTTCACGTCGTGCCCCCACCCCCGCGCCCGTGACCGACCCCCCTCACGACCCCTCCCTCGTCTCCGGCCGCCTGGTGATCCTGGGCGTGGGGCTCGCGATCCTGCTCGCGGGCGCCACGGTGGTGGTGGCGGCCGTGCGGCTGGCGGGCCCCCCTCTGCCCCCTTCGGCGGCGTCGCCCTGGCCCGCCCCGGGCGCCCCCGTGGACACCGCGCTCGCCGACGCCGGCGCGCGCCTCTACGGCCGCACGTGCGCCGCGTGCCACCCGGCGGCCGGCGGCCGCGCGGCCGGCCCCGACCTGGTGGGGGTGCTCCTGCGCAGGGACACGGCGTGGGTGCGGGGCATGGTCCAGGAGCCGGACTCGATGCTGCGGGTCGACCCCCTGGCCCGGGCCCTCTTCGCCGAGTACGGCACGGCCATGCGCGACACCGGGCTCACCGACCGGGAGCTCAGGGCGGTGGTGGAGTACATGAGGACCCTCCCGGCCGACGGCACGGCGTCGTGAGCCGCCGGCCCCGCCCCCCCGGGACGCCCCGCCCCCGCGCCCGGGACGGGCTCCACCCGGCGGCGGTGGGCGTCGCGGTCGTGGGGCTGGCGGCGGTGGCCCTCGGGGTCGGCTGGCTGGTGGGCTCGGCGGGTCCGGGCGTCCAACCCGCCCCGCCGGAGCCGGCCACGGGAGGCGCCGACGCCCCGAAAGCGTCCGGTGCCCGGGCGCTCCCGGTGGGGACGGCGCTACCCACCCTGTCGGCCGAGGACCAGGCGGCCGCGGCCGCCGCCGACGCCGGCGCTGGGGTCTTCCGGGAGCGCTGCGCCCGCTGCCACACCATCGGGGGCGGCGACCGGGAGGGCCCGGACCTGGCCCGGGCCGCCCTCCGCCACGACGTGGGCTGGGTGCGAGCCCTGGTCGATCGCCCCGACTCGATGTTCCGGACGGACAGCGTGGCCCGAGGCATCCTCAGGGCCCACGGCGTCCAGGACGCCGACGCCTGGGCCGACGACCCCGACGTGCGGGCGCTGCTGGCATACCTGCGCTCCTACGACCGGGGGCACTGAAGGAGCCGCCCTGGAGGCAGGCGGCGCGGCCCTTGCACGCGGAGCCGGCGTATGGCCAATCGAGAGGAGACCGTCCAGAAGCGCTCGGGCGGCGGCGTGGAGCGCCGGCGCGCCGTGCCCCTGTGGGGGCCCCTGACCGTCGTGGTGGTGGTGGCGGTGGGCGCCCTCCTGGTGATGCAGGTGCAGACGCTCCCCGATCCCTTGCCCCCTTCCGCCCACGGGCCCATCCCGGCCCGGGGCACGCCCGTGGACACCACGCTGGCGATGGCGGGCCAGGAGCTCTACAAGATCCACTGCTCCAACTGCCACCGGAGCGGCGCGACGAATCCCGAGGTCGGTCCGCCCCTGGACGGCGTGACGAAGCGGCGGCCCTATCCGTGGATCCGGGGGATGGTGATGGAGCCGGATTCGCTCCTGCGGGCCGATTCGGCGGCCCACCGCCTCCTCCTCCGCTGGCGCGTCCCCATGCGCGACGTGGGGCTCACCGAGCCGGCGTTCCGGGCCGTGCTGGAGTACATGCGGCTCCAGGACGAGCCGCCGGCCTCGGCCGCGCCGCCCACCTACGGGCCCACCGGCCGCTTCCCCGAGGCCCCCGACACGGGCGCGTTCGGGCCGCCGGTGGCGCCGCCCTCCGACTCCGCCCGGGGCAACCCCGCGGAGGATACCGAGCCACCCCACACCGGAGAGCCCGCCGTGGACACGGTGGGTGGGAGCCGACCCGACCCCGGCGCCATGCCGGAGAACATCCCGACGCCGCCGCCTCTGCCCAGGGACACGGCGGGAGGGCGGTAGCGCGCCGACGCCGTCGGGAAGCGGCGGCGGGCGTGGCCTTCAGCTCCGGGCGCCCGCGGCCTCCCGGCTCGTCGCTGCACCCGCTCCGTAGCGCTTCTCCACGTAGTCGTCCAGAATGCGCTTGAACTCCTCCACGAGCCCCTCGCCCTTGAGCGTGGTGAGGTGCTCGCCGTCCATGTACACGGGGGCCTTGGGCTCCTCGAAGGTGCCCGGCAGGCTGATGCCCAGGTTGGCGTGCTTGGACTCGCCGGGGCCGTTCACCACGCACCCCATGACGGCCACGTCCAGCTCCTCCACGCCCGGGTAGCGCTCCCGCCACTCGGGCATCTTCTCCCGGATGTAGCCCGTGATGTCCTGGGCCATCTCCTGGAAATAGGTGCTGGTGGTGCGGCCGCAGCCGGGGCACGAGGTGACCTGGGGCTCGAAGCTCCGGATGCCCAGGCTCTGGAGGATCTGCTGGGCGACCCTGACCTCCTCGGCCCGGTCGCCGCCGGGGCTGGGCGTCAGGGACACCCGGATGGTGTCGCCGATGCCCTCCATGAGGAGGGGCGAGAGGGCGGCGGTGGTGGCCACGATCCCCTTCGTGCCCAACCCCGCCTCGGTGAGCCCCAGGTGGAGGGGGTGGTCGGTGCGCTCGGCCAGCATGCGGTACACCCGCACCAGGTCCGGCGCGGAGGACACCTTGGCGCTGATGATGATGCGGTCGTGGCCCAGCCCCACTTCCTCGGCCAGGGCGGCGGAGCGCACGCCGCTCTCCACCATGGCCTCCAGGAGCACCTCCTGGGCCTCTTTCGGCTCATCCAGGGCCGCGTTCTCGTCCATCAGCTCGGTGAGGAGGCGCTGGTCGAGGGAGCCCCAGTTCACGCCGATGCGCACAGGCTTCTCGTGCTCCACCGCCACCTTCACGATCTCGGTGAAGTTCGCGTCCCGGTGCTTGGTGCCCACGTTGCCCGGGTTGATGCGGTACTTGGTCAGGGCCTCGGCGCACGCCTCGTGCCGGGTGAGGAGGAGGTGGCCGTTGTAGTGGAAGTCGCCCACGATGGGGACGTCCACCCCCTGGTCCCTCAGCCGCGCCACGATCTCCGGAACGGCTTCGGCCGCGGCGTCGTGGTTCACCGTGACCCGCACCAGCTCGCTCCCCGCCCGGGCCAGCGCGGCCGCCTGCGCCGCGGTCGACGCCGCGTCGGCGGTGTCGGTGTTGGTCATGGACTGGACGACGACGGGGGCGCCGCCGCCCACCGTCACGCCGCCCACGTCCACGGGAACGGTCGTCCTGCGCTTCCAGATGCTCACCAGGGCTCCTGCGGGTGTGATGTCCCTCGAGGATCACGGGATGCCGGGGCAGGCCGGGCGCCGGAGCGCCGGGCCGCAGAATCTATTGTAGGCCCCTCCACCCCTCCAGGGTCCTCACGGCGGGGCCCGGGTCTTGCATGCTCTCCGCGAAGTGCCGGAGAGTTCCGTGTGCCATCCAGAGCGGGCACGCGTTCATGTCCAGATCCCACTCCAAAAGGGAGAGGCAGATGTTGACGCAGTCGACGTACAACCGACTCCTCGCCGTCCTCCTCGTGGCAGCCCCGCTCGCGGCATGCTCGGGCGGCAACGAGCAGAACAGCGGAATGGCGCAGGACACGCTCCAGACCCCGGCCATGGGACAGAGCAACGCCACCGCCAACCAGGCACCCGTGCGGGTGACCCTGGACGCGAAGAACAACTCCGGCGTGACGGGCGACGCGTCCCTCACCACCGTCGGCGACTCCGCCATCGTGGACGTGCGCGTCCAGGGCGCCACGGAGAGCGGGAGCTTCCCGGCCCACATCCACACCGGGACGTGTGATTCGCCCGGCCCGGTGCAGGTGCCGCTGACCAACCTCGACGTGGCCAACGGAATGGGCGCCAGCACCACGTCCATCAAGATGTCGGACGTGCCCCAGGGACAGCCGCTGCTCATCATGGTGCACAAGCCCAGCGGCCAGCCCATCGCGTGCGGCCCCCTGAACATGACCGGGGGTGCGGGCGGCATGAACGGCATGGGCGCCGACACCATGGGGATGGACACCACCGGGATGTAGCGCCTGGTTCCATGCTGGAGCGCCTCGGGGGCGCCGGCTCCGGCCGGCGCCCCTCGTGCGTGCGGCCGAGAACGGAGGGGGTGGGATTCGAACCCACGAGGGCTTGCGCCCGCCGGTTTTCAAGACCGGTGCATTGAACCGCTCTGCCACCCCTCCTCCCACGCGGAGAAGGATACGGAGAGCCGCTCGGCCCTCCAAGGCCGCGCCCCCCGCGTCTGAAGCTTGCCCCCCTCCTCGGGCAGGGCCTACCATCCCTACCGTTCGAGCCGCCGCCCGCACGACCGCTCCGACCTGGCACCCTTCTCCGAGACGTCGTTGAGCCTCCCCCCCAAGGACCCGGATCCGACACCACCCCACGCCGGGGGAGAGCCGGCCTCCCTCGACCGCTACCGGCAGATCTTCGAGGCGGTGGCGCTCCCGGTCCTCATGATCGACGCCAACTCCTGGCGGGTGGTGGCCGTAAACCAGGCGGCCATCGACCAGTACGGCTATCCCCGGGACGAGTTCGTGGGGCTCTCCGTCCTGGATGTGCGCCCGCCGGAAGGCCGGGAGGACGCGCGCAGGGTCCTCTCCGAGATGCCCCACGGCTTCTGGAAGGCATCCGCAGTCCTCCACCGGCGCAAGGACGGCTCGGTGTTCAGCGCGGACGTCTGGTCCCGGGACACCGCCGTCGAGGGGAAGGCGGTGCGCATCGCCACCATCAGTGACGTCACCGAGCGGGTGGAGCTCCAGCACGAGCTGCAGCAGGCCCAGAAGATGGAGGCCGTGGGCCGCCTGGCGGGCGGCATCGCCCACGACTTCAACAACGTCCTCACCTCCATCATCGGCGGCACCGAGCTGCTCATGGAGCGGCTGGAGCGCGACGCCTCGGCGACCCACGACCTGGCCCGGATCCGCCGGAGTGCCGAGCGGGCCGCCTCCCTCACCCGGAAGCTCCTCGCGTTCAGTCGCCAGCAGGTGATGCGCTCCGAGGTCGTGCCGCTGAACGACGTGGTGGGGGCAGCGGAGGCGCTCCTGGAGCGGCTGCTGGGTGCGCACGTCGCCCTGCGCACGCGGCTGGACCCGGACACGGGCTTGGTCCAAGTGGACCCCGCCCAGCTCGAGCAGGTGGTCCTGAACCTGGCGGTGAACGCCCAGGACGCCATGCCCGGGGGCGGCACCCTCTCCCTGGCCACCCGCAACGTCACGCTGGAGCAAGCCACCACCAGCGAAGGTCTCACCATACCGGCGGGCAGCTACGCCGAGCTCACGGTTCAGGACACGGGCATGGGCATGGACGAGATCACCCGCGCCCGGGTGTTCGAGCCCTTCTTCACCACCAAGCCGCCCCCCGAGGGTACCGGCCTCGGCCTCTCCATGGCGTACGGCATCGTGCGCCAGAGCGGCGGCTTCATCACGGTGGAGTCGGCGCCGGGCCAGGGGGCCACCTTCCGCGTCCTCCTGCCCCGGACGAGCGCCCCCGCGAGCCTCGCGGCGAGCGCACCGCCCCCCACCGGCGAAGAGCACGGCACGGTGCTGGTGGTGGAGGACGAGGATCCGGTGCGGCGCATCACCTGCCGGGTGCTCGAGCGCCTGGGCTTCACCGTACTGTCGGCCGCCGACGGCGAGGAGGCACTGGCCCTGGTGGAGCGGGAGGGCCGCCCCGGGCTCGACCTGCTGGTCACGGACCTGGTCATGCCACGGCTGAACGGCCGTAACCTGGCGAAGCGACTCGCGGCCGTCTACCCCGACCTCCGCATCCTCTTCGTGTCGGGCTACACCGACGACGCGGTGGGCCAGCTCGGGATGCTGGGCGACGGGAGAGGCTTCCTGCAGAAGCCCTTCTCCCTGGAGTCGCTGGGCGAAGCCGTGCGCCGCGTCCTGAGCGGTCCCGCCCCCGCCCCGCCTAGTGCCGGAACAGACGCCGGCCGGTGAAGACCATGGCGATGTCATGTTCGTCGGCCGCGGTGACCACCTCCTCGTCCCGCACCGAGCCGCCCGGCTGGATGATGGCCCGCACCCCCGCCTCGGCGGCGGCGTCCACCCCGTCCCGGAAGGGGAAGAAGGCGTCGGAGGCCAGCGCCGAGCCCGCCAGGTCCAGCCCCGCGTCCGCCGCCTTCATCACGGCGATCTTCGAGCTGTCCACCCGGCTCATCTGACCCGCGCCGATCCCCAGCGTCGCGCCGTCCTTCGCCATGAGGATGGCGTTCGACTTCACCGCGAACACGGCCGCCCAGGCGAAGCGCAGATCGTCCCACTCCTCGTCCGTCGGCGGGCGCTGGCTCGCCACCGTCCAGGAGCGGTCGTCCACGCCGTAGAACGGCGGCGCCGGCGGCGTCTGGACCAGCAGCCCTCCGTACACGCTCCGGTAGCTGAACGCCAGGGGCCGCCGGCCGTGGGAGGCGAGGTAGCGCCCCGTGGCCTTCTCGTCGGCGGTGAGACCCGCCCATCCCGAGCCCGGCCCGGGCTCCCCCGCCACCGGCTCCTCCACGCCCCGGTGCACCAGCAGCCGGAGGTTCTTCTTGGCGGTGAGGAGCTGGAGCGCGCTCTCGTAGAAGCCAGGCGCCAGAACGCACTCGATGAACAGCTCGCTCATGGCCTCCGCGGTGTCCCGGTCCACGGGCCGGTTCGTCACGATCACCGAGCCGAAGGCCGACGTGGGATCGGTGCGCAGCGCCTTCTGGTACGCCTCCAGCACCGTGTCCCCCACCGCCAGCCCGCAGGGCGTGGTGTGCTTCACGATGCTCACCACGGGGCGGGTGGAGAAGGCGAAGGGCGCCATGGACATGAGCGCCCCGTCCAGGTCCAGGAGGTTGTTGTAGGAGAGGGCCTTCCCGTGGAGCTGCTCCAGGTCGTCCAACCCCGCGTGGGAGCCGGGGTAGCCGTAGAACGCCCCGAGCTGGTCCGGGTTCTCCCCGTAGCGGAGGGTCTCGACGCGCTTGAGGTTCAGGGCGAAGCGTTCGCCCAGGGCGGGCCGCGCCACCTCCTCCCACGACGTGGCCAGGTACTCGGCGATGGCGCCGTCGTAGCCGGCCATGTGGCGGAACACCTTGGAGGCCAGCTCCCGCCGGAGGTCCGCCGACGCGGCCTCGTCGCCCACGTCCAGGGCGTGCATGACCCGGAGGTAGTCCGACGGCTCCACCACCACCCACACGTCCCGGTGGTTCTTGGCCGCCGCCCGGATCATGGTGGGCCCCCCGATGTCCACCTTCTCCATGGCCTCGTCGGTGGGCACATTGCCCGCGGCGACGGTCTCCCGGAACGGGTAGAGGTTCACCGCCACCATGTCGATGGGGGCGTAGCCGTGGGCCTCCAGGGCGGCCATGTCGTCCTCCCGGTCGCGGCGGGCCAGGATGCCGGCGTGGATGGCCGGATGGAGCGTCTTCACCCGCCCGTCCATCATCTCCGGGTGGCCGGTGACCTCCGCCACGTCGGTGACGGGCAGCCCCGCCTCCCGGAGCGCCGCCGCGGTGCCGCCGGTGGAGAGGATCTCCCACCCCCGCTCCCCCAGGCCCCGGGCCAGGTCCACGATCCCGCGCTTGTCCGAGACGGAGAGCAGGGCCCTCCTCTTCGTCGTCGTCATCGATCTCCGTCGTCGTGCGAGTCCAGGTCGTTCAAGGAAGAGCGCCGGGCGTTCTCCACCAGCGTGAAGGCCTCGCCCGGGGGCGCAAATGGGGCCGCCTCCTCCCCCGCCGCAAGGGCGCGGCAGAGGTGCTCCGCCGCCAGGGGGTAGAGGAGGTGCTCCACCTCGAGCACCCGGGCCGCCAGGGATTCGGGGCTGTCACCCGGGCGCACGGGGACGGGCCACTGGGCCAGGCAGGCCCCCTCGTCGTAGCGCTCGTCCACGTAGTGGACCGTGACGCCGGTGACCCGGGCGCCCGACGCCAGCACCGCCTCGTGCACCCGCCGGCCCCACATCCCCTTCCCGCCGAAGGCCGGCAGCAGCGCCGGGTGGACGTTCAGGATGCGCCGCCGGAAGGCGGTGACCACCCCCGCTGGCACCAGGCGCAGGTAGCCCGCCAGGAAGATCACCTCCACCTCCGCCTCCCGCAGGACGGCCATCGTCTCGAAGCCCACGGCGCCCATGTCCCGGGCGGCGACGGGGATGACGAGACCCTCCACACCCGCGTCCCGCGCCCGCGCCAGGGCGCCCGCCTCCGGGCGGTCGCTCACCAGGAGGACCGTGCGCCAGGAGGCGCCCCGGCGCTCCCGGTCCAGGAGCGCCTGGAAGTTGGTGCCCGAGCCCGACGCGAAGACGGCCGCCCGCACGGGGCCGCTCACGCGAAGTCGCCCCGGTAGTGGGGCACCAGGAAGGGGTTGCCCACACGCTCGTGGCCCACCGTGGTCTCGGGACCGTGGCCGGAGAGGAGGCGCGTGTCGTCGGGGAGGGTGAGCACCTGTTCTCGGATGGAGCGCATGAGGGTCTGGAAGTCGCCCCCGGGGAGGTCCGCCCGGCCGATGGAGCCGGCGAACACCACGTCCCCCACGAAGGCGAGGACGTCGGCCGGGGAGTAGAGGATCACGTGGCCCGGGCAGTGGCCAGGGGCCAGGCGGACCTCCAGGACGCAGTCGCCGAAGCGGAAAGGCGTGCCGGCCTCGAAGCCCGCGTCGGGCGCGGGCAGGTCCGGCACCGGCGACAGCCCGAACATGGCCGCCTGCTGGGGCACGGCGTCGTACATGGCCCGGGCGTCCGCGTGGAGGTGGAGGGGCGCATCGGGGAACGCCGCTCGCACCGCGGGCACCCCCTCGACGTGGTCCATGTGGGAATGGGTGAGGAGGATGGCGGCCAGGCGGGCGCCCTCCCGCTCCACCGCGTCCACCATGGCCGGCGCCGACGCCCCCGGGTCGATGATCACGGCCTCCCGACCGCAGAAGGCCACGTAGCCGTTCTCTGCGAACGGTCCCCCGGAGAAGGCCCGGACTTTCACGCGCCCGGGCTCAGGCGCATCCGCAGCCCGCCGGCCGGAGACCCGCCTCCTCGAGGCGCTTCTCCTCCTCGGTGGGGGCGCTCCAGCCCCCGGACAGGTCGAGCATGCGGCGGAGCGAGCGCTCGGCGCCCCGGCGCACGTCCTCATCCAGCGTGATCTCGTGCTTACCGTGCTCCAGCGACCACGCCAGCTTGGCGAGGGTGTTGAGCTTCATGTTGCCGCACACGGCCGCCCCGGAGAGGGGGATGAGCGTCTTGTCGGGGTGGCGCCCCTTGAGGCGGTCCACCAGCCCGCGCTCGGTGCCGAAGATGAGGGCGTCGTGCTCCTCGGCGAGCTTCACCATGCCGGAGGTGGAGGCCACGAAGTCGGCCTGGTCCAGGAGGTCCTTCCGGGCCTCGGGGTGCACCACCACCTTGGCTCCCGGGTTGGCCTTCCGCGCCCGATCCAGCTCCACCAGCACCATGTCGTCGTGGACGTAGCAGTAGCCGTCCCACGCGATGATGTTGTCGCGGCCGGTCCGCTCCTGGACGTACGCGGCCAGGTTCCGGTCGGGGACGAAGAGGATGGGACGCTCGGCGGGGATCGACTCCACCACCTTCACCGCGTTGGACGAGGTGCAGCAGACGTCGGCCTCGGCCTTCACCTCGGCGGTGGAGTTCACGTACGCCACCACCGCCGCGTCCGGGTGCTCCGCCTTGAGGCGGCGCAGCGCGTCGCCCGTGACGAAGTCGGCCATGGGGCAGCCCGCCTTGGGGTCGGGCATGAGAACCGTCTTGTCCGGCGACAGCACCTTGGCCGTCTCGGCCATGAAGTGCACGCCGCAGAAGACGATGACGGGGGCGTCGGTGTCGGCGGCCTCCTGGGACAGCCCGAGGGAGTCGCCCAGGAAGTCGCTCACCTCCTGGATCTCCACGCGCTGATAGTTGTGACCCAGGATGACCGCGCCGAGCGCCTCCTTCCTGCTCCGGATGCGCTCGGTGAGCTCCTCCGGCGACAGGGCCGCGTACTCCAGGGAGGAGCCCAGGGGCCGGAAGGTGGTGGTGGTGGTCATGCGCTGCTCGCTGGTCGGCGTCGAGGTGGGTGGAGCGACGAAGGCCCGCGGACTGTCCCCGCGGGCCCTCGACCGTGCGTCTCCGGCGTCCGCGGGGTCAGACCGTGAACGAGCTCCCGCAGCCGCAGCCGCCGCTGGCGTTCGGGTTCCGGAAGGCGAATCCGGACCCCATCATGCCGGTGACGTAGTCGATCTCCACGCCCTCGAGGTACTGGGCGCTGAAGGGATCGACGAACACCCGGAGCCCCTCGAGATCGAGAATCTCGTCGTCGCTCTCGGGGGCGTCCTCGATGTTCAGGCCGTACTGGAAGCCCGAGCAGCCGCCCGGAAGCACCGCCACGCGTAGGCCCGCCTGCTGCTCCTCCGCGCCGTGCTCGTCCATGAACTCGTGCACCTTGGAGACGGCGGTGGGGGTCAGTGTGATCTGCATTGTGCTGCCCGCTCCGAGCGAGGGTCCTGCGTCCGGTTCGTGGTACGCATCTGTTACCCGGTCGAAACCCGCGCGGTTCCTCCGGAATCCCTTCTTCCGAAGCTATTCCCCGCCCCGTGACGGATCAACCGTCTCGGCCTCGCCGGCCTCGTCGAGGATCAGCTCCGCGGCCGCGGCCAGGTCATCGACCACGCGCACCCCCTCCGGGACCCGCCCTTCCTCCTCGGCCTCAGCGCCGTAGCCCGTGCGCACCAGGACGCCGGTGCCGCCCAGCGTGCCCGCGGGCTCCACGTCGCTGGCCTTGTCCCCCACGAAGTACGACCGCTCCGGAGCGAGCCCCAGGGCCCGGGCGGCGTCCCGGTAGAGCTTCACCCCCGGCTTCCTGCACGCGCACGGCCCCATTACCTCCGGGTGGTGGGGACAGTGGTAGGTGCCGTCCAGCGACGCGCCCTCCGCCGCCAGGAGCGCCTCCACCCGGGCCGCCACGGCCCGGTAGTCGGCCTCGGTGAAGAAGCCCCGGGCGATGCCCGACTGGTTGGTGACCACCACCAGCGCGAAGCCCGCCTCCCCGAGCCGGCGGAGGGCGTCGGCCGCGCCGGGGACGAGGCGCACCTGCTCGGGGTCGCTCAGGTACTCCCGCTCTTCGATGAGGGTGCCGTCCCGGTCCAGGAAGACGGCGGGGCGCCCGGCGCCCTCCTCGCTCACGCCCGGGCCTCGGGGGGCGGCGCGCCGGGATCGCCGGCCAGCGCCTCCCGGACGCGGCGCACCAGGATGTTCTCCTCCTCCGGCTCCACCGTGCGGAGGTCGAGCACCACCTCCCCCTCCTCCACCCGCCCCACGACCGGGGGGTCGCCGTCCCGGAGCGCCGCCGCCAGCGCGCCCGCTCCCCGGTGGGAAGCGCGCAGGCGGAGCGTCCACCCCGGAAGCTCCACGCCCGGGTAGGTGCCGCCGCCCACCACGCTCCACCCCTCGGCCACCCGCACCCCCACCACCCCCGCCGCTTCCAGGCGTGCCCGGACGGCGTGGGCCCGCTCCCGGAGCTCGTCGGGCGTCAGGGCCAGCATGCGCAGCGCCGGCACCTCCCGCCGGGCCCGCTCGGGCTCCAGGTGGAGGCGGAGCGTCACCTCCAGCGCCGCCAGCGTACCCTTGTCCACGCGGAGCGCCCGGCACAGGGGGTTGGCGCGCATGGAGGCCACCAGCGCGGGGCGTCCCGCCAGGATGCCGGCCTGGGGGCCGCCCAGGAGCTTGTCCCCTGACACGGCGACCACGTCGGCCCCCGCCTCCAGGCTCTCCACGGCCCGGGGCTCGGCGGGAAGACCCAGGAGCGCCGGGTCCAGGAAGAGCCCCGACCCCAGGTCGTGGAGCAGGGGTACCTCCAGGGTCCGGGCCAGCCCCGCCAGCTCCCCCAGCCCCGCCTCCTCGGTGAAGCCCTCGATCCTGAAGTTGGAGCGGTGCACCTTGAGGAGGAGGGCCACGTCCCGGCCCTCGGCGGCCGCCCGGTAGTCGGCCAGGCGGGTGCGGTTGGTGCTCCCCACCTCCACCAGGCGGGCGCCCGAGCGCTCCAGGATCTCGGGGATGCGGAAGCCGCCGCCGATCTCCACCAGCTCGCCCCGGGACACCAGCACGTCCCGCCCCCGGGCCAGGGTGTTGAGGGCCAGGAGGAGGGCGGCGGCGTTGTTGTTCACCACCAGCGCGTCGCCGGCGCCGGTGAGGCGCCGCACCAGCCCCACGCAGTGCACGTAGCGCGAGCCCCGGTGCCCCTCCTCAAGGTCGAACTCGAGGTTGGAGTAGCCCCGCGTCACCCGCTCCACCGCTTCCCGGGCCGCCGGCGCCAGGGGGGCCCGCCCCAGGTTCGTGTGGAGGACCACGCCGGTGGCGTTCACCACCCGCCGCAGGGAGCCCCGCTCCTCGGCCAGGAGGCGCGCCTCCACGGCGCCGGCCCAGTAGGCGGGGTCGGCCGGGTCGTCCGGGAGGTCGGGGCCGGGCCCCCGGCCTGCCCCGCGGCGCGCCCGTTCCAGCTCTTCCCGCAGGTGGTGGAGGGTGCGCTCCCTGCCGAAGCGCCGCTGGAGGGCGTCCACGGCCGGCGCCTCCAGGAGCCGATCCACGGACGGGATGGCCCTCCGGGGGTCGCTCATGGAGCGCCGGCCGCGGAGGCCACCGTGAGCGTGTCCCGGGGCGCCGCCCCCGCGCTGTCCGGCGCCGCCCCCGCGCTGTCCGGCGCGGCACCCGTCGTGTCGGGGCGGGCGCCGGGGGCGGGCTTGGCCGCGGGCGGCGGCTGGCGCACCACCACCGCCTTGCCGCCCCCCAGGGGGATGCCGTTCACGTTCACGATGCCGGTCGCCGTGACCTGGTACGGCACGTTGGCCGGCAAGGGCGCGCCCAGGATGGCGTAGAGCTGTTGGGACGGCAGGGGCCCCCCCTCCACCGCGCCCCGCTGCTGTCCGGGGGTGGTGGGAACCTCTCCGGGCCGGGGGATGCGCCGCTCCCCGGCGGCCGGCTGGGGGTTGGCCCCCGGTGCCGGAATGCGGGTGGCGGCCCCCACCGAGTCCATGTATGCCTGGTATTCCTCCGGATGGAGGATACGCACCACCGGGGGCGGGGGCGGCGAGCCCTCGGGTGCCACCGTGTCCAGCGCTAGCCCGACCCCTACGCCGTTGAGGGGCTGGTCCGGCGCGATGTAGTCGTCGAAGGTCAGGCGCAGCGTCGTGGAGTCCAGCGCCTCCACCCGCCCCAGCACCGCCCGGGTGGTGTCGGGCTTCAGGACCGGGACCTCCACGATGACCGTGTCGGCCTGGCGCACCAGCACCCCCCGGCTGGCCCGGGCCTCGGGGAAGTCCATGCGCCCGTTGCCGTTCAGGTCCTCGAAGGCGGTGAGCTCGTACTGCCCCTCCGGCAGGTAGCGCAGCGCGAAGAAGCCGGCCGTGTCGGTCCTGGCCACGTTCACCACCGTCGTGTCGGCGCCCCGTGCGGAGGGGACCGCCCGCACCTCGTAGCCCTCCACGGGCTTGCCGGTGATGCGGTCCACCACCGTACCCGCCACCACGTTGGGCTGGAAGGGCGCGCCGGTGGAGAAGACGAACTCGAAGGGCGCCTGCATGGTGTTGCTGAACATGTCCTGGATCACCGGGAGGAGCGTCACCCGGTACACGAGGTTCGGCTTGAACCCGCCCGAGATCTCCACGTCCAGGGCGTCCCGGGCGTGGGACACCCGGACGTCGCCGGTTTGGGGCGACACCACCACGGCGCCGTTCAGGGTGCCCCGGGAAGGCTTCTCGCTGATGCGCTCGTTGAAGTGGATCACCACCGGGCCCTTCACCGCCTCCACGGTGTCGAAGGGCGCGGGCTCCGTCCCGATCACCAGGGGCGGCCGCCGGTCCTGGGGTCCTCCCGGGGGGGCGCCCTGGCGGGCGCAGGCCGCGGCGAAAAGGACGAGGAGGGGGAGGGTCGTCCGTGGCCTCACGCGTCTCCCTCGAGGAGGCGGAGCTTGTCCCGGAGCTTCCCCTCCTGCTCCCGCAGAGCCCCGGCCTTCTCCCGCTCCCGCTCCACCACCTCCGCCGGGGCCCGGGTCACGAACTGCTCGTTCTCCAGCCTCTTCTCGGCCCCGGCGAGCTGCTTCGCCAGGCCTTCGATCTCGCCCCGGAGGCGCTTCCTCTCCCGCTCCAGGTCGATGACCCCCTCCAGGGGGAGGAAGAGCTCGGTGCCGCCGCTGAGGACGGCGTGGGCCCCGATGACCCCGCCGCCGCCCCCGTCCCAGCGCACCTCCGCGACCCTGGCCAGGCGGGCCAGCGCCGCACCCTGGGCGTCCACCGCGCTGCGCACCGTGTCGGTGCCGCCCCGGAGGTCGACCGCCACCGATTCCCCTTCGGGAACGCCGTACTCCTTGCGCAGGCTCCGGACCTCGGTGACCAGCTCCTGGAGGGCGGCCATCTGGGCCTCCGCCTCCTCGTCCCGGGGGCCTTCCTGGGGCCACGGCGCCATCATCAGGTCGGCGGGCCGCGCCTCGCCGGCCGGCCAGGGAAGCCGCTCCCACAGCGCGGAGGTGACGAAGGGGACATAGGGGTGGAGGAGCCGGAGCGAGCGGTCCAGGACGTGGGTCAGGGTGGCCCGGGCCGCTTCCCTGGCCGCGTCGCCCTCCTCACCCCACAGCCGGGCCTTGGCCAGCTCCAGGTACCAGTCGGCCAGATCGCCCCAGAAGAACGTGCGCAGCGCCTCGGCCACCTCGTGGAGGCGGTAGCGCTCCAGCCCGGCGGTGACGGTGGCGGTGGCGTGCTGGAGCCGGGACAGGATCCAGCGGTCGGCCAGCTCCAGGTCGCCCTCCACCTCGTCCATGCGCTTCACCGGCGCCTCGCCCACCGTCATGAGGGTGAAGCGTCCGGCATTCCAGATCTTGTTGGCGAAGTTGCGCCCTGGGGCGAACGCCACCTCCAGGTCCTCGTGGTCCAGGAGCACGTCGGTGCCCACCGCCGCCGAGGACAGGACGGTGTAGCGCAAGGCGTCGGCGCCGAAGCGGTCCACCACCTCCAGGGGGTCGATGCCGTTCCCCAGGGACTTGGACATCTTCCGGTTGTACTTGTCCCGCACGATGCCGTTCAGGTACACCTCGCGGAACGGCACCTCGCCCATGAACTCCAGACCCGACATGATCATGCGGGCCACCCAGAAGAACAGGATGTCGGGGCCGGTGACCAGGACGTGGCCGGGGTAGAAGGCCTCCAGGTCGGGGGTCTCCTCGGGCCAGCCGAAGGTGGAGAACGGCCACAGCCACGAGCTGAACCAGGTGTCCAGCACGTCGGGATCCTGCTCCAGCTCGCCGGAGCCGCACGCCGCGCACGCGTCCGGGTCTTCCCGGGCCACGATGGTCTCGCCGCACGCCCGACAGTACCAGACCGGAATCCGGTGCCCCCACCAGAGCTGCCGGGAGATGCACCAGTCCCGGATGTTCTCCAGCCAGTGCTCGTAGACCTTCTTCCAGCGCTCGGGGGTGAAGGTGACCGTGCCGTCCTTGCGACGCCGCCAGCGCCGGCTCGGCCAGGGGCTTCATCTTCACGAACCACTGCATGGAGAGGCGGGGCTCCACCACCGTGCCGCAGCGGTAGCAGTGGGGCACGGCGTGGGTGTGGGCCTCCACGCCCGCGAGGAGCCCCTCCGCCTCCATCGCCGCCACCACCCCCTTCCTCGCGGCGAAGCGGTCCTGCCCCCGGAAGGCCGCCGGCACCCTGTCGTTCATGCGGGCGTCGTCGGTCATGACGTTCATGAGCTCCAGCCCTGCCCGCCCGGCAATCTCGAAGTCGTTGGGGTCGTGGGCAGGGGTGACCTTCACCATGCCCGTGCCGAAGGACGGGTCCACGTGGGCGTCGGCCACGATGGGGATGAGGCGGCCCGTGAGGGGGAGGTGGGCGCTGGCGCCCACCAGCTCCCGGTAGCGCTCGTCGTCGGGGCTCACCGCCACGCCCGTGTCGCCCAGCATGGTCTCCGGCCGGGTGGTGGACACGGTGATGGCCCAGCGGCCGTCCTCCAGCCGCACCACGGCCTCGGCCCCCGCCCCGTGGGCCCGCTCGGCCGCCGCCCACGCGGCCTCGGCCAGGGGGTAGCGGAGGTGCCACAGGCGCCCCTCGGTCTCCTCCCCCTCCGCCTCCTCGTTGGAGAGGGCGGTGAGGCAGCGCGGGCACCAGTTGATGATGTACTCGCCCCGGTAGACCAGCCCCTTCTCGTGGAGGCGGACGAAGACCTCCCGCACGGCCCGGCTGAGCCGGGGATCCAGGGTGAACGCGGTGCGCTCCCAGTCGCAGGAGGCGCCGATGGCCTTGAGCTGGTCCAGGATGGCGCCGCCCGTCTCCTCCACGAACGCCCACACCCGCTCGACGAAGGCCTCCCGGCCCAGGTCGTGACGGGTCTTTCCCTCGGCGGCGAGCTGCCGCTCCACCACGTTCTGGGTGGCGATGCCGGCGTGGTCGGTGCCGGGGAGCCACTCGGAGGCGCGCCCCTGCATCCGCCGCCAGCGGATGAGGACGTCCTGGATGGTGTTGTTGAGGCCGTGGCCCATGTGGAGGACCGCGGTGACGTTGGGCGGGGGGATGACGATGACGAAGGGCTCCCGCCCCTCCTCCAGCACGTCCGAGGCGGGCACGTGGAAGAAGCCGGCCTCCGTCCAGCGGGCGTAGAGGTCCGGCTCGATGGCCGACGGATCGAGGCGGGGGGGCAGCTCTCGGGTCACGGGCGCTCCGTGGGAGGAACCGGGCGGATCCTTGGACCCGCTGGGAAGCCTAGAGTAACAGGGTGCGGGTGCCGGTCAATCCTCGCCGGGAGCCGTCGAGGAGGGCGTCCACACCCGGTTCACCACCACCCGCACCCCGGGCTCCCTGGAGAGGGCGTCCACGATGGCCGCGGCGCTGTCGGCGTCGGGCGCCGTGCCCACGACCTCGAGGATGCCGTCGGCAAGGTCCCTGAGCTGGAGCCCCTCGGCCCCGTCCATTCCGGCCAGCCGGGCCCGGAGCGCGGGCAGGTCCAGGGGCTCCGACTCCTGGAGGGCGTCGCGCATGGCGTCCACGCGGCGGGACGCCCCCTTCCACGCCCGGGCCAGCGCCCGCCCCGGCCGGCGGGCCAGGATCAGCCCGCTCAGCATCCCGGTGGCCAACCCCGCAGCGAAGGTCGGCCACCAGGGTCCCTGGGACGGACGGGAAGAGGCGGCGAGCCTGCGGAGCACGGGACCTCCTGGCGATGTTCGGGTGCGGCGCCCGGCCGCAGCCTCTGGCGCGGACACGTTCCCCACCGGACGGCCCCGGCCGGGGAGCAGTTCAGGTACGCGGCGGCGGCCCCGGGGTTCCCCCGGGAGGCGTGAAACGGTGGGGGCGGCGTCAGGCGAAACGGGCGGCGGACGCCGCCCCGGTCCATCCACCGCGCCGGAGGGGAGGGTGCGTCGATGGAGCGCCCAACCAGCCGGGGCGGGGGTGGCGGGCTCGGCGCACCGCCTCGAAGAGCGGTTCGGGCAGGGAGAGGAACCACGCCGCCACGCCGGGGCCGAAGTGCTGCCCCGTCGCCCGGGCGATCTCCTCCACCGCCTCCAGGTGGGAGCGGGAGGCCTGGTACGCCCGCCCCGAGGTCATGGCGTCGTAGGCGTCGCACACCGCGAGGATCTGGGCCACGAGGGGGATGTGGTCTCCACTGAGGCCCTCCGGATAGCCGCCCCCGTCCCAGCGCTCGTGATGGTAGCGTATGCCGGGGGTGAGGTGGCGCAGGCTCGGGATCGCTGCGAGGATGCCGGCGCCCACGTGGGTATGGAGGGCCACGGCGATGCGCTCGTCCTCGTCCAGTGGCCCCTCCTTGGTGAGGACCCTCAGGGGCACGCTGAGCTTGCCCACGTCGTGGAGGTAGCCCGCGGCCCACACCGTCTCTTTCATCCGGTCGTCCAGCCCGAGCCGGGTGGCCATGGCCACGGCGAGGATGGCCACGCGGCGGGAGTGGCCCGCCGTGTACGGGTCCTTGGCGTCGATGAGGGAGGCGAGGATCTCCAGGAGCTGCTCCACGGACAGAGGGGAGATCTCCGCGGGAAAGAGGCGCTCGGCCGCCTTGAAGAGGCTCCGGTGGAAGTCCCCGGGGTCCGGCTCGGGCGGGGCGCCCTCGGCCGTGAGGGCCAGGAACGCCTCCGCGGCCGCCGGCGAGAACTCCACCCCGCTCCCCTCCCGCACCACGCGCCGGATCTCGGCGAAGGGGCGGGCCGGGCGCTGGGGGCGGATCTCCCCCAGGGCGGCCACCGTGTCGGCCAGCCGCAGGATGGACGACGCCACCGGGATGTCGGCGCCGGAGAGCCCGTCGGGGTAGCCGGCGCCGTTCCACCACTCATGGTGGTGGCGCACCACGGGCGCGACGGCGGTAAGGTGGGGGATGCCGAGGACGGCCGCCTCGCTCCGTATCGGATGGAGGCGCACCCGCGCCCTCACCTCCGGCTTCAGCGTCGTCACCGGGTTCTCCCAGGCGTCTTCCACGAGGCCGATCATCCCCACGTCGGCCAGCACCGACGCGAAGAGGAGCTCGGCGATCTTCTCCTGGGAAAGCCCCATCCGCTCCCCCACCAGGCGAGCCAGATGCCCCGCGCGCCGACCGTGATCCTGCAGGTAGCCCTGGGCCATCCCCATGACGCGGGTGAGCGCCTCCAGGAGGCCCACGTAGAAGCCCCGCCCCGGTTGGATGGGTCGCAGGTTCAAGCGATGCGCTCCGCGCTCTGTTGGGATTGGAGGGGGACTACAAGTTGTCCTCGCGACGCCGGCTCACGCCAGGTGTTTCCCTCCGGCTCCCCGGCGGTCCGTGGTCCGCGGGAGGTCAGCGCCCCGGGGCGCCCGCCGTGTCGGGTCGCTCCGCGGTGCCCCTGCGCAGCTTCTGACGCTCCTTGTCGACCCGCTCCCTGATGGCCTTGGCCCGCTCCTTCTGGCTCTCCCGGACGGCCTGGGCCCCGGCGGCCTGGTCGATGTCCTTCCACTGCCAGTCGTTCCCCCGGGAAGGGTCGGGGGGGGCCCGGAACGACACCGGGATGGGGATGGTGATGTCGCCCAGGTGGATGAGTCCGTCGGCACCCACCCCCCACGTCTTGCCGTTGGCGTCGGTGAAGAGCCAGTCCCGGGTGGTGCGGGCGGCCAGGGTGGCGGCCTCCAGGGAGTCGGCCACTCCGGCCAGCTTGAGGGCCAGGTCCAGCTTCATGCGCTGCTCGTCGGTGAGCCGGGTCAGGTCCGGCGGCAGCGGGGCCCACAGGCGCAGGTCGTGGGCCCGGGGGCGCAGGCGCTCGGCGGCGGAGCGGAGCTCCTCGTCGGAGGGCACCCGGGCCTCCTCGCCGGCAGCGGGCTGGGCCGGGGCGGCGCCCGGCTCGGTCTCAGCGGGGGGCGCCGCGGGCGACGGCGTCCGGCGCGTCGGCGGCGGCGGTCGCTGGAGAGGCGGCGCGGGCTGCTCCCGCTCGCCGGGGGCGAGCTCCACGATGCGCAGGAGCTGGGTGCCGTCGAAGCGAGGACCGACCTGGACGGCGGGGGTGGGGGGCAACGCCGGGGACCGGCGCACCAGCACCGGATAGATCGCCAGCGCCAGCAGGTGGATGACGGCGGATACGGCGAGGCTGACGGCCAGCACCCGCGACCCTCGGCGCCGGCCGGAGGCGACCCTGGAGGGCGGAAAGGCGGGCGGTGAGGACGGAGGGGAGGACGCCGGGGGGATCATCGTATCTAGTAACCCCCCCGCCCCAGGCGGTTCCTGGGAAAAACCGCGTCCTGTCGTGCTTTTCGGCTCAGGAACCCCGGCTCTCGGCCACCCGTCCGAGGCGCTCCGCGGCCTCCCTGAGACGGGCCTCGGAGCAGGTCAGGGCCACCCGGAAGAAGCCTTCGCCTCCGTCCCCGAGGGAGGCGCCGGGCATGACCACGACGCCCTCCCCTTCCAGCGCCCGGCGGGCGAACGCCTCGGACGGCTCGTCCCCCGGAATGGGCACCCACAGGTAGAGGGTGGCCCGGGGCACCCTCACGTCGAAGCCCGCTGCCCGGAGCCCCTCCACGGCCGCGTCCCTGCGACGCTGGAAGGTCGCCACGTTGCCGGGCACCCACGCCTCCCACGCCCCCAGCGCCGCGGCGCCCGCGGCCTGCACCGCCAGGAAGGCGCCCGTGTCCACGAAGGTCTTCACCCTGGCCAGGGCCCCCACCAGCTCTGCACCACCGGCGGCCCACCCCAGGCGCCACCCCGTCATGTTGTACGTCTTGGAGAAGGAGTGGAACTCGATGGCCACGTCCCGGGCGCCATCCAGCTCCAGGATGCTCGGCGGGCGGTAGCCGTCGAAGGCGATCTCGCTGTAGGCGTGGTCGTAGACGAGAACGGCCCCCCGCTCCCGGCACCACGCCACCGCCTCTTCGAGGTAGGCCGGGGGCGCCGAAGCGGCGGTGGGGTTGTTGGGGTAGTTCAGGTAGAGGATGCGGGTCCGCTCCGCCACGTCCCCCGGGATGTCGTCGAGGGGGATGAGGAAGTCGTTCTCGGGGCGCAGCGCCACCTTCCACGGCTCGCCGCCCGCGAGGAGCACGCCCCCCTGGTAGGCCTGGTAGCCCGGATCCGGCATGACACCCACGTCGCCAGGGTCCAGGAGGGCGAGGGGCAGGTGGGCGATGCCCTCCTTGGAGCCCAGGAGGGGAAGGAGCTCCTTCTGGGCGTCCAGCGCCACGCCGAAGCGCTTCTCCATCCATCCGGCCAGAGCCCGGCGCAGCGCCGGCAGCCCCGACTGGAACGCGTAGCGGGACATGGCCGTGTCGCCGGCGGCCCGGGTCAGGGCCTCCACCACCTGGGGCGGCGGCGCCAGGTCGGCGTCGCCGGCTCCCAGGTCGATGATGTCCACGCCGCGGGATTCCAGCTCCCGCCGCACCTCCGCCATCCCCGCCAGGGGGTAGGGCGGCAGCGAGCGGAAGACCCGCGACGTGCGCAGGCTCACGCCGTGGGCTGGGGCCGAGCGGTCCCGGCGGCGGGGGCCAGGACGCCGGCGTCCTCGGCCACGAAGGGGTTGGAGAGCACCCCCACCCCGGGGATCTCCACCTCCACCACGTCACCGGGCTGAAGGGGACCCACGCCCTCGGGGGTGCCGGTGGTGAGGATGTCACCCGGCTCCATGGTGAAGATCCGCGAAGCGAAGGCGATGAGGAACGGAATCGGGTAGGCCATGTCGGTGGCCTTCGCCCGCTGCCGCTCCTCGCCGTTGACCCGGGTGATCACCTCGAGGGCGTCCACGTCCACGTCGGCCACCGGCACGGGCTCGCCCACGGGGCAGAAGGTGTCGAAGCCCTTCGCCCGGGCCCACTGGTTGTCCTTGTGCTGCAGGTCCCGGGCGGTGACGTCGTTCAAGGGCACCACGTGGGAGACGTACGACCAGGCGTCGGCCTCGCTCACGTGGCGCGCACGCTTGCCGAAGATGACGGCGATCTCACCCTCGTAGTCGACCCGTCCGGCGTCGGACGGCATGACCACCGGCTCGCCCGCGCCCAGGAGCGACGACGGCGGCTTGAAGAAGAGGAGGGGCTCGGGGGGGATCTCGCCCCCCATCTCGGCGGCGTGGGCCAGGTAGTTCTTCCCCACGCACAGGATCTTGGTCGGTCGGGGCAGGTCGGACATGGGGGTCACGATCCGTGCTTGGGGCGAGTGTGGAGGTACGTGCCCACGAAGGCGGCGCCGGCGGCGATGGTCAGGAACACCCCCACCACGGCGAACCAGAGGCCGATGTCACTGGCGCCGCTGGACCAGCCGTGGGCCGAGCGGATGAAGGCCGCGGAGGCGAAGGCCAGCCACAGGAGGCCGACGAAGAAGCCGAAGATGCGAGCCATGAGCTGTCGGGTTCGGGGTCCTTGGTCCGGCGCCCACCGGGCACCGGTCTCCGGGCGGGCCCCCGCCCGGGCGGGGGCCCGCCGGGAATGTAGGGGGGCGGGGGGCCGGGACAAGGGGGACGCGGGCCCGTCCCGAGCCTCACTTGAAGCCGGGCCCCCCCGTGCGGTCGTCGGGGACGAAGCGGTCCCGGGACGGCATGCGCACCGCCGTCAGGCTGGTGGCGTCCATCACGTCGTCCTTGCCGATGAGCTCGTTCCGCCACAGGAGGTACGCGGTGAGGGCGTAGACCTCCTGGTCGGTGAGGGAGCCCGGCTTGTCGAAGGGCATGGCCCGCCGCACGTAGTCGAACACCGTGGTGGCGTACGGCCAGTAGCTGCCGATGGTGGCCCTCGCCCGGGGATCGGTTCCGAACGGGAAGGAATCGCCGGCGATGCGCCCCACCAGCACGGGGCCCAGGGGGTTGGGCTCCACGCCCGTGGGCCCGTGACACGACTGGCAGCGCTCGGCGTACACCGCCGCACCCTGCTCCGCCGTCCCCGAGCCCGGGGGGAGGCCCACGCCGTCGGGGCCCACGTCGATGTCCAGCGCTGCGATCTCGGCGGCCGTGGCCGGGTGGCCCACCCCGAAGTGGGGAAGCCCGGCGCCGGCACCCGCGGAGCTCCCGGCACCCCCGGAGCCCCCGGCAGAGCCATCTCCACCGCCGCACGCCGTAAGCGCCACGACCACGGCCAGGGCCCCGAGGGACCGGGCGGGCTTCACACGGCCTCCGGGCGGTACACGACCTTGCCGTCGGCGCCCACGGTCCAGGCGCGGATCTGGTTGTAGTGGTAGCTGGTGCCGGCGCCCCGCACCTCGGTGAAGGTGCGGGCGTCGGGCTGCACCTCCCCGGTCTCGTCGGTGGCCCGGCACATGAGGACGGTCTCGCCGCCGTCCCACTCGAAGAGGTGGCGCCAGCGGGTGTGGCACACCGGGAGCACCGGGCCCTGGAGGGTGGCCTCCTGCCAACTGTCGCCCCCGTCCGCGCTCACCTCCACCTTCGTGACGCGACCTCGCCCCGACCACGCGATGCCCCTCATCTCCCACCACCCCGGCTCGGTGAGGACGGCGGGGAACGTGGGGAACGTGATGACCGACTTCACGTCCATGACGAAGGAGAACTGCCGCGCCGTGCCGTCCTTCAGGGGATCGGTGTAGCGGGACGTCTCCTCCCGGGTCTGCCAGGGGCGCTCCCCCACCTCCAGCCGGCGCAGCCACTTCACGTTGGCGTTGCCCTCCCAGCCCGGGAGCAGCAGCCGCAGCGGATAGCCCTGGGCCGGCCGCAAGGGCTCGCCGTTCTGGGCCCACGCCAGGAGCGCGTCGTCCATGGCCTTGTCCATGGGGACGCTCCGGGTCATGACCGCGGCGTCGTTCCCCTCCGCCAGGATCCACGAGCCGGAGGCCTTCACCCCCACCTCCCGCAGCACCGTCCGCAGCGGCACCCCCGTCCATTCGGTAGTGGAGGTGAGTCCGTCGATGTAGGCCGGCGTGGACTCCTTCTTGGCCCGGCTTCCCTGCCCCCGGCCTCCGTTCCCGGAGCACTCCAGGAAGCACAGGCGCGACTCCCTGGGCAGCCGCTTCAGGTCGTCCATGGTGAACACCGTGGGACGGTCGACCAGGCCGTGGACCAGGAGCGTGTGGGTGGCGGCGTCCAGGTCGGGGATGCCCGCGTGGTGCCGCTCGTAGTGGAGCGCCGCCGGCGTGACGACGCCGTCCAGCTTCTCCAGGGGCGTCACCGAGATCTGGTCCCGGATGATCTCCCGCTCCACCTGCTCGTAGGGCGACATGCCTCCCCGGCCTGACGTGAGGGCGCCCTGCACCTTGGTGGGGTCGCCCGTGGGCGGAGGGGGCGGCGCCGCCGCCTTGGAGGCCGGGGGCACCTGGCTCAGGGCGTCCGACGCGGTGTGGAGGAGGGCGCCCCCCGCAAGCGCTGCCATCCCGGCCAGCACGGCGCGGCGGGACGGCCCGGCGGAGCGCTCGCCCCGGGAGGGGGCGTCGTCGGGGGGTGTGGGGGGAGGCTTCACGGGGGCTCCGGGTGGGGGTCGGCCGACACGATGGCGCCCCCCCACCGCTCCCGCAAGCGCCACGGCCCACGCCCTGGCCCGGACGGCCTACCAGCGGTAGAACCCCTCCACCGCCCGCCGCACCTCCCGCCACGGCCCCTTGACCAGGGGCGCCGGCGGCAGGGAGTCCCGCAGGTACGTGCCGTAGCGCTTCCGCACGATGCGGTCGTCCAGGAGTAGCACCACGCCCCGGTCGGCCCGAGAGCGGACGAGCCGGCCGAAGCCCTGCTTGAGGCGGAGCGCCGCCAGGGGGAGCATGTACTCCCAGAACGCGTTGCCCCCCGCCCGCTCCAGCGCCTCCACCCGGGCCGCGGTCACGGGCTCGGTGGGCACCCGGAAGGGGAGCTTCTGGATCACCAGCCCCCGGAGCGGGTCGCCGGGGACGTCCACCCCCTCCCAGAACGAGGCCGTGCCCAGGAGCACACCGTCGCCCGAGGCCACGAAGCGGTCGAGGAGCCGGTGGCGGTCGTCCTCGCCGTGGACGAAGAGGGCGTGGCGCCCCTCCACCCCCCGCTCCCGCAGGAGGGCCGCGACCCGCCGCAGCGCCCGGTGGGAGGTGAAGAGGACGAAGAGGCCCCCCCCGGTGCGGTCGGCCAGCTCCTCCACCACGCCCGCCGTGGCCTCCTGGAAGCCCTCCTCCCGGGGGTCGGGGAGGTCGGTGGGCACCACCAGCACGGTCTGCTCGCTGAAGTCGAAGGGGGAGGGCACCACGGCCTCCACCAGGGCGGGGCGCTCCTCCATGAGCTCCAGCCCCTCGGCGTCGATGCCCAGGCGCCCCCTCAGGAAGTCGAAGCGCCCCCGGGTCGCCAGGGTGGCCGAGGAGAGGATCGTGGTGTCGGTCTTCCCGAACAGCGTGTCCCGGAGGATGGGCCCCAGGTCCACCGGGGCCGCGGCCAGGGCCAGGTTGGAGCGCTTCCCCCGCCCCCGGACCTCCAGCCAGCGCACCCACGCGTCCCGGTCCTCGCCGGGGTCCAGCACCAGGCGCACGGCGTGCTGGGTCGCCGCCAGGCGTCGCTGGATGGCCCGCAGGTCCAGCACCCGCTCGTCGAGTCGTCCCGACTCGTCCTCCATGAGGTCGGACCGGGCCGCGAGCTCGTCGACCTCCCGTTCGAGGCGGGCGAGGGCCCCCAGGAGCGCCTCCATGGCCGCGCGCACCTCGTCCCGGCCGGCGGGCTCGGGGATGGCCCCCTCCCCTTCCCCGATGCGGGTGGCCTCGCCCTCGGAGCCCGGGACCAGGGGCTCCACCGCGTCTACGAAGTCGCCGGCCCGCCGCCGGGCCTCCTCCAGCGCCGGGCGGGTGCGCTCCTCCATGCGCTGCATCAGCGACGGCCCGTCGCCTCCCAGGCCCAGGAGCGCCTCGTGGAGCGCCATGAGCACCCCCTTGCCGCCCCGGTCCAGGCGGTGGAGCATGCGGTGGAGCCCCCGGCGGGTGACCTCCACGCCCATGTGGGACGTGGCGGCGTCCTCCACGTTGTGGGCCTCGTCCAGCACCAGGTGCTTGTACGACGGCAGCACCGCCGACGAGGTCCAGTTCTGGGTGAGACGCCGTACCGCCAGGTCGGTGAAGAGGAGGTGGTGGTTCACCACAAGGATCTTCGCCGAGCCCGCCCGGCGGCGGCTCTGCTGGTAGAAGCAGCGCTGGAAGTGGGGGCACCTGGCGCGCAGGCAGATGTCCGGGTCGCTCCGCACCTCTTCCCACAGGTCGTCGGAGGGGACGAAGGAGAGGTCCGAGAGGGAGCCGTCCTCGGTGGCGTCCATCCACCCCAGGAGAGCGTCCATCTCGGCGCCCCGGTCCTCCTCGAAGAGGCTGGGGGCGGTCTCGGCGGCCAGCAGGGCCCGGCGGATGGACACGTAGTTGCCCCGCCCCTTCACCAGCGCCCACGGCACGTCCTCCCCCAGGAGGCGGGCCACCAGGGGCAGGTCCTTGGAGACGAGCTGCTCCTGGAGGTTGATGGTGGCGGTGGACACCACCGTGCGCTCGTCGTTGTCCAGGGCCCAGCGGGCGGCCGGGAGGAGGTAGGCCACCGACTTCCCCGTGCCGGTGCCCGCCTCCACGATGGCCACGCCGCCGTCGTTGTAGCGCTCCGCCACCAGGCGGAGCATCTGGCGCTGACCGGGGCGGTCCTCGTACGCCGGGTGGGCGTCGGCCAGCGCTCCCCCCGGCGCCACCAGCGCCTCCAGGGCGTCGCGGTCCAGCGGGACGCGCACCTTCGGCTCCGGGGGCTCCACCACCACGTACAGGGAGCCGGCGGCGTTGTCGGTGATGGCCGTGCCCACGCTCAGCTCGAAGAGCCGTGCTGCCACCGACAGATCGGCGTGGGAAGGCTCCAGCACGCCCGAGGGGTGGTTGTGGATCATGACCCCGCCCGGGGGCGCGTCGTCCCGGGCGGCGGCGACGACCGCCTCCATGTTGCCCCGGGCCACCGCCCGCACGTCCACGACGCGGCGCGCCTCGTCCACGGCGCCCAGGAAGCACACCTCCCGGCCTCCGGCCCGGGCGATCTCGGCCCGGATGCGCTCCGCAGAGGCGACGGTGAGGGTCAGGGGAGAACGGGCCGGATCCGCGCCCGTGGGCAGGGTGGACGCGGGGGCGTCCAGGCCGTCCACCCCGGCCAGGGGCACAGGCCCGGCGGGGGGCGCGGCCACGTCGCGGTAGCGGCGGGGGCTCACGTCTTGAGCTTCTTCTTCTTCGCCGCGGGGAAGAGGACGTTGTTCAGGATGAGGCGGTACCCCGGGGAGTTGGGGTGGAGGTCCAGGTCGGTGGGCGGGTCGCCGATCTGGTGCTCGGCGTCCTCGGGGTCATGGCCGCCGAAGAAGGTGAAGGTCCCCTTGCCGTACGTGCCGTGGATGTACTTGGCCAGGTCGCCCTCGTCGGCCAGCACGATGACGCCGGGCTTGAGCCGGTCCTTCCGGAACGACGTGGTGAGGCCGTAGAAGTCGGGGAGCACCGACTCGTGGTCCTGGGTGAGCATGGCCGGGACCGGGTCGAACTTGGCGGAGAAGTTGAACAGGGTGTACACGCCCAGCTCCTGGCGCCACGGCGTGTTCACCTGGTGGCCGTCGATGTCGCTGAAGGCGTTGATGCCCGGGGCGGTCTGCACCTCGGCGTCCTGGAACGCCATGGTGCGACTCCAGTCCATGCGCTGGGTGGCGTCGGGGTCGGGGGGGTCGCCGTCGGCGTAGGCGTCGGCGATGTCCACGTCGGGCCCCGCCGCCAGGGCCAGCTCCAGCGTCTCCGTGGCCGAGCACATGGCGAACAGGAAGCCGCCGTCGCCCACGTAGTCCCGGATGGCCATGGCCACGGCCTTCTTCAGGTCGGGAACCGTGGCGAAGCCCAGGGCCCGGGCCGTCTCCTCGTTACGCTCCACCTCCTCCTGCAGCCAGGGCGCCCCCGAGTAGGTGAGGAAGAACTTGGAGTACTGGCCCGTGAAGTCCTCGTGGTGGAGGTGGAGCCAGTCGTAGTCCTTGAGCTTTCCGGCCATCACCTCCGGGTCCCACACCTTGTCGTAGTCGATCCCCGCGTAGGTGAGGGCCAGCGTGACCGCGTCGTCCCAGGGGGTCGTATTGGGCGGGGTGTACACCGCGATCCTGGGGGCCTTCTCCAGGATCACCGCCTCCATGTTGTTCTTCGCGATGACGTCCTGGATGGCCTTCACGTCCGCGCCGCTCACCGCAGTGGTGGTCACCCCCAGGAGCGCCGCCTGCCGGCGCACCCCCGGCTCGTCGGGGAGGAGGAAGGCCCCGTCCTCGTAGTTGAGCAGCCACGCGGCCCGCTCGCCCTGCTTCAGGACCCAGTAGGTGAGGCCGTACGCCTTCAGGTGGTTGGCCTGGGTGCCGTCCATGGGCACCAGGATCCCGGGCCCCTCGGGCAGGGGCGTCTCCAGGTCGGTCTGCTGGGCGGCGGCCCGGGGGGCGCTCACCAGCAGAAGGACCAGGGCGGCGAGCAGGGCGCCCACAGCGCCCCCGAACGGGCGGCGCGCCCTCACGGGATCCTCCCCTTGATGCGCTCCAGCTCGCGCCGGGCCTCGGGCACCACCGCGCTCCCCGGGTGTGACACGATGAGGTCCTGGAGCAGCTTCGCCGCCGCCTGGAGGGAGGCCGAATCGCCCCGGGCCGCCCGCCACCGGGCCAGCGCCACCGTGGCCTCGGCGGCCTCGGGCGCGTCGCCGTGCTCCTCCACCAGGGCGGTGCGCAGGCGGGCCGCGCCGGCGGCGTCGCCGGCCTCGTCGGCAAGGCGCGCCGCCTGGGCCAGGACCGCGGCCTGGTCGGCCGGCGACAGCGCCCCCGCGGCGGCGGCCAGGGCGTCGGCGGCGTCGCCGCCCCGACCCCGGTGGGCGGCCACCGCGGCGGCGGCCACGGCGGCGGCGCCCCGGGGCTGGAGGCGTCCCAGGAGGGCCACGAGCTGGATCACATCGGTGGCCTGGGTGGGGGGGAGCCCGTCCAGCGACTGAAGGAGGGCCTTCCGGCCGCCCTCCACGTCGCCGTCGGCCAGGAGCAGGTACGCCCGCTCCAGGGCGCTCCGGGGGCCGGCCACGCCCGTCAGCACGCGCACGGCGTCCTCACCCCTGCCCCGGGCCTGGAGGACGGTGGCGACCCGCGACGCGAGGGCGTCGCCCTCCGGGGCGTCCGGGAACTCCTGGTGGAACGCCTGGAAGCGGGCGAGGAGGGTGTCGGGCTCGCTCCGTCCCGCCCCCAGGGCGATGACGTCGGCCGCCACCCGGCGCCGCTCCGCCGACCCGGCCGGCAGCTCGCCGGCGAGCCGCACGCGGGCCTGGAGGGACCCGGCGGTGTCGCCCACCGCCAGCGCCGCCTCGGCGATGCTGGCGTCCAGCCCCCGGGCTTCCGAGTCCCGGCGGGCGGCGGGGCGAAGGGCGCGGTAGGCCCACAGGCGCAGCGAGTCGGCCCGGGCCGACTCGCCCCAGCGGGCCACCTCGCTCAGGAAAGTGGTGCGGTCGTCGCCCTGGAGCTCCCCGGCCAGCCCCTGGGCCAGCTTCAGGGCCCGGGCATGGAGGCCCATGCGCGTGGCCACCTGCACCGCGGCCCTCCGCCGCCCCGCCGTCGTGGGCTCGTGCACCAGGGCATCCACCAGGTCGTCCGCCAGGGACGCCGGATCGCCCCCCAGCCGGCCCAGGCGCTGCAGGATGGGCTCGACACCGCCGCCGTCGGCGGTGAGGCCCCGGGCCCAGACGGCCACCGCCTCGTCGCGGCGACCCATGGCCACCAGGAGGTCGCCCGCGTCGGGGGCCAACGTGCCGGGCTGGTCCACCGCGTCCATCCCCTTGCGGAGCACGTCCAGGGCGCGCTCGGCCCCGAAGGCGTCGCCGTACACCCGGGCCACCTGGCGGTACGCCGCCGGGTCCCCGGGCGACGCCTGCAGCCACGCATCGCCGGCGGCCTCCAGGGCGTCCAGGGAATCCACCTCGGCCAGCACCCTGAGCTTCAGGTAGCGGGCCGCGTCGGCGTCGGGGTGCTCGGCCAGGGAGCGGTCGGCCAGGGGAAGGATCTCGGCCACCCGGTGCTGGGCCCGGAGCACCCGCTCCAGGGCGAAGAGCCCGCTGGCCGACGAGGGGGCCCGGTCCAGGAGGGTGCGGAGGACGCCCTCCGCGCCGGTGAGGTCGCCCCGGGCCTCCCGGGCCGAGGCCTCCTGGAGCATGCGCCCCTCCGTGCGGGAATCGACGTCCTGGGCGCGGGCCGGCAGCGCCAGCGCCGCAAGCGCCAGCAAGGGCAGGATCCAGGCGCCTTCGCGCCGCCTCACCGGCCCCCTCCTCCGCCGCCCGTCGCGCCGCCGGTGCCGCCGCCGGTCGCGCTGCCGTTGCCGGCCGCGGGCGCCTGCTCCGACGCCCGGTTGAGACGCTCGAAGTACTCGAGCACGAGCTGGCGCTCGGCCGGCGACAGCCGCTCCAACGCCGCCGCGTCGGGGAGGCCGAAGGGGAGCCCCCCCAGCGCCTTCAGGTCCAGGGGCGTGACCTCCCCCCCCTCGATGGGCGTGGCGGTGGTGGACTCCCGCTGGTCCGACACCTCGTCGTTCTCCAGGGTGCGGCCTGCGTCCAGGAGCCGGTGGAACAGCTTCTCCTGCCGCTCCCGGGTCTGGGCGTCCAGGCGGCCGCCCTGGAGCCGCTCCGCCAGCGCCGCGGCCTCCCTGGCCAGGGCCTCCAGGTCGCCCAGGGTCTGCCCGGCCGCGTCGGGGCGCTTCGCCACCCGGTCCAGGTTGTCGGCCACCTCGCCCTGCCCCTGGGCCAGCTTCCTCATCTGCTCCGCCAGGGCCTTCTGGCCGAGCTGGAGCGGGGCGATCTGGCCGGCCTGGCCGTTCAGGCTCCCCTGCTGCTGGGCGAGCTGGGCGAGCTGCTGCTGCACGCTCTGGCCGGGCTGCTGCCCCTGCCCCTGCCCCTGCCCACTCTGGGCCATCCCCTGGGACCCTTCCATGGCGGAGAGGGCCAGGCGGTTGAGGGCGTCCACGGCGGCGTCCGCGGCCCGGGCCGGCCCCGGCACGCCCGTGCGGGGGTCGCCCAGGGCGTCGGCCGTGCGCTGGAGGGCCTGCCGGGCCTGCTCGGCCTGGTCGGCCATCTTCTGGAGGGCGTCGGGATCCATGCCGTCCTTCGCCGACGTCTCCAGGTTCTGGGCCATGGCCCGCAGTCCCTGGAGCAGCGTGGCCTGGTCGGCCCGCATGTCCGCGAGCTCGTCCGGGGCGCTGGCCTTCATCTGCTCGCCCAACTCCCCCTGACGACGGGCCAGGGCCAGGGCGTCCTGGGCGGTCTGACCCAGGGCGGCTCGGGCCCGCTCCGCCTTCTGCTGGCTCATCTGGCTCTGGGCCTGGGAGAGCTCGCCGGCTACCTGGCCCAGGGCGTCGGCGGCGTCGCCGGCCCGTCGGGAGGCCTGCTCCAGCGATGAAGGGGAGGAGGCCCCCTCCGTCGACGGAGGGGAGGCGGCTCCGGACTGGGGCGCGGCCGCCGCCGCCGCGCGCCGGGCGTCGTCCATCGCCCCCCGGGCGTCGGCCGTCTGGCCCCGTGCCTGGTCGACGCCCTGGCGGGCGTCTTCCTCGCCCAGCTTGCCCAGCCGCTCCCCCAGCTCCTGGAGGCGCCCCTCCAGGGCCTGGGCGTCGCCCTCCAGCGCCTCCTGCTGGCTCGCCCGGAGCTCCGGCTGTTCGCCGCTCTCCAGGGCGTCGGAGAGGGCGTCTTCCCGGCGGGCCAGCGCTTCGGCTTCCGCTCCGGTGGCGCGGAAGTCCTGGTCCACGGCGGCGCGGCGCAAGCGGTCCAGGGAGGCCTGGAGCTGCTTGCGGAAGGCATCCTGTTCCTGGGTGAGCTGGCGGAGGGCGTCGGCGGCCTGGGGGGCACCCCGCTCGTCCAGGCCCTTGGCCGCGGCCTGGAGGCGCTCGCGCATGTCCTGGGGCGCCGCCTCCGCCATGAGCTTCTGCAGCTCCTGCAGGTCGGCCTGCAGCCCCGGGTCCGAGGCGCCCGCCTCCTGGAGCGCGTCGGCCATGGCCTTGAGCTCCTTCCGGGCCGAGTCCACCCGGGCCATCATGGCCTGCTGCTCCTCCAGCGCCCGCTTCACCGCCTCCTGCTCCTGGAAATCGGACGCGGAGCCCCGACCCCCCTCCCCCTCCTGCCGGGCGCGATCGGCGGCACGGTCCCGCTCCCCCACCGCCGTGCGCTCCATGTTCCTCACCTTCTCGCCGGCCTCGTCGGCGCGCCGGGACAGGGCCTGGAGCCGGTCCGCCAGCGTGTCCATGCGCTCCTGGGCCGTGCGGCGCATCTCGGCCAGGCCGGGCATGCGCAGGACGTACTCCGGGGTCCGGGCCTCTCCGGGCCGAGGCGCGTTGTCCTGGACCCGGGCGTAGTAGCGCACGGTGTCGCCCGGGAGGAGCCCCCACGCCCCCAGGTCCAGGACGGGCCGGGCCCGGGCCGCCCGGGTGCCGGCCAGGGCCATGCGCTGGGTCACCGGCGCCTGGCGCTCGCCCAGCGACGTGACGCGGTACGCGACCAGCTCCATGGCGCCCAGCCCGTAGTCGTCCCGGGCCTCGATGACCAGGGGCTGGCGCAGGTCCAGGGGGAGCAGGGTGTCCCGCCCCGGATAGGTGAAGCGGATGGCGGGCGCCGAGTCCGCGACCACCGTCAGGTCCAGGGGGGCGGGGGTGAACTCGGCGGCGGCGCCGTCGGCGTCCGCGAAGCTCCACTGGTAGACGCCCCCCTCCCGGGGCGTCCAGTGCGCCGCGAAGCTCCGGCCGTCGGCCTGGAGGGGCACGGTGGCGCCATCGGCCTCCCGCACCAGGGCGGCCGACGTCAGCTCCTGGCTGGCCCGCCCCTGGATTCCCACCCGGGTGCCCGCGGGCACCGACAGGGCCGGCGCGTCGCCCCGGTACTCCTCCGGCGCCCGCCCCGTGTGGGGCGGGAAGGTGAGATCCAGCACCACGTCGCTCACCAGCAGCGGGTCCACCGGCGTCACCCGGTACTCGGCGCTCCGGGCTCCGTCGGGCGCCGCGGCCTGGTAGACGATGTCGGCGGCGACGGCGTCGAAGCGGAAGCGGGCCTTGCCCTCCTCCACGGCCACCGTCTTCCGCGCCGGGACCTCCCCGGCGCTCCGCCAGGTGAGGGTCACCTCGCTCCGGCCCGGGGCGTCCACCGTCACGTCCAGCGCGCTCCCCCGGAGGACCCGGATGTCACCGGGCTCCACCGACAGGGGAGGCAGGGCGGGCGTGGAGAGCAGCCGGAGGGGGGCGGCCAGCCCGGACCACGCCCCCGTCGCCCGGCCGGGCGACGCCACCAGCAGGAGGGCCGCCGCCGGCGCCAGGAGGGCCAGCCCGGCCGCGCCCCTGCGGAGCCAGCGGCCGGCGGCGGCACCCAGCCCCCCCGCGAGGCGGTCGTCCGGCCCCACCAGGCGCGCCACCACGCGCCCCTCCCCGTGGGCCACCAGGCTCCCCGACACGCCGGGGGGGAGCCGGCGGCCGAGCTGCAGCGCCCCCTCCACGGAGCCGGCGTCGAGTCCCGCCGACGCCTCCATGGCCCGGGTGACCCTGCGCTCCACCAGCCAGCGCTCCGGGAGCCGCCACGCCACCGCCCCCGCGGCCGCGGCCACGGCCACGGCCAGCAGGTCCAGGAGGAGGGGGGCGGGCGTGCCCTGGCTCCAGCCGTCGGGGCCGGCCACCAGCCAGGTGAGCACCAGCACTCCGGACAGGCCGGCGACCCCCCACAGCAGGGCCGCCACCCGCACCCGGCGGGCCACCACGGCCCGCACCCGCTCGACGCGGGCCGACAGGGACGCAGGGAGGGCCGGGCTCACGGCGCCCTCTGCTCCAGCACGTACAGGAACAGGTTCACGCCCATCTCCAGCGCCTGCTCCCGCACCGCCGGGGGGTCCTTGTGCACGTCCGGGTCCTCCCAGCCGTCGCCCAGGTCGGACTGGTAGCTGTAGAGCAGGATCATCCGTCCCTTGTCGAACATGGCGAAGGCCTGGGCCGGCAGCCCGTCGTGCTCGTGGATCTTCGGGAGCCCCTTCGGGAAGTCGTAGAGCTGGTGGAACACGGGGTGGTCCGGCGGCAGCTCCACCAGCTCCTTGTCGGGGAACACGGCCTCGATCTCCCTGCGGAAGGACGCGTCCATGCCGTAGTTGTCGTCGGCGTGGAGGAAGCCACCGTCGAGGAGGAACGAGCGCAGCGCCTGCCGCTCCTCGGGGGAGAAGTGCACGTTCCCGTGCCCGGTCATGTAGAGGTAGGGGTGGTCGTGGAGCGCCGGGTCCAGGAGCGTGACGGTCTCGGGGCGCAGCTCCACCGGGATGCCCGTCCGGTCCCGGATGGCGGCCAGGAGGTTGGGCAGGGACGAAGGGTTGGCGTACCAGTCGCCGCCCCCCTCGTAGTGGAGCTGCGTAATGGTGAGGTCGACCGTGTCCGGGACCGCCGCCCGCGCAGGACGGGCCGCCGCCACCGCGGCCAGCCCCGCCGCCAGGGCGACGGCCAGCGTCCTCCTCGGGCTCCCCTTCATGCCGACTCCCACGGCGCGCGGCGCACCGCGCTCACGATTCCTCCGCCAACGACTGGACCACCTGGTAGGCGGCGTTGCGGGGCACCCCCAGGCGGCGGGCCACCTCCCGGGCCGCCTGGCTCGGCCGGAGCCCCTCCTCCAGGAGCGCCCGGGCCAGGGCCTCGGCCGCCGCGGCATCCACCGCCCCCGTGTCGAGGGCCTCGCCCGCGTCCACCACGACCGTCACCTCGCCCTTCGGCGTGTCCTCCTGGTAATAGCGCCGGAGCTCCTCCAGCGTTCCGCGCCGCACCTCCTCGTGGAGCTTCGTCATCTCCCGTGCCACGGCGGCCCTGCGCTCCCCACCGCAGCGCGCCTCCAGCGCCGCCAGTAGCGCCTCCAGCCGCCAGGGTGACTCGAACAGGACGCACGTCTCCTCGGAGCGGGCCACCCGGTCCAGGAGCCGCTCCCGCTCCTTTCCCTGCCGGGGCGGAAAGCCCAGGAAGGCGAAGCGCTCGGGGGAGAGCCCCGAGGCCACCAGGGCGGAGATGACGGCCGAGGGCCCTGGCACCGGGACGACGGCGTGGCCGGCCCCGATCACCGCGTCCACGAGGCGCGCGCCCGGGTCGGACACCAGAGGCGTACCGGCGTCCGACACCAGGGCCAGGTTCTCGCCGGCGTCGAGCCAGCCCAGCACCTGGCGGGCCCGGCCCTCCTCGTTGTGCTCGTGGAGCGAGACGAGGGGCGTCCTGACCCCCAGGTGGTCCAGCAGCACCGCCGAGCGGCGCGTATCCTCGGCAAGGACACGGTCGACCTCGCCCAGCACGCGCGCGGCACGGCGGGTGACGTCCTCCAGGTTTCCGATGGGCGTGGCGACGAGGTACAGGGTGGCCATGCGCGGGACGCCGTCGGGAGGATCGAAAGCCGCCGGGAGGGGGCGCCCGCAACATGGAGCGTGGGCGAGCCCGGCGCGAGGGCCGACGCCCCAACGGGCGCGGCCCGGGGGAGAGTTCTCCCCCCGGGCCGCGCCTTTCCCCGGTCGCCGGGCCGGTCAGGCCTGCTTGACGCCCAGGTGCTGCTGGATCTTGTCGTCGAGCGCCGGCTTGGGCACCGCGCCGATGACCTTGTCCACCAGCTCGCCGTCCTTGAAGAACAGGATGGTGGGGATGGAGCGCACGCCGAAGCGGCTCGCCATGCCGGGATTCTCGTCCACGTCCAGCTTTCCGACCCTCAGACCGCTGTCGTGGTACTCCTCGGCGAGCTGCTCGACGATGGGCGCCACGATCCGGCAGGGTCCGCACCAGGTGGCCCAGAAATCCACCATGGTGAGGCCGCTCTGATCCTGCACCTCGGCGGCGAAGTTCTCGTCGGTGACCTCGAGGATCTTGCCGTTATCGGCCATCATGTTCTCCTTAAGTACGTTGTCGGAGCGCCGGTCGCGGCGCTTCCGTCGTCCCGGCGCGCAGTCCCCGGCCGGGCGATCGTCCGGAGAGCCCATCGGGACAAGCATTGCAGGCCCGTCGTGGAGCATCCCCTCGATCATGTCGCAATCGCCGTGCCTTCCATCGAGGACGCGGCTCCTCTCTATGAACGCGTGACGGGCTCTCGTTGTTCCCCCGTCGAGACGCTGCCCGCCCAGGGCGTGCGCGTTGCGTTCGTGGGAGCGCTGGAGCTCCTCGAGCCCCTTGCCCCCGACACCACCGTCGGCCGCTTTCTCGAGCGGGGCGGCCCCGGCCTCCACCACGTGGCCTATCGGGTGGAGGACCTGGCGGCGGAGCTGGAGCGCCTTCGGAACCAGGGCGTCGAGCTCATCGACACCGAGCCCCGCGAGGGCGCCCGGGGACACCTGGTGGCGTTCGTCCACCCCCGCAGCACCGGAAAGGTCCTGGTGGAGATGGTCCAGCACCGCTGAGCTGGCACCGGCCCGGATCACTTCCTCCGGGTGATCTTCTCCAGGTCGATCTGCTCCACCAGCCACTGGCCGTTGCCGGTGCGCACCACCAGGAAGGGCACGTCCGGGACGACCTCTCCATCCTTGGTGAGGTCCACCCCGATGCGGGTGGTGGCCCACTGGCGTCCCGGCTCCTCCGACTGCCCCACCACGTGGTAGTCGTCGTGGTGGAGGATCTCGGCGATGGCCGACATGCGCAGCTCCAGCTCCCGCGGGTCGCCGCTGATGGGCCCCTCGTGCGTGCCGAACAGCTTGGCCATGGCCGCGAAGTCCTTGGCGTTGGCCGCCTGGAGGAAACGCTCCACCGACAGCGTGGGCGCCATCCCCGCCAGATCCCCCCGGGCCGCCGGAGGGGTGATGGGCCTGCTGGCGCACGCCGGCAGGGCGAGGAGGGCGAAGGTCGCGAGCACGCGCATCCGGCGGGCGCCCGCGCCCGGGGCGGGCGAAGGCTCGCGGCTCATGGGCGGATGGGGATCGAGGAGGGAGGAGGCTTGCACGGCGCGAAGTTGCCCCGGGGCGGGAGGGGCGTCAAGCGCGCCTCCTCCGTCCCCGGGGCTGTGCCGCGTCATGCGGTGGCCGTCTCCGCCTCCGCGGGGGACGCCGCCGCCGGCGACGCCTCCCCGACGCCCTCCAGGACGTCGAACTCCAGACCACCGCCGTCGGCGGCCACGTCCACCCGCACCGTGGCGCCCTCTCCCACGTCCTCCTCCAGCAGGCGCAGCGCCAGGGGATCCTGGAGCCGCCGCTGGATGGTGCGCTTGAGGGGCCGGGCCCCGAAGGCCGGGTCGTACCCTTCGTGGGCCAGGAACGCCTTGGCCTCGTCGCTCACCACCAACGTCACACCCAGCTCCGCCGCCAGCTTCTCCACGCGCCGGAGCTGCAGATCCACGATCTGCCGGATCTGGGCCTCCCCCAGCGGCCGGAAGACGATGATGTCGTCCACCCGGTTCAGGAACTCGGGGCGGAAGTGCTGGTGCAGCTCCCGGCGCACGCTCTCCTCGAGGCGCTCCCACGCCTCCTCCCCCGCCCCCGCCAACGCCGCCTCCAGGATGCGCTGGCTGCCGATGTTGGAGGTCATGATGACCACCACGTTCCTGAAGTCCACCGTGCGCCCCTGGCTGTCGGTGAGGCGGCCGTCGTCCAGGATCTGGAGGAGGACGTTGAACACGTCCGGGTGGGCCTTCTCGATCTCGTCGAAGAGGATGACCGCGTGGGGCCGGCGGCGCACCGCCTCGGTGAGCTGCCCACCCTCCTCGAAGCCCACGTAGCCCGGAGGCGCGCCGATGAGGCGGGCCACCGCGTGCTTCTCCATGTACTCCGACATGTCGATGCGCACCATCGCGCGCTCGTCGTCGAAGAGGAACTCGGCGAGCGCCCGCGCCGTCTCCGTCTTCCCCACCCCGGTGGGGCCCAGGAAGATGAACGAGCCGATGGGCCGGTCCGGGTCCTGGAGGCCGGCCCGTGCGCGGCGCACCGCGTTGGACACGGCCGTCACCGCCTCGTCCTGCCCCACGACCCGGGCACCCAGGAGGTCCTCCAGGTGGGTGAGCCGCTTCCGCTCGCTCTCCACGAGGCGGCTGACCGGGATGCCCGTCCACTCGCTCACCACGGCGGCGATGTCCTCGTCGTCCACTTCCTCCTTGAGGAACTTGCCGCCGGCCTGGAGCTCGTGGAGGCGGGCCTCGGCCGCCTCGATCTCCTGCTGCGTGCGGGGCACCTCGCCGTACTGGATCTCGGCGGTGCGGTTGAGGTCGCCGGTGCGGGTGGCCCGCTCGGCCTCCACCCTCAGCTCGTCCACTTTCTCCTTCAGGGCCCGGATCTTCTGGATCTGGTCCTTCTCGGATTGCCAGCGGGCCTTCATCCCGCTGCTCTTCTCCCGGAGCTCGCCCAGCTCCTCTTCGATGGCCTCACGGCGCTCCACGGCCGAGCGGTCCTCCTCCCGGGCCAGCGCCTGCTTCTCGATCTCGAGCTGGGTGATGCGTCGCTCCACCTCGTCGATCTCCTGGGGCATGGAATCGATCTCGATGCGGAGGCGCGAGGCCGCCTCGTCCATGAGGTCGATGGCCTTGTCCGGAAGGAAGCGCCCCCCGATGTAGCGGTCGCTGAGCTTGGCCGCGGCGATGAGCGCGTCGTCGGTGATGCGCACACCGTGGTGCACCTCGTAGCGCTCCTTGAGGCCCCGCAGGATCGCGATGGCGTCCTCCACCGAGGGAGGTGCCACAAGCACCGGCTGGAAGCGCCGCTCCAGGGCCGGGTCCTTCTCGATGTGCTTCCTGTATTCGTCCAGCGTGGTGGCACCCACCACCCGGAGCTCGCCCCGGGCCAGGGGCGGCTTCAGCATGTTGCCCGCGTCGACGGCGCCCTCGGCGGCGCCGGCGCCCACGATGGTGTGCATCTCGTCGATGAAGATCACGTAGCGGCCCTCGGCCTCGGTGATCTCCTGGATGACCGCCTTCATGCGCTCCTCGAACTCGCCCCGGTACTTGGCGCCCGCCAGCATGGACGAAATGTCGAGCTGGAGGAGCTTCTTGTCGGCGAGGGAGGTGGGCACGTCGCCCGCCACGATGCGCTGGGCGAGCCCCTCCACGATGGCCGTCTTCCCCACCCCCGGCTCCCCGATGAGGACCGGGTTGTTCTTGGTGCGCCGCGCCAGGACCTTGATGACCCGGCGGATCTCCTCGTCCCGGCCGATGACCGGGTCGAGCTTGCCCTGCCGGGCCAGCGCCGTCAGGTCCTTCGAGTACTTCTCCAGGGCCTGGTACTTCTCCTCGGGGCTCTGGTCCGTGACCCTGTGGGAGCCCCGCACCGCGTCCAGCGCCTCCCGCACCTTGTCAGCGGTGGCGCCCGCCTCGCGCAGGATACGCCCCGCGTCGTCCTTCTCCTCGGAAAGTCCCAGGAGGAGGTGCTCCGTGGAGACGTACTCGTCCCCCAGGGACCGGGCGTGCTCCTCCGCCTTGTCCAGCGCCTTGTTCAGGTCCCGGGAAATGCGCGGCTCCGCCCCCCCCTCCACCCGCGCGTAGCGGGAGAGCGCCTCGTCGGTGCGCTCCCGCACCAGGGGTACCTGGAGCCCCAGCTTCTGGAGCACCGGCACGACGATCCCCTCCTCCTGCGCCAGGAGGGCATGGAGGAGGTGGACCCCCGCGATCTCGGGGTTTCCACGACGCCGCGACTCCGCGGCCGCCGCCTGGACGGCCTCCGCGGCCTTCACCGTGAGACGGTCGAAGCTCAGCATGGCAGTTGTATTCTCGAGAATCGGGGCGACCGGCCCCTGCCAATCCGACAGGCGGAGCCCCGGCTACCCCCCAAGATATTCAAGGACCGGGCCAGCCAGAGAGCACCCCGACAGGCGAGGCAGGAGGAACGGGCCAGAGAAGGCGAAGAAGGATGAACGCGGTCCAGAGAAGGCGAAGGAGGCGGAACGCGGGGCCAGCGGACCCGAAGGAGGCGGAACGCGGCCCAGAGGACGCGAAGAAGGGTGAACGCGGAGCGCCCCGCCGCCCAATGCCGCTCAAATCGGTGCGAGAGAAGGCGGGCGAGGAGGGCGAATGAGGCGTACCGAAAGGTACGCCGGACCAACGCCCTGCGTGCGTCGGTGCCCGAGCCCCCCGGAGCCCAACGCGGGCACCGCCGCGCGGAGCGCGGAGGTCCGCGCCGATTTCAGCGGCCGCTCACAGGCTCCTCAAGGTATCGTGGGGTGGGGGCCCTGGAGGGGGAGCGAGAACCTCACCACCGTCCCCCTCCCCACCTCGCTCTCCACCCTGAGCTCCCCCGACAGGAGCTCCGCCAACCGCCGCGCCAGGCTCAGCCCCATGCCCGTCCCGCCGTGGCGGCGGGTGTCCGCCCGCTGACCCTGCCAGAAAGGCTCGAACACGGCGGACAGGTCCTCGCCGGGAATTCCGGGGCCCGTGTCCTCCACCACGAAGTGGATCCACTCCGGGTCGTCCCAGGCCCGTACGCGCACCGTCCCCGAGTCGGTGAACTTCTGGGCGTTGGACAGCACGTGGAGCAGGACGCGCACCGCCTTCTCCCGGTCGGTGTGGAGCCGGGGCAGATCCCCGCTCACCTCCAGCTCCAGCTCCAGCCCCTTCTCACTGAGGGAGGAGCGGTACACGGCCACCGCATCCTCCACCAGGGACGAGGGGTCCACGGCCTCCACCTCGAGCTCCGGGTCCTCGCCCTCGTAGCGGGCGTAGCCCAGGATGCCGTCGATGAGCTCCAGGAGCGACCAGGCGCTCTCCTTGATGCGCCGCAGGTGGGTCTGCTGCCCTTCGTTCACGGGGCCCGGGATGCCGGCCTCCATCAGGTCGGCGTAGCCCACCACCGCGGTGAGGGGGGTGCGGAGCTCGTGGGACATGACCGAGAGGAAGTCTGCCTTCGCCCGGCGGGCGTCGCGTGCCTCCCGCCGGAGCCGGGCGCTCTCCAGGGCGAGGGACACGCCGTACCCCAGCTCGGCCAGGCGCTCCAGGTCCTGGGTGGCGTATCCGCCGTCCCGCGACGCCCTGAGATGGAGGGCGCCGGCCACCTCGCCCTCACGGAAAAGCGGAAGGCCCACCGCACCCGCGTTACGGGGCGCCCCCGGACCCGCGAGGACGTCCTCCCTCACCACCCGGGGCCGGTTCCCTTCCCCGTCCTCCACCGCCATCGCTCCCTCCTCCCGCGCCACCTGGGCGGGGTGGAGCGACGCCCGGGGGAGGGGTCCCGCCACGCCCAGCTCGGAGGAGGGCCGCCCCCTTCGCAGGTACGCCCGGGCCCGGCGGTACAGCCGCCCGTCGCTTCCAACCACGAAGAGCTCGGCCTCGTCGGCCAGGTCGGGTAGCAATTCCTCCACCAGGGCGCTGAGCACGTCCCTGTAGTCCTCCGACGCCGTCACCAGGGACGTCATGTGACGGAGGTAGCGGAGGATGGCCCCGGGCCTGAGCGAGCCGTCGATGGCCACCATGCGCCGCTTCAGCTACCGCCCGTGACCCGCTTCGCCAGGGTGCCCCCGGGCAGCGTGCCGTTCTCGGGCACCTGGTTGATGAGGGCCACGATCTGGGGCTCGGCGTTGGAGGGATACTGCCGCAGGAACGTGGAGAAGGGCATGGACCGGCTCACCGACACCACGTCCACGTACTTGGGCTTGACGTTCAGGTAGCGGCTGTCCGTCAGCCGGTCGAAGGAGCCGAGGGACGACGCCACGGTGTTGGCGTAGCCGCTCCAACTGCCCTGGGCCGCGTAGCCCAGGATCTGGTAGGTGTTGCCGCCGTAGCTCACGAACGCGGCCATTCCCTGCAGGGTGCCCTGCTGGGTGGAGGCGGCGAATTCCGCCACCACCGCCGGCAGACCGTTGATGGTCTGCTGACGGCTGCTCAGGATCTGCACCCCCTGGCCCTGGAACGCCTGGAGCGCCTCGGCCGGCGAGCCCTTCCCCAGGGTGATCTCCATGGCCGCGTCCTGGTTGGGGCTCACCGCCTGCACCGCCTGCTTCCCGTTGGCCGCCTTCCACCCGGACGGGAAGGTGAAGCGGAACTTGAGTTGGGGATGGTAGAACACACCGTTCTGGAAGTAGCCCTCCCGGGGATCGTCGCCGAAGACCACGCCGTCGACCTGGCGCAGGAACGGATCCCGGTTGACCACGCTGGCGGACGCCTGGGACGTGGGAAGCTGGGCGATGTCCTGGTGGATGGCGGCAACGCGGTTGGCGGGGCTCGGGTGGGTCGAGAGCCACTGGGGCAGCTCGCCCTGGGCGTTGGTGAGCTCGCTGGTGCGCTCCAGCATCTTCATGACCTCCTCCATCTGGTACGGGTCGTACCCCGCCCGGGTCATGTAGCGCACGCCCAACTCGTCGGCCTGGCTCTCGTCGTCCCTGGAGAACTTGAGGAAGAGGAGCTGGAGGCCCGTGCTGGCGAGCTGGGCCAGCCCCTGGGCCTGGGGCACCAGCACCATGCCCAGGCCCAGCCCCACCTGGGCCAGCTCCTGCTTGCTCATCTGGTTCACCGAATGCCGGGCCGTGACGTGGCCGATCTCGTGGCCCATGACGCCGGCCAGCTCCGCCTCGCTGGTGAGATGGGTGAGGAGCCCGCGCGTGACGTAGACGAAGCCGCCGGGAAGGGCGAAGGCGTTCACCGAGGGGTCGTCCACCACCCGGAACGTCCAGGGCAGGTCGGGCCGCTCCGAGGTGGCCGCCAGCTTCTTGCCCAGGTCGGAGACGTAGCGCTGCAGGGCCGCGTCGTCGTACACCCCGATGGAGGCCTGGACCGCCTGGTCCTCCTGCTGCCCCATCTGGATCTCCTGGTTCTCGCTGATGAGCGAGAGCTGCTGCTCCCCGGTCGCGGGGTTCCTGGCGCACCCTCCGCCCGACACCGCCGTCGCCACGAGCAGCGTGGCCGCGGCGCTCCGCCGTATCCGTCGCATCGATCTCCGCTCCCTGCGGGGCCGTGGTCGCTGACGCGGAGGGGGAGCGGCACCGGCCTCCCCACCCCACCCTGCTGAAGGGCTCCAGGGTGCAATTTCTCTGCCAAACCGCGGCCTCTCGCCGCTTGCGACGGCGCCCTCCGCGACGCAGGATGCGAAGTCCCGGCCGCGGCCCCGGCGCCGCGGCGCCGCACCGTCCCCGCCGACGGCTCCGGAAGCGATCCGGAGCGCGGCGGGAGCCCGAGGAGGCGCATGAACGTCCGACCGCTGCTCGGCCTCGCCCTGGTGGCCACCCTGGCCACGCTCCCCTCCCCCGCCCGCGCCCAGTCCCGGGCCGTGGAGCCCCCGGGCCGGGTGATCCGGCGTGACCTCCCCCACACGAACATGATCCGGCGGGCGTGGGCCGCGGGAACCCGGGACGCCAGCGGACGGCCCGGACGTCGCTACTGGCAGCTCTGGATGGAGTACACGATCCACGCGAGGCTGGACCCCATTACGTCGAGGGTGACCGGCCGCGAGACGGCGGTGATCCACAACACCAGCGACACGGCCATGAGCAGCATCCAGCTCCGGTTGGACCAGAACCTGTTCGCGCCCAACGTGCCCAAGATCGAGGCCATGCCCGGGCTCACCGACGGCATGAAGGTCACCCGCCTGGCCTTCGACGGTCAGGAGGTGGACCTCCACCCGCCGGCCCCCGTGCGGCGCCGGGGTGGACCCGCGCCCCCCACCGGGTTGGCGGCGTACGGGCTGGACCAGACCACCGCCCGCATCACCCTCCCGGACCCCATCCCCGCCCACGGCGTCGGCACGCTGGACGCCGAGTGGAGCTTCGAGGTCCCGCCCGTGCCCGCCGGGGTGCGGGGCGAGCGCATGGGCGCCTGGGGCGACACGCTGTACCAGGTGGGGCAGTGGTACCCCCGGGTGGCCGTGTTCGACGACCTGCGGGAGGGCGGCTGGGACACCGATCCCTACCTGGGCGATTCGGAGTTCTACAACAACTTCGGGCGCTTCGACGTCACCATCGACGTCCCCGCCGGGTGGATCGTGGGCGCCACGGGGGTGCTCCAGAACCCCGAGGAGGTGCTCACCGGCACCGAGCGCGAGCGGCTCTCCCACGCCCTGGACGCCGACACCACCCTGGCCGTGGTCACGGCCCGGGAGCGGGGCCCGGGCCGCTCCACCGCCTCCGGAGACCGGCTGAGCTGGCACTTCGTGGCCGACACCGTGGGCGACGTGGCGTGGGCCACCTCCAACCAGTTCGTGTGGGACGTGAGCCGAGCCACCATCCCCGGGAAGGGGCCGGTGCCCATCAACATCCTCTACCTGCCCGGTCACGCCGACCGCTACGCCGACGCCGGCCCCACGGTGCGCCACGCCCTCCAGTTCTACTCGAAGCTGTGGATGCCGTACGCCTTCCCCCAGCTCACGGTGGTGGACGGACCCGAGGGCGGGATGGAGTACCCCATGTTCATCATGTCCAGCGTGGGCGCCTCCGACCACGAGACGGGGCACCAGTGGTGGCCCATGATGGTGGGGGTCAACGAGACGTGGTACGGCTTCATGGACGAGGGCTTCAACCAGTACATGAACATCCTCTCCCGGGACGACCGCCAGGGCCGCCCCCCGGAGCTGGACGGGGTGGGGCAGCGCTACGGGCGCACCAGCGGGGACGAGCGTGAAGCCCCCCTCATGTGGGACGCCAACTACGGCGGACCCATGTACTCCTTCCAGGCGTATTCCAAGGCGCCCATGATGCTGTCCGCCCTGGGTGGCGTGGTGGGCGACACCGCGGTGTGGCGGGCCATGAGCGCCTACGCGAAGGCGTGGCGCTTCAAGCACCCCTCACCGTGGGATTACGCCTATTTCATGAACGACGCCCTGGGCCAGGACCTGTCGTGGTTCTGGTACCCGTGGCTCTTCACCACGAGCTCCGTGGACGGCTCCATCGACCAGGTGAAGCAGGAGGGGCACCGCACCCTGGTGACGGTGCGACAGGACGGGGACATGCCCTCGCCGGTCGTGCTGGAGGTGCACCTCGCCCCGGACGGGCCGCCCATCCGCCCCATGGCCAACAGCCGCATGGTGGACGCCACCACCGCGGTGGTCACCTGGCCCGTGGACGTGTGGTACGACGGCAGCAGGACGTTCGACGCGAGCCTGGACTTCGGCGGCAGGAGCGTCGAGCGGGTCGTCCTGGACCCCGGCTGCCGCTTCCCCGACCGGGATCCGGCGGACAACGTCTGGCCACGGGACCCGGGCCTGGCCCAGTCCACGGCCGGCGACCGGGGCGGCTTCGGCCCGGCGTCCTGTTACGGCAACTGAGCGAGGGCTCCCCCCACAGGTACCCACCATGCGAAGCGCACACGCCCTCCCCCTCCGGATCCTGGCAACCGTGGTGCTGGCCGCGGCCGCCCTCGCCCCCGTCGGGCCCGCGGCGGCCCAGGAGGCGGGAGCGGCCTCGGTCCACGTCCCGTTCGAGCGCTATACCCTCCCCAACGGGCTCACCGTGATCCTCTCGGAGGACCACACCACCCCCACGGTGGCCGTGGACGTCTGGTACCACGTGGGCTCCAAGAACGAGGTGCCGGGCCGCACCGGCTTCGCCCACCTCTTCGAGCACGTGATGTTCACGGGGTCGGGCCACGTCCCCTACGGGATGCACGACCGCTACACGGAGGGGGTGGGCGGCGGCAACAACGGCTCGACCACCAACGACCGGACCAACTACTACGAGACGGTGCCGTCCAACTACCTGGAGGACGTGCTCTGGCTCGAGTCCGACCGCATGGGATGGCTCCTGGACGCCCTGGACGTCGCCAAGCTGAACGCCCAGCGCGACATCGTGAAGAACGAGCGGCGCCAGAGCTACGACAACCGGCCGTACGGGCGCGCCAACGAGATCATCGTGGGCGCCATGTACCCGGACGCACACCCGTACCATTGGCCCGTCATCGGCAGCATGGCCGACCTGAGCGCGGCGTCGGCCGAGGACGTGAAGAGCTTCTTCCGCCTCTACTACGCCCCCAACAACGCCACCGTGGCCATCGTGGGCGACTTCGACCCGGCCCGGACCAAGGCGTGGGTGGCCCACTACTTCGGCGAGATCCCCCGGGGGCAGCTCATCGTGCGCCCGAAGGCGCCGCCCGTCACGCTGGCGGCCGAGAAGCGCCTGGTCTACGAGGACCGGGTGCAGGTGCCCCGCCTCTACCTGGTGTGGCCCACGGTGGGCGTCGTCAGCGACGACCAGTACGCCCTGGACGTCCTCGGCGAGATCCTTTCCGGCTCCCGCACCGCCCGCCTCACCCAGGGGCTGGTCTACGACCGCCAGAGCGCGGCCAGCGTGTCGGCGCGCCAGGACGAGAGCGAGCTGGTGGGCGACTTCTCGGTGGTGATCACGCCCCGCCCGGGGAACTCCCTCACCGGCCTGGAGCTGACCACGGACTCCATCCTGGACCGGCTGAAGCGGGAGGGACCCACCGCGGACGAGCTGCAGAAGGTGAAGGCGGGCCTCGAGCTCCAGACCGTCAGCCGCCTCCAGTCCGACCTGGCCAAGGCCGACATGCTGGATGAGGGGAGCGTCTTCCACGACGACCCGGGCTACTTCCAGAAGGACCTGGCCCACACCCTGGCGGTCACCGCGGCCGACGTGAAGCGGGTCGCCAACCGGTACCTGGGCCCGGGGCGGGTCGTGCTGAGCATCGTTCCCATGGGGAAGACGGAGATGGCGTCCAAGCCGGAGGAGAGCACCCCCGTGAGCCGGGACGCCACGGGGCCGTCGGCGGCGGGTGGGCCCGGAGGTGTACGATGAGCCCCCGGCGCCGCGGCCGGACGGGGCTCCCGCCCTCGCTGGCCGTCGCGGTCGCCGTGGCCGCGCTCCTCCCCGCCGCCCCGGCCCGGGCCCAGGCGGGCCCCAGTACGTTCGACCGGCGCGAGGCGCCCGAGCCCCTGGCGCCCCCGCCCCTCCGCGTGCCCGCGTGGACCCGGGAGAGCCTCTCCGACGGGGCCCAGCTCCTGGTGTCGCAGAAGCACGACCTGCCCCTGGTCTCGTTCAGCATCACGTTCGTCGGCGGCGCCGACCAGTACGAGCCGGCCGACGAGACGGGCCTCGCCGACATGACGGCCGCCATGATGAGCGAGGGAACGACCAGCCTCACGGGCGACCAGCTCTCCGACGCCCTGGAGCTGCTGGGCACGCGGGTGGGGGTGCGGGTGGGTGGAGAGAGCGGGTCCATGTCCTTCCTCTCCACCACGGCCAACTTTCCCCGGGTGCTGGCGATCCTGGCGGACATGCTCGAGCACCCGAGCTTCCCCCAGGACGCCCTGGACCGGCTGAAGGCCCGCACGCTGGTGGCCCTGACCCAGGCCAAGGACCAGCCCACGGCCATCGCGTCCAACGTCTTCGACCGGGTCCTCTACGGTCCCGACCACCCCTACGGCCGCTTCATGACCGAGGACGACGTGGAGGGGGTCACGCGGCAGGACGTGGTGGCGTTCCACGACCGCTACTTCCAGCCCGGGAGGGCCGTCATCACGGTGGTGGGCGACGTGGAGCCCGGCCAGGCGAAGGCCACCGTGGAGCAGGCCCTGTCCGGCTGGGGGTCGGGCGGCTCCATGCCCACCTTCGACTATCCGCCGGTCCCGGCCCCCCGCCCCACCACCATCTATCTGGTGGACAAGCCCGGCGCCGCCCAGTCGGTGTTCGCCATCGGCATGCCGGGGCCCCCCCGAGACACGCCCGACTACTACGCCCTCGAGGTGATGAACACGATCCTGGGCGGCCTCTTCCAGTCCCGGCTGAACCACGACATCCGGGAGGTGAAGGGCTACAGCTATGGGGTGGGCTCGGGCTTCGCCTACGGGAAGGGGCCCGGCGCCTTCCGGGCGGGCGGCTCCATCGTCACCGCCAAGACCGACAGCGCTCTCATCGCGTTCATGGTGCACCTGAAGGGCGTGCGGGGCAGCGTCCCCTTCACCGACGACGAGATGGCCCAGGCCAAGGCGGCGCTGGTGCAGAGCCTCCCCCAGACGTTCGCCTCGGTGAGCGCCACCGCGCAGGCCATCTCGGACCTGTACGTCGAAGGGCTGCCCCGGGACTACTACCAGACCATGGCGGAGAAGGTGAACGCCGTCACCAGGGACGACCTGGTGCGGGTGGCCCGCACGTACATCGACCTGGATCACCTGGCCATCGTCATCGTGGGCGACCGCTCGGTGATCGAGGGCCCCCTCGAGGCCACCGGCATCGCGCCCATCGTGCACCTGGACGTGGAGGGAGCCCCCCTGCCGCCGGGGTCGTGATGTTGACAGGCCCCGAGGGCGCCGTCCACCTTCGCCCCGCTGGACGCGCACGTCGACGCGGGACTCCCTCCTCCCCCAGCCCCCACTACGTCCATGGCCACCGTCGAGCGTGAGGTGACGAGGCGCGGGCTTCCCCCCGAGGCCTACGAGACCATCCCGGGCGATCGCTACCCCCCCTACATCGCCCCCGAGGAACGGCTGGACGAGTTCACGGTGAAGTCCGTGGTCCTGGGGATCGTGCTGGGGATCGTGTTCGGGGCGGCCAACGCCTACCTGGGCCTGCGCGTGGGGCTCACGGTGAGCGCGTCCATCCCCGCGGCCGTCATGGCCGTGGCGTTCTTCCGGGTCATCAAGAAGGGCACGATCCTGGAGACGAACATCGTCCAGACCATCGGCTCCGCCGGGGAGTCGCTGGCGGCCGGCGTGATCTTCACGCTGCCGGCCCTGTTCGTCTGGCAGCGCCAGGACCCGGCCGTGACCGTGAGCGTCATGGAGATCAGCGTCATCGCCCTCTTCGGAGGGCTGCTGGGCGTGCTCTTCATGATTCCCCTCAGGAGCTACCTCATCAGCCGCGAGCACGGGGTGCTGCCCTACCCCGAGGGAACGGCGTGTGCCGAGGTGCAGGTGGCCGGGGACATGGGGGGTGGCAAGGCGCGGCTCCTCTTCGAAGGGCTGGGACTGGGGGCGATCTACCAGGTCTTCGCCAACAACCGGGGGCTGTCGCTGTGGGAGGCCTCCCCCTCGGTGGGGCTCCCCGCCCGGGCCAGGATCGGCGGCGACTTCACCCCCGAGCTCCTGGGCGTGGGCTTCATCATCGGCCCCAGGATCGCGGCCATCATGTTCGCGGGCGGCGCGCTGGCGTGGCTGGTCCTCATTCCCGCCATCGGCATCTGGGGGGGCGGCAACACGGTCTATCCGGCCTCCACGCCCATGTCCAGGCTGGCCTCCGACGACATCTGGAACAACTACATCCGCTACGTGGGCGCCGGCGCCGTTGGCTTCGCGGGCATCGTGACGCTGCTCAAGAGCCTGCCCACCATCTTCGAGAGCTTCCGGCTGGGGTTGGGCAACATCGGGGGGAGCGAGAGCGCCCGGGTGCCCCGGACGCAGCGCGACCTCCCCTTCAAGCTGGTCATCGGGCTGGCCCTGCTCATGGCGGTGGCGCTGGACCTGTGGCCGGGCGTGCCGGTGAACCTCCCCGGCGCCATCCTGATCGTGATCTTCAGCTTCTTCTTCGTCACGGTGTCGAGCCGCATCGTCGGCCTCATCGGGTCGTCGTCCAACCCGGTCTCGGGCATGACCATCGCGGCGCTCATCCTCACGTCCCTCATCTGGGTGGCGCTGGGGTGGAACGACGGGAGCATCGCCTCCAAGGTGGCGGTGCTGGCCGTGGGTGCGGTGGTGTGCGTCTCGGCGGCCGTGGCCGGCGACACCTCTCAGGACCTCAAGACCGGCTTCCTCCTGGGCGCCACGCCCAGCCTGCAGCAGATCGGCGAGATGATCGGCGTGATCACGTCGGCGGCGGTGATGGGCTTCGTGCTCATCGTGCTGAACCAGTCCTACGGCATCGGCACCGCCGAAGGGCTGCCGGCGCCCCAGGCCACGCTCATGAGCCTGGTCATCGACGGCGTGCTGAACGCGTCCCTCCCGTGGGGCTTCGTCATCCTGGGCATGGCCATCTCCGCGGTGGTTGAGTTCGTGTTCCGGATGCCGTCGCTGGCCTTCGCCGTGGGCCTCTACCTGCCGGTCTCCCTGTCGACGCCGGTGATGATCGGGGGCCTCATGCGCTGGGGCATCAGCCGCCGCTGGGAGGGCGTCACCGAGCCCGACGTGGGCGGCGCGGCCGAGGCCTCCACCGAGCCCGGCGACCCCGCCGCGGCCCACGGCAGCCTGATGGCGGAGAAGCGGGAGCAGGGCGTGCTCTACGCGTCGGGGCTCATCGCCGGAGCGGCGCTGGTGGGCGTCCTCATCGGGGCCCTCATCTACGTGGTCACCCAGGCCACGGGCAACCCGGCGGCCAGCGAGCGCTGGGTCGTGGGACCGGGCTGGTCGGAGGGCCTCTTCCCCGGCTCGGCGGGCATCATCGGGACGCTGGTGTTCGTCGCCCTGTGCTGGTCGCTGTGGCACGCCGCCAACCGGAAGATCCCGTCGACGTGAGGCCCCTCCGCCGCCGCGGCCGGTGGGGTGCTCCGCCGGCCGCGGCGGCCCTGCTGGCCGCCCTGTCCCTGCTCCCGGCCGGGTGCGGGCGCACGCCCGAGCAGCCGTCCCTGGACCGGGACACCTTCGTGGCCACGTACGTGGACCTGCGCAAGGTGGCCCTGGAGCGGGGCGGCGGCGCCCTGGAAGAGGCCGCCCGGGACAGCATCCTGCGCGCCCACGGCGTCACGCAGGACGAGCTCCTGGGCTTCACCGACGTCCACGGCGACGACCCCGAGTACATGAAGCAGGTGTGGGACGCCGTGGAGCTCCGCCTGGACTCCCTGGCTCCGCCGGAGGGTCCGGGAGGCGTCCCGCTCCGTCCCGCCCCCACGGCCCCCCGGCCGGACACCGGGGCCGGCGGCTGAGCGCACCCGTGGACGAGGCGGCGTGCGCGGTGGTGCTGGCGCCGGGGCGGGACCGCCCCGTCCGGGGCCGCCACCCCTGGGTGTTCTCCGGCTCCGTCGCGCGCCTCCGGGGCAGCCCGGAAGACGGCGACGTGGTGGACGTCCTGGCCCACGACGGTGGCTTCGTGGCCCGGGGGCTCTACAACGGCAGGAGCCAGATCCGGGTGCGCTGCTACGCCTGGGACGCCGCCCAGGCCCTGGACGACGCCTTCTGGGCCGGCCTCCTGGACGCGGCCGTGGCCCTGCGCCGCGGCCTGGGCCTCCTGGACCCCGAGGGCGGCTGCCGCCTGGTCTTCTCCGAAGGCGACGGCCTGAGCGGCCTGGTGGTGGACCGCTACCGGGATCACCTGGCCGTGCAGCTCACCTCCCTGGCCCTGGCCCGCCGCAGCGACGTCCTCCTGGACCACCTCGAGACCCTCCTCGCCCCCGCCTCCATCACCCTCCGCACCGAGAAGGGCATCCTGGAGGAGGAGGGGCTGGAGCTCAGCGACGGGCTCCTCCGGGGCAGGGAGCCCGACGGGCCGCTCACACTGGTGGAGAACGGCCTCCGCTACCGGGTGGACGTGCGCACCGGCCAGAAGACGGGCTTCTACCTGGATCAGCGGGAGAACCGGGTGCGCGCCGCCGCGTTCGCCCCCGGCCGACGGGCGGCCGACGTCTGCTGCTACACGGGCGGGTTCACCCTCCCGCTTCTCCGGGCAGGGGCCGCATCGGTAGTGGGGGTGGACGTGTCGTCCGCGGCGCTGGCGCTGGCCCGGGACAACCTGGCGGAGAACGGCCTGGACGACGAAAGGGCGGAGCTGGTGGAGGCCAACGCCTTCGCCTGGCTGGAAGACCAGGCCGAGGCCGGCGAGCGCTACGGCCTAGTGGTGCTGGACCCACCCCGCTTCGCCCGCTCCACCCGGGGGGTGGCCCAGGCGCTGCGGGGCTACCGCCGCCTGAACGAGCTGGCGTTGCGCTGTCTCGACCCCGGCGGCGTGCTGGTGACGTGCTCGTGCACCGGCCGGGTGAGCCGGGACGACTTCGTGGGCGTGCTGGGCCAGGTGGAGGAGGCCACGGGACGCCGCCTCCGCATCCTGGACAGCCGCGGGCAGGGGGGCGACCACCCCGTGTCGCCCACCTGCCCCGAGACCGCGTACCTCAAGTGCCTGGTGTGCGCGGTGGAGTGAAGGGAACGGCGGTCCGCGGCCGACTAATCCGCCGCCGAGCGCGCCGCCTCCCGGGCCGCCGAACGCCCCTCGCGGAACGCCTCGATCATCTCCCGGTTGAAGGCGGGGATGTCGTCGGGCTTGCGGCTGGTCACCAGTCCGCCGTCCACCACCACCTGCTCGTCCACCACGTGGGCCCCGGCGTTCTTCAAATCGGTGCGGATGGACGGCCATGAAGTGACCTCCCTGCCCCGCACCACGTCCGCCTCCACCAGCATCCAAGGGCCGTGGCAGATGGCCGCCACCGGCTTCTCCTCCTCGAAGAAGCCCTTCACGAACGCCACGGCCTCCTCGTTCATGCGCAGGTTGTCGGGGTTCATCTGTCCCCCCGGCAGGAGGAGGCCGTCATAGTCCGACGGGCTCGCCTCGCCCACCGTGCGGTCCACGTCCACCTCGCCCTCCCAGTGGTCGTGGGCCCACGCCCGCACCGTTCCCTCCTCCAGCGACACCACGTCCACCGTAGCGCCCGCGTCTTCCAGGGCCTTCATCGGCTTGGTCAGCTCGACCTTCTCGAAGCCGTTCGCCACCAGCGCCGCGATCCTCATTCCGCTCAGGTCCTTCGCCATCGTGCCACCGTCCTTCGGGTCGTCGGGTGCTCTCTCGAGGGGGCGGAGAAGGGACTCCGACCCGGGACGGGCCCTCCCCCGCTCACCCCCGAAGACGTGCAAGGGCGGTGCCCGGCCTCCAGGACGACGAGAATCCCCCCTACCGCAGCGTCCCCTTGGGAAGCTGGATGCCGATGGACAGGGCGTCCCGGTCCCCCACGGTGGCGCCGAAGCGGATCACCCAATGGGGGTCGAAGGCGAGGTCGAGGCCCAGGTCGGCCGACAGCCCCAGATGGGTGTTGTCGCCCGGGCCCGACGCGATGTCCAGCACGATCCGGGGCGACACGTAGGGGCGGAAGAGCACGTCCTGCGAGTGGATGTCCGCGCCCACCGACAGCCCCAGCGGCAGCGACACCAGCACGTCGTGGCCGATGCCCAGCCCCGCACCCGCCAGCCACAGCACCCCGAAGGGCCGCTCGGCCGTCGGCAGCAGGAGGTGACCCGACACGTCGACCCCGCCGAACACCGCCAGGTCTTTGGACGGGTCGTTGGCCAGCCCCACCCGGAAACCGTAGCCCACCGGGGCGGGCCGGGAGCGGTACGTCCCCATGACGCCGAGGTTGTCCCCCGGGTACGGCTCCATCACGTGGATGCCCCACCCTCCCGGCGAGCCCGGCGCCAGCAGCATGGGCGAGTCCCACGCCACCTGCGCCTGAAGGCCTCCCGCGCTCGCCAGCACCGCCACCACCGCCGCCATCCCCATCCACCCCATCCGTCGCTTCGTATTCACGGTCACGGCCCCTTTCGGTCGGATCGTCGTCGTTCCCATTGTGGGTCTCCGGGGGCGGCACTGGCAGGATGCGCGCCACCGGCGGGAATTGTTACACCGATAACTTCCAAAAAAGGGGGCCGGGGTGGAATTCCAGCGGGTCTTCAGCGGCGCGCCGTGGGAGGCGCGGGTGGGGTATTGCCGGGCCGTGCGTGCGGGGGAGCGGGTCTTCGTCACCGGCACCGCCGCCGTGGCCGAGGGAGGCGGCGTGGAGGCCGCCGGCGGCGCCTACGCCCAGACCGTGCGCTGCCTGGCGATCGTCCGGGAGGCGCTGGCGGCGCTGGGCGTGGGCATGGAGCGGGTCACGCGCACGCGCATGTTCGTCACCGACATCGACCGCTGGGAGGAATACGGCAGGGCGCACCGGGAGGCGTTCGGCGACCACCCGCCGGCCACCACCATGGTGGAGGTGCGCCGCCTCATCCACCCGGACATGCTGGTGGAGATCGAAGCCGACGCGGTGGCGTGAGCCAGACGGGGCGACATCACGCCGGGGCGCCCCGGGCCACCACCTCCTCCAGCACCTCCAGCCACGCCCGGAGCTGGGCGAACACCAGGAAGTGGTCGTGGGCGTGCCGCTGGGCATTCCTCCCCCACCGCTCCCGGTCGTCGCTGGCCCTGAGTATCCCGTCCAGGGCGTTGCACAGCTCGTGCACGTCCTCGGGGTCGTCGACCAGCCGGCCGTCCAGGCCGTCCCGGACCTGGTGGCGCGGCCCGCACGCCTCGCGGCTGGCCAGAACGGGCACCCCCTTCCACATGGCCTCCGTCACCGTGAGGCCGAAGCCCTCCCTCAGGGAGTTCTGCACCACCAGGGAACTGGCCCGCTGCAGCGCGTTCACCATGAGGGCGTTCTGGGCCCGCTCGCTCATGGGGAGGGCGAGGAGCGCCACGTCCCGCTGGATGTGGGGGGGCAGCTCCATGTAGCGGGCCTCGAGGTCGGCCAGCACGTCCCGTCCCTCCGGATCGTCCTCCACGGCGGCGGGCTCGGGTCCGGCCAGCACCAGGCGCACGAGCTCGAGCCTGCGCCGATGCACCCGGTCGCCGTTGCCCCGGCGCTGCTCCCGGAGCTCCTCCTTGAGGCACGCGAAGGCGTCCAGGAGGGGCCTCCACCCCTTGAGGCGGTCCCAGCGCGAGATCTGCGTGACGATGGGCCGGGTCAGGAGGCCGATGTCCTCGGACATGTTGGCCGGCGCGTAGCGCCCGTGGGGCTGTAGTCGCAGAGCCACGTGGGGGTACATGGGGGTGAGCACCGGGGTGGGAGCCGCCGCCAGGGCGGCGTTGCCTAGCACCCCAACGAGCTTGTGCAGCGACAGTTCCCGGTTCTTGTGCGCCAGCGGGTCGATGGCGGGGAAGAGCACCGACGCCCGGCCGGCGAACAGGTCGGGAATGTACTCGGGCGCCGAGAAGAGAGCCCGCACGTAGGCCGGAGCGTACGGCGCCAGGAAGCGCCAGGCCGCCTCGGTGCGCGAGGTGACCGCGTCGAGGCCGATGTGGCAGCGCCACAGGGGCACCACGTCCGTCGCCGCCAGCGCCGCCGCGAGCCCCATGGGCTGGGGGTCGTGGACCGCCAGGAGGTCGCCGGGCGCAAGCCACGGCGCCATCTCCCGGGCGTTGTCCGTCATGACCCGGTCGTACAGCGCCCGCTCGGCGGCTCCCAGGGTGGCCTCTCCCTCGCCGTGGATGAGGTTGTGGAGGCCCTTGGTGAGGCGGAAGAATGCCTCGTCCTCCGTCTCCATCACCACCCACTCGGTGGCGACCCCCAGGTCCCGGAGCAGGCCCACCATGCCGGGGAGCATCTCGGCCACTCCCCCGCCCTTCTCGGTGGAGTTGACCATCCACAGGGTGCGCCCCTCCAGCCGGGGTACCACCCGCTCGGCCACCTCCCTGAGCTCCCGTACCGCAGGCACCAGGTGCGCCACGGCCTCGTAGTCCCCCAGCGCCCGGACGTGGCCCACCTCCACACGGCGCGCCATGGCTAACCCCTCACTCCCACTCGATGGTGGCGGGGGGCTTGGAGCTCACGTCGTAGGCGACCCGGTTCACGCCCCGGACCTCGTTGATGATGCGGGTGCTGATGCGCCCCAGGACGTCGTGGGGGAAGGGGTACCAGTCGGCGGTCATGCCGTCCCGGGAGGTCACCGCCCGCAGCGCCACCACGTTCTCGTAGGTGCGGCTGTCGCCCATGACGCCCACCGAACGCACCGGCAGGAGCACGGCGAAGGCCTGCCAGATCTCGTCGTAGAGGCCGGCGGAGCGGATCTCCTCCAGGTAGATGGCGTCGGCCTCCCGGAGCACGGCCAGGCGCTCCTCGGTGACCTCGCCCAGCACCCGGATGCCCAGCCCGGGACCCGGGAAGGGGTGGCGGCCCACGAACTCCTCGGGCAGCCCCAGCTCCCGGCCCACCTGGCGCACCTCGTCCTTGAACAGCTCCCGGAGCGGCTCCACCAGCTCGAAGGGCATGTCCTCCGGAAGGCCGCCCACGTTGTGGTGGGTCTTGATGGTGGCGGAGGGACCGCCGTGGGCGCTCACCGACTCGATGACGTCCGGGTAGAGGGTGCCCTGGACCAGGAAGCGGGCCCCGGAGCCCTCCTCCCGCACCGCGGCCTCGAACACCTCGATGAAGGTGTTGCCGATGCGCTTGCGCTTCAGCTCCGGCTCGCTCACGCCCTCCAGCGCGGTCAGGAAGCGCTCCCGGGCGTCCACCACCACGAGCTTGATATGCATGTGCTTCCTGAACGTGCGCTCCACGTTCTCCCGCTCGTGCTTCCTCAGGAGGCCGTTGTCCACGAACACGCACGTGAGGCGCTCGCCCACGGCCCGGTGCACCAGGGCGGCGGCCACCGAGGAGTCCACGCCCCCCGACAGGCCACAGATCACCTGGGCGTCGTCGCCCACCTGGGCCCGCACCGACGCCACCGTCTCGTCGATGAACGCGCCGGCGGTCCACGTGGGCTCGCACCCGCACACCCCGAAGAGGAAGTTCGACAGCACCTCGTCGCCCCGGACGGAGTGGGCCACCTCGGGGTGGAACTGGACACCGTAGATGCCCCGCTCCGGGTCGGCGAAGGCCGCCACGGGGAGGGTCTCGGTGGACGCCAGGACGCTGTAGCCTTCGGGGGGCGTGTCCACGTGGTCGCCGTGGGAGCACCACACCACCGTGCCCTCGTCGGGCGCGAAGCCCTCGAACACGCCGGAAGGGTCCTCCACGGTGAGCTCCGCCCGCCCGTACTCCCGCTTCCCGTGGACCACCTTCGCGCCCTCGAGCTGGGCGATGAGCTGCATGCCGTAGCAGATGCCCAGGAGCGGCACGCCCAGCTCCAGGAGGCCGGGGTCGGCGGTGGGCACGCCCTCGTCGTACACCGACGCGGGTCCACCCGAGAGGACGATCCCCCTCGGTCCCCATTCCCGGATCCAGTCCAGGGAGCGGTCCGGCGGGTGGATCTCGCAGTAGACCCGCTCCTCCCGGATGCGCCGGGCGATGAGCTGGGTGAACTGGGAGCCGTAGTCGAGGATGAGGATCCTGTCGTGGTCGTGCACGTGTGCCTTTCTCAGGGGATGATCTCGCCCCGGACCAGGTCCTCCAGCGTCTCCCGCCTGCGCACCAGGTAGACGTCCTCTCCGTCCACCAACGCCTCGGCGGGTCGGCGGCGGGCGTTGTAGTTGGACGCCATGGCGAAGCCGTACGCGCCGGCGGTCTTCACCACCAGGAGGTCGCCCGGACGGGGGATCTTCAGGGGCCGGTCCAGGGCCAGGAAGTCGCCGGTCTCGCAGATGGGACCCACCACGTCCACCAGCACCTCGTCCCGGCCGTCCTCGTCCACCACGGCCTCGATCTGGTGGTAGCCGCCGTAGTGGCTCGGGCGGATGAGCTCGGTCATCCCTCCATCCACGATGACGAACGTCTTGTGACCCGAGCGCTTCACGTACTGGACGCGGGTCACGAGGGCTCCCGCCTCGCCCACGATGAAGCGCCCCGGCTCGGCCACCAGCCGCAGACCGGTGGTCCGGAGCAGCGGCAGGAGGGCCCGGGCCAGGTCGGCGATGACCATGCCCGCCTCGTCCTCGTAGCGCACGCCGAAGCCGCCGCCGATGTCCACGTACTCCAGCTCGAAGCCCGCGTCCCGGAGGTCGTTGGCCACGTCCACCACCGTGGACAGGGCCCGGAAGTAGGGCATGGGGTCCAGGATCTGGGAGCCGATGTGGACGTCGATGCCCCGGGGCACCAGGTGGGGCCGGCTGAGCGACCAGCGGTACAGGTCGTACGCCTCGTCCACGGGGACGCCGAACTTGGTCTCGGCGTGCCCCGTGCGGGTGTAGGGGTGGGGCGTGGGCGAGGCGATGTCGGGGTTCACCCTTACCGCGAAGGGGGCCTGCTCGCCGAGCTCCCCGGCCACCCCGTCCAGGTGCTCGAGCTCGCCCCGGCTCTCTACGTTGAAGGCGTAGATCCCCTCCCGGAGGGCGGCCCGCATCTCCTCGTCGCTCTTGGCCACGCCGGAGAAGACGATGCGCTCGGCCGGAATGCCCGCCCGGCGCGCCCGGAACAGCTCCCCCAGGCTCACGATGTCCGCGCCCGCCCCCAGGGCGCCCAGCCGCTGGAGGATGGCCAGGTTGCCGTTGGCCTTCACCGAGTAGGCCACCAGGGGGTCCACGTCGTGGAAGGCCCGGGCGAACGCCCGGTAGCGCTCCTGGATCAGACCCAGGTCGTAGACGTAGAGGGGGGTGCCGTACCGCTCCGCCAGCTCGCTCAACGGCACCCCGCCGCAGTGGATCACGCTCCCGATGCGGGGGAACGGGCGCGCCATGGCCGCCTCCCGCCGCACGCCTTCCGATCCCGGCGGGCCTCCGTCAGTACGCACGGGCCCAGACCACCTCCATCTTCGAGGGGCCCTCGCCGGAGATGCAGCGCTCCGGAGGCGTCTCGGAGCGGAACTCCTCGTCGGGGATGCAGCGGATGGTGGCCTTGAGCTCTTCCTTGGCCCGCTCCTCCACGGCGGGGTCGCCGTTCCACCCCGTGTAGACGAAGCCACCCTCCCCGTCCAGGATCTCCCGCATCTCGTCCCAGCTCGTCACGCCCCGGTGGCTGTGGGCCTCCCGGCGCCTGGTGGCCACGTCGAGGAGCTCGCGCTGGAAGTGCTCGAGCCGCTCGGGAAGCATGGACACCAGGTGGTGCTGGGGCAGGAACTCCTTCCGCTTACCGCCTTCCGGCGCGACGCGCCGCACCAGGACCGCCTGCTCCTTGTCCACGTCCTTGGGCCCGATCTCCACCCGGAAGGGCACGCCCTTCCGCTCCCACTCGTAGAACTTGGCGCCGGCCGAGAGGTGGTCACGCCGGTCGACCTTCACCCGCACCTGCTGGTCGATGATCATGCGGGCCAGCTCCTCGGCCTTCTCCCGCACCACCGCGTTCATCCCTTCGTCCTTGCCCGTGATGGGGACCACCACCACCTGGGTGGGCGCCAGCCGGGGCGGCACCACGATGCCGTCGTCGTCGCCGTGGGTCATGACCAGGGCGCCCACGAGGCGGGTCGACACGCCCCAGGAGGTGCTCCAGGCGTACTCCTCCTGGCCCTCCTCGCTCTGGAAGGTGAGCCCCGACGCCTTGGCGAAGTTCTGCCCGAGGAAGTGGGAGGTGCCCGCCTGGAGGGCCTTGTTGTCCTGCATGAGGGCCTCGCACGCGTAGCTCCGCACAGCCCCCGCGAACTTCTCCGACTCGCTCTTGAGGCCGGTGACCACGGGCATGGCCATCCAACGCTCCATGAACGTCCGGTAGACGCCCAGCATGCGCACGGTGTGCGCTTCGGCCTCGTCGGCGGTGCTGTGGGCCGTGTGGCCCTCCTGCCACAGGAACTCGGCCGTGCGCAGGAAGAGGCGGGTGCGCAGCTCCCAGCGCATGACGTTCGCCCACTGGTTGATGAGCAGCGGGAGGTCCCGGTAGCTCTGCACCCACTTTGCGAACATCTCCAGGATGATGGTCTCGGAGGTGGGCCGCACCACCAGGGGCTCCTCCAGCTCCTTGCCGCCCGCGTGGGTGACCACGGCCAGCTCGGGGCGGAAGCCCGCCACGTGCTCCTTCTCCTTCTCGATGTAGGACATCGGGATGAGGAGGGGGAAGTACGCGTTCTCGTGCCCCGTGTCCTTGAACATCCGGTCCAGCGCCTGCTGCATGCGCTCCCAGATGCCGTACCCCCACGGGCGGATGACCATGCTCCCCCGCACGGGGGAGTAGTCGGCCAGCTCGGCCCGGAGGACCACTTCGTTGTACCACGCCGAGAAATCCTCGGCGCGGGTCGTCAGCTTCTTCTCGTCGGCCATCGCGCTCGTGCCTGGGGGGAGTCTCGGGGGCGTGGCTTACCCCTCTCGGTCGGGAGAGGGTTCACGCCGCCCCTCGCGCCGGTCGCGGAGGTGGACCCCCACGGCCGGCACGATGAAGAGGAGGAGCGACGCCACCGCCCAGCCGATGCGGAACGGGGCGCCCGTGAGGTCGCGCACCATGAGGGCCACAAGGGCCCCCGCGCCCAGGGCGAACAGGGCCGCCATGAGGAGGATCACCCACTCCAGGATGTTCAGCCGGCGGATGGCCCGGCTGGCCACCTCCCGGGCCCTGCGCTCCTCCACGTTCACCCTTCGCCCTCCAGACTCTCGAGAGGGACCTCCCGCTCCTCGCCGGAGGTCATGTCCCGAACTGACGCCATGCCGCGCTCCACCTCCGCCGGGCCCAGGACCACCACCTCCCGAGCCCCCTCGGTGCCCGCCTGGGAGAACTGCTTCCGCACCGACTGGGACCGCAGCGCGTAGGCCACGCGGTACCCCTGCTCCCGCAGGGAGTGGGCCACTCCGAGGGCCCGGTCGCGCAGGTCGTCCGACACCGCCACCACGAAGTAGTCCAGACTGCGCTCGCCCCCGGGAAGGAGCCCCCGCTCCGACAGCAGCTCGCCCAGCACCACGTCGCCCATCCCGAAGCCCACCGCCGGCAGGGGCTCGCCCCCCACCAGCTCCAGGAGGCGGTCGTAGCGCCCCCCACCGCAGATGGCCCGGAGCTCCCCCTTCCGGTCGAAGAGCTCGAAGACGATCCCCGTGTAGTAGGCGAGCCCCCGCACGATCCGCAGGTCCACCTCCACGAAGTCGCCGAGCCCCATGGCGTCGAGGCGGGCGGTGAAGGCCCGCAGGGGAAGGGCGGCCTCGGCCACCTCGTCGGGCGCGCCGAAGGCGGAGGTCACGTCGTCCAGGCCGCCCTGGGCGAAGAGCTCCAGCGCCTCGGCAGCCACCGCCCCCTCCAGCCCCGTCTCTTCGGCAAGCTTCCGCACCGCCTGGTCCCGGGGCATGCGCTCCATCTTGTCGATGACCCCGAAGGCCGCCGGCAGCCCCTTCTCGGCCACCCCCACCCCGTGGCGCAGCACCGCCGAGAGCAGACGCCGATCCGAGGCGCGGCAGTGGAAGTCGTCGGAGGTCAGCCCCAGCTCCCGGAGGCCGTCGACGGCCACCGCGGCAACCTCGGCGTCGGCCCCCACGTCGGCCTCGCCCACCACGTCCACGTTCCACTGGAAGTGCTCCCGGAGCCGCCCCCGCTGCTGGCGCTCGTAGCGGAAGAGCTGGGGCATGGAGAACCAGCGGATGGGCTTGGGGAGGGCGCGGCTGCGCTCGGCCAGGATGCGGGCCAGGGAGGGGGTCATCTCCGGGCGGAGCGCCACCTCCCGTCCCCCCTTGTCGGTGAAGTTGTAGAGCTGGCCTACGATCTCCTCCCCGCTCTTCTCGACGTAGAGCTCCAGGGGCTCCAGGGGAGGGCCGTCATACTCCAGAAAGCCGTAGCGCTGGGCCACCCTGCGCCACGCCTCGAGGATGTGCGAGCGCCGGGCCAGGTCCTCCGGCGGGAAGTCACGGAAGCCGGGCAAGCGCTGGAAGTCGTTGGCGGACATAGGCCGCGAATCTGATGGGAAGGAGGGTGTGGGACAACCGGCCGAGGCCCCGTGCGGGGCCGGCTACCCGTCGGCGAAGGGATCCTTCCCGAGGAGCCGGAGGGTGCCACCCACCGTGTGCACAGAGCCGGTGACCACCACGGTCCCCCCGGCCGCCGCCCGCCGGGCGGCGTCGAAGGCCCGGGCGAAGTCCGGCTCGATCGTCAGGGGAGGCACCCCGGGGAGGGAGCCCACCTCCCGCGCCGCCTCCGACGGATCCCAGCGCCGCTCCGGGGGAGCGCTGGGGGGCTGGCTGAGGAAGGCCCGCTCCACGCGCGCCAGCAGGGGCGGGAGCATCGCTCGCCAGTCCTTGTCCCCCAGGACGCCCACCAGGGCGGCCTTCGGGGGCGGCAGCTCCAGCCGGTCCAGCACGTCGACAAGGGAACCCACACCGGCCGTATTGTGGGCCACGTCCAGGAGCCAGGTGACGCCGTCCGCCACCTCGATCTGGTCCCGCCCCGGCCAGCGCACCGAGGCCATCCCCCGGCGGAGCGCCGCCGCGTCGGGACGGAGCTCGGCAGGCAGGTGCTCGAGCACCTCGGCGGCCAGGGCGGCGTTCACCGCCTGGTGGCGCCCCACGAGGGGCGTCGTGAGGCGGATGCGTCCCCACGCCCGGGTCTCGAGGGTGAAGCTCGTGTGGTCCCGGGCCACCTCCACGTCGTGGAGGTGCCGCTCCGGGTGGAGCGCCGTGAAGGGTGCCCCACGCTCCTGGCAGATGGCTTCGAACACCGCGAGCTGGGCCGGATCGGTCTCGGCGGTGACGAAGGGCACGCCCGCCTTGGCGATGCCCCCCTTCTCCCGGGCGATCTTCTCCAGGGTGTCCCCCAGGAAATCGGCGTGGTCGAGGGCCACGTTGGTCACCGCCGCCGCCACCGGCCGCACCACGTTGGTGGCGTCGAGGCGCCCGCCCAGCCCCACCTCCACCACCAGCACGTCGAGCCTCTCCCGGGCGAACGTGTGGAAGCCCAGGACGGTGGCGGCCTCGAAGAAGGTGAGCCCGTGGCGATCCACCACCCCCCGGATCTCGTCGGCGCGGGCGACAAGGGTGGCCTCGGCGAGGGGGCGGCCCGCCACCTGGTAGCGCTCCCGGAAGTGGACCAGGTGGGGCGACGTGTAGAGCCCCGCCCGGAGCCCCTCCTCCTGGAGGACGGCGGCCAGGGTCGAGGCCACCGAGCCCTTGCCGTTGGTCCCTCCGATGTGGAGGACCGGCACGCTGAGGTGGGGGTCGCCCAGCTCGGCCAGGGCGCCGGTGGTGCGCTCCAGCCCCCAGTGCACGCCGGTGGCCAGGGGTGGGAAGAGCCGCTGGACCAGGGGGTCGGTGAACGGCCGGTCCAGGCGGTCCGGCGTGGCCAGCGCGGCGGCGCGCCCGACGCCGCCCTCGCCTCTCACGTCGGTGATGGCGTCGTCTCCGGCCAGATGTTGCCCATGTGGCGGAGGACCAGGGCCAGCGTGGCCTTGAGCTCGCGCCGATCCACCACCCGGTCCAGCATCCCGTGCTCCAGGAGGAACTCGGAGCGCTGGAAGCCTTCGGGCAACTCCTGTCGGATGGTCTCCTCGATCACCCGGGGGCCGGCGAACCCCACCAGCGCTCCCGGCTCGGCGAGCTGGACGTCGCCCAGCATGGCATAAGAGGCGGTGACGCCACCGGTGGTGGGGTCCGTGAGGATGGACACGTAGGGGACGGCGGCCTCGTGCAGCCGGGCCAGCACCGCCGACGTCTTGGCCATCTGCATGAGGGAGTAGATGCCCTCCATCATGCGCGCGCCGCCCGAGGCGCTCACCACCACCAGGGGTGCGCCACGCTGCAGCGCCGCGCGGCCGCAGCGGGCGATCTTCTCCCCCACCACCGATCCCATGGAGCCGCCGATGAAGCGAAAGTCCATGACGGCCAGGAAGACCTCCATGCCGTCCACGGTGCCCGAGCCGGTGACGACCGCGTCCTTGCGCCCCACCTTCTTCTCGGTGGCCGCGATGCGGTCCCGGTAGGCCTTGAGGTCGGTGAAGCGCAGGGGATCGCCGCTGCCCAGCCCGGCGTCCATCTCCTGGAAGGAGCCCTCGTCCAGGAGCACCTCCACGTAGCGGTCCGCCGAGAGGCGGAAGTGGAAACCGCACGCGGGGCAGACGTTCAGGTTCTCCCTGAGCTTCTCCCGGTACAGGATGTCGCCGCACCCCTCGCACTTCTCGAACACGTCTCCGGGCACGTCGCGCTTGTCGGAGGCGCTGAGGGGCTTCTTCTCCTTGCGAAACCAGGCCATGGAGACTCCGGGGAGGGCCGGAGGGGGCCGTCCCTACTCCTCGTGGGCCAGGCGTACGGCGATGGCCACCGCGACCCAGGACATGAGGAGGAACGTGCCCCCGTAGCTCACGAACGGCAGCGGGATCCCGGTCACGGGAACGATGCCGACGGTCATCCCGATGTTGATGAAGATGTGGACGAGCCAGGCGCCGAAGATACCGAACAGCACCAGGCCGGCAAAGGGATCGGCCGAGTCCTCGGCCATCTTCACCAGGCGGTAGAGTACGTACCCGAAGGCGAGGAGGGTCAGCATGACGCCGATGAAGCCCAGCTCCTCGCCGATGACCGAGAAGATGAAGTCGGTGTGCTGCTCGGGGAGAAAGTCGAAGCGCTTCTGCGTTCCCATGGTGAAGCCCTTCCCCACGAGGCCACCGCTGCCGATCGCCACCTTCGACTGGATGAGGTGGTAGCCGGCGCCCCGGGGGTCGACCTGGGGGTCGAGGAACACCAGCAACCGGTTCTTCTGGTACTGGGCCAGCGAATCCCACAGCGGGCGGGCGATGGCGCCGAACATGACGTTGATCACGATCACCGCCGCCGACTCGTACAGGAAGAGGCGGTAGCGGTACAGGTAGAGCACCAGGAACAGGATGACGATGTAGCCGGACCAGATGCGGGTGTCGAAGGCCAGGATGAGCCCCGCCACCGGGCTGGCCGCCAGGAAGAGCATGAGCACGGGGGTCCCCGCCCAGTAGAGCATGGCGAACAGGATGCCCACGAATGCCAGCGCCGAGCCCAGGTCCGGCTGCAGGAGGACCAGCCCCAGGGGGACCCCGATCATCATCCCGGGGCCGAGCATGTCCCGGAGCCCCATGGGCGGCTCGTCCCGGGCCGCGAGGAGGCGGGCCAGCGCCAGGATGGTGGCGATCTTGGCCACCTCCACCGGCTGGAAGCGGAGGGGCCCCAGGGCGATCCAGCTCTTGGTGCCCTGGGCCGTGCCCGACCCCGTGCCGATGACCAGGGTCACCCCCAGCAGGACGAGGGAGACGACGTAGGCGGGCGTGGCCACCCACTCCCACCAGCGCAGGGGCACCCGGGTGAGGGCCGTGAAGGCCGCCAGGGCGATGCCGAACCAGATGAGCTGGCGGATCCAGGCGCCCTCCACCACCGGGTCGGGGACGTTCACCACCCCCGCCGAGTAGATCATGGCAATCCCGAACAGGGAGATGACCAGGAGCGCCCCCACCAGAGGCGGGTCCATGACCCACCTGCGCAGCAGCCGGCCCACGTCAGGCCCCTCCCCCGCTCAGCGCTGCGCCCATGCCGGCCAGCCCCGTGTCATCATCCACTCCCGCAGGGTCTGGATGGTGTCGATCGGCATCCCGTACTTCTTGCGCAGGTAGAAGTCCACGGTCTTGGCCGCGATGGGCGCGGCCGTCGCCGAGCCCCCTCCGCCGTACTCCACGATGACCACGCACACGATCTCGGGCTCCCCACCCTTGGGCGCGCCGATGGCCCCGAACCAGGCGTGGTCGGGGGCCAGCCCCTGCACCGAGAGGGGGTTCTGGCCCGTGCCCGTCTTCCCCATGAGGTCCCAGTGCTCGAGGGAGGACAGGTACGCCGTGCCGCCGGGGCCCACCACGCGGTGCATCCCCTCCCGGATGCCCGCCAGGTCCTCCTTGGACAGGTTGAGCTTGAAGCCCTTCTCGCCGCTGCGGCTCTCGCCGCCGAGGAAGAGGCGGGGAGGGGGCGCCGAGCCGTCCCGGGCGATGGCCGTGAAGAAGTGGGCCATCTTGATGGGAGTCTGGGTGTTGGGACCCTGTCCGATGGCCAGGGAGAGGACCTCGCCCTCCTGGGCCTGATACCCGAAGCGCTTCTCCCAGAAGGAGCGGTCGGCCGGGAAGATGCCCTGGCTCTCCTGGGGCAGGTCGATGCCGGTGCGCCGGTCGAAGCCGATCTTGGTGGCCTCCTTCAGCATCCGGTCCAGGCCGATCTTGAGCCCGAGCTGGTAGAAGTAGACGTCGCAGGAGTGCATGATGGCGCCCTTCATGTCCAGGTCGCCGTGCCCCGGGGGGTACCAGTCCTTCCAGTAGCGCCCGCCGTAGCTGAAGCCTCCCGTGCACGGCTGGGGCATGTGGGAGTCGGGGGTGATCACCCCCAGGTCCAGCCCCATGGCGGCTGAGGCGATCTTGAACGTGGAGGCCGGCGGGTAGAGCCCGAGCGTCGCGCGGTTGTAGAGGGGCTTCTTCTCGTCGGTGTTGAGGTCCTGCCAGAGCTGGGGGTCGATGCCCCCCACGAAGTCGTTGGGGTCGAAGGTGGGCGCCGAGTAGAGAGCCAGCACCCCCCCGTCCTTCGGGTCGATGGCCACCACCGCCCCCATCATGCTGTCGGGGAAGATGCGGTGGATCCACTCCTGGAGGTCCAGGTCGAGGGAGAGGCGGATGTCGCCTCCCGCCACCCCGGGCTTCGAGAGGCTGCCGGCGAAGTCCCCCACGATGCGGCCCCGGGCGTCGACCTCCACGTAGCGCACCCCCTGCTGCCCCTGGAGGATGTGCTCGTACTGCCGCTCGATCCCGGTCTTGCCGACGATCATCCCCTGCTCGTAACGGTCCCGGGGGAAGGCGTCGGTCCCGAGCTCCTCGGCCGTGATCTCCCCGATGTAGCCCATGACGTGGGACACCGCCGGCCCGTCGATGTAACGGCGCTTGGGCCGCATCTCGATGTAGACGTTGGGGAAGTCGGCGTGGCGCTCCTGGAGCGCCGAGGCGGCATCGAAGCCGGCGTCCCGGGTCACCACGAGAGGCTGGCGCGGGTAGCGGGTCACCGTCGCCCTGAGACGCCGCACGGCGGCGTCGCTCAGATTCGGGATGTACGCCCGCAGCCGGGTGAGGAGCGCCAGGGTGGAGTCGGGGCTCGTGGGCAGGATCGTGACCGCGTAGCCCGGCACGTTGTCGGCGATGACCCGGCCGTTGCGGTCGAAGATGGTTCCCCGCGGCGCGGGGACCGGAAGCGGCCTCAGGCGGTTCGACTCCGCCTGCAGCATGTAGGTGCTGGAGCGGAGCACCTGGACCCGGAAGAACACGAACACCAGCGCCCCCATGAAGAGGGCGATGGCGAGGAAGGCCCCCTGGGCCCGCCGTCGGCGCGCGTGCGGATGTTGTGTCTTCATCGGAGCGACTCCCACCAGGCACCGGTCACCATGACCACCAGGACCCCCACCGCCGCAGCATAGGCCGCCGCCAGGGACGAATCCACCAGCAGGGCCTGGGTAAACGGCTCACGCACGACCTCTCCCGCCACGACCCAGTGGATGAGGTCCTTGAGCCACTTGCCCAGGAACAGGTAGGCGACCACGAAGAAGAACGAGTCCCCCACGAAGAGGTCCCGCGTCCGGGCTCCCACCATGCCCACCAGGGTCATGGCGATGGCGTTGGCCCCGAAGGCCAGGACGCTGAAGGCGTCCAGGAGAAGCCCGAAGGCAAATCCGATGCCGGCCGCCACCCCCATGCCCACCTCGCGGGCGGCCAGGAGCAGCGCCACGGTCAGCAGGTCCGGCGCTTCTGCGCCCAGCCCGAGGCCCAGGTGGAGGAAGAAATGGAGGACGGCCAGGAAGACGACCGTGGCCCACACGCGCCATGTGCCCTTCACTGTCGGCGCGCTCCCTCCCGCCCGTCCCGGAGGGTGTCCCGGGGCGGGGTCATCTGGATGGTGTCCGTGGGCGTCGGGAAGCTGCGGGTCCCACGGGCGGCCCCCGTGTCGAGGCGAGGGAGAGCCGGGCGGATCACGGGCTGCCGCACGCCGCCGGACGATCCGGTCCCCGGGGGCTCCCGCCGGCGCGTCACGTCGCCCGTGTCCGGATTGGAGGGGGCCGGCGTGGCGGGACGCTCCCGGGCCGGCGTCGGACGGGAGGGCGCCGCCTGGGTCTCGGCGGGAGGCGGGGTGGAGGCAGCGCTTCCCCCAGCGCTCCCCGAGCGGGCGACGCTTCCTTGCTCCCTCCCGACGCTCGAGGTGGGGGCCGAGCGGGCCGCCGACGGGGTCGCGGTCGCTTTCCCAGGGGTCCCCCGCACCGCCCCGGCGCTGTCGGCCCGTCCCAGAGAGTCCTGGGCGCGTTGCGCCATGAGGACCTGGCGCAGGATGCGGACGCTGTCACCCAGGGCCGCGAGGCTGTCCTTCCGCGCCTCGTCCCACTGGGTCAGCGTCTCGTACGTCACGATGGAGTCCCTGGGCCACGCGGGGCTCAGGTCCCCGTGGGGGAGACCACCTTCCCCGGTGGCCGTGGCGACCAGGACGTGGGTAGCGCCCCCTGGATTCACCATGGGGCGCAGCCAGTAGCCCTTGCGCCACCCCGCCTCCGCCTCGGCGAGCCCCTCCACGGTGCCGATGGGGATGCCCCGGGGGTAGATGCCGCCCAGCCCGCTGGTCACGATGATGGTCCCATCCTCCAGCGTGGTGTGGAAGGCGGTGCCATTCAGGACCAGCCGGTCGCCCTCCCGGAAGTCCCCCCTGCGGCTCTCGACGATGCCGTAGGTGGTGCCGTCCAGCGTCATGGCGCTCGCCCTGAAGTCGGGATGGGTCCAGTCCATGCCGATGGCGGTGCCGCCGTGGACCTCCCGGATGACGCCCAGGAGGCCGTGGCGGGTGACAACGGGGGCGTCGGGCCGCACGCCCTGGTCCTCCCCGACGTCCAGCATGAACATGCTCTCGGAGCCCTCGGTGCCGGGACGGATGACGGTGGCCGGCCGGTAGCCGGGCCCGATGCGTTCCTGCAGCGAGAGGAGGGATCGGAGCCGCCGGTTTTCCTCCATGACGGCCTGGTGGGCGGTGAGCACCGCCACCAGGGAATCCATCTCGGAGCGGAGCTCGCCGCCCGCCACGGCCTGCTCCCGGGCGTGGGTCAGCTCCTCCTGCGCGGCGATGAAGGGCCTCAGGACGCTCTCGCGGAGCACCGAGGCCACGTCCTGCTGGCGGCTCGGGGGCAGGTACACGAGCAGCAGGGACAGCCCCAGGAACAGCAGGGCCAGGACGACCTGCCGCCGTCCGGTGGAGCCTTCGGAGTCGGTCGTGTACGCGGGCATGGGCCTTTGCGGTCCCGGAATCCACCTCTGGAGCGGCCGGCGGGGGCCGGTCCTCCCCCCTTCCCCGGACGCCGGGTCACCCCCGGCCGATGCAAGACCGGGGCCCCAGCGCCAGGCCCTTCCCTACCCGTCCGCCTCTCCGGCGTGCCGGCACCCCTCCAAGGGGCGGGGAGCGGGTGCTAGGTGGTGAGCACGCTCCGGTACTTCTGGATGTCGTCCAGGATGCGCCCGGCGCCCCGCACCACGCAGGTGAGGGGCTCCTCGTCCACGTGGATGGGGAGGTTCGTCTCGTGCTGCAGCAGCCGGTCGAGGCCCCGGATGAGGGCGCCCCCCCCGGTCATGACGATGCCCCGGTCCACGATGTCCGACGAGAGCTCGGGTGGCGTGATCTCCAGGGCCCGGCGTACCGCCTCGACGATGGCCTGGATGGGCTCCTGGATGCACTCCCGGATCTCCTGGGAGTGGACCGTGACGGTCTTGGGGATCCCGCTCACCAGGTCCCGGCCCTTCACCTCCATCTCCCGCTCCTCGCCGAAGTCGAAGGCCGACCCGATCTGGATCTTGATGGCCTCGGCCGTGGGCTCGCCGATGAGCAGGTTGTAGTTCTTGCGCAGGAACGTGACGATGGACGTGTCCAGCTCGTCGCCGCCCACGCGGATGGAGGTGTTGGAGACGATGCCCGAGAGGGCGATGACGGCGATCTCGGTCGTGCCGCCGCCGATGTCGATGACCATGTTCCCCGTGGGCGTCTCCACCGGGAGCCCCACTCCGATGGCCGCCGCCATGGGCTCGGCCACCATGTACACCGCCTTTGCCCCGGCCGCAATCGCGCTGGAGCGCACGGCACGCCGCTCGAGCTCGGTGATGCCGGAAGGCACCCCGACCACCACCCTGGGCTTGATGCGGAAGATGCGCTTGGCGGTGACCTGCTTGAGGAAGTGGCGGAGCATCATCTCCGTCACGTCCACGTCCGCGATGACCCCGTCCTTGAGCGGGCGGACGGCTTCGATCCCCTCCGGGGTGCGCCCGAGCATGCGCTTGGCCTCGAGGCCGATCCCCATGATCCTGTGGGTTCCCTTCTCCACGGCCACGACCGACGGCTCGTTGAGGACGATGCCCTCACCCTTCACGTAGACGAGGGTGTTGGCCGTCCCGAGGTCGACGGCGATGTCATTGACCGGGATCAGGCGCCCGGAGCTGAACCAGCGCGGCAAGGCAGGACCGAGGTTGGGGGCGTCGGGGAGGGTGCGTTTCAGGTCGCCGGAACCTAAACGAGGCCCCAGGGGGAAGCAAGGAGAAGTGCCGTAATCCCTTGGGGTTCCGCCGTTCTGCTCACCCCTTCCCCGTGCTTCCGAAGCCTCCGGCGCCCCGGTCGGTGGCAGACAGCTCCTCTGCCTCCTCCACCGCGGGGGTCTCGAAGCGGGCGAACACGAGCTGGGCCACCCGTTCGCCCCGGGCCAGGCTCACCCGCTCCCGCCCGAGGTTCTGGACGATGACCTTGAGCTCGCCCCGGTAGTCCGGATCGATGGTCCCGGGGCTGTTGGGGAGGGTGAGGCCGTGGCGCAGGGCCAACCCCGAGCGGGGGCGCACCTGGCACTCGATCCCCGGCGGGAGCTCCATCTCCAGCCCGGTGGGGACCAGGACGATGTCGCCGGGCTCGAGCATCACCTCCCGGGCCGCCCGCACGTCGTAGCCCGCCGCGTGGGGCGTGGCCCGGGAGGGCAGTGGCAGGTCGGGGTTGTCCTGGAGTCGGCGGAAACGGACCGCCTGCGGTTCCCTCACGCCCGCGCCGGCTCGCGCAGGAAGCGCTCCACGTCGTGGCAGGGGAGGCCGAAGGCCTCGGCCACCCCGGGAAAGACCACCTTCCCCGCCACCACGTTCACCCCCAGGCGCAGCGCCCGGTCCTGGGCGCACGCCAGCCACCACCCCTGGGTCGCCAGCCGCAGCGCATACGGCAGCGTGGCGTTGGTCAGGGCCAACGTGCTGGTGCGGGGCACGCCGCCGGGCATGTTGGCCACGCCGTAGTGGATGACGTCGTCCACCACGTAGATGGGATCGTCGTGGGTGGTGGGCTTGATCGTCTCCACGCAGCCGCCCTGGTCCACCGCCACGTCCACGATGACCGTGCCGGGCCGCATCCGTTTGAGGTCCTCCCGCAGCACCAGCTCCGGGGCCTTCTTCCCCGGGATGAGCACCGCGCCGATGACCAGGTCCGCGTCCTCGATCTGTTTGCGGATCGCGTAGCGGGTGCTGAAGAGGAGGTGGACGTTGGCCGGCATGACGTCCTCCAGGTAGCGGAGGCGGGTGAGGTCGATGTCCATGATGTGGACGCGGGCCCCGAGCCCGGCCGCCATGCGGGCGGCGTTGGTCCCCACCACGCCCCCGCCCAGGATGAGCACCTTGCCCGGCAGAACGCCCGCCACGCCGCCCAGGAGGACGCCCGCGCCGCCCGAGTGGCGCTCCAGGTACTTGGCGCCCTCCTGCACGGCCATGCGGCCGGCCACCTCGCTCATGGGGGTGAGGAGGGGAAGCTCCCCCGAGGGCAGCTCCACCGTCTCGTAGGCCACGGCCACGGCGCCCGAGTCCATGACGGCCCGGGTGAGGGGCTCGGAAGCCGCGAAGTGGAAGTAGGTAAAGAGGAGCTGGCCCTCCCGCATGCGCGGCCATTCGGCCTCGATGGGCTCCTTCACCTTCATGATCATCCCGGCGCGGGACCACACCGCGTCGGCGCCCTCCACGATCTCGGCGCCCGCCTCTTCGTAGAAGTCGTCGGTGAAGCCGCTGGCCAGGCCGGCGCCCTTCTCCACCAGGACGTCGTGGCCCGCCGCCGTCAGGGCCTCCACCCCGGCCGGCGTGGCCGCCACGCGGTACTCCTCGCGCTTGATCTCCTTCGGGACTCCGATGACCATTGCTCCCCGCCCGGATCGATGTTCGTGACGGCCCGGGGACGGCTCCTCGGGCCTTCGAAGTACGCTAACGCAAACTACTCGGAGTCGGGACCCAGCCTCACCAGGAGCTGCCGCTCGGGGTCGCACGCCTCCCGGGCCACCGCGGCCAGGTCGGCCGGGGTGACCGCGTCGATGCGGGCGAGCACGTCGTCCAACCCCTGGAACGGCTCGTCGTAGAGGGCGAAGCCCGCCAGGCGGTACAAGCGGGCGCCGGTGCTCTCCAGGGAGAGCATGATCTGCCCCTTCACCTGCTGCTTCGTCTGCTCCAGCTCCTCCTCGGGCAGCCCCTCGGCTGCGACCCGCTCGAGCTCCTCCCGCACCGCCTCCACCGCCTTGTCTGCCCACGCAGGGCGCGTGCCCACGTAGACGCCGCTCACGCCGGCGGCGGAGTAGAACGACTGGAAGGTGAAGACGGTGTAGGCCAGGGCCAGCTCCTCCCTGACGCGCTGGAAGAGCCGCGAGCTCATGCCTCCGCCCAGAGCCTGGGACAGGAGCACCAGGGGGTAGCGGCGGGGGTCGGCGTGGGGCGGCGTGTCCCGGCCCAGCACCAGGTGGGTCTGGGCGGAGTCCCGGGGCACCGACACCTCCCCCCGGGGCGGGGCGGGGGGGACGGGTACGGGCGCGGCCCGGGTGCCCGGGGGCAGGTGGCCCAGGAGGCGCTCCACGTCCGCCAGGAAGCGGGTGTGGTCCACGCTCCCGGCCGCCGCCACCACCAGGTTCCTCCCCCGGTAGCGCTCGGCGTGGATGGCCCGCAGGGTGGCGCCGTCCATGGAGCCCACGGTCTCCCGGGTGCCCAGGATGGAGTGGCCGTAGGGGTGGCGCCCCCAAAGGTGCTCGGTGTGCAGCTCGAAGACCAGGTCGTCCGGAGTGTCGTCCACCGTGGAGATCTCCTCCAGCACGACCTCCCGCTCCAGCTCCAGGTCCTCGTCCCTGAGCAGCGGCTCCACCACCAGGTCGGCCAGGACGTCCAGGGCGTCGTCCATGTGCTCGTCCAGGGCCCGGGCCTGGAAGCTGGTGTGCTCCCGGCTCGTGTAGGCGTCCAGGGAGCCGCCCAGGGCCTCCAGGGAGAGCGCGATCTCCTTCGGGCTGCGCCGACGCGTGCCCTTGAACACCATGTGCTCCAGGAGGTGACTGGCCCCCAGCGCCGCCCCGGCCTCGTGGGCCGCGCCCTGGCGCACCCAGATGCCCACCGCCACCGAGCGCACGCCCGGGATGGCCTCCGACAGGACCTGGATGCCGTTGGGCAGCTCGCTCTCGTGGATGGAACCGGCCCCCAACGCGTCGCGGGGGGCACGGGCCGCGGCCCGTGCCCCCCCGCCGCACGACGGCGATGTGGCGTCATCATGCTACTGGGAGCCAGCCTCCACCGCCTCCACGGCCTCCTCGCCCAACTCGGCCATGGCGGCACGCCGGGAGAGGCGGAGCCGCCCCTTCTCGTCGATGGAGAGGAGCTTGACCTTGGTGATGTCGCCCTTCTTGAGGACGTCCTCGGTCTTCTCCACGCGGCCCTCGGCCAGCTCCGAGATGTGGCAGAGCCCCTCGGTGCCGGGAAGGATCTCGATGAAGGCGCCGAAGGTGGTGGTGTTCTTCACCGGCCCCTCGTAGATGCGCCCCACCTCGGGCTCCTGGACGATGGCCTCGATCATCTCCCGGGCACGGGCGCTGGCCTCGCCGCTCACGGCGGCGATCTTCACCAGGCCCGAGTCGTCGATGTCGATCTGGGCACCCGACTCGTCCTGGATGGCCCGGATCGTCTTGCCCTTGGGTCCGATGATCTCGCCGATCTTCTCGGGGTTGACCTGGATGCTGATGATGCGCGGCGCCCACGGGCTCAGCTCGCTCCTCGACTCGGCCAGCGTCTGGTCCATGATGTCGAGGATGTGCATGCGGCCCTTGTTCGCCCGCCTCAGGGCCTCCTGGAGGATCGGCACCGTGAGGCCCTCGATCTTGATGTCCATCTGGATCGAGGTCACTCCCTTGCGCGTGCCCGCCACCTTGAAGTCCATGTCCCCGAGGAAGTCCTCGAGGCCCAGAATGTCGGTGAGGATGGCGACCTTGTCCCCCTCCTTGATGAGCCCCATGGCGACGCCGGCACAGGCGGCCTTGATGGGCACGCCCGCGTCCATGAGCGACAGGGAGGCGGAGCATACCGTGGCCATGGAGGAGGAGCCGTTCGACTCCAGGATGTCGCTGACCACCCGGATGGTGTAGGGGAAGTCGTCGTAGGGCGGCAGGAGCGGCTGGATGGCCCGCTCCGCCAGCGCGCCGTGCCCCTGCTCCCGGCGGGAGGTGCCCCGGTAGGGCTTGGCCTCGCCCACCGAGAACGGAGGGAAGTTGTAGTGCAGCATGAAGGACTTGGACTGCTCCTCCATGCTGTCGATGGAGTCGATCCGCTGCTCGTCGCGGCTCGTCCCCAGCGTCACCACCCCCAGCGACTGGGTCTGGCCCCGGGTGAACAGCGCGGAGCCGTGGGTGCGCGGCAGGACGCCGACCTCGCAGGTGATGGCCCGGATGTCGTCGACGCCCCGTCCGTCGGCCCGCTCCCCCCGCTCGAGAATCTGGCTGCGCATGGACTTCTTCTCGATGGCGCGGAGCACGTCGCCCACGTCACCCTCGTGCTCGCTCCAGTCCTCTTCCTCCTCCTGCAGCCGGCTGAGCACGTCCTCGCGGACGGCCGCCATGGCCTGCTGCCGCTCCTTCTTGTCACCGATGCCCATGGCCTCCGCGACCCGGGCCTCGGCCAGCTCCGTCACCTTGCGGGACAGGGCCTCGGCCGGCTGCACGGCCGTCCATTCCATGTCGGGAACGTTGTGGTCCCTGAGGATCTCCTTCTGGATCTCGATGAGCTCCTTGATGCCGTCGTGGGCTACCTGGAGCCCCTCCAGGATCTCCTCCTCGGGGACCTCCACCGCGCCGCCCTCGACCATGAGGATGGCGTGCTCGGTGCCCGACACCACGATGTCCACGTCCGAGTACTCGAGCTGCTGGAACGTGGGGTTGATCAGCCACGTGTCCCGGATGCGGCCGATGCGGACCGTGGCCACCGGGGTGTTGAACGGAATCTTGGACATGCACAGGGAGATGGACGCGCCCATCATGGCCCACACGTCGGCGTCGTTCTCCTGGTCGGCCGACAGGATGAAAGCCGCCACCTGCGTCTCGTTCATGAAGCCGTCCGGGAACAGCGGCCGGATCGGCCGATCGGTGAGGCGGGCCGCGAGAACCTCCTTCTCGCCGGGCCGGCCCTCACGCTTGAAGAACCCCCCCGGGATCTTCCCCGCCGCGTAGCTCTTCTCCCGGTACTCGATGGTCAGGGGGAAGAAGGGGAGGTGGGTGGGCCGGTCCTGCACCGTGGCGGCACAAAGGAGCGCCGTCTCTCCGTACTGCACGAAGCAGGATCCCGCCGCGAGCTTGGCCATCCGGCCCGTCTCGAGGATGAGGGTCCTGCCTGCAAACTGTCGCTCGATCCGCTGGGTCATCTCTCGTCTCTTTCCGCTTTGCCGCTTGCGATGTCGGGGTCCGCCGTCCCGGGGGGATCCCGGAAGGGCGTCGACGCCGGCGGCGGGACGTTCCCGCGCGGCCGGCGCCGAAAATGAAGGCAGGCGGCGGTCCTCGAGGGCCGCCGCCTGCCGGTCGGGCCTAGTGCCTGAGGCCCAGGTCCGCGATGAGCTCGCGGTACCGGTCCACGTCGTTCTTCCTGAGGTAGTCCAGGAGTCGACGCCGCGTTCCCACCATCTTCAGCAGCCCGCGCCGGCTGTGGTGGTCCTGCTTGTGGGCGTCGAAGTGCTTCCTGAGATGGTCGATGCGCGCCGTGAGGAGCGCGACCTGGACCGGGGCGCTGCCCCGGTCGCCGTCGTGGAGCTGATACTTCCGGATGATGGCATCCTTGTCGATCGCCACCGTCTAGCCTCCGCAGGAGTCTACGCTGCAAGGGAAGCCGCCGCCGCGCGCCTCGGCACGGCCACGGTGTTAGCCATGAAGGCTAATGAAAGGACCGCGGGGGTTCAAGGCGGGGGCAGTCCGTGCGCCTCAGCCCCCGGGCAGGGGGGCCGAGAGCTGCACCGGTGTGCCGGCACCGCCCTGTCCGCTGGCCACCTCCCGCCCGTCCACCTCGATGGCGGCGCGCCTCACCCGGGCGCCCCCGTCCACCGGCCGGACCGTGAGGACGGCCGAGTGCCGGTCGCCCCGCCCGATCTGCTCCCGCTCCTGCCACGCCCCCTGGAAGGAAGCGGAGTGCTGGGCGTCGGCGCCCGCCCAGGTGGCCTCGCAGCGTCCGTCGCAGGACGCCGAGTAGAGCACCGTGAACGACGACCCGCTGGAAGGAGCCAGGTCTCCGGGGTCACCCCCGCCATAGAGGCTGGGGCGGTAGCCGCACGCCGCGGCCAGGACCGTGAAGCCGAGGAGGAAGGGGAAGGCGGAGCGGATGCTGCGGGGCATGGGAATCTCCGGGAAAGACGGACAGCGCCATCACCCGGGGAGACGCCCGGGCACCGCCCCGTCGCACACCCCGGCCTACCGCTCCGCGCCGCCGCCCTCGGCTTCCAGCGCCCGCCGCGCGTCCTCCACGTCGTCCCTCATCTGGGCCACCAGGGCGTCCACCGAGCCGAAGGGGAGCACGTCCCGGAGGCGCTGGACGAAGTCGACCCTCACCTCCTCGCCGTACACGTCGCCGTCGAAGTCCAGGAGGTGGAGCTCGATGGTGGGGGCGAGCCCCGGAAGGTGGGTCGGGGTCCCAGGTGGAGGGCGCCGTCGAAGGTGCCGCGCCGCAGGACCCCCCGCACCGCATAGATGCCGGGGGGCGGCACCAGCTTGTCGCTCGAGGCCACATGGAGGTTCGCGGTGGGAAAGCCCAGGCCCCTGCCCCGGCCGTCACCCCGCACCACGAGCCCCCTCAGCGAGTAGGGACGCCCCAGCCCCCGGGCGGCGGCGGCCATGTCGCCCGCCTCCACGGCGTGGCGGATGCGGCTGGAGGAGATGGCCTCGTCGCCGTCCGGCCCCGGCGCCAGCACCGGCGGGACCACGTCCACGTCGAAGCCCATCTCCTGGCCGATGGTGCGCAGCGTGTCCGCGTCGCCCGAGCGGCCCCGGCCGAAGCCGTGGTCGTACCCGATGACCAGCTCCGAGACGCCGATGCGGCCCACCAGGATCTCCTCCACGAAGCGCCGTGGCTCGTAGCGCGACAGCACCGGGGTGAAGGAGAGGAAGACCGCGTAGTCCAGGCCGCTCTCGGCCAGGATCTCCTTCTTCTCCACCGGCGTGGTGAGAAGGGGCGGCGCGTGCTCGGGGCGCACGATGCGCAGGGGGTGGGGGTGGAAGGTCACCAGGACGCTCCGGCGGCCGGTGGCGCCTGCGCGCCTGCGGATCTCCTGGAGCACGGCCCAATGGCCCCTGTGGACGCCGTCGAAGGTCCCCACGGTCACCACGGTCCCCCGGTCCCGGGGGATGCCGGGTGGCAGCGCCGGGTCGATGGCGAAGCCTCCGCCGCCGCTCACGCCCCCTCCGGGGTGCGGAAGACCTTCCGTGGCTCGAGGGCGCCGCCGCGGGCTTCGGCCACCGCCACCAGCTCGCCGTCCAGGACCACGCGCACGGGCCGCCCCTCGGGCACCCCGGCCCCCTCCAGGGACTGCCCGTGCCCGAGGCGCCCCGCCTCCTCCGGCGTCACCTCCACCCTCGGGAGGTGGTCCAGCGCCCGGGCCGGGGTCATCAGCGCCCGGGCCACGGCCGAAGGGTTATCCAGCGCCTCGAGGGAGAGGGCGTCCTCCACCGCGAACGAGCCCACCCGGGTGCGGCGCAGGGCGGTGAGGTGGGCGCCCGTGCCCAGGGCCGCAGCCAGGTCCCGGGCCAGGGCGCGCACGTACGTCCCGCTGGAGCAGCGCACCCGGAAGCGGAGCTCCGGGAGCTCCATCCCGGTGACCTCGAGGGCGTGGATCACCACCGCCGAAGGCTCCAGGCGCACCGTCTCGCCACGGCGGGCCTTCCGGTGGGCGGCCTCCCCGCCGACCTTCTTCGCCGAGTAGACGGGAGGCACCTGCTCGATGGGCCCCCGAAAGGCCTCCATGGCCGACTCGACGTCGGCCCTCTCCAGCCCCCGCCAGGCCTCGTCCTCGTCCACCACGTCCCCCTCCGGGTCGTCCGTCTGGGTGCGCACGCCCAGCCGCGCCGTGGCCTCGTACGTCTTGTCCAGGTCGGTGAGGTACTCGGAGAGGCGCGTGGCGGGCCCCACACACAGGAGCAGGAGTCCGGTGGCGAAGGGATCCAGCGTGCCACTGTGGCCAACACGCCGGACGCCGAGGGCCCTCCGGGCCCGGGCCACGACGTCGTGGGAGGTGGGACCCGCCGGCTTGTCCACGGGGAGCACGCCTGCGGCGGGGAGGCTCAACGCTCCTCCTCTCCCCCGCCGTCGTCCTCGTCGTCCGCCTGGGGCTCGGGAATGTCCACCTCCCGGAGGATCTCCTCGATGCGCTGGGCCTTCGCCAGCGTGGTGTCTTCGAGGAAGCGGAGCTCGGGAATGCGGCGGATGCTCAGGACGGCGCCGAGCTGCCGACGGACGAAGGGGGCGGCCGCCTCGAGCCCGTCCAGCGCCGACGCCCGCTCGTCCTCGTCGCCGGTGAGGTGCACGTACACCCGGGCCAGCCAGAGGTCGGGGGTGACGTCCACGGAGGTCACGGTGGGCGCCCCCACCCTGGGGTCGCGCACGCTGGTCCGGAGCAGGCCCGCGATCTCCCGCTTGAGCTGCTCGCCGAGCCGCTCGAGTCGTCGGTTGGCCATCAGGAAGGGGAGGCCATCAGTGGAGGTCGCGGCTGCGGCCCAGGATCACGCAGCGACCCTCGCCGCCGATGAGGCCGTCGATGCGGTCCAGGATCTGGTCGGCGTTGCGTGAGTCGGTGGCCACGACGGCCACCGTGATCTCGGAGCGGGTCCACACGTCCTGCTGGCCCGTCTCGGCCACCGAGACCTTGAATCGGTGATGGATGCGGTCCTTGAGGGACTTCACGACCCGCCGCTTGTCCTTGAGGGACATGCACCCGGGCAGCGAGAGCTGCCACGTCACCACTCCGATGATCAAGGGTCAGCGGGGGAAGGACGTACGGACCGCCCGGTCGCTCAGCTCCGGCCCTCGGCGCTGCCGGCCAGCGTCCTCGCCACCTCTTCGACGCTGTAGCACTCCAGGACGTCGCCCACCTTGATGTCGTTGAAGTTGGCCACGCCGATGCCGCACTCGAAGCCCTCGCGGACCTCTCGCACGTCGTCCTTGAAGCGCTTCAGCGAGGCGATCCCGCCGTCGTAGACCACGATGCCGTCCCGGACCACCCGCACCCGGCCGTTGCGCTCGATGGTCCCGTCGGTGACGTAGCAGCCGGCGATCACGCCGATGCCCTTGATGCGGAACGTCTCTCGCACCTCGGCGGCACCCAGGACCGTTTCCTTCTCCTCGGGGGAGAGCATTCCCTCGAGGGCGGCCCGGATGTCGTCCACGGCGTTGTAGATGACGTCGTACGTCTTGATCTCGACGCCATCCCGCTCGGCCAGGTTCCGGGCCTTGGTGTCGGGACGCACGCGGAAGCCGATGATGATGGCGCCCGCGGTCTCGGCCAGCAGCACGTCCGACTCGTTCACCGCCCCCACCGCCCGGTGGATGATGTCCACCTGCACCTCGTCGGTGCCGAGCTGCTCCAGGGCGTCGGACACAGCCTGCACCGAGCCGTCCACGTCGCCCTTGATGATGATGGGCAGGAAGCCCTCGGCCTCGCCTTCGGCCATGAGCTGGCTGAAGTCTCCGAGCTTGAGCCCCCGCTCCTTCACCCGGAGCTGCTTCTCCCGCTCGAGGCGCTGGCGCGTCGTGGCGATCTCAGCGGCCCGGTCGGCGTCCATGACCTGGAACGAATCGCCGGCCTGGGGGACGCCATTGGCGCCCAGCACCTGGACGGGGATGCCCGGGCCCGCCGACGGCACGTTCTTGCCGCGCTCGTCCAGCAGGGCACGCACGCGGCCCCCGTACTTCCCGACCAGGAAGTCATCGCCCACGCTGAGCGTGCCTTTCTGCACCAGCACGCTCACCAGGGGACCCTTCCCGACGTCGAGCTGGGCCTCGATGACCGTGCCCTGGGCCTCACGGTTGGGGTTGGCCTTGAGCTCCAGCAGCTCGGCCTGGAGGAGCACCTTCTCGAGGAGGCCGTCGATGCCCTTCCCCGTCTTGGCGCTGATCTCGGCGGAGAGCACCTGACCGCCGAACTCCTCCACCTGCACGTCGTGCTGGAGCAGCTCCTGCCTCACCCGGTTGGGCTGGGCCGCCGGGAGGTCGACCTTGTTGATGGCCACGATCAGGGGCACGCCCGCGTTCTTGGCGTGGCTGATGGCCTCGATGGTCTGGGGCATGACGGCGTCGTCGGCGGCGACCACGAGGATGACCACGTCGGTGACGTCGGCACCCCGTGCCCGCATGGCGGTGAAGGCCGCGTGGCCCGGCGTGTCGAGGAAGGTGATGGTGCGCCCGTCATCCAGCTCCACGTGGTAGGCGCCGATGTGCTGGGTGATGCCGCCGGCCTCGCCCGCCACCACGTTGGCCTTGCGGATGCGGTCCAGCAGCAGCGTCTTCCCGTGGTCGACGTGACCCATGACGGTGACGACGGGGGGGCGGGGCTCCAGGTCCTCGGGACGCTCCTCCTCCTCCTCTTCCTCTGCAGCGCTCTCGTACTCCTCTTCCCGCACGGCCTGGAAGCCGAACTCGTCCAGCAGCATCTCGATCTGGTCGAAGTCGAGGCGCTGGTTGATGGTGACCATCAGCCCCAGGTTCTTGAACGCCGAGCCGATGATCTCGGTGGCCGAGACGTCGATGAGCTCCGACAGCTCGGAGATGGTGAGGAACTCGGTGACACGGACCGTCTTCGCCTCGCGCTCCGCCTCCTCCTGGGCCTCGATCTCGGCCAGCTCCTGCTCCTCGGCGCTGGGACGGGAGCTGCGGCGGCGGCGCTTCTTCCCGCCCCCGCCCTTCAGCTCCGCCATGACGCGCTGGATGTTCTCCTGCACGGCGTCCTGGTCGGGCCGCTGGCGCTTCTTGCCCTTCTTCTTGTCCCGCTTGCGGCGGCCGTCGCTGGTGTAGCCCTCGGCCTGGATGCGCACCGTGCCCCCTGGGCCCGCGCTGGCGGCCGGCTGGGGCTTCTTGCGAAGGCGGCGCACCGGGGCGTCGGTCGCGCCGCGGCGCACGGGCTCCGGCTTCCCCGTCGGCGGCCCGGCGGCCTCGGCCGGCTCTTCGGCTTCCTCGCCCGGCTCCTCGGACTCCTCCTCCTCCTCGAGCTCCTCCTCTTCGGCGGAGGCCTCCACCTCCTCGGCCTCGACCTCCTCGAAGTCCTCCTCGCCCTCGGCCTCGACCTCCTCGAGGTCCTCCTCGAAGGCCTCCTCGACCTCGGCCTCCTCGACCTCCGGGGACGGCTCGGCCTCGGCTTCCGCGGCCTCGGTCTCGACGACCTCCTCCTCGGACTGAGCTTCCTCCTCGCCCTCCTCGGCCTCCTCCTCCGCCCCAGCCTTGCGGCGGGACGAGCGGCGGCGCCGCCGTCTGGGCGTGGCGGTCTCTTCGATGGCCGCCTGGAGCGCCTCGGAGGCATCCTTCGCCCCGCCACGGCGCTCCCGCTCCACCTTCGCGATGACCTTTGCGATGTCGGCTTCACTCACCTGCGCCGACGGGCCCGAGACGGGGATCCCCATCTCCCGAAGGAGATGGAGGAGCGCGTCCGTCTCGACATTGAGGTCCTGAGCCAGCTCGAGTACCCGCATACTTCCTGTTGTCCCTCCAACGATGAATCGCCGCCTACTCCGCCTCCTCCGCGAGGTGGCGCAGCAGCGGTTCGGCAAACTCGCGCCGGGTCACAGCCACCGCCGACAGCGGCGGCCCCCCCAGCGCGGCGCCAAGGCTGATGCGGTCCCCCGGCACCTGCCGGGGGACCGCCCGATGTTCCAGGAGTGCCGTGATCTTCCGAAGCTGTGCGGGCGAAGCATCCTCCGCCAGGAGGACGAGGTGCGCTCGGTCGTCCCGCACGGCCCGACGCGTGGCGTCCACCCCGATCGCCAGGGCGCCGGCACGCTGGGCCAGCCCCAGGAGCTTCAGGGCCTCAGGAAACCGTCTCCTCGTCGCCATCGGCGCCGGCCGAAGCCGGCTCCTCCTCGGTCTCTTCGTCCTGCTCGTCCTCGTCCTCATCCTGCTCATCCTCGTCCGCGGCCGCCGGGCGCGGCACGTCGGCCGAGCGGCGAGCGGTGGCCGCGGCCTCGTCCAGCAGCCCCAGGCCCTCGTCGCCACCCGCGTCGCTCTCCATCACGGTCAGCTCGTCGATCAGCGACAGCAGGCGGTCGGCGTCTTCCTCGGCGATACCCTCGACGCCCAGGAAATCGTCGCGCTCCAGATCGATGATGTCCAGGAAGGTAGTGTACCCGGCCCCTTCCAGGGCCGCCAGGGTGGTTTCGGGCAGGTCCAGCTCGGAGAGAGGGAAGTCCGCCATCTCGAGCTGATCCTCGTCCCGATTGCCGAAGAGGGACATGTCCGCGCCCTTCTCCAGCCACTCCCGTGAGCCGTACAGGTCGATCTGCCAGCCGATGAGCTGGGAGGCCAGGCGCACGTTCTGCCCATTGCGTCCGATGGCCAGCGAGAGCTGGTCTTCGTCGACGATGGCCGTGATCACCTGGCGCTCGGTGTCGCTGATGACCTTCGACACCCGGGCCGGGGCCAGGGCGCGGCGGGCGAACACCTCGGGGTCGGGGTGCCAGGGCACGATGTCGATGCGCTCCCCCGACAGCTCCTGCACCACCGCCTGCACCCGGGAGCCCTTGAGCCCCACGCAGGCACCCACCGGGTCGATGGACTCGTCCCGGCTGGACACGGCGATCTTCGTGCGCCCCCCCGTCTCCCGGGCGATCTCCCGGATCTCGACGATGCCCTGGTAGATCTCGGGCACTTCGAGCTTGAAGAGGGATTCCACGAACATGGGGTCGCCACGGGACAGGATCAGCCGGGGCCCCTTGGGCGTCTCCTCGACCTTCTTGAGGACCGCCCGGATGGGGTCGCCCTGGCGGAATCGCTCCCGGGGGTTCTGTTCCTTCCAGGGGATGATGGCTTCGGCATCCCGGGAACGGTTCAGCATCACCACGAGCTTGCCCCGCTCGATCTGCTGGACCTCTCCGGAGAGGAGCTCGCCCACCCGGTCCGCGAACTCGTCCCGGATGCGCTCCCGCTCGTTCTCCCTAACCCGCTGGACGATGCGCTGCTTCACGGCCATGACCGCGTTGCGCCCGAACTGCTCGAAGTCGACGGGAATCTCCATGACGTCGCCGACCTCGAAGCCCGGATCGTCCCAGCGCGCCTCCTCCAGGGAGATCTCGGAGGAGGGGTCCTCCACCTCCTCCACCACCCGCCGGAGGACGATGATCTCGACGTCGCCCGTATCCTCGTCGATCTGGATCTCGGCCTCGACGTTGGGACCGTAGATCTTGGCCAGCCCCGCCAGGATCCCGTCCCGGAGGAGGTCGTTGACCTCGTCCCTGGACAGGCTCTTGGTGGCTCCGACGTCGCGAAGTGCCGCGACGATCTGACCCGCGTTGGCCATGGCGTCTACTCTCGCATGAAAAGCGTCACTTCCACTCGAAGACCAGGTGGGCTCCCGAGATCTCGTCCCGCGGGATCTCCACCTCGTCCCCACCCGGGAGTCGGAGCTTCACCCGCTCCTCTCCCCCTTCTCCGGCGAGCCCCAGAAGCTCGCCCTCCAGGCGCGTCGCCCGCCCGGCCAGCACGTCCGGCCCCTTCACGGCCACCTTCTGGCCGGCGAAGCGGGCGAAGTCGCCGCTCCGCACCAGGGGCCGCTCCACGCCCGGCGAGGATACCTCGAGCACGTAGCGCTCGGGCACGGCCTCCAACTCGTCCAGCCATGCCTCCAGACCCCGGCTCACGGTGGCGCAGTCGTCCACCGTCACGCCTTCGGCCCCAGAGTCCGGGGGGACGTCGATGCGGATGCGGAGGATCGGCCGCCGGGCGCTTCCCGCCCACGCCGCGTCCACGAGCTCGAACCCCAGCCTCTCGACCCGGGCTTCCAGCTCACGCTCCACCTCCGGGACCGGCCTCGCCATCCGTCCCCCCGTCCCGCACCCGGGACGATGCCGAATAAAAAAGCGGGGGCACACCTTCTCCCCCACTCCCAAAAAACGGCCGCACCCCACGCCGGGAGCGGCCCGTCGTGGTGCAATATATGTTGACCGGCCATCCCCTTCAAGGTCGCACCCGCCCTGGCGGGCTTCCCTCCGCCTCCGGATCGGGCGCTGTTCGCGCCTAATCCGCGCAGGCGCCCGGACCGTTCAAGGTCCTGGCGGAGGGCCCTCCGCCTCCGCCCGGGCCGGGCCCGCCGCCGGGTCCTGGGAGGCCCTGCGCTCCAGGTTCTCGAGGCGCACCCGGAGCTCCTCGACCCGGTCCCGCAGCGTGTCGAACTCCCGCTGCGGCACGAAGTCCAGGCGCTCCCGGGCCTCGTCGGCAGCCGTCCGGGCCCGGCTCATGGCCCCCTTCACGGCCTCCCGGGCCCGGTCGGAGCTCAGGTCGCCCCGCTCCCGCGCCTCGGCGATCGTCTCCTCCAGGGCGTCCTTCAGGGCCGACAGCATGCCGAGACCCTGCTTCAGGCCGTCGGACACCGTGCCGCGAGCGCTCCGCTTCTCCTGCTCCTCGTCGCTCATGGTGGGGACTCCGGAATGGGGTAGATGATGCTCTACTCGGGGCCCTGCCGCTCGATGTGGGCGCCCAGGTTGCGCAGGCGCTCGTCGATGCGCTCGTATCCCCGCTCGATCTGGCGGATGTTCTGGATGACGCTCTGGCCCCGGGCGCCCAGGGCGGCGATCAGGAGCGCCATACCGGCCCGGATGTCGGGGCTCTCCAGGCCGTCGCCCCGGAGCGGCGCGGGCCCCACGACCACGGCCCGGTGGGGGTCGCACAGGATGATCCTGGCACCCATGCCCACGAGCTTGTCGGTGAAATACATGCGGGACTCGAACATCTTCTCGTGCACCAGGATGGTCCCCCGGCACTGGGTGGCCGTGACCAGGGCGATGGAGGTCAGGTCGGCCGGGAAGGCCGGCCAGGGCCCGTCGTCGATCTTGGACACGGCGCCGAAGGCGTCCTGCCGGATGACGTGGTCGCCCTCGCCGTGGACGACCAGGTCGCCACCGTTCACCGTGCACTCCACACCCAGGCGTCGGAACCCGATGAGGGTGGAATCCATGTGCTCCAGGGGGGCATCCTCGATGGTGAGGACGCTGTTGGTCACCGCCGCCAGGCCAATGAACGAACCCGCCTCGATGTGGTCGGAGCCGATGCGGAAGGTGGCGCCATGCAGCTCCTCCACCCCGTGAATGACGAGCTGGTTCGTGCCGATGCCCTCGATGCGGCCGCCCATGGCGTTCAGGAGGTTGCACAGATCCTGGACGTGGGGCTCGGAGGCGGCGTTCAGGAGCCGCGTCGTCCCCTTGGCCAGCACAGCCGCCTGGATCGCGTTCTCCGTGCCTGTCACGGAGGGCTCGTCGAGGAACACCTTCGTCCCCTTCAGCCCGTCGGGCGCGTGGACCCGGTAACCGGCGTCCAGGGTGACCCGGGCCCCCAGGGCCTCGAAGGCGAGGAAATGCGTGTCCATGCGCCGACGCCCGATGACGTCGCCCCCGGGCGGGGGAAGCTCGACCTCGCCGAAGCGGGCCAGCAGCGGGCCCGCCAGGAGAAGCGAGGCCCGGATCTTCACGGCCATGGCCCGGTCGACCCGACCCACGGTCACGCCCGAGGCGTCCACGCGCACGGCGTTGGGCCCCGTCCATGCCACGTCAGCGCCCAGGGACTCCAGGATCTCCAGGAGCGTCTCGACGTCGCGGATCCTGGGCACGTTCTCCAGGACCACGGGTCCGCCCACCAGCATGCACGCCGTGAGGCAAGGCAACGCGGCGTTCTTGTTTCCGGCGGGCCGGATGGAGCCACTCAGGCTCCGGCCCCCCTCCACCGTGAAGCTCGCCATCTCGTCGGAGAAGCTGGGTCGCAAGGAAGGGGTCCGGGCCCGCCGATCGCGGGTCCGGGGCGTCCCGGGGACCCGAACATATTCAGCGACGTCGTGGTGCAGCAACCGACCCACCTCCAGGAGAGCTGCGGGAGCGGTGCGCGGGCCCCGGAGCTGGAGACCGGCCCGTATCCCGCCTTTACCACGGGATTTGCACGATGCGTGCCGACGCCGACCCGGCCCCCCTCCCCGTCGCTTGACCGCCCTCGGGCCCCCGTCTAGGTTCCGGCCAGCCCGCCCCCGCACCCCTCTCCAGCTCCACCCGGACCGGCCCGGAATGCGCCTCAAGGACTACCTGCGGAGCGACCTCGTGCTGCCCCGCCTCGACGCCACCGGCGTGGAGGGCGTCCTGGGCGAGCTGGCGCGCCACCTCGCCGACCAGGGGGCCGTCCCTTCCCGGAAGGACGTGGAGGACGCGCTCCTGGAGCGTGAGCGGGCCCATACCACGAGCCTGGGGCACGGAATGGCCCTGCCCCACGCCACCATCAAGGGGCTGCCGGCCCCCGTCCTCATGGTGGCCCTGGCCGACCCGCCGCTCCACTTCGGACCGGAGGGAGAGGAGCCTGTGCGGGTGTTCTTCGTCCTCCTCTCCCCGCCGGGCCGGGAGCGGGAGCACGTGAAACTGCTCGCTCGCGTCTGCCGCCTCGTGCGCCACGCCGATTTCGTGGACTCGTTGCAGGCGGCCACGTCGGGGGCCGAGGTGGTGGAGATCATCGAGCGGGTCGACGAAGAGCACGTCTGAGAGGCCCGATGAAGCTCCTCATCGCGGTGATCAACGACCCCGAGAAGCTGGACGAGATCCTGTCCGGCTACGTGGAGCTCGGCATCACCGGCGCCACCATCATCAGCAGTGAAGGGATGGGCAAGCTCCTGTCCCACGACATCCCGATCTTCGCGGGCCTCCAGACCCTCATCTCCCGGTCCAGGCCCCAGAACCGGACGCTCTTCAGCGTGGTGGCCGACGACCGGGTCGAGCCCGCCCTGGCCCTCCTCCAGGACGTGTGCGGGAACCTGAGTAACCCCGCCACCGGCATCGCCTTCACGGTCTCCCTGGACCGGGTGGTGGGGCTGGCTCCCGAGCTGGGTGACGAGCAGAGCCCGGTCTGACCGGGCCCTCTCCGCCCTGCTCCCGTGGACCCGCTGCTCGCGACCCTCGTCCTCATCCTGCTGGCGCTCCTGGGCGCCCGCGTGTCGTTCTCCACGGAGCGGGTGCCCGCCGGGCCGCGGCTCCTCTTCCGCACCGGCATCCACTACGCCGTGGCCGGCATCCTCCTGGGACCCCTCGGGCTGGGGCTCCTGACCCGGGAGGCGGTGGAGCAGCTCTACCCTCTCATGGGCCTGGGCCTGGGCTGGATCGGCTTCCTCTTCGGCATGCAGCTCGACCGGAGCGCGCTGCGCCAGTTTCCCGTCAGCTTCTACATCCTGGCTCTGGGGCAGGCGGCCGTGGTGTTCGGGCTCCTCCTGGCCGTGGGACGGGGCGGGGCCGCCCTGCTGGGGATCCACGGCGAGGTGGTGGGGCTCGTGGTCATGGCCGCCGCGGCCACGGCGTGCATCACGACGCCGGCGGGCATCGCCATGGTGTCGGCCAACTTCCTGGTGCGAGGCAACGTCGGGCAGCTCCTCTTCTTCATCGGGTCGGTGGACTCCCTGGTGGGGATCCTGGCGCTCCAGGTCACCTACGCCCTCTACCATCCCGCCGAGATGTTCGCCGGGTTGGGCAACGTGGGCGCCCTGGCCTGGGTGGCCGTGGCCGTGGGCCTGGGGGTGGTGCTGGCGATCGTCTTCCTGTGGCTCACGCGTCCCCGCCCGCGCCAGGAGGAGCTCGTCCTCTACCTCCTGGGGACGGCCGCGCTGGCCGGGGGAGCCGCCCTTCAGCTCCAGCTCTCGCCCCTTTTCGTGTGCACGGTCATGGGGGCGGTGGTGGCGAACCTTGCCCAGGACAACCAGCGGGTATTCCGGGTCCTGGAGAAGTGGGAGAAGCCCGTCTACGTCACCTTTCTCATGCTGGGGGGCGCGCTCCTCACGATCGAGACGGTGTGGGCGGTGCCGCTGGCGCTGGCGTACGCGGCCGTGCGGGCGGTGGCAAAGGTGGGCGCCAGCGCGGCGCTCGTGGCGGTGGTGCCCCTCCCCTTCAAGCCCCCCCGGCGGCTGGGGTTGGGGCTCATCCCCCAGGGGGGCATCTCCATGGCCATGGCCGTGTCCCTGGTCCTCACCTATTCAGGGCTCCGCTTCCCTGGCGGGGAGGGGGCGGCCGAGCTGCTCTTCGCGGTGATCCTCCTCGGGGTGATCCTCTCGGAGGTCGCGGGGCCCCTCCTGACCCACCAGGTGCTGCGGCGGGCCGGGGAGATCTCTCCCCGGGTCGAGGAGGCACTCGCCCGGGGCGACGAGCGCCGGGCCAGGACCGCCGCGATCCGGGACACCTCTCCACCCTCCACGCGAGAGGAGCCCCAGGAGCCCGACGCCGGCTGAGGGGCCCTCCCGTCCCCGCCGCCCCCGTAGCCGGCGCCTCCAGCCTCCCGCGGGAAGCCTCTGGAACGATCCGTGCGAGGACGTCCGGGGAACGGCCGCGCCTCCGCGGGACCCCGCCGGGATCCCCGGAGCCCGCCATGATCTGGCTCCTCGACGCCGGAGCGGGTTACACTATCGCCATGATCGTCCTCTCCTTCGCCGCTCTTCCGGCCCAGGCCGGCACCGCAGCCGCCGCCGGGAACGGACTGTTCACGGCGGCCGCCATCGCCGAGGTGGTGGTGGCCGCGGTGCTCGTCCTCATGCTGCTGGCCGTGGCCCTCCTCCTCCTCCAGATCCGCAAGCTGGTGCGGGAGCTGGGGAACAAGGCCGGCAAGCAGCTCGCGCCCCTGGCGGACCGGGGCAAGTCGGTGGCTGCAAACGTGGAGTTCATCTCCATGGCGGTGCGCAACGACGTGGAGAAGCTGAGCGGCACCATCCGCACCCTGAAGGAGCGCCTGGACGACGCTTCGGACCACATGGAGGAGCGCATCCAGGAGTTCAACGCGCTCATGGAGGTGGTCCAGGGCGAGGCGGAGCACATCTTCCTCGACACCGCCGCGGTGGTCGAAGGTGTGAAGGCAGGTGCCCGGACGCTGCAGGAAGGCGACCGCCGACCCCGGCTCCCCGGGGGCGAGGGCGGCGCGCGCATGGAGGCGGCGCCGCGATATGCGGAGGAGGCGGAAGAGGGGGACGACGCTTCCCGGGACGCGTACGTAACGGGCGGACGCATCCCGGAGCCCCCCCGGGAGGCCGGGGGTGCGCGGTGAGGCTCCCGTGGGGCAAGCGCGGCTGAGGCGGGTCCTCGCCCTCGCCGCGCCCCTCCTGGTGGCGCTGGGATGGCTGGCCCTCCTCCCGGAGCACGCGTGGGCGTGGGGGCCCGGCACCCACATCGCCCTGGGCGAATCCGTGCTCAACGCCCTGTGGCTCCTCCCCCCCGCGGTCCGCCACCTCCTCCGGCGCCATCCCGTTCCCTTCCTGTACGGCTCCATCGCCGCCGACATCTCCTTCGCCAAGAAGTACGTCCCCGAGGGGCGCCACTGCCACAACTGGCACGTGGGCGAGGAGATCCTGGCGGAAGCCGAGTCGGAGGCCCTGCAGGCGGTGGGCTACGGGTACCTGGCCCACCTGGCCGCGGACACCGTGGCCCACAACCTCTTCGTGCCGCGCCAGCTCCTTCTCACCAGCACCACCCAGGCCCTGGGGCACGCGTACTGGGAGCATCGCATGGACGTGCACGTGGGCGAGGACTACCTGGCGAAGGCGCGCCACGTCGTGATGGACCACGACCATTCCGCGGCGGACGCCCTCTTCGACCAGGTCCTGTCGTCCACCATCTTCAGCTTCGACACCAATCGCCGGATCTTCCGCGGCATGATCCGCTTCTCGGGGCACGACCGCTGGCAGCAGGTGTTCGAGCGCATGCTCCAGTATTCCCGCTTCGACCTTCCCGACGACCTGGTGCGGCACTACGTGGCCCTCTCCTTCGACCACGTGATCGACTACCTGGTGCACCGGGGCGCGTCGAGCCCCGCCTCCCTGGATCCGGTGGGTGACCTGAACCTCCGCCTGGCGAAGAAGGTCCGCCACATGGCCATGGCCGACGGGGCCGCGAAGGACGGGACCGTGCTCGACCAGATGGCCACGGACTTCTTCCCCTTCCCGGAGCAGGAGCTGGTCTACTGGCCCCGTTTCCAGGGCGCCCAGCAGGGTGCCCTGGAGCCGTCGGAGGAGGCGGAGCTCGACACCCGGAGGGCCCCGCCCCTGGAGGGCCCGTTTCCGCCCGGCACCGAGGAGATGCGCTCCCGCCTGGAGTAGGCAAAGCGCGCCCTCGGCCCTCGAGGGAAGCTAGAGATCCCAGTCCTTCTCGAGGCTGGCGTAGCGCACCAGCAGCTTCTTCCGCCCCACCTCCTCGAAGTCCACCGTCACCTTGGTGTCCTTCCCGAAGCCGCTCACCTCCACCACCCTTCCCGAGCCGAAGGTGGCGTGGCGCACTCGCTCCCCCTTCACCATGCGGGGCGCGTCCTGGTCCATCGCCTCGTAGTCGGGCTCCGGGTCGTAGCTCGTGGAGGATGCCGCCCGGGAGCGGTGTGGCGTGCTGGACGCGGTGCGGGTGAGCGTGGGCGTCACCCGCTTCTCCAGGAGGGACTCGGGAATGGCCTCGGCGAAGGGGGAGAGCGTGCCGTACATGAAGTCGCCCGCCCTCCGGCGCTGCCGCGCGTGGGAGAGGTAGAGCTTGTCCTCGGCCCGGGTGAGGCCGACGTAGAAGAGGCGCCGCTCCTCCTCCATCTCGGCCGGCTCGTCGTAGGCGCGACTCAGGGGGAAGAGGCCGTCCTCCAGCCCCGCGATGAACACCATGGGAAACTCGAGCCCCTTGGCGTTGTGCAGCGTCATGAGGGTGACCGTGTCGGCGTCGGGGTCGTGGCGGTCGATGTCCGCCACCAGCGCCACCTGCTGGAGGAAGAGGTCCAGCTCGGTGAAGCCGTCCAGCTCTCCCTCCTCGCCGCCCTCCACCACCACCTCGGCGTCGAAATCCAGGGCGCCGGCGATGAGCTCCTTCACGTTGTCGGCCCGGTCCTCGCCGTCGGGACCCTCCTCGCGCAGCTCCTTGAGCAGCTCCAGCTCCTCCACGAGCTCTTCGAGGAGCTCGCCCACGCTGGCGGCGGCCGCCCGGGCGCTGAAGCGCTGGATCAGCTCGGCGAAGCGCTGGAGCCCCCGGCGCCCCACCGCGGGCAGCTCCTCCGCCTCATCGGCGGCCAGCGCCGCCTCCAGGAGGGGCAGATCCCGCTCCCGGGCGAAGTCCGTCAGCCGCTCGACCGTGGCGTCGCCCACGCCGCGACGCGGGTAGTTCACCACCCGCTCGAAGGCGGTGGCGTCCAGGGGGTTGGAGATGAGCCGCAGGTAGGCCAGGACGTCCTGGATCTCCCGGCGCTCGTAGAAGCGCACGCCCCCCACCACCTGGTAGGGCACGCCCGCCCGGCGGAACGCGTCCTCCAGGGCCCGGGCCTGGGCGTTGGTGCGGTAGAGCACCGCGAAGTCCCGGTAGTTGTGGAGGCCCGGCCCCTCCTCGTAGCGGGTGCGGATCTCCCCCACGATCCAGCGGGCCTCGTCGGTCTCGTCGAAGGCCTCCACCACGGTGAGGGCCTCGCCCCCCTCCCGGTCGGTGCGGAGCGTCTTGCCCTTCCGCTGCACGTTCTGGGCGATGACCGCGTTGGCCGCGTCCAGGATGCGTGACGTGGAGCGGTAGTTCCGCTCGAGCCGAACGGTACGCGCGCCCGGGAAGGTGCGCTCGAAGTCCAGGATGTTGCGGATGTCGGCGCCGCGCCAACCGTAGATGGACTGGTCGTCGTCCCCCACCACCATGAGGTTGCCGTGCTCGCGGGCCAGGAGCTCCAGGAAGCGGAACTGGGCCCGGTTGGTGTCCTGGTACTCGTCCACCAGCACGAACGCGAACCTGTTGCGGTAGCGGTCGGCCACGTCAGGCCGGGCCTGGAAAAGCTCCACCGGCTTCACCAGGAGCTCGTCGAAGTCCATGGCGTTCTGGCTCTTGAGCGCCGCCTGGTAGGCCGGGTACACCTTGGCCACCATGCGGGCGAAGAGGTCGAAGCCGCCGCCGTGCTCGTCGGCGTACTGCTGGGGGGTGACGAGTTGGTTCTTGGCGCCGCTGATGTGGCCGCGCACCGCCTTGGGTGACCATTTCTTCGGGTCCACCCCCACCTCGTCCTGGACGCGCTTGATCAGGCGCAGGCTCTGGTCGGCATCCAGGATGGTGAAGCTGTTGGTCCAGCCCAGGAGCTCGGCGTGCCGCCGCAGGAGGCGCGCCCCGATGGCGTGGAAGGTCCCCATCCACAGCCCGGCGGGCGGGGCGCCCAGCATGTGAGCCACCCGCTCCCGCATCTCGCCGGCGGCCTTGTTGGTGAAGGTCACCGCCAGGATCCGGTCGGGAGGGACGCCGTGCTCCCGCACCAGGTGCACGATGCGCGTCGTGAGGACCCGGGTCTTGCCGGACCCGGCGCCGGCCAGCACCAGGATGGGACCCTCGAAATGCTCGACGGCCTCGCGCTGCTCGGGGTTCAGGGTGTCGAGGATGTCGCTCGAGGACTGGATGGAGCCGCTCTCCGTCGTCGCTACGGGGGGTTGGGATGAAGGCCGCCCGCCGCCGCCCTCAGCCGCGGTCGGCGGGTAGCCGGACCTCGAATGTGGCGCCTCCCCCCCGGGTGTCCAAGAGCTCGAGGCGCCCGCCGTGCACGCCCTCCACGATCCGCTTGGAGAGGGCCAGCCCCACACCCCACCCGCCCGCCTTGGACGACACCCCGGGGTCGAAGATGCGGTCCCGGATGTCCGGGTCGACGCCCGGTCCGTTGTCCTCGATGCGCAGCGCCACGAAGTCGGGGTCGAGGAGCTCCCGCGCCCGGATGGTGATGCGGCCGCCCCGCCCCGCCAGGGCGTCCAGGGCGTTCTTCACCACGTTCTCCAGCGCCCACACCAGCAGGACCTCGTTGGCCCGCACGGGGGGCAGCGAGCCCGGGACGTCGAGGCGGAGCTCCACCCCCCGCCCCAGGCGAGGGAGGCGGGCCTGGAGGTAGCGCTCCAGGTCGTGGACCACCTGGTTCAGCGACAGCCGCTCCAGCTCCGGCTCCCGGCCGATGAGCTCGAAGCGGTGGCTGATGCGCTCCAGCCGCACCAGGTCCTCCTCGATGGCGGCGGCCACCTCGCCCTCGCCCAGGCCGCCGGGCCGCTCCCCCGGGGGGAGGCGGAGCACCTCCAGCCACCCCTGGAGCGAGCTGATGGGGGTGCCGAGCTGATGGGCCAGCTCCCGGGCCATGGCGGTCCACGCCCGCTCCCCTTCGGCCCGCCGCTGATAGCGGATGATGGTGAACCCCACCAGGACGGTGACCAGGAGTCCGCCCACCTGGAGCCAGGGGATCCAGCGCAGGCGCCGCACCTCGGGACTGTCGCCGTAGTGGAGGTGCATCACCTCGGGGTCCCCCACCGGAGGGTGGCGGGCGTCCAGCCGCCGCACGTAGTCCTGCACCCGGGCCTGCCCCTCGGGGGTGTCCAGGTCTGCGTCGAAGGGGAGGTTGGTGGCGGCCAGCACGGTGTCCCGGGGGCCGGTCTGCACCAGGGGCACGCGGGAGGCGATGATGATGCGCTGGAGCGTCACCAGGGCCTCGACCTCGGCGGCGGGCTCCGTGCTGGTGAGGCCCTGCTGGACCTCGGCGTAGATCTGGGTGAGGGTCTCGGCGTCGGTCCTGAGCGCCTGGACGATGCGCTGCGTGTACAGCAGGTAGGAGCCCAGGACGAGCACGAACAAGGTGGCCAGGGCGACCGGCCACTTGATGCGGATCATCCCGTGCCTCTCCTCGCCCGGGGGGGCGGCCTCAGCGGACCGCCGGTGGGGTCACGCGCCGGGCACCCGGATCCGATCGAGACCCACGGGCCCGTGCAGCACCTCGGGCAGCGTCACCGAGCCGTCCGCCTCCTGGTACGTCTCCAGGAGGGCGGCCATCAGCCGCGGCAGCGCCAACCCCGACCCGTTCAGGGTGTGGACGAAGTCGGGCTTCTCGCCAGGGGCGGGACGGAAGCGGAGGTTCGCCCGCCGGGCCTGGAAGTCGGTGAACGTGGAGCAGCTCGACACCTCGAGCCAGGCGCCGACGCCCGGGGCCCAGATCTCCAGGTCGTAGGTCATGGCGGCGCTGAAGCCGACGTCGCCCGCCGCCAGCGCCACCCGCCGGTAGTGGATGCCCAGCCGCTCCAGGAGGCTCTCGGCGTGGCCGGTGAGCTCCTCCAGCGCCCGGCGGCTGTTCTCGGGGCGCTCGTAGCGCACCAGCTCCACCTTGTCGAACTGGTGCACGCGCAGCAGACCCCGGGTGTCCTTGCCCGCCGCGCCGGCCTCCCTGCGGAAGCAGGGCGAGTACGCGGTATAGCGCACGGGAAGCGCGTCCGGCGGCAGGAGCTCGTCCCGGTGCAGGTTGGTCACCGGCACCTCCGCCGTGGGGATGAGCCAGAGGTCGTCCCGCTCCACCTGGTACGACTCGTCCTGGAACTTGGGGAGCTGCCCTGTGCCGGTGAGAGTCTCGCTGGTCACCAGGTAGGGGACTCTCAGCTCCTCGTAACCGTGCTCCCGCGTGTGCACGTCCAGGAACCAGTTGATGAGCCCCCGCTGGAGGCGCGCCCCTGAGCCCCGGAGCACCGGGAAGCCCGAGCCCGAGATCTTCGAGCCCCGGGGGAGGTCCAGGATGCCCAGCGCCTCGCCCAGCTCCCAGTGGGGGCGGGGCTCGAAGGAGAACGTCCGGGGCTCCCCCCAGACCTTCTCGATCCGGTTCTGGGCCTCACCGCCGTCCGGAAGCTCGTCCAGGGGGAGGTTGGGCGTGCCCAGCAGGAGCTCGGCGATGCGCTCGTCGGCCCGGGACACCATCCCGTCGAGCTCGTCGATGCGCTCGCCCACCGCCCGCATGCGTGCGATCCGCTCGGACGCGTCGCCGCCGTGGCGCTTGATGTCGCCGATCTCCTTCGACACCTCATTGCGTCGGGCCTTGAGCTCGTCGACCCCGGCGATGGCGGCCCGCCGCTCCTCGTCGACGGCCAGGATCTCGTCCACCACTGGACCGAAGTCTTCGCCCCGGCGCGCGAGGGCGCCCTTCACCCCCTCCGGATCGGCCCGGAGGGCCCGGATGTCGAGCACGGCTACTGCGTCCCGGCCAGGTTCCGATCGTTGCAGACCGGGCTCGTGTCGTAGATGAAGCGCAGCGTGCCCTGTTCGACGTTCACGTCCAGCGGCTCCAGCTTGCCGTAGTAGACGCAGGTGCCCCCGAAGGTGCCGGGACGCGACCCCGTCTGGACCACGTACGTCGTGCCGGTGCTCACGGCGACAGGCGCCTTCGCGTTGTAGGCGGCGGTGTCCGCCGGCGCCTCGGTCACGTCGTCGAAGGTCATGCCGGGGAGGGCGGTGATGCGGGCCCGGGACGTGATCCCGAAGGTCCCGGGGAGCACGAACACCAGGTTGCCGCCCTCGGTGTCCAGGGCGATGTCCCAGGCGCCGGTGCTCCCGGGCGCCTCCACGACCACGGTCTGTCCGCTCGGGCGGCTGGAGAAGGCCGCGAAGCTGAAGCCCGACGGCAGGTTGACCTCGGGACGCGCCAGGGAGTACAGGCGGGCCGTGTCGGCGAAGGGCGACCACTTGATCTGATACGGATTCGACCCGCACCCCACCACCAGGGCGAGCAGCGCGGGAGCGGCCAGGGCCGGTCCGGCACGGCGTGTGCACTGGAGAGCGTGGCGGAGGGTATCGAACGACCACTTCATGGAGACCGCTCAGGGCTTGAGGATGGGCCCGGGGGAAGTCGCGAAGGTTACCCGGAGGGGGCAGACGGAGTCAAGCCCGTAAGTCCCCGACGTTCCTTGACTTTACCCCTTTCGCCCGGTAGGTTCCCGCGCCCTGAATTCCGGTCGGGGAAGGAGCGTGGCCGTATGGCTTCACCGGCAACCGACGGATCGCCCCGGGGACACATCCTCGTGGCGGACGACGAGCCCCACATCCGACGGATCCTGGTGACGCTGCTGGAGGCCGCCTCCTTCGAGGTCGACTCCGTGGCCGACGGGCCCGCGGCCCTCGAGCAGCTCGAGAGCCAGCGGCCCTACGACCTGGTCCTCCTCGACATCATGATGCCGGGCGCCACCGGGCTGGAGGTGCTGGACCGGCTGCGGGCCCTGGATCACCGGCGCTCGGTGCCGGTGGTGATCCTCACGGCCAAGGGCCAGGACGCCGACCGGGACGAGGCCTTCAACCTCGGCGCCGACGACTTCGTCACCAAGCCCTTCAGCCCGAAGAAGCTCCTTGCCCGTATCGACGAGATCCTCGAGCGCGGCTGACCGCCACCTCTGGATCACCATCCTGGCAGGGGGCATCGGCTCACGCTTCTGGCCGGCCAGCACCCCGAGCCGCCCCAAGCAGCTCCTCCCCCTGGGCGGCGAGCGGCCCCTCATCGCCGACACGCTGGAGCGCGCCCGCGCCCTGGCCGGCGACGACCGGCTCCGCGTCCTGGCCCGGGCGGACCTCATGGAGGCCCTGCGGGGAGCGCTGCCGCGGCTCCCGGCCCCCACCTGGATGATCGAGCCCCGTCCCCGGGGCACCGGGCCCGCGCTGGCCTGGGCCGCCGCCACCCTCCACCACGAAGACCCCGACGCCGTTCTCGTCTCCCTCCACTCGGACCACGTGATCCGGCCCCTGGAGCGCTTCGTGGAGGTGGTGCGGACCGCGGCGGACGTCGCCCGCCGGGAGAAGGTCCTGGTCACCCTGGGGGTGCCGCCCACCCGCCCGGAGACCGGCTTCGGCTACATCCAGCCGGGGGAGGCGCTCGACGCCTCGGGCGCCGGCGGAGCCCACCGGGTCGCCGCCTTCCACGAGAAGCCCGACCGGGACACGGCCGAGCGCTACGGAGCATCGGGCTACCTGTGGAACACCGGCATCTTCGTATGGCCCGCCGGCGTGTTCCTGGACGAGGTGCGGCGCCACGCCGATGAGATCGCGCCCCACCTGGGCCTCCTGGAGGTGGGCAACGTGACGGGCTTCTTCGAGGCCGTCGAACCGGTGTCGGTGGACGTCGCCGTCCTGGAGCGGAGTGACCGCGTGGCCGTCGTGGAGGCGACTTTCGCCTGGGACGACGTGGGCACGTGGGACGCCCTGGCCCGCACCCACGCTCCCGACGAGGACGGCAACGTGCGGGTGGGTGGCGGGTCGGTGGTGGGAGGCCACGGCAACATCGTGTACACGGACGACGCGCCCGTCGTCCTGTGGGGCGTGGACGACCTGGTGGTGGTGCGCACCGGCCGCATGACGCTCGTGACCCGGAGGGAGACCGTGGCCGACCTCAAGGACCTCCTCGCCGGACTCCCCCCCCGGTTGCGGGACTTCGAGTCGTGAGCGCGCCGGAGCGGCGGCTGTACCTCTTCGACGACGGGGCGGCGCGGGCGTGGACGCCCTTCGCCCTCACCCGCCCGGTGGGCGAGCTCCTCTACGGCTGCTCGCTCCTCCGGCAGCGCTGGGAGCGGTGGGCGCGCACCGGGTGCGCCGGCCACCTCGCCGCCGGGGCGTTGGCCGGATTCCAGGAGCCGGGGAGCCCGTCCGTGATCGCGCCCGGGGACGTCCCCACGGACGGCATCCGCCTGGTGGTCTCCAGCCGTGCCGCCCCCGAGGGCGCCCTCCCCGCCGACCTCCCGGCCCCCGCCACCCTGGTGCTGGACGGCACCGTCGTGGGGTGGGTGCTCCCCGACGGCGAGGCGTGCCCTCCCGAGGCCGAGCTGTTGGAGCCGGCGGGCCGGGAGGTGGGCGAGCGGGTGGAGCTGGAGGGGGAGGTGCTCGCCACCCCCTGGGACCTCATGCACCGGAACCCCGACCGCATCCGGCGGGACGTGAGGAAGCGCCACGGGGAGAGCGACGCCTTCCTCCTCACGGACGTCCACATCCTCGGCAAGGGCCTCATCCAGCTCGGACACCACGTGGACATCGAGCCAGGCGTCACGCTCGACGCCCGGGACGGGCCCATCGTCCTGGGAGAGGACGTGGTGGTGCAGGCGCCCGCCCGCCTAAGCGGGCCCCTTTACGTGGGCGACGGCAGCCTCGTCTTCGGAGGCTCCCTCACCTCCTCCTCCGTCGGCGCGGTGTGCAAGGTGCGGGGCGAGCTGGAGGCCTCCGTGGTGAACCCCTACTGCAACAAGGCCCACGACGGCTACATCGGCCACGCCGTCCTCGGGCGCTGGGTCAACCTGGGGGCCCTCACCACGAACTCCGACCTCAAGAACAACTACTCGCCGGTGCGCCTGCGGCTGCCCACGGGGGCCGTGGACACGGGACTCCTCAAGGTGGGCTGCTTCCTGGGCGACCACGTGAAGACGGGAATCGGCACGCTCCTGAATACCGGCACGGTGGTGGGCGCCGGCAGCAACCTCTTCGGCGGACGCATGCCCCCCGTGTGGGTACCCCCCTTCTCCTGGGGCGCGGGCGAGGAGCTGGTGGAGTATCGGCTGGACAAGTTCCTGGAGGTGGCCGAGGCGGCCATGGGCCGGCGGGAGGTTGAGCTTTCGGACGGCATGCGGCAGCTTCTCACCCGGGCCTGGGAGCGGAGCCGCAAGGCCAGGGCCTGAGTCTCGCCCCACCTTCCCCACCCCGTCCGGAGTCGCCCGACCCCCCATGAAGGTCTGCACGCTGGGAAGCGGGAGCGAAGGCAACGCCACCCTCGTGGTGGCGGGCGGCACCCGCGTCCTGGTGGACGCCGGCTTCAGCGGACGGGACCTGAGGCGGCGGCTGGCGGCGGTGGGCTTCGTCCCCGACGACCTGGACGCCATCGTGGTCACCCACGACCACGGCGACCACACGAAGGGCGTGGGGGTGTTCGCCCGCCGCCACGGCACCCCCGTCTACCTCACCGACCGCACCCGGGACGCCTGTGCCCGGCTGTTCCGGGGAGGGGAAACGCTTCACACCTACCGGGCGGGCCGTCCCTTCACCATCGGCGCTGTGCGCGTCGAACCCTTCGTCACCGTCCACGACGCCGCCGACCCGGTGGGCGTCGCGGTGGTGGACGAGGAGACGGGGCTCCGGGTGGGGGTCGCCACCGACCTGGGGCGCCCCACCACGCACATCCGTCACGCCCTGTCCGGCTGCGACTTCCTCGTCCTGGAGGCGAACCACGACGAGGTCATGCTCCACACCGGGCCCTACCCCTGGCCGGTGAAGTCCCGCATCGCGTCCAGCCACGGCCACCTCTCCAACGAGGCGTCGGCCCGCTTCGCCACCGAGCTCCTCCACGGGCGGCTGGCGGGAGTGCTCCTGGCCCACCTCTCCACCGAGTGCAACCGGCCCGGGCTGGCCAGGGACGTGGTGGGGGAGGCCCTGGACCGGGCCGGGTGGACGGGCTGGCTCGGCGTCGCCGCCCAGGACGAGCCCGGCGACGTGCTGGACCTGGAGGCTCTCCGCCGCCGCGCCGGGCCATCTCAGCTCAGCTTCCTCTGAAGGTCCGCGGCGCCGGGGTCCCCCTCACTCCGCCGCGGCCGGCGCCTCCTCGCTCCGCTCCGCCCCCTCGTCGAAGAGCTCGGTGCTGAGGTAGCGCGCCCCCGAGTCCGGCGCGATGCACGCCACCCGATGGCCGGGTCCCAGCTCCCGGGCCAGCTCCAAAGCGGCCTGCACGATGGCGCCGCTGCTCATCCCCACGAACAGGCCCTCCTCCCGTGCCAGCCGCCGGGCCGTGGGGAACGCCTCCTCCTCCCACGCCTTCACCACCCGGTCCACGACGGACAGGTCGAGGTTGGGGGGGATGAAGCCCGGCCCCATCCCCTGGAAGCCGTGCTGCCCCCGGGCCTCCCCCGAGAGGACGGCGCTCCGGGCGGGCTCCACGGCGGCCACCAGGACGTCGTCCAGCCGCTCCTTCAGGTAGCGGCCCACGCCGGTGATGGTGCCGCCGGTGCCCGTGCCGTAGACGAATGCGTCGATGCGGCCCTCGAGGGCGTCGAACAGCTCCGGTGCCGTGCTCTCGTAGTGGGAGCGGGGGTTGGCGGGGTTGTCGAACTGGTTGGGCATGAACGCGCCCCGCTCGTCCCGGATCCGCTTCGCCTCTTCGATGGCGGCGAGCATGCGCAGCTCGGGGTCGGTCAGGACGAGCTCGGCCCCGTACGCCAGGAGGGTGCGCTTCCTCTCCTCGCTCATGGACGAGGGGAGGCACAGGATCAGGCGGTAGCCCCGGGCCGAAGCCACCTGGGCCAGCCCCACCCCCGTGTTGCCCGACGTGGGCTCGACGATCGTGCCCCCCGGTGGAAGCCGCCCGCTCGCCTCGGCCTCGAGCACCATGGCCAGCGCCGGCCGGTCCTTGATGGAGCCGCCCGGGTTCATGCCCTCGACCTTGACCCACACCTCGGCCATTCCGGGCTCCACCACGCGCTCGAGGCGCACGGTGGGCGTGTGGCCGATGAATCCGTCGATCCTGGTGCCCATGTGGATCCCTTCGCATGCGGAACGAGAAACGGCCCCCCTCCCGATATCGGGAGGGGGGCCGGAGGTGGCGCGCGGTGGAGGCTCAGGCCCCCGGAACGGCGCGCGCCGCCGTCCGCCTCCTCCCGGGGAGGCGCCGACAACAGCCGCGACAGCGACACGTGGGGGTGAGGGCGGCGGAGCGCATCACAGTCCCAGGAGCCGCAGGACGTCGTTGGACAGGGCCCAGATCATCAGCCCCACCACGATGAGCAGACCGACGTTGGACCAGCGGAGCCGCTGCTCTACGCTGAGGGCCCTGCCCCGCACGCCCTCGATGGCGAGGAAGAGGAGATGCCCGCCGTCCAGCACCGGGATGGGCAGCAGGTTCAACACCGCCAGGTTCACGCTGAAGAGGGCCATGAAGCGCAGGAACGTCTGCGCCCCCGCCGCCGCCGCCTGACCGGACGCCTCGCCTATGGTGACGATGCTCCCGACGGAGCGCGCCGGAACGCCCCCGGTGACCAGGTCCCGCAGGAATCCGAGGATGGCGCCGGTGGTACCGGCCGTCTCCTGCAGCCCCATGCCGAGGGCCTTCACGGGCTGCACCGAGCGGTAGCCCAGGTCGCCCACCGACTGGAACACGCCCACCTTCCCCACCGTGCGGCTCTTTCCGGTGGCGGCGTCCTGCTGCTCGTCGGCTTCGGGGGTGACCAACCGGGTGAGCTCCCGCCCGTCGCGCCTCAGGGTGAGGGCGGTCTCCTGCTGGGGACGGGCCTCGATGAGCGAGACGAAGTCCTGCCAGGAGCTCACCGGGAGGCCGTCCACGGCCAGGATGGTGTCTCCGGCCTTGAGGCCTCCCTTCTCGGCGGGCGAGCCCGGGAGCACCGCCTCCACCGCCGCGGCCGCCCAGGGCTGCAGGGCCCCCGCCAGGCGGCTCCGGGCGTCCGGGTCCTGGGGGACGCGGATGGTGACCAGGTCCTCGGGGTGGGAGAACTCCATGGCCAGAGGGCCCGGCTCCGCCGTGGTCAGCCCCCGGCGCACGTCGCCCCACGACGTCACCTTGCGGCCCCCCACGGTCTCGATCACCGAGCCGGGAGGCACCTGCGCCAGGGCTTCGGCGCCCGGCGGGAGCGCCGACGCGTCCACCTTGCCGAGGCGGGTGGTGAGCAACTCGGGTGCCCCCCAGAAGGCCAGGGCGAAGGAGTACACGCCGAAGGCGAAGATCATGTTCATGAGGACGCCGGCCGAGATCACGAAGGCGCGCGCCCACAGGGGCTTGGCGTCGAAGTCCCGGGGGGAGGGGGTGCGCTCTCCGGCCACCTCTCCGCCCTCCAGGCGCTCCATCACCTCGTCGTCCATGCCGCCCATCTTCACGTAGCCGCCCAGGGGCACGGCCGACAGGACGTACTCCGTCTCCCCCCTGCGGAACCCGAAGAGGCGGGGTCCCAGGCCGATGGAGAAGCGCTGGACCTCCACGCCCACCATCTTGGCCGCGGCGAAGTGCCCGAGCTCGTGCACGAAGATGAGCACGCCGAGCACGATGATGGTCGCCAGGATCGTCATGGGCCTACCGCAGCATCCCGCTTGGGGTCAGGGTCCGGGCGGGGCCGTGCCATCCCGCCCACCGCCTCCCGGGCGGCCAGCCGGGCGGCACGGTCCGCCTCGAGCACGTCGGCCACGTCCGCCACCTCCCGCGGCGGCACGGCCTCGAGGGCCGCCTCCACCACGTGTGCCATCCCGGGGAAGCCGATGCGTCCCTCCAGGAAGGCCTCCACCGCCACCTCGTTGGCGGCGTTGAACACGGCGGGGGCCGAGCCGCCCCGCCGTCCCGCCTCCGCCCCCAGACCGAACAGGGGGAAGGCGTCCCGATCCACCTCCTCGAACGTGAGGGGTGAGGCCGATACCGGGTCGAACGTCCGAAGGTGCGGGTCCGACACCCGCTCCGGCCAGCTCAGGGCGTACAGGATGGGCAGCTCCATGGTCGGCACGCCCACCTGGGCCAGCACCGATCCGTCCACGAACTCGACGAAGGAGTGCACGATCGACTGGGGATGCACCACCACCTCGATGGCGTCGTACGGCACGCCGTAGAGGAAGTGGGCCTCGATGACCTCCAGCGCCTTGTTGGCGAGGGTCGCCGAGTCGATCGTGATCTTGGCGCCCATCTCCCACGTGGGATGGCGCAGGGCCTGCTCCGGACGTACGTCCTCGAGCGCCTCCTGGTTCCATCCCCGGAACGGCCCTCCCGAGGCCGTCAGCACGATCCGGGACACCTTCGTCCCTCCCGCGCCCTCCATGCACTGGAGGATGGCGCTGTGCTCGCTGTCGATGGGCACGAGCTCGCCTCCGCCGCTCCGGGCCGCCTCCAGCACCAGGGGGCCTCCCGCCACCAGGGACTCCTTGTTGGCCAATGCAAGGCGTTTGCCGGACCGGAGGGCCCGGAGGGTGGGCTCGAGCCCCGCCGCCCCCACCACCGCGTTCACCACCACGTCCACGTCGGGGTGCTCCGCCAGGGCGAGGAGGGCGTCCTCACCCGACGTCCAGCGGGTGCCGCCGCCCTGGCCGGGCTGCCCTCCCGGCTGGCGGACGTCGCCGTCGACCAGCACCGCCATGTCCGGACGCACCCGGGCCACCTGCCGGGCCAGCGCGTCGGCGGAGCGGTGGGCGGCCAGCCCCACGACCCGGAAGCGGTCGGGGTGGCGGGCCACCACGTCGAGGGTGCTCTGGCCGATGGAGCCCGTGGAGCCCAGCACCGCCAGGCGGATCATCGGGTCACCCCCGCCAGCACGACGAGCCCGTACGCCGCCGGGATGGCCAGGAGCAGGGCGTCGATGCGGTCCAGCATGCCCCCGTGGCCGGGCAGGATGCGGCCCGAGTCCTTCACCCCGGCCCAGCGCTTCATCACCGACTCGGCCACGTCGCCGAGTTGGGCCGCCACGCCCAGGGCCGCCCCCAGCCCCAGGGCGAGGGGAACGCCCACGGTGAGGGCGGGGCTGCGGGCCAGGCTGAAGTTGACCAGGACCCCCGCCGCCACCACCGACCCGAGGAGCCCTGCCACCCCTCCCGCCACCGTCTTCCCCGGGCTCGCCGCCGGGAACAGCTTGCGTCGGCCGAAGGCCCGCCCGGCGAAGTAGGCGGAGGTGTCGCCCGCCCAGGTCGTGACCAGAGGGAGGAGGAAGAACGCGGTGCGGTGCCAGGGCACGGCGCTGAACGCCGGCGCCGCGTCCGGGAGGTCCCGGAGAAAGACGCCGAAGGAGAGAGCACCCCCGGTGTAGAGCACCCCCGCCACCGTGAGGGCCGCGTCGGTGAGGGGCTCTCCCGCGGGCCAGCGCAGCCACACGGCCGCCACCATGCACGCCAACAGCACGGCCAGGACCAGGCCCAGCGCCGCGCCCGCCCATGCCTGGTATCCGCTGGCGGCCTGCGCCAGGAGCACGAGCCCCGCCGACGCCGCCATGCCAATAAAGGCGAAGGGTGCGGCGCCCCGCGCCCGCCCCAGGCCGTAGAGCTCGGCGGCCGCCACCGCTGCCGCGGCCGCGAGGAGCACGGCCAGCGCCCACCCGCCCAGCCATGTGGCCCCGAGGACCACGGGAATGCCAACGGCGGCCACCCCCACGCGCCGAGCGGTCTCGCCGGGCATCTACAGCCCCGTCGGGACCCGGCCGAAGCGACGCTCCCTGGCCTGGTAGTCGCGAACGGCGCGGTACAGGTGTGTGCGGGTGAAATCGGGCCACAGCACCGGCGTGATGTGGAGCTCGGTGTAGGCGAGCTGCCACAGCATGAAGTTGCTGATGCGGAGCTCCCCCGAGGTACGGATGAGGAGGTCCGGATCGGGCAGATCGGCGGTGAACAGGCCGCTGCGCAGCGCGTCCTCGTCGATTTCGGCGGGATCGAGCTCCCCCCGGGCCACCCGCTCGGCCACCATGCGCGTGGCCCGCAGCAGCTCCTCGCGGCCGCCGTAGGAGATCATGAGGTTGAGGCGGAGGCGGGCGCCACCCCGGGTGCCGTCCACCATCTCGTCCACCGCGGCGCGGGTCACGCCGTCGATGCGCTCCAGCTCGCCCAGGACGTGGACCTCGACACCCTGGCGGCTCAGGTCCAGGCGCTCCTTCCTGGCGTACAGCTGGAGAAGGCGCATGAGGGCCCCGATCTCGCGGCGGGGCCGCTGCCAGTTCTCGGTAGAGAACGCGAAGAGGGTGAGGACCTCGATACCGGCCTCCAGCGACCCCTCGATCGCCTCCCGGACCGCGTCGATCCCCCGGCGGTGTCCGGCATGGCGCGGCAGGCCCTGGCGCTGCGCCCAGCGCCCGTTGCCGTCCATGATGACGGCCACGTGGCGGGGGATGACGCCGTGCACGCGGATGTCGCGGAGGAGGTCGTCGGCGTCAGTCATTGGGTTGGGGCACAGCGGAGGGCGACGCAGGTCAGACCTGCATCACCTCCTCCTCCTTCTTCTTGAGCATCTCGTCGACCTTGCTGATGTAGCGGTCCGTCATCTCCTGGACCTCGTCGATCTGGCGATGCCCCTCGTCCTCCCCCAGGTCGTGGTCCTTCACCCGCTGCTTGAGCTCGTCCCGGGCCACCTGGCGCGCGTGGCGAATCGAGATGCGGCCGTCCTCCGCCATCTTGTGGAGGAGCTTCACGTACTCCCTCCGGCGCTCCTCGTTGAGAGGCGGGATGGGAATGCGGATCACGTTGCCGTCGTTGGCGGGGTTGAGCCCCAGGTCGGCGGTGAGAATGGCCCGCTCGATGTCGTTGACGAGGCTCTTGTCGAACGGTTGCACCACCAAGAGCGTCGCCTCGGGCGTGCTCACGGTGGCCACCTGGTTGAGCGGCATCTTCGAGCCGTAGGCGTCGACACGGACCGTGTCGAGGAGGGCGGGGGTCGCCTTGCCCGTGCGGACGGTGGCGAACTCGCGGCGGACGGCCTCGAGGGCATCGTCCATCCGCTGCTTCGCGGCCTTCAGGGACGGCATGGCTGTCTCTCTCTCCCGGAAACGACGTTCGGACGGAAGGTCGGGCGCGGGGCCGGCCAGCGAATGTAACCGTGCCCCTGGGCCTAGGACACCAGGGTTCCGACCCGGTCTCCCCGGATCGCGGAGCCCACCACGCCGTGCTCCTCCAGGTTCAGGACGATGATGGGCAGCTTGTTCTCCTTGCACAGGGACACGGCGGCGGCGTCCATGACCCGAAGCTCCCGGGCCATCACCTCCTGGAAGGTGATGGAAGGGATGAACTGAGCGTCGGGGTGCTTCACCGGATCGGCGCTGTAGACGCCCTCCACCTTGGTCGCCTTGATGACCACATCGGCGTCCATCTCGATGGCGCGCAGCACGGCCGCCGTGTCGGTCGAGAAGTAGGGGTTGCCGGTGCCTCCGGCGAAGATGACCACCCTGCCCTTCTCGATGTGGCGGAGCGCGCGGCGCCGGATGTACGGCTCGGCGATCTCCTCCATGCGGATGGCCGTCATCACCCGGGTATCCACGCCCTTCGTCTCCAGGAGGTCCTGGACGGCCAGGGCATTGATGATGGTGGCGAGCATCCCCATGTAGTCGGCCTGGACCCGGTCCATTCCCTTCTGGCTGGCCAGGGCACCCCGGACGATGTTGCCCCCGCCGATCACCAGACCGAGGGCCACGCCCATCTCGTGCACCGCCTTCACCTCGTCGGTGAGGCGGTCGACCACGCCCGGCTCGATGCCGAAGCCCTGGTCACCCGCCAGGGCCTCGCCCGAGAGCTTGAGAAGGACGCGCTTGTACTTCAGGTCGTCGGCCATCGCGGGCTCCAGCGGATCCTCAAACCCCACCCACCACGAAGCGGGAGAAGCGCGAGACGGTGATCTTCTCGCCGGTCTTGGCGCTGACCTCCGTGACCAGCTGCTCCACGGTCTTGTCGGGGTCCTTCACGAACGGCTGCTCGAGGAGCGCCTGCTCCTTGAACCACTTCTTGAGCTTCCCCTCCACGATCTTGTCGCGGATGTTCTCGGGCTTGCCCTCCTCGGCCACCTGCGCCTCGTACACGGCTCGCTCCCGGGCCACCTCGGCCTCTGGAATGTCGGAAGCGCTCACCGCCAGGGGAGCCGTCGAGGCCACGTGCATGGCCAGGTCCCGGGCGAGCTGCAGGAACTCGTCGTTCTTGGCGACGAAATCCGTCTCGCAGTTGAGCTCCACCATGACCCCCACCTTGCCGTTGTGGTGGACATAGGTCCCGATGGTGCCCTCGTCGGCCGAGCGCTCGGCGCGCTTGGCCGCCTTGGCGGCGCCCCTGGTGCGGAGGAGGTCGATGGCCTTCTCCATGTCCCCCGACGTCTCTTCCAGGGCCTTCTTGCAGTCCATCATCCCGGCCCCGGTACGATCCCGGAGCTCCTTAACCTCTTTCGCGCTGACGGCCATGATCCTCTATCCCGATTCCACGTTCACTTGGATGCAGACGCCTTCAAGAAAAGAGGCGGGAGCCTGGGAGCGACGCGGCGCGTCGTCCGGCGGCTTCCGCCTCCCGGGTTCCCGCGGGAACCTCCGACGGTGTGCTGGGCGCCGCCGGTGCTACTCTTCGCCTCCGTCCTCGCCGCCTTCCTCCCCCTCACCCTCGCCCTCCTCGCCCTTGATCCGCTGGGCGATGACCTCGGGGCGGGGCCGGCGCTTGCGGCGGGGCCGCTTGCGCGCCGGACGCTCCTCCACCTCGGTCTGCTCGCCGGTCTCGGTGGAGTACGTGGTGGCTTCCACCTCGTCGCTGCGGCGCTCCTCCTCGGGCACCTCACGCTTGGCCGCCTCGACCGCGTCGGCGATGGCCCGGGTGATGAGACCCACGGAGCGGATGGCGTCGTCGTTGCCCGGGACCGGATAGTCGATGAGGTCCGGGTCGGCGTTGGTGTCGGTGATGGCGATGACCGGCACGCCCAGGCGGTGCGCCTCTTTGACGGCGATGATCTCGCGCTTCGCGTCCACCACGAAGACGGCGCCCGGCAGCCGGCTCATGTCCTTCACGCCGGAGAGGTACTTCTCGAGCTTGGCCCGCTCGCGGTCGAGGAGGAGCCGCTCCTTCTTCGTGTAGAACTCGAAGGCGTTCTCCTCCTGGCCCCGCTCCAGCTCCTTCAGGCGGCGGATCTGCTTCCGGATGGTCTGGAAGTTGGTGAGCATGCCCCCGAGCCAGCGCTCCGTGACGTAGAAGGCGCCCGACCGCTCCGCCTCCTGCTCGATGATCTGCCGGAGCTGCCGCTTCGTGCACACGAAGAGGACACGCTCCCCCGACAGCACCACCTCGCGCACCGCGCGCTGGGCGGCCTGGAGCCGGTCCAGCGTCTTGCGCAGGTCGATGATGTGGATGCCGTTGCGCTCCGTGAAGATGTACTTGCGCATCTTCGGATTCCAACGGCGGGTCTGGTGTCCGAAATGGACACCAGCCTCGAGCAACTGATTGAGACCGACCTGCTCCATGCGCTACTACCTCTCATGCGTGGGGCCGATAGACGCCCCGATCAGGATGCGCCGGCGCTAGCGCGCCCGGCGTACTTCATGTCCAAGTCGGCGAGCGGCGCGCAGCGCCGCAAGCCGAAACCCTTGAGATCGCGAGCCCCGGTCCGCCAAGCCGCCCGGAGGGCGGCACCGACCGAGGAGCCGACCGCCCGATGGCCGGTCCCGCTCGAAGCGCTGAGGTTCGTCCAGGGCAAGGCGGCCGAGGCGAGGCGACTGAGGCGTACTGAAGTACGCCGCAGGGAGCCGAGTCCGAAGGCCAACGCCGCCCTGGGCGATCCTCAGCGCTTCGAGAACTGGAAGCGCTTGCGGGCCTTCGGCCGCCCCGGCTTCTTCCGCTCGACCTTGCGGGCGTCCCGCGTCAGCAACCCGCGCTGGCGCATGGTCGGGCGCCACTCCTCGTCCCACGCCACCAGGGCACGGGCGAGGCCCATGCGCACCGCGTCGGCCTGGCCGGTGAGGCCGCCCCCGGCGGCCCGCACCACCACGTCGAACTGGCCCTCCGCCTCCACGGCCTTGAGGGGCTCCGTCACCCGCTCCTGGTAGAGGAGGCGGGGGAAGTACTCGGCCATGGGACGACCGTTGATCGTCCACTCGCCCTTCCCCTGCCTGAGGAGGACACGGGCCGTGCTGGTCTTCCGGCGGCCCACCGTCTGCACCTGCTTCACGTCTGCCATGTGGTTCCTCAGATCTCCAGGAGCTCGGGCTTCTGCCCCTGGTGGGGGTGCTCCTCGCCCCCGTACACCTTCAGCTTCTTCTTCATGTTCCGGCCCAGGGCGTTCTTGGGCAGCATCCCCTTCACGGCCAGCTCGATCACCCGCTCGGGGTGGGTCTCGATCATGCGCCTGAACGGGATGTGCTTCTCGCCGCCCATGTAGCCGGAGTGGCGGAAGTACGTCTTCTGCTCCGCCTTCTTGCCGGTCAGCCGGACCCGGGAGGCGTTGATGACCACCACGTGGTCCCCCGTGTCGAGATGGGGGGTGTACATGGGCTTGTGCTTACCACGCAGCACGCGCGCGATCTCGGTGGCCAGGCGGCCCAGCGGCTTGTCGGCCGCGTCCACCACCCACCACCTGCGCACGATATCGTCGGCTTTCGGAGTATACGTCTTCATGTCCCAGCGCCAGCTCGGGATTGGGCAACAGAGCTTTGAATGATATCCGGGGGCCCAGGAGGTGTCAACCGGAATCGGGCCCCTGGAAAGGGGGGGCGAGGAACGTCCGGGCAGGGGCCCGGGCGGGGCTACATGAAGGTCTCGAGGAAGCGGGCGCGGGAAGCGTGGCGCAGGCGCAGGAGCGCCTTCTCCTTGATCTGGCGGACCCGCTCCCTGGTGATGCCCAGCAGCGAGCCGATCTCCTCCAGGGTCATGGGCTCCTGGTCGTCGAGCCCGAAGTACAGGCGCAGGATCTTGGCCTCCCGCTCCTTGAGCGACGACAGGGCCTCCTCGATGGTCTCCCTCAATGCGTGCTCGTACGCCTCGTCCTCGGGGCCGGGAGAGTACTGGTCGGGGAGGTAGTCCAGGAGGCGGTTGTCCTCGCCGGGCGTGATGGGAGCGTCCAGCGACAGGTGCGACTGGCTGATCACCAGCGTGCGCTCCACCTCCTCCTGGGAGATGTCCAGGTCCTCGGCGATCTCCTCCACGGTGGGCTCCCGGCCCAACTCCTGGAGGAGGCTCGAGCTGCGGCGCCCGATGCGGTGGAGCGCGCCGGCCCGGTTCAGGGGCACGCGCACGATCCTGCTCTGCTCCGCCAGCGCCTGGAGGATCGCCTGCCGGATCCACCAGACGGCGTAGCTGATGAACTTGATGCCCTTGGTCTCGTCGAACTTATGGGCGGCGCGGATGAGCCCGAGGTTCCCCTCGTTGATGAGATCGGAGAGGGGCACGCCCTGGTTCTGGTACTTCTTCGCCACCGAGACGACGAAGCGGAGGTTGGAGCGAACGAGCTTGTCCAGCGCCTCCGGGTCGCCCACGCGGATCAGCTTCGCGAGGCGCACCTCCTCATCGCGATCGATGAGGGGATAGGCGCTGATTTCCTTCAGGTACTGATCGAGGGATCCTTCCTTGAAGGACCCGCGGCGGGAGGCAAACGTCATATGCCTGACCTGAGGACCGGTTCGGAGTGCGCCCCGACCGGGGAGGGTCGGAAACGCCACCGGGTTGTGCGGGGCGGCCGCGCACCGGAGAGAGCACGGGCGCCGCGGCTCGGAACATGGTGGCGGTCAGGCGTCCATCGCGCAACCACCCGCCGGGAGGTCGGGTGGCCCCGGGCCTTCCCCGGGGGAGGAAGGGCCTCAGCGAATGAGGTGCCCCACGCGGGTCCAGCGCACCGCCTCCAGCCACGGGACGCTCACCGCCGAGTCGGGATTGAACGAGTAGTAGACGAACCAGGGACGGCCGCGGATGGCGGAGCGCGCAACGAAGCCCCAGTAGCGGGAGTCTTCACTGTTGTCCCGGTTGTCGCCCAGGACGAAGAAGCTGTCGCTGGGCACCACCAGCGGGCCCCAGTTGTCCCGGGAGGGGTGGTAGTCCCCCCGCGGCTGCGACGCGATCAGGTGGTTGGACTGCCACTTCATGGCCGGGTGGACGGCGTCGCCCATGCGGTCGATGTAGCGGGCGTACGGCTCGTCCATGGCCACGCCGTTCACCGTGAGCACCTTGTCGTGCATCGCCAGGGTGTCGCCCGGCATCCCCACCAGCCGCTTCACGTAGTTCTTGTCGGGCTCGTGGGGAGGGTTGAAGACGATCACGTCGCCGCGGTGGGGCTCCTCGAAGGCGGGCAGGTGCAGGTGGGTGCCGGGAATCTCGGCGCCGTACACCGCCTTGTTCACCAGCAGGAAGTCGCCCACCAGCAGGGTGTTCTCCATCGACGAGGTAGGAATCTTGAAGGCTTCCACGACGAACGTGCGGATGACCAGGAACAGGACGAACGCCACCACGACGGAGCGGGTCCAGTCCCACATGGCGCGGAGGATCCCCGGCTCGTCGCGCAGGGCCGCGCGCACGCGTCCCTCGTCCGGGGCCCCATCCGACTCGTCCCGCTGCTCCTGAAACCTCGGCTCGTCCTGCACGCTCGCGTACCTCGAAAGAGTCCTGGTCCTGCCTCCGGCATCCCGGCGCGGGCAGCGTCCCGACCGGCTCTTCAAGCAAGCCCCGGACCAGGGCGCCGGTTCCCAGGCGCACCCGGAAGCGATCCACTACGCCCTGGGCTCTGGTCCCCCTACGCTATGGCGAAACGCCAGGATTCGGGGCGAAACGCCCCGGGGGACGGCGTTCAATAGTTGTCGATCTGGGCGCGCTGCAGCCGCCCGGAGTAGTCCACGTAGCACACCTTGGTCTCCGAGTAGAACTCGTAGACCTCCCATCCGCCTTCCCGGTGACCGTTGCCGGTCTCCTTCACCCCGCCGAAGGGGAGGTGGGCCTCGGCGCCGATGGTGGGAGCGTTGATGTAGGTGATGCCGTTGTCCAGCTCCTGCATCGCCCGGAAGGCGGTGTGGATGTCCCTGGTATACACCGAACTGGAGAGTCCGTACCGCACCTCGTTGTTCACGCGGATGGCCTCGTCGAAGTCGTCGAAGGCCACCACGGAAAGAACGGGGCCGAACACCTCCTCGCACGCCAGCCGGTCTCCCGCGTGGACGTCGCGCACGATGGTGGGCTCGAAGAAGAATCCACCGTCGAGCCCCTCGCCCGAGGGGCGGCCGCCGCCGCAGAGCACCACGCCCTCTTCCCGCGCCACGTCCATGTAGCTGCCCACCTTGCGCAGCGCCGCGTCGTTGATGAGCGGCCCCACGTCGGTTTCGTCCTCGAGCCCGTCACCCAGGCGAAGCTCCGCCGTGCGCTCCATGAGCCCCTCCAGAAACGCGTCCTCGATATCGCGATGGAGGAGGAGCCGGCTGGTGGCCGTACAGCGCTGTCCGGTGGTGCCGAACGCGCCCCACAGCACCCCCTCCAGCGCCAGCTCCATGTCGGCGTCCGGCATGACGATCTGGGCGTTCTTCCCACCCATCTCCAGGGAGAGGCGCTTGTGCATGCGCCCGCACGTCTCACCGATGGAGCGACCCGTGTCGGTGGACCCCGTGAACGAGATCACCGGCACGTCCGGGTGCTGAACGATGGTCGCACCCGCCTCCTCGCCGGCGCCGTGCACCAGTTGGATGACCTCGGGGGGGAGCCCAGCCTCCAGGAGGATCTCCACCAGGAGGGCCCCCGTGTGGGGGACGTCCTCGGCCGGCTTGAAGATCACGCTGTTCCCGCAGGCCAGGGCCGGGAAGATCTTCCAGGTGGGGATGGCCATGGGGAAGTTGAAGGGCGTGATGATCCCGCACACGCCGATGGGCCGGCGGTACGACATGGCCCATTTGTCGGGGAGCTCGGATGGGACGGTCTTCCCGAAGAGACGGCGGCATTCGGAAGCGGCGTAATACGCCGTGTCGATGCCCTCCTGCACGTCGCCCCGGGTCTCCACCAGCACCTTGCCCATCTCGCGGGTGGCGGCGCGGGCGATCTCCTCTTTGCGGGCCACCATCAGGTCGCCCGTCCTGCGCAGCACCTCGCCCCGGGCCGGGGCCGGTGTCTTGCGCCAGATCTCGAAGCCCCGGCGCGCGGCCTGCACGGCGCGGTCCACGTCGTCCTCGCCGGAGCGGGGGAAGTGGCCGATCAGATCGTCCGTGCGCGCCGGATTGCGGTTGTCGAAGTACTCGCCGGTGAGGGGCTCCACCCACTCACCGCCGATGAAGTTCCTGAACTCATGGGACATCGGGGGTCCTTTCTCCGCCGTTCTCGTCGCTTCGGGCCCGGTCTCCCGAGGCGCGAAGCACGTTCCGGGCCGCCCGGCTCCGGGAGAGAGGCAACGTGGCGCCCGGACGGAAAGGTGACAAGCGGCTCAGGGCTGCGCGCCGGGGGGGTGCTCCATGATCTCGGACAGCCACATCTGCTGGATCACCCGGGTCGCCTCCCCGTGCATCACCCCCTGGAGGCTCTGCTCCTCGGCCGCCTCGCGCCGCGCCGCAGCCAGCTCCTCGCTTCCCTTGTCGGCCTGATGGCCGAGGAGGAACCCGATGCCGCCTGCCGCCAGCATGAACGCGCCCAGGACCGCGAGCCGCCGCCGGTGTCGCCTGCCGCTGCGCGCCTGGCGCCGCACGGCGCCGCGCTCCGCCCGCTCCTCCAGCGTCTCGAGGGGCGTCCTGGAGGGCGGGCCGTCCCGGGCCGACCGGCGCCGGGGTCCGCCCGGATAGCTCCCACGGATCCTGTCACTCATGCTCGCCTCCTGAGGAGGGGCGTCCAACGTCCAATGTGCGGGACCCCGCCACCCACGAGAAGGCCTGGCCCAGAGGAAGGTACCGTCCGCTGCGGGCCGGGCGTAGCTTGGAAGGAGCCCCTTCCGTGATCCCGGAGCCTCCGTGTCCCCCACGCCCCTGCCCGAGAGCCGCGCCGGCGGCCGACGCCTGGTGCTCGTGGTCGTCGCCTTCGGGGCGGCGACCCTGGTGGCCGGCCACCGCAGGCACGCCCCGCCGACGGAGGAGCTCACCTGCAGGTCCGTCGACGGCTACCCGTGCGAGCGGATTTCCTCCTCGGCCCGGGGCGGCGCCGTGGCACCTCCTTCGGCACCCACGGTGCCGGCGTCCGAGGCGTGCCCCGACGCGGCATACCTGTGCAGCGGCTTCCGCGAGCGGGGCGAGAACAGGGTCCTGCGCTGGGCCGACACGACCCGGGAGCTCCGGGTCCTCATCCCCCTCCCCTCCACCGACGACCCCTCCCGGGCCCGGGCGCTCCAGCAGGCGGCGGCCCGGGGCGTGAGGGCGTGGGACGGGCACCCCTTCCCCATCCGGGTGGAGCTCCGCGCCCGGGACACCCCCCCGGACATCACCGTGCGCTGGGCGCTCCAGCTCGGCGGCACCGAGCTCGGCCGCACCCGAACGCGCTGGCGACGCAGTGGGGGCCAGGCCACGCTGGTTGTGGACGATCTCTCCCTGGCGACGCGGAGCCCCTACGAGGCCACCCGACCGCTCGGGCCGCGACAGGTTGAGCTCACGGCCGCCCACGAGATGGGCCACGCGCTGGGGCTCCCCCACTCGGACGACCCCCACGACGTGATGTATCCCACCAACACGGCCTCGGCGCTGTCCGCCCGGGACTACCGGGCCATGGAGGCGCTCTACCGCCTCGAGAACGGCGCGAAGATCGCCGAGGAGTAGGCCGCCCGGTCAGTCTTCCCGGACCAGCCCGTACTTCTCGATCTTCTTGTAGAGGTTCGAGCGGGGCATGTCGATGCGCCGGGCCGTCTCCGACACGTTCCAGTCGTTCTCCCGCAGCTTCTGCAGGATGAACGCCCGCTCGGCCGCGTCCTTGAACTCCGAGAACGTTCCCGCCCCGAGCAGCTCGCCACCCAGCCCCGAGTCGCCCGCTCGGCCGGTGACCAGCAGGTCCACGTCATCGACGCCCACCTCGTCGCCGGGCGCCAGGATGAGGAGGCGCTCCACGGTGTTGCGCAGCTCCCGGACGTTTCCCGGCCACTCGAGCGTCTTCAGGCGCTCGACCGCCCCGTCGCTGAAGCGCCGGGGGGCCACCCGGTCGGCCCGGGCCATGAGGTCCACGAAGTGCCGCACCAGCATGGGGATGTCCTCCCGGCGCTCCCGCAGGGGAGGCACGTGGATGGGCACCACGTTCAGCCGGTAGAAGAGGTCCTCCCGGAAGCGGCCCTGGGCGATCTCCTCCTCCAGGTCCTTGTTGGTGGCGGCGATGACCCGCACGTCCACCTGGATGGGCTTGGAGCCTCCCACACGGGTGACGACGCCCTGCTCCAGGGCGCGCAGCACCTTCGCCTGTGCGGCCATGGACATGTCGCCCACCTCGTCCAGGAACAGCGTGCCGCCGTCGGCCTGCTCGAACTTCCCGGCCCGGTCGGCCACCGCGCCGGTGAACGAGCCCTTCAGGTGGCCGAACAGCTCCGATTCGATGAGCTCGGAGGGGATGGCGGCGCAGTTCACCTCCACGAAGGGGGCACCCGAGCGTGACGAGAGGCGGTGGATGGCCCGAGCCACCAGCTCCTTCCCGGTCCCGTTCTCGCCGGAGACCAGCACCCGGGCGTCGGCGGGAGCCACCCTCTCGACCCGCTCCAGCACCTGCCGGATCTGAAACGAGCCGCCTACGACCTCGTGGCGCTTCTCCACCTCGCTCCGGAGGCGCGCCACGCTGTCCGACAGCCCCTTCACCTCGAGGGCGTTGCGGAGGGTCACCAGCAGGCGGTCCGTGTCGAGCGGCTTCTCCAGGAAGTCGTATGCCCCCTTCCGGGTGGCCTCCACGGCCGTGTCGATGGTGCCGTGGCCGCTGATCATGACCACCAGGGCGCTGCCGTCCTCGGCGCGCACCCGGTCCAGGACCTCCAGCCCGTCCATGCCGTGCATCTTGACGTCCAGGAAGGTGACGTCCGGCCGCCAGTCGCCGAAGCGCTCCAGCGCCTCGGGCCCGTCCGAGGCCACGCCCACGTCGTGGCCCTCGTACTCGAAGAGCTGCCGGAGAGCGTCGCGCACGCCCGGCTCGTCGTCCACGATCAGGAGTCGAGCCACGGATGCCTTCTTGGTCGGGGGGAGACGGACGGCGACCCGCTCAGCGGTCCGCCACCAGGACGAGGCTGTCCTTCAGGATGTAGGCCGACGCCAGCCCCTCGGGCAGGGGCACCACGAGGGCGTCGGCCGGGAGCCCCTCCCTGGGCTTGCGGCCCAGGGCCTTCAGCACCTGGGGAATGAGGCGGTTCGGGAGCGGGATCCTGGAGGCCTCCAGGTGGTCGATGGTGAGGGCCAGGTTCTCCTTACCCCAGGGACCCAACGTCCCCTCCATCACCAGGTCGACGGTGTCGGGGAGGAGCCCCGTGATCTTGTCCAGGGCCGGCAGGTCGGGAAAGGCGTCCACGGCCACCCGGGCCGAGAGGGACACCCTCCCTTCATGGAGGTGCACGGTGGGGGCGTCGACCCCGGGTGGCACCAGGCCGGGCAGAGCGAAGCGGATCATGCTGGACAGCTCGGTGTCGCCCAGCCGCAGGACGTCCGGGCCCTTGCCCGCGCGGAAGCGCTCCAGGCGGTCCAGCGTGGTCTCCGCCAGCTCGGGCGAGGGGGGCGGAGTGCCAGCCTCCCGGGTCGTCGAGCCACGGCCGAGCCAGGCCTCCACCTGTGGAACGGCGTCGGGGCCCCACCGCCACGCCGCGAAGGCGAGGGCGGCCAGGACGACCATCAGGGCGATCCTGCCCAAACAGCTCCGCGCACATCCGAGCATGGGGTTCCCGCGTCGACGGCCTTGAGGGAAGGAGCGGACGGCCGCTCAGGAGCCCGGGGTGAGGGGGTGGCTGGCCACCACCGAATACCGGGGTGCCCCCTTGGAGAGGTGACTCCGCATGAGGTCCAGGGTCTTGGCCTCGAAGCTTCCGTCGTAGCGCATGGATGCCGTCAGCTCGTCCAGTCCCCGGAAAGCCCCCGCGCCGCCGTCCTCCTCGACCCTGCCGAGGGTGAGATGGGGGTGGAACGCCCGCGTCTCCCGCTCGAAGCCGATCTCCGCGAGCGCCCACTCGATGTCCTGCTTGAGACACCGGAGGGCGGGGCTGGGTTCGACCCCGAGCCACAGCACCCGGGGCCGCCGGATGGTGGGAAACGCTCCGAAGCCCCCCAGAGCCACGGGGAAGCGGGCGTTTCCCTGGGCGATGCGGGCCAGGAGCCGGTCGATCTGCTCGACCCGGTCCTGGCGGACGTCTCCCAGGAACTTCAGCGTCAGATGGTAGGCGTCCTGGTCCACCCAGCGCACGGGCAGCTCCTGCTCCCGGAGTGCGCTGGATTCCTTGTGGACCCGCTGGCGCTCCCGCTTGGGGAGGTTCAGGGCTACGAAAAGGCGCATGGCGTCTCGGACGGCCGTGGGTGCAAAGCGGTCGTTCGGATCAGACCACCGGTACCGCGGCGGAGCCCAGGATGGCGTCGGTCGCCTCCAGGGCTGCTTCCACGTCGTCGGCGGTGGAGGCCCACCCCAGGGAGAAGCGGAGCGCGCCCGTGTCGGACGTGCCCAGCATCCGGTGGACCTCCGGGGCGCAGTGGATGCCGGCCCGGGTCATGACCCCGTGCTCCCGGTCCAGGCGCGTCGACAGGGTGGCCGGGTCGAGCCGGTCGCTCACCACCGTCACCACAGCGACGCCGTCGGGCGCAGCGGGCGACAGGACCCGGATGCCGGGGATGCGGGCGAGCCCGTCCCGGAGGCGGGCCTTCAGGGCGGCCTCCCGGGCGTGGGTCTCCTCCACCCCCGCCTCCAGCACGTGCTCGCATCCGGCCAGGAGACCGGCCAGGCCGGGGGCGTTCTGGGTTCCTGCCTCCAGGTGGTCGGGCATGACGGGGGGCATGTCCCTCAGGTTGGAGTCGCCGCCGGTGCCGCCGGTGAGCAGCGGGGTCACCTCCACGCCCTCCCGGACCCAGAGCCCACCCGTGCCCTGGGGGCCGAGGAGACCCTTGTGGCCGGTGAACGCCACCATGTCGGCGCCGTCGTGGGCGTGGCTCACCGGCAGATGGCCCGCGGATTGGGCCGCGTCCACCAGGACCAGGGCGCCGGCCGCCCGGGCCCTTTCGGCCAGCGCGGCAAGGGGGAGCACGGTGCCCAGCACGTTCGAGGCGCCGTTCACCACCAGCAGGCGGGCTCCCTCGAGGAGGCGCTCCGCCTCGTCCAGGTCGACCTCGCCCTCGGGCGTGCCGGAGAGCATGCGCTGCTCCACGTCCCGCTCCCGGGCCAAGGCGTGGACCGGGCGCAGCACCGCGTTGTGGTCGTACGCGGTGACCACCACGGCGTCGCCCCGGCGCAAGGTGCCCCACAGGGCGGTGTTGAGGGCGTGGGTGGCGTTGTGCATGAAGGCGATGCGGCCCACGTCGCCGGGGAGACCCAGGACCCTGGCCACCGCCCGGCGGCATCGGAACGCCACCCGCCCCGCCTCCACGGCGGCCGCGTGGCCGCCACGCCCCGGCGTGGCGCCGCAGGAGGCCAGGAACTCGGCCACAGCCGCGGCGACCGTCGGGGGACGCACGGCCGAGGTGGCCGCGAAGTCCAGGTAGTGGCTCATGAGACCCTCGAGACGACCCGGCGGGGAGGCTTGGATGGCTGAAGTTACCCGGTGCCGCCAGCCCGAACAAGCGAGGGTGGCCCCCCCTTTCGCCCGTGTTCCGTCCCCTGCGGCTCCCCGCGCCGACCTACGGAGCGGCCGCCGGGACGCGGGTGAAGGCGATCCCCGTGGGGCACGTCCCGACCGTGACCTCGGCGGCCACCTGGAAGGCGGTGTCCAGGCGCAGCACCCGTCCCCGGTCCTGGCACTCGGGCACCAGGGTGTGAAGGCGGCCCTCGGCGTCGAAGGCCACCCCGGAGGTGCTGGGGATGCCGGCCGGCGCGACGGCGGCGTCGGGGGACCGGACAAAGGACCGGCTCGCCGGATCCCACACCGCGATGCCGTAGGAGAACGACCCCACGTACACCCGCCCATCGGGGCCCACCTCGACAGCGAAGGGGAAGTCGCCGAAGCCGGTGTCGTGCTCCACCTCCCGGCCGGCTGCCACGTCCACCACGGAGAGGGAGCCGTTCCCCTCGCCGTAGCCGCCCGAGTTCACCACGTAGAGGAGGCCGTCGGGGCCTGGCGCCGCGTCTCCGGGGTTCTCTCCGGAGAGCGTGACGCTCCCCACGCGTTCCAGGGTGTGGGCGTCCAGGAGGGTGAGGGTGCCCGGTCCCTCGGGAAGGTAGTCGGGGCCCAGCTCCGCGTTGATCACCACGACCCGGTCGCCCACGACCACCACCCCCTGGGGACCGTTCCCCACGGCGATGGGCGCCCCCACCGTGCCCGTGCGCAGGTTCACCGGGGAGACGCTCCCCAGCCCGGGGTTCGCCACCACCAGGAGGGTATCGTCCACGAAGGCGGCGCCTGTGGCGCCCGAGCCGGAGGGCAGCCCGTAGGTGACCACGTGGCGGGTGGTGAGGTCGACCACCGCCACGGCCGCCACCACCCCCATGGGGACGGCGGCCATCCCGCCCCGCACGGCGACGCCCACCGGGCTCCCCGCCGGGCCGAGCCCCACCGTGGCCTCCACCGAATCGGCGGCGACGTCGACCAGGGAGAGGGAGATGTCGACGCTGTTGAGGACCACCCCCTCCTCCCTCCCCTGGCCCGGCCCGGGCCCGGTGCCGTCGTCGCCGCAGCCGGCGGCCAGGAGGCCCAGGGCCGGGAGGAGGAGGGCCAGCCCGGCGCGGCGGTGCCGGCGACGGAGGGTCCGGAATGCGGGCAGGGCAGCGGTCGGGCGCGGTCGGGTCATGGACGTCGAGCTCGTCGAAAGGGTCGTGGGGATCGCAGGGGACGGACGCTCACGGGCCGTGAGGGGCGCGGAGCACCACCTCCAGGGCGACGGTCCGCCCCGGGTGGGGAAAGCCGAACACCAGCGCGTCGGTGGAGCCCAGGAGGCGCTCCACGCGCAGGTGGGTGTCCAGCCCCCAGGTGCCGAGGGCCCAGGTGCGGCGCAGGGCGAGGTCCCAGGCCCAGAACGGAGGAAGGCCGTTCACCGGGGCGGGCACGGGGTAGCGGAGGCCCGTGTAGCGGCCCTCGATGGACAGGTCGCCCTCCCTCCCCGACCACGTGCCGCGCACGGTGGCGGTGGTGCGGGGTCGGTAGGCGAGCTGCACCCCGGGGTCGTCGGGCCGGTCGTACGTGACCCGGGCCAGGCTCCAGCTCCCCTCCAGGAGGAGGGCGCCCGGGAGAGGCCCCATGACCCGGACGTCGGCGGAGGCCTCGGCCCCCCGGCGCAGCACGTCCACGTTCCGGGGGCTCCACACGAAGCGGTAGTCGGGCGCCCACACCACCATGCCGCGGACGTCGCCCCGGTACGCCGACGCCGCCAGCCGGGCGGACCACCCCTTCCCCCGGAGCGCCACGGTGAGGCCCGCCTCCACCTCCGAGGGCACCCGCTCCGCGGTCAGGGCGGGGTTCGGCTTCACGCCCAGCCCCTCCTGGAAGAAGAGGTCGGCCAGGGCCGGCGGCGTCCACGCGCTGCGCTGCGCCACGTCGATGCCCAGGACCCCGAAGCGCGCGGCGAGGGCCACCTCGTGGGTGGCGCGCCATCCGTCCCGGGCGTCCCGGTGGAGGCGCGCCGAAGCCTGCAGGGTGGGGGTGCCGGGCCACGGCAGGGGGCCCACCGCGACGGTGGCGCGGGCCGCGCCGTCGGTGAGCCGGCGGGGGCCACGGCCGGCCAGGACGTCCGACGTCACGGCCTGTCCCTGGAGGTCGGCCCCTGCGCCCACGTCCAGGAGGGGCGCCAGGCCACGGCGGGCCTCCGCCCGGAGGCCCCAGGCGTCCACCCGGGTGCGGTCGTCGTAGGGGAGGCCGGCCGGAGGCGCGTCGTCCCGGACGCGGCCGTCGCGCCGGACCACCCATCCCATGAGGGACGGCCGGCCGGACCCGGGCCCGGTCTCCGCGCCACCCCGCCAGGTGAGGGAGAGCTGGCTCCGGACGTCCTCCTCCCGGGCCCGGGGGGAGGGGGCGAAGGTGCGGCCCGGCAGTCCCCGGCCGGAGCGCTCGAGGAGGAGACGCGCCCCCAGGGTCCCGTCCCCCGGCGACGCGTCCAGGGACGCCCGCACGGCCGTGCGGTGCTGGTCGGCGTTGGCCCGGGTGCCGGAGCCGCCCCCCACGGAGGCGGGCAGCTTGAAGTCGAAGGCGCCGTCCTGACGCTCGTGCTCGGCGGACGCCCCCCAGCGAACGGAGCCCAGAGCGCCTCCGGCCGAGAGCTCCCCATCGCGCCGGCCCAGGGATCCGCCCAGGGCGCGCAAGGAGGGGGCGGACGGCCCCTGCCGTGTCTCCAGAAGCACCACGCCGGCCTCGGCGCCGGGACCGTAGCGGGCGGAGCGGGCCCCCGGGAGGACGGTGGCCGAGGCCAGCGCCGACGCCGGCACGGTGGAAAGGTCGGCCTCCCCGGTCACGGGGTCGTTCAGGGGCACGCCGTCCAGGAGGACCAGCACCGCGTCGGCGCCGCTTCCCCGGATGGAAACGGTCTGGGCTCCCCCCGGTCCCCGGGACGTCACGTTCACGCCCCGGACCCCCCGAAGGAGGTCGCCGGCCGTGCGGGCCCCGGAAGCGGCCGGAGCGTCCACGGCCACCCGCCGCCCCTCCCCCGCCGCCACCACCACCTCCACGCCCCCCACGGGCAGGGCCACGGGGCTCAGGGCCAGGCGCACCGTGGCGGCCCTGCCGTCGCGGACCTCCACGGAGCGACGCAGGGTGGCGTACCCCAGGCGGGCCGCCAGCAGCTCGTGCTCCCCCGGCTCCAGCCCGGTCAGGACGAAGCGCCCCGCGGCGTCGGACACGGCGGCCCGGCCCTGCTCGAGGGCCCGGACGGAGGCCCCCTCCACGGGGGCGCCGGTCGCGGCGTCCACCACCCGGCCGGACACCTCTCCGGGCCACTGTGCGCGCACGGCGGCGGGTGCGGCGGCGAGGAGCGCCGCCGGAAGGAGGAGCCCGCCCAGGAGCCCCGCACCCGCATGAAAACGAAAAACCCGCACGGCTTCCCCTCGGAGCGTGCATGGAAACGCGCGGGCGGAGACAGGTCTCCTGACTCGAGGCGGCCGTCCTCCCCTTCCCGGGAGCCGAGCTCCCAGTGGGATCCGAGGTGGCCGTGCTTCCGGCGCCGTGGCGCCGGGCCTCTCACAGTGGCGGGGCCGTGCCGGATTCTCACCGGCTTCCGAGATGCCTCGCCCGCTTCTTCTGGTTGTGGGGTGAAGCTAGAGAGCCCGGAGGGCGAGGGTCAAGCGGCCTTCAGGAGGGCCGCGTCCGGACCGTGGAATCGGCGGGGTGGGGGGCGTGGCCGGTTCCGTTCTCCTCCCCCCGGGGGATCGTCGCGGCGGCCTCCTCCGGAAGCCACGGAAGGCTGGCGCGGGCGCCGCTCTTCCCTTCCAGGGGGTTCACGTACATGCGCTGGGTGGGGTAGGCGAGGTCGATGTCCGGCTCCCGGCCGAAGGCGTCGAGGGTGAGCTCCCAGACGCCCTCGCTGATCCCCCTCCTGTGGCGGGGGTTGCAGAGGAAACGGATGGTCAGGAGGATGCCCGAGTCCTTCACGCTCGTGTACACGATGGGCGTGAAGTTCTGATAGAAGATGAACAGCCGCTTGGACGCATCGCGCATGGCACGTTCCGCCTCCACCGCGACGCTTCCCGCCTTCTCGGCAACGACGTCCTGGAGGATCTTCTTGGCCTTCCTCCAGTTGCTCTCGAACGTCACCAGCACGGGGATCTCGTGCCAGAGGTAAGGAAACTGGGCCGTGTAATTGGCCAGGGACTCGGAGAAGAGCCGCTGGTTGGGGACGTGGATGATGCGTCCGGTGCTCTGATCGGCGTCGACCCAGTTGCCGATCTCCAGGAGGGTGAACTGGAAGATGCGCACGTCCACCACGTCGCCCGCCTCGGAGCCGATCTGCACCCGGTCGCCCAGCTCGAAGGGCCGCCGCCACACGATGAAGATCCACCCGGCCAGGTTCGCGATCAGGTCCCGCAGGGCGATGGCGAGACCTGCGGTGAGGAGCCCGAGGAACGTCCCGAGCTTCAGGCCATCCAGCCAGATGTTGACGAGCATGACGGCCGTCAGGGCCGCGGCGACGTAGCTCGACTGCTTGCCCCACCGGTAGCGGAGCCGCGGCTCATGGATGCGCTTGTGGACCACGTGCAGCACCAGGCGCCGGAGCAAGACCACCGCCAGGACGCCCAGGGCGGAGAGGACGACCTTGAACTGGAAGTCGCCGGAGAGGCCGGTGAGGCCCTCCACCAGGCGGCTGGCGCCGGAGGCGACGGTATCCATGGCCGAGCCCATGTGGAGGCTGTCGATTCCGGGTGCCTGGATCATGCGGATCGCCGAGGGGTGGGTCGGGGGTCCCCGAGGGCCGGCTGGGGGCTGCGAGGGTCTCCTTCCATGGTACCGCCGGAACGCGGCCCCCCGACAGCTTTTTCTTGGCTCAGTCCGGCCCGAGCGACGGGTCGCTGCGGGGCGGGCGTCGTGGGCGGGAGCGGACCGAGATGAGCGCCACCGCCGAGAGGATCACGAAGGCCGCCACCACCGTTCGGGCCGTGAGGGGCTCCCCGGCCAGTGCCCACCCCAGGAAGAGCGCCACCACGGGGTTCACGTAGGCGTACGTGCTCACCCGGGCGGGGGTGCTCACGCGCAGCAGCCAGATGTAGGTGCTGAACGCCACGATGGAGCCGAACACGATCAGGTAGGCCACCGCCAGCAGCGACGCCCCGCTCACGGCCGTCGGATCGAAGTCCCGCCACTCGCCGCCGACGCCGCCCAGGGCCAGGAGGAGGACGCCCCCCCAGAGCATCTGGAGCGCCGTCCCCATGCGCGGACGGCGGGGCAGGTCCGCGTGGCGGGAGTAGATGGAGCCCGCCGCCCAGCACACCCCACCCGCCAGCACCACCAGGCCGCCCGCAAGGTCCCGGGGGCCCGCCGCGGCGATCTCGCCGCCGCTCACCAGAAGGGCGACGCCGCCCAACCCCCACAGGAGACCCACCACCAGGAGGGGCCCGGGACGCCGCCCCCCACCCCATACCCAGTCCAGGAGCACCATCCAGAGGGGCACGGCGCCCACCAGCAGGGCCACGAGCCCCGAGGGCACCCACTGCTCGGCCCACACCACCGCGCCGTTGCCGCACACCAGGAGGAGGCCGCCCACCACGGCCGCGTCCCGCACCTGCCGCCGTGTGGGACGCTCCGCCCCCGCCGCCAGGGCCCAGAGCAGCAGCACCAGCCCGGCCACGAGCTGCCGCGCCCCCGCCATGGCGAAGGGCGGGATGGTGCGGATGGCCACCCGGATGCCCAGGTAGGTGGAGCCCCAGATGAGGTAGACCGCCGCGAACGCCAGGACCACCCGGAGCCTGGAGGGGTGCGGGTGGGGAGCCCCCCGGGAGTGGTCCGGCGCCGAGCCGGGAGAGGCCCGCGGCGCGGCGCGGGGAGAGTCGGGGGTGGGCACCCGCGGAAGATACCCCGGGGCTCCGGGCGGTCAATCGCCGCCCCGGGGGCTCAGGCCGCCGCCGTCGCCTCCAGCTCCACCAGGAGCTCGGGGCGGGCCAGGCGGGTGACGCCCAGGAGCGTGGCCGCGTACCGGCAGCCGGCCCGCTGGAGTCGCGCCTGCACGGCCGGGCTGGCCGCGACCCAGAGGTCTACGTCCGTGACGTAGGTGGTGAGGCGGACCACGTCGGCGAGGGTGTAGCCCGCCTCCCGGAGGATGGTCTCCAGGTTGTCCAGCGCCTGGAGCGCCTGGGCTTCGACGTCTCCCGGGTGCAGGGGCCTTCCGGCGGCGTCTACCGAGACCACGCCGGCGCAGTAGAGCGTGCGCCTGGCCCCCACCACCTCGTTGGCCTGCACGAAGCCCGCCCGTTCCTGCCACGTCCACGGATTCACCACGCGTCGCTCCACGTCCCTCACTCCGTCGGAGGCGGCAGGAAGTCGATGCCGCACGCGTGGCCGACCTCCAGCACCCGGGCCACGTCGGGGGATTCGTCGGAGGCCGGCGGATCACAAGGATCGTCGATGGTCCGGCCCAGGGTGGAGAAGAAGCGGGCGTGCTGGCTGCCGGGCGATACGAGGGTCAGGACGCGCATCGCGCCCGGTCCCGGGTTGGCCAGGGTGTGGACCACGCCCGGGGGGATGGCGAGGAAATCGCCCGGGCCCAGGAGATAGCGCTCCCCCTGGACGTTCACCTCGAGGGTGCCCTCCAGCACGTAGAACGCCTCGTGGTTGCGCTCCTCATGGGGAGGGACACCCAGTCCGGCCGGCATCATGTGCTCGAAGAGGAGGAGCGCGTCGCCGGTGTCCTCCGGCTCGTCCTTGAAGGTGATGGACGAGCCCATGAGGCCGAACGCCCGTCCGGTGCCCGCAGGGAGGTGCCGTACACGGCCGACGACGGTGGACATGGTGGAACCCTCCAGTTAAGATAGTATGGTGGCCATACGATCTTGTACCGCAGGGAGCCTCCGTGTCAAGCACCCCGTCCCCCCGCCCCGTGCCGCCGCTCCCCGTGGGGGCCCTGCTGCGCTTCGGCCTGGACGAAGTGAGGGCCCGCATCTACGCGGGCGTGGTGGCCGCCGGATTCGACGACGTCCGCCCCACTCACGTCACCCTCTTCCGCTGGCCCGGGCCGGACGGGCGACGTCCCGGCCAGGTGGCGGAGGACACCCACATCAGCAAGCAGCGTGTGCGTGACCTCCTGCGGGACCTCGAACGGATGGGCTACCTGCGGCTGGAGCCCGACCCCGGCGACGGGAGGGCCCGCCTGATCCGCCTCACCGAGCGGGGGCGCCGCCTCCACGGCACCGCCGTGGAGGTCCACGCCGCCATCGAGCAGGAGTGGGCGGGAAGGGTGGGCGACGCCCGCTTCCGGGAGCTGTGGGACACCCTGAGCCTGTTGGTGCCCATCCCCTCGGCGGACGTGGCGCCGCCGTCCGCGGGACTCCCGGCCGGGCCGGGACCTCCCCTCACACCGTCCGCAGCCGGTCCAGGGAGCGGTACTGGATAGCCTCCGCGGCGTGCTCGGGGCCCACGCCGTCGGCCCCCTCCAGGTCCGCCACCGTGCGGGCCACCTTGAGGATTCTGTGGTACGCCCGGGCGGACAGCCCAAGACGGTCCACGGCCCGTTGTAGGAGGCGGGCCACCGCGGCAGGGGGCCGGGCGAAGCGGCGCAGCTCGGCGGGACCCATCTGGCCGTTGGCGCGCACGCCGGGGCAGCCGGCGAAGCGCTCCCGCTGGAGCGCGCGGGCCTCGACGACCCGGGCCCGGACGGCGGCGCTCCCCTCCCCCCGCTCCTGGCCCGCCAGCCGACGGAACGGCACGGCCGGGACCTCCACGTGCAGGTCGATCCTGTCCAGGAGGGGCCCCGACACCCGGCCCCGGTAGCGCCCCACGTGGGTAGGGTCGCACGTGCAGCGCTCCGTGCCGTCGCCCCAGTGGCCGCAGGGGCACGGGTTCATGGCGGCCACCAGGACGAAGCGGGCGGGGTAGCACACCCGTCCCGCCGCCCGGGCCAGCACGACCTCGCCGTCCTCCAGGGGTTGGCGCAGCGCCTCCAGGACGTGGCGCCTGAACTCGGGCAGCTCGTCCAGGAAGAGCACCCCGTGGTGGGCCAGGCTCACCTCCCCGGGCCGGGCCGGCGAACCTCCCCCCACCAGGCCCGCGTCACTCACGGTGTGGTGGGGGGCCCGGAAGGGCCGGGCGTCCACCAGGGGGGTGCCCGGCGCCAGCCGCCCCGCCACCGAATGGACCCGCGTGACCTCCAGCGCCTCGTCCAGGGCCAGGGGCGGGAGGATGCCCGGAAGACGCCGGGCGAGCATGGTCTTGCCCGAGCCGGGCGGCCCCAGCAGGAGGAGGTTGTGGGCGCCCGCGGCCGCCACCTCGAGGGCCCGCTTGGCGGGCTCCTGCCCCAGGACCTCGGCCAGGTCGAGGCCGGGGGCCGGCGGGCGCCCCAGGAGGGTCAGGGCGTCGGTAGTGGTGTCGGGAAGCGCGGGTCCGCCGTCCAGGTGGGCGAGGAGCTCCTGGAGGCTCGAGGCGCCCACCACCCGGAGCCCCTGCACCACCGCGGCCTCGCCGGCGTTCTCCTCGGGCACGACCAGCCCCTGGAGCCCGTCCGCCCGGCACGCCGCCGCCATGGAGAGGGCGCCCCGCACGGGCCGCAGGGCGCCGTCCAGCCCGAGCTCCCCCACGAACGCCCACCCCTCCACCCGGTCGGGGGCCAGGGCCCCCATGCCGACCAGGAGCCCCACGGCGATGGGCAGGTCGAAGGCGCTCCCCTCCTTGCGGACGTCGGCCGGGGCCAGGTTGACCGTGATCCTCCGGGGGGGCACCGGGTGCCCCGCACTGTGGAGGGCCGCACCCACCCGCTCCCGCCCCTCACGCACCGCGCCCTGGGGGAGCCCCACCACAGTGAAGGACGGGAGCCCCGAGGCCAGGGCGACCTCCACCCGCACCAGGAAGCTCTCCACCCCGAGCAGGGCGGCCGACACCACGTGGGCGAGCATGCCGGAAGGTGGGAGGGAATCCGGGGCGCAGGGATGGCCGGACGGGACCGGCGCCGCGCCTCCGGTAGCGGACCGGGGGCGTCCGACGTACCTGCAGAAGACGCTCCCTTCCTCCTCCCAAACCCGGACCCGCCCATGCGACCGACCGCCCGCCTCCTCGCCGCCCTCGCCCTGGCGTCCCTCTCCGGGCTGCCGGCCACGCCCGCCCGTGCCCAGGAAGCCCCCGGCTACGCCCGGGCCACCGACGGCACTCGCTACCTGGAGCCCAAAGCGCCGGGAGGCCCCCGCCTCAAGGTCCTCGTGGAACCGTCCAACCTGGGCGGCCGCGAAGTGGCGGTCGCCGAGATGGAGCTTGCCCCCGGCGCCACCACGGAGCCCCGCCCCCACGGCCACGATGCGGTAGAGATCCTCTACGTGCTGTCGGGGACCCTCGAGCACGTGGTGAACGGCGAGCGCCACCTGCTGTCTCCGGGCATGGTGGGCATCGTGCGGCCGGGCGACCAAGTGGTCCACAAGGTATGGTCGGCCGAGCCGGTCAAGGTCCTGGTGATCTGGGCCCCCGGCGACGAGGTGGAGCGCATCGCGCCCCTGTTCCAGGAGCGGCCCGTGGGGTGAGGGCCCGGTGCGGGGGTGGCGCCCCTACCGGTACCCCGCCGCCTGGAGCGAGAAGAGCTCGGCGTACGTGCCGCCGGCCTCCACCAGGGCTTCGTGGGTGCCTTCCTCGAGCACCTGCCCCTCGCCCAGCACCAGGATGCGGTCCGCCATGCGCACGGTGGAGAAGCGGTGGCTGATGAGCACCGCCATGCGGCCGGCGGTGAGCTCGCTGAAGCGCTGGAACACCTGGTATTCAGCCCGGGCGTCCAGCGCGGCGGTGGGCTCGTCCAGGATGAGCACCTGGGCCTCGCGCATGTACGCCCGGGCCAGGGCGATCTTCTGCCACTCGCCGCCGGACAGGTCGGCGCCCCCCTCGAAGCGGCGGCCCAGCATGTGGTCGAGCCCCCGTTCGAGCGCGCCGATGACGCCGGCGGCCAGGCTCTTGCGGGCGGCATCCTCGATCCTCGCCTCGTCCTCCCCGGCCTCGATGCGCCCGACGGCGATGTTCTCCCGGGCCAGGAGGTCGTAGCGGACGAAGTCCTGGAAGATGACCCCTACCGCGCGCCGCAGCCCGTCCAGGTCATACTCCCGCAGGTCCCGCCCGTCCAGCAGGATGCGGCCCTCGCTGGGGTCGTAGAGGCGGGTGAGGAGCTTCACGACGGTCGTCTTCCCCGCCCCGTTCTCCCCCACCAGAGCCAGCCGCTCGCCCGGCCCCAGCCGGAACGACACGTCCCGGAGCGCCCAGCGCTCGCTGTCCGGGTAGCGGAAGCCCACCTCCTCGAACGCGAAGCCCTCCTGGATGGGGTCCGGCACGGGGAGCGGCCGCTCGGCCACCGCCACCCGCGGGGTCATCTCGAGGAACTCGAAGAAGTCCTTGAGATAGAGGCTCTCCTCGTAGATGCTCGCCGAGCGCACCAGGACGTCGGAGATGACGTTCCTGCTCCGGTCGAAGGAGCCGATGAGGAAGGTCAGGGTGCCGATGCTGATGGCGCCCGCCACCGCCTGGACCACGATGAACACCACGGCCCCGTAGTAGGCGAGGGTGGAGAGGGCGGTGAGGAAGCCCCCCGTCACCGCCCGCTTCACGGCCAGCTCCCGGGTGGCCTCGTAGTAGCGCATGGCCAGCCGCTCGTAGCGGCGGATGAACCAGTCCGACAGGCCGAAGAGCTTGATCTCCTTGGCGGTGGTGTCGCTGGCCGCCGCCCAGCGCAGGTAGTCGAGCTCCCGCCGCTCCGGGGTCCAGCGGAAGAAGAGGGAGTACGTCATCCCGGCGAAGTGGGTCTCGCCCAGGAACGCCGGCAGGATGGCCCCCACCAGGATGAGGAGGAGCCAGGCGTTGTACGCCACCAGGGCGGCCAGGAGGGTGGCCAGGGTGAGAAGCTGCTGGGCGATCTGGAGGAGGGTTCCCAGGAGCGCCACGCGCCCCATGGTCTGGCGCCGGGCCCGCTGGAGCTTGTCGTAGAACGCCGGGTCCTCGAAACGCTCCAGGTCCAGCGTCGCGGCGTGCTCCATGAGGCGCACGCTCATCTCGTTGCCGAAGAGGTCGCCCAGGAGGCTCTCCAGCACCCCGCTGGCCCGGCGGAGCCCCTCCAGCACCAGGGCGGCGCCCAGCTCCAGCCCCACCAGCCCGAACAGGTAGCGCCAGTCGGGGGCGGCGGCGCCCACGTTGGCCACCACCCCGTCCACGATGAGCTTGCCGATCCAGAGCAGCACCACCGGCCCGAAGCCCTGGAGAGCCCGGAGCACGACGATGCCCACCGCGTAGGCGGGCCGGGTGCGCCACACCATGCCCAGGAAGCGGGGCACCAGGCGGAGCGCCCGGACCCGCTCCCGTAGGGGCGGCAGCTCCTGGCTCCGCCGGCCGATCCTGCGTCCGTGGACCACGGGGGACATGGCCCCAAGAAAGCGGCGGCGGCGGCGGGGGGCCACCCCGGCGGCCGCCGCCCCCCTCGTTGCGGCACCCTGCCCGCACCCGTACGATGGTCCCCGCATTTGCGGCCGATTCCCAGGATTCTCCCTCCAACGACTTCCGACGGAGCGGGCCCATGAAGGTTGCGGTCCTCGCCGAGACGCGCCCGGACGAGCGCCGGGTTGCGGTCGTACCCGCCACCCTGCGCGAGCTGACCAAGGCCGGCGTGGAGGTGACCCTCCAGGCCGGCGCGGGGCTTCCCGCCGGCTTCTCCGACCGGGAGTACGAGGAGGGGGGGGCCACCGTGGCCCCCGACCTGGCCTCGACCCTCGAGGGCGCCAGGGCGGTGCTCAAGGTCCAGCCGCCCACCGAGACCGAGCTGGCCGCCCTCCCCCGGGAGGCGGTGCTCATCTCGCTCATGAACCCCCTGGGCGACCCCGAGGCGGTGAAGCGGGTGGCCGACAGCGGCCTCACCGCCTTCGCCTTGGAGCTCATCCCCCGGACCACCCGGGCCCAGAGCATGGACGTGCTCTCGTCCCAGGCCACCGTGGCGGGATACAAGGCGGCCCTCATGGGGGCCGACCACCTTCCCCGTCTGCTGCCCATGTTCATGACCGCGGCAGGCACCATCCGCCCGGGTAAGGTGCTGGTGCTGGGCGCCGGCGTGGCGGGGCTCCAGGCCATCGCCACGGCGCGCCGCCTGGGCGCCAAGGTGGAGGCCTTCGACGTGCGGCCGGCGGTGAAGGAACAGATCGAGAGCCTGGGCGCCACCTTCCTGGAGACCGAGCACGAGGTCACCGCCGAGGGCGAGGGCGGCTACGCCAAGGAGCTCTCCGAGGAGCAGCACCGGAAGGAGCTGGAGCTCATCGCCGACCACATCAAGGACGCGGACGTGGTCATCACCACGGCCCAGATCCCCGGCCGCCCCGCGCCGCTGCTGGTCACCGAGGCCATGCTGGACAGCATGCGTCCGGGCTCGGTGGTGGTGGACCTGGCGGCCGAGACGGGGGGCAACTGCGCCGCCTCGAAGGCCGGCGAGACCGTGGATCACAAGGGGGTGCAGGTGCTGGGGCCGGTGAACCTCCCCGCCACCATCCCCTACCACGCCAGCCAGATGTTCTCCAAGAACGTGGCGACCTTCCTGAAGGAGCTGCTGCAGGACGGCGCGCCTGGTCGTGGACCTGGCGAACGACGTCGTCGGCCCCACGTGCCTCACCCACGAGGGCGAGGTCAGGAACGAGCGGGTCCGCCAGGCGCTGGGGCTCTCCGCCCCCGCGCCGGCCGCGCCGCCGGAGCGCCCCGCGGAGGGCGCCGCCGACGCCACCACCGGAACCGGCACCACCCCACCATCCCACTGAGAGGCTCCATGGGCGAGATGCTGATCGGGCTCTACGTGTTCGTGCTCGCGACGCTGGCCGGTCGGGAGGTCATCGGACGGGTGCCCCCCACCCTCCACACCCCCCTCATGAGCGGGGCCAACGCCATCAGCGGCATCGCCATCGTCGGCGCGCTGGTGGTCACCGAGCAGGCGCAGAGCTTCGTGGTGGAGGTCCTGGGTGTGGTGGGAATCGTCATGGCGACGATCAACGTGGTCGGCGGCTTCATGGTCACCGACCGCATGCTCCAGATGTTCAGGAAGGGCTGAGCCGCCATGACGCATTCGACCTGGTCGGAGCTGGCCTACCTCCTGTCGGCCGTGCTGTTCGTGGTGGGGCTGAAGCGCATGCAGTCGCCCGCCACCGCGCGCCAGGGCAACGGCTGGGCGGCGGTGGCCATGCTCATCGCCATCGTCGCCACCCTGGCGGAGAACCAGGTGACCTCCTGGGCCGCCATCGGGGTGGGGATCGTCCTGGGCACCCTCATCGGCGCCGTGGCCGCCCGCACGGTGAAGATGACGGCCATGCCCGAGATGGTGGGGGCGTTCAACGGCTTCGGCGGGGGGGCTTCGGCGATGGTGGCCGCCGCCACGTTCGTCCACGTGCAGCAGACCGGCGCCCCCATGGACCTGGCCCTGGGCGTCACCACGGCCCTCACCATGCTCATCGGCGCCGTGACGTTCTCGGGGAGCTTCGTGGCCTTCGGCAAGCTCAACGGCATGGTCACGGGCAACCCGGTCACCTTCCCCCTCCAGAAGACGGGGAACGGACTGCTGTTCCTGGCCCTCCTCTTCCTGGGCGGCGTGGTGTCGGTGGCCGGAACGGTGGCCGGCGTGAGCCCCCTGTGGATCTTCCTGATCTTCAGCGGCCTTTCCCTCCTCCTGGGCGTCCTGCTGGTGATCCCCATCGGCGGCGCGGACATGCCGGTGGTGATCAGCCTGCTCAACTCCTACTCGGGGCTGGCGGGGTCGGCGGCGGGCTTCGTCCTGGGCAACATGGTGCTCATCATCTCGGGCGCCCTGGTGGGTGCCGCCGGGCTGTTCCTCACCATGCTCATGTGCAAGGCGATGAACCGCTCCCTGGCCAACGTCGCCTTCGGCGCCTTCGGTCAGTCGGGGGGCACCGCCAAGCTGGCCACCGGAGAGAAGCCCGTGCGGAGCGTGGACGCCGAGCAGGCCGCCACCATCCTGGCGTACGCGGCCTCGGTGGTGGTGGTGCCGGGCTACGGGTTGGCGGTGGCCCAGGCCCAGCACGACCTGAAGAAGGTCATGGACCAGCTCGAGGAGCGGGGGGTGGACGTGAAGTACGCCATCCACCCGGTGGCGGGACGCATGCCCGGCCACATGAACGTCCTCCTGGCCGAGGCGGACGTGCCCTACGACAAGCTCTTCGACCTGGACGAGATCAACGACGACTTCGCCCGCACCGACGTGGTGCTGGTGGTGGGGGCCAACGACGTGGTGAACCCCGAGGCCAGGAACCCCGACAGCGTCATCGCGGGGATGCCCATCCTGGACGTGGACAAGGCCCGCACCGTCATCGTCATGAAGCGCAGCTTGTCGCCCGGCTTCGCGGGGATCGACAATCCCCTCTTCTACATGGACAACACGGTCATGTTCTTCGGCGACGCCAAGCAGTCCATGGTGGAGCTTTCGAGGGAGGTGCGGGAGGTCTGAGGCTCAGCCCTCGGTCTCGGCCGCCTGCCGGAGCCGCTCCCAGAGCCGCGCCACGTCGCCCCGGCCGGTCTTGAGGTTGCCGATGGCCACCCGGATGCACGTCCTCCCCCGCAGCACCGTGTGGGAGAGGAAGGCGTCTCCGGTGGCGTTCACCCGGTCGAGGATGCGCATGTTGAGCGCGTCGGCGTCTGCGGGAGGGAGTCCCTCCGGCGCCCGCCGCAGCACCACCGTGCTGAAGGGCACGGGCGCCACCCGCTCCCACCCCGCCGCGGCGTCCACCCACCCGGCCAGCTCCCCGGCCATGGCGACGTGCTCGCGCAGCCGCGCCACGATCCCCTCCCGGCCGAACCAACGCAGGACGAACCACAGCTTCAGCGCCCGGAAGCGGCGCCCCAGGGCCACCCCGTAGTCCATGAGGTTCCTGGCCTCCCCCTCCTCGGCGGTGCGTAGGTACTCGGGGGTGAGGCTGAAGGCCCGGCGCAGGACGTCGTCCCGGCGGGTGTACAGGACCGAGCAGTCGATGGGGGTGAACAGCCACTTGTGGGGGTTCACCACGATCGAGTCGGCCCGCTCCCACCCGGCGAAGTGGTGCGCCAGCTCCGGCACCACGGCGGCGGGCCCGGCGTAGGCAGCGTCCACGTGGAGCCAGCAGCCGTGCTCGGCCGCCAGCTCCGCGATGCGGGCCACCGGGTCCACGCTGGTGGTGGAGGTGGTGCCGAGGGTGGCCACCACCGCCACGGGGCGCACGCCGCTCTCCACGTCTTCCCGGAGCGCCGCCGCCAGCGCATCCGGATCCATGCGGAAGGCGTCGTCGCTGGCGACGTGGCGCACGCCCTTCCGGCCGAAGCCCAGGGCCAGCACCGCCTTGTCCACCGAGGAGTGGGCCTGCTCGGAGCAGTAGATCCGCCCCGGAGCCGCCCCGAAGAGGCCGACGTCGCCCGCGTCGGGGTACGCCGCCTCCCGGGCGGCGGCCAGGGCGTAGAAGGTGCTGGAGGAGGCGGTGTCGTTGATGACGCCGTCGAAGGCCCCGGGGAGGCCCAGGAGCTGGCGCAGCCAGTCCAGGGTGACCTCCTCCAGCTCGGTGGCGGCCGGACAGCTCCGCCACACCATGGCGTTCACGTTGAGCGCCGCCGCCAGCATCTCGCCCAGGATCCCCGGGCCCGAGCCGGTGACGGAGAAGTAGGCGAAGAAGGAAGGGTGGTTCCAGTGGGTGACGGCGGGCACGACCTGCTCGCGGAAGTCCCGGAGCACGTCCTCCATGGGCTCCCCCGTCTCGGGTGCCGAGGCGGGAAGGGCGCGCCTCAGGTCCCCGGGCCGCACCCGGGGCAGCACGGGGAGATCCCCCACGTTGGCCAGGTAGTCGGCGATCCAGTCCACCACGGCCCGGGCGTGCTCCCGGAACAGCTCCGGGGGCATGTCGCCGGTGTCCGCCCCCGGGGCAGGCGGGGGCGCCTCCGCGGCGCCCCGGCGCTCTCCTGTGGCCACCGCGCTCCTACCGACGGCGCAGGAAGCGGAGAACGGCCTCTACCTCGCGCCGGATGCCGGCGAGCTGGTGGCGGATCTCGCCCCGGACCTCGTCGCCCAGGGATTCGGCCACGCCGGAGCCCTGGAAGAGGGCGAAGAAGAGGGCGTCGGTGTGCCCGACGCTGGCCTGGGTCACGCCCCGGTCGATGAAGCGGTTCACCCGCAGGATGTCCCGGAGGGACAGGCGCTGGGCGCCGCTCACCGGGGGCTCCTGGTAGAGGAGGCGGATGAGGGCGTCCCGCAGGATCTGGAACTCCTCGATGACCTCCCCCGCCGCCAGCCCCCGCTGGGCCGCCATCTGTCCGAACAGCTCGGCCGCCTGGAGCCACAGCGGCTCCACCTGCTCCCGGTACGGTCCGAGGCCGTGGGGCAGGACGAGAACGAAGAGGTCCAGGAAGTCGCGGGTCAGCTCCTCGACGCCGTCGTTCCACGCCACGTCCCGCGCCCGCACCTCTGCCAGCCAGCGGTCACGGAGGCGCTCGGCGCGCTCCTCCAACCAGGCGGTCAGCTCCACGGGAAGGAGCTTGGGCCTGCGGGCCGCGCGGGAGATGGGTACCACGGAAGATTGAGAGGGCCGGGGGGAAGAATTCGGCGAAGAAGGGTCAGAGACGGGGTGTTCCCTCATGATCCTCCGATGGGTCGGCGTCGATGCCCAGGGGGCTTTTCAAGTTGTGCCATCGTCGTCGTGACCGCCAGGGTCTGGGGCCCAGACGGGCAGGTGGATCGTGACGGTGGTTCCCCGCCCCGGCGCGCTGTCCAGGGTGACGGTTCCGCCCCACGAGTCCACCAGCCTCCGCACGATGGCAAGACCCAGGCCCGTTCCCGCCGACCGGGTGCTGAAATGGGGCTCGAACACCCTCGCCAGGAGCTCCCGGGGAATCCCCACGCCGTCGTCGCGAACCACCAGCGCAACCCCCGCCGACTCCGGGCGGGCCTCCACCCGCACCGTGCCCCGCTCCGGGATGGCGGCCCGGGCGTTCTCCAGGAGGTTCACGAGCACCTCCTTCACCTCGGACTCCCGGGCCCGCGCCGGCGGCAGGCCGGCGGGGATGTCCCGCTCGAAATCGATGGCGCCGTCTCCCGCCGAGTAGAGGGCCAGCACCTCCTCGACCGCATCCTGGAGCCGCACGCCCTCCAGGGGGGCCTCCCCCGCCGCACCGGGGGCGCCGAAGCGGGAAAAGCTCGTGGCGATGGAGGCGAGGCGGTCGATCTCCCGGAGCATGGCGTCGGCGTTCCGGGTGAGGATCCCGTCGAAGTCGGGTCGCCGGTCGGCCCAGGCCCGGAGGACGTGCTGGACGCTCAGCTTGATGGGGGTGAGGGGGTTCTTGACCTCGTGGGCCACCTGCCGAGCCATCTCGCCCCACGCCAGGATGCGCTCGGTGCGGAGCTCGTCGGTGACGTCCTCCATGCTCATGACCGCGCCCCCCAGGGGCCCCGCCCGGCTGATGCGCCGGGCCCGCACCCGGATGCGCCTCGCGCCGAGCTGGAATTCGGCGCCGGCCTCCCGGAGGGCGTCCCGGAAGTAGTGGCGCACCCAGCGCACGAACTCGCCGGCGGGCCCCTCCACCCCCGCCAACGGCTCTCCCACCGCCACCTCGTGCCCCAGGAGGCCCACCGCCATGGGGTTCACCAGGGTGACCCGACCCGTCGGATCGAAGGCGATGACGCCGGTGGCGGCGTCCTCCACGATGGCCTGGGTGCGCCGCGTGGTGCGGACCAGGTCGCGCCGGGCCCCCCGGAGGCGGGCCACCATGCGGTTGAACGCCTCGAACACCGAGCCGAACTCGTCGGCTCGTCCGGGGGGGAGACGCACCCGCAGGTTGCCGCCCCCCACCCGCTCCGACGCCACCACCAGGGTCTGGAGGGGCCGAGCAAGGGTCCGCCCCACCAGCAGCGCCAGCACCAGCGAGAGGGCTCCGCCCAGGACCACGGCGAACCCGATGAGGTGCGCCACTTCCTCCCGGCGCACCGCGGTCGCGCCCACCTGGAGGGGAACCAGCGTGCTCACCACCGAGCCGTCGGCCAGGCGCCGGAAGGCGTCCACGTACTCCCAGCGGCCCAGGCGCCCCACCGTCGTGGCCAGCACCTCCTCGCGCGCGGCCAGGGTGTGGTAGACGGGGTATGGCACCCACCCCTCGTACAGCCCGATCTGGGCCAGCTCGTCCCCCGACGTCTCGTCCAGGGCGCCCCGCCGGTACAGCAGCAGGTCGGCACCCACCCGCCGGGACATGAGGTCGGTCTCGCCGCCCACCTCCAGGTAGGCCGCGGCAGCCCGGTCCACCACGCGCTGGGCCAGCACCTGGGCGGTGCGCTCGGCGGCGCCGGAGATGGTCCGGTAGGCCAGGGTGCCGAAGATGGCGATGGAGAGGAGGAAGAAAGCGAAGAGGGCCAGCGTGACCCGCGCTCGGAAGGAGGCCACCAGGGTGCGCCACTCACCCCATTCGGGGCCGGCACCCCGCACCAGCAGGCGCCCCAGGCCCCACAGGAGCAGGAAGGCGGCGAGGTTGAGCGTCAGGAGGAGGGTCCCCCGAGCCACCAGGAGAAGAGGCCCCGACAGGTCCACCCGGTAGAGGGCGTGGTAGCGGGCCTCGGGGTAGGTCAGGTTCGTGGAGGCCTGCCAGCCGCCGTCGGCCCGGGCCCAGCGGACCCCCTCGGGCGCCACGTCCGGATCGCCGGGAAGGAGGGGAACCAGGGTGAGGGGCTGGGCCCCGGGGCCGCCCTGTTCCCCGAAGAGCGGACCCAGGGGCGAGGCGAAGCCGATCTGGCGCAGGGGGGGGACCACCGCGGTGATCACGGCGCCGCCGCTCAGGGGCACCGCCGCCAGGTAGTGGGCGTCGGGGAGGTCGAAGCGGCGGACGATGGGGCTCCCGCTCGCCCGGGCCGCGGCCACGAAGTCGTCGGCCACCCCCGGACGGGTGTCCCCCGCCCCCACCCGCAGCTCCTCCGTGGGGAGGTTGTTCGGCGACCAGGTGGTGAGCCACACGGGGTAGCCCTCCTGGGCCAGTCCGCTCTCCGTCCAGGAGCGGTAGAGGAGCTCCACCGGCCCCGCACCCGCGGCGTGGAGCGAATCGGCGACCGCGGCGAAACGCCCCAGGAGGAAGTCCAGGTACGGGTCCACCTGGTGCCCCAGGCGGTCGAGCTGGCGCTCCGCCCGGGCCATGCGCGCCTCCACCCGCCCCGTCCACGCGTAGGGGAGGGCCGCCGCGCTTCCCACCACCACCGCCGCGCACCACCCCAGGAACGTACGGCGCCACCCCCCGTAGCCTGCCACGGCCGTGGCCGCCAGCGCCGCCGGCACGGCCCACAACGCCGCCGCCGCCGCGGGGAGGGATGCCGCCCAGGACGCCACCACGGCCCCGCCGATGGCGAGGGCCACCGCCAGGGCGGCGGCCACCGCCAGGCGGAGGCCAGGCCGGGTCACGGTACGCCGCGCCGCCCGGCGCACCACGGCCGCAACGACCAGCGCCAGGAGGAGGGCCAGGGTGGCCTCGTACGCCACCCAGCGGCCATCGGAGCCCGCCAGGAACTCGGGCGCGGGTGCCCGCCGGAGCAGGGTCACCACCAGGGGGAAGCCCAGGGCCACGGGCAGCGCCACCAGCCACGGCGCCACGCCCTTCTCCGGCTCCTGCCGGGGCAGCGCCATGGCCACCGCCCCCGCCACGGCCACCGCCGCCAGCCGCCCCAGCGTCACGTCCAGCGGCCCGGGCAGGAGGAAGGCCGCCGCCTGGAAAAGCCCCTCGCCGCCCAGCATCCGGCCCAGGGGCAGGAGGAGTCCCAGGAGCACCAGCGTGCCGGCGGCCAGCGCCGCCCGGCGGGGCGCCCCCCGGGTGCCCAGCGCCATGAGCACCCAGGCCGCCAGCAGGAGCACGCCCACCGCCCGGGTCCAGGTGTCCCGGACCCGGGCCAGACGGTCCGCGGGCGCCGGCTCCTCCACCGCCACGCTGAACAGGGTGCGGCCCTCCCAGTTGAGGTCCCACACCGCCTCCCCCGCGGCCCGGTCGGCGGGGGAGATGCGCAGGCGCTCCCCCGTCGCCTCGCGCATCCTGGAGGCGAAGTCCTCGGGGTGGGCACCCAGGGCCTGGGGCAGGTCGGTATGGAGGAGGGCCGCCACCACGACGGTGCCGTCGCCGTCGCCGACGGGCGCCGTGAAGTAGAGGTGGCTGAAGAGGGGCCGGTCGCCGTAGACGTAGGCCCGCGTCCCCAGGCGCGCGGCCTCGGGGACCGGTCCACGTTGATCGCCGGCCCAGGTGCGGAGCTCCCCCCGGGGGTCGTACACGGCCGCCGCGGTGAAACCGCTCCGGTCCAGAACCTCCTGGAGGAGCGCGTGGTCCGACGTCGCCTGCTCCGCCTCCCCCGCCAGCGTCCGGGCCGTGGTCTCACCCCGCTCCAGGAGGCGGTCGAGGGAGGTGGAGAGCTCTGCCGAGACGGCGCTCTCCCGGGCAGACCAGTAACCATCCCAGTCCGAAGCGATCCTGGCGAGGCGCCGGTGGGCCACGAAGCCCAGGACCACGGCCAGGACCACCAGCGCGGCCCCCGCACGGGCCAGGAGGCGGCGGGGCGGCTCCGCGGCGGTGAGGGCGAGAGCGGCCGAGGCGGCGGCCAGCCACCAGGGGGAGGGGTGGGACGTCCAGGCGGCGACGAAGGCCAGCGCCAGCCACGGCGCCGCTGCGGGTCCGGGAACCCCGAGGCGCCGCCGGGGTGGGGGCTCGGCAGATCCCGAACCTTCCGACGGAGCGGCCGATGCGTCTGGAGTCATACGCCCTGGACGAGCTGACCTGGCCCGAGGTCGGGCGGGCCCTGGCCCGCGACGCCCGCCTCCTCCTGCCGGTGGGCGCCCTGGAGCAGCACGGTCCCCACCTCCCCCTGGGCACGAACACGTTCATCGCCCAGGCGGTGAGCCGGGAGGTGTCCCGGAGCTGCCAGATCCTCTTGGCCCCCACGTTTCCCTACGGCGTCACCGGCCCTCGCTCCGGCGCCTTCGCCGGGACGGCCACCCTGCGTCGCAAGACGCTGCACCGGGCAGTGAACGAGCTCCTCGCCGCGTGGGAGGACCACGGGGTGGCGGAGACCATCATCATCTCGGCCCACCGGTACGATCCCCACCTGGATGCCCTCCTCATGGCGCTCACCAAGACGTCGATCACCACCGTGATCGACCTGTACGCCATCGACGTGAGCGATGTTCTGGAGGGAAGGGCCGTGGCCGAGCACGGAGGTGAACTGGAGACCTCCCTCATGCTCCACCTGGCTCCCCAACGTGTCCGGGTGGAGCAGATCCACGACGTCACCCTGGAGGACCGGGACTCGGCAACATACATCCGAGGCCGGATGCCCACACCCCCGGAGGGGTCCCAGGGGGTAGTGGGTCACCCCTCCCGGGGCACCGCAGCCAAGGGGGAGGCCGTGTTCCGCCGCTACGTGCGGGCCCTGGCGGCGGCGCTGGAACGGCCCCGCAGCACCCGCTGAGCCGGACCACGCATCGTCGGGGGGTGTATCAGGAAGCGTTCCCCCGTGATGCGGCCGCCCCAGGGCGGTGCGGGGTATTCCCGAATCCCGCCTCCTTCAGGAGACGACCCTCCATGCGCCCACGGAGCCTCCGTTTCGCCCTCCTCGCCACGGCGCTGGGCGGCCTCACCGCCCCCCGGGGCGCCGCCGCCCAGAACGTGGTCCTGGACGAAGGGACGTTCCGCATCCTCCACGGCGGCCAGCAGGTGGGAACGGAAACGTTCACGATCCGACGGGTGGGCTCGGGGGATGACGCCCACGTCATCGCCAACGGCGTCATCCAGATGGACCTGCCCTCGGGGCACCGGGAGCTGCGCCCCCTGCTCAGGGCGGCCCCCGACCTGTCGCTGTCCGCGTACCAGCTCGAGGTCACGGGCGATCAGGTCGCCACCGTGGCGGTTACGGCGGCCGACCGGCGCTACGTGGCCCGTACCCGCTCGGCCACGGGCGAGCGGGAGCGAGAGTTCCGGGGAGGCGACGGCACCATCCTCCTCGACCAGGACGTGGCCCACCAGTACTACTTCCTGGGGCCCGCCCTGGACCGGGGCGGCACGGTGTCGGTGATCGAGCCGAGGGCGGGCGCCCAGGTCCGCCTCGACGTCCGGGAGGCCGGCACCGAGACGCTCGACATCGGCGGCCAGTCCATCGCCGCGCGCCACGTCGTCCTCTCCGGCGGGGGCCAGACCCGGGACGTCTGGTTCGACGCCCAGGGACGCGTGCTCAAGGTGGCCATCCCCTCGGAACAGTACACCGCGATCCGGACCGAGGCGTAGCCTGCTCCCCGGGTTGGGACTGCCGGTGGCTTTGCCGTGACCCCCCGGTGAAGGCGCGACCCGAGCCCTGCGTACGGGGGTGAGGACACGGTGCCGGAACCATCGAAACCGAGCGCCCCGAACCGTCGTACGGGGCCGCAGCCCTGTGCACCCACGATGACCCGAACGACCAAGCCCCGGCAGAGCCGCCCGGGGGAGGGAGCCACATTGACCCCATCCCGCCGCACCCGCACCCGTGCGCGCCGGATCCTGTTCTTGTTCTTGCTGCCGGCCGTGGGGGCCGCGGCCGGGCGCCTCGGGGCCCAGGAGGTCTCGGCCCTCGCCGGCGGGCTCTCCCTGGACGAGGCGGTGCAGCTCGCCGAGGCGAACAACCCCACCTTTCTCGCCAGCCGCAACGACCTGGAGGTGGCCGACTGGGACGTGCGCTCCGCGTGGGGCGCCCTGGCACCGTCGGCGTCGGCGTCGTCCAGCGTCTCGTGGCAGGGGGCCGGCGAGCAGCGCATCGGCAGCCTGACCCTGGGCCAGCTCGGCTTCGGGAACCAGCCCTCCTACTACTTCTCCAGCTACAACCTCGGGCTGAGCTACGACGTGAGCGGCAGGACGCTCTTCGCGCCCCGGCAGGCGAAGGCCAACCGGGAGGCCACCCGCTCCCAGGTCGACGCGGCCAGGATGGACCTCCTCACCGCCGTGACGCGGGCCTACACGGAGGCGCTCCGGCAGCGGGAGGCGGTGACGCTGGCGGAGCAGCAGCTCCAGCGTGACAGCTTCAACCTTCGCCTCGCCCGGGGGCAGCAGGAGGTGGGCACCACCACCATCCTGGACGTGCGGCAGGCGGAGGTGCAGGTGGGGCGCTCGAACGTGGCGCTGGTGCAGGCCCGGGCCGCCCTGAAGACGGCCCGTATCCGCCTCCTCCAGCAGGTGGGGGTCCCGCCCCGGGACTCGGTCACGCTCACCACCCGCTTTCAGTTGAGCGAGCCGACCTGGGAGGAGAACGACCTCCTGGACCGGGCCGAGGCCCACAACCCGGTGCTGGCCGCACGCCGCGCCACGGCCGACGCCGCCTCCACCCAGGTGAAGGTGGCGCGCTCGGCGTACCTGCCGAGCCTGTCCATCAGCGCAGGGATCTCGGCCTTCACCCGGGAAGCCAGCAGCACGGCGAGCCAGATCGCCCAGGCCCGGAGCCAGGTCGCGGCCCAGGTGGACCAGTGCGCCGCCACCAACGAGATCTTCCGGCGGCTGGCGGAGCCGCTCCCTCCCGTCGACTGCTCCCAGTACGCGTTCACCGACGCCATGCGCCGGGCCATCATCGACCAGAACAACCAGTTCCCCTTCGACTTCGTCCGACAGCCGGCCCAGGCGTCCCTGAGCATCAGCCTGCCCATCTTCCAGGGGCTGTCGCGACAGCGCGACGTCGAGGCGGCCCAGGCCCAGAGAGAGGACGCCGTCCAGAACGTGCGGGCCCAGGAGCTGGCCATGGAGGCCGACGTGGCCGCCAACCTCTCCAACGTGCGGGCCAGCTACCAGAGCGCCCAGCTCGAGGCCCAGAACCGGGACCTGGCCCAGGAGCAGCTCCGCCTGGCCCGGGAGCGCTACCAGGTGGGCGCCATCACCTTCGTCGACCTCGTGGACGCCGAGACGGTGCTGGCCCAGGCCGACCAGGCGTACCTCGCGGCGGTCTACGCCTACCACGACGCCGTGACGGAGCTGGAGTCGGTGGTGGGCGAGCCTCTCCGTTGATCCAGACGATCCAGAGACAGCCGAGCCCAGCCACGTGACCGCAAAGAAGAAGGTCCTCATCGGCGTCCTCATCGCCGCCGCCCTGGCCAGCGCCGCCATCCTCAGCTTCTTCCGGAACCGCGACCGGGGGCCGGAGGTGCGGCTCGAGGCGGTGCAGCGCCGGGACCTGGTCGCCACCGTCACCGCCAGCGGCAACATCCGGGCGCACCGCTCGGTCGACATCAGCTCCGACGTGGCGGGACGGGTCGACCAGCTCCTGGTGGACGAGGGCGACGACGTGAAGGCCGGCCAGGTGCTGCTGCGCCTGGACCCGACCCAGTTCCAGGCCGCCCGCTCCCGGGCCCAGGCCGCCCTGTCCCAGGCCCGGGCCCAGGCCTCCCAGGCGCAGGCCAACGTCACGCAGGCGCAGAGGGCCTACGACCGCACCCGCGGCCTCTGGCAGCGGGACTCCATCCTCGTGAGTCCCCAGCAGCTCGAAGACGCCCAGACCCAGGTGGACGTGTCGGAGGCGAACCTCCAGGCCGCCCGCTTCGCCGTACAGCAGGCCCAGGCGTCGCTGGAGGAGGCCGAAGACCAGCTATCCAAGACCATCATCCGGGCGCCCATGGCAGGAAAGGTCACGCGTCTGAACGTGGACCAGGGGGAGACGGTGGTGGTGGGAACCATGAACAACCCCGGAAGCCTCATCCTCACCATCAGTGACCTGGGGACGGTGGAGGCGGTGGTGAAGGTCGACGAAACCGACGTGCCCCTCCTGGCGCTGGGCGACAGCGCCCGGGTGGACATCGACGCCTTCCCCGACCAGACCTTCACGGGCCGCGTCACCGAGATCGGCAACAGCGCCATCCAGTCCACCACCTCGGGCCAGACCACGAGCGGGACCCAGGCGGCCGTCGACTTCGAGGTGGTGATCACGCTGGACAACCCGCCGGTCCTGCTGCGTCCTGACCTCTCGGCCACGGCGGACATCGTCACCGACACCCGGAGCGATGCCCTCTCGGTGCCCATCATCGCCCTGACCGTCCGGGAGCCGTCGGACACGGTCCCCGCCAGCAAGGCTCCGCGGAAAGGCGGAGCCACGCCCGCCGAAGCGGCGCCCGCCACCCCCGGCGAGCGTGCTCAGGACCTGGAGGGCGTATTCCTGTACTCCGGCGGCAAGGTCCGCTTCAAGCCGGTGAAGGTGGGCATCGCGGGGCAGGAATACTTCGAGGTGACGTCGGGCCTCGAGCCCGGGGACACGGTCGTGGCCGGCCCCTACCAGGCCATCCGCGACCTCCACCCCGGCGACCCGGTCCGGCCCCAGAAGGCCCAGGGGAGCTGACCGAACCCCATGCACCTCTGGGAGGGCATCCGGCTGGCCATGCTCCAGATCCGGACCCAGAAGCTGAAGAGCTTCTTCAGCCTCCTGGGCGTGATCATCGGGGTCATGTTCCTCATCGTGGTGGTGAGCGTGGTGGAAGGGCATGGACCGCTACATCACCGAGGACTTCTCCTCCAAGATCTTCGGCGTGAACACGGTCACCCTCCGGCGCTGGCCGTCGGTGAACATCAACACCGACCCCGAGGTGTGGCGCGCCCGGCTGCGGCGTCCCCGCATCACCTTCGACGACGCCGAGCGCATCCGGGAGCGGCTCCGCGTCCCGGCCACGGTCCTCGTGGAGAGCGAGACCGGCGGCAACGTCACCGCCGACAACGGTCGGGAGGTGACCAACGTGCGCATCACCGGCGCCTCCCCCGAGATCTTCCAGGTCCGGAACCTCACCCTGGCCCGGGGCCGGCCGTTCTCCCCCCAGGAGGCGGAGAAGGGCGTGGCGGTGGTGGTCCTGGGATCGGGCACGGCGGAGGAGCTGTTCGGTGATCTGGACCCCCTGGGGCGGAGGGTCCGGGTGCGGGGCTTCCCCTACCGGGTGGTGGGGGTGCTCGAGCCCCAGGGCTCCCTCTTCGGACAGTCCCTGGACAACCGGGTCATCGCCCCGGCCCGCTCCCCCATCCAGGCCATCACCAACCCCCACGGGGTGGTGGACCAGGTGGTCATCCAGGTGCACGACCCCACCCGCCTGTCCGAGGCCCAGTCGGAGCTGGAGGGGATCATGCGGGCGAGCCGCCGCCTTCGCCCCTCCCAGGAAGACGACTTCACGCTGGAGACGGCGGCCGAGAGCCTCTCGTTCTGGGACAAGATCAGCCACATCCTCTTCATCGCCCTCCCCGGGCTGGTGGCCATCTCGCTGGTGGTGGGCGGCATCGTCATCATGAACATCATGCTGGTGTCGGTGATGGAGCGGACCCGGGAGATCGGCGTGCGCAAGGCCATCGGGGCCCGCCACCGGGACATCCTGACCCAGGTGCTCATCGAGTCGGCCACCCTGTCGACGGTGGGGGCGCTCATCGGGGTGGGGATCGGCGCGGCCATCACCGCCCTGGTGCGGGTGGCATCCCCCCTCCCCGCCGTGGTGGCACCCCAGTGGGTCGCCCTGGGGGTCGCCGTGGGCGTCGGGGTGGGCGTCGTGGCCGGGGTGTACCCCGCGTCCCGGGCGGCCCGCTCTGAATCCCGTCGACGCCCTGCGTCACGAATGAGCGTCCCCGGCCGCACCGTCGCCACGCCCGGACCGGACCAGCCCCGCCGGGGCCTCCGGCTGGAGACCTTGAACGAGGGCGTGCGCATCGCCCTGGACGCCCTCCGGGCCAACAAGGTGCGCTCGAGCCTCACCATCCTCGGCGTGGCGGTGGGCGTCTCGGTGGTGGTGACGATGGCCGCCCTCATCACCGGCATCCGGGGAACCATCTTCCAGGCCTTCGAGTCGGCCGGGCCCAACAACTTCATCGTGATGCGCTTCGACTTCACCGCCGTGCGCATCGTCACGGACAACGGGCGCCCCCCGTGGTGGAACAAGCCTGTTGTGACGCCGGAGGAGGCCGAGCGGATCGGGGAGCTGCCGGGGATCGAGGCGTCGCTCTACAACATGGGCGGGCTCGTGGACGCGGAGTTCCAGGGGCAGCGGGTGAGCGGCATCCAGAGTCAGGGCTACTCCTCGGGATGGCCCCGCTACACCACCGGCGACTTCATCGCGGGCCGGGACTTCACCCCCGCCGAGGTGCGCCAGTCCCGGGCGGTCGCGGTGCTGTCGGCGGCCCTGGCGACGGACCTGTTCGGGCAGCGGGACCCCATCGGCCGCCGCGTGTCGCTCTCCAATCCCCAGGGTACCCGGGCGGAGTTCACCGTCATCGGGGTGTTCCAGCCCGAGGAGAACATCTTCACGTCGGCCGTGAAGCACTGGGTCGTGTTCCCCTACACGGCGGGGCTCAAGCGGCTCAAGCTGTCGGACGAGCAGGCGCAGATCCTGGTGGTGCCGCGGCCAGGGGTCGGGCTCCGGGAGGCCCAGGACCAGGTCATCGGCGCGCTGCGCGCCTCCCGCGGCCTGCGGCCGCGGGAGGAGAACGACTTCGCGCTGGTGGCCTCGTCCCAGATCCTGGACACCTTCAACCAGCTCACGGGCGTGTTCTTCGCCGTCATGCTGGGGCTCTCCTCCGCCGGCCTCATGGTGGGCGGGGTGGGCGTCATCGGCATCATGCTCATCTCGGTGACCGAGCGCACCCGGGAGATCGGCGTGCGCAAGGCGGTGGGGGCCACCCGCCGGGAGATCCTCCTGCAGTTCCTGGTCGAGGCGGCCGTCCTCACGGTGCTGGGGGGCGCCGTGGGCCTCGCCCTGGGCGGCGCGCTGGCGTGGGGGGTCCAGGCGCTGACCCCCGTGCCCGCCGACATCCCCCTCTGGTCGGTGGCCGCGGCGCTGGGCATGGCGGCCCTCACCGGGATGCTGTTCGGGCTCCTTCCGGCGCTCAGGGCGTCTCGCCTGGAGCCGGTGGTGGCCCTGCGGGCCGAGTGACGCCATCTTCCGGCCCGCCCGGGCGAGGCGCCCTCGCGCCCAGTCCCGGAGCGCCCCTGGTCCCCCGCCCTGGAGAGCCCGCCGTGCCCGAGCCGCTGGACGTCCTCGCCGTCATGGCCCACCCCGACGACGCCGAGCTCCTGTGCGGGGGAGCCCTGGCCAAGAGCGCATCCCGGGGCGAGCGCACGGGCGTGGTGGACCTGACCCGTGGCGAGAGCGGCTCCTTCGGCAGCGTCGACCAGCGGGCCCGGGAGTGCGAGCGCTCCTCCGAGATCCTGGGGCTGGCGTTGCGGCGCACGGCCGGGCTCCCCGACGCGGGCATCGAGAACACGCCGGCCACCCGCCGCACGGTGGCCGCCCTCCTGAGGGAGCTCCGCCCCCGGGTCGTCGTGACCCACTGGATCCAGGGGCGCCACCCCGACCACACCACCGCGGCCGCCCTGGTGCGGGACGCCTGCTTCCTGGCCGGCCTCCGGAACCTGGATGCTCCCGGCGATCCGTGGCGCCCCTTCAAGGTCGTCCACGCCACGGCGTACCGCGAGGACGCCGCCCCGCCCACCTTCGTGGTCGACGTGAGCGCGTTCATGGAGCGGAAGCTGGAGGCCCTGTCGGCGTACGGCTCCCAGTTCGAGGGGAAGACGGCCATGGGCGAGGTCCTGCCGGGGGGCGACCGGCCGGTGCTGGAGCAGGTGCGGGTCCAATGCGCCCACTACGGCTCCCTCATCCGCGTGGCGTACGGGGAGCCCTTCCACACCGGGGAGACGCTGGCGTGGGAGACCCTGGGAAGCCTGGGGGTGGCGAGCTTCTAGACGACGCGGCCCTCAGGTCCCCCGGGCACAGGAGACCTCGAGGAGCAGGCGTCGCCAGCTCGGCACGTCGGAGCCGTGCACGCGGATGGCCCGGGCCGAAGCGCCGCCTCCCTCCTGGAGCCAGGGGCACAGCCAGGAGGAGATCTCCGGCGGCAGGTGCCCCACCGGCTCGCCCGACCGGAGGTGCACCCACACCTCCGGCTCGTCCTGGCCCGGCGGGTCGGGGATGAGCAGGAGGGGCTCACCCTCGTGCATCGCGTCCAGATGGCGGTCCCGCCCGGCGAACACCGTGCCGTGGACCGTGGAACGGAAGTCCATCGGACGGCCTTCGGGAAACGGGGGGAGGTGGTGGATCATGCGGGCCCCGTGCGGGGGTGGGCGGTGCCTGCCGAAAAATAATCGGCCGGGCGCGGATGGAAACAGAGGCGTCACGCAGGCCGGAGCCGGTGCCGCCCCGAGGGGTAGGAGACAGCCATGAAGCGAGCGCGCAGGATCCTGATGGCCATGTCCGGAGGGGTGGACTCTTCGGTGGCGGCGGCCCTCCTGGTGGAGGAGGGGCACGACGTGGTGGGCGTCACGATGCGGACGTTCTGCTACTCCGGCACACCCTCCCACGGGAAGACCTGCTGCGGCCTGGACGGTATCCTGGACGCCAGGAACGTGGCCCGCAGCCTGGGCATTCCCCACCACGTGTTCGACGTCGAGGACGCCTTCACCCGGGACGTCGTGGACGACTTCGTGTCCGAATACGCCCGGGGACGCACGCCCAACCCCTGCGTGCGCTGCAACTCCTTCACCAAGTTCCGCGACCTGCTGCGTCGGGGCGCCGACCTGGGGTGCGACGCCGTGGCCTCGGGGCACTACGTGCGCGTCGAGCACGGCGAGAAGGGCCCCCGCCTCCTGCGGGGCGCGGACCGGTCCAAGGACCAGGCGTACTTCCTGTGGGGGCTCCCCCGCCGTCTGCTGCCCCGGCTACGCTTTCCCCTGGGCACCCTCACCAAGCCGGAGGTCCGGGAGCGGGCCCGGGCCCTGGGGCTCGTGACCGCCGAGAAGCCCGAGTCCCAGGAGATCTGCTTCGTGCCCACGGGCGACTACCGGGACCTGCTGCGGAAGCGCCTCCCGGAGCGCCACCCCGCGCTGGAGCCCGGCCCCCTGGTGGGGGTGGACGGCGCCTCGTTCGGGGAGCACGACGGCTACGCGGGCTTCACGGTGGGGCAGCGCCGCGGGCTCGGGGGCGGCTTTCCGGAGCCGTTCTACGTGGTGGAGATCCGGCCCGAGACCCGGGAGGTGGTGGTGGGGCCCCGGGAGGCCCTGGCGTCCGTGGCCGTGGTGGTGGAGTACCCCGCCTGGCTCGTGGACGCCGCGCCGACGCCCGGTGACCGCGTGCTGGTGCAGGTGCGTCACCGGGCCCCTGCCGCCGCCGCCCGGGTGGAGGCGTCCGGCGAGGACAGCCTCACTCTGGCCTTCGACACCCCCCAGCGCGCGGTGACCCCGGGCCAGAGCGCGGTCCTCTTCGACGGCGACGTGGTCCTGGGGGGCGGCCGCATCGCCCGGACGCTCCGGGGCGCGGGCGCGCCGGCTTGAGCCGACCGCGGCCCCCTCAGTCCAGGGTCTCCGCCTCCTCCATCATGCGGGTCAGCTCCTCCGCCGAGGCGGTCTCCACGGCCGCCTCGGCGTCCGACTTGTCCCCCTGCAGGGCCAGGGCACGGGTGCGCTCATGGGGGTCCGACATGCAACGGAACATGACCCGGGCGCGGTCCGGGAATCCGTACCTGCCGGTGGTGGCGTAGACCTCCCACTCCCTCAGGTCGTCATCCATGATGGTCCTCGGCATGGCGTGCTCGGCCCTCTCTGTGATCGGATGGGGGAACGGCCGCGTCAGTGACGGAGGCCGCTGGCGTCGGCGAACTGCTCCATGGCCCGGCGCTGCTCGTCGGACAGCTCCTCCGGGACGTCGACGGTCACCTCCACGTACTGGTCGCCCGTCCGGTCCCCCTTCTCCACGCCCTGCCCCCGGATGCGGAAGCGGGTACCCGACTGGGTCCCCGGGGGGATGGTGAGGACCACCTTCCTGCCCTGCACCGTCTTCACCCGCACCTTCGAGCCCAGCGTGGCCTGGGCGATGTTGATGGGCACGGTCACGTGGATGTCCAGGCCCTCGCGGCGGAAGAAGCGGTGCGGCTTCACCTTGAAGGTGAGGAGCAGGTCGCCGGGCTGGCCGCCCGCGCTGCCCCGCTCCCCCTGCCCCGACAGGCGGATGCGCGTGCCGTCGTCGGCCCCCGGCGGCACGTTCACCTGGATCTTCCGCTGCTGCCGCACCGTGCCGCTCCCCTGGCACGATGGGCACGGGACGTCGGGCACCGTGCCCCGGCCGAAGCACGCGGGGCAGGGACGCTTCACGGCAAAGCCTCCCTGGCCGAACGTGATGGTGCCGGTGCCGCCGCACTCCGTGCAGCGGTGCACGCTCGAGCCGGGAGCCGCGCCGCTGCCGCCGCAGGTGGCGCACTCCTCGGTGATGGGGACGTCGATGGTGATGCGCCCCCCCCGCACCGCCGTCTCGAAGGGGACCTCCACCACGTACTCGACGTTCTGTCCCCGTTCGGGTCCGGCCCGGGAGGTCCCGCGCCCCGCCCCCCGGTGTCCCCGATCGAAGATGGAGCTGAAGATGTCGCCGAGGCCACCGAAGTCCCTCAGGTCTTCGAAATCGAAGGCGAAGCCGCCCCCGGGCTGGGCGCCCTGCCCCGGAGCCCCCCCCGCGCCGGGGCGGCCGCCCCGGCCCCCGAAGCCTCCGAAGGCTCCCAGGCGCCGCATCTGGTCGTACTGCTTCCGCTTCTCCGGGTCGGAGAGGACGGAGTACGCTTCGCCGATCTCCTTGAAGCGCTCGGCGGCCTTGGGGTCGTCGGGGTTGGCGTCGGGGTGATGCTGCTTGGCGAGCTTCCGGTACGCCTTCTTGATCTCGTCCTGCGACGCCTTCTCCGGAACGCCGAGGACCTCGTAGAAGTCCCGGGTGGTGCTGGCCATGGAGGGTCGCTCAGCCGTGCTTCAGGACGCCGACGCGGGCCGGACGCACCAGATGCCCGTCCAGCCGGTAGCCCTTCTGCAACACCTGGCCGACGTGATCATCCTGGTCCGGGTCATCGGTGTGGATGCGCATGATGGCCTCCATGGTCTCCGGATCGAACGCCTCGCCCTCGGGGTCGAGGGGCTCGACGCCGGCGTCCTCCAGGGTCCGGAGGAACTTGCGCTCCACCAGGTCCACGCCCTCCACGATGGACTGGACCGAGACCGCCGGGTCCGACGGGTCCAGCGCGCTCACCCGCTGGAGGTCGTCCAGGACGTCCAGGAGCCCCCGCACCAGCTCGGCCTGGGCCCGGGTGCGGCTCTGGGCCATCTCGTTCTCGGCCCTGCGGCGGTAGTTCTGGAACTCCGCGGCCAGCCGCAGGTGGCGGTCGTTGAGGGCCTCGAACTCGGTCTGGAGGTGGTCCAGCTCCACCGAGAGCCCGTCGTCCGGTGCCTCCGCCGCCGTGGCCGAGGTGGTGGGGGCGTCCGCCTCCTGATCGTCGCCGCGGGTCTCCCCGGCGTCCGTCTCGTCTCGATCCGTCATGGTCCGTCCGGCAGAATGCTCGATTCCGTGGGTGTCCCGACGCTTCACCCGGGCGGGGAAGATACCCGCCCCCCCTCTTCGGGTTCTCCCCGGCGGTGGGCGTCCATCCAGTCGGCGAGGAGCGCGAAGACCTCCTCGCGCCCCAGGTCGTTGAACGGCTCGTGCCGACGCCCCTCCAGCTCCACCGCCCGCACGTTGGGGGCCGCGAGGGAGCGCGCCCAGCGCAGGGTGCGGCCACTGTCCGCCACCCGGTCGTCCCCCGGCACCAGGACCAGCGTCGGGATGGTGGGCTCCACCCCCTGTTCCAGGGCCCGGGACTGGGCCGTGCGCACCTGGTCCCAGAGACGGGGGGTGATGAGGTGGTGCACCAGCGGATCGCGCTCGTACGCCGAGCGGCGCGCCTCGTCCCGGGTCAGATCCTCGGGCGGGAGCTCCTCCCGCACCGCCACGTCCGGGGCCACCCGGAGCAGCAGCCTGCCCAGGAGACGCTTCCAGGCGGGGACGGCGTGGGCCGTGGCCAGCCAGGGCGCCGACAGCACGGCGCCCGGGGTGCTGGGCCGGTACGTCTGAAGGTAGCGGAGGAGGACGAGGCCCCCCATGGAATGACCCACCAGGAACGGCGGCCCCAGGCCGGGGAGGCGGAGCTCGGCCTCCGCCCGGGCCAGGTGGAGATCCTCCAGAAAGAGGGCGAAGTCCTCCACGTGTCCGCGCCGGCCCTCCGAAGCCCCGTGACCCCGCTGGTCGTACGCCAGCACGGAGAAGCCCCGGGACATCATCGCGCCGGCCAGGAGGTCGTAGCGGCCGGCGTGGTCGCCCAGCCCGTGGACCACCACCACCCGGGCCTCGGAACCGGGCTCCTCCCACAGAAGCGCCCTCAGGTGGGCGCCGCCGGCCCCCACCAGGGTGCTCACCACTGGGCGGGGGGCGTTCACCCCTCCTCCAGCAGCTTCAGGAGGAGGGCCAGCACCGCCTGGGCGGAGCGCTCCCGCACCGCGTCCCGGTCGCCGGGAAAGACCCGGCGCTCGGCCCGGGTCGTAGCGCCCAGAGAGGCCGCGTACCACACCAGCCCCACGGGCTTGTCGGCCGTGCCCCCCTCGGGGCCGGCGATACCCGTGACGCCCACGCCGGCGTCGGCGCCCAGCACCCGGGCCGCGCCCTCGGCCATGGCCCGGGCCACCGGCTCCGACACGGCGCCCTCGCGCTCCAGAACCCCCTGCTCCACGCCCAGGGTGCCGACCTTCACGTCGTTGGCGTAGGCCACCACACCCCCCAGGAACCAAGCGGAGGCCCCCGCCCGGTCGGTGAGGCGCTTGGCCACCAGGCCGCCCGTGCAGCTCTCCGCCGTGGCCAGCGTGAGCCCCCGGGCCTGGAGAGCGTCGGCCACGGCCTCCACCAGGTCGCCTCCCGGCGCCTGGAACCGTATGGGCGCCAGCAGCGGCGCCAGCGCCCCCTCCAGCCGGTCGAACCAGCGCTCCGCCTCCTCCCGGTCGCCCCGGGCGGTGAAGCGGAGGTCGACGCCCCGGAGGTCGGGGAGGTAGGCCAGCTTGACCGGGCCCCGGTCGGCGGGCAGGCGCGCCTCGACCTCCTCCGCCAGGCGCGACTCGGGCATCCCCGTGGTGTGGAGCGTGCGGTGCCAGGCCGGCCGCAGGCGTCCGGCGAAGACCTCCCCCAGGAAGGGAGCGAGCCCGCCTTCCCACAGCCCCTTCATCTCCCGGGGCACCCCCGGGAGGAGCGCAACGAAGTGGCCGTCCCGCTCCAGCACGAGGCCGGGAGCCGTGCCCCGTTCGTTGGGCAGCACCCGGGCCCCCTCCGGCACCATGGCCTGGCTCCGGTTCAGCGCCGGAAGCGTGTCGTAGCCTCGGCCCCGGAAGCGTCGCTCCAGGGCCTCCAGGAGGACTGCATCGAGGCGCAGGGGCGCGCCCAGGAGGCCGGCCACGGCCCCCCTCGTCAGGTCGTCGGCGGTGGGCCCGAGACCGCCGGTGACGACCACCAGGTCGGCGTCCTCCACGGCTGCGCCCACGGCCCGGCGGATCTCGCCCTCGTCGTCGCCCACCGTCGCCCGCCGGGCCACCTGGACACCGAGGTCCGAGAGCCGGACCCCCAGCCAGGCGGCATTGGTGTCCACGGTGCGGCCCAGGAGCAGCTCGTCGCCCACGGTGATCAGCACGGCCCGGGGGGTCTCGCCCCCCGTCGGGAGGTCGGGCCCCGGGGCGGTCATCGTCAGTCCCGGACCCCCACCAGGGAGCGGTAGCTCCAGAGGTAATCGATCATGGAGTAGACGGTGAGCACCACCGCCAGGAGGAGGGTGAGTCCGATCCAGACGCCGTGGAACGACATCCAGGCGCGCCAGACGCCCGAGCCGATCCAGCCCCGGTCCGCCGCCAGCTGCCGCAGGGGATACCAGAGGAGGAGACCGCCCACGAAGAGGTTCTGGGTGAACGCCTTGTACTTCCCGGAGCGCCCGGCCGCGATGACCACGCCTCGCCGCGAGGCGTAGCTGCGAAAGAGCGTGATCGCCGCCTCCCGGCCGAAGATCACCACCAGGACCCAGACCGGCAGCGGCCCCCACCAGGGCAGCCCGTTCGCCGGGCCGGGCCGGTGGGAGATGATGTAGAAGGGGATGAACGTCACCACGAGGAGCAGCTTGTCCGCCAGCGGGTCCAGGAGCTTTCCCACGTCGGTGATGAGGCCGTGCTTCCGGGCCAGATAGCCGTCCCACAGGTCGGAGAGGGCGGCCGCGATGAACAGGACGAAGGCGCCGAAGCGGGCCCCGGTGCCCGGCTGGAGGGCGAGCCAGAACAGGACCGGGCATACGCCGATCCTGGCCAGCGTGATGAGGTTCGGCAGGTTCAGCCGTCGCCCGGGAGGCACCGCTCAGCTCAGGTTCTTCACGACCATCTTGCTCACCGCCTTCAGGGTCTCGAAGACCCCCTTGCCCTCGGTGGCCACCGCCTCGAAGTCGGGGACCCCGGTGGGGTTCAGCTGGGCGCGCAGCTCCTCCACGGCCATGGCGTTGGGGAGATCGCGCTTGTTGTACTGGATGGAGAACGGGATCTTCTTCAGGTCGTACCCGTAGGCCTCCAGGTTCTCGTACAGGTTGTGCATGGCCTCGATGTTCGCCTCGGCTCGCTCCCGCTGGGAATCGGCGACGAAGATGATGCCGTCGACGCCCTTCAGGATGAGCTTGCGGGAGGCGTTGTAGTACACCTGGCCCGGCACCGTGTACAGGTGGAAGCGGGTCTTGAACCCCCGGATCTCACCCAGGTCGATGGGGAGGAAGTCGAAGAAGAGGGTCCGCTCGGTCTCGGTGGCCAGGGAGATCATCTTCCCCTTGGTCTCCGGGTTCACCCGCGAGTAGACGTGCTCCAGGTTCGTGGTCTTCCCGCCGAGCCCCGTCCCGTAGTAGACCACTTTGCAGTTGATCTCCCGGGACGCGTAGTTGATCATCGACATGGCGACGATCCTTCCCGGGGAGCGGGCAAGGGGGTAGGGTCGGCGGACCACACGAAGGGTCGGTCGATCACGTGGCCTGGCGGCGAGAGGGCGGTCAGGAAGAGAACCCGGTTGGCGGGGGACCGGCGGTAGGCCCTCCGGGCCCCGCGGGAACGGCTCCTAAAGTCTTACCCCCCAAGGCTCGGGGCAAGGCTGCACCCTCCTCCCACGCGCAGGCTCACCCGGAGGTGGCGCTCTGCAGGCGCATGCCGTCCCGCTCCCGGGCCTGCTCCTCCATGCGCCGCACGATGGCCTGGGCACGGCTCCTGAGCAGCTTGCGCGGCTCCCAGGCGATGAAGTCTCGCAGCAGCGTGATGTTGTCCACCGTGGCCTCCTCCCCCGCCATGTAGCCCAGCGCCGCCAGCCGGCGCAGGGCGTGGGGACTGAACAGGTCGCGGCGGTGACGCGACATCTGGTCGCGGACGACCAGCGTCGCCACCGCACCCGCGGCCGCCGTGGCCAGCACCGTGAGCCCCACCGTCTTCAGCGTTCGGTTCATCGCTCCCTACATCTCACGACGGCCCGCCAGCGCTTCCGCCAGCGTCGAGCCGTCCACGTATTCCAGATCGCTCCCCACCGGGATCCCCCGGGCGGGACGCGTCACCCTGACGCCCCTGGGCCGGATGAGGTTCTCCAGGTACACCGCGGTGGCCTCGCCCTCCACCGATGCATTGGTGGCGACGATGACCTCGTGCACCGCGCCGTCGGGTCCCTCCAGCCGGTCCAGCAGCCCCTGCACGTTCAGTTCCTCCGGGCCGACACCGTCGAGGGGTGAGAGGTGCCCGCCCAGCACGTGGTAGAGTCCACGGTACTGCCCGGTGCGCTCGATGGCGCCCACCTCGTACGCCTCTTCCACCACGCAGAGGACCCCCGAGTCCCGGCGCGGATCCTTGCACACCATGCAGAGCGTCTCCTCACTGAAGTTGCCGCAGCGCTGGCATGGGTGGATGCGGTCGGCGACCTCCTTCACCGTGCGGGCGAGGCGGCGGGCGTCGTCCGGCGAGCCCTTCATGAGGTGGTAGACGAGCCGGAGGGCGGTCTTCGGCCCGATGCCCGGGAGGCGTGCCAGCTCGGTGGTGAGCTGGTCAATGACGGACACGGGGACTCGCCGGGCTCCGGTCGGAGGTGCGTCAGAACAGCCCGGGGAGCTGCATCGGCAGCCCACCCGTGGCCTTGCGCATCTCCTCCTCGTACACCTCCCGGGCCTTGGCCTGGGCCTGGGAGACGGCGGCCAGCACCAGGTCCTCCAGCATCTCCACGTCGTCCGGATCGACGCATGTACGGTCGATGCGGACCTCCTTGATCTGGCCCTTGCCGTCCACCGTGACGTCCACCATCCCGCCGCCGGAGGACGCGCTGATCTTCTGACTGTCGAGGCTCTCCTGCAGCTTCGACATCTTCGCCTGAAGCTGCTGCCCCATCTGCATGAGCTGCTGGAGGTTGTTGTTCATCGTCTCCCCAGATGCGCCGACGGGACGCGTCCACGCGCCGCCCCGCGACGCTGCGGACGCGCCCCGACGGGCGATCAATCGAGCAATTCGAGGTCGAGTTCTTCTACCGCACGCTCCAGGGTGGGTTCCCGCTGGACCAGCTCCCGGAGGCGTCCCTCCCGCACGGTGTCCTGGGTGATGCGCGCCGCTCCTCCGCTCCCCCGGGCGGCGGATCCCGTCTCTTCCACCACCAGGGTCACGCTGCGGCCGAGGTGGCGGGACAGGGAGCGGGTGATGGCCCCGCGGACGCCCACCTCTTCCAGCCGCTCCAGGGCGGGGCCGGGAGGGACGCCGACCCGCACCTCCCCCTCCGGCCCCGCGGCCACGGCGGCGGTGCGGAGGAAGAGGGCCATGCCGGCCGGGGCAGCGCCCTCGTCGAGCATGCGCCGCCACGCTTCGGACGCGTCGTCCGTGGGCCCGGGTGAAGCCGCCCCGTGGGGCGGTGGGGCCGGGGCGCCCGGCGCGGCGGCGGAGGAAACGCCACTCCGCTCCGAGGGACCAGGGCTTGCCCCCTCCGCCTCCACCCGTCCGGCAGCCCGGGCCACGTGGCCCCGCACCGGCGGCCCCGGCGCTCCGCCGCCGCCGGGCCCGTCGGGTGGCGGTGCGCCCCCCAGGCCGCGGATCAGCTCCTCCAGCTCCACCGTCCGGTCCAGATAGGAGATGCGCAGGAGGAGCATCTCGAGGAGCACCCTGGGCTGGGCGCTCCGGCGCAGGCTCCCGGTGCTCTCCAGCTCGCTGGCCAGGGAGAGCATGCGCACCAGGTCGCCCGGGGCGAAGGCGCCTGCGCGCTCCAGGAAGGCGTCTCTCAGGTCGTCGCGCACGTCGGGGGCCACGGAGGCTCCGGACAGGCGCAGCCGGAGGAGGGTCCGGAGGACGTCCACCAGGCCGTGGTAGAACTCCACCAGGTCGTACCCCTCGTCCAGGAGCCCTTCCATGAAGGAGAACACGTCGCCGTGGCGTCCCTCCCGGAAGAGGTCCAGGAGCTCCAGGTAGCGCTCCTCCTCCACCAATCCCAGGACCCGGCGCACCGATTCCTGGTCGATCTCCCCGCCGGTGAGGGACAGGACCTGGTCCAGGAGGGAGAGGCCGTCACGCATGCCGCCCTCGGCCTTGCGCGCCACCAGCCGCAGGGCGTCTTCCGGGGCTGCCGCTCCCTCGCTCCGGAGCACGTGGGACAGGCGCTCCACGATGTCGCTCACGCCGATGCGCCGGAAGTCGAAGCGCTGGCAGCGGGAAAGGATGGGCGCCGCCGACTGCTGGATCTTCTGGGGCTCGGTGGTGGCGAAGACGAAGATCACCCGGGGGGGTGGCTCCTCCAGGATCTTCAGGAGGGCGTTCCAGGCCTCCCGGGTGAGCATGTGGGCCTCGTCCACGATGTAGACCTTGTAGCGCCCCTCCTCCGAGGGGGCGTACATCGCCCGCTCCCGGAGGTCCCGGGCGTCGTCCACGCCCCGGTTGGACGCCGCGTCGATCTCCACCACGTCCAGGGCGGTGTGCCCTCCCCAGATGCGGCGGCAGCTCTCGCACTCGCCGCACGGCTCCCCTTCCTCGGTGCGGTTGGGGCAGTTCAGCGCCATGGCCAGGACCCGGGCCAGGGTGGTCTTGCCCACGCCCCGGGGGCCGCAGAAGAGGTACGCGTGCCCCACGCGATCGCCCGCCACCGCGCGCTTGAGCGTCTCGGAGACGTGCTGCTGGACGGCCACCTCGGCGAAGCTCCGGGGCCGGTACTTCCGGGCGAGGGACTGATGGGCCATGGACGACGTGGATCCGGGCGGTGGGGCGGGCGGCGCGGCGCCGGGTGCCGTCCCAAGATCATCCGGTCGGGGGTGCGATGCAACGCGCCCCGGGTGCCACGGACGCCGGCGTCGATGCCGGCCCCGCGGCCCCGGGGCGGAGAGAGAGTGCCCCAGGCGACCCGCAGCAACGTTCACCACACGTACCGCTGCTACCTGCGGGGTCCTGACGGGGTTGGTGGGCTCCCGTCCTGCGGACCTGGGGCACGATCCCAAGCTAACGTCTACTACACGTGGCGACCAAGGGGGGTCCGCCCGGCGCCGCGGGACGGCACTCAGGAGAGGCGCCAGGCGTCTTCTACGTGCTCGACGCGTAGGCGCCCGTCCGGGTCCTCCTCCACCGCCACTGCGTCGAATCGGTACACCAGGCCCGGGGCGCCATGGCGCTCCACCCACCAGTGGGCCACCGATTCGATCTCCCGCCGCTTGCGGGCGGTGATGGCGTCCAGGGGATGGCCGAAGCCGTTGCCTCGCCTCCCCTTCACCTCCACGAAGGCCACCACGGCGCCCCGGCGGACGACTAGGTCGACCTCCTTGCGGCGCCAGCGGACGTTCCGGTCCAGGACCTGCCACCCGCGCCGCTCCAGGTGCCGGGCGGCCACCCCTTCGAAAGCCTGGCCCAGCCGGTGGGTGTCCATGCGCCCAACGTTCGTCGACGCGGGGGGGCGGAGCCATGGTCCGTGGGGCGGGTGGCCCCATCGGCCGCGCCTCGACCTTCGCCCCCCCCGGCCCCAGGGGTGCCGGAGCGGGCGACTTCCCGGACGTGGCGGAGCGCGATGCGGTGCGGGGCGTGGCACGCGGGCAGCTCGCCCTTTCGCTCTCAGTAGCGCCCCACCTCCTGGGGCGAGAGGCGGGCGAACTCCAGGATGGCGTTCCACCGCTCATGGGGAGGAATCTCCTCCGGGTCCTCCCCTTCCTCGTCCCCGGCGGCCCTCCCCATCACGCTCTGGGCCCGGGGGTCCCCCAGCTCCTTCAGCAGCTCCGCCACGTGGCAGCGGAAGTCGTGGTCGCCCGAGGCCCGGGCCATGAGGCGGAGCTGCTTCACGGCGAGATCGGCCCTGCCCGCCCGGCACGCCGCGCCCACGTACTCGTCGGCGTGGTGGAGGGCCTCCTCCATGTGCCCCATGCCGATGGAGAGGAGCGCCAGGGTGCGTCGGGCGCGCACCACTCCGGGGACGTGCTGGATGACCTTCCGGCACGCGGCCGCCGCTGCGTCGGGGCGGGCGGTCTCCAGGTAGGCGTCGATGGCGCGGCCCCAGAAGTGGAGCGCCCGGTCGATGTGGCCCTCTTCCGCGCACAGGTCGCCGGCACGGCCCAGGAACTGTGCCTTGTACGCCATGGACGCCGTGGACGCCTTCTCCTCGAGCTCGGCGATGCGGGCCCGGAGATCGTGGTTCTGGCGGCGGAAGGGGTTTCGGATCATGGAGTCCGGCGGGAGCCCTGGTCGTCCCGGGGGACGCTGGCGAAAAGGGCCGCCTGCTGGGGGGCGGATTCGGTTGTCTGACCCGTCACGGACAGCAGTGGGTCGGAGGAGCCTCGGGCCGAAAATCTGCCTGAAGGGGCGTGGCGGCGCCACCCCGGCGACTTGCGCGCGCCTTGTCCGCACCCCCCAATTCGGGGGCGGAGAAGCGCCCGCGCCGGGCCGCGGCTCGGTAGGGCACCCACCAGCGCAGGAGGCGGAAATGAGCAAGCTGGGAAGGACGTTCCTGCTGACCCTGACGGTGGCCGCGGCGGCCTGCGCCAGCGCCGGCGGAGGGGGCGGCCGCGGCACGGGGGGCATCACCGGCGAGCAGCTCATCCAGACCGGAGAGAAGGACCTGTACTCGGCCGTGTCGGCGCTGCGCCCCATGTGGGTCCACGCCAGGAGCGGCGCCCGCATGAACGGCACCGCCCAGATCATGCTCTACGTGAACAACGCCCCCTACGGCACCGTGGACGACCTTCGCAGCATCCCCATCGAGACGGTGCATGACGTGAGCTACATGTCGGCCAGCGAAGCGACGACCCGCTACGGGCTCGCGGGGGGCGCGGTGGGGCTCATCCTGGTGCGCACCGGCGGCTGACCCGCCGGGCCGCCCTCAGCGCGTCGCCGCGGGCTCCGGGAGGGGAGGCGTCACGCCGCGACCGATGGCGCGGGCGATGGGCCGGATCTGCCCCATCAACTCCACGAACTGGTCCGGATAGAGGGATTGGGCCCCGTCGGAGAGGGCCCGGGCGGGGTCCGGGTGGACTTCCACGATGAGCCCGTCGGCGCCGGCCGCCACCGCCGCCCGGGCCATGGGGATGACCTTGGTCCGGATCCCGGTGCCGTGACTGGGGTCGGCGATGATGGGCAGGTGGGAGAGGGCCTGCACCACGGGAATGGCCGTCAGGTCCAGCAGGTTGCGCGTGTGGGTGTCGAAGCTCCGGACGCCCCGCTCGCACAGGATGACCTGCTCATTGCCCTCGGCCAGGATGTACTCCGCGGCCAGCAGGAGCTCGTCGATGGTGGCGCTCATCCCCCGCTTGAGCAGGACGGGCTTGTCCAGGCGCCCGGCCCGCCGGAGGAGGACGTAGTTCTGCATGTTGCGAGCGCCGATCTGCACCACGTCGGCATATTCCGCCACCACGTCCAGGGTGTCGGGGTCCACCGCCTCCGTCACCACCGCCATCCCCGTGGCCTCCCGGGCACGGGCCAGCAGCTCCAGCCCCTCCACACCGAGGCCCTGGAACGAATAGGGCGACGTGCGGGGCTTGAACGCCCCGCCCCGGAGGATGGTGGCGCCGGCTTCCCGCAGCCGGTGGGCGGCCTCGGTGATCTGGCCCTCGCTCTCCACGGCGCAGGGGCCCGCCATGACGACGATATCCTCGCCGCCCACCACCGTGCCGTTGGGGAGGGTGATGACGGTATCCTCCTCCTTCCACTCCCGGGATACCTGCTTGTACGGCTGGGTGACGACGATGATCTCCAGGACCCCGGGCAGCCCCTCGAGGCGTGCGGAGTCCACCCGTCCGTCGTTGCCGATGAGGCCGACCGTGGTGCGCTGGGCGCCCGGCATGGGGCGGGCCTGGTAGCCCATGTCCTCGATCACCTCCACGACGGCGTCGATGTCGTCCGGGGAGGCGTTGTGCTTCATCACGACCAGCATGTCGAGCTTCCGGTGGTGCGGTAGGTGGAGAACCCGCGGATGTGAAGTATGGAGGCGGCGCCCCGGGTCCGTCTACCCGTGGGAGCGGCCGTGGGAGCGGCTCCCGGCGCGGCGCAGGATCAGGCGGCGGTGCCCTTGGCCCGCTCCAGGGCGTCCTCCAGACGCACCCCGACGATGGTGCTCACCCCAGGCTCCTCCATGGTGACGCCGTAGATCCAGTCGGCGGCTTCGATGGTGCGGGGGTTGTGGGTGATGACCACGAACTGCGTCTGGCGCTTGAACTCCTCCAGGAGGCGGATGAAGCGCCCGATGTTGTTCTCGTCCAGGGGCGCGTCGACCTCGTCCAGCACGCAGAAGGGGCTGGGCTTCACCAGGTAGATGGCGAAGAGGAGGGAGAGGGCCGTGAGGGCGCGCTCGCCTCCCGAGAGGAGGTCGATCCTCTGGGTCTTCTTGCCCCGGGGCGAGGCGTGGATCTCGACGGGCGCCTCCAGGGGGTCCTCCTCGTCCTCCAGCCAGATGTCCGCCTCGCCCCCCTCGAACAGACGCTGGTGCACCGAGCGGAAGTTCTCACGGATGCGCTGGAACGTCTCGTTGAAGAGGTCGGTGGCCGTCTGGTTGATCTCCCGGATGGCCTGGCGCAGATCGTTCCTCGCCTCCACCAGGTCGTCGCGCTGCTCGGTGAGGAAGGCCAGCCTCTGGCTCTCCTCCGCGTGCTCCTCCACCGCAAGCATGTTGACCGGGCCGATGCGCTCCAGACCCACCACGATCTCCTTGAGCTCCTCCTGGAGCGCCTCGGGCTCGCCCTCCACGGGGCCAGCTTCCTCCAGGAGCGCGTCCAGCGAGCGCCCCCACTCCCCCTCCAGCCGCTCCTGGATGCGGCCCAGGCGTCCCTGGATCTCCTGCCGCTCCAGCTCCAGGGCGTGGCGGCGGTCGGACGCCTCCCGCTCGGCCTGCCGTGCATGGCGGGCCTGCCGCTCCGCCTCCTGCACCGCGCTGGCCACGGCCTGGAGGGCCTCGTCCCGCTCCCGGAGCTCGGTCTGGGCGGCCTCGCGGCGAGCGAAGAGGTCCTGGGTGGCGCGGGCGCCCTCCTCCTTGAGGTCCCGGGCCTCCTCGAGCTGGCGACCGAGGTTCTCCTCCTCCCGGTCCAGCGCTTCGATGCGCTCGGCGTCGGCCCGGAGCGCGGCGGCCATGGCCTCCAACCGCTCGGCCAGCCGGGTCAGCTCGCCCTGGAGTCGGGTCACCTGGACGGCCAGACGCGATTCCTCGTTCCTGGCGGCCTCCCACTCCTCCTGGACGGCCTCCAGCGTCTCCCGGGCCCTCGCCCGCCGGTCCCGCAGCCCCTCCTCCTCCTCCTTCAGGGCGTCCCGGTCCTCCAGGGCCGTCTTCGCCCGCTCCAGCGAGCGGGAGCGGGCCGCACGGGTGCCCTCGAGCTGACGGGCCAGCTCGTCCCGGTGGTGGTCGGCCCGGGCCTTCCGGTCCACCTGGGCGGCGGCCTCGGAGGCCGCCTTGCGCTGTTCGTCCTCGGCGCCCCGGAGCACGCCCCGGGCAGCCTCCAGGGCCTCCTCCCGGCGGCGGAGCTCCTCCCGGGCGGCCTCCCGGCGGCTCCGGGCCGCGTCCGCCTCCTCCCGGGCATCCCGGGCCTCACGGTCCAGCGCCCTGAGGCGCTCGCGCCGCTCCAGCACGCCCGTGGCCCCGCTGGGGTCGCCGATGCGCACCACGCCCAGCTCGTCCCGGGAGGCGCCCGAGACCGACAGGCGCGGCCCCTCCGCTCCCGCCAGGAGCTGGTCGTCGTCCACCACCGCGACGTGGCCGAGGAGGGCCCGCACCCAGGGGGCTCCCGCCCCCACGGCCTCGACTCGCTCCAGCAGCGTGCCCCCGTCGCGGGCCGGCGGCGCCGCGTCCAGGGGAAGGACCACCAGCCCCCCACCCCGCTCCCACGACCCGGTGAACCATGCTCGCAGGGACTCAGCGGCGGCCCGGTCCCGGACCACGAGCCCCCGGGCCAGGGGCCCGAGCCACGCCTCCACCGCCCGGGCCAGGGCCTCGGGGGCCTTCACGAAATCCACGAGTGTGCCCAGGACGGCGTCGTCGCCCCGCTCCAGGGCGGCCTTCACGGCGGGCTCCATCCCCTCCCGGTCCCGCTCCATCGCCGCCAGGGCCTCCCGGCGCGCCTCCAGGGAGCCGGCCCGGTCCGCGGCGGTCACCTCGGTCGAGCGGGCCTCCTCCAGGGCGGCCCGGGCCGCCTCCACCGCCGCCGCCGCTGCCTCCACACCGGCCCGGCCGCGGGCCACCCCCGCTTCCAGCTCCTCGAGCCGGGAGGAGAAGAGGTCGCCCTGCCCCTCCAGCTCGCTCACTTCGCTGGTGGCGGCCTCCAGCTCCTGGGCGAGGCGTTGCTGGCGCCGTTCCAGCTCGGCGGCCTGGGCCTGGGCGGCCTCGGCGTCCCCTTCGAGCTGGGCGCCCCGGCGGGCGATCTCCCGCTCGCGCCCCTCCACCGCCTCCAGGGCCTGGCGCGCCTCGAGCAGCCTCCGGCGCACCTCGGCCGCGGCCTCCTGCCGGGCTTGCAGCTCCCGGCCGGCCTCGGCCGCCTCGACGGTGAGCCCCTCCTGGTCGCTCTCCAGCGTGGCCCGCTCCGCCCCCACCCGGGTGGAGCGCTCCCGGGCCTCGTCGCGCTCCTCACCGATGCGGCCGAGGCGGCTCTGGGCGTAGGCCGCCCGCTCGTCGGCCACGGCCAGGTCCCGCTCCCAGCGGGCCAGCTCGCCCCGCACCTCGTCCAGCCGGCCGGCGGCGGCGGTGCGGGCCTTCTCCGCCTCCACCTGTTGGATGCGCAGGGACTCGACGCGGGTCTCGCTCTCATGGACCTCCGCCACCATGCCCTGCCCGGTGGCCCGGTCCCCCTCCAGCTCCCCCTCCAGCTCGGAGAGGCGCCGTCCCAGCGTGTCGAGCTGGTGGCGTACAACCGCCACCTCCACGTCGAGGCGCCGGGCCCGCAGCTCCAGGTAGCGCTCGGCCCTGCCCTTCTGGCGGGCCAGGGAGCGCACCTTCGTCTGCACCTCGGCGATGACGTCCTCCAGGCGCTGGAGGTCCTGCTCGGCCCGCTCCAGGCGGCGCTGGGCCGCCTTGCGGCGGTCCTTGTACTTGCCAATGCCCGACGCCTCCTCGAACAGGGCCCGCCGCTCCTCGGCCCGATCCGAGAGGATGGCGTCGATCATCTTGTTCTCGATGACGTTGTAGGCGTTGGCGCCCAGCCCCGTGTCCCGGGTGAGGTCCACCACGTCCTTGAGACGGCAGACGGAGCGGTTGATGGAGTAGTCGCTGCCACCGTCCCGGTAGACGACGCGGCCGATCTCCACCTCCTCGAAGGGGACGGGAAGGGCGCCGTCGTCGTTGGTCACGACCATGGTGACGGAGCCCCGGTTCACCGGCCGCCGCTGCACGGAGCCCTGGAAGATGGCCTCCTCCATCTTGGCGCCCCGGATGGCGGTGGGCCGCTGCTCGCCCAGCACCCAGCGAACGGCATCGCTGATGTTGGACTTGCCGCAGCCGTTGGGGCCCACCACGGCCGTGATGCCGTCGTGGAACTGGATCTCCGTGGCGTCGGCGAAGGACTTGAATCCGTGGACGCGGAGGGTGCGGAGCTTCATGCAGGCGGCTTGGAGACCCCGGATGCGGCGTCAGGGGCGGGAAGGCCGGCGCGCTCCGTGAGGACGGCGTCGGCCACGCCCTCGTCGGTCAGGAAGCGCCCCAGCCAGGCGGCCTCCGCGGTGTCGGCGTACGCGCCGGCGTACAGGCGGTAGCGCCGGCCGCCCCCCGGTGCCGGGACCTCCAGCGCGTAGGCAGGAACGTCCCGGGCGTCCAGGGCTTCCACCCGGCGGCGCGCCTCGGCGGTGTCGCCGGCTTCGCCGAGGGCCCACGCCAGCGGCGTCGGGCGCACCACCCAGCGGGACGCATCCTCGCGGGGAAGCGTGGCGGCGAGGGACGCACGAAGGGCGAGGGTGCCGGCCGAGTCCAAAGCCGGACCCACCAGCAGCCGCTGGTAGACCGTACCTCCCACCTCCACGGGGGCCAGGACGAAGAGGAGGTCGGGGCGCAGGGTGCGGAGGCCGTCCCGCTGGCGCCGCGCCAGAGCCTGGTCCTGGAAGGCGCCCAGCGCCAGGGAGCTCGCCAGGACCGGTGCGGCCGGCGCGGCGGTGGGGGCCGGCCGTACATCGGCCGGCGCCGGCGCCGCAGTCGCGGTGGCGGTGGGAGGGGCCTGGAGCCCCGGGATCTTCAGCAGGCCGAACCACCAGGCGACCGCCGCGGCCGCCAGCACCAGGAGGAGGATCACCAGGAGAAGGGCCGTCCGGGGCCGCCGGGACGCTCCGGATCGGGGAGGCACGCGCCGGGGGAACGGGGGCGGCTCTTCGGAGGTCATCCGCGGGGCCGGCGCCACTTCCCCCGCTCCGGGAACGGCGTCGGGCACAGCCCCGGCCGGGGGAGGAGCGGGGAACGGGGCCGCCGCGGCATCCTCCCCGGGAGCGGCGGGCGCCGCACCGCTCCCCCGCGGCGGCCCCAGCACGGCCCTCACCCGGGCCTCCAGCCCCTCCACCGCCAGGCCTTCCACCTCGGCGGGAGAAGCCAGGAGGACCACGTCGGTCGCCCGCTCCAGGAGTTGCGGCACGCCGGCCTGCCCGGCCGGCACAAGGAGCACGACGTCGGCTCGGGCGGTGCGGAAGCCCTCGAGGATCGGCTCCCAGCGGGGGCTGCTGGCCACGGCCTTGCCGTCGGCCACCACCGTCCCCGCCGAAGCGAAGAAGTAGCGTCCGTCGGCCACCGGCCGGGCGATGCGCTGGACGGAGGCGCCGTAGAGGAACGCGTCGCTCACGCCCTCGCCGTTCTCGACCCCCACCACGTGGTGGAGCGTGGGGCGCTCCAGCGCCACGTCGGCGAGGAATACCCGCCGGCCCTGGTCGGCGAGACCACCGGCCAGGGCGGCCGCAGCCCGGGCCGCCCACCCTCGCTCACGGCTCTCCGGGCTCTCGAGCAGCACGATGACCGCGCCACCGTCGGAGGGGTCGGAAGAAGCTCGGATGTCGGGGACGGGAGGGGATGCAGGGTCGAACGGCTGCCACTCGGGGAGTTCCCGGCTCATGGGCGCATCCGGTGCTGGTTCGGCGGCTGGTTCAGCCTACGGAGACGGGGCGGAGAAAGGTACCTGCAGGGGGCACCTCCGGCAATCGGCCCGCCCTCAGGCTTCGCCGGCCGGGCCGGAATCCTCCAACTCCTGGCGGGGAGCGTCCCCCCACAGCGCCTCGAGCTGGTAGAAGTCCCGCGCCTGGGGATGGAAGACGTGCACGACGAAGTCGATGTAGTCCAGCAGGACCCAACGCCCGCCCTCCATGCCCTCCACGTGGCCCGGGCGAAGCCCTTCCTTCTTGAGCTCCTCCAGGATGTGGTCGCTGATGGCCCGGACCTGGATGTCCGAGTTCCCGGTGCCGATGAGGAAGAAGTCGGTGGCGCTGGAGATGCCCCGCAGGTCCAGGGCCACCACGTCGGAGGCCTTGCGTTCGGCCGCCAGCTCGGCGGCGCGGCGCACCTCCGCGGGAAGCTCGAAGCCCGTGGTCTCGCTGGTCGGCTGCATGCCGGGCTAGCCCTCCTCCCGCTCCACCTTCACCTCGACCTCCACGACCACCTCGCTGAAGAGGCGCACGGGCACCATGAAGGCGCCGAGCTGCTTCAGCGGCTCCTCCAGGTCCACTTGGCGGCGGTCCACCTCGAAGTCCAGCTCCAGGGCGTTCAGCCGGTCGGTGATGTCGCCGTTGGTGACCGAGCCGAAGAGCTTGCCCTCCTCGCCGGCGCGGGCATGGAAGGTCAGGCTGACGCCCTCGAGCTGGGACGCCCGCCGGCGTGCCTCGAGGTAGTCCCGGCGCGCCCGCTCCTCCGCCTTCGCCTTCTCGGCCTCGAGCCGCCTCACGTTGGCCTCGCTGGCCTCGTAGGCGAACCCCTGGGGGATGAGGTAGTTGCGGGCGTAGCCCGGCTTCACGTCCACGACGTCGCCGGACGTGCCCAGGTTCTCCATGTCTTCCTTCAGAATCACCTTCGTCATTGCTCTCTCCTTGGTCCCGATGCCTCGCCTCAGGCGGCCGCCTGACGGATGCGCCGCCGGATGTCCAACCACGTGTCACCCAACCCGATCATCACGGCGCCGGCCAGCAGCACGGGCGCCAGGAAGAGCATCCCCAGCGCCAGCAGGAAGGCGCCCAGCGCCGACACCCCGCCCCCCATGAACACCACCACCGCCGCTCCCCGGAGCGCGTACAGGGCTCCCATGAACACCACCGCGTTGGCGCCCACCCGGGCCGGGCCGCCGTGCCCGCCCGCCACCAGCAGCACCAGGCCGCCGATGAAGAGCCACACGAGGTGATCGTTGAAGCGGAACTCCCTGAGCCGGCCGAGCCCCCGATCGGAGCCGTGGGCCAGCCGCACGTACAGCCACCACGCCACGCCCAACGCCGCCATGGAGGCCAACCCCAGCATGGCCGGGAAGACCCTCGCCTGGGCCTCGACGGTGCGGTAGATGGTGGAGACCACCCCCGGGGAGAGCGCCTGTCCCTCCCCCCGGACGGCGCGGATGGCGTCCAGCGCCGTCTCCACGCCCGTGCGCAGGCGCTGGGCCATGCTCCAGTCCAGCGTGCTCCACGATCCGGGGCGCACGCCCAGGATGGTCGCGGCCACCGCCGTGGCCCCGGCCACCGATCCCAGGGCCCGGGCTACGAAGCCCTCGTCGGGCCAGCGGAGCGTCAGGGCCAGGAACCATCCACCCACGAGCACACCCCAGCCCCGCTCGGCGTACCAGAGGCCGCCCTGGCCAGCGCCCGTCGCCACGAGGAACACGGCCAGCGCCGCCCACAGGTAGGCGGCCCGCTCCCGCACCGGAAGCCCCGCCACCAGCAGTACGAAGGGGATCCCCACCAGCACCGACGGCTGGACCACCGAGAGGGCCAGCGTCAGGACGAAGAGGAGCAGGACCCGGATCCAGCTCTGGCTCCGGGGTTCCGCCGCCCCGCCGCTGCCGTCGGGAGAGCCGAACTCGCCCGCGCCGTGCTCGGGAGAGCTCACGTCCGGCCGTCCAGGGCCCTCAGACCTCGTGGTCGCGAACGTAGGGGATGAGCGCCAGGTAGCGCGCCCGCTTCACCGCCGAGCCGAGCTGGCGCTGGAAGCGCGCGTTGACCTTGGTGGTGCGCTTGGGCAGGATCTTCCCCTGCTCGGTGAGGAACTTGGAGAGCGTGCTCACGTCCTTGTAGTTGAGCAGCTCGATGGCCGGCCCCTCGTGGCGGCGGCGGCGTCCGCGGCCCCCCGAGAACTCCGGCGGGCTCTCCGCGTCGTCGTCCTCGTCTTCGTCCTCGTCTTCGTCTTCGTCGTCGTCGTCGTCCTCCTCGCCCTCGGGACGGGGAGGGCGCTCGGCCATGATGGAGAGCCCATTGGTAGGCTCCCCCTCGTTGAGCACCAGCAGGTAGCGGAGCAGCTCGTCGTCGAGCTTGAGGATGCGCTCGAACTCCACGAGGCTCGTGGCTTCGGCGTTGACCTGGGCCACGACGTAGTAGCCGGTCTTGCTGCCGCGGATGGGGTAGGCGAGCTGGCGGTTGCCCCAGTGGTCCACGGCCACCACCTCGCCACCGTCCGCGGTGGCCAGGCCATGGAACCTCTCCAGCTTCTTGTCGATGGCGCCCTCGTCGAGGGCGGCGTCGAAGATGTAGACGACTTCGTAGAGCCGCATGGCGATCCCTCGGTCCGTTTCGGTACGGGCCCCGTCACCCACCCGTCCCTGCGCAGGACCGGGCACGACGGAGCGGGATGATGTGAGGCCAGGAACATAGGGGCTCTCCCCGTCGTCCGGAACCCCCCGGGGGTTCGAGTACAGCCGTCGTCGCCGTCGCGGCACGGCCCTTGAACGGGAGCCACCACGACGGCTCTCGATCTCGTCCACATCCTCCCGACAGGAACGGCCACCATGGTGAGGAGGCTGGTCCCGCTGGCCCTTCCCCTGTTGACCCTGGCATGCGCCACGGTCCGGGCGGAGCCCCCCGCGCCCGACCCCCTCAGCCGGGGCGTCGTGGCGCTGGAGGCCGGCCGGTGGGGGGAAGCCGAGAGTGCGCTCCACGAGGTGGCCGGCCGCTGCGAGAGCGGCCTGTCCGGGGTCGACGCCCTCCTGCTGCTCTCCACGGCGGCCCTGGACCCCGGGAACCCGGGACGTGATCCGTCCCGGGCCGCCGGCTATGCCGGCCACGTGATCCAGCTCCCCGACGTGGACGCGGTGCGGCTGGCGTTGGCCCGCGGGCTCTACCTCGCGGCGCTGGACGAGGGAGCCCGCCTCCCCGCCAGCCGGGTGCGGGACGCCGAAGACGCCCGTCCTCCGATCCCCAGGGCCGCCCCGGCGGTCTCCAACCGCTTCTCGGCGTGCGGGGAGCCCCCGACACCCACCGCCGCCCGCCCCCTGCCCTCCTTCCCCGGCACCCCCCTGGCGGAGGCGCTGGAGCGGGAGCGGTCCCGCGCCGACTCCATGGACGCGCTGCTGCGCTCGGCCGGGGAGGCGGTGGATGCAGCGAGCGCCGGGGGCGACGTGTCCAACGAGAAGGAGGTGAGCCAGCTGCAGGACCGCGTGAAGGCGCTGGAGGCCGAGCTGGCCCGCATCCGCCGGCTGCTCCGCAAGGGCGGCAGGCGCTGACGCCGGCATGGCCAACCCCTCCCTCTCGGTCCGCGGGCGGCTCCTCCTGACCTTCCTGGCGCTGGCCGCCCTGCTCCTGGTGCCGGCGGGGTACGCGGCGTTTCAGCTCGCCCAGCTCCGGGACCTGGCCGTGGAGGGGCGGGCACGGCACGCCGGCGCCACGTTGGCGCTGGGCCGCTTCCAGGCCCGCCTGTCCGACCTGGACCGCTTCGCCCGGAGCTACGTGGCCGCCCCCGACTCGGCGCTCAGGGCCTCCACCTGGCGCGCCCTGGACAGCCTGGAGGCCGAGCTCCCCCGCCTGACCGACTTCGGCTACGGGGAGGCGGCCGACTCCCTGAGGGGGGTGGTCACCGGGATGGAGGCCAGCGCCGACACCCTAACGCGCCTGGTGGAGGCCGGACGGCTGCAAGAGGCGTCGGGCGGCGCCTTCGACGACCTCATGGCCCGCATCACGGTGGCCACCCAGCTCCTCAACCGGGTGGGGGAGACGGTGGACCGGCGCAGCCAGGCGGACTTCCGCCGGGCGCGGGAGATCAGCGCCGGCGCGGCGTGGACCACGTGGGCGGGGGTGGGGGGCGCTCTCCTCCTGGCGGCCATCATGGCGCTGTGGAGCACCGGCGCCCTGGTGCGTCCGCTCCAGCGGCTCAGGGACGGCATGGCGGACGTGGGCGAGGGGAGCTTCCAATCTCCCCCCGACCTCCCCTACGAGCGGGAGGACGAGATCGGTGACCTGGCCCGCTCCTTCCGGTGGATGACGGCCCGACTGGCCAAGCTGGACCGCATGAAGGCCGAGTTCGCCGGCGTGGCGACCCACGAGCTCAAGAACCCCATCAACGTGATCCAGGGCTACGCCGCCCTCATGGCCGACGGAACGCTGGGCCCCGTCCCCCAGGAGCAGCGGGACGTGCTCCGGACCGTGGAGGAGCAGACCCGGAACCTCACGCGCCTGGTGGACCGCCTCCTCCAGATCAGCCGGCTCGAGGCCGGGGCGTACCCAGTCCACCCCGAGGCCACGTCGCCCCGGGACCTTCTCGCGGCGGTGGAGCGCTCCTTCGGCGTCCTGGCGCGGCGGAAGGGGGTGGAGCTCACGGTGGAGGCGGACCCCTCCACACCCGACACCGCCGTCCTCGACGCCGACGTCATCCGGGACGAGGTGCTGGGCAACCTCCTCTCCAACGCCCTCAAGTACACCCCCGAGGGGGGCGACATCCGCGTGGTCAGCCGGAGTGACGAGGAGGCGCTGCTCCTGGAGGTGTCGGATTCGGGACCCGGAATCCCCCCGGAGAAGCGGGAGCAGGTGTTCGACAAGTACGTCCAGGCGGAGCGTGCGGACCGGGACCTGGGCTCGGGCCTGGGGCTGGCGATCGCCCGGGAGATCGTGGAGGCCCACGCCGGCGAGATCACGCTGGTGGACGAGCCTGGGCGGGGGGCAAGCTTCCGGATCCGTCTACCCCTGGGGGGACCGGAAGCACCCGGCCCCCAGGAAGCGCCGGCCGGGGCGGTGGAGGAGGTGGGGGCGGGGTAGCTTCAGCCCCTGGCCGCGTTTCCGTCCGAGGGGCGGGGATGGGCCTCCCAGCTCGCCGCCACCATCCGGTCCACCGCCTCCTTCATCTCCCCCCGGAGCCTCTCCACAGCGACCTCGTCCCCCTCCACCGTGGCCCAGTGGAGCTCCCGGACCATTCCGATGAACTCCCTCACCACGCCCCGGAGCTGGAGGTTGGTGCGCTCGTTGACCACGAAGGGGTGGGCGGCGTACCAGATGCCCAGGAGCAGGAAGGCGATCCCGATCGTCACGCCGACCACGCTCCACACGTAGCTGCTGCTGAAGTAGAAGACCAGGCTCCCGAAGACGAAGCCCATGCCCAATATCGCGCTCGCCGTGGGCAGGCGGGCGGCGAGCCGCCGGCGGGTGCTCTGCTGCTGTGGCATCGGCTTCCTCCGAATCGCGGAGACCTCCCTCTTGGTGGGCCCTGGTGTCATGGTGCGTTCCCCTTCCCGTTCCCGCCTCCGTTCCCGGGGGAGCCTCCGCCACCCCCGCCTCCGCCGTGGCCCTTCGGCTCGCACGCCATCTTCCCTTCTTCCACGGCGGGAGGGAAGATGGGTTGGATGTCCCCGACGAAGATCGCGCACCGGTAGTTCGTCAGGGTCTGGTGCATCACCCGGATGGTGTAGCCGGAGGGCCCGGAGACCATGTTCACGATCACCTGGGGGCTCTTCGTATAGTCGAGAAGGGGGTAGGTGGGCGCGTACTGCCCGTGCTCGATGAAGTACACCTCCTGGGAGTAGACCAGGTTGCGGAGGTCCGACTTGAGCATGGCGAGGTAGGCCGCCTTGCGGGCGTCCATGTTCTGGACGGCGATCCCGGCCAGGATCCCGAGGATCACCATGGTGATCAGGAGCTCCACCAGGGTGAACCCGCCGCGCCCGTGCCGGCGGACACCGCGACGGGGGCCCACGTGCGCGGGCGCTTCCGGTCCGGGGCGCTGGGGAGGGAGCGGGCGGCGTCCTGCTCGCGCCTCTTCCTCGCGGCTCCCGCCCCGGGGCTGCAAGACTTCTCCATGCCAACCCCCAGCCGGCCCGTCGTCTCCGTCCTGGTCGCCGACGACGACGAGAGCGAGCGTGTGCTCATCCAGCACATCCTCCAGAGCGCCGACGGCGTCCGACACCGTGTGACCACCGTGCCCGACGGCCGCTCCGCCCTGTCGGCGCTGCGCGAGCAGGTGTTCGACGTCGCGCCCTCCTCGACGTGAGCATGCCGGGCCTGGACGGGCTCGAGGTGCTGCAGGCGGTGGCGGGAGACCCGACCCGCCCCCAGGTGGTGTTCGTCTCGGGGAGCGGTAGCATCTCCACGGCCACCCGGGCGATGAAGCTCGGCGCCTACGACTTCGTGGAGAAGCCGGTGGACCGGGATCGTCTGCACCCTCCGACGCCTCCGTCCTCATCACCGGCGAGTCGGGAACGGGCAAGGAGCTCGTGGCCCGGGCGCTCCACAGGCTGTCGGGCAGGCTCAACGAGCCGCTGGGCATTTCCATTTGATCCCCCCGCTGGAAGCGTTCGTGCGGGGTAGAAGGCAATGTCGATGCCGCGCTGCGCAATACCTCTTAACTAATTGCCCATCAACGTCTTAGGCAATTCTAGACACAGGATGGACGGCCCGCCATGCTGTCGGATTCGGCCAACATGACCGGTCGCTGTGGCCGAAGGGGCGGGTTCCCTACACGTTGAAGCGGAACACCATCACGTCGCCGTCCCGCACCTCGTACTCCTTCCCCTCGGAGCGGATGAGGCCCCGGTCCCGGGCGGCCTTGTACGAGCCCAACTCGAGCAGCTCGCCGTAGCCGATGGTCTCGGCCCGGATGAAGCCCCGCTCGAAGTCGGAGTGGATGGTGCCGGCGGCTTCGGGGGCGTGGGCACCCCGGCGCACGGTCCAGGCCCGGGACTCCTTCTCGCCGGTGGTGAAGAAGGTGAGGAGGCCCAGGAGGTCGTAGGCGGCCCGGATGAGGCGGTCCAGCCCCCGCTCCTCCAGCCCCAGCTCCTCCAGGAACGCCTGGCGCTCCTCCGCGTCCAGCTCGGCCAGCTCCGCCTCCAGCGCCGAGCAGATCACCACCACCCCCTCCTCGGAGCGGGCCTCGGCGTCGTCGGCGGCCACGGCATCGCGCAGCGCGCCCACCCAGGCGTTGTCGCCCTCCGGCAGATCCCCCTCGCCCACGTTGGCCACGTACAGGACCGGCTTGGCGGTGAGGAGCTGGAAGCTCTTGAGGAGCGTCCGCTCCTCGGCCTCCAGGTGGAGGGAGCGCACCGGCCTCCCTTCGGCCAGCACGGCGTGGACCTTCTCCAGGACCGCGGCCTCCCGGAGGGCGTCCTTCTCGCCGCTCTTGGCCTTCTTCTGCACCCGGTCCAGGCGGCGCTCCACCATGTCCAGGTCGGACAGCGCCAGCTCCGTCTCCACGATGTCCCGGTCCCGGACCGGGTCCACGCTCCCCAGGACGTGGGTCACGTCGGGGTCGTCGAAGCAGCGCAGCACGTGGGCGATGGCGTCCACCTCACGGATGTTGCCCAGGAACTGGTTGCCCAGCCCCTCCCCCTCCGAGGCGCCCTTCACGAGGCCGGCGATGTCCACGAACTGGATCACGGTGGGGACCCTGGAGCGCGACTCGCTCAGGGCGTGCAGCCGGTCCAGTCGCGGATCCGGCACCTCCACCGTGCCCACGTTCGGGTCCACGGTGCAGAACGGGTAGTTCTCGGAGGGTGCCCCCGCCGCCGTGAGGGCGTTGAACAGCGACGACTTCCCCACGTTGGGGAGCCCGACGATTCCGACTCTCAGCATGGCCTTCCGCGTCCTACCCGCATGGAAAAGGCGCGCCCTCGAAGGGAGCGCGCCCGGTGCGTGGAACCCTAACCGTGGCGCGGCGTCCGGTCAATTCGCCCACGCCCTTCGAAGGGCCCGGGAGCGGCTTCCGTACGAGGGGTGTGCGGGTGCCTGGCGGGAACGCCGGAGGAAGGGGTACGTTGCCCTCCTCCCCCCACGCTCCATCCCCGTCCAACGCGTCCGCGATACCGCCGCCCGGGAGGTGATGGTGCTGTCGCTCTACCTGTTCAGCCTCGTGCTCGGCGGTGGCTTCCTCGCCTTCTCCCTCCTGGGAGACCTGGGGGACCACGCCGACGTGGGCTTCCACAGTGACGCGGGTGGAGACCTCGGCCACGGCGCCGCCGAGCACGACGGAGGAACGTCCTCCCGCGTCTTCTCGCTGCGGGCGGCGACCTACGCCCTCTTCGGCTTCGGAGGGGTCGGCCTGGCGCTGGAGCGGCTCACCCCCGGGCTCCACCCCACCGTCCGGCTGGGCTTCGCCCTGGCGGGAGGCGCCCTCGCGGGCGCGCTGGTGGTGCTCCTCTTCGGTTGGCTCAAGGCCACCGAGAGCGGCGCGCTGCTGGGCGACGCCGGCTTCGTGGGGCTGGCGGCGCGCGTGACCGTTCCCCTGAGCGGCGGCGCCCCCGGCGCCATCACCGTGGAGCGGGGAGCCCGGCGCTACACGCTGCGGGCCCTCCCCCAGGGCGACGCCGGCGCAGACACGGCGACATGGAGCAGCGTCGTCGTGGTGGAGATGCGGGACGGCATCGCCCGCGTCACACCCCTGGAGAAGGATCTGGCCCTGGAACCCTGACCGGGCGGCGACGCCGCCCTGGAGGACGTCATGCAGGACTTCGTCGCGGCTCCGGTCGCCCTGGCCGCCGTCATCCTCATCGCCGCGTTCGTGGCGGTGGCGACGGTGCGGGCCCTCATCGTCATCGTGCCGCCCAACCGGGCCGCCGTCCTCACGGGGCGGAACCGGACGCTGGAGGACGGCAGCCGTGTGGGCTACCGCTCGGTGATCGGGGGACGGACGCTGCGCATCCCCATCATCGAGACCGTCCAGCAGATGAACCTGGAGACCTTCCCCATCGAGATCGTGGTGAACAACGCGTTCTCCAAGGGGAACATCCCGCTCAAGGTGGAGGCCATCGCCAACGTGAAGCTGGCCTCCACCCCCGAGTCGGTGTTCAACAACGCCGTGGAGCGGCTCCTGGGGAAGACCGAGGACGAGATCCGCCAACTCGCCAAGGACACCCTCATGGGGAACCTGCGGGGCGTGCTGGCCACCCTCACGCCGGAGGAGGTGAACGAGGACCGGCTCGGCTTCGCCAAGGCGCTGGCCGAAGACGCGGGGGAGGACCTGGCGGCCCTCGGCTTCCATCTGGACGTGCTCAAGATCCAGAACGTGAGCGACGAGCGGGGCTACCTGGAGGCCATCGGCCGCAAGAAGGCCGCCGAGGCGGTGCGGGACGCCGAGATCGCCGAGGCCAACGCCGACGCCGACACGCGCCAGGCCCAGGCCGAGGCGCTCAAGCGCGCCGAGGTCATCCAGGCCCGGGCGAACATCGACATCGCCGAGGCCAAGAACCAGCTCCGGGTGCGCCAGGCCCAGCTCGACCAGGAGGGGGACAGCGCCGAGCGCACGGCGCGGGTGAAGGCCGAGCAGGCGGAGGTGGAGGCCCAGCGGGAGATGGAGCTCAAGCGCGTGGAGCGGGAGCAGGCGCGCCTGCGGGCCGACGTGGTGGAGCCGGCCAACGCCGCCCGGGAGGCCGCCCGGGCCAGGGCCGCGGGGGAGGCCGCGCCCATCCTGGAGAGCGGCAAGGCCCGGGCGGAAGTGCTCCGGCGGCTCTACGCCGAGCTCAAGGACGGCGGCGAGGAGGCCTTCGCCGTGTTCCTGGCCGACAAGCTCCCCGGTCTCCTGGACACGGCCGTGGAGGCCGTGAAGGGCGTGGACATCGACCGGGTGGTGGTCATGGACGGCGGGAACGGCAACGGCGTGGCGAGCGCGTTGAACCAGCGCGTACGAGGGGCCCTGTCCACCGTGGAATCGCTGGCCGCGGCGCTGGGGCTCGACCTGGAGGAGGTGCTGAAGGCGGCCAACCGCACCGCCCGGAGCACCCACCCCGCCCCGGGGCTCGCCACCACCGGGTCACCGGGGGATACGGGGGCCCCCTCGCCGCGGTCGAGGGTCACGCCCGTGGTGGGCACGCCCGCCACGCCCCCGCCTCTGGGGGGAGGCGCGCCGGGAGGCAACGGGAGCTAGCCGCACCGCCGGCCGTTACCGCCCCAGGGCCTCCTGCATGGCCAGGACCAGCCCGGGGTAGCGGTCGTAGGCCCAACGGGCCTCGTCCAGCTCCAGGCGCTCCCGGTTGGTGTGGGCGTAGCGCTCCTCCCCGGGGGCGAAGCCCACGGTGGGGATGCCGTGGACGCCGCAGGTCCACCCGCCGTCCGTGGCGAACGCCCAGGGGCGCACCCGGGCGGGGCCGCCGCCCTCCCGGTTCCCCACCGCCGCGGCGGCCGCCCGCACCACCGGCGCGTCCGGGTCCATGAGGAAGCCGGGGGTGAGGAGCCCCCGCTCCCGCTCCAGACCGGTATACGTGCGCTGGGCCTCCCGGGCCATGCGCACCTCCACACCGTAGCCTTCGGGAAGCTCGGGCAGGCGGGCGTCCACCACCTCACGCACCCGGGCCACCAGCGACTCGTCGTCCATTCCCGGGAGGATGCGCCAGTCGAGCGCCACCACCACCTGGTCGGGGATGACGTTTCGGCTGGACGGCTCCACCTCGACGGAGGTGGGGGTCACGGTCGCCGCGCCCAGAACGTCGTCCACGGGCTGGTCGCCCCGGAGCTCCCAGAACACCGCCTCCAGCACCGCCGGGAGCAGGCTCAGGGCGTTCAGGGCACGGGCGGGTGCGCTGGCGTGGCCCGCGAGACCGTGGAGGACGATCTCCACCTCGCCCCGCCCCCGGTGCCCGATGCACACGTCGCCGTGGGTGGACTCCCCGATGATCACGGCGTCGGGCTTCACGTCGCCCGCGTCCAGGAGGTGCTGCATGCCCAGTCCGCCCCGCTCCTCCAGGACGGTGTGGGCCACCCACACGTCGCCCGGGGCCCGCCCCCGGAGCGCCGCTGCGGCGTGGGTCTGGAGGGCCAGGGGGCCCTTGATGTCCATGGCCCCCCGGCCGTGGAGGAAGCCGCCCTCGACCACCGCTTCGAAGGGGGGGTGCTCCCACTGGGCGGGGTCACCCTCGGCCACCACGTCCAGGTGGCAGGAGAGCATCACGCTGGGCCCTGCGCCGGAGCCGGGGATGCGGCCGAGGACGTTCCCGGCGGCGTCCGCGTGCACGTCTTCGAAGGCCAGCGTCTCGAGCTCCCGCCGCACCCGCTCCGCCACGTCCGCTTCGGCGCCGGGCGGCGAGGGAATCCGGATGAGGTCCCGGGCGAAGGCCAGGGCTCCGTCGAAGGAAGGGTCGGTGGCCATGCTCCCAGCCTCAGCCGAAGAGGTGCCGTAGCGCCTGGATGAGCGAGGACACCGTGCCTCCGGTGGAGATGTGGTGGACCCGGGCGAACCACGGGGCCAGCACCAGCGACACCACGCTCATCAGCTTGATGAGGATGTTCATGGACGGGCCCGATGTGTCCTTGAACGGGTCGCCCACCGTGTCGCCCACCACCGCGGCCTTGTGGGGGTCGGATCCCTTCCCCCCGAGGGCGCCGCCCTCGATGTACTTCTTGGCGTTGTCCCAGGCGCCACCGGCGTTGGCCATGAAGAGGGCCATGAGGACGCCGGTGACGGTGGCGCCCGCCAGGAGCCCGCCCAGCGCCTCCACACCCAGGAAGTAGCCCACGACCACGGGCGCGAGCACCGCCGTGATGCCGGGCAGGATCATCTCCCGGAGCGCGGCCCGGGTGGAGATGTCCACGCAGCGCGCCGAATCCGGCTTGCCCGTGCCCTCCATGAGGCCCGGGATCTCCCTGAACTGCCGCCGCACCTCGTCGACCATGCCGCCCGCCGCCCGGCCCACGGCGGTCATGGTCATGGCCGCGATGAGGAAGGGCAGCGTGCCGCCGAGGAAGAGCCCGATCACCACCAGGGGGTTGATCAGGTTGATGCCCGTCTCGTGGAGGCCGACCTTCGACGCGTAGGCGCTGAAGAGGGCCAGCGCCGTGAGGGCCGCCGACCCAATGGCGAAGCCCTTCCCGATGGCCGCCGTGGTGTTGCCGATGGCGTCCAGGGAGTCGGTGATGGCCCGAGTCTCCTTCCCCAGCCCGCTCATCTCGCTGATGCCGCCCGCGTTGTCGGCGATGGGCCCGTAGGCGTCCACGGACATGGTCACGCCCACCGTGGCCAGCATTCCCACCGCGGCGATGCCGATGCCGTACAGCCCGGAGAAGTAGAACGACGTGTAGATGGCCACGCAGATGAGGAGCAGCGGGATGGCCGTCGACTCCATCCCCACCGCCAGGCCGGTGATGATGTTGGTGGCCGCGCCCGTCTGGCTGGAGTCGGCGATCTTCCTCACGGGGCCGGCGGCCGTGTAGTACTCGGTGGCGAGGCCGATCAGGATGCCCACCAGCGTGCCGCACATGATGGCCGCCCACGGGCCCCAGGAGGGATAGACGCGGCCCGTGTCGGCGTCGCCGGCCTGGAAGCCCAGCCCCTGCACCACGAACCACATGGCCACCAGGAAGAGGATGGCGGCCACGAAGGTCACGTTGCGGAGCGCCGACGCGGGGTTCGTGCGCTCCAGGACCTTCATCATGGCGATCCCGACGAGGGAGGCCAGGAGCCCCACCATGACCGTCAGGATCGGCAGGGCCACGGCCTCGGCGGCGTTGACCGCGAAGCCGGCCGAGGTCGCGCCGATGGCGATGGTCGCCACGATGGAGCCGACGTACGATTCGAAGATGTCGGCGCCCATGCCGGCCACGTCGCCCACGTTGTCGCCCACGTTGTCGGCGATGGTGGCGGGGTTCCTGGGGTCGTCCTCGGGGATGCCGGCCTCGACCTTCCCCACCAGGTCGGCGCCCACGTCGGCGGCCTTGGTATAGATGCCACCGCCCACGCGGGCGAAGAGGGCGATGGAGCTGGCGCCCATGGCGAAGCCCGACACCACCTCGGCGAAGTAGGGCAGGTCACCCGTCCCGGGGATGGCGTCGGCGGCGAAGATCCAGTAGAGGACGCCGAGGCCCAGGAGGCCCAGGGCCGCGACCGAGAGGCCCATCACCGCGCCGCCGAAGAAGGCCACGCGCAGCGCCTTTCCGGCGCTCCCCCCGCTGGCTGCGGCCGAGGTGCGCACGTTGGCCCGGGTGGCGGCCTTCATGCCGAAGAAGCCCGCCAGCACCGAGCTCAGGGCACCGCCGACGTAGGCGAGCGCCGTGGCGCCGGCAGCCTCGCCGCCCACGGCGAGCCACAGGAGGAGGGCCACCACGACCACGAAGAGGGCCAGCACGGTGTATTCACGGCGCAGGAACGCCATGGCGCCGTCGTGGATCTGCTCGGCGAGGTCCAGCATGCCGGCGCTGCCGGCGGGCTGCCCCTTCACGTAGCCGTAGATCCCCGCGGCGCTGCCCAGCCCCACCAACCCCAGGAGCCAGGCCCAGCCGGTCACACCCACGATATCGGTCATGCTCGCCGTCTTCCCCTGCCTTGGAAGTCCATCCTCCGGCGGGGCGAGGCCCCGCGCCATGTCATCGGTTGAAGCGGTTCATGGCCGCCTCCACGCCTTCATCGATCCAGAGCTCCATGGCCTTCGTGAGCTCCGGCAGCAACCCCAACACGACCTCCTCGTCGTCCCCGGGCATGGGGGACAGGACCCAGTCGGCCAAGTCCGTCCGGGGTGGACACCGTCCCACCCCGATGCGCATGCGCGCGTAGTCCTTCGTGCCCAGCACGTCTTCCACGGAGCGCAGCCCGTTGTGCCCTCCGGCGCCGCCGCCGGGGCGCAGGCGCACCCGGCCCACCTCCAGGGCCGCGTCGTCGACCACCACGAGGAGGTCCCGGGCGGGTTCGTCCAGCCGACCCTCCCTGGCCAGGCTCGCCAGCGCCGCGCCGCTCCGGTTCATGAACGTGAGGGGCTTCACGAGGAGCACGTCCCTTCCCCGGGCCGAGCCTTCCGCCACCAGGGCGGGCCCCTGCCGGCGGAAGGCGCCGAAGCCCCAGTCGTGGGCGAGCCGGTCCACCATCCACCAGCCGACGTTGTGGCGGGTGGCATCGTATTCGGACCCGGGGTTGCCGAGTCCCACCACCACCTTCACCGGGGCGTCAGCGGCCCTGGGCACGGCACGGCTGCGGCGTCGGGATCAGCCCTCCTCCTCGGCCTCCGCCACGCCCGGCGCCTCGGCCGGACCCTCTCCGGCCTCCTCTTCGCCCTCGGCCACACCGGCCAGGGCCTCGGCCTCTTCCTCTTCCTCGCCCTCGACCTCGACGACCCTGGGCGTCACCACGGTGCACACCGTCTGGTCCTCGTCGACGAGCATCTCCACGCCCTCCGCGGTGTCGATGTCCGACACGTGGATGGCGTCGCCGATCGTGAGCCCGGTCACGTCGATCTCGAACGATTCGGGGATGCTGTCCGGGAGGCACTTCACGGCCAGCTCGTGGACGATCTGCTCCAGGACACCGCCCTGGCTCTTCACGCCCTCGGGGGTGCCCACCAGGTGGATGGGCACCTCGACCTCCACCGCCACGTCCTTCTGGATGCGGTAGAAGTCGATGTGGATCAGCTCGGGGCGGTACGGGTGGACCTGGACCTCGCGCACCAGCGTGGCCACGGCCCCCCGCTGTCCCTTGATCTTCACGTCCACGAGGGTGTTCTCCACCGAGATCGCCTGGAAGACCTGCTCGGCCTCCTTGGCGCTCACGGAGAGCATCATCGTCTCCTCGTCCTTCCCGTAGATCACCGCAGGAACGCGCCCCTCGGCCCGCATCCTGCGGGCGGCGCCCTTCCCCTGCTCGTCGCGCTTCTCGGCGTTCAGCGTCGCGTGTGTGCTCATGTCAGTCTCTGGTCCCTCAGTCGTCGTTCTGCCGGATCTCGAAGAGCTGGCTCACCGACTCGTTCGAGTGGATGTACTCGATGGCGTTGGCCAGGAGCCCCGCCACCGAGAGCACGGTCAGGCGGTCGAACCGCCTGTCCTCCGGAATGTGGATGGTGTTCGTCACCACGAACTCCTCCATGGGGGCCGCGGCCAGCCGCTCCGATGCCTGCCCCGAGAGGAGAGCGTGGGTCGCCGCGGCGTACACGGCCCTGGCGCCCCGCTCCTTCAGCGCGTGGACGGCATTGGCCAGCGTGCCGCCCGTGTCCACCATGTCGTCGGTGAGGATGCAGTTCTTGCCGTCCACCTCTCCGACCACGCTCAGCACCTCGCTCTCGTTGGGAGCGGGACGCCGCTTGTCGATGATGGCGAAGGTGGCCCCCAGCCTCTTGGAGAAGCCCCGGGCCATCTTGGCCGACCCCACGTCGGGCGCCACCACCACCAGGTCCGTCAGCTCCTTCTCCAGGAAGTACCTCGTGATCACCGGGGCCGCGTACAGGTGGTCCACCGGGATGTCGAAGAAGCCCTGGATCTGGTGCTGATGGAAGTCGATGGACACCACCCGGTCGGCGCCCGCGGCGACGATCAGGTTGGCCATCAGCTTCGCCCCGATGGCCACCCGGGGCTGGTCCTTCCGGTCCTGTCGTCCGTACCCGAAGTAGGGCACCACTGCCGTGACCCGGGCCGCCGACGCCCGCTTGGCCGCGTCGATGAGGAGCAGCAGCTCCAGGATGTTGGCGGCCGGAGCGCACGTGGGCTGGACGATGAACACGTCCCGTCCCCGGGCGTTCTTGTCGATGCGCACGAAGATCTCGCCGTCGGCGAAATCCCGGATGGTCGCGTTGTCCACGCGCTTCCCGAGGATCTGTGCCACCTCCTCCGCGAGGGGCGGGTTGGCCCGGCCCGCGAGGAGGAGGAGGGGCCCTCTTCCGACAGCGGCTTCGTCCACGTGTACCAGGGTAGCGCGGCGGCGGCCGAGCGCGCGGCGCCCCCGCTGATTTCTTCCGTGGGAAACAACAGCCCGCAAAGTTATTGTCGGGCCTGGGGCGGGTCAACGCGTGGGGGAGGTGGTTTTCCGCGGTGGAGAGCGGGTCAGCCACCCGAGGCGGGGGCGGCCCGGATCTCCAGACGACGCTCGCTCACCAGCGGGCTCCTCCCCTTCGTGGCGAGCTCGAGGCGGAGGGTGTAGCGGCCGGGATCCAGGGACGGGAGGTCGAGGGCCACGCTGCGGAAGACGGGCCCGGGGGCGTCGGGCCCCTCCTCCTGCCACTCCAGGGTCAGGGGGCGGTCGTCCCCCACCAGGCCGAGCAGACGCCCCGCCTTCTGGAGGAGGTTCCCGCCACCGCCCCGGATGCTCAGGCGGTAGGCGATAGCCTCGGGGCGCCACCCCAGCCCGTAGACCTCCCATCCCACCGCGACCCGCTCGCCGGAGCGCAGCCAGGCCCTGGGGAGGGCGCGGGCCGCCGCCGCCTCCAGGGACTCCCCCTCGGGGCCCTCCGCGGTCAGGAGGAGCAGGTCGGAGAGGGTGGGGACGTCGGGCGGAGCGGCCGGGACCCGCACCCCCCGGCGGATGCGGCCGGCCCTGCGCAGGTCGGGGCTCCACGTCTCGGCGCTGAGAAGGTACGCCCCCGCCGGCGCCCCCAGGACCAGGGCGGCCGAGTCGGTGCCTTCGCGGGTCCGGGCCCGCAGGCCCGGCGGGCCGCCGCTGTCCGGGTCCGGGCCGCCGGCGGCGGCCTCGCCCACCGGCACCAGGAAGAGGCCCGCCTCGGGGGACCGGCCGCGCCAGCGGGGCGGCACCGAGTCGCGGAAGGCATGGTGGTGCTTCCCGTGGAAGGTGGTGTCCGCGGGGAGAGTCTCGCTGGCCACCACCACCACGCGCTCGCCCCGGGGGAAGAGCGCGACCTGGCCCTCCCCGGGCAGCGTCACCGGGGCGTAGGCCGGCGTGTAGGTTGAGCGGGCCTCCTGCCGCCCCGTGCCCCACGCCTCGGCCGCGGACGCCGCCGGGTCCTCCAGGGCGCTGCCTTCGGGGAGGTACGAGCGGCCCTCCGGGTCGTGGTGGCCCACCACGCCCTGGGGCTCCAGGGGGTGGAGGGGGTCGTCTTCCCGCCGCTCCCACCCCACCTCCCACCCGTAGCGCAGGTCGAGCTCCGCCATGTCCGAGCCCCAGGAGATGGTCCATGGGGTGCGTGCCCGCTCCCGGATCCGGTCCACCACGTGGCGCGCCATGTGGGCGGTCCATCGGTCGTTGCCCTCCACCAGGTAGAGGGGGTCGCCCAGGTCCCAGATGCGCCGCACCGCCGCGTCCCAGCGCCCCTCGTCCTCGGCGCGCTCCAGCACGTCGTGGCCGTCGCCGTCCAGCAGCACGTCGGGGTCCCGCCATGCCCGGGCCTGATCCGGCGCTATCCCGGCGAGGGCCTCCCGGAAGGCCGCGGCCGCCTCCTGGAAGCGGCCCGCCACGTGGAGGGCGTACCCCTCCAGCGCGTCGCACCACCAGCGCGCCACGCCGCCGCACGCAGAGGCCGCCCTCACGGCCTCGTCCTCGCGGCCCGCCTCGACCAGGTAGAAAACCCGCTGGCCCAGGATCCAGCCGTCGCCGGGCAGCGCCCGGGACGTCCGGGCCAGCACCGTCAGGAGGTCATCCCGGGCCCGGGTGACGCGGGGGTCTTCGGGGCCGGGGTACCAGTCGTCGCCCTCGTCGTAGCGGAGGCAGATCCGCCCCACCACCTCGTCGCAGGGCCCTCCGGAGGGCCAGCTCCGGTCCACCGGGAGCCACCCTCGCCGGAGGCGCTCGAAGCGAGCCTGGGCGTCCCGGGCCTCGTCGTGGATGTCCGACGAGTCGGGCGGGAGCACCGCCGGCGGCCCGGTCCGGCCACCGGGGGGAAGGCCCGCGAGGAGCGCAAGGAGGAGGGCCGTGCCGGTCATTCCCCCGCCGGGTCGGGCCCCGTGCGGGGCGGCGTGAGGGTGGAGTCCTCCACCGAGCCCCGGTCCACGTCCAGGGGGCGGACGGTGGCGCCCACCACCACGTTGTCCCGGAGGGTGAGGCGGCGCTGCTGCCGCACCACGATGCCGTACTCCATGCGGGCCGCGCCGGGGGGACGGGTGTCCCGCACCCGGTTCCCTTCCACCACCAGGTCCTCTCCCCGGGTCCCCGGCGATCCCGACAGGACGAGCCCCACCACCTCGGAGGCGGCGGCCCGCACCCCCGGCGGCTCGGGACGGCCCGGGTCCTCCACCTGGTTCCCCCGGAGGCCCCCGCCCCGCACCCCCACGAGGCCCAGCCCGTGGAACTCGGCGCCCCGCACGACGTTGTCGTCGAAGCGGATCTCCAGGCCCGGGTTGCCGGGCTCGTTGAACTCCGCCCACGCACCCCGCACGCAGCCGTCGAAGGTGCAGCGGCTCACCAGCACGTCCCGGGCGGTGAGGCGGGGGTGGGCGCCGGAGATGGAGAGCCCCTGCCCCTCGTTGCCGTGGAGGCCGTCGTCCACGTCCCGGAAGTGGCACGCCGTGACCTGGACGTCGGAGGTGCCCCGGTCGGGGCCGTCGCCCGTGTAGCCGTCGGCACCGGCGGGGACGTGGAGCTGGAGCCCGTTGTTCACGAGGCGCTCGAAGCGGCAGCGGTGCACCCGGACGCGCCGGGGCTTGTACAGCTTGAGCCCCTCCTCGATGCCGTTGCGGAAGACCGCGTCGACGAACGTGAGGTCACTGGCCCGCACCAGGAAGAAGGCGGAGGCCACCTGGCCGTAGCGGAACGCCGGCGCAGACAGGTCGAAGGTGCCGCCCACCACGCGCAGGCCGTCGGACGTGCCCGCCGTGTCCTGGAACATGTGCCCGGGCGTGGCGGCGTCCTTCAGGAGCGTGGCGCCCGTCGCCAGCAGGGTGACGTTCCGCCGGCCCACCCGGGCCAGGTCCACGTGGTCGAAGCGCCAGGTGCCGCCCCCCCGGAGAACCAGCACGCCACCCTCCGGGGGCATGGACTCGAGGGCGGCCAGGCAGGGCCCGTCGTTCAGCGTGACGCCGTCCCCGGCGCCACCGAAGGCGGGGTCGTCCAGGTAGGCGACCCAGCGCCCGGCGCTGCGGGCGGCGGCGACGAGGGTGGCGAGGAGATCCTGCATGATAGCCCCCCCAGGATTCGAACCTGGACCGAGGGTTCCAAAGACCCTTGTGCTGCCCTTACACCAGGGGGCTGGCGGGACGGGTCAACTCCCCCGCCCGGGTCCATCGTAGCGACCGGGCTCGCCCCCCCTCAACCCCCGGCGGCGCCCGGCCCTTCGTCGCCGTCGTCCGGCGAGGCCAGGCTCCGGGGGGCCGGGAGCGCCTCCAGGGTGCGGGCTCGCACCACCTCCAGCCACGGGTGCGCCTCCCGCACGCGGGCCGCGGCCCGGTCGGCGGCGTCCGCGGAGGGGTAGGCCGCGAAGCACGCGCCCCCACTCCCGGCCAGGAGGGTGAAGGTGGCGCCGGTGGTCCGCAGGGCCTCCAGCGCCCGGGCCACCTCGGGGTGCCGCGCCGGCACCACGGCCTCGAAGTCGTTCACGGCCGCCCGGGCCACGCCGGGCCAGTCCCCGGGGCGCTCCGGCGCCCCGGTCGGGACGGCGCCGTCCCTCCCGCGCCCGGCGTCCAGGGCCCGGTAGGCCTCGGCGGTGCCCACGTGCACGTCCGGCAGGGCCAGGACCAGCTCCGCCGCAGGCAGGGGCTCCATGGGTCGGAGGTCGTCGCCCCGTCCGGCGGCCGCCGCCCGGGCGGCTCCCTCCAGGAAGAAGGCCACGTCGGCGCCGAGCCGACGCCCCACCCCGGACAGGCGACGCGCGCCCAGGGGCTCCCCCTCGAGCCGCTCCAGCGCCCGCAGCGTGGCGGCCGCGTCGGACGACCCCCCACCCAGGCCCGCTCCCGCCGGGATGCGCTTCTCCAGGACCACCCGCCAGGCGGGCTCCACCCCAGCCTCGGCGGCGAAGGCCCGGGCGGCCCGCACGGCGAGGTTCTCCTCGGCGGGACCGGGCACGTCCCTCCCTTCCACCTGGAGCGTCACCCCCGGCGGCCCCCGCCACACCCGGACGCGGTCGCACAGGTCCACCGCCTGGAAGACGGTGTCCAGGTCGTGGTAGCCGTCGGGACGGAGGGGCCCCACCCGGAGGAGGAGGTTCACCTTGGCGGGCGCGGCGACCTCCACGCCCAGCGCCTCCCCCGGGGCGGCCCCGATCGGCCCTCCGGGAGGCTCGGTGATCACGACCGGGGCCACCGGAGGCTGCTCACCCCGCCAGGTGGCGCCCTTCTCGCCCAGCACCACGGCCGCCTCGGGGTGGGTGCGCTCCACCGCCTTCTCAACCCGGGACTCGGAGAGCTCCACGTCCTTGAGGGAGAGACCCATGCGCCACGCGTACCACAGCCCGATCACGGTGACGGGGATGAACCCACCCAGGTGGTAGCCGAACGCGAAGGCCAGGGCCCGGGGGGCCTCGACCCCGTACACCCCGTTCAGGGCCCAATCGGCCGCCGCGTGGAACGTGCCGAAGAAGCCGGGTGCGGAGGGAACGGCCACGCCGAAGGCCACCACCGCCTCCACGAACACCGACGCCACGTAGTCCTTGTGGATGGCGAAGGCCTCCATGCCCAGCCAGAACGACGTGGCGTTGAAGGCCCAGAAGCCCACCGTCCAGGCGAAGCCCAGGAAGAGGAGCCCCGGACGCCGCAGGATCTCCAGCGACTCGAGGAACGCCTCCAGCGCGTCCACCAGGGGCCGGGCGAAGTCGCCCGGGAGGCGGGCCACCACCCGTTCCACCAGGCGGATGAACGTCCCGGGCCAGCGGAGCATGAAGAAGAGGGCGGCCACCCCCACCACCAGCACCACCGCGAAGCCCTGGAGGGCCTCGCCCATGGGTCCGCTGCGCACGCTGGCCCCCGCCGGAAACGACGGCGCCGAGGCCGCCAGCAGGAGGAACGCCATGAGCACCACGCCGTCGAGGAACCGTTCCACCACCAGGGAGCCGAAGGCGGCGCTCACCGACACGGGCTCCAGTCGGCTCAGGGCGTAGGCCCGGGCGAACTCGCCCACCCGGGCCGGCAGTACGTTGTTGGCCATGAAGCCGATGTTCACGGCCGCGAAGCGCGAGCGCAGGGTGGTGTCCCGCTTCACGGGCGCCAGGAGCACCTTCCAGCGGAGCGCCCGCCACAGGAAGCCGGAGGTGGCCACCGCAACCGCGGCCAGGAGGTAGCCCCAGCGCGCGTCCTTCACCACGGCCCAGACGGCGGCGAAGTCCACGCCGTGGAGCACCCACCACAGGGAGCCCACGGTGATGAGGATGCCGACGACGGCCTTCCAGTCGAGCCTCATGGAGCAGCCGGGAGCGGTCGCGTCATGCCCCGCGGGCCCTGCGGAGGATGTCGCCCATCTCCCGGACGGCCCGCTCCAATCCGACGAACAGCGCCCGGGCGATGACGCTGTGGCCGATGTTGAGCTCCTCCAGGGCCGGGATGGCCGCCACGGGCGTCACGTTCTCGTAGGTGAGGCCGTGGCCCGCGTGGACGGCGAGCCCCAGCTTCCGGCCCAGGTCGGCGGCCCGGCGCAGGCGCTCGAGCTGGTCGGCGCGGCAGCCGGCGTCGGCGTTGGCGTACTCGCCGGTGTGGAGCTCCACGGCGTCGACGCCCATGTCGGCCGACGCCTCGACGGCCGCCTCTTCGGGGTCGATGAAGAGGGAGGTGCGCACGCCCGCCTCGGCGAGGCGCCCCACCGCCCGCTCCAGGGCTTCCCGGCGCCCCGCGCCCAGGTCCAGGCCGCCCTCGGTGGTCACCTCCTCCCGCTTCTCGGGCACCAGGGTGGCCTGCATGGGTCGCAGGCCGCACGCGATGTCCACGATGTCGGGGGCGGCGGCCAGCTCGAGGTTGACCCCGGTGCGCACGGTCTCCATGAGGAGTCGGACGTCCCGGTCCTGGATGTGCCGCCGGTCTTCCCGCAGGTGCACGGTGATGCCGTCGGCGCCGCCCAGCTCGGCCAGGACGGCGGCCCGCACGGGGTCGGGCTCATCGGTGCGGCGAGCCTGCCGGACCGTGGCCACGTGGTCGATGTTGACGTAGAACCTCATGGTGCGCCGCTCTCGTTCTCCAGGGCATCCAGGATGCGATCGGCCACATCCTCGGGGAGACCGAACGCCGACGCCAGGGTCACCATCTCCCGGCCCATGGCGGCGTACACGGCCCCCTCCCGGGGCTCCAGCGCCCGCAGGTGCAGGCGCACGGTCTCCACGTCGCCCCGCTGGATGGGGCCGGTGAGGGAGGGGAGCACCCCCATCTCGCCGATGTTCTCCAGCGTCCCCCGGGCAAGGGGGAGCAGGGCCCGCAGCGCCTCGTCCTCCGCCACCCCGGCCTGCACCAGGAGGCGGCCCGCCATGGCGACGAGCGCCGTGACGTAGTTGGAAGCGGTCACGGCCGCGGCGTGGTACAGGGGCCGCCGGCTCACCGGGATCTCGAGGGGCACGCCGCCGAGCGTGGCCACCATGCGCCGGGCCAGCGCCGTGGCCTCGTGCTCACCCGACACCGCGAAGCCGGAGCCGGGAAGGCGGTCGGCGCCCGACACCGGGTGGGCCAGCGACTGGAGGGGATGGATGGAGCCCACCCGGTACCCCCGGGCGTGGAGGGGCGCCAGCACGTCGGCCGACAGCGCGCCCGAGCAGTGGAAAGCGCAGCACCCCGTCGGGGCGTCGCCGTGTCCGGCCAGCGCCACGGCGATCTCCGGCAGGACGTCGTCGGGGACGGTGAGGAACACCGCCGTGGTGTCCGGCTCGGGGCGCTCCAGCCCGAACACGTAGCGCGCCACCCCCTGGATGAAGAGGGGGTGGCTGGGCGGCTCGGGGCGCCGCCCGCAGTAGGTCAGCCGCTCCACGGTGTCGGCCTGCCACAGGGCGTGGCCCAGCGCCAGCCCCGTGCGGCCCGGCCCGACGAAGTAGAGGCGGTCCATCAGGCGACGTCCAGGATGTGCACCCCGTCCCGCTGCCGGAGCTGCCCCAGGAGGGCGTCGGGGATGCGCACGGTGAGGTCGATGTCTCCGCCGTGGTCCTCCCGCACCAGAACCTCCCCCTCCCGGTACAGCCGGGCCAGCGTCTCCCCGTCCCGGGACGGGAGCTGGAGCCGCACCTGCTGGAGCCGCTGGCGCATGCGGGCCTTCAGCGTCTCCCGCAGCGCCTCCAGGGTCGGGGGCTCCAGGGCGGAGACGAACACGGCCGGGTCGGGGTGGAAGGTCCGGATGCGCTCCCGGAGCGCGTCCTCCTCGGCGTGGGTCAGGCGGTCGACCTTGTTGAACACGAGGATCTGGGGCCGGTCGTTCAGCTCCAGGTCCTGGAGCACCTCGTGGACCACCTGCACGTGCTCGCGCCAGTCGGGGTGGGCCGCATCCACCACGTGGAGGAGGAGGTCGGCCTCCCGGGCCTCCTCGAGGGTGGAGCGGAACGACGCCACAAGGTGGTGGGGGAGCTTCCTGATGAAGCCCACCGTGTCCGTCACCAGGGCCTCGTACCCGTCGCCCAGGTCCACCGAGCGGGTGGCCGAATCCAGGGTGGCGAAGAGCCGGTCCTCCACGAAGAGGTCCGCCCCGGACAGGGCCCGGAGCAGGGACGACTTCCCGGCGTTGGTATAGCCCACCAGGGCCGCCCGGAACTGGCCGGTGCGGCCCTTGCGCTGCACCGCCCGGGCGCGGGCCACATCCCGGAGCTTTCCCTTCAGGTCGGCGATGCGCTGGCCGATGAGTCGCCGGTCCGTCTCGAGCTGGGTCTCGCCGGGGCCCCGCAATCCGATGCCGCCCCGGATGCGGGAGAGGTGGCTCCACATCCGCTTGAGGCGGGGAAGCAGGTACTCGAGCTGGGCCAGCTCCACCTGCATGCGCGCCTCCCGGGAGCGGGCCCGGGTGGCGAAGATGTCCAGGATGAGCTCCGAGCGGTCCATGACCCGCACGCCCAGGAAGTCCTCCAGGTTCTTTCCCTGGGCCGGGGTCAGCTCCTCGTCCATGATGACGAGGTCGGCCTCCGCCGAGCGCACCACGTCGCGCAGCTCGGCCGCCTTGCCCTCTCCGACGTAGAAGCGGGGGTGGGGCGCGTCGATCCGCTGCCGGACCACCGCCGCCACGCGGCCACCCGCCGTATCGGTGAGACGGCCCAGCTCCTCCAGGTGCTCCTCGGCCAGGCGGGGGTCGAGCTGCTTCGGCGGAGCGCCGACGAGGACCGCCCGGTCCACGGGCGTCCGCATGTCGATGAGCTGGGTGGGAATGCTGCCTCTCCCCCGTCGAGGATGGGTCGTGGCGCCTTCGCGCTCACGATAGCGGAGGCGCCCCTCCCGAAGAAGGGCGCGGGGCGTCCCGGAGGGGGCGCCGTCATCCCGCGCTGCTACCCCCCTCGTCGCCCTCCTGCTCCCGCCGCGCCCGGGCTTCCCGCCGGAGCGCCTCCCACGCCTCGAGCCGCTCCCGCAGCGTGGGCTCGAGCCCCTGGAGGCCGGGCTCGTAGAAGCGCTCCCCCTCCAGGGAGGCGGGGAGGTACGTCTGGCCCGCCACGCCCCCCTCCTCCGCCGGGTCGTAGCGGTAGCCCTTCCCGTAGCCCAGGTCCTTCATGAGCCGGGTGGGGGCGTTCCGGATATGGAGGGGCACCGGCTCCGCCGGCGTCTCCCGGGCCCTCGCCACGGCGGTCTTCCAGGCGGCGTACACCCGGTTCGACTTGGGCGCCGTGGCCAGGTAGACGGCGGCCTCGGCCAGCGCCAGGTCGCCCTCCGGGCTTCCCAGGAAGTGGTAGGCGTCCCGGGCGGCGATGGCCACGCCCAGGGCTCCGGGGTCGGCCAGCCCGATGTCCTCCACCGCCATGCGCACCAGCCGGCGGGCCAGGTAGAGGGGGTCCTCGCCGCCCTCCACCATGCGGGCGAGCCAGTACAGGGCGCCGTCCGGGTCGCTCCCCCGCACCGCCTTGTGGAGGGCGCTGATGACGTTGTAGTGCTCCTCGCCCCCCTTGTCGTAGACGGCGTAGCGGTGCTGGAGCGCCTGCCGGGCCACCTCGACGTCCACGTGGCCGCCCCGACCCACCAGCCCCGCCGCGGCCTCCAGCGCCCCCAGCCCCCGCCGGGCGTCGCCGTCGGCGGAGACGGCCAGGAAGCGGACGGCATCATCGTCGACCGTGAGGCCCCGCTCCCCCAGCCCCCGCTCGGCGTCCTCCAGCGCCTGGCGCAGGATCGCCTCCAGGTCGTCCTCTCCCAGGGGCTCCAGCACGAACACCGGCGCCCGGGACAGGAGGGGCCGTACGATCTCGAAGGAGGGGTTCTCGGTGGTGGCGCCGATGAGCACCACCGTGCCCTCCTCCACGTGGGGGAGGAAGGCGTCCTGCTGAGCCTTGTTGAAGCGGTGGATCTCATCGCAGAACAGGATCGTGCGCCGCCCGGTGGCCTCCAGGCGGCGGGCGGCCTCGGCGATGATCTCTCGCACCCGGCCGATGCCCTCGGTGACCGCGCTGAAGGGCACGAAGGTGGCGTCCGTGGCCTCGGCGATGATCCGGGCCAGGGTGGTCTTCCCCGACCCGGGCGGCCCCCACAGGATCATGCTGGAGGGGCGGCCCTTCTCCAGCATGACCCGGAGGGGCCGCCCCGCTCCCAGGAGCTGCTCCTGCCCCCGGAACTCCTCCAGGGTGCGCGGCCGCATGCGGGCCGCCAGCGGGGCCGCGGCGCCTCCGGGACGCGGGCGCGGCCGGGGCTCCCGCGGCGGCCGCCGCCCGCCCGCGTCCGTGCCGCCGAAGAGATCGGGCTCATCGGGGGAAGGGCTCATGGCTCCTCCGTGCCGGCGTGGGCCTGGGCCCACTCCAGGGCCAGGCGGGCCAGCGTGTCGGGGTCGTTCAGGGAAGGGTCGTCCAGCACACGCTCCAGGAGGGCATCCAGCACGCGGCCGAAGCGGGGTCCCGGCGTCATCCCCAGGGCGATGAGGTCCCGGCCGTCCAGGGCCAGCTCCCCTACCGTGAGGGACGGCCCCCCCCGGAGCTCCCTGCGGAGCGCCCGCCAGCTCCCCGCTGCGTCCACCGGCTCCACCCCCAGCGCCGCCTCCAGCCGCGCCCGGCCGATCCAGAGGCGCGCCAGGTCCGGCAGCCGGTCCGGGCCCACCCGGGACAGCCAGCGGCGCAGGGTGGCCGGCGCCGCATCCGGGAGGGGAGGGTCCATCCCCGCCTCCACCAGCCCCGCCACCCGGTCGGCGTGGGCGTTGGAGAAGCGCAGGCGCACCAGGAGCCCGGCGGCCCGCCTCGCTCCCTCCACGGCGGCGGGGCTCCCCGGGCCCGAGGCGTCGCCCGGGCCGCCGTCGTCCCCGCCCGCCAACCCCAGCGGCTGGAGGAGGGCGGCCAGCCGCAGCAGGGGTCGGCGGACCGGGAGCCGGTCGGCCAGGAGGAGGGAGTGGGTCCACGCATCCAGGGGGCTGCCGGGGCGCGGCACCCCCACCAGGGCCTCCAGCTCCGGGAAGAGAGCCGCCTGGACCCCCGAGACAGCATACAGCGCCAGGGCGCCCGACGGTCGCTCGTCACCTCCGAGCACCTTCATGAGCTCCTCCCGCACCCGCTCCCGGGAGAGGCCGTCCAGGCGCCCCGTGGCGGAGCACAGGGCCTTCCAGGTGGGGGGGTGGATGGTGAGGCCGAAGCGGCCGGCGAAGCGCAGCGCCCGGAGCACCCGGAGGTAGTCCTCCCGGAACCGCTCCGCCGGGACGCCCACCGTGCGGAGCACGCCGGCCTCCAGGTCATCCACCCCGCCGTACGGGTCGGCGAAGGCGGCCCGCAGCGGGTGCCAAGCCACGGCGTTGATGGTGAAGTCCCGCCGGGCCAGATCCTCCTCGAGGGTGTCGGCGAACACCACCCTGGCCTTGCGCCCGTAGGTCTCCACGTCGCGCCGGAAGGTCGTCACCTCGTACAGCGTGCCGTCCCGGGCCAGCACGCCGACGGTGCCGTGCTCGATGCCCACGGGGACGGTGCGCCGGAAGAGGCGGCGGACCTGTCCCGGGTGGGCCCGGGTGGCGAAGTCCCAGTCCAGGGCCGGGACGCCCAGGAGCACGTCGCGCACGGCCCCGCCCACCGCCCACGTCTCGAAGCCGGCGTCCTCCAGGGTGCGGACGATCCAGCGCACGGCCGGGGGGGCCTCGGGGTGGCGGTGCACCACCCGCCGCCCCGGGCCACTCCCCGGGATCCCCGCCCCCGGTCCGGGGCTCATCCCACCAGCACCGCCCCGCCGTTCACGTTCAGGATCTCGCCGGTGACGTGGCGGCCCAGGACCGAGCAGAGGAAGACGATGGGGCCGGCCACGTCCTCGGCCGACGCCACCCGCCCCAGGGGAATGGAGGCCTCGATGCGGCGGCGGGCGTCGCCTCCGTACGCCGGCTCCGCCATCTCGGTGTCGATCCACCCCGGCGCCACGCAGTTCACCGTGACGCCCCGGGGGGCGAGCTCCACGCACAGCCCCTTGGTCATGGCGATCAAGGCGCCCTTGGTGGCGGCGTAGTCGGCGTGGAAGGCCTCGCCGCGCTGACCCGCCGTGGAGCTCACCAGCACCAACGCGCCCCCTTCCCTCAGGCGGGGGGCCGCACAGCGGGCGGTGTGGAAGACCGAGTCGAGGTTGGCCGCCACCGTGCCCCGCCACCGCTCGTCGCTCATGTCGCCCACCGCGACGTCCTCCGGCGGCCAGATGCCGGCGTTGGCCACCACGAAGTCCAGGCCGTCGAACTCCCGGTCGGCCCGCTGGAAGAGGCGATCGGCGTCGTCGGGCCGCCCCAGGTCCCCGGCCTCGGCCCACGCGGCCACCCCATGGGCGCGGCACGCCTCCACCGCCTCGGCGGCGTCGTGCTCACGGCTCCGGTAGCCGAGGCCCACGTTCGCCCCCGCCCGGGCCAACAGGACGGCCGTGGCTCTCCCCACGCCCCGGGAGCCTCCGGTGACCACCGCGTTCTTCCCCGACAGGTCGATGAGTCCGCTCATGCCCCGCGCCTCCTTGCTCTGGACCGTCACGCCGACATCCACTTGCCCCGGAGCTCCGCGGCATGGTGGCGCTCCGACTCCAGGATCTCCTCCAGGAGCGCCCGCGTCTCGGGGTCGTCCACCGCCTCCACGGCGGCCTCGTACCAGCGCACCTCCTCCACCTCCCCCTCCCGGGCGGCGTCCTCCCACCGGGGCCACGGAGCCTCGGGGGGGGCCATCCGCTCCAGCGCCCGGGGGTGGAGCCCCATCTCCAGGAGTCGGGCGGTGAGGCGTGACAGGTGGTGCTGCTCGTCGGCGTGGAGCTCGTTCAGCCGCTCCTCGGCCGGGGCGTCGTCCGCCGCTCCCGCCTCCACCGCGAGGACGCGGTAGAACAGGGTGCGGGCCTTCTCCCTGCGGCGTCCCTCTTCCAGAAGCGTCTCCAGCTCGACGGAAGCGCCCCCGCTCACCCGCCCTCCCCGGCCAGCGCCCGGTCCACCAGCTCACACACCACGTGACCCATGGCCAGGTGGATCTCCTGGGCGCGGGCGGTCACGTCGGTGGGCACCACCACGGCGTGATCGACGCGCTCCTTCAGCCGGCCGCCCCCCCTGGCCAGGAACGCCACCGTCACGACGCCGGCTTCCCGGGCCGCGTCGGCCGCCCTCAGGAGGTTGTCGCTCTCCCCCGAGGTGGAGTGGAGGAAGAGCACGTCGCCCTCCCGGGCCAGCGCCTGCACCTGGCGGGCGAAGATGGCGTCGAAGCCGTAGTCGTTGCCGCCAGCCGTGAGGACCGACGTGTCGGTGGTGAGGGCGAACGCCGGAAGCCCCCGCCGCTCCCGCCGGAAGCGCACCACGTACTCGGCCGCCAGATGCTGTGCGTCGGCCGCCGAGCCGCCGTTGCCACAGAAGAAGAGGCGCCCGCCCGCCCGCAGCGTCCGGAGCGTCAGCTCCGCCACGGCCCGCACCTCGCCGTCCAGCATGTCGGCCGTGAGGCGCGCGAGGTCCGCCAGCGCCCGGAGCTGCTCGGCGGGTCCGTCACGGTCGGGCGCGTCGGTCACGACTCCTCCCCCTGGAAGAGCTCCATGAAGCGGCCCCACAGGCCCCGTTCCTTCAGCAGCGGCGGCACCGAAAGAGGCTCCTCGTCCTGGAACACGCGCCGCGGGTTCGTCCCGGCCAGCAGGGCGATCTGCTCGTCGCCCCCCAGCTCGTCGAGCCGCTCCCGGGCCTCCCGCTTGTACAGCTTCAGGTTGGGTCTGCCGTGGAAGTCGCTGGACATGTAATCGACCCACCCACGCCGCAGGAGGCGGTGGGCGAAGGTGCGGGCCTCGCTCCCGTAGCGCCCCACCAGGGAGCCGTAGTTCACCTGGCAATACGCGCCGATGCGGCGCCACTCCGCCACCACCTCCAGCTCCAGCCCGATGTAGCGCTCCGGGTGCGCCACGATGGGCTTCACCCCGGCGAAGCGCATGCGGGACAGCACCTCGATGGTGCCGGGAGGAAGCTGGAGCCGGGGCCACTCCACCAGGACGAAGGACGAGCCCCCCAGGCGCAGGCGGGGGTCGCTGAGGTCGGGATCGGGGATGTCCAGCATGACCTCGTGACCCCGGCGGAAGTCCACCTCCGGGAAGTGTTTGGCCACAGCGCGGGACACCGTCTCCCAGGCGGCGTCCACCTCCTCCATGCGGGCGCGGAAGCCTTCCGGGTACCGGGTGAGACTCCCGTCCAGGTGGGGCGTGGTGACGATGCGCCGGATGCCCTCCCGGGTCATGCGCTCCACGCCCTCGAGGGCGTCTTCCAGGGAAGCGGCGCCGTCGTCCACGCCCGGCACCAGGTGGCTGTGGAGGTCCGCCAGCGCGAACGGGTCCGGATCCTGGGTCATCCCAGCGTCCGGACGAGCCGGGACAGGACGGCCGAGAGCGCAGCCTCGGGGTCGTCCTCTCCCGTCGCCGCCTCGCACGCCCGGGTCACCAGGGCGTCGCCCGACAGCAGGTCGAAGGCCCCACGTCGCTCCCGCCCCTCGGGGGTGAGGGCCGCCCACAACGCCCGCAGCGCCGCGTCCAGGGCGGCCTCCCGGGACGCCCCCTCGGCGTCGACCAGCCAGCCCTCCAACCGGTCACGGAAGGCGGCGGGCACCTCCGCCGGCTCCTCCGCGGGAGTCCGGCTCACGCCGCCGACTCCCCCACGAGACGCCGCACCACCGCCTCCCCCGAGGCGAGGGCGGCGTCCAGCCCCGATGGGTCGCCCACCCCGGCCTGGGCCATGTGGGGGCGCCCCCCACCCTTCCCGCCCACCCGGGACGCCACCTCCCGCACCAGGGCGTCGGCCCGCACGCCCTTCTGGATCAGGTCGTCGGTGACGAAGGTGAAGAGGCTGTGCTTGCCGTCGCCGGTCTCGGCCGCCACCACGGCCACGCCACTCCCCACCGTGCCCGTGAAGCCGTCGCCCCAGGTCCTGGCGTCGTCGGCGTCGCGCACCTTCATGCGCACGGCCCGGTACACGGTCGAGCCGCCTCCCGGGAGCTCCACCGTCGCCTCGTGCACGGTGGACTCGCCGGCGCCGCCCTCCCGGCGCAGCTCCTCCAGGAGACGCTCCAGCTCCGTGCGCTCCTCCACGATCTGCTCGGCCCGGTGCACCACGTTCTCCGGGGACGTGCGCAGCACCTCGGCGGCCTCCTCCAGCCGCTCCTCCACGCCCTCGAACCACTGGAACGCGCCGGGGCCCGTCACCGCCTCCACGCGGCGCACGCCCGCCGCCACGCCCGTCTCGGAGACGATCTTGAAGAGGCCGATCTCGCCGGTGTGGCGCACGTGGGTGCCGCCGCACAGCTCCGTGCTGACGCCCGGGATACCCACGACCCGCACCTCGTCCCCGTACTTCTCGCCGAAGAGGGCCATGGCGCCCCGCCCCACCGCCTCGTCGTACGCCATGTGGTCGATGGTGACGGGGTGGTCGTCCCACACCGCCTCGTTCACCAGCCGCTCCACCCTCTCCCGCTCCTCCCCGCTCAAAGGAGCGCCGTGGGCGAAGTCGAAGCGCAGGCGGTCCGGGGCCACCAGGGAGCCCCGCTGCACCACGTGCTCCCCCAGGACCCGCCGGAGCGCGGCGTGGAGGAGGTGGGTGGCGGTGTGGTTGCGCTCGGTGTCATGACGCACCGCGGAGGCTACCCGGGCCCGGACCTTCAGGGGCACGTCGGCCTCGTGGGGCCCCTCCCCCTCCAGCGCGCCGAAGACGGCGCTCCGCCCCTCGACCTTCCGCACCTCGTCCACCGCAACCCGCCAGCCGTCGCCCTCCACCACGCCCCGGTCGGAGATCTGGCCGCCGGATTCGGCGTAGAAGGGGTTGTCCCGCAGCACGAGCCCCAGGCGTCCGTCCTCCCGGTGGAAGGCCAGCACGTCGGTGTGGAGGTCCCGGCTCTCGTAGCCCACGAAGCGCTGGGGCACGCCCGTCTCCAGGATGCTCCACGCCTCCAGGGAGGCCTCACCCTCCACCGTGCGGGTGGTCCGGGCCCGGTCGGCGCGGCTCCGCTCCCGCTGTGCATCCAGGGCCACCTCGAAGGCGTCCTTGTCGACCCGGTAGCCCCGCTCCTCGGCCATGAGCTCGGTGAGGTCCAGGGGAAAGCCGTGGGTGTCGTAGAGTCGAAAGGCCGCCTCCCCGGCGATCACCCCGCCGCTCCCGCTCGCGGGGGCGATCCGGTCGAAGAGGTCCATGCCCCCCTCGATGGTGGAGAGGAAGCGCTCCTCCTCGCCCCGGGTGGTGGCCAGCAGGTGCTCCCGGCGCTCCACCAGCTCCGGGTAGGTGCCCCCCATGCGGTCCACCACCGCGTCCACCACCTCCACCAGCGTCGGCTCCCGCCGCCCCAGCAGCCACGCGTGGCGCACGGCCCGGCGCAGGATGCGGCGCAGGACGTAGCCTCGCCCCTCGTTGGAGGGGAAGACGCCGTCGGCCAGGAGGAAGGCCACCGCCCGGGCGTGGTCGGCCAGCACCCGATAGCTCACCGATTCGTCCCGGGCCGGGTCGTAGCCCCGTCCCACCACGTCGGCCACCCGGCCCAGGAGGGGCCGGAACAGGTCGGTGTGGAAGTTGGAGTCGACGCCCTGGAGCACGGCGGCGAGGCGCTCGAGCCCCGCGCCGGTGTCGATGGACGGCGCCGGCAGGGGGTTCAAGGTGCCCGAGGCGTCGCGGTCGAACTGCATGAACACCAGGTTCCACAGCTCCACGATGCGACCGGCGTCGCTCAACGCCACGAACGCGTCGGTGTCCAGGGAGCCGGTGCCGCGATCCGACTGGGGGCGCAGGTCGTAGTGGAGCTCCGAGCAGGGGCCGCACGGCCCCGTGTCCGCCATCTGCCAGAAGTTGTCCTTGTCGCCCAGGCGGAAGATGCGCTCGGCGGGCACGCCCGCCAGGTCCTTCCACAGCCCGGCCGCCTCGTCGTCGGTGTGGTGCACCGTCGCGTAGAGGCGGCCGGCGTCCAGCCCGTACACCTCCGTGAGGAGCTCCCAGGCGAAGGGAATGGCCTCGCGCTTGAAATAGTCGCCGAAGGAGAAGTTGCCCAGCATCTCGAAGAAGGTGTGGTGCCGGGCGGTCTTCCCCACCTCCTCCAGGTCGTTGTGCTTGCCCCCCGCGCGCACGCACTTCTGGGACGTGGTGGCCCGGGAATACGGGACCTTGTCGAGCCCCAGGAACACCTTCTTGAACTGGACCATCCCCGCGTTCGTGAACAGGAGCGTCGGGTCGTCGGCGGGCACCAACGACGAGCTGGGGCGCACCTCGTGCCCCCGCTCGCGGAAGTAGTCCAGGAAGGTCTGTCGGATGTCGTCGGCCTTCATCGTCGTCCCCGGGACGGCGCGGGTGGCTCAGGGATCTCGTCCGCTCGGGCGGACGGTGGCCCGCCAACATAACGGGCGGCGGGAGACCGTCTCAATACGCCGGGGGCGGCGGGACGTGCCCCGGATGAAAGCGGGGGGGCGGCGCACGGCGCCGCCCCCCTCCTCCCGCGAGGCCGCCGGGGCTCAGTCGTCCGCCGCCGACTCGTCGTCGTCCTCGGAGGCGCCCTTCACTGCGCCGGGGAGCTCCAGCGCCTCCCGCAGCCGCACGTCGATCTCCTCGGCCACGTCCGGGTTCTCGGCGAGGAACTGCTTGGAGTTCTCCTTCCCCTGACCCAGGCGCAGGTCGCCGTAGGAGTACCAGGCCCCGGACTTCTCCACCACGCCCGCGTCGGCCCCCAGGTCCAGGAGCAGCCCCAGGTGGCTGATGCCCTCGTTGTACATGATGTCGAACTCGGCCTGCTTGAAGGGCGGCGCGCACTTGTTCTTCACCACCTTCACCCGGGTCCGGTTCCCCACCACGTCCTGCCCGTCCTTCACCGCACCGATGCGCCGGATGTCCAGGCGGAGCGACGCGTAGAACTTGAGGGCCCGCCCCCCCGAGGTGGTCTCGGGGCTTCCAAACATGACGCCCACCTTCTCCCGGATCTGGTTGGTGAACAGCACCGCCGTGTTGGAGCGGTTCACCGCGCCCGTGAGCTTGCGCAGCGCCTGGCTCATGAGGCGGGCCTGCAACCCCACGTGGGAGTCGCCCATCTCTCCCTCGATCTCCGCCCGGGGGACCAGGGCCGCCACCGAGTCGATCACCACGATGTCCACCGCGTTGGAGCGGATGAGGACCTCGGCGATCTCCAACGCCTGCTCCCCGGTGTCGGGCTGGGACACCAGGAGGTTGTCCACGTCCACCCCGAGCTTCCTGGCGTAGTTCACGTCCACGGCGTGCTCGGCGTCGATGAAGGCCGCGATCCCTCCCTTTCGCTGGGCGTTGGCGATGGCATGGAGGCAGATGGTGGTCTTGCCCGACGACTCGGGGCCGTAGATCTCGCTGATGCGCCCCCGGGGGATGCCGCCGATGCCGATGGCGGCGTCCAGGTTGAGCGCCCCCGTGGAGATGGCCTCGATGCGGACCTTGGCCCCGTCGGCGCCCATCATCATGATGGCGCCCTTTCCGAAGTTCCGCTCGATCTGGCTGATGGCGGTGCCCAGGGCCTTCTGCTTCTGATCGCTGACTTCCACCGTGGTCGCCATCGCTTCTCCGTGGAGCTTCATTCGGGGACAGGAGGGGAGAGCCGGCCTGGGGGGGCGGACCCGAGCCCTAAGATACGAGACCCGAAGATAAAGCGAAAGGGGGGTAGCCCCACGCCCCGGCCTCCGGATCCGTGCGTCCCATTCTACCCCTCCCCCGGGGGCGGTGGAATGCCCGGTCGGGACGCCGACAGGTCGGAGCGCCCCGGAGACGGAGGAAACGAATGTTTCCCAAACCTTGCCCCGGGCCTCTGCCCCCCCTCATCTTCCCTTTCCCGAGCTCTCCCTGCCACCGCCACTGCGGAACCGAGCGCCGTGGAGCCACCAGACCCGCGCACCCCCTACGACCGCGAGAGGCTCCGCTTCCAGGACGTGCGCCACGACGCCTTCCAGGACGGGAGCTCCCGGGTTCGCGTACGCTTCGAGTGGCACGGCACGGAACTCCTGGGCGAGGGGCACGGCATCGAGACACGGGAGGGCATCCTCCGCGCCGCGGCCCACGCGACGCTGGACGTGGCCCGCCAGGCCACGGCCGGGCGGGTGGACCTCGAGCTCAGCGGCATCAAGGCGCTCCGGGTGTTCGACGCCTGGGTCATCATCGCCGCCGTGCGCGCCCGCACCCCCGACGAGACCCTCTCCCTGCTGGGGTCGCTGGCCACCACCGAGGAGGACACTGCCCGGGGGGCGGTGCTCGCCGTGCTGGACGCCGTGAACCGGGCCCTGGCCCGGCACCTCACCCGCCCGGACGCCTGACCCGGCTCTCCCCCCTGGGGGGATCCGCCGCCCCGGAGGCCCCGTGCTCGTCCAGCCCAGGCGCCACGCGCTCCGCCTCGTCACCCAACACGACCACGCCATGGCCTCCGGCGCCATGGCCGCTGCCTGGCGGGGCCCCGGGGGTGATGCACCCCTGCCCCCCCTTCTGGTGGTGGCCACCGCCCTCCACGACGTCGTGTGGAGGGACGAGGACGCCCGCCCCTCCCTGGATCCCGACTCCGGTCTGCCCCTGGACTTCGCCGCCTTCCCGCCGGAGCGGAAGCGGGCGCTCACGGCGGCCGGGCTGGCCCGGCTGGACGCGGTGGAGCCCGAGGTCGCTCGCCTGGTCCGGCTCCACCACGAGACCCTGGGGACGGCGGTGGAGCCCCCCCGGGCGCTGGCCTGGATCCGTCTCTTCGACCGCCTCTCCCTGTGGGTGTGCCTCACGCCGCCCGGAAGCCTGGAGGCCCACCGGCCCTCCTGGCTCGGCGACCGGGTCGCCGCCCCCGACGGGACGGCGCTCCGCCTCGCCTGGGAAGGCGAGGGGCACCTGCGCGTGGACCCCTGGCCCTTCGCCGGCGAGAGGCTCGTCCTGGCGATTCCCCACCGGGACCTCCCCACGGGTCGCTGGAGCCAGGAAGAGGAGCTGGTGGATGCCTGGCACCAGGCCGAGGCGGCTCACGCCACGGTCAGCCTGACGGGATAGGCACCGCCGCTCCGTCCCCCCACGCATGCGACGCGAAACGGCCCGCCCCGGCACGAAGCCGGGACGGGCCGTCCGCTACTGCCTGGGGTCGGCGCGTCAGCCGCGCGTGCCCCGCAGGCTCTCGTACGGCTGCCACACGCCCGGCGTCACCGGGACGTACAGCGTGGTGTAGGGCCGCTCGGCGCCGCGGTTCACGAACAGCGGCACGCCCTGGTACTCGCCCACGCGCATCAGATCGGGGCAGTTCAGGCGAACCGTGCCGCCCGACTTCTGATACTGCCGTCGCTCGAACGTGATGTCCTGGTTGTTCTCGAACCACGTCCGGCCGGACGCATAGTCGCCGGCGAACACCACGCCGCTCTGGCGCAGCTGGGCGATGGAGGTCCGGGACGGGCCGACCAGGGTGTCGCCCTGGGCGGTGACCAGCACCGACACGTTCTCACCCGTGGCGAGGCAGATCGTGGCCGCCTGACCGGTGGGCAGCGGCGGCGCCACCTGGCGCGTCACGACCACCGTGTCCGGCGGCGGCGCGGGCAGGCGGATACGGACGGTGTCGGGACGGGCCCGCTCGAGGAGCGCCGGCTTGCACAGCAGCCCCCCGTCCTGGGGGCAGAGCGCCAGCGAGGCGAGGACGCCCCACTTCGGGCTCCGGTAGATGCTCACGTCGTGGAGGTAGTTCGAGCCCAGGTAGTGGGCGCCCAGGCGGATGCCGCCCAGGTCGAGCTGCGCGCCCCAGTTGAGGTCGAAGCCGTTCCACTCACCCATGAGGTTGAGCAGCGCGTTGTCGCCCACCTTCAGGTGGCTGACGGCGCCGGCGAACCAGCCGTTCGAGTCGGCGTAGTCGTACCAGTCCAGCTGATCGCCGTCCTTGAACAGGCCGTTGCCCCAGCCGAGGGAGAACGTGAAGTCGTTCTCGGGGAGCCAGTCGCTCTCGAACCCCTGGAGGGCCAGGGAGCCGACCACGTACTCGGTCCAGTTCGTGTTCACGTCCTCGCGCCCCGGATATCCCTGCAGGAAATAGGGGTCGGGGATGCCCAGCCGATTCGGCTGCTGCTGCACATTGTCCTGGTAGTCGGGCGACGTCAGGTAGCGCACGCCCACCGCCAGGCCGAGACCCTGCTTGCTCGGGCGCAGGAGCGCCAGACGGCCGAAGCCGCCGGCCACCGTGCCGCTGCCGTGGTCGTCCAGGGACTGGAGGGTGGCACCCAGCTCCACCCGGTCGAACAGGCCGAAGGCGACCGACGCGTCGCTGTAGAACTTCTTCAGCTGGTCGCCGCGCCCGATGATCTGCCCCTGCGGGCCGATCAGTAGCCGGTGGTCCAGGTTCACCCAGAATCCGGACCCGGTCACCGTGATGGCACCGGACGGAAGGACGCTGGCCACGGGGACGTCCAGGTATCCCGAGCCCCACCGGAGCGTGCTCGGCATCTTGGTGTTCTGGGCCTTCGCCGCGCCGGCCGTCAGGGCCACCGCGAGAAGGACCGCAGACCACCGTACGGTACTCCGAACGATCCTCATCGTATGGATCCTCCGTCCCTTGAAGGAGATGGATTCAGCTCGAACTCGAGCGTGTCGCGCGCTTATGGAAATTCCGGGTGTTGAGATCGGCCCTACCCCGATAGCGAGAAACGTGCCAAATACTGTTTTTTTCGTTCAGGCATCCCGCCATGCCTCCAAAGCCTCCACGGCGCGCGAGATTCCGGCCAAATCCACATCCCGGTGCGTCACCGCGCGAATGCGTGTCGCTCCGAAATTGAGCATTAAAATTCTGCGGAATTTCAGAAAATTCAATAGGGAATCCACCCTATCCGCCTGGAGGGACATGTCGATGAGCACGATGTTGGTCTCGGGCCGCTCCGCCCGGAGGCCCGGAACGCGGTTCGCCGCGTCGGCCAGGAGACGGGCGTGCTCGTGGTCTTCCCGGAGCCTTTCCCGGTTGTGGTCGAGGGCGTGCAGGCCCGCCGCGGCGAGGATCCCCGACTGGCGCATCCCGCCCCCCAGGCGCCGCCGCACACGCCATGCTCGCTCCATCACCTCGGCGCTTCCGGCCAGCATGGACCCCACCGGAGCGCCCAGCCCCTTGGAGAGCGACACCATCACCGTGTCGGCGTGGCGGGCCCACGCTGCGGGGGGCTGGCCGGTCTGGGCCGCCGCGTGCCACAGCCGCGCGCCATCCATGTGCACGGGAAGCCCGTGCTCCTCCGCCACGGCGGCGATGTCCGCCATCCGCTCCACCGGGAAGATACGCCCGCCCGACGCCAGGTGCGTGTTCTCCACGGCCACCACGCAGCTCCGGGGGTGGAAGCGCGAGCCGCGCCGGATGGCGTCCCGTACCAGGTCGGCGGTGAGAAGGCCGTCGGGCGTGGCCACGGGCCGGATCTGGAGCCCGCTCAGGGCCGCCGCTGCGCCCTCCTCGTAGTGGATGATGTGGGCGTCGGCCTCCAGGACCACCTCGCCCCCCCAGCTCCCCAGGACCGCCAGAGCGGTCTGGTTGGCCATGATGCCGCTGGGGAAGAAGAGCGCCCGCTCCTTTCCCAGGAGGCTCGCGATGCGCTCCTCGAGGCGGCGGGTGGTGGGGTCGTCGCCCAGGGCGTCGTCGCCCACCTCGGCCTCGGCGATGGCCCGGCGCATGGCGGCGTCGGGCCGGGTGACGGTGTCGCTGCGGAGGTCGACCACAGGCAGCTCGAGGGAACCCCCGGGGGGCTCCACCCGGCTCAGCCCTGGTCCATGCGGCGCTCGATCCGGGCCAGGCGCCGGGCGATGGCGATCACCCACCCCAGGATGATGGCCCACGCCAGGGCGTAGGCAATGAAGACGTGGGTGTAGCCGCGCCCCAGGTGCTGGCTCGCCAGGTCGGTGGCCCCCTCCTGGAGGGCGAAGGCCGCCGCGGGGGCGGCCAGCGCGGCGACGGCCGCGGCCCCCGCGGCCAGGAGAGCGCGGGCGGCGGCGGCGACGCGGCGCGTGGGGAGGCGGCTCACGGGTGGGCTCCTTGTTCTGCGGAGAGGGTCGCTCCGGGGGTGGCTTCACGGCGCGCCATCTCCCGGCGGATCCGCTCCAGGGCGTACCGGAACGCGAACAGGCCGAAGAAGAGGAGCGTGAAGGCGGCGATCCCGGTGAGGAGCGTGTCGAGCATCTGGGGAGCCAGCGTGGGCCCCTCCGGCTTCAGCACCACCGGCTTCGGGTGGAGGGAGCGGAACCAGAGGACGCTGATGTGGATGAGGGGGATGTCCAGCGCCCCCACGATCCCCACCACGGCGGCGAAGCGTTTGCCCCGCTCGGGGTCGGCCGTGGCCGACCGCACCATGAAGTAGCCCAGGTAGATGAACCACAGGAGCAGCGTCAGCGTGAGGCGGGGCTCCCACGTCCACCACGTCCCCCAGGCCACCCGGGCCCACAGGGGTCCCGTCACCAGGACGATGGTGGTGAACACCATGCCTCCCTCGGCAGCGGACACGGCGGCCATGTCGAGGCGCTCGTCCTTGAGCCACAGGTACACCGCGGAGGTGAGCGCCACGATCCCGAAGGCCATGAACGCCACCCACGCCGAGGGCACATGGACGTAGAAGATGCGCTGCACCACGCCCATGGTAACCTCGGTGGGCACCCAGAAGAACACCTGCCAGAGCACCACACCGGACAGGAGGACCCCGGCCGTGGCCAGCCCGAGGGAGAGCCAGCGGATGTTCCGGAGCTCCATCACTCCTCCACGACAAATCGGAACAGGACGGCACCCGTGCCCAGCGCCATGACCGCGAACGCCGCGAGCATCCTGAGCATGCCGGCCACCTCGGCGACGGGCCTTCCGGCCAGGAGCCTCCCGGTAGCTCCCGCGCCGTAGATCACCACCGGCACCAGGAGGGGGAAGAGAAGCACGGGCAGCAGCGTCTCGCCCAGGCTCGTGCCCGTGGATACCGCCGCCAGGAGCGTGCCCAGGGCCACGAAGCCGAGGCAGCCCGCGCCCACCACCCCCAGCAGGGCCAGGGGACTCGCGCCGTAGTCCAGGTCGAAGAAGAGGCCGAACACGGCGAGCACGAGGAGCACGACCCCCAGGAGGAGGGCCAGGTTCCCGGTGACCTTCCCCAGATACAGGGCGTCCCGGGGCGCGGGGCTCATGAGGACGCCCTGGAAGGCGCCGTCCTCGGCCTCGAGCTGGAAGGTGCGCCCGATGCCCAGGATCCCCCCGAACACGACGGTCAGCCACAGGAGCCCCGAGGCGATGTTCTGGGGGCGCACCACGGTGGGATCGATGGCGTAGTTGAAGAGCACCCCCACCAGCACGGAGAACGCCCCCATGGACAGCGTCCGCTCCCGGGTGCGCAACTCCTGCAGGAGGTCCTTCCACGCCACCACGCCGATCTGGCCCAGGTAGGTGCCCGCCCCCGAGGGCGCCTCCCGCCGGGGCGGCGGCGCCTCGGGCGGGCGCTCGGCCGGGGCCGCCGTGCCGGAGGGCGGCGCGGGGGCGGCGGGGAGCCCGCGGCCGGCCTCGGCGGCGTCCACCACGTCGTGGTAGAGGGCCTCGAAGCCGGCGGGGTCCAGGGACGCCGCCGGGGCCACGTACACCAGCCGCCCCCGCACCTGGATCGCGACCCGGTCGGCCAGCTCCAACCCCTGGGAGAGGTTGTGGGTCACCAGGACCACGGCGCGGCGCCCGTCCTTGAGGGCCTCCAGCACCCCCCGGAGCACGGCGGCCGCGTGGGGGTCGAGGCCCGTGTAGGGCTCGTCCAGCAGCACCACGTCCGGATCGTGCAGCAGGGTGCGGGCGAGGGCCAGGCGCTGGCGCATCCCCCGGGAGAAGGTGGCCACCCGGTCGTCGGCCCGCTGGGCCAGCCCCACCGCGGTGAGGCGCTCCTCCACCCGGGACGAGGCATCCTCCAACCCGTACAGGCGGGCGTAGAAGCGCAGGTTCTCCCGGGCGGTGAGGTGCCCGTACAGGAAGGTGTGGTGGGAGAGGACCCCCACCCGGGTGCGGGGCCCCAGGCTGGCGGCCATGGCCTCGCCCCCGATCCTCACCTCGCCCCGGTCGGGGCGGAGCCCGCCTCCCAGGAGGCGGAGCAGGGTCGTCTTGCCGGCGCCGTTGGGGCCGAACACCGCCACCACCTCGCCGGGCGCCAGGGCCAGGTCGATGCCGTCCACGGCAGGGGCGCCCCCGTAGGAGCGCACCAGCCCCGTGGCCTCCAGCAGGGGTGGGGCGGCGGACGTTGCGTCCGGGTCGGACACGGGCGGCGCGGGCTCTCCCGGCGGGGCGTCCTCGGCCGCGGTGCCGCCGGCCGGAGAGCTCACCCCTGCCCCGCCCCGGACCGGGCGGGACTGACTCCGGATGGAGCGGGTGCTCCCCCCACCAGCGGGGTTCCACAGCTTCCGCAGAAGCGGCTCCCGGCCGGGTTCAGGTGACCGCAGCGGGCGCAGGTGCGACCCTCGCTGAGGCCTTCCCGCACCGCGGCGATCTCCCGCTCCAGGGCGTCCGGGTCCCGGGCGTCGCGCTCGGCCTCCTCGACCTCCAGGGCGTCCAGGGCCTCCACGGACAGCTCCCTGCGGAGGGCCTTGTAGTCGCTCTCGTCGAGCTTGCCGGTGGCGAAGTCGTACTCCACGTCGCGGAGGGCCCTGAGCGTCACCCTTCGGCGGGATTCGGCCTGGGTGAGCTCGTCCTCGGTCCCGTGCATGGGCGCCTGCTCCCCCGTCACCATCGGGTGGAGGAGGAAGAGCACGACGGCGCCGGCCAGCAGGACGGCTCCGATGAGAAGGGTCACGACGCGGGCCTCGCTCGAGGGGTCAGTCCGCGCCCACGGGCTCGGGGCTGCCCGCCCCGCCGGAGATGCGCTCCGGCGGCGCCGACTCCCGGATGCGCGGCGGCTCGGGCCAGAGGGCGATGAGCCCGCCCAGGGCGATAATCATCCCGCCGTACCAGATCCAGCCCACCAGGGGGTTCACGATGAACGTGAAGGTGGCCTGCTGGGCGGCGGGGTCGTTCTGGCCCACCAGCCTCTGGAGGTCGGCGTCGGCCAGGATGACGTAGAGGTCCTCGAAGAATGAGGAGCGGATGCCCACCTCGGTGATGGGATTGTCCCACTTGAGGTAGCCCCGCTTCTCCGAGGTCAGCGTCCCGACGGGCTTGTCGTTCCTGGACACCGAGAAGAGCGCCGCGGCCTGCCAGCTCAGGTTCTTCTCCGGCACGTTCATGGCCGTGGAGATGCCTTCGTACGTCAGCCCGTAGGTGTGTCCCAGGGGCGAGGCCACCTCGGCCGTCTCGCCCGGCTGCAGGGTCTGGCGGAACTCAACCCTCCACGCCTGGCCCGCGATGCCCATGAAGACGATCACGATGCCGATGTGGACCACGTAGCCGCCCCAGCGCCGCCGGTTGCGCGCCACCAGGTGGGTGAAGGCCACGGCCCAGTTCTCCGCCTCGATCCGTGCCCGGGCCCGGGTGCCCTTGAAGAACTCCGTCACGATGACGGTGAGGGTGAAGGCGCCGATGCCGAACGTGGCCAGCGCCATCCACTTGCGGGAGCCGATGATCACGAAGGCCACCATCACCGCGATCCCCACCACCACCGGAACCGTGAAGTTCTTCTTGATGTTCCGCTTCGACGCCCGGCGCCACGCGATCACGGGGCCGATCCCCGTGAGGGCCAGCAGGATGAGCCCGATGGGGAGGTTCACCCGATTGAAGAAGGGCGGCCCCACCGAGATCTTCTCGCCCGTGATGGCCTCGCTGATCAGGGGGAAGAGCGTCCCCCACAGCACCGAGAAGGCCGCGCCCAGGATGATCAGGTTGTTGAAGAGGAACGCCGACTCCCGGGACAGGAAGCTCTCGATGTGGTTCTCGCTCCTGAGCTGGGGCAGCCGGTGCACCACCAGCACCACGCCCGCCGTGATGACCGTCCCCAGGAACGCCAGGAAGATGAAGGCGATCTTGGTGTTCTCGGCGAAGGAGTGGACCGACTCGATGAGCCCCGAGCGGGTCAGGAACGTCGCGAAGATGGTCAGCACGAAGGTGAGGAGCACGAGGCTCATGTTCCACACCTTCAGCATCCCCCGGTTCTCCTGGATCTGGATGGAGTGGAGGAACGCCGTGGCCGCCAGCCAGGGGAGCAGCGACGCGTTCTCCACCGGATCCCAGAACCAGAAACCGCCCCACCCGAGCTCCTCGTAGGCCCAGCGCATCCCGAAGATGATGCCGTTGGACAGGAAGAACCACGACAGCAGGGTCCACTTGTGCGTGAGGTTGATCCAGCGGTCGTCCAGGCGGTTGCTCATGAGCGCCGCCATGGCGAACGAGAACGGCACCGTGAACGCCGTGAAGCCCAGGTAGAGCGTGGGCGGGTGGATCGTCATCCAGTAGTTCTGGAGCTGGGGGTTGAGCCCCCGCCCGTCGGCGGCCGTGAAGCCCAGGGTCTGGAAGGGGTTCACGCCCGCGAACAGGAGGACGATCAGGAAGAACGAGGCGATGGTGAGGAGCACGCCCACCACGTAGGGCATGAACTCCCGGTTCTTGTTCCGGTTCGACCACACCACGATGGTGGCGAAGAACATCATGATCAGGGCCCAGAACAGCAGCGAGCCGGTCTGGCCGGCCCACAGCCCCGCCACCTTGAAGAACGTCGGCAGGTCCCGGTTGGAATAGCTGGCGACGTAGGTGTAGTTGAAGCGGTCGTTCAGGAAGGAATCGATGACCCCCGCGGCGGCCAGGGCCAGGAGGCCGAAGACGGCGTAGACGGCCCGCTCGGCCGACAGCTGAAGGTCACCGCGCCCCGTACGACCCGCCGTGTAGCCCAGCACCATCCCCCAGACCGCGACGGGGAGCGCGATCCAGAGGGCAAGCTCACCGAGGATGTTCATCCTCTGGCGAGCCCCTCGGGAGACGCCTCGTAGTGGCTACCGCACTTGGTGAGGACCGTGGTGGCCTGGAAGACCCCGTCCCGGTCGTAGCGTCCCTCCAACACCACGTCCACCTCCATCGAGGCGTCGTCGGTGAAGGTGTCGGGGAGGTTGTCCTTGTACTCCACCGGGAAGGTGATCTTGTCGTTCTCCAGATCCCGCACGGTGAAGTGGTGGATGGGACTCCCGTCGGGCGCCTCGGTCTTCTCGTAGGAGCCGGGGACGACCCGCCCGCTGACCTTCACGCCCACGTCGTGGAGCGAAGGATCCGACGTGACCTTCGCCATGAGCTCGGTCGGCGTCAGGTAGTACACCATCGTGTCGTTGACACCGGTCCAGACCAGGTAGGTGACCACCGCGGCCACGCCCACCAGCCCGACCAGGAAACGCCCCTGTCCTTTCATGGCCCGTCCCTCGGGAAAAGTGCGCCGAAGCGCCTGAAAGCTCCCGGAAGGTGATAGGCGACGCAAGTGGGGAAGTTCCCCCTCGGCGCCGTCAGCCACCCGCCTCCGCTCGTATCCGTTCCACCGCCGCGAGAGCACGCTCCGCGGCCTCCGCAGGGTCCTCCGCCCGGGGCAGGTCCAGCCCCGGGACCGGACCGTCTCCCAGCAGGATCACCGGCCGGCCCACCTTCCGGGCCAGGGCGATCTCCGAGAGGGTGCCCCAGCTCCCGCCCACCGCCACCAGCGCCTCGGAGAAGCGGGCCACCAGGACGTTGCGCCCCTCCCCCATGCCGGTGGGAAGCGGGAGGGCGATCCACGGGTTCGCCTCCCCGGGCTCGCGGCCCGGAAGCACCCCCACGGTGAGCCCGCCGGCTCCGGCGGCGCCCCTGGCCGCGGCGGCCATGACGCCGGTGGCGCCGCCGCACACGACCACGGCGCCCGCCGCCGCCAGGGCCCGACCCACCGCTTCGGCGGCGGCCTCGAGCGCCGCGTCCCGGGCGCCGGCCCCTACTACTCCCACACGCGGCGGGCGCAAAACGCTGGCGCTCAGTCGTCCCCCCGCTCGGCTTCGGCGGCCCACGCCATGGCGGCCCGCACCGCCCGTCCCCATCCCGCCAGACGCCGGTCCCGCTCCCGGACGTCCATGGCGGGACGGAAGACGGTGGGCTCGGGCTGGGCGTCCATGAACTCCTCCGCACCGTCCCACACGCCGGAGGCCAGCCCCGCCAGCCCCGCGGCCCCCAGGGCCGTGGTCTCCACCATGGCGGGCCGGCGCACAGGGATGCCCAGCAGCCCTGCCTGGAACTCCATGAGGAAGTCGTTCTCGCTGGCGCCGCCGTCCACCCGCAGCTCGGAGGCCAGCACGCCCGAGTCGGCCTCCTGGGCGCGGAGCACCTCGAGGGTGGCGTAGGCCATCGCTTCCAGCGCCGCCCGCACCAGGTGCTCCCGCCGGGTGCCCCGGGTGAGGCCCACCAGCGTGCCCCGTGCCTCGGGCTCCCAGTGGGGGGCGCCCATGCCCACGAATGCGGGCACCAGGTAGACGCCGTCGGTGTCGTCCACCGCCCGGGCCAGCGCCTCCGACTCGGCCGCCGTGTCCAGGATGCGGAGCCCGTCCCGGAGCCACTGGATGGCGGCGCCCGCGATGAAGATGGAGCCCTCGAGCGCGTACGCCGCACCACCCGTGGCGTCGCACGCGGCGGTGGACAGCAGCCCGTGCTGGGAGTGGACCACCTGGTCTCCGGTGTGGAGGAGCAGGAAGGCGCCGGTGCCGTACGTGTTCTTGGCCAGCCCCGGCGTCCAGCAGCCCTGCCCGAAGAGGGCGGCCTGCTGGTCGCCCGCCACCCCCGCCACCGGCACCTCGACGCCCAGGGCGTCGCCCACCGTGATGCCGAAGTCGCCCGAGCTCCGCCGCACCTCGGGGAGGGCGGCCCGGGGCACCCCCAGGAGGTCCAGGAGGCCGTCGTCCCAGGTACCCCGTTCCAGGTCGTAGAGGAGGGTGCGGGACGCGTTGGTCGGGTCGGTGGCGTGGACGGCGCCCCCCGTCAGGCGGGCGATGAGCCAGGCGTCGATGGTGCCCGCCGCCAGCTCGCCGGCCCGGGCCCGCTCCAGGAGGTCGGGGTGCTCCCGGAAGATCCAGGTGAGCTTGGTACCGCTGAAGTACGGGTCCAGGACCAGCCCCGTCTTCCGCCGCACCAGAGGCTCGTGGCCCTGGTCCTTGAGGCGGCGGCAGATGCCGGCGGTCCTCCGGTCCTGCCACACGATGGCCCGGTGCACCGGCTCCAGCGTCTCCCGGTCCCACAGCACCACGGTCTCCCGCTGGTTCGTGATGCCCACCGAGCGCACGTCGGCGTCCTTCCCCGCCGACGCCAGCGCGTCCCGGGCCACCCGGGCGGTGACCTCCCAGATCTCGGCCGCGTCGTGCTCCACCCACCCCGGGCGGGGGAAGTGCTGGGTGAACTCCGAGTAGGCGCGCCCCTTCACCCGGCCGTCCCGTCCGATGACGAGGCAGGTCGAGCCGGTGGTGCCCTGGTCGATGGCGAGGACGGAGGGGGTGCTCACGGGACGTTCCTGCGATTGCTCATGCCGGGAGCGTACCGGCATGCGCGGCGCATGTGCAAGGACCTCACGGAGCGGATCCCCCCCCGAAGCGCCACGGATAACCCGCGTCCTCCAGCAGGTCCAGGAGCAGTGACACCGGGAGCCCCACCACGCCGGAGTAGTCCCCCGCCACGGAGCGGACGAGGGCCGCACCCCGCTCCTGGATGGCGTACGCCCCCGCCTTGCCCATGGGCTCGCCCGTGGCGGCGTAGGCCCGGGCAGCGGCCTCGTCGAAGTCCCGGAACACCACGCGGGTGGAGGACACCCCGGAGCGGACCTCACCGCCGGGCAGGACGAGGGCGAGGGCCGAGTGGACCTGGTGCTCGCGGCCTGCCAGCCGGAGGAGCATGGCCACGGCGTCGTGGGCGTCCCGCGGCTTCCCCAGGACGTCGCCGTCCACCGCCACCTCGGTGTCGCCCCCCACCACCAGGGCGTCCGGCCGCATCCGGGCCACCGCCAGCGCCTTGGCCCGGGCCAGCCGCTCCACGTACGCCTCCGGAGTCTCCCCCGGCTCCACCACCTCGGGGACGTCCGACGGCACCACCTCGTGGGGGAGGCCCAGGGTGGCCAGGATGTCGGCGCGGCGGGGGGAGGCGGAGGCCAGGATCAGGGGCGGCAGGGCGCCGGGTGCCGGAGACGGCGTCACCCGGCCAGCTCCGGGGGGACGCTGTCCGCCATCGCGTACCGCAGCACCCAGGCCGCGAAGAAGGGGTCGTCCAGGCGGTACGACGAGGGGGCGTCCAGGAGCAGACCCTTCCGGCGGAGACCCTCGAGTGCCCGCTGGACGCTGCTGGGCGGGAGATCGGGGATCGAGCCGTGGGCGAAGGGGTCCGTCACCCCGGAGGCGACCGCGCGCACGACGAGCCGCTGGTTGCGGGCGAGGCCGTCCCAGAGCACCCGGAAGCGGTCGCCCTCCCGGGCCACGATGGAGGCCAGGGCCGCCTCGACCGCCTGGGGCGTCACCTCCCCGGAGGATGCGCCCTCGCGGAAGGTCTCCTGGGCCAGGAGCACGACGTCCTGCGTCCGTTCCCCCGCCCCCGCGATGATCCGCTCGGCGACGGGCCGCGGACAGGCGAGCCCCGCCGCGCCCATCCTGTCCGCGATCCAGGCCGCCAGGTGGTCCCGGTCGATGGGGCCGAACGCGGGACCGGGCGTGAAGAAGCGGTAGAACGCCGCGTCCTCCTCGGTCATGGCGTGGACGATCGACGGCTGGGATCCGGCGCAGATGAAGCTCAGGTGCGGCGTTCCCTGCATGAGGTCGCGCAGGAACCAGTCGACCCTGGGCTCCGAGAGCTCCTGGAGCGCCTGGATCTCGTCCACCACCACGGCGACCCGCCGGTCCGCGGCCTCCGCCCGCGCGTCTACGGCCTGAAGCAGGAGTCGGATCTGCTCCCGGGTACCCGGGCCGGAGGTCCGCCGGGGAGCGGCTTCGACGCGGAACACGTAGGTCTGCGCCCCGGTGGAGGGATCCAGCCGGACCTCCATCACGGCGGCCAGGCTCTTCAGTCCGTCGAACCGCCCGAAGAACCCTCCGGGCACGGAGGACAGGAGCCGATCCCGGAGGTCCTCGAGGCGGGCCGCGGTGGAGAGGTCGACCCAGAGGAGCACCCCGCCTTCGGCGCGGAAACGACGGCCGGCCTGGGCGATGGCGGACGTCTTCCCCTGACGGCGCAGTCCCCGGACCAGGAGCCGCGTGGGCGTGCGCATGGCGGCGAGAAGGGCGTCGACCTCGTCGGCCCGGTCGGTGAAGAACTCACCGGTGACCGGCCCGCCGACACGAAACGGGGATTCGATGGAGCCTCCGCTGTTACGCAGAAAAGCGTTACGCGCAAATGCGTAACGTCAAATTGCGAAGTGCCAAGCCCGGGGGCAAGGCCTCGCCCGGCCCCCGCTACCGCTCCAGCACCAGCGTCACCGGCCCCTCGTTCACCAGCTCCACGTCCATCATGGCGCCGAACTCGCCCGTAGCCACGTGCCCCGGGGCGATCTCCCGGAGGACCTCCAGGAAGCGCTCGTAGAGGGGGATCGCCACGTCGGGGCCCGCGGCGTGGACGAAGCTGGGCCGGCGGCCCTTGCGGGCGTCGCCGTAGAGGGTGAACTGGCTCACCACGAGGAGGTCGCCCTCCACGTCCTCGAGGCCCAGGTTCATCTTCCCCTCGGCGTCGGGGAACACCCGGAGGCCCACCACCTTCTCGGCCATCCAGCGGAGCGCCGCCTCGTCGTCCCCCTCCGTGAACCCCACCAGGAGAAGGAGGCCCCGGCCGATGGCGCCCGTCACCTCCTCCCCCACGGTGACGTGGGCGCGCGACACCCGCTGGAGGACGACCCTCATTCCACCGTCACGCTCTTGGCCAGGTTCCTGGGCTGGTCCACGTCGCACCCCCGAAGCACCGCCACGTGGTACGCCAGGAGCTGGAGGGGGATGGTGGTGAGGACGGGCTGCAGGCACGGCAGGGTCTGGGGCACCTTGATCAGGTGGTCCACCTTGTCCAGCATCTCGGTGGCGGCCGCCGACACCACGCCGATGATGCGCCCGTTCCGGGCCTTCACCTCCTCCACGTTGCTCACGACCTTGCCGTAGACGGCGTCGGAGGGGGCCAGCACCACCACCGGCATGTTCTCGTCGATCAGGGCGATGGGGCCGTGCTTCATCTCGGCCGCGGGGTAGCCCTCGGCGTGGATGTAGCTCACCTCCTTCAGCTTGAGCGCCCCCTCCAGCGCCACGGGGAACTGGTAGCCCCGTCCCATATAGAGGAAGTTGGGGGCCTCCTTGTACTCCTGGGCCAGCTCCCGGAACACGTCGTTCAGCTCCAGGATGTGCTCCACCTGCTCGGGGAGTTGCTGGAGCGCGTGGACCAGCTCCCGCCCGTCCACGACCGACATGCTCCGGCGCCGGGCCAGGTACAGGGTGAACAGGGCCAGGGCCACGATCTGGCTGGTGAAGGCCTTGGTGGAGGCCACCCCGATCTCAGGGCCGGCGTGCAGGTACACCCCGAAGTCGGTCTCCCGGGCGATGGTGGAGCCCACCGCGTTCACGATCCCCATGGTCATGACGCCGCGCTGCTTGGCCTCCCGCAGGGCCGCCAGGGTGTCGGCCGTCTCCCCCGACTGGGAGATGGCCAGCAGCAGCGTGTTCTCCTCGAGCACCGGGTTCCGGTAGCGGAACTCGGAGGCGTACTCCACCTCCACGGGGATCCGGGCCAGCTCCTCCAGCATGTATTCGCCGATGAGCCCGGCGTGCCAGCTGGTGCCGCACGCGGTGATGACGATGCGCTCGATGCCCAGGAGGTCCTCGTCGGCCAGGGTGATGCCCCCCAGGCGGGCGCTCCCCTCCTCCTCCAGCAGCCGGCCCCGCATCACGTCCCGGAGGCTGGCGGGCTGCTCGAAGATCTCCTTGAGCATGAAGTGCTCGAAGCCGCCCTTCTCGATGGCGTCCAGGTCCCACGTCACCTCGTGGACCGCCCGGCTCACCTGGCCCCGGTCCAGGTGGTAGGTGCGGTAGCCGTCCCGGGTGAGGACCGCGTAGTCGCCGTCGTCCAGGTAGACCACGTCCCGGGTGACGGCCACCACCGCCGCCACGTCGGAGCCCACCATGTACTCACCGTCCTTGCCGATGCCCAGGAGGAGGGGGCTGCCGTTGCGGGCCACCACCACCTTGCCGGGGTCCCGGGAGGAGATGACCGCGATGCCGTAGGCGCCCTCCACCTCGCCCAGCGCCGAGGCCACCGCGTCTTCCAGGTTGGTGGCGCCCCCCTTCTTGAAGTGGTGGTCGATGAGGTGGACGACGACCTCGGTGTCGGTGTCGCTCCTCAGCTCGTAGCCCCACTCCTTGAGGCGCCTCCGGAGGATGTCGGCGTTCTCGATGATGCCGTTGTGCACCAGGGCGATGTCGCCGGAGCAGCTCGTGTGGGGGTGGGCGTTCACCTGGTTGGGCGGCCCGTGGGTGGCCCAGCGGGTGTGGGCGATGCCGCAGGTGCCCCGGGGCATGTGGCCGTCGATCTCCTTCTCGAGCTCGGAGATCTTCCCAGGACGCTTGATGGTCTCGAGCCGGCCGTCCACCTCGATGCTGATGCCGGCCGAGTCGTAGCCCCGGTACTCGAGCCTGTGGAGCCCTTCCAGGAGGAGAGGCCCGGCCTGCTGCGTCCCCACGTATCCCACGATTCCGCACATGCGGCGTTGTCTCCCTTGATGCGAGTGGTTGGAGGCGGCGGGGTGCGATACCCTAGGCTACCCCCTCGAGGCAGTCGGCCGCCCGGGACACCAGCGCCCGGGCCGCGGCTTCGTCCGGCGCCTCGGCGATGAGGCGCACCACGGGCTCGGTCCCCGACGGCCGCACGTGCAGCCACGCCCGCTTCTTCGGCCACGCCAGCCGGAGCCCGTCGGTGGTGTCCTTGCCCGGCGCGTCCATCGTCTCCTCCAGGGCCCGGTACGCGTCCTCCAGCGCCTCCCTGGGGAAGCGCACCTTCTCCTTCACGATCACGTACGCCGGCCACCGCCCCGCCGCCTCCGAGAGCGTGGTGCCCTCGTCCAGGAGGTGCTGGAGGATGAGCGCGGTACCCAGCGGGGCGTCCCGGGTGTGCTGGACCGAGGGGAGGATGACGCCTCCGTTCCCTTCGCCTCCCACCACCGCGCCCTCGGCTTGCATCCGACGTGCCACGTTCACCTCCCCCACGGCCGAGCGCACCACCGTGGAATCATGGGCCCGGGCCACGTCCTCCACCACCTGGCTGGTGGAGAGGTTGGTGACCAGCGCGCCCGGGGTGCGGCGCAGCACCACCGCCGCCGCCAGCGCGAGGGTGAGGTCCTCGCCCAGGGGCTTGCCCGTCTCGTCCACCAGGGAAAGACGGTCCACGTCCGGATCCACCGCGAAGCCCACGTCGGCGCCCGACTCCACGACCAGCGCGCCCAGGTCGCCCAGGTGGGCGGCCGTGGGCTCCGGGTCGCGGGGGAAGCGGCCGTCGGTCTCGGTGCCGATGGCGTGCACGGTGCACCCCAGCCGCTCCAGCAGCGCGGGCATGATGGTGCCCCCCGCGCCGTGGACGCAGTCCAGCGCCACCGTGAAGCCGCGCTCGCGCAGGCCGTCCAGGTCGAGCTGGGGGAGAGCGAGGATGCGCTCCATGTGGCGCGCCACCGCCTCGTGGTCGGTCTCCACCCTGCCCAGGGCGTCCCAGGCGGCCCGCTCCGGGTCCCGCTCGGCCAGGAACGTCCGGAAGCGGCCGGACAGGTCGGCGTCCAGGAAGATCCCCTCCCCGGTCACCAGCTTGAGGGCGTTCCACTCCGCCGGGTTGTGGGAGGCGGTCACGCCGATGCCGCCCGCGGCGCCGTGGTGCTGGGTGGCCAGGAGGAGGGTGGGTGTGGGCACCATCCCCACGTCCACCACGTGGGTGCCCACCGACTGGAGCCCCGCCACGGCCGCGGCCACGAACATGGGGCCCGAGGTCCGCGAGTCCCGGCCGACGCACACGACCTCGCCCCTGCCCTCCTCCTTCAGGAACGCGCCGAAGGCGGCAGCCACCCCGGCCACCAGCTCTGGGGTGAGGGGGGCGCCTACGCGGCCGCGAAAGCCGGAGACGCTCACCATCAGGTCGTCGGGGAGCTGGAGGGGCATGGCGGCCGCGGTTCGGGGGACCTCGTGGGACGGCCGGGGCTACCCCGGGCCGGGGGGGCGGGGTCCAGGGCCGGAGGGGGCGCGGCTCCGATCCCGGGCGATGAGCTCCCGGCGGTGCTCGCACGCCGGGCGTGCCCCCGCCCGGTCTCCGTTGTCGGCGACCAGGTGGACCCCCACGCGCGGACGGCACGCCGTCGTCCGGGACAGGCGGGCTGCAACGCCCCGCCGGCTACCTTCTCGCTGCCCGCGTAGCGGAGCGGGCCACCGCACTCGTATGCTCTGTACCCGTCCACCCTCCCGCACCCTTCGACCCGGCCCATCGTGACCCGGAATACCGCTCTACCCACGCTCGCCCTCGTGGGCATCTTCACCGTCTTCGGACACGCGTCCGGACAGGAAGGACGCATCCGGACCTCGGTCCCCGCATCGCCGGACGCCGGGAGCAGGTATCTCATCTACCTCCACGGTCAGATCATCGAGGGAGGGGGGCGCCGGCCCACATCGCCCCAGTTCGGCGTGTACGAGTACGACGCCATCCTCCAGGCGTTCGCACGACGGGGTTTCCAGGTGATCAGCGAAGCCCGCCCCGCCGGCACCCGGGTGGCAGCCTATGCGGTCCACGTGGCGGACCAGGTGCACGAGCTCCTGGCCGGCGGGGTGCCCCCGGAGCGCATCGCGGTGGTGGGCTTCTCCAAGGGTGGCATGATCGCCGCCACGGCCTCGTCGTTGGTGCGCACGCCCGACGTGCGGTACGTGATCATGGCCGGATGCACCCGGGGGCTCCTCGCCGAGAAGGACCTGGCTCTCACGGGAGCTGTGCTCTCCATCCGCGAGGCCAGCGACGACATCGGCCTTTCCTGTCAGCCCCTCTTCAAACGGTCTCCCGACGCGGACCCGAAGGTGGAGAAGCGCATCGACACCGGCGCCCGCCACGGCGCCTTCTATCGGCCCCGCTCCGAGTGGCTCGATCCTCTCTTCGCCTGGCTCGGAGGGTAGACGGGAGCGGATCCTCCGCGCCATCGTGCCCCCGTCTTCCAGACCTCCCCCGTCTTCGAGACCTCCACCGTCGTCCAACCCGTCGTGGCCCAGCCCCCGGGGCGGAAGGGTGAATACGACTACGGCCGCTCGGCCAACCCCACGTCCCGCACCAGCAACCCGGTGGTGGACACGCGGATCTCGAAGCGGGCGGGGCGCTTCACCTCGATGTAGGTGGCCGAGCCGTACTCGGTGTCCACCAGAAAGGCGAAGAGCGACCAGCGCTGGGCCAGCATGAAGAGGTCCCGGGGCTTGTCGGTCCTGAGGGAGTGGATCGTGCGCGGGCGGGTGCGCTCGTCGTCGATGTCCACGTAGCGCCCGGACAGCCGGTCCAGCTCGTACCACGTGTGCACGCCCAGCACGTTGGCCAGGGGGCGCCACTTGAGGATATGGGCGTCTACCATGAGCTGGTCACCGAGGACGTGCAGCGTGGTGTCCCGCCCATCGGGGAGCTCGACGAAGGCCTGGAACGCGCTGGGGCCCGTGGGGACCGTGGTGATGGTGGCGGCCACGTCCTCCCGGGTGAGCGCCCGGTACCCCTGGGTGGAGACGCCGAGGGTGGCGGCGAGGGCCGCGAGCGACAGGAAGAGCGCGCCGGTCCCCGCGCTCCCCACGGAGCCGAGCCAGCGGCGAGCGCGAAACGCCCGGATCGACACCACGACGAACACCAGGCTCAGGGCGCCCAGCCCGACGGCGACCCAGTAGAGGACGGTATCGATCACGGGTGCCTCGATGCCGGGGACAGGGGGCAGGGTCTACCCCTACCTCGGGACTGGCGGAGCGGGTAGCGTGGCCATGCTGGCCGTCAGGTCCGCCGACAGGCCGTCCAGGCCCTCCTCCAGCAGAGCCACGAGTCCCGCATAGTCTCCTACCCTCCAGCCGGGCCGGAGGTCGTCCGTGGTCCCCCGGGCGAGCACCGCTCCATCCTCCTGGCGGAGGATCTCCCAGGTGGCCAACAGGTGGACCGCACCCGCCGTCGAGGCCGGATCCTCCGGCGCCACGCCTTCGAAGCGCGCGACGTCGAGCTGGATCAGGTAGTCGTAGCGTGCCGCGGCCGGCCAGGGAGCCACGTCGGCGTCCCGGAACCCGCGGGACATCAGCCCTCCGGCCACCACACGGTTGATCCCCGCGCCGAGAGGCTCGCCCCAGCGGTTGAACTCGGAGAAGCCGACCTGATTCGATCCACGACGGACCACCATGAACGGCGACGCGAGGTACGAGGCGAGCTTGAGCCGCCGTACGCCGACCCGGAGCCGGGCGACCCCGGCGGAGGGCGTCACCGCCGCCCCCAGCGAGTCGCCACCGAGCACGTAGAACCGCTGGGGCGGCTCGTTCCGGCCGAGGCTGAAACACCCGCTCAGGACCACGGCGAGAGAGAGGCCGACCCGGCGGATCGCCCTCGTCGGACGGCGCACGTCAGCGTCCACCGGACTTCCTCCCGCGGAGCAGCATGTCGGGATTCCTCGCCAGCGACAGGGAGAGGGCCCGCATCGCGTCCGCCGCTTCCTTGAGGCTGGTCATGGCTCCCTCCATCTGGTAGCCGACCCCGGAGTCGGCGGAGAGCAGCCCCCGCACGTCCTCCATGGCCTGGCGCATGGTCTGCAGGGTCCGGGTCAACTCCGCGCTCGTGCTGTCCATCCGTCCCTGGAGGGGGCCCACGGCCGCGTCGAGCCGCTCGGCCAGGGCCTGGACCCCGCTCATGGTGCGGGTGAATTGCGCGGTCATCTCCGGGACCCCCTCGATGGCCGCCTGCATCTCCTTGGAGCTGGCCAGCCGCTCCACGGCCGTCGCCGATGCCACCACCGACCGGTTGATCTCCCGGACATTCACCGAATCGAGCATCTCGTTCACACGGAAGAGGACCTTGAGCACGTCGCCCACCACGCTGCCGGCCTGGGTGCCGAACGCGGCCAGGAGCGAGGGGCTGGTCGGGATCTCGGGATAGGCCGTCGGCCGCCCCTCGAGCTTGGGCGTCGTCGCGTCGGGACGGTAGACGAGCTCGATGTAGAGCTGACCCGTGACGATGCTCTCCATCTGCAGCTGGGCACGGAGGCCGTCGGCGATCTGACGGCGAAGCACGCCCGCGTCGTTCAGATGGACGAAATCGCCGCCGAACGACGTCAGGCGGGTGAGATCCACGTCGTACTGCACCGGGACCTGGAAGGTCTTGTCCGCCCCCCGGATCTGGATGAGAAGGTCCGTCACGCGGCCGACCGGCACGCCCTGGAACTTCACCGGCGCGCCCACCTCCAGCCCGTTGACCGATTCATCGAAGTAGCTGACGAAGGTCGACTCCCTGTTCAGCCACGAGCCGGACGCGAGGGCGGCCACCCCCACCACCGCCAGCACGACAGCGCCGATCATGAAGAGGCCGATCACCATTGGATTCGCGCGCATGCTCATGTCGTGTACGTCCTCGCCGTGCGTTGCTCCGCCGGCTTGTCCGGGGCTTCGCTGCTGCGTGTCAGGAATCGGCGCACTTCGTCGCTCGGGGGGCTGTCCCGCAGGTCGGCGGGGCTGCCCAGCCCGGTCATGGTCTTCTCTTCGATGTCCAGGAACAGCGCCCGGTCAGCGATCTTGAAGATGCTGGCGAGGTCGTGACTCACGACCACGATGGTGGTACCGAAGCTGCTTCGGATCTGCAGGATCAGGTCGTCGAGACGGCTGGCGGAGATGGGGTCCAGGCCGGACGAGGGCTCGTCGAAGAAGAGCACCTCGGGGTCCAGCGCCATCGCCCGGGCCAGGGCGGCCCGCTTGCGCATGCCCCCGCTGATCTCGGCGGGACAGAACGACTCGAAGCCGCCCAGTCCCACCAGGGCGAGCTTCAGCGAGACGACCTCGGCGATGGCCCCGGCCCGCAGAGTGGTGAACTCCTCGAGGGGAAGGGCCACGTTCTCGGCGAGGGTCAGTCCACTCCACAGGGCGCCGCTCTGATAGGTCACGCCCATGCGGCGGAGGATCCCCTTTCGGGCGTCGCCGTCCGCGGCTCCGAAGTCTTCGCCCTCGAACAGGATCGTCCCCTCGGCGGGCCTCTTCAGGCCGATGAGGTGCTTCAGCAGCGTGCTCTTGCCGCTGCCGCTCCCCCCCATGACGACGAAGATCTCTCCCCGCTGGACCTGGAAGGAGACGTCCCGCATGACTGATGCGCTCTCCGTAGGCCATGGTCAGGTCACGGACCTCGATGCACGGAGCTGTCGTCCATGGGCGCTAGACCCCCACCAGGGCGGCGAGCCAGTCGATGACGGCCGTGGCCACGACGATCGAGGTGATGCCGGTGACCACGGCCGACGTCGTCGCCCGGCCCACCGCGCCGGCGTCGCTGCCGGCCTGCATGCCTCGCATGCACCCCGCGATGCCGATGATCAGGCCGAAGACCATCCCCTTGAAGACCCCCAGCAGTCCGTCCGAGAGCGTCAACGGCGTCAACAGCCCACCGATGAACTGGACGGCGCTCAGGTCCAGCATGGTGACCGAGACGAGCAGGCCCCCGAGAATGCCGATGAAGACGGCGTAGATCGTGAGCAGGGGCATCATCACGAAGAGGCCCAGGACCCGCGGCAGCACGAGGTGGTCGATGGGCGACACCCCGAGCGTGGTGAGCGCGTCGATCTCCTCGGTGATCTTCATGCTCCCCAGCTCGGCGGCGAAGGCCGCTCCGGTCCGGCCCGCCATGATGATGCCGGTCATGAGCGCCCCCATCTCCCGCAGCATCCCGTAGCCGACCAGGTAGGACACGTAGTAGCCCGCCCCCAACCGCCGCAGCACGGAGGCACCGAGGAAGGCGATGATCAGGCCGACCATGAAGCTGATCAGCGTGACGATGGGGAGGGCGCCCGAGCCGTTCGACTGCACCACCACCCAGAAGTCCCTCCAGCGCATCCGTGCCCGCAGGCGGACGAGCCGCATGAAGCTCTGGAAGGTCTCTCCCAGGAAGGCGACGGAGTCGAGAAGGCCCTCGAAGGAGGTCAGCCCCCACGCCCCGACCCGCTCGAGGAACGGCGCCCTCTCAGGCGGTCGCTCCGGGTCCCGCTCCGGCACCGCCCGCGTGAGATCGAGCAGCCGCCCGATGCTCTCGGGCAGGCTCTCCGCTCTGAAGTCGAGCCCGTGGGCCTCGCAGTAATCCCTGCCCTGCAGCAGGAAGATCAGCAGGCTGCTGTCCCATGCCCCCAGCCCCGTGGTGTCGAACGCGACCCCTTCCACGGACGGATCGGATGGCCGCTCCTCGACGAGGCGGTCGAAGGCAGGGGTGGGACGTTCCAGATCCCAGACACCCGCGAGGGTGGCGACGAGGGCGTGATCCTCCTGGCGGAGATCCAGCCGCACGGGAGACACCGGATCACGCATGCGGGAACTCCTCGTGTGCGTCCCTGGATCCTTCGACGCCAGGCGAAGACGCCGGGCGAGACCACGATCGAACGTTAGTCCCGGCGCCCTTCGGCGGGTATCGCACAAACAGGCATCGTTCGGGGCCCGGATGCGTGGCTCCTAGGGACTACTCCTTCCGGGTGAGTGCCCGTTCTTGGGAAGCTACCTCGCCTTCCACCCCTTTCGTGCGATGGTCGCGCCCCCCCCGGTACGCGAGCGTTCATGTGTGGTGGATTCCCTGTCGACCCGTTGGAGGTAGCATCATGGAACGTGGCCCACGGCTCGGAGCGCTGGGCACCCTCGCGCTCGCCGCCGGTCTCACCCTGGGCGGATGTGCCATCAACCCCGCGACCGGCAAGAACCAGCTCATGCTGGTCAGCGAGGATCAGGGCATCGCCATGGGGCGCCAGGCCGACACCGCCATCATCGCCAGCATCGGCCTCTACCCGGACCCGGCGCTGCAGAGCTACGTCCAGCAGCTCGGTGCGAAGCTCGCCGCCACCTCCGAGCGCCCCGGCCTCCCCTGGACCTTCCGGGTGGTGGACGATCCTGCGGTGAACGCCTTCGCCGTACCGGGCGGCTTCGTCTACGTGACCCGCGGGATCCTGACCCATCTCACCGACGAGGCCGAGCTGGCGTCCGTCATGGGTCACGAGATCGGCCACGTCACGGCCCGGCACTCGGCGGCCGAGATGAGCAAGCAGCAGCTCATCGGGGCGGGCCTCGCCCTGGGCAGCATGGCGAGTCAGACCGTCGCGCAATACGCCGGCGCCGCCAGCCAGGCCCTGGGTCTCCTGTACCTCAAGTACTCACGGGACGACGAGAGCCAGGCGGACCAGCTCGGCCTTCGGTACATGACCCGCGCCAACTTCGACCCCCGGCGCATGCCCGACGTGTTCCGCATGCTCGATCAGCTGAGCGCGGCGGAGGGTGGGGGACAACTCCCCACCTGGCTGGCCTCCCACCCGAGCCCCGGAAACCGGGTCGCGGCCATCACCGCACAGATCGCCGCTTTGCCGCAGGACTTCTCCGGCACGGTGGTGAACGGTGACGCCTACCTGCGCCGCCTCGACGGCCAGGTCTTCGGCGACGATCCGCGGGAGGGCTACTTCCAGGGCAGTCGCTTCCTCCACCCCGCACTGCGCTTCCAACTGGTGCTACCCGAGGGTTGGACCACCCAGAACGGGAAGCAGGCCGTCATCGCCGTGAGCCCGGGACAGGACGGCGTCGTCGAGGTCGCGGGGGCGCAGGAGGCGAGCGCCGACGCGGCGGCCCGGACGTTCCTCGCCCAGCAGGGGATCACGGCCGGTGCCCCGTCCCGGGCGACCATCCACGGACTGGCTACGGTGAGCGCTCCCTTCGGTGCGGAGACGTCGAGCGGCACCATCCGGGGCATGGCGCTGTTCGTCGAATACCGGGGAGGCGTCTACGGCCTCATCGGCTACGCTCCCGACGCGCGCTGGCCCGCCTACCAGGCGGTGGTCGAGAGCGCGCTCCACAGCTTCCAGCCCCTCACCGACCCCGCGGCGCTGAACGCGCAGCCGCAGCGGGTGCAGATCGTGAAGCTCGCTTCCCGCACCACCATCGCGGCCCTGGCGGCGCAGCGGCCCTCGCCGGTCTCGGCGGCCACCCTCGCGCTCATCAATCAGGTCGCGCTCGATACGCCGCTGCAGGCCGGTCGCCTGGTGAAGTGGGTCGTCGGGCCCGCCGCGCTCCCGGCCAACGAGCGCTGACACCCATGAATACCCTTGAATCTGGAGGTCACATGTCCAAGAACCGCTTCCTCGCCCTCGCGCTGTGCGCCCTCTCCGCCACCGCCTGCAACCCGTTCAGTCGAGGCCAGGCGGTCAAGGTGAGCGCAGGCGATGCCACCCTCAACAGCACCTGGCACGCGAACCTCGCCTCGCCCGCGAGCCTGGCCGGGGCCGTCCAGATGAAGGGATCGGCGTCCATGGCTCCCGATCCGGACGGCACGCACACCGTCGTCAACGTCTCCCTGGCCAACGCGTCGCCCGGCGGTCTCCATCCGTGGGAGGCGCACCGGGGGCAGTGCAGCCCCGGAGCGGACTACGGGGTGTGGGGCGCGAGTGACGCCTACGGACGGATGAAGGTCGACGGCGACGGCGAGGCGAGCGGGAAGGCGAGCATCCCGATGCAGACCCCGAGCAGCGGCGACTATTTCGTGGTCGTGTACGCCTCGGAAGCGAATTCCCGGATGGTCGTGGCCTGCGGCAACCTCGCGCCGCCCACGCGCTGACGTCGCAGTGGACGGCGTGCCCCGATCGCTGCGGGCGCGCCGTCCACGCCCTGGCCGGGCCTCCCGGTCACGGGTGGCCCGCCCCCGGCGCCTCCTCTTCTCGCGCCGCAGCGTCGGCCTCGCCCTGGCGCTGCTCCTCCTGCTCGCTTTCGTCCCCCCGGCCTGGGTGCTGCACCACGTCTACAGGGACGACAGCGACCTTCCGGACATCGAGCCCTTCATCCGCTTCGAGCTGCCCACGACCGGAGAGGTCTACGACGCGAGGGGCACGGTGCTCATCTCGGTCGCGCAGCAATACCGCCGGATGGTTTCCTGGGAGGAGGTGCCCCCGGTCCTGCGTGACGCCATCGTCGTGACCGAGGACAAGAACTTCTTCTCACACTCCGGCGTGGACTACAGCGTGCTGCCCCGGGTGCTCCAGAAGAGCATCGTCCGCTCCGTAGCCACCTGGTGGAGCGGCGCCGGTGACTTCCGGCTGCGTCTTCCCCAGGGGGGCTCGACGATCACGCAGCAACTCGTCCGCGGCTTCTTCCTGGCGAACAGGGCCGGCGCGGAGGACGGCACCGCCCTCTTCCGCAGGGGCCTGGCTCCGCGACTCATGAGCGTGCCTCTCGGCGTGCCCGCCACCAACAAGATCCTCCGCAAGCTGGAGGAGGTGCGCCTTGCGCTCTGGGTGGAGCGGGAGATGACGCGGCGGTACGGGTCGAAGGAGAGAGCGAAGCGGGAGATCTTCCGTCGCTACGCCAGCTTCATCTACATGGGCAACGGTCGCTACGGCTTCGAGGCCGCCTCGCAGTACTACTTCGGCAAACGTCTCGCCACCTACACCGAACAGGACGCCGGCAAGGCCGCGCTCCTGGCGGGCATCGGCAAATCACCCCGCGATTACGCTCCGCTCCCCGGACGTCCGGAACCGCTCCGCCGCCGCAACGAGATCCTGACCCTGATGGAGAACGGCGGGTACATCACCGCCGGCGTCGCGAGCCGCGCCCGGGCCGAGCCTGTGCGCGTGGTGGCGGCCAGCCCGATCAAGACCGAAGCCAGCGCCGCCATCGGCAGCGTGTTCGACGAGCTCCGGCAGCGCGGCGGAGGGCGTTTCGGCGTCGCGGAGCTGTTCCTGGGGGAGGTGTCCGTCGGCGCCACCGTCGACGAGCGGGTGCAGACCATCGTCAACGAGGCCCTGGAGGACGGCCTCTCCCTCTACGAAGGGCGCCATCCGGAGGCAGAAGGGCGCATCCAGGGCTCGGTGGTGGTGCTCCGCAATCGGGACGCCGCCATCCTGGCCGAGGCCGGCGGAAGGGAGGTCTACCGGGAGCGTCACAACGCCTACCCCGACTTCAATCGGGTCACCCAGTCCATGCGCCAGCCAGGCTCGGCGTGGAAGCCCATCGTATACCTGGCGGCGTTCCGCGGCGGCCTCGGCCTCGACAGCATCGTGCCCGACGAGCCCATCTCCGTACCCACGCGGGTGGAAGGCGGGGTCAAGTGGATCGCCAACTACGACAACCGGTTCAAGGGGCCGATGCCCGCCCGCCAGGCCCTGGCCGAGTCGCGCAACACCGTGGCCGTGTGGATCCTGCGGGAGATCGGCATGGAGGAGGTGATCCGCACCGCGCGCAACCTCGGGATCCACTCGCCCCTGCAACCCTATCTCAGCTCCGCGCTGGGAGCGTCGGAGGTGCGGCTGCTGGAGCTGGCCAACGCCTACCGCGCGCTCGCGTCCGGAGTGCGAGCGGAGCCCCACGTCATCGCTCGGGTGAGCGACGCCTCGGGCCAGGTGCTCTACCGGGCCGCGACGCCGGCGGGGAGGATCGACACTCTGGGCCTGGGCGCGATCCAGGAAGGGCTGCGGGGCGTCGTGCGCCTTCCGGGAGGCACCGCCCACGCTCTCGACAGCCGCGCCTTCCCCATCCCGGTGATGGGCAAGACCGGCACGACCAACGACTTCCGGGACGCCCTCTTCGTGGGATCCACCTACGGTCCGGAGGGGATCACGGTGGCGGTTCGCATCGGCTTCGACGACAACCGTACGTTGGGCCCGGGGGAAACCGGGGGCCGGACCGCCCTGCCGGTCTTCCGGGAGATCATGCTCCGTGTCTACGGCGACAGCCTGATGGGCCCCCCGCCACACTTCCCCCACGCGATCGAGGAGGGCATCGACGGGTACCTCGCCGCCACCCACGTGGCCACGGCGACGCCCGCGCGGCCCCCGGTGCGGCCGTGAACGGCCCAGAGCGCGGCGGCCCCTGATGCGAGGCGTCGCCTGGCTGCTCACCCCCTTCGCCCTGGCCGCCACCTGCGGAGCCCTGGCCGCGCAAGAAGGCACCCGTGCGGCGCCCTCGTGTGACGGCAGGATCGTCTCGGCGATCCGGGTCACGCCGCACGATCCGTCGTTCCTCCTCGTGCCCCACAGCCTGCGCACCCTCGCCCGGGCCGTGGGTGTGCTGCACACGACCACCACCGAGACGACCGTCGCCAGCTTCCTCCTCCTCGAGGTGGGCGAGCGGTGCACGGAGCGGCAGCGTTCGGAGTCGGAGCGCATCCTGCGCCTGCAGCCGTTCCTCGCCGAGGCGTCCGTGCAGGCCGTGCCCGACGGCCGGGGCGGCGTACGCATCGAGGTGGAGACGACCGACGAGATCCCCACCCTGCTCGCCGTGGGGTTCCATGGGATGACGCCTTCGGCGCTCCGTTTCGGCAACGGCAACGTCGGTGGGCAGGGGCTGTACCTGGCCGCCAACGTGGAGCGGGGCTTCGCCTACCGCACGGGCGTGGGCGTGTACGGCACCGCACACCAGATGTTCGGCCGACCGTACACCGCCGCCTTCGCGGCTCGGCGCTCGCCGCTGGGCAGCACGTTGGCTCTCGCCCTCGGGCACCCCTTCTTCACCGATCTGCAACGCACCGCGTGGCACATGGGGTACAGCGCCGTCGACGGCTACGTGTCCTTCGAGCGCCCCGAGGGGGACCCCCTTTCCCTCGCCGTACGCCGGCGTTTCTGGGACCTGGGGGGCGTACGCCGCGTGGGCCCCAGCCGCCGGAGCGCCTTCGTCGGCGCGCTGCTCACCGAGGAGGACGTGACGCCGGCCGAGCGCGCCGTGGTCGTCTCCGACTCGGGCCTCGTGGCGGACAGCAGCTCGGCGTTGGGCGGACCCATCCCCACCTACCGCAACCTGCGGCTGAACGCCGTCGTCGGCGTCCGGGCCCTGTCGTTCATGGCGGTGCGTGGATTCGACGCCCTCGCGGCGGTGCAGGACGTGGCCACGGGCGTGCAGATCGGCACCCTGGTGGGCTGGGGCATCCCCCGCTTCGGCTCCACCGGCGACAACCTCTTCGCCTCCGTCGACCTCTACGCCGGGGTCGGGTCGGCCACGTCCTTCGCGGCGGTGCGGGTGGAAGCCGAGGCCCGCCAGGATCAGCGCACGAACGGCTGGGATTCCATGCTCGGCAGCGGGCGGCTCGCCTGGTACTGGAAGCCCGCCGCCCAGCACACGCTCATCGGCGACGTGGAGTTCGGCGGTGGATGGCAGCAGCGCATCCCCTTCCAGCTCGGGCTCGGCGACCCGCAGGGCGGGGTGCGGGGTTACGCCGCTTCCCGGGTCGCGGGTGCGGTACGCGCCGTGGTGCGCGTCGAGGAACGCTGGGCGTTCGGCACGCTCGGCCGGCGCGCCGGCCTCGGCCTCGCGACCTTCGCCGACGCGGGTCGGGTGTGGGCCGGGGAGGCGCCCTTCGGGGTGAACAGCCCCACAAGGATCGGGGTGGGGGCGGGACTGCTGGCGGCCGTCCCCCCCCGGTCGCAGCGACTCTGGCGCCTGGACCTCGCCGTCCCGGTGAGCCCCGACCGCCACGCCCGCTGGGAGGTGCGCCTCACCGGCGTGTGGACCCGGGCCTTCTGGCGGGAGCCGGGCGACGTGGCCCGCGGCCGCGCGGGTGCCGCGCCGTCGACGATCTTCGCGTGGCCGTGAGGCCCGCGACGGGCGGGAAGGTCACGGCTCGACGAACAGCTCCCGGGCCAGCCGTTCGTCGTGCCCGTACACGTCATCGCGGAAGTTGAGGCGGCCCTCGTCGTCCACCCAGGCGGTGAAGTAGGCGATCCTCACCGGTCGTGTGTGCTTCAACGGCACGATGATCGTTCGTCCACCGTACATGGCCCCGTGGATGCGCTCCGCGGTCCACTCCGGATCGTCGCCCAGCAGGTAGTCCGCCAGCTCCTCCGGCCGGCTCAGTCGGATGCAGCCGTGGCTGAAGGCCCGCTGCTCGAGGCCGAAGGCACCCTGGGACGGGGTGTCGTGCATGTAGATGTTGTAGCTGTTCGGAAAGAGGAACTTCACCCGGCCCAGTGCGTTGCCGGCCCCCGGGTTCTGGCGGATCACCGGCCGCGAGGCGTTGCCGCCGACGATCTCCATGTTGTTCTTGCGGAGGTAGTCCGGGTCTTCCCTCATGCTGGGCAGGATCTCGTTCCGCGTGATGCTCGCCGGGACCGTCCAGGTGGGGCTGAACACGATCTGCTGAAGCGTGTCCGCGAAGATCACCGTGCCCGTGGCGGCTTCGCCCACGACCACGCCCATGCTCATCACCTCCCGGCCCTTCTCGTACACGTGCAGCCGGAACTCGGGGATGTTCACCACGAGCAGGTCGGGAGGCTGCTCCTCCGGCACCCAGCGCAGGCGCTCCATGTTGATGAGCATGGTGCGCAGGCGCTCGGCCAGCGGCACGTTCATGGCGCGCAGGAAGGCCGGACCGATGACCCCGTCGGGCTGCAGGCCGTGGCGCGTCCTGGAAGCGCTCCACGGCGGGCACCATGGTGCTGTCGTAGACCGGCCGGGCGCCGTCCTTGTCGAGATCACCGAGCAGGTGGAGGCGGTGGCGGATGGGACCGACCACCTCGACCGTGTCGCCTTCCTCGATCTTGCGCGGTCCGGGGGGAGCGCCAGGACCGGCCACGGCAGATCGGCCAGATCGCGGTTGCGGCGGATGGCGGCCTTCAGCAGTTGGTACTGGGGTTGATGGGCTCGTAGGCGGAGAGGTCCATCGTGCCCACGGCCAGCGAGTCCAACAGGCGGGAGAGATCCTTCTTGGCCCGGGGAATGAACCAGTTCAGCTCGCGGAGGTCCCGGCTCAGATAGCCCCCGTAGTTGCGATCGGCAAAGCGGAAGAACTCGGCGGTGAGCCGCAGCTCCAGGTCGATGGCGCAGCTGTCGCACGAGGGAACGCGGGTGCCCTCGGCGAAGCCCTCGTCGTAGAGCTCGCGGAGACTTGGCCCCCCTGCGCGTCGGCCTCGGTGTCGCCGGTGTGGGCGACGCCGGCCAGGGCCACGAACGCCCCGGCGCTGGCGGAGAGGGAGTCCCGGACGATCCAGGCGAACTGCATGGCCCGCCTCCGGTAGAAGTCCATCACCGAGGCCGAGTCGGAGCGGTATCCCGGATACTTGTCGAAGAACGCCGTGAGCCCCAGCGAATCCACGGTGCGAGCGCTGTAGGGATGGGTCGTCTCGAATACCGCGGCGATGGCCAGGGCCTTCTCGGCCAGGGTAGGCTCCGGTGGTGCCGGGGTGCAGCGGGCGACGAGCAGGGCGAGGAGGCCCGGGAGGAGGAGCGTCGCCCGGACACCGCGTGGCGCATCGTCCTGGGCCCGCGCCGCTTTGTCACGCGTGATCGTGATGGTCCGGACCTCGTGCAGGCTTGCCTGGCGGGCGTCATCGTCGACTGCGAACATCCTGACGATCGCCGTGGACAAGACACCCGCACAATCGCCCGAACGAGGTACTCCCGGGGCAGGAGGGATCTGGCCTCCCTCGCTGCACCACGGCTAGCTTCCCTCCCCCGGGGTGGGTGGAGCCCGCCCCTACGGAGTGGCCCAGGAGCGACATGAGCGAAGGAAGCGACCCCACCCCACGTGCCCCGTCGGCCAGGCTCGACCCGGGCCCCGCGGGAGGTTGAGCACGACGCAGGCGGGCGACGCTGGGACCGTGGACACGCTCACCGTACGCGAACTGGTCCGGAAGTTCGGCTCCCACGTGGTGCTGGATCACGTCGGCTTCTCCGTCCCCGCCGGCAACATCACGGTTCTGCTGGGGCCCAACGGCGCGGGCAAGACGACGCTCCTGCGCTGCATCGTGGGGGCCGACCGCCCCGACGGCGGCCAGGTGCTCCTCGACGGCCGCCCCCTCGTCGAGACCGACCCGGCGGTGCGGGCCGCCGTCGCCGCCGCCCTCGACGACATGGACTTCTTCCCCGACCTCTCGGTCGTGGAGCACCTGGAGCTCCTCGCCTTCGCCCACGGCGGTGACGCCGGCGCGGTGGAGGGTGTCGTGACGCAGCTCGGGCTCCACGAGGCCCGGGACCAGCTCCCCTCCACGCTCTCCAGCGGCCAGCGGCGCAGGCTGGCGCTGGCCTCCTGCTTCGTGCGCCCCCGCCGCCTGCTGGTCCTGGACGAGCCCGAGCAGCGGCTCGACGTCGCCGGACGGGCGTGGCTGGTGGAGCAGCTCCTGGGCGAGAAGGCCGCCGGCACCGCGGTGCTCATCGCCTCCCACGACATGGAGCTCGTGGAGCGGGTCGCGGACACGCGCATCGAGATCGGCCTGTGAGCGGGGCCTCCGTGGCGCTGGCGCCGCCGGCCCGGCGCTGGCGGGCGCGCCTGCGCCGGGCGCGGCGGGCCCACCACGACCGCTCGCTGGGCGACGCCCTCACCGATCTCTACATGCTGCTCTGGCTCGTCGTCGTGTACGGCGGCGCCCTGTTCGCGTCGGTCCACCGCCGGCTGGACGTGCCGTTCCGCTTCCTGCAGGCCTCGGCGGAGCGGTACTGGATCGGCGTGTCCGTGCTCCTCGCCGGCGCCGGGCTGGCGTGGCGGGCCCTCCGGGCCCTGGGCCCGCTCCTGGCCACCCCCGCGGACCAGACCTGGGGCGTCTCCACCCCGGTGGACCGTCGGGGTTGGCTCCTGCCTCGCTTCCTCTGGCTCGTCCTGGGCGCCGGGCTCGGCTCGGCGGTGGTCGCGGCGGCGGTCGCCCTGCTGGGGCTCCACAGCCGGGCGCTGGGGTGGGCCGCCCTCGGTGGCTGCGCGTGGGGCGTGGCCGCCGCGACGTGGAGCGTCACCGCCCAGGGGGTCGCGGAGCACCGACGCTGGCCCCGGGTCGTGGGCACGTCGCTCACCGCCCTCGGAGCCCTCATGGCGACGGCCGTGGTCGGGGCCCACTACGCCGGCGAGCCGCTGATCCACCCCGTCCTCCCGCCCGCCGTCCCGGTGGTGGGCGTGGGTCTCGCCCTCGCGGCGGTGTCGTGGGCCCTGGCCCTGCGCACCCTCCCCCGGCTCGACCGGGTCGACCTGGGGGCGGGCGCCCAGGTGGCCGTGGCGGCCACCACCGCCGCCATCGGCCTCGACCCCTCCATGCTGTCCAGCGTCCTGGAGCAGCGTCGCTGGCGGCGCGTGGGGAGCGTCCGGAGCCGCCCCTTCCGGTCCGTGATGCCCGGCCGTACGTCGGCGCTCCTGCAGGCGGAGCTGCGCCGCCAGATGCGGCGCTTCGGTGCCCTGGGAGGGTGGGCCGCGCTGGTCCTGGTCCAGTACGCGGTGGCGGTGGTGGCCCCCGCGGCGGCCGGGGTGGTCCACGTCCTGGCCGGGTACATGGCCGCGAACCGGCTCACAGGGGGGCTCCGGACCTTGTCCCGCTCTCCCGGGCTGCGCCGGGCCCTGGGGGGAGACGAGTTCGGGGTGCGCCTCACCCACCTGGTCGTCCCCGCCCTCGGTCTCGTCCTTTGGTGGGCCGTGACGTGGCCCGCGGGGGGCGGCCACGTGGCCTACCTCGACCTGCCCGTGATCCTCCTCGTCCTGGCCGCCTCCTACCGCGCCGCCACCCGACCCCCCATGTCGTACGGCGGCGTGGTCATCGAGACGCCGCTCGGCCTCGTCCCCGTGGAGCTCGTGATGCGGCTGGCCCGGGGTCCCGACGTCCTGGCGGTCGCTCTCCTGGTCCACGCGGTCGCCACCTGAGGGCCCCTCGGCTAGCTTTCCGCCCCCCGGGGCGGCGGCCGCCCCGGCACCGACGCACGCCCCCGAGGAGCGACATGAGCGAAGCCAACCACCGGACGCCGGGGTTCGGCACCCTGGCCATCCACGCCGGCCAGGCGCCCGAGCCCACCACGGGCGCCATCATGCCCCCCGTCTTCCAGACCTCGACCTACGTCCAGCCGGCGGTGGCCGAGCCGTTGGGGCCCCGGGGTGAGTACGACTACGCCCGCTCCGCCAACCCCACCCGGGAGGCGCTGGAGCGGAACGTGGCGGCGCTGGAGGGGGGCCGCCACGCGGTGGCGTTCTCCAGCGGGCTCGCCGCCATCGAGGCCGTGATCAAGCGCCTCTCCCAGGGCGACCACGTGATCAGCGAGGAGAACGTCTACGGCGGCACCATGCGCATGTTCACGCGGGTGTTCGCCAAGCTGGGCCTGGACTTCACGTTCGTGGACACCCGGGACCCCGAGGCGGTGCGGGCGGCCATGACGGAACGGACGAAGCTCGTCCACCTGGAGACCCCGTCCAACCCGATGATGCGCCTGTGCGACATCGCCGCCATCGCCGACGTGGCCCACGAGGGGGGCGCGCTGGTGGCGGTGGACAACACCTTCGCCTCGCCCTTCAACCAGCGGCCCCTGGCGTTCGGCGCCGACATCGTGGTCCATTCCACCACCAAGTACCTGAACGGCCACTCGGACATCATCGGCGGCATCGTGGTGGTGGACGACGACGCGCTGGCCGACGAGGTCGGCTTCCTGCGCATGGCCACGGGTGCGGTACCCGGCCCCTGGGACGCGTGGCTGTGCCTGCGGGGCACCAAGACCCTCCACGTACGCATGAAGCGCCCACAACGCCAACGGCCTGGCGGTGGCCCGCTTCCTCGACGGCCACGACCGGGTGGACGCCGTGTTCTACCCGGGCCTCCCCTCCCACCCCCAGCACGAGCTGGCGGCCCGCCAGATGAAGGGCTTCACCGGGATGGTGTCCCTCGACCTCGGCACCCTGGAGCGGGCCAAGGCCTTCGCCGAGCGGCTGGAGGTGTTCGCCCTGGCGGAGAGCCTGGGGGGAGTGGAGTCGCTGGTGAACGTGCCGGCCCTCATGACCCACGCGTCGGTGCCCGAGGAGCGGCGCATGGCCATGGGGATCACGCCCGGCATCGTGCGCCTGAGCGTGGGGATCGAGGACGAGGCGGACCTGCTGGAGGACCTGGGGCGGGCGCTGGAGGCGTAGCGGCCGGCGGCAGCCATCCCGCCGGCCGCACCTGCGCGTCCCACCCGGGAGGGCACGAAACAGGCGCTCCGACCGTATCGTAGTGCGGGCACGGTTCCCACCCGCCCCGGGGCGGGCTCGCCACACAGGAGGACGGACATGACGGACGAGAGCAGGTTCGGCGACAGCGGCGGCGGTGCTGGCGGTGGCGAGGGCGGGGGGGGCGGAGACCAGGCCAGGGCCCGGCGCATCCTCACCGGGATCGCCTCCCGGGCCTGGGAGCACCCCGCCGACAAGGCGGCGTTGGCCGCCCTGCGCAGGGTTCCCGTGTTCGACGACATCCTCAGGAAGCTCTTCGGCTTCTTCGGCGAGAAGCCCATCCGCCTGGCCTTCCAGGCCAACGCGGTGCGGGTCTCGCCCAACCAGTTCGGGCGCATCCACCGACTGTACCAGGACGTGCGCCGCACCCTGGACGCGCCGGAGGACTATCCGGTGTACGTGTCCCAGACGCCCATCGTGAACGCGGGCGCCTACGGGATGGACCAGCCCTTCATCATCCTCAACTCGGGGACGGTGGGGCTCCTGGACGACGAGGAGCTGGCCTACGTGCTGGGCCACGAGCTCGGCCACATCATGAGCGACCACGTCCTCTACCGGACGATGACGGTCATCCTGCTCCAACTCGCCCAGATGGGCTTCCCCCTGGTGGGGCTGGCCGCCCGGGCCGTGCTGGTGGCCCTCCTGGAGTGGTACCGCAAGAGCGAGCTGTCGTCCGACCGGGCCGGGCTCCTGGCCATCCAGGACCCCGAGATCGCCATGGGGGCCATGCTCAAGATGGCCGGCGGCGGCAGCCACGAAGAGACCAGCCTGCAGGAGTTCATCCAGCAGGCCGAGGAGTACCGTGCCGGCGGCGACGTGGCCGACCAGGTGTTCAAGATCCTGAACCTCATGGGCACCACCCACCCCTTCTGGGTGCTGCGCCTGGCCGAGACCCGGGAGTGGATCGAGAGCGGCGCCTACGACCGCATCCTCCGGGGCGAGTACCCCCGCCGGGGCGAGCCCGACCCGGCCTACGAGGAGGACCTCCGGGAGGCGGCCGACGCCTACGCCACCGGCGCCCGGGACATCCTCGACCAGATGGTGGGCGCGGTGAAGGGGATGGGCGACTCGATCTTCGGCAGGCGGTAGGCGCCGGCCGGCGGGCGGCGGACGGTAGCCGAGGAGCGGAACCCACTCGCGCGGAGTGGGAAGCGAGGACAGGGGCCGGCGTTCCTCCGGGAGCGCCGGCCCCCGTTCGTCGGACGCGGCCCTTTCCCCTTCCCTCCGCCCCCCACCCGTCCTACCGTTGCCCTGTCCATCCACCCGGACCCTCACCCCCGAGCCATGCGCATCCTCGTCGTGGGAAACGGCGGGCGCGAGCACGCCCTCCTGTGGAAGCTGAGGCGGGACGACCCGTCGGCCGCACTCTACGCCACCCGGCCCAACGGCGGGATGGCGCCCCTGTGTACGGCCGTCCCGATCGCCCCTACCGACGTCGAGGCCCTGGCGGGGTGGGCGGCCTCCCAGCGCATCGACCTGGTCGTGGTGGGGCCGGAGGCGCCCCTCGCCATGGGGCTCGCCGACCGCTGCCGCAAGCACGGGGTGCCGGTGTTCGGCCCCTCGGCCGGCGCCGCCCGCATCGAGTCGAGCAAGTCGTTCGCGAAGGACCTCATGCACCGGGCGGGGGTGGCCACCGCCGACTACAGGACGTTCACGGTCGCCGACGAGGCGGAGGCGTACCTCCGGGACAAGGGGGCGCCCATCGTCGTGAAGGCGTCGGGGCTGGCCGCCGGCAAGGGCGCCGTGGTGTGCAACACGGTGGGCCACGCCGTGGACGCCGCCCGCTCCATGCTCGAGGACCGCGCCTTCGGCGAAGCGGGGCGCGAGGTGGTGGTGGAGGACTTCATGGGCGGCGAGGAGCTGTCGGTGTTCGCACTCACCGACGGCGAAGACGTGGTGCTCCTCCTCCCCTCCCAGGACCACAAGCGGGTGGGCGAGCGGGATACGGGCCCCAACACGGGGGGCATGGGGGCCTACTGTCCGGTCTCTCTTGCCACCCCCGAGCTGCTGGAGGACGTGCGGGAGCACATCCTCCTGCCCACGCTCCGGGCCCTGACCGAGAACGCGGCTCCCTTCAGGGGAGTCCTGTACGCGGGTCTCATGCTCACCGGAGAGGGGCCCAAGGTGGTGGAGTTCAACTGCCGTTTCGGCGACCCCGAGACCCAGGCCGTGCTCCCCCTCATGGAGAGCTCGCTCCTGGACCTCATGGTGGCGGTGGCCGAAGGCGACGGCGTGGCCGGCTTCGAGCCCCGCTGGAGGGACGGCGCCGCCGTGACCACGGTGCTGGCCTCGGGCGGTTACCCGGGGGAGTACGAGAAGGGGCTCCCCATCACGGTGCCGGCCGACCTCGAGGCGTCGGGCGACGTGGTGCTCTTCCACGCCGGCACGCGCCTCGAAGAGGGGCGCCTGGAGACGGCGGGAGGGCGGGTCCTGGCCGTGACCGGGCTGGGCGCGACGCTGGAGGAGGCCGCCCGGCGCAGCCGGGAGGGCGCCCTGGCCATCGACTTCCCGGGCAAGCACTTCCGCAGCGACATCGGCTGGCGGGAGCTGGAGCGACAGGGCGCGGGCCGGGCCTGAGCCTCCCGACCCCACAGCCCCCGTGCCCGAGCTCCCCGAGGCGGAGACCATCGCCGCCGGCCTGCGCGCCTCCGTAACCGACGCCACGGTCACGGGCGTCGAGGTCCTCCACCCGGACGTGCTGAGGGAGTCCCCGGACGCCTTCGCCCGCCACGTCACGGGGCGCCGTATCCGAAGCGTCTCCCGCCGGGGGAAGAACGTGGTGCTGGAGCTGGAGGGCGGAGGCGTCCTCCTGGTGAACCTGGGGATGACGGGGCGCCTGCTGCCGAGCCCCTCCGCCCCCACGCACCCGGCGCTCCGCTTCGCCCTCGACGACGGCCGCACGCTGGTGTACGACGACGTGCGGCGCTTCGGCTGCGTCGAGCTCCTGGAGGCACCCGCGTGGGCCGAGCGGAGCGGGTCCCTGGGGCCCGAGCCCCTGGCCCCCTCCTTCACCGCCGCCGACCTGGCCGAGGGGCTGGCCCGCTCCCGCGCCCCGGTGCGCTCCTGGCTCCTGGACCAGCGCCGGATCGCGGGGGTAGGGAATATCTACGCCAACGAGGCGCTCTTCCGGGCCGGAGTGCACCCCGCCCGGCCGGCCAGCTCCCTCTCCCGGGAGGAGGCGGGCCGGCTCCACGGCGCGCTCCGGCGCGTGCTCCGGGAAGCCATCCGCGCCCGGGGGACGACGCTCCGGGACTACCGCACGGCCGAAGGCGGACGGGGCGGCTACGCCGTGCGCCTCCGGGTATACGGGAGGGAGGGGGAGCCCTGCCTCCGCTGTAAGACGCCCGTGGAGCGCGTCGTATTCGGCAACCGCTCCGCGTTCTTCTGTCCACGCTGTCAGCCGGAGACGGGCCCGGGCGCCTGACGGGCCGGCCTCCAGCGGGATTCCGATGCAGGCCGTTCCGACTCCCGGCGCCTCCGGGCGCAGCCCACGCCGCACCGCCCGCGCCGCCTCGGCCGGAGGGGCGGCGGCCCTGGCCGCCCTCCTGGCCCTCTTCCCGGCAACCCGGGCCGCCGCACAGACGTCCGCGCCGGCGGCGACCTCCGCCGCCGACCTGGACCTGCCCGTCCGGGACGTGACGCTCCCCAACGGGATGCGCTTCCTCATCCTGCGCCGCCCCGGCGCCCCCACCGTCTCCTTCGTCACCGAGTACCGGATCGGTGGCGTGAACGAGGCCCTGGGCTCCACGGGCCTGGCCCACCTTCTGGAGCACCTGATGTTCAAGGGCACCACCACCGTGGGCACCCGGAACCTGCCCGCGGAGCGGCGCCTGTTCGGCACCATGGACGCCCTGGAGGACTCGATCCTGACCGAGCGCGGCCTTCCCGCCCCCGACACGGCCCTCATCGCGTCGGACCGGGAGCGCATCCGGGCCCTGGAGGAGGAGGCCCGCACGTACACGATCAGCAACGAGCTCGACCGGATCCTGAGCGAGAACGGCGCCCAGAACCTCAACGCCACCACCACGAGCGAGTCCACGGTCTACTACGTGGAGCTGCCGGCGAACCGGGCCCAGCTCTGGTTCGTGCTGGAGGCCGACCGCATGGAGAACCCGGTGTTCCGGGAGTTCTACGCCGAGCGGGACGTGGTCATGGAGGAGCGGCGCACCCGGGTGGAGACCAACCCCGCCGGGCGCCTCTACGAGGAGCAGATGGCCACCGCCTTCCACATGCACCCCTACGGCGTGCCGGTCATCGGCTGGATGAGCGACCTGAGGAACCACACCCGGGAGGAGGCGGAGGCGTACTACCGGAGGTACTACGGCCCCAGGAACGCCGTGGTGGCCATCGTGGGCGACGTGGACCCGGACCGGATGGAGAAGTGGGCCCGGGAGTACTTCGGCTCGCTGCCTCCGGGGGAGTCGCCCCCTCCGGTGCTCGCCGTGGAGCCGCCCCAGAAAGGCGAGCGGCGGGTGGACGTGGTGTTCGACGCCTCGCCGGCGCTGCGGGTGGGATGGCACGTGCCCGCCCTCACGGATGACGACAGCCCGGCCCTCATGATGCTGTCCTCCCTCCTCACCGGCGGGCGCACCGCGCGCCTCTACAAGAGGCTCGTGCTGGACGAGCGCCTGGCGACGTACGTGTCCTCGTCCATGGGGCCCGGCGACCTCTACCCACGCCTCTTCTCGGTGGAGGCCTACCCCCGGGCCCCCCACACCACGGCGGAGCTGGAGGCGGCCATCTACCAGGAGCTGGACAGCCTGGCCGCCCATCCGCCCGAGGAAGCCGAGCTCCAGAGGGTGCGGAACCAGATCGAGGCGGGCAACGTGCGCCGCCTCCAGTCCAACCTGGGGCTCGCCTTCCAGATCGCCGACTCCGAGACGCTCTTCGGCGACTGGCGCGACACGTTCCGCCTCTCCGACCGGGTGAACGCCGTCACCGCCGCGGACGTGCAGCGGGTGGCGGCGAAGTACTTCACCGCCGAGAACCGGACCGTGGCCACCCTCGTGAAGGGGCCCGCCGGGACGGCCACCACCACCGCCGCCGCGCCCGACAGCTCGGCCGCCGGAGGACCCCGGTGAGGACCGCCGCCCCCCTCTTCGCCGCGGTCGCGGCCGTCCTTCTGGCCGCCGCCCCTGCCGCCGGCCAGAAGGTGGGCCGGGAAGCCGCCACGAGCCTCCGCTTCCCCCCTCTGCACTTCAAGGCGCCCGAGGCCCAGAGCCACGAGATCGCGGGGGTGAAGGTCTTCCTGCTGGAGGACCACTCGCTGCCCCTGGTGAGTCTCTACGCCCGTTTCGACGGGGGCTTCTCCAACTACCCCCGGGAGTACTACGCGGCGGCCACCGCGCTGCCGGGGCTGCTCCGCTCGGGTGGCACCACGGACCTGTCCCCGGACTCCGTGGACGAGCTCATGGAGTTCTACGCCATCCAGACCGCCTTCGGGAGCGGCGGCGAGGCGTCCTTCTCCAGCCTCAACACGCTCAAGAAGCATCTGGACGTGGCGTTCTCCCTGTGGACCGACATGCTCCGCCACCCCCGCTTTGATTCGGCCCAGGTGGAGGTGTGGCGGGGGCAGGAGCTGGAGAGCGTGCTGCGCCGGCGCGACGACCCCGGGCGCCTCGCCTTCAGCGAGTTCAATCACCTCGTGTTCGGCGATCACCCCATCGGCTGGGAGATGACCGCCGCCGACCTGACACCCGAGCGCCTCTCCACCGAGCGGCTCACGTGGCTGCACCGTCACATCTTCTGCCCGGGCAACCTGGTGCTGGGCGTCACCGGCGACGCCACCTGGGCGGAGGTCGAGCCGCTCCTGGCGCGCATGCTCGACGGCTGGGCGCGCTGCCCGGCCCCCGTCCCCGATTCCCCCAAGCCCCGCATGCGGGACGACCCGGGCATCTACCTCATCCCCCGCAAGCTCGACCAGACCACCGTCGTCATGGCCGAGCCCGGCACCCTCAGCCAGAGCGACGACCCCGACTACTACGCGTCCCGCATCGGCAACTCGATCCTGGGCGCCAGCGGCTTCACGTCGCGCCTGATGGACCGGGTGCGGACCCAGAAGGGCTACGCCTACAGCGCCTCCTCGCTCTGGACGGCGCCCACCGACTACGAGGGGCTGGTGGGGGCCCTCACCCGCACCAAGAGCGCCTCCACGGTGGCGGCCATCCGTCTCATCCTCTCCACCATGGACGAGATGACGAAGGAGCCCCCCACGGAGGAGGAGGTGAGCACGGCCATCAAGGAGATCGTCAACGGCTTCGTCTTCAACTTCCAGACCCCGTCCCAGGTGGTGTCCCGGGAGATGGTCTACTCGGCCGAGGGGCTCCCCAAGGACTGGCTGGACCGTTACGTCGACGGCGTCCAGGACGTGACGCCGTCCGACGTTCTGCGGGTGTTCAGGCGCTACGTGGACCCGTCGCGCATGATGATCCTGGTGCTGGGCGACCCCGCCGCCTTCGACCAGCCCCTGGACAGCCTGGGGCCCGTCCACCTCCTGGACGTGGCAGAGCCGTCCGTGTCGGATACGGCCGGAGCTCTCGTCAGCGCACCGCCACGTGGAGGGCCGCGATTCCGCCGGTGAGGAGGCGGTAGGACGCCTCCCGGAAACCCGCCGCCTCCATCTTTCGGGCGAGGGCATCGGGGGTGGGGAACGCCTTCACCGACGCGGGCAGGTACGTGTACGCCCAGGGGTGGCCCGACACGACCCGCCCCACCACGGGCAGCAAGCGGGTGAAGTAGAGCATGTAGAGGGCCCGCATGACCGGGTTGGGGGGCACCGTGAACTCCAGGATCACCAGGCGGGCGCCCGGCTTCAGCACCCGGGCGAGCTCCCCCAGCCCCCGGTCCAGGTCGGCCAGGTTGCGCACGCCGAAGCCCACGGTGGCGCCGTCGAAGGCCGCGTCGGGGAACGGGAGGCGCAGCGCATCACCGCACACGGGCTCCACGTCGGCGCCGTCGAGCTTGCCTCGCCCCGCCACCAGCATCGGCCGGGCGAAGTCGGACGCCACCACCCGCCCCTGGAAGCCCCCTCGGCGGGCCAGCTCCAGGCTCAGGTCGTACGTGCCCGCGCACGCGTCCAGGTACGTCCCCTCCGGCCTCCGCTCCCACCCCAGCCGGTCCACCGCGCGGCGCCGCCAGCGCCGGTCGATGTTCATGCTCAGGACGTGGTTCAGCAGGTCGTAGCGGGGCGCGATCTCGGAGAAGATGCGCCGCACCTGGCGCTCTCGGTCGGCCCCCTCGGAGGGCCGGGCCTCGGCCTGGATGCTCATTCGATCGTTCCCGCTCCCGCGGCTCGCGGCTACAATGACGGCGGGCCGCCAGGGCCTCGTCGGCCCGCCGGCGGCCCGTGAAGGGTCCCCCGCCCGCCCCCGTAGGTCGGGCGGCACCTCAAGCTACCCTCCCGTGGGAGGGACGTTCAATCACCCCTTCGCACCGACCCATCGAAACCCGCGGCGGCTCCGCCCCGTACGGGGCTGTGTCATGGCATCCACGGACGCGTTCGCTCAGGGTGGCAGCGTCTCCGGGTGGGTCTCCTCGTCCCCCCCGGCAGGGGCGGGGCGCGCCCAGGCTCCATTGAACTACGCCGAGATCGACGACCGGGAGCTGGCGGAGCTGGCCGCCGCGGGTCGGGAGCCCGCCTTCCGCGAGCTGCTCACCCGTTACGAGCGCCCGGTCTTCTCCCTGGTCTTCCGCATGGTCCGGGATCGCACCCTGGCCGAGGACCTGGCCCAGGAGTCGTTCATCCGGGCGTTCAACGCCATCGACTCCTACGATCCCCGCTACAAGTTCAGCAACTGGATCTTCAAGATCGCGAACAACCACACCATCGATCACCTGAGGAAGCGGAAGCTGGACACGGTGTCCATCGACGGCTCGCCCCACGCCACCACGAGCGAGCAGGAGGAGCGGACCAGCCTCACCGTGGCCTCGGGCGAGGAGAGCCCGCTGGACTACGTGGAGCACAAGGAGCTGGGAGGGCAGATCGAGGAGGCCATCGGCGAGCTCCGGCCCGAGTACCGGACGGCGATCCTGCTCCGCCACGTGGAGGGGTACGCCTACGACGAGATCGCCGAGATCATGGCGTTGCCCCTGGGCACGGTGAAGACGTACCTGCACCGGGCCAGGAACGAGCTGAAGACGCGCCTGGCGCACCTGGATTGACGAGCCGAACGCCGATGAAACCCACCGCACACGACACCCGTAGGGGCACACGGACCTCCACGGCGCGACCGTGCGGGGCCTCGACACCACGGATACGGACATGGAGCACGAAACCTTCCATCTGACCGCCGAGCGCATCCAGGCGCTCCTGGACGGACAGCTTCCCCCAGGGGAGGCGGTCCGGACCCGGGAGCATGTGGACACGTGCGCCCGTTGCCGGTCCGAGGTGGAAGCGTGGGAGGCCCTCTTCGGCGAGCTCTGCGAGCTGCCGGAGCTGGCCCCCTCGGCGGGCTTCCAGGAGCGGGTGATGGCCGCCGCACCGGCGGCCCGTGCCCTTCCCTGGGCGGCCCGCGTGCGGGGCTGGCTGGGGCTGGCCCCCGTGTATGGCCCCGACATGCACCCCCGGGGCATCGACCTCCAGGATCTCCTGGACGGGACGCTGGGCCGGCGCCGGGCCGCCGCGGTGGACGGGCACGTGCGGGTGTGCTCCACGTGCCGCCACGAGGTGGAGGCGCTGGCCGGGGTGGTGACCGCCCTGGAGCGGCTCCCCCTCCACGCCCCCGCCGAGGGCTTCGCCGACCGGGTCATGGAGAGGGTGCGAGTGCCCGAGCCCGCTCCGGTCCTGGCGCGCCTCGGTCACCGGGCCCTGGCCCGGGTGCGGGAGGTTCTCTCCCTCCGCACGCGCCGGGCGTGGGCGGCGGTGGCGGGGGTGGCGCTGACGCCCACCCTCATCACGGCCATGGTGGCGTGGGTGGTCTTCTCCCACCCCCTCGTGACGGTGAGCGGGTTGGGCTACTTCCTGTGGCTCCAGGGCTCCCATCTGGCGGCCGCGGCCCTGCAGTGGGGTGCGGCGGCCGCCACGGGGAGCCCCCTCCTCTTCCGCGCCTGGCAGGCGCTCAAGGGGCTGTCCGTCGCGCCCTCCACGGCCGCGACTGCGTTCGTCGTCTTCTCGGCCCTCACGGTCATGGCCGTGTGGGTCCTCTACAGGAATCTCTTCACCGCCCACGTGTCGGAGGGACGGTATGCGAAGCTCCAGGCCTAGACCCCCCCGGGCCGCCCTCCTGGGCGCGCTCCTCCTCGGCGTCCTCCCCGTACCGGGGCGGGCCCAGGAGCGCGAGGTGGTCTCGAAGCAGGTCGCCGTGGGTAAGGGCGAAGCCTCGCTGCACCTCGAGTTCGACCAGGGCTCGCCCCTGGACGTGAGCCTGAAGGGCGGCCAGGTCCGGGTCGACGGGAAGACCCTCGGCCGCTACCAGGACGGCGACGCCCTGGACGCCTCCTGGCGCGAGCTGGTGGGCCGGGCCGTGTCGCTGGAGGACGGCGCCCTGGCCGCGGCGCTGCGGAGCTGGCAGCCCCCGGCCGGAAGCGGGCAGGCGGCCGACGTGGGGCGGAGCCTGGACCGGGCGCTGGAGGACGCGCTCCAGCCGCCAGCCGCCCCACCGACCCCGGCCGCGACCGCCGACGTTCCCGGTACGGCCGAGGCGCCCTCTCCTCCCAGCGGCCCGCTGCTCCGCTCCCTCCTCCGTCGGAGCGACCGCCTGCGTGAGCTGGCGGACGCGGTGAACGGACTGGACCTGGGCGAGGCCGGCATCCACCTGGACGAGGACGTCACGGTGGGCCCCGGCGAGACCGTGGACCACGACCTGATCGTGGTGGACGGCGACGTCACGGTGGAAGGCGATGTGGACGGCGACGTGGTGCTGGTGGGCGGCACCCTGGACCTCCGGGACGGCGGCCGGATCACGGGCGACGTCCGGCTGGCGGCCGACGCCCGGCTGGACCGGAACGGCGGCGACGTCGAGGGCTCGGTGGAGAACATCGAGGCGACGGCGGGATCGGTCCCGAACCAGGACGAGTTGCGGCGGCGCATCCGTCAGCAGGTCGAGCGGGAGGTGCGGGCGCAGATGGAGGACAGCGACAGCCGCGACTTCGCCCGGCGCTACATGACGTGGAGCCCCCTGCGCTCGGTGGGGCGCGGACTGGGCGGCCTCATGGAGAACCTGGTGAGCATCCTCGTCCTGGGGGTGCTGCTGGGCGGCCTCGCCATCCACTTCGCCCCCGACAACCTGGAGGTGGTGACCCGCACCGTGCGACGCTCGCCCATGCGCACCGCCATGGTGGGCGTGGCAGGGGCGTTCGTGGCCCTGCCCGCCTGGATCCTGGGGTGCGTGGCCCTCGCCGTGTCCATCGTGGGGATCCTGGCCATCCCGTTCTGGATCCTGCTCTTCCCTGTCGCGGTGGCCCTGGCCATGGCGCTGGGCTACGTGGCCAGCGCCCAGATCGTGGGCGAATGGGTGGCCCGCCAGCACATCCAGCGGCTGGAGTGGGTGCGGGTGTCCAACCCCTACTCCACCGTCATCGCGGGGGTGGCCGCCCTCATGACGGCGTGCATGCTGGCCAACGTGCTGCAGATGGCCGGCCCCTGGACGGGCATCTTCCAGGGTCTGCTGACCTTCATCGGCGTGATGGCCACACTGGCGGCGGCCCTCATGGGCTTCGGCGCCGTGCTCCTCACCCGGGGCGGCCGCCAGCCCGAGTACCCGGACGGGGGCTTCGACGACTGGGACATGGGGGGCCTGGGGGACATGGGCCCGACGTCCCCTCCCTCGGGTCCCTCGACCGCCGACCCCGGCGGCGCAGGCGCCACCTACGCCGGCCCCGAGGAGCCTGCGGCCGATCCCGGTGCGACGCCCCGGGGCGAAGGCGAGGAGGGCCGGTGATGCGCCCCGCCCGCCTGGCTCCTGCCGCGGTGGCGGCCGCCCTCCTGGTCCTGGGCGGCGCCCGGGACGCGAGCGCCCAGAGCTGGAGGACCGTGACCCTGTCCAGGCAGAAGGGCGACGAGCGCTCCCTGGCCGTGAAGGTGGCGTACGGTGCCGGCACCTTCCGCCTGGCCCCGTCCGACCAGGGGCTGCTCTACCGCATGCAGCTCAAGTACGACGAAGATCGCTTCCAGCCCCGGACGGACTTCGACGGGCACACGCTGAGCCTGGGCGTGGAAGGCACGGGAAAGGACATCAACCTGCGCCACAACGAGGGCGGGAGCCTGGACCTGACCCTGGCCCGGGATCTCCCGATGGACCTGACCCTGGCCTTCGGCGCGGTGCAGGCGGACGTGGACCTGGGCGGCCTCTCCCTCACCGACCTGGACCTCCAGACCGGAGCGTCCGAGTCCACCGTGGACGTGTCCAGCCCCAACCCGGTGCAGATGCGAAGCGCCAGCCTCCAGGTGGGCGCCGCCGACTTCACCGCCCGCCACCTGGGGAACCTCAACGCCCACAGGCTGGAAGTGAGCGCCGGGGTGGGCGACGTCACGCTGGACCTCACCGGAGCGTGGAGCCAGGACGCCGACGTGGCCATCAAGATGGGGCTGGGATCCCTCGACCTCCGCCTCCCCGAGGGGCTGGGGGTGCGCCTCCGCAAGAAGACGTTCCTCACCGCCCTGGACTCCCAGGGCCTCGTCAAGCGGGGCGACGACTACTATTCGCCCGACTGGGACTCGGCCAAGCGGCGCATCACCATCGACGTGAACGCCGCCTTCGGCTCCGTGAACGTCAGCTGGGTCCCGTGAATCTTCGGGGCGCCGATTCCGTAGGGTGAGCCAGGGGACGAGCCCGTCCCCGATCCCCGGCGGCACTCGGGGGTAGGACGGATCGAAGCGGGGCCTCGAGGCCCCGAGCATCTTCTGGAGGATACGATGATCGGCACGCTGCTCACCTTCTTTGCCGTGGGGCTCATTACCCTCATCGTGGCGGGGATCGTCCTGTCCATCGTGGGCGTGGTGTTCTCCATCGCCACGGGGATCGTCGGCTTCCTCCTCTTCAAGGTGGCGCCGGTGCTCCTGGTGGGATGGGTCGTCCTCAAGGTCATCGAGAAGGCCCGGGGCGGTCGCGACGAGCTGTCCGCCGCCGACCGGAAGTGGCTCGAGGGGGAGTGACCCCGTAGGACCCTGGCCCCGGGCGCTCTAGGCGGACGGGGGGAGAAGGCGCACCGGCGTTCCCCGGCCCGCGTGGAGGAGTTCCGCCGCGGAGCCTTCCCGCAGCGCCACCTCCACCCGTCCGTCGGAGTTCACCAGGGCGAGGAGCCCCCCCGGGGCCGCAGCACCGTACGTGTGCCGCGCCGGCACCCAGCGCTCGCCCACTTCCACGCCGTCCACCCCACCCAGCCAGGACCCCGGCAGGTTCGTCACCAGGTTTCCGAAGCGGTCTTCGTACACCACCTCGCCCCACGCACCACCGGCGTCACGGCGGGCCTGGGGCTCCTCCACCGTGACCGGATCGTCCAGGGACGGACCCAGGGCGTCCAGCGCCACGCCCGCCGCCAGGTGCGCCGCCGCCGGGGCGAACACGTCCCGCCCGTGGAAGGTGGAGGAGGTCCGGGGCGCCACGTAGCGCTCGTCGGCGAGCTCCACGCACCGCCACGCCTCCGCCCGGGCAAGCACCCGCGTGAGGACCCCGTTGTCCGGGGCCACCAGCAGGCGCCCGTCGGCCTCGGCGGCCAGCGCCCTCCGACCCGTCCCCACCCCGGGGTCCACCACCACCAGGTGGACGGTCCCCTCGGGGTAGAGGTGCCAGTAGCGCCCCAGCGCCCACGCGGCGCTCCACACGTCGTGGGGCTCGACGTCGTGGGCCACGTCGTCCAGGAGGGCGTCGGGGGCGATGGTGGCCATGACGGCCTTCATGGCGCCGACGTACCCGTCCCGGGTGCCGAAGTCGGTGAGGATGGTGACGCGACGGCTCACGTGCCGGCCTCCCTCCAGGAGGTGACGTCGAGACAGAGCTCCACCAGCGAGGCGCCCCCTGGGCAGGCGGAGAGGGGCGCGTCTCCCGCCCGGGCCAGGTCCACCCCCGCCCGGCGCAGGGGCACCAGCGTCTCCGGCCACGCCCGCACCACCACGTGAGCCGGGAGCCCCGTGAGCGCGCCGCGCTCGGGCGGGGCGGCGGGCGGTTGCCTCACGCCCGGGCGGGCGAGCCCTCGAGCTCTTCCCGCAGCGCCTCCGCCAGGGCGTCCAGCGCCTGCCCCGCCGGTGAGTCGGGCGCCGCCAGCACGGTGGGCTCGCCCCGGTCGCCCGCCGAGCTCACCTCCGGATCCAGCGGCACCCGCCCCAGGAAGGGCACGCCGAGCTCCTCAGCGAGCCGCTCGCCGCCGCCGTAACCGAAGATGGGCACGTCCTCCCCGCAGTGGGGGCAGCGGTAGCCGGACATGTTCTCCACCACGCCCAGCACCCGGGTGTTCACTCGCTCGAACATCTTGATGGCCCGGCGCACGTCGCCCGTGGCCACGTCCTGGGGCGTGGTGACCATCACCGCCCCGTCCAGGTCGATGGTCTGGACCAGGGAGAGCTGGGCGTCGCCCGTGCCGGGGGGCATGTCGACCACCAGCACGTCCAGCTCGCCCCACGCCACCTGCTCCAGGAACTGCTTCAGGATGCCGGAGATGAGCGGCCCGCGCATGATGGCGGGCTGCTCCTTCTCCAGGAGGAAGCCGATGCTCATGAGGCGCACGCCGTGGCGCTCCATGGGCTCGATGCGCTCCTGACCCTTGGAGCCGGTGACCCGGGGCCGGCCCTCCTCGCCGAACATGATGGGGATGTTGGGGCCGTAGACGTCGGCGTCCAGCAGCCCCACCCGGAGGCCCCTCCTGGCCAGGGCGGTGGCCAGGTTGGTCGCCACCATGCTCTTCCCCACCCCGCCCTTGCCGGAGCTCACGGCCACCACCCGCTCCACCTGGGGGAGGAGCCCCGGCCGGGGCGTGGGCGCCGGCACCGACCCGGGCTTGAGGCCGCCCCGGGGTCCGGGACCAGCCCCCGGCGTCGTGCCGCTCATCTGGGGGAGCTGCACGTTCACCTTCACGGAAGCCACCCCCTCCACCCCTTCCGCCACCGCGCGCACCTGTTTCACCAGGGTGCCCGGGTCATCGGGGCGGAGGTGGAAGGAGAAGCGGACCTCACCCTCGTCGTTGGCGTCCAGCCCCTGGATCATGCCGGCCGTCACCACGTCGGGGCCCGCCTCTCCGGCCCGCACCTGGCCCAGGGCGGAGAGCACGTGCTGCTTCAGCGTCTCGATATCCATGCGCGGGCGGCTCCGTTCGGCCTGCTCGGGGTCGGTGCTGTGGGAGCGTCGGGTACCCGGGGAGGGGCCGGAGGTTCGGCGGAGGAGATCACCGCCGGGCACAAAAAAGGCGCCCCCTTCGGGGCGCTGCCGGATGGGGCTCGGCCGAGCTCACACCGCCGTGACCTGAACCACCCCCGGTACGGCGCTCTTCATGCGGCGCTCGATGCCTTCCTTGAGGGTCATCATGGAGATGGGGCACGACTCGCAGGCCCCCACCAGCCGGACCTCCACGATCCCGGTATCCTCGTCGAAATCCAGGAGCTCCACGTCCCCGCCGTCGGCCTGGATGGCCGGGCGGATGGACTCCAGGACCTCTTCGATGCGCTCCCGGGCCGACATGCGGGCGTGCTCCTCAGGGGGCTCATTCGTGCGGACCAACGGAAAAAAATACCCACGCCCGCGCTCCGGAGTCAACCGGATACGGCCGCCTCCGAAGGCCCCCCGAGGGATCGGAACTGTTGCATTTCCAACGTCTTGCATGGATTTTTCGGCGGTGGGTTCCACCCTCGCTTCAATCCCCGTGCCACGGGAACGTGGCTTGCTCCCCCCGGTGACTCCATGACGAGCGAATCTCCGTTCAGGCCCTTCGGGGAGGCGGACGAAGGCGCGGGTGCGTCGCCCCACCTGACCGACTACTGGCAGGTGATCTCGCGACGCCTGTGGCTCGTCCTGCTGGTCTTCGCCGTCACCACGGCGTCGGCCATCTGGGCGGTGTCCCGCCAGAAGGTCTTCTACCAGGCCCACGTCTCCCTCCAGGTGAACGACCCCACCCAGCCTGCCCGGGGGCTGGTGACCCCGTCGCGCATCTCGGGGCTGGACATCTTCGTCGACCCCATCCAGTCCGAGATCCAGGTGCTGCGCTCGTCGCAGATCGGGCTGGCGGTGGCGGACTCCCTGGGGCTGCGGCTGAGGCCGGTGGGTGAGACGGTGCGCTCGGCGCTCTTCCGGAATGCCCACGTGGACGCCGCCGCCCCCGTCGGACGCTATTCCCTGGCCTACGGGGACGACGGGGGGAGGGCGACGCTCCACGCCCCCGACGGCACCCCGCTGGCCTCGGCGCCGGTGGGCGGCGTCCTGGACGCCGGCTTCCTGTCCTTCGTTGTGGGGGCGCCCCCCGGGGAAGACCGCACGTTCACGCTGGACGTGCTGCCGGCCACCGTGGCGGCCGCCGAGGTGACGGACAACCTGAGCGCGACGTCCCGGGAGAACACCAACCTGATCGACGCGTTCTACCTCTCGCCGGACCCCGTGCTGGCGCCCGGCATCCTGAACGTGGCGGCCCATGAGCTCCGGCTGTGGGGGGCCCGGCGCGTGGCCCAGCGGGCCAGCACGGACATCAGCTTCATCGAGCAGCGGCTCGACAGCGCACGGCAGCAGCTCGCTCGCTCGGCGTCCCAGATCCGGGACTTCAAACAGTCCCGGGACTATACGACGCTCACGAGCAAGGAACAGCAGCTCATCAACCGCACGCAGACCGTCACCGAGCAGCTCGGGACCATGGACCAGGAGCGGGCGGCGCTATCCGACCTGGCCCGGGACCTGGAGGAGAACGGCGCGCGCAAGGCCGATCTGGCCACCCACATGGCCGAGCTGCCCGCGGGCAGCCACCTCCAGATCCGCGACCTGGTCTCCAAGGTGGAGGACAAGCGGGGCGAGGTGCGCTCCCTCATCGACGAAGAGCAGCTCGCCGAGCAGCACCCCCGGGTCCGCTTCGCCGAGGGCGAGCTCGACGCCCTGGGAAAGCAGCTCCTCGACGCCACCCAGGCGAGCATCCGCGTGCTGGAGGCCCGCCTCCAGGAGCTGACCACCGAGCTGGGGCGGCTCAAGAACGAGCGCCAGCAGTTCCCCGACCTCGAGAGCCGGCTCCAGACCCTGGAGCAGCAGAAGTCCCTGGACCAGGAGACGTTCGCGTTCCTCCAGTCCCAGCTCTACCAGGCCCAGATCACCCGGGCGGCCATCGGTCCGTACGTGGAGGTCGTAGACCCCGCCACCGGCGCGGCGCCCATCGCGCCCCGGGGGCGGGTGAACGTGTTCCTCGGAGCGCTGCTGGGCCTCATCCTGGGCGTGGGCGCCGCGTTCTTCCTGGAGTACCTCGACAGGACCGTGCGCACCTCGTCCGACGTGGAGACGCTGCTGGGCATCCCGGTGCTGGGGATCATCCCCCGGCTGCGCAGGGTGGCCCTGGAAGAGGGCGAGGAGACGCCGGAGGTGGTCCCGGGCAAGGGGCTGCCCCTGCTGGTCGCCCTGGATCCCCTGGATCCCGCCGCCGAGGCGTACCGAAACCTGCGCATGAACCTCATGTTCATGAGCACCGAGGACGAGCCGATCCGGAGCATCCTCTTCTCCAGCCCCGGCCCCGACGAGGGTAAGTCCACCAGCGCGGTGAACTTCGCCGTCATGCTGGCGCAGCAGGGGCAGCGGATCCTGCTCGTGGACGCCGACCTGCGTCGTCCCTCCCTCCACCGGGCGCTGGACCTGCTCCGGGAGCCGGGCCTCACCAACCTCCTGGTGGGCGACGCCACCACCCGGGAGGCGGTGCGGCCCAACGTGCTGCCCAACCTGGACTTCCTCCCCTCCGGGCCCTTCCCGCCCAACCCCTCCGAGCTGCTGAACTCCCAGGCCATGCGGCGACTGCTGGAGGAGTTCGAGGGGAAGTACAGTCAGATCATCATCGACTCGCCCCCCGTGCTGGCGGTGACGGACGCGGCGATCCTGGGGGTGAACACCGACGGCGCGGTACTGGTGCTCCGCTCCGGCGAAACCGAGCAGCGGGCGGCCGAGCGGTCGGTGGACCAGTTCCGGCGCCTGGGCGTGCGCGTGTTCGGAGCCGTGCTGAACGAGGTCTCCACCACCACGGCGGAGGAGAGCTACTACCTCCAGTACTACTACAGCTATCACCCCACCTCCACCGGCTGGGACCGCTTCAAGAAGAGCTTCGCCAAGGGACACCTCTGGTCGTGACGAAGCCCCGGAACCGGGCCTGACAAAAGGGCGTATACAGGGCCCGCCGCGGGAGCCCCTCCCCCGGCGCGAGCCCCAGCACCCCCAGCCAGCCCGGAGCCCATGAACGGCCAGATCATCGTCCCCACCCCCAGCAACGAGCCCGTCCTCTCCTACGCTCCCGGCACCCCGGAGCGGGCCGCCCTGAAGGCGCGCCTCGCGGAGCTGTCGGGGCAGCAGATCGAGATCCCGCTGGTCATCGGGGGCGAGGAAGTGCGCACGGGGGACACGGTGGAGGCCGTGGCGCCCCACGACCACGGACACGTGCTGGCGACCTGGCACCGGGCGGGGCCCGCCGAGGTGGAGCGCGCCATCGAGGCCTCCCGGGAGGCATGGGAGACGTGGGCCAGGACGCCGTGGGAAGACCGGGCCGCCGTCTTCCTGAGGGCCGCCGACCTTCTGGCCGGACCGTGGCGGCAGACCCTGAACGCGGCGACCATGCTCGGCCAGAGCAAGACCGCCCACCAGGCCGAGATCGACGCGGCGTGCGAGCTGGTGGACTTCTTCCGCTTCAACGTCCACTTCGCCGAGCGCCTCTACGCCGACCAGCCCCTGTCGTCGCCCGGCATCTGGAACCGGGCCGAGTACCGGCCGCTGGAGGGCTTCGTCTACGCGGTCACGCCCTTCAACTTCACCTCCATCGCCGGCAACCTGCCCTGCGCCCCGGCCCTCATGGGGAACGTGGTGCTGTGGAAGCCCTCCACCGCCGCGGTCTACTCGGGGTGGTACCTGATGAAGCTCCTGGAGGCCGCGGGACTCCCCCCGGGCGTCATCAACTTCATCCCCGGTGATCCGGCCGGCGTCACCGACGCCCTCATCGGCCACCCCGACTTCGCGGGGCTCCACTACACCGGCTCCACCTCCGTCTTCCGCACGCTGTGGCGGACCATGGGCGAGAACGTGGAGGGCTACCGGAGCTATCCCCGGGTGGTGGGGGAGACGGGAGGCAAGGACTTCATCCTGGCCCACGCCAGCGCCGACCCCGAGGCGCTGGTGACGGCCATCGTGCGGGGCGCCTTCGAGTACCAGGGGCAGAAGTGCAGCGCGGCGTCCCGGGTGTACGTGCCGAAGGGGCTGTGGGGCGACATCAAGGACGCGCTGGTGCGGCAGACCGACGGCCTCACCATGGGCGACCCGGCCGACTTCCGGAACTTCATGTCGGCCGTGATCCACGAGGGCGCCTTCGAGAAGATCACGGGCTACATCGACCGGGCGAAGGACGCCTCGGACGTGGAGGTCGTGGCGGGCGGCGACTACGACGACGCCACCGGCTGGTTCGTGCGCCCCACGATCCTGGAGACGACGGATCCCCGCTACGAGGCCATGTGCGAGGAGATCTTCGGGCCCGTGGTGACCGTCCACCCCTACCCGGACGGCGCGTGGGACGAGACGCTGCGCCTGGTGGACACCAGCTCACCGTACGGCCTCACGGGGGCCGTGTTCGCCGACGAGCGGGCGGCGGCCCGTGAGGCGCTGGAGCGGCTCCGCTTCTCGGCAGGCAACTTCTACATCAACGACAAGCCCACCGGGGCGGTGGTGGGCCAGCAGCCCTTCGGCGGCTCCAGGGCCAGCGGTACCAACGACAAGGCCGGCTCGGCCATGAACCTCCTGCGCTGGGTGTCGGCCCGCTCCATCAAGGAGGCGTTCGTGGCCCCCACGGACTACCGGTATCCGTTCATGGGGGCGGAGTAGCCGCGCTCTCCAGCGCCTGCTCGAGGTCCAGGACCAGGTCCTCCAGGTTCTCCACCCCCACGGACAGGCGCAGGAACCCGTCGGGGATGCCGAGGCGCTCCCGCTCGGGCCGGGGCACGGCCGCGTGGGAGGTGTAGCGGGGCTGGGAGATCAGGGTCTCCACGCCCCCCAGGCTGGGCGCCACCGCCACCAGCTCCAGCGCCTCGGTGAATCGGTCCGCCGCGGGGCCGCCGCCGGCCAGGACGAAGGACACCATCCCCCCGAAGCCCTCCATGAGCTCGGCGGCCAGGGCGTGGTCGGGGTGGTCCTCGAGGCCCGGATAGATCACCCGCTCCACCTCCGGGCGGCCGGCCAGCCAGCGGGCCAGCTCCAGCGCCGTGTCGTTCTGCCGCCGCACGCGCACGTCCAGGGTGCGGAGCCCCCGGTCCAGGAGCCAACACGCCATGGGATCGGGAGAGGGCCCGTACAGGTGCATCATGGAAGTGACCTCCTCCACCACCGCGGTGGTGGAGGCGACCGCGCCGGCGATGACGTCCGAGTGCCCCCCCAGGTACTTGGTGGCGCTGTGGATCACCACGTCCACGCCCAGCTCGGCCGGGCGCAGGTTCACCGGGGAGGCGAAGGTGGCGTCCATGGCCAGGATGACGCCGACCTCGTGGGCCAGGGCCGCCACGGGCCGGGGGTCGATGAAGCGGAGCGTCGGGTTGGTGGGCGCCTCCAGGAGCACGAGGCGCGTCTCGGGGCGGAGGTTGCGGCGCCATCCCCGGGCCCGGTCGGGGTCCACGAAGGTGGTCTCGATCCCCCGCCGGGGGAGCTCGTCCTTGAGGAGGCTCCGGGTGGCCCCGTAGAGGTGGTGGGAGGCCACCACGTGCTCGCCCGAGCGCACCAGGGCCAGCACGGTCATGGCCAACGCCGCCATGCCGCTGGCCAGCACCAGCGCGGCCTCCGTCCCCTCCAGTGCGGCAATCTTCCGGGCCACCATCGCCTGGGTGGGGTTGTTCCCGTAGCGGGTGTAGCGCAGCTCGACGTCGTCCCTGGGCGAGCCGCCGAAGAACGTGGCGCTCTGCACGATGGGGGGGACCACCGGGTCACCGGGCCGGGAGGGCTCGGCGCCGCCGTGCACGCCAAGGGTCGAGGGGCCGGGGCTGCCCGGCCGCTTCGAAGCGCTCGCCATCGTGCCTCCCTTCAGGGTTGCGTGAGGATCATCGCTACGCCGGCCGCCCCGCGTCAGCGGCCCAGGTCCCGCACCAGCCGGCTCAGGGCGTGGAGTCGCCCCGACGGCTCCCGGAAGACCAGCCGCCGCCGCACCAGGCTCTCCAGCGCGTCGCCCGCCCCGCCCCCCGGGAGGAGTCCCTCCACCTCGGCGGGCTCGACGCGCCCCCGCCGCTCCACCACCTCCCACACCGCACCCTCGTCCTCGGAGCGGGTGCCCAGGAGCTCCACCACGCCGTCCTCCCTCTGCCCCACCGCCGCCAGCCGCTGGCGGTGGAGCACGGCCTCGATGGGCTCCCGGTGGAGGTCCCGCACCCCGCGGAAGACGAAGTACGCCTCCCGGGGCCGGTCCTCCTCCAGATAGCGGAGGAGAAGCTTGGCCACCACCTCGTCGGCGCACGAGAAGTCCAACACCGTGACCTCGGAGAGGTCGATGAGGGAGCAGGAGCGCTCCCCCGCCTCGGCGAGCTGACTCTCGATGGCCAGGCGCACCGCCCGTCCGGTGGGGCGCGTGACCAGGTGGGCGTACAGCGACGCCACCGTGCGCTGAACCAGCCGGCTCACGTCGATCTGGAACGGCTCCACGGGGCGGCCCGCGCCGCCGCCCTCCCCCGCCGGCGTCACGCCCCCTCCTCCACCCGCCCGGGCAGGATGATGCTGATCTGGGTTCCCGGGAAGGACGCCAGCCCTTCCTGGAGCGGGGGGGCGTCGTCCCACGAGGGGACGTCGGCGATGCGGGCCGTGCCGCTCCGGATGCTGATGGTGCCATCCCAGCGCCGCACCTGCTTGCGGATCTGCTGGATGCCCTGCCCGCGCCCCGAGTCGGGGAAGCGGGTGAGGCCGTGGATGAACGCCGCCTCCAGCGCCGTAGCGTCACTCCAGCGGTCACCGAAGCGGGCCGAGTGCTCCTTCTCCAGGGAGCCCCGGAACCCCCGCCCCAGGTCGGCCACGGCGATGTTCAGGACGTGGCGGCCCAGGCGCTTCTGCCAGTTGTACGCCTGGGCGGCCACCCAGCCGGGGGCGTCGGCGTGCTCGATGATGTTCTGGCACACCTCCGACAGGATCACGCTGAACTGGACCACGGCGGTGGGAGGGTAGTGGAGCGTCCGGGACAGGATGGCGCCCGCCCGCTTCTGCACCCGGTCCACCACCTCGTGGACGTCGCTGTTGGTGGTGACGGGGGTGATCTCCAGGAGCACGTCCGAGGCGCCCCCGGGGCGGCGGGGCGGGCGCTGGTCCATCTCGAAGAGGCCCTCGGCCTCCTGGAAGAAGCCCATGCGGGCCAGGTAGCCGGGCACGTCGGGGTGCTCGGGGAGGCGGAGGTGGGGCGCCTGGCCGCTCCGGTCCCGGGCCACGCGGCCGGCGGCCAGCAGCCCCACCATGCCGCTGGGGCCGAACCAGCGCACGTGGCGCGCATCGAAGAGGACGCGGCCGCCCTCGGCCACGGCGGTCTCGTCCAGGAGGGCGTCCAGCGTCCGATGGTCCAACGACGCCGGCAGCGCGATGACGTTCAAGGATATGGCTCGGTGACGGGTCTGGAATCAGGGCTCGCCGTGGTGCAGGCGGCCGGCCAGGTGGCGGTGGAGCCCACGGGCGCCCCGGTACTCCACGTTGCGGGCGGCGCTGCGGTTGGCCTCGGCCATGGCGTGCTCCAGGGCGTCGCCGCCCAGGAGCCTCGCGAAAAAGGTGGCTCCCCACACGTCTCCGCAACCGGTGGGATCGCCGTCCCGGGGCGCGCCCTCCAGGACGACCCGCCCGCTCCGGCTGGGCCCGGTGGCGGCCACCCGGTGCCGGCTGGGAGGCCAGGTGACCGGGTCGGCGTCGAAGCCGGGGCCGGCCACGTAGGCGGCGCCCCGGGGGCCCAGCGTCACCGCGATGAGCTTGAGCTCGGGCCCCACGGCCGAGGCGGCAAGCCGCCAGGGATCGCCCCACGCGTGGCCCAGGAGCTCGAATTCGTCCTCGTTCATCTGGACGGCGTCGAAGCAGCGGAGCCACTCGCCCTGGGCCGGAAGCTCCCGGGGCACCCGGAGCCCCTGGCGCCCCACGCCCAGGAAGAGGGAGTGGAGGTCGGCGTAGGTGGGCCCGGCGTACGCCGCGCGCACCGCCCGCGCCGTGTCCAGGTCCAGCTCGAAACCCGAGATGAAGTTCACGTAGAGAGCGTCGCACGTCCGCAGGGACGGCGCCATCTCGGTCCACCCCCAGGGAGGCACGCCGCCCCGGAGACGCTCGGTGCGCCGATGGGCGCCCTTGTAGTGGAGCTCCACCCGGTTGTTGGGCTCGGGCACGACGCGCACGCCGGTCTCGATGTCCAGTCGGGGGATGGAGCGGAGGAAGCGGAGCGCGTCCTCGGAGAGGTCCCGCCCCACCTTCAGCAGGGGGACCATCTCCCAGCCGTCCGGCAGCGCCGCGGCCAGCGCGGCCAGCGCGTAGGCGATCCCGCCCCACTCCTCCACCGGCTGGGGCCGCTCGTCCCGGCGGATGGTGTCCCACACCAGGGTGCCCACCACCCCCAGCCGCCGCCGGCCCCCGGGCTCGCCGGAGCCATCCCGCTCCACGGGCGCCACCGCTCAGACGCTGCCGTAGACCAGGCGCTTGAACACACCCGCCGCTCCGACGACGCCCGCGGTCTCGGGCAGCGCCGCGGGGACGATCCTGCACGCCGCGTAGGCCGACTTGAACGCGCGCCGCCGGATCTCGGCGTGGAGGGGCGTGAAGAGGTGCTCGCCGGCCCGGGTCACCCCTCCGGCGATGACCACCGCCTGGGGGTTCAGGATGTTGATGACGTTGGCCACCCCGGCGCCGAGGATCTTGGCCGTCTCCGCCATCACCTCGTTGGCCCAGGCGTCGCCCAGGATCACCGCCTCGTACACGGTGGCGGCGGTGATGAGCTCGGGCCTCCCCTCCACCAGGTCCAGGAGGAGGGAGGGGCTCCCCGGGTCCAGCCCCTCCCGGGCCCGGGCGGCGATGTTGGGGCCCGAGCAGTAGGCCTCCAGGCAGCCATAGTTGCCGCATTTGCACTTGCGGCCCGTGAACTCGATGGTCATGTGGCCGATCTCGCCGGCGGCGTCGGAGGCGCCGTGGACGATCTCGCCGTTCAGGACGATGCCACCGCCGATGCCGGTGCCCAGCGTGATGCCCACCAGGTGGTCGACGTCCCTGCCGGCCCCCTGCCACCACTCCCCGTAGGTGGCGCAGTTGGCGTCGTTGTCCAGCGTGGCGGGAAGGTGGACGGCCTCCGACACCAGGTCCCGGAGAGGGAAGTCGGTCCACCCCAGGTTCGGCGTGTTCAGCACCACCCCCGACGCCCGGTCCAGGGGACCCGGAGAGCCGATCCCCACCCCCGCCACGTCCTCCCGGGCGCCCCCCGTGGCAGCCAGCGTCTCGGCGATGGCCTCGTCGACCATGCGGGCCACCCGCTCCACCACCGCCGCGGCGCCTTCGGCCGCCAGGGTGGGCTCGTTGCGGAGGGCGAGGAGCTCGCCCCCCTCCAGCGGCACCAGGCCCACCACGATGTTCGTGCCCCCGATGTCGACGCCGACGATCCAGCGCTTGTCGTCGCCGCTCACGGGCGTGCCCCGGCGCCCAGGCGCCGCACGCGCCATTCGACCGTATCGTCCAGCTCGGCGATGCCCCGGCGGGCGGTGACCCGTCCCTCCCGCCGCACCTCGTCCAGGAGGCGGCGCTGGCGGGCCACCGTATCGGGGTCCAGGTAGGGGCGGTCGTGGTCCAGGTGGAGGAGGACGGCCCGGTGCCGCACCTGGAGCCCCCTGAGCCCCAGGTTCTCCAGGCGCTGCCCGAACTCCCGGTCCTCGCCGCCGTAGCCCAGCTCCTGCTCGAAGCCGTTCACCGCCACCGCCGCCTCCTTCGTCACGGATGCGTTCATGCCGTTCCAGGTTGGAGAGGTGGGGGTGATGCGGTCCAGGAGCGCCGGGATGCGGCCCGGGGGCCGCATGCGGAGGCGCCGACGGCCCCGGGGGCGGAAGCCACGGGTCTCCAGCCAGCGCCGGTCCCACACCCTCCCCTCCGCGACGTCGGCGGGGGTGAGGGCCCCGGTGGTCGCCGCGGGGAGACGCACGTACCCCCCGGAGAGGAAGCATCCTTCCCTGGCGAGCGTCACGTGCGTCCTCACGAAGTCGGGTCGGGGGATGCAGTCCCCGTCGCTGAAGATCAGGTAGCGGCCCGCCGCGGCCCGCACCGCCCGGTCCAGGATCTCGGTCTTCCGGAAACCCCGGTCGGCGTGCCACACGTGGACCACGGGAAGGCCGTCCTTTGCCGCCCGGTCCACCACCCCGGCCGTGTCGCCCCCCGAGCCGTCGTCGGCCACCACCACATCGAAGTCGCCCACGTCCTGGGCCCGGTACCCCGCCAGGACGAGATCGAGGAAGCGGGGCCGCCGGTAGGTGGAGACCACCACGGACACCCGCACGGCCTCACTCCCCCAGGGAGAGGACGGCCAGGAACGCCTCCTGCGGAATCTCCACGGTGCCCACCTGCTTCATCCGCCGCTTCCCCTCCTTCTGCTTCTCCAGGAGCTTCCGCTTGCGGGTGATGTCGCCGCCGTAGCACTTGGCGGTGACGTTCTTGCGGAGCGCCTTCACCGTCTCCCGGGCGATGATCTTGGCGCCGATGGCGGCCTGCAGCGCCACCTCGAACTGCTGCCTGGGGATGAGCTCCTTGAGCCTCTTCAGGAGATCGCGCCCGTACTCGAAGGCCTTGTCCCGGTGGATGATCACGCTGAACGCGTCCACCGGGTCGCCGTTCAGGAGCACGTCGAGCTTCACCAGGTCGGCCGCCCGGTACTCGTGGAACTCGTAGTCCATGGCGGCGAAGCCCCGGGTGCCGCTCTTGAGCCGGTCGTAGAAGTCCAGGACGATCTCCGCCAGGGGCAGCTCATAGTCCAGCTCCACCCGCTCGGTGTCCAGGTACTGCATGCCCTTGAAGATCGCCCGCCGGTCGTGGGTCAGCTTCTGCACGTTGCCGATGTAGTCCGCGGGACAGACGATCCTCACCTTCACGATGGGCTCGGAGATGGACTCGATCCTGCCCCGCTCGGGGAGCGTCGTGGGGCTCTCCACGGCGATCTCGCTGCCGTCGGTGAGCTTCACCCGGTACTCCACGTTGGGGACCGTGGTGATCAGGTCGACGTCGAACTCCCGGTCCAGCCGCTCCTGGATGATCTCCATGTGGAGGAGCCCCAGGAAGCCGCAGCGGAAGCCGAAGCCGAGGGCCGCCGACGTCTCCGGCTCGTAGTGGAGGGAGGCGTCGTTGAGCTTGAGCTTGTCCAGGGCGTCCCGCAGGTCCTCGTAGTCGTCCGAGTCCGTGGGGTAGAGGCCGGCGAACACCATGGGCCGGACCTCCTGGTAGCCCGGCAGGAGCTCCTCCGGAGGGTTCTCCGCGTCGAACAGGGTGTCGCCGGGGCGGGTGTCGGCCACCTCCTTGATGGCGGCGATCACGTACCCCACCTCGCCGGGGCCCAGCTCCTCCTGGGGCACCCGCCCCAGCCGCATGTAGCCCACCTCGGTGACCTCGTAGCGGGCCTCCACGGCGCCGAAGCCGATGGTCATGCCGGGGCGCACGGTGCCGTCCACCACCCGCACCAGCGGGACGGCGCCCTGGTACTTGTCGTAGTACGAGTCGAAGATGAGGGCCCGCAGCGGCCGGTCCGCCTCGCCGGCGGGGGGCGGCACCCGCTTCACCACCTCCTCGATGGTCTCGTGGACGCCCACCCCTTCCTTGGCCGAGGCCAGGACCACGGTGTCCGGATCGACGCCCAGCAGCTCGGCCAGCTCCTGCCGCCGCTTCTCCGGCTCGGCGCCCGGGAGGTCGATCTTGTTGATGACCGGGATGATCTCCAGGTCGGCGTCCAGGGCCAGGAACAGGTTCGAGAGGGTCTGGGCCTGCACCCCCTGGCTCGCGTCCACCACCAGGATCGCCCCCTCGCACGCCTGCAGGGAGCGGGACACCTCGTACGTGAAGTCCACGTGGCCGGGGGTGTCGATGAGGTTCAGCTCGTAGCGCTCCCCGTCGTCGGCCCGGTAGTCCATGCGCACCGCGTGGAGCTTGATGGTGATGCCCCGCTCACGCTCGAGCTCGTTGGAGTCCAGAACCTGCTCCCTCATCTGGCGCTGGTTCAGGGTGCCCGTGAGCTCCAGGAGGCGATCCGCGAGGGTCGACTTCCCGTGGTCGATGTGGGCGACGATGCAGAAGTTGCGGATGTGGTCGAGGCGCACGGACGGTCCGGCTGGGCAGGCGTGGATACAAGCCCTGGAAGATAACCGGCCGCCGCAGGCCGTTCAATCGACGAAATCGTCCAAATTCGCGTGATTCTTGACGTTGTGGAAGCGGCCCGGGTAACGTTCAAGGGTCGCCCGGAGGATCCTCCGGGACGCCTCTCCCACACAACGATTCGGAGACGTGCGCTCCATGAACGCATGCCCACGCCGGACCACCCTGGCCCTGGCGGCGATCCTCGCGCTCCCCGCCGCCCTGCGGGCCCAGGACATCGGTGACAAGATCTCGGTGCTGGCCCAGGAGAACGCGCAGGGCTACGTGCACCCCCTTGCCCAGGGGCTCGGGGCGGCCCTGACCGCCGGGCTGGTAACCGATGCGACCCCCCACCACCGTTTCGGCTTCTCCATCGGCGTGCGGGGCGCCGGGGCGTTCTTCCCGGACAAGGCCAAGACGTTCAGCCCCGTGCTGCCGGCCAGCGTGACGGTGAACGTGCCGAACTACGGGAGCCGAACCTATTCGAACCCCTACACGGCTGACGGCGGCACGTCGCCCACGGTGGCGGGCAAGGGGCCGGGCGTGGTCCTGAGCCCCACCGGCCAGTTCCGGCAGGACCTGATCGCGGCCGGTCAGAACCCAGACGACTACCGGGTCGACTTCCCCGAGGGGGCCGACCTTCCCGTGGCGCCGTTCGCCGTGATCGACGCGGACCTGGGCCTCGGCTTCGGTACCGACGTGATCGTGCGACTCATCCCGACCCTCAACGTGAACGAGGACGTGGGGGACCTGAGCGCCTTCGGCGTCGGCGTCATGCACTCCATCAGCCAGTACCTCAGCGTGCCGACCCCCGTGGACATCTCGGTCACGGCGGGCTACCAGCGGGTGAAGCTGGGCGACTACGCCGAGTCCAGGGGCACCACGTTCGGCGCCATCGCGGGCGTGGGCGCCGGCCCCCTCCACGTGTTCGCCAAGGGCAACATCTACAGCGCCACCACCGACGTGGACTACACCTATCAACAGACGGGACAGCCGGACGTCCACATCGGCTTCTCCGACAAGGTGAGCAGCACCGGCCGCTTCGGGCTGGGGCTGTCGCTGGACCTCCTGGTCCTCAAGCTGTCCGCCGAATACGACATGGGGGACTACAACGTCGCCTCGGCACGCGTGGGCTTCGGCATCGGCTGAGCCGCCCACGGGGGGTCCGGCTCCCCGGTCGGACCCTCCGCTCCCCGTGCCCCCCCGCCCCGCCCGGCTTCCGGGTCTTCTCCCGCTCCGCGCCGCCGTCGGCCGCGCGGGACCGGCCCTCCCGGCCGCCGCCGTGCTCGGCGGCCTCGCCACCCTCCTCCTGGGGGCGCCGCCCCTGGCGGCCCAGGCGCCGCCCACCGGGCCCGCCTCCGCCGGCGCGCCGGTGCCCGCCGTCGCCCGGGCCCGGGGCGCGGGGGCCGTCGCCGTGAACCCGGCCGGCCTCGCCCTCCCCGGCGGCGCCGCGGTCATCCTTCCGTCGGCGGACGTCCTCGTGGACCTGACGCCCGTCACGCTCCAGGACCTCGGCCGGTGGAGCGGACGCACGGTGCCCGCCTCGGTGCGGGAGCGTTGGCTCGAGGGCATCGAGGCGGCGGGTGGCGAGGACGGCCGGGGCGCGCTGGCGCTGACGTGGCTGGCCGGCCGGCGGGGCCGGCTGGGGGCGAGCCTGGTCACCACCTTCGCCACCCGGGCGCGCCTGAACCCCGCGGCCGCCGAGCTCCTCCTCTTCGGAAACGCGGGACGCACGGGGGAGCCCCGGCCCCTGGACGCCGCCGGGTCGCGCCTGGACGCGTGGGCCCTCACCCGGGCCGCGGTGGCGGCGGCCACCGCCCGCCCCCTGCGGCTCGCGGGAGTGGACGGAACGCTGGCCCTGGGGGCGGCCCTGGGCGTGACGGTGGGACACGGCCTCCTGGTGGCCCGGGACGCGGGAACGCGCGTCGCCGGAGCGGATCCCACGGTGGAGGTGTCCTTTCCCCGCCTGGAGACCGGTGGCGTCTCCCGCCCGGCGGGGTGGGGCGTCGGGGTGGATCTGGGCGCCGCGTGGGAGGGAGCCGAATGGTCCCTGGGCGCCGGGGTGAAGGACGCCCTGGGCGCCTTCCGCTGGCGGCGGGGCGAGCTGCGCTACCGGGCGGGGCGGGCCCTCTTCGGCGAGGAGGGCGGAAGCGCGCCGCCGGCGGACAGCGTGCCCCCAATCCTCCTCCTGGATGCCGTGGACGCCGCCACCCCACCCCCGGTGCTGTCGGCAGAAGCGGCGCGCCGGCTCGGCCCCCGCTGGGAGGCATCGGTGGGCGTCCGCAGCCGTCTGGCCCCGGGGCTGGATCCGGCGCCTGCCGTGGTGGCGGGGGCCTCGCTGGCGTGGGCGGCGGCACCCTGGCTGGAGGTACGGATGGGGGGCGGCGTGGCCGGAGGGGACGCCGTCTGGAGCGCCGCCGTAGGGGCGTCCCGGGGGCGCCTGCGGGTGGACGTCGGAGGCTCCGGAGGCCCGGGCGGCCTCCGTGGGCTCAGCCTATGGCTGCGCCTCCGCCCGGGCGGCGCACCACGCGGCCCGAGGGAGCGCCGCCGGAGCCACGGGACGACGGCCGCGACCGGGCCGGCGACGGCTGCGACCGGGCGGTAGGCTTCGGCCGCGCCGCGGGCTGCGGCCGGGCCCTGGGCTTGGGCTGCGCCCTGGGTCTCGGCCGCGCCGCGGGCCTGGGGCTGGAGCCGCCGGAGTGGCGCGCAGGGGCGGGGCGTGAGCCGCCCGAGCTCCGGGGCTGGGAGCGGGGGGGCGTCGATCCGCCGCCGGACGGCCGCCGCACGGCGGGGGGCGAAGCCTGCGGCCGCTGGGGCGCCGGGGCCGTGGTGGCCCCACCCCGGCTCCGGGTGGTGCTGGAGGGCCGGCCGCCTCCGCTGGAGTTGGCCGGCGGCTGCTCCCTGGGCCGGGCGGGCCGGACCACCGGGGCGTCGCCGCCGCTCCGTCCCTCTCCCTGCCCCGAGCCGCTGGGCCGCCGCTGCAGCACCGGACGACGTCGGACGTCCTGCCCCTCCGGGGGCGTGGATGGCCTCGACGTGGACGGCGGCGCCACCGTCGCGCCCTCTCCCGTCCCGCCCCGGGCCGGGGCCGTCTGGCCGCCGGTGGGGCGGGGCGTCGGGCGGCGCAACACGTCGGCGGGCCGCCGGGGGGACGCCTGTCCCGCCCCACCCGTGGCCGGCGACCCGGGACGGGGCGTCTCCCGCCCCGTGGGTCGGCTGGGGGTGGGCTCGCGGCCGGGGGCCGGCCGGGTCGAGCCGTCGGCGGGGTCCCTCCACTGGACCACCGGCGGGAGCCGCTGGGCGTCACCCGACGGCCGCCCGGTGACGGGGGGCGCCGTCACGCTCCCCACGGGCCGACGCACCACCGGAGCGGGCGCGCCGCCCGGCGGCCGGGTCTCGATCACCGCCGCCGCCGTCGTGCCCTTCGGCCGCTCCTTGAAGGTGAAGCGGGGCTGGTAGGGCCTGGGCGGCCTCGTGTACACCACGCTCTGCCCCCGGTAGCGCCGCGCCGGGTAGTAGTACGGGTCGTTGTAGATCACCACCTGGAAGGTGGTGCACGTGTAGTAGTACGGGTTCCAGGCGTTGTAGGGACGGAAGCCGTGGCAGTTGTAGCAGAGGAAGCGCGGGTAGTCGTGGTGCTCGCCCACGTGGTACGTGGCGAAGTCCAGGGCGTACGGGGTGTTCTGCCAGTCCGGGATCAGGTCCGCCACGTACTCATCCATGGCGACGTACGGGTCGGTGTAGATGCGCCGGCCCACCCGGGAGAGGTCCCAGCCCCCGTCGTAGTACGAATAGGGGAGCTGGCTGAAGTCGAAGGGCTGCGACGAGACGATGAGGAAGAAGTAGCCGATCCCCGGGGAGTCCTCCACGTACCAGTACGGCGAGCGGGGGAACAGCAGGCGGTAGTCCTGCCCCCCGCGCACGTAGTGACTCTCCTCGGGGGAGCTGGGGAACAGGAGGTTGGCCGTCCCGTCGGTGTCGATGTGGACGACGGCGACGTAGGCGTCCTGGGAGGTGCGGTAGTAGAGGCGCACCCGGTCGCCCCGGTCGACCACGGGCTCCTCGCCCCGGTCGAACCAGATGTGGCCCTGGAGCTCCGGGCCCAGCGCCTGCTGGGCCGCCGCCGGCCGGGGCGCTCCCACGGCCAGCGCCAGCCCCACGGCGGCCGTCACCAGCGTCCTGCTCATGGTGCCTCGATCATCGCGAAGGGATTCCGTCGCCCTGCCAGGGGGCAGGGTACGTGCCACGATCGTGACGCCGCAAACGCCCGCGCGGCACGGGGTTCGGGCGCCGGCAGCGCCGAGGCTGTCCCCGGGGGAGGACGACCTCCGGCCCGAGGGTGGGACAGCGACCCCGCCCCGGTCCGCCCGGGCTCCCCGTCCCGCGTTGCCCCCCGCCACCGCGGCCCTCTACCTTCCGGCCTCCCATGACCCCCCACGCGCCCCCCACCGTCCCCCGCGGCCGCACGGACCTCCTGGACCCGGCCACCCTCGCCCAGCTCGGGGGCATGGAGCTCATCGCCCGGGGCGTGGTGGAGGGGTTCCTCATGGGCCTCCACCGCTCCCCCCACCGGGGGTTCTCGGCCGAGTTCGCCGAGCTCAGGAGCTACCAGCCGGGCGACGACCTGCGCTACATCGACTGGCGCATGTACGGCCGCTCCGACCGCTACTACGTGAAGCAGTTCGAGGAGGAGACCAACCTCCGGGCCCACCTCCTCGTCGACGTGAGCGCGTCCATGGGATGGAGCTCCGGCTCGGGGCTCCCCACCAAGCTCTGGTACGCCCAGCACCTGGCAGCCTCCCTGGCCCTGATCCTCCTGCGCCAGGGCGACGCGGTGGGGCTGGCCGCCTTCCACGACGCCGTGACGGTGCACATGGCCGCCCGGGGAGGACGCCGCCAGTGGCACGACGTCCTGCGCCGCCTGCAGGCGCTGGAGGCCGGGGGCGGCTCGTCTGCCGAGACGGCGCTCCGGGAGCTGGCCACGCGCCTCCGCCGCAGGGGGCTGGTGATCGTCCTGTCCGACCTCCTGGTGGACCCAGAGACCACCCGCACGGCCCTCCGCTACCTCCGCCATCAGGGGCACGAGGTGCTGGTCTTCCACCTCCTGGATCCGGGCGAGCGGGAGCTGCCGGCGGCCGCCGACGCCCGCTTCTACGACCCGGAGTCGGGGGAGGAGCTCCAGGTCACGGTGGCGGACGTTCGGGAGGAGTACCGGGCCGCCGTGGAGCGGGCCCTGACCGAATGGGAGCGGGCCACCCGCCCCTACGGGATCGACTACATGGTGCTGGACACCGGCGCGCCCCTCAGCCGTCCCCTCCGGGAGTACCTCCGGAAGCGGGAGCGGCTCGGTTGAGCTGACCCTTGGGCTTTCTCGACCCCCTCTTCCTGGTGGCCGCCGTCGCGGTGGCCGTGCCGCTGGTGCTCCACCTGGCCCGGCGTCACGAAAGCCGGAGGGTCGCCTTCCCCGCCCTGCGCTACCTGCTGCGCACCGAGCGCGAGCACGCCCGCCGCATCCGCCTGCGCCAGCTCCTCCTGTTGCTCCTGCGCGTGGCGGTGGTCCTCCTGGTGGTGGCGGCCGGCGCGCGCCTCTTCCTGCGGGGTGCCGGGGGCGCCCACGAGCCCACCGCCCTGGCCATCGTCCTGGACAACTCCCTGAGCACCTCCCGGGTGGCGGGGGAGGAGCGGGTGCTGGACCGGCTCCAGGCCCTCGCCCTGCGGACGCTGGACCTGGCGGGCCCGGATGACCGGGTCTGGGTTCTGCGGGCCGCGGAGCCGTGGGACGTGGCAACCCCGGGCAACGCCGCCAGCGCCCGCGTCCGCGTGACCTCCACCGAGCCCAGCGCCGCCGCCGCCGACCTGGGCGCCGCGGTGGCCCGGGCCGCCGCCCTGGTCCGGGGCGCAGGCCTGCCAGCGGCCGAGGTGGAGCTCCTCTCGGACCTCCAGGCCAGCGCCTTTCCCGACAGCGGAGCCGCGTCGCCCGCCCCGGGATCGGGGCCCCGGCCCGCCCTGGTGGTGTACCGGCCCCCGGACGCGCCGGGGGACAACCACTTCGTGGCGGACGTGCTCCCCGGCGGCGGCCTGCCACCCCTGGCCGGGCGCCGCTCCCAGGTAGCCGCCACGCTGGGGGGGAGCGACACCGTCGCCCTGCCCCTGCGCCTGGTCGTGGACGAGCGCATCCGGGCGGCCGCCACGGCGCCCCCGGGCACCGCCGTCCTCCTCCCCTTCGGGCCCTTCGCCACCGGTTGGGTGGAGGGCTACGTCGAGACCGACCCCGACGCCCTCCGGGGTGACGACCGCCGCTGGTTCGCCCTGCGCGTGCGGCCACCCCCCGGCGTGGCCACGGCGGGCGACGCCCCCGGCTTCCTCGCCGACGCCCTCGCCGTGCTGGCGTCCGGCGGCCGCGTGCGCACCGCCCCCCTGGCCTCCGCCGACGTGGTGCTGGCCGTGGCCGGGGAGGGCGCGGAGGCGGTGCGCAGAGGGGCCACGGTCGTGGTGGTCCCGCCCACCGATCCGGCGCTGCTCCCGGCCCTCAACCGCCGCCTGGTCGACGCCGGGGTGCCGTGGCGCTATCAGCCCGCCCCGGGGGAGGGTGAGTCGACCCTCGCGTCGGACCGCACGCCGGCGGGGCTCGACGGCGTGGGCGTGGCCCGAGCGTACCGGCTGGTCCCGCCCTCCGGCGGCCCCCCCGTCGGATCGGAGGTGATGGCCCGCCTGGCCGACGGCTCGCCGTGGCTCGTGGAGGGCGGGCTCGGGGACGGCGGCGCCCCGGGTGGGGGGCGCTACCGGCTCCTGGGCTCTCCCCTGGTCCCCGACGCCACGGCGCTTCCCGTATCGGCCGCCATGGTGCCCTTCCTGGAGTGGCTGGTGACGCCGGGCGGGGGCGGCAGCCGCGTCTCTGGCGTCCTGGCCGGGGAGAGCCTCTCCCTGTCGGCGGCCGCCACCGCCGTGGAGGCCCCCGACGGAACCCGCTATCCCGTGGACGGTACCCAGGTCTTTCGCGTCACCCGGCAACCCGGGATCTACGAGGTGCTGGCCGGGGACAGCGTGCTGGAGCGGGTGGCCGTCAATCCTCCGCCCCGGGAGTCCGTCCTGACGCCCCTCCCCCCCGACCGGCTGGAGGCTCGCCTGGGGCCGGACGTCCGCGTGGCGTCGGATCCCCGCTCCTGGAGCGAGACCGTGTTCACGAGCCGGCAGGGACCGGAGCTGTGGCGTCCGCTCCTCCTGGCCGCGCTGGTCCTGCTCCTCCTGGAGGGGTGGATCGCCGCCTCCGGGAGGTCGCGGCCGTCCCCGGCCCCCGGCGGCTCCCGCAGAACCCCACGGGAGAACCGTGCCCCCGCAGCGTAGCCATCCCATCCTCGATGCCCTGGAGACGTGTCCGGCCTTCCGGACGCTCAAGGGCCGCCTCCCCGCCGCGGAGGAGCGCTGCGTCGTGGGCGGCGCCCACGGCTCCGCCCGCACGGCGCTCGTGGCGGCACTCCACGACCGCACCGAGCGGGTGTACGTGGTGGTGGCTGCCTCCCCCACCGCGGCGGCCTCGGCCGAGGCCGACCTGGAGGCGCTCCTGGGGGCCGGGGAAGCGTACCTCTACCCCCAGCGGGAGCACCTCCCCTACGAGTCGTCCGAGCCCCACCTGGAAATCGGCGGCCTGCGGGTGGAAGCGGTGGAGGCCCTCTTCAGCGGGCCGGGCGCGCGCTCTTCGTGACCACGCTGCGGGCGCTCCAGGAGCGGGCCCCCGTGCCCGATCACCTGGCCCGCCTGCGGCTCACCCTGAAGGTGGGCGAAGAGCACCCTTTCCAGACCCTGGTGCACGACCTGGAGGAGCGGGGCTTCGAGCGGGTGCCGCTGGTGGAGGAGGTGGGCCAGTTCGCGGTGCGCGGCGGCCTCCTGGACCTCTTCTCCTTCGGCGCGCCCGAGCCCGTGCGCGTGGAGTTCTGGGGCGACGAGGTGGCCTCCATCCGGCTCCTTCGACATCCTGGACCAGCGCTCCACGGGCGAGGTCCGGGAAACCCACGTCCTGCCGGTGGATTTCCGCCGTCGGAGGGGGGACGCGACGGTGCCCCGCTCCCTCCTGGAGCGTCCTCCCGGGGGAGGCGGTGCTGGTGGCCCTGGAGGACGACGCCTGGGACGGCGAGCTCCGCCGCACCTGGGCGCAGGTGGTCCGTTTCCACGACGAGCTGGTCGACGCCACGGCCGCACGGCCGATCCGCCCTCGGAACTCTTCCTGGACCCGGAAGACGCCGGGGCGGCGCCTGGACTGCTTCGCGCGCCTCGTGGTGCGGGAGGCACCCGGCGGCGACGTGCGACCTCGAGGCCACCCCTCGCCCGGCGGTGGAGCGGGACATGGAGCGGCTGGAGGCCCTCCTCCGGGAAGGGGCCGCCACCGGGGAGGAGCACCCTCGATCCTGTGCGACAACGAGGGGCAGGTGCAGCGCCTGGAGGAGATCCTGGCCGACCCGGGAAGGGGTCCGGGACGTCTCCCGCCGGGGCTGCAGCTCGGCATCGGCTCGCTGGAGGGGGGCTTCGTCCTGGAGGAGGCCGAGCCCGTGCTCCGGGTCCTCACCGACCACGAGGTGTTCCGCCGCAGCCGCAAGGTCCGCCGGGGCCGCCGCTTCCGGGGCGCCGTGGCCCTGGAGAGCCTGGCCCAGCTCCACCCCGGCGACTACGTGGTCCACATGGACCACGGCGTGGGGATGTTCAAGGGGCTTCGAGCGCATCGAGGTCGCGGGCGAGGAGCTGGAGGCCCTGGCCATCGAGTACGCCGGCGGCGAGGTGCTGCGCGTGCCCGTGTACCGCCTCGACCTGGTGGAGCGCTGGGTGGGGGACACCGACGAGGCCGAGCCGCCCCAGGTGCACCGCATCGGCGGCCGCCAGTGGAAGACGCTCAAGCGGAAGACCGAGGCGGCCATCGAGAAGATGACCGCCGAGCTCCTGGAGCTCTACGCGCGGCGGGAGGCGGCCAGCGGCTTCGCCTACTCCCCCGACACCCGCTGGCAGAAGGAGATGGAGTCCAGCTTCCTCTACGAGGACACGCCCGATCAGAGGAAGGCCACCGAGGACGTGAAGCGCGACATGGAGTCGGACCGGCCCATGGACCGCCTGATCTGCGGCGACGTGGGCTACGGCAAGACCGAGATCGCCATCCGGGCCGCGTTCAAGGCGGTCCAGGACGGCAAGCAGGTGGCCGTGCTCGCCCCCACCACCATCCTGGTGGAGCAGCACCGCCACACCTTCGAGGAGCGCGTCGCCGACTACCCGGTGCGGGTGGAGGCCCTGTCCCGCTTCCGCACCCCCTCCGAGGTGAAGGCGCATCCTGGAGGCGGTGGAGAAGGGCGAGGTGGACATCGTCATCGGGACCCACCGCCTCCTCTCCTCCGACGTCCACTTCCACGAGCTGGGGCTCCTGGTGGTGGACGAGGAGCAGCGCTTCGGGGTGAAGCACAAGGAGCGCCTCAAGCAGCTCCAGCACCTCCGTGGACGTCCTCACGCTCACCGCCACGCCCATCCCCCGGACGCTCTACCTGTCCCTGTCGCGCATCCGGGACCTGACCCTCATCCGCACGCCGCCCCGGGACCGCATGCCCATCCTCACCCACGTGCTGCCCTGGAGCGAGGGCATCGTGAGCGAGGCCATCCACCGGGAGCTGGACCGGGGCGGGCAGGCGTTCGTCCTGCACAACCGGGTGGAGACCATCCACAGCTTCGCAGAGAAGGTGCGACGGCTCGTGCCCGAGGCCTCGGTGACGGTGGCCCACGGCCAGATGCGGCGCCCGGGAGCTGGACGAGCACATGACCCGGTTCGTGGAGGGGGACGTCGACGTCCTGGTGTGCACCTCCATCATCGAGAACGGCCTGGACGTCCCCAACGCCAACACCCTCCTCGTGGACCGGGCCGACCGCTTCGGCCTGTCCCAGCTCTACCAGATCCGGGGGCGGGTGGGGCGCTCCGACCGGCGGGCGTACTGCTACCTCATCGTGCCCGAGAACCTGGACGAGGACGCCGAGCGGCGCCTGCGGGTGCTGGAGCACTACACCGAGCTGGGGAGCGGCTATTCGGTGGCCCTCAAGGACCTGGAGCTGAGGGGCGCCGGAAACCTCCTGGGCGCGGACCAGTCGGGCTTCGCCCACGCGGTGGGGTTGGACACCTACCTGCGCCTCCTGGAGAAGGCCGTGGAGCGGGTGCGGGAGGGGGAAGAGGGGAAGGAGCGGCCCGAGCCCGAGATCTCCCTGGCCGGATCCGCCTACCTGCCGGAGGGGTATATCTCCGACTCCGGCCAGAAGCTCCACCTGTACCGGCGGCTGTCCCGCGTGCGTCATCCCGCGGAGGTGGCCGGCCTCAGGGACGAGCTGGCCGACCGGTTCGGCTCTCCGCCTCCCGAGGTGGAGCGGCTCCTGGACCAGGCCACGTTGCGCCTCCTGGGCCGTCAGCTCGGGATCGAGCGGCTCCTGGTTCGCGATCGCTCCGCTCGCATTACCTTCGCTCCCGGCGTGGTGCCGCGGCTGCAGCTCCTGGAGCGGCCGCTCAGGGACCGACAGGTCGAGGTGACGGTGCGGCGCATGACGCCGCTCTCCCTCGAGCTGCGAAGCCTGGGGCCCGAGCCCCTCACGGGGACGCTGGTGCGCGCCCTGGAGGTCCTGCTGGAGAACCGGGCCGACGCGGCAGCGTGAATGCGCCCGGTCCGGAGTCCACTGTTCTGCGTGATCCAACCCCGCAACGACGGGAGAAGTCGATGAGACGGTTCGCCTGGGCCCTGGTGGCCCCCATGATCCTGCTGCCCCTGGCCGCCTGCGGCGACGGCGGCCCCAGCGGCCTCGTGGTGGCGAAGGCCGACAACCACGAGCTGACGGTGGGCGAGACGGTGCGCCTCCTGGCGCCCGAGAACAACCTGCCTGCCCAGCCGGAGGTCGTGGAGGCGGTGGCCGATCTCTGGATCGACTATACGCTGCTGGCCAAGGCCGCGGCTGCCGACACGACGCTGGAGAACGTGGACCTGGAGCCCCTGGTGCGGCAGCAGGCCGAGGGGCAGATGATCACCATGCTCCGGGACTCCATGATCCACGCCGACACGGCGGTCACCGACGAGGACGTGCGCCGGGCGTTCTCCAAGGAGGCCCCCGGCTCACGCGTCCACGCTCGCCACATCCTGCTGGCGTGGCCCGATCAGGCCACCGACGCACAGCGGGACAGCGTGCGGGCGCTCGCCAACGACCTCCTGAGCCGCATCAAGAACGGCGCCGACTTCGCCCAGCTCGCCCAGCGCTACTCCGACGACCCGGGGAGCGCCTCCAAGGGCGGCGACCTGGGCTGGTTCGGGCGCGGCGAGATGGTGAAGCCCTTCGAGGACGCGGCCTTCGCCATGGAGCCGGGGGAGACCAGCGACGTGGTGGAGAGCCCCTACGGGCTCCACATCATCCAGGTGGAGGAGAAGGAGACGCCCTCCTTCGACGAGCTGGGCTCGCGCTTCCGCCAGCAGCTCGTCCAGGAGCGCCAGCTCCAGGCCGAGTCCACCTACGTGGCGGGCATCGAAGAGACGGCCAAGCCCACCGTGACGGACGGCGCCGTGGACGTGGTGAAGACGTTGGCCAAGAACCCCACCACCCGCCTCAGCGGCCGCGCCGGCCGCCGGGCGCTGGTGAACTACCAGGGCGGCTCCCTGACCGCGGACGAGGTGAAGGAGTTCCTCCAGACCCGCCCGCCCCAGTTCAGGAGCCAGGTGGCCTCCGCCAGCGACGAGCAGATCGAGCAGGGCATCCTCCTGGCCCTGGCCCGCCGGGAGCTCCTCATCCAGCGCGCCGAGGCCGCCGGCCTGGACATCAGCCCCGAGGACCGGGACTCGGTGGTCACCACGGCGCGGCGGGCCTTCAAGGACGCAGCCCGGCAGCTCGGGCTGCTCTCCATCGACGCGAGCTCGGGTCAGTCCGTGGACGACGCCATCGAGGCGCGGGTCGACACCGTGCTCCAGGCCATCCTGCGGGGGCAGCAGGACGTGATCCCGCTGGGCGCCGTGTCGTACACGCTGCGCAAGGAGAGCGACGTCGAGATCAACTCGGCGGGCGTGGACCGGGCCGTCCAGCAGCTCAAGGAGGTGCGTGGCCCGGCCACCGCACCGCCCGCCGGTGGCCAGGGCTCGGGGGCTTCCGGGGGTGGGCAGCAGCCGCCCCAGCCGGGGGGCCAGGCACCCGCCGGACCGCCCCCCGCCACGGCCACACCGGACAGCGCCGGGGGCGGCTGACGAAGCCCGCGGGAGCGCCCGGGAGGGGGGAACCCCCCGGGCGTCCGCCTGTACCACGTGAGGGGCCGGCCCGCCGGGCCGGCCTCTCGTCGTTCGGGCGCCAGAGGGCCCCGACCTCCCCAGACCCACCCCGGGGACCATGATCCGCAAGACCTTGCTCGTCGCCGTGGCCGCAGTGGCCACCACCGCACCCCTGGGCGCCCAGGCCCTCCCGGCCTCCACCTCCGGCCCCGACTCCGACGTCGTGGAGCGGGTGGTGGCCGTGGTGGGCGACTCGGTGGTGACCCTCACGCAGCTCCAGGAATACCTCATCATGATGCAGGCGTCGGGGCAGCAGATCCCCGAGGACCCCAAGGCGAAGGCCGCCGTGGAGTCCCAGGCTCTGGAGGCCCTGGTGGACCAGCAGCTCATCCTCCAGGCGGCCGGCCAGGATTCCACGCTGACGCCGGACGACGACGACATCGAGGCGAAGGTGGAGCAGGCGCTCCAGCAGACGGTCCAGCGGGTGGGGGGGGAGAGCCAGTTCCAGCAGGCGCTGGCCCAGGAGGGGCTCACCCAGGCCGAGTACAGGGATCAGCTCAAGGACCGCATGCGCCGCGAGCAGATCCAGCAGATGTTCATGCAGAAGAGCCTGCGCTCGGCTCCGCCCGTGGCGGTGAGCGAGGCCGAGCTCCACGAGGCGTTCGACTCGGTGAAGGCACAGCTCGGTGAGCGACCCGAGCTCCTGACCTTCCACCAGGCGGTCATCCGCTCCGGCGCGTCGGACTCGGCGTGGGCCCAGGCCGAGCGTCAGGCCGACACCATCCTGGCCCAGGTCCGGGCCGGCGGCGACTTCGCGGAGCTGGCCAAGAAGTACTCGGAAGACCCGGGGAGCGCCGCCAACGGAGGGGAGCTGGGCTGGTTCAAGCGCGGCCAGATGGTGCGGGAGTTCGAAGAGGTGGCGTTCCGCCTGCGCGACGGGCAGATCAGCGAGCCCGTGAAGACCAACTACGGCTGGCACATCATCCAGGTGGAGCGCCGCCGCCCCGGCGAGGTGAAGGCCCGCCACATCCTCATCCGCCCCAAGGTGGAGGAGGGCGCCTCGTCGGTGGCCGAGGCCATGGCCGACACCCTCGCCCGCAAGGTGAAGGCCGGCACGCCGCTGCCCGCGCTCCTGCCGGACTACGAGGGCCACCTCAACACCGACATCCCCGACTCCCTCACGGTAGCCAGGAGCCAGCTCGACCAGGTGGTGCCGCCGGCGTGGCGGGAGCCCCTCAAGGGCGCGTCCAAGGGCGACGTCCTGGGACCCTTCCCCTACGATTCCGGGGGCGAGACCCAGTACGTGGTCATCCAGGTCGACCAGGTGCGCCCCGCCGGCGAGTACACGCTGGACGACCTCCGGGACCGGCTGGAGAGCCAGCTCAAGCAGCAGAAGCAGATCGAACGGATCCTCCAGCGGCTCCGGAGCCGGGCCTACGTCGACATCCGCCTCTGACCCGTCCGGGGGGCGGCGAGGGCGGCGCATCGCCGTTACGCTGGGCGACCCCCGGGGGATCGGCCCCGAGGTGGCGGAGGCCGCCGGCCGCGCGCTCCTGGAGGAGCGGCCCGACGCCGAGCTGGTCCTGCTGGGTGCCCTGGACGCCGATCCCGAACTGGGTGAGTACGTGTCCTGCGGCCCCTTCGAGGGAGACGAGGCGTCCGCCGGCCGGGTCTCCGGAGCGGCGGTGATGGAAGCGGTCCGCCTGGCGCTGAACGGCGGCGTGGGCGCCGTGGTCACGGCCCCGATCCACAAGCCCGCCTTCCACGCCGCCGGCCTCGACTTTCCCGGCCATACCGAGCTCCTCCAGGCGCTGGCCGGGGCGTCCACGGTGGGGATGCTCATGGACGCCGAGACGACGTCGCTGGGGGCGCCCCTGCGGGTTCTGCTGGCCACCACCCACCTGGCGCTGCGGGACGTGCCCGGCCGCCTCACGGCAGACCTCCTGGTGGAGCAGACGGCGCTGCTGGACCGGGCCCTCCGGGACGACTGGGGCATCCCCGAGCCCCGCCTCGGCCTGTGCGCGTTCAACCCCCACGCCTCCGATGCCGGCCTCTTCGGCGACGAGGAGGCCCGCGTCTACGCTCCGGCGCTGGCCCGGCTCCGGGAGCGGGGGGTGGACGCGCGAGGACCCCTCCCCGCCGACACCGTGTTCACCCGCGCCCTGGACGGCGCCCTCGACGCCGTGGTGGCCCCGTACCACGACGTGGGCATGGCCGCCTTCAAGACCGTGACCTTCCGATCGGGAGTCAACGTGACCCTGGGCCTTCCGTTCGTCCGCACCTCGCCCGACCACGGCACGGCCTTCGACCTCGTGGGGACCGGACGCGCGGATCCGTCTTCCATGCTGGAGGCCCTGCGGCTCGCCCTCTTCCTCGCGGAGCGCCGCTTTGACACTCCACGTACCCTGGAATAGCTTTTCGATCGTCCCCGGAAGGCCGCCTCTCCCCGCCAGTCCCGTGCGGCGTCCGGCCCTCGCCCCGGCCGATCTCCCCCAGTGATCAAGCTGACGAACGTCTCCAAGGAGTTTCCCAAGCGCGGCTACGCGCTCAGGGACGTCTCCTTCCACATGCGGAAAGGCGAGTTCGCCTTCCTCACCGGTCATTCCGGATCGGGCAAGACCACGGCCTTGCGCCTCCTCCACATGGCGGAGCGGCCGACGGACGGTGAGGTCATCGTCAGCGGCTTCTCGTCCAAGCGCACCCGCGACCGCGAGGTGTGGAAGCTCCGGCGGCGCGTGGGCTACGTGTTCCAGGACTTCCGGCTCCTGCCGAACCGGAGCGCCCTCCAGAACGTGGCGTTCGCCCTGGAGGTCACGGGGACGCCCGCGCGGGTGGTCAGTCAGAAGGCCCAGCGCCTCCTGGCCCAGGTGGGGCTGTCGGGGAAGACGGCCGCCCTGGTGAACGAGCTGTCCGGAGGCGAACAGCAGCGCGTCGCGGTGGCCCGGGCCCTGGCCAACGACCCCTTCGTGCTCCTGGCCGACGAGCCCACCGGCAACCTGGACGAGCGGGCCACCCGGGGCGTGATGGACCTCTTCTGGGAGATCAACGCCCTGGGAACGGCGGTGCTCATGGCCACCCACGACCTGGAGCTGGTGCGCCGCTACGGCAGCGCCCGGGTCCTGGAGCTGGACCAGGGGCGCCTGGTCTACGACTCGGTGTCGGTTCCGGAGGTGGCATGATGGCCACGCCCCACGCCCTGAAGGAGGCGGTGGCGGCTTTCCGGCGCGCCCCCGTCCTCACCTTCCTGTCCTCGGCCATGGTGGGGCTCGCCCTGTTCGTGGTGGGGCTCTTCGCTCTGGCGGCGTTCAACCTCCAGGTAGCGTTGAGGAGCGTGGAGCAGCGCGTGGAGGTGGTGGCCTACCTGCGGGACGACGCCAACTCCGCCGAGTTGGAGGTGGCCACCCAGCAGATCGAGGCCCTCCCCGAGGTCGAGGAGGTGGCCTACGTCTCCAAGGACGAAGCCCTGGAGCGGGCCCGTGCCGACCTTCCCCAGTTCAGCGACGTCTTCGGCGAGCTGGACGTGAACCCCCTGCCGGCGTCCCTCGAGGTGAGGCTCAAGGAAGGTCAGAGGAACGCCGAGACGGTGCGCCAGGTGGCCGCGCTGGCCGGCAGCTTCCCGTTCGTGGAGGACGTGGCCTACGGCCGCGAGTGGGTGGACAAGCTGTTCGCCCTGCGGCGGGTGGCGGCCATCACCACGGCGATCCTGGGGGTGGCCTTCGCGGCCGTGGCGACCCTCATCATCGGAACGGCGCTGAAGATCGCCATCTTCGCCCGCCGGGACGAGATCTACATCATGCGCCTCGTGGGGGCGCGGGACGGCTTCATCCGCCGCCCCTTCCTGCTGGAGGGCGCCTTCGCCGGGCTCCTGGGTGCCGCCCTCGCGGTCTTCCTCACCTGGGTCACCTGGCGCACCGTGACCTCCTTCCTCTTCCAGGTGGCCTGGATGCCTTTCCTGTGGGTCGCCGTGGGCGTCGTGGCCGGCGTGGGCTTCGGGGCCGTCTCCAGCGCCGCGGCCATCCGGCGACACCTCCGGGAGGTGTGAGGACGGTGGTCCTCCGCCTGCGCGCCGCCATCCTGGCCGCCCTGGCCGCCGTGGCGCTGCTGGCGCCCGCCGCTCCCGTGGCCGCCCAGGAGGCCAGCAGCTCCAGCCAGGATTTGCAGAAACAGATCCAGGAGAGCCAGCGCCGCCTCGAGGAGATCCGGGCCGAGCGCGACCGCCTCGAGAAGGAGCGGGAGTCGGCCCGCACCGGCGCCCAGGACGCGGCCGCCCAGCTCCGCAACGCGGAGCAGCGCCTGTCGGCGTCCCGCTCGGCCATGGCCGAGCTCCAGTTCCAGATCGACGCCACGTCCGAGGATATCCACAACAACAACCGGAACCTCATTCGGACGCGGGAGCGGCTGGCCGAGGGCTCCGCGGTGCTGCTGCGGCGACTCCGGGACATCTACAAGATGGGGCAGCTCCACACGGTGCGGGTGCTGCTGGGGGCCGAATCGTTCCCGGACCTCCTCAACCGCTACCGCTACCTGCGGCTGGTCGCGTCCTACGACCGCTCCCTGGTCGACCACGTCACCTCGCTGGAGTCGGGGCTCGTGGAGCAGGACACCAAGCTCCACGAGGCCATGGCCGACCTGGGGCGCCTGCACCAGGCCCGGGTGGAGGAGATGGCTCAACTCCGCGCCGTGGAGGCGGAACACCAGCGGGCCCTGGCCGGATACCGCAGCCGGGAGCAGCAGGCCACCTCCCGCCTGGACCAGCTCCAGCAGGACGCCCAGCGCATGATGGACCTGGTGGCCGACCTGGACCGGCGGCGCCGGGAAGAGGAGAGCCGCCGCGCCGCAGCCGGCGCCCGTGCCCCCAGCCCCACCCTCGCCGCCTCCGACGCCGGCTCCCTGGCGTGGCCCGTGGACGGGAGCATCCTCTACCGTTTCGGGCGGGACCGGCGGCCCAACGGCACCGTGCTCCGCTGGAACGGCATCGGCATCGCCGCGCCCACGGGAACACCCGTGCGGGCCGTGAAAGCGGGGACGGTGGTGCTGGCCGGCCCCTTCGAGGGCTACGGCCCCACGGTGGTGCTGAGCCACGGCGACGGCTTCTACACGCTGTACCTCTACCTGGAGGACGTGGGGGTGGTGGAGGGGCGGCACGTGGACGCCGGCCAAGTGGTGGGGACCGTGGGTGGATCCGGCACGCCGGAAGGTCCCCACATCGAGTTCCAGGTGCGGGCGCCGCTGAACGGCGGCTCGCCGGAGGCCCAGGACCCGCTCCGCTGGCTCCGCCCCCAGGGGAAGCGGTGAGGCGCCGTTGAGCCTCCATCCCGTGCGGGGGCACGAGGCCGTGCTCGCCGCCCTCGGCCGCGCCCGGGCCCGGGGTACTTTTCCCACCGCCCTCCTCCTGCACGGACCTCCGGGGGTGGGCAAGCAGCGCGTGGCCCTGTGGGCCGCCCAGCTCCTCCTGTGCGAGAGCCCCGGCAAGGAGCCCTGCGGCACGTGCCGGAGCTGCCGCATGGCCGTCCGGCTGGAGCATCCGGACCTTCACTGGCACTTCCCCCTGGCACGCCCCTCGGGCAGCCACGGCTCTCCGGAGCGTCTCGCCGAGGCCCTGGAAGACGCCCGGGGCGAGGAGCTCGCGCAAGCCCGGGCCTACCCCCTGCGCGCCACCTGGACCGACGAGGCCCGGGCCATCTACCTGGCCGCGGCCCAGACGCTCCGTCGCCAGGCCCGGAGCCGCCCGGCCATGGCGCCGCTCCAGGTCTTCATCCTGGCGCAGGCCGAGACCCTGGTGCCCCAGGAGTCGAGCCCGGAGGCCGCGAACGCGCTCCTCAAGCTCCTGGAAGAGCCGCCCGACGACACCTTCTTCATCCTCACCTCGGGAGAGCCGGGCCGGCTCCTGCCCACCGTCCGCTCCCGCACCGTGCCCCTGCACCTGCCACCCCTCGACCCGGACGTGGTGCGGGACTTCCTGGTGGAGATGACCGACGCCGACCCGGGCGAGGCCTCCAAGGCGGCCCACCTGGGCCAGGGCTCCATCGGTCGGGCGCTGGGCTTTCTCCCCGCCGAGGACGGCGAGAAGGGCCCGCTGGACCATCTCCGGCGGAAGACGTACCGCTTGCTGGAGGCCGCCCTCCACCCCGACCCGGGCGTCGGGTTGGCCAGGGCGCTCGACTACCCCGTGGCCGGCGCCCGGGGGCTCATGGACGACTTCGCCTTCCTCGAGCTGTGGCTCCGGGACCTTGGGGGCGCCGCCGCCGGCTCCGGCCGGCACCTGGTGAACGCCGACGCCCGGGACCCCCTGGAACGGCTGGTCCGGGACGCCCGCGTGCACCCCGCCGCCGCCGCCCGGGCCCTGGCCACGGTGGAGGAAGCCCGGGAGCAGGCCCGGGGCAACGTGAACCCCCAGCTCGTGGTGGCCGGGCTCCTGGCCCGCCTGCGTCGCGAGCTCCTGGGCAGCGCGGCCGCGCCCGCCGCGGACTGAGCCGCCCCCACCCCCGGAGCCACCATGGCCGACGAGAGCCGCCTCACGCACCTGGACGACGCCGGCAACGCCCGCATGGTGGACGTGTCGGCGAAGGACGTCACCGCCCGCACTGCCGTGGCGGAGGGCCGCATCCGCATGGCCAGGGCCACCCTGGACGCCCTCCTGGCCGGGGACGCCCCCAAAGGCGACGTCCTGGGCACCGCGCGGCTGGCGGGCGCCATGGCGGCCAAGCGGACGGGGGAGCTGATCCCTCTGTGCCATCTCCTGTCGGGCGTCACGGCCGACGTGGCCCTCGCCGTGGACGAGGCACTGCCGGGGGTGGTGGTGCGGGCCGAGGCGAAGATCGCCGGTCGGACGGGCGTGGAGATGGAGGCCCTGACGGCGGCCACCGTGGCCCTCCTCACCATCTACGACATGGTCAAGGCGCTGGATCGGGGCATGGTCATCGAGGGGGTGCGCCTCCTCCGTAAGGAGGGAGGACGCTCCGGAACGTGGACGGCCCCGGGGGACGGCGAGCGGGAGGGCTGATGACTCCCCCGCGCTTCCCTCAGCTCGAGGCCCGCACCCGGAGCGCCTGGCCGGGCTCCAGCACCGCCTCCCGCTGCAGCCCGTTCCAGCGGGCCAGGTCGTCCTCGCTGACGCCGTGGCGCCGGGCGATCTCCCGCAACGAATCGCCGGGACCCACCACGTAGCGCCCGCTCCGGGCCGCCGCGGTGCGGGCGGCCAGCAAGCGGGCCGCGCCCGGCGCGGTGGGCACCAGGAGCCGCACGCCGGGCCGCATGCGGCGCGGGCTCACCTTCGGGTTCGCCGCCTGGAGGGCCGCCAGGCTCACGTGGAAGCGGCGGGCGATGCCCCACAGCGTCTCCCCCTTGCCGACCTCGTGCTCCACCACCGTCACCCGCTGGCTGGGAGGCACGGCCGCGTAGGCGAGCTGGAAGCGGCCGCCCGTCCCGGCGGGCACCCGCACCACGGTGGGCACGCCCCGGGGGGTGACGCCCTTCACGAGCTGGGGGTTCAGGCGGAGGACGGCGGCCTCGTCCGTGCCCGCCGCGGACGCCACCACGTCCAGGGTGGTGGCGTCCGGCACCCGGACGTCCTCGTAGTCGAAGGGCGCCGCCGGCGCCGGGGGCCGCACCCCGTACGCCTCCGGGTCTTCGCCCAGGCGCACCGCCGCCAGGAAGCGGGGCACGAACTGCCTGGTCTCCCGGGGGAGGTGGGGACGTATGACGAAGAAGAGGCTGTCGCACGGCTCGGCCCCGCCGGCGTAGTCCGCCAGCAGGCGGTCGACGCGGTTGGGCCCGCCGTTGTAGGCCGCCAGCGTCAGCAGCCAGGAGCCGAAGTGCTCGTGGAGCTCCTCCAGGAAGGTGGCCGCCGCCTCGGTGGACCGGACCGGATCCCGGCGCTCGTCCACCAGCGCCCCCACCCGGAGCCCGTGCGCCCGTGCCGTCCCCGCCATGAGCTGCCACAGCCCCACCGCCGACGCCGGGCTCGCCGCGCCGGGGGTGTAGTCGCTCTCCACCAGGGGCAGGTAGCGGAGGGACGGGGGCAGGTGGTGCCGGAGAAGCGCCCCGTCCACCAGGGGCTGGTACGCTTGCAGCCGCTCCAGGGACGCGGTGAGGGAGGCGCCCCGGGGCCCCGACCATATGTCGATCCAGCGGTCCCTGTCCTCGATCAGCAGCGAGTCGGCGGCCCAGGGCGATGCCAGGAGGGCGTCCCACGGCCGCAGCGTGGACGGGTCCGGCGGGAGGACCGCCCGCTCCCCCGGAACGGCGGGCGCCACCGGGGCGACCCGGGGCGCCGTGAGGGGCGGTGGCGGAGACACCGTGAGAGGGGCCTCCCCGGCCCTGGGCATGCACGCCCCGGCCGCGAGGGGCACGGCGGCGCACAGCGCCCGGCCCCACCCCCTGAAGGATCTCACGCCGGCACGCCCAGGAGCTCGTCCACCGCCTGGAGGAGCCGGTCCACGTTGTCGTGGGTGGCGCCGCTCCCCATGAGGCCGATGCGCCAGAGCTTGCCCTTGCCCGGCCCCAGCCCGCCGCCCACCTCGATGCCGTGGCGCTCCAGCAGCGCCTTCCGGAGCGGGCCCTCGGCCCTCCCCCCCGGCAGCACCACGGCCGTGAGCTGGGGAAGGCGATGCCCCTCCTGGGCGAAGAGCTCGAAGCCACGCTCCACCAGCGCCTCCTGGAGGGCCGCCCCCACCTCGGCGTGGCGCTGCCAGCGGGCCTCCAGCCCCTCCTCCTCGAGGGCGATCAGCCCCTCGTGGAGGCCGTACACCATGTTGATGGGCGCCGTGTGATGGTAGCGCCGCTCCTCGCCCAGGTAGCCGGCGATGAGGGAGGCGTCCAGGTACCAGCTCGCGCACGGCGTCGTGCGGGACCGGATCCGCTCCACCGCCCGCGGGGAGAACGTGATGGGGGCCAGCCCCGGGGGCACACCCAGGCACTTCTGCGTCCCGGCGTAGCATACGTCGACGCCCCGGGCCGCCACGTCCACGGGAATCCCACCCAGGGCCGTCACCGCGTCCACCACGAAGAGGGTGTCCGTTTCGGCCAGGGCCGTTCCCACCTCTTCGGTGGGCTGCCACACCCCCGTGGAGGTCTCGGCCTGCACCAGGGCCGCCACGCGGGCGTGGGGGTGCTTCCGGTGGGCCTCCAGCATCGCCTCGGGGGGGACGATGCGTCCCCACTCCGCCTCCACCCGCACCACCTGGGCACCCAGGCGGCGTGCCACCTCGCACAGGCGTTCGCCGAAGACGCCATTCACGCCGACGATGGCCGTGTCCCCCGGCTCCAGCACGTTGGCCAGCGACGCCTCCATGCCCGCCGAGCCGGTGCCCGACACCGGGAAGGTGAGCTCGTACGAGCAGCCGAAGACCCGGCGCAGGCGCTCGCCCACGTCGTCCATGATCGCCAGGAACTGGGGGTCCAGGTGCCCCACCGTGGGTCGGGCCAGGGCCTGGAGGACGCGGTCGGCCACGGGCGAGGGCCCGGGACCGAGGAGCAGACGGGGCTGGATGGCGTGCGTGCTCATGGCCTCCGGAAGGCGGCTGTGGGGTGGAACGGGGATGGCGGAATGAAGGGAAAACCCGATGGACACGATGGACGTCGAGCGACGTCACCCATTCAACGCTACGCAACGCGCCGCCAGGCCGCCAGCACGGCGCCGTCGGCCGGTGCCCGGCAGGGCCTCACAGGTGGTAGTTGGGCGCTTCCCGGGTGATGGTCACGTCGTGGGGATGGGACTCCCGCAGGCCACCCGAGGTCTGGCGTACGAAGCGGGCGCGGGCGTGGAGCTGGTCGATGCCGGCGGCGCCCACGTAGCCCATCCCGCTCCGCAGCCCGCCCACGAGCTGGAAGATCACGTCGGCCACGGGTCCCTTGTACGGGATCCTGGCTTCGATCCCTTCGGGCACCAGCTTCCTGGCGTCCTTCTGGTCCTCCTGGAAGTAGCGGTCGGCGGAGCCCTCCTCCATGGCGGACAGGGAGCCCATGCCCCGCACGGTCTTGTAGCGGCGCCCCTCCAGGAGGAAGCTCTCGCCGGGCGACTCGTCGGTGCCGGCGAACATGGAGCCCATCATCACCGAGGAGGCGCCGGCCGCCAGGGCCTTCACCAGGTCGCCGGAGTAGCGGATGCCGCCATCCGCGATGACCGGCACCTTCCCCTCCACCCCCTCCACGGCGTCCATGATGGCGGTGACCTGGGGCAGCCCGACGCCGGTCACCACCCGGGTCGTGCAGATGGAGCCCGGGCCCACCCCCACCTTCACGGCGTCCACGCCCCGCTCCACCAGCGCCGCCGCCCCCTCGGCCGTGCCCACGTTGCCCGCCACGAGCTGCACGTCGGGGAGCGCCTCCCGCACCCGCGCCACCGCCTGGAGCACCCCCTCGGAGTGGCCGTGGGCGGTGTCCACCACCAGCACGTCCACGCCCGCCTCCACCAGGGCACGGGCCCGTTCCAGATCCTTGGCCGAGGCGCCCACGGCGGCGCCGACCCGCAGGCGGCCGTGCTCGTCCTTGCACGCGTCGGGGTACTTCCGGCGCTTGAAGATGTCCTTCACGGTGATGAGCCCCTTGAGGCGCCCCTCCTCGTCCACCACCGGAAGCTTCTCGATACGGTGCCGGTGGAGCACCGCCTCGGCCTCCTCCAGCGTCGTGCCCACGGGGGTGGTCACGAGCCCTTCGGCCGTCATGACGTCCCGGATGCGCTGGTCCAGCTCCGTCTCGAACTGGAGGTCCCGATTGGTCACGATGCCCACCAGCCGCCCCCCCTCCTCCACGATGGGCACGCCGCTGATGGAGAAGCGCCCCATGAGGGCGTGGGCCTGCCGGAGCGTGGCATCCGGGCCCAGGGTGATGGGGTTCAGGATCATGCCGCTCTCGGAGCGCTTGACCCGGTCCACCTCCTCGGCGTGCCGGTCCACCGACATGTTCTTGTGGATGATCCCCATCCCTCCCTCCCGGGCCATCTGGATGGCCATGCGGGACTCGGTGACCGTGTCCATGGCCGCGGCCAGGAGGGGGATGTGGATGGACACCTTCGACGTGACCAGGGAGCTCACGTCCGTGTCCCGGGGGTGCACCGTCGAGTGGCCGGGAACGAGAAGAACGTCGTCGAAGGTCAGCGCCTCCTTGACGACGACGGCGCCGCGGCGGGGCTCGGTCATGGGCTCGGCCTTTCGGGGACTGGGGGCTCTATGATGAGCGCCCGCCCTCCGACCATGTCCCGGGGGACACCTCGGAGGGCGGGCACGCAGGCCGCTCGCGGGGGAGAACGGCTCCTTCCATGGGTCAGGCTAGCGGGGGCGTCGGGAGGGTGTCAACCCTGCCCCCCCGGCCCGTCTCCGGGCCCGTCAGCGCCTCCTTCGGCGTCGGTCGGGAGGCTCCCTCCGACGCCCTTGCCCTTCTCCCCCACGCCCCCCCTCGGGCGTCCCGGCGGCACTTTCCGGGGTGCGCCGCCCTCGGTGCCCGTGTCGGCCAGGGAGCCCAGCTCCCCGATAAGCTTGCTGCCGGCGCTGGATACGCTGGACAGCACCCGGTCGGCCGCCGCGATGAGCTGGAACGCCTCGCGCAGCGTGGCGGGGCTCACCGCCTTCTTCCGCAGGCGATCCTCCAGCCCCTCGGCGAACTTCTGGAGCCCCGTGGCCTCCTGGGGAAGGTTGCGCGCATACTTGGACTCCAGGAACTCGATGTAGTCCAGCACCTGGTAGATCTGCTCCTCCGGAAGGCTCTCGATCCGGCGGAGAAGGCGCTGGCGCAGGACGTCGTGCATGGAACCCCTTCGGATTGGGGAAGCGCGGGGGAGTTTGCCACGCCCCCGCGAGGTGGTAAGCTTTGCGCGGCCGAAGCCAACTTAAACCCGTACCCGGTTCCAGCCGATGGCGTTTCTTCCGCTCCGCCCGGTGCCCCTGGACGAGGACACCGAAGCGCTCTACGACGAGTGGCTCGACAGCCTGGACGCGGCCCTGGAGCGGCCGGATTGCAACCGGTATGCCCTCTGTCGCCGGGTGCTCACCGAGATCTACTATCCCCACCTGGCTGACGCGGACCCCCGGGACCTGCCGCTGGCGACCCGGGTGGCGTTGGCCCAGATGGATGCGGCCAACATCACCCTGGAGCCCGAGTACTACCAGGACATCGACCGGGAGAAGTACGACCGGGTGAAGCCCCTCATCTGGCTCTGGGAGATGTTCGACAAGAGCCCGCTGGGGGAGAACGTCCACCTGGGGGTTCGGTTCCGCCGCATCCTGGCGAAGCGGATCTTCAAGAAGTGCGGCAGGAACTTCAAGGCGTTCCACTTCGTCAAGCTGTCCTTCGGCTACAACCTCGAGGTGGGCGACGACGTGGTGATCCACCGCCACGTGCTGCTGGACGACCGGGGCGGCATCAAGATCGGCGACGGATCGTCGGTCTCCGACTTCGCCAACGTCTACAGCCACACCCACGACATCGTCGACGGCAGGATCGTCTACGGCCCCGCCACCGTCATCGGCGAAGGCGTGCGCATCACCTACCACGCCACGATCCTGGCGGGCGTGCACGTGGCCGACGACTCCATGGTGGGGGCCCTGGCCGTGGCCACCAAGGACACCGAGCCCCACAAGGTGTACGTCGGCATCCCGGCGAAGGCCGTGAAGGAGAAGCCGGCGGAGGAGCGGGTCAATCGCCGCCCCCCCACCGGCGATCCGCTGGAAGGCTAGAGAGCCTCCCCGGACCTAGACCTTTCCCTCCTCCTCGTAGCGCTCCTTCAGGCGCTGCACCACGGCCGGGTCGGCCAGCGTGGTGGTGTCGCCCACGGCCCGCCCCTCGGCGATGTCCTTGAGGAGTCGCCGCATGATCTTGCCCGAGCGCGTCTTGGGAAGGTCGGCGGTGAAGATCACGGTCTCCGGGCGGGCGATGGGGCCGATCTTCTTCGCCACGTGCTCCTTGAGCTCGGCGGCCAGCGCCTCGGAGGGCTCCGTGCCCTCCTTGACCGTCACGAACGCGGCGATGGCCTGTCCCTTCACGTCGTGGGCCTTGCCCACCACGGCGGCCTCGGCGACCCGCTGGTCGTCCACCAGGGCGCTCTCCACCTCCATGGTGCCGATGCGGTGGCCCGCCACGTTCAGGACGTCGTCCACCCGGCCCAGAATCCAGAAATAGCCGTCGTCGTCGCGCTTGGCGCCGTCACCGGGAAAGTAGACGTCGTCCCACTTGGACCAGTACTGCTTCCGGAAGCGCTCGTCGTCGCCGTAAATGGTCCGGAGCATGGAGGGCCACGGCGCGGTGATGGCCAGGTAGCCGGCGTCGGTCTCGTTGCCGGCTTCGTCCAGGATGGTGGCCTGGACGCCCGGGAAGGGGCGCGTCGCCGTGCCCGGCTTGGTCTCGGTCACGCCGGGGAGCGGGGTGATCATGATGGCGCCGGTCTCCGTCTGCCACCACGTGTCCACGATGGGACAGCGCTCCCCGCCGATGACCTCGTTGTACCAGATCCACGCCTCGGGATTGATGGGCTCGCCCACCGTCCCCAGGAGGCGCAGCTTCGACAGGTCGTGCTTCTCCGGCCACGACGTGCCCCAGCGCATGAACGCCCGGATGGCCGTGGGGGCCGTGTAGAACACGGTCACGCCGTACTTCTCGCACAGCTTCCAGAAGCGTCCCCGGTCCGGCCAGTCGGGGGCGCCCTCGTACATGAGGCAGGTGGCGCCGTTGGCCAGGGGGCCGTACACGATGTAGCTGTGCCCGGTGACCCATCCCACGTCGGCCGTGCACCAGTAGACGTCCTCCTCCTTGAGGTCGAAGACGAGCTTCGTGGTGGCGTACACCTGGGTGAGGTAGCCCCCGGTGGTGTGCACCACGCCCTTGGGCTGCCCCGTGGTGCCCGACGTGTAGAGGATGTAGAGCATGTCCTCGGCGTCCATGGGCTCGGCCGGGCAGTGGGCCGACTGGTCCTGCACCAGGTCGTGGTACCAGTGGTCCCGCCCGGGCTCCATGGTGCTGCCCGCCACCCGGCTGATGCCGCCCCCCCGGGCCACCACCACCACGCTCTCGATGGAGGGGCAGGACTCAAGGGCGGCGTCGGCGTTGCCCTTGAGCTGGACGGCCTGTCCCCGGCGGTATCCGCCGTCGGCGGTGATGAGAACCTTGGCCTCGGCGTCGTTGATGCGGCCCGCCAGCGACTCGGGGCTGAAGCCGCCGAACACCACCGAGTGGGGCGCACCGATCCTCGCGCACGCCAGCATGGCGACGGCCGCCTCCGGGATCATGGGCAGGTAGATGGCGACCCGGTCGCCTTTCTCCACCCCCAGACCCTTGAGGGCGTTGGCGAACTGGCACACCTCCCGGTGGAGGTCCCAGTAGGTGTACGTGCGGGTCTCCCCCGGCTCCCCCTCCCAGATGAGGGCGGCCTTGTTCCGCCGCGGTCCGTCCAGGTGACGGTCCAGGCAGTTGTGGGCGACGTTGAGCTTGCCCCCCACGAACCACTTCGCGTGGGGCGGCTCCCACTCCAGCACTTTGTCCCACTTCTGGAACCAGTCGAGCTCCTCGGCCCAATGCGCCCACCACGCCTCGGGGTCGGCGGCAGCCCGATCGTACACCCCGGGATCCGACTCCAGCGCCTCCTCGCGGAAGCCCCCCGGGGGCGGAAAGCGCCGGTCCTCGTGAAGCAGTGCGCTCAGGGTGCTGCCGTCGTCGCTCATCCTCGTCCTCCGCTGCGGTCGTTGGCTCGGCCGGGACCGCCCCGTCCTCGTCCGCGGTCCCGGGGCGGGCACAGTAGACCCCCCTTCACCGGGGCGGCAAGCCGCGCGCCGGCCGCTCAGCCGGGATCGGCGTGGGCCCGGAGCTCCGGGTGCTCCAGGAGGGACTCGAAGGATGCCACGGTGGCGGACGCCAGCGCCCTCACCACCGCCGCCCCCGCCTCCACGGCGGCGGTGGGCAGCCGGACCTTGATGCGCCACTCGCTGTGCGCAGCCGCCGCGTCGGCCTCGGCGCCGGCCAGGCGGAGCCGGAGCGTCAGGGGCACGACCGCTGCCTCGGGCATGCAGGCCCGGGCGGCGGCCGCCACCGCCGCCAGAGCCGCCTGGGGATCTCCCAGGGCCCGCAGGGCCGGCCCGTCCAGCACGAGCTGGAGGTTTCCCCTGAGCCCCCGGGAGGTCTCGTCCAGGTACCCCTCAACGCTGGAGGCCTCCCAACGGTCTGGATGGTGGAAGAAGAGGTACGCGCTCCGGGTGGATTCGCCGGCCCAGCGGCCCTCGAACTCGTAGCTGGTGGTCTTCTGCAGCCCGGAGAGCTCCCAGCCCGAGGCGTGGACCCCGTCCCTCACCGCGTCCACGAGGGGCTCGAGGGTGAGGAGGGGGCCTCCCGCCGGCACCCCGCTCATCGCTGCACTCCAGAATTGGAAATTCGACGGCTGGCGCTCGGTTGACAGCGATTCATCGGATCCCGTATCGTTGGAAGGACTTTCGTAGGATGGCTCCGGCTTCGTCCGGGGGAGGAATTGTGGCAGAAATGGCAGATCCACCCCAGGCCAGCGAGCAGGTGCTGCGCACGGCCCTGGAGAGGAACGGTCAGCGCTTCTCCGAGCAGCGCCTGGCCGTCTACCGGTACCTGGCCGGCACCACGACCCATCCCACCGCGGATGAGGTCCTGGGGGCGGTGAGGAGCCACCTGCCCGGCATCTCCCTGGCCACGGTCTACAAGAGCCTAGAGACGCTGGTGGGCTGCGGCCTCGCGGCCAAGCTCACCTACTCGGACGGGTCGGCTCGCTACGATGGTCGCACCGATCCGCACCCCCACGTGCGCTGCGTGGCCTGCGGGAGCGTGTCCGACCTCCCCGGACGGATCCCCCAGGACGACCTGTCCCGCCTCCGCTCCCGGGCCGGCGACTTCCGCGTCACCGGCTACCGTCTCGAATTCACCGGCTACTGCCCCGCGTGCGACCCCACGGAGGCCGGCGTCCCGGCGTGAGCCCGTCCGGACGGCCGCCGCGAGGGCGTCCGTCCGACCCCATGACCCGCCGTCGCCCCTGTTCGTTCCGGACGGGAGGGCGGCGGTGAGCCGGCATCTCACGCCGCCCCCCGGCTTCCGTGGCGCGTTCAGCCTCGACCCGGGCGAGCGCCGGGCCCACGCCGGCGCCTCCGGTCCCGTACAGCTCCTCCCTGCCGCCGTCGCGGCACCCGCTGACGCCGACGATGTGGTGCGCCTCGTGCGCTGGGCCGCCGACACGGGCGTCTCCCTGGTGCCCAGGGGCGCCGCCACCGGCATGCCCGGGGGGAACGTGGGCCCGGGGGTGGCCGTGGAGATGACGCCCGGTTTCTCCGGGCGCTGCGAGGTCGACGCCACCGCCCGGCGTTTGCGGGTCGGGGCCGGGGTGGTGGCCGCCGACGCGGCCCGGGCGGCCGCCGACGCGGGACTCTGGCTTCCCGCCCTCCCCTCCTCCGCGGGCCGCTGCACCCTGGGCGGGATGGTCGCCAACAACGCCGCTGGGGCACGCACCTTCCGCCACGGCGCGATCCGGGAGCGGGTGATGGGGCTGGACGTGGTCCTGGGCACCGGGGAGCGGGCGCTGCTGGGTGAGGACGGCCCTCACCCGGCCGTCTTCGCGGAGCTCGCCGCGCACCTGTCGGGCACCCTCTCCATGCCCAACGCGGGCTGGCCCCGGGTACGCAAGAACGCCAGCGGCTACGCCCTCGACCGCTTTCTCCCCGCCACCGACGCCGCCCAGCTCCTGGTGGGAAGCGAGGGCACCCTGGGGATCGTCCTGGGCGTCACCCTGGCCCTGGTGGAGCCCCCCGCGCAGCGGGCCGTCCTCCTCGTGGGGCTGCCGGCCCTGGAAGACGTCGTGGCCGCGGCGGAGGAGGCGCGGGCGGCGGGCGCCAGCGCGTGCGAGCTCTTCGGGCGGCGCATCCTGGAGATGGCCCGGCTGGACCAGGACCCCGACGTTGGACCCCTGGCGCGGGGCGCCGAGGCCCTCCTGCTGCTGGAGGTGGAGGGTAACCGGCACGAGGTCGAGGAGGGGCTGGCCCGGCTCCGCCGGATGGCCGACGGGCTCGGCGCCGGCCTGCTGGAAGCCCGGGACGAAGCCGAGCGGACGCGGCTCTGGGAGGTGCGGCACCGGGCCAGCCCTACCATCGCCCGGGCGGCCGAACGGGGACTGATGTCCACCCAGTTCATCGAAGACTCGGTGGTGCCCCCGGAGCGGCTGCCGGCGTACGTGCGGGGCCTGGAGGCCATCCTCGCGGAGGCGGGGATGGACGCGGTGATCTTCGGCCACGCCGGGGACGGCAACCTGCACGTGAACCCACTGGTGGACGTGGGCGATCCGGGGTGGCGGCAGCGGGTCCGGCAGGTGCTGGAAGCCACCACGGACCTGGTGGCCGGCCTGGGAGGCACCCTCACCGGAGAGCATGGCGACGGTCGCATCCGGGCGCCGCTCCTCGCACGGATCTGGACGAAAGACCTCGTCCGGGCGTTCCGGGAGGTCAAAACGCGCCTGGATCCGGCGGGATGCCTCAACCCCGGCGTGATCCTGCCCCTGCCGGGCCAGGACCCCATGGAGGGCCTCGGCGCGGGCCTCCGCGAGGCTGCGTGAGCCGCCCTCGAGCGGTGCGGACCTTGCACCTGATGGCGAGCGTAGGACACTGGTGACCACCGCAGAGGCACGCCTGCGGGCAGCACGACTCCCTTCATGGAGGAAGCGCGCGTGAGGGACATCCCCGGCAGCGGCCTGCGCGGCTGGACCGTGATCCTGTTCCTCGCCCTGGTGGCGGCGGCGCCCGCCGTGGCGGGGCCGACCGAATCCGTGTCCGACCTGCGGAGCGAGCTGGCGGCGGCCCTGAAGGCCGCTCCGGGCTCGCCCCGCTACAGCGTCCTGGCCGTTTCGCTGGATACGGGGGACACCCTCTTCGCCCGCGGGGCCGACACGCCGCTGGCGCCCGCCTCCAACATGAAGCTCCTCACCACCGCCACGGCGCTGCGCGAGCTGGGGCCCGACTACCGCTACCCCACCTACCTCCTGGCGAAGGGTCCGGTAGAGAACGGCGTCCTGCGCGGCGACCTGGTGCTGTACGGCACGGGTGATCCGGGCATCTCCGATCGCATCCAGGACAGCCGCACGGCCGTGTTCGAGGCGTTCGCCGACTCGCTGGCGGCCATGGGCATCCACACCGTCACGGGCGACGTGGTGGGGGACGGAACCTTCTTCGCCGGTCCCCTGCGCGGGGAGGGATGGGACCCCCGGGACCTGAACGACTGGTTCGCCGCGCCCACCAACGGCCTGGCCTACCAGGAGAACATGGTGACGCTGCGGGTCGCGCCCACTCGCCCCGGCCAGCCGCCGGAGATCCACACGCTCCCGGAGGGAGCGGTGATCAACCTCCGCAACGAGGCGCGCACGGTGGCGGGCGGCGTCTCCCGGCGGAACCGTATCCAGATCACCCGGGACTCCCCCGATCAGCCCATCGTGATCAAGGGGCAGATCCCCCGGGGCGGACGGGAGGTGTGGCGCCAGATGAGCGTCAGCGATCCCGGGCGCTACGCGGCCAGCGTCCTGCTGACGGTGCTGGAGGAGCGGGGCATCCAGGTGGCCGGCACGCCTCGGTCCGTACCCGACGCCGCCACCTCGGCGGTGACGGGACGCCGCCTGTGGGCCCCCGCCCTGAAGGGTGACGCGGCGCCGCTCCGGCTCCTGGCCACCCACGTGTCGCCGCCCCTCGAGGACTACCTGGCCATCACGAACAAGAAGAGCCACAACTTCTTCGCCGACCTGACCCTCAAGACGCTGGGGCGGGTGGAAGAGGGGGACGGGTCCTTCGCGGCGGGAGCCTCCGTGGTGAAGTCCTTCCTGGCGGGAAGCGCCCAGGTGGACACCACCCACATCGTCATGCTGGACGGCTCGGGCCTCTCCGGGATGGACCGCGTCAGCGCCGCCGACTTCGTCCGCCTGCTCAGGACCATGGCCCGCTCCGACCTCTGGGACGAGTACTGGGCCACGCTGCCGGAGGCGGGAAATCCCCACGAGCTGCGGCGCATGTACCGCTCGGCCGCGGCGGGCAACCTACGGGCGAAGACCGGCACCATCGAGCACGTGTCGGCCCTGTCCGGGCTGGTGCGATCGGAGACCGGGGAGCGCATCCTCTTCAGCATCGTGGCCAACGACGTACCGTCGACCTGGGGAGCGAAGCGTGTGGAGGACCGGATCGGCATGCGCCTCGCGTCCTTCGACCGTCCCTTCGAAGCGGCGCCGACGCCCGAGCCCACGCGGATGGCGTCGGCCAGCAACGACACCACCGGGGCGGCGGTCACTGCGGCCGCAGAGCAAGCCGAGGTGCCGGAGACGCCGGCGCAGGAGCAGGTCCACCGTGTCCGGAGCGGCGAGAACCTGACGGTCATCGCCCACCACTACGGCGTGTCGCTCAACGAGCTCCTGGACGCCAATGAGGGGATCGACCCGAACCGCCTGCAGGTGGGGCAGCGGGTCACCATCCCCACGGCCGCACAGGGCGGGAGCTGACCCGGAGCCGATCCGGGCTCAGCCCGCGACCCGCTCCAGCACCTCCACCGCCCGCTCCATCTCCCCTACGGTGTTGTAGAGGTGGGGCGAGAAGCGGATTCCGCCACCCCGCACGGCGAAGCGGAAGCCCTCCTCCCGCAGTTCCTGGACGGCCCCGTCCATGTCCGGTACCCGGAACAACACGATGCCGGCTCGCCGCTCAGGATCGGCGGGCGTGATAAGACGGGCGCCCCGCCCCTGGACCAGCCAGTCCAGCAGGGGAGCCTGCACGGCCTGGAGGTGGCGCCGCACCTGCTCCACCCCCACCTCCAGGAAGATCTCCACGGAGCGGGCGAGGCCCAGATAATCCTGAAAGCCCAGCGTGGCCAGCTCGTAGCGCCCGGCGTCGCCACGCCAGCGAGGTTCGTACTCGAGGGGTCTGTCGAAGTCCAGGGCGCCCTCGGCAGCCAGCCAGCTCACCATGGGAGGCTCGAAGCGCCCCAGGTGGCGAGGGTGGATCCAGGCGAAGCCCGAGCCCCAGGGGCCGCACAGCCACTTCTGCCCCCCGGACGCCAGGATGTCGACGCCGCTGGCAAGGGGACGGACGGGGGCCGCGCCCAGAGCCTGGATGGCGTCCACGAAGAAGAGGATGTCCCGCTCCCGGCAGGCCCGGCCGAAGGCGTCCAGGTCGGCCCGGTAGCCGGTGGCGAACTGAACCGCCGACAGCGCCAGGACGCGCACGTCGCCGGCCTCCAGGCTCCGGAGCAGCGCCGCCTCGTCCGGCAGCCCGTCCGGGTCGGCGGGGACCACCCGGACCTCGAAGCCCTCTTGCTCCAGCGACTTCCAGGGGAGGACGTTGGCGGGGAACTCGCCCTCGCTGAGGACGATGGCCCCCGGCCGACCCTCCGCCGCCCGGGCGACGGCCAGGTTCACCCCGAACGAGGTGTTCGGGGCCAGGGCGATCTGGGAGGCGTCCACCTCGAGGAGCCGGGCCACGGCGCTGCGGCAGCGGGCCAGCGAGGCCTCCAGCTCCTCCTCGTCTACGCCTCCCGCCTTGCCCTTGCGCAGCGTCATGTCGGCCGCTGCCCGGGCCGCACTGGCCGGGACGAGGCCGAAGCTGGCCGCGTCGAAGAAGACGCCGTCGGGGCGGTCGGGGTACTCCCGTGCCCGGACGGCGTCGAGGCTCGCCTGGCCGCTCACGCCAGGTGGGCCGCGGTGCCTCCCGGCGCGTGGCGGCCCCGGGCGGCCCTGAGCCGCCTGCGGAGCTCCACGTCCGACATGGTGGACAGCGTGCGGCGAGCGGTGCGCTCCGTATTCCAGCGGATGTCCACCAGCGCCACCGCGTCGTCCTCGGTTCCGTCGGCAGGGACGAGGGTGAAGTAGTACCGGCCCTTGTAATCCGGCCCGGGCCGCTCCCGCACCTCGGCCACCCACGTGCGTCCCTGCTCGTCCTGGAACTCGCGCATTCATGTCCTCCGGCGGCCGAGGCTCGCTCAGCCCATGGTCTTCGGTTGCGATCTGAGGAAAAGGTCGAGGACGGCACCCGCGTCCATCGCCTCGAGCTCGCGGGTGGCCGCGTCGTAGCTGGACGACTCCAGCAGCGACTGGCGCACGCCCAATACGTCCTCTCCGGGGATGAAGATAGCGAAAAAGGCGCCCCACGACTCCCGGCCCACCACCACCTCCCAGCTCCCCCCCTGGTCGTCGGTGAAGCCTCGCATCAGGCCACGGATACCCTCAGCGGCCGGGCCTCACGCGTGCTGTAGCCGCAGGCGTCCATGAAGCGGTCGAGGACGAAGTTGAGCCCGCCCCTCTCCATGATCTGGGTGGGGGTGGCGCCCGCGTACAGCCGCAGGGCGCGCCGGAAAGCCGCGCCGCTGGAGTATTCCAGCTGCCTGGAAACACTCTCGCCCGAGCGCCCCGGCTCCTCCAGCCAGTGGCCGGCGTGGAGGAGCTTGCTCCAGGTGAGGAGGTGTCCGGCGGAGGGGAGCCCCACCTCCTGGAGGCAGGCGCTCAGGTGGGGACGACTCAGACTGAGCTGGGCCGCGAACTCGTCGGCCCGCCACCGGTGGTGGAGACCGTCCATGGCCAGGCGCACGGCCCACAGCTCCCGTTGCGGGACGAGGCGTGCGAGGGCCCGGGTCACCACCGCCGTCGGACCCCGGAGACCCACCCGCACCAGCGCGCGGGCGAGCTCCCGGTCCAGGTCGTCGACCTGGAGGAGGACCAGGTCCCGCACGCCCGCGCGCCCCAGGCGGAAGAGGGTGACGGGGTTCTCGTTGGGCCGCGCAAGGAGAATCAGGGGCAGGTGGGGAAAGCGCTCGCGGAGCCCGTGGAGGCGCGACTCCGACCTGCCCTGCCTCTCGAGCGTCGACAGGTCCAGGAGCGCGCTGGTGACCGGGCGCTCCCGCACGAGGCGCACGAGGGCCGGCCACGACGGCGTCGCGGCAAGGGCGTGCGCCGGCCCTAGGGAGCGCTCCACCTGGGAGCGCACCGGCCGATCATGACTGAGGAGGGCCACGAATCCCATGGCACCTTCGGAAAAGGTATACCCCCGCCTGCTAACGATGCCGCACGGGAGTAGCTCCCGCGCGACTTTCGTTTACGAGGGTCACGGCGAAGCGTTCCGACCGCTCGCACGCGACCCCGCCATTCCAAGCTACTGGAGGACCACCATGAAAAAGGCTCGCGTCATCATCTCGATCCTGGCCCTCGCCCTCGCGGCGGGCGCCTGCACCTCCAGCATCACGGCCCCCGACTGCCAGAGCCCGACGTCTGGCTGTTCAATCATCCCCGGCCCCAATACTTGATCCGGGCCGAAGCGACTCAACCACCCACTGGGAGCACCACGATGAAGAAGGCTCGCATCATCCTGTCGATCCTCGCCCTCTCCTTCGCGGCGGGAGCCTGTGCCTCCAGCATCACGGCGCCCCAGGACTGCTACATCATTCCGGGCCCGAACACCTACACGTGCGAGTGATCTCCCAGTGAACGGCGACGGCGGCCCCGCTTCCGGGCGGGGCCACCGCGTCGCCCCTCATCAAGCCAGGACCAGCGCCTCCCGTATCGCGCGGAGTTGCTGCCGGATCATGGGCATCTCCTCCGGCGCTTCGTCCAGGGCCGGCTGGTCGTCTCGATCCAAAGCGGCAAGGGCGGCTTCGGCCTCGAACGAGCTCTGGCTGACGCCGTTGGCGTCAGCGAAATCGACGGCCTCCTGAAGCCACTTTCGGGCCACCGCCCGCTCGCCGATGGCCTCGTAGCTGAGGCCACGGAACAGCAGGATCTGCGCCTGCGTCCAGACGGACGCCTCTCGCCAGCCCGACGCATCGCTCTCGGCCGCCAGCGCCAGGAACTCTTCCTTCCGCCGCCGCCGTGCCGCCACATGCGCCAGCGCTTCCCGGGCCGCAAACCTGTACTCGGGGTACTGAACGCGGGCGGCCACGATGGAGTAGGCGTCGTCGGCCGCATCCAGCTCACCCGTCTTCAGGAACGCACCAGCGAGAGAGGTGAGGGCCTGGAGCCGGCTCTCCTCCTCCGGATAGACCTCCACGGCACGCCAACCATGGACGATGGCGCGCGCCGTGTTCCCCGCGGCGCCCTCCACGGCCAGAAGACCGTGGTGGGCCACGCCAAGCGCGAGCGCGCTCCCTGATTCGCGGGCCGCGTCCAACCCTTCGAGCAGCACCGCGCGCGCACCGGGCAGGTTGCCCTTGTCCCGGAGGGCGTTGCCCAGACCCGAAAGGACGACGGCTTCGGCGCAGCGATCCCCTTCCTCCCGGGCGACGCCCCGGGCCGTCTCGTACCAGCGCACGGCATCGTTCCAAGCGCCTCGCCGCCGCTCGAGGCGCCCGATCAAGCGACCGGCCTCCACCGCCGTCGCCGCCAGGCCGGCCGCGACGGCAACGTCGTAAGCGGCCCGATAGAGGGTGGCAGCCCCGTGCACGTGCCCTTCTTCCTCCGCCGCCGCGCCCAGGTCCAGCGTGGCCTCACCGACCTCCTTCAGGTCCCCGGCCTCGAGGCCGTCGAGGATCCGCGCCCAGAGAGCCCCTTCGGGACGCTCCTCCAGCGCCGGCCCGAGCTCGCGCCGGGTGGCGTCGATCTGGTGCGCGAGGGCGTCGGGGTCGGCCACGAAGTCGTCGTCGATGAAGGTCAGGAGCGCCCGCACCACGAGGAAGCGGGCCGAGATGAGACGGCTGGCGACGGCGTCGCCCTCCCGCCCCTCCACGTCCTGGAGGATCGCCCAACCGGCGAATCTCCCGTCTTCGGCGTCGGCCGCCGGCGACCCGGACCCCGCGATGGGGTCCAGGTCCCGGTGCAGCACCACCGCGGCCACTTCCCCGGCGACGAACATGAGGCTCTGGGCCTGGTCGGGGTCGAGGGGGCGCCGCGTGGTGGCGCCGTCCGCGACCACGAACCACGCCCGGGCACCGTCGCTTCCGAGGGCGACCGCGCAGGTGCTGCGGGTGGTGTCCCTGAGGAGGGGGATCTCGCTGCGGCCGAGGTCGGGGGCGTCGAGGATGCCCGGAACGCCCGCGTTCCAGGCCAGGCGCAACGGCTCCAGGGAAAACGAGCGGCGGGGGCTGTCGGAGACCAGGTCCAGGAGGACGTGGACGTGGACGAGGCCCGGGCCGTACTCGTCGACCCACAGCACGGCCGCCCGGTCGGCGCCGAGGATGCCGACGGCGGTTTCGAGCAGGGCCAGAAGCCGCCGACCGTCGTCACGGACGCCGTGGAGCGCCCTCGCCAACCTCAGTCGTTGCTCCCGGCGCCCGCGATACTCGTCTAGGCGCAGGACAGAAGACGTCGACATTTACTCCCGGTGTGCTTGGGGGACTTCTCAATAGTATCCCCCTGCTCCCTGGCACCGCAACGCTCGCGCGTCCCCCCGGCGGCAGTCCCGCGACGGCGGGCCTCGCACCCCGCACCGGGAGCTCTCCGGCTGCCGATCAGCCCGGCGAGGGGCCCAGGCGGTCCCGGTGCTGCACCTCCGGGAACTCGTAGAGCAGGATGCCCTCGTCGGTGATCTCCGAGCGCACCCGAAAACCATCGTCCATGGAGATGAGGACGTTCTCGGCCGCCGAAATGGAGATGTCGAGCTCGGCCGCCACGTCGGTGACGGTGAGGGTGCCGCCCTTACGGGTGGCCAGGCGCAGGACCTGACGCTGGAGACCCTGCCGGAGGGCGGCCCGGCGGTCCTGGAGTGCCCTCCATCCCCAGTAGAAGGCACCCGAGCCGGCGGCGCCCACGAAGCTGCCGACGGCCATGGCGGCGGGCTCGAACTCCACCACGCCCATGAGGATGAGGAACGCGCCGAAGAGGACGGCCAGCGTCCCCAGGATACGGCGCTTCATCCCCGCCGAGGGCAGTGCCGGCTCGCGCCCCAGCTGCTCCGCCGGGGACGCCCCCGGACGAGGGGAGGCCAGCACCGCTGCCGCGTGCTCCCAGCGGAGCCCGCAGCTCGGACACACGAGGCGACGGCGGCGCGCCAGCCAGTACACGAAGCCCGCCATGCCGTAGGTGAACAGACTCAAGCACACCAGGAGCGCCACGTGGCCGGGACGGCTGAAATAGCCCACCCCCTCCCCCGCGTAGCCACAACGGGGGCAGCGCCGGATGCTGACGGGATGCCGCACGAAGGCCGTCACCGCCACTCCGCACGTGGGGCAGCGGTCATGCTCGGCAGAGAGGGGTTCTCCACAGGTGGAGCAGCGCATGGCTCAGGTCAGGCTCGGGATCCGCGGCATGTCGACCTTCCTCCCGTACGGATGGGCGGCCTGGAAGATTCAGCCGCCAGCGCGTCACCTCAGACGCACCACCAGCAGGTACACCGCCGCCGACGCGGAGGTCACCCCGCCGTCGCCTCCGCCGAGCCCCACCGTGACCGGCTCTCCGGCCGCCGGGATGAGGGCCGCGTGGAGCGGTGACGCCGGGAGCAGGCTGCCCGCCAGGGTCTCGTCCCCGGGCCCCAGCCGGTGCAGGGTCAGGGGGAACGTCCCGGTGGCCGAGAGGAGCGTGCGAAGACGGAGCTCGGGGTAGCGGTAGCGCGGATCGGCCAGCTCCGGGTCCACGAGGCCGGGCTGCCCGCCGTCGAAGAGAGCCACGCCCCAAGCCCCCAACAGGTCCGACCACGGCTGCCCGGTGACGGCCTCCACGTTCGCGATACCGGTGCGGGTCGTCTGCGTCAGCCCCTTCAGGAGGTCGACGCCGCCGTACTGCTCTTCCAGGTAGCGCAGGAAGAGCCACTCGGCCCCTCGCTCCGCCAGGGACCCCGATCCGCTCGCGATGATGAGGCTCGTGGAGTCAGAAGCCTCGAGGTAATGGCGCGCCCGGGACGTATTGCCGGTCTCGTAGAGCTGCGCCTTCGGGTCTTTTCGAGCCTCCGCCTCCCTCCCCACCAGATCCTCCGCCATCATGGCCAGCGCCTCGGAGAGCCACACCGCCTCGGGCCCCTCCGCGCTCCGGAGGAGGATGCGCTGGTTGAAGCCGATCATGTGCTGGAACTCGTGGGCCAGGATCGCAGGGAGCACGCTCAGGACCTTGTCCCGGGGCCGGGCGTCTCCGAAGCGGCCCTCGGGGTCGGGAACCAGGGTGTAGAAGATCTCGCCGTCGTTGGAGCCACTCTTCCCGGGGAGCAGGTCCAGCCCGTAGAAGAAGCCGCCGATGAAGCCGTCGGGGCTGCCGCGCTCCGTGAGCCGGTTCACCCGGGGGGTGAGGAGCACCACCACACGGCCGTTGCCGTCCAGGTCCGAGGGCTGCCCGTACACCCCCGTGTCCACGGGGTAGATGAGGTTGTCGAAGTCGCCGGCGAGGGACTGGAAGTCGGCGGGGCCCAGGGCGTCGGGCGCGGCGGCGGTGTCCTCATAGAGGACGACGTGCTCCCCCACGTAGCGCGCCACCGCCCGCACCTCGTCGAAGCCGCCGCCCGGGGCCACCACCTTGAAGCTGCGCTGGGATCCCACCGGCGGCGGCGCTGCCGCCGGAGCCTGGGCGAGGGGTGCGGGGAGGGGCGCCGTCGGCCGGTCGCTCAGGAGCTCACGCTCACGCCGGCGCAGCGCGAGGTCCCAGCGCTCCTGTGCCGTCGCGGGGGGAGCCGGAGGAGCGGCCGCAGAGAGAGGGGAGGCACCGGGCGGCACCGTCGCGGGCGTGCCGTCCGAGAGGGACACGACCCGAATGCCGGTGCGGGCCCCCGCCACCGTGCCGGCCGACCACGCCACCGCCAGGTACACCCCCGCCGGGAGGCGGGCGCACGCCTCGGCCGCGCTACCCGAAAGCGTCAGGCTGCCGCCCACCGGCACGTCGAGCACGTCGCCCCCTGCCGAGACCTCCACCTCCCGGGCAGGCGAAGCGATGGAGCCCAGCGACACCGTGACCGCCACTGTGCGCGAGGGGAGGCAGGCGGGCACCTCCACCTGGAGGCTCCCTGCAGTGGCCGCCACCACCCGTCCTCGCACACCGTCGAAGAGCACCACGTCGTGGGCAGCCACGGGGCTGAAGTTGGCCCCGTGCAGCGTAATGAGGTCGCCGGCGGCGACCGGGGCAGCGGGCACGTCGGTGAGCTGCGGCGGATCCACCGCCCACAGCTCGAAGTCCAGGGGCGTCGTCCCGCCCTTGAGGAGGGATGCCTCCACCCGGTAGCGCCCCGTGGCGCTCCCCAGCGTGAAGCCCACGGACGCCGTGCCGGTCGAGTCGGTGCTGGTGAGGGACTGGTCCAGCACAGCCCCCGTGCCCTCCACGACGCGCCACGCCACCTGCTCGCCCGATCGGGGGGCCAGGTCCTGGAGGCGCCGCACCTGGACGCGGAGCGGCTCGGGGGTGGGGTGGGAGGGAGGCGCGAACTGCAGGGTGGGGCCCGCCTCCACGAGCTCCAGGATGTCGCTCGAGGGGCCGGAGGGGTCGCCGTGGCAGCCGGCGACGGCCAGGAGGAGCGGGACGGTGAGGAGAACGGGCCCCGGACGACGGCGGATGGCTCCCCGCTCAGTGCCCACGCCGGAGCTCGACGAGATCCACGATGGGGCTGCCCGTGAGCTCGGAGGCACCCACCCGGATGCGTCCCACGACCGTGATCCGCTCCAGCGGGACGAGCCCCTGCACCTCGTCCAGGCGGTCGGGGGGAACGGCCACGTACACGAAGAGCCCCTCGCCGTGGCGGGTGAGGAGGAACGGCTCCCCATCGTAGAAGTCCGTGCGCACCTTCTCCGCCCGTTCCGACGAGACGAACTGGAGATCCCAGGTCACCAGGCGCCCCCGGTATGCATCAGGGTCGCGGGCCACCTCGCTGGGTCCCACGCTGGTGGGCTCTCCCCTCCCCGAGGCGGTATCCCCCGGGGGAAGCCACACCCACCCCTCCACCTTCACCCGGGCCCAGTTGCCCTGGCGGGCGAGCACCGTGAGGTCGGTACCCGCCCGGGCGGTGGCGAGGGTATCGCCGTCCGGAGACGCGAGGACGGCCGCGCCCCCCGCTCCGGTCCTCTGCAGCCGCGGGGCTCCGGCAGGGACCCCAGGGGACGGAGCCGACTTCGGAGCGCCCGCGGTGGCCTTCGTGGCCGTGGCCTTCGTCGGGCCGGGGAGGCGGCTCGACGCCGGCGCCTTGGGCTCGGGGGGCGTGGCCGCGGGCACCGCCGCCGTGGAGGAGGCCGTCAGCCGCTCGTTCACCGACGGGGCCCACATCCACCCTCTGCGCGTGATCCGGACCCAGCCAGGGATACGCTCCTCCTCCTCGAGCAGGGTGCCCCGCTCCATGTGCCCCAGGATGGCGCCTGAAGGCTGGGCGCGGAGGTTCTCCCCGTCGTCGGCCGAGACGACGAGGTCCATCCCCTCCTTCTTCGTAGCCTGGAGGGAGCGGATCCACACCCATCCGCGCACCTCCACCTCGACCCATTTGTCCCGGTGCCCCAACACGGACAGGGGCGCGCCGGCATCGAGCACCCCGAGCACGAGGCCGTTGGGCTCGGAGCGGAAGTTCTCCTTCGTCCGGACCGTGGCCTGCGCCGACAGGCCGGACGTGGCCACGGACAGGGCGAGGGCGGCGGCGGCCAGGGGCCGAGCGAAGCCACCGAGAAGGGCGTCGTTCATGCCTGCTGAAACGAACGGGGATGGGGGGGGTTACAGGATCTCGACGTCGAGAAGGGCGAAGCGCCCGGTGAGCAATCTGCCCGGCCGAGGGAAGGCCGTCAATTCGGCGCGCTCCATCCGATCCACCCAAACCACCGGCCGATGCGAATCCGCTCGTTCTTCTTCCTGGCGAGCCTGTGCGCTCTCGCGCGCCCCGGCGCCGTCGCCGCCCAGCACATCCCCTCCCCCTACCGCTATACCGAGACGTCCCAGGAACTGAGCGTCTTCGGAGGCACCATCCGCCCGGGCACGGGGATCTACGGCTTCGGACCCGGGCCGGGGCCGGTCATGGGCGTGCGCTACGGCATCGAGGTGTCCGGGCCCATCTCGCTGGAGGGGCAGCTCGGCTACATCCCCACCACCCGTGACGTCGTGAACCCCGACCGGCCGGAGGGGAACCGGGCCATCGCCCAGGCCGATCAGCGCCTCCTGACGGCCGACGTGCGCCTCAACTTCAGCCTCACCGGCCGGCGTACCTGGCACCGGCTGAACCCCTTCCTCCTGGCGGGCGGCGGCCTCGTGGTCGACCTGTCGGGAGCCCAGCCGGAGGACGCAGCCCTCCTGGAGGCCGACCGCTTCCAGATGGGCACCAAGGTCGAGGGCGCGGCCGGCGGCGGCCTGCGCCTTTTCCTCACCGACCGTTGGACGGTCCGGGGGGACGCCGTGCTGAACCTGTGGAAGCTCACGACGCCCGACGGATGGGGAACCCGGGGGTTCACCGGCGTACCCAGGAAGGAATGGGTCAGCGGCCCCCTCCTCACGTTCGGGCTCGGCTACCGCTTCTGACGGTGGCCGCCCTCCTCCCGCCGCAGCCCCGGGCCTTCTCGTGACGCGGTTCGAGGAGCGCCCCGCCGACTGGCTCGCGCCGGGAGAGGCACTCGGGCGGATCCTGGCCCACGCGCCCTCCCCCACCGCGGAGGAGGTGTCGCTGCCCGACGCGGTGGGGCGCGCCCTGGTCGAGGCGATCACCGCCGCCGCCACCCTGCCCCCCTGGGACAACAGCGCCATGGACGGCTATGCCGTCCGGGGCGAGGACGTGGCCGGGGCGACCGCTGGGCACCCCGTCGTCCTGCGCGTGGTGGGAGCGGCCCCCGCCGGCACCCGGGGAGGCGACCTCAGGGCCGGGCAGGGCGAAGCGGTCCGCATCATGACGGGGGGGCCTCTCCCGGCCGGTGCGGACTCGGTGGTGCGCGTGGAGGACACCGACAGGGAGGCGGCCGAGGCGGGGCGGGTCGTGATCCTCTCCGACCGGGACCAGGGCAGGAACGTGCGTCCCCGGGGGGAAGACGTGCGGGAGGGTGAGACGCTGCTGGACGCCGGGGACACCCTCGGCGCCGGGCAGATCGGCCTGCTGGCGGCCGCCGGCCGCGCCACGGTGCTCGTGGGCGCCCGCCCCCGCGTGGCCGTCCTGTGCAGCGGGGACGAGCTCCTGGACCCCGGCGACGTGGCCGGGGCCCGGAGCGGCGCCGGCGTCCCCAACAGCAACGGCCCCGCCCTCGAAGCGGCCCTGGCGCTGTGCGGCGCCGAGCCCCTCTCCCTCGGAGTGGCCCGGGACCGGGAGGACGACGTCCGGGAGCACCTGGAGCGGGCGCTGGAGGCGGACGTCCTCGTCACCGTCGGAGGCGCATCCATGGGCGAGGCCGATCTCTTCAAACGGGTGCTGGACACCCTTGGCTTCCAGCTGGATTTCTGGCGGGTGCGCATGCGTCCCGGGACCCCCCTGGGCTTCGGTCACCTTCCCCGGGCCGGCGCCCCTCCCCTTCCCGTGTTCGGCCTGCCCGGCAACCCCGCGTCGGCATTCGTGACCTTCCACCTCATGGTGCGGCCGTTCGTCCTGAAGGTCGCTGGCCATGCCCGGGTGCACCTCCCCTCGCTGGCCGCCGTCGCCGGCGAGCCCATGGCGGGTGGCGGCCGGAGCGCCCGTGTCTGGCGCGTGCGCCTGGAGGAGCAGAACGGAACCCGGGTGGTCCGGCTCGCGGGACGGCAGGGCTCGGGACTCGTGCGGAGCCTGGGGGTGGCCGACGGCCTGGTGGTGGTGCCCGCGGGGGAGGCCATGGACGAAGGGTCTCCGGTGCGGGCGCTACTGCTGGAGCGGGGCGTGCCCGCGGGAGGGACGGATCCCTTCGGCGGCGGCCGCGAGGGGGCGTGACGGGACGGCCCCGGGGAGGCGCCCTCCTCTTCGCCCTGCTCCTCGCCGCCGGCGCCCAGGGATGCGTCATCCCGCGCTGGCCGGTCCGGGGCCCCCTCACCTCGCCCTTCGGGTTGCGCTGGGACGGGATCGTCCCGGGAATCCACCGGGGGGTGGACATCGCCGTGCCGGCGGGCACCCCCGTCCACCCCATGGCCCGGGGCCGGGTGACCTGGGCGGGGGTCATGCAGGGGTACGGCAACGTGGTCTGGCTCGACCACGGCGGCGGGGTGCAGACCATCTACGCCCACCTGCAGGAGATAAGGGTGCACGTGGGCGACGCGGTGGAGCGCAGCTCGGTGCTGGGGCTCAGCGGGAGCAGCGGCGACGCCACGGGGCCCCACCTGCACTTCGAGATCGTGCGGTGGGGCCGCGACGTGGACCCCGTGCCCCTCCTGGGAGGGCCGCCCGGAGAGTGACGGCGGCCGGGGAGGTGGGCCTCAGCCCTCTCCCTTGAGCGCCCGCACCTCCTGGGTCAGGCGCGGCACGACGTCGAACAGGTCGCCCACGATGCCGTAGTCGGCCACGCCGAAGATGGGCGCGTCGGAGTCCTTGTTCACCGCCACGATGGTGCCGGCGGTACGCATCCCCGCCAGGTGCTGGATGGCCCCCGAGATACCGATGGCGAAGTAGAGACGGGGCGCCACCGTCTTTCCGGTCTGCCCCACCTGCTCGGCGTGGGGACGCCAGCCGGCGTCCACCACCGCCCGGGACGCGCCCAGGGCCGTGCCCGCGCCCAGGGCGTCCCGCAGGTCTTCCAGGAGGTTCCAGTTCTCCGGGTCGCGCATGCCCCGGCCGCCGGACACCACGACGGTGGCCTCGGCCACGTCCAGGGCACCGCCGGAGGTGGCTTCGACGGACACCACCCGGGTCTTGGCCGCGGGCAGCTCGGGGGTGAAGGTCTCCACCTCGCCCGCGGCCTCCCGCTCCTTGGCGGGGAAGAGGTTGGGCCGGATGGACACCAGCGCCGGCGTGGCGTGCAGCGTGAGGCGGGCGAAGGCCTTTCCCGCGTAGATGGGCCGCACGACGGTGAGCCCCTCCCCGCCGGGCTCCAACCCCGTCACGTCGGACGCGAGCGGCACGTCCAGCAGCGCAGCCACCCGCGGCGCCAGGTCCTTGCCCTGGAGCGTCGCGGCGAACACCACCGCGTCATACCCCCCGGAGCGGGCCACCTCGGCCACCACCCCGGCGTGCACCTCGGGGAGGTACGTGCCCAGGCTCTCGTGCTCGGCCACGCGCACCTTGGCGGCGCCGTTCCGTCCCAGCCCCCCGGCGTCCAGCCCGGGGGCGCCCAGCGCCAGGGCGTGGACCTGACCGCCCGAGGCGGCCGCGATGTCGGCGGCCGCCGAGACGACCTCGGCCGAGACGCCCCGGAGCTTCCCGTCCCTCTGCTCTACAACGGCGAGGATGTCGCCCATGATCGTGTCTATCTCCCTCAGAGAACCTTGGCTTCCTCACGAAGCAGCTTCACGAGCTCGGGCACGGCGTCGGCGCCCTCCCCCACCACCCGGCCCGCCGGGCGCTCGGGCGGATACTCCAGCCGCTCGACCTTGACCCGGCTCTCCGCCACCTGGGCGTCCTTCTCCTCCAGGGGCTTCCGCTTGGCCGCCATGATCCCCTTGAGGGACGCGTAGCGGGGCTCGAAGGGGCCCTTGGTGATGGTGAGCACGGCGGGCAGGGACACCTCCACCTTCTCCACCCCGCCCTCCACCTCCCGGTGGCACAAGACCTTGTCGCCCTCCACCTCGAACTCGGCGACGCCCGTGACACAGGGACGGTCCAGCAGCGTGCCCACCATGGCACCCACCTGCTGCTGGTCGTCGTCCACGGCCTTGATGCCGAACAGGACCAGGGGGGCATCGGCGCCTTCGATCTCGGCCGCCAGCGCCTTGGCGGTGGCGAGCCCATCCAGGGTCGCCGCGCCCTTGAGGAGCACGGCCCGGTCGGCGCCCATTGCCAGCGCGCTGCGGAGCTGCTCCTGGGAGGAGGCTTCGCCCAGGGTGAGCGCGGTCACCTCGCCCTCCCCGGCCGCCTCCTTGGCGCGCAGCGCCGCCTCCAGGGCGAACTCGTCGTAGGGGCTCACGATGTACTTGACCCCGCTGGGGTCGATGGAGGCGCCGTCGTCGGAGATGCGGATGCGCGTCTCCGTGTCGGGCGTTCGCTTGATGCAGACCAGGACGTTCAAGGCCGACTCCCGCTCGTGAAATCCGTCACAATGGGCCGCGGGAATGTATTCCCGGGCGAGGGCGTCTTCAACCGGTGGGCGCCGGGCGCCCTCCCCTCCAGAAGAGGTAGACCGGCACGCCCAGCAGGATGATTCCGAAGCCGACGAGGGTCGAGAGCGGCTGCTCCACGACGGCGTTGACCAGCATCCCCAGCGACGCCGCGAGGAAGACCAGGGGGGTGAGCGGGTAGCCGAAGGTGCGGTACGGGCGGGGCGCATCCGGACGGCGGCGCCGGAGGACGAGGACGGCGGCCACGGCGAGGACGTAGAACGGCCAGATCCCCAGGATGAAGGCATCGGCGAGCTGCTCGAACGAGCGGATGGACACGTACCCGATGCCCAGGAGCGCGGCCAGGACGACCGCGACGTTGGGCGTGCCGAAGCGGGGGTGCACCCGGGCTACGGACTCGAAGAAGAGCCCCTCGTCGGCCATGGCCCAGAACACCCGCGGACCCGTCATCATGGCGCCGGTGAGGGCGCCGAAGGTGGAGAGCATCACCAGCGCCGCCACGATGGCGGCCCCCGCCCGGCCGAAGATGGCCGTGGCGGTGGTGGAGGCCACGAGCTCCGACGACGCCATGACGTCGATGGGAAGGACCCAGAAGTAGGCTGCATTCACCACGAGATAGACGGCCATCACCACGGCGGCGCCGCCCAGGAGCGCCCGGGGCAGGGTGCGGGAAGGATCCCGGACCTCGCCGGCGATGAACGTCAGGTCGGCCCAGCCGTCGTACGCCCACATCACGGCGATGAGGGCGACACCGAAGCCGCCCCACGAGAGGGGCTGGAACGCGATGGGAGAGGCCAGGGCGCCTCCGGACGGGTCGCCGAAGACGAAGGCGATGACGGCCAGGGCCAGGAGGGCCAGCACCTTCGCCAGCGTCGTCGTGTTCTCCAGGACCGCCGCCCACCCCAGCGAGCGGTAGTTGGCGGCGGCGAGGACGGCGATGGCCAGGGCGGCCACCACCCGGACACCGGCCGGGGAGAGAGCGACGAACGTGCGCGTGTAGTCGGCGAAGATCATCGCGATGGCGCCCAGGGCCGAGGGGCGGATCACAAGGAGCTCGGTCCAGCCGAAGAGGAACGCCGGGAGGGGTCCCCACGCTTCGCGGATGTAGACGAAGATCCCGCCGGAGCGGGGGTACATCGTGGCCAGCTCGGCCATGGTGAGGGCGCCGGTGACCGCCACCAGGCCGCCCAGGAGCCAGAGAAGCCCGGCGGCACCCACGGCGTCGGTGTCGGCCGCCACACTGCTGGGGACCCGGAAGATGCCGCTGCCGATGGTGGAGCCCACCAGCACGGCCATGGCGCTCCACGCCCCGAGGCGGCGGGGGAGGCGATCCTCGCCCGCGGCGAGGCGTCCGGAGCTTCGGGGGAGGGATTCGAGCATGGGCGGCAATCTACCCCCTCACCCCCCGGCGTGGCATGTTCACGGAGGGGCAGGCCGTTCGCGAGGGGGGGCGAATCGCATGGCAAGAGGGCGCAGGATCGGGAGGGATGGGGGTGGCGCGGCGCGTACCCTGGCACTGACCGCGCTCCTGGTCCTGGTGCCCCTCTCGGGCCTCCTGGCCCAGCGGGCGTTCCGGCGCGGCGGCCGGGAGCCGGCGATCCACAACCTCCCCTACGACGGCCGCTTCACCTTCGCCCGCATCACCTACGAGACCGCCCCCGGCGGCTACTACTACGGAGGCCTCCCGGCGTGGGCCCACGGCTACCCCACAGCCGAGATGAACCTGATGAGGATCCTGGACGACATGACGCTCCTGGGTCCCCACCTGGACGGCAGCAACGCGGTGGCGCTGGACGACCCCGCGCTGTTCCGCTATCCGGTCGCGTACATGACCGAGGCCGGCTTCTGGACCATGAGCGACGAGCAGGCGGCCGACCTGCAGGCGTACCTCCTCAAAGGAGGGTTCGTCATCTTCGACGACTTCCGCTCCGATTTCAGGAACGACGGCTGGACCAACTTCGAGCGGCAGATGCGGCGCGTGCTGCCGGGGGCCCGCTTCTACGATCTCACCCCGGACAACCCGATCTTCCACTCCTTCTTCGACATCGACTCGTTCGACATCGTGCCCCAGTACTACGACCGGGGGGCGCCGGTCTTCCGGGGGATCTACGAAGACAACGACCCCCGCAAGCGCCTCATGGCCGTCATCAACTTCAACACCGACATCGCGAACTTCTGGGAGTTCTCCGCCGACGCCTTCGTGCCGGTGGACCTGTCCAACGAAGCGTACAAGCTGGGGGTGGACTACGTGATGTACGGCCTCCTCCACTAGAGAACGCCGGCACGCCGCTCAGCGAGACACGTTCGGGTCGCCGCGCACGTGGAAGCGGAGCAAACGCTCCGTGGCGTGTCGGATGCCGATGCGGCCGGACACGGCCACCGCTTCGTCGGGCACGGGTGTGCCCGGGAGCAGCCGGAGGGGAGGACGGGACAGGTCGTGCCCATAGAGGGCGCCGGTGATCGCCAGGGCCTGGCACAGGCGCCCGGGACCGGCCGTCAGCGCCGCCTCCCTGCCCCGACGCCGCGCCATGGCCTCCACGCCCTCCAGGGGAGCGAGAGCCCGCAGCAGCACCGCCTGGGGATCGCCCTCCCCGCCGGTGACCACGTTCATGCACCAGTGGACGCCGTAGCTGCGGTACACGTAGGCCCGGCCGGCGGGACCGAACATGGCCGCGTTACGGTCGGTGCGGCCCGAGCGGGTGGCGGCATGGGACGCCGGGTCGTCCGAGCCGCCGTACGCCTCGGTCTCCACCACCACGCCCGCGGTGCGCACCCCGTCCACGTCGGACACGAGACGGCACCCCAGAAGCTCCCGGGCCACCACCGCAACGGGGCGGCGGTAGAAGGAGAGGGGGAGGGAGGCGGCGCCGGCCGCCACGACCTCAGCGGCCGCGCGATCCCCGCCGCCGGCCCCTCAGGGGAGAGGGCTCGGCGTCTTCGGGGATCTCCACGCCCGCCACCATGCGGGTGCGGGGCTTGGGCTCCTCGGGCGGGGCCTCGGAGGGGGCCTCTGCGGCCTTCTCCCGAGCCGGAGCCGACGTGGTGGGCTCGGCCGACGCCCGGGGCTCGGGCGCAGGCGACGCCTCGGGCGCGGGCGACGACTCGGGCTGGGGCGACCCCTCGGCCTTCGACGACGTCGCCTCGCCGGGCTCCTCCTCCATGCGGGTCCGGCGCCGCTCCAGGTCCTGCCGCCACTGGTCCAGCACCGCCTCGGCGCGGGCCGGAGGGATCACGTCCTTCACCCGCTCCGGGTCCTTCTGGAGAACCGTGAAGAGGTCCTCGCCGAGACCCTCGACCAGCGACTCGGCCGTCTTGGTGCCCACGCCCTTGTAGCTGTTGGCCAGGTACCGCACCTGGGCTTCCGCGTCCGTGGGGAGCCCGAGGGCGGAGGGGTCGACCGCGGGCTTCGCGGCACCGGCGGGGGCGCCGTGGCTGCCCCGGGGGGTGCCGCGTCCAGGCTGCTCCGCGGCCTCACGGCCGGAGGCCGGGCTCCGCTGCTGCTGGGCGGCCGGCTCCCTGGGCGGGCTCTGCGGCGCCGGGGCCTCCTCCTGGCGACGGGAAGGGCCGCCGAGCCGCAGACCGAGCCTGCGGCCCAGAGCGCCCAGGAGGGATTCCGATTCCTGGGGCTCGGCCGTGGGCCTCGCGCCCCCGGCGGAACGCTCCTGTCCCGACGGCTCCCGCCCGGCACCGCCGGGCCCGCCGCGACCGGGCCCACCGGGGGAGGGCAGCTCGACGTCGTCGGAGGGGACGCCCTGCCCCTCCAGGATGGGAGGGACGTCCTCTTCCTTCGCCGGCCTCCCGCCCGGGGCCAGGCCTCGGCCACCCTCTCGGTGGACCCGATCCCCGTCGGACGAGGCGCCCTGCTCCTCTGCACGGCGCCCTTCCTCATTCCGGCCCGGCTCCTCCCTCTCCTTCCTGTCCTTCCTGCCGGAGGACGGACCGCCCTCGGGAAGCGCCACCTCGTAGTTGCCGGTCTCGCGCTTGCGGAGCGTGATGACCTCGTGGTCGTGGGCCTGGCGCAGGAAGCGGCTGAACTTGGTGAAGCCCAGCTCGGCCTCGTCGAAGCCCGACTTCATCTCCAGCATCTTTCGCTTCACGTCCGAGTCCCGCACCGCTTCGGCGTCGCGACCGTCGAGGAGGCGTTGGACGGCCTTCGTCAGGAGGTCGTAGGCCTCCTGGAGAGGGTCACCACCCCGCCCCTGGGCCGCCGGAGCGGCCTGCTCCGGCTCGGCCGGGGTCTCGGCCTCCGCCCTGGCGGGCTCCTCCTTCTCCCGCTCCTTGCGGCCCCCCCGATCGTCCCGGCCGCCCCGGTCATCCCGGCGGCCCCGGCCGTTGCGGCCGCCGCGCTCGCGGCGTTCCTCACGCTCCCTCGGCTGGGACTCGGTCCGCCCCCCGCCCCTGGACGAGCCGGCGGGTGCCACCTCGTACTGGCCGTTGTCCAGCTTCTTGAGCTGGATGAGCCCCTTGGACGAGGCCTCGGTGACGAAGCGGCTGAACTTGCTGAAGCCGAAGGCCCCCTCGTCGAAGCCCGGGTCGATCTCCAGCATGACCTGCTTGAGACGGTCGGAGCGCATGACGTCGTCCCGCTCCACCATCCTCTCGATGGCCTTCTCCACCAGCACCCAGGGGTCGACGGGGCCCCGGTCGGTCTCGGTGGTCTTCCGCAGGCCCGAGAGGTTCGTGTACGAGTAGTACTCGTCGCAGTTCTGGACGAGGATGTCGGAGCTGGACTCCTGGATCCCCACGCCGATGACGTACTTTCCGTACTCCTTGAGCTTCAAAACGAGGCTCGAGAAGTCGCTGTCGCCGGTGAGGAGGATGTAGGTGCCGATCTCGGGACGGGTGAAGATGAGCTCCATCCCGTCGATGGCCATGCGGATGTCCGTCGCGTTCTTCTTGTTGCTCCCGTAGGCGGGGGCGAAGATGAGGTCGATGGACGCTTCGGACAGGGGGACGATGTACTGGGGGTAGCGCCGCCAGTCGGCGTAGGCCCGCTGGACGGTGACCTTCCCCCGGATGATGTCGGAGTTGAGGAGCGACTTCAGCTCCTTGGAGAGGTCACTGCGCATCCCCATCGTGACGTTGTCGAAGTCGATGAGGAGGGCGGCGTTCGGAGCGGACGCCTGTACGATCTCACGCCCCCCCTGATGGGGGGCGCGGCTGAACGGGTTGGTCATGTCTTTCCCACGGCTTCAGGGCCATTTGTCTTGCCGCGGGACCTCCCCACCCCGTCCACGGTGACCGTGGAGGGGGTCGGGGAAGCCCGGCGGGCCGGCGTCAGACGCGCCGGCTCTGTCGTTCCGCGTGGATCATCCGGGAGAGCTCGACGCGCCGGACCTTCCCGGTTCCCGTCAACGGGAACTCGTCCAGGAAGCGCACCAGGTCGGGGACCTTGTAGTCCGCCAGCGTGACCCGGCACCAGTCCTTGATCTCCTGTCCCGTCACGATCGCCCCCTCCACGGGGACGACGCAGGCACAGATCGCCTCTCCCAGGATTTCGTCGGGAACACCCACCACCGCCGCTTCCCTTACCGCCGGATGCGCCTGCAGCCGATCCTCGACTTCCCGCGGATATACGTTGAAACCAGAACGAATGATAACGTCTTTGCGACGCCCCACCAAATGGACGTAGCCCTCCTCGTCGATGATGCCCAGGTCGCCGGTGAGGAGGAAGCCGTCGGAATCGAAGGACTGGGCCGTCTCCCGGGGCTGGCGGTAGTAGCCCTTCATCACCCCGGGGCCCTTCACGGCGATCTCCCCCACGCTCTCCAGCGGGAGCTCCGTGCCGTCGGTCTCCAGCACGCGGACTTCCACGCCCACCATGGGGCGTCCCACGGTGAAGCGTCGCTTCTCCCCCGGGTCGTCGGCGCGGGTGAGGGTGACGGTGGAGGAGGTCTCGGTGAGGGAGTACGCCACCAGCAGCACCGGACAGAGGTGACGCTGCACCTCGCGCACCAGCTCGTCGCTCACCGGGGCGCCCGCGGCCACGCCGAGGCGCAGCGTCGACAGGTCCCGGGGGGCCAGCGCCTGCTCGTGGAGCTGGGTGGCGAACAGCGTCGGGATCCCGTACTCCACCGTCACCCCGTGCTCCTCGACCAGGTCGAGGGTGGCCGCCCCGTCGAACTCGTCCTGGAGGACGATGGAGGCGCCCGTGAGGAGGGAGCCCAGGATTCCCGGACCCATGCCGAAGACGTGGAAGAGAGCCGTCACCCCGATCACCCGGTCGTCTTCCGTGACCCCGAGGGCCTCCACCGTGGCCGCGGCGGCCTGGATCACGTTGGTGTGGGTCAGCCCCACGCCCTTCGGCTTCCCCGTGGTCCCGGAGGTGTAGAGGATCGCCAACAGGTCTTCGTCGGGATCCACCTCGGCGGAGGGAAAGTCCCGCCCGTTCCCGGCCGAAAGGAGGTCTTCGAACTGGAAGATGCGGTCGTCGTACCACAGGTCCTCCTCCCCCACCGTCACCAGGTACTGGAGCTCGGGGAGCTGGATGAGGAGGTCCTCGAAGAGCTGGAGGTAGTCGATCTCGTGATGCGACTCCACCGTCACCGCGCACGCCGCCTCGGAGTGGCGGAGCATGTACTGGAGCTCGGGGGTGGTGAGGCGGGGGTTCAGGGGCACGATGATGGCGCCGAGCTTGGCGGCGGCGAACATGGCCACCACGAACTCGGGGCACGCCGGGAGGACCAGCGCCACCCGGTCCCCGGCCTCGATCCCCAGGTTGTGGAGGGCGGCCGCCAGCGCTTCGGCCCGGCTGTCGACCTGGCCGAAGGTGAGGACCTCGTCGCGAAAGAGAAGGAAGGTCCGCTCCGGGTCCGCCGTGGCGCGGGCGGCCAGCGCCGAGGCCACCGTGAAGCCGTGGAAGCGCTCGGTGAGCGCCATGGCACCTCCCTCGGGGTTCGACGTTGAAAAACGCTGGAAGATAGGCTCGCTCCCGTCGGACGTGCTCGTCAACCGCCCGCCATCCATCGATCGAGCACCTCCTCCACGATGGTCTCGGGCACCGGTCGGCTCCAACCCTCGTCCCTCGCCACCGCGCCGATCCCCTCCAGGAGGACGTAGCGGGCGCGTCCGCTCCTCCCCTTCTTGTCGGTCCGGGTATATGCCATCAGCTCGGCGGGTGGCGGCAAGTGCTCCGGCCGAGACGGTAGGCCGAGTCGTACCACGATCCGTGCCAATCGTTCGGCCGTCCCCCGTCGGGTGACCCCCAGGGACTCGCCCAGGCGCGCCTCCAGCACCATGCCCATCCCCACGGCCGAACCATGGCCGAGGGTGTAGTCGGCCGCCGCCTCGAGGGCGTGACCCAGGGTGTGGCCGAAGTTGAGGATCTGGCGCATCCCGCCCTCCCGCTCGTCCCGGCTCACCACGTCGGCCTTGATCTCCACCGACCGCAGCACGGCCGCCCGGGTGGCGGCGGCTTCGCCCTCGAGTAGATCGTCCAGGTCCTGGTCGAGCCGGTCCAGGTAGGCCGCGTCGACGATCGCCCCGTGCTTCACCGCTTCCACGAGTCCCTGGGCACGCTCGGCCCGGGGCAGCGTGGCGACCACGTCGGTGTCTGCGGCGACGAAGCGCGGCGGGTGGAAGGCGCCCACCAGGTTCTTTCCGGCGGGGAGGTCGACCCCCGTCTTCCCGCCCACCGACGAGTCCACCATCGCCACCAGGCTGGTAGGGAGCTGCACCACCGGCACACCCCGCAGGTAGGTGGCGGCCAGGAAGCCGGCCAGGTCGCCCGTGACCCCTCCCCCCAGCGCCACCACGACCGCGTCCCGCCCGAGCCCGGCGGCCAGGAGGGCGTCGGTCAGCTCCGCCCACGTCTCCCGGGTCTTGCTGGCCTCGCCCCCTGGGAAGGTGAACAGGTCGGACGTGAGACCCTCGCTCCGGAGCCTCCCCAGCACCGCCTCGCCGTAGAGGGCCGCCACCGTGGCGTCGGCCACCAGGGCATAACGGTGGGCCGGCGCGTGCTCACGGAGGAGCTCAGGGAGCCTTCCGAGGATGCCCCCCGAGACGTAGACGGGGTAGTCGAGGGCGCCGCCGCCCGCCTGCACCCTCACCGCTTCCGCCACCGGCGCCTCCTCGGCGGCCGCGCTCATCCCTGGCCGTCCCCGCCGCCGGAGAGCGTCGCCTTCACGGTCCCCACCCGTCCCACGGTGAGGAGCGCCGCGGGCCGCCCCTCGACCTCACGGGCTTCCAGGTGGGCAGCCTCGGGGAAGCCCCCCGGGTCGGTGCCCAGTGTACGTACGAAGCGGTCCCGGGACGCCGCGTCGTCCCACACGGTCAACCACGCCAGGGCCTGGCCGTCCCCCGTGCCCAGAAGGACATAGCAGTCCCCGTCCCAGCCCGTGGCGGCCGCTCCCGCCGCGTCGCCGCCGTGCTCCTCCAGGAAGATCCGGGTCTCCGCCTCACCCATGGTGTTGCTGTAGCGCGCGCTGTCGCCGGCGACGGAAAGGCGCACGTCCGTGGGATCGTCCCGTCCCGGAGGGAGGAACCGCTCCGGCTGGAGCACCTGCTCGGTGGACTGGGGCAGCCAGGGACCGAAGGGCGCGGGCCGCCCTCCCTCCTCGCGCCACAGCCGCTGCACGAATCCGGCGCCCTCGATATAGGGAAAGAGCAGGGATTCCCGGATGATGCGCGGTGCGCTGGCGAGCTCGGGATACTGGTCCCGGAGCGATTCCAGCGCGGGACGCACCTGCTGGGCGAAGTCGGGGATCTTGGACAGGTCCACCGGGCTCCCCTGCTGCTGTTCGGTCAGGTACTCGAGCATGACCAGGGTCGCGTGCCCCTCGATGGCCGCCTGGGCCGCGGCCTGGCGGTCGTTCCCCCGGGCGGGATCGGTGAGGCTGTCGAGGTTCACCGCCTGGTCCTGGACCGCGTGGACGAGCTCGTGCACCAGCACCGTGCGCAGGGCGTTCGCAGGCTGGTCGTCCATGACGAAGAGGGCGGTGGAATCCGGGTCGTAGAAGCCCGCGACCTGCTCCGTGTACACGCTCAGGAGCACGCGCCTCAGGTCGAAGTCCCTGGGGACGAGCCCCATGAGCCAGTAGCTCGCGGTCACCCCCTGGGCCTTCGCCGGGGGCAGCTCCTCGTCGAGCTTGGCGGTGAGGTAGCGCACCAGCTCCTCCCGCGACCGCCGCGCCACGCGCACGGGGTGATGGAGCTCGAGCCCCGAGCGGGCCGCCAGGTCCGGGAGGAGCTCCGCCGCCACCGCACGGAGCTGGGGGTCGTCGCTCTCCACCAGGGCGGTGTCGGGCGGCGGGCTCCCCTTGCAACAGGCCAAAGACAGGACGGCCGCGGCCGCGGCGATGCTCATCAAGGCTGGTACCCTCCTCATCCTTCCTCCGGGTCGCCGGCGATGGCCCCGGGCGGAGCCACCCGCCGCGGCCGACCGGCCTTCTCCGCGGCGCCCTCGGCGAGCGACGCCACCTTCCTGCCCGTCTCCGGGTCCACCCACGAGCCCGCGATCTCGGCCAGCGGCGCCAGGACGAAGCCACGCTCCCGCCAGCGCGGGTGGGGAAGGACGAGGTCTGCCTCCCTCGACACCCGGTCGCCGTAGAAGATCACGTCCACGTCCAGCGTCCGGGGGGCGTTCGGGAACGACCGGCGCCGCCCCGCCCGCGCCTCGGCCCCGAGGGCCGCCTCCAGCAGCGCCCGGGGCGACGCGGTGGTCGTCCCCACCAGCGCCGCGTTGAGGAACGGCGGCTGGTCCTCGTATCCCACCGGATCGCTCTCGTACACCGAGGAGACGGCGGTGACCTCGATCACGCTCCGGAGCCAGGCCACCCCCGCCGCCAGGTGGGCCGCTCGGTCGCCCTGGTTCGAGCCCAGGGCGAGGGCGACGGGCACCGGCGCGTCGGGACGCGCCGCGGGGCCCGCCACCGGATCGCTCACCCGCTCCCGGCCATCCGGCCGTAGCGGTCCTCCAGGCGCACCAGGTCCTGAAGGTGCGGCGTGGACGCCTCGAGGATGTCGCTGTCGGCCAGCGCCTCCACGCGGTGCACCGTGCCGGGGGTGAGGCGGACGCCCTCCCCCTCCTCGAGCACCGTCTCCTCCAGCGTATCGGCCGACGGACCCACCCACAGGCGCACACGACCCGAGAGGACGTGCATGGTCTCGTCCTTCTGCCGGTGCAGCTGGAGCGAGAGAGCCTCCCCCTCCTTCACGTGCAGGATCTTACCCACGTAGAGGTCGTTTTCGGCCCACACGAGCTCGTGGCCCCAGGGCTTGTCCACCCGTCTCGGCGTGGTCTTCCTCACGGACGTCTCCCGGATGGGGGGCGTGGCGTGGCCGGCGTCCGGCCGCACGGAACCCAAGCAAGATAGACGGGACGGCGGCCGCGGGGGACCCCAGCACGCCGGGAAAGGGTAATCAGGGAAGCCGGCCGTGTCGCCCGGTGCCGCGGCGTCGCGGCCCGGCGCTGCGGATGCGTTCCCACCCACTTTCCAGCCTCGATGGCGAGACGTTCCTCCCAGCGCTCCGCATCCCGTCCCGACGAAGGCGGCGGCTCCCATGTGCCTTCCTGGCTGAGGGCGCTGTGGAAGCCCCGCATCATCCTCCCGGTGGTCGTGGTCCTGCTGGCCATGGGCACCGGCGTGGCGTGGGGCTCCTGGCAGAACCTGTGCGCCGACTGTCCCTCGGTGGCCCAGATCCGCACATGGCAGCCCCAACAGACCTCCAAGATCTACAGCCACGACGGGAGGCTCATCTCGGAGCTGGGCGTGGAGCGGCGGACGCCCGTCTCGATCAACTCCCTCCCCGACTACGTCCCCCAGGCGGTGGTCTCCATCGAGGACCAGCGCTTCTACCAGCACGGGGGCTTCGACGTGCGGGGGTTCCTGCGAGCGGCGTCGGGCCGGCTGACGGGCCGCAACCGGGGCGGCGGAAGCACGATCACGCAGCAGCTCGCCCGCAACATGTTCGACGAGCAGATCGGGTTCGAGCGGCACGGCTGGGCGGGCTACTTCAGGAAGCTGAAGGAGCTCCAGGTGGCGCTGGAGCTGGAGCGCTCCTACACGAAGGACCAGATCCTGGAGGCGTACCTCAACGAAATCTACATGGGGCCGGGCTTCTACGGCTTCCAGGCCGCTGCCCGGGGCTACCTGGGCAAGGACATCACGGACGTGAACCCGGCGGAGGCGGCGCTCCTGGCCGCCATCCTGAACGTGCCGGGGCTCTACAACCCGTTCACCCACCCCGAGAACGCCCGGCGCCGGCGGAACCTGGTGCTGGATCGCATGGCGGATCAGGGCTACCTGACCCCGGCCGACGCCGCGCGCTGGAAGAAGGAGCCCCTCCCCTCCCGGGACGACGTCGCACCGCCCACCCAGGACATCGCTCCCTACTTCACCGAGTGGGTGCGCCAGCTCCTCGAGTCCCGCTTCGGGTCCCAGATCTACCAGGGGGGCTTCCGGGTCACGACGACGCTGGACGTCGACATGCAGCGCATGGCCAACGAGACCATGCGCTGGGGTTGGCAGCGCATCGAGGCGCTGCCGAACTTCGACCATCCCAAGTACGCCGACTTCGACACCGTGAAGTCGTTCCCGGGCCAGACGCCCTACCTCCAGGGCATGTTCGATCGCCCTGGACCCCGCCACCGGCGCCGTGCGGGCGCTCATCGGCGGGCGTGACTTCAACCAGTCCAAGTTCGACAGGGCCCGACTGGCGAAGCGGCAGGCGGGCTCGTCCTTCAAGCCCTTCGTGTACGCGGCGGCCATCGCGTCCGGGATCCCCGCTTCCCACATCGTGGTGGACGCCCCCGTGGTGCTCCCCCAGGTGAGCGGCGAGGAGTGGCGCCCCCAGAACTTCGAGCGGGAGTTCCAGGGGCCGGTCACCATCCGGGAGGGCCTCCGCAAGTCGATCAACATGGTGGCGATCAAGCTGGGCTGGCAGGAGGTGGGCATCGAAACCGTGGCCCAGACGGCCCGGCGCATGGGGATCCAGACCCAGATCGAGCGCTTTCCCTCCACCACCATCGGCGCCGCCGAGGTCATCCCCCTCCAACTCGCCGAGGCCTATTCCGCCTTCGCGACCATGGGGACCAAGGTCCGCCCGTTCCCCATCCTCAAGGTGGAGAACGCCCAGGGGGAGGTGGTGTGGGAGCCCCAGCCCGAGCGGACGCAGGTTCTCGATTCGCTGGTGGCGCGCATCATGGTGGACATGCTCCAGGATGCCGCCAACAAGGGAACCGGGCGCAACCACCGCATCATCGGCGGACTTCCCGACACGGTGCCGACGGCCGGGAAGACGGGCACCACCAACGACGGGACCAACACCTGGTTCACGGGTTTCACCCCCAACCTGTTGGCGGGTGTGTGGTTCGGAATGGACCGCCCCGTGCCCATCGTGGACGGGGCGCCCCAGGCCACGGGGGGCGGATTCGCGGCACCGGTGTGGGGCCGGTTCATGAAGGACGTCTACTTCGGCGACAGCGCCGTGGTGGGCGACACCACCGCCAGCGGCGGCGTGCTGCAGATTCCTCCGGAGTGGCCCATCCCTCCCGGCATCACCACGCGGGAGGTGGACGATCGGACGGGCAAGCTCTGGAGCCAGTGGTGCGGCGGCGACCCCGAGGAGCACCGCTACACCGAGTATTACATCCCCGGCACCGAGCCCACGGAGATCTGCGACCAGAGCGAGCAGAACCTCTTCCATATCCCGGGAATGGCGCCGCCCCGCCGGGGACCGCCTCCTCCCCCCCGGTTCAGCCGGAGGGTGGCGGGACGGCGGGCGGCGGAGGCGGCGGCAGGGGCGGCGGCGGTTGAGCGAGACCGCCGTCTTCACCTTCGACACCACGCATCACGCCATGTGGGCCGAGGACGTCGCGCGGGAGCGAGGCATCCCTGCCGAGGTGATCCAGGCCCCCGCGGCGGCCAGGGCGAAGTGCGGTCTCGCCCTCCAGACGCTGGTCGAACGGGCGGAAGAGCTCGCCCTCGCGTTGGAGGAGGAGGGCGTGGAGTTCCAGCGCCACGCCTGACCCGCAGCGCCTACGGTGCCCGGGTCAGCGAGGCCACCCCCGAGGCATCGACCCGGTGGGAGACCAGGGGCCGAAGCCCGGTGGGTCCGTCTCCGATCCGCACTGCTTCCCGGGCCGCCTCCAGGCCCCGCTCCAGATCGGCGGGCCGGGCTGCCCGCACCCGCACCAGGGGGTCTCCCCGGGCGACTCGGTCCCCGGGGGCCACCTCCATCAGGAAGCCCACCCGGGGGTCGATGGCGTCGTCCGTCCGCCGCCGGCCTCCGCCGAGCTCCACCACGCCCCAACCCAGGACGCTGGGGACGACCGCCTCAACGACGCCGCCCCGCTCGGCCTCCAGCACCCCCTCCTCGGGCGCCCGGGGGAGGACGTCTCCGGGCCGGTCCGCCACGGCGGGGTCGCCGCCCTGGGCAGCGACCATGGCCCGGAACCGCTCCAGGGCGCTCCCGTCGTCCAGCGCGCCGCCCGCCGCGGCCAGCGCCTGGCCCCGGTCGGCTTCGAGCCCCCCCGCCACCACCATCTCCGCGGCGAGGGCCAACGTCACCTCCCTCAGGTCGGGGGGACCGGCTCCCTGCAGGCATTCCACCGCCTCGGCGACCTCCACGGCGTTCCCCACGGCCCGGCCCAGGGGACGGTCCATTGCGGTGAGGAGCGCCACGGTGGTGACGCCCCCCGCTTCGCCCAGACGCACCATGGTTCGCGCGAGGTCCAGCGCCCGTGGCTCCTCCGACAGGAAGGCGCCCTCGCCCACCGTGACGTCGAGGACCAGGCCCGTGAGGTCCTCCGCCAGCTTCTTGCTCATGATGCTGGATGCGATGAGGGGAAGGGACGGCACGGTTCCTGTGGCGCTCCTCAGGGCGTAGAGCCGGCGGTCGAGGGGGGCGATCTCCGGCGTCTGGCCGCCCACGGCGCACCCCACCTCCTCCAGCAAGCGGCGAAAATCCCCCGGGGAGAGGGCGGTGCGGAAGCCTGGGATGGATTCGAGCTTGTCCAGCGTGCCGCCCGTGTGGCCGAGGCCACGGCCCGCCATCATGGGCACCCGCACGCCCAGGGCCGCCGCCAGCGGGGCCAGAACCAGTGACACCTTGTCGCCCACGCCGCCCGTCGAGTGCTTGTCGACCCGGGGGCCGTCCAGCCCCGCCAGGTCGAGGCGGGCGCCCGACCCCACCATGATGGACGTGAGGGCCCGGAGCTCGCCCTCCGACAGACCCCGGAACACGATCGCCATGAGAAGGGCGGCGACCTGCTCGTCGCCGACCTCCCCCGCAAGATAGGCGGCGAAGAAGGCGTCCAGGGTGTCGGGAGAGAGCTCCCGGCCCTCGCGCTTGGCCTCGATGACCCGAGCCGGGATCATCCGGCCCGGGGCCCCCGGAGGGGTCAGGAGAAGCGCTTCCGCGCGCCTTTGAGGGCGTCGTCCACCCGGCCCTTCACGTCGTCGGCCAGGTCCTCCCAGCGGTCGCCCGCCTGGTCCCGCAGCCGGTCCGTCGTCTTGCGGAGCCGCTTGCGCGTCTTCTTGCCCGCGTCGGGAGCCGTGAGGAGGGCGATCCCCGCGCCCAGCACCGCACCGACGATCAGCCCGGAGATGAAGTTGAAGACCTGGGCCTCGTGATCGTAGTCCATCGCTCGCTCCTTTGAGGTTCGCGGCCACGTTCCCTGGCCGGCAAGTTGGATGCCCGGCGTGGACCCGGGGGTCACGCGAAGGCACCGACACCTGAAGTATCGCGAAGACGAGGGTGCGCCGCACAGGTCCCGCGCGACTCCCACGGGAGGCCGAGCGCCGGCGGGCACATGGCCCGACGCCCCCGCCGTAATATATTTCGGCGTCCTTCCCTACGATGCTTGTCCGCGGATCGTTCCCGCGGAGCTTCCCGGAGAGTCCATGGAAACGACCGAAAGGCCGTCCCGCGACGTCGCCCTGCCCGCCGCCGCCCTCCGCGGTCTGCGGAAGGCGTTGAGGGAGGAGGCGGGGCCCCTCGCCGCCGTCCACGCCCTCCACACCGCGGGGTACGGCGCCGGAAGCCAGCTGTACGACGACTTCGCCCGGACCACCGGCGGCGCGAGCCGCAGTGAAGGGGTATTCTGGACGAGCCTCTCTCACTTTCTGGAGCGGCGCGGCTGGGGCTCTCTCGAGCACAGCGCGCCCCACGGAGGCGTGGGTCTCCTCTCCAGCGGGGACTGGGCCGAGGCGGGGGAAGACGGCGACGAGCGCCAGCCCTCCTGCGCCTTCACCGCCGGGCTCCTCTCCAGCCTTCTCTCCCAGGCCGCCGAGGGCCCCATCGCCGTGCTGGAGGTGTCCTGCCGCAGCCGCGGCGAGGACCGCTGCGTGTTCGCCTTCGGATCGGAAGCCGCCGTCCATGAGCTCTACGGGCTTCTCCTGGACGGTGACGACCTCGACGCGGCGTTGGCCAAGCTCTAGCGGGCGTGCAGCGGGGGAAAGGCGACGGTGGCCGACAACACCAGGGTCATGGGCGTCGACTTCGGAGAGCGCCGCATCGGCGTCGCGCTGAGCGACCCCACCCGCACGCTGGCGTCACCCGTGCGCACGTTCGTGAGACGACGGGGCCGACGGCCCCCGTGGCGGGACCTGGACACCCTGGCCCGGGAGAACGGCGTGGGACAGGTCGTCATGGGCCTCCCCCTGGGGCTGGACGGCGAGGAGACGCCCTGGTGCGCCGAGATCCGGGAGGCGGGCGAGGAACTGGGGCGTCGGCTGGACGTCCCCGTGGACTACATCGACGAGCGCTTCACCTCGGTCCGGGCCGAGCGGGCGATCCGGAGCATCGGCCTGCCCCGCCACGCGCGGGAGCGGAAGGAGCGGGTGGACGCCGCTGCGGCGGCCCTCATCCTCCAGCGCTGGCTGGACGGGGAGCGGGAGCCGTGAAGCGGGCCGCCGCCCTCCTCGCCCTCACCGCCCTCGTCGGATGCGGCGGCAACCCGGGCGAGACCGTGGACGTGGGGGTGCCCGCCGGGGCGGACCTGGGGCAGGTGACGGACACGCTCGCGGCACGGGGCGTCATCGACCACCCCTTCCTCTTCAAAGCGTACGTGCGCCTCAAGGGCGCCGACACCCGGATCCGCTCGGGGACCTACGCCATCGCGAAGGGCGAGTCGTGGGGAACCATCCTGGACGCCCTCACGTCGGGACGCGTCCTCACCACCGCGATGACCATCCCCGAAGGGTGGACGCTGCGCCAGATGGCGCCCAGGATCGCCCGCGTCACGGGGCAGCCGCCCGACACCGTCCTGCGCCGGCTCCAGGCCGACTCCCTCGCGGAACGTTGGAACGTCCCCGGACCGGGGCTGGAGGGATACCTGTTCCCCGACACCTACCGCTTCGCCCCCGGAACCGCATTGGACCGGATCGTGGCCGCCATGGTGCGCCGCTACCACGCGTACTGGACGCCGGAGCGGAGGGCTCGTCTCGACAGCCTGGGTCTGGACGAGAGGGACGCGGTCACCCTCGCCTCCATCGTCCAGGCCGAAGCCCGTCACCTGGACGAGATGCCCATGATCGCCTCGGTGTACCTGAACCGTCTCCACCGGGGAATGCTCCTCGGGGCCGACCCCACGGTGCTCTACGCCCTGGGCGGCTTCCGGGAGCGGCTCCTGTACGCCGCCATCGACTCCGTGGCCGACGATCCCTACAACACCTACACCCAGCCCGGTCTCCCTCCCGGCCCCATCGACGCCCCCGGGGCGACCGCGCTGGACGCCGTGCTCCATCCCGCCGATACCCACGCCCTCTACTTCGTGGCGCTTCCCGACGGGAGCCATGTCTTCACGAACAGCCTGGCCGAGCACAACCGGGCCAAGGCCCGGGCCCGCCGGGCCTGGGACACGGCCCGTGCGCCGGTGGGAGTGGAGGGTCCGCGCCCCGGGGATTCCGCCTCCGTCCCCTCCTCCCATCCCGGCTGACCGGTGACGAACCTGGCGCTCTCCCTGCGTCTCATCGTCATCACCGACGCACGGCTGGCGGCATCCCGGGGCCGCACGGTGGAAACCGTCGTCCAGGCCGCCCTGGAAGCCGGCGCCCGGGCGGTCCAGCTCAGGGAGAAGGATGCGCCGGCCAGGGTTCTCCTGGAGCGGGCACGCAGGCTCCGCCGCATGACCCGGGAGGCCGGCGCCCTCCTCTTCGTCAACGACCGTGCGGACGTGGCGTTGGCGGTGGAGGCCGACGGCGTCCACCTGGGCCCCGACGACCTGCCCGTGGTGGACGTGCGCCGGGCCGTCGGCGACCGGCTCCTGCTGGGTTACTCCACCGACGATCCCGACGTAGCCCGGCGGGCGGTGGAGGAGGGCGCGGACTACCTCGGGTGCGGCGACGTCTTCGGCACCGGAACCAAGGAGGATGCCGGCGAGCTGATCGGCCTGGAGGGGCTCGCGCGGGTGGTCCGCGCCGTTCCCGTGCCGGTGGTGGGGATCGGCGGGGTCACCCCAGAGCGGGCCGCAGAGGTCGCCGCCACGGGTGCCGCGGGGGTGGCCGTGATCGGCGCCGTGATGGGAAGCGAGGATCCAGGGGAGGCGGCACGACGGCTGATGGGGCCCTTCGAGGCGCGCGCTCACCGGAGGTGACGCCGTGTCCGCGGGCCCCTCGCGTGGGCCAGGGGTTGAACGCGAAAACCCCCTGTCCGGGCGAACCGGACAGGGGGTTTTCGAATGTGAGGCTGGCGGTGTCGTACTCTCCCACCGTTAGAACGGCAGTACCATCCGCGCTGCGAGGCTTAACGACCGTGTTCGGGATGGGAACGGGTGTGGCCCTCGCGCTATGAACCACCAGCACTCAATGCGTGGTCCAGGGTGTGTGGGACGCCCTATGGGTGTCCGGCGTTGCAACTGTTGTGTGGACGTATGGATGACGCAGCGTCCTTGGATCCTGCTCTTTCCCGGTGGGGAGAGAGAGGGGACGCCAGTCAAGCCGCACGGGCAATTAGTACGGCTCGGCTTCACGGCTCGCGCCGCTTCCACCTGCCGCCTATCAACGTGATCGTCTCTCACGGCCCTTCAGGCTCCCGAAGGAGCGGGAGTGCTCATCTCGAGGTGGGCTTCCCACTTAGATGCTTTCAGCGGTTATCCCGTCCCGACGTCGCTACCCGGCGATGCCCCTGGCGGGACAACCGGTACACGAGTGGTCGGTCCATCCCGGTCCTCTCGTACTAGGGATGGCTCCTCTCAACACTCCAACGCCCGCGATGGATACAGACCGAACTGTCTCACGACGTTCTAAACCCAGCTCATGTACCACTTTAACGGGCGAACAGCCCGACCCTTGGGACCTTCTCCAGCCCCAGGATGTGATAAGCCGACATCGAGGTGCCAAACCGCCCCGTCGATGTGAACTCTCGGGGGCGATAAGCCTGTTATCCCCGGCGTACCTTTTATCCGTTGAGCGATGGCCCTTCCATCCGGAACCACCGGATCACTAAGGCCTGCTTTCGCACCTGCTCGACCTGTCGGTCTCGCAGTCAAGCTCCCTTCTGCCTTTACACTCTACGCGCGATTGCCGACCGCGCTGAGGGAACCTTTGCGCGCCTCCGTTACTCTTTGGGAGGCGACCGCCCCAGTCAAACTACCCGCCTGCCACGGTCCCCGGGGAGGATTCACTCCCCTGGGTTAGAGCCTCAACATCGTAAGGGTGGTATTTCACCAGCGACTCCCCAAGGCCTGGCGACCCTGGTTCACAGTCTCCCACCTATCCTACACATGCGGTGCCAAGACCCAATGGCAGGGTATAGTAAAGGTGCACGGGGTCTTTTTGTCCTATCGCGGGTAATCGGTATCCTCACCGATACTCCAATTTCGCCGAGCTCACGGAGGAGACAGCGCCCAAGTCGTTACGCCATTCGTGCAGGTCGGAACTTACCCGACAAGGAATTTCGCTACCTTAGGACCGTTATAGTTACGGCCGCCGTTTACCGGGGCTTCAGTTCAGAGCTTCGAGCTTGCGCCCTAACCCCTCCCTTTAACCTTCCGGCACCGGGCAGGCGTCAGTGCCTATACGTCGTCTTGGACGACTTCGCAGACACCTGTGTTTTTAATAAACAGTCGCTTGGGCCGATTCTCTGCGGCCCGCTTCAGCTCCCCACGCTTCGTGGTTCACCTACCACGGGCTCCCCTTCTCCCGAAGTTACGGGGACATTTTGCCGAGTTCCTTCTCCGTGGATCACTCGAGCACCTTAGGCTTCTCGCCTCGCCTACGTGTGTCCGTTTACGGTACGGTCGCATGATGAACTGCCCCGCGAGGCTTTTCTCGGCGGTCGGCTCCACAGCCCTTGGCGGGGCCCGAAGGCCCCTTCGGCATCGGCGCTCGGCTATCCGGACGGATTTGCCTGCCCGGAAACGCCTACCACCTTGCATCGGGACATCCATCACCCGACGGCTGCTTCGCTCCCGCGTCCCCCCTCGGGGTCGTAACGCGCATCCTGCGGTACGGGAATATTAACCCGTTTCCCATCGCCTACGCCCTTCGGCCTCGGCTTAGGGACCGACTAACCCGGAGCGGATGAACCTGGCTCCGGAACCCTTAGGCTTTCGGTGTGGGGGATCCTCCCCCCCATTGTCGCGTACTCATTCCGGCATCCTCACTTCCCTGCGCTCCACCGGTGCTCTTCCGAGCCGGCTTCACTGCCCAGGGAACGCTCCCCTACCATGGGCGGATCCCGAAGGATCCTTTCCATCCGTAGCTTCGGTGGTGGGTTTGAGTCCCGACCATTATCGGCGCAGATCCACTTGACTAGTGAGCTATTACGCACTCTTTAAAGGCATGGCTGCTTCTAAGCCAACCTCCTAGTTGTCTCCGCGAATCCACATCCTTTCTCACTTAACCCACACTTCGGGACCTTAGCTGACGGTCTGGGTTCTTTCCCTCTCGCGGACGGACATTATCGCTCGCCCACTGACTCCCGGGGTCCATCTGTCGGGCATTCGGAGTTTGCTAGGGGTCGGTAACCGGGTAAGGCCCCTAACCCTTGCAGTGCTCTACCTCCCGCAGACAACCCCCGAGGCTATACCAAAATATATTTCGGGGAGAACCAGCTATCTCCGAGCTTGATTGGCCTTTCACCCCTATCCACAGCTCATCCGAGTAGTTTTCAACCCACATCGGTTCGGGCCTCCACCAGGTGTTACCCCGGCTTCACCCTGGCCATGGATAGATCGCTTCGGTTTCGGGTCTGCCCCCACGTACTCTCACGCCCTCTTCAGACTCGCTTTCGCTTCGGCTCCGGCCCTGAAGGCCTTAACCTCGCACGTGAGGAGCAACTCGCCGGATCATAATGCAAAAGGCACGCAGTCACCCGAATCCGCGTCCGAAGACGCGCACCAGGCTCCTACCGCTTGTATGCACACGGTTTCAGGTTCTCTTTCACTCGCCGTCAGGCGTTCTTTTCACCGTTCCCTCACGGTACTCTCCACTATCGGTCACGAACTCGTATTTAGCCTTGGAGGATGGTCCCCCCAGATTCAACCGGGATTTCTCGTGCCCCGGCCTACTCGGGTACCTCAGCGGCAATCTACTCGCGTTTCGCCTACGGGACTCTCACCCCCTCCGGTCCGCCGTTCCAGGCAGGTTCGGCTACGCTTTCGACCACGTTCCCTGAGGCCCCTCAACCCCAGCAGAGTCTCCCCCACTGGTTTGGGCTCTTCCCCTTTCGCTCGCCGCTACTCAGGGAATCTCATTTGATTTCTCTTCCTCGAGGTACTTAGATGTTTCAGTTCCCTCGGTTGGCTCTCCCCTTAGGGAGTGACGGAGTACGACCTCCGCCGGGTTTCCCCATTCGGACATCCCCGGTTCTAAGCTTGCTTGCAGCTCCCCGAGGCTTTTCGCAGCTTGCCACGTCCTTCATCGCCGGTTCGTGCCAAGGCATCCACCGTGTGCACTTCTACGCTTGACTGAAGCGCCCTCAGAAGACACGCCCGAAAGCACGCCTCCCTCGTCTCTCCAGTCCACCAAAAGCCAGACACCCAACTGCTGACGAGCTCGGACGCTCCCAAAAAGACGTGCAGAAAAAGAGCACCCAAACCCAAGGCATCCAGCACACACCCTGAACCTCGTCCGCTGGCACACCCCATGACCTTCCGCCACAGGGTGCCGCGCCGGTCTGTCAAAAAGCCTTCGCCCGTGACTCCGGGCGAGCAAACAAAGATACGGAGGCGCACTGCGACGTCAAGGCGCCGGGCAGCCCCGGCGGAGGGCAGCCGGCGGAATGGCTACAGATGTCGACGACAACCCGCCTCCGGCGTCTCCCTCCCGTCCTCCCGCAGCCGCGATCCTTGGGCGGGGCGCAGGGCGCCGCCTATCTTTGGAGCATGGTGAACGAAACCACGGTCCACCGCCGCCAGGGGTCGGCCAGGACGCGCATCCGCCTCCTCCTCCTGGCCCTCTTTCTCGTGACGATCCCGCCGGTACTCTTCCACCGGCACCTCCACGATCCCCTGGGCTCCGACGCGAGCTTCCTGACCTGGCGCAACGCCTTCATGCTGGACGCGTCGGGGCTGGCACGGGTGTGGACGTCCGACTTCTTCGGGGGCGCCATGACGGGCGCCTTCGCCTACCACTCGGGCTACTACCGCCCCGTCACCAACACCTTCCTGTGGGTGGTGCACCACTTCGCCGGGGCCGACCCCCTCGCCTACAACCTCGTGGAGATGCTCCTCCACGGCGTCGTGTCGGCGCTGGTGCTCCTCCTCCTCTTCAGCATGGGGGGAGACCTGCTGGCGGCCGCGCTGGGGGCCGTGCTGTTCGCTGTGCATCCGGTGAACGCCTTCGCCGCCACCCAGCCAGCGGCCGTGGCAGACGTCCTCTTCCCGGTATTCTACGTCCTGGGCCTGCTGGCCTTCGACCGGGCGCTCCGCGAGGAGGGCCTCCGGGGCGCTGCGCCCTGGCTGGCGGCCTCCACGCTGTGTTACGCGGCCTCGGTGCTCAGCAAGGAGATGGGGATCACGCTCCCCGCCGTGCTGGTGCTGCTGGTCCTCTACCGCTGGCGCCGGAGCGGCACGCCGCTCCGGCGCCTCGGATGGACGCTGCCGGCCTGGGGGGCGCTGGGCGGGTATCTGTTGTGGCGCTTCGTCATGCTCGACCTGCCCCTGCACGAGCTGGGATACGTGCGCCGCCAGGGCGCCGTGGCGGTGGCGGGCGCCGAGCTCAAGTCGATCCTCATCCACGTCGCCCGGGTGCTCGTCCCCCTGGGACCCACGTATCCCGAGCTCAACCCGACCCTGGTGAACGTCATCCGTCCGCCCCTCGGCGATCCCATCGTGTGGGCGGGGTTGGGGGTGACGGCTGCGCTGTGCACGGGCGCGCTCCTCTGGCGACGGCATCCCCTGGTGGCCTTCTGGTGCGCGTTCTTCCTGGTGACCTTCACGCCGCTCCTCAGCGTGGACAACATCGCCGGGTCGCTGAGCGATTCCACGATCCTCACCCAGGAGCGCTGGATCTACCTCCCCGCGGTGGGGCTCCTGGCGCTCGCGGGGGCCGGGGCAGCGGCGTTCTGGCGGGGCCTCGCCTCACCGGCCCAGCGGCGGGTAGCGGAAGCGCTGGCCGCCGCCCTCGTCGTGACGCTGGGTGTGAGCGCGGCCCTGCACGCCCGCCGGGAAGACGACCCCTTCGCCCAGCTCCGGCGCCTCTACCTCTTCGACCCGAGCCAGCTCAGCCGCAAGGAGCTGGCGAACCGATACCTTCTCTACGCCCACTGGGTGGCGGCCCCCCAGGGAGACCTGGCGGAAGCGGAGGCCCGGGCGCGGCGGGCGTGGCAGCTCGTCCCCGACTCGCCCCTCACCGCCCGGTCACTGGCCCTCATCCTGGTGCAACGGAAGGAGTGGGACGAGGCTGTCCGGATCCTCCAACCCTGGTACCGGCCCGCCCCCCGCGCCCTGGCGGCGATGGCAGCCACGAACCCCCGGGTGTACGACGACCTGAACCGCACCGACGGTCCCATCAGCCTGCTCCTGGGACGCGCGCTGGCCCACCTGGGGAAGCCGGAGGAGGGAGCCCGCATCGTGTGCAGCGGGTTCCAGGGTGGCGTGCCCGCCGCGGAGGTGGAGCAGGCGCTCCAGGACGTGCGCTCCACCATGGAGCGTCCCGGGTCCCTTCCGCCCTGCCCGGGGGCCGGCGAGGGGCCAGGAGCTTAGAGCCCGCCCGCGTCCAGAAAGGGGCCCACCTCGTCCGAGGTGACGTAGAAGTCCCCCAGGGACGGGCCCGCGTCCGGAGTGTGCCAGTCGGAGCCTCCCGTCACCAGGAGCCCGTGGCGCTTGGCCACTCCCTGGAGCCGGCGCACGAGGTCCTGGGGCGAGCGGGGCCGAAAGACCTCCAGGCCCCGGAGCCCGGCGTCCACCAGGGACGGCAGGAGGGCGTCCACCGTGTCCTCGGGAGGATGCGCCCACACCGCGATGCCGCCGGCGTCCCCGATGAGCTCCACCGCCTCCATGGGGCTGGCCAACTCGGTGGGGATGAACGCGGGGTGCTCGTCGCCGATCCAGCGGTTGAAGGCGTCGGGGACGCTGGCGGCGTGCCCCCCCCGCACCAGGGCCCGGGCCAGGTGGGGCCGGCCCAGGGCGGACCGGTCGGGTCCGGCGGCCTCCAGGACCCAATCCATCTCCACGTCGACCCCCTGATCCCGTAGGCGCGCAACCATGCCCACCAGCCGATCCTCCCGGAGCCGCACCGCCCGCTCCGCGTGTGCCTGGAGGGAGGGCGCCCCGGGATCCACGAAATAGCCCAGAACGTGGATGTCGCGACCCCGCCACGTGCTGCTCACCTCGACCGCCGGGATGATCTCGAGAGCCTCTCCTTCCACCGCGGCGAGGGCCGCCGCCAGCCCCGCCACGGTATCGTGGTCGGCAATGGCCAGCGCATCGAGCCTTCCAAGGGCGCCCTCGACGACCTGCTCCGGGCTCCAGGCGCCGTCGGACGCCGTGGTGTGGACGTGGAGGTCGAGGCGCATGGGGATCCCTGGAGGCTCGGGCGATTCGGATGCCAGGAACGAAAGGAGGCGGAAGGCCTTGGAGCCCTCCGCCTCCCTCCTTCGAGGCGTGGCGTGCTACACCGGATCAGGCCAGCGGATCCCCGGCCGACGAGCTCTCGCTGATGCGCTCGTCCACGTCTTCGGGGAAGACGACCTTCTCCCGGGGCAGCACCTCCGGGGGCTCTCGCCCGGCGAACTCGGTCAGAAGGGTCACCCGGTCGTTCTCGACCTTGAGGGCGCCTCCGGCCACGTACCATTCCTCCGCCCCGCCTCCGGGCAGATCCACCGACAGGTCACCGGCACCCAGGAGCGTGATCATGGGCGCGTGGCTGGGCAGGATGCCCACCTGTCCATCCCACGCCGGGGCCACCACCGAGCGGGCCTCGCCCTCGAACACCACCTTCTCGGGCGAGACCACCCTCACCTGGAGGGACACGTCCTCAGCCCTCCGCCATGAGCTTCTCGGCGTGCTCCACGACTTCCTCGATGCCGCCCTTCATGTAGAAGGCCTGCTCCGGGAAGTGATCGAACTCGCCGTCGGCCACGCGCTCGAAGGACTCGATGGTGTCCTCCAGGCGCACGTAACGGCCGGGCAGGCCGGTGAACTGCTCGGCCACGTGGAAGGGCTGGGACAGGAAGCGCTCCAGGCGCCGGGCCCGTCCCACGATCTCCTTGTCCTCCTCCGTGAGCTCGTCCATTCCCAGGATGGCGATGATGTCCTGGAGGTCCTTGTAACGCTGCAGGATCTCCTGCACCCGGGTGGCCACGTTGTAGTGGCGCTCCCCGATGAACTGGGGGTCCAGGATGCGGGACGTGGAGTCGAGCGGGTCCACGGCCGGGTAGATGCCCTTCTCGGAGATGGCCCGGGAGAGCACCGTGGTGGCGTCCAGGTGGGTGAACGCCGTGGCCGGCGCGGGGTCCGTCAGGTCGTCGGCGGGCACGTAGATGGCCTGCACCGAGGTGATGGAGCCCTCGCGGGTGGAGGTGATGCGCTCCTGGAGCTCGCCCATCTCGGTGCCCAGCGTGGGCTGGTAGCCCACCGCCGAGGGCATGCGCCCCAGCAGGGCCGACACCTCGGAGCCCGCCTGGGTGAAGCGGAAGATGTTGTCGATGAACAGGAGCACGTCCTGCTTCTCGACGTCCCGGAAGTACTCGGCGATGGTGAGGCCGCTGAGCCCCACCCGGAGGCGGGCGCCCGGCGGCTCGTTCATCTGGCCGTACACCAGGGAGGTCGACTCCATGACCCCCGATTCGGTCATCTCGAGCCAGAGGTCGTTGCCCTCGCGGGTGCGCTCGCCCACACCGCAGAACACCGAGCGGCCGCCGTGCTCCTGGGCGATGTTGTTGATGAGCTCCATGATGACCACGGTCTTGCCCACGCCGGCGCCGCCGAAGAGGCCGGTCTTGCCGCCCTTCACGTAGGGGGCCAGGAGGTCCACGACCTTGATCCCCGTCTCGAAGATCTCGGTCTTGGGCTCGAGGTCGCTGAAGCGCGGGGGCTCACGGTGGATGGGCCACCGCTCCACGGTGACGCCCTCGCCGCCCACGGGGCCCTTCTCGTCCACGGGCTCGCCCAGGACGTTGAGGATGCGGCCCAGCGCCGGCTCGCCCACCGGGACGGAGATGGCCTGGCCCGTGTCTTCCACGTCCATTCCCCGGGTCACGCCGTCCGTGGACGACATGGACACGGCCCGCACCTGGCTCCGGCCGATGTGCTGCTGCACCTCGGCCACCAGATCCACGTCCTGCCCCGACTCGCCCTTCTTCCTCAGCCGGAGCGCGTTGTAGATGTCCGGGAGGTGCTCGGGGTCGAACTCCACGTCCAGCACCGGTCCGATGACCTGGACGACCTTTCCGATATTGTGCTCAGCCATGTCGGTATCCGATTCCGTGATGGGGCGCGCGGCCTACTCGAGGGCGGCCGCGCCGCCGACGATCTCGGCGATCTCTTGCGTGATCTGGGCCTGGCGGGCCCGGTTGTACGTGCGGGTGAGGTGGTCGAGCACGTCGCCCGCGTTGTCCGTGGCGCTCTTCATGGCGGTGCGCCGGGCTCCCTGCTCCGCCGCCGCGTTCTCCACCAGCGCCGTGAAGACCTGGTTCCGGATGTACGCCGGCAGGAGCCGGTCCAGGATCATGGGCCCGCTGGGGGAGAGGATGAAGTTCTCCGCGGAGCGGGCCGTCTGCGGCGCCGGGATGGGCAGGAGCTGCTTCGTCCTCGGCGGCGTCGACAGCGCCGAGCGGAACTGGGAGCTCACCAGGTAGACCGCGTCCACCTCGCCCCGCTCGAACGCCTTCCGCAGCCGTCCCACCAGGGACTCGGCGTCGTCGACCACGGGGTTGTCGCTGATGTCCGTACGCTGGCTCGCCATGGCCTGGCCACGGAAGCGGAAGAAGGCGATCCCCTTCTTCCCCACCGCGTGGAGCTCCGCCTCCACCCCCCGCTCCCCCAGCTCCGCCAGCTTGCGCCGGGCCTCCTTGATGAGGTTGGCGTTGAACCCACCCGCCAGCCCCCGATTGGCCGTGAGGAGGAGCACGGCGGCCCTCCGCGGGCGCTCGGGCTGGCGCAGGAGCGGGAAGCGCTCGGCCAGGTCCGGGGCCCACAGGCTCCGCACGATCTCCTCCAGCGCCTCGGCGTACGGCCGCGCCGCCGACACCCGGTCCGTCGCCCGCTTCAGCTTGGACGTGGCCACCAGCTCCATCGTCCGGGTGATCTGCCGGGTGTTCTCGACGGAGCGGATGCGCCGCCGGATCTCGCGTGCTCCCGCCATGGGTCAGCCGCCTCAGCCCGCCGCGCCGGCGCGCTCGGGCGCCGGCGTCGCGTCCACGGGCTGCTGCACCGGCGCGGGCCCGGAGCCCGTGCCGCCCTCCGCCTCGAACGCGTCGTTGTACTCCCGGATCACGTCCTTGAGCTTCCCCTCCAGCTCCTCGCTGAGCTGCTTCTCCGTGCGGATCCCCTCGGGGATCTCGGGGGCGTGGGCCGCCACGTACTCGTGGAAGCCCCGCTCCCACGCCCGCAGGCGCTCCACCGGGATGGCGTCCAGGTAGCCGTTGGTCACGGCGTAGATGGCCACCACCTGGTTCTCCACCGCCATGGGCTGGTACTGGGGCTGCTTCAGGATCTCCACGGTCCGCTCACCCCGGGCGAGCTGCCGCTGGGTCGCCGCGTCCAGGTCGGAGCCGAACTGGGCGAAGGCCTGGAGCTCCCGGTACTGGGCCAGGTCCAGCCGGAGGCGCCCGGCGACCTTGCGCATGGCCTTGATCTGGGCCGAGCCGCCCACGCGGGACACCGAGATGCCCACGTTCACGGCGGGGCGCACACCCGAGAAGAACAGGTCCGGTTCCAGGTAGATCTGCCCGTCCGTGATGGAGATCACGTTGGTCGGGATGTAGGCCGACACGTCACCGGCCTGCGTCTCGATGATGGGCAGCGCCGTCAGCGATCCTCCGCCCAGCTCCTGGGACAGCTTGGAGGCCCGCTCCAGCAGCCGGGAGTGGAGGTAGAACACGTCGCCGGGGTACGCCTCGCGGCCCGGAGGCCGGCGCAGCACCAGGGAGAGCTGACGGTACGCCTGGGCCTGCTTGGTGAGGTCGTCGTAGACCACCAGCGTGTGCTTGCCCTGCCACATGAAGTGCTCGGCCAGCGCCGTGGCGGCGTAGGGCGCGATGTACTGCATGGGGGCCGGGTCGGACGCGTTGGCGGCCACGACGATGGTGTAGTCCAGCGCCCCCCGCTCCCGGAGCGTCTCCACTACGTTGGCCACCTTCCCCGCCCGCTGGCCGATGGCGCAGTAGACGCAGATGACGTCCGTGTGCTTCTGGTTGATGATCGCGTCGACGGCAACCGCCGTCTTCCCGGTGCCCCGGTCGCCGATGATGAGCTCGCGCTGCCCACGCCCGATGGGGATCATGGCGTCGATGGCCTTGAGCCCCGTCTGGAGCGGCTCCTTCACCGGCTGCCGCTTCACAATGCCCGGCGCCACGATGTCGATCTGGCGGGTGCCCTCGGTCTCGATGGCGCCCAGGCCGTCGATGGGGTTGCCCAGGGGATCCACCACCCGGCCCAGGTAGCCGGCGCCCACGGGCACCTCCAGCACGCGGCCCGTGCGGCGGACCTGGTCGCCCTCGTGGAGGCCTGTCCAGTCGCCCATGATGACCGCGCCGATGTTGTCCTCTTCCAGGTTCAGCGCCAGCGCGGTGATCGCGTTGCCCGTCTCGGACTCCGTGATCTCCAGCATCTCGCTGGCCATGGCCCGGGTGAGGCCGTAGATGCGGGCGACGCCGTCCTTGACCTCCAGGACCTCGCCCACCTCCTCGGCGTGGAGCTCCTCCTCGTACCCCTCGATCTCGTTGAGGAGGACGCCCTTGATCTCGCTGGCCCGCAGCTGGGAATCGTTCGCCATGGTTCCGGTTTTCCTCGCTCGTTCAGTCGCCCGCCGGCGCCGAGGCGGCACCGGGCGAGGTCGACTCGGGGAGGCCGACGGCAAGGAGCCGCCGCCTCATGTTCTCGAGACGGCGCCGGACGGAGCCGTCGTAGATCGTGTCGCCCGCCCGCACCACCAGTCCCCCGAGCACCGCGGGCTTCACCCGCACGTGGGGGATGGCGGTCTTGCCCAAGAGGGCGGAGAGCCGCCCCGACACCTCCGCCAGCGTGGCGTCGTCCATGGGACGGGCCACCGTCACCTCCACGTGAACCCGGTCCAGGTGCTGGTCCACCAGGTCGTGGTACTCCCGGGCGATGGCCCTGAGCAGCCGCTGCCGACGCTTGTCGACCGTGACCAGCAAGAAGTTCAGGAAGGGCCGCGGGAGGGAGCCCTCGAACGCCTTCCGCACCACCCGCTTCTTGTCGGCGGCGGCGATACGGGGCGTCTCGATGAACTCACGGAAGCGGGGGTTCTCGTCCAGCAGCCGCGCCACCGTCTCGATCCCCTCCCCGTACGGCTCGACGGCGTCGTGCCGCCGCGCCAGCTCGAAGAGGGTCTCGGCGTAGTTGCGGGCGATGGTGGTGTCCCTCACGCCTCGACTCCCGACGGGGTGCGGGACTCGCTGGCGAGCCGGTCCACGTAGGCCGTGATGAGCTCCCGGTCCTTCTGCTGGTCCAGGCGCTCATGCAGCAGCTTGGCGGCCGCCGCCATGGCGATGTCCACCGACTCCCTGCGGAGCTGGTCCAGGGCGGCGTCCTTCTCCCGCTCGATCTCCCTGCGGGCGCGCTCGATGAGCTGCTGGCCCTCGGCCCGGGCCTTCTCCTCGATCTCCTTGCGGACGCGCTCCCCCGCGGCCTTGCCCTCGGCCACGATCTCCTGGGACTGGCGCCGGGCGTCGGCGAGCTGGGCCCGGTGCTGCTCCAGCAGGGCCTTCGCCTCCTCGTGCTCCCGCCGCGCCTGGTCGAGCGCGTCTTGGATGGTCTTCTCCCGCTCGGCCGCCGCCGACAGGATCGGCCCCCAGGCGAACTTGCCCAGGATGAACAGCAGCAGGAGGAAGAGAAGGACCGTCCAGAGGCTCACGCCCAGGTTGATGTTGACGAGCTCGGACGCTCCGCCGCCCTCGGCCTCCTGGGCCGCGAGCAGGGCCGGCGTCGCCACCGTCAGCAGCAGCGCACCGCTGGCGCGTGTCAGCACGCGCCGGGTCAGGTTCTCCATGGGTCTCCTCGTACGGTCGTGTCGTCCTCGCCCCCGGAGCTTCCGGACCGGCCGCCGTGGAGCGACCGGCCCGGGCGCACCGGATGCGGGACTAGAGCAGCTTGTACAGGAGCGCCAGAACCAGACCGAAGAGCGCGACGCCTTCGATCAGTGCCGCGAAGATGATCGAGGCGGTCTGGATGCTCCCGGCGGCCTCGGGCTGCCGGGCGATGCCCTCGGCGGCGGCGGCTCCGATCCGTCCGATGCCGATACCGGCGCCGATCACGGTGAAGCCGATGCCGAGGCCCGCGCCGAGAAGGCTCAGGTAGGCCTTGGCCGTGTTGACGTCGAGGGTGGCGCCGACGTCCTGGGCGGCAGTGAGAAGCGCGTGCAGCATGGTCTCTACGTCCCGGTGCTAGAGGGTTTCACTCTCGAACTTCAGCGAACGTGATCCGGATTCTCCGTCCACGTGGTACTGCTCGGTTGCCGCGGCCGCGGCCGCGGGACTGCGAAGCCTCAGTGGGCGTGTCTGATCAGCCCGATGAACACGGCCGTGAGCATGGCGAAGATGAACGCCTGCAGGACGGACACGAACACCTCGAGGCACATGACCGCCGTGGCCATGATGGTGCTCGCGATGCCGACACCCGTGGCCAGCGCGAGCACGTTGATGAACAGGAAGATCAGCCCGCCGAGGGCCAGGATCAGCGTGTGCCCGGCGATCATGTTGGCGAACAACCGGATCGCCAGGGCGAAGGGCTTGGTCAGCTTCCCCAGGAACTCCACGGGCGCCATGATGGCCAGCATCATGACCTTGCCCACGGGGTTCAGGCCCGGGGGCGCGAAGAAGATGGTCTTGGCGTAGCCGGCGGGCCCCAGCTCCATGAACCCCGACACCTCGATGACGATGAAGGAGAGGACCGCCAGGCCGCCGGTCACCGCCAGGTTCCCCGTCGCCGAGCCGCCCCAGGGCACCAGCCCCAGGAGGTTCATCACCAGGATGAAGAAGAAGAGCGTGAGGATGTAGGGCGCGAATGCGTCGGCGCCGTGCCCGATGTTCCTCCGCACGACCTCGTCCCGGAAGTACAGGACCATGGCCTCCATGGCGCTGCCGACGCCGCGGGGCGCCTTCTCCCCGCCCCGGCGTCGCGCGGCCATGGCCAGGGGGATGAACACGGCGATGCACACGAGGACGGCGATGGCGGCCAGGATCACGTGCTTGGTGGGCGCCAGGTCGACGGTCCCCAGGGGGCCGAGATGCACGTACCAGCCCGTGGGGAGGTGCCACACCCCGCCGGGCACCTCCAACTCGTGGGCGTCGGTGAGGTGGTGCATGATCATGTGGCCCAGGTCGAAGCCCCCCTCGGGGGCGCCGCCCTGCTGGGCCGCGGCCGTCACGGCCTCACCGGCCCTCGCCACCTGCTCCTGCATCGCGGTCGTCATCGCGTCGAAAAGCCCTCAGCTACCGTTCGTTTCCGCCGTTCGTCCGCCCCCCGGCCCCCAGAAGAGGGGCTCCAGGAGCAGCAGTCCGAAGAAGAATCCCGCCAGGGCCAGCAACATCGGCACCGGCGCCACCGCCTGCGTGGACAGCAGGAGGATCCCGACCAGCAGGAGCACCCCCATGCGGACCAGCGTACCTCCGACCCACGCCGCGAAGAACGCGTTCGCGTGGTGTCTCCGGCTCCACACCAGGGCGCCGAAGGCCGCGATCTGGACCGGCAGGGCCACCGCCGCGGCCAACAGCACCCCGAAGCGTCCGCCGGGGTCCAGCACCGGCCAGAGCGCCGCCACCGTCGCCGCCACCGCTGCCGTGCTCGCGGCCGCGTAGCGCAAGGCCCGCCTCACGGGTCCTGCTCCCCTTTGCGTCCTGCCCCCGGACGTGACGCGGCCACCACGTGCTGGTAGAGGCTATAGAAGCCCGCCGCACCACCCAGGAAAGCCCCGAGGATCGTGAAGAGGGGCACCGTCCCGAGGCGCCCGTCGAGCCACCAGCCCACGGCCAGGAAGAGCCCCACGGAGAGGGCGAGCTGGAGCCCCAGCCCGGCGTACCGTCCCAGGTCGGCCACGGCGCTCTCCTGCTCGCCGCCCTTTCCCTCGTTCCCTGGCATGGCGGATCCCCCCCGTCTGGCTCCGAGCCGTCCAAAACTAGGGGCTTGTGAAAAATTCCGCAAGCGCCGGGGGCGACGCTGTAGGGCACGCCGCACGGGAATTCCGAAGGCGTCCCGGGGAGGCCCCCGCACGGGCCGGGGAGGGCGTCACTGGCAGGCCGCAGAAGCGCCGGGACGGAGGGCGGACCCCTCCGCCGGGCGGGGGCGGCGCGCTTGACCCGCGGGGAGGCCGCGGCGCAAGTTGGCCCTCCCCCCGGAAGCAGCCCCCTCCCGTCCGGATCCGCCCGCGGTGGCGACGGGTACCTCTGCCCCGGGAACAGGGTCGCCGCCGGAGCCTCCGGCCACCACGGCGGCCCGCGGCGCGGCACCACCACGGAGTCCAGTTGGCCACACGAGAAGAGACGGCCGTCGGCGATGGCGACCTCGTGCTGCTCGAGCGGGTGGCCGCGGTCGCCGACGCCCTCCGCGCCGAGGTCGAAAAGCGGATCGTGGGCCAGCATCACGTCGTGGAGGGGCTCCTCACCGCCCTTCTGGCTAACGGGCACGCCCTGCTCGTGGGGGTGCCGGGGCTGGCCAAGACCCTCCTGGTGTCCACGGTGGCAGACGCGCTGGACCTCGATTTCAGCCGCATCCAGTTCACACCCGACCTCATGCCCACGGACATCACCGGCACCGAGGTCATCGAAGAGGACCGCTCGACGGGGCAGCGGGCGTTCCGCTTCGTGCGGGGTCCCATCTTCGCCCACGTGGTGCTGGCCGACGAGATCAACCGGACCCCTCCCAAGACCCAGGCGGCGCTCCTCCAGGCCATGCAGGAGCGCGCCGTCACGGCGGCCGGCCAGACCTACCCCCTGGCCCCGCCCTTCTTCGTGCTGGCGACCCAGAACCCCATCGAGCAGGAGGGCACCTATCCCCTGCCCGAAGCCCAGCTCGACCGCTTCATGCTGGAGCTCCAGATCGGCTACCCGGCCCGGGAAGAGGAGGAGGAGATCGCCATGCGCACCACGGGAGACGAGACCCCGGCGGTGGCCCCCGTGGTGGCGGCCCGGGAGCTCATCGATCTCCAGCACCTGGTGCGCCGTGTTCCCGCCCCGCCGTCGCTCGTGGCCTTCGCGGTGCGCCTGGCCCGCTCGACTCGCCCCGGCGACGAGGACGCGCCGGCGGTCACGCGCCGGTACGTGAGCTGGGGCGCCGGCCCCCGCGCCTCACAATTCCTGGTGCTGGGCGCCAAGGCCCGGGCCGCGGCCCGGGGCGAGCCCATCCCCACCTACGCCGACGTGCGGGCGGTGGCTCCGGCCGTGCTGGCCCACCGGGTGATCCTGGGCTTCGAGGCCGAGGCCGAAGGACGGGGTACGCGCGACGTCATCGCCGAGCTCCTGGAGGAGAGCGAGGGATGGATCTGAGCCCGGCGCCGGCGTCCGACCACCCTCCCAGTAGCGGGGGGCCCGCATGGACCCCGTGACGCCCGGCCTCCTGGCTGGGGTGATGGTCCTCATCCTTGCCTCCGCCCTTCTGTCCGCGGCGGAGACCGCCACCTTCAGCCTCGGTGCCTCCCGCCTCCGTACCCTCAGGGAAGAAGGCTTCGCCGGCGCGGACGAGCTGGTGGCGGTACGGGCCCGGCCGGTGGCCTTCCAGATGGCCCTCCACCTCCTCGTGAGCGTCCTGAACCTCCTGGCCGTGGGGCTGACCGTGGTGGCCGGGGCCCTGAGCTGGGGCACCCGGGGCGCCCTGGTGTCCCTGGCCGTGGTGGTGGCCCTTCTCCTGGTCGTGGCCGAGATCCTCCCCCGGGGGGTCGCCGCCCGCTATCCGGTGCGGGTGGCGCTGGCCTCGGCGCCCCTCCTCCTGGTGATGGAGCGCTGGAGCCGGTTCGTGCTCCGCCCCGTCCTGCGGCTGGAGGGGCTGGTGTCGAGGCGGAATGGCTCCGAGGAGCTCACGGCCGAGGAGAGGGTCCTCCAGGACCTCACCGAGCTGGGCCGGGAGGAGGGCGTGGTGGGGCCGGACGAGCACCTCCTCGTGGAGCGGGCCTTCCGCCTGGACGAGCTCACCGCGTGGGACGTCATGACCCCCCGGGTGGCGGTGTTCGCGTGGCAGGACGCCCTCCCCCTGGAGGAGATCGTGGGAGAGCTGAAGACCGTGCCCTACTCCAGGGTGCCTGTCTACGGCGAGTCCATCGACGACGTTACGGGCATCCTGTACGTGCGGGAGGCCTACGAGACCTACGTGGCGGGAAAGCGGGACATGCCCCTGGGCCGACTCTCACGGGAGCCCTTCTTCGTGCCCGGCTCCATGTCGCTCGCGGACCTCCTGAGGGCGTTCCAGGCCCGGCGCATCCACATGGGGATCGTGGCCGACGAGTTCGGCGGTACCGACGGCCTGGTGACCCTGGAGGACGTCCTGGAGGAGCTGGTGGGCGACATCGTGGACGAGACCGACGTGGAGGGGGAGGACCTCATCCGCGTGTCCAGGAACGAGCTCCTGGCCGACGGCTCGGTAGACCTGCGGGAGATCAACCTGGCCTTCAACGTCTCCCTGCCCCAGCTAGAGCACCGCTCCCTCAACGGCTTTATCCTGGAGGAGCTGGGCCGGGTTCCGGAGCCGGGAGAGGTGTTCGAGGCGTCGGGGGTGGAGTTCGAGATCATCGAGGCGACCGAGACCCAGGTGCAGCGCGCCAGGCTGCGGCGCCTGCCGGAGCGGGAAGGCCACCCCGCACCAGTGCGCGACGACGGATGACGACGAACAGGGAGTCCCTGCCGTGGCCTTGATCCTGCCCTTCAACGGGGTTCGCCCCCGCGTGGCGCCCGACGCCTTCCTGGCCCCCGACGCCGTGCTCATCGGAAACGTGACCGTCGCGTCGGAGGCCAGCGTCTGGTTCGGCGCGGTGCTCCGGGGCGACGACCCCGACAACGGCATCGTCGTGGGGCCCCGCACCAGCGTCCAGGACAACTGCGTGGTCCACGTGGGCGCCTGGCAGCCCACCCTCATCGGCGCCGACTGCACCATCGGCCACGGTGCCAAGTTCGAGAGCTGCACCATCGGCGACGGCACCATCGTGGGGATGAACGCCGTCATCCTGCAGAAGGCCGACATCGGTGAGCGCTGCGTCGTGGCGGCGGGGGCGGTCGTGCTGGAGGGGAGCCGCATCCCGGCCCGAAGCGTGGTGGCGGGCGTGCCGGGGAAGGTGCGCAAGACGCTGGAGGGCTCCGCCGCCGAATGGGTGAAGGGGGGCGGGCGGCACTACGTGGAGCTCTCCCGGGCGTACCTGGCCCAGGGGATCGGTCGCCCCGACGCGCCGTGAGCAAGGAGCCTCCCGCCCCCTCGGGTCCCCCCGAGGAGGGCCGGGCCGACGAGGCCGCCGAAGGCCGGGCCGCCCCGCCCCCACCCCGGGTGTGCGAGCTGTGCGGCGGCCCAGTGGTGGAGCGGCACTGCAAGATCGCGTGCCTCAACTGCGGCTATCAGCGCGACTGCTCCGACCCCTGAGCCGGGCGAAGCCGGGGCTACATCCCGAGGACGTGGCTGGCGTACCACGCCAGCATCGCGTCGCCCCAGCCGTACGCCACGGCGGCCCCCGCCGCCAGGAAGATCCCCAGGGGAATGAGGCGCTTGGTGAGCGCCGACACCGGGCCGAAGACCAGGAGCGCCAGGAGGGAGCCCAGGAAGAGGCTCGTGGCCACGCCCCACACGCCGAGGAACGCTCCGATCATCCCCATCATCTTCACGTCGCCACCGCCCAGCGCCTGGTCCACCCCGGCCTCCTCCAACCGCCCCGGCCGGGTCTTGCGGATGAGCCACGTCCCTCCCACTCCCACCAGCCACAGCACGCCGTAGCCCACCACCAGGCCCAGGAGGGCCTGGCGCCACCCGATCCCCCCGGGGAGGAAGGAGAGGGCCACGCCCAGGGCCATGCCACCCAGGGAGAACTGGTCCGGGATGATGTAGAAGCGGGCGTCGCTCAGGGAGATGCCCAGGAGGAGGGTGAGGAACACACCGCCCCGGAAGGCCTCGGGGGTCGGCCCGTGCGCCGCCACGACCCCGGCCCACACCAGCCCCGTGGCCACCTCCACCAGGGGATACTGGACCGAGATGGGCATGCCGCACGTCCGACAGCGGCCCCGGAGCAGCACCCAGCTCACCACGGGCACGTTGTCGTACCAGGCGATGAAGGTGTCGCATCCGGGGCAGCTCGAGCGGGGCGCCACCACCGAGCGGTCCTGGGGCCAGCGCAGGGAGCAGACGTTCAGGAAGGAGCCCACCGCCAGGCCGAAGACGCCCGCGATGAGGGGCAGGATCCAGGGGTCAGGCACCGCGCGTCTCCCGGGTCAGGGCGTAGAGGAGGATGGAGCCGGCCACGCCGGCGTTGAGCGACTCGGATCCGCCGGGCATGGGGACGGCCACCGGCCGCCCGGCCGCGACGAGCTCGGGCCGGGGACCCGCGCCCTCGTTTCCCACCGCCAGGGCCCACGCCGGCGGGCGCTCGACGCACGCCACGTCGGCGCCGTCCGCCGCCCCCACGAGGAGGGTGACGCGCTCCCGGTCCAGCCAGGCCCCCGCCTCCTCCCAGGAGGCCTTGAGCACCCTCGTCCGGAAGAGGCCGCCGGCCGACGCCCGCACCGCCTTGGCGTTCCAGGGGTCCACCGTGCCCTCGAGGGCGACCACCGCCGGCACGCCGAACGCCGCGGCGGCCCGCACCAGGGTGCCCAGGTTCCCCGGGTCCTGCACGCCGTCCAGGAGGAGCGCCCGCGCCCCTCCCGGGCCCGACGTGGCGGCGTCGTCCAGGGTCCAGCCCGGCTCGGCGCACACCAGCAGCACGCCCTGGGGAGCCTCGGTGTCGGCGGACGCCTCCAGCGCTGCGTCCGTCACGCTATCCACCTCCACGCCCCCGTCCTCCAGACGCCGGAGGAGGGCCTCGCCTCCCCCGGCCCGGGCCAGACGGGGGGAGACCACCGCGAAGCGCACCGGCACCTTCAGCTCCAGGGCCTCGCCGGCGGCGCGCACCCCCTCCACGAGGAAGAGCGCCTCCCGCTCCCGGGTCTTCCGGTGCCGGAGGCGCCCCAGCAGCTTCTCCCGCTCCCGGCTCAGCGCCACGGACGTCCTCCTGGACCGGGACAAGATACCGGCGGGACCACGTTCCGCGTAGCTTGGGTGCGATGAGCGCCCCCACCCGTCCCGTCGCCCTCACCGTCGCCGGAAGCGACAGCGGGGGTGGCGCCGGCATCCAGGCCGACCTGAAGACCTTCCACGCATTCGGCGTCTTCGGGACCAGCGCCGTCACGGCCGTGACCGCCCAGAACACCCTGGGCGTGTGGGCCGTCCACCCGGTGCCCCCGGACGTGGTGCGCGCCCAGATCGACGCCGTGTTCGACGACCTCCGGCCCCGGGCGATGAAGAGCGGCATGCTGGGCAGCGCCCCCCTCGTGGAGGCGGTGGCCGAGGCCCTGGCGCGGCAGGCGCCCCTCCCCTACGTGCTGGACCCCGTCATGGTGGCCAGCAGCGGCGACCGCCTCCTGGAGCATGGTGCCGAAGAGGCCCTCCTCCGCTCCCTCCTCCCGCTGGCGACCCTGGTCACCCCGAACCTCCACGAGGCCCGGATCCTCACGGGCATGGCCGTGGAATGCGTCGAGGACATGCGCCGGGCGGCCCGCGCACTGGTGGAGCGCGGCGCAGCAGCGGCCCTGGTGAAGGGCGGCCACCTGGGCGAGGACGAGGCCGTGGACGTGCTCTGGGACGGGACCCGGGAGCGCGTCTGGCGGCGGCAGCGCCTCCCCAGCCGCCACACCCACGGCACCGGATGCACGCTCTCGGCCGCAGTGGCGGCCGGGCTCGCCCTGGGACGCCCCCTGGAGACCGCGGTGGACGGTGCGGTGGCCTTCGTGGCCCGGGCCATCGCCAGCGCCCCGGGGCTGGGCGCCGGCCACGGCCCCCTGGACCACTTCGCCGCCGTGGACGGATCCGCGAGCGCCTGAGGCCCGGGACGGGCTCACGCCGGGAGCCCCCGCACCACGCCACCCAGCAGCCGCGCCAGCGCGCCGGCCGCACGACGCCCGCCCGCCAGAACCTCTTCGTGGCGCTGGGGCCTGCCGGCCAACCCGGCCGCCCAGTTGGTCACCACGGACACCGCCAGGCAGCGCATGCCCCGGGCCCGGGCCGTGATCACCTCGGGGACCGTGCTCATCCCCACCACGTGGGCCCCGGCCCGCTGGAGCGCCCGCACCTCCGCCGGGGTCTCGTAGCTCGGCCCCGCCACGGCGGCGTACGTGCCCCGGGCCAGGGGAATGCCCCGCTCCAGCGCCACGCGGCGGGCCAGGGCCTGGAGTTCCCGGTCGTACGGCTCGCTCAGGTCCGGGAAGCGCGCCTCACCCTCCACGACCGGCCCGGCCAGGGAGCTCCGCCCCATGAGGTTCAGGTGGTCGTCCAGGAGCACCAGGGTGCCCGGTCCGTGGCGCCGGTCGATCCCACCGGCCGCGTTGGTGAGCACCAGCGTCGAGATTCCCAGGAGCGACGCCACCCTCACCGGAGCGCTCACCACCTCCAGGGGCAACCCCTCGTACACGTGGAAGCGGCCCTCCTGCACCAGCACCCGCCGCCCCTCCAGCGACCCCGCCACGTAACGCCCGGCGTGCCCGGCGACGGCCGTGGAAGGGAAGCCGGGGAGCTCGGCGAAGGGCACCTCCACCGGCGCCGCCACCTGGTCCACCAGTCCGCCCAGCCCCGAGCCGAGGACCAGGACGGCCTCCAGCGGCCGGCCGTCCAGCCGGGCCCGCAGCGCCGCTGCCGCGGCGGCGGGATCGGCATGGAGGGCGGCCCCGTCCTGGCTCACGCCGGGGTCTCCCCGCCGAGCCTCACCACCACCCGCCGCCCTCGATCTGCCCCGGCGCGAGCTTGACCCCGGCCCGCTTCGCGTGCACCAGCGTCTTGTTCTCGAAGACCTTCACCAGGACGACGCCCGCCACGAAGCCTCCCACGTGGGCCCAGAACGCCACGCCCCCCGCGCCGGCCGACGCCCCCAGCGCCTGGAGCAGGAACCAGTAGCCCAGCAGCACCCACGCGGGCAGGGCTACCACCCGGATCAGGATGATGATGATGAACAGGGTGTAGACCTTCGCCCGGGGATAGAGGACCAGGTACGCCCCCATGACCCCGCTGATGGCTCCGGATGCCCCCACCACCGGCACCGTCGAGCCCGGGCCGGAAAGGACGTGGCTGCCGGCGGCGATGAGCCCCGTGAGGAGATAGAAGGCCAGGTAACGGAGGTGGCCCATGGAGTCCTCGACGTTGTTCCCGAAGATCCACAGGAACCACAGGTTGCCCACCAGGTGCATCCAGCTCCCGTGGAGGAACATGGACGTGAAGAGCGCCTGCCAGGTGAGCCCCCCCAGCGTGCAGGAGAGCCCGCCCCCCAGCGGCGCCCGGAGGAGCCCCCCGGTGCGCCCGCTCACCTCGGCCGGGATGGCCCCGTAACGGCAGATGGACGCCACCAGGGCTTGATCGGAGAAGCCTCCGCCCTGCACCTGGAGCCACACCACCACGCAGGCCGCGATGATCGCCAGGGTCACCCAGGGCGTCAGCTCGGTGGGGTTGTCGTCCTTGAGCGGAAACATGGGTCGCCCGGGCCTGAGAGGTGCGCGGCGCCGAAGCATAGTGCCGCCGCCCCGGGCCTGCCACTCCGACCGACCCGGCGCCCGAAAGCGCCACATTGGCACGGAATCGCGCCCCCAGCACCGGCATGCTCGTTGCACTTCCGACGCACCGCGGCGCCCCGGGTGTGCCGCGGACGGACTCCCTCCAACATCCACAGGAGCGACGATGGGTAAGGTCATCGGGATAGATCTGGGGACGACCAACTCGGTCGTCGCCGTCATGGAAGGCGGCGAGCCGGTCGTCATCCCCAACGCGGAGGGCGGACGCACGACCCCCTCCGTGGTGGCGTTCACCAAGGACGGCGAGCGGTTGGTGGGGCAGGTGGCACGCCGTCAGGCCATCACGAACCCCGACAACACGATCTTCTCCATCAAGCGGTTCATGGGCCGTCGGGGCGAGGAGGTGCAGGAGGAGGAGAAGCTCGTCCCCTACGACGTCCGCACCGACGCCCAGGGACGCGTCGAGGTGCACGTACCGAACGCCGACAAGACGTTCACGCCCCCCGAGATCTCGGCCATGATCCTGCAGAAGATGAAGCAGACGGCCGAGGACTACCTGGGGCAGAAGGTGACCGAGGCGGTCATCACCGTGCCGGCCTACTTCAACGACAGCCAGCGCCAGGCCACCAAGGACGCCGGGAAGATCGCCGGGCTCGACGTGAAGCGCATCATCAACGAGCCCACGGCGGCGGCCCTGGCCTACGGCCTGGACAAGAAGACCGACGAGAAGATCGCGGTGTTCGACCTGGGCGGCGGCACGTACGACATCTCCATCCTGGAGCTGGGCGACGGCGTGTTCGAGGTGAAGGCCACCAACGGCGACACCCACCTGGGCGGCGACGACTTCGACCAGCGCGTCATCAACTGGCTGGTGGACGAGTTCAAGAAGGACCAGGGCATCGACCTGTCGAAGGACGCCATGGCCCTCCAGCGCCTCAAGGAGGCCGCGGAGAAGGCCAAGATGGAGCTCTCCACCACGATGCAGACGGAGATCAACCTCCCCTTCATCACGGCCACCCAGGAGGGTCCCAAGCACCTGAACTACAAGCTCACCCGGTCCAAGTTCGAGCAGCTCGTGGACGACCTGGTGCAGCGGTCCATCCCGCCCATGAAGAAGGCCCTGGAAGACGCGGGGCTCCAGGCCTCCGACATCGACGAGATCATCCTGGTGGGCGGCTCCACGCGCATCCCCAAGATCCAGGACGTGGTGAAGGAGTTCTTCGGCAAGGAGCCCCACAAGGGCGTGAACGTGGACGAGGTGGTGGCCGTGGGCGCGGCCATCCAGGGCGGCGTCCTGGCCGGCGAGGTGAAGGACGTGCTCCTCCTGGACGTGACGCCCCTCTCCCTGGGCATCGAGACCCTGGGCGGGGTCATGACGACCCTTATCCCGAGGAACACCACCATCCCCACCAAGAAGGCCGAGACGTTCTCCACCGCCGAGGACAGCCAGACCACGGTGGAGATCCACGTGCTCCAGGGCGAGCGCAAGATGGCGTCGGACAACCGCACCATCGGCAAGTTCCAGCTCACCGGGATCCCGCCGGCACCCCGTGGCATGCCGCAGGTGGAGGTCACCTTCGACATCGACGCCAACGGCATCCTGCACGTCTCCGCCAAGGACCGGGCCACCGGCCGTGAGCAGAAGGTCCGGATCGAGGCCTCCAGCGGGCTCAGCGACTCCGAGATCGACAACATGGTCAAGGACGCCGAGTCCCACGCCAAGGAGGACGAGGAGCGCCGGGCCAAGGTGGAGGCCAGGAACCAGCTCGACTCCCTGGTCTACCAGGTGGAGAAGGACACGGGCGAGTGGGGCGACAAGGTCTCGTCGGGTACGAAGACGCGGCTCGACGCCGCCCTCACGAAGGCCAAGGAGGCCCTGAAGGGCGACGACACCGGGGCCATCAACGCGGCCCGGGACGAGCTCATGCAGGCCTTCAGCGCCGCCGGACAGGAGATGTACCATAGCCAGGCCCAGGAAGGCGGCGAGGGCGCCGAGCCCGAGACCGCCGGCGCGGGTGCCGAGACCGGTGGCGCTCCCGAGGAGGACGTGGTCGAGGCCGACTACGAGATCGTGGACGAGGAGAAGTAGTAGCCTCGCCGACGCGACGGCTCCGGCCACGCCGGCTACGCCCCCGGGTCCCCGCGGATCCGGGGGCGTAGCTGCGTGTAGAAGCAGGCGACCCTGGGAAAAACCCGCCCTGGGTCCCGCGGCACTCCCACCTAGAGGCAGAGCCATGTACGATCCCCTGCGCGCCAAGGCGAAGGTCGTCTTCTACTCGGCGGTGGCGTTCCTCTTCGGCATCGGCATCGCGTCGGGGCTGGGGTGGACAAGCGCGACCCAGGCCGCCCCCGTGGTGGACGAGACGCCCAGGGTGTCCGAGGACGCGGTACGCCCGGCGCTGGAGCTCTCCGACGCCTTCGTGAGCATCTCCCAGGCGGTGACGCCCGCCGTGGTCCGCATCGAGGCGCGCAAGACCATGACCTCGGCGCACCAACGGGTGCCGGACGCCTTCCGCCGCTTCTTCCGGGAGGACCCCCAGGGCGACGACGAGCCCCGGATGGAGCTGGCCGGCGGCAGCGGGTTCATCACCACGAAGGACGGCTACATCCTCACCAACGACCACGTGGTGTCGGGGTCGAACAAGATCACGGTCTACCTCCACGACCGGCGCTCCTTCGACGCCCACCTGGTGGGCACCGACCCCTTCACCGACGTGGCGGTCATCAAGATCGACGTGGGCGAGGAGCTTCCCACCCTTCCCTTCGGCGACTCGGAGGGGGTGCGGGTGGGCGAGTGGGTGCTGGCGGTGGGCAACCCGGGCTTCGGCTCGGGTAGCCAGCTCGACTACACGGTCACGGCGGGCATCGTGAGCGCCCGCGGCCGGGGGCTCGGCCTCCTCCAGCGGGAGCTCCAGCGCGAGTACGGCCGCGACCCCCAGACCCAGGACCAGAACATCCCCGGCTACTCCATCGAGGACTTCATCCAGACCGACGCGGTCATCAACCCGGGCAACTCGGGCGGCCCGCTGGTGGACCTGCAGGGGCGGGTGGTGGGCATGAACTCCGCAATCGCCAGCAACACGGGCTACTACCAGGGCTACGGTTTCGCCATCCCGGTGAACCTGGCCCACCGGGTCATGGAGGACCTGGTGGCGTACGGGCACGTGAAGCGGCCGCTGCTGGGCGTGAGCATGCAGGAGGTGGCGCCGGAGGACGCCGAGTACTACCACCTGCCCGCGGTGACGGGGGTTCTCGTGCAGTCGGTGAGCCCGGGGAGCCCCGCCGCGAAGGCGGGCCTTCGCCCCGAGGACGTCATCGTGGCGGTGGACGGGGAGCAGGTCGGCTACTCCGCCCAGCTCCAGCAGCGCGTCGCCGAGCACCACCCCGGCGACCAGGTGACCGTCTCCTTCTACAGAAACGGAAAGGAGCAGCAGGTGAGCGCCCGCCTCGACGAGGCCCAGGCCCTCAACAACCTGCCCACCCACGTGGCGGAGGTCAGCCGGGTCTCGGAGGAGCGGCTCGGGATCAAGGTGGAGGCGCTGGACGAGGACACCGCCGGCCAGCTCGGCTTCGACACCGCGGAGGGCGTGATCATCTCCGACGTCCAGCCGGGCAGCCCAGCCGACCGGCGCAACATCGTCCCCGGCTATCGCATCGACGAGATCAACGGGACGAAGGTCACCACGCCGAAGGACGTGCGCTCCATCCTGGATGCGGTCCAGGGGGGCGACGTGGTGTCGCTGCAGCTCGCCGATCCCACCGGCCAGACGCGCATCGTCAACCTGCGCATGCCCGGCTGAGCTCCCTTCCAGGGCGCGGAGTGGCGCGGGGGCCGGGCCTTCCAGCCCGGCCCCCGCGCGTGTCCGGGGAGGCTCGTGTTGATGGCCCCCAGGGCCGCCGTTATCTTCCGAACATCCCGCAATTCGCGCGAAAGTGGCGGAACTGGTAGACGCGCGAGATTTAGGATCTCGTGGCCTCGTGCCGTGGGGGTTCGAGTCCCCCCTTTCGCACTGGGGATCGACGAGAGTCCTTTTTTTTTCTGCGTAGAGCCCGCATGACGACCGAGACTGTCCGACTCAACGTCGAACTCCAGGAGAGCGAGCGCTGGCGGCGCACGCTGAACGTGACCGTACCCGCCGAGCGCGTCCGTGAGGAGCGCGAGAAGATCGTGCGACGCCTGGCCTCCCGGATGAAGCTCCCCGGTTTCCGCTCCGGCCACGTTCCCACCCGGGTGGTGGAGCAGCGCTACGGAGCGGCCCTCCAGAAGGAGACCCTCGACAAGGTCATCGGCGACGCCTACAAGGCGGCCATCCTCCAGGAGGAGCTCCACCCCATCAGCGAGGGCGAGGTGGAGAAGGTCGACTACGAGCCCGACCAGGACCTCACCTTCTCCGTGTCCTTCGACGTGCAGCCCGAGATCAAGATCGAGCGCGTCGAGGGGTTCGTGGTGGAGCGGCCCAGCGCCGAGGTGGGCGAGGGCGACGTCGACCAGGTGCTGGAGCGCCTCCGGGACCAGAACGCCGTCTGGGAGCCGGTGGAGGAAGGCACGCCCGAGACGGGCGACAAGGTGTCGGTGGAGGTGGAGCGCCTGGATCCGGAGAGCGACGAGACCCTGGGAGACCCTCAGGGGTATGAGTTGGTGTTGGGGGAAGGGGAGGCGATCCCCGAGGTCGAGGGCGCGATCTACACCCTGACGCCCGGGGACAGCGGCACGTTCACGGTCCACTTCCCCGACGACTTTCCCAACGAAGCCCGCCGGGGTGAGGAAGAACGGCTCCGGATCACCCTGAAGGCGCGCCACGGCAAGCGCCTGCCCGAGCTGGACGACGCCTTCGCCCGCTCCCTGGGTGACTTCGACGACCTCGGCGCGCTGCGCGAGCGGATCCAGGGCGACCTGGCGGAGGAAGCGGCGGACCAGGCGGAGGCGGCCGTGCGTGGGCGGCTTCTGGAGAGCATCGTGCAGGCGAACCCCTTCGAGGTGCCCCGCACCATGGTGGACGCCTACATCCGCACGGTGCTGGGCGATACGAGCAAGGCCGATCCCCAGCGCGTGGCCCAGGCGGCGGAGCAGCTCCGCCCCGAGGCCGAGCGCTCGGTGAAGCGCATCCTGGTCCTGGACACCATCGCCAAGACCGAGACGCTGCGGGCCACCGAAGAGGAGGTGGACGCCCGCATCCAGGAGATCGCCGACAAGAACGGGAGGAACCCCGGCGAGGTCTACGCCCAGCTCCAGAAGAGCGGGCGCCTCGAGAGCCTCGAGCGGGAGATCACCGAGCGCAAGGTCTTCGACTTCCTGAAGGGGAAGTCCGAGATCCGCGACGAAAGCTGACATAAGGAAAAGCGACGGCCATGCCGATCTACCCGCCCTACGTCATCGAGCGCACCAGCCGCGGCGAGCGCAGCTACGACATCTTCAGCCGCCTCCTCATGGACCGCATCGTGTTCCTGGGGAGCGCCATCAACGACGACGTGGCCAACATCATCGTGGCCCAGCTCCTCTTCCTCGACGCCGAGGACCCGGAGCGGGACATCAACATGTACATCAACAGCCCGGGTGGTAGCGTCTACGCCGGGCTGGCGATCTACGACACGATGCAGCACCTTCGGGCTCCCGTCTCGACCTTCTGCGTGGGCATGGCGGCGTCCATGGGGGCCGTCCTCCTCACGGCGGGCGAGAAAGGAAAGCGTAGCGCGCTGCCCAACTCCCGTATCATGATCCATCAGCCCTCGTCGGGCGCCCAGGGCACGGCGGCGGACATCGAGATCGCCGCCAAGGAGATCCTCCACATCCGGGAGCGGCTGAACGAGATCCTTTCCCACCACACCGACCGTCCGGTGGAGCAGATCGCGGAAGACGTGGACCGGGACCGCTTCATGAGCCCCAAGGAGGCGGTGGAATACGGCCTCATCGACCGGGTCATCGAGGGCAGCGTCAGCAACGGCACGAAGCCGGCTGACTCCGTGACGATCGAGAAGGATTAGATTACCAGGTAGCGTTAGCGAGCCCATCGGGACGCGACCAGGGGAACGCCATGTCGAGCGACAAGCACCTCCGCTGCAGCTTCTGCGGCAAGTCGAAGGACTCCGTGAAGAAGTTCATCTCGGGCCCTTCCGTGTACATCTGCAACGAGTGTATCTCGCTCTGTAACGAGATCCTGGCCGAAGAGGAGGAGCGGGAACAGGCCGAGGCCGTCGTTCCCTCTCCCACGCCGGCCGAGATCAAGGAGGTCCTGGACCAGTACGTCATTGGCCAGGAGGAGGCGAAGCGCGCGCTGTCGGTGGCGGTCTACAACCACTACAAGCGCGTGAACCATCAGGGCGTGCTCGACGAGGTGGAGATCGACAAGGCCAACATCCTGTTGATCGGCCCCACCGGGGTGGGCAAGACGCTCCTGGCCCAGACCATGGCCCGGATCCTCCACGTGCCCTTCACCATCGCCGACGCCACGACCCTCACCGAGGCGGGCTACGTCGGCGAGGACGTCGAGAACATCCTGGTGAGGCTCCTGCAGGCGGCCGACTTCAACATCGCCGAGTGCGAGCGGGGCATCGTCTACATCGACGAGATCGACAAGATCGCCCGCAAGTCGGAGAACCCCTCCATCACCCGGGACGTGTCGGGCGAGGGCGTGCAGCAGGCCCTCCTCAAGATCCTGGAGGGGACGGTGGCGAGCGTGCCGCCCCAGGGCGGGCGCAAGCACCCGCAGCAGGAGTACATCCAGATCAACACCCGGAACATCCTGTTCATCTGCGGCGGCGCCTTCGACGGGATCGAGAAGATCGTCGAGGGGAGGATCGGCAAGCGGCGCATCGGCTTCGCCGGCGAAGCCGCGGCCGCCCGGCGGGAGAAGCTCCTCCAGCAGGTGGAGCCCGAGGACCTGCAGCGCTTCGGCCTCATCCCCGAGCTGGTGGGCCGCCTGCCGGTGAGCGTGGGGCTGGAGGACCTGGACGAGAACGCCCTCTGCCGAATCCTGGTGGAGCCCAAGAACGCCCTCATGAAGCAGTACACGAAGATGTTCGAGCTGGAGGGCATCGGGCTCACCTTCGACAAGGACGCCATCGGCGCCATCGCCCGGAAGACGCTGGATCGAGGCACGGGCGCCCGGGGGCTCCGCTCGGTCATCGAGGGGATCATGCGCGACGTCATGTTCGAGATCCCATCGAGGAGCGACGTGCGCGAGGTGGTGGTGACCACCGAGTGCGTGGAGAACGGCACCACGCCCCTGCTGGTGCTCCACCCCGACGCCGAGAAGAAGCAGCGCAGGCTGGAGGCGTAGGGAGCCTGGCCGCTGCGAGCGGATCCAGTCCGGGGACGCGAGGCCCCGGGGCGCTGCCCCGGGGCCTCGCTGATTGGGGGGCGCTGTCGGGCAACGCCAGCTCCACGTCGGCGGCACCGGGCGCCACGGTCACGTCCGCCGCAGTGACCTCCCGCCCGCCCGTGTCTCGCACCCACAGGGCGCTCACACCCCGGCCCGGAAGCTCACGGTCAAGAAACGCGCGGCCCTCCTCCGGCCCCAGCACGTAGAGGAGGGTCGAGAGGGCGTCGGCGGTGACGCCGTCGGGGGCCGCCACCGTCACCGCGACCACGCCCCGGGCCGGCTCTCCGGTGCGGGGGTCCATGATGTGGGCGTAACGCACCCCATCCTCCACGAACATCTGCTCGTAGTCCCCCGACGTGGCCACCGAGCCCCGGGCCAGCCTGATGGTGGCCATGAGCTCGTCCGGGCGCCGGGGGTGGCGCACGCCCAGCACCCAGGCGTCGCCCCCCCGGGGCGGCGGGCCGAACACGCTCACGTTCCCCCCCAGGTCGACGTAGCCCGCCGAAGCGCCCTTCGCCTCCATGGCGGCGAGCGCCCGGTCCAGGGCATAGCCCTTGGCGATGGCGCCGAAGTCCAGGCGGGCGCCGGGGCGGACCAAGCGCGCCCGGCGGCCGGCCGTGTCCACCTCCACCCCCTGCCACCCCACGGCCTCCCGGGCCCGGGCCAGGGCCGCCGAATCGGGTCGGGAGGGCTCGCCGCCGTGGAAGCCCCACGCCGTCATGAGAGGGCCGACAGTGGGGTCGAAGGCGCCGCCGGAGCGCCGCGCCCAGCCCAGGGCGGTGGTGAGCACCTCCAGCGTCTCGGGGGAGAGGCGCGTCCAGCGCCCCGTCCCCGCCGCCCGCGCCAGCGCCGAGACCTCGGAGTCGTCCCGGTAGGTGCTCATCAGGGAATCGACCCTCGCCACCGCCCTCCGGGCCGCCTCCGCCGCCGACCCCGCCGAGGAGGAGTCGGCCGCCCAGGCGCGCACGTCCAGGAACGTGCCCATCACCTGGCTGGCGGCTTCGACCTCCACGGGCGCCGGCGCCCGCCCGCACGCCGCCACGAGGAGGGCGGCCCCGGCGAGCGCCGGCGCGCCCCCGAGGAGGCGGCGAGCCGCCGCCGGTGGCGTGGAGGAGGGTCGGATCACGGGCAGACCTGACGGAGACGGGGGGGCGTCCCGGTCGGGCACGCCCGGGTGCACCGGCCGCTAGAACCCGGCAAAGGGCCGTCCGATCCGGACGGCGGAGCCGCCCCGTCTTTCCCCGCGGCGCCCCCCTGTCTAGGATAGGCTCCACGGCGCTCCGCCCCACGGTGGGCGTCTCCCTTCCTTCCACCTTCCCCGGGAGCCGATGCCGACCCTGATCCGGGCGGACGACCAGGTCACGATCCCCGAGCGCCTCCCCGTGGTAGCGCTGCGGGACCTGGTCTTCTTCCCGTACATGGTCCTCCCCCTCCTCATCGGCCGGCCCCGTTCGGTGGCGGCCCTCCGGGAGGCCGAGACGGGCGACGGGCTGCTCCTCCTCCTGGCGCAGAAGAACCCGGTCGTGGAGGAGCCGCAGGAGGCGGACCTCTTCCCGGTGGGGACCGTGGCGCGAGCCGTCCAGGTGACACGCCTTCCCGACGGCACGTGCCGGGTGGTGCTGGAGGGGCTCGGCCGCGCCCGCCTCCGTCGGCTGTCGACCTGCGACGGCCCCGACGCCGCCCTCCACGCCGACGTCGCCCTCCTGGTTCCCCGGGAGGTGGCGGCCCCGGGCGACCCCGACCCGGAGGTGCAGGCGGCCGCCCGGGGCGTCGCCCGCCTCTTCGAGGAGTACGCCCGCCTGAACGAGCGCATCCCCGACGACCTGCCGGGCGGGATCGTCGACGTGCGCGACCCCGTCCGCCTCGCCCACCTGGTGGCCGGCCACGTCCTCCTGCCCCACCTGGAGAAGCAGGAGGCGCTGGAAGCCACGGACGTCATGGGGGAGCTCGATATCCTCCGCCACATCCTCGTGCGGGAGCTGGAGATCCTCCACATCGAGGAGAAGCTGGACCAGCAGATCCGCCTCCAGATGGACTCGGACCGGCGCCACCACTACCTGAACGAGCAGCTCCGGGCCATCCGCCGGGAGCTGGGCTCGGAGGAGGACGCCGACGACTGGGTCGAGCTGGAAGACGCCCTGGCCTCCACCGACCTGCCGCCCCACGCCCGGGAGAGGGCCGAGCGGGAGATGGGGAGGCTGAGGAAGCTCAACCCGGTGGCGCCCGAGGCGGCGGTGATCCGGACGTACCTGGACTGGATTCTCGCCCTGCCCTGGAGCCGCCGCACGGACGACAACCTGGACGTGGCCCACGCGTCGGCCATCCTGGACGAGGCCCACTTCGGCCTGGGCGAGGTGAAGGAGCGCATCCTCGACCACATCGCGGTCCTCTCCCTGGTGGGGGAGCTCCAGGGCCCCATCCTGTGCCTCGTGGGCCCGCCGGGCGTGGGGAAGACGTCGCTGGGCAGGAGCATCGCCCGGGCCCTCGACCGGGAGTTCGTGCGGGTGAGCCTCGGCGGCGTCCGGGACGAGGCCGAGATCCGGGGGCACCGGCGCACCTACGTGGGCGCCCTGCCCGGCCGCGTGGTCCAGGGGATGCGCCGGAGCGGATCCCGGAATCCGGTCTTCCTGCTGGACGAGGTGGACAAGCTGGCGAGGGACTTCCACGGGGATCCCGGGGCCGCCCTGCTCGAGGTCCTGGACCCGGAGCAGAACCGCACCTTCACCGACCACTACCTGGAGCTCGAGTTCGACCTCTCCGACGTGCTCTTCATCGCCACCGCCAACACCCTCCAGGGCATCCCCGAGCCGCTCCGGGACCGCATGGAGGTGATCCGCCTGCCGGGCTACCTGGACACCGAGAAGCGCACCATCGCCCGCCGCTTCCTGTGGCCCCGGCAGATGGAGCGCCACGGGCTGGACGCCGGTGCGGTGACGCTGGACGATGGAGCGCTGGACGGCATCATCGACCGCTACACCCGGGAGGCAGGGGTGCGGGAGCTGGAGCGCCGCCTCTCTCGCATCGCCCGCAAGGTGGCCCGGCGGGTCGCCGACCACGGCGCCGCCGGCCATCCCTCCGCGGTGGGTGGGGAGGACCTCAAGGCCTGGCTGGGTCCCCCGCCCTACACCCCCTCGGAGAGGGAGCAGGGTCCGGAACGGTGCGGCATCGCCAACGGCCTGGCGTGGACCGCCGCCGGGGGCGAGGTGCTGGACGTGGAGGTGGCGGTGGTTCCCGGCTCCGGCGAGGTGCGCCTCACCGGGACCCTGGGCGATGTGATGAAGGAATCGGCCATGGCCGCCGTGACCTACGCCCGCTCCCGGGCAGGGCGCCTCGGCCTGGACCCCCACTTCCACCGGGAGGTGGACATCCACATCCACATCCCCGAGGGCGCCACACCCAAGGACGGCCCCTCCGCCGGGATCACCATCGCCACCGCCCTCATCTCGGCCCTCACCGAGACGCCCTCCCGGGCCGACGTGGCCATGACCGGGGAGATCACGCTCCGGGGCCGCGTGCTGGGCGTGGGCGGCGTGAAGGAGAAGGTGGTGGCGGCGCTCCGGAGCGGCGTGCGGTGCGTGGTGCTGCCCGCCGCCAACCTCCCCGACCTGGAGCTTCTCCCCGACGAGGTGCGGGAGGGTCTCGAGTTCGTGGCCGTCCGCACCATGGACGACGTGCTGGACGCCGCCCTGGGGCCCCGGGCCGGCGCCCGGGGCAACGCCCCCGGGCGGGACGTGCTCGGAGGGTCCGAGCTGGGCGTGCAGGTCTCCTGAGGGCCGGAGCATGAAGATCCGGGCCGTGGAATACGCCGGTACCGTGGCCGTGCCCGGCCAGGCGCCTCCGGGCGACCTTCCCCAGGTGGCCTTCTCGGGCCGCTCCAACGTGGGCAAGTCGTCCTTGATCAACACCCTGCTGCGGCGTACCCGGGCCAAGATCGCCCACGTGTCCACGCGGCCGGGAAAGACCCAGGCGCTCAACTTCTACCGGGTGAACGACCGCTTCTTCCTCGTGGACCTGCCCGGGTACGGCTTCGCCCGCGTGCCGGGGCCGGAGCGGGAGCGGTGGCGGGAGCTCATCGAGGGCTACCTGGCGGAGGGCGCCCGCCTGAAGGGGGTGGTCCACCTGGTGGATGCCCGCCATCCCCCCACCGAGCTGGACCACCAGATGCTGGGCTACCTGGCCGGGCTGGGCCTGCCGGCGCTGGTGGTGCTCACCAAGATGGACAAGCTCAAGCGGAGCGAGCGGGCCCGTTCGGTGGAGCGGGCCCGGCGGGAGCTTCTCCTGGACGCCGAGCAGCTCGTTCCGTTCTCGTCCAAGACGGGCGAAGGGAGGGACGTGCTCCTGGACGCGGTGGACGCGCTCCTGGCGGAAGGGGCGGAGGAGGGGGAGAGCCCGTGACGAGCCGTAGCGGCCGGCACCGCACCCTCCACCTGGGCGCCGCCGCGCTCCTCCTGGTGGCCGCCGGGTGCGTCCCCGCCGCCGTGCCGCCGGGGGGACTCCCCGGCGACGACACGCTGGTGCCGGCGGGCTACGGCACGCTCCGCCAGGATGAGGTGACCCTCTCCCTCCAGGTGGGCGACCTCCAGGTGAAGGTGACGCCGCTGGCCGAGTGGGTGATCCGGCTGACGGCGCCGGACACGTACCACCGGCTGTCGGCGCTGGCCGCCACCACCCGGGCCGCGCTCCCGGCCGACGCCCCCGGGGAGGCCACGCTCTTCCTCGTGTCGTTCTTCAGCCGCACGGCGGGAACCGCCTTCCAGCCCGAGGACCTGGAGCTGGTTAACCGGGGGCGGCGTTCCCGGCCTGTGGCCGTGCACCCCGTCACGTCGGGCTTCGACGCCCGCCGGCTGGACGCGGAGAGCACGGAGATGGCGGTCTACGCCTTCCCACCCGACGTGGACCTGGAGCAGGACCTGACCGTGGAGTACGGGACGGTGCGCAGCACCGGATGGAGCAGCGTGCTGCCCCGGCTGGAGGCGGAGCGGGCGCGGGTCAGGGCCCGGGCGGGGGCGCTCGGAGGCTGACGGAGAAAGGGGCGTCCGGTCGCCCGCCTCACCCCTCCAGCCCGTAGCGCTTGATCTTCCGGTACAGCGTGCGCTCGCCGATGCCCAGCCGCTCGGCCGCCCGGCGGCGGTTGCCCTCCACCTCGGCCAGGGCGGCGACGATGGCCTGGCGCTCCATCTCCTCCATGGTCATGCCCGGGCGGTAGACCACCACCCCCTCCTCCTCCGCCTCTTCTTCAACGGAAGGCTCCTCCGGCGGGGCGGCCGCCGGCTCGGGCGCCTCCCGGGGGGGCGGCAGCCGCAGCTCGAGCCGCCCCGGCAGCTCGTCGGAGCGCTCCTGGTAGGCATCGAACTCGCGGCGCAGGTCGTCCAGGTCCACCCGCAGCTCCACCAGCGTGCGGAAGACGAACTCCAGCTCAGGACGGAGGCTGCTCTCGCCCCCCTGACGCTCCGGCGGCCGGGGGATGGGCACCGGCAGCAGGGAGCGCTGGAGGCCCCGCACCTCGTCGGGGATGTCGCTGGGCCGGATCTCCCGGCCCGGGGACATCACCACCATGCTCTCGACCAGGTTCCGGAGCTCCCGCACGTTGCCGGGCCACCGGTGGCGGACGAGGAGCTCCATGGCGTCGGCGGAGATGCCCGGGAAGGGACGGCCCAGACGCTGGGACGCCTCCTCGACGAATCCCCGTACCAACAGGGGGATGTCCTCGGGGCGCTCCCTCAGCGGGGGAAGGTGGATGGAGAGGACGTTCAGCCGGTAGTAGAGGTCGCGCCGGAACTCCCGCACCGCCACGAGCTGGCGCAGGTCCTGGTTGGTGGCGGCGATGATGCGCACGTCCACCTTGATGGGGACTTCGCCGCCCACTCTCAGGAACTCCCGCTGCTCCAGCACGCGCAGGAGCTTGGTCTGGGTGGCCAGGGGCATCTCCCCGATCTCGTCGAGGAAGATCGTGCCCCCGTGGGCCAGCTCGAACAGCCCCCGCCGGGAGTCCACCGCGCCGGTGAAGGCCCCCTTCTCGTGCCCGAAGAGCTCGCTCTCCAGGAGGGTGTCGGAGAGCGCCGCGACGTTCACGGCGATGAAGGGCTTGTGGCGCCGGGGCGAGAGGGCGTGGATGCCCCGGGCCACCAGCTCCTTGCCGGTGCCCGACTCCCCCGTGATGAGGACGGTGGAGGCGACGGGGGCGATCTGGACCACCCGCTCCAGCGCCTCCCGGATGGGCTCGCTCTCGCCCACGATGCCCGTCTCCCGCTGGAGCCGGCGACGGTCCAGGAGACGGCGGGCCAGGAGCACCACTTCGTCGGGGGAGGTCTCGGCGCCGAACACCTCCCGCACCGCCGGATCCTGGGGGGCGGCGTGGACGCTCCCGTTCTCGCCGCCCAGCACGGCGAACACGGGCACGTCCAGGCGGTCCCGGGCCTGCCGGACCAGGGCCTCGCCCCGGGCCGGCGAGGTGGTGAGGACCAGGAGGACGGGCTCGCCGGCCTCGCTCAGCGCCTCGTCGGGGGTGACCAGGTCGACCCGGTAGCCCGCCTTACGGAAGGCGTCTCTCAGCTCCCCGGCCGCCGGGAGGCGGTGGGTGGAGACCAGGACCGTCCCGTTCACCGGCTCTTCCCTCCCGGTTGGGCGGGCGTGTGGTCGGGGCGCGCTCCCTGGAGCAGGCGCACCACGTGCCCCACCAGGCGCTCCAGCACCTCGAGGCCGTCCTTCACGCCCCCCGGGCTGCCGGGCAGGTTCACCAGGAAGCACGCCCCCCGGCTGCCGGCCAATCCCCGGGAGAGGACGGCGTAGGGGGTGGATGCCTCGCCCCGGCGGCGGAGCGCCTCCGCGACCCCGGGCGCCTCCCGCTCGAGGACGGGACGGGTGGCCTCGGGCGTTACGTCCCGGGGGCCGAAGCCCGTCCCGCCGGTGGTGATGACCACGTCCACGTCACCCCCGTCGGCCCAGCCCAGGAGGAGGGGCGTGATGCGGTGGGCATCGTCGGGGAGGAGGGCCCGGTCGGCCAGGTGGTACCCGCGCTCCTCCACCCACGCCGCCACCCGGTCGCCGCTGGCGTCGGCCCGCTCGCCCGCCGCGCAGGCGTCGCTCACGGTGAGCACCGCCACCCTGAGCGGCTCGCTTGCGGGGTTGGTCGCCTCGGCCACGGCTACCTCCGGATGGAGCCCTGGGTGTAGAACGGCGGCCGCACCACCCGGGCAGGGATCCCCCTGCCCCGGATGACGACCTCCAGCTCCGTACCCGGCTCGGCGAGGCGGGACGGCACCCACCCCAGGGCGATGCCGTCGCCCAGCATCGGGCTCACCATCCCGGAGGTCACCACGCCCACGGGGTCGCCGTCCTCGTGGATCTCGTAGCCCTGCCGGGGGAAGCCGCGCTCGACCAGGCGGAGTCCCACCAGACGGCGCGTGACGCTCTCCTGCTTCTGGCGGGCGATGGCGTCCCGGCCCACGAAGTCGCCCTTGCCCAGCTTGGTGATCCAGCCGAGGCCCGCCTCCAGCGGCGTGTGCTCCTCGTCCAGGTCGTTGCCGTACAGGGCGTAGCCCATCTCCAGGCGGAGGGAGTCCCGGGCGCCGAGCCCCGCCGGGACGAGGCCCTGCTCCCGCCCCGCCTCCAGGACCGCCCGCCACACGGGCACCGCGTCCTCGGCGTCCAGGTAGAGCTCGAAGCCGTCCTCGCCCGTGTAGCCGGTGCCGGCCACGGTAGCCTCCCGGCCGTCGACCCGGCCCTCCACGAAGTGGTAGTACTTCACCCGGTCGACGTCGGGCTCGGTCAGGGGTCGGAGGATCTCCCGGGCCAGCGGGCCCTGCACCGCCAGGAGCGCGGTGGCATCGGAGCGGTCGTCCACCTCCACGTCCATCTCCTCGGCGTGGCGCCGGATCCAGGCCAGGTCCTTGTCCCGGTTGGACGCGTTCACCACCAGCATCCAGCGGTCGTGGTAGCGGTAGACCAGGAGGTCGTCGATGACGCCGCCGTCGGGGAGACAGAGGGCCGAATACTGGGCCTGCCCAGGCTCCAGGGCCGAAGCGTCGTTCACGGTGACCTTCTGGATGAGGGCCAGGGCGTCCCGCCCCGTGACGACGAACTCCCCCATGTGGGAGACGTCGAAGATCCCGGCGGCCCGCCGCACCGCCTTGTGCTCGGCCGTGATGCCCGTGGGGTACTGGACCGGCATGTCGTACCCGGCGAAGGGCACCATCTTGGCGCCCAGGGCCACGTGCTCGTCGTGGAGCGGCGTGCGGGCGAGGGGCTCGGTCATGGGCGATCCTCCAGGAGCGTGAGGAGCAGCGCCTTCTGTGCGTGGAGCCGGTTTGCGGCCTCCTCGAACACCCGGGAGCGGGGGCCGTCGATGACGTCGGCCGTGACCTCCTCGCCCCGGTGGGCAGGCAGGCAGTGGAGGAAGATGGCCGCCGGGTCCGCCCGCTCCATGAGGGCGGCATCCACCCTGTAGCCGGCGAACGCCCGGGCGCGGGCGTCCGCCTCGTCCTCCTGGCCCATGGAGGTCCACACGTCGGTGGTCACCACGTGGGCACCCGCCGCCGCCTCGGCGGGGTCACGGACCAGCCTCACCGCCGACCCTTCGTCCCGAGCGGCGGCCAGGAGCCCCTCGTCGGGATCGTACCCCTGCGGACACGCCAGGCGGAGCTCCAGCCCCGCCACGCGGGCGGCGTTGATCCAGGAGTTGGCCATGTTGTTGCCGTCGCCCACCCACGCCACCGGGAGCCCCTCCAGGTCGAGGCCGAAGGCCTCGACCAGGGTGAGGAGGTCGCCCAGGAGCTGGCAGGGGTGGAGGTGGTCGGTGAGGCCGTTGATGACCGGGATGGTGGCGTGGCGGGCGAACGCCTCCACCTCGTCGTGGCCGAAGGTGCGGATCATGATGCCGTCGACGTAGCCCGACAGCACCCGGGCGGTATCGGCGATGGTCTCGCCCCGCCCCATCTGGCTGTCCCGGTCGGAGAGGAAGACGGCGTGGCCGCCGAGCTGGAGCATCCCCACCTCGAAGGACACCCGCGTCCGGGTGGAGCTCTTGCGGAAGACCATGGCCAGCGTCTTCCCCTGAAGCCGCCGCTCCTCCTGTTCGCCCCCCTTCAGGTGGCGGGCCCGCTCCAGCAACGCGGTGAGCTCCCCCCGGGAGAGGTCGGTGAGGGCCAGGAAATCCCGTTTCACTGCGGCGACCCGGGGGTCGGCCGGGGTCACAGGATGTATCTCCTCAGGTCCTCGTCCTCGACGATGGCGCTCAGGTGGCCGCGGACGAAGTCCCGGTCGACGGCGAGGCGCGTCTCGCCCCGCTCCGGGAGCTCGAAGAGGATCTCCTCCAGGAGCGTCGTCATGACGGTCTGGAGGCGCCGCGCCCCGATGTTCTCCATCCGGTTGTTGAGCTCGGTGGCGATCCGGGCGATCTCCCGGACCCCGGCGTCGTCGAAGTCCAGGGTGGCGCCCTCGGTGGCGACCAGGGCCGAGTACTGCTTGAGGAGGGCGTTCTCCGGCTCGGTGAGGATGCGGACGAAGTCCTCCTCGCCCAGGCTCTTGAGCTCCACCCGGATGGGGAAGCGGCCCTGGAGCTCGGGGATGAGGTCGCTGGGCTTGGCCACGTGGAAGGCGCCCGCCGCCACGAACAGCACGTGGTCGGTGCGCACCAGGCCGTACTTGGTCTGGACCGTGGAGCCTTCGACGATGGGCAGCAGGTCGCGCTGCACCCCCTCGCGGCTCACGTCGGGGCCGCCGCCGGCGCCCCGCTCCCCGGCGATCTTGTCGATCTCGTCCAGGAAGACGATGCCCATCTCCTCGGCCCGGCCCAGGGCCTCGTTCACCACCTCGTCCATGTCGACCAGCTTGTCCAGCTCGTCCTGGACCAGGATCCTGCGTGCCTCGGCCACGGTGACCTGCCGCCGCTTCGACTTCTTGGGCAGCATGTCCTGGAGCATCTCGGTGAAGTTGTAGTCCATCCCCTCCATGCCCCCCATGGGCACCATCATGCCCTCGAGGTTGGCGGTCTGCTGGACCTCCACCTCCACCTCCCGGTCCTCCAGCTTTCCGTCCCGGAGGAGCTTTCTGAGCTTCTCGCGGGTGCGGGCGCGGCGGCTCTTCACCGTCTCGCCCTCCACCTCGTCCTCCTCGGGAGCCCGGGCCTCCACCCCACGGGGGCCCGCGACGAAGAAGCCGGCCGGCCGCTCGCCCCCCTCCTCGGCTTCCCGCTTCTCGTCGTCGGCGCTGATGGGCAGGAGGAGGTCCAGGAGCTTCTCCTCGGCCCGGGCCTCGGCCACGTCGGCCACCTCGTCCTCCCGCTCGGCCCGGACCATGTTCACCGCGTTGTCCACCAGGTCGCGGATCATGGACTCCACGTCCCGCCCCACGTAGCCCACCTCGGTGAACTTGGACGCCTCCACCTTGAGGAAGGGGGCCCCCGCCAGGCGGGCCAGGCGCCGGGCGATCTCGGTCTTCCCCACCCCGGTGGGGCCGATGAGGATGAGGTTGTTGGGGAGGATCTCGTCCCGGAGATCGTCGGCGACCCGCTGGCGCCGCCAGCGGTTCCGAAGTGCGATGGCGACGGCCTTCTTCGCCTCGTCCTGGCCCACGATGAACTTGTCCAGCTCGGCGACGATCTGCCGGGGCGTGAGCTCGTCCAGCCAGGGCTCGTAGCCGTCGTCGCCGTCCGCCTTCGCTTCGGTCGTGCCCAGGTCCAGGTCCGCGGGTCGCGTGGTCATGACTCGTCCTTCAGCTCCAGCACGGTGAGGCTCGTGTTCGTGTAGACGCAGATTTCGCCGGCGATGAGGAGGGACTTCTCCACGATGTCCCGGGGACCGAGGTCGCTGTTCTCCCGGAGCGCCCGGGCCGCAGCCAGGGCGTAGGCGCCCCCCGAGCCGATGGCCGCGATGTCGTCGTCGGGCTCGATGACGTCGCCGTCGCCGCTCACCAGGAAGAGGTGGTCCCGGTCGGCCACCACGAGGAAGGCATTCAGGCGGCGCAGGTAGCGGTCGGTGCGCCAGTCCTTGGCCAGCTCCACAACCGCCCGGGACAGGTTGCCGGGGAAGCGCTCCAGTTTCTCCTCCAGCTTCTCGAAGAGGGCGAATGCGTCGGCCACCGCCCCGGCGAACCCGGCGAGGATCTGCCCCCCGCGGAGCTCCCGGACCTTCTGGGCCGTGGCCTTCACCACCGTGTCGTTCATCGTGACCTGGCCGTCGCTGCCCATGGCCACCTGTCCGTTCCTGCGCACCGCCACCACCGTGGTGGCCTTCATCCTCGCATGGTCGCTCAAGCCGTCCTCGAATCCGTCGGGGCGTGGGTTCATGCCCGCTCCCACGGGCAAGAGGCGAAAGCTAACGGGAATGGGGCTGTGCCAAAATGGCATATGCCGGGACCGCGAGCCCTCCTGGCGGGGGCCGCCGGCGACGCGACCCGCCGCCCCAACCCAGCGGCCCCCAGCCCCTTACTCCAGCGGCACCGTGAGCCGCGTCCCCGGCACCACGATCCCCCCCCGGTCTCCCACGGTCAGGGCGCCGTAGCGGGCCGCGAAGGCGGGCGGCAGCTCCCGGGCGCCGGGCACGGCGAGCCAGAGGCGAAGGAGGTGGCGGCGCCGCGCCGGATCCGGGTCGTCCTCGAAGCCCGTTCGGTCGTGGAGCAGCACGTGGTTGTGGACGAACTGCACGTCGCCCGCCTCCAGCCGCATGGTGAGGTTCAGGTGGGGGTCGTTGGCCAGGGCGTCGAAGGCGTCCAGGGCCTCCACGTCCTCGGCCGTGAGGCGGGGCGCGTCGTCGAAGCGCTGGGCGCTGTCGAAGTACTGGCGTTGGTAGAAGACGGTGAGCCGCCCGCCGTGCCAGCTGAAGACCGGGATCATGAAGAAGGGCTTCTGCCCCTCCGGAACCTCGCCCCGCCGGTCGTGGGCCATGGGCCGGAGGAGGCGCGCCAGGAGGTCGGGGCGGGTGCGGCGCAGCTCGTTGAAGAGGGTGAGGGCGCTCACCAGCAGGGAGTCGCCGCCGCTCCGGGCCTGCCGCAGGCACAGCAGCCCCACCACGTCGCACGAGTCGGTGTGGAAGGTCTGCCGCTCCTTCGTCTGGTAGATGCGCACGTTGGGGTCGGCGCTGCTCATCCCCAGGTCCCGCACGTGCCCCAGGACGTGCCCCATGGCGTTCTGGGAGCGGGCCCGGCCCACGTGCGCCCCTATGCCGGTGAACAGTGCGGCGGCCTCGACCAGGGAGTAGCGCTCCACGGGCAGGCGCCGGAGCAGCGCGAAGCCACGGCCGTGGAGGAGCTCCTCCCGCAGCGCCAGCAGGTGCGGCCCCAGCGTGGGGAGGGGAAAGTCCGCCGCCGTCATGCGGCCGATGCGCCCCGCCACGTCGCCCGGCCGGGCGAGGAACGCCTCGAGGGCGCGTTCCAGCTCGGCGATGTCGGCGTCGGAGAGCTCGACGATCCAGTCGCTGCTCGCCGCCATCTCAGGGCCCACCCACGCGGCGGGACCCTCCTGGAGCGGTGGAAGCGAAGCGACATCGGTCATGGGCCGTGCTCCTGTGGCGGTTCCGGCGATGGGGTGGGCGTGGTCCCGGGGCGAAGCGTCGGCGGTCGGGGCGGGCGGAGCACGGCCCCGCCCGAGGTGGAGCGGTCGGGGCCGCACTGCCAACACAATCCAGCACGGTACCGGCGCAGAGCGCGGTCCGTTCCGGGTTTTCGCCGCAAACAGGACACAACTCCGCACGGACGGCCGCCGGACCGCGTTCCCTTCCGGATTCCCTCCGCCCGACGCTCCGCCCGGACCCACCCGCTCCTCGACCCCGAGGCCGTGCCTTTCAGCCCCCCCCAAAGCAGGAGGAGCGCGGACGGGGACCCGTGGTCACGCCGCCCGAAGGCGCGGGGGGCGCCGGCGGCGCCCCCGAAGGACCCTCGTACGCCGGGGCACACGAGCGGTCGAGCGTCGGTGAGTGCGAGCCCCGGCGGACGGAGCGAGCCTGAAGCGAGCGTGGTCCGCCGGGGGCGTCGCCGGCGCCCCCCGCGCCGCTGTCCACGAGAGCCCCCTACGACCGCGGGTGCGAATCCCGATACACCTGCTTCAACCTCTCCTTGGACGTGTGCGTGTAGATCTGCGTTGTCGACAGCGACACGTGCCCCAGCAGCTCCTTCACCGCCATCAGGTCCGCCCCGGCGTCCAGCAGGTGGGTCGCGAACGAGTGGCGGAGCGCGTGCACCGACAGCTCTCCCCCCTGCCCGGCCGCGTCGAGCTGGGCCCGCACGATCTTCTGGATGGACCGCCGCGACAGACGCCGGCCGTTCCGGTTGAGGAGGAGCGCTGCGCGGTCTGCCGGGGGAGTATCGGCCCCCAGCACCTCCCGCCGCCGGGGCTCGTAGCGCCGCACCGCGGTGACCGCGGCACGGGTGAGGGGGACGATCCTCTCCTTCCTCCCCTTCCCCCGCACCTTCACCTGGTCGGCCACCAGGTCCAGGTCCGGCAGGTCCAGCCCGTGGAGCTCGGACAGGCGGAGCCCGCTCCCGTACAGGAGCTCCAGCACCGCCAGGTCCCGGGTGCCCGGGAACGTGTTCTCGGCGGCCCGGGCTTCGGCGGCGTCGAACACCGCCTGCATGTCGCCCCGGGAGAGGTGTCCGGGGAGGCGCTTCTCCCGCTTGGGCGCGCGCACGGCGCGGGTGGGGTTCCTGGCCAGCCGCTCCTCCCGGTGGAGGAAGCGGAAGAAGGTGCGGGCGGCCGACAGCTTCCTGGCGATGCTCCGCCGGGCCAGCCCCTTCCGCTGGCACCACCCCAGGAAGCCCCGCAGGGTCAGGCGGTCCACGTCGCCCCACGTCCAGTCGGGGGTGCCGTAGTAGCCGGTGAGGAAGTCCCCCAGGTCGGCCAGATCCTTGCGATACGCCGTGACGGTGTTGGGGGAGAGCTGGCGCTCGTCGGCCAGGTGGCGCAGGAAGGCGTCCCGGTCGGCCGCGGCCTCGCCGCCGCCGTCCCGATCGCCGCCCCCCTGCGCGCCCGCGCTCACGGCCCCGCCGGCGCCTCCGCGGGCTCCCGCGTGGTGATGCCGTGGGCGTCCGTCCACGCCAGGAAGTCCCGCTCTGCCCGCTCGGCCAGCCGCTCCCGCTTCACCTGCTTGTCCTTGACCCGCTCCGGCAGTGGGTCCACCAGCCCCCAGTTGGAGTTCATGGGCTGGAAGCGCTTGGGGTTCGTGTCCCGCAGGTAGCGGAAGAGGGCGCCCAGCATGGTGGTGGGGGGCGGCACCGCGGGCGCCTCGCCCCGGAGCACCCGGTCCAGGTTCACGCCGGCCAGGATGCCGCTCGCCGCCGACTCGGTGTACCCCTCCACCCCGGTGAGCTGGCCGGCGAAGATCAGGTCGGGCCGCTCCGGCAGCGCCCCGTGCTGCGACAGGTGGCCGGGGAAGTCCAGGTAGCTGTTCCGATGGATGGAGCCCCAGCGCAGAAACTCGGCGTCGGCCAGCCCCGGGATGGAGGTGAACACCCGGCGCTGCTCGCCGATCTTCAGGCGGGTCTGGAAGCCCACCATGTTCCACATCTGCCCGGCCCGGTCCTCCCGGCGGAGCTGCACCACTGCCCACGGGCGACGGCCCGTCCTGGGGTCTTCGAGGCCGATGGGCTTCATGGGCCCGAAGCGGAGGGTTTCGCGGCCGCGGCTCACCATGACCTCGATGGGGAGGCACCCCTCGAAGTAGGGCACGCTGTCCCAGTCGTGGCCCTCGTGGACGTCCGCCGCCTTCAGTGCGTCGATGAAGGCGTCGTACTCCTCCTTCGACATGGGGCAGTTCAGGTAGTCGCCCGACTCCTCGAAGCGGCCGGCCTCGAAGACGATGGACTCGTCCAGGGAGTCCCGCTCGACGATGGGGGCGATGGCGTCGTAGAAGGCGAGGCCCTCGTCGCCGCCCAGGGCCCGGCGGATGGCGGCGGACAGAGCGTCCGAGGTGAGGGGGCCGGTGGCGATCACCGCGGGGCCCGACGGGATCTCGGTCACTTCCTCCCGCACCACCTCGATGGCGGGCTCCCCCTCGACGGCGGCGGTCATGGCGGCGCCGAACAGCTCCCGGTCCACCGCCAGGGCCGAGCCGGCGGGCACCTTCGCCCGGTCCGCGGAGCGGAGGAGCACCGACCCCAGCGCCCGCATCTCCCGCTTGAGCTCGCCGTGGGCGTTGGCGGGGTCCTCGCTCTTGAAGGAGTTGGTGCACACCAGCTCCCCCAGGCGGTCGGTCTGGTGGGCGGGCGTGCTCTTCACCGGCCGCATCTCCACCAGCCGCACCCGGTGCCCCCGGGAGGCGAGCTGGAGGGCCGCCTCGCACCCCGCGAGGCCGCCCCCCACCACTGTGACGTCGGCCACGGGTCAGCTCCCCTTGCGGGAGGAGCCCCGCTTGCCGCCCTTGCGACCGCCCTTCCTGCCCCTTCCCTTCCGGCCGCCCCCCCTGGCCCGCTTCTTCTCCAGGAGGTCCAGGGCGTCCTCGAGGGTGACCTCCTCGGGGTCCATGGTCTTGGGGATGGTGGCGTTCACGTCGCCGTCGGTGACGTAGGGGCCGTAGCGCCCCTCCAGCACCTGGAGCTCCGCGCCGCTGTCGGGGTGGGCGCCCAGCTCCTTGAGGACGGTCTTGCCGCCCTTCTCCTTCTGCTCGATGAGCTCCCGGGCGTCGGCCGGGCCGACGGTGAAGAGCTGCTCCTCGTTCCTGAGGCTGGCGAACGTCTTCCCCCGGCGCACGTAGGGGCCGTAGCGGCCCAGGCCGGCGGTGATCTCCTCGCCCGTCTCGGGGTCGGGGCCCACCACGCGGGGGAGCGCCAGGAGCTTCACGGCGTAGGCCAGGTCCACGTCCTCGGGCTTCTTGCCGTCGGGCAGGCTCGAGCGCTTCGGCTTCTCTCCGTCCTGCTCCTCGCCGAGCTGCACGTAGGGGCCGTACATGCCCGTCTTGAGGTAGACGGGCAGCCCGCTCTCCGGGTCCTTGCCCAGCTCCTCCTCCATGGGGGCCTCGGTGGAGCGCGTGTTCTTACACTCCGGGTAGCCCGAGCAGCCCAGGAAGCTCCCGAACTTGTTGAACTTGACCAGCATGGGGCGGCCGCACAGCTCGCACGTCTCGCCCTCGGCGGCCAGGATCTCCTTGACGATCTCCTCCGAGTTGGCCTCCCCGGCCTCCAGCCGTTCCCGGAGCTGGGGGTAGAACCCCTCCAGCAGACCGCGCCACTGCACCTCCCCCTCCTCGACCCGGTCCAGCTCCCCCTCCATCTGGGACGTGAAGTCCACGTCGAAGATATTGGGGAACACCCGCACCAGGAGCTTGGCCACCACCTCGCCCAGCTCGGTGGGCTGGAAGCGGCGCTGCTCCATCTCCACGTACCCCCGGTCCAGGATGACCGAGATGATGGACGCGTATGTGGAGGGACGCCCGATGCCCAGCTCCTCCAGCGCCTTCACCAGGCTGGCCTCGCTGAAGCGGGGCGGCGGCTGGGTGAAGTGCTGGCGCGGCTCGATACCGTCCACCTCGGCCACGTCCGAGGGCTCCATGGCCGGCAGCGGCTCCAGGTCGTCCAGGCGCCTGTGGTCGCCCACCTCGGTGGCCTCGAGGTAGAGGCGCGTGAAGCCCTGGAACTTGACCACCGACCCCGTGGCCCGGAACAGGTAGTGGCGCCCCGTGGAGCCCGTGAGGTCGAAATCCACCGTGGTGGTGTCGTACACGGCCGGCGCCATCTGCCCCGCCACGAAGCGCAGCCAGATGAGCTCGTACAGGCGCGCCAGGTCCTCGTCCAGGTGCCGGGCGGCCTCGGTGGGGTGGAGCGTGACGTCGGTGGGGCGGATGGCCTCGTGGGCCTCCTGGGCGCCTTTCTGCTGCTTCCCCGCCCACGTGCGCGGCGAGGCGGCGTTGTACTCCTTGCCCATCTCCGCCTCCACCCAGGCCCGGGCCTGGTCCACGGCGGAGCCGGCGACCCGGGTGGAGTCGGTACGCATGTAGGTGATGAGCCCGACGAGCCCCCGGGCGCCCACGTCCACGCCTTCGTACAGGCGTTGCGCCAGGGTCATGGTCTTCCTGGCGCTGAAGCGGAGGCGTTTGGCGGCCTCCTGCTGGAGCGTGGAGGTGGTGAAGGGGGGCGCCGGGTTCTTCCGGCGCTCCCGGCGCTTCACGTCGCTCACCTCGAAGGGCACGCCCTCCACGTCGTCCAGGACGGCCTGGGTCTCGGCCTCGTTCCCCAGGGTGAACGACTTGCCCCCGATGTGGTGGAGCCCGGCGTCGAACGCCTGCCCGTCCTTGCGGAGGTGGGCGGTGACGGACCAGTACTCCTCGGAGCGGAAGGCCCGGATCTCCTCTTCCCGCTCGCAGATGAGGCGTAGCGCCACGGTCTGGACCCGTCCCGCCGAGAGCCCGGGGCGGATGGGCTTCCACAGGAAGGGGCTCACCTGATAGCCCACGAGGCGGTCGAGGATGCGCCGCGCCTGCTGCGCCTCGACCTTCTTCATGTCGATCCTGCCCGGGTGCTCCAGCGCCTCCCGCACCGCGCTCCGCGTGATCTCCCGGAACTGCACGCGCTGGAAGCGCTCGCCGTCGCCCTCGCGCCAGCCGAGCTGCTCGGCGACGTGGTAGGCGATGGCCTCGCCCTCCCGGTCGGGGTCGGTGGCCAGCAGGACGCGGCCGGCGTGCTTCGCCTTGCTGCGCAGGTCCTGGATGACCTTCCCCTTCCCCCGGATGGTGACGTAGTGGGGCTCGAAGCCCTTGTCCACGTCGACGCCCAGCTCCTTCGGGGGTAGGTCGCGCACGTGTCCCACGGACGCAGCCACGTCGTACCCCTTGCCGAGGTACTTGCTGATGGTCCGCGCCTTCGCGGGGGACTCCACGATGACGAGGTCGCGTGCTTCGCTCTTCGCCATGCCGCTCCCGGGGACCCTGGGTCCCGTTGCAGGGGCCTGGCCGGGTCAGTCGCCCGGCGAGGCCTTTCCCATGTAGTCGAGGATCGCGTCCGCCACGTCGGCGGGGCTCGCGCCGTCCGTGTCCAGGTGGAGGTGGGCCTCGGCGTAACGGGGGATCCGGACCTCCAGGAGCTCCCGCGCCCGGGCCTCCGGATCCGCCACGTCGAGGAGCGGACGCCGCCGCCCCTGCCCTCCCGCGGCGCGCCGCACCGCCTCTGAGGGCGACACCTTCAGCCAGACGCTCAGGGTGCCCCGCGGCACCGAGGCGAGGCGCTCCGGAGCCGCGGCCCAGCCGCCCCCGGGAGCCAGCACCACCCGCTCGAGGGCCAGCGTCTCCCCTGCCACGGCTTCTTCCATGTCACGGAAGCGGGGCTCTCCCCACGTGCGGAAGATGTCCTCCACCGTGGTGCCCGCCCAGTGCTCGACGAGATCGTCCAGGTCGAGGAAACTCCAGCCGAGACGCTCCGCGAGGGCCCGGCCCACGGTGGTCTTGCCGCTGCCCATGAAGCCCACGAGAAGGACGCGGCGCCACCCCCGACGAGGGCCCGGGGCGGGGGAGCCCGGGTCCTTCAGCGCTCCCCCCAGCCGCGCTCGCTGAGGTACGCGAGGTACCCCTCGAAGTTCCGGCGCACCTCGCTGACGGCGTCGCCGCCGAACTTCTCCAGGAAGGCATCGGCCACCACCAGTGCCACCATCGCCTCCGCCACCACCGCGGCCGCCGGGACCGCGCACACGTCGCTCCGCTCCACGGCCGCGTCGGCCACCGAGCCGTCCCGCAGGTCTACGGAGGGCAGGCGCTTCCTCAGGGTGGAGATGGGCTTCATGGCCCCCCGCACCACCAGCGGCTCGCCCGTGGTTACGCCGCCCTCCAGGCCCCCCGCCCGATTCGAGGCCCGGGCCAGGCCGCCCCCGCGGACGTGGGCCTCCGCCGGGACGATGGGGTCGTGCACCCCGGATCCGGGGCGGCGGGCGCCCTCGAAGCCCAGGCCCAGCTCCACGCCCTTCACCGCCTGGATGCACATCAGGGCGTGGGCCAGGCGCCCGTCGAGCTTGGCGTCCCACGCCACGTGGCTCCCTAGTCCCACCGGCACCCCCGTGGCCACCACCTCGAACACGCCGCCCAGGGTGTCGCCCTCCTCCTTGGCCCGGTCGATGGCGGCGCGCATGCGCTCCGACGCCTCGGGGTCGAGGCAGCGGACGGGGTCGTCGTCCACGGCGGCGTTGAGGGCCTCGGGGAGGGTGTCGGGCAAGGTGGCCTCCACGTCGCCGATGCTCACCACGTGGCTGCCCACCCGGATGTCGAAGGCGTCCAGCAGGCGCTTGGCCACGGCGCCGCACGCCACCCGCGCCGCGGTCTCCCGGGCGCTGGCCCGCTCCAGCACGTCCCGGGTATCGCGCCGGTCGTACTTGAGCACCCCCACGAGGTCCGCGTGCCCCGGACGGGGCAGGTACATGGGGCGGAGCGCCTTGGGGTTCTCGTCCGGCTCCGGGGGCAGGGCCGACAGGGCCGTCTGCCAGTTCTCCCAGTCCCGGTTCCAGATGACCATGGCGATGGGCGAGCCCAGCGTCTCGCCCAGACGCACCCCCGAGAGGAGGTCTGCCCGGTCCGACTCGATCTGCATCCGGCGCCCCCGCCCGTAGCCCCCCTGCCGCCGGGCCAGCTCGGGGTCCACGTCCCGGGCCATCTCCAGCGACAGGCCGGCGGGGATCCCCTCCAGGAGCGCGGTGAGGCCCCTGCCGTGGGACTCACCGGCGGTGCGGAAGCTCAGGCGTCGCAGCAACTCGGCTCTCCAGGTCGAAAGGGGAGCGCTCTCGGGCCCCCGGGAGCCGGGGCACGGCCCCGGCGCGAACGTCGAAGGATACGAGGGGAGGCCTGCGGGTCAACGCGGACCCCTCCCCGAACGCCGCGGCCCCGGGGGAGCGCTCCCCCGGGGCCGTCGACTCACCCCGCCTCTGCCCGGCGCTGCCGGAACCGTCCCCCGGCTGGCCTACTGCCGGGCCGGATGGTAGCGCAGCACGTCGGCCTTGCGGACGTCCACCACCACGACACCGCCGCTGTCGGTGACGCCGTACAGCTTCACCACGATGCAGGCGTCGTCGGTGCCGTCGCCCGAGGGCCCGTAGGGGTCGTTGAAGTCGCCGTTGCGGTAGATCTGGATGGCGTCGCCGATGTAGTTGCCCGCCCTGTCCGTCACCGGGGTGGTGAGGCACGTGGCCCCGGCGGGCTGGTCCTCGGGGAAGGGCAGCGACGCCCGCAGTGGACCGTTCACCACGTCCCGGATGAAGATCCTTCCCAGGCGCAGGAAGTGGGACGTGTCCACGATGTCGATGGTGTGCTCGCCGGTCCCCAGGAAGGCCAGGTGGGTGTCCGGCTGATACTGGCCCGCGTAGTTGTCCAGGGACTTGGCGTTCGCGTGGAGCGGATGAAGCACCGCGCCGGCCCCGCCGGGAGGCACGTCCACGACCCCCTGCAGCCGCAGGTCGGTGGTGAAGAAGTAGGCCTGGTTGCCCCGGGCCACCCCCAGCGTGCCGTCGTAGTTCAACCCGACGCCACGCACCGTCTCCGATGCGTTCGTCATGAGGTCGGTCACCGGGATGGCGTCGGTCACGGCGTCCATCTCGGCGTTGTACATGATGATCCGACCCACCGGATCCACCGACCCTTCCCCGAAGACCACCCAACCCCCGTCACCGGACGCCGACACGTACGTCGTGTCGGAGAAGCCGAGGTTCGGGACGTTCCAACGGCCGCTCCCCGCCACCACGTCCGACCCCTTGCTGGCGAGCTCGGCCAGGGCCGCGGCCAGCGAGTCGGGTCCAGCGGTGATGATCTGGTCCGGATAGCCCGGCACGTGATCGACGAGCAGGACCTTGTCGTTTCCGTCCTCCGGGACCGCCGCCGCCCCGTCGATGTTCCCCACGGCGACGTAGTTCGGGTTCTTGTCGAGGGCGGCATGCTCGTAGAAGAGCTTCACCTCGGGCCGCAGGTCCGGATCCGTCGGGTCGGCGCCCGCAGGCACGAATGCCTTGCGGATGGTGCCGTAGTCGCCGAGCTCGGTCACCTTGGTGGAGTACAAGCGGCGCCCGGTGGAATCCACGGCCAGGAACTGGGGACGGTCGCTGAAGCCCGGCGGCACCGCGTCGGGCGTCACCGTCACGTTGTAGCGCAGGTAGCCAAGGTCGTCCTGGGCCCGCTCGACGTCGAACAGCACCACGTCGGGCGTCAGGAGCCGCCGGGGGTAGTCCTCCGCGAAGGGGCCGAGGCCGTCGGCCGCGCCCAGGGCCACGCTGGAGATGTTGGTCCCTCCCGAGTTGGCCACGAGAAGGGTGTCCTGCGTCCGGTTCAGCGCCAGGCCCCACGGCTGGCTTCCCACCCCCACCGCGGGGAGGAAGCGCTCGTCCTGCAGGCGGAACACCTCCACCCGGTTCTGATCGTAGTTCGACAGGTAGAGGTTGCGTCGCAGCGTGTCCACCACGGCATCCATGATCATGCCGCCGCTGGGCAGGCGCACGGTGCGGCCCGCCACCACGGTCCGGGTCAGCTGCTGGCCCACCCGTCCCTGGGCGGCCACGCCACCGCCCGGCAGATCGGCGCAGGGCAACGCCGTCAGGGTGTCCGCGCCCACGCTCGCCGCGCAGTTGCCCTCGTCGTCCACGGCGTAGCCGTAGACCTGGTACGTGAGGGTGTCGGGAAGATCCAGGGAGTCGACGTTGAACACGCTGAACTTGAACGTCTCGCTCACCGTGCCCGTGCGGGACGGAGCGTAGGTGCGCTCCTGCGACTGTTCCACGGTGTCGCGCCGGGCCGGGGAGATCCCCAGGACCGTGACCCCCACCCGGGCGATGCCGCTGCCCTGCGGATCGTCCTGGGCCGTGAGCGCAACCGCCAGCGAGTCCTTGAGCTCCAGGCGGTCGGTGGCGGTGGCCACGGCCCTCACCCTGGGCGCCGAGGTGTCGGCGGCCACGCCGCCCACCACGTTGAGGGTGAGGGGGCCGTACTGGCCCGCCACGTCGAGGCTGTTGCGGGCCGTGGCGGTCATCTGGACCTCACCAGCCGCGTCGGCCGGCACCAGCACCTCGAAGCGGACCGTGTCCGACTCCAGCGGAGGGGAGATGTTCGCCACCACCACGGTGTCGAAGGCGCCGGAGAACTGGGTCCGCACCTGGATGATGCCGTTGGGGTCGCTGGCCACGACCCGGAAGCCGAAGGGCTTGGTCGCCTGCACCGACTGGCCCGCCTCCACGTCCAGGATGGTGACGTCCGGCCCGCCCAGGATCAGGGACACCGTGTCCGCGGCCGCGTTGCCGTCGCTGTCCCACGCCACGACCACGATCTTGGCCGTCTCCTTCACGCTGTCGGCGGTGGGGATCAGGTAGCGGTTGATCACCGTGTCCCGGACCGACGGCAGGATCACCTGCTTGGTCTCGAAGCGCTGGATGACCGTGTCCGTCCCCAGGTCGGGATTACCCCGCTCCGAGAAGCCGAAGAAGGCCACGCTGTCCACGCCGGTGTTGTCGCTCACCTCGGCCCGCACGAGCAGCGAATCGCCCAGCGGCTTGGCGGACAGCGAATCGCCCCGTGGAATCTGGATGGTCACCGAGGGGGCCCGTGTGTCGGTGCCGCCCGAGCCGCCCTGCCCCGGGGTTATGGGGCTGGCGAACTGGTTCTGTCCGTCACAGGCCGCGAGGGCGACGAGCGCCGCCAGGCAGGCGACGGAAGGCGCACGGAGGCGTGGCATGGAGAGCCGCATGGGTCGCTCCGGAAGGTCCCGGTTAGTCCTGACTGCGGACGATGTTCGGAGTGACGAGGATGATGAGGTCGCGCTGGATCGTGGAGTGCTGCGTCACCCTGAAGAGCTTGCCCAACAGGGGCAGGTCCATCAGCAGGGGGATCCCCGAGCGCACCTCGCTCTTCTCCGTCACGGTGAGGCCGCCGATGACGACCGTCTCGCCATCCTTCACCAGGACCTGCGTGTTTGCGTTCTGGGTCTGGAAGATGAAGCCCACGTCGGACTGGGCCGGGATGGGCGCCGACCGCTCGGCGTTCAGCTCCAGCAGGATGTCGCCGGTGGCCGTCACGTGGGGTGTGGCGGTCAGGATGATACCGGTCTGCTGGATCTGGACCGTGGAGACCGGCAGGGCCCCGCCGCCTCCGGTCGCCTGGGCGTCCAGGACCCGGAGGGGCGTCTGCTCACCGACCTGGATGCGGGCCGTGCGGTTGTCGAGCACCGTCACGGTAGGCACCGCCTGGATGTCGCTCAGGTTCACCGACTCCAGCGCCTCCAGGAAGTTCACGAGCGTGTGGCGGCCCACCAGCAGCGACGTCAGGAGCGTCAGCGTGGGCGCCGCGACCCGGTTGTTGGCGTTGCCCAGGGCGGCGATGGAGGAGCCGCCCAGGCTGTACACGTTGGTCCCCTGGTCCACCTGCTCGTCGGGGAGCGTGATGGTGCCGTCGCCGTTCTTGTCCGTGGCGCCGGGCGAGACGACGTTGAGCTGGTTGCCCTGGCTGTCCTTGAGCTCGTAGGTGACGCCCAGGTCGGCCAGGTCGGTCCGGTTCACGAACACGATCTTGGCCTGGATCGCCACCTGGGGCGTCCGGATGTCCACGTCCTTGATGAGGTTCTGGACCGCCTGCTGGACCCGGGGGATGTCCGTCACGATGACCGTGTTGGTCCCCTGCCCTATCGAGACCTTGCCTCGGGTGGTGAGGAGGGTCTGGGCCGCCCCCTGCAGCTCCGCCGCCGTGGCGTAGTTCACCCGGTAGGCCCGGGTGACCAGGGGCTCGATCTGCTCCCTGTCGTTCAGGCTGGTGACGTTGTCCACCCGGATGATGCCGCTGTCCAGCTCCCTCGCCACGAGGCCGTAGGAGCCCAGGATGGCGTCCAGGGCCACGTCCCACGGCTGGTTGTCGATCACCGCGGAGATGAGGAGGTCCGACACGTTCTGGCCCGCCACGATGGAGCGGCCGGCGAAGTCGGCGAACGTGAAGAGCACGTCCTGGATGGGCGTGTTCTCGAACGACACGCTGATCGGGGGCTTCTCCTGGACCTGGGCGCCGCGGAGGGCGACGCGCGGGGCCGCCGCGGCCTGGTCCCCCTGGGTGCGGCCCACCGCCGGTGCCGGCGCGGCCGGGGTGGGCGCAGCCGGAGCCGGAACGGATGTCGCCGCCTGGGCGTCGGCCTGGGACGACCATGCCTGGAACGGGCCATCCGCATTCTTCAGCTCGATGCGGAGGCTTCCGTCCTCTTCGGCGATGGTGTAGGGGACCACCTTCTCGAGCTCGACCACCACCCGGACGACATCGCCCGAGTACTGGCTCGTCCGGAGGGATACCACACCCCCCCGGTCGATCCCGTAGAAGTTGTCCCGCGGGAGGGCGTGCCGGGCTCCCATGAGGTCCACCACCAGACGGGCGGGGCCCTCCATGGTGAAGTCCCGGTACTGGACCTTACCCTCGACGTGGATGAGGACGTCCGTAGCCTGCGAAGCGGACACGACGGAAACCCCCGTAACGGGACCTCCGGCCGCCAGCATGACTCCCGTCCAGAGCGCCAGGATCGACGACATCACGAGCCTCCTTGGCCCTTTCGTCTTGCGAGCTGCAGTGTGCGTCGCTCGTTCGTGCCGAACTCATTCACGTCCACCACGATCTCGGCGCGGTGGATCTCGACGACGCGGACGTTGCCCCACGACTCCCCGATCCGGACGCGGCGCGACTGTGCACCGCCCCCGGCCGCGCCGGGTGCCGGCGCGCCTTGCTGGAGATTTCCGGCGGACAGCAGCGCTACGCTCCGCTTGGGATCGGGCGAGTAGATGATCCCCTCGAGCTGGATGTCCTCGAAACGGGGACCCGATTCGTTGCTCGTCAGCGGCTTGAACGGGTTGCGCCGCTCGTACGAGGGGTAGTCGAACACCTCCCGCTCGAACACGAGCTCCGGCGGCGGGGCAGCCGGTTTCGCCGTGGTGTCGGCCGCCTGCTGAGCGGCTGCGCCCCCGGGCAGGGCCAGCGCCACGACACATCCGAGGAGCGCCCCCGCCCAGGCGCCATGCCTGAAGGCCACGGCTCGTCTCGTCGTCATGGTCAACCTCCCGACCCCACGTCGGCCGGCGGAGGCTGGTCGCCCTTGGCCGGCAGCACGTACGTCTCGATGCGGAAGCTGGCGACCACCGGAGCGTCGTAGTTCGTCACGTTCTGGGGGTCCGTGAAGGGCGCGACGTCCAGGTCGACGGGCGTGATGATGCGGGGCAGCGAGGCGATGGACGTGAGGAAGCGCCCCACGTCGTGGTACTCGCCGACGGCCCTGAGCTGGTAGGACTCCTTCGTGTAGTACTGCCCGGGCTCGTCGGGCTCCGGGTTGAAGGTGTCCAGGTCGACGTTCACGTGGCGCGCCTCGCTGGTGATGTCGCGCAGCAGGGCGGGCACCTCCTCCTGGGCCGGGATCAGCGCCTCCAGCGACATGACGTGCCGCTGGTAGAGGGCCATCCGCTCCTCCAGGTCCTTGCCACCACGGGCGGCCGTGATCTGGGCGTTGCGGTTCTGCTGTTCGAGGCGCTCCAGCCGGTCCTGCATGGCCGTCACCTCGGCACGCCTGTCGCTGTACCAGAAGCTGGTGAACGCGTAGGCCAGGCCGAGAGCCACCACCGCGGCAACCAGCCAACGCTGCTGCTTCGGGTCCTGGGGAATCAGCGCCATGGGCTCACTCCCCTCCGCTCGGGGGCTGGGCCCCCTGGGTCTCGGTGTTCTCGGGGGCCTCGCCTCCGAACAGCGGCACCGTCTTCAGGAAGTCCATGGGCGGCTGGGCGTAGTTGGCCTCCAGCTGGAACTGGGTCACCACCTGACGGCCGCCGGAGGCGGCCTGCTCGACCCCCTGTTGGCTGCCCAGGAGCCGCACTCCGTTGATGAAGGGCGACGCCTCGAGCTGCTCCATGAAGACCGTGAGGGCGAAGTTGTTGCCGGCCCGCCCCTCGATGCGGAACTGGAGCGGGTTGGAGGAGACCTGGGTGAGGGCCGTGAGCCACGTGTAGTCCGGCAGCGCCCGGGCCACCTCGTCCATGACGTGGGGCCAGACGTAGCGGTCCTGGTCGATCTGCTGGATGATCCCCACCTTGGCGGCGATGGAGTCCCGCCGGGCCGTGAGCTCGTTGGTCCGGGAGATGAGGTCCGCGAAGCGGGTGGAGTCGCGCACGGCGGCCTCCAGTGCCACGCTGGCGTCCTCCCGGTCGCTCCTCAGCCCGAAGAACTGCCAGGCGATGTAGCCCGCGACCAGCACGATGACCGCGAGGGAGCCCAACATCCACCGGTCGGCCGGGGCTCCGCCCCCTCCTCCGAACGAAGGAAGGGAAAAGGAGATTCCGCGGCGCGCCTGCCGCTTTCTCCCTCCCGGCAGAAGGTTGACCTGGATCACGGTTCGGTCCTGGTGGTCCGGTTCGGGTCAGCCGCGCAGGGCGAGACCCAGGGAGAGCAGCAGCATCGGCGCCGCCTCCTCCAGGTTCATGCCCGTGCCGGCATCGGGATGGAAGGGCACCCGGTTGAACGGATTCACCAGGTGCGTCTCCATGTTCATGCGCCGCGCCAGGGCGTCGGCCATTCCGGGGATACGGGCGCCTCCGCCGCTCAGGTAAATGGTGCCCAGCCCCGCGCCGGACTGGCGTGTCATGAGGAAGGCCGAGGCCCGCTCCACGCCCACCGCCACCTCATCGGCGCTCTGCTCGACGAAGCGCTGCAGGTCCGGGACGTCCTCGCGGCCCTGCACCACGTCCTCCGCCTGCTCGGCCGTGAGCCCGCGCTCCCGCTGCAGGTCCTCGCGGAGCCGGCGCGAGCCGAAGGGAATGTCCCGGGTGAGGATGGGCACGCCCTCCTCCAGAATGTTCACGTTGGTCACCTCGTGGCCCACGTTCACCAGAGCCACGATGCCCTCCATCGCCTCGGGGTAGTTGTACTCGAAGGCGTTGTGGAGGGCGAAGGCGTCGACGTCGATCACGGAGGGCGTCACCCCGGCGTCGGCCAGCAGCCCCACCTTGTTGTCCACCAGCTCCCGCTTGGCCGCCACCAGGAGCACCTCCATGCGAAGGCCCTCCTCCTGGGGGTTCAGGATCTGGAAATCGAGCTCGACGCTCTTGATGTCGAAGGGGACGTGCTGCTCCGCCTCCCAGCGGATCACTTCCCGGGCGTCGGACTCCTTCATCCGGTCCATCTCGATCTTCTTGATGATCACGTCGTGGCCGCCCACCGCGGTGACCACGTCGCGGCCCTTCATGCCGATCTCCTGGAACAGCCCGCTCACGGTGTCCGACACCAGCCCGTAGTCCATGATCTCCCCCTCGACGATGGCGTCGGGAAGGAGGGGACGCATGGCCACGCGGGTGACCTCGGGCTGGTCGCCGGAGTGATCCACCTCCAGGACCTTCACGAAGCCACTGCCGATGTCCAGCCCGACGGTGCTCTTCTTCCGTCCGAACAGGGCCATGGGGGTCTCAGCGGTCCGGCTCGAGCGCCGGATGAAGGGGAAAGGAACAGATTTTTACTAGAAGTGGTTGAACCACGTTACCGCCCGGCGTGGAGCCGTGTCAAGGAAGTATTTCTCACTCCTGCGGAAACCGAAGTTTTGATAAACATTTGTCGCACTCACCGACGGCGACGCCGCCCCGGGCCCGCAAGCCAGGGGCGGCGGAACGCCCGGTTGGGGGCGAGGTCAGCTGCCGGCATCCTCGGACGAAAGATCGACCCAGCTCCGGGAGGCCAGGGGCCGCGCCTTGGTGAGCGCCGAGTTGTTCAGGATGGCCCGCTGCACGGCGCACTCCGAGAAGTTGATCACGGCATTGCCCAGCACGGTGTTGGTGGAAATGTCCGCGTTGGCCGCCACCACGCCGCCCCAGAAGTGGCCACCGGCGCCCGTGGTGGTGAGGGTCCCCTTCACGAACACCGGCCCGTAGAAATCGAAGCCGCCGGTCACTTGCAGGTCCCCGTTCACCAGCAGGATCCCCTGCCCCGCGCCGCTGCTCAGGCTCAGGTCTCCCGTCGAGTAGATGATGGGGAAGTAGTTGAAGCAGGCATCGGTGGTGTCGGTGGGCATGCCCCAGTTGCCCAGGGGCGAGGGGTTGCACGTCCCGTCGGCGTTGTAGGCCGGCCCCACGTTGGGCGAGCCGGAGAGGACTTTGTCCGCCAGCGCCACCATGTCGTCCCAGCTCAGGTCCCCGAAGTCCATCAGGTTGGCGGGCGTGAGGTCAGGGTCCTCGGTGAACTTGGGGTCGCCGGTCATGGCGCCCTCGATCTTGGTCCGGTTCCCGTTCCAGTCGATGTGGGTCGTGTCGTCGATGAGGATGCCGGGCTTGTCGCCGGCGGCCATGCCGTCGCACTGGGAGCCCCAGTCGTACGACCCGCCCGAGCCGTCGGGCGGCTCGTCGGTGCCGTGGATCTCCGCGCTGCCTCCGAACTTGAGGTAACCCTGGGTGGTGAGGCCCGCCCGGGGCATCACGTTGGCCGTGTTGATCCTGGCGATGACGCCCACCCGGCGGGTGGCTCCCGACCAGAGGGCGCCGCCCGCCGAGGCGGTCCCCGTGGCGTCGAGGAAGAACAGCCGGCTCGTCATGGGCGTGATCGTCACGGTCCACGTGCCGTCGGGGGTGGTGTCGGCCACGGTCGTGGTGTTCCACGGGCCCACGTTGTAGGCGGTGGTCCAGTGGGCCATGGTCTCGATGGCGCCCCGCTCGGCCAGGTAGAAGGCCGTCTGGGTGTTCTCGGTGGCCATGCCGATGCGGGTCTCCTGCCGGGCCATGAAGAAGCCGCCCGTCACCAGGATGCCCACCACGACCAGCGCGAAGACGGCCACGGGTAGCGCAAAGCCGCTCCGGCCGGGGTCCGATGTCGTCGTTCTCATGGTCACGCTCCGGAAAGAATTCGGCGCGGTCCGCGCTCAGTTGCGCGTGTAGATGCGCGTCGTGACGGAATCCGCCACGTAGCTCCCATCGGGCCCGTGCGCCTTGGAGAGCGTGCGCAGGGTCACCTCGACCTGGACGATGTCGGAGGCCGTGGTGGCCACCGCCCCGAGGGTGTCGTAGAAGGCGAAGTGCAGCCCGTCGTTCTCCCGCAGGGGTCCCGCCAACGGCACGGTGGTGGTCACCCCACCGGCCGTCTCCCTGCGCGCCAGATAGGGTTCACCGTCCACGGTGTAGAGGCCGTAGGTGTAGTGGAGGAAGCTCCGCAGCGGCGCGCCGACCTGCACCGTGTCGCGTCCGGGGCCGGACGCAGCGCTGGTCACCACGGGCACGTCCAGGAGCTCCGCCCGGTTGCCACTGCACGTCGCCGTGGTGTCCCGAGCGCTCACCTGCCCCACCAGCCACGTGTCGTCGCTGGTCACGGACGGGTTGGTATCGGCGAACACGACCACCGAGTCCTCCACGTTGAACCAGTCGCCCTGCTCCACCACGGTGAGCTGGCCCGCGGAGAGGTCCCGGCTGCACACCACCCCGAAGTGGCGCATGACCCGCACCTTCAGCGAGTCACCCCCGAAAGCCAGGATGTCGCCGCCCGAAGCGGAGAGCTCCCGGAGCTCCCCGAAGAGCACGTCCATGCCCTGCTCCACCGTCGCCTGCCCCCTGATATGGGCGGTGTTGGCCGCGTAGATGCGCTGGTTGACCAGCAGCACCTGGTAGCTGGCTGCCACGACCAGGGCCCCCACCACGGCCACCACGAGGAGCTCCACCAGGGTGAAGCCGCGCCGGTTGCTCGGTATCATGGCTTGAGCACCACGAAGCTGAAGGTGTCCTGGACGTTCCTGCCCAGGGCAGGGATTCCGGTGCTGTCCCTGAGGATCCCCGGGCCCTGCGTGATCACCCGCACGGTCTTGGTCACGTTGGTGCTGTCGATCACCGACCAGTCCACCCCGAAGCTGCCCAGCGTCCTGCTGCCCGCGGCCACGGAGGCGTAGGAGGTGGAGCGCACCGTCTCCACCACGGACTGGAGGGCTGCCGAGCGCGCGGTGTTCACGTCGGCGAGGGTGACCTGGCGGATGACGAGCGCCGTGGTACCGGCCAGCCCCAGGACGCCGACGGCGAGGATCACCACCGCCACGACGAGCTCCACCATCGAGAAGCCGCCTTGCCCCGAAAGGGCCTCGGGCTCCTGGGCCGTGGGCCGGCGCGGGCCGGGAGACGTCACGGAAGTCTTCATGGTCAGTAGCTGAGCTGTCCCAGCGCGCGGATCGTCACCGAGGCGGTGTCGCCGGCGCGGGAAGCGAACGTCAAGGTCTCCGACGACGAGAAGTTGTTGCAGGTCTCGTCGGCGAAGCCGCGGGCGTTCATGCACAGTCGGAGCTGGCTCATGTCACCGGTGATATGGACGCCGTATTCCGCCCCGAAATCCACCGTCTCGATGCGGTTGCCGCCCCGCACGATCCAGGCGCTGTCGCCCGTCAGGTCCACCCACAGGCTCGTCGTCTGCCCCGTCTCGATGGCATGGGCGCGGGCCCGGGCCTGGAGAGAGGCGAACGACGAGCGAGCCTGCTTCACGGAGTAGCGGCCCTGGACGCCGGCCATGGCGGTCACTGCGATGCTCGTCAGAATCGTCCCCACGATCAGGGCGGTGACGACCTCCACGAGGGTGAATCCACGTTTGGGATGCCGCATCTTGCCCGTCGTTCGTGGATGGGGGGGGGTCCTGGGGCGGGCCATCTACCAGTTCCGTGCCACCCACAGATCCAACAAAGACGCGGGCTTCCGGCGGACGAGAGGCTCGGCGCGAGCACCTTTCTTCCGCGAAAGGGAAAAGTGTTCCAGGGGGCTGGGCGCCTAGAGCGGTCGGATCCAGGCCCCCCTCGGAAGGAGGCGGGGCCAGCGCAGAGATGGGGCGGCCAGGAGCGCCAGGTAGGTCCGGCAGGCGTCGGGAACCCACCGGGCGCCGGGCTCCACGGCGACGCCGTCCCCGGCCTGGATGGCACCAACGATCCGGGCGTCCCCACGGAGGAGGACCCGCCCCCCGGCCATCACCAGGCCTTCGAAGCGCGTGCCCCGGAGCTCGAGGTCCCCCCGTACCGCCAGTACCCCCTGCCCCTCGCCCCCCTCCACCACCAGGTCGCCACCGGCGGCCACGAAGGGGCGGTACGTCGCACAGGCGGGGCGGTCTCCGGAGGGGCTCCCCCAGTTCCACGGGTCGTCGGGGTCGCACGCCCAGGGGGTGCCTGCGGGCGAGGGCGACCCCCTGGCCGACACCTGCAGGGTGGCCCGGGCGAGCACGGTGTCGGCCGGAAGGAGGCCCAACCCCGGCGGCGGCAGACCGACGACCACGACCGGTGCGGCGGCCAGCACCGGCCGGACGTCCGCGCACGGATCTTCCTTCCCCGGATCGGGCGCACCCCCGCCCGCCCCGGCCGCCGCCCGCGCCGCCGGGTCCAGCGTCCACACTACCAGGCCCACCGCTCCGCCGACGCCCCCGGAAGGCGCGGCCGTGAGCAGGTGGAGCTCGGCGGCCAAGCGGCGCACGTTGACCGCGACGGGCGGCGCCCCGGGGACGGAGGGCGAAGCCAGGGCCACCGTCCCGCCCACGGGGAGCGTCGGGAGGGTGTCCCCGCTCCCCACCACCCGCAGGAGCGCGGAGCGCACGGCCACCTCCCGGGCCAGAAGGCGGAGTACCCCCCGGGAGGTCTCCTCCTCCCGGCGCGCCAGGAGGAGAGCGCCCTGGGCCAGGAGGGTCACGGCCAGGAGGAGCAGGAGGGCCAGCGGCACGGCCACGCCCCGGCGGCTCCGCCGCCCCCTTCGCCTTCGCAGGCGGGCGCCAGGGTCATCCACCGCCCGACCTCCACGGCCGCAGCGTACGTCGCCACGTGACGGGCGCCCGGGACGGGTCCCTGGGCGCGGCCACCACGCCCACTTCGACGCCGTCCCCCCGGGACGTCAGCGCCGAGCCGCCCGGGTCCAGGCGGGCGGGCGTGAGGGGCTGCCGTCCGCCGCCGCCCATGCGGTAGCGCAGCGCCCCGGCGGCGAGGTGGTAGCTGCCCCGCTCGTACACCCGGAGGAGGACCACGCCGGGGACCGGTGCACCCAGCCGCCACAGCTCCCACGCCCCCGGGGAGGGGGGGCAGGACGCGGTCCCCTCCACCGCCACCAGGGGGAGGGGGCGCCACGCGCCTCCCGGGAGGAGGGCCAGCACCGAGTCCTTGTCCGGCTCGGGCCGGCGGAGCCCGCGGTAGCGGACCCGCACCACCCCGTCGCCGCCGCCCCCGGGGCACGCCAGCGCGGCCCCCCGGAAGGCCCGCAGGGAGACGGAGTCGCCGGCCGGGACGCTGCGGTCGACGCCGCTCCGGCCGGTCGCCAGCTCCTCCCGCAGCACCCACCACGTGGTCCGCTCCGCCTCCAGCCCCTCGGTGTCGTCGTCCAGCGCCGCCGCGGCGCGGCGCAGCCGGGCCGCCACCGACGCCGTGAGCTGCACCAGGAGGAGGAGGAGCAGCAGCGCCACGAGCGTCTCTGCCATCCCCACACCCTGCCGCCCCTTCACGGTGCCCACGGCACCACCAGCCGGAACACCGGTGCGCCGCCGGCGTCAGCGTCCACGGTCCAGCCGGGCGGGACGCGTCTCCAGCGAAGGCGGTAGCCCTCCCCCTCCACCTCGCCGGAGGCGGCGCCTCCGGCCTCCAGGAGGGAATCCACCAGGGCCGAGGCGTCGGCGGCGGCACGCTCGATGCGCTCCGCCCGGGCCAGGATCTGCCGCGCCAGCAGCACCGTGCCCCCCGCCGCCAGGAGCCCCACCTCCAGGAGCACCACGGCCACCGCGACCTCGACCAGGGTGAAGCCCCGGGGCTCCCTCACCGCCGCTCCACCCGGCCGTACGCGGCCACCACCAGGGAGGCCGAAGCGGCGCCCCGCTCCAGGCGAAAGGTGCGGCTGGCCCTGCGGCCCACCCCGAGCCCGTCGAACATCAGCGTCACCTCTGCCGGGTCACCGGCGACCTTGAGGCGGACGCCGAAGTCGGCGGCAAGGTCCACGGTGCCCCGCACGGCCCCGGCGGCCTCGACCCAGATGCGCCCCTGGGCGGGGGCCACGTGGAGGCGTGCGCCCCCTTCCGCCCGGGCCTCGTCACGGGCACGGGAGAACGCCCCCACCATGGCCTCCCGCGCGCCGACCACGGCCGCACGGTCCGCCGCCCGGCGGGCGGGGGGGAGGACGGCCGCCGTGGTCAGCGCCAGGAGGAGCAGGACGCCGACCAGCTCCAGGAGTGTGTGCCCAGGGTCCATGGCCCACGATGGCGGCCGGCCCGGGGCGGGAGGATGGCGGGATGGGATCCTATCCCAGGCCGTAATCCTGGATCTTGTAGCGCAGCGCCCGGGGCGAGAGCTCCAGGAGCTCGGCCGCCGCCGTCTTGTTGCCGGCGGTCCGCTCCAGCGCCTTCTGGATGAGGTACTTCTCCAGGTCGGCGGTCTGGCGCTTCACCGAGAGGTCGTCGGAGCGGAGAGGTGCCGACACGGCGTCGGGGGCGGGCACCCGTACCGACTCGGGGAGGTCCTCCACGCCGATGCGCGACCCGTCGCTGAGCACCACCGCCCGTTCCAGCACGTTCTCCAGCTCACGGATGTTGCCCGGCCACGGGTAGGAGAGGAGCACCTCCATGGCCGCGGGCTCGATGCCCTCCACCGGCACGCCCAGACGCCGGACGTGCCGGTCGAGGAGAAAGCGGGCCAGCTCCGGGATCTCCTCCGCCCGCTCCGCCAGCGGCGGGAGCTGGATGGGGACGACGGCCAGCCGGTAGTAGAGGTCCTCCCGGAAGTCGCCCTCGCGCACGGCGGCGGCGAGGTCGCGGTTGGTGGCGGCCACCACGCGCACGTCCAGCATGCGGGCCTCGGTGCCGCCCACGCGGCGCACCTCGCCCTCCTGGAGCGAGCGCAGGAGCTTCACCTGGAGCTGCAACGGGAGCTCGCCCACCTCGTCCAGGAAGAGGGTGCCCCCGTCGGCCGCCTCGAACAGGCCGGGCTTGTCCCGGTCCGCCCCGGTGAACGCCCCCTTCACGACGCCGAAGAACTCGGCCTCGAGCAGGGTCTCGGGGATGGCCCCGCAGTTCACCGGCACGAAGGGCGCATCGGCCCGGTCGCTCTCACGGTGGATGAGGTGGGCCACCAGCTCCTTCCCCGTTCCGCTGGCGCCGCTGATGAGGACGGGCGTGTGGTGGCGAGCCACCTTCCGCGCCACCTCCAGTGCGTTGACCATGGAGCGGGAGCGGGCCACGATGTCACCGAAGCGGACGTCCGCCCGCACCTCCTCCCTGAGACGCCCCACCTCTCGCTGGAGCCGCTCCCGCTCCTCCGCCTTGCGCAGGGTGAGGAGCACCTCGTCGGCGCCGAAGGGCTTGGGGATGTAGTCGTAGGCCCCCTTCTTCATGGCCTCCACGGCCAGCTCCACGCTGCCGTAGGCCGTCATCACCAGCACGAGGCCCTCCCCTCCCCCCGCGCGGTAGCGCTCCAGGAAGGTCAGCCCGTCCATGCCGGGCATGCGCACGTCGCAGAGGACCAGGTCGGGGCGCGCCTGCGTGGCCACGGCCAGACCCTCTTCGCCGTCGGAGGCGCTCACCACGTCGTAGCCGCCGTCCTCGAGAATCATGCTGACGGACTTCCTGAGCCCCGCGTCGTCGTCGACGATGAGAACCTTCACCGTTCCCCTCCTGCGGAGGAACCGCCGGGCGCCCCCGGCAGACGGATGGTGAACACCGCGCCGCCCCCCGGCGCGTTCGCTGCATCGATTCGCCCTCCCATCCCTTCCACGAGCCGGGCGCAGATCGCCAGGCCAAGGCCCGTGCCCCGCCCCGGCTCCTTGGTCGTGTAGAAGAGGTCGAACACCCGCTCCAGGTGCTCCGGCGCGATGCCGGAGCCGCTGTCCTGGACGGTGATCACCACCACGGCGCGGGAGGTGAACAGGTCCACGTCGCGCGCCTCCCCGTCCCGGGAGACACGGCGGCGGTGCATGTAGTCGATGCCCGGCGGATCATCCTCCCGCCGGCGTGGCATGCGCACCACGTCTCCGGGCTCGGACGCCAGACGCACCGTGAGGCGCCGCTCCGGCGCGCCCTCCATGGCGTCCAGGGCGTTCAGGACCAGGTTGACCAGCACCTGCTCCAGCCGGTGCGCCACCATGACCACCGCCGGTGCGTCGCCCGCCACCTCCCAGCGCGCGTCGACGTCGTCGAGGCGCCCCTGGGCGGAGAGGAGCTCCCGCACCCGCTCCAGCACCGAAGCCGGGGCCACCCGCCCCATCTCCTCGTCGCGGGGGCGGGCGTAGTCCAGGAGGCTGCGGACGATGCGGTCGATGCGCCGCGCCTCCTCCCGCACCCGCTCCAGCAGCTCGACGTCGGAGCCGTCACGCTCCGCCCTGCCCCGGGCAACGTCCAGGAAGGCGAACACCGCGCCCAGCGGGTTGCCCAGCTCGTGGGCGATGCCGGCAGCCAGCGTTCCCACCGACGCGAGCCTCGCCGACTGGATGACCTGGTTCCTGGCCTCCACCAGCTCGCGGTTGGTGAGGTCGAGACTCTCGATGTTGCGTGCCAGCGTCTCCTGCTCCTGGATGAGGCGGTCCGCCATGGCGTTCACGCTGTCCTGGATGGCCTCCAGCTCGGGGCCGCCGCCGGCGGCGATGCGGTGCCGGTAGTCGCCGGCCGCGATGCGCCGCACGTCCGCCACCATGGCCTCCACCGGCACCACCAGCCGCCGCCTGAGGATCCAGCTTCCGAAGCCGAAGATCACGGCTAGGTCCGCCCCGATCAGGACGATGAGGAACAGCGTCGCCTCGCCGGGCGTGTCCAGCACCGGGAGCATGACGAAGAGTCCCAGGACCGCCAGCAGCACGGCGACGCCGAACAGGAGCGCGAAGGAGACGAGCAGCTCGCGCCGAAGCGGTGTCGGAAACGTCATCGAGTTCAGGGCACGGACGGGTGGCGTGACAGACACGCCAGGGATCCGGCGGACCCCCGCGGGCGGGAAGCTGGGGCGGGAGGGGTTCCGGGGCAACGCCCCGAGGGGAGGACGGGATCGGACGCGGGTGCCGGGCCCGTGGGGAAGAGGAGCCGTCCCGGGGGACGGGACGGTCCTCAGAAGCTGCAGGTCACGACGCCCGGAGCGGTGGCCGGACTGCCGTTGGTCGGGGAGGCGTCACCGTGGTAGATGCCGCACTGCTGGCCCACGATGCCCGCGTGGGTGGCGGTGGCCGCCCACCCGGTGCCCGAGCTCTCGTTCACCGTCACCGTCACCCCGTCGCTCTCGACGAAGCCCAGGAGCGACAGGTCATTCTGGTAGGTGAAGTTGCTGTTGTGGTAGATGTCCTGCGCGATGGCCAGGTTGTGCAGGTCCGACATCATGGCCGACCGGAAGGCCTTCTCCCGCACGGCGCTGAACTTCGGGATGGCGATGGAGGCCAGGATCCCGATGATCACCACCACGATCAGCAGCTCGATCAGCGTGAAGCCTGTTTTCCTGCGATCGGTGGACATGGTCGAGGCGCCTGGTCTCGTGGGAGTCTGGTGGCCCGCAGCCGAAGGGCGTGACCCGGAAGGATCTCCGGGCCACGCCCCCCAGTCAGCGGACGCGTTGCCCTGGAAGGGTCGCTTACTGCGTGCAGGAAATCTCGCCCGGGGCGGTCGGCGAAGCCGAGCCCAGGGACACGGCGCCGGCATTGCCGTAGTAGATCGCGCAGCCCTCGCTGGCACCCAGCGCGGCATGCGTGGCGGTGGCGGCCCAACCGGACGTGCTCACGTTCGTGATGGTGACCGTCACGCCCTCGGACTGGACGAACCCGAGCGTCGACGCGGTAGCGTTGTAGTTGTAGTTGTCCGAGTAGTAGATCTCCTGCTGGCTCGCGAGGTTCTTGAGGTCCGACTTCATGGCGGCGAAGTAGGCCTTCTCACGAGTGGCGGAGAACTTCGGGATGGCGATGGCCGCCAGGATCCCGATGATCACCACCACGATCAGCAGCTCGATGAGGGTGAAGCCCTTGTTGTCCCGCATGGTGTCCGCTCCTGGTGAGGAAGACAGGGTGGGGGTGCGTATGGTCTGCGTCTCCTATGGCAGGTGCCGTTCCACATCCAGGAACGATGCCGCAAGTATTTGTATGGTAGTACTTTACGGCGTCACTGTCCACCAGGAAGGACGCCGGGCGGCGGGGCTTCCGGTCTTGCATCTTGCAACTGGCTGGAGTCCTGCAAGGGTGCCCCCGTGAAGGGGAGGGGAGCATAGAGGCTGTCCACCCGGGCCCGCTCGAGGCGCGTGGTGGCCCGGGCCAGGGCCGAATCCCGGGCCACCTGCGCCCGCGCCGTGTCGCCCAGGGCCAGCTCCAGGTCGGCCAGCGCGATCCACTGCTGCCAGTGCTGGTTCTCGCCCAGCGCGAGGGTGCGTTCCCTCCAGCGCACGGCCTCGGCCAGCTTCCCCTGGTGCGTGAGCGCCTCGGCCACGGCGTGGGCCATGACCGCGTTGTCGGGGTTGAGCGCCGCCGCCGCCTTTCCGTAGCGCTCGGTCTCGCGCCAGGCGCCCCGGCGCAACTCCGACACGGCCAGGAAGGTGGGGGCCTCGCTCAGCTCGGGGTGCTCGCGCCAGGCGTCGTCCAGGAGGTGGATGGCGGCCTCCTCGTGGCCGGCGTTCATGAGCTTCTTGCCGACCTCGGTGAGGAGCTCGTAGTGGCCCCCGAGGATCGAGATGGCCAGGCGGTAGCTCTTGAGGGCCTCCGGCAGACGACCCTCCTGGTAGAAGAGGTCTCCCAGCACCCACTGGGACCGCCCCGACTGGGGGTAATCGTGGATGAGGGTGCCGAAGACGGTCAGGTTGTCGTGCCAGGTGGGGTTGCGCCCCCACGTCCGCACCGCCATCAGGGTGACCACCACGGCGGTGAGGGCCACGGTGAGCCGGCGGCGCCGCCGGGCCAGCTCCACGAGCCCCCATCCCACCATCGCCACGAAGCCCACCGACGGCAGGTAGAGGGTCCGCTCCGCCAGCAGCACCCCCGAGATGAAGAGCACGTTGCTCACCGGCGAGACGGTCACCAGGAACCACACCACGCCGAAGCCGAGAATGCGCCGGGTGGTCCGGCCCTTCCCCATGGGCGGGCTCCGCCACGACCACAGCGCCAGCGCCAGGATGCCCAGGGCCAGCAGCGCGCCCGAGACCGCCAGGGCGTTCCAGCCCAAGGCAATGGGGATGACCCCCGGGGAGTAGTCCACCGAGAGGTCCACCGGAAAGACCAGCAGCCGCACGTAATGGGACCAGATCTCCCCCAACGTCCAGATGCGGGGGACGCCCTCGGTGAGGAGCTCGGCGCCCAGCGGCGCCATGGGGCTGGCGATGCTCCCCAGGACCGAGAAGCGCAGGAGCAGCATGCCGCCCGCCACCGCCGCCAGGAGCACGTACACGGGCCAGCGCCGCCGCAGGTAGTCGGGGAGGTCGCGGAGCCCGAGCCGCTCCCGGGCCGCGTCCAGGAGGAAGAGCGCGGCCGGCAGGGTCACGGCGCTCTCCTTCACCGAGAAGGCCAGGAGGTAGAGAAGCGCCACCCCCACCAGGCGCAGGCCTCCGTACCGGCTTCGGGAGGCTCCCAGGTGGACCAGGCACGCCCCCAGGAAGAGGATGGCCGAGAGCACCTCGGCCAGCCCCACGACGTTGGCCACCGCCTCTGCGTGGACGGGGTGCACGGCGAACAGGAGCCCGGCCAGGAACGCCGCCGGCACGGTGGCCAGGCGCGCCACGAGGAGCACCACCAGCGCCGTGGCCACGGCGTGAGCCAGAACGTTCACCAGGTGGAAGAGGACGGGCTGGTTGCCCCACGCGGCCCACTCCAGCCCCAGGACCCCGACGGTGCCGGGCCGCCACAGCCCCAGGTCCTTTCCGTACTCCCCGGGCCAGTACGGCGCCAGGAGGAGCTGGGGGAGCGTGTGGAGGCTCTGGATGTCGGGGTTGTCGGGCACGATGCGCACGTCGTCGTACGCGAAGTCGTTCCTCAGGCTGTTGGCGAAGACGAGGGCCGCCAGCGCCGCGGCGAAGACGGAGGCCGCGCGAACGCTCCGGAAGGGCGACGCCCAGCCCCTGCGCCGCCGGACCGGGTGGGCCGTGGGCGGCGTGGCGACGAGCTCTTCCGTGGCCTCGGGGCTCACCCACCCTCCCCTTTTCCCGAAGCCCCACGGTCCGCCTCGGCACGGCGGAGCTCGGCCAGCCGGCCACGGTCGGCTACGGACGTGGGGTCCAGCCCCAAAGCCGCCTCCCGGGCACGGATCGCCGCCGGAAGGTCGCCCTTGAGGACGTAGCTCTCGGAGAGGTGTCCCCACAGGAGCGGTGTCGGCCGGGCCCGGGTGAGGCCTTCCAGGGCGGTGCGGTGGGCGTCCCGGCCCCGCCTCGCCAGGAGGTAGGTACCCGACAGGATCTCGTACGCCGCGGTGAAGCGGGGCGCCAGCGCCTGGGCCCGGAGGGCCAGCGCCTCGGCGCGGGCGTAGTCGCCCCGGGCCCGGTGGAGCAGCGCCGTCTCGAGGAGGAGGGCGTAGTGGGTCGGAAGGATCTGGACCGCGCGCTCGTCTTCGGCCAGAGCGGCCGCCGTGTCTCCCGCCATGGCGAGGCCCTGGGCCCGGGAGCGGTGGGCGAGCCACGACTCCGGATGCTCCACGGCGAGGGTGTTGAGGGCCGCGAAGGTGCTGTCCCACGCAGGGTTGCGCACCAGGCTGCGCCCCGCCAGGAAGGCCAGCGCGAGCCCTCCCGCCCACGCCCAGCGGCGGGGACGGCGCACCCGCCCCACCGCCACCGCGGCGGCCGCCGATCCGGCCAGGATCGCCACGCCCACGGACGGGAGGTACAGCGTGCGCTCCGCCACCAGAATCGCCGCGGGCACCACAAGGTTGGTCACCGGGAGCACCGCCACCAGGAACCAGAGGAGCCCCGCCGACACCCGGGGCGCCGCCCGGAAGAGGGCCACGCCCGCCACCACGACCGAGCCCAGGATCAGCGCCCCCAGGATGACCTGGGCCTCGATGCCGTGGGCGGGCTCGAGCACGCCGGGGCCGTAGTCCATGATCAGGTCCAGCGGGAGCACCATGAGACGCAGGTACTGGGGCCAGAAGGTGAGGGCCGTGAGGAGGCGCTGCTCGTGGTCGAGGGGCGCCAGCGCCGCGTTCACCTCGTCGCCCCGCAGGCTTCCGAGGACGGCGTAGCGCGCCACCAGGTACGTCCCGGCCACGGCCGCGAGGAGGAGGTAGAGGGGAAGCTCCCTGCGCAGCGCCGCCCCCGCCCGGGCGGCCAGCGCCCGGATCCCGCCTCTCCCCGCCTCCCCCGCCTCCGGCGCCCTCAGCACGTCCAGCACGAAGAGAAGGGCGGGCAGCGTCACCGCCGTCTCCTTGCAGCCGAGGCCCACGGCGTAGAGCGCCGCCACCGCGAGCGTGCGCACCGTGCGGGTCCGGCCGGAGGCGCCCGCCCAGCGGGCGTGCAGCCAGCACGCCGCCACCACGGCCAGGGCCGCGTACACCTCCGCCCGCCCCACCACGTTCGCCACCGCCTCCACGTGGACCGGGTGGACGGCGAACAACGCGGCGCCCGCCCCCGCCCCCCAGGCGGCGGCCCCGGGGGGCACCCTCCCCGCCCCCGCCCACGCGCCCCCCAGGAGCTCGAGGAGCAGGAGGCCCACCAGGACGGTGACAGCCACGTGGGCCAGCACGCTCACCAGGTGGAAGCCCCAGGCCCGGCCCTGGAAGAGGGCCCATTCCCCGATGAAGCTCAGGAGGGTGAAGGGCCGGTAGTTCAGGTCCTCCTGCCGGGGCCAGTACGGCCGTGTGAGGGCCTCCTGCGGCCGGGGCTGGGTCACCACCGGGTTCTCCACCACGACGATCTGATCGTCGTAGGCGAAGCCGTCGGGGAGGGCCGTCGCGTAGGACGCCCCGGCCAGGAGCGCGGGCACCAGGAGGGCCAGCGTGCGGGGCCGCAGGCGGAAGCGCCTTCGCCCGGGAAGAGCGTTCACCGTTGCGCCGGGCTCGCCCTGCGCCCGTCGCCCTCGCCCCCGGGTGCGCCCGGGGCCGGGGGGGGCTCGACGGCGTCGGCGCGCCCCGCCACGCCCCACGGCGACACGGCCGGGGGCTGGTAGGGAGCCACCGGGGGCGGCGCCACGTTGAACTTCACGATCGACCACAGCGCCGACACGCCGTCCCGCCAGTTGATCTTCTTCCCTTCGGCGTAGGTGCGGCCCCGGTAGCTGATGGGGAGCTCGTAGATGCGCGCCCCGGCCTGGGCCAGGCGGGCCGTGATCTCGGGCTCGAAGCCGAAGCGGTCCGCGCTCAGGGGGAGGGACTGGAGGAGGTCCCTGCGGATCATCTTGTAGCAGGTTTCCATGTCCGTGAGGTTCAGGTCGGTGAACATGTTGGACAGGAGGGTGAGGAGCCGGTTGCCCACGCTGTGCCAGAAAAAGAGCACCCGGTGGGGCCCCCCCAGGAAGCGGGAGCCGTACACCGCATCGGCGTCGCCACGGAGGATGGGCTCCAGCAGCCTGGGCAGCTCGAAAGGGTCGTACTCCAGATCGGCATCCTGCACGACCACCACGTCGCCCGACGCGTGGGCGAAGCCGGTGCGCAGCGCGGCGCCCTTCCCCTGGTTCACCTCGTGGAACACCACCACGTCCACCACGCCCTCGCCCTCGAGCTGGCGCAGGAGGTCCCGGGTGCCGTCCCGGGAGCCGTCGTCCACCACGATGAGCTCCACGTCGAGGGGCACCTGGCGCACCCGCCGAAGCAGGGCCTCGGCCGTGTCGATCTCGTTGTAGGCGGGCACCACCACCGACACCCGGACCTTGTGCCACGGCAGGGGGTCCCGGGGCTGGACGGCGTCCCGCGGATCGGAATGGGCCATCGCTCTCTGCTCCTCGCGTCGCTGGAGTCGGGTCGGGGGGTCGGAGGGTGGCGTGCTCAGAGGCGGTCCCGCCCGGCGGGAGGAGGGTCACCCCCAAGCAGCTCCCGGCCCGCGCGCATCACCTCGGCCCGGCTGGCGTCGTCCCCCGCCCGGGCCTCCGCCGCGGCGAGGGACGCCCTGGCCGCAGCGGTGTCTCCCACCGCCGCGTAGTCCTGGGCCAGCCACACCCGGGAACGCCAACCGTCGCCCCCCTCCGCCAGGGCCTTCAGGCGGTGGGGTATGGCTTCGGCGGGCCGGCCCGCGCCCGACAGGAGGGACGCCAGCACGCGCTGCATGTCCGGGTTCTCGGGCGCCAGCAGGACGGCGGCCCGGGCGGGCGGCAGCCCTTTCTCGTAGCGTCCGTGGTTCAGGTAGTGCACCGCCAGGTAGCCCGGCGCCGTGTAGTAGCCGGGCTGCTCCCTCCAGGCGCGCTCCAGGAGGAACTCGGCGGCCCGCTGGGACGCCGGGTCCATGCTGCTCAAGTGCATGGCCACGTCCGAGGCCATGGCGTAGCCCGATCCGGAGAGCTGGAGCATGACGCCGTAGGCCTCCCGGGCCTCCTTCATCCGGCCGGCGTCGAACAGCTCATTGCCCAGGTGCGCCCAGCTCCGCCACGCCTCCGGGTGGTGCTCGAGCAGGTCCTCGAAGACGGCGTCCGAGCTCGTCCACACGGGCACGCGGGTCACCGTGCGCGCCGTGAAGAAGAGTGTCACCCCCGCCAGCGCCAGCACCCCCGCCCGCCACCGCCGCACCAGGAGGACGTGGAGGAGCCACCCCCCCGCAGCGGCCGCGGCCAGGGAGGGGAGGTAGAGGTTCCGCTCGGCCACCATCACGGGGGAGGGGAAGAACACGTTCGCCACCGGCAGGACCGCGAGGACGAACCACACCACGGCCAGCCCCAGGACCCGCCGGGAGGAGCGCATCGGCGACAGGGCGGGACCGGTGCGCCAGGCCCACAGGGCCAGGCCCAGGAGGAGGAGGGCCACCGCCACGCCGGTGACGTTGGAGGCCGTCCACCCCAGGGGCACCTTCACGATGCCCCCGTAGTCACCGGCCAGATCCCACGGGACGGCCATGAGGCGCACGTACTGGGGCCAGATGGCCGCCACGGCCTGGATGCGGGGGACCTCGTCGAAGAGCGCCGCGGGCACCTGGGGAGGCGCCACGCCCCCGAGAACGGACACGCGCACGAGGAGGTACAGGGCGAGGGTCAGCGTCAGCGTGCCGTACGGACGCCAGCGCCGGGCCAGCCACGCGCCGAGCTCGCCCAGCCGGATGTCGCGCCGGGCACCGTCCAGCAGCACCAGCAGCCCCGGCAACACCACAGCCCCCTCCTTGGTGAGGAGGCCGGCGAGGTAGAGGAGGGCCAGGACGAGGGAGCGGGGCCAGCCGTAGTCCTCGCCGCCCCGCAGGTGCACCAGCACGGCCGCCATCACCCACACCGCCGCCAGGGCGTCGGCGTTGCTCACCACGTTGGCCACCGCCTCCACGTGGACGGGATGCAGGGCGAAGAGGAGCCCTCCGATCCCCGCGGCCCGGGCCGGCAGGAGGAGGGCCAGGCAGCGGACGACCAGGTACGTCGCGACGGCGTGCACGAGCACGGCCACCACGTGGAAGAGCCAGGGCCGGTCGCCCCACGCCAGCCACTGCAGCCCCCACCAGGTGCTCACCAGCGGCCGCCACACGCCCACGTTCGCGGCGTAGTGCCCCGGCCAGTACGGGTGCGCCCACGCCTGGACGATGCCGCTCCAGGTGTGGAGAGCGTCGTTCTGCTGGATGATCTGGACGTCGTCGTAGGCGAAGCCGTTGAGCGCCGCGTGGGCGTACACGGCCACCGCCACCAGCGCCGCGATCCATGCCGCCGTGGCGGGGCGGGAGAGGGCGTCCAGCAGCCGCGTCGCAGGGCCCTGCCAGGCGGGCGCGACGGCGCCCGGTGCGGGTGCTGGGGCGGGGGCGGTGGCCTCGGTCACGTCACACCTCGATGCCGTAGCGGTTGAGCTTGCGGTACAGCGTGGAGGGGTCGATCCCCAGCACCTCCGCCGCCCGGGTCTTGTTTCCGCCCTCGGCCTGGAGGACCCACTGGATGTACGCCCGCTCGATGACCTCCATGGGAGGGTTGGTCGGCCGGTCGTCGGAGACGAGCTGCGGCGCCGGGGTCCGGGTGACCCGCTCCGGGAGGGCATCCACGTCGATGAGGCCGCCCTCGGTGACCACCGCCGCCCGCTCCAGGGCGTTCTCCAGCTCCCGCACGTTGCCGGGCCAGTCGTAGCCGCACAGGACCTCGAGGGCGGACTCGGAAAGCTCCTTCGGGGCCTCCTGGTCCTCCCGCCCCGCCAGCCGCTGGAGGAAGTGGCGGGCCAGGAGGGGGATGTCCTCGCGCCGGTCCCTGAGGGGCGGCACGTGCAGGGCGATGACGTTGAGCCGGTAGTAGAGGTCGCTCCGGAACGCCCCCCGGCGGATCTCCTCCTCCAGCTCGCGGTTCGTGGCCGCGACGATGCGCACGTCCACGGGGACGGGCTCGGTGGCGCCCACCGGGACCACCTCCCGCTCCTGGAGGGCCCGCAGGAGCTTCACCTGGGTGGCGGGACTCATCTCGCCGATCTCGTCCAGGAAGAACGTGCCCCCCCGGGCCGCCGCCAGGAGCCCTTCCTTGTCCCTCACCGCGCCCGTGAAGGAGCCCTTCACGTGCCCGAAGAGCTCGCTCTCCAGGAGGCTCTCGGGGAGGGCGCCGCAGTTGAGGCTGTAGAAGCCCCGCTCGGCCCGCTCCGAGAGGGCGTGGATGTAGCGGGCCACCACCTCCTTCCCGGATCCGCTCTCGCCGCTGATGAGGATGGTGGAGTCGGTGGGTGCCACCGTCTCGGCCAGCTTGAGCACCTCGATGAAGGGGCGGGCCTTGCCTACGGGGCGGCCGTTCACGCTTCGCTCCCGCCGCTTGATCTCCTTCTTGAGGGCCTTGTTCTCCACCTTGAGCTGGCGCGCCTCCGACGCCCGGCGGCAGATGGCCAACAGCTCGTCGTTGGCGAAGGGCTTCTGGAGGTAGTAGTAGGCGCCCTCGTTCACGGCCCGCACCGCCGACTGCAGGGAGGCCTGGGCCGTCATGAGGATGACCGGCAGCTCCGGGTCCACCTCCCGGGCCTTCTGGAGCACCTCCAGCCCCGTGGTGCCCGGCATGCGGATGTCGGTGAGAACCAGGTCCGGGCGGTCGGTCTCCAGGCGCTCCAGGGCCTCCCGGCCGCTCCTCGCGACCAGCACCTCGTAGCCCTCGCCGCGGAAGAGCACGCCCAGGGTGTCCAGGATCCCGGTCTCGTCGTCGACCAGGAGGATGCGCACGCCGCTCTGGCTCATACCGCCGCTCCGCCCGACGCCGGGGCGTTCTCGGAGGCGGTCCCGGGGAGCACGATCACGAACTCGGCACCGCCCAGGGCCGAACGGTCCACGAGGACCGCGCCCCTGTGCGCCTCCACGGCCCGGTGCACCACGGCCAGCCCCAGGCCGGTGCCGCCCACACGGGTGGTGAAGAAGGGATCGAAGATGCGGCCCGCCGCCGCGGGCTCCACGCCGGGTCCGCTGTCACGGACCGCCAGGCGCACGGGGCGAAGGAGGTTGAGCCCCCGCGGGGTGTCGCCGGCACCCGGCGCGTCCAGCGTCACCTCGACGGTGCCCCCGGCACCGGCGAACTGGACCGCGTTCAGCACCAGGTTGAACACCGCCCGGTGAAGCAGGTCCGGGTCGCCCGTGAGGGGGCGCGGGGCCTCGTCACCCCGGGAGGTGACGGTGACGCCTTCCGCGTCGGGGTGCTGCCGCACCAGGCCCACGGCGTTGCGCACCACCGTCGCGAGATCGAGGTCCTCGGTCCGCTCCAGGCGCAGCCCGCTGAAATCCAGGAACTCGGAGAGGAGCCGGCTCAGCCGGTCCGACTCCGACAGCACCAGGCGCTGGAGAAGCTCGCGGTCGTCGGCCTGGAGCGGCTTGGAGAGCTGCTCCACCGCCGAGCGGATGGAAGCCAGGGGGTTCTTGATCTCGTGGGCCAGCGACGCCGACAGCTCGGCCACCGCCTCCAGCCGCTCCGTGCGCCGGTTCAGGACGTCCAGCCGCTCCTGGTCGGTGATGTCCTGGAAGATGGCCGTGGCGGAGGGCAGCCCTCCGTCCTCCCGCTCCAGGACGGTGGTGCTCACGCCCAGGATGTGCTCCCGCCCGTTGCGGTGGGTGGTGGCCTTGAAGCGCATGATGGGGATGCCGTCCTCGATGGAGCGCCGCAGCACCATGCCCAGGCCCGGCGCGACGCCGTCCACCGCCGCCACCACCGGCGCCCCGAGCCACTGCCGGAACTCGATCCCCAGGAGAGCCTCCCCCGCGGGGTTGAGGTAGGCCAGGCGCCCGGTCCCGTCCACGGTGAGGACGCCCGTGCCGATGTTGGCGAGGATGTCCGCGGTGTCGAGGCGGAGCTGGCGGAGCTCCGATTCCAGTGCCCCCACCGCGATCCCCTCCCGCCGCAGCCGGTCGCCCACCAGCCCCGTGATGAGGGCCACCGCGGTGAACAAGCCGATCTGGAGGGCGACCGGCCCGGCCAGGCTTCCTTCGTGGAACCAGACGATGTCGGCGAAATAGAGGATCGACGCGAGGGTCCCCACCAGCACGCCGCCGGTGAGGGGAAGCAGCAGGGCGCCCTCGCTGATGACCAGGATGTAGAGGGGTGCGAAGTCGCTGGACTGCCCGCCGGTGATGTGGACGATGGCCGTCACCAGCACCACGTCCAGCAGCGCCTGCCCGTACAGGAAGTTCTCCGAGGGCTCCACCCGGGTCACGTGGGTGTGCCAGTACGACCACGCCGACACCCCCATGGCCACCAGGAAGACCATGGTGGCCACGAAGGTCTGCTCCGGCTGGGCGGCCCTCCATACCAGGAGGGCTCCCGCCAGGATGCCCGTGACCAGGGTCAGGCGGCCGACGTAGAGCCAGCGGAGCAGGTCGCTCCGGCCGAACGCCGAGGGCGCATCCGGAATGTGGAGCTTCAGGGGTGGCTCCCGCCGGAGGAGCTGTGAGGAGAGGAACGTGCTACCTCAACGCTAATGAGCCCTCTTGCAGGGTGCAACGATCTTCGTTCGCATTTTGCAAGACAGGCGGCGGCGGAGCCCTGCGATCAGCCCGGTGGGCGCAGCTCTCTCAGGTCCGCCACCATGTCGCGGATGCGGCGGAGCTGGGTCTGGATGGTGTCCAGCGCCTCCCGCATCTCCCCCTTGGGGGGCGCGTCCATGAGGAGGAGCTGGGTCTCGGCCAGACCCGAGGTGAGCGGATTGTTGATGTCGTGGCGAGCCCGGGATATGCGCTTGAGGACGGCCCGGAGCTCCAGCACGGCCCCCACGCCTCCCTCGGCGGCCCAGGTCGCGAGGGCCTCCAGGGGGGTGGGCCACCCCAGGGAGAAGGGGACGGCCTCCACGCCCGCCTCCTTTCCCCGGACCAGCACCACCATCCAGGAGCCTTCCGCCGCAGCGGCGGCCTCGACGAGCTGGAGGATGTCCTCGGAGGGGGCGTCGTCGCGTCCCACCAGGACGAGCCCCGGCCGGCGGTCCTCCAGGGGAAAGAGCTCCTCCGGCCAGGAATAGGCGGCGGCGTGGGGGAACACACCGCGCAGGGCCGCGTCCAGGCTGCCGGTGGAGACGAAATACACGGGGAGCGCTCCGGTGTCGTCCATTCGGCAAAGCTATCAGACCCACACCCGCCGCGGGAGCCCGCCGGAGCCTGGCCCCGCGGGCGGGCTCCCGCCACATTGGGCGGCCCCTCCTCCGATTCCCCCATTCACCGGCACCGGGAGGTGCCATGGCCACCCCCGACCTCCTCGCCGCGGCCCGCGGAGACCGCCCCGCCGACCTGGTGATCACGGGAGCCCGGGTGGCCAACGTGTTCACCGCCGAGTGGGAAGCCGTGGACGTGGCCGTGGCGGGGGGCATGGTGGTGGGGATCGGCGAAGGATACGACGGACGGGTCGTGCTCGACCGCTCGGGTGCCTTCCTCTTGCCCGGCTTCCTGGACGCCCACGTCCACATCGAGTCCAGCCTCTCCACCCCCTCCGAGTTCGCCCGGGCCGTGGTGCCCCGGGGCACCACGACCGTGGTGTGCGACCCCCACGAGATCGCCAACGTGCACGGCCTGGAAGGCATCCGCTGGATGTTGGAGGCCAGCGAGGGGCTTCCCCTCCAGGTCCTGGTCATGGCGAGCTCCTGCGTGCCCGCCACGGACATGGGCACGGCGGGCGCCGCCCTGGAGGCGGGCGACCTCCGTGGGCTCCTGGACCATCCCCGGGTGCTGGGCCTGGCCGAGGTCATGAACTTCCCCGGGGTCATCCACGGCGACCCCGGGGTCCTGGCCAAGCTGGAGGCATTCCGCGGCCGGCCGGTGGACGGGCACGCCCCCGGGGTGCGGGGACACGCCCTGAACGCCTACGCCCTGGCCGGGCCCGGCTCGGACCACGAGTGCACCACCCCCGAGGAGGCGGTGGAGAAGCTGCGGCGGGGGCTGGTGGTCCTCTTCCGGGAGGCCACCAACGCCCACAACCTCCGCGACCTCCTCCCCGCCCTCACCCCCGCCAACCGGCGGCGGGTGTGCCTGTGCACCGACGACCGCCAGCCGCCGGACCTCCTGGACGAGGGGGGCATCGACGCCATGTTGCGGGTGGTGGCGTCCACGGGCATGGATCCCCTGGAGGCCCTGCGTCTCGCCACGCTGAATCCCTCCGAGTGGCTGGGGCTGAGGGACCGGGGCGCCGTGGCGCCGGGGCGCCGGGCCGACTTCGTGCTCACGGACGCCCCCGACGACTTCCGGCCTGTGGAGGTGTGGTCCGGGGGGCGCAGGGTGGCCACGAACGGCCGCCCGGAGGCGTGGCCCGATCCCACCCCGCCACCGCCGGCGCCTTCCATGCGGGTGGACCCCCGGGAGGCCGACCTCACCATCCCCGGGGAACAGGGACGGATCCGGGTGATCGTGGCGGTGCCCGACCAGATCGTGACGGGTGCCCGGGAAGAGGAGCCCACCCTGCGCCGGGGCGAGGTCGTGGCCGACCCGGAGCGGGACCTCCTCAAGATCGCCGTGCTGGAGCGCCACACGGGGAGCGGCCGGGTGGGCCTGGGGCTCGTGGCCGGCGTGGGGCTCCGACGGGGCGCCATCGCGGGCACGGTGGCCCACGACCACCACAACCTCATCGTGATCGGCGCCGACGACGCCTCCATGCGCCGGGCTGCCTCGGCCGTGGCTGAGGTGGGAGGCGGCCTCGCCGTGGCGGAGGGAGACCAGGTGCTCGCCCGTCTCCCTCTGCCGGTTGGGGGGCTCATGGCGCTGGGTCCCATCGAGGAGGTGCGGGCCGGACTGGACGCCGTGGTGGGAGCCGCGCGAGAGCTGGGCTCGCGGCTCCACGATCCCTTCATGGCCATGTCGTTCCTGGGCCTCGAGGTGATCCCCCACCTCAAGATCACCGACCAGGGGCTCGTGGACGTGGACGCCTTCGAGCGGGTGGGCCTCTGGACCGGATGAGGCCGTTGCGCCGGGTCCTGGGCGCGGTGCTGACGCTGGCCGTCTACCTCCCCCTGCACCTGCTCCTGGATCCGCGGCGGGCCGGGCCGGCTGCCGCCTCGACCCTCGAGGTCGCCCTGGCCACCCGGCCCCTGGTGCTGTGGGGGACGGTGCTCATCGCGGCGGCGGCGGCGGTGCTGGCCATCCTCCTTCCGGCAGACCCACCGCGCCGGCTCCTGCAGGCGGGAGGACGCCTCCTGGCCCGTCCCTCGTCCTTCACCTGGGCGGTGGCCCTGGCCACCCTGGCCCTCGTCCTGGGGCTGGGCGTATCGCTGCTGCTGTTCCACGGGCTCCCCACCCTGGCCGACGCCATGGTGCAGCTCCTCGACGCCCGGGTCCTGGCGTCGGGGCACCTCGCCCTCCCCCTTCCCCACTCGGAGGCCGCCCGGGTGGTGCAGAACGGGCTGGTCACCCCCCGGGGATGGACGTCGGTCTACCCGCCGGGCCACACCGTCCTTCTCGCCCTGGGCCTCCTGGCGGGCGCCCCCTGGGTGGTGGGGCCGGCGATGCTGGCCGTCACCGCGGGCGTGTCGTCGTCGGTGTTCGAGCGCCTCCTCCCCGGGCGCCTCGCCACCGCCCGCCTGGCCGGGCTGCTGGTGGCGACCAGCCCCTTCCTGGTGGCCCTGGGGGGCACCTATCTCAGCCACGCGTCGGCCGCCGCCTTCGGCGCGGTGGCGCTGCTGGCCGCCCTGGAGGCCAGGGACGGCCGGGCCCGCTGGGCCGTGGTGGCGGGCGCGGCCATGGGGGCGATGGTCACCTGCCGCCCCTGGACGGGGCTGGCGCTGGGCACCGCCCTCACGGCCGGGGTATGGATCGCCGACCTGGGGCGGGAGGACAGGGACGGCCGCTGGCTGGCGGCCCGCCTCGGGCTCTGGATGGCGGGGGGCGCGCCCCTGGCGGTGGTTCTGGGCGCGTACGACACGCTCCTCTTCGGCGCCCCCTGGCGCCTGGGGTACGAGCTCGCGTTCGGCCCCGCCCATGGGCTGGGGCTCCACCGGGACCCGTGGGGAAACCTGTACGGCCTCCAGGAGGCGCTGGGCTACACCGGCTTCGACCTCACCATGCTGGGGGTCCACCTCCTGGAGACGCCCGTTCCCCTGGTGGTCCTGGTGGGGGTGTGGCTCTTCCTGGCCCCCCGCCTGCCCCGGGGCTCGGGGGTGTTGCTGGCCTGGGCGCTGGTGCCGCTGGCGGCCAACACCCTGTACTGGCACCACGGCTACCACCTGGGACCGAGGATGCTGTACGAGGCGGCGCCGGGATGGCTCGGCCTGGGGGCGCTGGCCCTCACCGGCCTCGCCGACCCCCCGGGAAACGCGGACCACAGGCGCCGCCGCGTCCCCGACCTGTTCCTGTGGCTGGCGCTGCTCCTCCCGGCTTCGGCGCTCCTCCTCCAGATCCCCGACCGGGTGGCCTCCTACCGTCTCACGCCCGCGTACCGGCAGGCGAGCCACCCCCCCACCCCGCCGGGCGCCGCTCCCGCCCTGGTGTTCGTCCACGGGAGCTGGGCCAGCCGCGTGGCGTCGCGCCTGGCGGCCGCGGGGATGCGGCGCGACTCGGTGGAGACGGCGCTGCGGCAGAACCCGCTGTGCCGCGTGGAGCTCTACGCCCGGGCCCGGAGCGGGGGCGACCCGGCCCAGCCCGGCGTCCTGCCCCGCCTGGACCTGGATCCCCGGCCCGGCTCACCGCCGGGACTGAGGGTGACGCAGGTCTCGCCCGGCGACCTGGTGCGGGTGGATCCGTTGGCGCCCGTGCAGCCCGTGTGCGCCCGGGAGATGGCCGCCGACCGGCAGGGCGTGGTGGCGCTGACGCCGCTCCTCTGGCAGACCGCCCTTCCCGGGGGCGAGGGGCGGGTCCTGCTGATGCGGGACCTGGGGCCCGAGGCCAACCGGCGGCTCATGGCCGCCTTCCCGGAGCGGACCGCGTGGATGTGGATGCGGATCTCGCCGGAGGGCGCGCCCGCGCTCCTACCCTATGACCAGGGGGAGGCGGCGGTGTGGGGGTCGGCGCCGGAGGGACCGTCCGGCCCCGTGCGGGGGGAGTAGGCCCTCCCCCGGCTCACTTGCCCGCCGGGACGTCCAGGACCTGGCCGGGATAGATGCGGCTGGACGCCAGGTCGTTGGTGGCCTGGAGACGATCCACCGTGGTGCCGTAGTGGTGGGCGATGGTCCACAGCGAGTCGCCCTCCCGGACCTTGTAGGCCGTTTTCACGGCCGCCAGAGAAGACGCCGACGAGGCGGCCGAGGGCGTGGATGACGCCAGCCGCACGTCGTCGTCCGTCTTCCGCTCCACGTAGGCGTAGTACGCCTGGGGGAACACCGCCACGTGGAAGTGGGGCGGATAGTGCTCCTGGGTGGCCTCCACCAGGTGGGCGCCCTCCAGCTCGAGGAGGACCTTCTCCAGCCACAGGCGGCACGCCCGCGACGAGCTGCGCCGCAGGTCCACCGCCATCCCCGTGGGGTGGACCGAGCGGTCCGAGGCGTTGGCGGGCTGGCGGGAGATGGGCCGGGTGAGGCTCGTCACCACCAGCTTCTCGCCGCAGGCGTCATGGTACTGGGCCGCCAGCCGGCGGACGAACAGCTCCACCTCGGGGCGGGCGTACGGGAACGACACCGCGTGCAGCTCGAAGTCGGCGTTCGGCCGCACCCGCACCAGGTATCCCTTCGCCACGAAGTGCCGCACCTGGGCCGCGGTGCGCAGGTAGCTGAAGTCGTTGGCCCGGGCCATCCGGTTCTGGATGTCCAGGGACGCCGGCGAGCCCCTCAGGCTCTGGGCGGCCGCCGGCGGAGGGCACAGGAGCGCCACCGCGGCGAGGAGGGTGAGGAGGAGGGAGGCGGCGAGGGTTCGGGACGGAGAGGTGGGGGCTCCGGGCATGGCGTGCGCGGGTCGTGTCGGGGGCCTCGGATCTTCTACGGGGTCTGGTCCATGAATAAACAGATGATTCCCGAGACACAAGGATCCCATGTGCACGTGGGCGGCGAGCCCCCTCCCCGGGGACCCGCCGCCCACCAGGCGCGGGGCCGTCCACCTCCGTCGCCGCCGACCGGCCCGGGCAGGGCGGCCGCGGCGGCGAAGGACCGCTCAGACCGTGCCGATCCAGCCGCCCTCGGCGTCGCCGAAGCGGCGGGCCACCTCGTCCCAGTTCACCACGCTCCAGAAGGCGCTCAGGTAGTCGCCCCGGCGGTTCTGGTACTTGAGGTAGTAGGCGTGCTCCCACACGTCCACGCCCAGGATGGGGGTGTAGCCCTCCATGAGCGGGCTGTCCTGGTTCGCCGTGCTGAACACGTGGAGGTCGCCGAAGGGATCCACCGCGAGCCAGCCCCAGCCGGAGCCGAAGCGGGAGGAGGCGGCGTTCGTGAGCTGCTCCTGGAAGGCGTCGTAGGAGCCGAAGGCGTCGTCGATGGCGGAGGCGAGGGCGCCCGACGGCCGGTCGGCGCCGCCGGGGGCGATGACCCGCCAGAACAGGGCGTGATTGCTGTAGCCGCCCCCGTTGTTGCGCACGGCGGTGCGGATGTCGTCGGGAAGGCTGTGGATGCCGCGCAGCAGCTGCTCGGCGGAGTAATCCTGGAAGGCGGGGTGGCCCTCCAGGGCGGCGTTCAGCTTGTTGGTATAGCCCTGGTGGTGCTTGGTGTAGTGGATCTCCATCGTGCGGGCGTCGATGTAAGGCTCCAGGGCGTCGTAGTCGTACCCCAGCTCCGGCAGCTCGAACGGATGCGCCATCGTACGCTCCCTTCTCGGTGGGTTGTGGGCGGCGTTCTCTGTCAGCGTCTCGTCACTCCTGCACCCCGCCTCCGGCCCCGGGTTCCGCCCCGGCCGAGCGGATCTCGTAGGCGCAGAAGGGCTGTCCGTTCAGGATGTGCGACGTGCGCCGCACCTCGGTGCCGGGCAGCAGCTTCCTCAGCAACAGGACCTCGCCGGAGCAGGCGGAGGCGTAGCGCTCCCCGAGGGCCCGCATGGGGCAGTTGCGCACGGCGATGCGGAAGGCGCCCCCCTCCAGCGCCTCCATCTCGGGGTAGTAGCCTTCTTCCTCCAGGACAGCCGTGACGGCCCGGACCCGATGTTCCAGGGTGTCGCCCTGCACCCGGTCCCGGATGCCGTCGGCGCGGCGCTGCGCCCGCCGGGAGAACACCCGCTCCACCAGGGCGGGATCGGTCTCCCGGACGTAGCCCAGCAGCTCGTTCAGCAGCTCGGCGTAGCGCCGGGGGAAGAGGGCGTCGCCCCGCTCGGTGAGCTCATACAGGTGGCGGGGGCGTCCGGGCCCCTGACGGATGCGCTGGTAGGTCACCACGCCGTCGCGCTCGAGGGAGGAGAGGTGCTGGCGCGCCCCCGACACCGTCACGTCGAGGTGCTCGGCGATCTCCTCCACGGGGAGAGGTCCCCGGCGCTTGAGCAGCCGGATGATCTGCCGACGCGACTCGGGTATCAACTCGAGGTGGATCGCATTACCGTTGCCGGACCGCCGCATCCCGTCCATTCCAAGATGTAAAGGTCGTCGTGTCCCGCTCCCTCGCCCCCCGGCGGATCCTCCTGGTCGACTGCGACATGTTCTACGTCCAGGTCGCCCGCCTCGAGGATCGCGACGGCGTCGGGAGGGAGCGCCTCGTCGTGGTGGGAGGCTCACCCTCGAGGCGGGGCGTCGTGACCTCCGCCTCGTACGAGGCGAGGGCCTACGGTGTGCATTCCGCGATGCCCACCGCCCAGGCCCTCCGGCTCTGCCCCGACGCCGTCGTCGTGCCGGTTCCTCGGGAGGCTTGTTCACGCAAGAGCCGCGCCATACGGCGGTCCCTGGAAGCGCTCTCTCCGGTGGTCCAGCCCGCCTCCATCGACGAGTTCTACCTGGACCTCTCGGGGACCGAGCGGCTGCTGGCCCACGAGACCCTGAGCGAGAGCGCCACCCGCATCCGGATGCGGGTGCTGGAGGAGACCGACATCTCCGTGTCGGTGGGCGGCGGCACCACCCGTACCGTGGCCAAGCTCGCCACGCGGCGGGCCAAGCCTGGGGGCGTGCACGTGGTGGCGCCCGGGGAGGAGCAGGCGTTCCTGGACGAGCTGGACCTGGCGGAGCTTCCCGGGGTGGGGCCTTCCCTGGCCGCTGCGCTCCGCGCCCGGGGGCTGGTGCGCGTGGCCGACGCCCGGCGGGTGGAGCGCTCCTGGCTGTGCCGCTGGTTCGGCGAGGGCCGGGGGGCGTGGCTCCACGACCGCGTGCGCGGCATCGACCCCACGCCGGTGAGCGCCGACGGCGCCCGGCGCTCGGTGAGCTCGGAGCGCACGTTCGCCGAGGACATCGACGGGGACCGTCCCCTGGAGCGGCACCTGGCGCGCCTGTCGGCGGCGGCGGGCTCCGCCCTGCGGGAGAAGGGCCTCCGGGCCCGCACGGTCACCGTGAAGCTCCGGGACGGCGACTTCACCACCCGCTCGGCCAGCCACACCCTGCCCGACCCGGTGGAGTCCAACCGCGCCATCTTCGGCGTCGCCCGGGGGCTGCTGGGGGAGCTGCGTCGCCGCCGCCGAACCGGGGCCCGGCTGCTGGGGGTCGGACTCAGTGGGCTGGTGGAATCCGACGTGCCCCGGCAACTGGGCCTCTTCGAGGAGGGAGGGATGGTGGAGACGGAACGGGACCGGGCTCTGGCCCGGGTGATGGACGACCTGGCAGGACGCTTCGGGGAGGGCACGGTGGTGTCGGCCCGGACCCTGGACCGGGACCGGCGGGACGCGGAGGACGGCGGGTGAGCGGCGCGGCGGCTCCGCCGGACTCCAGGGAGCGCTTCCGGGCGCTCTGGCCCCGGCCGCTCCCCCTCGTGGGCATGGTGCACCTGCTCCCCCTCCCGGGCTCCCCCCGGTGGGGTGGCTCCCTGGACGCCGTCCTCGACCGCGCCCGCGCCGACGCCCGGGCGCTGGAGGACGGTGGGCTCGACGGGCTCCTGGTGGAGAACTACGGCGACGTCCCCTTCCACCCGGGCGGCCTCCCGCAGGAGACCGTGGCGGCGCTGGCCGTGGCGGTCCGGTCGGTGGTGGACGCCTCGTCGCTTCCCGTGGGGGTGAACGCCCTGCGCAACGACGCCCGGGCCGCGCTGGGGGCCGCGGTGGCCGCCGGCGCCCGCTTCATCCGGGTCAACGTCCACGCCGGCGTGGCCTTCTCCGACCAGGGCGTGCTGGAGGGCCGGGCGTGGGAGACTCTCAGGCTGCGGCGGCTGCTGGACGCGCCGGTCGCCGTCCTGGCCGACGTGCACGTGAAGCACGCGGTCCCGCCGCCCGGCGTGGGCCTGGAGGACGCGGCCCGGGACGCGTGGGAGCGGGGTCTGGCCGACGGGCTCCTGTGCAGCGGCCGCGCCACCGGGAGCCCCACGGATCCGGACCACCTGCGCCGCGTGAAGGCCGCCGTGCCCGGCGCCCCCGTCTGGGTGGCCAGCGGGCTCACGCCGGAGGGAGCCCGGTCGCTCCTGTCCGCGGCCGACGGCGCCGTGGTGGGGAGCGCCCTCCAGCGGGGGGGTGTGGCCGGAGCCGGCGTGGATCCGGAGCGGGTGGGTCGCATGGTGGATGCGGTGGAAGCGCTCCGGGAGGGGCGCCGAGGTCCCCGAGGGGGCGTCAGCCGTCCCGGGTGAGCCGGGCCAGGTAGCTCCCGTCGCCGTCGTCGGCCACCACACGGCAGGCGAGTCCCACCGAGCGGGCCGCCCGGGCCAGCGTGGCGGCGTCCACCAGGAGCTGGGGGAAGGGCGGCCCGGTGGAGCCGCCATACGCAAGCTGGTAGTGGAGCTCACCGGGGTAGCGGCCGTCGCCGTCGTCCGCCCCGCCCCCGGGGTCGGTGGAGTCCAGGAGCACCTGCCCCTCCGGCGCCGTCAGCTCCGCCAGCCGCGCCAGGAAGCCCGGGAGCCGGGCCAGCGTGCCGGCCAGGGCCGTGCCGTTCATGAGGGCCAGCACCGTGTCCCAGCGCTCGCCCGGACGGAAGCTCCACACGTCGCCCTCCCGCACGTCGCTCACCCTCCGGGCCCGGAGCACGTCGAGGGCGCCGGGGAGGAGCTCCAGCGCCGTCACCGCCACGCCGGAGCGCTGCAGGGCCAGGGCCACGGCGCCGGCGCCGGCGCCCACGTCCAGGACCCGACCCCGGACCCGGCTCACGGCCTCCCGGTCCAGGGGGAGGAGCTCGTCCCGCAGGAGGAGGGCGGCGGGAAAGGTGTCCTCCCCACCCGCGTCGGTACGCACGCGTACCACTCCGTCGCCCCTTCCCGCGAAGGCGTCGGCGAGGGCCCGCTCGAGGGGCGCGAGGGCCTCCAGGACCGGCCATGGCGGCGGGGCAACACCCCCTTCGGGGGGGAGGGCGCCGGGGATAGATTCAGGCATGTCGCACGCTCACCGTGATCCCATCCAGCTCGAGCCCGGCCGGGCGGCCGTCCTCCTGGGACGCGCGCTCCGGCTGCGTTGCCCCAACTGCGGGGGAGGCCCCCTCTTCCGCCGCTGGGTGATCATGCGCCCTGCCTGCCCCCGCTGTCACCTCAAGCTGGATCGGGGCGAGGCGGACTTCTTCATCGGCGGCTACCTGATCAACTTCGTCACCGCCGAGCTCGTGATCGTGGTGGGCGCCCTGGTGGCGGTGATCGCCACCTGGCCCAAGGTACCGTGGACCGGCATCGAGGTGGGGCTCCTGCTCCTCATCGTGCCACTGCCGGTGCTCTTCTACCCCTTCGCCAAGACGCTGTGGCTGGGCGTGGACCTGATCTTCCGGCCGGTCACGCTGGCGGACCTGGAGGGACACGGCGAGAACGAGGGGCCGGCGGACCCGTTCGACATCCATCCCGTGAACGGGGGCGGCGGGCGCACCGTCGCCTGACGGCGGCACGAGGCGTCCGGCCCCGCCCAGGGACCGGGGCGCGTCAGGCCAGCGCCAGGGCGTCGTCCAGCAGGTAGCGTGACACCGCCTCCCGCAACAGCTCCCGGGCCCGCTCCGCCACGTCGTCCAGCGAGGGGCTCTCGGCGAACATCTCCCGGGCCCGGTCCCTGAGCTCCTCCCGGGTCGGGAGGTGGGGGAGGTGGAGGTCCGCCAGCCACACCTCGGCGTCCTGCCGCAGGGTGCGCAGACGGCGGGCCATCTCCTCCCGGGTGGGGGCGTCGGCCACCGCCTGGTGGGCCCGCGCCCGGATCTCCTCCAGCGTGGGACGCCCGTCCCACGCCTCGCGCACCTGGTGGGCCATCCGCTCCACCGGGAACGACGCGGCGAGCTGGTGGGCCACCTTCTCGAGCGCCTTGCTCCCCAGCGGCTGCTGCCCCTGCACCACCTTCTCCGGGGGCGCCCGCAGATCCCACACCAGCCCCATCCACGACAGCACCTTCAGCACATAGTACGAGATGTCCACCTCGTACCAGCGCCACCCCTGGGCCGTCGCGCTCTGGTAGAAGTGGTGGTTGTTGTGCCACCCCTCTCCCAGCGTGATGAGGGCCAGCCACCAGTTGTTGCGGGAGTCGTCGCCGGTGACGTAGCGCTGCTTCCCGATCACGTGGGCCATCGAGTTGATGAAGAACACGCAGTGGTAGAGGACCACCGTGCTCCAGAAGAAGCCCACGATGAGGCCGGGCCAGCCGCCGATGACGAACGTGAGCACGGCGAGCGCGACCGCCGGCAGGTAGGGATGCTCGTCCAGCCACACCAGCTCGGGGTAGCGGGACAGGTCCTTCACCGTGCTGTAGTCGGCCTTGTTGCGGCGGGGGCTGAAGATCCACCCCACGTGGCTGTAGAAGAAGCCCATGTGCCGGGGCGAATGGACGTCCTGGGGGGTGTCCGAGTGGAGGTGGTGGTGCCGGTGGGTCGCCGACCACCACAACACGCCCCGCTGGGCCGACGTCTGGGCCACCAGCGCCATGAAGAACTGGAATGCGCGGCTGGTCTTGTAGGAGCGGTGGGAGAAGTAGCGGTGATACCCCGCCGTGAGACCCCACATGCGGACGACGTACAGCACGGCGGCCATGACCAGGGCCGTCGTGGGGACGCCGGTCCAGATGGCCGCGAGGCACACCAGGTGGACGAGCACGAACGGGATCGCCTCTGGATAGACGATGTCGTCGTGGGGCTCGTCGTGGTGGAAATCGCCGACGTCATGGCGCGAAGCCAGGGAGGACGTAGAAGCCAAAGGTGCATCCTGGGTTTCGGGCGGGCCGCCGGGCTCGGGCGACCGTCGTTTCGATCGGGGAGGGAGACAGAAAGAGAACCGGCGTCGGCCCCCCCGTCAATGTCGCGTCCCAGTCCGCTGCAGGTCCTGTGCCCCTGGTGGGACCGACCCGCCGGCCCCGGACCGAGGCACAGACGTTGCTACCCCGTACGGGCAGAAAGGAACCCGTCACGGCCACTCGACATCCTCGGAGACCCGTTCGGAATGATGCGCCTCCGTCTGTACGTGGCGGATAGCTCCCCCCACTCGCGGCGCGCCGTCGCGAGCGTGCGGGCCTTCGCCCTGGAGGCGGGGGCGACGGCGGGCGATGGCGACTGCCTCCTGGAAGTGGTGGACGTGGCCTCCGAGCCTGCCCGGGCCGAGGCCGACCGGATCCTGGCTACCCCGACCCTGCTGCGGGTGGAACCGCTGCCGCCGCGTCGCATCGTGGGCGACATGGGGCGGGGCGACCGGCTGTGGGCCCTCCTCGGGGCGCCGGGGGAGGGCGCATGAAGGAGCGACGGAGCGCACCTCCGTCGGCAGCGGCGGGGGAGGTGGCCGAACTGCGCCGCACCGTGGCGCGGCTGGAGGCCCGGGTGGCCGCGGGAGAGGAGCGCTTCCGCAACACCGTCGAGCGCATCGCCGACGGGGTCCTCGTGCTGGACCGGAACGGCCTGATCCTCTTCCACAACGACGCGGCCGAAGAGCTCTTCGGCCAGGGTCCGGGCGCCCTCCTGGGCTGTCCCCTCGGCGTCCCCCTCCTGGACGACGACGCCGCCGAGCTCCAGATCCGGCGCCCCGGCGGCGACACGCGCCTGGTGGAGCTGCGGGTGGCCGACACGCGCTGGAACGACACCCCCGCCATGCTCGCGTCTCTGCGGGACGTCACGGAGCGGCGGCAGGCGGAGGAGCGCCGGGTGCGCCTGGCCCGGGAGCAGACCGCCCGGGCCGAGGCCGAGGCCGCGGCGCACCGGGCCGAGCTCCTGGCCGACGTCAGCCGCCGCCTGGCCGGGTCGCTGGAGCTCGGGCAGGTGGCCGCCACCCTGGCCGCATTCCTCGTCGATCATCTCGGGCGGCACTGCGTGGTCGACGTGTACAGGGAGGCGGAGTCGGGGCGCGTCTACCGGATGTTGCTCTCCCCGGGCGACGATCCCGAGCGCGCCACACTGGCACCGGTCGAGGGGCCCTCCACCGGGTGGGTGGACGACGTCCAGGCGCGGGATGCCGCCCTCCTCGTGTGCCCCCTGGACGGCACGACGCTGGACGAGGCGGCCTCCGACGAAGCCAACCGGGAGCTGCTCCGCCGGCTCGCCCCCACGTCGGCGGTGGTGGCGCCCCTCTCCCTGGGCGACCTCCGCTACGGCGCCGTGACCCTCCTCAGGAGCGCAACGGACGTCCCCTTCGAGGAGGCGGACCGGGTCTTCGTGGAAGAGGTGGCGCGCCGGGCCACCCTGGCGGCGGAGAACGCCCGCCTCTACGGACTGGCCCAGCAGGCGAGCCAGGCCAAGTCCGACTTCCTCGCCGTGGTCTCCCACGAGCTGCGCACGCCCCTCACCGGCATCACCGGCTACGCCGGGCTCCTCCTGGAGGGGGTCGGCGGCGAGCTCTCCGAGGCCTCCCTCAGCTACGTCGACGGGGTGCAGCGCAACGCCGAGTCGCTCCTGGGCCTCATCGACCAGATCCTCCTCTTCATCAGCACCGACACCGATCACGGCGAGGTCCGCCACGTCGCCACGGAGGTGGGCGAGGTGCTGGACGACGTGGCTGCGGTCGCGCGCCCCATGGCGGAGAGGGAGGGGCTCCGGCTGGAGCTGCGCCCGCCGCCCCACCCCGTCACCGTGGTCACCGACGGGCGCATGGTGCGGCAGATCCTGCTCCACCTCACGGCCAATGCGGTGAAGTTCACGGAGCAGGGCACGGTATGCCTCCACGGCGACGTGGAGGACGGCCACCTCGTCCTCCGGGTCGAGGACACGGGTGTGGGCATCCCCGCGGACGAGATGGCCTCCATCTTCGAGCCCTTCCGCCAGGTGCAGGCGCCCCGCACCCGCTCGGTAGGGGGGGCCGGCCTTGGGCTGAACGTGGTGAGGAACCTCACCCACCTCCTGGGGGGGCGCATCGAGGTCGACAGCGCGCCGGGCCGGGGAAGCACGTTCACGGTGCGGATTCCCGTGGAGCCCCCCACGAGCGGCGTTGCGGTCGCCGGGACGGCGGCGACGTAGGGAGCCCCCCGCGGCCGCCTTGTGGTCCCTGGCGGGCAGCTATATCTTTTCATCCGCATACATGGATACAAGTACCCGCCCCACCATCTTCGGTCGTCTCAGCGCCCTGGGCGACGCAACCCGGACCCGCCTCATGGCCCTCCTGGAGCGCCACGAGCTCACGGTCTCCGAGGTGTGCCAGGCCACGCTGCTGCCCCAGAGCACGGCCAGTCGGCACCTGAGGATCCTGGTCGACGACGGCTGGCTGGACGTGCGCTCGGAGGGGACGAGCCGCTTCTACCGGGTGAGCGACCTCGCCCCCGACGCCCAGGAGCTGTGGGCGCTGGTGCGGGGAGAGCTGGAGGGCTCCCCCGGCTGGGCGGAGGACCGGGAGCGGGCCAGGAGCGTCGTGGCCGCCCGTCAGGACCGCTCCCGGGCCTTCTTCTCGGCCTCGGCGGAGCGCTGGGACGCGCTCCGGGGCGAGCTGTACGGCACCCGGGCCGAGCTCCTCCCCCTCTTCGGCCTGCTGGAGCCGGGGTGGGTCGTGGGCGACCTCGGTGCCGGCACGGGCGCCCTGTCCGCGGCGCTCGCACCCTTCGTGGCCCGGGTGGTGGCGGTGGACCGCTCCGCCGAGATGCTCGCGGCGGCGCGTCAGCGGTTGGAGGGGCTGGAGGGCGTGGAGCTCCGGGAGGGCGAGCTGGAGGAGCTCCCCGTGGAGGACGGCGTGCTGGACGTGGCCGTCCTTTCCCTTGCCCTGGCCTACGTGCCCGAGCCGGGGCGCGCGGTGGCCGAAGCGGCCCGGGCCCTGGTGCCCGGGGGTCGGCTGGTGGTGGTGGACATGCGGCCCCACGAGCGAGAGGCCCAGCGGGAGGAGATGGGCCAGATCTGGGCCGGCTTCCCCGAGGAGCGGCTCCTGACCTGGATGGAAGCGGCGGGGCTGGAGGAGGCGCGCATCGTCCCTCTTCCGCCCCGGCCGGAGGCGACGGGGCCCCTGTTGTTCCTGGCCACCGCCCGCAAGACAACGGACGCACGATAGAACCCCAACCGACGAGGACCATGGAGACGGCGACCCTGAAGGAACGGACGAAGGACGGAGCGGCCGGCGGACGGCCGCCGTTCAAGGTGAAGGACCTGGGCCTGGCCGAGTGGGGCCGGAAGGAGATCGCCCTGGCCGAGGACGAGATGCCCGGCCTCATGTCGTTGAGGGAGCGCTACGGCGAGGCGCGCCCCCTGGCGGGCGCCCGGGTGATGGGCTCCCTCCACATGACCGTCCAGACGGCCGTGCTCATCGAGACGCTCCGCCACCTGGGCGCCGACGTGCGCTGGGTGAGCTGCAACATCTTCTCGACCCAGGACCACGCCGCCGCCGCCGTGGTGGTGGGGCCCGACGGGACCCCCGACGAGCCCCGGGGCGTGCCCGTGTTCGCGTGGAAGGGCGAGACCCTGGAGGAGTACTGGTGGGCCACGCAGGAGGCGCTGCTCTGGCCCGACGGCAAGGGTCCCGACCTCATCGTGGACGACGGCGGCGACGCCACCCTGCTGGTCCACAAGGGCGCCGAGTTCGAAGAGGCGGGAGAGGTGCCGGCCTTCGACGAGGACAAGGACCCCGAGGAGTGGGGGGTGATCCTGGGCGTGCTCCGGGAGTGGCAGGCGAAGGACCCGGAGCGGTGGCGCCGCACGGCCGAGGGCATCCGGGGTGTCTCCGAGGAGACCACCACCGGGGTGCATCGCCTCTACGACATGGAGCGCAAGGGGACCCTCCTCTTCCCCACCATCAACGTCAACGACTCGGTCACCAAGTCCAAGTTCGACAACATCTACGGCTGCCGGCACTCGGTGGTGGACGGGATCAATCGGGCCAGCGACGTGATGATCGGCGGCAAGGTGGCCGTGGTGTGCGGCTTCGGTGAGGTGGGCAAGGGGTGCGCCCAGGCGCTCCGGGGCCAGGGCGCCCGGGTGGTCGTCACCGAGATCGACCCCATCTGCGCCCTGCAGGCGGCCATGGAGGGCTACGAGGTCAAGCGGCTGGACGACGTGCTGGAGGAGGCCGACATCTTCGTCACCGCCACCGGCAACTTCAACGTCATCACCGCCGCCGACATGGCCCGCATGAAGGACAAGGCGATCGTCGGCAACATCGGCCACTTCGACAACGAGATCGACATGGCCGGCCTGAAGAAGACCAAGGGCATCCAGCACACGAACATCAAGCCCCAGTACGACATGTGGACGTTCCCCGACGGCCACGCCGTGATGGTGCTGGCCGAGGGACGCCTCCTCAACCTGGGCTGCGCCACCGGCCACCCCAGCTTCGTCATGAGCGCGAGCTTCACCAACCAGGTGCTGGCCCAGCTCGAGCTGTGGAGGAACGCCGGCGAGTACGGCAGGAAGGTGTACGTGCTGCCCAAGAAGCTGGACGAGGAGGTGGCGCGGCTGCACCTGGAGAAGCTGGGCGTGGGGCTCACCGAGCTCACCGACGCCCAGGCCGACTACATCGGGGTGCCGAAGGAGGGGCCCTACAAGCCGGAGCACTACCGGTACTGACGTCGCCGCGTCGTCGTGCGCGGCGGGAGGGCCGCGGTCCGCAGGTCGGGCCGCGGCCCTCTGCGTTCGCCTCTAGTCCCAGTCGACCGTGGCCAGGAGGAGCAGGAGGGCCGCGCCCAGGACCGCGCTGCCCCCCACGGCCCACTCGCTTCCCAGCCCCAGGAGGATCGAGGCCGCCACCGGCCGGCCGCCGGGGTCGTACGACCCGTCGCTGCCCCGGAACGGATCCAGAGACACCTCCTCGAAGCGCACGCCCGCGTACACGTCGTCGCCGAAGTTCAGGCGGGCGTCCGCCATGAGCCCCGTGGCCCGCCCGTAATGGCCGGGGCCGTTGTCGGCGAGGAAGATGGCGCCCGCCGACACGTCCAGCCCGAGGTCGGGGGCGAGCCAACGCCGGGCGCGGGCGGTGAGCCCCGTGAGCACGTCGGTGGAGCCGGCGCCGAGGCGCACCGCGCCGCCCACGGCCCAGTCCTCGCTCACGTTGTGCATGAGCCCCAGCTCCCACTGGAGCCGCTCCTCGTAGGGCGTCTCTTCGATGGGGTAGTCCGGGGACCAGCGCACGCTGCGGGTGCTCCGGAGCAGCGGCAGCACCCCCTGCACCTCGGTGACGAGGAAGGTGGCGCACGCGGGCAGGGGCGCGCCGTCCCAGCAAAGGGTGCGGGGGCGTGACGTCGCCTCCTGGGCGGCGAGGCCGGTAGGGAGGACGAGGAAGGTCAGGAGCGGCGCCCGGCGGAGGCCGCGGCGCGTGACGGGGCGGTGGGTAGGCATGGTCCACGCTCCTCTCGGTCGACGCTGGAAAACGGCGGAGCTCGCCCGCTGTCTGCCATACCATACCGTATGGTATGTCGCCGGCGCAAGCCTTCGCCGCGGGCACGAGGGATCACCCCTTCCGGCGGGTGTCGAACAGGGGGTCGAGGAAGCGGAACGTGCGGTAGAGCTCGGGGCCGGTGAAGGGGGGCTCGAGGTGCTGGGCTCCTACAAACACGAGCTGGAACACCCGGGCCATGCGCCGGGCGGCCTCCCCCTTCCCCATCCGCTCCGCCATCAGCTCCTCCAGGAAGCGGAGGCGGCGTCCGTCGACCCGGTCGAGGGCCTCCCGCGCCCCCGGCTCCCGGGCAGCCCACGCCCTCACGGCGCGCTCCAGGCGAGGCGAGCCCTCCTCGGAGGCCTCGTGGTTGAGACGCCGGAGGCGGTCCTCGACCGACCCCTCCGACCCCACCGCGGCGATGAGGCGATCGGTGGAGCGCCGCTCCCATTCCTCCAGCAGCGCCTGCACGAAGCCGTCGCGGTCATGGAAGTGGTGGTAGAAGGAGCCCTTCGTGCGCTCCACGCGGCGGCAGAGGGTCTGGACGGTGAGGAGCGCGTCTCCCTCCGTCTCGAGGATGGAGAGTCCCTCCTCGATCCAGTCGTCCCTGGTCGTTTGTGCCAAGCCCTTTCCCCTCCCGTTCGCGGGCGCCGGCCGGCGCTCCCCGGCCTCGTTCCGTACCTTCGGGTACGGGCCCCCGGCTGGCAAGGCATGATGTGGCGGCCCGGCGGCGCCCCGGGCACGAATCCTGCTTCCGCCTCGTTCCCTGGGCGACAGCCCCCTGTCCCAGGACCAACGCATTGAATCTCGAAGACCCCGCCACCGACAGTGGCCCGAGGCAGCCCATCCAGTTCCTCCTGTTCGTGGCCGGCTCCACGCCCCGCACCCGTCGGGCGGTGGACAACCTGCGCCGCCTGACGGAGGACCTGGGCGACCCCTGTGAGGTGGAGATCATCGACGTGATCGCCGACCCCGCCCGGGCGGACGACGAGCGCATCCTCGCCACGCCGACGCTCATCAAGACATCGCCCCTGCCCCGCCGCCGCATCACCGGAGACCTCTCCGACGCGGCGAAGGTCCTGGGCGTGATCGGCGTGTAGCCCCCAACCTCGACGTGGATCATGACCGATAGCAGCAACGCGCACGAGATCGATCGCATCCCCACGGGGATCGATGGATTCGACACCATCGCCGCGGGAGGGCTGCCCCGGAACCGGGTGACGCTGGTGGCGGGGACGGCGGGGAGCGGGAAGACCATCCTGGCCACCCAGTTCCTGGTCCGCGGCGCCCAGCAGGAAGAGGGCGGCGGCGTGCTGGTCACCTTCGAGGACCCGCCGGAGGACATCCGCAAGAACACCGCCTCCTTCGGCTGGGATCTCCCCGCCCTGGAGGCGGCGGGCCGGCTCACCTTCGTCGACGCCTCTCCCCGGGCGGGGGAGGGCATGATCATCGCCGGCGACTACGACCTCGAGGCGCTCATCGCGCGCATCAAGAGCGCGATCGACCGGGTGGGCGCCACCCGGGTGTCCATCGACTCCATCAACGCCCTCTTCGACCGCTTCCCGGACGAGATGGTGCTCAGGAGCGAGCTCTTCCGGATCGTGGCCTCCCTCAAGGAGCTGGGGGTCACCACCATCATGACCGCCGAGCGCACCGAGGACTACGGCCGCATCACGCGCTTCGGGATCGAGGAGTTCGTGGCCGACAACGTGGTCATCCTGAGGAACGTCCTGGAGGCGGAGCGCCGCCGCCGCACGCTGGAGATCCTCAAGTTCCGGGGCGGGAGCCACCAGAACGGCGAGTTCCCCTTCACCATCTCAGGGAACCGGGGGATCGTGGTCATCCCCCTGGCGGGAATCGAGCTCACCCAGTCGTCGTCCACCGTCCGGGTGACCAGCGGCAACGACACCCTGGACAAGATGTGCGGCGGCGGCTTCTTCAGGGACTCCATCGTCCTGGTGTCGGGCGCCACCGGGACGGGGAAGACCCTCACCGTGACCCAGTTCATGGCGGGGGGCGTGCAGGCGGGGGAGCGCTGCCTCCTCTTCGCCTTCGAGGAGAGCCGGGACCAGCTCTTCCGCAACGCCGCGGCGTGGGGCGTCGATTTCGAGCGCATGGAACGGGAGGAGACGCTGAAGGTGGTCACCTTCTACCCCCACGCCCGCAGCCTGGAGGAGCACCTCGTCTTCACCAAGAAGCAGATCGAGGCGTTCAAGCCCAACCGGGTGGCCGTCGACTCCCTCACCGCCCTGGAGCGGGTGGGGCCCATCCGGGGCTACCGGGAGTTCATCATCAACCTCACGGCCACGCTCAAGCAGCGGGAGATGTGCGGCCTCTTCACGGCCACCACCCCCTCCCTCGCCGGCGGCCCGTCGGTGACCGAGGCCCACATCTCCACCCTCACGGACTCCATCCTGATGCTCCGCTACGTGGAGACGTTCGGTGTGCTGCGGCGGGCCCTGGCCATCCTGAAGATGCGGGGCTCGGCCCACGAGCGGAGCGTGCGGGAGTTCACCATCGACGGCAACGGCATGCACATCCACACGCCCTTCTCGGAGGTGACGGGGGTGCTGTGGGGCGTGCCCGAGTACAGCGACTCGTGGTGGCGGCCACCCAGGGATCCCGCCCAGGAATCCACGCCGCCCCAGCCCCCCCGGGCCAGCGCCGACTAAGAGCCGTGGCACCTCGCGGGGGGAGCTCGCCGCCGTCGCCGATCGCTTCACGAGCATCGTGGAGCGGAGCGTCGACGGTATCCTCGTCCTCAGCCCGGACGGCCGGATCCTCTTCGCCAACCCTTCCAGTGGCGCCCTCTTCGGCCGGCAGGCCAAAGACCTCGTGGACACCGAGTTCGGCTTCCCCGCCACGGTCGGCGAGACCACCGAGATCGACCTCGTCCAGGGCGGCGGCCACACCCTGGTGGCCGAGATGCGGGTGGCCGAGACCACCTGGGAAGGGGCCCCGGCGCTCCTCGTCCTCATCCGGGACATCACCGACCGCAAGGAGGCGGAGGAGCGCGAGCGAGCCCTCATCCGGGAGCAGGCCGCTCGGGCCAAGGCCGAGGCGGAGGCCCGCCGCGCCGAGGTGCTGGACCGGGCCACCCGGGCCTTCGGCTCCACCCTGGACCTGGACGACCTGCTCCGGGCCCTGGCCGACGCCATGGTCCACGAGCTGGGGGACGTGTGCCTGGTGGACGTCGACGATCAGCACGGCCCCATGCGGCGCCTGGCGGCCGCCCGCCGAGACCACTCGGACCAGGCCCTCCTCCGGGGGCTGGAGGAGCGGGCCGTGCGCCTGCGCTCGAACAGCCCCGAGGCGCGGGTCTTCCGCACCGGGCGCTCGGAGCTGGTGCCGGAGGTCACCGAGGCGTGGCTCACGGACGCGGCGGCGGAGGACGAGTGGTTCCAGCTGTGCCACACCATCCAGCCCACCTCCCTCATGATGATCACGCTCCACGCCGGCACGCTGCCGTGGGGCGTGGTGACGGTATTCTCCTGCGACCCCTCGGTGCGCTACCAGAAGGCCGACCTGGACCTGGCGTCGGAGGTGGTGCGGCGGGCGTGCATCGCCATCGAGAACGCCCGCCTCTTCCGCCTGGCCCAGGAGGCCAACCGCGCCAAGTCGGACTTCCTCGCGGTGGTGTCCCACGAGCTGCGCACACCCCTGTCGGCCATCGTGGGCTACGCCGGGATCCTGGAGGAGGAGATCAGCGGTCCCCTGACGCCGGACCAGGCGAGCCACGTGGCCTCCATCAACCGCACGGCCATGCACCTCACCCGGCTCATCGACCAGCTCATGGTGTTCGCCCGGCTGGAGGGGGAGAGGGAGCGGGTGGAGCGGGAGGAGATCGACCCGGCCCGGGTGGCACGGGAGGTGGTCGCGCTGGCCCGCTCGCTGGCGGAGCGGAAGGAGCTGGCGCTCGAGCTGAGCCTGTCCGAGGAGCCCCTCTCCCTGGTCACGGACGAGAAGAAGCTCGCCCAGATCCTCATCAACCTGGTGACCAACGCCATCAGGTACACCGAGAAGGGGACGGTACGGCTGGAGCTGGCGTCGGCCCCGGAGGGGGTCGTCTTCCGGGTCCAGGATACGGGTGTGGGCATCGACGGGGACCGCCTGGAGGAGATCTTCCTTCCCTTCCACCAGCTCGACGACCCCCGCACCCGCAAGGAGGGGGGCGTGGGGATCGGCCTCAGCCTGGTGAAGGACCTGACCCGCCTCCTGGGTGGCGAGGTGGGGGTGGAGAGCACCCCCGGCAAGGGGAGCACGTTCACCGTGCGGCTGCCTCGCGTGCACATGGGGGGCGACGCCCCCGGCACGCCTCCTGCAGACGCCTGAGGGTACAAGATGCCATTTCCGATCGTGCCGGCCGACGGGCCGGCGATGCGGTGGGAGAGGCGCTGAAAAGAGCAAACCCGCCGAAAGGCGGCGACGCAGAGCTACGGGACTACCACGCACGTCACGTCCGCCGGGCCGCCAGCGACTCCTGAGTCGAGGGCTGCCCGGCGATTTCGTGTGCCCCCCACCGCCGACCCCGCGGATCGGGAGGATGCGTGTGAGCGACAGGGACGCCCGGGACCGGATCGTGGGCAGGGAGCGAGAGCTCCTGGGGGTGTCCGTGATTCTCGATCCCGACCTCTTCTGCGCGCTGGTGGAGGCCCGGGCGCCGGAGCAGGACCTGGAGGACGGAGAGCTGGTCCGGCTCCGGTACACGCCCGGCAAGGAGGCTGTCGCACTCTTCGCCTTCCACCGGCGGGGGGGCCGGGTGCTCGTCCACGCCGAAGCCGTGGCGAGAGCGGCCAGCCGGTGGCCGGAGGACGAGCCCCCCGACGACCCGGACGGGGGCAGGTGGCGAGACGAGGGCCTCCGGGTGAGGATCTTTCCCCGGGATCCGGTCCTCCCCTTCCTGGCCGACCTCCACGAGCGGCCGTCCACGGCGATGGCGCCCCTGCTCCCGGGGCTCGGTGCCGACGTGGAGGCGGTCCACACCGTGGACTACGAGCCGGGGTGCTGGTGGGTGGGGCGGGCCGACGTGGACGGGCGGCCCGTGGCGTCCCTGAAGATCCTCGAAGGCTTCCGCTTCGGGCCGGCGTACTGGAACGCCCGGATGCTCCCCTCCAGGGAGATCCTCCTCCTCCCCTCGCTCCTGGGCTCGTCCTCCCGGGACCACGCCCTCGCCTCCGCCTGGCTCCACGGCCGCACGCTCCGCTCCGCCCTGGGCAACCCGGGACTCCCCTCCATCATGCTGGAGATGGTGGGAGCCGCTCTCGCCGAGCTCCATGGCCTGGACCCGGGGTCGGTGCCCCACTGCACCCGGGCCTCGGAGACCCAGATGGTGCGACGGCTGGCCGTCGATCTCTCCCGTCTGGCCCCCGAGACGACCGGGCGGCTGGGCCCCCTGGCCGACCAGATGACCCGGCGCCTCCTGGACGTTCCCCTGGAGGGCGGGGTCGTCCACGGCCACCTGACGCCGAAACGGATCCTCCTGGCCGGCGACAGGGTGGCCATCCTGGAGGTGGACCGTGCGTGCCGGGGGCGTCCCGCCCGCGACCTGGGGACGGTCCTGGCCCACCTGGACGCGCTGGTCCTGCGGGGGAAGCTCCCCCAGGGGGTGGCGGAACGGGCGGGCAAGGCGATCGTGGGGGGATACCTGCGCCTCGCACGACGTCCGCCACCGGAGCGGGAGGTGCGGCTCTACCGGGCCTGCGCGCTCCTGCGCCTCGCCCGGGAGCCCTTCCGGCGGCTGGAGCCGGGCTGGCCGGCCACCACCCAGCGCCACGTGCTTCGCGCCCAGGAGGTCGTGGGCGACTGGAGCGGCGCGGTGCAGCGGCCGGACCGGCATGCCGCCCCGGGCCCCGATCCGGCGAGGTAGGGAGCGGCTCAGCCCCTTCCGGCGCCTCCCACGGAGGCCGCCTCGGCCTCCGCCAGGCGGATGGGGAGGCGGCGGATCCGCTTGCCCGTGAGGGCGAAGAGGGCGTTGGCCACGGCCGGCGCGATGGGGGGCAGGGCGGGCTCCCCCACCCCACCGGGCTCCTCCGTGCTGGGCACCAGGTGGACCTCGATGCGGGGCATCTCGTTCATGCGCAGCATCTTGTAGGTGTCGAAGTTGTCCTGGACCACCCGGCCGCCTTCGATGGTGATCTCGCCGTAGAGGGCGGCGGTGAGGCCGCCGACGATGGAGCCCGTGATCTGGGCGTCGACCACGCCGGGGTGTATGACCGTCCCACAGTCGGCGGCGCACCAGACCCGGTGCACCCGCACCTGGTCGCCGTCCAGCGAGACCTCGGCGATCTGCGCCACGATGCCGCCCTTGTCCTCCACGATGCCGATGCCCCGGGCCCGCCCCGCCGGGGCGCCGTCCTGCCACCTCGCCATGGCGGCCACCTTCTCCAGCGCGTGCTTCATGCGGGGATGGTGGTCCAGGTGCGCCAGGCGGAAGGCCAGGGGGTCCTGCCCGGCCGCGTGGGCCAGCTCGTCGACGAAGCCCTCCACCATGAAGCAGTTCCCCGAGGGGCCCACCGAACGCCAGTAGCCGGTGGGCACCTGGACGTCGGAGCGGCAGTAGTCCACCAGGAGGTCGGGGATGGCGTAGGTCATGGAGACCACGCCGTCCACGGCATTCCTGTCGGGGCCGCTGGGGGTGCGGCCACCCTGGTCGGTGACGCCCAGGGGAGGGCCGGCCACCCGGGCGCGGAAGGCGCCGATGCGCCCGCCCTCGACGGCACCCTGGAAGCGGATGACCGAGCCGGGCCGGTAGGCGTCGTTGTGCATGTCAGTCTCCCGGGTCCACAGGACCTGCACCGGCGCCCCCACCTTCTTCGACGTCTCCACCGCGTCGTCCACGTAGTCGGTGAGGCCGCGCCGGCCCCAGCCGCACCCCAGGTAGGTGACGTGGACGGTGACCTTCTCCAGGGGCAGCCCGGTGATGCGGGCCGCGCTGGCCTGGGCGCCCTGTGGGTTCTGGGTGGGCGCCCACACCTCGCAGCGGTCGGCGGTGACGTGGGCGGTGCAGTTCATCGGCTCCATGGTGGCGTGTGCGAGGTAGGGCACCTCGTAGACGGCCTCCACGGTGCGGGACGCCCGGGCCAGCGCGGCCGCCGCGTCGCCCTCCGAGCGGGCCACCACCGCGTCGCCGTCCAGGAGCTGGTGGTGGTGGCGGGAGATGTCGTCGCTGCTCATGCGGAAGGAGCCCGCTGAAGGGGCGCCCATGGCGGCAGCGCCCTCGAACGCCGCCCACGTGTTGGTGGCCACCACCGCGGCCCCCGAGGCGATGGGCACCACGTGGCGCACGCCTGGGATCTGGCGGGGGTCGCTGGCGTCGATGTAGGGGAGCGAGCCCCCCAGGATCGACGGCTTCACCACCGTGGCGAAGAGCATCCCCGGCACGCGCACGTCGATGCCGTAGGTGGCCCGGCCCGTGACCTTGTCGGCGGTGTCGAGCAAGGGCACCGGGGTCCCCATGAGGCGCCAGTCGCTCCGTGCCTTGAGGGGCGGATCCTGGGGCACCGGCAGCGCCGCGGCGGCCGCCGCGAGGTCGCCGTAGCCCAGCGTCCGGCCGCTCCCCCGGTGCATGATCGTGCCCTGCGACGTGGTCAGCTCGGAGGCCGGCACCCCCATGCGCGTGGCGGCGGCGGCCACCAGCATGGCCCGGGCGGCGGCGCCCGCCCGGCGCAGGTCCATCCACGCCCCGTTGCGCACGCTCCCGCTGCCGACGGTCATCATGCGGCCGTACTTGTTGGGGTGGGCGTCGGCCTGGAGGACGGTCACCCTGCGCCAGTCGGCGTCCAGCTCGTCGGCCACGATCATGGGAAGGGTGGTGCGCACCCCCTGCCCCATGTCGGCCTTCCCCAGCCAGATCGTGACGCCGCCGTCGGGGTCGACCCGGACGAAGGCGTTGGGCTGGAACCCGTCGGGGGCGCCGTCCAGCCCCAGGACGGCCGCCTCGGCCGCCGGTCCGGAGAAGGCCACGCCCAGGAGGAGGCCCCCGCCCGCGGTGGCGCCTAGCTTGAGGAACTCGCGCCGGTCGAGCTTCCGGATGCGCGTCATGGCTCAGCCCTCCTTCGCGGCGCGGTGGACGGCGGCCCGGATGCGCTGGTAGGTGCCACAGCGGCAGATGTTGCCCCGCAGGGCGCCGTCGATGTCGGCGTCCGTGGGCTCGGGCGTCGCCGCCAGCAGCGCGGCCGCGCTCATGAGCTGCCCCGCCTGGCAGTAGCCGCACTGGGGCACCTCCTCGGCGATCCAGGCCCGCTGGAGGGCGTGGAGCTTCCCCTCGCCGAGCCCCTCGATGGTAGTCACCTCCTGGTCGCCCACCCGGGACACGGGGGTCCGGCACGAGCGCACGGGGGTGCCGTCGAGGTGAACCGTGCAGGCGCCGCACAGCCCCTCGCCGCAGCCGTACTTCGTTCCCGTGAGTCCGATCAGGTCACGGACGACCCAGAGGAGAGGCATGGCATCGGGCGCCTCGACCTGGTGGCGCTCGCCGTTGATCCGGAGAGAGAACATGGGCATGGAGACCTCCCGCAACCGCGGCTCAAGGGTCCGTCTCCCCGAGGGGGCCGCTGCCCCCGGGGCTCCGCAATATGGGCAGAGGTGGGCCGGAGCGCAGCGCTTCGAGGGCGGCGGGGGTATCCACGTCGAGGAGCACACCGGCCCCCTCCGCCGGCACCTCCACCACCTCGTCCGGGTGGGCGTCCAGTACGCGGCGGGCGCCGGCGTCGCCGGTCAGGTGCCGGAGCTCGGGGAAGAAGCGGGCGGCGAAGAGGACGGGGTGGCCGCGCCGGCCGCCGTGCACCGGCACCCGGATCCCCCGCCCCGGATCGGCCCGGAGCGACGCGACCAGGGCAGCCACGTCGCCGGGGCGCACCCCCGGCATGTCCCCCAGGGCCACCAGCGCCGCGTCGGCGGGAGGGTCGAGCTCCGCCAGGGCGGCGGCGCCGGCGGCCAGCGACGTCCCCATGCCCTCTGCGTGGCCGGGGTGGTGCACCCGGCGCACGGCCAGCCCCTCCAGCGCCGCGGCCACCGCGCCCCCCCGGTGTCCGGTGACGACCAGCACGGGCGCCACGCCGGGGACGGCCGTCAGCGTCTCCACGGCCCGGGCGACCATGGGCCGCCCCCCCACCGGCTCGAGGAGCTTGTTGGCTCCCCCCATGCGCGTGGAGCGCCCCGCCGCCAGCACCAGGGCGGCGACCCTCACCGGGCCGCCCTCACCCCCGCAGCCGCTCCACCACCTGGGCCAGGATGGCCACGGCGATCTCAGCGGGGGTGCGGGCTCCGATGTCCAGCCCCACGGGGCCGTGGATGCGGGCCAGGGCGTCGTCGTCGAAGCCCCGCTCCCGCAGGCGCTCGGTGCGCTTGGCCTGGGTCCGGCGGCTCCCGAGGGCGCCCACGTAGAAGGCGTCGCTGCGGAGCGCCACCTCCAGCGCCGGATCGTCCAGGCGGGGCTCGTGGGTGAGGGTCACCACGGCCGTGCGGTGGTCGGGGGCCAGCGCCTCCAGAGCCTCCCCGGGCCACGCGCCCACCAGGTGCACGCCGGGGAAGCGGGCCTCGGTGGCGAACGCCTTCCTGGGGTCCACCACGGTGACGTCGAAGCCCGCCAGCGCGGCCATGGCCGCCAAGGGTTGGGCCACGTGCACGGCCCCGACCACCACCATGCGCAGCGGCGGATTGTGCACCTGGAGGAACACCTCCTCTCCCTCCAGCTCCACGGTGCGGGAGGTGTCGTCCAGCACCGCCGCCCGGGCGGCCTCCTCCAGGGCCTCGCCCTCCAGCCCCGGGTCGCCCGGCCCGAAGGGGTCCCTGGCCAGGGGGCGCAGGACCCGGCGGGCGCCGTCCCGCAGCCGGGTCGCCACCACCGCGGCGGCCCCCACCGAGCGGGCGGCGTGGAGCGCGTCCAGGATCTCGCCGTCGACCTTCTCCAGCCACACCTCGACCCGTCCGCCGCACGCCAGCCCCACCGACCACGCCTTCTCGTCGCTCACGCCGTACTCCAGGCGGCGGGGCGCGCCCCCCTGGAGGACGTCCTCGGCCTCCTGGATGACGGCGCCCTCCACGCACCCCCCCGACACGGAGCCCACGAACTCGCCGGCGTCGTTCACGGCGAGCTGGCTGCCGGGTTGGCGCGGCGAGGAGCCCCAGGTGCGCACCACGGTGGCCAGCGCCACGGCGTGGTCGGCTTCCCGCCAGCGGGCGGCGGCCTCGAGGACCGGATCGGAGGGAGGGAGGTCGGTCATGGTGTGAGCGTCCGTGCGGGGGGGCGTCGGGCTGTCGGAACGGGGTGCGGATCCATCATGCCACGGCCTCGGGCGGGCCGCCACGGGCCTTGACGGATCCTGGGGCCCGGACGATATCGATCACGCCTCCTCTCCTCCCGCACGAGTTGACGATGCGACGCAGACGGTTCCTCGAGCTCGGCGCCGCCAGCGGCGCCCTCCTTCTCGCCGAAAAGGACGCCTCGGCCATGACGCCCCACCCGCCCGCGAGTCCCGTGCCGCCCCTCCGGGGGCTGGCCCAGGAGGTGGAGGAGAAGACCGCGGCCGAGCTCCAGGACATGATGAAGTCGCGCCGCGCCACGGCCCGGGAGATCGCCGAGGCGTACCTGGAGCGCATCCGGGCCCTGGACCGGGACGGGCCGCGCCTCAACTCGGTCATCGAGCTGAACCCCGACGCCCTGGACATCGCAGACCGCCTCGACGCCGAGCGGGCCCGGGGGCAGGCCCGGGGCCCCCTTCACGGCATCCCGGTTCTCATCAAGGACAACCTGGACACCGGCGACCGCATGCAGACGTCGGCCGGCTCCCTGGCCCTGGTGGGCGAGCCCGCGGCAAAGGACTCGTCCGTGGCCGCCCAGCTCCGGGAGGCCGGGGTGGTCATCCTGGGCAAAGCCAACCTGAGCGAGTGGGCCAACTTCCGCTCGGCGAACTCCACCAGCGGGTGGAGCGGCCGGGGTGGCCTGGTGAAGAATCCGTACGTGCTCCCCCGCAACGCGTGCGGCTCCAGCTCGGGCTCGGGCGCGGCGGTGGCGGCGAGCCTGGCGGCCATCGCCATCGGCACCGAGACCGACGGCTCGGTGGTGTGCCCCTCCAACGCCAACGGGGTGGTGGGCGTGAAGCCCACCCTGGGCCTGGTCAGCCGGGCCGGCATCGTGCCCATCGCCCACAGCCAGGACACGGCCGGCCCCATGGCCCGCACGGTGGCCGACGCCGCCGCCCTCCTGAACGTCATGGCCGCGGTGGACCCCAGGGACGAGGCCACGGCCGCCGCCCGGGGCAACATCGCCGCCGACTACACTGCCTTCCTGGACCCGGGCGCGCTGCGGGGGGCCCGCATCGGCGTCGCCCACAACCTCATGCAGATGGGCGCACCCGAGGAGCGCGTCTTCCAGGAGGCGCTGAAGGCACTCCAGGACGCCGGCGCCGTGCTGGTGGACCCCGCCGACGTGCCCCACTTCGGCGAGATCGGTGACCCCGAGTGGGAGGTGCTCCTCTACGAGTTCAAGGCCGACCTGAACGCGTACCTGGCCACCCGGAGCGGCGTGCCCATCGCCACCCTGGCCGACGCCATCCAGTTCAACGAAGACCACGCCGACCAGGAGATGCCCTGGTTCGGGCAGGACCTCTTCCTGCGCGCCGAGGCCAAGGGGCCCCTCAGCGAGCAGGCGTACCGGGACGCCCTGGCCGCCAGCAAGCGCTTCGCCGGCGAGCTGGGGCTGGACGCGGTGCTGAAGGAGCACCGGCTGGACGCCCTGGTGGCGCCCACGGCGGGCCCCGCCTGGATGACCGACCTGGTGAACGGCGACGCGGTGAGCGGCGAGAGCTCGACGCTGGCCGCCGTGAGCGGCAACCTCAACGTAAGCGTGCCCATGGGCTACGTGCACGGCCTGCCCGTGAACCTCTCCTTCATGGGCGGGAAGTGGACCGAGGGCCGGCTCCTGGGGCTGGCCTACGCCTTCGAGCAGGCGACCCGGGCCCGGGTGAAGCCCGGCTACCGGGAGTGGGACGAGCGCTGACCCTCCGCCTCCTTCACCAGGAGGGTCAGCACGCGGTTCACCGGACAGGGGACGCCCGCCTCCTCCCCCATGCGGGCGATGGCGCCGTTGATGGCGTCGATCTCGGTGCGCCGCCCCCGCTCCAGGTCCTGGAGCATGCTGGAGCGGTTCCGCGCCGTGGCCCGGGCCACCTCCCCCACCCGCTCCAGCAGCGCCACCTCGTCCAGGGTCACGCCCCGGGTTGCCGCCACCGCCACCGCCTCGGCCACCACCAGGGCCGACGCCTCCTGGAGCCACGGGCTCGTGTCCAGGGCCCCGCTCGTGGCCCGGAGCAGCCCGGTGAGGGGGTTGAAGCAAGCGTTCACCACGGCCTTGGTCCAGAGGGTGGGGCCGATGGGGTCCACCACGCTGGCCGACAGGCCGCACGCCTCGAGCTCGGCCGCCACCTCCCGGGCGTCCTCCTCGCCGGTGCCGTGGAAGGGCCCCAGCACGGTGTCGCCCTCGCCGGCGTGGTCCACCTCCCCCGGCGCCACGAAGGTGACCCCGTTGTAGGTGATGCCCCCCAGGACGCGGGCGGCCCGGGCGGCCACCGTCTCCAGGTTGCCCAGGCCATTCTGCAGGGATAGGAAGAGGGCCCGGTCCCAGAAGGGGCGCAGGGCCTCCACCGCGGCGGCCGTGTCGTAGCTCTTCACGGTGAGGATGACCAGGTCCGGGGCCGCCTCCACGTCCTCCACGTCGTCCACCGCCCGGGGATGGGCGGTGAGCTCGGTCCTTCCCCGCACCCGCAGGCCCCGGCTCCGGACCGCCTCCACGTGGTCGCGGCGAGCCACCAGCGTCACCGCGTGCTTGCGGGCGAGGCACCCGCCGATGAGACTGCCCATGGCCCCCGCCCCGAACACCAGGATCTCCACCCCCGCTCCTTGTCTCAGGCTCCGGACCCCACGATGTCCCTCCCCCGAAGGAATCGCACGCCATGCTGAGCGACGCCATCAAGAAGGGTCCCTCCCGGGCCCCCGCACGGGCCATGCTCAAGGCCACCGGCCTCACCGACGAGGACCTGGCCCGCCCCCTGGTGGCGGTGGCCAACACGTGGACGGAGGTCACCCCCTGCAACCTGCACCTGCGGCGCCTGGCGGAGAAGGTGAAGGAGGGCGTGCGGGCCGCCGGCGGCACCCCCATCGAGTTCAACACCATCACCGTGTCGGACGGCATCGCCATGGGCTCGGAGGGGATGCGGGCGTCGCTGGTGTCCCGGGAGGTGGTGGCCGATTCCATCGAGCTGGTGGTGCGGGGCCACCTCTTCGACGCGGTGGTGGCGCTGTCGGGGTGCGACAAGACCATCCCGGGTACCGTCATGGCCCTGGCCCGCCTCGACCTCCCCTCCCTCATGCTCTACGGCGGCAGCATCCTCCCCGGGAGCTTCCACGGCAAGCCGGTCACCATCCAGGACGTGTTCGAGGGCGTGGGCGCCTGCGCGGCGGGGCTCATGAGCGAGGACGATCTGCGGGAGCTGGAGAACGGCGCCTGCCCCGGCGCCGGGGCGTGCGGCGGCCAGTTCACCGCCAACACCATGGCCGTGGCCATGACCGTGCTGGGGATCTCGCCTATGGGCGCCAACGACGTGCCGGCGGTGGATCCGGCCAAGGACGACGAGGCGTACCGCTGCGGCGAGCTCGTGATGCGCCTCCTGGAGGAGGACGTGCGCCCCAGCCACATCATCGACCTGGCGGCCCTGGAGAACGCCGCTGCGTCGGTGGCCGCCACCGGCGGCTCCACCAACGCCGTCCTCCACCTCCTGGCCATCGCCCAGGAGGTGGGCGTGCCCTTCGGTCTCGAGGACTTCGACGTGGTGAGCGCCCGCACGCCCGTCCTCGCCGACCTGAAGCCCGGGGGGCGCTTCACCGCCCCCGACATGGCGGCGGCCGGCGGGACGCGGCTCCTGCTGAAGCGTCTCCTGGAGGCGGGGCTGGTCCAGGACCGCCCCACCGTGTCATGCCGGACGCTGGCGGCGGAGGCCGACGGTGCCCGGGAAACCCCTGGGCAGGAGGTGATCCGCCCGCTGGAGCGCCCCCTCAAGGACCGGGGCGGCATCGCCGTCCTGCGCGGCTCGCTGGCCCCCGAGGGGTGCGTCATCAAGCTCTCCGGTCACGACAAGCGGGTGCACGAGGGGCCCGCCCGGGTGTTCGACTCGGAGGAGGAGGCGTTCGAGGCGGTGCAGGCGGGGGCCTTCGCCCCCGGCGACGTGGTGGTGATCCGCTACGAGGGGCCCCGGGGCGGCCCCGGCATGCGAGAGATGCTGGCCGTCACCGCCGCGCTGGTGGGCCAGGGGCTGGGCGGGAGCGTCGCCCTGGTCACCGACGGCCGCTTCAGCGGGGCCACCCACGGCTTCATGGTGGGCCACGTGGCGCCCGAGGCCGCGGTGGGCGGCGCCATCGCCCTGGTGGAGGACGGCGACACCATCCGCCTGGACGTGGAGGAAGGGACCATCGACGTCGATGCCGACCTCGACGCACGGCGGGCCGGATGGGCGCCGCCGCCGCCCCGCTACCCCACCGGCGTTCTGGCCAAGTACGCCCGGCTGGTGGGATCGGCCTCGGAAGGCGCGCCGACCCGGGCCTGACCGGAGGCCTGGGGAGGGCCGCTTGCGGCTACGCCGACGCCTTCCGAAACTTGGGAGCCCGGCGGGCCCATGCTCGTGACGCCCGTGACCGCGCGCCAACACCGCAGGAGGTGCAGGATGTACCGTCTTCGCTCGCTGTGCTCGCTCCTCCCCTTCGCCGCCCTCCTGGTATGGACGGCGCCGGCCTCTGCCCAGATGGGCGGCGGCGCCGGGATGCACAAGGACGACGACCCCACGGTGGCCGCGGTGCGCGGAATCGTGAGCCAGTACGCCCGCAACATGGTGGGCGCCGCCCAGGAGATGCCGAAGGAGAAGTACGGCTTCAAGCCCACGGACGACCAGCGCACGTTCGGCGAGATCGTGGCCCACATCGCCGGCTCCAACGGCTTCATGTGCTCGAAGCTGGCCGGCGGCGCGCCGCCGTCCGACGTGCGGGTGGCCAACGACGCCGACAAGGAAGACATGGTCGAGGCCCTCAAGGCATCCTTCGACTACTGCCAGAAGGCCCTGGACGCCGTGAAGACCAGCAACCTCACCGACCAGGTGGACTTCTTCGGCGGCCGCAAGGTGTCCAAGGCGTTCATCCTGGTGTCCCTGGGCGAGGACCTGGGCGACCACTACAGCCAGCAGGCCATGTACCTGCGCCTGAACGGGCTCCTGCCGCCCAGCGCCCAGCGGGGGATGGGGCGCTAGCCCCCTCTCTCCTCCTGCACCGCGGCACCGGCCGCGGCGGCCCGGCGGCTCAGTCCGTGCCGGGCGGCCGCGGCCGGTGCCATTCGGTGAGGCGCTGCCAGGCGCCCCCCACCGTCAGCACCACGTCGTCGTCCTCCGGCGCCGCCCAGATCTGGAGCCCGATGGGCAGCCCCCCCGCCGAGAAGCCGCACGGCACCGAGAGGGCCGGGGTGCCCGTCATGTTCTGGGGTGCCATGAGGCGGCACGAGGCGTTCACCACCCCCTCCTCCCGGCCGCCGCCCACCCGCATGGTGGCGCTCCCCACCGGCGCGGGAAGGCCTGGCAGCGTCGGCCCCACCATCACGTCCACGTCGCGGAACACCCGCCGGTACGCGGCCACCAGGGCGTCCCGGACCCGGAACGCCCGGGCCAGGTCCAGCGCCGAGAGGTCGTAGCCCTTCACCAGGCGCGACAGCATGGCGGGCCCGTAGTCGCCCTCCCGGGCCCGCACCCGCTCGTCGTGGACCACGAGCGCCTCGGCGGCGGTGATGACGGCCGACGCCTCGAGGCTGCCCTCCAACTCGGGCACGTCCACCTCCACTACCTCGAGCCCCGCGTCGGCCAGGACGTCGATGGCGGCGCGCACCGCCGCCTCCACCTCCCCGTCCACGTCGCTGAAGTAGAAGGGACACAGCCCCACCCGGAGCCCCTCCACCGGCTCCTCCACGGCGGCGGCGTGGCGGGCCGCGCCCTCCGGGTCGCCGGCCAGGACGTCCAGGAGCACGGCGGCGTCGGCGACGCTCCGGGTCATGGGGCCGGCGTGGTCCAGCGTGGCGCTCAGGGGGAACACGTCCTCCAGGGGGACGAGGCCCCGGGTGGGCTTGAGGCCCGTGATGCCGCAGCAGGAGGCCGGGATGCGGATGGACCCCCGGGTGTCGGTGCCCACCGAGGCCACGCCGATGCCCGCCGCCACGGCCGCCGCCGACCCGCCGCTGGAGCCGCCGGGCATGCGACCCCGGTCCCACGGGTTCAGGATCTGCCCGTACCACCCGTTCTCGCCCGTGACCCCGTAGGCGAACTCGTTGAGGTTGGTCTTGCCGAACACCACCGCCCCGGCGCGGCGGAGCCGCCGGACCAGGGGGGCGTCCCGGTCGCCGAGCATCTCGTCGCCCAGGGCGCGGGAGCCGGCCGTCGTGGGCATCCCCTGGGTGCGCACCAGGTCCTTCACGCTCACGGGCATGCCATGGAGGGGCCCCACGGCATCCCCCCGGGCGAGGGCCTCCTCGGCCCGGCGAGCCGCCTCCCGGGCGCCGTCGGCGTCCACGGTGATGAACGCACGAAGCTCGCCGCCGAGGCCCTCCGCGCGAGCGAGGGCGTCGTCGACGAGCTCCAGCGGGGAAACGGCCCCGGAGAGGAGGCTCTCCCGCAGCGCCTTCAGGTCGGCCAGCCGCGCCTCCGAGGCTACCGGCTGCTCTGGATGCGGATCTGCTCCAGGGCGTCCAGATCGGCGGGCAGCGGGGTCGAGCCCGTGGGGAAGTTGTTGAGCTGGAACATGTAGGCCACCACGGCCGCGTACTCGGACGCCTTCAGGCTGCCGGGCGCGTCGTCGGGCATGTTCGTGCTTACGTAGCCGTACAGGTTGTCCGCGGTGCGCCCGCCCCACTCGGACATGAACGAGCTTCCGTTGAACTCGCCGGGGCTGTGGCAGGCGGAGCAGACCTCGGTGAACACCTGCTCACCCTCCTTCGCCTGGTCGGCCGTGTACACGCCGGCCATGGTGGTGCGCATGGCAGCGGGAGGGTTGGCGGGAGGATTGGAGGGCTGGGCCGCGGGGGGCGGCGTCGGCGCTTCGGGAGGGTTGTTCCCGGAGCAGCCGGCGAGGACCAGCGCCGCGAGGGCGAGGACGGGTGCGCTACGCATGGAGTCTCTCCTTCAGTGGAGCGGAAAGGCCCTGGATTCTGGAAAACGGGCTCCCAACATGGGAAACACCCCCTTGAGCGGGCAACGCCCGTGCCAGGCAAGGCACGCGGGGGGGCCGCCTCGCGGTACTCCCGGCGTCTGCGCATGTTTCGGGAGCGGGCGCTCTCGCCCGAGCCACGCACCCGAGCCCACGACGCCGTGAAGCACCTCTTCGGATCCCACACCGTCGACGCCGGAGGCATCGACATGGCCGTGCGCCGTGCCGCCGCCGCCGGCTTCCGCACCCTCCAGGCCTTCAGCGCCATCCCCAAGTTCTACAACGACAAGAGCGGCATCCGCCCCGAGCGGGTGGAACGCTTCCACCAGGCCCTGGACGAGACGGGCATCCGCGCCGGCGACGTGATGATCCACGCCTCCTACATCGTGGGGGGCGCCACCCCCAAGCCGGCCCAGTGGGAGCGGGCGGCCGGGGGGCTCGCCAAGGAGATGGAGCGCTCCACGCTCCTTGGGGTGGGCGGCGTGTGCTTCCATCCCGGCTCGTCCGGCGACGCCCTGGACGCCACCGCGGAGCGGGTGGCCCGGGCGATGGTGGGGGCGCTGGAGGGCGTGGAGGAGGGCACGCGCCTCTGGATCGAGAACACCGCGGGGGCGGGCAGCACCTTCGGCCGCACGCCCGAGGAGCTGGGGGCCGTGCTGGAGCGGATCCCCGAGGGGCTCCGGAGCCGGGCGGGCTACGGCCTGGACACCTGCCACCTCTTCGCCGCCGGCCACGACATCGCCTCGTCGCCCGAGGCGCTGGCGTCGGTGCTGGACGCGTTCGAGGAGGCCACGGGCGAGCCCCCCTCCTTCTTCCACCTCAACGACAGCGAGGGCGCCCTGGGCTCCAACCTCGACCGGCACCGCCTCCTGGGGGAAGGAGAGATCGGCGTGGAGCCGTTCCGCTGGCTCCTGGCCGACCGCCGCAGCCGGGGGGTGCCCCTCGTGCTGGAGACCCCCCAGAAGCACCCGGAGCCGGACCCGGACGACGCCTCGGCCGACCCGTGGGACGTGCGCATGGCGGAGCTGCTCGAGGCGCTGGAGCCCTAGGGGAAAGCCCTATCCAACGTCCCGGTCGCTGGAGGGCGTGGCGGACCCGCCCACCCACCCCGGGGCGTCGCTGGCGGGGAAGGACTCCTCCGACGCCTCGGTCACCTTCTCGGCTGGCGTGGGCGCCCGGTCGAGGGCGGTGAGAGCACTGGGGGGACGCTGCTCCCGCGGCTCTTCTTCCGTGCGTGCATCCCGTGCGTCCATGGGCACCTCCTGGTGGGAATAGGATGCCCGGGAGGGCCTGCAAGGGTGGGGCCCGGGCGGGGGAGGCGGCGCGCCGGCGCGGCCGGGAATCTGCCCCTCGGGGGCGGAAGGAATCGCCCGAACTGGAGGTGCAACCATGAAGGATATCGCTCGCTGGATCCGACCCGCCCTGGTCGTCGCCACCCTCACCCTGCCAGCCGGCTGCGCCGCGGCCGCGGGGTCGGCCGCCGGCGCCGGGGCAGCCGCCTACGTGAATGACCAGACGGCGTCGTCGGCGGTGGACGCCAGCGTGGCCACCGTGTCGGGGGGGACGCGCTCGGCCTTCGATGACCTGGGGATCACGGTCACCAAGACGGAGACCGAGTCGGGGGGCTACGAGCTCCAGGGCACCCAGGGCGACCTGACCGTCAAGGCCAGCGTCGACCAGGACGGCAGCGGCACGAAGGTCGAGGTGACCGCCACACGCAACAAGGTAGACTGCGACAAGAGCTACGCCCAGAAGGTGCTGGGGCAGATCCTGTCGCACCGGGGCTGAGCATCGGCCACCCGGGCCGCCCCGCTACTTCCGCAGCGGGTTCTTCGGATAACGCGGATAGTAGACCGCGTCCGCCGGGGCTCCGTTGGGGAAGTCCTCGGCCTTGTTCGGGTAGGCGGGGCGGTCCTGGGAGTTGATGTAGGCCGCGATCTGCTGGGCTTCTTCGTCGCTCAGGCTGCCGGGCGCGGTCATGGGCATGGCGTAGCGGATGAAGCCGGCGGCGGTGTAGACCCGGGCCATGCCGGCGCCGTCGTTCCACGACTGGGGCCCCCACAGGGGTCCCGGCCGGGGGACCAGGATGGCCACCCCCTGCCCGTCCTCCTGGTGGCAGGCCGAGCACTTCTCCAGGAAGAGGGCCTTCCCCCGGGCGGGGTCCAGCGAGGCGATGGCGACGAGGGAATCGGGGTGGATCCGGTTGGTGCCCCGCCACGGGGGCGCCTCCCCCACCCTCTGCCCCATGGACAGCCAGGTGATGTAGGCCGACAGCGCCAGGAGCCCCTCGCTGTCGAAGTCGGGGGGCGTGCCGTTCATGCTCCGGAGGAAGCACCCCCGGATGCGGTCTTCCAGGCTGAACAGCCGCTGCTCCCGTCCCCGGGAGATGGGGAAGAGCCCCGCGATCCCCACCAGGGGAAGCCCCCCCTCCCGCTGCCCGGCGTTCAGGTGGCAGCTCGTGCACGCCAGCTCGTTGCCCACGTTGTCCGGAAGCATCTTCTTCGTGTCCCGGAAGATCTCGTAACCCAGGCGGATGTGGCGGGCCAGCATCGTGTCGCCGGGAAGCTCCGCGGTCTCCGGGTTCCGGGCCACCGCGTTGGCCAGCTCGAAGCCCGCGTCGGCCGGCATGAGGGGCGGCCCCTCGGCCGCCTCCGCCGTGGCGGCCGGGGGCTCGGGCGCGGGGTGACAGGCGGAGGTTCCCAGGGAGGTGCCCAGCGCCACGATCAACACCCAGGTGGGGTGTCTCGGGGGGGTGGGGGTCATCTCGGCTCGCCTCCATGGAGGGGGAAGGATCGCTCCAGAATAGCGGGGCACCCGCCCGTGCGCCACGACCGAGCCGCTTGTCTAGACTGACTAGTCGGTATAATTGTGGGGCCATGGGAGGAGCCGACGCGACACGCCGGAAGCTCATGGAGGCCGCACGCTCGGCCCTGCTGGCCAGGGGCTACAGCGCCACCACCGTGGACGAGGTGTGCGCCGCGGCCGGGGTGAGCAAGGGCAGCTTCTACCACGCCTTCGACAGCAAGGAGGCGATGGGGCTCGCGGTCCTGGAGGCCTTCTACCGTGACGGCGTGGCCCGCGTGCGGGGCGGGGACTACCTTGCCACGTCCGACCGCCGAGCGCGCCTGGAGGGCTTCCTCCGCCACCTGGAGCGCACCGGCCCGGAGTTCTGGCGCCACGGCTGCCTCATGGGGAGCTTCGCCGCCGAGCTCTCGGCCTCCAGCCTCGCCATCAGGACCCGCGTGGCCGAGCTCTTCGACGAGCTGGTGGCCAGCGTGGCGCCCCTGTTCACCGCGGTGCTGGGCGACGCCGACGAGGCCCGGGAGCTGGCCGAGCAGATGCTCGCCGTCCTGGAGGGGTCCATCGTCCTGGCCCGGGCCCACGACGACCCCGGTCGGATCGGGGCCGCCCTCCGCCGCTTCCGGCGCATGGTGGAGCTGCGGCTGGCGGCCGTCGGCCTTCCCGATTGAGGGCGCCCGAACCCACCATCCCTCGCGGAGCTGCGTGAACCTCGACACCCTCCGCCGGGGCGTCCCGGTGGCGACAACCGTCGAAGTGCTGTAGTGATGGACATCCGTCGCTCGCCCGGGCCGGCACCCATCGGCCCGGATCCGAGTAGAATGGATGGCTCTCCGCCAGCCCGCCAGACCGTCGCGGGGAGCCCACAGTCCTCCATCGCTCCTTCAGACCTCGGACGACCATGAACATGGAAGTGCGCAGGATCGGTGTCTGGCTCGTCGTGGGATGCGTGGCCGCCGCCTCGGGCGGCGCCACCCTCAGTGCCCACGCCCCGGCCCGGCAAGTCCGGACCGCCCCATCCCTCCTTTCCGCCGGCTTCAGCCACACCTGCGGCATCACCGCCTCGAACCAGGCCTACTGCTGGGGAACCAATTCGGCGGGCGAGATCGGCGACGGCACGGACAGCCTCCGGTCCGCGCCCACGCCGGTGGGCGGCGGCCTCTCGTTCCGGACCCTCTCCGCCGGCCAGCACAGGACGTGCGGGGTGACCACCGACGGAAAGGCCTACTGCTGGGGGCTGGGACTCTACGGCGCCCTGGGGGACGGCTCCACGGAGCCGACCTCCCAGCCGACCGCCGTGAAGGGCGGCCAGTCGTTCACCGCCGTGTCCACCGGGACCGACCACACCTGCGGCCTCACCCGGGGCGGCGACGTGTACTGCTGGGGCGACAACGCCGTCGGCCAGCTGGGCGACGGCAGCCGTGATCGGCGCCAGGAGCCCGTGAAGGTCGCGGGCGTCCCGTCCCTGGCCACCCTGTCGGCAGGCCTCCGCCACACCTGCGGCCTCACGTCCGGCGGCAAGGCGTACTGCTGGGGCTCGGACCAGTTCGGCGAGCTGGGTGACAGCGCCCGCACCGACGGGGTGGAGAAGCCCGTCGCGGTGAAGGGCGGCGTCTCCTTCTCCGACATCGTCGCCGGGCACAGCCGGAGCTGCGGCGTGACCGACGCGGGCAAGGCGTACTGCTGGGGGCTCAACAACTTCGGCACCCTGGGCGACGGCACCGACACGCTGCGCACCGAACCCGTCGCCGTCACGGGCGGACACGCGTTCCAGACGCTCGCCCTGGGCGTGGGCCACACCTGCGGCCTCGCCAAGGACGGGACCACCTGGTGCTGGGGCCTCAACAGCTCGGGACAGGTCGGCGACGGCACCACGGCCGACCGCTCCGAGCCCACCCAGGTGAAGACCGACCAGACCTTCACGGCCCTCAGCGCGGGCGCCTACGACACCTGCGGGCTGACCGCGGCGGGCGAAGTCTACTGCTGGGGCCGGAAGACGTCGGCCGACCTGGGCGACTTCTCCGACGACACGCGCGACCTCACCCCTACCAAGGTGAGCGGCGACGTGAAGTTCGGACCGTCCTGAGGCGGGTCACCCCGCCCCCCGACGTGCCGGAGGCCCGGCGGCGCAGGTGCGCCGCCGGGCCTCCGGGCGTTGGGGGTGGGCCCCCGCCCCTTCCCTACTCGGGCTCCGTGTAGGTCGGCTCCGGCGGGAGCTGGGCCTCGTGGTCGATCTCGTGGCCCGTGGTGCCCAGGACGCTGTGGTGGCGGCCGTAGAGGAAGTAGACCACCAGCCCGATGGCCATCCACACCACCAGCCGGACCCAGGTGTCGAAGGGCAGGAAGTACATCATGAAGCCGCAGGTCAGGATCCCCATGAGCGGCACGAAGGGCACCAGGGGCGCGCGGAACGGCCGCTCCCGGTGGGGCTCCTTCACCCGGAGCCACCACACGCCCGCGCACACGATGACGAAGGCCAGCAGGGTCCCGATGGAAACCAGCTCGCCCAGCAGCGCGATGGGGAAGAAGCCGGCGATGGCCGCCGCCGTGATGCCCGTGACGATGGTGGTGACGTAGGGCGTCTTGAAGCGGGGGTGGACCTTGGCGAACACGGGCGGCAGGAGCCCGTCCCGGGACATGGAATAGAAGATCCGGGGCTGTCCCATGAGCATCACCAGCACGACCGAGGCGAGCCCGGCGATGGCCGCGATGTTGATGAGGTAGGTGAGCCAGCCCAGCGCGGGGCCCGCCGCCGCCACCGCCACGAACACCGGGTGGGGCACGTCGAGCGTCGTGTAGCTCGCCAGCCCGGTCATGACCAGCGCCATGAGGATGTAGAGCACCGTGCACACGGCCAGGGACCCCAGCATGCCGACGGGCATGTCCTTCTGGGGGTCCTTGGCCTCCTGGGCCGCCGTCGACACGGCGTCGAAGCCGATGTAGGCGAAGAACACCACCGCCGCCGCCCGCACGATGCCCGTCCAGCCGTAGTGGCCGAACTCGCCCGTGGGCGTGGGCACGAAGGGATGCCAGTTGGCCGGGTCCACGTAGCGGAAGCCGAAGAAGATCACCAGCAGGACGATGCCGACCTTCAAGAACACGATGAAGTTGTTGAAGCGCGCCGACTCCCGGATGCCGATGACCAGGAGCGTGGTCATCATGAGGATGAGGGCGATGGCCGGCAGGTTGATGACGCCGCCGGCGGTGCGCACGAGGTGGTGCGTCCCCACCACGTCCAGGGGCGCCTGCGTCCAACCCGCGGGAAGGTGGATGCCCAGCTCCTCCAGGAACGCCACGAAGTAGCCCGACCATCCCACCGCCACGGTGGACGCCCCGAAGAGGTACTCCAGGATGAGGTCCCAGCCGATGATCCAGGCGATGAGCTCGCCCAGCGTCGCGTAGCCGTACGTGTAGGCGCTCCCCGCGATGGGGATCATGGCCGCGAACTCCGCGTAGCACAGCCCCGCGAACGCGCACCCCAACCCGGCGATGATGAAGGAGATCACCACGGCGGGCCCGGCGTACTGGGCGGCCGCGGTGCCCGTGATGACGAAGATCCCGGCGCCGATGATGGCGCCGATCCCCAGCAGCACCAGGTTCGTGGCGGTGAGGGCGCGGCGGAGGGAGTGCTCACCCTCGCTGAAGGCGTCCGCGCGCAGCTCGTCGATCGACTTACGAGCGAAGAGGTTCACGTGTCGTCTCTCTTTGGAGGGAGGTCGTTCGAGGAGTCCCCCGGGGGGGCCGGACAATCTTGCGTCTCCCCTGCCTACTTGGACAGGGCGCCTCCGCTCTCCTTCGAGCGGACCAGGGACCAGCGGAACACCGGCGGCCCGATGAACTGGTTCACCGCGATCACCGCCACGATGATGGTGGCCACCTGCGGCCCCAGCTCGGGGAAGCGCGCGCGGATGAGGTTGGCGATGCCCAGCGTCACCCCGGCCATGGCCAGGAAGCCCGTCCATGCGTGGCGGCGCACCACGTCCTCGTCCGCCGCCATGCGCGCCCCCAGCCACGTGCTGCCGTACACGGAGACGGCCCGGGCCGCGATGATGAGGAGGGCGATCTTCCACACCTCCCGCAGCGCCGGGATGTCAAGCCCCGCCCCGGCCACGGCGAAGAAGAGGGCGTAGACGGGCAGGGAGTTGGCCTCCAGCGCCCGGATGAGGGCGTCGCCCCGGTCGGAGAAGTTCTGCACCACGAAGCCGGCGGCCATGGACATGAGGATGTACTCCAGCCCCAGGTGCTCGGCGAGCTCCACCGACACCAGCGCCGCCCCCAGCACCACCAGGACCCGGCGGCCTTCCCCCCACCGGAGCGCCAGCACCACCGCCCCTCCGAAGAGGACGCCCAGCGCCATCGACTCCCCGATCCCCACCACCACCTCCCCCACGGCCCCGGGGGAGAACGGCTGGGTCGGGTCCATGACCGTGGCCGCCAGGGGAATGAGGAGGGCCATCAGCACCAGGATGAGCACGTCCTTCACCACGGTGAGGCCCAGCACCGTGCGCGTCAGCACGCCGTCGGCCCGCTCCTCGTTGATGACCGCGATGGTGGTGGAGGGCGAGTTGGCCACGGCCACCAGCCCGAAGAGCAGGGCCACGGCCTCGGCCGCCCGCAGCGGGCGGCCCGTCAGGAAGTCGATGAAGCCCCTCGCCTCGAACACGAACGCCGCCACCAGCACGAAGACCACCACCACCTGGACCGCGGTGATGGTGGCGATGCTCCGGGCCCGGGCCTTGATGACGGGGATGCGCAGCTCGCCACCCGCGGACAGGGCGATGAGGCTCAGGGCGATCTCGTCCACCAGGCGGAAGCGTTCGACGGTGTCGACGCTCAGGATGCCCAGGGCGTACGGACCCACCAGGAGCCCCAGGGCCAGGTAGCCCGTGATGCTGGGGAGCTGGATGCTGCTGGCCACGCGCCCCGCCAGGTACGCAGCCACCAGGAGGAAGCCCAGCCGCATGGTGGCGGCGGCCTGGGGCTCGGTGGCGGGCGCCATGCGGGTGAGGACCAGCATCATCCCCACGATGGCGACCAGCGAGAGGAGCTGGCCCACAGCCACGCTCGCCCCGTCGCCTCGCAGCCGCTCCGCCGTCGCCTCCACGCGCAGACCTCCGTTCGGGGGAAGGGAGAAGATAGGCCGGCGGGGACGTCCTGCCCACGCCATCCTTCCCCGACGTGCCCGTTCCCGCCCATCTTGGAAAGGCTAGCTTGGACCCCCCCGGACAGGAGGAACACCATGCGGGTGTGGTACGGTAGGTCGAGAGCGTGCCTCGTGGCGCTGATGGCGTGGGGAGCCGGCGCGTGCGCCGACGCCCCCACGGCGCCGGCCGTGGACCCGGGAGCCGTCGCGGCGGCGCGCGGGCCGGTGGACGTCGAGCTCAACCCCCAGCCGGAGCCCCCGGCGCCCCTGGTGGTGGGCTTCACGGTGTCGCCCGACGGCGACAGCTGGTACGGCGAGATCTTCGTGGGCGATCAGAGCTGCGGCTCCCTCGAGCTGCCCGCGGTCCAGAGCAGGGCCACCGGGGTGGTCAGCCACCTGGCGTTCACCCTCCAGCTCACCGGCGCCAACCCCGACTTCCACCTCGTGGCCGACGTGGCGGGCATCGCGAACGGCAGGAACGGGCTCCTGTCCCTCAACGGCGTGGTCACCGACGGCGTCATGCAGGGCGCCCACGTCCACCTGGGCGGACGGGGCGAGCCCTCCGGCCTGGGCGGCGTGTCGGGCTACGTGGAGCTGAACCCCCAGCCCGAACCCCCTAGCGCGGCCGGCCACACCTATCCGCCGAGCCCCTGCCAGGGCTGAACTCGACGCGGGGCGCGGCGGTCCAGCCGGACCCCCGCGCCCCGCCCCCTGCGACGCCGGCCGCCTCGGCCGGGATCAACCCCTCCGGCGGCGTCCCGAGCCCGAGCGCCGGGACCGCTGCGACGTCTGGGGCTTGTCGCTCCCGCCCCCGGCCTGCGCCTTCCGCTCGGCCTTGGCCCGGGCCCGGGCCCGCTCCTCGGCCTTCCGCGCCCGGATCTCGGCGATGCGCTCGCCGATGGGCACCTCGAAGCGCTCCTGAGGCCGGGCATGGTAGTCGAAGCCCTCCAGGGTGCGCCGCTCGATGGGCTTGCCGAGCTTGCGCTCGATGCCCCGCACGTCGCCCTCCTCCTCGGGGGAGACGAAGGTGTACGCCTCGCCCGTGGCCTCGGCCCGGGCGGTGCGTCCCACCCGGTGGATGTAGTCGTCCGGCTGGGCGGGCACGTCGAAGTTCACCACGTGGTCGAGCTCCTCCACGTCGATGCCCCGGGCCACGATGTCGGTGGCGGCCAGGACCTGGTAGCGCCCGTCCTTGAAGCCCGCCAGCGCCTCGGTGCGCTGCTTCTGGCTGCGGTTGCCGTGGATGCGAGCCACCCCGACACCGTGCTTCTCGAGCTTCTGGGCCAGCCGGTTGGCCCGGTGCTTGGTGCGGCAGAACGCGATGACGTTGCCCACTTCGCCCCGCCGGATCAGCTCCACGAGCAGCGCCACCTTGAGCTCGGAGGGCACCGGGTAGATGGCCTGGGTGATGCCCTTGGCCGGCGCCTGCTTCTTCTGCACCTGCACGGTGACGGGCGCGTGGAGCATCTCCCCGGCCAGCGCGGCGATGGGCGCCGGCATGGTGGCGGAGAAGAAGAGGGTCTGGCGGGGGCCCCTGGGGAGGTGGCGGAGCACCCGGCGGATGTCGGGCAGGAAGCCCATGTCCAGCATGCGGTCGGCCTCGTCCAGCACCAGCACCTCGAGGCCCTCCAGCTTCGCGTAGTCGTTCTGGAAGTGGTCGAGGAGGCGGCCGGGCGTGGCCACGAGGACGTCGACGCCCTGGCGGAAGGCCTTCTCCTGGGGTGCCGCCCCCACGCCGCCGTACACGGCGGCGCCGCGGATGCCGGTGCCCCTGGCCAGCCCCTCCAGGTGCTCGACGATCTGCGCCGCGAGCTCCCGGGTGGGCGTGAGGACCAGGGCGCGTGTGACGCCCCGGGGCTTGTCCAGCAGGCGCTGGAGGATGGGGAGGAGGAAGGCGGCCGTCTTGCCGCTTCCGGTCATGGCCGAGGCCAGGACGTCCTTCCCCTGGAGCCCCACGGGAATGGACTGCTCCTGGATAGGGGTCGGGCGGGTGAAGCCCATGGCCTCCACGGAACGGAGCAGCCGGTCGTGCAGCCCGAGGGCGGCGAAGCCCGAGGGCGCACGTGTGTTCGTATCCTTCATGGATTCTCTCTGGGAGCGGGGTGCCGGCATCCCCGCCGGCGGGACGAGCGCGCAAAAAAAGAGGGCCCGGGCCGAACCCGAGTCCCCTCCGCGCGTCTCGGTGCCGGCGGAACGCCGGCGGTCTAGCTGGATGGAATATGGCCTCGGTGGGGGCGCGGTTCAATGGGGAGCCCATTCTTTCCCCCCTACCCCCCGTCCTCCCATGTTGCAGGAGGAAGACGCCCCCCAACCCCCGGGTCCCGTGGAATCCATCAGCCAACGACTGGCGAAGGGCCGCCAGGCCTTCGAGGACCACCGCTGGGGAGCCGCCCACGAGGCGCTGTGCGCGGCCCGGGACGCCGGGTCGCTCGAGCCCGCCGACCTGTGGCGCCTCGCCGTCGCGGCATTCCTGGTGGGGCGGGAGGACGACCACCAGAGCGCCCTCCAGGAAGCCCACCGGCTCCAGGTGGAGAGGGAGGACCTCCCCGCCGCCGCCCGGAGCGCCTTCTGGCTGGGCTTCCACCTGTTGAACCGGGGGGAGAGCGCCCGGGGCGGCGGGTGGCTGGGACGGGCCGCCCGCCTGCTGGGCGCCGGGGCGAAGGACCACCCGGTGGGGGGCTACCTCCTCCTTCCCGACGCCTACCGGCACCTGATGGAGGGTGACCACGCGGGGGCCGGGCGCATCGCGGCCCGTGCCGCCGCCCTCGGGGAGCGCTTCGGCGAGCCCGACCTCCTGAGCCTGGCCCTCCACCTCCAGGGGCGCGCCGCCATGGGGCAGGGCCAGGTGGCGGAGGGGCTGGCCCTCCTGGACGAGGCCATGGTGGCGGTGGCGACCGGAGAGCTCTCACCCCACGTGACGGGCCTCATCTACTGCAGCGTCATCAGCGCGTGCCGCCAGGTGTACGCCCTGGGGCGCGCCCACGAGTGGACCGCGGCCCTCACCGACTGGTGCGAGGCCCAGCCCGACATGGTGCCCTACGCGGGGGAGTGCCGGGTGTACCGGGCCGAGATCCTCCAGCTCCACGGGGACTGGCTGGACGCCATGGACGAGGCGCGGCGGGCGTCGGAGCACCTGGCCCGGGGGGCGGAGCCCCGGGCGGCGGGGTTCGCCTGGTATCAGCAGGGCGAGGTGCTGCGCCTGCGGGGTGAGTTCGCCGCGGCCGAGGAGGCGTACCGCGCCGCCAGCCGGGCGGGGCGCGAGCCCCATCCCGGACTGGCCCTGCTGCGCATGGCCCAGGGCGACGTGGACGCAGCGGTCGCCGCCAGCCGGCGGGCCCTGGCCGAGACCGGCGACCGTCTGCGCCGCGCCCGCCTTCTGCCCGCCCACATCGAGATCATGCTGGAGGTCGGGGAGTTGGACGAGGCGGAGAGCGCCTGCGGCGAGCTCGCCGGCATCGCCGCGGCGTGTGCCCAGGGGGTGCTGGGCACCGTGGTGGCCCAGGCCCGGGGAGCCCTGGCGCTAGTCAGGAACGAGCCGGGAGAGGCCCTCGCCCCCCTGCGCCAGGCCTGGCGGGAGTGGCAGGCGCTGGACATGCCCTACGATGCCGCCCGGGCGAGGGTCCTCCTGGCCCGGGCGTGCCGGGCCCTGGGCGACGACGACGGCGCCGCCCTGGAGGCCGAGGCGGCCCGGGCCACCTTCCAGGCCCTGGGGGCCCGCCACGACCTCGCCACGCTCGACCGCCTCCTGGGGGACCCGGCCCCGACCCCCAGCCACGGCCTGACCCCCCGGGAGCGGGAGGTGTTGGCGCTCCTGGCCACGGGCAAGACCAACCGGGCCATCGCCCGGGCGCTGTTCATCAGCGACAAGACGGTGGCGCGTCACGTCTCCAACATCTTCGCCAAGCTGGGGCTGTCGTCCCGCTCCGCCGCCACCGCCTACGCGTACGAGCACGACCTCCTGGAGCCGCCTGCATAGAATTACCCACGCCGCCCCTCACGCGGATTTGGGTCATTCATCCGAAGCGGCGGGCGCCCCCCCTCCCCTATCGTGGGTCTGAGCAGCGAGCGGACCCTGGCAGGAGGGGCAGCATGTACGGAGAGCACAGCACCGAGCGCGTGGAGACGCTGGTCATCGGAGGCGGTCAGGCCGGCCTTTCGGTGGGCTACCACCTCGCCAGGCGCGGCCTGCCCTTCCTCATCCTGGACGCCGGGGAGAGGATCGGCGACGTGTGGCGGGAGCGCTGGGACTCCCTCCGCCTCTTCACTCCCGCCCGCTTCAACAGCCTCGACGGCATGCCCTTCCCCGCCGATCCGTTCTACTTCCCCACCAAGGACGAGATGGCGGACTACCTGGAGCGCTACGCCGCCCGCTTCGAGCTGCCGGTGCGCACCGGCGTGCGGGTCGAGCGGCTCACCCGGGAGGGCGGCCGCTTCGTCGCCACCGCCGGCGGGCGCCGCTTCGAGGCGGACCACGTGGTGGTGGCCATGGCCAACTACCAGAGGCCGAAGGTGCCCGACTTCGCCGACCAGCTCGATCCCGGGGTCATCCAGCTCCACTCCTTCGAGTACCGGCGCCCCTCCCAGCTCCAACCCGGTCCGGTGCTCCTGGTGGGCGCCGGCAACTCGGCCTCGGAGATCGCCCGGGAGCTGGCGAGCCGCCACGACGTGTGGATGTCGGGGAGGGACACCGGCCACATCCCCTTCCGCATCGCGGGGCGGGCGGGGCGTCTGGGGCTGGTGCGCCTGGTGCTCCGGGGCATCTTCCACCGCGTCCTCACCGTGCGCACCCCCATTGGCCGCAAGGCGCGCCCGAAAGTCCTCCACAAGGGCGGCCCCCTCATCCGGGTGAAGCCGAAGGACCTGGCCCGGGCCGGCGTGAAGCGGGTGGGAAGGACCGTGGGCGTGGAAGGAGGCCTGCCCGCCCTCGACGACGGCCGCACCCTGGACGTGGCCAACGTGGTGTGGTGCACCGGCTTCGACGCAGGCTTCGACTGGATCGACCTGCCCATCTGGGACGAGCACGGCGACCCACGCCACCGGAGCGGCGTGGTGGACGACGAGCCCGGCCTCTACTTCGTGGGGCTCCACTTCCTGCACGCGCTGTCGTCGGGGATGGTCCACGGCGTGGGGCGGGACGCGGAGCGGGTGGTGGAGCACCTGGCGGCGCGCAGCGCGGCGGCGGGACCCCGCTCCGTGGGATCGGAAGCGCGGGTGGCCTGAGGGGGGTCCGTCGGGAGGAATCTCCCTACACCCCTTTCCTCGGGACCACGACAGACCTCCCGGCCGGCGTGCCCTAGCCTAGGGGCGGATCGGCCCCGCTGGGAGGCGCCGTGTGGATGCCCTGGAACGCAGCACCCTCGTACTGCAAGCCGTCGTGCCGGCCGGCCTCCTCGCCTGGATGGCGTGGGGACCCCGGCGGCGGCCCCTCTCCTGGGCGCTGGACCTCGCCCTCGTGGCGGCCTGGCTGGCCGCCGTCGGCCTGGCGGGCCTGTGGCTCGCTCTCCCCCGGGGACTCCTCTGGATCTGGCTGGCCCTCCTCGTCCCGGCCGCCTGGGCGGGCTGGCCGGGGCGCCGTGCCGGCGCTCCGGCGGAGGTGCGCATGGACCGCTGGCCGGGGATCCTCCTCCGGGTGGGGGTGCTGCTTCCCGTGACGGGCGCCCTTGCCGTCGCCCTGTCCGGGCGCCGTCCACTCCCCGGCCCGGCCGTGGAGCTGGCCTTTCCGCTCCGGGACGGCGTGTACCTCGTGGCCAACGGCGGCTCCCGTACCCTCGTGAACGCCCACCTCGTAACCCTCTCCGGCGAGCGCTACCGCGATTACCGGGGCCAGAGCTACGCCGTGGATCTGGTGAAGGTGGGTACGTGGGGCTCCCGGCGGTCCGCCTCCGGCGCGGCGGGGCCCGAGGACTGGGCCATCTTCGGCGATCCGGTCCACGCACCCTGCGGCGGCCGGGTGGTGGGGGCGTCGGACGGCGCGCCGGATCTTCGCCTCCCGGGGGATGAAGCCGGGGGACTTGCGGGAAACCACGTGATCCTGGACTGCGGCGGCGCCTGGATCGTCCTGGCCCACCTGCAGCGGGGAAGCGTGGCCGTGGCCCCGGGCGACACCGTCGAGGTGAGCGACGTCCTGGGGCGGGTGGGCAACAGCGGCCACTCGGACGAGCCCCACCTCCACGTCCACGCCCAGTCCCCCGGTACCGCTGCCGCGCCCCTGGGCGGGGCGCCGCTGCCCATGACCTTCGACGGACGGCACCTCGTGCGGAACGACCGCGCCCGCGGGGGCTGAGAGGCAGGAGCGGCCCGGCGGTCCCGAAGGGGCCGCCTGAACCGGAATCCCCGAGACGTGAGGGTATAGACATGCTCAGGATGGTGACGCTGGCCACCGTGGCCCTGACCCTGGCCCCGGCCGTCGTGCCCGGCGCGCTCCGGGCGCAACAGCGCTGGGCGGCGGAAGTGCAGGCCAACGCGGCCTTCCCCCTGGAAGATTTCGGGAAGGACCTGGACACCGGCTTCGGCCTCGAGGGGACGGTGAGCTTCCGCTTCCTTCCCCACCTGGCCGTCTACGCGGGGTGGGACTGGCAGCACTTCCCCTCGAGCCAGTCCTTCGCGGGCACGGACATGGACTTCGACGAGACCGGCTACGCGTTCGGGATGCGCTGGCAGCATCCGTTCAGCGGCGAGGCCCATCGGGGGCCCGCCCTGCGCCTGCGGGCGGGCGGCACCTACGATCACATCGAGGTCGAGAACGCCGACGGAGACATCGTCGCAGACAGCGGGCACGGCTTCGGGTGGGAGGCCGGCGCCGGCGTGAGCGTGCCTGTGGGCGCCTCGTGGCGGGTGACCCCCGCCATGCGCTACCGCTCCCTGTCCCGGGACGTGGTGATCGGGAACGTCACGACGGGGGTCGACCTGCGCTACGCCACCCTGGGCGTGGGGATCTCCCGGACCTTCTGAGATCCCCTGGGGGAGGGCCGGCCGGGCCGGGCACGCCGGACGGTCGGGGGACGCTACCCGGCCGCCGGCTCCTCCATGGTCTCCCACCCCAGGGAGCGGGCCACGTGGCAGGCGCCGGCGATGGGGCGCACCTCCACGGACATCCCGTACTTGAGGTTGGGGCACGCCCGGGCGAGGACCGTCGCCTCGTCCAGGTCGGTGACCGCCAGGAGGAAGAAGCCGCCCACCATCTCCTTCGCTTCGGCGAAGGGGCCGTCGGTGACGGTGGCGCCCCCCGCGCCCGAGATCACCCGGCCGGCCGCCTCCAGCGGCTGGCCGTCCCGCACCTTGCCCCGGGAGACCATGCCTTCGACCCAGGCGTTCCAGTCGCGCATGGAGCGGAGGCGCTCCTCCTCCGACAGCGCGTCGTACGTCTCGGGCGGGGCGTCCCGGATGATCATCAGGTGGGTGGCGGCGGCCGCTTCCATGGGTCCCCCAGGTCGGGTAGGTGAGGATTCTCCCACCCTCGACGGGGACGGCGCCGGGCGCAAGACCCTGGGCCGCCGGGACGCCCGTGTCGAATCCGGAGGGGCCCGCTCGGCGTGGAGGTGAAGGGCCAGGAGCGACGACCCGGCGGCAGGCGCCGGGAGCCACCGGGCCCGTAACCGCTGCGGAGAATGCCGCCATGCGCAACGCTCTCCTCTGGACCCTCCAGACCCTCCTCGCCCTCCTCTTCCTCTTCGCCGGCGTGACCAAGCTGGTGCTGCCCGCCGCCGAACTCGCCGGCCAGCTCCACGCGCCGGTGCTGTTCCTGCGCTTCATCGGCGTGTGCGAGACGCTGGGCGCCCTGGGCCTCGTGCTGCCGGGGCTCCTCCGCGTCCGCCGCGGGCTCACGCCACTGGCGGCCACCGGCCTGGTGATCGTCATGGACGGCGCCGTGGGCGTGACGGTCGCAACGGCGCCCCTGTCGATGGCCCTCGTGCCGTTGGTGGTGGGGCTGCTGGCGGCGTTCGTCGCCCTGGGACGCCGCGACTGGGCGGAGGCGCGCGCCTCCGCCCCCCGGGCCCGGCGCGTCACTCCTCTCCACGCTGCCGCCTGAGGAGGCCGACAGCCCAGGCCCCGAAGGCCCAGGTAGAGGCGGAGTCGGGGGGGCGGCGTTAGGATTCGCCCCATGATCGCCGAGCACCGCACCATCGAGCGCCGCACCCGGGGCGACGACGACATCGTCGACCTCACCGCCGAGCTGCAGGAACTGGTGGCCGCCACCGGCGTCACCACGGGGCAGGCCGCCCTCCTGGTGGAGGGCTCCACCGCCGCCCTCACCACCCTGGAGTTCGAGCCCGGGCTGGTGGGGCACGACGTCGCCGCCGCCCTGGAGCGCGTCGCGCCGAGGGACGCTCCCTACGAGCACGAGGCCACGTGGCACGATGACAACGGCCACAGCCACGTGCGGGCCGCGCTGGTGGGGCCGTCGCTGGCGCTGCCCGTGGTGGAGGGGCGCGTGCCCCTGGGCACCTGGCAGCAGGTGGTGCTGGTGGACTTCGACACGCGGCCCAGGCGCCGCACCGTACACGTCAGCGTGGTGGGGGTGTAGCGTGGCCGACGACGCCGAGGTCCGGGACAACCCGTCCGAGCACCGCTACGAGATCGTCCGGGGCGACGACGTGGCCGTGCTCACCTACCGGAGGAGGCCCGGGGTCATCTCCCTGGTCCACACCGAGGTGCCGCCCCACCTGCGCGAGCGGGGGCTGGCGACCCGCCTGGTGGAGCACGCCATCGCCGCCGCCCGGCAGGCGGGGGACCGCATCGTGGCCATCTGTCCGTTCGTGAAGGCCTACCTGGAGAAGCACCCGGAGGACGCCGACCTCCTCCGCTGAGGGTTCGTCCCCCGGCCGGTGCGTCGGGATCTTCCCCACGGATCCGGCCGAGCCACGCCGCGGCGTACCGTCGTCGCGGCCATGCGGGAGATCCACCATGGTCCACGTGACCACCAAGGTGCCGTCCGCCGACCCCACCACCATCGCCGACTACGAGCGCCACCAGTGTGAGCGCGCCAACGCCACGGGTCTCCAGCCCGTGGTGTTCGTCCACGGGCTCTGGCTGCTGCCCAGCAGCTGGGAGCGTTGGGCCGCCCTCTTCGAGGAGGCGGGGTTCGTGGCCCTGATGCCCGGCTGGCCCGACGACCCCACGACGGTGACGGAGGCGAACCGCAACCCGTCCGTGTTCGCCGACAAGGGGGTCGGGGACGTGGCCGACCACTTCGACGCCGTCGTGCGGGCACTCGAGCGGAAGCCCGCCGTCGTGGGCCATTCCTTCGGGGGCCTCCTGGCCCAGGTCCTGGCCGGCCGGGGGCTCAGCCGAGTCACGGTGGCCATCGATCCGGCGCCCTTCCGGGGCGTCCTCCCCCTCCCCCTGTCGGCCCTCAAGAGCGCCTGGCCGGTCCTGGGCAACCCGGCGAACCGAAGCCGGGCCGTGCCCCTCACCTTCGAGCAGTTCCGCTTCGCCTTCGCCAACGCCGTGGAGGAGGACGAGGCACGGGAGCTCTACGACACCTTCGCCGTCCCGGCGGCCGGCAAGCCCCTCTTCCAGGCGGCCGCGGCCAACCTCAACCCGTGGACGGAGGCGAAGGTCAGGACGGACGGCGACGACCGGGGCCCCCTCCTCATCATCTCGGGGGAGGAGGACCACACCGTCCCCTGGGCCCTCGCCAACGCCTCGTACAAGCGCCAGAAGCGCAACCCGGGGGTCACCGAGATCGTGGAGATGAAGGGACGCGGCCACGCCCTCACCATCGACCAGGGGTGGAGGGAGGTGGCGGAGACCGCGCTGGCGTTCGTGCAGCGGTTCGTCTAGACGGAGATCCAACCCCCGTCCACGAAGCGTACCGCCGAGGGGCGGACCTCGACGGCGCCCCACTGGGCCGCCGGGCACCGCTCCGCCCACGCCAGGGCGGTCTCCACGTCGGGCACGTCCAGGACGAACGTGCCGCCGATCTGCTCCTTGGTCTCGGCGAAGGGCCCGTCGTGCACGCGCAGCTCGCCGTCCTTGCGCGTCACGGTCCGGGAGAGGGCCGACGGCTGCAGGACCTCCGCCGAGATCAGGACGCCGGCGTCCTCCAGGGCCTTGCCGTAGGCGTGGAACGCCTCCTTGCCGGCGTCGATGGCCTCCTGACCGAGGTCGTCGGCGGTCATCTCCGGGTAGTGGAGGAACAGGGTGTAGCGCATGGGAGTCACGCTCCGGTCGGGGTTGCAGGTGCCTTCCACCCTGCGTCGAGCGAGGCGGGCGCGGATCGACAGAACGCAGAAGGGGCCCGCCGTGGCGGGCCCCTTCCCATCGCAGCCTGCGACCGGACGGAACGCCTACTTGTACCGGTAGGTCACCCGGCCGCGGGTCATGTCGTACGGGGAGAGCTCCACCTTGACCGGGTCGCCCTCGAGCACCCGGATGTAGTGCTTGCGCATCTTGCCGGAGAGGTAGGCCAGGATCTTGTGGCCGTTCTCCAGCTCCACGCGGAATTTCGCGTTCGGGAGCACCTCGTCGACGGTCCCTTCCAGTTCGATCGGTTCTTCCTTCGCCATGCGTGCCTTCGCCTTTCTCGGGGTGTCTAGCCCTTAAGTGTAGCGGAAACAATGGCTTGAGGTAAAGCCGGGGGGGTCGGCGTGGGCGCGCACCCGGACATCTAGGGTCACGTCCGCCACCCCTGCGGGAGGCGGGTCCCGGGGGAGCGCATCAGCGCGGCTCGGGCCCCACGTAGCGCGACCTCGGCCGGATCAGCCGGTCCTGCTCCCGCTGCTCCAGCACGTGGGCCGTCCAGCCGGCGACCCTGCCGACGGCGAAGGTGGGGGTGAAGAGAGCGCGGGGCGCCCCCACCCGCTCCAGGAGCAGCGCCGTGTAGAACTCCACGTTCGCCTTGAGCCTGCGGCCGGGGTGGCGCTCCTCCAGGAGGCGCTCGGCCGCCGCCTCCACCGCCCGGGCGAGGGCGACGCGGGGACTGTCCTCCCCGTCTCCCAGCTCCCGCAGGGCGTCCTCGAACACCGCCGCACGGGGGTCCCGCACGCGGTACACCCGGTGGCCCATCCCCATGATGCGGCGCCCCGCGTCGAGCTCGTCCCGGATCCACGCCTCGGCATTTCCGGGTTTGCCCACGGCGTCCAGCATATCCAGGACGGGACCAGGGGCGCCGCCGTGGAGGGGCCCCTTGAGGGCGCCCACCGCCGCCACCACGGCCGACACCGCGTCGGAGCGCGTGGAGGCGACCACGCGGGCGGCGAAGGTGGAGGCGTTCATGCCGTGGTCGCTCACCGTGACCAGGTAGCGCTCGAGGGCCCGGGCGGCGGCGGGCTCCGGCGCCGGCCCCAGGAGCATGCGCAGGTAGTCGGCCGCCGTGGCCAGGTCGGGGTCGGGCGCGGGGGCGTCCCCGCCGTCCCGGCGGGCCCACCACGCCGCCACGGCCACCGGCACGGCGGCCACGAGGGTGAGGGCGTCGTCGCGGGGGTCCCCCGCGGAGGCCAGCCCCGCCAGGGCGGCGCGAAGCCCGTCCATGGGGTCGGACAGGGGAGGGGCCGCATGCGCCGCCAGGCGCCGGTGCACCTCCACCCGCCGGCGCCCCAGCTCCTGCCGAAGGTGGGCGAGGCCGTCCTGGGACGGCAGCGCGCCGTGCCAGAGGAGGTGGCACGTCGCCTCGAAGCCGTGGTTCGCCGCGAGGTCCTCGACCCGCTGCCCAGCGATGACGAGCTCACCGGCCTCGCCGTCGACCCGGCTGAGGCGGGTCTCCACGGCGACGACGTCGTCGAGGCCGGCGCGGACGGGAGAGGGAGCGGTGGGGGTGGACGGGGCTGACATGGAAGCCTCCGGTGGTGGCGATGGGATTGCGTCGGTAGCCACCTGGAGTATATATGGATCGATATTGATGCACGAATCAATCTGATGCCGCCCATGGACTACCTGAGCGCCGCCGACGCCGCCGACCTCCTCGGGGTGAAGACCGCCACCCTCTACGCCTACGTGAGCAGGGGCCTCCTCGCCAGCGTCCCCCACCCCACGGACAGCCGGCAGCGCCGCTACCGGCGGAGTGACGTGGAGCGGCTCCTCCGGCGGAGCCGGGCCCACGGCGGCCACGGCGCCGCCGCCGCCGGGGCGCTGGAGTGGGGAGCCGCCGCCCTGGAGACGTCCGTGAGCAACATCACGCCCCAGGGGCCGGCGTACCGCGGGCGTCCGGTCGCGGAGCTGCTGGAGGCCGGCGCGGCGTGGGAGGCCGTCGCGGCGCTCTTGTGGACGGGGGCGGCGGCCCCCGCCCCCCTCCCGCCGATGGACCCCCTCCCGCCCCCCGACCTGGGGGGCGTCGTCCCTGCGGCCGCCACGCCCCTGGACGTGCTGCGCGTCGCGGTCACGGTGGGCGGCCTGGGCGACGCCGCCCGCTTCGCCGCCTCCGAGGAAGCCCAGGCCGCCGTGGGGCTCCGGCTGGTACGCCAGGCCGTGGACGCGCTCCGGATATGGCGCGGCTTGCTCGGGCCGGAGGACCCGGACGCGACCCTGGCCGAGCGGCTCGCGGCCGCCCTCGCCCCGGGGGGCGGCGCCTCCCTGCCCCGCGCCCTCAACGCGGCCATGGTCGTTGTGGCCGATCACGAGCTCAACGCCTCCACGTTCGCGGCCCGGGTCGCGGCGTCCACGGGAGCCGACCTCTACGCGTGCGTCGCGGCGGCCCTGGCGACCTTCACGGGCCCCCGGCACGGCGGCGCCTGGGAGCGCTGCGCCGCCCTCTGGGCGGAGCTGGAGGCGTCGGGCTCGCCGGGCGAAGCGCTGACCGCCCGGCTCCGGCGCGGCGAGGCGCCTCCGGGCTTCGGCCACCCCCTCTACCCCGACGGCGATCCCCGCTTCGGCCTCCTGGTGGACGTGGCGCGGGCGGCGGCGGGGGAAGGCGCGCTGACGGGCCTGGCCGAGCTGGAGGCCGCCGCCGCCGAGATGGAGCTGGGGGCGCCCAACACGGACCTGGGGCTGGTGCTCCTGGTGCGTGCCCTCGACCTCCCGCCCTGGGCGGCGGGGACGCTGTTCGCCGTGGGGCGGACCGCCGGCTGGATCGCCCACGCCCTCGAGCAGCGCCGGCAGGGCTTCCTGCTGCGCCCGCGGGCGAGGTACGTGGGGCCGTAGGGTCGAGGGCTTCCGAGTCACGGCGGCGCCGGGCGCCGCGCGGCACCCCTGATCCGGCTACTGGGGGTCCCCAAGGAGGTGGACGCCGCCGCCGGGACCGTGCGCATGCTGGAGCCGGCGGTGGTGTGAGGGACGCCGGAGCGTCCCGGCCCGAGCCTCAGCCCACCGCCCTCTTCACCAGCGCGGCCACCGTCGCCTCCTCGGCCGCGCCCAGCCCCTTCACCGCGAAGGCCACGGGCCAAAGGACGCCGTCGTCGAGGGCCGCCTCGTGCTGGAAGCCGAAGGTGGCGTAGCGCGTCCTGAACTTGGCCGAGCTCTGGAAGAAGCAGACGACCTTGCCGTCCCTGGCCCAGGCGGGCATCCCGTACCAGAGCTTCGGCGCGAGGACGGGCGCGTTGGCCTTGATGATCGCGTGGAGGCGCTCGCCCAGGACGCGGTCCGCCTCCGGCATGGCGGCGATGGCCTCGAGGACGGCGCTCTCCCCGTCCTGCTTGGGCGCCTTCCCGGCCTTCTTCCGGGTCGTCGTCTTCCTGGTCTTTCCGGCCTCTCCTGAAGACTTCTTCGCCACGGCTGTCTCCTCGGTGTGTGGATGGATGCGCAGGTCAGGGTGCGACGTCGGTGTCGAGGTCGGCGTCGCCCTCCGGAGCGAGCTCCTCCAGGGCCAGCGACGCCAGCGCGTCGCGGTCGGCCACGGCGCGCAGCGAGGTGATCCTCCCGCCGCCGAAGGTGAGGGCCACCACGAGCAGCATGCGCCCCTTCACCGGCACCAGGATCCCCACCTCGCTGTCGATGAGGCCCGGCACCGCCGCGTCGGCCCGGCCATCGAAGAAGGCGGCCACCGGCGCGGGGCCACGGACCTCGGCGGGGCCGCCCATGCGCACGGCCTGGGCGTCGCAGCGGAACACCACCTCCGGGTCGAGGACGGCCACCAACGCCTCGAGGTCGCCCCCCCGGGCGGCGGCGATGAACGCCTCCACCACCTCCCGCTTCCGGTCCCGGTCGACCTCCTCCGGGGAGGCGCCACGGACGCGCCGCCGGGCCCGGCTGGCGAGCTGCCGGGTGGCGGCGGGGGTGCGCCGAACGATGGGCGCGATGTCGTCGAAGGGCAGGTCGAACATGTCGTGGAGGACGAAGGCCACCCGCTCCGCCGGCGTCAGCGTCTCCAGCACCACCAGCAGGGCCATCCCCACCGAGTCGGCCAGCTCCACGTCCCGGTCGGGTGCGCGCTCGTGGCGCCGCCCGGCGCCCGGCTCCAGCTGGGGCTCCGGCTCGTGGGTGTCCAGCGCCTCCTCCCGGCGGGCCCTGCGGGTCCGGAGCGCGTCGAGGCACACGCGCCCCACGACGGTGGTCAGCCAGCCGCCCAGGTTGTCGACGCCGTCCGCGCCCGCGCGGCTCACGCGCAGCCACGCCTCCTGCACCGCGTCCTCGGCCTCGGCGGCCGAGCCCAGCATGCGGTAGGCGACGCCCCGGAGGTGCGCCCGGTGGTCCTGGAAGCGCCGAGCCAGCAGGTCGCGCTCGTCCATGGGTGGTGTCCCCCCCACGCCCGCGGCCCTACGCGCCGCGCAGGCCGAAGGGGTTGCCGTCGGCGTCGGCGAGGACGCACACCCGTGCCCCCGGGGCCACCTCCCGGGGCGCGTCACGCTCCGTCGCGCCGGCGGCCAGGAGGCGTTCGCGGGAGCCGTCCAGATCCTCCACGTCGGCGTAGGCCACGGGTCCGGCCGGGGCGTCCCCCTGCCGGGGCACCAGCGCCACCTCGAAGCCCCCGGCGTTGTACCCGACGTAGTAGGGCTGGTCGGTGTGGGGCTCGCCGAGGAGCGCGCCGTAGACGGCCTTGGCTCCCTCCAGGTCGGACACCGGGATCACGAGGCTGCGGAAGGTGGTGCTCATCGTGCGGTTCTCCTGTCGGGCTCGAGGCTCGGGTCGGGCTCGCGCAAGGGCGTCGGCGCTCGCGGCCGCCCGGTCTTCGATGGGATGACGGACCGAGGGAGAAGAATGTGACGGGAGGGGGCGGGGCGCACCCGCGCGCCCCACCCTCCTCACCCTCCTCCCAGGGCCTCCAGGGCGCGGAAGTAGATGCGCGCGGGAATGTCGGCCTCGCTCTTCCAGCGGGCGGAGGCGGTGAGGGGGCCGGGCGTGGCGCCGCCCGGCCCGTCGGCCGGAAGGAGGGATGCGAGGGAACGAGGGGCCTCCTCCCCCGCTCCGCCGAGCGCCGCGCGCGCCGCCGCGCGGGCCACCGCCCGCGTGGCCGCCCCGGGTCGAAGAAGACGGGGCGCCCCTCGCCCACCAGCCCATGGACCGGCCTCCCTCGCGCACCAGCGCCGGTGGTGGTGGCGGCAGCGGAGCACGGTGTTGGCCAGGGACGGGGCGCCGCCGTCGGCCCAGTGCTCACGTGATGGCCGTCGGTGAAGGGGAGGCCGCATCCAGGGAAGCGGCACCCCTGGTCCCGCACCTCCAGCGCCCGACGCAGGGCCGGCGGAATGGTGCGGGTGCGGCGGCCCACGTCGAGGAGCTCGCCCCTCGTGCCGTGGCTCACCCGCACGACGGCGGCGTCGCAGGCGAGGCGACGGGACGTCCCCTCGGGGACGCGGGTGCCGTCCGCCAGGTGGGAGCGGTGGGGGACGGCCCGACCGTCGCCCTCGGCGTCGCCCGCCCGCCACGGGACGTCGAGCCTACCCGCCGCCTCCGGCGCCTCCAGCGTGCCCGCCTCCACGTGGAGCATCACCTGGTAGCGCTCGGCCCTGCTGCCGCTGATGGGGACCGGAGGCGTCCCCGCGGGGACATCCGGGTGGGAATCGTCCGACAAAGACGTCCCCGCGGGGACGTCCCCGCCCCCGAACCCCGCCGCCAACGCCCGCTCCGCCAGCAGACCCACAGCGTCGGCCCTCCGCTGCGCCGCGCGCCGCAGGCTCTCCTCCCTCGTCCGGGTCCGGCGCGCATCCGGACGGGCGCGGCTCCCTCCGGTGCAGCGCGTCGCCCGCCGCCTCGATGGCCTTCATCAGCACCGCCCCGACCTCGGGCGTGAACCGCCCCTTCGCCACGTACATGCCGTCGTCGCCGGGGAAGACGGAGAACGTGCGCTCCTCGTGCATCCTCCGCTCCCGCTCCGCCTCGTCTTCGGCGCTGCCCCGCCGCAGCGCGCCGGAGCGCGCGCTCGAGCTGGGCCGCGGTGCGCCCCGGGCCAGCGCGAGCAGGTCCTCCTCCGTCTCGGGCGTCGCGACCCGGGTGAGCGCCCGCACGCAGGCAAAGGACAGCTCGCCCCGGGCCATGGCCGCGCGGGTCTCGGGCAAGCTCCACCAGCGCCCGGGCCGCCCGCACCCGCTCCCGGGCGCTGTGGAGGTCCATCCTGGTGCGAAACGCCAGCCAGTGGGCGCACGAGCGGTGGCCGCCCAGCGCCCACCCCCGGCGCCGGTCGAAGTCGGCGACCAGGGTCAGCAGGCGGTGCTCGGCGGCGTGGATCGTGGCCGCCAGCGTGGCGATCTCGTCGCCCAGCTCCTCCAGGGCGTCGGCGTCGTCGAAGGGGTCGGGGACGGGGCCGGTCCCCTGCGAGCGATCGCCGTGGGCGGAAGCGGCCGGGCCGGCCATGGCGTCGTAGGAGGGCGGGTCCGGCTCACGGACCAGGGACAGACGGGCGCAAGCGAAGTAGACCACAGGACGAACCTCCGATCGCGGCGGGAGGCTACCGAAGAACACCCGAAAGATAACCGGGGGTTTTCCGGCCTCTCCCGTGGCGTTCTGCCGCGCGAGGAGGGGATTGGAGGGTTCGGGAGGAGGAAGTCGGGGACTTCGGCCGAGACCAGGTCGGCTGGAGCGCTTTACCGGGGTTTCCGGGAGAGGTGGGGGATGAGGACGAAGCTCGCCACGAAAATCCGTCCATGGCTGGATGGGACAACTCGATGTGGACGAGTCCGCGGTCAGGCTCCCTCCCGTCCTGACGCAAGCTCCCCCGGTGCCGCTCCGCCTCCTCGACCCCCCTCGCCGCTCCCCGCGCCGGCGGATGCGCATCACCCTCCCTCCCGCGCCACCGTCTCCAGCGCCTGCACGAAGGCTGCGGTGGGCTGCGCCCCCTGCACGGCGTACTTGTCCTGGAAGACGAAGGTGGGGACGGCGGTGATCCCCAGCTGGTGCGCCTCCCGGATGTCCGCCTCGACCTCCCGTGTCCCCTCCTCGGAGGCCAGGTAGGCGCGCACGCGCCCTGCGTCCATCCCCGCAGCCGCCCCGATCTCCACGAGGACGTCCGGGTCACCCACGTCGCGGCCCTCGGCGAAGTGCGCACGGAAGAGCGCCTCGGCCACCGCAGCCTGCACGTCGGGGCCGTGCTCGTCGCCGGCAAGGCGCATGAGCCGGTGGGCGTCCAGCGTGTTCACCGCCAGCCCCCGATCGTAGTCCATCTCCAGCCCCTCGCCGCGCGCGCTCTCCGTCACCCGGTCGACCATCGCCTCCACCCCGCCGCCGAAGCGCCCCTCCAGGTACTCCAGCATGGGCACCCCCTCGCGGGGCGCCCCCGGGTCGAGCTGGAACGGGCGGTGGAGTCACCTCCACCCCCGCCTCGCCGTCGAACGCCTCCAGCGCCCGCCGGAAGCGCGCCTCCCCGATGTAGCACCACGGACAGGCCACGTCCGAATAGATCTCCACCTTCATCGCCTCTCCCCTTTCACGATTCGCCTTTCGCCAACCCATCGAGCAGGATCGGCGCCGCCGGCAACCGGCACGGGTCGCGGGCCTTCACCCGAGGGAGGCGTACTCGAACCCCGGGTATCGCTCCGGGAAGGCGTCCTCGATCCGCTCGGCGATCTCGAGGTCGGGGGCGACCTCCCGTGCGAGCGAGCGTCACTCCGACGCCACGATCGGCTTCATCTGCGAGAGCGCAGGAACAGGGCCTCCCTGCTGAAGCTCCCCGGCTCAGTCTGCAGGATGGTCGGAGCCGGGTCGCCAGGTCCGGCGCTCTCTCTCCACCTCGACAGGAAATCGATCTTCGTTCCGATCGATCTTCCCGTTGATCGCGGCCGGCAGGTCGACTCCCATCACGTCGGCCATCCTGATCAGGTAGATCGCCACATCCGCGAGCTCGTCGGCGACCCCGGCCAGGGCCTCCGGATCGTCGGCGAGGTCGAGAGATTCCTCCACTGTCAGCCACTGGAAGGGCTCGGCCAGCTCCCCGGCCTCGACGAGGAGAGCCATGGCGAGGTTCTTCGGAGCGTGGAAGCGTTGCCAGTCGCGAAGCTCGGCAAAGCGACGGAGTCGGGCGGTGATCTGCTCGAAGTCAGTCATGTGCGTACGCGGCAGCAACGGCCTCCCGGAAGTACTCCTGGGTTTCGGGATCCGTGGAGTACACGAGGCAGCTTCGCATTCCCCGGGTCATGAGGGTGCGGTAGGTGTTGAGGACAATGGCCCGCCCCCGCTCCCGGGCTCGCACCGGGTCCTCTCGGAGCATCTTCTTGTACCCACGGATCGAGCTGTCGTACGCGTACCGCTCCTCCGGACGGGTCCTGACGACCCCGTCCCTCACGACGAGATCGGGTCCGACGATCACGCCGATGTGCTCGAGTTCGAGTCCCTGGCACGTGTGGATACATCCGATCTCGCTCACCGACTCCGGCTTCACGAGCCATAGGCTTCCATCGGACGCCAGATTCCAGCGCATGCGAAAGTCGTGCTCCGGGATGACGATGTCGAAGGCCTCCGGGTCCTTCTTGCTCACCCAGGGCCAGCAGTAGCCCGCCACCATGCGTGCCCGGCCGTCCTCCCTGTCCAGCGCCTCGATCCGGTTTCGCATCTCGTTGGGCGATTCCACCACCTGGAAATCGTAGTCGTAGTCCAGGCTCGCCAGGTCCGTGTTGGCGGTGTCCCTGATCTGGAGCAGGTTGTCGAGCCAGGCCAGATACCCGTCCGAGCCGTTGCACCGGAACTGGGATTCCAGTCGCAGCTCCTCGACTCCGGCTCCGTAGTGGTCCGCCCAGTGGACGATCTCGTCGCTGGTTCCGATGTCCTGGAGCGTGACGCGCTGGTCTTCGTCGAGAAAGAACACCGTGACGTCCGCCGCGTGGATGAGCTCCTTCACCTGGTTCTCGCCGAGGTTTCTGTAGAGCCCCGACTTCTCGTTCAGGCGATGGGCCTCATCCACGATCAAGACGGGGTACTGTCCAGCCTCGGCGGCTCTGAACTGTCCGGAACCCACGAACAGGTTCGAATAGCGTGATTTGCTCATGACCCCGGTCAGGCGCGTCTCGTAGACGGCCCGGGGTGCGGCGTTCTTGGTCACGTACTGCGTGAGCACCCGGTCCTTCGTCAGCGCCACCAGCAGGTTCACTGCCACCACCGACTTCCCGGTCCCGGGGCCGCCGTGGACGATGAGGACGCGCTTCTCCCCACCCCGGGTGTGCCTCGCCAGGCGAAGGGCGCGTTCGAACACGACCTTCTGCTCGTCGATCATCGTGAACTCGCGATTCCCCTCCATCAGCTTCGCGAGGCTGGCCGCCAGCGACTTGGAAGGCCGGATCTCTCCCGTGTCGATGCGGATGACGATGTCGCCCCCGTCACCGTGGCGGATCCACCTCTTGATGAAGGCGCGGAGTTTCTCCACGTCGCCTTTCACGAAGAGCGGCGCCCGCTCGACCCATCCGGAATAGAGCCCATCCTCGAGCTGGGACCGGTCGGCGAAGTTGTGCAGGAAGGCGCAGGGGTGGAGCTCGATGTCCCCCTCGTACACGGCCTGGTTGAAGTCCCTCAGCAGCTCGGCGTACGACCACGCCTGGTACGACGGATGGGCAGTATCACGCTCGGCTCCGCCGATGAACGTGCGCACGAGTCCGTCCATGCCGGTAGGCTGCGCAGACTCCCACTGCTTGAGCTCGACGATGACGGCGTGCTCCGACCGCTGCCGGCCCCTGCCGGACAGCAGGAAGTCGATCCGCTTGGTCGTTCAGGGGGATCTGGAGCTCCACGCTCACGCCGGAATCGCCGGGAATCTCCTCGTCCGCCAGCACGAGGCCCATGTGGGTGAGCGACTGGTGCCACGACCTCACTTCCGAGGCGCCCACACCATAGCCTCGGCGGGACTTGAGATTCTGCAAAAAGGATCGCGTCGATGGATCCAGACTCCACGTCCCGCGTGAAGCCGACCTTGTCGGAGCTGTAGATGATCAAGGGCGCGGAGATTCGGGGACGGATCGGCGATGCTGGCGAAAGGCCAACCGTCGACCGAGACAACCTACGACTCACGGGCAGGGTCGACCACGCGAGCAGCACACGACACGGGGAAGGGCACCGGGGCCGTGAGACGCCGAGCCGCCCGGAGCCGTTCCATCCGGCCCCGGGCGGTTGAGTTCCCAGAGGGTGTCTGCCCTCCTGAACCTCAGATGATCCGTTTCGAGGGGTGCAATTGATTCTCTTCGGAATTCGGTCAATCCGCCGCAGTTGATTCGTTTCGCTGTTAGGAGATTTCCCGAGGTTGGGAACTTGGTGTGCGGTGGCTGCGGCTCTGGGCAGCCAGACGAATGGTGAGCATCGGCGGCGCGAACGACCTTACCGGACCGAGACCGCTACGACTCGACCGTCCGCCGACACGCCGGAGAGAACCCTAGTTCTGTCGCCGCTGATGAAAAGCAGAGAGACCTGCCCACCACTCACAAAGGTTCTGAGCGACGCGGGCCGCATCCTCCAAGGCTTCAATCTGCGCGGACACAGGCTGGTCGACATCGAGGCCCTCGAGGCGGGGGGTACTCTCAGAAATGACTAGCGTGCCGGTTGGAGTCGTCCCGACCTCATAGCCCGCCTCAAGCGCCCTGGACTTCAGGGACTCATCAAGCGCTCCGTCTCGCACCTCCAACGATACTCTTCCCGGGCTCTTGCCAGTGGTGGTCTTGAGCTGCATCTGCGGCACCCGGCCTGACCGGTAGGGAGTGAGGTCCTCCAGGAAGCGGATGAATCGCCCCTTCTTGGTCGCCCCTGCGGAACGCTGCCTCGGAGCTACCTCGATCTCAGGGCCTTCGTTGACGGAGATGACTTCGGCGGCCGCGGCATTCCATTCGGTGAGGTCACCCGCAAATTCCGAGCTGTACAGAGCCTTCCTGGTAGCACTGCCATCGAAGAGGCTCTCCCTCCAGCGAATGCGACGCGCCAACTCCCCCGATTGAGGGTCGTGACGCTCCTCCATCACGCGAGCACGGGCACCAAGGACCTCGGCGATGTCTTCGAACGTCACAACTGCACCGTAGTGTGCTGTCTCTTCGGGGTGGCGACGTGCCCAAGCCCCTGGAGCTACCAGAGCACTGGCAGCCAACAGCGGCTCTGCGTCCACGGCTTCAGCATAGCGCTCCGCTTGCCGAGGCTGTGGTACGGCGCCGAGCTTGTCCTCGACATGAACCACCGCTGTCTGACCCGAACCCCACTGGTACCGCAACAGGATGTCCGTCTCGCCGTTGCCTCGATAATGCGAGATCTCCGTCACGCAGCTGTGCGGCTCGGAAGCCGGTACCCGGTCCCCGAGGACCCTCTCTACAAACCAAGCTGAGAAATGCTGAGAGGACTCGAGTTCCTCAGCTAGGACGTGATCTATGTGTCGTTCGCGAAGACCGCGAAGACTCATGCTTCCCTCCGCTGAGATATCATGCGGGGCTGCGATTCTGCAGTACCGCGCTCGGCTCGGCACCGAGCTCCGTAGCCCAGGTTACGCCAACTCATGAACAAACACCCCCTCCCCCAGTCTCCGCGCCGTGTCCGCCACCATCTCATGGTGAGTGAACACGAGAACCTGAGTCTTCTGAGCGACCTCAGCCAGAACCTCCAGACACGCCTTGGTCCGCCGCTCATCGAAGCCCACCAAGATGTCATCGACCACAAACGGCAGCGGCTCCTTCTGGTCCAATCCACGTTCAAGCGTGGCTAGCCGAAGGGCGAGAAACAGTGAATCGCCCCGGGTTTACCGGAGACTCTTGAGTTGAGTCCGGAGGGCTCGGGTTGAGCCTCCCGGCGACGATAATACTCCTCTTCATACTCGGCCGGCGGAACGTGGCCGATGGGCCCGAGGAGGCGATGATAGTTGAACCACCAGACCCATTCCAGGGTGGCGAACTCCACGTCCTCGAGGGCGCGCCACGGGCCCCCGCCGGTGAATGACCTCCGTCTTGTAGAGGCCGATCACGGATTCGGCCAGGGCGTTGTCGTAGCAGTCGCCCTGGCTGCCGACCGAGGGCTCGATGCCGGCCTCGGCCAGGCGCTCGGTGTAGCGAATAGAGAGGTATTGCACGCCCCGGTCGCTGTGATGAATGAGGCCGTCTTCCACGTCCTCCTGCCGCTCGCAGATCGCCTGCTCCAGGGCGTCCAGGGCCAGGTCGCTCCGGAGCGAGCTCGACACGCGCCAGCCCACGATCCGGCGCGAGAACACGTCGATCACGAAGGCCACGTAGACGAAGCCCCGCCAGGTGGCCACGTAGGTGAGGTCCGAGACCCAGAGCTGGTTCGGCCGCTCGGCCGTGAAGTTGCGGTCCACCAGGTCGAGCGGCCGACGGTGCGCTCTCGTCCGCCTCGGTGGTCGATCTTGAAGCGCCGGCCGCGCGTCGCCCCCCGCAGGCCCAGCTCCCCCATCAGCCGTCCACCGTGCAGCGGGCGACCTCGATCCCCTCCCGGTTCAGCTGCCGCCAGACCTTCTTCGGCCCCGTAGACCTCGTGATTCTGCGTTCCACACCCGCGTGATCTCGGCCCTCAGCTCCTCTTCCCGCTGGGCCCGCGCGAGCGCCGCGACGGATCGCCTCGCCATGCTTTATGCTCGTAGTAGGTCGACGGAGCGATCGGCAGCACCTCGCAGATCGGCTCGACTCCGTACTCCTCTCGGTGATCGTCGATGAAGGCCACCATCACTTCGCTCGGCGGTCGAGCTCCGCCTGGGCGAAATACGCCGACGCCTTCCGCAGAATCTCGTTCGCCCGCCGGAGCTCGCGATTCTCCCGCTCCAGCTCCTTGAGCCGCTGCCCGCTCCTCCGTCGTCAGCCCGCCGCGGCGCCCGCGATCCCGCTCGGCCTGCCGGACCCACTTCCGAGCGTCTCGGCCGTGCAGCCGATCTTCTCCGCGATCGACCGGATCGCCGCCCACTGCGACTCGTGCTCCTGCTCGTGCTCCAGCACCAGCCGGACCGCCCGCTCCCGCACCTCCTGCGGAATACTGCCTCGGTTTGCTCATGACTCCATCCTCTCAAGGATGGAGCCTCCGGCAAACCCGGGGCGATTCATTAGGCCTCCCAGGACGATATGAGGGAGGGCTGATTGTCAATCTAGGAGAGTTGCTGCCAGGCTGCGAGAGGACGACGACGGCGTATCCTGCTTATTACCTCAGACATGGTGCGTCACAACGTCCAGCTCCTGCGAAGCGGTTCCAATGCCCTCGTGCAGCCCAACAAGTCAACGCTCTCAATGTGCAGTGCCTTTGTGTCTGGGCTCGGCCAACAGCATCCCACCGCGCTACTGCATCAGCTCCGCTGGTCCCGGATCTCCGTCCCGCAGCCTTTCAACCACCAGCTTCAGACCTTCGTTGACAAGGTGTTCCATGAGCCGGATTGGCGTGTCGCAGGCGGGGTAAAGCGCCCCCAGTAGCGAACGGATCTCTCCAGTCTTGTCGAAGTTCCCGGCCGCCCAGCGCGTCTCCGTCCCGCTCGTGATCCCCTCCGGAACACCGGCGCGGATCGCGTATGCCATGCAGAACCGTGCTATGTCCTGCCCATCGGAGAACCAGTCAAGATCCTCCAGCTGGCTCAGGATCGCCTGCCCCTCTGGCGTCAATCCAACGCTTTCCCTGTCGCGTTCCATCTTTCAACCTCGGGTCACTTCACGAATGTGCGTCCGCCGCGCAGACTCCCGCTGCAGCTCATATTCCTGTAGCAGATGCCGGCCCGAGCAACTCCCGCACGCGGGCCTTCCCAACCTCAGCCTCATAGACCAGCAATACCACTTGCTCCGCCATTTCTGGCAGAGCGCTGATGACCTTCCCGGTATGTCCCTCGTCCAGGCGCCCGAAGGGAGAGTCCATGACGATCGGCCCACGAAGCGGTGCGTTCTGCTGGAGAGCACCCATCAACGCCAACGCAACCACGTGTTCTGCCCCGGCTGACCTTGCCTCCTCCGCACGCCCGTCCCGGTGCCGGATTGTCAGGCCGTAGCTCTCGTTGATACTCAGCCCCGCGTAGTCTTCCTCTTCGGTCGTCATCGTCAGGAAACAGATGCGAAGCGGTATCCTCGACTCTCTCGCGCAGTTGCGCCTTGTAGTCATCGACCGCTGCGCTGAAGACCTCCGATGCACCCCGGAGCACGCTAGCCCGGCGCTGCACCGACCGAAGATTGCTCGTCCCCGTCGCTTCGAGCTTCTTCTTCAGTCGCTGGATGTTCTCGTCCTTCTCCGAGACCTTTTTCCCCTCTTCCTCTACGGCGCCCTTCACGGCCGCGATTTTCTCCATCACCTCAGAGTACGAGGCCTTCGATCGCCGAAGCGTCTCTGGGTCGGAGTCAGCGAGCGCCGCCTTCAGGTCCGTCAGCCGATCCTTCAGGAGCGCACTATCCGATTGCAGGCCCCGGATCTGTTTCCAGAGTTGCCTCAACTCCCCGGTGATGTCTGCGTCCTCAAAGGAGTTCAAGTCCCGCAACCTGGACATCGCGACCGATACATCGTTGTCAGCCTCCTCGTCCGCTCGGTCACTCGTGACAAGAGTGGTCTCAATACGTTCACGGACTACCAGGGGGAGATCCTGCCCGCATATGTCACAGTGCCCTGCCGCGAGCGCTTCTGCCCGGAGCTTGTAGCGGAAGGCATCCAGCGCCTCTTGGGCGGTCTGATGGGCGGCGTCCAGGGCTCTTCGGACCGGCTCACGTAGCACCGTCCTCCAGCCCTGGACCATCAAGTGCTTCAATTCAATGCGCGCCGACTTGAGATCCCGGCCTGCTTCTCCGAGACGCTCCTCAACGTCGTCTCGTTCCTGAAGGAGGACCGAGTACTTCTGAACGGACTGCAGGTACTGTTCAAGCTCCTGGCGTTGTGCGCTAAAGCCCACCAGTTGCTCCTCAAGCCGACGGACTTCTTTCTGATGAGCTTCCTTTTGCGCCGTCGCCTGCTGGAGCGCATTACCAAGCGCTTCGGTCTCCTGGTGTCGCGATGCCTCCTTGGCCGCTGCCTTGTCCGCCCGCTCAGATAGCTGCGTAAGGTGTGCGCGACCGCTCTTCAAGATTGGAACACCGAGAATGCGCTCGATGGCCTCCGAGATGCGTCGGCCCGCCTCACTCTCGTTGATCAGTAACTCCTCATACTCCTGCAACAGCTCCCCATCAAACAAGAAGAACCGTGAGATCTCGCGGGGGAAGATCTGCTGCAGAGCGGCCTCGCGCTCTTGTGGGCCAAGAACGACGCCCCCTCGGCGGAGCATGACATCTACATCGTAGTCCGCGTCGCTTGTTGGAACCTCCTTGCTGGGAACGCAAGTCCGCACTAGCTCGTACTCTGCGTCATCGAATTCGAAGGTGAGGGAGACGTGGAACCCGAATTGGCCGTCCGCCGCAAGAGCCCGGTTCGAGATCGTATGGAGGCGCCGCTGTCTCGAACCTCTCCCAAGGACGGTCCCGAAGAAGGCGAAGCGAACCGCATTCAGCAGAGATGTCTTCCCTCGCATGTTTTCCCCATATATCACCGTCACGCCAGGCCCACCGGGGAAGTCGATGACTTGAGGATCCGCGAAGGGTCCGAAACCCTCCACTTCCAGGCGATCGAGTTTCAGCATTCGTCGGGACTCTGCGTGGAAGCGAGATAGCGGTTCAGCGCTTCTTCGATGGCTTGCATGGCCGAAGAATCGTCCTCGGGGAAAGCTTGTTCAGCCTGCACGACCGCCTCCAGAAAGCCCGCATCCAGCTCGGGGTGACAATCCGCACGCACCCGCTCGACGGTCGCAAGAAGGTCGTGGAGGTCAGTCGTCCTCATCCTCAACTCCTGATTCGATGAGTGTTCGCCAGTCGATGCCTGCTTCGATGGCGATCTGCTGCAGGTCAGAAGCGCCTGCCGGATTTGAAGCGCCCTGGGCAAACTGCACCGCACGCGCCAATTCTCCAGCTGTGATCGGATCAGTTGGATCGCTGTCTTCGGGCCGTCCTCTCGGAGGCACAACGATCGCATCATGCACGTAGGCCAGGGCCTTCCCCGGGGCCTTCCGTAGGACGCGCCCTCTGCGTTGCACGAACTCACGAGGGTTCTTCGAAGAAGCAAGGATGAGCGCATGGGTTACCGACGGTATGTCCACGCCCTCATCAAGACATTTGATGGCAACGACCACGCCGCCGCGCATATCCAGCCATCGCAGCGTCTCCTGCCGATCGCCTTCCATGCGAGAGTGAAACGGCATGGTCTGGATGCCGCACTCAGTCAAACGGCCACTAACGGCTTCCAACTGCTGCATATCGTCGCAATAGACGATCCACCGTTGGCCGCGATCGAACTCCCTGGTCAACACCTCACCCGCCAACTCGACCTTCCCTGCGGCCTGCTTCACGACGCGTGCGCGGCGGATGAGCAGGTGCTTCAGGCGATCAGTGTGCGCCTCGTCGCCAGCGTCTTGGACCTCCCCGCGGGCGTAGAGTTGGTTGATCTGAATGGTGAGCGAACGCCACTGTTCCGTCTCGACGTGACTCAACTCAACGGTATGCGGACGGTAGAAGTACTGTGACAAGACGCCATCCCGGACGGCATCCGAAAGAGTGTATCGCGGCTCCAGCACACCACCGAAGAACTCCAATACGGCCGCGGTACCGACAGGATCGCCGGCGCGTTCGGGAGTAGCACTTAGCCCCAACCGTGCGCCGAAGGCACCGTCGACGAGCAGCTCTCGGTTGGCGGGTGACCCAAGCCTGTGTACCTCATCAGCGACGAGCACCAGATGGGAGCCACCTCGAAGGCCGCTGCGAAAGGCTGGAGTCCTCGCGGTCTGAACGGTGGCAAGCACTACGCGCGGGTCATCCCCACGTTCGGTCCACGGCGACAGAGCATCCTTCCAGCGGCTGTACCCGGCACCCGCACGGAGCAGCCGCAGTCCACGACTCTCCATTCCGGCTCGGAGTTCATCGTACCACTGATGAAAGAGCACCTGATCGGGCACGATCACCACCACCGGTTCAGAACGCTCCCAGACGGCATCTTGAATGGCGTTCATCGCGGTGAACGTCTTTCCGCTTCCGGTGGCGAAGGCCAGTATCCCCCGCCGATTATTGGCCACCCACGAGGCCAAACCGGCCGCCTGATGGGGACGGAGGGTGCGTCCTCGCGGGTCCAGTTTCGCCTGGCGCTCCTCCTCCAACATGGTAGCGAGGGAAGTCTCCCAGTCCGGATCCGCCATCCGCTGGATCTCAGCCTCCGCCACCTCCGGAAACGCGCGGGTGGACACTCCGGGATAGTCGTCGTGCCATAGCTGTTCGAAGTACGCCTCCTCTGTCCTCGTGCGCTCGAGGTCACGGGATCCCATCCACGTTGCAGCCACATCGATGGACTCGAGATTCCCGTCAGCGGCCAAGCCAGTCCAAGTCTCGTTCATGGACCCCTTGAACATCACCCGATGGCCATGCGCATCTCGGAAGATGCCGAGCTTGTCGTGGAAGATCCGTCCCTTCGCTCCACGCGATTCAGAGTCGCGCATGACAGCAATGCGGAGATCGATCGTGCCTCGAGCGACCAAAGCAGCGAGCACGCGTGCCGGTTCGGCAAGAACCTCCTCCTGAAAGAGGCCCCGCACCTCTGCGAGCAGTCTGGCAGCAAGAAGTGCGTCCACACGAGCAGCGTAGCCCGCATCAAGTGCCTTTGCATCTTCATCGGCAAGAACTTGCGAACAAAGCACACGCATTCGACCACCATCATCAACGAACTCTCGGAGTGCCGGCCACCCCACAATGAACACGCTACTCCGGAAGTAGCCGACAGCCCGATCGTACGCAGATGCCCGACGCATGCAGGGAAGGTAGAAATCCCTGGCGATGTCATCGCGCCCTTTGTGATAGGACGTCTGAAGTGTCAATTCCGAGAGGTTGCCCATCCGCCGTCCTCTCCGTCCCCCGTCCTAGCAACTCTCTGGCTGATGGCGTCCGCAAGGGTCCAGGACTGGCAGGCGAGGACCAGCTCTGTATTTCCGCTTGCCAGATTCCTTGTTTGCTCAGCCCTCCCTGTTGCGGCCGCTTCATGCACGGTTGTGTCACGGACCTGGATGTTAGTGCCGTTTGTAAACCGCGGATGCAGGCTGGCATCCCATAGCACGAATACATCCAGATCCGCTCTGTAGCCGACGAGCAGGGTGAAACGCCCCCCCGAGTGCTCGAATGACTCGTATTCGTTTTGGCGCTGCCCAGGAACGCGGAGTACCGATTTGTATTCGGTCGGTCGCACTGTGCCCACGCCTCCAACCAGCGTGTACATGTAGACCCGCAACGTCGGTGGCAGCGGCGGTGCGAGGTCGACCGTAAGAGGCTTTTCTTTGAGTGACGAGTGTCTCAGGACGCCGTTACCGAGCGGCGCCAACAAGGCCTGATGCAGATCCTCCGTAGTCATTTCTCCGCGTCGACTTGAGCAGACCGACCGTTCATGTGTGGCCTCGCCCAGATCACTTCTTTGGATCTGCGCTTGGCCCTCGTAGTCTTTACGGCAGCCAAGGGCCGAAATGGTAGCCAATCCGCACCTTCGTTCTCACAGACGATAACCTGGCCAGGTCGACTTCGGCACCACTTGGCGAGTCTCGCATAGTCCAACTGCTCAGATCCGAAGCGGTAGTGACGCCCCGCGACTTGGTAGGGTGGGTCGATGAACCACGTCGCCTCTCCGGAAACCGGACACTCCGAGTAGTCGCAATTATGAATCTTCCAGTGTTGGATCGCTTTGACCTGGCGGGCAATGGTCTCCCGGACCCTATCGCCCCAGAACGACCCCGGCCGAATCCCGTCGCGCATCCATTTAGACGGTCGCTTTCGAGGGCGAGACGTCCCCCGGTTCAACCACATGCCGACCAACCACCTGGCCTCTTGGGGGATGGCCAAGTCGTCTACGGACTCGCCGGGCCTGATGTCCGGTATGGCGAGGATCTCCCTGGGTTTCACCTTGACCAGATATTTCCAGACACCCGCTAGGATCGGGTCAATCTCGCATAGCACCACCCGTCGATCGGGGTACCGAAGGGCGTAGCCGGCTGAACCTGCGAAGGGTTCCACGATTAGATCGTGTCTTGGCTCCGGGTAGTACCTGGGCGTGTCACGCCACTTCCCGCCATAGAATCCGAAGAAGGGGCGCAGCTGGCCCGCTGACTTGCTGCCGGCATGGCCGTTTGCATTCTCAGCAGAGCTGTTCGGTTCGGCCATCATTGATGCACGATCGCTACCGGGCGTGGGTGGGTCTCACTCTTCTGCGCGCGCGACGCAGGTCGCGATCACAACGGCAGAAGTTGCGCGGAGGCGCCTCGTCGGGCAACCAACCGATCAGGAGTCGTTCCCCGCCCGCGCAGCCTCGTTGTCGCGCCCAAGTCCGTCCGAGTTTTCGGCTGAATGACAGCGCCGCCAGAGCGGACCATACCGTGCGTCTTCCACGGTGGTTGGGGACGATCATGGTGACTGTATTTAGGGGCTACCGGGCGACCGGGCTTGCCATCAAGCCGCCATTTCGCCGCAAGGCAGACCGAGGATTTGCTCCGAATTCACCACCGCCGGATACGGAAAAAGGCCCGCCGTAGCGGGCCTTTCTCCTACCGGAAACGAATCAAATGGCGCAAAAGATCCGAATCAATTGCCTTCGGCGAAACGAATCACCTGAGCTTCAGGTCTGCCCTCCCCCTACTGCACCGCGTTGATCATGTCGAAGATGGGCAGGTACATGGCCACGATCATGCCGCCCACCACCACGCCCAGCACCACGATCATGACCGGCTCCAGGGCGGAGAGGAGGGCCTCGACCGCGGCATCCACCTCTTCGTCGTAGAAGTCGGCGATCTTGGTGAGCATCTCGTCCAGGCCGCCGGTCTGCTCGCCGACGTTGATCATCTGGACCACCATGGGCGGGAACACGCCGCTCTCCTTCAGGGGGCCGGCGATGGTCTCACCGCCGGCGATGCTGGCCCTCGAGCCCATGACGGCGTCGTGGATGACCCGGTTGCCCGCCGTCTTGGCGGTGATCTCCAGCCCCTCGAGGATGCTCACGCCCGAGCTCACCAGCGTGCCCAGGGTGCGGGTGAAGCGGGCCACGGCCGACTTCCTCTGCATGTCGCCCAGGATGGGGAACACCAGGAGGAAGTGGTCGATGGCGAGGCGCCCCTTGTCCGAGCGGTAGGCCACGCGCAGGAGGAACAGGGCCCCCACCAGCCCTCCGGCGAAGGCCCACCAGTAGCTCTGCAGCGCCTGGCTCATGGCGATGACGATGCGGGTGGGCAGCGGCAGGGCGATGCCCGCCGAGGCGAACATGGTCTGGAAGGTGGGGATCACGAAGATCAGCAGCACCGTGATGGCCAGGACGGCCACGCTGATGATCACCACGGGGTAGATCATGGCGCCTTTGATCTTCCGCACCAGGGCGTCGTTCTTTTCCAGGAACGAGGCCAGGCGCAGCAGGATCGTGTCCAGGATACCGCCGGCCTCACCGGCGGCCACCATGTTCACGAACAGGTCGGTGAAGACCTTGGGGTGCTTGCCCATGGCGTCGGCCAGCGTGTGGCCGCTCTCCACGTCGTACAGGACGTCCTGGATGACCTTCCTGAGGTTCGCGTTCTCCGTCTGCTCGGCCAGGATGTCCAGCGACTGCACCAGGGGCAGGCCGGAGTTGATCATCGTGGCGAACTGACGCGTGAAGATGACGATGTCGCGCGTCTTGATCCCGGTGCCGAACTGGATCTTGATCTCCTTCTGCTTCTGGCGGACGGAGACCGGGATCAGCTTCTGCCGGTGCAGATATGCGAGGACGTCGTCCTTCGAGGGGAGCTCGACCTCTCCCTGGGTGATGTCCCCGCCGGTGACGGGACGCGCGCTGTAGACGAAGCTGGCCATGGCTTATCCCTGGTGTACGGGCTCGCCCACGGCCCTGAGCAGCTCCTGCGGATCACCGGAGCGCTTCAGGGCCTCTTCCAGCGTGACCTCGTTCTTCATGTAGAGGAGCTGGAGGGCATCGTTCATGGTCTGCATGCCGTGCTTCTTGCCGGCCTGCATGAGTGAATAGATCTGGTGGATCTTCTCGTCGCGAATCACCGCCCGGATCGCGGGGGTGCACACCATCACCTCGGCCGCCACCACCCGACCCTTCCCCCGGGCCTTGGGGAGCAGCGTCTGCGTAATCACACCCTCGAGCACGAAGGCGAGCTGAGCCCGCACCTGGGCCTGCTGGTGCGAGGGAAAGGCGTCGATGACGCGGTTCACCGACTCGGCGGCCGAGTTGGTGTGGAGCGTGGCCAGCACCAGGTGACCGGTCTCGGCGATGGTGAGCGCCGCGCCGATGGTCTCCAGGTCCCGCATCTCCCCGATGAGGATGACGTCGGGATCCTGGCGCAGCGCGTACTTGAGCGCCGCGGCGAAGCTCTTGGTGTCGGCCCCCACCTCCCGCTGGTTCACCACGCAGTTCTGGTGGCGGTGGATGAACTCGATGGGGTCCTCGATGGTGATGATGTGACCCTTCCGCTCCTTGTTGATCTTGTCGATCATGGCGGCCAGGGTCGTCGACTTCCCGGACCCCGTGGGGCCCGTCACCAGCACCAGCCCCCTCGCCTTCTCCGCCAGCTTTGAGCACACGGGGGGCATCCCCAGCGACTCCAGCGAGCGGGTCTCGTAGGGGATCTGCCGGATGGCCATGGCCACGCACCCGCGCTGCTTGTACACGTTGCCGCGGAAGCGCGAGAGGTTCTGGACGCCGAAGCTGAAGTCCAGCTCGTCCTCGGTCTCGAACCGCTTCTTCTGATTCTCGGTGAGGATGGAGTAGGCCAGGCCCAGGGTGTCCTTGGGCGTGAGGGTATGGTTGATCTTCGAGTCCACCAGGTCGCCGTCCACCCGCAGCTTGGGCCTGTCGCCTACGGTCAGGTGGAGGTCCGACGCTCCCCGCTGGATCATCTCCTGGAGGAGGAGGCGCAGCGACAGCTCCTGCTGCTGCGGGGCCACGCCGGCGGTGGGCCGGCTGGGCTGGTTGGTCATGCTCTGTCGTTCGTCCGGTCTCGGGGTCAGATGGCGGCGGTCTCCTTGACCACCTCTTCCAGCGTCGTGATGCCGCGCTCCAGCTTCTTCAAGCCGTCCATGCGCAGGGTCAGCATCCCTTCCTCGATGGCGGCGTCCCTCAGCTCGTCCGTGCCCACCTCCTGCATGATGAGCTTGCGGAGCCGGGGCGACATGGCCATCACCTCGTAGAGGCCCTGCCGGCCCTTGTAGCCGCTCCCACCGCAGCGCTCGCAGCCGTCACCCTTGTAAAAGGTGATCTTCTCGGCCCAGTCCAGGGGGATCTTGGCCGCCTTCAGGTACTCCTCGCTGTAGGTCGTCTCCTTCTTGCAGTCGAGGCAGATGCGCCGGAGGAGCCGCTGGGCGGTGACCAGGTTGAGGGCCGACGCCACGTTGAACGGCTCCAGCCCCATGTCGATCATGCGGGTCACGGTCGAGGGCGCGTCGTTCGTGTGCAGGGTGGAGAGCACCAGGTGGCCGGTGAGGGCCGCCTTGATTGCCGTGCCGCCCGTCTCGAGGTCGCGGATCTCACCGACCATGATGATGTTCGGATCCTGGCGCAGGAACGCCTTCAGCGCCGCGGCGAAGCTCATCCCGATCTCGTTCCTCACGAGCACCTGGTTGATGCCGTGGAGGTTGTACTCCACCGGGTCCTCGGCCGTCATGATGTTCACGTCTTCCGTGTTCACCTTCGACAGCGCCGAGTACAGGGTGGTGGTCTTTCCTGACCCGGTGGGGCCTGTCACCAGCACCATCCCGTAGGGGTTGGCGATGGCATCCATGAAGTCCTTCTCGGCCTTGGGCTCGAAGCCGAACTTGGACAGGTCGAAGGTGAGGTTCCCCTTGTCGAGGATACGCATCACGATCTTCTCGCCGAAGATCACCGGCAGGGTCGAGACGCGGAAATCCACGACCCTGTTCTTCATCTTGAGCTTGATGCGCCCGTCCTGGGGCACACGCCGCTCGGCGATGTTGAGATCGGCGAGGATCTTCACGCGGGACGTGATGGCCGCCTTCATCTTCATGGGCGGCTTCATGATCTCCTGGAGCGCCCCGTCGATGCGGTAGCGGACCCGGAGCTCCTTCTCGTACGGCTCGATGTGGATGTCGCTGACGCCCTTCATGACGGCGTCGGTGAGGAGCCCGTTGATGAACTTCACCACCGGCGCCTGGTCGACCTCGGCCTGCAGGGCCGCGACCGAAACCTCCTCCTCGGCCTTCTCCAGGATCTCGACCTCGCCCTCGACCAGATCCTCGAGGATCTCGGCCATGCGGTCGTCGGCCGTCTCGTAGTACTTCTCGATGTGCTTGCGGAGCGTGTACTCGCCGACGATGACCGGCTCGATGTCCAGGCGGGTGACGAACTTGAGGTCGTCGATGGCGCCCAGGTCGGTGGGGTTCACCATGGCCACGGTGAGCGTGCGGCCCACCTTGCGCAGGGGCAGCACCAGGTGCTTGTAGGCCATGTCACCCCGGACCAGCTTCAGGATCTTCGGATCGACCACCACCTTGTCCAGGTCGACCGCCGGCACCCGGTACTGCTTGGCCAGCATCCGGGTGAGCTCCTCTTCGGCCACGAAGCCCAGCTTGACCAGGGCGTAGCCCAGCCGGGAGCGCTCCTTGCGGGCCTCCGCCAGCCCCTCCTGGAGCTGCTCCTCGGTGATGAGCCCTTCGCTTACGAAGAGGTCTCCGAGCCTGTCCTGGATGACGTTCGTGGCCATCGACGTCGCTGATCCTCTCGGGGGGACGAACCCGGCGTCGGCCGGGTCCGCAGATGAGGCTCCGCCCAACCCCGCGCTTCGGGAAAACCGCTGCAGCTTCCCAGGGGACGGGAGCGGAACATGCCCTGGAGCGACCTATCCAAGCTAGGCGGCCCGAGGAGTCGGGGTCAAGCAAGTAAACATCTGACTTTCAGCGAACCCGCACACGTTTCCGGATCCGCTCCAGCGTCGCCGGTCCGATGCCCGCCACCTCGAGGAGGTCGTCCACCCGGGCGAAGCGCCCCTTGCGCGCCCGCAGGGCAACAATGCGCCCCGCCAGAGCGGGTCCCACGCCGGGGAGCGACTCAAGCTCCGCAGCCGTCGCCCGGTTCAGGTCCACCACCGTCGTCCTCGCGGGAGGGACCGCTCGGGGCGCGGGAGGGTCGCCGGCTCCGAAGTCCAGGTGGGGGGCCATGCGCCGGACGGCCGAGGCCCCGATGCCTTTCACCCGGGTGAGGTCCTCGGGTCGCCGGAAGGGTCCATCGGCGGCTCGGCTCGCCACCACCGCCGCCGCCGTGGCCGGCCCCACGCCAGGCAGGCGGTCCAGCTCGGCGGCCGATGCCCGGTTGGGGTCCAGCCGCTCGCTGGCGGCGAGGGGGCGGCTGCGGAGCGAATCGTCCTTGTGGGCCGAGTCCGAGGCAGCCAGGAGCGCCGGGAGGACCCCGGCCGAGTCGGGAGGGAAGAGGGGGGGCGGACGCCGGGCGTCCCACCCCCAGCGGAGGCCGGCGGCCACCAGCAGGAGGATTGACGCCCGGGCGAGGGTGCGGATCTCGAGCTCGGTCATGCCCCACCGTGGGCCGGCGGCCGGGGCGGGGCCATGGAGGAACGGGCCGGCTCAGTGCCCTCCCGGCCCCGGCGCTCCCCGCACCGGGATGTCCCCGGCCTCGAACAGGAACTGCCCGAACACCCCGAGCTGGAAGCGGGTCGAGCCCGTGTGCAGGCCCACGAACGAGGCCCGGTCGGTGTAGCTGGCCTGGAGGCCCACCTGCACGTTGGACACGCGGGTGTCCATGGTGACCCCCAGGCTCCGATCCAGGCGGTCCAGGTAGGCCACGCACGTCTCGACGCCGGTGGGCGCCCGGCAGTCGCGCTCCCCCGTGTACGTGTAGATGAGAGACACCCGCATGGGCTGCTCCATGCGGAAGGGGGCCCAGGGGGGCGGCAGGAGCGAGGCGGTCACCGCCAGGCGGTGGGAGGCGAGCCGCCGGTCGGTGTCGCCGGTGGGGTCGGCCCCCTTCCCCGCCCGGAACGCCCCCCTGTAGCTCGTCACCAGGTCGCCGGCCCACGCCAGCGTGACGTCCACCGGCACCTGGACATCCCGGTCGGTGCGGAGCTGTTGCCCCAGCCCGCCCGACGCCGTCTCCCGCACCGTCCGTTGGAAGCCCGAGGAGAGGTTCACGCTCCGGAGCACCCGACCGAACGCCCCCGGGGGCGCCACCCCGCCCACCCCCGCCCGCACGTCGGGCCACGTCTCGCTGGTGATGGTGCGGTCGCTCCGGGTGTCCAGGACGCCGATGCGGCCGCGGGCGTAGCCGACGTCGACGCTCACCCCCATGGGGAGCACCACGCCCGAGCCCAGCGTCCACTGGGTCTGGTCGGTGAGGGTGGCGGCCGTGTCGCCGGCCAGGACCCGGAAGTCCTCCAGGCTCCCCAGCCCGAGCTGGAAGCCCAGCCCCGGGTTCACGGGGTCCCGGTGGAAGCGGGAGGACAACCCGCTCTGCCACGTGAAGCTCAGGGGCCGGAGCACCCGGAGGAGCCCGGGCAGCAGCCCCTGCACCCCCTGGTCCCAGCCCAGCAGGTCGGTGGCCATGAGGGCCGGATCGAGGGACGCGTTGGCCCGGGTCTGGCGGCGTCCGTCGGCGCTCCGCTGGAGGGCCAGCAGCGTGTCGCCGTCCAGCACGCGGCGCTCCACGAAGCTGGCGCTCCGGTCGGACAGGTAGTGGGTGGTCCAGGTGACGTCGTGGCGCAGCCACGGGAAGATGCGGGGGGCCAGGCGCACCCGGGTGCTGAGGTCCCGGGAGGTCTCCCACCCCAGGTCGGTCCCACCCAGACGGGCCCGCTGCTCCCGCAGGAGGTCCTGCACCGCGGGGTCGGCCACCGCGTCCTCGGGGGCCAGGAGGTCGCGGGTGGAGAGAAACGAGGCGTCGCCCGTCAGGAAGGGGAGGGGCTGGACCGCCAGCTCGGCCACCGACTGGAGCCCCTTCCGGGGCGCCTCGGTGGGCAGGACGAAAGCGTCCTCGGGCACCTCGATGATGCGGTCGTAGCGCCGGGTCTCGTGGGCGAGGCGCTGGTAGGTGGTCCCCAGCGTCACCCGCTCCGGCGACCAGCGGAAGCGGGCGTTCACCACCGGGTCCTCCAGCGAGGACGGCAGGAGGAAGCGCACCACGGGCGCCAGGAAGCCCGGGATCAGGCCGAAGTCCCGGTTCTCCAGGAGGCGGGTGTAGCCCAGGTGGGCGTCCACCCCCTGGCTGGACTGGTCGCTGGTGACGGTGCCGCTGGAAGCCCGGTACCAGTCGAGGCGGGCGTCCAGGCCGTCCAGCAGCGCACCCACCAGCGGGTTGGCCGAGGGCGTGCGCTTCCTGAAGCCCAGGCTCACCCGGGTCTGGCGCGCGCCCGTGGGGCGGAGCCCGGGAAGGCGGTCGGCCCGGACGTCGGAGTTGGCCAGGAAGGTGGGGTCCTCCGTGGCCCGGTCGTGGCTCAGCGTGAGGGGGAGGTCCACCCCCCACTCCGCCGGCGCGAAGCGGTCGAGGTGCAGGGTGGACGCCACGCTCAGAAGCTGGTCGGTCTGGTAGGTGGGGTCCTCGGCGAGCTGGTGGAACTGGGCGCCCCGCCCGGTGAGGGTCACCCGGGTGTCCAGCACGCCGCCGGCATTCAGGTCCAGGTCGAAGTGGCCCGCGAAACCGGGTGTCTTCCGGGGCGAAGCGAGCCGCAGCTCGTCGATCCACACCTCCCCGTCCATGGCGCGTACGCCGTCGTTCCACACCCCCACCGCCAGCTCGCGCACGTTGGCCAGGTCGGGGCCCCGACCCCGGTCCTTGAGCACCACAGCGTAGGTGGAGTCGGCGCTCCACACCGTGACCGGGGGGTCGTCGGGGGTGCGGGGGTGGCGGATGAGCTCCTCCTCCGCCTGGCGGCGCAGGTCCAGCCACTGCCCGAAGTCCACCAGGACCTCGGGAGCCCAGTCCTCCCGGGTGACGCCGGCGGGGTTGGAGGGGGCGTGCAGGCGGGTGCGGTACAGGTAGAAGTTGTCGGCGTCGCTGCCCACCTTGAAGAAGAACCAGTGGGGCCGGTCGGCTCCGAAGTCGCCGCTCCGGGGCACCACCCACAGCCGCGCCTGGCCGTACGTGAGGAGGTTCCTGGGGCGCTGGGGGAAGCGGCTGTACACCTCCACGCGCTGCCCCGGCTCCAGCTCCTGGAAGCGGAGCCCCAGGGACTTCTCGTTGAACTCGACGCCCTGCCCGCCCAGGGCCTGGGTGGGATCGGAGAGCTGCTCCAGCACCCCCGGGGGCGACTGGTAGGCCCCGCCGTCGGTGACCTTGCTGACCTCCGCCACCTCCAGGCGGCCCCCCAGGGCGGCGGTGTCCCCCACCATCCCCTGGAGCACGCCGTCCCCCCCGCGCTTGAGCCAGCGGGAGCCGGTGACGCGGAGGCGGGCCAGGGTGATGGAGCGGCGCCCGTCCGCCGCCACCGTGATGCGGAGCTGCTTCACGGCCCGCAGGTCGGACTCGGTGAAGGCGCCCCCCACCTGGATGGCGTCGGGCCCCTGGATGGGGATGCGGTAGAGGCGGAAGGGCGTGCCCGTCTCCTCCGTGGTGCGGGCCAGGTAGGGGGAGAGGGGTCCCAGCTCCACCACGTAGCGGAGGTGGTGCTCCCGGGTGTCCAGCACGCCGTTGCCGTCCAGGTCCTCCGAGTCCCTGCGGCCGTTGCCCCGGGTGCAGTTGGCCCGGGGGTCGCCCAGGCGGTAGAGGGCGGCCCGCTCCGCCATGCAGGCCTCGTTCCACAGCCCGGCCTTGTCCAGGGCGTCGTTCCAGATCTCGCCCCGGCTGGGGTCGGCCTCCTGGTCCAGCACGCCGAGCCCCCACGGCTTGCCGTCCTTCATCCCCGAGGTGAGGCCCTGGGCGTCCACGAAGAAGGCGTCCTCGCTCACCACCCCCAGGTCCAGGACCAGGGTGGCGTCCTGCCCCGAGGCGTAGAACTCCAGGTAGTCGCTCCGGGTGAGGTCGGTGCCCGTGGGCGACAGGACCGTGGTGATGGAGCGCCAGCGGCGCTGGCTCCCCCCCTCGGCGAAGGTGAGGCGGAGCCCCGGCTCCTTGATCTGGCTTCCCGCGACCCGGATCTGGTGGTCGATCTCGCTGCGGGCGATGAAGCCGTCGTGGACCCCCACGCTGTCGCCCACCGGCGACTCCTGCACCCACGCGTGCTGCCACGTCAGGGGCGCGGCGGTGGTGGCGTCCAGCGTGGCCGGGAGCCAGCGCTCGGCCCCGGCGGTGCTGGAGGGGGCGCTGCCGAGCTGCCAGTCCCGGGCGAGGAGGGAGAGGGGCAGCGCGTCGGTGGCGTCGAAGTCGTCCAGGAACACCTCGCCCCGGGTGTTGGGGTTGGGCATGGACAGGGCCACCTCCCCGTCCACGCTCAGCGAGGAGCCTCCGGCGGTGCGGAGCCCCGGAACCCGGTCCAGCGCCCGGTCGAGCCACGTCACCGGCGCCGCCCAGTTCCCCGACAGCCCCCCCAGCCCGATGGCGCCGGGCTCCACCCCCAGCCCCGGCCGCAGCGCCAGCGTCTTCTCCCCCCGCCACAGCCCCAGGAGGTCGATGCCCCCGCGCCCGCCCAGGTCCCAGTGGGCCGAGGCGCCGAACACCTGCGTCGGCGCCGTCTGGAACACCTGCTTCTGCTCCCACGTGGCCCGCACGGTGGCGTCGGGGTTGGCGGCGAAGAGCGTCTCCGGGTCCAGCAGCGTCACCTGGCCGACGTCGTAGTCGATGGCGTAGTCCACCCCCCGGGTGAGGAGGCGGCCGGCCAGGTAGATATGCTCGCTGCCGTCCCGGATGCCCAGGGCGCCCAGGGAGAAGGACGAGATGACGTCCTGGCTCCGCACCCGGTAGGGGAGGGTGAGGCGGAAGAGCCCGCCGTTCTCCCGCTCGAAGGGGTCGGCAGCGTCGTAGATGCGGGTGTTGGCCTCGGTGCCCAGGATGCGCTTGGTGTCCTCCGCGGACAGACCCAGGGAGGGGAGCGGGGGCGGCGTCTTGAACGGCTCCAGGGTGGGGAAGACCACGAACGTCCCCTGCACCGCCGGCTGGCCGAAGCCGGAGGCGTCGTCCCGGCCCGGCTGGTAGACGTGGGACGGGTCGATTTCGTCCAGCGGCGACTCCTCGTCCAGCCCGAAGAGGCGCAGGTAGGTGACGTCCTCCCCCCGGGGCCCCCGGGCGAAGGTGCGCCCGGCGCTCCGCTCACCCAGGGAGATGGTCAGGTCCACCGAGCCTGGCTCCACGTCGGAGGAGCCCGACACCCGGTAGACGTCGTGCATCTCCTGCTTCCAGGTGGGGCGGCCCGGCTGGTGGTTGGCGCCCGACGCCTTCAGCAGCCGGAGCTTCGGCCGGCCCCCCGCCACCTGGATGCGCTCCGGGTTGTAGTCGCCCACCGTGTCCCCGGCGGCCGTGACGTAGGTCACCGCCAGCATCTCGTCCCGGGACAGGGGGTTCTTGAGGGCGATCCACAGCCCCGAGGGGTGGACGAAGTAGTCCACACCGGGCTGGAGGTAGCGGAACCACCCCGCCTCCCGCACGGTGTCGGCGCCCTGGACCGCCACCGCCTCGGCCTGGATGTAGCCCTCCACCTGCTGGCGCTGCACCGGGTCGTTCTCGAAGCGGTAGACCTGCACGGGCTCGAGCCCCGGGGCCGTGCCGGGCGCCGCCTCGGAGCCGTCCAGCGCCAGGGGGTCCACGTGGGGGTAGTCCTCCAGCGTGGTGGGGTCGACCAGGAAGAAGAACTGCCCCTGGGCGTAGTCGGCGTCGTCCAGGACCAGGGTGTCTTCCTGGACGAAGCCCCGCCGCCCCCCCACCCCGGTGAGGCGGAACTCCCGGGAGGAGAGGTCGCCCCGCTGCTCGGCCCACACCGCCTGGAAGTCCACCGGCCCGAGCTGGCCCGTGGCCTGGAAGCCGAAGTTGCCGGCGGGGATGCCCTCGGTGACGAAGCGGGAGCGGGGGAGGCGGAACGTCACGTCGCCCAGCTCCAGCCGGTGCACGATGTCGTCGGGGCCGCCCTCGTAGTACAGGTTGATGCGGTTGGCCGCGTCGAACTCCCGCATCTGGTCGAAGTCCACGTCCACGTGGATGCGGTTCGAGATGCTGCCCCCCACCTGAACGCCGAAGCGCAGGTCCGGGTTGAGCTGGGGGAGGAGGCGGGGGTTGCACGCCTCCTGGAAGCGGTCGTCGCACGGCCGGTAGCGGGTCCAGTCGCCGCCCAGCTCGCTGCGGGCCACCACGCGCATCCCCAGGTCGGTGTACGCGTCCATGAAGCCCGGCTCCTCGCCGGGGCGGGCGGCGGGGACGGTGTCCGACGCCGACCGAGGTGCCCCGGGGGCCGCCTCACCCCCGCCCCCGGCGAAGGCGGGAGGGGCCGGGGGCCGCAAGCGCAGCGTGGGAGACCAGGGATGGCGGTCCACGAAGGCCTGGACGGCGACCGCCGACGGGGTGGGAGGCGTCAGGAAGGGGTCGTCCCGTCCCGGCACCGGGGGCCAGTCGATGGTGAACGGGAGGGCCAGACGCTGGAGCCCCAGCCGGAGCCGCAGGGTGTCGGAGGAGGAGGGGAACGTCGCCGTGGTGTCGGCGCCGGCCGGGCCCGGGGAGACGGCGTCTGCCGGGGCCCCCACCCCGGTGGATGGACGCAGCGACGCCCCGACCGCGGCCGGGAAGACGGCCAGGAGGAAGGCGAGGACGCGCAAGGGCGAAGGGGACCTGCTCAGGGGGACCGGTTCGGCCGCTGGGGTGTACCCAGCTAGTCCGCGGGGCGAGGCGCCGCGCGGGTCGTGAGGGGGCTCGGCACGCTCCCCAATTTCGCCCAACGCACAGCACGGGGAAACCCTGGCCTCGCCATCCCGCCGCGCGCCCGCTCCAGGCGCGCCGGGGGGCGACGCCCACGTCACCCATGCGCATCCTCACCCGGCACCTGCTCAAGGCCCACTTCGGGCCTTTCCTGTTCGCGTTCTCCGCGCTCACGGGACTGCTGTTCCTGAACGCGGTGGCCCAACGCCTCCAGGACCTGGCGGGCAAGGGGCTGACCTGGCCGGTCATCGGCGACTTCCTCGTCCTCTCCTTGCCCCACACCATCGCCCTCACCCTGCCCATGGCGGTGCTGGTGGCGGTGCTGTACGCGTTCTCCGACCTGACGGCGTCCAACGAGCTCACGGCCATGAAGGCCGGGGGCGTGCACCCCCGGAGCATCCTGGTGCCCCTGCTGCTGTGGGGGGCGGTGATGGCGGCCATCATGTTCTACTTCAACAACTCCGTGCTCCCCGAGGCGAACCACCAGCTCAAGGACCTGCTGGTGGACATCAGCCGCAAGAGCCCCACCTTCGAGCTCCGGGAGCAGGTGGTGAACGAGATCGCGACGGGCCAGGGACAGGCCCACGTCTTCCTCACCGCCCGGGAGATCGACCAGGCGAAGAACGAGCTCCAGGACGTGGTCATCTACGATCCCACCGACCCCGACGCCCACCGCACCACCTACGCGGAGCGGGGGAGCATGGCCTTCAACCGGGCCCGCACCGACCTCTACCTCACCCTGTACGACGGCGTGACGTACGAGACCGAAAAGGACCAGGAGGGGGGATTCCAGCAGGTGCGCTTCGCCCGGCAGATCGTGCCGCTCAGGGGCGTGGGCAACGAGCTGGACCGGAGGGTGGGCGCCAACGACCGGGGCGACCGGGAGATGTCCATCGCCATGCTCAAGGACCGCATCGCCACCGCCGGGGCCGAGCTGAAGAAGATGGACGACCAGGTGCACGACAAGTCGAGGCAGGCCGTGCTCCTGGCCCTGGGCCGCACCGAGGGCGTGGACTCGTCCCAGGTGCTCCTCCTTGGGCGGCGCCAGGGGAACGGCCCCATGTCCTCGTCCCGGCGCACGCCCCTCTCCCGGGACGACGTGACCCGGGAGACGGCCCTGTCCGTGCGCTCGGCCGCGACCCGAGCCCACTCCATCCAGCTCTCCATCGATCAGAAGCGGGTGGAGATCCACAAGAAGTTCACGCTGGCGTTCGCCTGCATCGTGTTCGTGCTCATCGGGGCGCCCCTGGCCATCCGCTTCCCCCGGGGAGGGCTGGGGCTTACCATCGCCGCGTCGTCGCTCATCTTCGCCGTGTACTGGGTGGGGCTCATCGGCGGCGAGAACCTGGCGGACCGGGGCCTGGTGTCGCCCGCCCTCATCATGTGGCTGCCCAACGCCGTCTTCCTGGCCATCGGGCTGTGGATGGTGGCGCGCATGGGCAAGGAGACGGCCACCAACCGGGGCGGCGGCTGGGACGACCTCCTCTACTCGCTGGGCCGCCCGTTCCGGCGACTCCGCAAGGCCCGGGCGTGAGGGCGCCATGGTGAGAACCCTGGACCGCCTGGTGGGCTGGACGTTCCTCAAGCTCTTCCTGGTGTCGATCCTGGCCACGCCCCCCCTCTTCATGCTGGGGCAGGTCACCGAGGACCTGGACACCTACGTGGACAAGGGGCTGGGAGCGTTCGCGGTCCTCCACGCCTACCTGTACAAGATGCCCCAGTGGATCCTGTGGTCGTTCCCGGTGGCGGGGCTCATCGCCGTGGTGTTCACCGTCCACGGCATGACCGTCAACCGGGAGGTGGTGGCGGCCAAGGCGGGCGGGGTGTCGTTCCACCGGCTGGTGGCGCCCATCCTGGTGCTGGCGGGACTCCTCACGGTGGTGGCCCTGGGCCTCTCCGAGGCGGCCCCCCGCAGCGAGCGTGTGGCGGCGCGCATCCTGGATGCCGACAACCTCAACCGGGAGTGGCGCACCGACTTCGTCTACCAGACCGACGACGGCCTCGCCCTGTCGGTGCGACGGCTCACGGTGGGCGACGGGCGCCTCACGGGGGTGGTGGTGGAGCGGGTCGCCGGCGACACCCTCCCGGCCATGCACATCCAGGCGGCCACGGCCACCTGGATGCCCACCTCCGGGTGGACGCTCCACGACGGCTGGCTCCGCTTCCTCCAGCCCGACGGCCGGGAGTGGGCCTACACCTTCCGCTCCATGAGCCTGCCGGAAGTCCGGGAGCGCCCCGAGGAGCTGCTTCAGAAGCCCAGGGACCAGCAGGAGATGACCTACGGGGAGATCGACCGGCTGGCGAAGATCATCGAGCGCTCGGGGGGCGACGCCCACGACCTCCTGGTGAAGAAGGAGCAGAAGCTGGCCATCCCGGTGGCGACGCTGGTCATCATCCTCTTCGGCGCCCCCATGGCCACCAGCGCCAAGCGGGGCGGCACCGCCTACGGTCTGGGCGTGGCCCTGGGCGCCACCATCCTGTACATGCTCCTCATGAAGATCGCCGGCGGCCTGGGGGCCAGCGGCACCCTGCCTCCCCTCGCGGCGGCGTGGCTCCCCAACCTGGTGTTCCTGGTGGCGGGGCTCGTCCTCATGGTACGGGTGCGCACCTAGGCCACCCGGGCCGGACTCACCCTCCCGCCAGGCCCCGCACGAACCCCTCCGTCAGCGTCCCATCGCTCACCGACTGGACCGGCCCCCGGAGCGTCACCTGCAGCCCTTCGTCGACCCGCACCAGGAAGCGGCCGCCCTCCATGCGCAGCTCCAGCTCGCCGGGCGCCACCCGGCCACCCTCCACCGCGGCCACCGCGACGGCACAGGCGCTGGTGCCCGACGCCGTGGTGTGGCCCACGCCCCGCTCCCAGATGAGGAGCTCCAGGGCCGCCGGACCCGCGACCCGGGCGAGCTGGACGTTGGTGCCCCTGGCGAAGCCGGCGTGGGTGGCCAGGACGGGTCCCAGGACGTCGAGGGCGGCCCGGTCCAGCTCGGGCGCCGGGTCCTGCTCGTCCACGAAGACCACGCAGTGGGGGTTGCCCACGCTCACGTAGCGGGCGGCCACGACGCCGCCCTCGGGGAGACGGATGCGGCCCTCCCCGTCCAGGACCGAGGGGTCCAGCGCCACCGCCGCCGGGCCGGTGCGGGCGCGGCCCATGTGGGCGGACACGTCGTAGACGCCGCCAGGCGTGACGCCGTGGACCTCCATGGGCACGGTGTCGCCCCCCACCTCCACGTCGAAGGGGGTGGCGGTGGCCACCAGGCCGGCGTGGTGGAGCCACGCGGCCGTCACCCGCAGCCCGTTCCCGCTGCGCTCGAACTCCCCCCCGTCGGGGTTGAACATGCGGAGCCGGAACGGAGGCGCCTCACCGGCGAGCACCACCACGATGCCGTCGCCCCCCACCCCCTCCCAGCGGTGGCACACGGACTGGACGGCGGACGGGCTGGCGCGCCAGGCGCTTCCCTCGCGGAAGACCAGGTAGTCGTTGCCGAGGCCGTGGGCCTTGTACCAGGTAGCCCCCACCTCCGGCCGCGTCTCCTCCAGGGTCGAGCCCCCTGCGCCGCGCTCGTCCATCGGCCGCCCCTTTCCGTCGTTCCTTGAAACCCGAGCCTCCACGCTCTCGTCAGGGAGACGGGATGGCAACCGCCAGGCCGGGGAAGCTGTCTCACGGGTAGCACGGGTGGAGGGGGCGCGGTCGCCGGGGTGGGGTGGGGAGGGCGACGAGGGGCGGCCGGCTCCCTTCTCTCGCAGGTCACGACCATGAATCGAATGAAGGAAATATCTTGATACGACGCATCGCTCCCGGCGCCGCCGCCGCCCTGGCCAGCCTGCTCGCGGTGGCCGCCCCCGCGCACGCCCAGATGGACGGGCCCGACACGGTCTCCCACCCCCCCGCCCACGGCATGCGCGCCGCCGCCCCGGTCCTCGAGGCGGTGCGGCTCACAGGACAGGAGCCCCGCATCGACGGCGTGCTGGACGACCCGGCGTGGCAGGAGGCACCCGTGGCCACGGGCTTCCAGCAGTTCCAGCCCGACGAGGGCGCCCCGGCCACCCAACGAACCGAAGCCCGGGTGCTGTACGGCGACGACGCCCTCTACGTGGCCATCCGGGCGTGGGACACGGCGCCCGACTCCATCCAGGGCCAGCTCACCCGCCGCGACCAGGACTCGTACTCGGACTGGGTCGGCGTCGACGTGGACAGCTACTTCGACCGCCGCACCGCCTTCGAGTTCCTGGTGAACCCCGTGGGCGTGAAGCGGGACGTCTACCGCTTCAACGACACCGGCGAGGACGGCAACTGGGACGCCGTGTGGGACGCCGCGACGTCGCGCGACGACCGGGGGTGGAGCGCGGAGTTCAGGATCCCCTACTCCCAGCTCCGCTTCCGCCAGGGCGACGACCAGACGTGGGGCATCAACTTCCTGCGCCAGATCGCCCGCCACGACGAGATCTCGGTGTGGGCCCCCACGGTGCGCTCCGAGTCGGCGGTGGTGTCCCACTTCGGTGAGCTCCAGGGCATCAAGGACCTGAAGCCGCCCCGCCACCTGGAGCTCCAGCCGTACACGCTGGCGCGCCTGGAGCGCTCCCCGGGGGACGCCGCCAACCCCTTCTACTCCCACAACGACCTGTCCACCACGGTGGGGGCCGACCTGCGCTACGGCGTGACCTCGGACCTGACGCTGGACATGACCATCAACCCCGACTTCGGCCAGGTGGAGGCGGACCCGGCCCAGGTGAACCTGTCGGCGTTCGAGACGTTCTACCCGGAGAAGCGGCCGTTCTTCGTGGAGGGGGCCAACCTGTTCAACCTGCCGCTCCAGTTCGGCGACGGGGGAGGCGGCGAGTCCCTCTTCTACTCCCGCCGCATCGGCCGGGCGCCCCAGGGCTCCGCCGACGCCGGGGACGGGTGGGCCGACACCCCGGCACGGACCACCATCCTGGGCGCGTGGAAGCTCACCGGGAAAACCCCGACGGGGTGGGCCATCGGGGTCATGGACGCGGCCACCAACGAGGAGCGGGCCACCGTGGCGGCGCCGGACGGGTCCCGGGAGAAGACGGCCGTGGAGCCGTTCACCAACTACCTGGTGACCCACCTGTCCAAGGACTTCCGGGAGGGGCGCACCACCGTGGGCGTGCTGGCCACGGCGGTGGGAAGAGACCCCAACGTGGCCGCCGACATCGGCATCCGCTCCAGCGCCTACGCGGGCGGGCTCCAGGCCCACGAGCGCTTCGCGGGTGACCGCTGGGAGGCGGACGGCTACGTCCTGGGCTCGTACGTGCGAGGCTCGGCGGACGCCATCGCCGCGACCCAGCGCTCCTCGGCCCGCTATTTCCAGCGCCCCGACGCCGACTACGTCACGTACGACACCACCCGGACCTCCCTGGGTGGTGCGTCGTTCGGGGCAAACGTGTCGAAGATCGCGGGCGGCCACTGGCGCATGGCCGCCGGGGTCCAGAGCCGCACCCCCGGCTTCGAGGTGAACGACGCCGGCTACATGCGCTCGGCCGACTACGTCTCGACGTTCGGCTACGCCGGCTACGACCAGTCCACGCCCCAGGGGCCGTTCCGCAACTGGCGGATCAACGTGAACGGCTGGAACACCCTCACCTGGGGTGGCGAGCGCACCGAGACCGGCGGAAACATCAACGGCAACTTCGGGCTGAAGAACTTCTGGGGCGGCTACCTGGGTGTGAACTACGGGTCGGCGGCCTGGTCCACGGGCTTCCTCCGGGGCGGCCCCGCCATGCGCACCGAGGCCAACTGGAACGGGTGGGGCGGCTTCAACTCCGACAGCAGAAAGCCCGTCCAGGGCTACTTCAACTGGTGGTGGAACGTCCGTCCCGAAAGCGACTCCTGGAACGTGGGCTTCTCCCCCACCCTGGCGTGGCGTCCCTCCGGGCGCGCCCATCTGAACCTGGGGATGTCATACTCCCGGAACGTGGACGCCGAGCAGTGGGTGGAGAAGGTGGACGGCGACCTGGCGGCCCCGTGGGTGTTCGGTCACATCGACCAGAGCACCGTGGGCCTCACCGCACGCCTGGACTACGCCTTCACCCCCACCCTGTCCCTGCAGGTGTACGCCCAGCCGTTCGTGAGCGCGGGGCGCTACGACCGCTTCCTGGGCGTGGCCGACCCCCGGGCCACCCGCTTCGCAGACCGGTTCTGCGCCGCTGGACGCGGTGCGCGACGGCGACACGTGGCGCGCGGACCTGAACGGTGACGGCACCCCCGAGTCGTTCGACAACCCGGACTTCAACGTGCGCAGCTTCCACTCCAACGCGGTGCTGCGCTGGGAGTACCGGCCGGGCTCCACGCTCTTCCTGGTGTGGGCCCAGGGGCGGGACGACTCCCTGGACCGGGGGGACTTCCGGCTCGGGCGGGACCTGAACGGGATCTTCGACGTGCAGCCGAGCAACATCTTGATGCTGAAGGTGAGTTACTGGATGAACCCCTGAGGGTTGGGGGGGCGTGCGGGTGCCGCTCGTTGCGGGGACGCGCGCCGACAATGGCTCCGCCATTGTTACCCGCGCGCTTGCGTGCGCGGGGCTTCCACGGTCCCGAGTCCTGACCTGGTCGTTGCCCCGCGCACGGAACCCCGCAACGAGCGGCACCCGCACGCCCCCCCTCCGGCCTTGGGGTCATTTCTTGGGGCGGATGACTTCGCCTGGGAGCAGGGGGGTTGTGACCGGGGCTCTCCTGGCCCTGGTCGCCTGCTCGAAGGCGTAGCCCAGGGCGAAGAGCCTGGGCTCGCTGAAGGGGCGGCCGAAGAAGGAGATGCCTACGGGGAGGACGTCGCTGGTGAAGCCCGCCGGCATGATGAGGTCGGGGAAGCCGGTGAGGTTGGCGATGTTGGTGGCGGAGGGGACATTGGCGCCGCCGCCACCGCCGCCCGCTACCAGCCCGGGGCGCCGGGGCGAGGTCGGGTAGACGATGGCGTCCAGGTGCTGCTCGTCCATGAGGCCCTCCAGGAGCTCCCGCACCGCCGGCAGGACGTGGTCGTGGACCGCCCGGTAGCGGTAGTCGTCCAGGGTGCCGCTGGCCTCCTCCTGGCGGAACAGCGCCCAGCGCGTCGGGTTGGGGCGGCCGCCGTCCGCGGGGGGTGACGTGATCTTCATGGAGCGCTGGACCATCTCCTCCAGCGTCTTGGGGTAGCCGGGCTTCAGGGTCGCCAGGTAGTCCTGGATCTGGGCCCGGAACTCGGGCCAGCGGATGGTCGTGTACCACTCCTCCTTGGAGTCCAGCAGCCACTTCGGGTAGCGCACGTCCACCACCGTGGCGCCCTGGTCGCGCATGGCCTGGAGCGCCGACTCCACGATCCAGTCCACCTCCTCGTCGGCGCCCATGAAGTCCCGGGCGACGCCGATCCTGGCCCCCTTCAGGGCGCCCGCGTCCAGGAAGCGGGTGTAGTCGGTCTCGTACTTCCCCTGGCTCTTCAGCGTGGTGGAGTCGGCGGGATCCACACCGGTCATGGCGCCCAGGGTGGCGGCCACGTCGTACACGTGGCGCCCCATGATGCCCGCCATGTCGAAGCTGATGGCCAGGGGGATGATGCCGTCGTGGCTCAGCAGCCCGTGGGTGGGCTTGAGCCCCACCACCCCGTTGGAGGTGGAGGGGCCCCGCACCGAGCCGCCCGTGTCGGTGCCCAGCCCCACCTGGGTGAACGCCGCCGCCACCGCCACCCCCGTGCCCCCCGAGGAGCCCGAGGGCGTCCGCAGCAGGTCGTGGGGGTTCTTCATGGGCCCGGCGATGGAGCTCATGGTCACCCCGGAGGCCAGCTCGCTCAGGTTCACCTTGGCCAGGATGATGGCGCCGGCGTCCCGGAGCTTCTTCACGACGAAGGCGTCGTCGGGGGGGATCGATCCCTTCAGCAACAGCGACCCGCCGGTGGTGGGCATGTCGCCGGTGTCGAAGTTGTCCTTGAGGACGACCGGGATGCCGTGGAGGGGCGAGCGGGGGCCGTTGGCCTTCCGCTCCGCGTCCAGCGCCCTCGCCTGCTCCAGGGCGCGAGGGTTGAGCCAAAGGATCGCGTTCAGCGCCGGCCCCTTCTGATCGTAGGCGGCGATCCGGTCCAGGTACATCTGCACGAGCTGCTCGGACGTGAGCGTGCCCGCGTCCATGGCGGCCTGGATGTCCTGGATGGTGGCATGGAAGAGGTCGACGCCCTGGGCGCTGGACTGGGCCCGGGCCGGCGCGTGGAGCAGGGCGAGGCCGGCGAGGGCCAGCAGGGGCGCCAGGCGGCGTCGGGGGCGGGGCGAGGAGGTCGTGGCCATGGGCGGGGTCTCCGGTGGAGTGAAGGGAGCCGGGGGCGGTTACTCGGGCTTCGGGTCGGGCGGGCGGCGCGTGTGGAAGTCGGTGACCGCCTGGTAGGCGGCCGCCACCGCGAAGAGCCGCTCCTCCCCGAAGGGGGGCGCCCCCATGACGACCCCCCGGGGCACCTGCTTTCCGATGCGGGCCTCGGTGCTGAAGCCGATGGGCATGCACATCAGGGGGAAGCCCGTGCTGTCGAAGCCCCCCGTGCCCCCCAGCGTCAGGACCACGTCGCACTGGTCGAAGAGCTGGGTCATCATGCGGTGCGCAAGGAGCGTCCGGGCCTGCTGGACCTTGATGTACGTGTCGGCGCTCTGGAGCATCCCGTTCAGGAAGCGGGGCAGCCGGCTCGCGAAGTTGCGGACGTCCTTCCTCAGGTGCTCGATGAAGAAGGCCGTGGGCTCGCCGATGGAGCCGCCCAGGGGGTCGCTGGTGAGCTCGTCCCACTGGTCCGGGAGCGTCACGTCCGGGACGACGTCCGCGCCCAGCCCCTCCAGCGTCTTCACCAGGTCCCGGCGCAGCGCCAGCTCCTCGGCGGGGTCGTTCCTGGGCCCCTCGCCCCTCCCCCGGGGCTCCTGGGCCTCCAGGAAGCCGGGCCAGAGCCCCACCCGGGTGGGCCAGCGCAGGCGGGGCGTGTCGCCTCCGACCGCCGTGGCGGCCCGCACGTAGTCCGGCGGCCGGGGCAGGCCCAGCGTGCGCGGATCGTCGGGGTCGGGCTGGGCCAGCACCTGGAGGAGGATGGCCGCGTCCATGGCGTTCCTGGCCATCTCGCCCACGTGGTCCCGGGTGTAGGTCAGGGGGATCACGCCGTGGAGCGACACCCGCCCGAAGGTGGGCTTGATGCACGTGAGCCCCTCCGCCGTGCCCGGCCCCATGACCGAGCCCCCCGTCTGGGTGCCGATGCCCGCCACCGCCAGCCGCGCCGCCACGGCCGCTCCCGTCCCCGAGGACGAGCCGCTGGGCCCGTAGCGCGCGTCGTTGGGGCTCCAGGCGTTCCGGGTCGTCGGGATGTCCGTCCCGTACACCGCGGCGCTGCCCCCGGCCAGGTTGCCCATCTGGGCCTTCCCCATGATGAGCCCGCCGGCCCGGCGCATGAGGGCCACCGCGGTGGCGTCGTACGTCGGCCGGAAGCCCTGGAACACGAGGGAGCCCCCCTCGGTGAGGAGGTCGGCCGTGTAGAAGTTGTCCTTGGGCACCAGGGGGATGCCCCGGAGGGGAGCGTTGGGATCCGCGGCGGGGGTGCGGGCCGCCTGGGCCAGGAGGTGGTCCCGGCTGGCCCGGTCCGCGTAGGACTTGAGCACCGGGTCCACCCGCTCGATGCGCTGGAGGTGGGCGTCGACGATGTCGGCCGGCGTGACGTCGCCCCGGCGGAGGAGCGTCATGGCCTGGTGGATGGTGAGCTCGGTGAGGTCGTCCACGTCGGCGAGGGCCACGTCGGCCCGGAACGCCGCGTCGGAGACGGGCCTGCCAGGGGCGCTGGCGAAGGCCGCCCGGGCCGAGAAGAGGCTCCCCGACGCCACGGCCGACGACACCCACGCCATGCGCTCGAGGAACCAGCGGCGGGAGACGGCCTCGTCCTGGGGACGCTCGGCGGGATGGCTGCGCTCGGCCATGGTCAGCCCTCCTCCGTCCAGGCGGTGAGCTGGGGCACGAAGGGCATGGGCAGCACGAACTGCGGGTCGATGACGAAATCGGCCGCCGCCGCGTCCTGCCGCAGGATCTGGCGCCCGTTCGCCAGGAGGCGCTCCTGGTCCATCACGGCGTCCGGGTCCTTCATGGGCAGCACCGAGACGTCGATCCCCAGGAGGGCGTAGCGGGTGCGGATGTAGGCGTCGAGCTCGGCGTCGCTGGGTGGGGCGGGGCGGTTGGGCTCCATGGCCATTCGGCGTCCTTGTTCATGGGAAGCGTCCGGCGCGCTCCAGGCCGCCATGACGGAAGCGGGAGCGTCAGCCCCCCTGGTGGTCGGGGCGGACGCCCTCCTTCCGGATGAGGGTCCGGTCGAAGAAGTCGTCGATGGCATTGAAGGCCCTCAGCCACCGACTGAATCGCCCATAATAGTGGGTGTCGTCGGGGTACACGATGAGCTCGTAGGGTACCCTCCGCGCCCGGAACAGGTTGATCAGGCCGATGGTCTGGGAGAACTCCACGTTCCGGTCATCATCGCCGTGGATCACGAGCGTGGGCGCTGTCCACTGCTCAATGTTGAATGACGGGGACGACTGGTACGCCAAGCTCCCGGGGTCCAGGGACATGCTGCGGAGTTGCACGCCGGCGAAGATGGCCCCCGCCTTGAAAATGTCGGGGTTCCGGGAAAGGGACTGGCCGGTAAGCCACCCGCCATAAGAGAGGCCGAAGACGCCGATTCGCTCAGAATCTACGTCGGGACGGGCCTTTAGCCAGCGTCCCGCGGCGAGCACGTCCCTGTACTCGGACACCCCGTCTGCCCCTTTCCCGGGCGGGTTCCGGAACGCTCGTCCGTAGGGGCCAGACCCCCCCCGGTAGTTGATTTCCGCCACGATGTACCCTTTGGCGACGAAGTACTGGATTACTCCGTAAGCCTTGTGGTAGAAGCCGTTATCCTGATCGGGGTAGCCCAGCACAAAACGTCCTCCGCCCCCGTGGATGAACAGGAGGGCGGGACGCTTGTCCCCGGGGCGAAGGTCGGCGGGGAGGAAGACGATGGCGTGGGACACACCGCCGTCGTCGGCGGTCAGAAGCACCGTCCGTGGGATGACATGCTTCGCGGTGGGGAAGCCCGCTGGGAGGGGCGGCCCCACGACCTGGACCTTACCGCCAGTCGTCGGAAGGACAGCCACCGAAAGGGGCTGCCGAGGTCCGGCCCGGAGCACGGCGAGCCAATCACCCGTGCCGGTCAGGCGAAGGACGGTTTCCACAGCGTCGCTCCGGGTGAGCTGCTCCGGCCGGCCGCCTGCGACGGGCACACGCCACACGTGACGCCGGTCCGTGTCGCCCAGGTTGCTCGTGTAGTAGAGCCAGCGCCCGTCGGGAGACGCATCGACGTCCTCCACGTCGCCCTCGCCGGGGGTGAGGAGCACAGCCTCCCCCGCCGCCTCGGTGGGCACCGAATACCAGTGGCGCCATCCGTCGGCCTCGGATTGGAAGAGGACCCGACCGCCAGCCCAGCGGAGGCTGTTGACGAGGGCGAAGAGGGAGTCGTCCGGCGCGTTGTGCCACACCAGGTGCGCCCGGCCCGTCGCCACGTCGGCCACCCATATTCCCAGGGTGGAGCCATCCTCGAATCTGCCCTCCAGGAATCCCGGCGGCACCTGGTCCTTCGTTATGGTCTCAAGCGGCGCAGTGGCGAAGTGCCCATACGGCAGGCCGGGCCGCCTGAGGAACGCGACCCACGTCCCGTCCGGCGACCAGACGGGGCTCGTGTCCCGGTCCACCCCGGGGGCGAGATATGAGATGGTCCGCCTGTCCAGGTCGTACACTCCGATGAAAGAGTGGGTGGTGACCTGTCCCTGGGTGGGGAAGTACCGCCGCTGGTCGTAGCGGGCCGTGACGAACGCCACCTTCCTGCTGTCCGGCGACCATACCGGGTCGCTGTTCACTCCAAGAGTGACGAAGAGAGGCGGCTGACGGTCCACATCCGCGGGATCCGCATTGCCGGGGTCGACGGCGGCACGGTAAACCTGCCCATCCTCCACGTGGAGCACCCACCGGCCATCAGGAGAAAGGTGGAGGTCGCTCGCCGCCACCACCCGCCAAGCCGGCCGCTCGCCCCCGGTCCCCACCGCCCAGATCTCGCGTCGGCCGCCCTCCGGCTGGCTGCCCTGGTTCCCAATCTGTCCCTTCAGGTTCGCGGTATGCCCCCGGATGAAGGCCACCACCGCGCCGTCATCCGAGATCTGCACCCCGGTGAGGTCGATGCCGTCGTCGGTCAGGTTGTCCGTGAGGCGGACGCGCTCGAAGGCGGGGGCCGCGGCGGTGAACACGTTCCGCATCCCCCGCTCGTTCTCCAACCAAGCGAGGCGCTCGCCCCGCCGCGCCGCGACCAGCGTGTACGGAAACGACGCGTCGAGGACCTCCTCGATGGTGAAGCCCGGCTCGTGCAGCGGCGTGACCGCTTGCCCGCGGGCTGGCGCGGGCAGCACCCCTGCGACCGCGGCGGCGAGGATGGCCACACGCCCTGGGTGTCCCATGGCGACGCTCCTTGGGAAGGAAGGAAGGAAGGGGGAGCCGCCCTGCAGGCGCGACTCCCCCGCTCCAGCCGCCTACGAGGAGATGTTCGGGTTGAAGTTCAGTTCGATGTCCGGCAGCGGGAAACACTGAGTGCCGCCGTACTGGTCGCCGTTGTAGGGGTGCTTCCCTCCGGCCGCCTCCTCGAACCCGCCGTAATGGCGAAGGTCGGCCATTCTACGCCCCTCCAGGAAGAACTCGCGGCGCCGCTCCTCAAGCACCTGGGCGTGGATGGCGGCCGGGTCGGTGCTCTGAAAGCCAGGAATGCCGGCAGCGTCGTGCAGCATATTGATGATGTCCACCGCCGTCTGGCCGCCCTCGATCTCCGCAATTATCAGCTGCGCCTCCACGTAGCTGGCCAAGCGGATGGGCGCGCTCTCGGAGGGATACTTGTGCTGCACCGCCAATTCGGTCACGCCATCCAGTCCCTTGGTTCCCGTGTCCGTCACGGGAACTCGGGGGTCCGGAACGCCCATCCACTCCGTGTCCCAGAACTTCACATCGATCGACTGGCCCCCGCTCAGGTTGTTGTCCACGTATACGTCATTCCGCCTTCCTGTGGACGCCGAGGAGCGCGTCACCCAAAGGATGAAGCCGGGGCTCACTTTCAGGGCGTCGGCGAGGGCCGCCGAGGTGTTCCCCCTCTCCAACTCGATGCGGGCTCGTCCCACGTAGGCTGCGTTGAGCGTCGCGTCGTCGTTCGCCGCGCTGGCCATCTCGATAGCGGTGGAGAAGCGGTCCTCGGCGAGGGGGTACACCTGGTCGGGCTGGAGTTCGGGGCCGAGGTCAAACGCGGAGGAGCAGAACGTCTCGGCGAAAATGGCGTAACTGAAACCGGCGTAGAGCGCTGCCCGGGCCATGAGGTCCGTCCTGGCCGGAACCTCCGCATCTGTGAAGTCGCTCAGTCGGGAGAAGGCGTCGTCCGCGGTGAAGCGGGCAGTGGAGAGGGGTGTGTAGAGGCCCGCGTTCCCGTCGCAGCTGTCCTCACCGAAGCTCGTGTCGATCGGCCGCACGTTCCGGCGCTGGTAGGGAATCATAGTGAGGGAGGACTGGGCCCCCATGATCTCGCCGGACACGATGCCCGACAGCAGGGTGAAGTTGGAGTAGGCGCACTCGAAGTCGCCCTGGGCGCTGGCCACCAGTAGGCTCGCAAACTCAGGGGCGTCCAGCGCTTCGGCGGGCGTCTCCCCGGGGAGCGTTACGCTGAGCAGCGAGTCGCACCCCGCGAGGAGCAATGCTCCCAGGGTGAGCGCGGCCCCCGGAAGGGCGGCGCGGAGTCGACGATGCTTGTACATGGGTTCCTCGCTTGCGGTCGTCTGGACGGTCGACGTGGACGGCGTCATCGTTACATCGTCACGCGGATGGTCGTCACGAAGCTCGCCGGCATGGGCGCCTGGACCTGCTCCCATCGCTGGAACGGCCTCGAGGAGGTGTTCCGGATGCGTTTCACCTCCGGATCGAGATCGGTGAAACCCGGATCGTGGAAGAGCACCAGGTTCCGCCCGCTCAGCGTGATGGAAGCCCGGGAAGCACCGAAGCGCTGCACCCAGCCACTGGGCAGGCTGTATGAGACGGAGAGATCCCGCATCCGGAGAAAGTCTTCCCGCTGGAAGTAGATGTTCTCGATGTCCAGCGTGAGGAGCTCGGCGGCGCGGACGGGATCGAGCGTGCCAAGGAGGTATTCCTGCGCCTCCAGGCTGTTGCGCTGGGTCCGGTCGCGGTACCAGTCGGTCGTGCTGAACCGCCAACTGTCCTTCTCGAACACCCAGAGGGAGCTGACGGTGAGGTTGCTGCCCAGGGTGAGGGTCCCATTGAAGCTACCCTGCCAGTTCGGACCTGGATCGCCAAAGTAGTGAAAGGGGGCCTGCGGACAGGGCATGGGCGCGAAGTTCTGCTCGGCCGCTCCCTTGCACATGATGTTGACCAACTTGCCATTCTGCCATTCGGCGGAGGCGATGTACTTGGTCCACATCCCCCCCAGGGGATAGCCCACCACGTGCTTCCAGCGTCCGCGCGTGTCGGCCTGGAGTTCGGTGAGCCCACCGCCCAGGGAGACGAGCTTGTTCTTTGTGTAGGAAGCCGTCGCCGAGAGGCTCAGCTGAACGGACGAATTCCGGATGGGCTCGAGGCCCAGCGCCAACTCTACGCCATGGTTGGTGATCACGCCTGCGTTGACGTAGCGGGAGCCCGGGAAGCCTGCCGATGGCGCGACCCGCTCCTGCAGGATGGCGTCCTTGGTCTTCTTGTGATAGTACGTGGCCTCGATCGTCACGCGGTCCGATAGGATCCCCGCGTCGAAGCCAACCTCCAACTCCTGGCCCACCTCCGGCTTCAAGTCAGGATTTCCCACATTCCCCGGAGTCACGGCAGGAACGTCGTTGGGGCCCGTGGTGGGAGAGTATGTCCGGATGGCGGCGAAGGCGTCGGGCTGAAGCCCCGATTCGCCCCACGCGGCCCGGAGGCGCAGGTTATTCGCCCAACCCACGTTCCAGAAGCCCGCATCGCTCACCACCCATGTGCCACTCAGCTTCGGATAGTAGGCGGCCTTGAACGACTCGCCGAAGGCACTGTTGCCGTCGGCCCGGAGAGCCGCCGTCAGAAACGCCTGATTCCGCCAACCCGCCGTCTCCTGGAGGTAGACGCCGAAGGTCTTGTTCTCGACGAAGCTCTCATCGCCCGACGTAACCGCCGCTGCCGACACGGTGGAGACCGCCGAAGTGGGGAGGTCCCGTCCGGTGGCACCGGCGTCCGATGTCTGCCTCGTGAAGTACTGAACGCCGCCGGAGGTAGCGGAGGTGACGGACGGGTTCAGGTTGAACGACGCTGTGATGTTGTAGTCGAACGTCTGGTTGAGGGTGCGGGTGTACCCGAGCTGCTTGGTGCCCGTGCTGTTGCTCGAGTAGAAGCGCGGGCTGTCTTCCGGCAGCCTCGGATAGAATGTCGATCGCTTCGCGTCGGTCCAGTCGAAGCCCGTGATGAGCCGGTGCGTAAGCCAAGTCGTCGGTCGATGGTTGACGGTGATGGACGCCGTCGCCCGGTTGAGCTGCTCCCGGGAGTCGATCATGTCCTGGATCTCGGGGGGCCCCACCATGAAGCCACGGGAGGGTGTGTCCTGTGTGGCAGGAGTGCCCCACACGATGTTGGGGATGATGCCGTACGTTCCCGACGTACCGTCCGGCGCAAAGCTCGTCTCGCTCTTCACCACGCCGATCTCGGTAGTGATGTCCAGGTGGTCGCTGATGGTCGCTTGAAGGTTCGAGCGGAGGGACGTGCTCGTCTGAGCGTTGTTGTGCATGTAGCCTTGCTCGTCGTCCCGATTCCCCGAGAGAAAATAGGTCAGGTTGCCCGTGCCCCCCCGCAGGCTGACGCCGTAGTTCTGAATCCGCCCCACCCGAAACATCTCACGGCCTGCCGCGATCTCGTCCGCGTATAGGTCTTGGCTGATGATCTGGGTGCGGGTGGGGTCGAGTCCGTAGTTCAAGCGAATCCGCCCGTCCGGGTTCTGGAACCAGTTGCCTCCCTGGCGCACCAGCACGTCCACGGTCGGCTTCCCCGACCTTCCCTTTTTTGTGATGACCTGAATCACCCCGTTAGAGGCCTCGGTGCCGTACAGGGTGGCGGCCGCCGGGCCCTTGATGATCTCGATCCGTTCGATGTCTTCGGGGTTGATGTCGTTCAAGCGGCTGTTGCCCGCGCCCTGAAACTGGCTCTGCGTGGACGCATCAGCGCGCACACCGTCGATGTAGAGAAGGGGCTGCGAGTTGAGCGCGATGGTGCTGGCTCCGCGTATCTGGACGGAACCTCCGGTCCCGACGCCGCCTCCCACGTGGATGTCCACGCCCGCCACCTGCCCGGCGAGCATTTGCTCCAGGTCGTCAGGGGCAGTCTTCTCGATCGTCGTGGCGGCGTTGAACGAGCCGACCACGTTCCCGATGGCACGTCGCTGCTGCCCGCCAGCGGTTCCGGTCACCACGATCTCGTCAAGCCCCAGCGCCTCGGTGCTGAGGCGGAAGTTCACCTCGACCGTCTCGTCGTCCCGAACGGACACGGCCTGCTCGGCTCGGGCGTACCCGATGATCTCGGCTCGGAGGGTGTACTGTCCCGCCGGCACGTCCAGGATGATGAAGCGACCCTGGGCGTTGGACAGGGCCCCAAGGCCGGTGCCGGGGACGTAGACCTGGACATTGGCCACGGGCCGTCCTTCCGTGGCCGTGGTCACGGACCCGGTAATGGAGCCGCCCTGGATGGCAGGGGCCAACTCCTCGGCGGCGGCGTCCGAGGGCGTCAGATCGGCAGCAACCGACGCGCCAGTCTCACGCGAAGCGAGGCGGGGGTTGAGGCGTCGCTGCCGGATGACGAGTTGGTCGGCCAACACTACGAACTCCGAGCCGGTGCCGCGCAGGAGCGCGCGCATGGCCTGAGCCACCGTGGCGTCGGCGCAGTCGCAGGTGACACGACGATCCACCGGGACGAGGCTGGGGCTGTAGGCGATGGGAATGCCGCTGGTGCGGCGGAGGAGCTCCAGCGCCTCCCGGAGGGTGACGCCCCGCACCTGAAGATTGGCAGGGCGGTCCAGCAGATCGGTCTCGGGACCTCTTTCAGAATGTACGTATGTGAGGACGGGAGCCGGCTGCTGCAGCACGGTCCTCGCCTCGATTCGGGAGGTCCCGATCAGCCAGAGCACGGCTGGAAACAAGAAGCCAACGGCTCGCATGGGTGTCTCCGGTCAAGAAAGGAGGGGCAGCTCCGACTCCAGGCAGTGCGGCATCATTGGGATTGGGGGTGTGGCTGCAGGGACGGATCGCGGCGGATGTGCACTTCGCCCGCCACGAGGGGGCACTGTGCCCCGATGACCTCGCAGATGACGAGCATCACATCCTTCTCGTCCTCGTCGTTCAGGGTCATCGTGACTCGTAGGCTCCCGAGTTCCGGATCCTCCAGCGCGACATGAACGCCGTATCGATGCTCGATCTCGTCGATCGCTTCATTCAGGGGCGTGTTCTGGAAGACCAGAGCATTCCCCATCCAGTCCAGGTAGGCGTAGACATCACGGACGCGATGCTTTGAAGGCGGCATGCCTTCGGCGTTCCGGCTCATTTCGCCCTTCTCGAGGTCTGCCTGCTGGCCTCCGCTCGACACCCGCACCTTCCCGTCCACCACAAGCACCTGGAGAGAGTCGTTCTCGGATGAGACCTCGAAGCGAGTCCCGTAGACGACCGCCTCTCCATGGGCCGTGCGCACACGGAAGCGACGCCCCCGATCCTGCCGTACGCCGAAGAACGCCTTCCCGTCGAGGATCGCCACCCGGTCCTCGCCCTCCTGGGCGAAGCGGAGCGTGCTTCGCGGACCCACCCGGACACTCGTGCCGTCCACGAGGCTCACAGTCGTGAGCTCGCCGCTCCCTGTACTGATCACGTTGGCGGCCAAAGGTGAGGTGTGGCCGCTACCGTTCCACACACTTCCCAGCATGAAACCGAGGGCGGCGATTCCAGCGGCCGCCGACGCAGCCAGCGCGTGCCGTTTCCAGGCGCCTCCCACCCTTGGGCCGAGGTCGCCCCTTCCTCTCCGGCCAAGGTTGCTCCCGGCCCCGGGGACCACCGCTCGTCCCCGTCGGAATTCGCGTTCTGCGCGAGCGATAATGGCGTCCGCATCCGGTGGGGGGGCCGTCGGCTGCATCCCGGCCACAGCCGACATGGCATCCCACAACTCTTCGAGAGAATGGAAGCGACGCTCGTTGTCGGGAGAAGACTGCCGCCAAGACGCCAGAATCCGCTCCTCCTCGGGCGTCGATCGGCCCTGCAGGAAGCGGATCGCCAATTGCTCCGGATCACTTGTCACCTGCGCGCCTCGCGTCGGGGAATCCAGACCGCGCGCCACACGGCCGGACGGCTCTTGCTACTTGGACAACACAGGAAGGGGTGAGAACTACTATCGGGGGGGTAACGAAGGCCACGAGGCGCATCCCGGCGCCTCGCCTGATGCTCAGGAATCGGTCAGGAAGCCCTCGAGCCTCACCCGGAGCTCCCGGAGCGCCGCGCTCATCTGGTTGGCGACGGTCTGGGGCGAGATCCCCATGGCGTCGGCGATCTCCGCATGAGAAAGCCCATGCACTCGCGCCATGAGTAAGACCTCGCGCCGCCGCTCCGGCAGAGCCTCGACCGCAGCCGTGACCTCGGACCGGAGGCGCCGGGCCACGAAGTCTTCGTGGGGAGTCGGCGGTGCGGCTATGGGCCGGAATTGGTGGAGACTCCCGGAGCGCAAAGCGTCTTCCGAGCGCCCGACCCGACGGGCGTTAAGGGCAGCGTTGCGGGTAATACGGTAGATGTAACCGGCCACGCTGCCCGTGGGCTTCCACCGCTCCCGATGCCTCCAGAGACCGACGAAGGCCTCCTGCACGCAGTCCTCGGCAGACTCGGGTCCGGCGATGCTTGCCGCGTAGGTCACGAGCGGCTGCCAGTAGTACTCGAACAGAGCCCGGAATGCCGTGCGAGAGCCATTCCGGATCTCCTCCATCCAGAGAAGCTGCTCCCGCTCCTGCGGAGCTTCCTGGGGTGATGGGGCCGAACCGCGACGCGGTGATCTGATTGAGGCCATTGCGGCGCTTCCGCGGGGGGCCGGGCCCGACGTCCAGGACCGACACCAGAGGGGCGGGTTGGCTGCTGGAAGGTATCCCGGCGGGAAGGAGGATGGGCCTTTGGGCCGGGGCGCTGAAGCTACGCCGTCGCGCGAGCCTCCCGCAACGTCCTCCCCTCAGGCCGCCTCCACCCCCTCCTCCCCCACGGCGCCGCCCCCCACCCACCCCTTCGCCTCCAGGTCCCACAGCGCCAGCGCCCCCGGCAGCGCCAGGTTCACGAACAGCAGGGGCGCGAACACGGGGGGCCCGTAGAGGATGCGCTCGCTGAGGCCGGCCAGGGACGGGTGGAAGGCGGGGCGCAGGTGGAGGGCGAAGCCCAGGAGGCCCACGGCTGCCTGGAGCGCCAGCACCCCCCAGGCGAAGCGCCCGAAGGCGCGGCTGGCGGGGGCGCTCACCAGCACCAGGAAGGTGCCGGTGGCCAGGGCCGCCGCGGCCACCGGCACCCACTCCAGGGGATCGAAGAAGCCGTTCTGGGCGTGGTCGGCCAGGCTCAGCACCACGTCGCCGGCGTAGCCGCCCAGGGTCAGGACGGCGAGCCAGCGCCCCCACGCCACCTCCCTGAGGGGACCATGCGGTTCATGAGGAGGAGGAAGCCCAGCCCGGCGAAGGCCAGGGGGGCGGCGAAGGGGGCCGAGTAGACCAGGGCCCGCAGCGTGCGCTCCTGGAAGAAGCGGCTCTCCAGGTGCCACAGGAGCCCGGCGACTCCGACCAGGATCCCCCCCACCCCACCAGCAACCCGCCCCAGCGGGCCACGCCGGGTCGCCGCCGCCCCAGCACGACCGCCACCGCCAGCGCCGGCGCCCCCACCACGCAGTAGACCAGGGGGATCCACTCCGCCCAGTGGCCGAAGGCGTTCGCCGCGTGGGCCAGGACGATGTCGGCCACCAGGAACGTCAGGTTCAGGACGACGAACACCTCCAGGAGGAGGGGCCGCCCGGGCAGGCGCCAGCGCCGGGCCGCCACGTCAGCGGCCGGGTGCGCCGGCGGCGGCCGCACTGCCGTGGAGCGCTCCTTCGCCATGGCCTTGCAGCTCCACCAGGCGGGCCAGGAGCTCGTAGTTGCCGTGCCACTGGACGAAGTCCGCGCCGCCCATGAACGCCCCGTGCTTGGAGGTGCGGCCGAAGTAGTGCCAGTAGTCGAAGTAGGCGAACTCGATGGGCTCGTCGAAGGGCTGGGGGGTGAGGAGCCCCCGGGCTCGGAGCCCCTCCACGACGTCGGTGGCCTCCTGGACCTTCGCGTTCGTGGCATCCACCACCTCCTCGGCCTGGGCGTAGAAGCGGTCGGTGTGGGGGGCGGTGTGGCATTCGTTGCAGACGGCTTTCATGGCCTCCTGCCCCCGGAGGTAGTCGGGCCGCTTCTTCGAGATAGCGCTGAACAGGTACCACGACAGGCGCTCGCCCACGTCGTGGGTGGGGCTCGAGGCACCCAGGCCGCTCATGTGGCAGGTGGCGCACGTGGGTACCGGCATGTCCTGGACGGAGAGGCGGAGGGGATCGGCCTCCAGGTTCATCCGGCTCCGCTGCTCTTCGAAGAGCACGCCGTGCTTGGACTCCTCGTAGATCTCCTTCTGGGAGTGATCGGGGCCCATGTGGCACTGGCCGCACGTGCGGGGAAGGCGCGCCAGGGCCACCGACGCCTGATGGCGCGAGTGGCACACCGTGCACGTGCCGATGGAGCCGTCGGGGTTGGGCCGGCCCACCGAGTGGCACGTCTCGCACCCCGAGGCCACCGCCGACGCGCCCTCCAGCGAGACCAGGTCGTTGGCGCGGCCGCTTCACGCCGCCGGGGTTGAACGCCTCGGCCTGCTCCACCTGCTGGGCGGTGAAGGCGGCGGCGCCGTGGACGGCGGCCCAGGCCGGGGCCGCGTGGCGGCTCCTCAGGAACTGGCGGTACTCGGTGGCGTGGCAGGTGGCGCAGTTGGCCGCGGTGAGGGAGGTGGCGATGGTGAAGCCCCGGTGGGCCTCGCCCTCCTGCCCCTCTGCCGGCTGGTGACAGTCCAGGCAGGTGACGCCGGAGGAGGCGTGCTTGCTCTCCTCGAACTCGTGGACCACCGCGGCCGTCTCGTCCCGGTGGCAGGACGCGCACCGTCCGGTGGCCTCAACGTGGGCGGCGGTGGGCTGCTCCACCTCGACCCGGGGACGGGCGGCGTTCACCAGGAAGGCCGCCACGAGGATGGCGCCCGCCAGCGCCACCGCGATGAACACCTGCTTGAACGATCCCATCCGCTTCTCCGTGCTCGGCCTCGAGGTCCCCGTGGGTCCACGCAAGGCGCAAGCCTGCGGCGAGCGTGGCGGCGGAGCAAGCGGAGTCCGGCCCGCGGAACGGCTAGAAGCGCTCCCCCTTCGCCTCCCGGATGTGGCTGCCGACGGGTCGGATGCGGCCCCACATCATCCAGAAGTAGAAGCAGAGGCCCGCCACCTGGCCCGCGCCCCCCGCCACCACTACCCAGCCGAGGGCGGCCGGGGCGGGCCATACGCCCCGGGCCGCCTCGGCGACGAAGCGGCCGGCGGTGGACGTGAACAGGATCCAGTAGACGGCCGCGGCCCGCCCCGGCGTGTAGCGGGTGTCGTCCTTGGCGGCCCGGGGGAAGAGCCACAGCGCCACCCCCAGGATGAGGAACATGACGAAGCCGACCAGGACGGCGTGGGCGTGGGCCGAGACCAGGTACGGGCTCGGCCACACGCCGAAGATGTCCCTGCGCACCAGCATCCACAGCCCCAGGAGCAAGCCGGTGACCAGGAAGCCCACGCCCGTCTTGATGTAGCGGCGCACCAGGGTGTACACGGCTCAGGGCCCCGGGCTCAGCGCGCCTCCGCCACCGTGGTGGCGGATGGCTGGGCGTCGAAGATGGTGACGGTGGGCGGCCCCGCCACGTCGATGGAGCCCATGGCCCCCTTGTCGGTGGCCCGGAAGATGGAGTGGTCCACCAGCAGGTAGGTGCCCGGCACGTCCACCCTCAGCTCGGCGATGGCGGCGCCGCCCGCGGGGATGAGAGTGGTCTGGATGTTGTGCTCCACCGTGGTCCCGCCCTCGGGGTGCACGTTGTCCATGATCTCGCCGATCACGTGGAAGGAGCTGGTCAGGTTGGGCCCGGCGTTGCCCACGAAGAGCCTGATGGTCTCGCCCACGTTCGCCTTGAGGGCGTGCTCGCCCAGGAGGGAGCCCACCGCCCCGTTGAACACCACGTAGTCGGGACGCTCGTCCAGCGCCTTGTCGTAGTCGAACTCCTGGAGGCCCCGGGCACCCCGCCCACCGGTCGTGTAGACCTCGCCCTGCATCACGTAGTACTCCCGGTCCACCGGGGGCAGGCCCTCGGGGGGCTCCACCAGGATGAGGCCGTACATGCCGTTGGCGATGTGCATGCCCACCGGCTGCATGGCGCAGTGGTAGACGAACAGGCCGGCCTTGAGGGCCCGGAAGTGGATGACCGTCTCGCCGCCGGGCACGGTGAAGGTGGCCGTGGCGCCGCCGCCGGGGCCGTTCACCGCGTGCAGGTCGATGTTGTGCGCCGCCATGTTTCCGGCGCGGTTCTTCAGGTGCAGCTCCACCAGGTCGCCCTGGCGCACCCGGATGAACTTCCCGGGCACCGAGCCGCCGAACGTCCAGAAGTGGTATTCGACGCCGTCGGCGAGCCGCTTGGTCACCTCGATGGTCTCCAGGTCCACCCTCACCTTCGCGGCGTAGTCGCGCGTGATGGCCGGCGGCACCAGGGGGGCGTCGGTGAGGGTGGCCGTCACCTCGCCCTCGATGGGCGGAAGGACGGGCGTGGGGATGGGCGACGACTCGAACGCCGCCTGCTCGCCCGCCCCCCGGAGGTTGAACCCCGCCGCCGTCAGGGCCAGCACGGCCACGACGGCGACGATGACGGCGATCCATTTCCTGCTCATTATGTGACTCCCGATGGGATCGTTGGCTTCATCAAAACCTCACCTCGATATGATAAATAGGCCGGGCCGGGCGCTGCGTCGGGCGCGGACCGGCCCCGCCCGTGGGGGCCTTCGGGAGGCGCGTGTGGGGAGATCCCCCCTCTTTACCTGCCCCCCTTCCCTGCCCTATCCTTCCACTCACAACAGAACGGGGCGATTTGCCGGCAGCTTGCGGCCCGGCGACGGCCTTCCCTGAGGGGAGCGCCGCCGCAAACACGCTAAAACGCCACGCCTCGGAACGTCCCGTCCGAGGCTTTTTGCGTCAGGCAGGCACATCCGTGAACAGTGACGGACCCTCCCCCGAGACCGGGCACCAGCCCTGGTCGTCCCTCGCCCCCGAAGCCCGCATCGCCCGCCTGAGGGCCGAGCTGTCAAAGCGCATCCTGGTGCTCGACGGCGCCATGGGGACGCTCATCCAGGACCGGCGTCTCTCCGAGGCGGACTACCGGGGCGAGCGCTTCCGGGACCACCCGGCGGACCTCCAGGGCGCCCACGACGTCCTGGCCCTCACCCGGCCGGACCTCCTGGAGGAGCTCCACCGGGCGTACCTGGAGGCGGGCTCCGACCTGGTGGAGACCAACACCTTCACCTCCACCTCCATCTCCCTGGCCGACTACGGGCTGGCGGAGCACGCCCGGGAGATCAACGAGGCCGCCGCCCGGGCCGCCCGCAAGGCGGCCGACGCCGTGGCCGCCGCCACCGGCCGGCCCCGCTGGGTGGCGGGCTCCATCGGGCCCACCAACCGCACCGCCTCCCTCTCCCCCGACGTGGCCGACCCGGGCTTCAGGAACGTCACCTTCCGTGAGCTGGCCGACGCGTACCGGGAGCAGGCCGAGGGGCTCCTGGACGGGGGCGTGGACCTCCTCCTGGTGGAGACGGTGTTCGACACGCTGAACGCCAAGGCGTGCCTGTACGCCCTGTCCGGGGTGCTGGCCGAGCGGGGGCTGTCCACGCCGGTCATGGTGTCGGGCACCATCACCGACCAGAGCGGGCGCACCCTCACGGGCCAGACCGCCGAGGCGTTCTGGAACTCGATGCGCCACGGGGTGGCGGCGGCCTTCCCCGACGGACGGCCGCCGTGGCGCGTGCACGGAGACTCCAGCACCGGCCTGTTCAGCTTCGGCTTCAACTGCGCCCTGGGCGCCAAGCAGCTCCGCCCCTACGTGGAGGAGGCGTCGGGGCTGGCCGACTGCTGGCTCACCGTGCACCCCAACGCGGGCCTCCCCAACGAGCTCGGCGGCTACGACGAGACGCCGGAGACCATGGCGGCCCTGGTGAGGGACTACGCCGAGGCCGGCTTCGTAAACGTGGTGGGGGGGTGCTGCGGCACCGGCCCCGACCACATCCGGGCCATCGCGGCGGCGGTGGAGGGGCTCCCGCCCCGGACCGTGCCGGAGCCGCCCCGGCGCATGCGCCTCAGCGGCCTCGAGCCCCTGGTCATCGGCCCCGACTCCCTGTTCGTGAACGTGGGCGAGCGGACCAACGTCACGGGCTCGCGCCGCTTCCGGCGCCTCATCGAGGCCGACGACTACCCGACCGCCCTGGACGTGGCCCGCCAGCAGGTGGAGGGGGGCGCCCAGATCCTGGACGTGAACATGGACGAGGGGCTGCTGGACTCGGCCGCCGCCATGCGCACGTACCTGAACCTGCTGGCCGCCGAGCCCGACATCGCCAGGATCCCGGTGATGGTCGACTCCTCGAAGTGGGAGGTCATCGAGGAGGGGCTGGAGTGCCTGCAGGGGAAGGGCGTGGTGAACTCCATCTCCATGAAGGAGGGCGAGGACGCCTTCCGGGAGGCCGCGCGGGCGTGCCGGCGCCACGGCGCGGCGGTGGTGGTCATGGCCTTCGACGAGGAGGGGCAGGCGGCCACCGTGGAGCGGCGCGTGGAGGTGTGCGGCCGGGCGTGGGACATCCTGGTGGACGACCTGGGCTTCCCCCCCGAGGACGTCATCTTCGACCCCAACGTGTTCGCGGTGGCCACGGGCATCGAGGAGCACGACCGCTACGCCCTGGACTTCATCGAGGCCACGAAGCGCATCAAGGCGCGCTGTCCCGGCGCCCTGGTGAGCGGCGGCATCAGCAACCTGTCCTTCTCCTTCCGGGGAAGCCCCGAGGTGCGGGAGGCGATGCACGCGGCCTTCCTCTTCCACGCCATCAAGGCCGGCCTCGACATGGGCATCGTCAACGCCGGCGCGCTGCCGGTCTACGACGAGATCCCCCCCGACCTGCTGGAGGCGGTGGAGGACGTCCTCTTCGTGCGCCGCCCCGACGCCACCGAGCGCCTCACCCGCATGGCCGAGGAGCGCCAGGGGAAGGAGCGCCGCTCGGAGGAGGACCTGGCGTGGCGGGAGAAGCCGGTCCGGGAGCGCATCGTCCACGCCCTGGTCCACGGCATCGACGCCTTCGTGGAGGAGGACGCCGAGGCGGCCCGGGCCGACTCGGCCCGGGCGCTCGAGGTCATCGAGGGGCCCCTGATGGACGGGATGAACGTGGTGGGCGACCTCTTCGGCTCGGGGCGCATGTTCCTGCCCCAGGTGGTGAAGAGCGCCCGGGTCATGAAGAAGGCCGTGGCCTACTTGATCCCGTTCATCGAGGAGGAGCAGAAGCCCGGCGAGAGCCGCTCGGCGGGGCACGTGCTCCTGGCCACCGTGAAGGGCGACGTCCACGACATCGGCAAGAACATCGTGGGGGTGGTGCTCCAGTGTAACGGCTACGAGGTCACCGACCTGGGCGTCATGGTGCCCGCCGAGCGCATCCTCGAGGAGGCCACGGCCCGGAACGTCGACGCCATCGGGCTGTCCGGGCTCATCACCCCGTCGCTGGACCACATGGTCCACGTGGCAAAGGAGATGGAGCGCCAGGGCTTCCGGCTCCCCCTCCTCATCGGCGGCGCCACCACGTCCCGGACCCACACGGCGGTGAAGATCGAGCCCCAGTACCACGGGGCGGTGGTCCACGTGCTGGACGCGTCCCGGAGCGTGGGCGTGGTGAGCCAGCTCCTGGACCCGGCGCGGCGGGACGGCTTCCTGGAGGGGGTGCGGGGCGAGTACGCCGAGCTCCGGGAGCGGCACGCCGCCCGGGGCGAGCGCACCACCCTCCTCTCTTTGGAGGAGGCCCGGCGGCGGAAGGTCCACGGCGACTGGGAGGCGTACGAGCCCCCCCGGCCGGCGAGCCCCGGGGTGCACGCGTTCGACCCGGTGCCGCTGGAGGAGATCGTCCCCTGGATCGACTGGACGCCCTTCTTCCAGGCGTGGGAGCTCCGGGGCGCCAAGTACCCGGACATCCTGGACGACCCGGCCATGGGCACGGAGGCCCGGAAGCTCCTGGACGACGCCCGCCGCCTCCTGGACCGCATCGTGGAGGAGGAGCTGCTCACGGCCAAGGCCGTGGTGGGCCTCTTCCCCGCAGGCTCGGAGGGAGACGACGACGTGGTGGTGTGGGCCGACGAGGCGCGCACGGAGCGCAGGGCCACCCTCCACTTCCTGCGCCAGCAATTCGACAAGCCGGGGCGCCCCGACGCGTGTCTGGCCGACTTCGTGGCGCCGGTGGGCTCCGGCCGGGAGGACTGGATCGGCGCCTTCGCCGTCACCGCCGGCCACGGCAGCGAGGCCCTCGCCCGCCGCTTCCAGGAGAAGCACGACGACTATTCCGCCATCCTGTCCCGGGCGCTGGCCGACCGCATGGCCGAGGCGCTGGCCGAGCGCATGCACGCGAAGGTGCGGCGGGAGCTGTGGGGGTACGCTCCCGGGGAGGAGCTGGACAACGCCTCCCTCATCGCCGAGCGCTACCGGGGCATCCGCCCGGCGCCGGGCTACCCGGCGTGCCCCGACCACACCGAGAAGCGCACCCTCTTCTCCCTGCTGGACGCCGAGGCCCGGGCGGGCATCACCCTCACCGAGAGCTGCGCCATGCTGCCGGCGGCGGCGGTGAGCGGCTGGTACCTGGCCCACCCGGCCTCCTTCTACTTCGGCGTGGGGCGCATCGGCGAGGACCAGGCGGCGGACTACGCGGCCCGCAAGGGGATGGCCGTGGACGACGTGGAGCGCTGGCTCGCCCCCAGCCTGGGCTACGAGCCCGCGGGGAGCCCGGCGTGAGCGCCGCGGGGGAGGCTGCCACCACGGGAGCCGCGTCCCTGAGGGCGCTGGTGGACGACGGCCGGGTCCATGTCCTGGACGGGGGCATGGGCACGCTCCTCTACAGCCGGGGCGTGTTCGTGAACGTGTGCTACGACGAGCTCAACGTGTCCCAGCCCGACCTCGTGAAGGCCGCCCACGTGGACTACGTGCGTGCCGGCGCCGAGGTGCTGGAGACCAACACCTTCGGCGCCAACCCGGTGAAGCTGTCCAGCTACGGGCTGGAGGCCCGGACCGAGGAGCTGAACCGGGCCGCCGCCGAGCTGGCCCGGGACGCCGCCGGGGGGAGGGCCTTCGTGGTGGGGGCGATGGGCCCCCTGGGCATCCGCATCGAGCCGTGGGGCCCCACGTCCCGCGACGAGGCCGAGCGCCACTTCGCCCGCCAGGTGCAGGGCCTCCTGGAGGGGGGCGTGGACGGCTTCGTCCTGGAGACCTTCTCCGACGTCACCGAGCTCCTGGCCGCCCTGGCCGCCGTGCGCGCCCGCTCCGAGCTGCCGGTGGTCGCCCAGATGACGGTGGGCGAGGACGGCCAGACCTCCTACGGCACCCCGGTGGAGGGGGTGGCCGAGGCGCTGGAGGGCTCGGGCGCCGACGTCCTGGGGCTCAACTGCTCGGTGGGGCCCGCCGCCATGCTGGAGGCCATGGAGCGGATGGCGGCGGTGTGCCGCCTCCCCCTGTCGGCCCAGCCCAACGCGGGCCTGCCCAGGACGGTGCGGGACCGGAAGATCTACCTGGCCAGCCCCGAGTACATGGCCCGTTACGCCCGCCGCCTCATCGACGCCGGCGTGCGCTTCGTGGGCGGCTGCTGCGGCACCACCCCCGACCACGTCAGGCGCATCGCCGAGGTGGTGCAGGGCATCCAGCCCCGCCACCCCGCCGTGCGGATGGGAGGCCGCCGCGCCGAAGGGGAGCCGCCGGCCTCGCCCGTGCCCCTGGCAGACCGCTCGGCGCTGGGCGCCCGGCTGGCCTCCGGCGGCATCGTGACCACCCTCGAGATGGTACCGCCCCGGGGGTGGGACGCGTCGGTGCTGGTGGAGCGGGCCCGCCGGGCCCGGGCGGCGGGGGTGGACGCCGTGAGCATCGTGGACTCGGCCCGGGTGCGGAGCCGCATGGCCTCCATCCCCGCAGCGGCCGCGGTCCTCCGGGAGGCGGGAGTGGAGCCGGTGGTCCACTACACGTGCCGCGACCGCAACATGATGGGGATGCTCTCCGACCTGCTGGGCGCCGCCGGCGTGGGGCTCAGGAACCTGCTGGTGGTGAGCGGCGACCCCTCCGTGCAGGGACCCTACCCCGACTCCACCGTCGTCTTCGACATCGACTCCATCGGCCTGGTGAACCTGGTGAAGGGGCTGAACCACGGTGTGGACCCCGGGGGCGCGTCCATCGGCGAGCCCACCCGCTTCGTGGTGGCCGTGGCGGCCAACCCCGGCGCCGTGGACATGGAGCGGGAGGTGCGCCGCTTCATGTACAAGGTGGAGGCGGGGGCAGACTACGCCGTCACCCAGCCCCTCTTCGACGTGGGCATGCTGGAGCGCTTCCTGGAGAGCACCGCGGCGTGGCCCCTGCCCGTCGTGGCGGGGCTGTGGCCCCTCACGTCGCTCAGGAACGCCGAGTTCCTGGCCAACGAGGTGCCGGGCGTGGTGGTGCCTGACGCGGTGGTGGAGCGCATGCGTCGGGCCCAGGAGCGGGGCGCCGACGCCGCCCGGGAGGAGGGCATCGCCATCGCCCGGGAGGTCATGGAGGCGGCGCTCCCCATGGTGCAGGGCGTCCACGTGAGCACCCCGGGGGGCGACGTGGACGCCGCGCTGGCCGTGCTGGAAGGGGTGCTGGAGCCGCCGGCCCTCAGGCCGCCGTCTCCCGCCGGATCTCCCCCATCAGGGAGCGGTGCATCCTGAGCAGGTAGGTGCCGATGACGACGGTGCCGATCCCGTTCGCCAGCGCCACCTGCGTCCACGTGGCCACCGCGCTCAGCTCCGCGGCGAGCACGCCCATCACCATCACGCTCAGGAAGGCGCCGAACACGAACGCCGTGAACACGGCGTACCACCACGCGTGGTGGTGATCGATCTCCAGCATCATCCCGGCCGCGGCGGTGCCCACCAGCAGCGAGATGAGGAGGTGGATGCCGTTGGCCGCCAGCACCACGCCCACCGCGGCGCCGTGCCCCGGCACGCCGGCCCCCACCGCCCTGCCCACGAGGTACGCGGTGTGGAAGGGCGAGTAGCCCCCCACCACGTTCGCCACGGCGAAGAACCCCGCCACCGCGACATAGGCCAGGGCCCCTGCGACGAGGCCTTCCACCATCGTATGCTTGCCGTCCATGGCTCCCTCCCGCGCCCGATGCCGGTACTCTCTCTCATGTGCAGGATGGGGGTCGGGAGGCCGCGGGACGATCGGAGAACACCCGCGAGAGGGCGTGGTGGAATTCCCCGCCGCTACACCCGCTCCAGGATGCGCTCCAGCCGCTCCGCCACGCGCCGCGAGCCGAGGTTGCTCACGTAGACCTTGTCGGCGCCGGCGTCCCGGAGCGTGCGGATGGTGCGGGCGCACACCTCCTCGGGGGAGGCGCCTGCGTCGAACTCCCGGGTGAGGTCCTCGGCGGGCACGGGGAAGAAGTCGGCCAGCCGCTCCAGCGTGCGCGGGTTGGCGCTCCGGTAGAAGAAGACCCCGAACACCCCGGGGAGCGTGACGCCCCGGCGCGCGGCCTCCCGGAGGAGCGCCTCTACGTTGCCGGCGCTGTGGTGGGACACCACCTGGCTGAGGTAGAACGCCCCGTGGAAGTCCCGCTCCAGGAAGCCCGCCTGCTCCTCCGGGTCCCGGTGGGGGTTGGCCCACCCCCCAGGGTGAGGGAGGGCACCCGCTCCTCGAGGAGCGAGCGCAGCTCCCAGGCATGAGGGACGCAGCGTGGCGGCCCCACGCTCCGGTCGCCCCCCAGGACGGTGAGGGCGTCGAAGCCCTCCGAGGCGGCCCGGGCGGCGTACAGGAGGCAGTACTCCAGCGTGTGCTTGCTGGTGAGGAAGGGCACCACGCGCCGCAGGTCGCTACCGTCGCCCAGGTTGGCGGCCAGGTGGGCCAGGTTCTCCTCCTCGGCGGCGCCCACGGCGTTGTCGGTGAGGAACACCAGGCGGTCGTCCCGGACCAGGCGGCGCAGCGTGTGGTGCAGGTCGATCCACACGTCCATGGTGGCGCCGCTGTCCAGGTTGCTGGGGGGTGGGCGCAGCTCCACGCTCACCAGGGGCCCCGGGCGGGAGAGGCGCTCCAGGACCGGTCCGCTCACGCCTCCGTCCCCACCAGGGCGGCCACCGCCTCGGCGGCCGTGGGGAGCGCCGCGGTGAGGTTCTCCCCTCCGTCCGCTGTCACCGCCACGTCGTCCTCCACGCGCACGCCGATGCCGGAGAAGGGCCCCTCGCCCGCCGGGCCCTGGGGCGCGAAGTAGAGGCCGGGCTCGATGGTGAGGACCATCCCCGGCTCCAGCGCCCGGGAGCGGCCGGAGCGGGCATAGTCGCCCGGGTCGTGGACGTCGAGGCCGAGCCAGTGGGAGGTGCGGTGGGGGTAGAAGGGCTTGTACGCCTCCTCCTCCACGAGGGCGGCGGGCTCCCCCGAGAGCACCCCCAGCTCCACCAGCCCTGCCACCAGGACGTCCAGCGCCGCCCGGTGCACGTCCTCCACGGAGGCGCCGGGGCGGACGGCGGCCACGGAGGCGGCCCGGGCGGCCTCCACGACGTCGTAGACCGCCCGCTGCTCGGGGGAGAACCGTCCCGAGGCCGGGTACGTGCGGGTGATGTCCCCGGTGTAGAGGCCCACCGCCGCGCCGGCGTCCAGGAGCACCAGGTCGCCCTCGCCGATGCGGCCCCGGTTCTTCACGTAGTGGAGGACACAGGCGTGGCTTCCCGCCGCCACGATGGTCTCGTAGCCCGGGCCGTCCCCTCCCCTGCCCCGGAAGCCGCCGTCCACCAGGGCCTCCACCTCCCACTCGCCCATCCCCGGTCGGGTGCGGGCGAGGGCGTCCCGCACGGAGTCGGCCGACACCTGCGCGGCCCGGCGCATGCGCTCCAGCTCCCCGGGCTCCTTCACCAGCCGCATGTCGTCCAGCACCTCCCCCGGGTCGGTGACGCTGCGGGGGCCCGTGCCCTCCCGGGGGCCCCGAGCCCGGGCGCGGGCCAGCACCCGGAGCACCAGCGCCTCGACCCGGGGGAGCCGGCCGTCCAGGCGGTAGAAGAGGCCGTCGGAGCCCAGCAGGAGCTCGGGCAGCTTCTCCTCCAGCGCCGAGACCGGGAACACGGCGTCGGCCCCGAAGCGCTCCGCCGCGCCCTCGGGCCCCAGGCGGGGCCCCGCCCAAAGCTCGGCCTCCGGGTCCCGCTCCCGCACGAAGAGGACGAAGCGCTCCTCGTCGGCGTGGCCCCGGAGCACCGCCACCGCCTCGGGCTCGGTGACCCCCGTCAGGTAGAAGAGCTCGCTGTCAGGACGGTACGGGTAGTCCGAGTCCCGGGAGCTCCGGACCAGGGGCGCCGCGGGGAGCACCATGGCGCTCCGGCCCAGGCGCTCGAGGGCGCGGGCGCGGCGGCGAAGGAAGGTCTCCTGGGGGAAGCCCCCCAGGGGAGCGAGGGAGGGCATGGGGCGGCTCCGGCCGGGCTCTGGATCCATGGTTGGGAACGGCGGCACGGAAGGTAGGAGGGGCCCGGGGCGGCGTCCACCAGACCGAGGCGCACCACGCTCGCGTCCGGCGGCGCCGCAGACCCCCGTGGACCGCCCCGGTGCCGCCGCGGTACCCAACGTGCAGCCGGCGCGGAGCGCGCGATCCTGACACCGGGGCATGGCCATGGCGGAGGCGTTGGACGAGGGGCATCCGGACGGGGCGCGGGGGCCGGCGGCCGCCGCGGCTCCAGGGAGCGGCCCCGGGCTTTCCTGGGCCGTCGGGGCGGCCCTGGCCCTGGCGGTGTTCCTCTTCCTCGGGGTGGACGTGGGCCGGGGGGCCGCCGACCCCCTGGACACCTCGCTCCTCCGCTGGGTGCACGCCCACACCACCCCGGGGCTGGACGGCCTCGCCATCGCCGTGACCGGGCTCGGCTCGTGGGTGAGCACCGTGACGCTGGGGCTCGTCGCCCTGGCGTTCCTCCTCCTGCTGGGCCGCAGGGCCGACGGCGTCATGCTGGTGGCCACCGTCGCGGGGGCGTTCGCCCTGAGCGATGTCATCAAGGCCGCCTTCCACCGTCCCCGCCCCCACGTCTTCCCCTGGCTGGTGGCCCGGGTGGGCAACAGCTCCTTTCCGTCGGGCCACGCCCTGCGCACGGCGGCCCTGCTGGCGGCCCTGGCCTGGCTGCTGGCGCGCATGGAGCCGTCGCGCTGGGCCCGGGGGCTGACCGGTGCCCTGGCGGCGCTGGCCGTGGCGCTGGTGGCCGCCTCCCGGGTGTGGGTGGGGGTCCACAACCCCAGCGACGTGGTGGCCGGTGCCGCGGTGGGCTACCTGTGGGCGGCGACGTGCGCGGCGGCGCTGGGGGCGCACGAGCGGCGGCGGGCCCGGCGCCCCCGGACACCGGCGGCGACCAGGCTCCCCGAGTAGCCGGCCCGGCCGCTCCCCCCGACCCACCCTCCCGCCAGCGCCGCCGCCGCTCTATCCTTGCGGTGCTCCGCGCCGCGGCGGCGCCCGGGCGACGGCCCCACGTCGCCCGATACGCCTCCCGCCGGTCCTTCCGTCCCACCTCGAGCCGCCCCATGCCCCGAGCCGTGAGCCGCCCCGCGCGCCTCCGCGCCGCCACCCTGGCCGCCTCCCTCGCGGCCCTGGTGCTGGCCCCGTCCGCCGGCCCCCTGGCCGCCCAGGAGGCGTCGGATTCGGTGCCCGTGTTCCGGGTGGAGCCCCTCCAGGTGAGCGTGCTGCGCGCCCGGGTGGACCCGGCCAGCGCCCCCTTCGCCGTGTCGGTGCTGGGGGAAGACGCGCTGCGCCGGGGAAAGACGGCCGCGTTCCTGGAGGAGGCCCTCGCGGCGGTACCCGGCGTCCAGGTCCAGAACCGCTACAACCTGGCCATGGGCGAGCGCCTGTCGGTGCGGGGCTTCGGCGTGCGGGCCCAGTTCGGCGTGCGGGGGGTGAAGGTCCTCGTGGACGGCATCCCGGCGACCCTGCCCGACGGGCAGAGCGTGCTGGACAACCTCCAGCTCGGCTCGCTGGGGCGGGTGGAGGTGCTCCGGGGGCCGGGCTCCGCCCTCTACGGCAACGCCGCCGGCGGCGTCCTGGCGTTCCACACCGAAGCGCCCGCCCCGGTCCCGTTCCGGCAGGACGTCCGGGCCGTGGCCGGCAGCCACGGGCTCCACACCGTCGACGCCACCTCCTCGGGCACCACGGACGGCGGCACCGGCTGGCTGGTGAGCCTGGGGCTCCTGGGCTTCGACGGCTTCCGGGCCGTCCCCGACCTGGGCGGCACGTACGGCAGCGGCGACCGGAAGAGCGTGAACGCCCGCCTCCTGCGCCCCGCCGGCGGCGGCACGCTGGCCGTCACCGTGAACGCCGTGGACCAGCGGGGCGAGAACGCCGGCTCGGTTCCCCTGGACGTCCTGGAGGGCGCTCCGATGGCGTGGGGCAACAACGTGCGGCAGCACACGGGAGAGAACACCCGCCAGGAGCAGGTGGGCGTCACCTGGAGCGCCGACCCCGCGCCGGGGGGCGTGGGCGTGGACGCCTCCGGGTGGTACGTGCGCCGGGACAACGACGGCTTCATCCCCCCCTCGGCCCTCCTCCTGGACCGGAACGCCTTCGGCGGCCGGGCCATCGTCTCGGGCCGGGGGGAGAGGTGGTCGTGGGACGTAGGCGGCGAAGCCGAGCTCCAGCGGGACGCCCGGCGGAACTGGGCCAACGAGGGGGGCACGCGGGGGGCCCTCTCGCTGGACCAGTCGGAGCGGGTGGACGCCCTGTCCGCCTTCGCCGGCGCCCGCCTGGAGCCGGCGCCCCGCCTCCACCTCACCGGGGCGCTCCGGTACGACCGCTTCCGCTTCGCCGTGGACGACCGCTTCACGGCCGGCGGCGACCCCGACGACTCGGGCACCCGCGTCATGGACGCCCTGGACCCCACGGCGGGGGTGGTGTGGGAGGCCGCCGGCCCCGCTACGCTCTACGCCAACGTCGCCACCTCCCTCGAGACCCCCACCACCACCGAGCTGACCAACCGGGCGGGGCACGTCGGGGGCTTCAACCCGGAGCTGCAGCCGGCCCGGGGGGTGACGGTGGAGGGGGGACTCCGGGGCACCGTGGGCGGCCGGCTCCACTACGAGCTCACCGCCTTCCGCACCCGGGTCACGGACGAGCTGGTGGCGTTCGAGATCCCCGAATCGCCGGGGCGGAGCTTCTTCAGGAACGCGGGCTCCTCCGTGCACCGGGGGGTGGAGGCGCTCGTGGAGGCCGGGCTGGGGGGCGGCGTCTCGACCCGGGTGGCCCTCACCCACATCGACGCCCGCTTCGACGCGTACGTGGTGGACGGCAGCGACTACGGCGGGAACCGACTGCCGGGCCTCGCCCCCACCCGGGTGGAGGGGTGGCTCCGCTGGGACGGCGCCCCGGGCTTCGTCGCCCTGGACGGCCGCTGGCTGGACGCCATGCCCGTGAACGACGCCAACACCGCCGAGGCTCCGGCCCACACCCTCCTGGGCGTCCGGGCCGGGTTCGCCCCGCTCCAGGTGGGCGGCGTGGACGCGGCCCCCTTCGTGGGTGTCGACAACCTCACCGACGCCACCTACGCCACGTCGGTGGTGGTGAACGCCTTCGGCGGCCGCTACTTCGAGCCGGGGCCGGGGCGCACCTGGTACGTGGGTCTCAGCACGGGGTGGTCGGGGCGCTGAGCAGACGGCGGCCCCGCCCCCCCCGGAGCCGTCACGCCTCCCGGAGCACCGTGGCCGGGTCCACCCGCGACGCCCTGCGGGCGGGGATCCAGCACGCCAGCGCCGCCACCGCCACCACCGCCCCGGCCACCAACGCGTAGGTGAGGGGGTCGGTGGGGGCCACCCCGTAGACCAGCCCTCGCATGAGCCCGCCCAGGCCGAGGGACGCCACCACCCCCAGGGCCAGCCCCAGCCCCACCAGGCGGAGCCCCTGCCCCAGCACCATCCCCTGCACCCCGCCCCTGTCGGCGCCCAGCACCATGCGCAGCCCGATCTCCCGCGTGCGCCGGCTCACCGCGAAGGCGAGCATGCCCCCCACGCCCGTGAGGGACACCAGGAGCGCCAGCCCCGCGAACAGACCGAGCAGGATCATGGTGAGCTTCCGGGGCGCGAGGCGGTCGTCCACCATGGACGCCAGGGTGCGCACGTTGGACACCGGCACGGTGGGCGCCAGCTCGTGCACCACGTCGGTGAAGGTCCCGGCCATGGCCAGCGGGTCGCCCGCCGTGCGCACCACCACGTGGATCCCCGGGAAAGCCAGCTGAAGGGAGGAGACGTACACCTGGTCGGGGGCGTCCTCGTCCAGGCCGTGCTGCCGGACGTCGGCGAACACGCCCACCACGGTCACGGGGGCGTCGTCGCACTGTCCGCTACGCAGCCCGCAGCCCACGAACGTGCGCCCCACGGCACTCTGCCCGGGCCAGAGGCGCCGGGCCAAGGAGGCGTTGATCACCACCGCCTGCGGCCCGCCTTCCCTGTCCGTGGCGTCCAGGAAGCGGCCGTCTACCAGGCGCATGCCCACGGCGGAGAAGAAGCCGGGCGACGCCACCCGCACCTCCGCCTGGGGGAGCCGCCCCACCGGCACGTCCGCGGCCTCGGGCACCCGCAGCGCGCTGGGGAACCCGGCGGCCGCCACCATCGGCAGCGAGCTGGTCACGCCGGCGGCCTCGACCCCCGGGAGCGCGCGTAGGTGGTCCAGCAGGTCGAGGTAGAAGCGCTTCATGCGCGCCTCGGACCAGTCGGTGTTGCGGTCGTTCACCGTCACCTGCATGGCCAGCACGTGGGACGGGTCGTAGCCAGGGTCCACCGACTGGAGCGCCACGAAGCTCCGCACCAGGAGGCCCGCACCCACCATGAGCACCACCGCCAGCGCCATCTGGGCCACCACCAGGCCGTCCTGCACCCGGGCCGCCCCGGGGCCGTGGGACGACGTGGCGCCCCGCAGCGCGTCCGAGAGGCCCGAGCGGGCCCGGAGCGCCGGGAGCGCACCGAACACCACCCCGGTCACCAGCGACGCCAGCAGGGCGAAGGCCAGCACCGGCCCGTCGATGGCGGCCTCCTCCGCCCGGGGGGTGAAGCGGGCGGCGAAGTCCACGAGGACGTGTAGCCCGGCGTGGGCCACCCCCAGCCCCAGGAGGCCCCCGGCCAGGGCCAGGAGGGTGCTCTCGGTGAGGAGCTGACGCGCCAGGCGGCCCTGCCCCGCCCCCACCGCGGCCCGCACCGCCAGCTCCTCCTGGCGCCGCATGAGCCGGGACAGGCCCAGGTTGGCCACGTTGGCGCACGCGATGAGGAGCACGAAGGCCGCCGTCCCCAGGAGCACGAGCAGCGTGGGGCGCGCCCCCTGCACCAGCTCCTCCTTGAGGGGGCTCACCGTCACCCGGTGCCCCCGGTCGACGGGATAGTCGGCCGGATGAGCGGCCTCGAGATGCCTCTCCACGGTGCCCACGTCCGCGGCCACCTGGCCCACCGTCACGCCGTCTTGCATGCGGCCGAACACGGACATCATGCGGGCGTCCCTGGTCTCCCTGAAGCTCTCGCTGGAGCGGATGGGACACGCCGACGTGGGCATGTAGACGTCGTTCTCGTTCGGGAACTGGGGCACGGGCGGCAGGACGCCCACCACCGTGTGCATCTTCCCGTTCATCTCGAACGCCCGGCCCACGACGGACGGGTCGCCCCCGAAGCGGCGCAGCCAGTACCCGTTGCTCAGGATGAGGACGGGCGGGGCGCCCAGGGCGTCGTCGGCGGCGGTGAGGTCCCGGCCCAGGATCGGCTCGGTACCCAGCGCGCGAAAGAAGTTGTACGACACCACGCCGGTGGTGACCTCCTCAGGCTCTCCCTCCCCCAGGAGGGTGAAGCTCATGGCGTGGTACTCCACCACGTCCTCCAGCGTGTGCAACCCCGAGCGCAGGTCCTGGATGTCCAGCACGGAGAAGTGGGTCTCGCCGGCGTCCAGGGACTGGCGCAGGTACACCAGGCGGTCGCCGTGGGCGTAGGGGAGGGGATCCAGCAGGACGCCGCTCACCACGCTGAACACGGCGGTCTCGGCGCCGATGCCGAGCCCCAGGGTGACGAGCGCCACCAGGGCGTACCCGGGGCTCCTGGCGAGGGTGCGGAGGCCGTAGCGCACGTCCTGGACGAGGTCGTCCAGCAACCTCCCCGAGCGCTCCTCCCGGACCCGCTCCCGGGTGCGCTCGACCCCGCCGATGCGGCGATGCGCCTCCCGGCGGGCGGCCCGGGGATCCATCCCTCCCTCCACCAGCCGGGCGGTCTCCCGCTCCACGTGGAAGGCGAGCTCCTCGTCCAGCTCACGCGCGACCCGGTCCTTGCGGAAGAGCGTCTCCACCGCCTCCCTCAGCCGCCGCCACCACGCCGTCATGCCCATGTCCCCTCCTCGCGTTTCGCCCCCGGCCCCATGGACGGAGGCCCGGCCCTTCTTCAGTACGCCGCCTGCAGGATGCGATCGACCGCCGCCGACGCCCTCGCCCACGAGCGCTCCTCCTCCTGGAGCCGACGGCGGCCCGCCGGGGTGAGCTCATAGTAGCGGGCCCGGCGCTTGTTCTCGGTGGTGCGCCAGTCGGCGCTCACCAGCCCCTTCCGCTTGAGGCGCTGGAGCGCCGGGTAGAGGGATCCCTGGTGGACCGTGAACACGTCCTGGGAGATCTGCTGGATGCGCTCTCCGATGCCCCACCCGTGCATGGGCTCCAGGGAGAGCACCTTCAGGATGAGCATCTCCAGGGTGCCCTGGAGCAGGTCCGATTGACTCACCGCCGCGCCTCCCGGGGATGGACGCCGGGGCGCCGGAGTCCCGGCTCCCGTAGAGCGTCTACAGTAGATCGTCTACAACAAGGACGAAGAGGCGGCGGCCAGGGTTGCACGGCGAGGAGGGCGGACGGTAGATCAGGCGGACGCGGCCCCCGGCGCACCCGCCGCCGGCGGCCGGAGCGTCCCCCTCCTCCGGCAGGCGGAACCCCATGCGCAGAGCCCTCCTCCTCGCGGCGATGCTGGCCCCGGCACTGCCCGCGCCCACCGCCCCCCCGCAGCGGGCGCCCGGCGCCCGTGCCGATTCCATCACCGCCCTCGTGCAGCGGCTGGACCTGGAGCGGTACAAGGCCACCATCAAGGGGCTCACCCAGTTCGGCGACCGCCGCCAGGGCACCGACCGCAACCGGGCCGCCGTGGACTGGATCGAGGCCCAGCTCCGGAGCTACGGGTGCTCCGACGTCGCCCGCCTGACGTACACGTACGCGCCGCCCCCGCCCCGGCCGCGCACCGGCCGCACCCAGGGTCCGGCGCCCGAGGGCCCGCCCCGGGCGGTGGGAGGCGGACGCCCCCGCGGGGTCCGGGCCCGCACGGGGGTGAACAACGACTCCCTGGCCCAGCCCGACCCGGCCATCCGGGCCACGGACCGGCAGCCCAGCGCCCCCGGCGAGCGCCAGGAGGTCTACTGCACCAAGGTGGGCACGACCCACCCCGACGAGATGTACATCGTGGGCGGGCACATGGACGGCATCGGGTGGGGGCAGGCCGCCAACGACGACGGCTCGGGGGCCGCCCTGGTCATGGAGCTGGCCCGGGTGCTGAGCGCCCCCGACGTGAAGACCGACCGCTCGATCCGCTTCGTCCTGTGGAACAACGAGGAGACGGGGCTGAACGGCAGCCGCGCCTACGTGGAGCAGCGCGCAGGGCTCCAGGGAAAGGAAGACCCGCCTGGCTCGGGCCGCTACCCCGAGCCCCTGTGGCTGGGCATGATCCAGCACGACATGATGCTCTTCGACCACGGCATGCCCCGGGCGGACGGCACCCTGCCCCCCCACCAGCGCCCCGAGGCCGACGTGAACATCGAGTTCCAGTCCACGGCCAGGAGGGCGGCGGACGCCCAGGCGCTGGCGTGGACGCTGGAGGCGGCCAACGAGCGCTACGCCACCGACTACCCGGCGAGCGTGGGGTCCCACATGACCAACACCGACTCCGACCCGTTCAAGGACCTGGTCCCCGCGGTGAGCCTGAGGGAGAACGAGCGGGGCACCCAGATCGGCAGCGGGTGGGACCCCAACTGGCACCAGCCCACGGACCTGTACACCACGTACGACGACGACGACTTCCGCCTGGGGCTGAATGCCGCCCAGACCACCCTGGGCGCGCTGGCGGAGCTGACCGGGGCGAGGATCGAGCCGTAGCCCGGCGCCGCAGCGGCCGGGCCCCCCGGGGTGCATGGTGGGGTCCGGCGCTTTCCTCTATACTCCCGGCCCATGTCTTCTCGCCCCGCGCCCCGCGCCCTCCACCCGCTCCGCACGGCCGTGGCGGCCGTCGCCGCCCTCGTCGCGGCGGTTGCCCCTCCGCCCGCCGCGGCCCAGGCCACCCCCCGCCCCATGGACGGGCTCCGGGTGGGGATCACCCTGGGCGGGGTGGGGCTGATGGGGGTGAGCGTGGAGTGGATCGGCGGCGGCCTGCGCGGGGTGGAGGCGACCGTGGGCACCTTCGGCTTCCGGGACGTCAGCCTGTCGCTGGTGGGCCGCCAGTACTTCGGGGGGGCCTGGCTGCGCCCGGTGGTGGGCGCCGGGGTGTGGTACGAGAAGTCCTTCGCCGAGGGACGGGAGGGCTCGGCGTTCCTGCTCAGGGCGCCCATCGGCTTCGACTGGCGGGCCCACGGTGAGCAGTTCGTCGGGATCGGGGTGAGCGTGACCCGGGCGCTCGTGGTGCACCGGAGCGCCGAGAACGACCCCGGCGACGACGAGGGGAGCGGCCACCTGGTGCCCATCCCCGAGCTGGCCTGGCGCTGGCGCCCCTGAGGCTCAGCCCTCGCCGCCCACCGCCGTCCACGCCGCCCGGGTGATGGACTGGCGGACGTCGAAGAACCCCTCCCAGGGATCCTCCTCCAGGGCCTCCAGCCGCCGAGGCAGCGTGTCCACCCGGTAGCGGTCCGGCCGCACGCTCCCCACCTCGTCCCAGCGGATGGGCACCGACACGGGCGCGCCGGGGCGGGCCCGGGGGGAGTAGGGGACGATGGCGGTGGCCCCGCGCCCGTTCCTCAGGTAGTCGAGGAAGATGCGCCCCTTCCGCTTGGCCTTGGACATGTTCGAGGTGAAGCGCTCCGGAGCCTCGCCGGCCATGCGCTCGGCCAGCGCCCTCGCGAACGCCTTCACCTCATCGAAGTCGTGGCGCCGGGTCAGAGGCGCCACCACGTGGAGCCCCTTCCCCCCCGTGGTCTTCACCCAGCTCTCCAGCCCGGCGTCGGCGAGGAGATCGCGCACGTCCCGGGCGGCCGCGGCGATGGCCTTCCAGGGCAGTCCCTCGTCGGGGTCCAGGTCGAACACCACCTGGTCGGGGCGCTCCACCCGGTCGACCCGCGAGCCCCAGGCGTGGATCTCGAGGGTGCCGATCTGGACCAGGGCGATGAGCCCCTCGGCCGAGTCGACGTAGACGTACTCGGCCTTCCCCGAGCGCTCCTCGATGTCCACCCTCTTCACCACGTCGGGCACCGCGTCGCCGGGGTGCTTCTGGAAGAAGCAGGGGGCGTCGGTTCCCCGGGGGCAGCGCACCAGGCTCAGGGGACGCCGCTCCACGTGGGGGAGCATGCGGTCGGCCACCCGCTCGTAGTAGGCCGCCAGCGCCCGCTTGGTGACGCCCTGGTCCGGCCACAGCACCCGCTCGGGGCTGCTCAGCCGAACGCCCAGCACCACGTCCCGCTCCGCCGTGGCGCCGCCGCTCCCTCTCCCGTCCTCGGCCATGACCTCCTCCTCGCTCCGGTCCTCGGGAAGCTCCACCGTCACCTCTTCGGGGGGCTTGTCCTCCCGCACCCCCTTGAAGGAGGGGTGGCGGAGCTGCCCGTCCCGGGTCCACTCCGTGAACTCCACCTCCACCACCACCTTCGGCGTCACCCAGTGGACGCCCCGGGCGTCGGCCCCGGTGGGGGCGTCCACGTCGAAGGGCGGCGTCTTCCGCTCCAGCCGCCCCAGGCGGGCGCGCAGCGACTCCAGCACCTCCCGGGTGAAGCCCGTGCCCACCTTGCCGGCGTACACCAGCTCGCCGTCCCGGTGGAAGCCCAGGAGGAGGGCCCCGAGCCCGGTCCGGGAGCCCGACGGCTCGCTGAAGCCCCCCACCACGAACTCCTGCCGGTGCTGGCATTTCACCTTGATCCAGTCCTGGCTTCGTCCGGAGCGGTAGGGGGCGTCGGCCCGCTTGGAGACGATCCCCTCCAGCGCCATCCCGCACGCCTTCTCGAAGAAGGCGGGGCCGTTGCCCACCACGTGGTCGCTGTAGCGGAGGGGGCTCCCCTCGGCGGCGCCGGCCAGCAGCCCGCCCAGGAGCGCCTTCCGCTCGGTGAGGGGAGCGCCGGTGAGGTCCACCCCGTCCAGGTGGAGGAGGTCGAAGGCGAAGAAGGCGATGCGGTCGCGCCCCTTTCCCCCCCGCCCCAGGGCCTCCTGCAGCGCCTGGAAATCCGTGGTGCCGTCCCCGAGGACCACGGTCGCCTCGCCGTCCACCAGGGCCGCCTCCACGGGGAGGGCCGCCGCGGCCTCGGCCAGGCCGGGGAAGCGGTCCGTCCAGTCCTTGCCCCGGCGGGTCAGGAGCCGAGCCCGGCCCTTCTCCACCCGGAGAAGCAGGCGGTAGCCGTCGTACTTGATCTCGTGGATCCAGCCGTCGCCGGCCGGGGCCTCGTCGTGGAGGGTGGCGAGCTCGGGCTCGAAGGACCGGGGGAGCTTCCCCGGCCGGGCCCCCTCCACGTCCTCCGCGTCCTCCGCGTCCTCCGCGCCCGGAGCCTCGGCGGGATCGGGCGGCGCCCCGGCCTTGTCCTCTCCCGAGCGGCTGTCCCACACCCGGTCCCGCTCCTCCGCGATGTCGTCCAGGGAGCGGCCGGTGTCCACGCTCTCGGGGCGCGCCTCGGTGACGTCGGGGGCCCCCGCCTCCAGGGCGGCGTCGTCCCGGCTCTTGATGAGGAGCCAGTTCTTCCCTCCCTCCCCAGCCTTTCCCCCCATGCGCACCAGGTTCCAGCCGCCCCGGAGCTTCTCCCCCTCCAGCCGGAAGGTGAGGCGTCCCTTCCGGTACCCCTCCACGGGGTCGCCGTCGGGGATCCAGGTGCCCCGGTCCCACAGGAGGACGGTGCCGCCCCCGTACTGGCCCTCGGGGATGACGCCCTCGAAGCCGCCGTACTCCAGGGGGTGGTCCTCCACGTGCACAGCCAGGCGCTTCTCGGAAGGATCAAGGCTGGGACCCTTGGGCACGGCCCAGCTGCGCAGCACCCCCTCCATCTCCAGGCGGAAGTCGTAGTGGAGGCGGCTGGCGTCGTGCTTCTGGACGACGAAGCGGAGACCGCCCTTCGAGCGCTTCGCCTTCTTCCCCGAGGGCTCGGGGGTGCGGCGGAAGTCCCGCTTCTTCCTGTATTCGGTGAGGGCCATGGCCATCCGCTGGTGCGAGGGATCCCGGGGCCTGCGGGGTGCAAGGGGCGTTCCCCCGGAGGCCCGCCTACCCCCACCCCTCGTCGGACCCGTCCCACCGCTCCTCCTCCCAGAAGCGGCGCTCCTCCTCCTCGATCTCGTCCAGGTCCAGGGGGGGCTCTTCCTCCCGGTAGAGGACGCCCTCCTCCTCGATCGCGCGGATGGCGTCGTCGTCCAGCCGGGGCGGCCGGGCGTGGAGCTCCCGCATGCGCACGCGGAAGCGCACGGCGGCGGCCACCACCAGCAGGGCCAGGACGGTCCAGGTGAGAGAGGAGAGCGCGTGCACGTCGGAAAGCTAACCCGCGGCGGGGCGCGGGGTCCGCCGGGGGGGCCGGGGCAACCCTCCCGCAGAGGGGCCGCATCGAATCCGTCGAGATCCCGGCCCCTGCACGCCCACCTGGAGCGCCGCCTGAGCGAAGCCCACCTGATCCGCCGAGCTTGCGATGGCGACAGCCGCGCCGTGCGCGCCCTCTACGAGCGCTACGCTCCCAGGGTGTACGCCGTGGTGCGCCGCATCGCGGGCGACGAGGAGCTGGCCCAGGACTACGCCCAGGAGGCGTGGATCCGGGCCATCCGGGCTCTGCCCACCTTCCGGGGGGACGCCCGCTTCTCCACGTGGCTCCACCGCATCGCGGTGAACGCCGCGCTGCAGGCGGTGCGGAAGGCCGAGACCCGCCGCCGCTGGGAGGGTCCGCCGCCCCCCCAGGTGGCGGCGGAGCCCCGGCGGGGCGACGCGCTCCTCCAGCAGCGGCTGGAAGAGGCGCTGGACCGCCTCCCCGAGGGGATGCGGCGGGTGCTCATCCTCCACGACGTGGAGGGGTACACCCACGAGGAGATCGGCGAGGTGCTGGGCGTCGCCTCGGGCACGTCCAAGTCCCAGCTCTTCAAGGCGCGGGCGAAGATGAGGGAGATCCTGCTGGCCCGGTCCGAAGCCCAGGACGGACGAGACGGAGTGGAAGCATGGAGCATCTGAGCGACGAGGCCCTGGCCCGGTTGGTGGACGACCTTCCGGGCACCGACGAGCGCAGGCACCTGGACGGGTGCGACGCCTGCCAGCACAGGCTGGAAGGGCTCCGGGCCCAGTCCGAGGCCCTGGCCCGCCTTCCCGACGTGCGCCCGCCCCGGGGCGACTGGGAGGCGCTGGAGGCCCGGCTCCTGAGCGAGGGGCTGGTGGACGGCGGCAGCCGGGCGGGGTACGGGGAGCTGGCCCGCACGCCGCCCTGGATGCGGACCGCGGCGGCCGTGCTCCTCTTCCTCTCGGGGGGCGTGGCCGGGGCGCTGCTGGCCCGGGGCGGTCTCCCCGGCCTCGCCGGCCTCCCCGCCGCCGTGGGCCGCCCCGTGGCCGCGTCCCTGGGCCCGGCCCTGGGCCCGCCCCGGATGGCGGCCACCCTCGACGAGGCCGCCGACCGCCTCCAGGCCAGCGAGCGCACCTACATCGACGCCATGGCCCGCTACCGTGAGCTCCTCCTGGCGGGTGGCGAGCCCGCCGCCGACGACCCCGCACGGCGGTACGCGGCGCTGGACGTGCTGGTGCAGGCCGGCCGGGCCGCGGTGCGCGAGGCACCGGCCGACCCGTTCCTGAACGGCATCCTGGCCAGCGCCCTGGCGGAGCAGCAGGCCGTCGCCCGGGGGGCCGCGCGCCGGGGCGGCGGCAACTGGTTCTGAGGCGGCCCGTGAGAACGCTCCTCGCCGCTCCACTCGTGGTCGCGCTCCTCCTGGCCGGCGCCGCCGCCGGGCCGGCGGCCGCGCAGACGGTGGCGCCCCACCCCCCTCCCACCCTCGCCGAGCCCGGCTGGATCGGCTTCTGGTACGCCTCCTCCGGCGAGCCCTGGGTGGTGGTGGAGCGGGTGGAGCGCGGGAGCCCGGCCCAGCGGGCAGGCCTCGCGCCGGGCGACACGGTGGTTGCCGTGAACGGCCGCACCCCCGGGTCCGAGGGCCTGGGCGCCATGGGGAGGGGGCTCCGGGTGGGCGACGCCGTACGCCTCGTCGTTCGGCGCGGCGGACTCCAGCGGCGCTTCGCCATGGTGGCCGCGGCACGCCCCGAGAGCCTCACCGTGTCCCTCCGCTTCGTCACCGACTCGGTGCAACGCACCATCATGCGGAGCGTCGACTCCGCGCGCCTGGCGGTGGTCCGGGGCCTGCCCGAGCCGGCCGTACCGGCGCCGCCGGCCGTGGTGGTGGCACCCACGCCCCCCCTGCCGGATCCGGCGTCGGGGCAGCCCTTCCACGTGTTCGTGGCCGCCTCGTCCGACACCCTGCTGGCGCGGCTCGACCTCGTCCGGGACGCACGGCGGACCGCACCGGCGCCCCGGGCCGCTCCGGCCCCGCCGGCGCTCACCCCCTGGGTGCTGGGTGCGGACCGGGTGGCGGGCGCGCGCCTCACGCCCCTCAACGAGGGGCTGGCCGCCTACTTCGGCACGGGGGAAGGACTGCTGGTGGTGGAGGTCGCGCCCGGCACACCCGCCGGGGAGGCGGGGCTGGTGCCGGGGGACGTGCTCCTGGAGGCGGCGGGGCGGCCGGTGGCCGACCTTGCCGACCTCAGGGCCGCCTTGGCGAGGGCGGCCGGACGTCCGGCCGCCCTCCAGGTGCTCCGCAGGGGAAAGCGCTTCGAGACGCGCCTTCCCTAGCAGGCCTCACCCGCAGAAAGCCTCACTCGTAGCGCAGGGCCACGATGGGATCGAGGCGGGCCGCCCGCTGGGCGGGCCAGATCCCGAAGAACAGCCCGATGCCCGCCGAGAACGCCAGGGCGGCGATGACCGCCACGGGCTCCACGGCGGTCTGGGAGCCGCCCACCCGGCTGATGATGGCCGCCGCCCCCGCGCCGGCCAGCACCCCGAGGGCGCCGCCCAGCGTGCACAGCACCAGGGCCTCCACCATGAACTGGAGGAGGATGGCCCGGCGGGTCGCGCCCAGCGCCTTGCGCACGCCGATCTCCCGGGTGCGCTCGGTGACGCTCACCAGCATGATGTTCATGATGCCGATGCCGCCCACCAGGAGGCTCACCCCGGCGATCCCCGCCAGCAGCATGGTGAACGTCTTCTGGGTGTCGGCGAAGGTCTGGAGCATGTCGGCCGAGTTGCGGATCTGGAAGTCGGCGGTCTCGCCGGGGCGGATCCTGTGCTGGCGCCTGAGCACCCGGTCGATGTCGGCGAAGGCGGCGTCGAGCTGCTGGGGGCTGCCCGTCGCCGCGTAGATGGCGTTCAGCCGCTCCCGTCCGCCGAAGAGCCGGTACTGGGCCGTGGTGATGGGGATGAAGATCTCCTCGTCGGGCTGGAGGAAGGCCGCCTCGCCCTTCTCCTCCAGCACCCCCACCACCTGGAAGGGCTGGTTCCCGATGAGGATGCTCTTCCCCACCATCAGGCTCGGCGGGGTCTCGCCCAGGTTGTCCGTGACGTGGAAGCCCAGGACCGCCACCCGCCGCCGTCCCTGCACCTCGCCCTCGTTGAAGTACCGCCCGGCCAGCAGGTGGTGGTCGTAGATCTGGAAGTATTCGGGCCACGTGCCCAGCACCTGGACGTTGTCGTTCCAGCGCAGGTAGGAGACCTGCTGCCGCGACGTCACCTCCGGCGCCACCGCGAGGGCTCCGGTCGTGTCGTTCTTCAGCGCGTCGGCGTCGTCCAGGGTGAGGCGGGTGCCGCCCTGCTGCGCCACGCCCCCGAAGAACTGGCGGTCGGGCCGGATGGTGAGGACGTTGGTCCCCATGCGCTGGATCTGCTCGGCCACCCGCTGCTGGGCGCCCTGGCCCAGGGCCACCATGGTGATGACCGCCGCCACGCCGATGATGATGCCCAGCGTGGTGAGCACGGAGCGGAGGACGTTCGCCCGGATGGCCGCGAGGGCCACCAGGATGATCTCCTTGAAGAGGAACATGGTCGCTCTCCCCTAGCGGCCGCGGCCGCCGGGACCGCCACCGCCGCCGAACACGCCGCCGCCCATGCGGGCCCGCATGCGGTCACGGAACTCCTGCTGCTGGGCCTGGAGCTGGGCGGCGCCGATGAGCGCCACCTGCACGCCCGCGTCCAGCCCCGACACGACCTGGGTGTTGTCCCAGTCGTTGAGGCCGATGGTCACGGCCCGGGGCGAGGGCACCCCCGCCGAGTCGACCACGAACACCACCGCCCTGCGGATCTGGCGGGGGTCCAGCCCGCCGCTCGCCGAAGAGGCCGCCTGGCCATCGCCGAAGCCGGCCGCGCCGGCCCGCTGGCGCAGGGCGGCGAAGAGGACCCGGGCCGAGTCCTGACTGATCTCGCCCCGCTCCACCCGCGCCCGCACCGAGTCCAGACGGGCCCGGGCCTCGGGCGCGAGTCCGCCGGCCCTTCCGCTGCCGCCGTCGGCCTGGGCCAGGGCGGTGCCCTGGGCCCCGCCGGGTGCGCCGCGCTGCCCTCCCCGGGCTGCCCTGGCGCCACCCTGGCCACCCTCCCGCCCGGCCGCGCCCGGTGCGCCGCCACGACCGGTGAGGGCCGCCAGGTCCATGTTGTCCACGTCCAGCCCGAGCACCAGGGCGGCGGGACCCACGTCCTTGGGAAGGACGATGGCGTTGTTGGGCACCAGCACCACGTCGGTGGCCTCGCTGATGAGGATCTCCACCTCGGCGTTCATGCCGGGACGGAGCAGCCCGCCCCGGTTGTCCAGCCGGATGATGACCGGGAACATGGTGACGTTCTGGTTCACCACCGCCTGGGGCTCCACCTTCTCGACCGTGCCCTCGAAGGTGCGGCCGGGGAAGGCTTCCACCGACACGTTGACCGGCATGCCGGCCCGGATGCCGCCCATGTCGGTCTCGTCGACCAGGGCGCGGACCTCGATCTGGCCCAGGTCGGCCATGGTGAACAGCGTCGTGCCGCCGGAGACGTTGGACGAGGCCGACTGGATGACCTGGCCCTCCGCCACGTTGCGCGTGAGGATGGTGCCGGAGAGGGGCGCCGTGATGGTGGCGTCGCCCATGCGGAGCTGGGCCAGGTCCATGTTGGTCTTGGCCTTCACCAGGGCGGCCCGGGAATTGGCGTCCTCCAGCTTTGCGCTCTCGTACTCCTGGCTGGTGATGACGCCCGAGTCCAGGAGCTCCTTGGAGCGGGCGAGCTGGGCCGTGGCGATGTCCGAGCGGGCCTTGGCCACCTCGAGGTCGGCCTGGGCCTGGTCGAAGGCGTTGCGCACGTCGCGGGGGTCGACCCGGGCCAGGAGGGCCCCGGCCCGCACCTCGTCGCCCACGTCCACGGGCAGCTCGGTGATCTCGCCCGAGGCCTTGGACTTCACCTCCACGGACCGGACGGGCTCCACCGTCCCGGTGGCCTCCACCGTGATCCGCAGGTCACCGCGGTTCACCGCCGCCGTCTGGAGCGTGGGGCTCTCCTCCGCGTTGCCCGTGCCGCAGGCCGCCAGGGCCAGGGCGGCCAGGACGGTGAGGCCCAGGCGCCGGCGCTTCCCGTTCTTCATCGAAGGGCTCCCGTCGTCTCGTTGAGGAAGTCGCTCTCCACCATTCCGTCCCGGAGGTGGACCTGGCGCTTCGCGTATTCGGCGATGTCGTGCTCGTGGGTCACCAGAACGATCGTCTGGCCGTCCCGGTTCAGGTCGACCAGGGTGTGCATGATCTCCTCGCTCGTCTGCGAGTCGAGGTTCCCGGTGGGCTCGTCGGCCAGGAGGATGGCGGGCTCGTTCACCAGCGCCCTGGCGACGGCCACCCGCTGCCGCTGGCCGCCCGACATCTCCGGGGGCTTGTGGTCCATGCGGTCGCCGAGCCCCACCAGCTCCAGCTTCGCTTGCGCCCGCTTGCGGCGCTCCTTGGAGGGAACCCCCGCGTAGATGAGCGGGAGCTCCACGTTGTGGAGCGCCGTGGCCCGGGGCAGGAGGTTGAACGTCTGGAAGACGAAGCCGATGTCCTTGTTGCGGACGCGGGCCAGGTCGTCCTCCGTCAGCTCGCTCACCACCTGACCGTTCAGCCAGTACCTGCCGGCCGTAGGGGTGTCCAGGCAGCCGATGAGGTTCATGAACGTCGACTTCCCGCTGCCCGAGGGGCCCATGATGGCGACGAACTCACCCTGCTGGATCAGCAGGTCCACGCCCCGGACCGCATGGACGATCTCGGAGCCCATGACGTACTCCTTCACCAGCCCCTCGGTGCGGATGATCTCGCTCACAGCGTTCTCCCCAGGATCGCCTCGAGCTGGGCCCGGGCGATGACGTAGTCGTAGCGGCTCGTGACCAGGTCGACCCGGGCCTGGTCGAGGGAGACCTCGCTGGTCACCACGTCAAGGATGGTGGCCACGCCCACCCGGTATCGCTCCTGCACGACGCGCAGGTCCTCCTGTGCGACGCTCAGAGCCTCCTGGGCGTTAGAAATGGCCAGCTCGGCGGTGCGCAGCGTGTGCACCGCCGCGTCGGCCTGCTGCCGCGCTGCAAGTCGGGCGTCCTCCTCCTGGAGGCGCGCCACGTCCCGGGCCTCGGAGGCCCGGCTGACGGCCACCTCCCGCTGGAACCCGTTGAAGATCGGGTAGCTGGCGGAGAGGCCGAGGCTCCAGCTCGTATTGCCGTTCCCGAACGACGCCGCCTGGTTCGCCCAGTTGTAGCCGCTGGAGAAGCTCAGGCTGGGCAGGTACTGGGTCTTGGCCGCGGTGAGGGCCGCGCCGGCGGCGCCCACCGAGGCGGTGGCCGCCCGCACCGACGGCGAGGCCTGCTCGGCGGCGGCCAGGATCTCTTCGTCCCTCATGGCCAGGGGCTTGGGCTCGAGCCCTTCCGGCGCAACGGGCGTCACCGGGCCGGCCTCGCCCACCTGGTGCCCCAGGGCGAAGCGGGCGGCCCGGGTGGCGGTCTCGGCCTTGAGCTCCGCCTGCCGTGCGTTCACCAGCTCGAGGCGGGCCCGCAGCGTGTCGGACGTGGTGGCGAGCCCCACGCGGGCCTGACGGCGCGTCATGTCCAGGCTCTCCTGGGCCTGGTCCACCCGCGCCTGGGCCACGCCCAGGAGGTCGCCCTGCTCCAGCGCCTGCACGAACAGCGTGCGCGTCTGCAGCACCACCTGGTACTGCTGGTCGGTCTTGCGCGCCTCGGCCGCGGTCACGTTGGCCCGGCCCTGGTTCAGGTCGGCGAACTTCCTGCCGCCCGCGAAGACCTCGTAGCGCATCGACAGGCCGGCGTTGTACGAGTCGGAGCTTCCCGTCACCACCCGGTCCGTGGCCGCGTCGAAGCGGTTCGCACTCCGGAGCGACGCCCCCGAGCTGGCCGAGATGGACGGCAGGAACGCGCCCCAGGAGGTCCGTACCGACGACGAAGCGTTGGCCACCGCCTGCTCGCTCTGGGCGAGGGCGGGGCTCCGCTCCAGGGCCCGGGAGATGGCCTCGTCCAGGGTCACCCGCGGACCGCCCGCTCCCAGGACGGACGAGACCGCCGAGTCGGCGGTCGCAGCCGCAGAGGAGGGCGTGCCGGCCGCCTGGGCCGACGCCGCCGCAGGGTAAAGGACGCCCAGGCCCAGGAGGGCCGTGAGCGCGGATCGGAGCCCGCGCACGCTCGACATTGTCATTGGGTTCAGCTCGATCCGGACGTCCCGGAGGGCGGCGACTCCCGCCGCTGCCGGTCGTTCGCGGTGAGAAGCGAATCGTACTTCGACGCCTGTTCTGGCGTCATCACCTGCTTGATGGACGCCCGTGTCCGCTCGACCACGGCGCGGAAGCGCGGATCGTATTCCTTGTTGTACTCGTCCCGGAGCTGCCGCACCGACTGCCGATAAGTCGCGACGATGGAGTCCACCACCTGGCGCTGGTCGGACGAGAGCCCCACCTGCTCGAAGAGGTAGTGCGGCGCCGCTGCCGTGTCCCGGCTCGCGGCGGCGGAGGTGTCACGCTCGGCCACCACGGCGGGTGCGGCGTTCAGGCCGCGGTCGATGGCCAGCCCCAGCAGGACGCCACTCGCGAACACGAGCACGAGGATGGCGAGGCTCGCGAGGTGAGCCCGCTGGAGGTCCTTGAATGCCATGGTGGGATGACTCCGCGCGTCAGAAGATCTGGGCGAGGCTGACGTCGTGGCTCGCGCCGGCGTCGTCGAAGACGGCCGGCACCGGCCGCTCCAGGCCGGCGGTGAGCAGCTCCTCCACCCCGAGCACCGGGAGGCTCGCCGGGCGGGACGCCCGGAGCAGCACCATGCCCGCCAGGGCCGCCGCCATCACGGCGGTGGGCACCAGGGTCCTCCACCAGGACGCCATGACCTCGCCCACCGTCACGCGCACCACCTGGCGCCGCCGGGCCAGCTCGGGCGCAGCCGAGTTCACCACCCAGCGGTGGAAGCGGTTCCAGTACCCGCTGTCCAGGAGGTCGGGGTCGAGGCTCGCGAGCAGCTCGTGGAGGCCTGCGTCGGGCCCGTCGTTACCGTTCCGGTGCATCAGCTCGTCGAATATGGTCATGGTGTTTCCGTGTCGGGCTCCATCGCAGGGCCGAGCCGCTGCCGGAGCGCTTTGCGCGCAAAATGCAGGTGCGACCTCACCGTGCCGGGCGGGAGATCCAGCCGATCCGCGATCTCCCTGTGCTTCCAACCCTCCAGGTCGTGCAGCAGCACCACCTGGCGTTGCACCTCGGTAAGCTCGCCGAGGGCCGCTTCCAGGAGCGTGCGGAGCTCCGTCGTCTCCATCTGACGGTCCGGCCGGGGCCGGCTCGAGCTCGCGCTGTCGGGAATCGGGTCGGTATCCCTCAGCGATTCCCTTCGCAGGAGGTTGCGCGACCGGTTCCTCACGATCGTCATGAGCCAGCCCCCGAACTTGTCCGGGTTCCGGCACTCCTCCAGCCGCTCCAGGGCAACGAGGAAGGACTCCTGCGCCGCGTCCTCGGCATCCTCGTGGCTCTTGGTGACCGAGAGGGCGACGGCGTAGGCGGGGCGCATGTAGCGCTCCACCAGGGACGAGAACGCAGGCTCGTCACCTTCCCGTGCTCGTCGCACGAGCTCGCCATCGCTCAACTCTCGGAGCGTCACTATTCAGACACCGCGCCGCGGCCACGTGTTGACGTCCCTTCCGGAGACGGCCCCCCGACACCCCGGAGGTCGGCTCCCGACGGTATAGTAATGGGAGCAGCATGCGGTCCGCAGGCATCGCTCGCAAACCCCCGCTTCAATGGCCGCCCGCGGGCGGCGCATCGGGACGCGGGGTCGCGCCGGGGGCCTGCCCCTCCGGCCCGGGAGCCTGCCCACCGGGACCGGGGCCCTCGCCGGGAGCCGCCCGGCCGGGACCGCGCTGGCCCGGGGCGACCCACCACCGCGGCATCATCGGGCGGCCCCGGAAGGCGCCCGGCGCGCCGCGGAAGCCGCCGCCCGGCGCGCCCCACATGCGGAAGCCCATGCCTGGCGCCCCCCGCATGCGGAAGCCCATGCCCGGCGCCCCCCGCATGCGGGAGCCCATGCCCGGGCGGCCGGGGGCGAAGCCCATGCCGGGCCCGCCCCGCCGGGGGCTGCGCATGCCGGGCCGGCCGGAGCCCTGGGGAGCCATGAACCTCTGGAGCCGCATCATCTGCTCCACCGTGAGGGTTTCGCGGAACGTACGCCCCAGGGGCTCCTGGGCGGCGCGCAGCTTCTGCGCCAGCGCCCGCAGGCTGTCGCGGGAGGCCGTCCGGTCCTCCCGGGCCCTCTGCATCTGCTCGGTCATCTGCTGGCGGAGGGGGAGCACCTGTCTCTGGAGGTCGCCCTGCAGCGCCTGGAGCCTCTGCACCTGGGCAGCGGTGAGCTGCAGCGAATCCTTGTGGGCCAGCGCCTGCGTCACCATCTCGGGCAGGCCGCGGCCCTCCCGGGGCCCCCGGCGCTGCTGTGGGCCCTGCTGGGCCGAAAGGGAGGGGACCCACAGCCCTGCCACCAGGGTCGCCACACCCATCCATCGCATCGTCTTCATCGTCGTCTGCCTTCGAGAAAGCCGAACGGAATGACGCCGGAGGACCTTCGCGACCGGCGCGCGCCCCGAGCCTTCCGGGGACACCCTTTGGACGGGCCTCGGCGGCGATGCGTTAAACGGGATGCGTTGAGCGGGAGGATCGAACGGAAGCGCCCCCGCCCGCGGTCGCGGACGGGGCGCCCGGCCTGCCGGAGGGGCCTGGGCGAGGACGCACCTCCAGCGGGCGCCCGTCGCGTATCAGGCCGAGCCGGCGGAGGTGCGGCGGAAGGTTGCGGTGGCCCGCGGCCGCGTCAGGCGGCGCCCTTCCAGCGCCCGAAGGGAAGGGTGGGACTCGGCCGGACCTTGCCCCCCCAGATGAACGCCGCGATCCGTGGCTCCGGGGGCGTGGCGGCCCCGGGAGGGGCTCCGCTGGTGATCACGATGCCGGGAAGGTCCTCTCGCGCGCCGGGGCGCCCGGCACCCATGCCATATCCATCATGACCCATGGTCGTATCGATCCGTCGTAGGCGTGTCCGCCGTCCTCCCACCTGCCCACGGAGGACGGACCGGCCACGGGAAGTGCACCCCACGTGCCGGGAGCGTGCTGGACGAGGCAACCCATTGCCATGACGGCACTTACGGCCGCCAGCGCGGCCCTGGACGCCCCGGCACCGGCGTACGTCTCAGGGGACAGGGTGCGTGTCGAAGCGACACGCCCAGCGTCAGCGACTGCGGCCCCGGGAGCGGCGGGTGCCGGGGAAGATCTCCTCGCCCTCGGAGGGCGGAGCGTAGGGGCGGGCCCTCCGGAAGAGGGCCTCGAGCTCGGGGTCGCTCAGCCCGTCCAGCTCCCCGGCGACGGCCAGCACCTCCCGCTCCCGGGTGTCGGGCGTCTCGTCCCGGGCGAAGGTGAGGAACAGGAGGCTGGCCCCGGCGTCGGGAGGGTGGCCGGTGATCGTGCGCCCCTCCACCCGGACCCGCCATACCCGCTCCTCCCCCTCCTCGTCGATGGTGAGGGAGCGGCTGGGGACCTCGACCGCGGGGGGCGCCTCCTCCCGGGATCGCCCCATGGCGGCCCGGACGGGCGTGGGGCGCCGCTCGGCGTCGCCCTCGTCCCTGGACCGGGCGGAGGGGGGGCGGGCGGGACGCAGGCCACCCTTCTCCCGGGCCGGCGGCGGCCGGTGACCCTCCCCGCCTCCGCTGGAGCGGCGGTCGCTGTCGTCGTCGTGGGCCATGGGCGGGGGGGCTGGGGAGAACGAGCCTGGCTGCACTGGAATCCTCATGTCTCGAAGCCCCCTCTGCAACCCGGCGCCCGCGTCTGTGCTCCCTGCCGGGCGTTCGCCGCCACCGCTGGCCGGGTTAGCTTCCTGCCCCGGCCGATCCCCTTTCCGCCATGGAGCGATCCCATGTCCCTCGACCCGGTCCTGAGCCCCGCTTCCATCGCGGTGGTGGGTGCGAGCCGGCGCCCCGGGACCATCGGCTGGCAGATCCTGGACAACCTCCTGCGTCACGGCTACACCGGCGTGGTGTACCCGGTGAACCCGGGGGCCCGGGCCGTCCACTCGGTGGCCGCCTACCCGTCGGTGGAGGACATCCCCGGCCCCGTCGACCTGGCCCTGGTGGTGGTGCCCAAGGAGCACGTCCAGGAGGTGGTGGAGGCGTGCGGGAGGAAGGGGGTGAAGGGGCTCGTGGTCATCACCGCCGGCTTCAAGGAGGTGGGGGGCGCGGGGGTGGAGCGGGAGCGCGTCCTGGTGGAGGCCGTGCACCGCCACGGGATGCGCCTGGTGGGGCCCAACTGCATGGGTGTCGTGAACACGGACCCCGCCGTGTCGATGAACGCCACGTTCGCCCCCACCATGCCGCCGGCCGGGCCCCTGAGCTTCATGAGCCAGTCGGGTGCCCTGGGGGTGACCATCCTCGACTACGCCGCCGAGTACGGCATCGGCATCCACCACTTCGTGTCGGTGGGCAACAAGCCCGACGTGAGCGCCAACGACCTGCTGGAGTACTGGGAGAAGGACGAGGGCACCCGGGTCATCCTCCTCTACCTGGAGAACTTCGGGAACCCCAGGCGCTTCACCCGCCTGGCGCGGAAGGTGAGCCGCACCAAGCCCATCGTGGTGGTGAAGTCGGGCCGCACGGCGGCCGGCGCCCGGGCCGCCTCGTCCCACACCGGCGCCCTGGCGGGGACCGACGCCACCACCGACGCCCTCCTCGCCCAGTGCGGGGTGCTGCGGGCGGAGTCGGTGGAGGATCTCTTCGACATCGCCATGGCGCTCGAGGCCCAGCCCATTCCCGCCGGCAACCGGGTGGCCGTGGTGACCAACGCCGGCGGCCCCGGGATCATGATCGCCGACGCGTGCGAAGCGGCGGGGCTGGAGGTGGCGGAGCTGGCCCCCGACACCCAGCGGCGGCTCCGGGACGCCTTCCCCGAGGAGGCATCGGTCCGGAACCCCGTGGACATGATCGCGTCGGCCACCTCCGAGAGCTACCGGGTGGCCCTGGACCTGGTGCTCCAGGACGAGGGCATCGACGCGGCCATCGCCGCCTTCGTGCCGCCCCTCGGCATCCGCCAGGTGGACGTGGCCTCGGCCATCGTCGACGCCCGGGAGCGTCACGGCACCAAGCCGGTGCTGGCGGTCCTCATGGGACGGGAGGGGCTCCCCGAGGGGCGGGCAGAGCTCCACGAGGCGGGGGTGCCCGCCTACATCTTCCCCGAGTCGGCGGCCCGGGCGCTGGCCGCGCTCACCCGCTACCGGCGCTGCCTGGAGCGGCCCCTGGAGGAGCCCACCCGCTTCGACGTGGACCGGGAGCGGGTGGCGGCGCTGCTGGCCCGGGTGAGGGAGGAGGGGCGGGAGCACCTGCTGGAGCACGAGGCCCTCGAGGTGCTGGCCTGCTACGGCGTGCCCGTCGTGGAGCACCGGGTCACCCAGGAGGAGGACGAAGCGGCCGAGGCCGCCGGCGCCCTCGGCTATCCGGTGGTGCTCAAGATCCTGTCGCCGGACGTCATCCACAAGACGGACGTGGGCGCCGTGCGCGTGGATTTGCGCACCGAGGAGGAGGTGAGGACCGCCCACCGGGAGATGCTCGCGGCGGTGGCGGCCCACGCCCCCGGCGCCCGCCTGGAGGGCGTGCTGGTGGAGCGTTTCCTGAAGGGGGGACGGGAGACCATCCTGGGCATGATCACCGACCCCGCCTTCGGGCCCGTCCTCATGTTCGGGCTGGGCGGCGTGTACGTGGAAGCGCTGGGTGACGTGGTCTTCCGCGTGCATCCGGTCACGGAGGTGGATGCCCGGGAGATGGTGGAGAACATCCGCGGCCACCGCCTGCTGGAGGGCCTCCGGGGCGATCCGCCGGCGGACCAGGCCGCCCTGGTGGAGGCGATCCAGCGCATCTCCCAGCTCGTGGGCGACCACGACACCGTGCTGGAGCTGGACGTGAACCCGTTCCTGGCCCTTCCGGAAGGTGGGGTGGCCGTCGACGCCCGGGTGCGGGTGGGCGAGCCGCCGCACCCGTCGCCCGGTTGAAGGGTACCATTCTACGCATGGGTAAGTACGACGACATCACCCCGGACCGGCTGCGGTCGGAGCTCCTGCGCTTCGCCCGGCTCCTGCTGACCATGGAGGAGCGGGGCGTGCTGCTGGAGCGATCCCCCACCGTGCTCCGGCTCCTGGGCGAGCTCCGCCAGATGCTGTTCGCCTACGAGGTGCGCGGCACGCGCCGCCTGGCGCCGGGAGAGGAAGGCGCCCCGGACGGCGCCGCCGGCAAGGAGGGCGCCGAGAAGCACGACGACCCGGCCACGCGAGACTCGCTCCGCATCGTGCGAGAGGCCCTTGAGCGCGAGCGGCGCCTGCTGGAGGAGCTCGGCGACGGGCTCCTGGACGAGGAGGCCGACGAGGACTGACGTCCCCGGTCCTTGCGCGGGGGCCGATTCCCACACTTGTTTGGGAGAGAATGGCTTGATTCCCCCCCCTCCCCGAGGCCCCATGCCCCCTCTTCCGTCCGCAGGCGAGAAGGCGCAGCGGGAGTACTCCCAGCTCCTCCGCCTGAACGAGCGGATCATGACCCAGTTGCAACGCATGCGCGAGGAGCTGAGGGCGCCAGGCACCCAGGGCCTCCTCCGCGTCATCCGCAACCGCACCGGCCACGCCCCCACCGAAACCATGGCGGAGATCGTCTCGGCCGTGGAGGAGGCGCTCCGGGCGCTCAAGCTGTGTGAGTCGGAGATCAGGAGCGCCCTCGTGGAGGAGCACGAGGAGTTCCACGTGGAGGGGATCAGCGACCTGCCGCCCCAGCTCGCCCGCTTCCTGGCCGAGCGCCAGCAGTTCCCGGGCTTCAGCTACGAAGTGCTGCAGGACGAGGTGCGGGGGTGGGTCATCCGCTGGAAGGAGCACACGGCCCACGGCACCGTGCGGGGATTCGGTCAGTTCTATGAACGCCCCTACGCCTGGCTGGACGACTGACCGCTACAGCCCCTCCCTTTCCAGCAGCTCCACCGTGTCGTCCCCGTAGAACAGACCGATCCACTTGGCCTGGATGGGCGTGACCCTGCGCACGGCCCACACCAGGTGCACGTAGTTGGGCTCGCCGACGTGCTCAGCCAGGAGGTGCATGCCCGCCTCCTCGGGGAGGCGGTTGCCCTTGCGGTTGTTACAGGGCGAGCAGGAGGTGACGACGTTGTCCCAGGCGTTGTCGCCGCCACGGGAGATGGGGAGGATGTGGTCCCGGGTGAGGAACTGGCGCCCCTTGAGCTCGCTCCGGTGGCGGCCGCAATACTGGCAGCAGTAGTCGTCCCGGGCGAACAGGAAGGTGTTGGTGACCTGGCGGCGGAAGCGCCGGGGAACGTGGATGTAGCGCACCAGGCGAATCACCGAAGGGCACGGGAGTTCCTCCGACTCGGAGCGAAAGCGCCGCCCCTCGTCCACCTCCAGGATCTCCGCCTTCCGGTCCATCACCAGGCGCACCGCCCTCCGGGCGGGCACCAGGGTGAGCGGCTCGAACGATGCGTTCAGGGCAAGACAACCCATGCGACCCATCACTCCAGATTCAACGGCCGGGGCCTTCTGCGCCTCCGACACCGGAGTATAGGGAGCCGCCCCGGGGAGCGGCAATGGCCGGGAGGGGTGGGTGGCGGAGCGTCCCCCATGCGGCGGTGCGGGGCCCTGGCGAGCGCAACATGTGGTGGCAGCCGGGGCCGGCGGGACCGACGCGACGCTCCGATTCCCCCTACAGGAGCGCGACGGGGTCCCGGTCGAGGGCCACCCGCACGTCGTGTCCGGGCGGCGACCACTTCTCCATGAGCACCCGGCAGGCCCGTCCCAGCGCCGTGGCCGAGGGAGAGCGCAGGAGGAAGTGCCACCGCCACCGGCCGTGCAGGCGCTCGATGGGAGCAGGCGCCGGCCCCACCAGCTCCGCCTCCCGCCCGTTCCGGGCCAGCCAGCGGCGCAGGCGCCGCGCCCCGTCCTCGGCGGCGGCGGCGGCGGCCTCGGCGTCGGGGCTGCTCACCACCACATTGGCCAGGCGCACCCAGGGCGGATAGGCGGGGCTGGCCCGCTCCTTCATCTCCCGCTCGGCGAACCCCGTGAAGTCGTGCTCCAGCGCCGCCCGGATGGCGTAATGCTCGGGGATGGAGGTCTGGACCACCACCTCCCCCGCCAGGGTTCCCCGCCCCGCCCGCCCCGCCACCTGGGAGAGGAGCTGGAAGGTGCGCTCGCTGGCCCGGAAGTCGGGGAGGTGGATGCCCACGTCGGCGTTCACCACCCCCACCAGGGTGACCCGGGGGAAGTCCAGCCCCTTGGCGATCATCTGGGTGCCCATGAGGATGTCCACCTCGCCCCGCTCCACCCGCCCCAGGATCTCGTGGTGCGACCACTTCCCCGACGTGGTGTCCACGTCCATGCGGGCCAGGCGGGCGGAGGGGAACGTCTCGGCGACGATGCGCTCCACCTGCTCGGTGCCGAGCCCCCGGAAGGAGAGGTCTCTCGAGCCGCAGCGGGCGCACCGCTCCGGCGCCGGCTCCTCGTAGCGGCAGTGGTGGCACAGGAGGCGCCCGCTCACCCGGTGGTAGGTGAGGGACACGGAGCAGTGGGCGCACGTGCGCACGTCGCCGCACTCGCGGCACTGGACGAAGCTGGCGTAGCCCCGCCGGTTGAGGAGCAGGATCGTCTGCTCCTCCCGGGCCAGCCGCGCCTGGACCGCCTCCACCAGGGGCGGCGACAGCACGGTGGCGGCGGGCCCGCTCCCCTCCCCGTCCCGTGAGCTCCGGCGCACCTCCCGGAGGTCCACCACCCGCACGGGAGGGAGCCGTCCCCCCGCCACCCGCTCCGGGAGGGAGCTGACCACGAACTTGCCCCGCTCCACGTTGGCCCAGCTCTCCAGGGACGGCGTCGCGCTCCCCAGGACGCACACGGCGTCGGCCATGGCGGCCCGCACCACCGCCAGGTCCCGGGCGTGGTAGCGGGGCGCCTCGGACTGCTTGTAGGAGCCGTCGTGCTCCTCGTCCACCACGATAGCGCCCAGGTCGCGCAGGGGGGCGAACAGGGCCGAGCGGGCGCCCACGGCGATGCGCTTCTCGCCGGCGGCCAGGAGGCGCCACTGGTCGTAGCGCTCTCCGTCGGAGAGGGCCGAGTGGAGCACGGCGACGTCGTCGCCGAACCACGCCCGGAAGCGGGTCACCGTCTGGGGGGTGAGGGAGATCTCGGGGACCAGAACGATGGCCGTGCGGCCCGCGTCCAGCACCCGGCGCAGGAGCTCGATGTAGACCCGGGTCTTCCCCGATCCGGTGATGCCGTGGAGGAGCAGCGGGCGAGGGGCCCGCTGCCCCTGCCCGGCGGCCGCGTGCTCCAGCGCCGCCGTCTGGTGCTCCGTGAGGGGGTGGCGGACCGGATCGGGAGCTTCCCGCCCCTGGAAGGGGTCGCGCAGCACCTCCTCGTCGGTGACCTCCACCACGCCCTTCTCCTCGAGACCGCCGATGACGGAGCGGGAGAAGCCGTGCTGGTCGGTGAGGTGCGCCAGCTCGGCCGCGCCGCCCCCCGCCTCCAGCACCTCGTACGCCTCCCGCTGCCGGTGGGCGCGGCCGAAGAGGGCGTCCCGCTCGGCCAGGTCGTCCAGCCAGCGGACCACCCGCACGACGCGACGGGTGAGCACGGGTGGGGGCTGGGGGGGAACGGTCTCGTGGCGGAGGAGGCCCCGGGCCTTGAGGCTCCGTACCTCGGGCCAGATGGAGCCCGAGCCGAGGGCCTTGCGGAGCGTGGCGACGCGCTGGGCGCCGCCGCGGGCGGCGAGGGCGTCGAGGAGGCGGCGCTCCCGGGGGGACAGGTCGGGGGGTCCCCCCCCGGATCCAGTCTCGCCCCGCCCCCCGGGCGAGGCCATGGCCCCTTCGGCCACGGACACGTAGTCCCGGGACACGTCGGTCAGCACGGTGGGGAGCGCGGCCCTGAGGGCGATCCCCAGGGGGCAGACGTAGTAGTCCGCCATCCAGCGGCACAACTCCAGGACGTCCGGCGGCACGCTGGGGGCGTCGTCCAGGATGCTCAGCACCGGCCGGATGCCCTCCACCCGCCCGCCCTCGGCGGGGCCCACGACCCAGCCGATGCGCTCGGAGCGGCGGAAGGGAACCAGCACCCGCGTCCCCGGGGGGGGCACGGGGCCCCGCACCGCGTAGGTGAACGTGGTGGGGATCGGGAGGGGGAGGGCCACCTGGACCCGCGTCCCTGCCGCCCCCGGGGCGCGGCGGCCGGGGGCCAACGCCGTCAGTCGTCCAGGAGGAGGAGGAGCTCCTCCTGGGGCTCGGCCGGCGTGACCTGAACGCCGTCCTCGCCGTACCACACGTTGATCTCGCTGCGGACACCGAACTCCCCGGGGAGGTAGATGCCGGGCTCCACGGAGAAGCCGACGCCCGGGAGGAGGACCCGGTCGTCCCGGGTCTCCAGGTTGTCCAGGTTGGGGCCGCTCCCGTGGAGCCTCGTGTCGATGGAGTGCCCCGTGCGGTGGACGAAGTAATCGCCGTAGCCGGCCTGCCGGATGATGTCGCGGGACACGTCGTCTACCTCGTAGCCGCGCACGGGGTGGCCGGCCTCGTGGTGGTCACGGAGCCACTGGACGGCCTTGTCCCGGGCCTCCCGCACCACGTCCCACACCTCCCGCACCTTCCCCGGGGCCTCGGGCCCGAGCACCCCCATCCACGTCTGGTCGGCGGACACGGCCTCGAGGGAGGTGCGCCCCCACAGGTCCACCATGAGGACGTCGCCCCGCTGGATGGTGCGCCCCTCCCCCTGGGGCGCGTAGTGGGGATCGGCCGCGCCGGCACCCACCGCCACGTGGGTGTCCACGTCCACCGTGACGCCCCGTTCCCGGAGGGCCCCCCGGATCCACTCGGCCAGCGCGCCCTCGCTGGTGGGGCTGCCCCGCCGGACGGCGTCGGCCGCCCGCTCCATGGCCTCCCGCGCCACCGCCGCCACCACCTCGGCCGCCTCCAGGTGGTCGGTGAGCTGCTGCCGGGACCAGACGGCGTGGAAGCGGGTGACCAGGTCGCCCGAGCTCGCCGGCTCCACCCCCATCTCCCGGAGGCGGTCCACCACGCCGGAAGGGACCAGGTCCACCGTGGGCACGTTGTCCCGGGGCGACACCTCCATGGCCAGCCGCCCGCCCCCGGACAGCAGGGCCGAGAGCTTCCGGTCCAGCTCCTCCCATCCGGCGTAGGTCTCCACAGCATGGGGCCAGTGGCGCCAGCGGGACGTCTCGATAGTGTGGACCAGGGCGGTGGGCTCCCCCTCCCGGGGCAGCAGGACGAAGGCCCGGCGGGTGGTGTCCTCCACGCCGAGGAGGCGGGCCGCGATCCAGTTCTGGCCGCGGAACTCGTAGAGGAGCCAACCGTCGAGGTCGGCGTCGCGCAGCGCGGCCTGGATGCGGCCGACTCCGTCCCGGGTGGCGGCGAGGCCGCCGGCGTCCGTACTCGTCAACGTGGTCTCCGGCGTGCGGTCGTGGCTGTCAAAGGTCCTCGCTCGATCCGAAGGACGGCAGGCCGGCGGGCGCCGCCTCGTCCTCCGCCGGCTTGTCCTCCACCGCCTCCGCCTCGGCCTCCCCCGCCGGCGGACGGGAGGCCATGAGCAGGTCCAGGCCCAGGACGCGCTCACGGGTGAGGAGCCGGTGCACCTCCCGCTCCCGCTCCAGCACCGTGCGCACGCCCCGGACGCCCCAGCGGGCCCAGGCGCGCCGCAGGATGCCCATCTTCTCGCCCAGGGAGAACAGCTCGGCGAAGTCGGGGAAGGGCTTGGTGACCTGGGGGCGGAAGGCCGTCTCCTCGTCGGACCAGTCCTCGGTGTGGAAGGCGGTGAGGCCGGCGCCCCGGAGCAGCCGCTTCCATTCCACCAGCATGAGGGGGCGCACGCCCAGGTGCTGGCCCAGGATCCGGCGGCGCTCGTCGTCCACCGGCGCCTTCCACACGGGCTGGACCAGGACCACGGCTCCCCCTGGCCGGGTGACCCGCACGAGCTCGGCCACCACCGCCGCGGGGCTCGCCTCGGAGGTGAGGCCCAGCTCACCCACCACCAGGTCGAAGATGGCGTCGCGGTAGGGGAGGCTGGACAGCGTGCCGCCCTGGAGCTGGAGATCCCCGGAGAGGCCCCGCTTCCGGATGCGCTCCTCCGCCGCCGCCACGATGGTCTCGTCGGGGTCCACCCCCGAGCCGTGGACGCCGTACTCGGTGACGAACCACTCCAGGGGGATGGCGTTGCCGCAAGCCACGTCCAGCACCTCGTCGCCTTCGGCCAGGTCGGTGAGGATGGCGATCTGGCGGTACAGGGCGACGCCCCCGGGGGGGAAGAGGGGACGGCGGGAGAGGCGGAGCAGGTCCAGCATGGACGGCACCGCGCGCTCGGAGGAGGTCATGGCCGCCCGCGGCTCAGAGCGGAGCCTCTTCCTCGGCCTCCATCTCCCGCATGGCCTCGCGGAGGCGCTCGTCCTCCTCCTCGCTCAGCTCCCGGTCCCGCACCGGGGCGGGTCGCCGGGCCCGGGCGGCGCGCAGGACGAGGGTCACGACGACGATCCCCAGGAGGAGCGCGAGCCCCGGGGTCACCCACGCCAGCAGCCCCGTCCCCCGGGCGGGGGGCAGGGCCAGCCACTGCTTCCCGTGCCGCGCCAGCACCCAGCTCACGATGCTGTCCGACGACCACCCCTGGCGGGCCAGGGTCTCGATGCTGTCCCGGAGGGCCGCGCCCCCCGAGGAGGGGCACACCTCGAGCATGAGCTCCGGACAGTAGGGCGAGCGCAGCTTGTCGATGGCCGCCTGGGCCGCGGGCGGGCGGGTATCGGGGCCCTTCCCCTTCAGGGGCAGCTCGTACTGGGCCTGGGCCGCCACCGGGGCGGGGGCCACGGCCGTGGCCGCCAGGGCCACCACGGCCAGGAGCAGGAAGGGGATGGTTCGTCGCGTCATGGGTTCACCTCAGCGGACCGGGTACCCCGGAGCGTGGGGAAGGATCGTCGGGGTCGACCCCCGCCAGGGCCCGCACCACGGACAGGGTGCCGGCGCCGAGGCGGTCTGGAACATAGCCGCCTTCGAGGCAGGCCACGACGCGGCCACCGCACACGTCGGCCCGGGCCAGGAGGGAGCGGGTCATGGCGTGGAGGTCGTCCGGCTCGAGGCGCTGGCCGCCCAGGGGATCGCCCGCCAGGCAGTCGAAGCCGGCCGACACCAGCACGAAGTCGGGCTCGAAGCCGCCGAACGCCTGGTCCAGCGCCGCCTCGTAGCGGTCCCGGTACGCCGCGGCGGCCAGCCCCGCCGGCACGGGCACGTTCAGCGTCGTCCCCTCCCCTGCCCCGGCGCCCCGCTCCCGGGCGGCACCCGTCCCGGGGTAATGGGGAGCCTGGTGAAGCGACAGGTAGAACACGTCGGGGTCCTCCCAGAACGCGGCCTGCGTGCCGTTGCCATGGTGGACGTCCCAGTCCACGATCAGCACCCGGCGGGCGAGGCCCTCATCCTGGAGCCAGCGGGCCGTCACGGCAACGGTGTTGAACAGGCAGAAGCCCATGGAGCGGTCGGGGGTGGCGTGGTGCCCGGGCGGGCGGGTGGCGACGAAGGCGTTGCCGTGCTCGCCCCGGACCACGGCACCCGCAGCGGTGACCGCTGCGGCCACGCTTCCCAGGGCGGCGTCCCACGACGCGGCCGACACCATCGTGTCGGGGGTGAGGGCCACCACCGCGCCCTTCTCGGACGCCGCCGCCACCGCCGTGCGCACCGCCTCCACCTGGCCGGCGTCGTGGACGCGGAGGAGCAGCGAGGGGTCCACCTCCTCCGGCGTCACCTGCTCCACCAGGCCGTGGAGGGCCAGCATATCCCGGCCCACGGTGGAGGCCAGGGCCCGCAGGCGGCCCTGGTGCTCGGGGTGGCCCCAGCCGGTGTCGTGGAGGGGAGACGCGGGGTGGAGCAGGAAGGCGGTGGTGGGGCGGCCGGTCACGGCGCCCGCTTCCACACCACGTCCGGGGGGTTCTTGAGACGCAGGGTTCCGTCCCGGAGCACGTACACCTCCATCACCCGGGCCTCGTCGCCTGTTCCGTAGTGCACCCGGTAACCCCTCCGGTCCCGCTCCTGCCAGGAGCGGACCGAGACGACAGGATAGCGGGCCCGCCCCCCCGGCCCCAGGTCCAGGGTGAGGTCGAGGCGGTCACGCTCGATGAGGAACTCCCGGTCTGCGTAACGGGGGTCGGTGGTGACCCAGCGGCCGGCGAGCTCCCGGGGCACGGCGTCGAGGAGCTCCCCCCGCTCCCGGGGCGACGTGAGGAACAGCGCGAGGGAGGCCGCGACCCCCAGGGCCGCCGCGACCACCACCCAGCCCGCCAGCTTGCGCCGGGGCTCTTCTCCGCGGCGTCGGCGGGGGGCGTCCTCCCACTGGAGGTCGGCCGGTGCGCCGCTCACGCGCTCGGCCCTCGGCCGCCGGGCACGGCCACCTCGTCCGTCATGGCGGTGAAGTCCCGCCACAGGTGGACGTCCCGGGCCATGACGCGCTCGAAGGCCTCCACCACCCGGGGATCGAACTGGGTCCCGGCGAGGCCCCGGATGACCTTGATGGCGGACGCGGGGGTGAGGGAGCCGCGGTAGGGGCGGGTCGACGCCATGGCGTCGTAGGCGTCCGCCACCGACAGCACCCGGGCCAGCAGCGGAATTCCCTCACCGGCAAGCCCGGCGGGGTAGCCCTTGCCGTCCCAGCGCTCGTGGTGGTAGAGGACGATGGGGATGGCGTCGGCGTACGCCGCTACCGGCTCAAGGATGCGGGCGCCGATGAGGACGTGGTGGTTCATGAGGCGCCGTTCCTCGTCGGACAGGGGCGCGTCGGAGTCGAGGACGTTCGCCGGGATGCCGATCTTGCCCACGTCGTGGAGGAGCCCGCCCCGCTCGAGGGTGTCCAGCTCCCGGGCCGAGAGACCTATCTCCTCCCCCAGGGCGACGGCCAGCCGCACCACCCGCTCCGAGTGGCCCGCCGTCCACTTCGACTTGGCGTCGATGGCCCGGGCCAACGCCCGGAGCGTGCCCCAGTTCATCGCCTCCAGCTCCTTCACGAGCTGGACCTCGTCCAGCGCCACCGCGCCCTGGTCCACGATCTGACGGATGCGCACGATCTCGTCGGGCGTGAAGGCCCGCTCCCGCGCCACCATCAGCGCCCCCCTCAGCTCGTCCTTGACCCGCAGGGGGAAGACCACCAGCGGTCGCAGGTCGGTGGGGAAGCCCTCCAGGAGGGAGGCCATCTCATCCGGATCCGACACCTCCGCGTAGGGCCGGACGCTCCTGAGCTGCTCCAGATCCCGCGCCGACGGATGCACCTGCACCTCGCAGGTCTCGCTCCTCCCGTCCTCCACCCACAGCAGGTCGCCGGTCACAGGGTCGCGCTCCAGGATGACGATGGCCAAACGGTCATAGGCGACGATCCCCCCGAAGCCGTCCAGGAGCGCCCTCGCCACGTCCTCCCGGTCCGCCGCCACCAGCGCCGCCTGGTCAATGGCGCGGCTGGCCTCCAGATGACGGAACTGTACGCCCAGCCGCTCCGCCATGGTGTTGAACGAACCGGCCAGCTCGCCGAACTCGTCGCTCCGCTGCACGTCCACCCGGGTGCTCCACTCCTGGGCGGCGATGCGCCGGGTCCCCTCGGTGAGGGCCTCCAGGGGCTCCATGGTGCGACGCACCAGGCTGGTGGCGAGGAGCGTCACCACGATCATTCCCAGGAGGAGGACGGGCGGGAAGGCCAGGGCGAAGTCCCTCAGGCGCGCGTACACCGCCGACTCCGCTTCGCTCACCACCACCGTCCAGGGCTCGGCCTGGAAGCGGGAGCGCAGGAAGACCTCCCACGACGAGCCCATGTGGCGGTCGCCGTTGGCGCTCCAGCGGAAGACGCCCCGCCCCTCGGTGGCGGGCGACAGGCGGAACGCATCCACCAGGGAGCGCTGGAACCCTGCCGACACGCGCTCGGCACAGTGGAGGGGGCGGGCGACGTCCAGGAGAACGCAGAAGCCGCTCACCGAGGGCAGGTCCACGTAGGTCTCCGCCGACGACCACAGGTAGCTGTCGTCGATGTGGCCCCAGAGCAGCGGCGAGGCGGCGTCCGCGGGGTCGAGACGCCGGATCAGCCAGATCCAGGGCGTCCCTCCCGGACCGGCTCGGACGCGCAGGAGCGTCCCCTCCGCGGCCAGGTGCTCCTGATCGGCAGCGGTGAGGACGGGCGCGGCGGAGAGGGTGTCGGGCCGGCCACCGGGGGCGGTGAGGACCACGTCCCGGAGCGTGCTCAGGAAGCGTCGGGGCTCGACGCGGACCCCCGTCGCCGGGCCTCCGGCGGAGAGGGCCGCCATCCCGGCCGAAGCGGCCTGGTCGGACGCCACCAGACGCACGTCCGCCTCGGCGAACTGGAGGCGCTCAAGCACGGACATGCCGGCGTTCTTGCTGAGCTGCTGGAGGCGCTCCCGGCTCTGGTCCCGGAGCTGGCGGGCGATGGCGAGGAAGCCGTAGGTGCCCAGCAGGGCCACCGGCACCAGGGCGCTCAGCACGAACAGCAGGAAGATCCGGCGAGCCACCCGGGTGCGCAGGAGCTCGAGGCGGAAGACCCCCACGTCAGTACTCCGCCCCGAGGCCGATGAAGCCGCCGTCGTTCGCCCGGACGATGTCGTCCTGGCTGACCGACGAGGAAAGGGTCGCCTTGCTGGCCCCGTCCGCGCCCATGCTGTACAGGTCGAAGTCGGAGTTCAGGGGCTTGAGGAAGCGGTCCTTCCTGAACGTTTCTCCGTTCGCGCCCTTCCCCCCGTTCCCGTTCCCCAGATTCCCGGCGATGCGCGCGTACTGGTAGGGGTGGCCCCACGGGTCCAGGGTGTTGCCCCGCCCGATCTCGTCCAGGCTGTCGGGGAGGCGGCCGTTGTCGGCCCAGAAGTCGTAGAGCTCGATCTCGATGGCCTTGATGTCACCGGTGGCCCGGGCGATCTGGGCCTTGTAGATGGCGCCGTTGAGGCGGGGGATGGCCAGCGCCGCCAGCGTGCCCAGGATCACCGAGACGATCATGAGCTCGATCAAGGTGAAGCCCCTCGCGCCCCCCCCGCCACCCACGGTCGCGCCCCGCCGATTGGACGGGGGCGCGCACAAGCCGGATGGAGGGGATTCCGCCTGGGTCATGGACCTAGGGGGACGGGGGGGACTATGTCGATGGGGGCCATTCCAAGCTATGCACACCGCTGCGCCCCGGGAAAGAACGGCGTGGGCGGCGGCAGGTCAGCCGTCCAGGGAGAGGGCCGTCTGCCGGGACGACTGGCCGCGCGCCAGGGCGATGCGCTCCTGCACCGTGCGCACCTCGTGCTGGCGGGAGCGGAGGGCGATCAGGGCGTCGCAGGCGGCGCTGGTGGCGGACATGGTGGTGAGGTAGGGAAGGTTGTACGTGATGGCGGCCCGGCGCATGGCGTAGTCGTCGTACTGCGACTTCTTGCCCAGCGGCGTATTGATGAGGAGCTGGACCTGGTCGCTCACGATGAGGTCCACGATGTCGGGCCGCCCCTCCCCCACCTTGAACACCCGCTCCGAGGGGATGCCCAGCCGGCGCAGGTGGGCGTGGGTGCCGTGGGTGGCCCGGATGGTCCAGCCCAGGTCGTGGAATCGGCGCAGGATGGGGGTGACCGTGGCCTTGTCCCGGTCGTTCACCGTGACGATGAGGGTGCCGGGCTCCTCGGGCAGCACGTTGCCCGCTGCCTGCTGGGCCTTGGCGAACGCCATGCCGAAGGAATCGTCGAAGCCCATGACCTCGCCCGTGGAGCGCATCTCGGGGCCCAGGATGATGTCCACGTCGAAGCGGTTGAAGGGGAAGGCCGCCTCCTTCACCGCGACCCCCGCCACCGGCGCCTCCTCGGGGACGTCCAGGTCCGCCAGCCTCTCGCCCGTCATGAGGCGCGCCGCCAGCCGGGCCAGGGGCACGCCCGTGGCCTTGCTCACGAAGGGGACGGTTCGGCTGGCCCGGGGGTTCACTTCCAGGACGTAGACCACGCCGTCGCGGATGGCGTACTGGACGTTGATGAGCCCCACCACCCCCAGCTCCAGGGCGAAGCGGCGGGTGAGACGGCGGATCTCGTCCAGCACCTCGCCCCCCAGCAGGTAGGGGGGCAGCACGCACGCCGAGTCGCCCGAGTGCACGCCCGCGTCCTCGATGTGCTGCATGATGCCGCCGATGACCACCTCCGTGCCGTCGCACAGGGCGTCCACGTCGGCCTCGAAGGCGTCCTCGATGAAGCGGTCGATCAGGACGGGGCGGTCGGGGGAGGCCCGCACCGCCCGGTCGAAGTAGTCCTTGAGGCTCGCCTCGTCGTAGACGATCTCCATGGCCCGGCCGCCCAGGACGTAGCTGGGGCGCACGAGCACCGGGTAGCCGATCCTGCGGGCCACGCCCAGCGCCTGCTCCTCGCTGGTGGCGATGCCGTTGTCGGGCACGGTGGCGCCGATGGCCTCGCACACCGTCTCGAAGCGCTCCCGGTCCTCGGCCCGGTCGATGGCGTCCACGCTGGTGCCCAGGATGGGTGCGCCCAGCGCCTCCAGCCGCTCCGCCAGCTTGAGGGGCGTCTGGCCGCCGAGCTGGACGATGACCCCCTTCGGCCGCTCCTTGTGGAGGATCTCCAGCACGTCCTCCAGAGTGAGGGGCTCGAAGTAGAGGCGGTCGGCCACGTCGAAGTCGGTGGACACGGTCTCGGGGTTCGAGTTGACCATGATGGTCTCGTAGCCGGCCTCCTTGAGGGCCAGCACCGCCTGCACGCAGCAGTAGTCGAACTCGATGCCCTGGCCGATACGGTTGGGGCCGCTCCCCAGGATGACTACCTTCTCCCGGTCCGTGACGGGCGCCTCGTCCTCGTCCTCGTAGGAGGAGTAGAAGTAGGGCGTCTGGGCCGGGAACTCGCCGGCGCACGTGTCCACCACGTTGTACGTGGGGCGGATGCCCTGGGCCCAGCGCCGCTCCCGCACCTCCGCCTCGCTCTCGCCCCTGAGGTCGGCGAGCTGGCGGTCGCTGAATCCCTCGCGCTTCATGCGCCGCAGCAGCCGGGCGTCGGGCTCCCCGGCGCCGGCGTACTCCGCCTCCAGGTCCAGGATCGTCTGGAGCTGGTCCAGGAACCACGGATCGATGCCCGTGGCGTCGTGGATCTCCTCCACGCCGAGGCCCGCCTCGAACGCCCGCCGGATCTGGAAGGGCCGCTCGGCCGTGGGACGGCGCAGCGCCCTCAGGATAGTGTCGGGGTCGTCGCCGGTGAGGCCGTCGTCCTTGAGGCGGGGCGCGCACACCCACCCCTCCCGGTCCACCTCGAGGCCCCGGAGCCCCTTCTGCCACGCGGAGCGGAAGGTGCGTCCGATGGCCATGGTCTCGCCCACGGCCTTCATCTGCACGCCCAGCACCGGATTCACCTCGGGGAACTTCTCGAAAGCGAAGCGGGGGAACTTGACCACCACGTAGTCCAGCACCGGCTCGAAGGAGGCGGGGGTGGTCCTGGTGATGTCGTTGGGGAGCTCGTGGAGGAGGTAGCCCACGGCCAGCTTGGCCCCCACACGGGCGATGGGGAAGCCGGTGGCCTTGGACGCCAGGGCGCTGGAGCGGCTCACCCGGGGGTTCATCTCCACCACCAGGAGCGTCCCGTCGTAGGGGCTCACGGCGAACTGGATGTTGCAGCCGCCCGCCGCCACCCCGATCTCCCGGATGATGGCGATGGAGGCGTCCCTCATCTTCTGGTATTCGACGTCGCTCAGCGTCTGGGCCGGCGCCACCGTGACCGAGTCGCCGGTGTGGACCCCCATGGGGTCGATGTTCTCGATGGAGCAGATGATGATGACGTTGTCCGAGGCGTCCCGGACCACCTCCAGCTCGTACTCCTTCCACCCCAGCACCGAGCGGTCGACCAGCACCTCGGTGATGGGCGACGCATCCAGCCCCTTGCGGACCTGCGCCTCGAACTCCTCCCGGTTGTAGGCGATGCCGCCGCCGGTGCCGCCCAGGGTGTAGGAAGGGCGGATGATGGCGGGGTAGCCCGTGTCCTCCACGATCTCCAGGGCCTCGTCCAGGGTGCGGGCGAAGCCGCCGTGGGGCACCTCCAGGCCGATCCTGGCCATGGCCTCGGCAAACTGCTCCCGGTCTTCGGCCATCTCGATGGAGCGCTCGTTGGCGCCGATGAGCTCCACGCCGTGCTTCTTGAGCACGCCCCGCTGGTGGAGGTCCATGGCCAGGTTGAGGGCCGTCTGCCCGCCCATGGTGGGGAGCAGGGCGTCCGGCTTCTCCCGCTCGATGACCCGCTCCACCCACTCGGGGGTGAGCGGCTCGATGTACGTCCGATCCGCCAGGTCCGGATCGGTCATGATGGTGGCGGGATTGGAATTGACCAGGATGACCCGGTAGCCCTCCTCCTTGAGGGCCCGGACGGCCTGGGTGCCGGAATAGTCGAACTCGCAGGCCTGACCGATGACGATCGGCCCGGAGCCCAGGATCAGGATGGTTTCTAGATCGTCGCGTCGAGGCACGTGGGTCGGGGCGCGGGGCTCGGGAGGGGGGGCTCCACTAGTCGGTCTTGCCGGCCTCGCTCTTCACCGCCTTGGAGAGGGCGAGGAGGAAGCCGCCCCACACGAAGCCACAGATCACGACAAGGGTGATCCAGCTTGCGGCGGTCACGCATCGCTCCGGTCCAAGGAGGGTGGTCGAGGGCCGGCGAAAGGTGGAGGAAAACGCCTCAGCGCGCCACCCGGACCTGATAGCCGGCCAGGGAGGCCAGGGGCTGGTTGGCGGCGTCCACCGCCGACACCAGGGTCACGGTGGGCGCTTCGGCGCTCACGTCCTGGACCTGGATGCGGAAGGAGGGGGCGCCCGACGCGCTCACGACCACGACCCGGCGCACGTCCTTGGTGGCCGGGGACGGATCGGCGAACACCCGGGCGTCGCCCGCCCCCTCGACGCCCGTGACCCCGGCGCCCCGCACCTCCACCACCAACGCGCCCACCGGCTGTGGCCCGTCGAGGGTGGCCGTCAGGGCGCCGGGGCCTGCGTCGGAGCAGGCCACCAGGGCGGCGGCCGCCGCGAGGACGGCCAGGCGAGGGCCGCGCCTCACGGCCCCTCCCCCGCGCCGAAGCGCACCAGGGGCACCAGCCGCCGCACCAGCCCGCGCTGGACCGCGGTCATGGGCAGCTCCGGGTTGGCCAGGACGAACGCCCGGAAGTCGCCCAGGTCGTAGGCGCCGTTGTGGTTGCCCATGTTGTCCAGGTAGGTCTGCTGGTCGGCCGTGAGGGCACCGGGGCGGAGGAAGAAGCCGTCGGTGAGGGCCGTGACGCCCAGCTCCGGCGTCCCCACGTCCAGGGTGACGTCGGCGGTGGCCACGAGGCCGATCGCGTCCCGCACCTCCACCGTGAGGGGAAAGCGGCCGCTCCGGAGCGCGGGTCCCGTGATGCGCCCGTCGGTGGTGAGCGACATCCCCGGCGGGAGCGTGCCGGCCAGCAGGCTCCAGGTGTAGGGTGCCGTCCCGTCGGAGGCCTGGAGCGCCACGTCCTGGGCCGCCGCCGCCGGGAACGACACCACCGGGTCGGGGGCCGCCGCGAAGGTCTGCTGGAACACGGCCGCGGCGACCAGGGGCACCGCCAGGGTGACGAGCACCGGGTTGGGGCTTCCCGCCAGGTCCCCCGACCAGCCCTGGAACGCGAAGCCCGCCCGGGGCGCGGCCAGCAGCGAGAGGTCGGCGTTGGGGGCGTACCAGCCGTCGGGGCTGGAGGGTGTCACCCTCACCTCCCCGGGGGCGACGCCCGCCGTGTCGCCCACCAGGGTGAGGTCGAGGTGGTACTCCAGCCCGCCGTCGAAGGAGGCGGCGAGGACGGTGTCCTGGATGCCCATGGTGAAGGTCCGGGTGCGGGGCGCCGCCGGGTCGTCGCTCCAGCCGCTGAAGGCCCGGCGAACCCCTGGCTCCGTCTCCAGCCCGCCTGGAGCCGCCACGTCCCGGCGCTCGAAGGGAGCCAGCGTCAGGGTCTGCTCCCCGGGGTCCAGGGGCGCCCCGTCCACGCTGAAGGTGGTGGAGGTGCCCTCCCCCCTCAGCGTCAGGGTCTGGAAGCGCGTGAGGGCGTGCAAGGCCACCTGCTGGCCGCTCAGCCTCACGTCCAGCAGCGTGATGCCCGTGGGGGTGCCGGCGTGGGACGTGGACGCGGGCGAGGTGCCCGCGTCGAAGGCGGTGGCCCCGCTGGAGCCCGGGAAGGGGTCGCCCGCGTCGCCGCCGTTCCTCCCGGCGGTGAGGTCGTCCCGTCCGTCGGCCTGGCGCAGCCACACCCCCTGGTGGCGGGGGTCGGCGTTCACCGTGTTCTGGTCCAGGTGCTGCTCCACGAAGGCCGGGTCGATGTGCCACACCAGGAGCCCCGCCCCGGGGATCTCGCCGTCGACGCCCATGGGCTGGCGGTTCTCGAGGAGGTAGTACTCCCCCGACCCGTCGCCGGCGTCCACCCGCACCACGGCGTGGCCGCCCTCGACCGGATCCAGGACCACCGTGCCGAGGTCAGCTCCAGGGGAGAGGGTGCGGACGTCGACCCAGCCCAGCGCCGCCTTGCTCCACGCGCTCATGCCGCAGGGCCGTGCCGGGTCGTAGGAGCCGCACCCCCACGCACCCTGGGCCATGAGACCCCAGCGGCCGATGCCGGCCACGTTCCGGTCGGTGTCGTAGAGGTCGGGCAGCCCGAAGCCGTGGCCGAGCTCGTGGGTGAACACGCCGATCTCGTTGATGGCCGGCGTGTCGCAGTCGTGGACGGCCTGGATGGTGTAGTCGTCGATCTTCACGAAGCCGCCGTTGGCCGCCGGCGTGCCGGTCGTGTACACCTGGCCCGTCGCGTCCCGGAGCGACCAGTGGTGGGACCACACCCTGTTCGTGGCGCCGTCGCACTCGGCGCCCGTGGAGGGGTGCATGACCGCCAGCACGTCCACGTAGCCGTCGTCGTCGCCCGAGTTGGGGACGCCGTCGGGGCCGTCGTTGTCGAACTGCCCCCAGTCGACGGTGGCGGGCTCCTGGGCCAGGAGCCCCATGATGAACTCGCCCACCCGGGCCTGGCCGCCCAGACCGCTGGCCCCCCCCGCCACCTGGCGTTCGGTGAGGGGGCTCCGCCCCCAGTCGAACGTCTGCCCCAGCAGCGCGATGCGGCCCCCCGACACCTCCCGGTAGTAGTCCGAGATGGTGCCGGTGGGGTTGGGGCCGTCGAAGAAGTGGGCGGCGACCTCTCCCCGGGTGAAGGGCGGGCTCGGGGGTGAGTCGGCGAACAGGCCCAGGATCAGGGGAATGCGGAACGTCCCCTGCACCGGCGCGAGGGTCCTGCCGAAGTTGGCCTGGGGGCCTGACTGGACGGATCCCGGCGCCTGCAGCCGCCGCACGCCGATGTCGGGCCGGCCGCCCCGCCCCGGGCCCAGCCCGGTGCGGGCCATCCACGCCCGGGAGAACCGGAACGCCGTGGAGTCCCGGGCCACCCGGGCGTAGTACGCCGCGGGGGGCCGGGTGCCGTGGATGCGGCCCAGCATCTCCACGTCCTGGCCCTGCAGGGGACCGGCGACGAGGAGGAGGGCGGCGAAGACGAGGGAAGGGGCGCGATGCTTCACGCTTCTCCTAAACGCCCCGGCGGCGCCGGGTTCCCGGGTTCCCGGAGGGTCCGCGGGAGCCCTCAGGCCCCCGAGACGTCCTCTCCCCGCACCCCCACCTCGGCGGCCACGGTCCGGATGCCGTCGATGACGTTCTGGATGTGCTCGCTCCGCTCCAGGCCGATGAGGTCGAGGCCATGCTGCACCTCGTCCCGGCTCACCCCTGCGGCGAACGTCTTGTCCTTGAGCTTCTTGGTCACCGACTTGGGCTTCAGGTCGTCGATGCCGTTGGGCCGCACCAGGCAGGTGGCCACCACCAGGCCCGACAGCTCGTCGCAGGCGAAGAGCACCTTGTCCAGCTCGGTCTCCGGCTCCACCCCCGTGAAGTCGGGGCGGTGGGCGAGGATGGCGTGGAGCACCTCCTCGGGGTATCCCCGCTCCCGCAGCGCCTCCACGCCCTTCAGGGGGTGCTCCTCCGGGTGCTTCTCCCAGTCCAGGTCGTGGAGCAGCCCGGCCATCCCCCACGTGTCCTCGTCGGCGCCCCGCAGGCGGGCGTAGTGCCGCACGGCGGCCTCCACGGCGAGCATGTGCTTGCGGAGGTTCTCGTTGTCCACCCAGGCGTGGAGGAGGGTGAGGGCGTCGTCGCGGTCGGGCATGGGCGTGTCTCCTTGTGGATCGGGCTCCGGGTGGCAGGCAAGCTCCCCCGCGGGAAGGGCTTCGTCAAGCGGATCCTGGAGGCGGCGGGCACGAGGATTGCTCCTACACTCCAACCAAACGACCGCCTTTCGACCGTCGGGTATCCTCCATCCCCTGGACGCGGCCGCCCGGCCGCCCCGACACCCTCGGAAGGCGGCGTTTTTTTGCCCCGATGTGAGGCACCCCCGCCCCCGACGTAACGATCCGGGGCACCCCGCTCCGGATCAGACCCGGGAGCTGGGGCAGAGGTGGGAGACCACGCACGCCTCGCAGCGGGGCTTCCTGGCGTCACACACCCGCCTTCCGTGCCAGATGAGGAGGTGGGAGAGGAGCGTCCACCGCTCCCGGGGGAAGAGGTCCATGAGATCTGCCTCGATCTTCTCGGGCGTGCTCGCCGTGGTGAACCCGAGCCGGCGCGACAGCCGCGTCACGTGGGTATCCACCACCACCCCCTCGTCCACCCCGAAGGCGTTGCCCAGGATGACGTTGGCGGTCTTCCGGCCCACCCCGGGCAGCGCCCGGAGCTCCTCCATGGAGCGAGGCACCTTCCCCCCGTGCTCGGCCATCACGCCCCGGGCGAAGCCGATGATGTTCCTGGCCTTGTTCCTGAAGAAGCCGGTGGAGCGGACCAGCTCCTCCACGTCCTCCTGGCGGGCGCCGGCGAGGGCCTTGGCGTCGGGGTAGCGCCGGAAGAGGGCGGGCGTCGCTTCGTTCACCCGCACGTCGGTGGTCTGGGCCGACAGGATGGTCGCCACGGCGAGCTGATAGGGGTTCTGGAAGTCCAGCTCGCAGTGGGCGTCGGGGTACTCCTCGGCCAGGAGATCGAACACCTCCGCCGCCCGCTCCCGCCGCGCCTTCTTCGATTCCCGCGCCATCCCTCTACTCCACGTCGACGATGCGATGGGGGAGCTCCGAGGGGCGGGGACGCGCCCCGGGACCCCCTCCCGCTCGCCCCCCGGCGCCGGCCGCCGGGGGCCGGGCCTCGGGGGAGCTGCGCTCCCACAGGCCGAGGCACCGGGCCGCCAGCTTCACGGCTTCGCCGGCCGAGCGCAACTCGTGCAGCCCCTCCAGCTCCGCCCCCGGGAGCGTGCTGGCGAAGTCGCCGCCACCCGGGCGCATGGCGGCCGAGGTCCACTCCGACGCCTCGCCCAGGGGAAGGTCGTCCAGGGGCACCACGGAGAAGCCCGGCCGGTCGCCCCGGATCCCCACCACCAGGAGGAGCGCCAGGCGGTCGTCGCCCACCCCGGCCCAGAAGAAGCCGTCCAGCGATTCGGGCGTGGCCTCCCCGTCCGGCCGGATCCACACCAGGTGCTGGGGGAGCTGGAGGTAGCCGGCGGCAGCGGGGAGCGCCCCCTGCCAGGGGGCGTCCGCGTCGGCGTCCAGGAGGCGGCGGGCCGCAGGGAGGCTCACCAGGGCCGCAAGCTCCCCCACCTTCCAGAGGCGGTAGGCGTGCCAGAGGAGGCGGCCGTGCTGGGCGATGAGGGCCGGGTCCTGGTCAGGCCCCCGTAGCGCCCGCAGGGCGCGCCCCACGGACCCCAGCATGACGAACGCCTCGGGGTCGTCGACGACCGGGGTGCCGCGCTCCTCGGCCTCGGCCTCGAAGGCGGCGAAGCGCTCCCGGGCGTGGGCCAGGTCGGGAAAGGCGAGCTCGTAGGGCGTGCGGCGGAGGTAGGCGTCGTGGAGGGCCATGGTCAGCCGCCCACCCGCAGCGGTTCCGGATGATCGGTATGCCCCGCGTCCCCCAACTGTCCCTGCTCATCGAAGCCCCAGCAGAACAGCTCGCCGTCGACCGCGCGGCCGCAGGTCACGGCGCCTCCGGCGTGCAGGGTCTCGAAGCGGAGATCTCCCGCCACGGCCACGGGCTCGCTCCGGTCGATGAAGGTGCCGTCGCCCAGCTGCCCGTGGACGTTCTGGCCCCAGCAGAAGGCGCGACCGCTGGTCCCGAGGGCGCAGGTGTGCTGGGCACCCGCCGTGACGGCCGTGACGGGTTCCGGCAGCCCCCGGACGCGGGTCGGCGCGGGCTGACCGGCGGTGCCACCGTCCCCGAGCTGCCCGCGATCGTCGTCACCCCAGCAGTAGATCCTTCCGTCGGACGTGAGGCCGCAGGTGTGGGCGCGGCCGGCGGCGAGGGCTGCGACCGGAGGAAGCCCGAGCACCGCCACCGGCGTGCCGCGGTCGATACGGGTGCCGTCACCCAGCTGGCCGTCGGCGTTGAGCCCCCAGCAGCGCACCGCGCCACGCGCCAGCAGTCCGCAGGTGTGGTCCCACCCCGCCGCGAGGGCGCGGAAGGACGCCTCCCCCGACACGGGCCGGGGCTCCGGGCGGTCTTCCCGACCGCCGTCCCCGAGCTGCCCGTTGAGGTCCCGGCCCCAGCATCGGATCATCCCGGCCGTGGTGAGGCCACACGTGTGGGACGCGCCCGCGGCGAGGGCGACGTAGCGCGCGTCCCCTGCCACCGGGACAGCCACCCGGCGATCCTTGCGGCTGCCGTCCCCGAGTTGGCCGCTCTCGTTGGCCCCCCAGCAGTGGGCGCGGCCCTGCGCGTCGATCCCGCAGGTGTGGGAGACGCCGGCCGCGACGGCTCTCAGGGGGGGGACGCCCGCGTGTCCGCTCCGCTGCCCGCGCTCGTCGGCTCCCGTGCAGGTGGGCTGGCCGTTGGCCAGCACGCAGACCTGGGTCCCTCCCACCGCCGTGGGTGCATCCCGGACCTCCAAGGTCGGCGCCGCCGGAGGGGGCGGAGCGACCGCCGGCTCCCGGGCCGGCTGGGGCAGCGCCGTGGCGGCGAACGCCGCGGAATGCCCGTCGGGAAGGGTAGCGGTGACCCGTTGGGTGCCCGATCCCGGTCCGAGCGTCCACCGGGCCGCGATGCGTCCCGCCGCGTCGGTCAAGGTGTCGCGTGCCACGACGCGCCCGCCGCCGCCTTCGACCCGGAATCGCACCGGGGCGCCGGCCACGGGATTTCCCAGGCTGTCGGTGACCCGGACCCCCAGGGGTCGGGGCAGGACCCCCCCGGGAGGACCCGACTGGCCCTGGCCCTCGGCCACCTCGACGGCCGCCGGCGCGCCGGGGACGGCGGAGATCGCGAAGGTGACGGGGACGTCGGCGCCCTGCACACGGGCCGCAACCAGCGACGGACCCGGACGCCCGGAGAGGGTCAAGCGGGTGGAGGCGAGCCCGTCGTCCGACGCCGTGGTGGCGGAATCCACGAGGCGACCCTCCCCTTGCAGGAGCTTCCACGTCACCTCCACGCCCCCCAAGGGCCGCCCCCCGGAATCCGCCACCCGGACCACGAGAGGCAGCGAGGCGCCCTCATCGACCCCCACCGTCTGCCCGTTGCCGGAAACGAGGGTCAGGGCCGCTGGCGTCGCCGGGGCGCCGGAACCCTCCGCAGCGGAGGGGTCGAGAGAGGTCATGGCATCCAGGTCCGTGAACGCCGACCCACCGGTCTCCTGGCTGAGAGCCGCCCTCAGGAGGACGGCGCCCCAGCCCACGGCGCCCAGAAGCAGCAACGTGACGAGGGCTGTAGCGACCCGGGGCAACCCGCGTCGGCGCGGTGCCACGGGGATCGGCTCGTCTTCTTCGTCGTCGTCGGCCTCGGGCTCCGGACGGGGGGACGGGTCGAAGAAGAGCGGTCCGGGCCGTTTCTCGGGCACGTTGGCCAGGGCGGCGCCCATCTCGTCAGCCGAGGACCAGCGCTCCGATGGGTCCTTCCGGAGCGCCCGCTCGATCACCGCCACCAGCTCGGGGGAGACGTCCGGACGCAGCTCCGTCAGGGGAGGAGGATCCTCGTTCTTCTGCTTGTAGATGACGCTGAAGAGGCTTTCGTCCTCCCAGGGGTGCCGGCCCGCCAGGAGCTCGTAGCCCACCATCCCGAGGCTGTAGATGTCGCTGCGGAACTCGAGTTCCTTTCCGTCGATCTGCTCGGGAGCCATGTACGTGGGCGTCCCCAGGGCCATGCCTGGAAGGGTGAGGCCGAAGCGGGGGTCCCAGGGCCGGGCAATCCCGAAATCAGCCAGCCGCGCGGCATTCACCTCCTCATCGAGATAGATGTTCTCCGGCTTCACGTCCCGATGAACGATCCGCCGCCGGTGGGCGTAGGCCAGGGCCGACGCCACGTTGCCCAGGACCCGTAGGGCCCTCTGCTCCGTGAAGGGCCCCTCCGCCCGGACCACCTCCTTGAGATTCCTTCCCGGGACGTGCTCCATCATGAGAGCCAGGGAGCCGTCGGCGAGCTCGCGGGTGCCGTACATGCGCACGATGTCGGGATGGTTGAGCTGCGCGACGAGCCGCGCTTCCCGGAGGAGGCGAGCCCGCCCCTCCTCCACGTCGCCAGGGCCGGCGTGAATGATCTTCAGGGCGAGCGACCGGCCCAGCTCCCGGTCCCGCACCAGATAGACGACGGACATTCCGCCGCGGCCGAGCTCTCTCACGTACTCGTACTGGGGTCCCAGTTGGCCCAGGATCCACCGGATCCTCTCCGTTTCACTCACCAGGCTCCCCCTGCCGGAACGGCTGCGGCTGATGGAACTCGTACTCGAGCTCACCGACACGGACCCGGTCTCCGTCCTCCAGGGACCGGCCCTCCCCTCCGCTGGCCAGGCGAGTCCCGTTGACCCACGTCGGCGCGTCCTCCGAAAGGCTCTCGACGGACCACGTCCGGTCCCGGTAGCGGAGTCGCGCGTGGTGAGCGCTCACCGAAGGATGATCCAGCGTCACGTGCCGCGCCGGGTCTCCCCGGGCGCTCCCCAGGGTGACGGAATGCTCGACCCCCGGGAGCCGCACGAAGCGAATCTCGTGGGGCAGGCGCGTCTCTCCCAGGGGCACCAGGCGGCCAGGAAGAAACTGGAGCGTGCCCCGGAGGGAGGCGCCGGGCAGGGGCACCGGGGCCTCCGCGCCGGACCTGTCCTGCTCGACCACCCGGGCCTCTCCAGGGGGCCGTCCCCCCGGCATCTCTGCGGATGCTCCCTTCGCCGGCGCCGCCCCACGCCTCCCGGGTCCGGTGGGCGGCCGGCTCGCGGCCCCCGCCGTGGAACGCCAGGCATGGCGAGAGCGCGAATGGCGAAGCCGGGGATGGAGGATCCCCCGGAAGGTGCGTCGGATGCTCCGCCGGGTGGTCTCGATGACCCGGTGGACGAGCGTCTCGGGCTCCCTGGGGTAGACCAGGGGGAGGTGCGGCCGCTCCTCCTCCGGGGCACCGGGCCCCTCCATCGGGGCGCCATCGACGTCCGGCGGATCCGGGTGATCCGTCATGACGGCACCTTCGCCTGCGTGGGTGCCGTGAGCCCCGTCGGCGGCGGCTCCGTCACGGTCGTCGTGAACGTCGCTCGCTCGTCGCCCGTGTCCGGGTCCGCCGTCGTGCTCGTTACCCGCGCCACGTCCACCTGGGCCCCCGCCGCGGCCGCCTTCACCGTCACCGTCCGCGGCAGCGAGCTCCCGCTCCCGACGTCCCCCAGGCTCCACGTCACCGCCCCGCCCGACGCCGTCCCCCCGTCGCTCGCCGAGATGAACGTCAGCCCCGCCGGCAGCGAATCCACCAGCGTCACCGCCGCCGCGACGTCGGGGCCCCCGTTCGCCACCGTCAGCGTGTACGTCACGCTCTCCCCCACCGTCGCCGTCGCTGGCCCGCTCTTCCCGACCGACAGGTCCGCCACCGACGCCGCGATATCGGTCTCCCTCGTGTCCCGGTCGTTGGTCGGGTCGGGATCTTCCGTGTCGGAGTACACCCGCGCCACGTTCGAGACGCTCCCCGAGCCCGTCGCCCTCACGGTGACCTTGGCTGTGCGCTTTCCACCTTTGTCCAGGTCGCCCAGAAACCAGGTCACGATCCCGTCGGACGCCGTCCCCCCCTCCGTCGCTTCGACGAAGGCGAGGCCCGGAGGAAGCGAATCGACGAGGACGATGCCCCTGGCAGGGTCGGGGCCATCGTTGTCGACGCGAAGGTCGTAGTCGAAGATATCGCCCTCCTTCTTCTTCGGGGGTCCGCTCTTCCCGACCGACAGGTCCGCCATCGGCGCCGGCTCCGCCACCGTCGTCGTGAACGTCGCTCGCTGGTCGCCCGTGTCCGGGTCCGCCGTCGTGCTCGTCACCCGCGCCACGTCCACCTGGGCCCCCGCCGCGGCCGCCTTCACCGTCACCGTCCGCGGCAGCGAGCTCCCGCTCCCGACGTCCCCCAGGCTCCACGTCACCGCCCCGCCCGACGCCGTCCCCCCGTCGCTCGCCGAGATGAACGTCAGCCCCGCCGGCAGCGAATCCACCAGCGTCACCGCCGCCGCAGCGTCGGGGCCCCCGTTCGCCACCGTCAGCGTGTACGTCACGCTCTCCCCCACCGTCGCCGTCACCGGTCCGCTCTTCCCGACCGACAGGTCCGCCATCGGCGCCGGCTCCGCCACCGTCGTCGTGAACGTCGCCCGCTGGTCGCCCGTGTCCGGGTCCGCCGTCGTGCTCGTCACCCGCGCCACGTCCACCTGGGCCCCCGCCGCGGCCGCCTTCACCGTCACCGTCCGCGGCAGCGAGCTCCCGCTCCCGACGTCCCCCAGGCTCCACGTCACCGCCCCGCCCGACGCCGTCCCCCCGTCGCTCGCCGAGATGAACGTCAGCCCCGCCGGCAGCGAGTCCACCAGCGTCACCGCCGCCGCAGCGTCGGGGCCCCCGTTCGCCACCGTCAGCGTGTACGTCACGCTCTCCCCCACCGTCGCCGTCACCGGTCCGCTCTTCTCGACCGACAGGTCCGCCATCGGCGCCGGCTCCGCCACCGTCGTCGTGAACGTCGCCCGCTGGTCGCCCGTGTCCGGGTCCGCCGTCGCGCTCGTCACCCGCGCCACGTCCACCTGCGCCCCCGCCGCCGCCGCCTTCACCGTCACCGTCCGCGGCAGCGAGCTCCCGCTCCCGACGTCCCCCAGGCTCCACGTCACCGCCCCGCCCGACGCCGTCCCCCCGTCGCTCGCCGAGATGAACGTCAGCCCCGCCGGCAGCGAGTCCACCAGCGTCACCGCCGCCGCAGCGTCGGGGCCCCCGTTCGCCACCGTCAGCGTGTACGTCACGCTCTCCCCCACCGTCGCCGTCACCGGTCCGCTCTTCTCGACCGACAGGTCCGCCATCGGCGCCGGCTCCGCCACCGTCGTCGTGAACGTCGCCCGCTGGTCGCCCGTGTCCGGGTCCGCCGTCGTGCTCGTCACCCGCGCCACGTCCACCTGGGCCCCCGCCGCGGCCGCCTTCACCGTCACCGTCCGCGGCAGCGAGCTCCCGCTCCCGACGTCCCCCAGGCTCCACGTCACCGCCCCGCCCGACGCCGTCCCCCCGTCGCTCGCCGAGATGAACGTCAGCCCCGCCGGCAGCGAGTCCACCAGCGTCACCGCCGCCGCAGCGTCGGGGCCCCCGTTCGCCACCGTCAGCGTGTACGTCACGCTCTCCCCCACCGTCGCCGTCACCGGTCCGCTCTTCCCGACCGACAGGTCCGCCATCGGCGCCGGCTCCGCGACCGTCGTCGTGAACGTCGCCCGCTGGTCGCCCGTGTCCGGGTCCGCCGTCGCGCTCGTCACCCGTGCCACGTCCACCTGCGCCCCCGCCGCCCCCGCCTTCACCGTCACCGTCCGCGGCAGCGAGCTCCCGCTCCCGACGTCCCCCAGGCTCCACGTCACCGCCCCGCCCGACGCCGTCCCCCCGTCGCTCGCCGAGATGAACGTCAGCCCCGCCGGCAGCGAGTCCACCAGCGTCACCGCCGCCGCAGCGTCGGGGCCCCCGTTCGCCACCGTCAGCGTGTACGTCACGCTCTCCCCCACCGTCGCCGTCACCGGTCCGCTCTTCTCGACCGACAGGTCCGCCATCGGCGCCGGCTCCGCCACCGTCGTCGTGAACGTCGCCCGCTGGTCGCCCGTGTCCGGGTCCGCCGTCGCGCTCGTCACCCGTGCCACGTCCACCTGCGCCCCCGCCGCCCCCGCCTTCACCGTCACCGTCCGCGGCAGCGAGCTCCCGCTCCCGACGTCCCCCAGGCTCCACGTCACCGCCCCGCCCGACGCCGTCCCCCCGTCGCTCGCCGAGATGAACGTCAGCCCCGCCGGCAGCGAGTCCACCAGCGTCACCGCCGCCGCCGGGGAGGGGCCGTCGTTCGCCACCGTCAGCGTGTACGTCACGCTCTCCCCCACCGTCGCCGTCACCGGTCCGCTCTTCTCGACCGACAGGTCCGCCATCGGCGCCGGCTCCGCGACCGTCGTCGTGAACGTCGCCCGCTGGTCGCCCGTGTCCGGGTCCGCCGTCGCGCTCGTCACCCGTGCCACGTCCACCTGCGCCCCCGCCGCCCCCGCCTTCACCGTCACCGTCCGCGGCAGCGAGCTCCCGCTCCCGACGTCCCCCAGGCTCCACGTCACCGCCCCGCCCGACGCCGTCCCCCCGTCGCTCGCCGAGATGAACGTCAGCCCCGCCGGCAGCGAGTCCACCAGCGTCACCGCCGCCGCCGGGGAGGGGCCGTCGTTCACGGCCGTGAGCGTGTAGGTGACGGTCTCGCCCACCTGGGCCGTGGGCGGTCCCGACTTGCGGACGGAGAGGTCGGCCCGGGTCTGCACCGAGGTGGCGAGCGTGGTTCGCCGGTCCGAGGTATCGGGATCGAGGGTCGCCGAGGCGACCCGTGCCACATCCGTCAGGGTCCCGGAAGCGTCCGCGCGGACCTTCACCTGGAAGGTCTTGCGGGCGCCGGCGGCGAGGTCTCCCAGGCTCCAAGCCACGCGTCGGCCGTTCGCCGTGCCGCTCCCGGTGATGGACAGGAACGTGGCTCCGGGGGGCAGCGAATCGCTCAGGATCACGGACGCGGCCGCCTCGGGCCCGGCATTCCCCACCGTGATGGCGTAGGTCAGTGTGTCGCCCACGAAGGCGGTCGACGGTCCCGCCTTCTCCACCGACAGGTCGGCCCGGAGGGGGACCACCAGAATGGTCGCGGTGGCCCTCCGATCCGCGCTGTCCGGGTCGGCCGTCGTCGTGCTGGCCCGGACGACGTTCACCACACGGCCGGTATCGGGCAGCACGGTGCGCACCCGCTCGATGCGAGTGTCCCCGTTCGCCAGGGCACCGACGTTCCAGGTCACGACCCTTCCCGCCGCGGTGCCGCCGCCGGTGGCGGAAACGAAGATTACGCCCGGCGGAAGCGAGTCCCGCACGAGCACGGCGGCGGCCGTGTCCGGTCCCGTGTTCGAGAAGGTGACGACGTACTCGACGGTGTCGCCCCGGGTGACGGAATCCGGTGCCGACTTGGTCACGGAGAGATCGGCCACGCGCCCGACCGCCGTGGTGACGGTAGCTCGCCGATCGCCCTCGTCGGGGTCCTGCGTGGGACTCGACACGGCGGCCACGTTCACATAGGCCCCACTGCGCTCCACGCGGGCGCGCACGGTGTCCAAGCGCGAGGCGCCGGCCTCCATGTCGCCGAGGCTCCAGGAAACCACCCGTCCGTCGACGGACGCGCCCGGGCTCGCTCCCACGACCGTAAGGCCGTCCGGCAGGGAGTCCACGAGGGTGACAGCCGCGGCGGGGTACGGCCCCGCGTTGTGCACGGTCAGCAGGTAGCGGAGGGTGTCTCCGATGGAGGCGGAGGCCGGACCGGTCTTGGCTACCGAGAGATCCGCCGGGGCGGCCACCTGCACCGTGACCGCGTCCCGGTTGTTCGTCCCGGCGGGGTCGGGGGTGGAGGAGGTTGCCCGGGCGACGTTCTGGTATGTCCCAACGGAGGAAGCCGAGGCGCCCAGGGTTCGCGTGACCGTGGCACCCGCCGGGATGGAGCCGAGGCTCCAGCGGAGGGCGCTCCCCGATTCCGAGGCACCGCTGGACTCCCGCACGGTCATGTCCGGGGGCAGCGAGTCTATGAGGACGACATCGTCGGCGGCGCCGGGGCCCAGGTTCGACACGGTGATCACCCAGGACACCGTCTCCCCCGACCCCGCGGCCGCCGGACCCGTCTTCTGGACGGATAGGTCCGCGGCCGGAGGCGGATCGAGGGCCAGGTTGACCGCGATGGAGACGGGACTGTTCGCGGCCTCGCTGGAAAGGACGCCGACCCGCGCCCGGTAGGTCCCCGGGGCGAGGCCGCCGGGGACGATCGCCAGTACCAGGTCGGTGGGCGCCGAGGTGGAGTCCAGCTCGGCCGACAGCCACCCCGATCCGTTCTCGTAGGCCACGTCCAGCGAGAGGCCCTCCAGGGCCCCGGAGCCCGTGTTCGTGATCCGGAGCGTCTGCTCCGGGGGAGGGGATCCTCCCGCGCGGGCCACGAAGCCCAGGGCGGAGGCGCTCACTGCGATCAGCGGCCGGTCCACCACCATCTGCAGCTCGACGGGGATCTCCACGGGCTCGAGGGACGGCGCGGTCACCTTCAGCGTCGCCCGGTATGTCCCGGCGCCGAGCGTCGCCGTGGAGGCCTGCACCGTCACGTCTGCGGGAGTTGTGTTGGAGCGGAGCGATGGCGTGAGCCACCCCACCGGTGTGCCCTCCGGATACCCGACGGAGACCGAAAGCCCCGGGAGGGGTGCATCTCCCGCTCCATTGAAGACGTGGAGCACACCCGACTGGGCGTCGGCGCCGACCAGCCCGAAGAGCGTCAGGCTCCCGGGCTCGACGGCTAGCACCCCCGGGGACTGAACCCGCACTGAGGCACTCGCGGAAATGCCCCGGGCCGAGGCGTTCACCGTCGCGTCGCCAGGGGCGAGAGCCGTCACGAGTCCGTCGTCCCGGACGCTCGCCACCCCGGAGGGGGAGACGGACCACTCGACCACCGTGGACGGGAGCATGCCCCCTGTCCCGTCCCGCACCTCGGCAGACAGTCGGACGGAGTCCCCGGGGAGGAGGGTGACGTCCGTGGGGGTCACCTTCACGGTCCCGACCTCGACCTCCTCCACCCGTTGCCCCTGGCACGCCAGCACCACCAGGGTGAGGGCCGCCCGTGCGACAGGCAACGCTCGACGACGGAGAGGTCTCGGAGAGGTCATGGCGCCGCGTTCAGGAGCCCGTATCGGGGCTGGCGGAGGGGGAGCCCGAGGCCGGGGCCACCGTCAGCGTCACCGTCAGTCGCGCCGGAGCCGCCACGCCGATTCCCTGGAGGACGACCTCCGCCGCGTAGCTTCCGGCGGGCAGGCCAGCCGTTCGCGCGCGCACGGTCAACTCCGCCGGCGCGACGCTGCGCGACAAGGATGTCTCCAGCCACCCGGACCGTGCACCCTCCGGGTATTCCACGCTGGCCACGAGTCCCTCGAGCGTCCCGCCGCCTCCGTTGCGGACCTCCACCTGCTGGACCGGCGAGCCGCCTTGCCCCTCCAGCGCCGAGAAGGCCACCCCGCTGGTCTCCAGCTCGATGGAGGGTAGGGACGCCACCACCGCCAACGTGACGTCGACCCGGGCGAGGAGTCCACCGGCCACCGGCGAGCGGAGAAGCGCCGTCGCCCCGTAGATCCCCTCGGGCAGTGAGGCCGCCGAGGCTGCGAGGGTGAGCGACGTCGGCACGCTGGTACCGTTGAGGCCCGCACTCAACCACCCGGAAGGCTGACCCTCGGGGTACGCCAGCGAGACGGAGAGGGCGGAGATGTCGCCGCCTCCGCCGTTCGTCACATCGACGGTGACGCGAGGCGACTCGGCGCCCGACGGTGTCGTGATCGTGACCGCGTCGGGGCGCGCCTCCAGGACCGGCCGCTCCAGGACGCGCACCCGCCCCTCCGAGCTGACGCCTTCCACGCTCGCCCGGATGGCTGCGGCGCCGGCGGCGAGGCCATGCACCAGCCCGGCCGGGTCCACCGTGGCGATGTCCGGCGCCGCACTGGTCCAGTGCGCGTCGCGGTTGGAGAGGGGCACCCCCCCGGAGCTCCGGGGCACTGCGCGCAGCCAGGCCGAGTCTCCCACGAAGAGGACCGTGTCGGAGGGCGCCACCGTCACCGTGGCCACGTCGACCACCACGATGGAGCGCGACTCGCACGCCCCAAGGGCGACAACAGCCGCCACGAGCAGCCGGACAGGGGTCCGGTGCAACACGGCGGCGGGCCCTCAGAAGCGCAGTCGGAGGAAGCGGAGCCGCAGCGTCCCGCCGCCGCCCGCCTCAACCCCCGCGCCGAGGGCCAGCCGCGGGGCCGCGTTTCCGGATCGAAGGGCAAGCTCCGTGGAATGGCCGGACGCGTGCACCGCGGCCTCGATCGCGCCGATCAACGTGACCGCGCCGGCCACGGCCAGCCCCGCAACGAGGTAGGGGCGCTGTGTCTGCTCGTCCAGCACCTGACTCGGTGGGCAGGCCGCGCCCGGGTCCACGTCGGCCAGGCACCGCACCTTGACCTCCTGGACCAGGAAGGCCGCCGTGGCCGCGCTCCCGGCAAGCGTGAGGACGGCCATGCCCATAGCCGGGCGTCCCGAGTAGAACTGGCCCATGCCCGGCACCAGCAGCCCCAGCGTGAACGCCACGCCCGCCCGGGGCCCGCCAGTCGGCGTCGCCAACTGCCCGATCAGCTCGGCCACACCCCGGGCATCGATCGCGTCCGGCCGGAGGTCCAGGTAGCGGCGAAGATCCTGCGCCGCCGCCTCCCGCCGATCCAGCCGCGCGAACACGACGCCGCGGTCGAACCACGCCTCGGGCCATTCCGGCGCGCTGTCGGTGGCACGGGTGAAGGCGTCCGCGGCCGCCGTCCACTGCTCGGCATCGGCACGGGCGACGCCTTCCAGGAAGTCGTCCACGGCCTGCTGGGGCACGGGGGGACGCTGCCGCGCGGCCAGCGCGGCCAGCCTGCGCTGGGCGTCGGCTGCCTCGTCGCCGTCCGGACTCACGGCCAGGGTGCGGCAATAGGCCGACCGGGCTGCGTCCACGTCCCCGAGGTCCTCCAGGACCCGTCCGTACTGGTAGGCGAGGGCGCCGGATGCAGGGTCCAGCTCGGCCGCCCGGGCCAGGAGGTCCCTGGCCCGCTCCGGCTCGCCCAGCACGATCGCCTGGGAGGCGGCGGAGCGGAGTCGGACGGCCTCGTCCTCGGCCTCCGGGGCGACCTGGACGGCCGACGACGTGGCGGGAGCGGGGCAGCTCGACCCCTCGAACCCGGGGATGGTGACCTTCAAGGGAGGGAGCTGTGCGCGGAGGGTGCAGGGGAACGCCCCGAGAAGCAACCAGAGGAGGAGCAACTCAACTCGAAGCCAGCCGCTGGTGCGTGAGGCGAGGGGCGCCATTTCCGTCGGTTCATTGAAGTGCACTGCCAGATCCATGCCCTTGATACCGTGAACGCCTCCCTCACGGGTTCCCGCCGAGGAAGGGCCCGGCTCCCGGAGACTTCCGCGGGAGCAATGGGGGGGACGAGCCGAAGCCTCGAGCGCGCTCGGCTTCGGCAAATTAGGGGTCGGCCCCCTGCCCGGAAAGGAAACGCGCTAACGCGCACCGGCTCATGCGTCCCGCCACGAAAAGGGCCCGACCGCCGGACGCCTCAATTTCACACGGTCCTCGAGCGCAGATGCATCTTTCGGACCGCCCGGCTCACGTCCTCCTGCTCGGGGCTGCGCAGCCATGGTGGACGACCCCCCGGAAATCAGGCCGGGTCGAGCGGACGCGCCCGGGCCTCCGACTCCAGCACCTCGGGGCGGGAGGCGCCCAGGAGGCGGCGCACGTCCTGCCACCAGGAGCGGCGGCGGACCAGGACCAGCTCCAGGGTGTCGGGGGGCTCGGCCACGCCCTCCACCCAGACGTAGTGCACGTCGCCGAGCTGCTCCGGCCGGGGCACGGCCCAGCGGCCGCCCTCCCACGCGAAGGAAATCTCCCGGGCGGCCTCGAAGGCGGCTTCCGTGAAGGGCTGCTCCAGGAAGACGTGCTCCTCGACCCGGTACCGGCCGGGGCCCTCCACCTCGCCCCGTTGATAGTACCAGGGGTCGAAGTCCTCCCCCTCCTCCCGCTTGAAGCCCTCGTCCATGGCGTAGTCCACCCCCTCGAGGGCGTCCTGATCGGCCAGGGACTCCAGGTGGTGGCGCAGCTCGTGGGTGAGGGTCTCCCACAGCTCGCCCTGCCAGTCGAAGCCGGGCTCCATGCGGGACAGCGCCTTGAACGACCCCCAGTAGAGCACCACCACCGAGCGGGTGGTGTCGGGGCCCTGGAAGTCCGACGGCCACGCCTCGGTCTGGCACTCCCCCAGCGTATAGACGTCGGGGAGGTCGGGGTGGTGGAGCGCCTCACGGGACACGACGAGCCCGTCCACGCCCGTCTTGTAGCCGTCGGGGATCTCGTCGTAGACCCGCAGCGCGGCCTTCTCGAACTCGGCGTACTTCAGTCGGCCGCCTCGGGCACCGGAGGGGGCACGGGGTCCTTCTCCTGCACCCGCCGGCCGAGCCAGCGGTTCAGCAGGAGGAGCACGACCAGGACCCCGCCCCACTGGATGATCACCGTGCCCACGTTGAAGCTGGAGAAGAGGGTCCAGGTGGCCCGGGCGCTGGTTCCCTGGGCCTGCCACAGCCACCACACCATGAGCACCACGGCCTGGACCATGACCAGGCGGATGGCCCAGTCCCACCACGCCCCCACCCGGATGTCCGAGTGGCCGGTGTTGATGAACGTCTCCCGCCAGCGGGTGACCCCGTAGCGCAGCACCGCGAAGGCGAAGAAGAAGCCCGACATCATGAGCCCCACGCCCCACACCCAGTCCTGGTTCCGGAAGAACTCGATGTCCAGGGCGCTGGGCAGTCCGAGGAGGAAGCCGGCCACCGCCACCACGGCGATGCTGGCGCCGCGGGTCATCCCCAGGTCCCGGAGCACCCGGCTGGCCAGCTCGATCATGGCCACCAGGCTGGTCCACGCGGCGAAGGCCAGGGCCAGGAAGAAGAGGGCCATGAAGAAGCGCCCGCCCGGGATGCCGGCGAAGAGCTGGGGAATCCAGATGAAGGTGAGCCCCTCGTTGCCGGCGCCCACGATCTGCCCGGCCGCATCGGGCATGACGGAGAACACGGTGCACAGCACCATGATGCCGGCCAGCAGCGACATGGAGTTGTTGCCGAAGCCGATGATGAAGGCGTTGAGCGCCGTGTCTTCCCGGCTCTGCATGTAGACGGCGTACGTGAGCACCAGACCCCAGCCGGCGCCGGTGTCCCACGCGTTCTGGGTGAGGGCCTCCAGCCACACCCGGTAGTCGCCCAGGCGGTGGAGGTCGGGGGTGAAGAGGAAGGCGAGGCCCCGCGACGCCCCCGGCAGCGTCACGGCCTTCACCGCCAGCACCAGCACCAGGACGATCAGGGCGGGGATGAGGATGCGGGCGGCGGTCTCGATCCCCTTCACGCCCCGGGAGACGACGAGCACCGCCAGGGCCATGGCCACGGCGTGGGTCAGGATGGGCTGGTTGGAGCCGATGTAGGCGTTCCAGAACGCGCCGGGCTCACCCGCGGGGACCGCGCCGGTGAGGGTCGCCACGAAGAAGCGGAGCGTCCACCCCATGACGACGCTGTAGTAGAACATGATGGCGGTGGCGACCCACGCCACCCACGCCCCCATCCACGCGAAGCGGGGGCCCACCGTCTTCACGAAGGCCCCCACCGGACCCCGGCGCGTCCCCTTCCCCATCCCGAACTCCAGGATGAGGAGGGGCACCGACCAGAGGAGGAGGAACACCACCCAGGCCACCAGGAAGGGCCCACCCCCGTTGGAGGCGGCGACGCGGGGAAAGCGCCAGATGTTCCCCGTGCCCACGGCCATGCCGAGCATGGCCAGGAGCATGCCCCAACGGGAGCTGAAGACCTCGGAGCGGGTGGTCACCGCGGGGACCTCCTCTCGGACGGACGAGCCTCTTCAGCCGGCCGCCCCACGGCACGCCGGCACCGACGGGGGCCCAACATAGCCTGGAGCGGCGGCGCGGACGACCGCCCCCGCCCACCGGCCCGCCTCAGCAGGAGAGAGGCGCGGGCGCGCCGCGCCCGCCGCCCGCAGGCCGAAGGCCCGGTCCCCCCTCAGCCCTCCAACCGCTCCCGCACCCACCCCTTCACGCCCTCCATCGGCACGCGCACCTGCTCCAGGGAGTCCCGGTCACGGATGGTGACGGTGCCGTCCTCCTGGCTCTGTCCGTCCACCGTGACGCACCACGGGGTTCCGGCCTCGTCCTGCCTGCGGTAGCGGCGGCCGATGGAGCCGGACTCGTCGTAGAACGACGGGATGGCTGCGCGGCGCAGCTCGTCGTGGAGCTTCATGGCCACCTCGGGCAGACCGTCCTTTTTCACCAGCGGGAATACGGCCACCTTGAGGGGCGCGAGGCGAGGGCTCAGCGCCAGCACCACCCGCTCCTCGCCCTCGACCGTCTCCTCTCGGTAGGCGTCGGCGAGGAGCACGAGGGCCACGCGGTCGACCCCCATGGACGTCTCGATGACCCAGGGGATGTAGCGCTCGTTGGTGCCCGGGTCGATGTACTCCAGCCGCTTCCCCGAGTACTCCTGGTGGCGGGACAGGTCGAAGTCCGTGCGGTTGTGGATCCCCTCGAACTCCTTCCAGCCGAAGGGGAACTCGTACTCCACGTCGAAGGCCTTCTTGGCGTAGTGGGCCAGCTCGTCGGCGCCGTGCTCGTGGAAGCGGAGCTTCTCGGGGCGGATGCCCAGCTCCTTGTGCCACTCCATGCGCCGGGCCTTCCACGTCTCGAACCACTCCTCGTCCGTGCCCGGCTTCACGAAGAACTGCATCTCCGCCTGCTCGAACTCCCGGGTGCGGAAGATGAAGTTGCCGGGGGTGATCTCGTTGCGGAACGCCTTGCCGATCTGGGCGATGCCGAACGGCACCTTCTGGCGGGCCGACTGCTGCACGTTCAGGAAGTTCACGAAGATGCCCTGGGCCGTCTCGGGCCGCAGGTACACGGTGGCGGCGGCGTCCTCCACCGGCCCCATGAACGTCTTGAACATGAGGTTGAACTGGCGGGGCTCGGTGAACCCGTCCTTCGAGCCGCACACCGGGCACTGTCCGCCCTCGATGTCGGGGGAGTCGGCCCGGAAGCGCCGGTGGCAATTCGTGCACTCCACCAGGGGATCGGTAAAGCCCTCCACGTGTCCGGACGCCTCCCACGTGCGGGGGTGCATGAGGATGGCGGCGTCCAGCCCCTCCACGTCGTCGCGGCGGTGCACCATCTCGCTCCACCAGGCGTCCTTGATGTTGCGCTTGAGCTCCACCCCCAGCGGCCCGTAGTCCCACACCGAGCCGGTCCCGCCGTAGATCTCCGAGGACTGGAAGACGTAGCCGCGCCGCTTGGCGAGCGACACCAGCTTGTCCATGAGGTCGTGTTCCTGGGCCATGATCCCTCTAGCGGCGGGGCCGCGGGCGTTTCGGGTCGGGAGCGCCCCAAACGGGGCGACAACGGGCCCACCAAGGTAGAAACGGCCCCGGAGCCGGGACAACCGCCGGCGGCACGCGCCCTCCCGCGCCCTTCGGCGGCTTCCCGCCGGGCGGGGCGTCCGTTATGGTGGGCGCGAGCCCTCCGGACCCGGGGACGCCGCCCCCGGGTAGGATCCCTGGCAGCCCGCACGCACCGAACGCAGGAGCCCACGATGGTCACGTTCACCGACCGAGCCCGCGAGATGGTCAAGGCCTTCATCGACCAGAGTGAAGGCGAGCTCACGGCGTTGCGCATCATCATGGAGGGGAGCCCCGTCGCCCCCCGCTTCGAGCTCACCCTGGTGGGCGACGACGAGCGCCTGGAGGACGAGCGCGCCCTCGACCTGGGCGACTTCACCGTGCTGGTGGCGGAGGCATCGGCGCCGCGCCTGGAGGGCGCCACCGTGGACTTCGTCGAGCGGGTGAACGAGAGCGGCTTCGAGGTGCGGCCCGATCCGGAGGCCCTGGAGAGCGAAGCGGCCGCCCGCGGCGCCCCCGAGGGTCCGGTAGCCGAGCGGGTGAAGGAGGTCCTGGACCAGCAGGTGAACCCCGCCATCGCCTCCCACGGCGGCGCCATCACGCTGGTGGACGTCCAGGGAAGCGAGGTCTACCTCGAGATGAGTGGCGGCTGCCAGGGGTGCGCCATGTCGCGCATGACGCTGCGCCAGGGCGTGGAGCGCATGCTCCGCCAGGCCGTCCCCGAGATCTCGGCGGTCCACGACGTGACCGACCACGCCACCGGCGCCAACCCGTATTTCGAGCAGCCCGTCTGATGCTGTAGGTCGGGCGGGCCCGGTGGGGGGTCCCGCCCGTAGAAGCGGAAGATCGAAGGAGGTGCCATGCGGTGCAGCCTCCCCTGCGCCCGGTTCGCGGTCCTGGCCGCGGTCTTCTCGGCCGCGGTTCCGGTGGCTCCGCTGGCCGCGCAGATCCCTCCCGTGGCCGCCCAGCTCCGCCACTGCGCCACCCCCCCGTGCGTGGGCCCGGTCCGCGGCACCGTGCTGGTCGCCGGCGGCGGCGAGCTGCCCCCGGACGTGTGGAGCACGTTCGTGCGCCTGGCCGGCGGCCCCGACGCACGGCTGGTGGTGATCCCCACCGCCGAGGAGGATCCCGTCCATGCACGGCTGGCGGAGGTGCTGGACGCCCTCCGGAGCGCCGGCGCCACCGACGTGACCGTCCTCCACACCCGGGACCGGCGGGTCGCCGACTCGGAGGCTTTCGTGCTGCCCCTGCGCACGGCGACCGGGGTGTGGTTCATGGGCGGCCGGCAGTGGCGGTTGGCCGACGCCTACCTCCACACCCGCACCCAGGACGCCCTGGACAGCGTGCTCGCCCGGGGAGGCGTGGTGGCGGGCACCTCGGCGGGAGCGTCCATCCTGGCGTCGTTCCTGGTGCGGGGCGCCCCCGAGGGGAACGACATCCTCATGGCTCCGGGCCACGAGGAGGGCTTCGGGCTCCTCCACGACGTGGCCATCGACGAGCACGTCATCGTCCGGGGCCGGGAGCGGGACATGCTGGCGGTCCTGGAGGAATACCCCCAGCTCCTGGGCCTCGGGCTGGACGAGGGGACCGCCCTGGTCATCCAGGGTGACCGGGCCCGGGCCATCGGCACCAGCCGGGTGGCGGTGTACGGCCGGGGGGGATGGGTCCACCCCGTGCCCTTCGAGTGGCTGGACGCCGGCGACGCCTACGACCTGGGCAACGGCCAGCGCATCCCGCTCGCGGCGCAGCGCGCCCAGGACGGACGTGGCGACGGGGGTGGCCGCCTCCGCTGAGCGCGCCGCCTACCCCCGGGGCTCACTCCCTCCCGTGGGTCATCTCCCCCACCTTCTCCCGCACGCTGGCCGAGTCGCCGTCGAAGCGGTAGGCGTGCACCTGGGCGCCCTCGGCGTCCTCCTCCACCCGGAACAGGAGGAGCGAGTGCTGCTCCTCGGAGAGGTGGTACTCCAGGTAGGCGTACGTGCGGCCGGGCTCAGCGCCGGCGCTGGTGGTGAAGTCGCGGCCCGAGCGGGCCAACTCCACGAGGTCCTGCATGAACTCCTTGATGACGGCGGCGCCGTGTTGCTCGCTCATGGGCTCTCCCGAAAGTGCGCTCCTGTGGTGCCTTCCAGAGTAGCCGCAGCCGGCCGGCGACCGCCACCCCTTCCGGCCCTCTCGCCGGGTGCGTCCGTCAGTGCCCGGCCAGGCGGAGCACGTCGTTCACGAGGGTGCCTGCCATGATGAGGCAGAGCCAGATCATGCCCACCCGGCCCAGGTAGGCCTGTACGGGCTGGGGCAGCGGCCGCCGCCGCGCCACCTCCAGGACCAGCATGGCCAGAAAGCCCCCGTCCAGCGCCGGGATGGGCAGCGCATTCACCAGGGCGATGTTCACCGAGAGGAACGCCACGAACGCCAGGAACGGCTCCCAGCCGGAGCGGAAGATGCGCACCGTGGCGCCCACGATGGCCACCGGCCCGGAGAGCTGCCGGGGGGAGAGGCGTCCCGCGAGCAGGATCGCCCAGCTCTCCCGGATGAGGTGGACGGTCCCCTCGAAGCTCGTCACCGCGTTGGAGAGCGCCCCCGCCACCCCGGGCCGTACCCGGTCCATCCCCGGCTCCATCCCCAGGGCGTCGGGGTCCGCGCCGGCAGGAAGCTCCAGGACCACGCGGCGGGTCGCACCCCGGCGCACCACCACCCCGACGGGAGCCGTCCCCGGGGCGGCGCGGAGCTCCCGCCTCCACCCCTGCCAGGTGGTGACGGGCCGCCCATCCACCGCCTCCACCCGGTCGCCCGTGCGGAAGCCGGCCAGGGCGGCGTCGGATCCGTCGGCCACCGAGCCCACCACCGGCGGCAGCCCCGCGACCAGGGCGTTCACCAGGGCCAGCTTGGGCCCGTCTCCCGACGGAATGGTCACGGGCACGCGCCGGCCCCCCTCCAGGAGGAGCGTGGTGCCTCCCGGGGCCGAGGCCACCAGGGACATGAGGAGCTCCCGGGGGGAATCCACCGGCCGGTCGCCCAGGGCGAGAACCCGGGCGTCGGCGGGAACCTCCCTCCAACCGGGCGCCCCCTCCAGGGTGGCCCCGGCCCGGATGCCGGCAAGGCGGAGGGGCTCCTGCACCGGGACGCCGAACACCAGCGGCACGGCGGCGTAGATGGCCAGCGCCAGGATGAGGTTCATCACGATGCCCGCCACGATCACCCGGAAGCGCGCCGCCCACGGGTAGAGGTCGAAGCGGGTGGTCCGCCCCTGGGGTCCCTCCACCGTCTCCTCCATCCCGTCGATGCGGACGTACCCGCCCAGGGGGAAGAGGGACAGCCGGTAGTCCGTCCCGCGCCAGGTGCGGCCCCACACGCGGGGGCCGAAGCCGACCGAGAAGACGGAGGCCTCCATGCCCGCGTGCTTGGCCGCCAGGAGGTGGCCCAGCTCGTGGAGGAGCACGATGACGAAGATGGCGCCCAGGAAGGCGAGCACGCCGGCGACGACGGACATACTGCGGTAGTGCGGAGAGGAGCGGTGAGGGCGGGCGGCGGGGAAGCCGGGCCAATGGACTGCGTCCCGGAAGATAGCGGCAGACGCCGGACTGCGGGAGGCCCGCCCTCGGCGTCACCGCACTCCGGCCCCCTGGACGCGGGTGAGGAGCACGTCCACGAGACGATCGGTGGTCACCTTGTCGAGGGCGCCCAGCCGGTCCAGGGCCGTCGTGATGCTATCCACCCGGCTCCACATCTCGTTCCCGACGGCCGGATTCGCGGGCACCGCCTCCAGCACAGGGTCCTTGGACATGCCTCCGGCGGCCGGCGCGTACTCGATCTGGTCCTGGTTCTGGAGGAGGAAGTCGTGCAGCGACATGGCGGCGTCGAGCAGCCCGGCGAAGCTCGCGTACGCGGCCCGCCGCTGGCGGCCCGTGGCGCTGAAGCCCGCCTGGGCCCTTCGCAGCAGGAGGTCGGCCTGGTCTCCCGTCACGCCCGCGCTGTCCGCCAGGGAGGCGAACACGCTCGAGTAGAGGGCCGAGTCCGCGGCCTGCACGTCGTCGAGCCAGCCCCGCAGCGCCTGGAAGTAGGTGGCCACGCCGGGGAAATTGCCGGCCCTGGCCATGTACTCGCCTGCCAGCCACCGCGCCGGCGGCTCGGCCGGGAGGTTCCGGCGGGACGCCTGGACGCGCAGGCTGTCGATGGTCGCCTGGAGGGCCCGGCCGGACAGCTCCCGGTACGGCTGCTCCAGCGCGGCGGGGATGGCGGGGATGGGCACCGGCGGGGGCTCCGCCGCGGCGTCGGCCACCGCCGAGCGGCGCTGCTGCAGGAACGACCAGCCGAACCAGCCGCCCCCCGCCACGACCAGGAGGACCAGCCCCCACACCACTCCGGCGGGAAGCCCCGAACGGGGGGGGCGGCCGCTGGGACGGGACACCGGACGCGACCGGGGGCCCCGGTCCCCTCCGCCGGCACGCCTGCCCTGCGGGCGCACGGGCGGGGCATCGGCGCTCTTCGCCCAGGCGGCGGTCTCGTCCACGGAGGCGAGGGCGTCGGCCTGAGCATCCTCCTCCTCCACCCCTCCCGTGGCGGCGAGCTCATCCCGGTCCTCCATGGCCCACCCCGGGGGGGAGCTCTCCTCGTCCCCCTCGTCGAATCCCTCCGCGCCTTCGTCGTCCCACAGGGAGGAGGGTCCCCGGTGTTCCGGGGCCGCAGGCTTCTCCGGCGGCGCCTGCGCCGGCTCGTCGGCGTAGGACGCGGCGAACGAATCCTCCAGCTCCAGGGACTCCCCGGAGAAGGCCGACGCGTCGTGCTCCTCCTCGGCCAGGGAGGAGCCCTCCACCGAGAGGGGCTCGAACCCCGGGACGTCGGGTGCGGCGGGCGGTGCCTCTGGCGCCGACGCCTCTTCCGCCGCCGCCCCGCTCTCCTCCATGTCGTCCGTCAGCGTGAGGTCGATGTCCAGGTCGAACGCGCCCTCTTCCTCTTCGGGGAGGGCCGATTCGGAGGCGGACGCAGGCACCTCCGGCTCCTGCCGCGTCTTTTGCTCCTGCGGCTTCTCCTGCTCCTGCGGGGGAGCGGGCGGGGCCCCGGCGCGGGACGGCGGCAACGGCGCCACGAAGCCTTCCCCCTTCTCCTGGATCTCGCGGGAGAGGGTGCGGAAGATCTCGTGCTCGCCGGCGGGTGCCCAGCGGTCCGCGGCGTCGTCGAAGAGCTCGGTGGACGACGTGATGGCGCCCAGCTCGATGCGAAGGGCCAGGGCCTCGACGCTGGGGATCCCGACTTCCTTCCCCTGGGAATCGATGTACGCGAAGCGCATCGGCCTCATGGGTGGGTGGGGCGGGGAGCGGTGGGACGAGGAAAGCTAAAGGCGGCACCCCACCACGGCCAACGGCGGGGTGGCGCCCGGGGCGTCCGCGTCAGCCCCCGCCCACTTCCTTGATCTCCGTCCCGCCCCGGGGCGCACGCACGAAGGGCGTCACGACGCTCTCGTGGCCCTGGGCGTCGACGGCGGCCACCCCGTAAACGTAGTCGTCGATGGACATGTCCGGCAGGACGGCTTCGTCCACGTCGCCGACGTAGAGCTCGTGCTGCCAGTCGGGCGTCCAGGCGTCGCGCCAGACGACCCGATAGCCCACCGCGCCCGGGGAACGGTCCCAGTGCATGCGGGCGTCGTACCCGCTGTCGCCCCGGTCCAGGCGGGGCCCACGGGGTCCGTCCACCACCGGCGCCACCGGCGCGAGGGCCATGGTCGCCACCGCGGCCCCGTCCACGCGGGTGTTCCGGGCCAGGTAGTCGAAGTCCACCCCCTCGTAGACGTCGGTGGCGGCGTGCTGGCGGCCGTAGTTCTCCCGGCTCTCGGTGAAGCGTATGCCGGGGAAGCCGTGCTGGTTGAAGGCGGTGTGGTCTCCGCCCCGGCCGAAGCGGTCTTCCCGGGCGATGAGGCGCACCTCGTGGCCGGGCACGTAGGCGGCCGCCCAGCGGCGGACGTAGCGCGCCAGCTCCCGGGAGGGAGAGTCCATGGGGCCCTCGCTGAACACCCGCACCGTGCGGCTGTCCACGATGCCGTTCCCGCCCTGGGAGTTGCCGATGATGTCGTTGTTGAAGACGCCGTCGATGTCGTAGTTCTCCCGGTCGGCCTTCTGGGCGTGGAGGGTGGCCCCCACGAGCCCCTCCTCCTCGCCGGCGAAGGCGACGAACACCAGGGTGGCGTCGAAGTCCATGCCGCTCTGGGACAGCACCCGGGCCAGCTCCATGGTGAGGACCGTGCCGCTGCCGTCGTCGTTCGCGCCGGGGGCGGTGTTCTGCCACTTGCCCCAGTCGAACGAGCCGTCCTCCTGGCGCGCCACCGAGTCGTAGTGGCCGCTCACGTAGATGCGGCGGGGGCTCCGCCCCGGGAGGATGGCCACCACGTTGCACAGCTGGACCTGCTCGGTGATGCGGCCGAGCTGGGGCGGGATCTCGTAGCAGTCCAGGTCCGCCTGCAGGCGGGGTGAGAAGGAGCGGAAGGTGCTCAGGAGGTACTGGCGCGCCGCCCCGATGCCCCACCCCTCCTTCGGGGTGTTGATGGACATGGTGTTCCGCGTCTGGAAGTCCACCAGGTGGCGGAGGTAGTCGGCCATGCGGGTCGGCGAGACCGAGTCCAGGGCCGCCGTCACCCGGGGATCCGCGCGGGGAGCCGGGGCCTGGGCGGCGAGGGGCGGGGCGACGAGCGCGGCCGCCAGCAGCCCGACGGCCGCCGACGCCACCCGGCGCATCCGCCGGGGAAGAAGACCATCCTCTGCGTCGAAAACCACCATGCGTCGCCTCCCGCTCGGTTGTCCAGCGCCCACGGCTCGGACCGTGGAGCCAGAGGGCAAGGTGCCCAACGCCGACGAGGAAGGAAAGGGCTTCGCGCCTTTGCAGCCCAACGCCCCGGGAACTGGGGATTCCCGCCGAAGACGGTGGCGACCAGGGGGGGCCGGAGCTGGGAAGGGGGGTGGTGTTGGAGCTCAGCCGCCGGGCACGACCGCGCCGCTGCGCACACCGACCCGCTTCAGGATCTCGCTCTCCAGCCGGCCGGTGGAGGCGCAGTGTACGTCGTTGCCGCTCACGCCCGACGGCCGGGCGGCCGCGTCCACGGTGGTGACCACCCGGGTGAGGCTGTCGGCCAGGGGGGCCACCGTGGAGGCGATCGCAGCGTAGACCTCGTAATGGTCCGCCACGTTGCCGGCGATGTTGCTCCCGCAGTTGAACCAGCGGGAGGGACGCTGCTCCCCGATGCGTCGCACCCGGAAGCGGGAGCTCCCTATGCTGCCCCGGGACGCGTCCATGGCGCCTACGGGGATGCCCAGGTCGTCGTAGGTGGCCAGCAGCGCGCTCCATACCCTGGCCAAGGGCGCCGCTACGTCTCCCTCGCTCACGTCCACGCCGTGCTGCACCGTGAGGGGCTGGGCGGTACCGGGAACGCGGATCTCCTCGTTCCGGGGGGCGGGCGCCGGCGAAGGGTTCGACGGCCCGCAGCCGACGAGGAGGAGAGCGACCAGGAGGGGCGCAGACGGGAGGAGGCGCATGGAGGACATCATAGGCGTCCGAACGCCTCGGCGCTCGGGGGAGGCGGCTCGTGCATCGCCGCCTCGAGCGTCGTCACCAGGTCGGTCAGGGTGACGGGCTTGCGCAGGAAGCCGGACACCACAGGGGGCACGGTGGCGACCGAGCGGCCGGCGTGCTCGTATCCGCTCATGAGGACGACGCGCACCTGGGGGCGCTCGGCGCGCAGCCGCTCGGCCAGGGTGAGGCCGCTCATGGAGGGCATCACCACGTCGGCCAGCACCACGTCGACGTCCCGGCGCCACGCGAGGAGCTCCAGGGCCCCACGGCCGTTCGGGGCCAGGGTGACCTCGAAGCCGAAGCGCTCCAGCGCCCGCGACAGCGAGCGGCGCGCGGAGGCATCCTCCTCCACGAGCAGGACCCGCCCCCGGGGTCCGTGCCGCCCGTCCACCTCCCTCCCCCCGTCCCGTGACGCGGGCGCCTCGAGGGGGGCCAGCCCGGACGCCCGCATTACCCGGTCGCGCCCCGCTTCCTTGGCGGCGTAGAGGGCCCGGTCCGCCTCGGCCAGGAGGAGGTCGGGGGAGTCGAGCTCGCGGCGGTACTGGGCGACCCCCGCGCTGAGGGTGACCCGCCCCCAGCGGAACTCGAGGTGGCGCACCGCCTGCCCCACCCGGGAGGCGAACACCGCGGCGGCGCCTTCCGCGGTCCCGGGGAGGACGGTGACGAACTCCTCGCCGCCGAAGCGCACCGTCACGTCGGCACGACGGGTCTGGGACGCCATGACGCGCCCCACGGCCCGGAGCACGTCGTCGCCCTGGGCGTGGCCGTGGCGGTCGTTCACCTCCTTGAAGCGGTCCAGGTCGAACACCACCACGGACAGCTCGCCCCCCCGCTCGGCCGCCGCGTAGGTGGCCTTGAGGAAGATCTCAAGGTGCCGCCGGTTCGGGAGCCCGGTGAGGGCGTCGATGAGGGCCGCCGACTGGGCGTCCCTGCGAGCGCGGTGCAGCAGCTCGCCCACCCACCCGATGCCCAGACAGATGGCGAGGTAGGCCACCACCAGGGGAAAGATCAAGGTCAATCCCGGCGCGCGGCCGCCGATGATCGACACCACCGTCTGAGCCACGGCCAGCGTCGCCATCCCCGCGGCCAGGGCCAGGGAGGTGCCCCGCCAGCCCCGGTAGTAGGTGAAGAGGAAGGCGGGGACCAGCGGGGACAGCCACACCAGGAGGCCCGCGCTCTCGCTCACCAGCTCCGGCTCCAGGGTCGCCCCCGCCACGGGCACCGCAAGGGCGAACGCGGAGATGACGAGCGCGCGCAGGGGAATGGGCTCCTCGAACAGCCCCTGCACCTGGGTCGCCTCGAGCTCGTTCACGTCAAGACGATCCGCTGCGCTGGTCGGGAGAGGGCCTGGCGGTGGCGGCCTTCACCACGGCGAGGAGCCGATCGGGCTCGAACGGCTTGGCCACGAAGAGCGTGCTGGGAGGGATCCCCCAGTCGCGCAGCGCGCTCTCCTCGGCGAGGCCCGACATGTAGACCAGGGGCACCTTCACGCCGAGCTCGCGCATACGCTCTCCGAAGACGATGCCGTTCATGAGGGGCATGATCACGTCGCACAGCACGAGGTCCACCCCCCCTCCCCGCTTGACGAGCCACTCCAGGGCGCGCCGGCCGTCCTCCATCTCCTCCACCTCGTAGCCGGCCCGCCGGAGGACACGGGCCACCGACGTCCGCAGCGCCGTGTCGTCGTCGACCACCAGCACCCGCGGCGGACGCGAGCGGCCCAGCACGCGGGAAAGCAGGCCCAAAGCGGATCTCCGGAGGTGGACGCGCGGAACGGAGGGGATCCCGGATCCGGGCCCCTCCCTCAACGTTGCCATGCCCCGCCGGGGTTCGCCACCCTGCAGTCCGGAACCTCCCTGCGGCTCCCGGCCTATACTGGCCCCGGCACGCGCCGCCGGGACCAGGCCCGGACCGGCTCCCGCCCCTCCCTCCGCCAGCTCCGAGGCTTCCCTTGCCCTTCAACGATCGCCTCCTGCGGGCCCTCCGGCGGGAGCCGGTGGACAGGACCCCGGTCTGGTTCATGCGCCAGGCGGGCCGCGCCCTCCCCCGCTACCGGAAGCTCCGGGCCGACCAGGCCTTCTTCGACATCCTGCGGGACCCGGAAGCGGCGGCCGACATCACCGCCCTGCCGCTGGAGTACTTCCCCGTGGACGCGGCGGTGCTCTACAACGACCTGGCCACGCCCTTCTTCGCGGCAGGGCTGGAGGTGGAGCTCAGGAAGGGCGTGGGTCCCGTGGTGGACCGCCCCGTGCGGAGCGCCGCGGACGTGGCCGCGCTCCGCCCCTTCGACCCCCGGGAGGCGCTGGCCTTCAACCTGGACGCCATCCGCATCCTGGTGGAGCGCCTGGACGTCCCCGTCCTGGGCTTCGTGGGGGCGCCGTTCACCCTCTGCTCCTACCTGGTGGACGCCCCCCGCTCCCGGGACCTGCGGGAGCTGAAGGCGTTCATCTGGGAGCAGCCGGCGGCGTGGCAGCGGCTGGCGACGTACTGGGCCGACCACCTGGCCGACTTCGCCGTCGCCCAGCACGAGGCGGGGGCCGCCGCCGTACAGGTGTTCGACTCGTGGGCGGGGGCCCTCTCCGTGGAGGACTACCGGAGCCACGTGCTCCCCCACTCCCGCCGGCTCTTCCGCCGCCTGGAGGAAGCGGGCGTGCCGTCCATCCATTACTTCGGGGGCAACCCGGCGCTGCTGGAGTCGGTGGCGGAGGCGGGGGGCGACGCCGTGAGCGTCGACCACCTGCTCCCCCTGGACGACGCCTGGCGGCGCATCGGCCCCCAGCGGGCCATCCAGGGCAACCTGGACCCCGTGGCGCTCCTCGCCGGCGAGGCGGTGGCGGTGCGCCTGGCCCGGCGCGTGCTGGAGCGGGCGGCGGGGCGTCCCGGCCACATCTTCAACCTGGGCCACGGCGTCCTCCCCGAGACCGACCACCGCGTCCTGGCGGCCGTGGTGGACGCCGTCCATTCCTTCGATCCCTCCAGCGTTGCGACTCCATGAAGACAGGCGTCCTGGTGCTGAACTTCGGCGAGCCCGAGACCCCCACCCCGGAGGCGGTGCTCCCTTTCCTCGAGCGCATCTTCCTCATGAACTCCGGGCTGGAGGGGCGCGCGCCGGATGACGTCCGGCGCGCGCGAAGTCGCCAGCTCGCGGAGGACCGGGTCGACGGTCTGGTGGAGGAGTACCGGTCCATCGGCGGCTCGCCGCTCAACGCCCAGGCCCGGGCCCAGAGCGACGCCCTCCAGGAGGAGCTGCGGAGGCGGGGCCGGGACGTCACGTGCTACGCGGGCTTCCAGTTCCTGGACCCCCTTGTGGACGAGGTGGTGCGCCGGGCGGTGGACGACGGCTGCGAGCGCCTTGTGGCCCTGCCGGTCTACCCGCTGTGCGGCCACTCCACCACCGTGGCGGCCCTGGCCGAGACCCGGCGCGCGCTGGACTACCTGGGCGCCGGCGGCGAGGTCGAGCTGCTGGAGATCGGGGGGTGGCACGGCCACCCCGACTACGCCCGCCTCCACGGGGAGCACGTCTCGAACTTCTGCCGGGCGCAGGGCGTGGAGCTGCTGGAGCCCACCACGGCGCTCCTGTTCTCCATCCACGGCACCCCCGTGAAGTACCTGGAGGGGGGCAACCGCTACGACCGCTACGTCGACGAGACCGCGGCCGCCGTGGCCGCCCGCCTGGGCGTGGACCGCTACTGGATGGGCTACCAGAACCACACCAACCGCCCGGTGGAGTGGACCAAGCCCGACGTCGACGAGGTGCTGCGGGGGCTGGACGCCGACGACGTGGTGGTGATGGCCCTGAGCTTCATGCACGAGCAGTCGGAGACGCTGGCCGAGCTCGACCAGGACCTCCGGAAGGTGGCGGAGGAGGCGGGAATCCGCTTCCACCGGGTGCCGGTGCCCCACGACAGCGCCCGCTTCGTGCGCATCCTGGCCGACGTGGTGGAGGCCAGGACCGGCGAGGGGCCCGCGGTGGGCTCGTTCACGCTGCGCCGCTGCCTGTGCCGCGCGGGGGGCACGGCCCGCTGCACAAACGGGCTGCGCCTGGAGCAGCCGGTCCTGCTGCAGGACGAGCTCCTCTCCTGAGAAAGAGCGCCTCCCGGGGCCCTACGACGCCAACCGCTCCGCCAGCGCCCGGGCCTCCCGGGCGCGTCCCGGCACACCCGGGCGGGCCTCCCACGCCGAGCACAGGTGAAGGTCGGGGGGCAGCTCCAGGCCGTCCAGCGCGTCCCAGCTCGCGTCCCACGCCGGCTGGCGCACGCGGCTCACCAGGAGGGGGCGGGCGGCATGGCCGGTCACCGTCTCGAACTCCCGGGCCGCGACGGCCCCCAGGTGGCCGTCGTCCTCCTCCACGATGCCCGGGTTCTTCATCCCCCCCAGGTAGGCGGTGAACACGCCGCTCCGCCCGAAGATGCTGGCGTTCCACGTCACCCCCCGGGTCTCCAGCGCCTCCCCGAACGCCACCTGATAGCCGAACCCGGTGAGCTCCGGTGCGTCGGCGTGGAGGTGGACCACGGCCAGGGGGTTGTAGCGCAGGGCTTCGAGGCGGCGGGCGGCGCTCCTCGCCGAGGGCGGCAGCACGGCCGCCAGGGCGGGGGCGGGGAGCGTGGCCACCACCGCCCGGGCCCGGAGCGTCTCGCCGCCCGCCGTGACGTCCCACCCCCCGCCCTGCAGGGGCTCCAGGCCGGTGACGGGGGTGCCCAGGCGCGCCCGGTCCCCCAGACCCCGGGCGAGCGCCCGGGGGAGCTCGCCCATGCCCTCCCGGAAGGAGATCGCGTCGATGGATTTGCGCGCCTCGGCACCCCTGCGGGCCAGGCGCAGCAGGAGGCTTCCCTTCTCCACCCCGAACTCCCGGAGCGTCCGAGCCAGCCCGTGGCGCACCATCATGCGGGCGGGGTCGGAGGCGTAGAGCCCGCCGTAGAGCGGGGCGATGAGAGAGCGGTAGACGTCCCGGCCGAACTTGCGCACGAAGAACGCCTCCACCGTCTCGTCCTGCCGGGGGCCGCTGGTGAAGGGCTCGAGCAGGGCCCGCAGCTTGGCCACGGGGCCGAAGAGGTCGGTGGTGAGCGCCGCCTTCAGCGACAGGGGCGCCCGCCGGAGCCTGCCCGCCCGGTACACGAAGAGGGGCAGGTCGCCCCGGGAGCGGAGCATGCGGTCCTCGATGCCCGCCTCCCGCACGAGGGCGTGGACGTCCGCCGTGAGGCGCGTGCGCTGGGGACCGAGGTCCAGGACGTGGCCGTCCACGGTGCGGCTCCGCATGACGCCGCCGGGCTCGTCCGCCGCCTCGAACAGGCGCACGTCCGTGCCCTGGCGCGCCAGATGGTGCGCCACCGCCAGCCCGCTGATCCCCTCCCCCCACGACGACGATCATGGGGAGGAAGGTACGAGGCCGGGCGGGCGCGGGAAGGGCGGCGCCCTCCCTCAGCTCTCGCCTAGGAGCCGCCCGCCGGCCGGATGCCCTCGAGAGCCCGGGTGGTGAGAGCGTCCCGCGTCCCCGGCGCGCCGCCGTTGAGGACCGAGAGGTCCTTGAAAATGCGGTCCAACAGCGTCCACATGTGGTCGTGGAGCGCAGGGTCGTCCACCACCGCCTCCACCACCGGATCACGGGATACCCGGTCCGGGAGCACGGGGGCGTAGTGGATGTCGGCCTCCCGCTCCACCAGGAGGTCGTGGAGCTCCAGGGAGGTCCCGGCGAGCTCCTCCATGGCCGCGTAGATGGTGTCACGCCGGGGCTGGCTCGCGTCGAACGCCTGGATGGCCCGGGCGAGGCGCATGGACACCATGGGGCCGCGGACCCCCTCGGCCTCCAGGCGCCGGACAAAGCTCTGACGGAAGAGGGCCGTGTCCGTCTGCTGCACGTCGTCCACGAAACGCTGGTAGCGCTCCCAGTATGCCCGCACCTCGGGATAGTGGCTGGCGTTGGCCAGGTAGATCCCATCGAGCCAGTTCGTGGGAACGTTCTGGAGATCCCGCGCCCGGCGTACGCTGTCCAGCGCCTCCACCATGTCGCCCAGGGCCACCTTCTCGGAGGAGCCCAGGAGGGAGGCGGCGCGGACCGGTTCGCTGGCCGGGGAGGAAGCCGACAGCACGGAGGGGGCCTTCACGGCCACCTCGGCGGGGGTGGCCGGGCCGTCGTCGCTCCACGCCACCGCATAGACCAGGAGGGCGAGGAGACCCGCACTGCCCGCCGCCACCATGAGGCGACCTCCGCCGCGGCGGTGGCGGCGCGGCGGGGGCATCACCGGGACCCGGGCCGGGGAGCGGCTCTCCCGGCGTGCAGCGTCTCGGGGCGCGGAAGCCCCGGTCGGCGAGGCGGGAAAGGCCGCAGGGGCATCGGACGCCGAGGGCTCCACCACGTGCTCCACCACCACACCCCCGTGCCACGGCTCGGGGGTGGCCACGCCGGCGGGCCCGCCCCCGCCGTCCCGCTCCCGCTCCCGCTCCTTCAGCAGCTCCCGCACCGTGTCCTCCGCCGAGGGGGAGACGTGCTCGGGAGAGAGGGTCAGGGATAGGTCGTCCAGCCCCGGCAGGTCCAGGGATCCGGCGGCGGGTGGCGCCGCTCCCTTCTCCTCTTTCGGCCGATCATCGGGAGGAGACGGCTCCTTCACGGGCGCGTCGGGTGCCCCGGCCCCCAGGTCGTGCAGGAGCCTGCCCACCGCGTGGGCACGCAGCGGGGCCCACTCGCCGGTCAGGGCGTCATGGAGAAGGGTGTCGGGGGTGACGTCACCGGAGTCGAGGCGCTCCCTCAGCCCCTCGATGTTCTCGACCTGGACCTCGGACCCGTTGGGATCGAGATAACGGAAGCGGAACCGCATCGGCCAGCACCTCGTCGACCACCCTTCTCCACGCGCCCGAAGGCGCGGCCGGAAGCACGCTCGCCGCAGGGCCTCCCCACGGGGAGCCGCGGTACCGATCCGAGCTGGAGAGGGGATCTGACAAAAGGTGGGCGTCGGTTAGGAAGGTGCTCTTCCCTACGCAGCCACCGGCCTTGGGCCGGGCGAACCGACGGGGCCCGAGGGAATCCGGACCCTGAGGAGGCGGGGGCGGTGCCGCCCGCCGTCCATGGAGGAAAGCTAAGCCTGAAACTCCTCGGCTGACAAGCGTCTCCATTCCTGCAGAGGCGCCGGAGCCACTTGACCACCCCGGGCGCGAAACCTATTCATCATGCCGCTCAAAACCCCACCCTACAGGAGCGCTCATGGGGCAGAACGACGGGAAGCGGGTCCGGGTTGTCCTCCGGTGGATCCAGATCAAGGACAAGCTCGAGCCTTTCTTCAAGGATCACGGAGAGTTCCGGTTCCGTTCACGGGTCACCAGCGGCGACCAGATCTCGGAGGCGAAGTTCCCCGAGAAGGGCCATTGGGAGATCTCGGACCACCCGCGCTTCAGCAAGGTGGACAAGATCGACAAGATCCTCTACGAGGGCCCCGCGGCCGACAAGCTCGTGGTGGAGCTCTTCGGCGAGGAGATCGACCAGCTCAGCGCCAACGACCAGCTCGACGACTACCGGCGGGAGTTCGCTGGCGACGCAGCCTCGTGGGTGGGCTTCTACCAGCCCGGCGACGAAGGCTCCGACGACCCCGAGAACATGCCCCTGTGGCGGGTCGGCTACGAGATCGAGCTGACCTGAGGGAGCCGGGACCCGCTCCCCAAGAGGCCCCGCCGGCTGCCACGCCGGCGGGGCCTCTTCGCGTGTGGGGTTGAGCCGGCGGCCCCGCCCGGGTAGCTTCGGGAAGCGGTACCGAACATAACCCGAAGAAGTCACCCATGGCCCGCTCCCTTCCCATCCACGGCCGCGGCGCGTCCCACAACCCACCCAACCGGTTCGAGCCGCTGGCCGTGGAGCGCGACGCGTGGGCGGAGGGCGAGGACCCCTCCCCCCGCACGACCTTCTACAAGGACGCCACCCGGGACGTCCTCAGCCACAACGACAGCCCCGACGTGGGCTTCGACGTGGGCATCAACGCATACCGGGGGTGCGAGCACGGGTGCTGTTACTGCTTCGCCCGCCCCTACCACGAGTATCTGGGCTTCTCGGCCGGGCTGGACTTCGAGACGAAGATCGTGGTGAAGGAAGACGCGCCGGCCCTGCTCCGGAAGAAGCTGGCCTCGCCCCGCTGGGAGCCGAAGCCCCTCATGATGTCGGGCGCCACCGATCCCTACCAGCCGGCGGAGCGGCGCTTCCGCGTCACCCGGGGCATCGTGGAGGTGCTGGCGGAGTTCAGGAACCCGGTGGGCGTCATCACCAAGAACCACCTCGTCACCCGGGACGTGGACCTCCTGGCCGAGCTGGCGGCCCACGAAGCGGTGGCCGTCATGCTGTCGGTGACGTCGCTCAGGAATGAGCTCCAGCGGTTGATGGAGCCCCGCACGTCGGTGCCGAAGCGGCGGCTGGACGCCATCCGGGTGCTGGCGGACGCCGGCGTGCCGGTGGGGGTGATGGTGGGGCCGGTCATCCCCGGCCTCACCGACCACGAGCTGCCGTCCATCCTCGAGGCGGCGGCGGAGGCGGGGGCCCGCACCGCCAGCTTCGTCACGCTCCGCCTCCCCCACGCCGTGGGGCCCCTCTTCGAGCGCTGGCTCGAGCAGCACGTGCCGGAGCGCAAGGAGAAGGTGCTGAACCGCCTGCGAGCGCTCCACGGCGGGCGCCTCTACGACAGCGCCTACCATCACCGGGCCCGGGGGGGAGGGCCCTTCGCGGACCAGATCCGCACGATGTTCGAGGTGGCGAAGCGGAAGGCGGGGCTCGACGCCCCGGGCGTGGCCCTCTCCACGAAGGCGTTCCGGCGGCCCCACGACGCCCGGGGCCAGACGGAGCTGGCGCTGGGCTAGGAGTCCCGGGGTCCCGTCGCCAGCCGCGTCACAGGGTGGTGGCCTGGGAGGGATCCTGGCGGGCGGCGCCGCTGCGGGAGAATGTCCACAGGAAGTTCGTGAACCCTTCGTCGTAGTCGGACAGGCCGTTCTGGCCGGTGAGCTTCATGCGCTGGTCGTAGAGGCCCCGCATGAAGACGCCCACCGCCGACTCGTACGCCCCCGGCGGCGGCCTCAGGGCCCGGAACGCCTTATCCAGCTCGGGCCTCAGGGGCAGGGCGTCCAGCAGCGAGACGAAGCGGTCGTGGTCGTCGCCCGCCAGGGTGCGCAGGTGGCGGTGGAGCCGCTCCGCCCGGGCCGCCTGCACCAGCACGGGCTCGCCCGAGTGGCGCAGCGCCAGGTAGGCCAGCGCCTGGGCGTGGAGCTCCTTCCAGTACCCCTTCCGGTGGCAGAACTCGTGGGCGATGACGTGGGGCTCGAAGATGCCCGTGTCCTTGAAGATGGCCACGTCGCCCGAGACGATGTCGCACGCCCCGTACGCGAACGGGAAGATGACCATCGCCAGGGAGAAGCTCCGCACCTCGGTGCTGGTCTCCACCCGCTGCCCGGTGATGGACGCCACGTAGGAGGTGAGGTGGTGGTCGGCCATCTCGGCCAGCTCGGCCCGGGGCGGCCGCTCGGCGGTCCAGCCGTCGTTCAGGTGCTCGGCCAGCTCCTCCATCTCCCCGAGGCGCCGGGAGCGGGGCATCGCCTCGAGGTCGAACACGTCGGCCCCGAACGCCTCCAGGAAGTCGATGCGCCGGGCGTCCTGGCGCGCCAGCCAGTCCTTGAAGGAGCTGCCGGCGTAGGCGCCCAGCGCCGCCGCCTGGAGCACGCGCCCCGGGAGGGAGGCGCCCAGGAGCAGCCGGGAGGCCAGGGGCGCCGCCAGGAGGAGGTCGGTGAGCGCCACCGGGGAGTACGTGGCGTCGTTGGGGATGCGGATCCGTTCCATGCACCCTCCTACACCGCAGAAGCCTGGAGGGGGCCCCGCCCCCTCACCGCTCTACCTACCGCCCCGCAGCCACGTCGCCAGCGCCGCCCGCCCGGCCCGGGAGTAGACGTGGGAGGGATACTGGTGGCAGTCGGGGGTGTTGGTCCCCCTCACGCAGCCGTTGTACGCCAGGAGCGCCTGGTCGACGTCCCCGCCGGTGCGGGCGAGCTCCGCCTTGAAGATGTGGGCGCCGTAGCAGACGTTCGCGTCCAGGTCGGTGAGGTCCCTGGACGGGCAGTCGGGCCAACGACCCACGTGGAAGGGCATCACCTGCATGAGGCCCACCGCTCCCTGGGGGCTCTTGATATCGGTGTCCAGCCAGGGGTTCTCCACGAGCACCACCGACGCCAGCACCCGGGGGTCCATCCCGGCCCTGCGCCCCTCGCGCACCAGGGCGAAGGCCACCTGTCGCACCCACGCCTCATCCTTGTCGTACGGGCGGAGCATGCGCTCCACGGGCTCCACCTGGCGGACGTAGAAGGAATCCGCCATGGCCAGGCCCCGGTCCATCACGGCGAGCTGGACCTCCATGTCGCCCAGGGCTCGCTCGGGGGAAGAAGGATCGCGCCGCACCGGCGCCTCGGGCGGGGACGTGAACGCCACCGCCGAGAGGAGCAGCAGCGGCGCTAGCGCGATCGACGCTTTCGCCGCGCGGCCGTAGGCTCGGTTCTTCTGACGCTCTCGCCCCATGATATCCGTCGCTCGTTCATGTCGTCCGTTGTGTCCGTCTCGGGTCTGCGCCCCTCGGAGGGCGCCCGTTCGGCGCGCCTCCCATGCAGGGGTCGGGCCATGGCACGGCCCTGAACCGAATATAGGCCGAAACCGAAGAGAAAAGGAACCATGGAGGATCTTTTGCTCCCAGGGGGCGGCGCGGCTTTGTAACAAAGATCGATCGACCCGGGGTCGAGCCGGGGCCCCGGGCCGCCCCCCGGGCCGGCGTCCTCCTGGCGGTACGGCAGTGCGCAACAATTGGACACCACCCTGCCGGATGGTCCCGCCGGAACGGCAGGACGCGTATGTTGGGGCATCCACCGAAGAACCCGCGTCCCGGAGCCGCACATGCCCACGCGATCCTCCTTTGCCCCGATCCTCCTGGCGCCCCTGCTGGCGTCGGCCCTGGCGGCGACGCCCGCCCGGGTGGCCGCCCAGGAGCTGCCCCCCGACGAGGCGTCGGCCCGCGCCGTCCTCAACGCCTCCCCCCGCCACGGAGAGTGGGTGACGTACGACGCCGGCGGCGGGGACAAGGTGTCGGCGTGGGTGGTCTACCCCCAGCGCTCCGACCCGGCGCCGGTGGTGGTGGTGATCCACGAGATCTTCGGCATGAGCGACTGGGTCCACGGGGTGGCCGACCGGCTGGCGGCGGAGGGCTTCATCGCCGTGGCGCCCGACCTCCTGAGCGGCCACGGCCCGGGGGGCGGCGGCACCGAGTCCCTGGGCGACCGGCAGGCGGTGGTGGAGGCCATCCGGGACCTCCCCCAGGAGGAGGTGGACCGGCGCCTGAAAGCGGCGGCCGCCTACGGCACCAGCCTGCCCGCCGCCAGCAAGAAGGTGGGGGTGGTGGGTTTCTGCTGGGGCGGCACCACCAGCTTCCAGTTCGCCACCGCCGACCCGGACCTGGACGCCGCCGTGGTCTACTACGGCACCGCCCCCGAGGGCGGCTACGACAACATCGGGGCGCCGGTGCTGGCCTTCTACGGAGGGTCGGACAACCGGGTGACGTCGACACTCCCCACCTCCCTCGCCGCCATGCAGCGGCTGGGCAAGTCGTTCCACCCGGAGGTGTTCGAGGGGGCGGGGCACGCCTTCCTGCGGGTGCAGGACGGGCAGGACGGCGCCAATATGCTGGCGTCCCAGAAGGCGTGGCCCATGACGCTGGCGTTCTTCCGGGAGCACCTGGAGAAGTGAGGAACGGGGTCCGGGAGGGTGGCGGCCGCGCCCCCCGGACCCCGCGCCCCGCCGGGTCCGGCCCCTAGTCGGCCCGGAGCGCCTCGGCGGGGTCCACCCGGACGGCGCGCCACGCGGGCACCACGCACGCCGCCAGGGCCACCAGCGCCAGGAAGGCCGCCGCCCCGGCGAGGGCCACGGGGTCGGTGGGCGCCACCTGGTAGAGCAGCCCGGCCAGGGCACGTGAGGCGAAGACCGCCACGCCCAGCCCCAGGGCGAGGCCCGCCGCCACCAGCCCCATCCCCTGGCCCACCACCCGGCCCACCACCCTTCCCGGCCGGGCGCCCAGCGCCACCCGGAGCCCGATCTCCCGGACCCGCTGGGCCACCGCGTAGGCGAGGACGCCGTAGAGGCCCACGGCCGCCAGGGCCGCCGCCAGCGCGGCGAAGGCCGCCATGAGCACGGCGCTCATGCGGGGCCGCGCGGTGGCCCGGCCCACGATGCTGTCCATGACCCGCACGTCGCTCAGGGCGAGGGTCGGGTCCACGTCGTGGAGCGCCGCCTCCAGGTCGGCTCGCAGGTCGGCGGGGCGCCGCGTGGAGCGCACCACCACGTAGTACGCGCCGAAGTCGGGGAGCTGGGCCACGGGGAAGTAGGCCGCCGCCCGCGGCTCGGTCGCCACGTCGGCGAGGCGCACGTCGTCCACGACCCCCACCACCGTGGCGACGGGGTTGGGGTCGCCCCAGCTCAGCACCAGGGGGCGCCCCAGGGGATCCTTCCCCGGCCACACCTCGCGGGCCAGCGCCCGGCTGACCACCACCACGCGCGGCGCGTCGGCCCCGTCGCGCCGGTCGAAGGTGCGCCCCTCCAGGAGGTGGATGCCCATGGCGCCGAAGTAGTCGCCGGCCACCGCGCGCACGTCGGTGACCGGCCGCTCGCCCGGCGGCGGCGTGGGCGCGTCGCCGGCCCAGTAGGCGGTCGCCGAGCCGAGCCCGTCCAGCGGGAGGAAGGGGACCATGCCGGCCGCCTGGACCCCGGGGAGGGCGGCGACGCGGTCGCTGTACGCCTCCAGGAAGGCCACCCTGGCCGCGTTCTTCTGATAGAGGGGGGTTCCCAGGGACAGCCGGGCCGTCAGCACGTCGTCGGGGCGGATGCCCAGGTCCTGGGAGGTCAGGGCGGCCAGGCTCCGGCCCAGCAGCCCCGCCCCCACCAGGAGGAGCACCGAGAGGCCCACCTCCGCCACGACCAGGGCCGAGCGGACCCGGCCGGCATGGCGCCCCGGGCCCCGGGCCTCCGCCGCCAGCGCCTCCCCCGGTTCCGCCTCGGACGCCCGGAGGGCGGGGACGAGGCCGAAGAGGAGCGCCGTGACCGTCGTCACCACCACCGCGAAGGCCAGGGCCCGGCCGTTCACGGCGGCCTCCTCCACCCGGGGGAGGTGGAAGGCCGCCGGGAGGTGGGTGGCCACCGCCCGCGTGGCGATCCACGCCACCGCCACCCCCACCGCCGCCCCGAGCCCGGCCAGCACGCCGCCCTCCACGAGGAGCTGGCCCACCAGCCTGCCCCGGGACGCGCCCAGGGAGCTGCGCACGGCCATCTCGCGGCGGCGCGCCGTGGCCCGGGCCAGGAACAGGTTCGCCACGTTGGCGCACGCGATCAGGAGGAGGAGCCCCACGGCCGCGAACAGGACCCACAGGATGGTGTCCACGTCCCCGAAGGCCTGGGTCCTGAGGGGCACCACGTTGACGCTCCACCCGGCGTTGAACTCCGGGTGCTCCTCCCGGAGGCCCGCGGCCACCGCCTCCATCTCCTCCCGGGCCTGCTCCACCGTCGCGCCGTCGCGCAGCCGGGCGATGGTGTTCAGGTACCGGCCCGTGCTGGCCTGGTCGCCCAGCAGGGCGAAGGAGGCGTACATGTCCGAGCTCTCCCCCCAGATCACGTACGACGGCGGGAGCACGCCCACGACGGTGCCGGTGAGGCCGCTGGAGAAGGCGAGGGTGCGCCCGATCACCGACGGGTCGGCACCGTACGCCTCGCGCCAGTACCGGTCGGTGAGGATGACCTCGTCCCCCTCCTTCTCCCCCGCCCCGGGGGAGAACGTCCGCCCCAGCGCCGCCGGCAGCCCCAGGACGTCGAAGTAGTTCGCCGTCGCCAGCCGCACGAGGACCTCCCGGGGGCGGCCGTCGACGTCCAGGAGCATGGGCTGGTCGAAGAAGGCGGTGGCGGCCACGTCCTCCAGCGTCGAGGCCCGCTCCTTCCACGCCCGCACGTTCCCCGGGTTGGCCACGTTCTCCCGCTTGCCCCGGGGCTGGTTCCACTCCCACAGGGCCACCAGCCGGTCGGGGTGGGCGTAGGGGAGAGGCTTCAGGAGCACCGCGTCCACCACGGAGAAGACGGCCACGTTGGCCCCCACCCCCAGGGCCAGGGTGAGCACGGCCGCGAGGGCGAAGCCGGGGCTCCGGCGCAGGCGGCGCAGCGCGAAGCGGAGGTTCTGGCGCAGGCGGTCCATGGGGTCGCTCCGTTCGCGGCGGGGGCGGTGGGCGCCGCGGGGGGTGCGGCGCGGGGTGAGCGCATCGGTGAGGCGGGCGGCCCGGAGGCGGAGGGCGACCCGGAGGCCTTCCCGGGCGTACCAGAGCCCCGTGAGGAAGGCGGGGCCCGTGCGCGCAGCCCGCTCCCGGTCCAGGTCGGCGAGGGCCGCGTCGCCCACGCCCCCCGGGAGGAGCGCCCGGAGCAAGCGGCGCAGCACCCTCACGCCTCCTCCAGGAGCCCGTCCAGGTCCCGCCACAGGTTCAGGAGCGCGGCCCGGGACGCGCGCAGGGCGTCGAGCCCCGGGTCGGTGACGGCGTAGCGGCGGAGGGGGGCCGAGGTCCGGGGGTCCTCGGGCACGGCCTCGTCCCAGCGGAGCATCCCCTTCCGCTCGAGGCGGTCGAGGGTGGTGTAGAACGCCCCCCGGGAGACGCTGCGGGCCGCGCTCCGCTCGATCTCCTCCCGCACCTCGAGGGCGAACGCCTCGTCGCCCCGCTGGAGCACCGCCAGCAGCACCATCTGCTCGAACTCGCCCAGGAATCCGCCGGAGCCCATGGCTCGTCTCCTGTTTACATTGTAGACACCCTGACCGGTAGACGGGCTGGTGGGCCGCAGGGTTGCACGGGGGGCGGGCGGGAGCGGTGTGGCGCGCAAAGGCCCGAGCGGCGGCGCGGGGCGCCGGAGCGGCGTAGTGCGCCCGCGGCCCGAGCGGCGGTGGGCGGGCGGTGGCGCGGGGGCGCGGGCCAGTGGAGCGGCGGACGGCGCGCGGCGGCGCGGCGTAGGCCGGTGGAGCGGCAGAGGGCGCGAGGCGGCGCGGCGCGGGCCGGTGGAGCGGCGGTGGGCGCGCGGCGGCGGCGCGGCGCCGCGCCAGGCGCCGGGCCGCCCGGTCCACCCGTCACGCGGCCCGAGCGGGAACAATCCGCCAGAACGACGGCGGCGCCCTTCGGCTGGCGGGTTCTTCCCGCTATGCGGACACAGTCCGCCAGAAGACCCGCGACCGGGGGGATTTTTGCCCGATCCTTCCCGCTATACGAACACGATCGGCCAGAAATCGGCGGGACGCTTCGTTCTGGCGGATTCTTCCCGGGGGCGGCACGCCGCCTCCCGGGAGCGGGGCACCGCCGCCGCTCCCGGCGGGACATGCCCCGCCCCGGGGTGCCGCCGCCGCTCCCGGCGGCTCACACCCTGCCCTTGCGCCTCCCAGCCCGCCCCGCCTCAGTCCACGTCGCCCATCAGCTTCTTGACCCCGGGGCTCACCAGCAGCGCCACCACGCCGGTGGCGCCGATGCCCATGGCCACCATGCGGAAGAGGGTCGCCGGCGCCAGGGTCTCCAGGCTTCCCGCCACCAGGCCGGCGAAGAGGTTCCCCAGCGCCGACGCGATGAACCACACGCCCATCATCTGACCCACCCGGTCCCGGGGGGCCAGCTTGGTCATGGACGACAGCCCCACGGGCGACAGGGAAAGCTCGCCGCAGGTGTGGAGGAAGTAGGTCACCACCAGCCACGCCGCCGACACGCGGGCCCCGCCGGTGGCGTAGGCGGCGCCCCAGGAGAGGACGAAGAAGCCGGCGGCCAGGCCCAGCAGGCCCAGGCCGAACTTCACCGGGATGGACGGGTTGGCGTCCCGCCGTGCCAGCCACTGCCACAGCCAGCCGAACACGGGCGCCAGCACGACGATGAAGATGGGGTTCACGTTCTGGAGCCAGGTGGTGGGCATCTCCCACCCGAAGAACGTCCGGTCCGTGAGCCGCTCGGCGAACAGGTTCATGGACGAGCCCGCCTGCTCGAAGCCCGACCAGAACACCGCGGCCAGCAGGAACAGCCAGAAGATCACCATGAGGCGCTGCTTCTGGACGGGGGTCGCCTGCCCCTTCACCACCCGCAGCCCCAGGGCCGACAGGATGAAGAGGGCCAGGGTCACGATGATGGCCCACTGCCCGGCGTCGGTGGAGGCGGCCATGCGCGAGGCGAGGATCACCGACAGGGCCACGAACAGGAGGAGGAAGCCCGCCGCCACCCTCCAGTCGAAGATGAGCTGGGCGAAGAAGAGGATGGTGAGGAGGAGGATCCCGAAGCCGAGCCAGGTCACGAAGGTGTCGAGGGCGATGGGGAGCGTCCCCGAGGCCATGAGCCACGCGAAGACGGCCACCGCCGCCGCCACCGTTCCGGCGACCAGGTAGAAGCGGCTCTTCCTCCGGGCCAGCCCCTCCCGCTCCTCGTCGGCGAGGAGCCCCGCGTCGCCCAACCAGCGGCCGCCGCGCCGGTACTGGTAGAGCCCCAGCAGCATGCCGAAGCCGGCGGCCGAGAAGCCCCAGTGCCAGTTCACCCGCTCGCCCAGCGTGCCGCAGATGAAGGGGCCCAGGATCGCCCCCAGGTTGATCCCCATGTAGAAGACCGAGAAGGCGGCGTCGCGCCGCGCCCCCAGCTCCTCCCGCTCGTGGGGCGTCCTTCCCGACTCCGGGTGGGGGTAGAGGGCGCCCACCATGGTGCTGACGTTGGGCTTGAGGAGCCCGGTGCCCAGCACGATGAAGGTGAGGCCCAGATAGAAGGTCGCCACGGTGGGCAGCCCGACGAGGGGCCCGGCCAGGGTGAAGTGGCCCAGGGCGATGATGCAGCCTCCCACGAACACGGCCCGCCGCTGCCCCCAGATCCGGTCCGCGACCCAGCCGCCGGGGAGGGCCAGGAGGTAGACCATGGAGGTGTAGAGGCCGTAGAGGGCGCCGGCCTTGCGGTCGTCGAAGCCCAGCCCGGGGTTCGCGCCGGTGAGGGCGGCGGTCATGAAGAGGACGAGGAGGGCCCGCATGCCGTAGTAGCTGAAGCGCTCCCACATCTCCGTGAAGAAGAGGGTGGAGAGCCCCCGGGGGTGGCCGAAGAAGCCCGCCTGCTGGATGTGCTCCGGCGGGGGCAGGGGCTGGGCGGTGCGGGCTCGGTCTTCCAGGGTAGCCTCCGGGTGGGGAGATGCCGGGCAGCCTCGGACGGATCAGTATACGGGCGGGAAAGCCCCACGTCACAGCGGCCGCCGGGGTCTCCCGCCGCATCCTCGAGCCGCTGGGGCCCGCAGCGAACATGCCATCCGACCCGAAGCGACTGGACGTCCTCATCGCGGGCGCCGGCATCGCCGGCCTCTCCCTGGCCCTCGCGCTGCTCCGGCGGGGACACCGCTCCCACCTCGTGGAGCGGGCGCCGGCGCCGCGGGACGAGGGCTACATGATGGACTTCTTCGGCCCCGGCTTCACGGCGGCCGAGCGGATGGAGCTCCTCCCCGAGCTGGCCCGCATCCACTACCCCATCCCCCGCCTGTCCTTCGTGGACCGGGAGGGGGAGGAGCGCTTCGCCCTACCCTACCCCCTGCTCCGCCGCCGCCTCTTCCGGGACCGCCACTTCAACTTCATGCGGGGGGCGCTGGAGCGTGTGCTCCTGGGCGCGGTCTCGGACGACGTGGAGGTGCGCTTCGGCACCACCGTCGAAAGTTTCCGCGACGACGGGACGCGGGTGGCGGCCACCCTGGCCGGGGGCGGCGCCGTGGAGGCCGACGTCCTGGTGGCGGCCGACGGCGTCCACTCTGCCACCCGCGGGCTGCTCTTCCCCGACGTCCGGCCGGTGCGGCCGCTGGGCTACAGCATGGCCTCGTACATCCTGGACGACCCGGCGCTGTCGGCGGAGGTGGGAGAGGCGTTCCGCACCCTCACCGTCCCCGGCCGCCAGGTGGCGGTCTACCCCATCCGGGGCGGGCGCGTGGCCACGTTCTTCCTGGCCGAGGCGGAGCGGGACCCGGGGTCGGGGAGGGCGCCTACCCGCCTGCAGGCGACCTACGGCGACCTGGGCTGGCTGGTGCCCCGCCTGCTGAACGGCGGCGGCGACGCGGCCGACCTCTTCGTGGACGCGGTGGAGCAGGTGGTGCTCCCCGGCGCCTGGAGCCGGGGGCGGACGGGCCTCCTGGGCGACGCCTGCTGGTGCGTCTCGCCCCTGGCGGGACAGGGGGCGTCGCTGGCCATGGCGGGTGCGTGGGTGCTGGCCGAGGAGCTGGACCGGACGCCGGAGGACCCCGCCGGGGCGTTCACCCGCTACGAAGGGCGCATGCGGCCCGTGGTGGAGAAGGACCAGGAGGCGGGGCGGACGCTGGCCCGCTGGTTCGTTCCCTCGAGCCGACCGCGTGTCGTCCTGCGCGACCTCTTCCTGAGGCTCTCCATCCGCCGCCCCTTCGCGTGGATCGCGCGCCGGGGGCTGTCGGGCGACGATGCGCTTCCGTGAGGCTTCGCGCCCGGCGGAGCGACGGCACGTTAACGCAGCGTTAGCTGCTCTTGTTATCGTGCGGCCGTGCGCATCCTGATCGTGGAGGACGACCCGGAGCTGGTCCGCATCCTGGAACGGGGCTTCGCCGACGAAGGCATCGACGTCGAGGCGGCGCCCACGTACCGGGAGGGGCGCATGCGTGCGGTCATGGGGAGCTGGGACGTCATGGTGCTGGACATCCTGCTGCCGGGGGGGAGCGGAATGGAGCTGTGCCGCTACGTGCGCGGCCGTGACATCCGCACCCCCATCCTCATGCTCACCGCCCGGGACGCCGTGCCGGACCGGGTGGAGGGGCTGGAGAGCGGCGCCGACGACTACCTCACCAAGCCCTTCGACTTCCGGGAGCTGCTGGCCCGGGTGCGGGCCCTGGCCCGGCGCCCCCCGGAGCTGGCGCCCGACACCTTCGAGCTGGACGCCCTCTCGGTGGACCTCCGCAGCCGACGCGTGAAGCGGGGAACGCGGAGCATCCGCCTCACCGCCAAGGAGTGGGACCTGCTGGAGCTCTTCGTGCGCAACGTGGACCGGGTGGTGAGCCGGGGCGAGATCACGTCCTACGTGTGGGACGAGAACCACGACCCCTTCTCCAACGCGCTGGAGATGCTCATCGCCCGGCTGCGGAAGAAGATCGACGCCGAGGGCGAGCGGCCCCTGATCCACACCATCCGCGGCGCCGGCTACCGCTTCGGCCTTTGATCGAGGGGCTGCGCCGCCTGCGCGTGCGCCTCACGGCGTGGTACGTGGCCGTGTTCGGGGCGGTCCTGCTGGCGTTCGCCGCCTCCCTCCTGTGGGTGGTGGCCCACAAGGCGCGGCGCACCCTGGACCGCTCCCTGGAGAAGGCCGCGGCGGCCGTGGTCACCGCGGCCGAGATCGCCGCGCGGGAGGGCCCCGCGGGGCCGGTGCGGGTGGACGCCCTGGACGAGCTCAGGATCCCCGACCGCTCCCTCTACCTGTTCGACCAGGAGGGCCGGCTCCTCCACCCCGACACCGCCTCCGCCTTCGTGCGCCTCCTCGCCGACCGTGTGGCGGCGTCGGGCGAGCCGCAAATGAGGACCCTCGACCTGCCCAACGGCCTGCTGCTGCGGGCCTACGCCCTGCCGGTGACCCTGGCCAACGGGGACCGGCGGATCACCGTCGCCGTGGGCGAGGCCCTGGACATCGACACCCAGTACCCGGGGCTGCTGCTGGCCTTCGGCGGCGCGGCCGCCGGCGCCCTCCTCCTGGCGGCCGTGGGCGGTTGGCTCCTGGCCCTGCGCTCCATCCGGCCGGTGGACCAGGCGTTCGGGCGCATGCGAAACTTCATGGCCGACGCGGCCCACGAGCTGCGCACCCCCGTGGCCGTGCTCAAGGGCCACGCCGAGGTGGCGCTGCGCCACCCCCGCTCCCCCGAAGACTACGTGGAGACCTTGAAGGCCATCCATGCGGAGACGGACCGGCTGGGCGGCATCCTGGCGAACCTCCTCACCCTGGCCACCGCCGACGCCGGGGCGTGGCCCGAGCGGCGGGAGGCGCTCTTCCTGGACGACGTGCTCCTGGACGCCGCCTCCTCCGCCCGGGCCCTGGCCGGACAGAAGGACATCGCCCTGGAGGTGAGCAGCCTGGACGAGATGCCCGTCCGGGGCGACCCCCAGCTCCTGCACCAGCTCTTCATGATCCTCCTGGACAACGCCATCACCGCGACCCCTGAGGGCGGCGTCATCTTCCTGGCCGCCCGCCGGATCGGTGCCACGGGCGAGGTCGTGGTGGAGGACACGGGCCCGGGCATCTCCGACGAGGCCCTGGCACGTGCGTTCGAACGCTTCTACCGTGGCGACCCCGCTCGCTCCCGCTCGGCCGGCGCCGGCCTCGGGCTGCCCATCGCCCACTGGATCGCCGAGTCCCACGGAGGCACGGTCCACCTGGAGCGTCTGCCCCGGATCGGGACCCGGGCGACCGTGACCCTTCCCATCGAGGCCGAATGAGCGCGCCACGCCTGTTATCGAAGAGAAAGGTGGAGGTTCGATCTTTCATCCGTCCGCACAGGGGAAGTGGACGGCGGCCTGGCCCACTTCCCGAGTTCCCACAGCTCCCGGAGACATGGCCGTTGACGACACCCGCGCCATCGTGGCCACGGGGGAGCTCCCGGTCGGGGAGGCTCCCCTGAATCCCCGCCCCGCCCCTCGGCTCTGCCTCGCCCTCACCATCCTCACGACCCTCCTCACGAGCTCCGGCCTGGGGGCCCAGACGCCGGACAGCACCCGCACGCTGACGCTGGAGGCGGCCTTGAACGAAGCCCGCGCCCACAACGCCGAGCTCCCCATCGCACGAGGGCTGGCGGCGGCGGCGGTTGCCCGGGCGGGAGAAGCCCGGGCCCAGCTCTACCCCACCCTCTCCGGGGGAGGCGACGTCCACACGGGCGCGCCCCAGGACTACGCGAGCAGCGATGCCTTCCTCGGCGTCTTCGGCCACACGCCCCTGTACGAGGGCGGCGAGCTGCGAGCCAACGTGGCGCAGGCGAACGCCGAAGCCACCGCCCTCGATCTGCAATACCGGGTGGGCGTCCGCGAGCTCGACCAGGCCGTGCGGGCCAGCTACAGCCGCCTCCTGCACGCCCTGGACGGGCTGACGTTCCGGGAGCGTGGCATCGAGCGGCTGCAGGCGTACCTCCAGGTCATCGAGGCCCGGCGCCTCGCCGGGCAGGGCGTCGGCCTGGACCGGCTGCGCACGCAGCAGCGCCTCGCGGCGGCCCGCGCCGATATCGCCACGGCCGAGCGTGAGGTCGAGGACGCTCGCATGGAGCTGAACGACCTCCTTGGGCGGGCACCGGCCGACCCCCTCGAGGTCTCCGCCATGCCGGCGCCGGCCCAGCCCTCGCCCGCGGCGGGAGCTCCGTGGGGGACGCTCCCCGACGTGGCCCAATCCGACGCGGAGATCCAGGCCTCGGCGGCGGCCCTGCAGGCGGCCCAGGCCGGGCGCAAGGTCCGCCTTTCCCTCGACGCGGATGTCGGGGTGCAGCCCCATGTCGGATCGGACGTGGCCCTCATGAACAACGGAACCGGCGCCGGCGCGGAGGTGACGCTCTCCGTGTCCCTGCCGTTCTGGGACGCGGGCATCTACCGGAACCGCATCGCCGAGGCCGACGCCAATCTCGGCGTGGCGCGCGACCAGGCCGTGGCGACCCGCCGAAACGCACAGATGAACTGGAGTCGAGCCGCGGCCAGCGTGGCCAGCCTCTACCGGGAGTACGAGGCGCGCACGCAGGCCGCCTCGGTCGCGGAAGACGCCTACCTCCAGGCCGAGAGCCTGTACCGGGGGGGGCAGGGAGGCTCGCTGGACGTGCTGGATGCCTACGATGCCTGGATCCAAGCGCTCCAGGACCAACTGGACGCGATCTACGGCTATCGGGTCGCGAACGCGAACCTGATCCGGTGGGGGGGACAGTGATACGCAGAGGACGAACCGGCGCAATCATCCTTCTCGTGGCCCTCGGCTCCGGGTGCTCCGGCGGCGGAGGCGATGCCGGCGAACAGCCCGCTGGCGACGCGGCCAACGGGGCGGTCGACAGCCTGGCCGCGACGCCCGTCGGCATGGTCACGGCCGCCCGCACTTCCCTGGACGTGACGGTCGCCGGCCCGGGAAGGACGGAGGCGCTCCGGCAGGACCGGGTGCGCGCCCCCTTCCCGGCCCGCATGGTGGCGCTCCACGTAACGGACGGTGACCGGGTCAGCGCCGGCCAGGTCGTGGCAGAGGTGGCGTCGAAGAACAGCGAAGCGGCGCTTCAGGGCGCTCAGCAGATGCTGGCCTCGGCCCGCACGCCGGCGGACTCGGCAGACGCGCGGCGCGCCGTCGAAATCACCCGACGGGACCTGGTCGTGCAGCCCCTGCGAGCGCCCGCCGCCGGCACCGTGTTGTCCCACTCCGCCGAAGAAGGGGATTACCTGGACGAGGGGGAGGTCCTGGTGACCATCGCGGAAGCCGGTGCCGTCTTCTTCGACGCCCAGGTGCCCCAGAGCGACGTCGCCGCCGTTCGGCCAGGGCAAAGGGCCACCATCGACATGCCGGCCTCGGGTCCGGGCTCCGTGACGGCGGTGGTCCACGGCCTGCTCCCCTCGGCCTCGAGCCAGAACCTGAGCGTGCCGGTGAGGCTCGACTTCTCGCCTCCCCGCACCGACCTGTCCATCGGTCTGTTCGGCACGGCGCAGATCGTGGTGGCCCAGCGGCGCGACGTGATCGTGGTGCCCGAGGCCGCCGTGCTCACGGACGACGTGACCGGCTCCACCCGCATGGCCGTGGTCGGCGCGGACCAAAGGGCCCATTGGATCGACGTCCAGACCGGCGTGCACCAGGACGGCCAGGTCGAGATCGTGTCCCCGGCGGTCGCCGTGGGGGACCGGGTCATCGTCTCCGGCCAGGTCGGCCTGCCGGACGGCGCACCGGTCCGGGCGACGCCATGAGCCTGGCCCACCACGCACGCCGCCGCGCGGCGGCGATCTTCGGACTCGTCGCGGTCCTGGCCATCGCCGGCGTCTACATGGTCGTCGGGATGCCCTCCAGCATCTTCCCCTCCGTGACCTTCCCCATCGTGAAGGTCATCGCGGACGCCGGAGACGAGCCGGCGGCGCGCATGATGCCGACGGTCACGCGGCCACTCGAGGAGGCCATCCGCAGGGTCCCTGGAATTCTCCTGGTGCGTTCCATCACGTCCCGGGGATCCACGGAGATCTCCGCCCAGTTCGCCTGGGGCACCGACATGCAGGTGGCGCTGCAGCGCGTGCAGGCCGAGACGGAGCGGGTGCGGCCGGACCTGCCGGGCGAGACGCGCATCGACGTGGAGTGGATGAACACGGCCCTGTTCCCGATCCTCGGGTACGCCCTGACCTCCGACTCCGTGTCGGAGGCGGCGCTCTGGGACCAGGCGGAGTACATGCTCAAGCCCGCCCTCCTGCGCGTGGAGGGCGTGTCCGAGGTCCAGATCCAGGGCGGCCGCCAGCGGGAGTTCCAGGTCAAGCTGGACTCCCGGGCGCTGCAGGGGCACGGCCTCTCGGCCGCAGACGTGGTGGACGCCATTCGGGCGAACAACGGCATCCTCTCCGCCGGCCTCGCCGAGCAGAACCATGAGCTGTACCTGGCGCTGGTGGACGGCCGCGTGCACAGCCTGGATGCCCTCAGCCGCATCTCGGTGCCCACCCCCGACGGGCCGCCGGCCACCCTCGCCCAGCTCGGCACGCTCGACGTGGCGGACGAGGTCTCCTACATCCGCACCACGGACGACGGCCGGCCCGCCGTCCTCGTCAATATCGTTCGCCAGCCCTCGGCCAATACGCTCAAGATCGCCGACGGCATCCAGCAGACGCTCGAGGACAGGCCCGGGCTCATCCCCCCCGGCGTGACGTGGTCCACGTTCTACGACCAGGCGCGCTTCGTTCGCAACTCGGTGAACGGGACGCGGGACGCCATCATCATCGGGGTGGCCCTGGCCGCCGTGATCCTCCTGCTGTTCCTGGGCGAGTTGAACCTCGCCCTGGTTGCCGTGGCCACGATCCCTCTCACCGTGGCCATCGTCGGCCTGGCGCTCAGGGCCGCGGGCTCCACCATCAACCTGATGACGCTGGCCGGCGTCGCCGCCGCCCTCGGCCTCATCGCCGATGACGCGATCGTCGTCATCGAGGACATCGAGCACCGTCGCGCGAGCGGCGAGAAGGATCCGGCGGACGCCGCGATGCGCAACCTGTTGCCGGCCCTCATCGGCTCCTCCCTGTCCACCACTATCATCTTGCTGCCCTTCGCCCTGCTGCCCGGCGTAACCGGCGCCTTCTTCAAGCCGCTCGCGCTCACCATGGCGCTCGCCCTGGTCATCTCGTTCTTCGTGGCCGTGTTCGTGGTGCCCACGGCGGTGATCAGCTTCAGCGGCACCAGGAGCTCCGGGGCCGGCGACGGCGCCCCGCCGACGGGCCCACGTGCCTGGATGGGACGGATCGGGCGTCCCCTGGGACGGGCGTACGAGAACGCGGCCCGCGGCTTCGTGCGGCGCCCCGTGCTCGCGCCCGTGGTGCTCCTTCTGCTCATCGCCGGGGGCTGGCTGCTCTACGGGCGCATCGGCACGGACTTCCTGCCCGCCATGGACGAGGGGGCCATCATCCTCGACTACTGGACGCCGCCCGGGACGTCGCTCACCGACACGAACGAGATGCTGAACCAGATGGAGAAGGTCATCATGTCGCTGCCCGATGTCGCCAGCTATTCCCGGCGCACGGGCACGCAGCTCGGCTTCTTCATCACGGAGCCCAACCGGGGCGACTACGTCATCAACCTGAAGCCCCAGAACGAGCGGCGCCCCGTCGACGAGGTGATCGATGCCCTGCGCACCCGCCTCGCCCAGGTCGAGCCCGCGGTGAACACGGACTTCGGCCAGCTCCTCGAGGACAACATCGGCGACCTCACGGGAGGCGAGCCCCAGCCCATCGACATCAAGATCTTCGGCGACGAGCCCAGCGTTCTGGCCGAGGCCGCGGACAACATCGCCCGGGCCATCGCCACGGTGCCGGGCGTGGAGGACGTGTTCAACGGCATCACCGTCGCCGGCCCCGCCCTGGACATCCGCGTGGACCCGGTGGCGGCCGCACGCCACGGCCTGACCACCGAAGACATCCACGCCCAGGTCGAGCCCGCGATCCTGGGAACGGTGGTGGACCAGGTCCGCATCCGCGACCGCATGTACGACCTGCGCGTGCTCGAGCAGCACGCCGGCCCCCTGGAGGACGTGCGCATCCGGTCCGGTGACGCGCTCATCCCGCTGAGGGACCTCGCCACCATCGGCACCGGCGAGCCCGAGGCCGAGATCGACCGGGAGAACCTGAAGACGTACATCGGCGTCACGGCCCGGCTGTCCGGCCGCGACCTGGGAAGCGCGGTGTCGGACATCCAGAGGGCCATCGCCCGGGACGTGACCCTGGGGCCCGGCGTCACCCTCCAGTACGGCGGCCTCTTCGAGCAGCAGCAGAAGTCGTTTCGCGACCTGCTGTTCGTCCTGCTCGGAGGGCTCGTGCTGGTGGGGATCGTCGTGCTGTTCGAGTTCGCCGACTGGCGAGCGCCCCTCGTGACGGCGCTGTGCGCGGCCGCGGTGCTGCCCGGCGTGCTCGCCCTCCTCATGCTCACGGGCATGACCCTCAACATCTCGAGCTACGTCGGGGCGATCATGATGGTGGGGATCGTGGGAGAGAACGCCATCTTCGTGATACACGAAGGACGCGAGGGGCTGCGCTCCGGGCTCACCCCCACCGAGGCATGGGTCCGGGCGTCCACCCGCCGGCTCCGGCCCGTCGCCATGACGATTCTCGCGACGGCCTTCGCCCTCGCGCCCCTGGCCCTCGCCCTGGGAGAAGGCGCCCAGCTCATGCAGCCGCTGGCCATCGGCGTTATCGGTGGCTTCGTGCTGTCCGGGCCGATCGTCCTCTTCCTCCTCCCCGGCCTCTACCGGCTCCTGGACCCCCGCGGCAACCTCGCGCACCACCACCACAGCCTGGAAGACATGCTCTGATTCTCCGGCAACGTGACCTCGTCCCCTTCCGCCCTGGACTCCCTGGCCGCGGCATCGTGTCGAGCCTGGAAAGGAGCGGCTATCCACTCGCCCAGCCGCCGTTCATCTGCAAGTGGCGTGCTTCTTCGCCGGTACGCTGCCCGCGGCGGGACGGTGGCGGAAGAAGCCGCAGCGTCGACTCAGAGGTCGCGGCGGCTGAAGTGGCGGACCCCCACCGCCAGCACCACCGCCAGGTAGACGCCGGCGTAGGCCAGCGCCGTGGGGCTGGGAATGGAGACGTTCGCGAAGGGTGAGAACGAGAGGGAGCCCGCCAGGGGCGTCTGCATCTCGTAGGCGGCCCGGCGCCAGAGCGACTCCCCGGGCATGAGCAGGCTCGACGCCACCGCCAGCGTCACGATGTGGGCGCTCTGGGAGAAGCCGCTCACCTGCTCCAGCCACCCGCCCATGAGGGCCACGCCCTGGAGCCCCAGCACCAGGACGCCGGTGGCCACGGTGGTGAGCCGGCTGCCGAAGAGGAACGTGAGCGCCAGGGCCACCACGCACTCGAACAGGATGAGGAGCATGCCCTCCAGGGGGTGCTGGGGCATCACGCCCGTCACGGCGTGGGCCACCCCCACCGTCGCCCAGAAGCTGAGCGCCACGTAGGCCGCGATCATCACCAGGAAGCCCAGGAACTTGCCGGCGAAGATCTGCCAGCGGGCGAGGGGCTTGGTCGCGATGGCCTGGAGGGTGCCGGCGGCGATCTCCCCGGCCAGGCTGTCCATGGAGGCGAGGATGGTGAGCACGACGGCGGCCAGGTCGCAGGTGTAGAGGCCGATGAGGAGCATCCCGCTCTCCACCTGGTACCGCACGAAGGGCGACATCGCCCGGGACTGGAACTGGAGCACCTGGAGCCGGAGGGCCACCGCGAAGATCCCGAGGAGCACCGCGCCGGCGCCCAGGGCGGTCCACAGGATCTTACGCCGCGCCGCCTCGCGGATGGTCGCCAGCGCGATGATGCGGATCCCGCTCATCGTCCCGAATCCTGCCCCATGATCTCCACGAAGGTCTCCTCGAGGGTGGTACGCTGCGTCGTGAGCTCGTAGACGTCGACGCCGGATCCCACCAGGTGGCGGACCACCTCGGGGAGCACCGACTCCGAAGCCACGCCGAAATCCAGCAGCCCCCCCTCCCCACGGGTGGCGCCGGTCCACCGTCCGAGGCCGGCCACGGCGTCCGCCGTGACGTTGCCCGCCCTCACCCGCACGCGTACGCCCTCGGGGGGCCCGTCGCCCAGGCGCCGGGTGGCCACCACCTGCCCCTGCTTCATGAAGGCCACCCGGTCGCAGGTGATCTCGATCTCGCTCAGGAGATGGGAGTTGAGGAACACGGTGGCGCCGCGGGCGCGCTCGGCCCGCAGGACGTCCCGGACCATCCGGCGTCCCATGGGATCGAGGCCCGAGGTGGGCTCGTCGAGGAACACCAGGTCGGGCTCGTGGAGCACCGCCTGGGCCAGGCCCACCCGCTGGAGCATGCCCTTGGAGAACCCCTTGAGCCGGCGCGCCCGGTGGGCGGTGAGGCCCACCAGCTCGAGGACCTCGGGAATCCGCTCCCGCAGGCGCGGCCGGGACATCCCGGCCAGGCGTCCGTGGAGTTGGAGGAGCTCGGCGGCGGTGAGCCAGTCGTAGAAGCGGAAGTCCTCCGGGAGGAAGCCGATGCGCCGGCGCACCTCCGGCTCGTCCGGAGGCGAGCCCAGCACCGTCGCGCGTCCGCCGGAGGGCTTCACCAGCCCCAGGAGCATCTTGACCGACGTGCTCTTGCCGGCGCCGTTGGGGCCGAGGAAGCCGAAGATCTCCCCCGTGGGGACCGAGAGGGAGAGCCCCCGCACGGCCACCTGGTCTCCGAACGTCTTGCGGAGGTCATGAGTCTCGATGGCCAGGGTGTCGGGAGCGGCCATGGCCGGCCTTCCTCAGCTCAGGGAGCGGGCCAGGGGCACGGCGTCGGCCGGGCTCCCGTATCCGCTCAGGGTATAGATGCGTCCCCCCGCCTCCCACACCAGGGCATAGCTGGGCCCCCGCCGACCTCCGGTGTGCAGCAGGATCCCCTTCCCGGCCCCCACGTCGACCACCTCCTGGGAGCGGATGAAGCGGGGGAGGACCAGGCTCAACGCCGTGGGCGCATCGAACACCTGGCGGAGCTGGCGCGTCTCGTCGGGGCTCAGCCCCGCGAGCTGGAGCGCCACGTCCAGGAGCACGTCGATATCCAGGCCCGTGGGGAGCGCCGCCGCGGTGACGGGGACCTGGGTCAGGATCACGCAGTCCGCGTTCGCGGCGGTGGTCGGAGGCGGCCCCTGGAGTTGCCCCTGGATGGACGTATCCATCTCGGGGCAGTGGCCGTACTGGGCCCGGATGCCCCGAGGCGTGCCCAGGGAGAGGGGCATCCCGTCCAGGGACGCGGGAAGGTCCGGGGACTGGCCCGCCTCGCCGAGAATGGTGCGGAGCTGCCTCAGGCTCGCATCCAGGGTGACCGTGCGCGCCCCCGTCACCGTGAACGTGGGCTCATCGGTCCTGGAGGCCGGCAGCCGGGGCGCGAACCCCACCGCGCGCGCGGCGTCGGCCGCGCTGGCCACGGGGCGATCCGCCTCGTCCCGGGTGACCTCGATGTGGTCGGCCGCCATGTGGGCCACGAGCTGGGAAAGGCTCAGGGTCCGGTCGGCGCCCGTCGGAAGCGTGAGGGAGGGAGAGACGGCCTTGGGGCGCTCGATCCGGAGGGAGGCCAGGAAGCCGCCCGCGGCGGCGCGGCCGGGTGCGGTGAGCAGGAGCGCTGCCGCGGCCACGCCCAGCGCGGCCCAGGCCGCTCCCCTGCGCAGGAGCGGTGCCTCGAACATGGAGCGGCTCTCCGCCGAGGGAATCGGGGCACGAGAGAGGTGCCGCGGGCCACAGTAGGGAAGATCACCTGTCGCCACGATAACACCGGCCGCCGCCGCCCCACTGGCGGCGCCGCCCCGGCCGAACCGCCCCTTCCAGCCCGCTCCTCCGGAGGTGTCCCGAAGCCCGGATAACGGCGCCATAACATAACATTCGCGGGAATGCGCCTTGCTTCCCCGGAGCCGCCACAACGGCCGGACGCCGCTCGGGCCCGGCCGGCCCCGGAACATGGATCGGGAGGCGGCGATGCAGCGCGCAGTGGAGCTTTCCCTGATATGCCTGGCAGCGGCCTTGGCCGGGTGCGGAGGCGGTGGTGGGAGCCCGGGCCAAGGGAGCGGTGGGAACGCTCAGGCCGGAGCGGCCACCCAGGACACGGCGGCGCCGGCGGCGAGGCAAGCCACCCCGGCCGCCACCGACAGCGCCGGCGTGCCCGCCGCCATGGAGCAGGCCGAGGGGTTGGCCGAGGACGCCCAGGACGACATCCCGGCGGGGCGCTGGTCCGCGGCCGGGTCCAAGGTCAGCCAGCTCCAGGGGCTCCGGAGCCAGCTCACCTCGGCCGGGGCCGCCACGGGAGATGTGGACGCCTTCGCCTCCGCCGTGGACTCGCTGGCTTCGGCCATCGGACGCCGCGCCCGCTTCCCGGCCCTCACGGCGGCCAACCGCGTGAGCCGGCTCCTGAACGGCATGATGGCGTCCTACCCCACGAAGGTGCCGATCGCGGTCGCCTACATGGACGTGGCGGGGCGGGACGTCCTGTACCACGCCCAGCAGGGGCAGTGGACCGCCGCCAACGACGCGGTGAGCGAGGTGCGCCACAACTACACCTCGGTGGCCGATCACGTGAAGGCCGCCGACGCCCAGCTCGACAGCACCGTCATCGGCGAGTTGGACCGGATGCAGCGGGCCATCGCCTCGAAGGACGCGTCCACCGCCACCTCCCTGGCCAACCGGCTCCTGGAGGACGTGGACCGCATCGAGAAGACGTACTGAGAGGCATGGATGTGGGCGGCCACCTCCGCCTCGTGGCAATGACCGTGCTGGCCGCCAGCGTCGCCCTGGCCCCCCTGGCGCTGGCCATCGGCCAGGGAGCCCAGCTCATGCAGCCCCTGGCCATCGCGGTCATCGGCGGTTTCGTACTCTCCGGGCCCATCGTGCTGCTGGTGCTGCCGGGGCTGTACCACCTGCTGGACCGGAAGGGGCGGCTGGGAGACGGGAAGCAAGCGTGAAGCTGCGGAGGGCCGCCGTAGTCGCTGGGCGTTATCGGGACGAAAGGTGGCGTCTCCCATCATGGGGCCACCGCGACCCGCAGTGAGGAGGTGAGCTATGTCCATGATCCAGCACCACGGCAAGACCGCCCGTTACGCCCTCGTGCTCCTGCTCTCGACCCTGGCGTGCCTGCCGCTCGTCTCCGGGAGGGCCTCTGCCCAGACCCTGGAGACCGAGACCGCGCGGCTGCTTTCGCCCGGCGTGGTCACCGTGAGCGGCGGCTACGAGTTCCAGACCTCCAGCGATGGGCGGGAGATCGCGCTGCCGCTGGCGTTCGAGGTCGGCCTCGGCCACCGTCTGGAGCTCCTGGCCGAACCGGTCCCCTACACCTCCATCCGGCCGACCAGCGGCCGGAACGCCACCGGGGCCGGGGACCTCGAAGTGACCATGACCTACCTCGCCCGCCAGGAACGCGGGGCGTGGCCCGCCCTGGCCCTCGCCGGGGAGGTGAAGGTGCCCACCGCCCGGGATCAGCTCATCGGCACGGGGAAGAGCGACTACGCCTTGTACCTGATCGGTAGCACCACCAGGGGGCGTTTCTCGACCCACGCCAACGTGGGGTACGCCATCCTGGGGAAGCCGGCGGGCGTGGTTGTCCACAACATCTTCAACTTCGCTCTGGCGGAAGAGGTGGGCCTCACGCCCACGTCGCACCTGTTCGGGGAGGTCCTGGGGAGCACCGCGTCGGGGGCTGGAGAGGGTGAGAAACCCGCTCCCGGTCCGGGGCAGCCCATCGTCACCTCCGAGATCGCGGGCGCCCAGCTGGTGGGAACGGTGGGCGTGGCACAGACGCTGTTCTCCAGCCTCGAACTCTCGATGTCGGTGAGCCTGGACAACAACGCCGCCGTGCTCCTGCGGCCCGGCTTCACGTATCGCATCCGCTGACATGAGCGGGCAGCGCGCCTCCCCAACCTCGAGCGCGCCGGGGGTCCTCCTGACGGCGGCCACCCTCGCGGTGACCCTGACCGCCGCGGCAGAGCCCGTGCGGGCACAGGACGCCGTGGTCACGGGGCAGGTGACGTCGGCGGACGGCGCGGCCCTCCCCCTGGCCTCGGTCGTGTTGGTGGCGCCGGAGCGGGCCGACACCGTGGCCCGGGCGGTGACCGACTCGAAGGGAGCGTTCGCGCTCCAGGCGCCCCCGGGATCCTACGCCCTGGGGGTCCGGCGCCTCTCCTACGCGTCGTTCGCCGACACGCTTGTCCTGGCGCCCGGGGAGCGGCGTCCGCTCGATACCATCGTCCTCGAGGCCTCGGCCATCCCACTCTCCGACGTGGTGGTCGAGGTCGAGCGCTCCCGTCTCCAGATGGGCTTCGAGAAGCGGGTCTACCGGGTGGGGGCTGACGTCACCGCCATCGGAGGTTCGATCCTGGACGTGCTGAACAGCGTCCCCTCGGTGACCACGGACTTCAAGGGCACCGTGAGTCTCCGGGGAAGCTCCGCTGTTCGGGTCCTCATCAACGGGAAGCCGTCGTCGGTCTACAAGAACGGCTCCCGGGCTCTCCAGAGCCTGCCGGCGAGCATGATCGAGGAGGTACAGGTCGTGACCAACCCGTCCGCCCGCTACGACGCCGAAGGGAACGCGGGCATCGTGAACATCATCCTGAAGAAGGAGGAGGGCCACGGCTTCCACGGGACGGTAGGCCTCATGCAGCGGCAGCCCGAGTCCACGGAGTTGTCGGCGACCGTGAACTACCGCTCGGGGGCGCTGAATGGGTTCTTCAACGGGAGCGTGGCCCACGCCCGGGACCCGGCCCACACCCGCACCCTCCAGCGCTACGCTGCTCCGGACACGGCGTTCGTCTACCACGGCTTCCGCGACGGCAAGGAGACCGACTGGGACGGCGACCTGGAGCTTGGGGCCGACCTCCACCTCCCCTCCCGGCAGACGCTCACGGTCAGCGGGCTCTGGCACTTCGAGGCCAAGAAGGATCTGTGGAGCGGCAGCTACGTCGACATGACGCCCGCCGGCGCGCTCCTGGACCGGGTGGTCCGAAGCGAGGTGATCGGCGGCGGGGAGTCGGGCGGAACCGCGTCGCTCCAGTACGAGAACCTCTTCGGCGAGGACAATCACAAGCTCACGGCGAGCGTCGACTACAACCACGCGAACGAGCGGGAGCTCCCCCTCATCCGGGAGACGGACCCCGGGACCCCGGGCGACACCGTCGTCCACGACGTGACCGACGCCCGGGCGAGCGACGGAGTGCTCCTGAACGCCGACTATGTGCGGCCGCTGGCGGACAGCGGGAAGGTGGAGGCGGGCGTGCGGGCGAGCTGGGACTGGCACGACTTCCGCTATGCCACCCGCGAGCGCACCGACGGTGGCCCATGGACCTCGCTGCCTTCCTTCAACAGCAACTACCGGGCGTTCCAGGGCGTCCAGGCGGCATACGCCACCGTGTCGTCGACCCTGGGCAGCGCAGTGTCGTGGCAGGTGGGGCTCCGGGCCGAGCGCTATCAGGTGCGGACGCGGCTGAAGGCCTCGGGAGGACGCACCCATCACGCCTACACGGACCTCTTCCCCTCGGCGTTCCTTACCTGGAAGACGGGTGGCGACCGTTCGCTACAGGCGAGCTACAGCCGGCGCATCTCCCGTCCCGGCCCCCGCCTTCTTCTGCCGGCCACGTCGTATTCCGACTCCCGGAGCCGCTTCACTGGCAACCCGGACCTGGGTCCCGAGCACGGGGATTCGTGGGAGCTGGCGTTCCTCCAGGGGTGGGAGGGCGGCTCGCTCCTCACCACCGTCTACTACCGCCACCGCACCGGGGTCATCCAGGAGCTCCAGCGCCTCGACGGTGACGGGGTCCTCCGCACCGTGCCAATCAACCTGGCCACGTCTCTGGACTGGGGCGTGGAGTGGACCGCGGAGGACGACGTGACGGACGGCCTCACGCTGACTGCCACGGCGAACCTCTTCCGGACCCGCTCCCGGGGCGCGTATCGGGGGACCGTCTACCGCGCCGACACCCACCGCCTCACCGGACAGCTCCAGGCGGAGTGGGACCTTCCGGCCGGCGCCCGGCTTCAGGGCTCGCTGCGCTACTATGGCGCGGAGAAGACCGTGCAGGGGTCTCGGGCATCCACCACGTATCTGGACCTGGCCGTGGCCCGGGACTTCCTGGACGGGAACGCCACCCTCTCCGTGAACTCCTCCGATGTGTTCAGCACGCGGCGGCAGGTGCTGACGGTGCAGGACCCGCTCTCCTTCTCACGGCAGGAGACGTGGGAGCCCAGCGGCGTACGGCTGAGTTTCACGTACCGCATCCGCGGAGGAAGCGGGGACGCCGACGAGGAGCCCTAGGAACCGGAAGGGGCGGCTGGCCAGGGAAGAGACGCCGTAGCCACCCCTGTGCCGTAGCCCCCCCGTTATGGTGGCGAAAGGTGGGTTCTCCCACTTTGGGGAAACCGTCCTCTCCCCCCCTCCCCATCTCGCACGTGATCGAACACATCACCAGCATCCGGGTGTCCGGCACCGTGACGTCCAGCTCCCGGTTTCTGGTGGACCGCCTGCTGGCAGGGATCGACTTCGAACGCGCCCGGACCCTGGTGGAGCTGGGCCCGGGCGACGGCTGCGTGACCCGGGAGATCCTCCAGCGAATGCATCCCGACGCCCGGCTCGTCGCCCTCGAGGTGAACCCTGCGTTCGTCGAGATGGGGCGTCGGATCCCGGACCCCCGCCTGGTCGTGCGGCAGGCGTGCGCCAGTGCGCTGCCCGAGGTCTTGCGGGAGGAGGGGCTCGACGGCGTGGACGCCATCGTGTCGAGCCTTCCGCTCTCGATCATCGACGACGAGCTGGTGCGTCGCATCCTGGACGTGAGCAAGGCCAGCCTGCGGCCCCGCGGCCGCTTCCACCAGTACCAGTACAGCTTGAGCGGCTATTCCCGCCTCGCCCGGCGGTACGGCAGCGTGCAGGTGGGATTCACGCTCCTCAACGCGCCCCCGGCCTTTGTGTACGCCTGCGCCATGGGGAGCGGCCGCGCACGTCGCCAGCCCCGGGTTCGTCCGTACGTCGCGTCGTTCTACGCCGGAGCCCTGACCGCGATTGCGATGCTCCTCCGGGTGCTACGGGGTCCCTGAACAGCGCACCGCCGCCGAACGCCGCCGAGGCCTGTTATCGTGGCGTCAGGTGGGGGGTCGTATAGGTGTCTTCTCTTCCGTGGGATGCGGCGCCTCGGCCGAGCCCCGGGAGGTCCGAAGATCCCCCAGGAGGGTGCACGCATGGTCCGGAAGCACGTCTTCGCCGTCGTCGCCGCAGCATCCTTCTCCGCCCTCGCCTGCGGCAAGCAGCCCGCCGCCGACGCTTCGTCGTCGCCCGCCGCGTCGCCCGCCGCGGCGCCCGCCGCGACCGTGGAGGCGAACCAGCCCTACGCCCCGCTGGCCACCATCGCCGTGGGCGGCGACGGCTTCTGGGACTACCTCTCCGAAGACCCGGCGGCCCACCGGCTGTACGTGAGCCACGGGACCAACGTGGTGGCCATCGACATGGCCACGAACGCGGTGGTGGGCACCATCGACTCGCTGCCGGGCGTCCACGGCCTGGCGGTGGCCCCCGAGCTGGGTCGGGGCTTCGCGTCCGACGGCCGCACGAACGACGTGGCGGTGGTGGACCTGGCCACCCTGAAGGTGCTCTCCCGCGTGCCCACCGGGGAGAACCCGGACGGCATCATCTACGTGCCGGACACCAAGGAGGTGTACGCCTTCAACGGCCGGGGCCACTCGGCCACCGTCATCGACGCGGCCAAGGGGACCGTGACGGCCACCATCCCCCTGTCGGGCAAGCCCGAGTTCGCCGTGTACGATCCCACGGCCAACCGGGTCTACGACAACATCGAGGACAAGAGCGAGATGGCGGTCATCGACGCCGCCAGCCACCAGGTGGTGGCCACCTGGCCCATGGCGCCGTGCGAGTCGCCCTCGGGGCTGGCCATCGACGTGGCCGACCACCGCCTGTTCGCCGTGTGCGAGAACCAGGTGATGGTGATGCTGGACAGCTCCACCGGGAAGGTGGTGGGCTCGGTGCCCATCGGTGAGGGCGCCGACGCCGCCCGCTTCGACCCGGCCACGAAGAAGGCCTTCAGCTCCAACGGCGGGTCGGGGACGGTCACCGTCACCCACCTGGACGCGCCCGACCAGCTCACCGTGGTGCAGACGATCCAGACCGCCCCCACGGCCCGCACCATGACGCTGGACCCCACCACCCACCGCATCTACCTGTCCGCCGCGGAGGTGCAGCCGGCGCCCGCGAACGCACCGTCCGGAGAGCGTCGCCGGCCCAGCCTGGTGCCGGGGAGCTTCAAGGTCCTGGTCTACGCGCCCGGGGGGCAGCGCTAGGGGGAGGCGGGCTCGGCCGGGAGCCGCAGGACATTCGCCATGGGATTCCTCCTTCCCCGCAGGAGCCCGCTCATCGGCCTCCTGGCCCTGGCGTGCTCGGCCGGGGCGGCCTCCGCCCAGACCCACGAGCCCACCGTCCTCACCGCCCTCCGCACCGACGAGGAGATCCACCTCGACGGCGACCTGACCGAGGCGGCGTGGCGGCGGGCCAAGCACGTCGACGGCTTCGTGCAGCGCGACCTCGAGCTGGGCGCGCCCGTCAGCGAGCGCACCGAGGTGGCCGTCCTCTTCGACGCCGACGCCCTCTACATCGGCTTCTGGGGGTACGACTCCGATCCGTCGGGGATACGGGCCGCCGAGATGGCCCGGGACTTCGACTGGAGCTCGGAGGACGCGTTCCAGGTGGTCCTGGATCCGTTCCACGACCACCGTACCGGCTACCTCTTCGTCATCAACCCCAACGGCGCCCGGGCCGACGCCCTCCTCTCGGGGGGACGCCGCAACGAGGACTGGGACGGCGTGTGGGACGTGCGCACCCGGCGGACCCCGGAAGGCTGGTTCGCGGAGGTGCGCATCCCCTTCTCGACCCTCCGCTTCCCCAGCGAGGGGGCCCCGGCGTGGGGCATCAACTTCGAGCGCGACATCCCGCGCCTCCGGGAGCAGGCCCTGTGGCAGGGCTGGTCCCGGGACTACAGCCTGGAGACCCTGAGCCGCGCGGGCACCCTGGAGGGCGTCGCCGGTGTGTCCGGCACCCGCCTCGTGGAGGCGCGCCCCTACGGGAGCGGAGGGCTCCAGTGGCAGGGCGCCCGGGGCCGCTCCAGCGTGCAGGGCACCGGCGTCGACCTGGCGTTCCTTCCGACGCCGAGCTGGAAGGTGCAGCTCACCGTCCACCCCGACTTCGCCCAGGTGGAGTCGGACCGGCAGCAGGTGAACCTCTCCCGCTTCTCCCTCTTCTACCCCGAGAAGCGCACGTTCTTCCTGGAGGGGAGCGAGCTCTTCGCCTTCGACCTGGGCTCCGACGTGCAGCCCTTCTACAGCCGGAGGATCGGGCTGTCGGCGGACCGGACCCCCATCCCCATCCTGGCCGGCGCCCGCGTCCTGGGGACCCAGGGCGCCACCACCGTGGGGGCGATGGCGCTGCGCACCGAGGCGGCGGACGGGGAGCCCGCCACCGACTTCGGCGTGGTGCGCTGGAAGCGGGACCTGCTGGGGGAGTCGTCGGTGGGGGTGCTCGCGGTGGGGCGGCAGGAGCCAGGGCGCACCGCCGCCACCTGGGGCGCCGACTTCCGCTACGCCACGTCCTCCCTCCTGGGGCGGCACGCGTTCGCGGCCGGGCTGTCCGTGGCCCAGAACTACGACTCCGGCGCCCTCCGCCACTTCGGGCTGGCCCACAAGGCGTTCATCCAGTACCCGAACGACCTGGTGGACTTCTCCGCCGACTGGTCCCGGGCCGACTCGGCCTTCAACCCCCGGGTGGGGTACGCCAGCCGCCTGGGCTATCAGCTCTACGAGGGCCGCCTCTCCTTCCACCCGAGGCCCGACTTCCTGCCCTTCGTGAAGCAGCTCGAGATCAAGCCCTTCAGCACCTCCTGGTACGTGGACGACGTCACGGGCGCGCTCCAGTCCATGAAGACCGAGACGATCCCGCTGGCGGCCACCTTCAAGAGCGGCGACGGCTTCGAGTTCAACATCCAGCGGAAGGCAGAGCACCCCGACGCGCCCTTCGAGCTCCTCCCGGGGACGGTGATTCCCGTGGGGACGTACTGGGGCACCCGCTACGAGCTCCAGCTCCACTCCTTCCGGGGCCGGCGCCTGTCGGGGAACTTCGAGATCAACGAGGGCGGCTTCTACGCGGGGCAGCGGCTGGAAGCCACGCTGGCCGGGTCGTGGAAGGCGAACAAGCACCTGGGGGTGAGCGGCCAGTTCGTGCACAACCGCATCACGCTGGACGGCCAGGCCCTGAGGGTGGATGAAGCCACCGGCCGTCTCGACGTGGCCGTGAGCCCGAAGCTGTTCGGAGCCGTGGCCGGCCAGTGGAACAGCGAGGACGAGGCCGTGATCTTCAACGTCCGCCTCAACTGGATCCCCCAGCCTGGCTCCGACTTCTACCTGGTCATCAACCAGAGCGCGGGCACCCGGAACCCCTTCTGGGCGCCCACCGCCACCAGCGTGGTGAGCAAGCTGGTGTGGCGGATCGTGCTGTGAGGCAGGGGTGGAGGGTGGGGCCGCGCCCCACCCTCCGCTCGCGCTTCAGCTCCCTTCGTGCTCCACCGACACCACCGTTCCCGTACGGGCGTCCACGTTCACCTCCTGGATACCCTTCTTCCCCGGCACCTCGAACTCGAACGAGTAGATCAGCCGGCCGTCCTCGTTCTCCAACTCGTGGTCCTTGAGGCGGCCGCCGGGCACGCGGGCGGCGGCGGTGGCCCGGGCCTGGGCCTCGGAGACCCTGGCCTGGCGCCGGAGCGCGGCCTGGTCCTCGGCGGCTTCGCCCCGCTCGCCCGACTCCGCTCGCTCCCCGGCCTCCGCAGCCTCGCCGGCCTCCGCCCGCTCACCGGCCTCACCCGGCTCCACGGCCTGGCCCTCCTGGCGCGCTTCACCGGCCTCGGCCGCCGCGTTCTCGTGCTCGTGGGCGAGCAGCGCGCCGCTCAGCGCGTCGACGTGGACCTCCTCGATCCCCGGCTTTCCAGCCACGACGATGTCGTAGGAGTAGATGAGGTGTCCGCCTTCCCGCTCGAGCTCCTCGGACGACACCCGGCCTCCGGGCACCTCCCGGAGGGCGGTGGCCCGGGCCTGGGCCTCGGGAACCTTCGCGCCCTGCTCCTGGGCGCGGACGGGGGCGACCGCAAGGGCGGCGGCGAGCAGGGACGTGGCAAGGGTGTTCGTGTACCGCATGGTCCTTTCTCCTGAATGCTGCGTGTCGCCGACGAGTCCTTCTCGCCAGCCTCGGGAGAAAGGTACCGGGCGCACCCTCACGCCCCGTTAACGCCACCGCCCCACCCTCAGCGGCTCAACTCCACCCCGATGAACGCCGAGCGCCCCGCCACGGGCAGCCCCGACACGTCCAGGTAGTCGGCGTCGGTGAGGTTCTTCAGGTCCAGATAGACCCGGCCCCCGCTCCAGCGCTCCTGGAGGCGCGCGTCGGCCGTGAAGTACGCCGGGTCGCCCTCCCGGCGGGCGGTGCGGGCCCGGGCGCTCACCTCGAGCCCCGCCACCAGGGGGTGGGAGCCCTCCAGCGTCACCGTGTGGCGGAGCGGCCTCAGGGCGTACTTGGACCTCAGCCCGGGGTGGGGGTCGGCGCTGAAGGAGGTGGCCGTGGCCGACAGCGTCCACGTGCCGCCGAGGGCCTGGGCGCCCGCCTCGGCCTCGACCCCGTGGAAGGTGGCCCGCCCCAGGTTCTCCACCCGCCACGGCACGTCGGTGCCCGCGCCCAGGGGGCGCACCCAGTCGATGAGGTCGTCGACCCGGCGCACGAACGCCGACACGCCCAGGTGGCCGGGGCCCGCGCTCACATCCGTCCCCACCTCCGCCTCCCAGCTCCGCTCGGGGGCCAGGTCGGGGTTGCCCACGTTGGAGGGGTCCACGTAGTAGCGGTCCGTCCACGTGGGCGCCCGGAAGGCCCGGGCCCCCGACGCCCGCACGCGCCAACCGGGGGCCAGCCACAGGGCGCCCGACAGGGAGGGCGCCACGAACCAGCCGTACTTCGAGTGCCAGTCGCCCCGGAGCCCCGCCGATAGCGTGGCGGCCCCGGTCCTGCCCAGGTCCAGCTCGCCGAAGCCCGCCGCCCTGGACTCGTCCCGGTCGCCGAGCTGATTGCTCCGGAGGAGCTGGGCGTAGCCCTCCACCCCCGCGGCGAAGCGGGCCCCCGCCGCCGCGCCCCGGGCCACCAGGTCGCCGCCCGCCTGCCACGAGCGGTGGGTGTTGTGGTAGAAGTCGGGGTTGTCCTTCAGGAGGATGAAGTCGTCGTCGTGGCGCCGCACGCTCACGGTGGGCTCCAGCGAGAAGGCCGCACCCTGCGGGGCCGCGAGCGCGGCGCTCAGGGTGGCGGTCTTCGTGTGCTCGTGCTCGTCGAAGGGGGCGGCCGCCGGCGTGTAGAACGCCCGGGCGCCGAAGTCCCGGTCGGCGTACCCGGCCGAAACCCGGAGCTCCCGGCCGCCCACCGGCGAGGTGGCGGTGGCCTGGGCCTGGACGGTGCGGTAGTCGGTTCCGGGACGGAACCCGTCGGAGCGGCGGAGCTGGCCGCCGGCCCGCACGTCGACGCCGCCCACCGCACCCCCGCCCCTGAGCGCGCCGCCCACCGTGCCGAAGGAGCCGCCCTCCAGCGACGCGGACGCGGCGGGCCCGCCGTGGCTCCGGGTCACCACGTTGATGACGCCGCCCACGGCGTCGGCCCCGTACAGCGCCGACGCCGGCCCCCGCAGGATCTCGATGCGCTCCACCCGGTCCAGGGGGGGCGTCAGGTCCAGGGCGAAGTGGGCGGTCTGGGGGTCGCTCACCCGCGCCCCGTCCACCATGACCAGCACCTGCTCGGCGCTGGTGCCCCTCAGGGCCACGTCGGCCTGGGCGGGGGAGCGTGCCTGGAGGTCGACGCCCGTGGCCCACGCCAGCACGTCGGCCACGGTGCGGCCGGGGGCGCGGCGGATCTGGTCGGCGGTGATGACCTGGACGGAGCGGCCGGAGGCGGCCAGGGCGGGGGCCGCCCGGGAGACGACCTCCACGTTGAGGGTGTCCAGGGGGAACGGCGCCTCCTGGGCGGCCACGGGGGCGGCCGCCAGGAGGGCCAGGAGCGCGACGGGAGGGAATCGCTTCATGGCTCTCGATCAGTCTTTTTCTTGGGAGCGGGCGGACCACCCGCCCGGAACAGCCCGGGAAGGTGCGCCCGGGAGGGCGAACGCGCCACCGCAGGAAGGGCGCGGGCCGGGAGCCTTCCTAGTGCCCGTCGGTGCCGACGTCCCTGGCCCTGACGTAGTAGTTCCGGTCCACCTCGAAATCGGAGGGGTCGCCCAGGGCCAGCGCGCCGGTCAGGGGCAGCGAGCGCCACGCGTCGGTGGGCCGCAGCAGCGTCGAGCGCCCCTCCCCCAGCCACACCTTCACCGGCATGTCGAAGCCCGGCACCACGTTCGTCCAGCGGTAGCGGAGGGTCCCGTCCCGGACGGCGTACTCCAGCACCGGGAGGTCGCCGGTGGTGAGGTACTGCTGGAATACCTTCGACAGGTCGACGCCGGACGCCTGGCTCATGTAGCCCTCCACCTGGGCGGCCGTGACGGTCTGGTGGCGGAAGGTCTGGTTGAGACCCCGAAGGACGTCGCGCCAGCGGGCGTCGTCGCCCACGATCTGCCGCATGGTGTGCAGCATGTTGGCGCCCTTGAAGTACATGTCCCCCGACCCCTCGGCGTTCACCCCGTAGTCCGGGATGATGGGCGCGCCGCCCCGCACGTCCCGGCGGGTGCCGATGAGGTAGCGGGCCCCCGCCTCCGGGCCCTTCTGGCACTCCTCGTAGATCCCCTCCGCGTAGGCCGCGAAGCTCTCGTGGATCCACATGTCGGCCTGGTCCTTCATGGTGATGTTGTTGCCCCACCACTCGTGGGCGCTCTCGTGGACCACGATGTAGTCCCAGGCGAGCCCCAGCCCCGTGCCGGACAGGTCCTGGCCCAGGTAGCCGTTCCTGAACTTGTTGCCGTAGGCGATGCCGCTCTGGTGCTCCATGCCCAGGTGGGGCGCCTCGATGAGCTTGTAGCCGTCCCGGTACCACGGGTACGGCCCGAACCAGTGCTCGAAGCACTTCATCATCGACGCCGCCTGGAGCCACTGGGCCTTCGCGGCGTCCAGGTGGTAGGCCAGGGGCCAGAAGTCCATGGTCAGGGTGCCGCTCTCCCCTTCGTAGGGAGCGGCGTAGTGCACGTACGAGCCGGCGTTCACCGCCACGTCGTAGTTGTTGATGGGGTCCTCGACGAACCACTCGTACGTCGTGGTGCCGTCGGGGTGGTGCACGGTGCTCCTGAGCCGCCCGTTGGAGACGTCCACCATGGGGTCGGGCACCCGCACCGCGATGCGCTGGCTGTCGGGCTCGTCGGCCAGGTAGTCCTTGTTGGGCCACCACGCGCTGGCGCCCAGCCCCTCGTTGGCCGTGGCCACCCACGGCGCGCCCAGGCTGTCCGTCTGCCAGATGAAGCCGCCGTCCCAGGGGGGCGTCTTCGCCACCACCGGGCGTCCGTGGAAGTAGACGGTGACCGTGCGCTCGGACCCCACGGGCTGGGGCGCGGCCAGGGTCACGAAGAAGGCGTTCCCGTCCCGCCGGGCCATGAGCGAGCGCCCCTCCTGGACGATGCTGTCCACCACCATGGGCCGCTGCAGGTCGATCTGCATCTCCCGGGACGGTCCCGTGACCCGGTAGGTGATGCCGTTGGAGCCGGCGATGGTGCTGTCGGCCGGGCTGACCGCCACGTGGAGGTCGTAGAAGGTCACGTCCCACCACGCCCTGCCGGGGCCGTCGGAGCCCCGCAGGGTGTCGGCGTGGGTGTAGACGCTCTGGGCCCCCAGGGGGGTGGCCGTGAGGAGCCCGAGGAGCAGGGCGAAGGGGATGCGGCGCATGATGTTGGGAGGCCAAGGAGACGGAAGGGGCCGCTCATGATACCCAGCCGGCGGGGAGATGTCACCGGAGCGCCCCCCCGCCGGAGCCCGACCAGAAGCTGCAGCGGGCCGAGGCACTCGAGCTGGACTGACCCCCCGCCCCGCCGCATGATGTCGCCATGCCTTCCCCAAGCGGATCCCCCCGGACCGGCGCCGAGGCGCTGATCGCCGTCCTCGAAGAGACCGGCGTCGACGTGGTGTTCGGCCTGTGCGGCGACACCTCCCTGCCCCTCTACGAGGCCCTGGCCCGGGCTCCGGGCATCCGCCACGTCCTCACCCGGGACGAGCGCAGCGCCTCGTTCATGGCCGACGCCTACGCCCGCCTGTCGGGCCGGGTCGCCGTGTGCGAAGGCCCCAGCGGCGGCGGCGCCACCTACATCCTGCCCGGCGTCGCCGAGGCCAACGGCTCCTCGGTGCCGGTGGTGTGCCTGACCAGCGACGTGGCGGTGGCCGAGCGGGGGATGGGGGTCCTCACCGAGATGGACCAGGAGGCCCTCTTCCGGCCGGTGGTGAAGCGGACGTTCTCGCCCGCCACCGCCGACGACCTCCCCGCCATGGCCCGGGACGCCTTCCGGGAAGCCACGAGCGGGAGCCTGGGGGCGTGCTGGGTAGGGCTCCCCCTGGACACCCAGTCCGCCGCCCTCACCCGGGAGCGCCCCCGGGGCGAGCCCGCCCACGGCCGCTACCCCGCCGAGCGGGCGGCGCCCGACCCGGAGGCGGTGCGGGACGTGGCGAAGCGGCTGGTGGCGGCCCGCCGGCCCCTCCTGGTGGCCGGCGCGGGCGTGCTCCGCTCCGGGGCGTGGGACGAGGTGGCTGCCCTGTCCCGGGCCCTGGGCGCGCCCGTGGCCACGTCGGTGTCGGGGAAGGGCGCCGTGGCCGAGACGGACCCGTACGCCCTGGGTGTGGTGGGAAGCAACGGCGGGCTGCCGTGGCGCCACCACCTGGTGCGGAAGGCCGACGTGGTCTTCCGCATCGGCGGCGGGTGCGGCTCGGTCACCACGGAGAAGTGGACGCTCCCGGCCCCCGGCGCCGCCACCATTCTCCAGCTCGACGCGAACCCCGCCGCCATCGGCCGGGCCGAGGAGGCGGCCGCCGCCCTGGTCTGTGACGCCCGGGAGGGGCTGGCCGCCCTGGTGGACGCGGTGGCCCGCGCGGGGGCCGCGGGCGCCGGCGACCGCTGGGACCCCGCCGGGATCGAGGGGGCGCGGCGCGCCCATGAAGAGGAGGTGGCGCCCCTGTTCGCGTCGGATGAGCGCCCCATCCGCCCGGAGCGGCTGCTGGCGGCGCTGTTCGGGGCGCTTCCGGAGCGCTCGATCATCGTCGCCGACGCGGGCACGCCGTGCCCCTACGTGTCGGCGTACTGGCGGCTTCCCGAGGCGGGGCGCTGGTTCGTGTCGCCCCGGGCCTTCGGCGCCCTGGGCTACGCGCTGCCCGCCGTGGTGGGGGCCCAGGCGGCCCGGCCCGAGGCGGGGCGGGTGGTGGGCATGATGGGGGACGGGAGCTTCGGCATCGCCGCGGGCGAGCTGGAGACGCTGGTGCGGTTGCAGGCGCCCGTGACGCTCATCGTGTGCAACAACGCGGGCTACGGCTGGATCAAGGCCGGCCAGAAGAGCCGGGGCGACCCGTACTACTCGGTGGACTTCACCCGCTCGGACCACGCGGCCATCGCCCGGGCGTACGGCATGGCGGCGCGGCGGGTGGAGGACCCGGGGGAGCTGGACGGGGCGATGCGGGAGGCGCTGGCGGCGCCCGGACCCTTCCTCCTGGACGTTCTCACCCAGCCGTTGGAGGAGGCCCGGGCGCCGGTGTCCAAGTGGATCGCGTGACCCGGACGTGAGCGGGGCGCCCCGCGGCGAACCGCGGAGCGCCCCGTCCGACGCCCCCTCAGGCGGCGGCTCGCCTCAGCAGGACACGCAGTTGTGGTGGTTCACCGACCCGAGGCTCTCCAGCAGCTTGACCGTGGCCGGGAAGGGCGAGATGCGCTGGTAGGGGCCGTTGGCCATGTCGGCGGCGCTCTGCCCATCGCGGGACATGACGGTCACGTCCGCGCCGTGGTCCACCAGGTACTGGATCATCTCGTTGTCGCCCCGGGACGCGGCGTTGTGCAGCGGCGTGTAGCCCTCTGCGTCCCGCTGGTTCACGTCGGCGCCCAGCTCCTCCACCAGGTAGCGCAGCGTGGGCATCCAGCCGTCGGGTTTGTGGCGGTGGGCGTTGCCGGCGAAGCCCAGGCCGTAGCCCGCGCCGGTGGCCGCGTGGATGGGGTACAGGTCGGGGCCGCCCGGGGGGACCGGCGGCGCGTCGTAGGCGCCCTCCGGCTTCTCCTTCTGCTGGGGAGCGAAGAAGGAGCGCCCCGGCTTCTTCTGGGTGGCGATGTTCGGGTCCGCCCCGTACTTGATGAGCAGCTTCATGGCGGCCACGTCGGTGCCGTAGGCGGCCCGCCAGAAGGGCGTGGCACCCACGCGGCTGGTGGAGAGGTCGGGCGTGTTGTACTCGGTGTACCAGAGCTCGTAGTTGAGGCGCGCGTTGGGGTCGGCGCCGGCCTTCAGGAAGGCCTCCATGAGCGTCAGGTAGTCGGTCTTCTGCTGCCTGAAGTCCCAGGGCTGGGGGTACCACGACGTGGGGCCCCACTGGAGGTTGATGGTGGCGTAGAGAGGGGTGGCACCGGCGTTGCTCGCGATCTTCGGATCGGCGCCGAGCTGGAGCAGGCGCATGGCCAGGTCGAAGTGGCCGTTGATGACGGCGATGAGCAGGGGCGTGGTGCCGTCGGCGCTCTGCTGGTTGATGTCGGCCCCCCCCTTGATGAGCGCCTCGGACGCCGCCGTCTCCCCCTGGCGGGCGGCGTGCAGGAGGGCGGTCATGCCGCCCCGCTTGCCGATGAGGTCGATGAAGCCCATGGGCCGGACGGGCTCCTTGGGCTCCGCCGCATCGTCGGCCTCGTCGGACTTCTTCGCGGCCTTCCCGGGCGCCGCCTTCGACGCGGCGGCCTTCGGCAGGGGCGCCTGCGGACGGCCGCGCTGCACCACCTCCCGGCCCCACTCCAGCGCCTTCTTCTCGTTCCGGATCTTGCGGAGCTCCTGGTCTTCCTTGCTGCGCGCCACCAGGTCGACGACCGCGGTGGTGTGGGAGGGATCGGCCCCGGCCGCCAGGAGCGCCTCGATGGCTTCGGTGCGGCCCGCCGCCGCGGCGAAGATCAGGGGCGTCTGGTCGGACGCCGACTCGGTGGCGTCCACGGGGGCGCCGTGGGCCAGCAGCGCCTTGATGCTCTCCACCACCCCCGCCTGGGCGGCGAAGTGGAGGGGCGTCGTGCCCGTGGTGGAGCGCGCCGCGGCGTCGGCGCCACCCTCGAGGAGGGCCTCGACCGTGCCCGCGCGGCCGGCCCGTGCGGCCAGGTGCAGAGGCGTATAGGCACCGTCCCGGGTGGTGGCGTCGGGGAAGGCGCCGGCCGCCAGCAAGGTCTTCACCATGGGGACGTCACCGTTCACCGCCGCCCAGTGGAGGGCCGTCATGCCGTCGCCCTGGGCGGCGTTCACGTCCGCGCCGTCCGTCACCAGGGCGCGCACCGCCGTCAGGTCACCCTTCTGTGCCGCGTCGGCCACCGGCGCGTCGGGGTAGGTCGACGCGCACAGGAGCAGGGCGGCGCCCAGCGCCGCCAGCACTCCGCTCCTCAGCTGGATCCCCTTCTTCATGTCCCCTCTCTCCGTTGGACGTCCCGCCGCCTCATCCTCGTGTCCGCAGCCGCCCTCACCCCATGCTCGTCGTGGCCAGGCCCGGCTCGTTGAAGGTCATGGCGCCCGTGCTGTCGCCGAAGCTCTCCATGTCGTCCATGCCCAGCGCCTGCATCAGGCCCAGGAGCACGTTGGCCATGGGCGTCCCGTCGGGCGCCTTGATGTGCATGTTGCCCTGGAGCTTGCCGTTGGCCTTGCCCGCCAGGAACAGGGGCAGCCGGCGGTGGTTGTGGATGTTGGGGTCGGCCATGGCCGAGCCGTACACCACCACCGTCTTGTCCAGCAGGTGCGTGTCGCCCTCCACGGTGTCCTTGAGCTTGTCCAGGAGGTAGGGCACCACGCCCACGTGGTACGCGTTCAGCTTGGCGAACTCGAGGATCTTCTCCTGGTTGTTGCCATGGTGCGACAGGGGGTGGAAGCCCACGGTGACGCCGCTCTCGGGGTAGACCCGGGCGCACGCGTCCCGGCTGAGCTTCAGGGTGGAGACGCGGGTGAGGTCCTGCTCGAACGCGAGCACCTGGAGGTCGAACATCATGTGCATGTGCTCGCTCCACGAGTCGGGCACGCCCGCCGGCGCCCCCGGAATCTCCCGGGCCTCCCCGCTGGAGTTCCGCTTCTCGGTGAGCTGGATGCGCCGCTCGAGCTCCCGCACGTTGCTCAGGTAGCGGTCGAGCTTCTCCTGGTCCCGGGTGCCCAGGTCACGGCGCAGCTCGGCGATGCGCGAGACCAGGGCGTCCAGCATGCTGCCCCGGGTCCTGACGCGCGCCGCCCGCTCCTCGGGGGTTCCCCCGGCGCCGAACAGCTCGTCGAAGGCCTGCCGGGGGTTCTGGATCATGGGCAGGGGCTCCGTGGGCGACTTCCAGCTCACCGAGTCCGTGTAGACGCACGAGTAGTTGTACGGGCACCCTCCGGCCTGGTCCACCGGCTCGATGCAGAGCTGCACCGAGGGGATGGGCGTCTCCTGTCCGTAGCGCTGGGCGTAGAGCTGGTCCATGGACGTGCCCACGTACACGTCCGACCCCTCCGTCTGCTTGGCGTGGGACTGGGTCAGGTAGGTGGCGGTGCAGCGGAAGTGGTCGCCGCCGATCTCGGGGGGCGCGAACGCCTCCGCCATGCGCGCATCGGTGTTGCTGACGATGGTGAGGTAGTCGCGGTACGGCTCCAGCGACCGCATGGAGGTGGGGGAGAGGTCGAAGTTCCGCCCCACCTCGGCCGGCGACCACAGGTTCTGGGTGGCGCCCCACTCGTTGCACCCGGCCGCGCCGTGGCTCTGCTCCATGATGATGAGCCGGGGCTGGTCGACACTCGCGCTGTCCCACGGCTTGCCGGCCGGTACCATGGCGTCGAGGAAGGGCAGCCCTACCACGGCCCCCATGCCCCGGAGGAAGGTGCGGCGCTCGATGTGCTTCCCGGTGAGGTAGGTCATGCCACCCGTCCTTGGAGGATTTCGCGCGTTGATTCCACGACCCGTGTGGGCCCTTCCGCTCGCACGCTGATCACCGCCCCTGCGCCTGCTGGCTGTCGGCCGTGGCCGCCGGCGCCTGCTGCCTCTGGAACGCGTCGCTCTGCACGACGCCCAGGACGAAGGAGCTGAAGCGGTAGTCGTTCTTCGCCGCCTGGTCGACGATGGCCCGGATGGTGGGCTGGTCGAACCACTCGACCCGCCGGCCCAGGGCGTACGTCATGAGGTTCTGGGTCATCGTGCGCATGATGGGGATCTTGTACTTCAGCAGCGCGTCCCTCAGCGCCTGAGGCCCGTCCAGCGGCGTGCCGTCCCACAGCGTCCCGGTGGGATCCACCGGGTTCTCGTTGTCGTTGCGGCGCCACGCACCCGTGACGTCGAAGTTCTCCAGCGCCAGCCCCAGGGGGTCGATCCTGGAGTGGCAGCTCGCGCACACGGGGCTCGCCCGGTGGAGCGCCATGCGCTCCTTCACGGTGAGCACGCGCCCGTCCTTCGAGCCCTCGGTCTGCTCCAGCGCCGGCACGCCCGGAGGGGGCGGCGGGGGCGGGCTGTTCAGCAGCACCTCCATGATCCACTTGCCACGCAGCACCGGCGAGGTGCGGTCGGCGTGGGAGGTCTCGACCAGCACGCTTCCCTGCCCCAGCACGCCGCGCCGCCGATCGGTGGGCAGGGTGACCTTGCGGAACTCCTCGCCCGCGATGCCCGGGATGCCGTAGAGCTGGGCCAGGTCCTCGTTCAGGTAGGTGTAGTCGGCCGTGAGGATGTCCATGGCGCTCCGGTCGTCCTGCACCATGTGGGTGAAGAAGAGCTGGGTCTCCTTCTTCAGGTCGTCCCGGAGGCTGGCGTCGAAGTACGGCCACAGCTTGGGCTCGGGGGCCACCTTGTCCAGGTCCTGAAGGCGGAGCCACTGGGAGAAGAAGCGGGTGCTCAGCGCTTCCGAGCGCGGGTCCTGGAGCATGCGCCGCACCTGGGCCTCCAGCACCGCCGGATCGCTCAGCTTGCCCTTCTCCGCCAGCCCCTGGAGCTCCGCGTCGGGCGGCAGGCTCCACAGGAAGAACGACAGGCGCGTCGCCAGATCCTGGTCGCTGACCCGGTAGGTCTGCCCGGGCCGGACGTTGCCCGGCTGCCGCTCCACCCGGAAGAGGAAGTCGGCGCTGGAGAGGATGCCCTGGATGGCGGTGCGGATGCCCACCTCGAAGCCGCCCTGGGCCTCCCCCTCCTGGTAGAAGCCCATGAGGACGTCCATGTCGTCCCGGGTCGGGGGACGGCGGTACGCCTCGCTGGCCAGGCGGGAGAGGATGGACTCGGCGCACGGCCGGGCCTTGGCGGGGTCCACCGGGCGGCACGTGAAGATCTTGCGCCGGCTGGGCGTGTCGGAGATGCCCGTCACCCGGTCGGGGCCCAGGATCCTGAGCTGCCACAGGTGGGGGAGGATGGTCATCCCGTCTGCGGTGCCGATCTGGAGGTCCGCCAGCGACTGACGCTGGGGCGCGACGATGTCCTCTTCGGGGCCGTCGAACGTCTTCAGGAAGGCCGCCGAGACCCGGTGCTGCCCGGCCGTGACGAAGATGGGGCCCGTTCCGCTCACCTGCCCGGTGGGGTCCGACTGGTTCAGGAAGCGGTCGACCTCGATCATGGCGGCTCGCTGGCCGTCGATGGACAGCTCGAGCTGCTGACCCCGGGCGAAGCCCCCGAAGAAGGGCCCGTTCAGGTCCACGTAGAAGCTGGTCTTGAAGGTGTACCAGCCGTCGGCCAGGAACGTGTGCAGCACCGAGATGCCACCCCGGGTGCCCCGGGGCGCCCCCTCGACCCGGTCGAGCTGCGAGCGGGTGCGAGGCGTCGTGTAGATGGCCTCCGTGGCGGTGGCCTTGCGGTCACCCACCGCCATGCGGGCGATGTCGGCCGCGGCCCTCAGGTACGCGTCGATGACCGTGGACGAGGGCGTCTGCACGTCGGCGATGTTGTCGAAGTTCTCGCTGTACGTGTCCGGGGGCAGGAAGTCCGCGGCGTCGATCTCGATGCCCAGCAGGTCGTCCACCGAGCGGGCGTACTCCACCCGGTTGAGCCGTTGGAAGGTCCGGAAGCCCGGGTTGGGATGGTCCTTGGCCGCCCGGTCCATCATGGGCTCGAGCGTCTCCACCAGCGCCTGAAGCGTGTCGCCGCCGGGGCGGCGGGCACCGGGGGGCGGCATCATGTTGAGGCGGAGCTTGGAGATCATCTTCTCCGCCGTCTCCGGGTGGGCCGGCGCGTTCTCCACCTGGAACGCCTCCAGGGACAGGTTGCCCGTGAGGCGGCGGTCGTTGTGGCAGCCCGTGCAGTAGCGTTGCACCACCCCGGTGAGCTCGGTGGGCGAGAGGCTGGCGGAGGCGTGGGAGCCGGCCGGGGGTTGGACGGCGGCCACGCGGGAGGCGGGCGCCGGGAGAGGGGCGTCGCCCCTGACCACCAGGGCCATCCCCGAGAGGAGGAGAACGGGAACCAATGCCCTCATGCGTACCACCTCCGATGGGAGCCGGGCGGGGTGGCGTGCGCCCGGTGGGAGGGCGACGCTCGCTGCACGATCCGGACCTCTATGACCTTCCGCGTCGCGTTCTCAATACGCGACGCGCGATGCCGGTGTCAACCTGCTTGATCGTCTTCTGGCCGGCAGGGCGCGGCGCTCAGCCGGGCGGCGGAGAGCCGCGCCGGTCGACCACAACGTCGCCCCCCTTCATGACCCAGCGCACCCCGTCGATGACCACCTGGACGTCCCGGAGGGGGTCGCCCGCCACCGCCGCGATGTCGGCGTAGTAGCCCGGGGCGACGCGGCCCAGCTTGTTCGCCTTCCCCAGCAGGGCCGCACCGTTCACCGTGGCCGCCTCCAGTGCCTCCTCGGGGGTGAGGCCCGCCTTCACGAGCTGTCCCAGCTCCCGGGTGTTCTCTCCGAACATCCAGTAGAGGGCGTCCGAGCCCATGGCGATGGGAATCCCTGCATCATGGGCACGCCGCGCGGCCTGAATGTTGAGCGCGATGAAGGAGTCGAGGCGCTGGACGGCGTCCGGATAGCCCAGGAGGGTGGCGTTGTCCCGGTAGAATCGGTTGTGGTCGATGGTGGGCACGTAGAAGGTGCCCCGGGCCGCCCATTCCTTCAGGAGGTCGTCGGAGAGGTTCACCGGGTGCTCGATGGAGTTGGCCCCCGCCAGGAGGGCGCCGCGAGCGCCGGCGGGCCCGTAGCTATGGATCGCGATGGGCTTTCCGTAGGCGTGGGCGGTCCGCACCGCCAGACGCATCTCCGCGTCGCTGAACGTCTGGCGGCCCGTGACGTCCTGACCGCTCCCCGTGGAGCCGAACATCTTGATCCAGTCCACGCCTGCGTCGACCTGGGCGCGGATGAAGGCCGGGATGTCGACGGTGGTCGTGTCGCTCCGCTTGGACATCCCCCGCCCCGCCACGAACATGCGGGGCCCCACCATCTCACCCCGGTTGATGGCGTCGCGCATGGCGATGTCGAGGCCGCCCGAGGCGTTGAGGTCGCGGATGGTGGTGACGCCCGTCTCCAGCGTCTTCATGGCGTTGTCCGCCGCGAGCATCAGCACCGAGTCCCGGGAGGAGGGGCTCGGGCCCCGGGGGTTCACGTCCTTGTCCCGCACGTAGGTGATGTGGGTGTGGACGTCGATGAGGCCGGGGAGCGCCGTGAGGGGACGGAGGTCCACCACCCAGGCCCCCGCCGGGATGGCCGCCGCCCCCGAGCCCACGCTCACCACCGTGTCGCCCTGGACCACCACCACCGCGTCGTTCACGGTCGGCTCGCCCGGGTTCACCAGGGCGCCGAAGCGCAGGGCGGTGACGGCCGGGGCGCCCTGGGCGAAGAGGCGGGGGGCGGGAAGGGCCAGGAGGAGGAGGGTGAGGGCGGCGGCGCGGCGCACGGCGGCGACGCGGCCGGCGGGGGCGCGGGGCGCCAGCGCCGCACGTCCGGGCGCATCCGGTGAGGAGGGTCGCATCGGGGGCTCCGGTGGGAGGGGTCGATCCGGCGGCTGGAGAGCGTCAGAATGCCGCCCGGCATGCAGCGCGCGCAACGGCGGACGGGGTGCGGCGCCTCTCACGGCCATCATCGCGGCACCCTCATGGCGCCGACCACGTGAACAGGGCACGGGTCAGCGTGTCGACCACCACCCGCGGCTCCCCCACCATCCGGCGCCACGTGAAGCGGAGCGTGCGGAACCCCTCGGCGGCCAGGGCGGCGTCCCGCGTCCGGTCGTCCTCGAACGCCGCCCTGGAGCGGTGGTAGGCGAAGCCGTCGATCTCCACCGCCACCCGGGACGCCCGCCACAGGAAATCCGCCTCACGCCCGTTGATCCGGACGTTGGCCTCGGGATCGGGCAGCCCGGCCTTTCGCACGAGGTCGAGGAATCGGGCCTCCGCCTCGGAGCGGGTGAGGAGGGGGGCCCTGTTCTGCTCGAGGAGCGCCCGCAAGGCGGTGGCGCCGCGGGGGCGGACGTGCCGTGCCAGGACCCGCTCGATCTCCTTCCGGTTCGCCAGCCCCTGCCGGTCCGCGCGGGCGAAGGCCTGCTCGACCTCCCGGAGGTGGGTGGTCGCGGCCAGGTCGAGGATGGTGCGGGCGGGAGTCGTGACCGGAAGGGACGAGAGGGTGGTCCTCTCCCGGCGGTGGAGCGTGCGCGAGCGATGCACCCGCACCCCCCGGACGCGTAGCGCCCCGCCCACCACCGTCACGTGCACGGGGCGCTGCCGGGGCGGCGGCGGGACGAGATTCCACAGGGCGGCCGCGGTCCGGTGGCTCAGCGCGGCCGTCGCCCCGCAAGCGGCCACCGCCGCCGCTTCCCGTTCGTGGCGGTCGCGGAGGGGGCCGACCCGGTAGACGCCCGGGTGGAGGGGCTCCAGGCGTCCCTGCTTCACGCGGCGGTCGATGACGTGGGGGGGCACGCCGGATCGCAGCAGCTCCGCGCGGGCCACCACGCCGTGGCATCGCCGGGCCAGGGCGAAGATGGTGGCGTCGGGACCAGGTGCGGTCAGCACCAGCGCTCCGGTGGGTCGGGCGGGCTTTCGTGTAGATCCGACGGTCCATGGAGCCGTCGAAGCTACACAGATGATGCGTCACGCGAACGAACGCACGGGGGAGAGGGCGCCCCCATGGCCGGATGGCCCGCGGGCGGATCGCCCCCCTACCGCATCCGCACCCGAGGATCCACCAGCGCGTACGTCATGTCCACCACGATGTTGGCCACCACGACCAGCGCCGACGCCAGCAGGGCGATGCCCATGATGACGGGGAGGTCGCCGGTGGTGATGGCCTGCACGGCCTCGCGGCCCAGCCCGGGCAGCCCGAACACCTGCTCCGTGACGACGGCGCCCCCCAGGAGGATGCCCACGTCGATGCCGAGCTGGGTGATGATGGGGGCGACGGCGGCCCGAAAGGCGTGGCGCCAGCGGATGCGCCGCTCGCTGATGCCCTTGGCCCGGGCGGTCCGGATGTAGTCCTCGCCCAGGACGTCCAGCATGGCGCTCCGGGTGAGCCGGGCGTACACGGCGGCGGTGACGAGGGCGAGGCTGAACCAGGGGAGCACCAGGTGGCGGGCCCACTCCCCGGGGCTGGTGGCGAAGGGGACGTACCCGCTGGGGGGGAAGAAGCGGAAGCCGGCCAGGGAGAGGCGGAAGAAGAGGAAGAGGAGGAAGAGCTCGCCCAGGAGGAAGGTGGGCATGGAGTAGAAGAACAGCGCCACGGCCGTCACGGCCTTGTCCCCGGGCGAGCGGGGCCGGGTTGCGGCCAGCGCCCCGGCGGCCACGCCCATGACCAGCCAGAGGATGGCCGACCCCAGGGCCAGCGAGGCGGTGACGGGGAAGTCGCGCCGGATGATGGTGGTGACCGGCGTGGAGTTGACGAACGAGTAGCCCAGGTCGCCGTGGGCCAGGCGCGCCAGGAAGTGGCCGTACTGGACGGGAAGCGGCTGGTCGAGGCCCAGCCGCGCCCGCACGAGGGCCACGGTCTGGGCCGAGGCCTGCCGGCCGGCGATGACCTGGGCCACGTTGCTGGGCGCCACGAAGTAGAGGCCGAACACGCCCGTGGCCACGACCCACATCACGAGAAGGGCGAAGCCCAGCCGGCGGAGCAGCAGGCGGATCACGAGCCGCCTCCGGCGTGCTTCGGGTCGAAGGCGTCCCGCACGCTGTCGCCCAGGACGTTGAAGGCCAGGGTGGTGAGGAGGAGCGCCGCGCCGGGAAACACCACGAACCACCACGCCACCTGGTAGTAGGCGATGGACTCGGCGAGCATGTTGCCCCAGGTGGGGGTGGGCGGCACCACGCCGAGCCCCAGGAAGGAGAGGGTGGCTTCGAACACGATGGCGGAGGGGATGAGGAGCGTGGCGTAGACGATCACCGGCGCCAGGACGTTGGGCAGGATCTCCACGAACATGATGCGCAGGTCGCCCGCCCCCAGGGAGCGGGCCGCCTCCACGTACTGGGTCTCCCGCACGGACATGGTCTGCCCCCGCACCACCCGCCCCACGCTGGCCCAGCTGAAGAACGCGATGACGGCGATGGAGATGGTCAGGCTCGGCCCCACCACCGACACCAGGGCGATGGCGAACACCAGGAACGGCAGGGAGAGGACCACGTCCATGGCCCGGGAGAGGGCCGTGTCCACCGCGCCGCCGAAGTAGCCGGCCGTGAGCCCCACCACCACGCCCCCGAGCACCGCCAGCAGGCTCGACACCACCCCCGCCAGCAGGGAGATGCGGGTGCCGTAGACCACCCGCACGAACACGTCGCGGCCCAGGTCGTCGGTGCCGAAGAGGAAGGTGCGGCTGGGCCCCACCGGGATCCCCTCGGCCGACAAGCCGATCTCGCGGAACTGCTGCGTAGGCGTGTGGCCCACCGCCCGGGCAACCAGCGGCGCCGCCACGGCCAGGCCCACGATGAGGACGATGGCCGCGGTCGCGACGAGGGCGGCCCGGTCCCGGCGCAGCCGCTCGAACACGAGCTCCCACGGACCCCGCCCCCGGATGGCGCCCGGCGGCCCCCCGGTGGGGACGTCCTCGGGCGCCTCCACGGGCCCCTCGGCCTGGGGCTCGTCCTCCCTCATGGCTCCGCCTCCGCGGCCGCCGGCAGGCGCTCGCCGTCCGCTACCGGGAAGTGGCACGCCGCCGGGTGGTCGGGGCTGTCGCCCAGGCGGGGCACCAGGGGGGGCGGCTCCACGGCGCATACCGGCTGGGCCTTGGGACAGCGGGGGTGGAAGGGACACCCCGGCGGGGGGTCGATGGGCGAGGGCGGATCCCCCGTGAGCACCACCCGCCGGCGCCGGTCGGCCTCGTCGGGGTCGGCCACCGGAATCGCGGACAGGAGCGCCGCCGTGTACGGGTGGCGGGGCCGGAGGTACAGGTCGGCCGCGTCGGCCACCTCCACCACCTTGCCCAGGTACATGACGGCCACCCGGTCGCTGACGTGCTCCACCACCGACAGGTCGTGGGAGATGAAGAGGTAGGTGAGGCCCAGCTCGTCCTGGAGGTCGTTCAGGAGGTTCAGGATCTGGGCCCGGATGGAGACGTCCAGGGCCGAGACCGGCTCGTCGCACACCACCAGCTCGGGCCGGAGCGCCAGGGCCCGGGCGATGCCGATCCTCTGGCGCTGCCCTCCCGAGAACTCGGAGGGGAAGCGGTTGAAGTCCTCCGGGTTGAGCCCCACCACCTCCATCACCTCCTGGACCCGCCGCATGCGCTCCTTGCCCCGGGCCACACCGTGCACGGCGAAGGGCTCGCCGATGATGGAGCCCACCCGCCGCCGTGGGTTCAGGGAGCTGTAGGGATCCTGGAACACGAGCTGGACCCGCCGCCGGAAGGGGCGGAGCTCGCGCCGGGACGCCTGGGAGACGTCCTCTCCGTCGAAGACGATCCGTCCGGCGGTGAGGTCGTACAGGCGGAGGACGCAGCGGGCCAGCGTGGACTTCCCGCACCCGCTCTCGCCCACCAGCCCCAGCGTCTCTCCCCGCAGCACGTCGAGGCTCACCCCGTCCACGGCCCGCACCACCTCGCCCTTGGCGCCCCTGGACAGGGGGAAGTGCTTCACCACCCCCTGCATGCGGACGAGGAGCCCGCCGCCGCCGCCGCTGTCTCCGCCGCCGCCAGCTCCGTGGGGGCGCGGCCCTCCCTCGTTCCCCCCGCTCACGCCGCTCCCTCCGCCGTCGCCCCGGCGTCCCGCTCCTTCGGCAGCCAGCACGCCGAGCGGTGCCCGGGATCACTCTGGACCACGGCCAGGGAAGGCGTGGTGCTGCACACGTCCATCACGTGGGCGCAGCGAGGCCGGAAGGGACATCCGGCGGGCGGCGCCAGCAGGCTGGGCGGCTGCCCGGGGATGGGGGTCAGCCGCCCCTCCCTCCGGTCCGGGCGGGGCAGCGAGCGGAGCAGCCCCTCCGTGTAGGGATGATGGGGGTGGTGGTAGAGGGCGCGCCGGGGCGCCGTCTCCATGACCTGCCCCGCGTAGAGCACCACCACGTCGTCGGCCATCCCCGCCACCACGCCCAGGTCGTGGGTGATCATGATGACGGCGGTCCCGAACTCCGCCTGGAGCCGCTGCATGAGCTCGATGATCTGGGCCTGGACGGTGACGTCCAGGGCGGTGGTGGGCTCGTCGGCGATGAGGAGCTTCGGGCTCAGGGCGACCGCCATGGCGATCATGGCGCGCTGCAGCATCCCCCCCGAGAACTGGTGGGGATAGTCGTCCACCCGGCGGCTCGCCTGGGGGATGCCCACCAGATCCAGGAGCTCGATGGCCCGGGCGCGGGCAGCCTTCCTGGGCAGCGCCTCGTGGGCCCGGATCATCTCCTCGATCTGGGCGCCGATGCGCAGGAACGGGTGGAGGCTCGACTGGGGGTTCTGGAAGATCATGCCGATGCCGGGCCCCCGGAGGCGGCGGAGCTCGGCGTTCGACATGGTGAGAAGGTCGCGACCCTCGAAGCGGGCCTCCCCCTCCACCCGGGCCGCCTGGGTGAGGCCCACGATGGTCTGGGTCGAGACGCTCTTGCCCGAGCCCGACTCCCCCACGATGGCCAGCGTCTTCCCCCGGTCGACCCCGAAGGAGACGCCCCGCACCGCCTGCAGGGGGCCGTCGGGGGTGGAGAAGGTGACCCTCAGATCGCGCACCTCCAGGAGGCGCGCCGCTTCACTCACGGGTTGGAGGCGGTCCGCGGGCCGGCCCCGTTCAGCCAGAGCACGGTGAAGTCGCAGTTGAAGCTGGTGAGGCTGAAGACGCAGTTCCGCACCCGGTCGGCGTGGTAGAGAGGCTCCTTCCCTTCGATGAGGGGCACCATGCCCGCGTCCTTCATGACCTGCTGGGCGGCCGTGCGCCACGCCGTCATGGCCGAGTCGGCCGAAGGCGCCGCCAGGGCGGCGTCGATGGCCCGGTTCACCACCGGGCTGTTGTAGTCGCCGTAGTTCGTGCTGTTGGGGCCGTAGGTGCGGCCATCGAAGAGAGCCTGGATCATGGAGCGGCCGTTGTTGCCGAACCAGTCGGGCACCCACGCGGCCACGGCGATGTCCCACTCGCCCCGCTTCCCCGCGTCGGGGTTCTGGAGGTACTTGGCGTAGAAGTCCGAGCCGGTGGAGGGGATGAGCTGGGTGCGGATGCCCGCTGCGGCCAGGCTCGCCTGCACGGTCTGGGCGACCTGGGGATTGGTGCCGTTGGTGCGGTAGAGGAGCTTGAGGTCGATGCCGTCGGGGTAGCCGGCCTCGGCCAGGAGCTCCTTCGCCTTGACCGGGTCTCCGTGGTTGTCCGGCGTGGGGTAGGGGTCGTAGCCCGCCTCACCGCCGGCGGCGTCCACCACCACCGCCTGGGTCAGCGGCCGGGCCACCTTGGGGCCGCCCATGATCTGGGCCACCGCCATCCGGTCCACCGCGTACTCCAGCGCCTGGCGCACCTTCAGCTCCTGGAGCGGCCCCTTCGCCTGGAAGTTGATGGGGATGTACTCGTTGATGACGTAGTGGGGCCCGGGAGGCCCCAGGATGAGGTTCGGGTCGTCCAGTGCGATGAGCGACGCCAGGTCGGCGGTGGGGGGCGCCTGGTCCCAGGAGATGTCGGCGGTGCCCGCCTGGAGCTGCTGCTGCACGGACTGGGCGTTCACCCCTTCCACCACGTGGATGCTGTCCACCCACGCGTTGCGCACCGGGTCGGTGGCCGGATCCCACGCCGGGTTGCGTCCCAGGTCGATGCCCCGGTTGGCCTGGTAGCTCCGGATCTGGTAGGGGCCGATGGAGATGGTGTTGTTGCGGAAGTCGGCGCCGTCGGGGAGGTAGTCCAGGTACTCCACCGGCACCGGGGAGGCGAACGGCATGCTCATGATGTTCAGGAAGTCGCTGTTGGGCCCCAGCAGGTTGATGACCACCGTGCTGTCGTCGGGCGCCCGGACCCCCCGGATGTCGTTGGACTCCACGAAACGCTTGATGGCCGCCGGGGTGCCCTCGACCTTCGCGAAGCGGTCGCAGTACTCCTGCATGCCGTCGATGGTGAACTCGTAGTAGCCCGGGGCGCCGACGGGGCTCACCGGGTTGCACAGCATCTTCAGCCCCCGCACCTCGTCGCCGGCCACGAAGGCCCGGGGCGGGTCCGTGTTCCAGCGCACGCCGCTGCGCAGATGGAACGTGTAGACGGTGCCGTCCTCGCTGATGCCGCCGTTGTCCTTCGACGGCACCTCCCGGGCCAGATCCGCCACGATGCTCGACGCCACGTCGTAGTCCCGGTCCGTCGGGTTGGTGACGAGCTGGCGGGTGAAGGTCCGGAAGAGCCCGTTGGTCACCGTGTAGTAGGCCGACGTGGTGGCCATGTGGTCCACGTCCGAGCTGCCGATGACCTGGAGGACGCCGCCCCGCTCGGGCGTCCCGCCGGCGGCCGACGACGACCCGCCGCCCCCGCCGGATCCGCACGCAGCGGCGAGGAGGGAGGCGGCGAAGACCGTCAGGAGGGATCTGGGCACGGGGAGCTCGCGGAAAGGGGGGCGTCGCAGCGGAAAGATCGTGGGTGGGACACCACGATCTATCGATGGGATCCGCCCCGCCGCAACCGGCGGCGTCACGAAGCGAGGGCCTTCCGGGCCCGTCCCGCGATCTCCTCGGCGATGGCCAGGGACGCGGTCGCACCGGGGCTCGGGGCGCTGAGCACGTGGACGGCGTCCCTCCGCTCGATCCACAGGAAGTCGTGGAGAAGCTCGCCGGAGGGGAGCACGCCCTCCGCCCGGACGCCGGCCCCACCCGGCTCCAGGTCGGCGTCCTCGACCTCGGGCACCAGGCGCCGGAGCGCCGCCACGAAGCGCCGGCGATCGAAGGACTGGGCCAGCTCCCGGGCCACCATGCCCCGGTGGCGCAGGGCGAAGCGCCACAGCCCGGGGAACGCCAGCGCCTCCACCACGTCCCGGACGTTCACCGTCGACAGGCGGTAGCCCTCCCGGGCGAAAGCCAGCACCGCGTTGGGGCCCGCGTCCACGCCGCCGCCGATGCGGCGCGTGAAGTGGACGCCCAGGAAGGGGAAGCCCGGCTCGGGGACGGGATAGACCAGGTGGCGCACCAGGTGCTCCCCCGCCGCCTTCAGCCGGTGGTACTCGCCCCGGAAGGGGAGCACCCGCATGGCGGGCCGCTCCCCGGCCAGGCGCGCCACCCGGTCGGCGTGGAGGCCGGCGCAGCCCACCAACACCCGGGCCGTGACCTCCCCCGCCGTGGTCACCGCCCGCCAGCCGCCGCCCTCCCGCAAGAGCCCCGTCACCTCGGCCCCCGTGCGCACCTCCACGCCCGCGGCCCGGCAGTCGTCGGCCAGGGCGGCGGTCACGGCCCGGTAGTCGACGATGCCCTCCTCGGGCACCAGGACGGCGCCCAGGCAGCGGACGTGGGGCTCCCGCCCCCGGGCCTCCTCCGCCGTCATGCGCCGAAGCCCCTGGAGGCCGTTGGCCCGCCCCCGCTCCAGCAGGGCGTCCAGCCTGGGCAGCTCCCGGGGCGCCACCGCCACCACGAGCTTCCCGCAGATCTCGTGGGGGACGCCCTTGTCGACGCAGTACGCCGTCATGCGCCGGATGCCCTCCCGGGCCAGGCGCGCCTTGGCGGAACCGGGGGCGTAGGGCAGGCCGGCGTGGAGGACGCCGCTGTTGTGGCTGCTCTGGTGGAGGGCCAGGCGCGGCTCCTTCTCCAGGAGCACCACCGACGCCGGCTCCGGGCCGGTGGCCAGGGCGCGGGCGGTGGCCAGGCCCACGATCCCGCCGCCCACCAGGGCGACGTCGAAGGCGGCGGGTGCGTGGCGCCCGGGTGGGGTGGGATCGAGAATGGGTACGCTCCCCTCGTGGATCGTCTCTGCGGCGGCCGGGCCCGTCCCCGGCGGCGCGCTGATCAGCCGTGAAACTCCCGCTCCCCGGGGCAGCGTAGGGATCCCGCGAGCGCTCCGGTCGCGGGGGCAGGGCGCTCCGACGGCGCGGGCGGGATCTGCGTGCCGAGCCTTCACCCCGCAAGGAGTCCGACCATGCATACGCACAAGATATCCCGCTCGATCCTGGTCATGCTGCCGGCGTGCGCCGCGCTCCTGGCCGGCCGAGGCGCTCCCGTCGCCGCCCAGTCGGCGCTGGGCGTCCCCTTCGTCGGCAACAACCATCTGAGCTACTATGCCACCCAGCTCAGCAGGGACGGGGTGGGCACGCCCATGGCGACCCTGCACGGCGGCCGCTACGCCCGTCGCCTGGGCCCGGCGGCGGCCCGCTCCCACCTCTCCCTCGGCCTGCAGGTGGCGGGGCGGGCCCTGAGCGGACCCACGGACGGCGTCCTCGATGCGTCGGTGAGCGCCGCGTGGAGCCGGCGTCTCGACGAGATCAGCGACCACCTCTCCGTGGCCGGGAGCGTCGGCGCGGGCGCCCTCGCGTGGGGCGTGTCGAACAACGACGTGGGGCTTCTCCACGCCAGCGTCCCGGCGAGCGTGGGCGTTGCCTGGGACCTGCACATCGGCGGCGCGACCCTCACCCCCTTCGTGGCGCCGGCGCTGGCCCGCTACAGCACGCGTCACTACGTGGACGGCGTGCGCGTGTCCAGGGAGGACGGTTGGGACGCACGGGTGGCGAGCGGGGCCTCGCTGCAGATCAAGCAGCTCCTCCTGACGGCGGGCGGCATCCACGGGGAGCACGGGCTCCCCATGACGAGGCGGTGGACGTTCTCGGCCGGGGTGTCCTTCTAGGCCGGCCCACCTGGGCCGGTCCGCGGCCCACGGCGGCGGAGTACACGGGGGCGGAGCGCCGGGTCGGGCTCCGCCCTCTTCCGTCCGCCTCACGTCCTGCCGGCCCGTCCGCCCGCCCCACCCCCCATGGTGCGGTCGGCGTACGCCTCGGCGGTGGCCACGTCCCGGGGGTAGGTGCGCAGCGCGACGAGGGCGATGAAGCCGCTCACGAACATGGGGATCATCATCACCTCGAAGGTGGTGCCGAGGCCCGACGCGCCGTCGCCGAACACGTGGGTCACCAGGTAGCCGAAGAGGAGCGGCGCCACCGCCTCCCCCGCCTTGCGCAGCATCACCCGGATGGACTCGGCCCGCCCCCACAGGTTGGGGTGCATGATGTCCAGCCGCGCCGAGTCCAGCGGCGGCGTGGTGGCGCCCAGGAAGAAGGCGCCCAGGAAGAACAGGACCGCCCCGATCCACGGGCCCCCGAAGAGCAGCCCCGCCAGGATGAGGGTGGCGCTTTGTGAGGTAGGCGGTCGTGGCCACCTGCACCCGGCCCTTCAGGTGGCCCCAGGCCAGCAGCCGGTCGGCCAGCCAGCCGCCCACGTACACGCCGCCGAGGGCGCCGCAACCCACCGCGCCCAGGACCACGATCGCGACCCCGTGGGCGAGCTCGAAGCGCTGCTCGAAGTACTCGAGGCCGAAGGTCCGGATGCCCGCGAACAGGTAGTAGGCCATGGCCGAGCTCACGATCAGGACCACGTTGGTGGGGATGCGCACCACGTAGCCGATGGCCCACCACAGCGACCGCTCCCGGGGGTCTTCGTCGTAGACCAGCCCCTCCCGGGGCTCCACGCCCCGCTCCTCCACGATCTCCGCGAGCCGCCCCTCGGGGCGGGCGTCGTCCCGCCCTCCGTCCTGCGTCTCTCCTGGGCTCTCCCCGCCGCCGGCCGCGACGCGCTCCTGGCCCCGGGCGATCCAGCTCCCGCCGCCCCGCTCCGGCTCGGGCAGCCGGTGGATGGCCCAGGCCAGGAAGGGGGTGGCCGCGGCGAGCACCCAGAAGCCCAGCCGCCACCAGAGCGTCGCCACCTCGCCCGAGACGCCGAAGCCCATCGCCGTGCCCACGACCTCTCCGGAGATGATCATGCTGTAGACGCCCGCCCGCTCTCGGGCCGGGAAGAAGTCGCCGACGAGGGAGGCGATGGCGGGTATCGCCACGGCCATCGCCAGCCCCAGCCCGACCCGGGTGACGAGCATGAACGTGTACGACGTGGAGGCGCCCGTGACCGCCATGAGGACGCCCCACACCAGGAGCATGACGGACAGCAGCCGGATCCGGTCCACCCGGTCGACCAGCCAGCCGAAGAAGAGGGTGGCCACGGCCGCGGCACCCGACGACGCGGTGATGAGCATGCCGATGCGCGTCTTGTCGATGCCCAGCTTCGTCTCCAGGATGCCGGCCATGGCGCCCACGGCGCTCAGGTCGGCGTTGTCCAGGGCGAGGACCAGGGCGAGCAGCACGATCACCTTCCCCCGGGCCCGGCCGCCGAGGAGGTGGAGCACGCGGCCGCGGACGCCGTGCAGGAGGCTCATGCCCAGGGGCAGGCGTCAGCCCTGGGGCAGCGTGACGACGAACGTGCTCCCCTTCCCCACCGTGCTGGAGACGGTCAGCTCGCCGCCCATCGAGCGGACCATCTCGCGGCTGATGGGAAGGCCGAGGCCCGTGCCCCGGTGGCCGCCCTGGGCGCGCCCGCCGTGGGCCTGCACGAACGGCTCGAAGATGCCGTCCAGGCTCTCTTCGGGAATGCCGATGCCGTCGTCGCGGACCTCGATCCGGATCATGTCGGCGGCCGGGTCCGCCTCGGCAACGACGAGCTCCACCCGCCCTCCGGGCTCGGTGAACTTGGCTCCGTTGGAGAGCAGGTTGATGAGGACCTGGCGCAGGCGACCTTGGTCGGCCCGCACCACCACCTCCTCCTCCGGGAGCCGCGCCGCGTACGTCAGCCCCTTTCCGGTGAGCTCCGCCTCGATGATGGCCCCCACCTCGTCCACCACCTCGGCGAGCCGGACCGGCCCCAGGTCGTACTCCAGCCGCCCCGCCTCGATGCGGGCGTAGTCCAGGAGGTCGTTGACGATGTGGAGCACGTGCCGTTGCGCCTGATCCACCCGCTGCAGGGCGTCCTGCTGCTCGGGGGTGACGGCGCCGTGGACGCCCATCTCGATGAGCTGCACGTGCCCCGAGATGGCGTTCAGCGGCGTGCGCAGCTCGTGGCTCATCACGGCCAGGTATTCGCTCTTCACCTGGTTCGCACGCTCCGCGTCGGCCACGGCGCGGTCCCGGTGCTGGATCAACTCCCGCACCTCCATCTGACGCCCCCGGGCGCGCATCGCCGCCCGCACGGCGCTCACCAGCACCGCCGCGCGCACCGGACGGTCGAGCACCGTCAGGCTTCCCCTGAGGGAGAGCCGCTCGGCGATGGTCCCCACCCGGAACGCCGCATCCGCGCCGCCGGATCCGGCCAGGAGGACCACCGGGAGGTCGGACCAGGGAGGCTGGCGATCGAGGAGCTCCACCAGCCGCGACGACCAGTCCACCCCCAGGGCCTCGTCGGTGGCCAGCACGACGCCGATGCGTGGCGGCGCGGAGCCCTCCACCTCCCCGGACAGCAGGCGGAGGAGCTCGGGGGCGGACGGCACCGAGAAGGCCTCGATGTCGGCGGCGGCCAGGGCCTCCACGATGAGGGAGGCGTCCCGCCCCACCGGAGAGAGGACGGCGGCGGCCAGCCCGGGGGCGGGGGGCGCCGCCCTCCCTGGCCCGGCCTCCGGCGCCTCGGGCGCGGCCCGGACCTCCGTCACGCGTCCGGCGCGGCGCCGGCGGCCATGAGGGCGGCGGAGCGCCCCGTGAAGGTCGGCACGCCCGTCAGCACCCCCTGGAAGTCCGTGAGGGGCTCGCCCAGCAGGAGCCCGTTTTCGCCCACCCGGAACTCACGGATGGTGCGCTCGTGGTCGTCGCTGCGCTGCTTCACCACCGAGATGGCCCGGCGCACCGCGCCCTGGGCCTCGAAGTAGCGCAGCAGCACCACGACGTCGGCGAAGTAGCTCACGTCGGCCACCTCGTCGGCCGGGGCGCCGAAGATGCCCTTCTGGGCCAGGGTGAGGAGCGTCGTCACCCCCCGGCCGCCCAGGTAGCTCAGCAGCTCGTGCACCTTGATGGAGAGCTGGCCCTCTTCGGCCATGGCGGTGAGGAAGCCGTTGAGGCTGTCGATGACGACGAGGGACGCGCCCTCCTCGTTGACCTCCTGGAGCACGCGGCTGGTGAACTCTCCGGGGGAGATCTCGGTGGGCTCCAGGCCGGTGAGGTGGACCCGCCCCGACGCCACCTGCTCGTCGACCTCCATCCCCAGCCCCCGGGCACGGGCGAGGAAGGTCTCCGGCCGTTCGTCGAAGACGTAGAGCGCCGCCCGCTCTCCCCGCTCCGCGGCCGCGAGGGCGAACTGCGTGCCCAGGATGGACTTGCCCGTGCCCGGCGCACCCATGAGGAGGGCGCTCGCGCCCCGGGAGAGGCCGCCGCCCAGGAGGGCGTCGATCTCCTCCGACCCGCTGGAGAAGCGGTCCTGGCCGGAAGGCGGGGCTCCACCGTTCCCCAGCCGGATGCGGGGGAACACCTGCAGCCCGCCCGGGCGGATCACGAAGTCGTGGTTCCCGGTGTGGAAGGGCACGCCCCGGAGCTTGGTCACCCGGAGCTGCCGCCGCACCGCGCCGTGGCGGAGGGGGAGCTGCTCCAGGCGGATCACGCCGTGGGCGAGGCTGTGGAGCTGGAGCTCCGCCTCCTCGAACGCCCGGTCGTCCAGCATGAGGGCCGTGATCTCCCAGTTGGCGAAGTACGCCTTGAGGGCCAGCACCTGCCGCCGGAAGCGGAGGGCGTCCCGGGCCAGGAGCCGGATCTCCGACACCGAGTCCAGCACCACCCTCGAGGGCCGCACCTCCTCCATGCGGTCCAGCATGGTGCCCACGCTGTCCTGGAGCTCCACCTCCGAGGGGTGGAAGACCGTGTACTGGGCCTCCGAGGCCGCCAGGTTGGGAAGGGAGTCCATGTCCAGGATCGACAGCCCCTCCAGGTCCCAGCCGTGGGAGCGGGCGACGGCGGTCAGCTCCTGCCGGGTCTCGGAGAGCGTCACGTAGAGCCCCCGCTCGCCCTGGGCCTTGCCCTCCAGGAGGAACTGGAGCGCCAGCGTGGTCTTGCCGCTGCCGGGCTCCCCGTCCAGGAGGTAGAAGCGCTCGGCGGGGAGCCCTCCTCCCAGGATGGCGTCGAGGCCGGGCACGCCCGTGCCCAATGCCCGGAGCCCGCTCGAGGCGGGGGGGTCGTGTGGCTGAGCCGCCCCACGGGCGGCGTTTGTCGGGGGATGGTCCATCCAGCGGCTCGGTCGGGTTGGCGGCTGACTGCCTGCCCCACGGCGAAGCGGGCCGCGTCGCATCGAAGCAAATCTGATGCCACGCGACCCGCTCCGGACGCCGCATCCGGGCCCCCCGCTCCGGCCCCACCCGGGCCTCAGCCCAGGGTCACCGTCCCGGGGTCCAGCTCCCCCGTGGCGTACGCCACCTGGGTCTTCTGGAAGAGGAGGTTGTAGCGGGCGGTGACCAGGTCGCTCTGGGCCTTCACCAGCCCCGTCTGGGCCTGGGAGAGCTCCACCAGCGTGCCCGCCCCCACCTCGTAGCGCTTGCGGGAGGCGTCCAGCGCCTGTCCCGCCGCGTCCAGCTCGGCCTGGGCCGCCGCGAGCTGCTGCTGGGCCGACTGGAAGTTCACGTACGCGGTGCGCACCTGGACGGCCACCTGCTGCCGCTGGTCGGCCAGCGCCAGGCGGGCGTCGTCCAGCCCCAGGTCGGCCCTGTCCGAGGCGATGGCGGTGGACCCACGGTCGAACAGGGGGATGGATACCCCGAGGCTCACCGACCCTCCCCGGCGCTGGTTCAACTGGTCCAGGAGCCCCGCCGCGCCCGCGCTGCTGAAGCCGCTGTTGTAGCCGGCCGAGAGGCTCACCGTGGGCCAGCGGCTCGCCGACGCCGACTTCACGCTGGCGGCCGCCGCGTCCACCAGCGTGGCCTGGGCCGAGAGGTCCGCGCGGCCGTCCAGGGCCCGGGACAGGAGGGCGGCCAGGTCCAGGGAGTCGGCCTCCGCGGCCGCGGCGTCCACCTGCGGCGCCACGAAGTCGTAGTCCGCCGTGGGGTCGAGCTGGAGGTCCTGGATGAGGGCCACCTTGGCCACCTCCACGGCCCGGCGGGCGTTCACCACCGCCGAGCGGGTGGAGGCCACGGTCGCCTGCTGGGTGTACTGGTCGGCGATGGGCTTGGCGCCCGCCGCCACGTACCGCTCGATCTGCTGCTCCACCTCCTCCTGGGTGGCCAGGCTCCGCTCCTGCACCTTGAGCTGCTCCTGGGCGTCCACCAGCGCGAGGAAGTCGCCGGCCACGGTGAAGGCCGCGGTCTGCTCCGCCCGGGCCACCTGGGCGCCGCTCGCCCGCTGGCTCAACTGCGCGGCCTTCAGGTCGGTCACGTTCTTGAATCCGTTGAACAGCGTGAGGCTGGAGGACACCCCCGCGCTCATGGACCGGGTGGAGGTGTTCAGGATCTGCCCCTCGCTTTGGCTGAACGTGCGGCCGAAGTCCGTGCTCCCCGACGTGGAGAGGCGCAGGTCCGGCAGGAACTGCATCTTCGCCTGCTCCACCCCGAGCCCGCTGGACGCCGCCTGGTTCCTGGCCTTGAGGAGCGTGGTGTTCTGCTCCAGGGCGATGGCCAACGCCCGCTCGAAGGTGATGGTGGTGGAGGCTGCCGCCGCCCCCTGCTCCTGTTGCGCCGCCAGCGGCGCGGCAACCCCCACCGTCAGCGCCAGCGCCAGCACCAGCGGGAGCGCCCCTGTCCGGACCTTCCTGTATGTCTTCATCGTTCGTCTCCTCACTCGTATCGAAGGGCCTGGATGGGGTTCAGCGCCGCCGCCTTGCGCGCCGGATAGAACCCGAAGAAGACCCCCACCGCCGCCGAGAACCCGACGGCCAGGACGATCGCTCCCAGGGGCGTGCTCGCCCCCCACCCGGTGAGCGCCGCGATGAGCCGGGCGCCCCCGGTGCCCACCCCGATCCCCAGCAGCCCGCCGGCGAGGCTCATTACCACGCTCTCCACCAGGAACTGGGTCAGGACGTCGGATCCCCGGCCGCCGATGGCCAGGCGGATCCCGATCTCCCGCGTCCGCTCCGTCACGGACACGAGCATGATGTTCATGATGCCGATGCCCCCCACGATCAGGGACACGGACGCGATGGCGGCCAGCAGCATGGTCATGACCTTCGTGGTGCCCTGGGCCATCTCGGCGATATCCGTCTGGTTGCGGATGGTGAAGTCGTCGGGGTCGCCGTCGGCGATGCGGTGGGACTCGCGCATGATGCTGCGGATGTCCGCCTGGGCCGCCGCCATGTCCTGGGGCGACGCCGCGCTGGCCAGGATCTGGCCGATGCGGGTGAAGCCGCCCGCCAGGCGCGTGAGGGCGGTGGTGTACGGCACCAGGATCACGTCGTCCTGGTCGCCGCCCATGGCGTTCTGTCCCTTGGCGGCGAGGACGCCCACCACGGTGAAGGGCTCCCTCCCGATCTGGATCTGCGCGCCCACGGGGTCGCTCCCGTCGAAGAGGTTCTTCACCAGGGTCTGGCCGATGACGGCGACCCGCCGGTCGGTGCGCACGTCCTGCTCGGCGAAGAACATCCCGGACGAGGTGGCCCAGTCCCGGATCTCGGGAAAGTCGGCCGACACCCCCTGGATCTGGGTGCGCCAGTTGGCGCCGTTGGCCACCACCTGGGCGCGGGTCTGCACGACCGGGCTCACGGCCGTGAGCTCCACGGCCTCCCGGCGGATCTTGTCGGCGTCCTCCACCGTGAGCCGGTTGAAGGTGCCCGCGCCCTGGCTCACGCCGCCCTGCTGGGAGGCGCCGGGCATGACCATGATCAGGTTGGTCCCCAGGCCGTCGATCTGGCTCTGGATGGTGGCCTGGGCGCCGTTGCCGATGGACACCATCATGATCACCGCGCCCACGCCGATGACGATGCCGAGCATCGTGAGGAGCGTGCGCATCTTGTTCTTGAGGATGCTCTGCGAGGCCACCCTCACCAGCGTCGTCGTCTTCATGCGGCCTCCTCGGCCTCGATCAGGGCCTCCTGGACCTCCGGGGCGTCCCGGGCCTCCTCTGCCTGGGCGGCCTCTTCGGCCTCCAGGAGCGCCAGGTCGTCCAGCGCCCGGTGGCGGTCGGCCACCGGCTCGTCCCTGCGGATGCGTCCGTCCCGCACCTCCACCACGCGCCGGGCGTAGCGGGCGATGTCGGGCTCGTGGGTGACCAGGAGGATGGTGATGCCCTGGTCGTTCAGCTCCTGGAAGAGGGCCATCACCTCCAGGGACGTGCGCGTGTCCAGGTTGCCCGTGGGCTCGTCGGCCAGGATGATGGCCGGCTCGGTCACCAGGGCCCGGGCGATGGCGACGCGCTGCTGCTGCCCGCCGCTGAGCTCGCTGGGCTGGTGGTCCAGCCGCCCCCCCAGCCCCACCCGCTCCAGGGCCCGGCGGGCCAGCGCCCGCGTGTCGAGCTTGCGGCCGCTCCGGTCGTACAGGAGGGGCAGCTCCACGTTGTCCACCGCGCTGGTGCGGGCCAGCAGGTTGAAGCCCTGGAAGACGAAGCCGATCTTGCTGTTGCGGACGTCGGCCAGGGCGTTCCGGCTCCGGCCGTCCACCCGCACGCCGTCCAGCTCGTAGACCCCCGAGGTGGGAGCGTCCAGGCAGCCCAGGATGTTCATCAGGGTGCTCTTGCCCGAGCCCGAGTGGCCCATGACCGCGATGAACTCGCCCTGGCGCACCGCCAGGCTCACGCCCCGGAGCGCGTGCACCTCGTTGCTCCCCGTCCGGTAGGTCTTGTGGAGGTCCTCCACCCGGATCACCTCCGCCGTGGGCGTGGCCTCCACCCGACGCTCGCCCTTGTCCATCAGAAGCCTCCCCGGGGACCGCGGGCGCCCGCCTGCGGCTGGAACGGGCTCGCCTGGACCGAGGCGGCGGCCGCGTCGCTTAGGACGCCCAGCACCACGGTGGCTCCCTCGGTCAGGCTGCGCCCCGTCACCACCGTCTTCTGCCCGTCGCTGATGCCCACCTGCACCCGCTCCGGGGCGAGGGCTCCGTCGGCGTCCAGGACCCAGATCGTGCCGCGGGTGGTCGAGCCCGCGCTCCCGGCCCGTGCGGCGCCGCCCTGGAGCTTCGCCAGCACGTCCGCCGGGGGGCGGAAGCGGAGCGCCGCGCTCGGAACGGTGAGGGCGCCGGTGGCCGAGCCGGTGACGAAGTCCACCGTGGCGGTCATCCCCGGCAGCAGCTTGCCGTCGGGGTTGTCCACCGACACCACCGCCGTGTAGTTGACCACGTTGTCGGTGGTCTGGGACTGGAGGCGCACCTGCTTCACCGTCCCCTGGAACCTCAGCGACGGGTACGGCTGCACGCCGAACTCCACCGCCTGCCCCTCGTGGATCTGTCCGATGTCGCTCTCGTCCACCGACGCCAGGATCTGCATGTGGCGCAGGTCGTTGGCGATGAGGAAGAGCTGGGGCGCGGACAGGCTCGCGGCCACCGTCTGGCCCACGTCCACGTTGCGCTCCACCACCACGCCGTCGATGGGGGAGTAGATGTTCGTGTAGGCCAGGTTCTGCCGGGCCTTGTCCAGGTTCACCTGGGAGCCCTGCACCGCCGCCCGGGCCGACGCCAGGGCGAAGCGCGCCGCGTCGAACTCGGTGTCGGTGATGACCTTGGCGTCGTGGAGCTCGGCGTCCCGGTCGTACGTGCCCTGGGCCTGCTCGAGCTGGGCCTGGTTGCGCATCAGGTCGGCCTGGGCGGCGACCACGGCCTGCTTCTGCAGGGTCGGGTCGATGCGGGCCAGGAGCTCGCCCTTCTTCACGTGGTCGTTGAAGTCCACGAAGATGTCCGAGATCTGGCCGGACACCTGCGTGCCGACCTGGACCGTGGTGACGGCCCCGAGCTTCCCGGTCGCCGCCACCGTGGCCTGCACGTCGCCCCGGGCGACGGCGGCCGTGCGGTACTGCACCGCCTTCGCGTCGGCCCGGCCGTGGAGCCAGAGCCCCGCCACCAGCAGCACCACCAGCGCCAGCGCGGCGCCGATCCATGTCTTCTTCATCGTTCCCTCACCGTTCGCGGGTCGATCCAACGAGAGGGAATGTGGGGCCCGGGACGGGGGCATTCCGGGGATCCCGCGCGAATCGCACGGGGGTGTCACGGATGGCACGGAGGGGACACGAACGGCGGAGGAAGCGGCGGGCGGGGGCGACGCGGGAGGCGGCGAGCGAGCGGGGCAACGCGGGGGGAGCGGGGCGACGCCGGGGAGCGGCCAGGGCGCGCCAGCGCTTCAGTGGGAGAGGCCGATCCGCTCCTCGAGGGCGCCCACGCGGCTCCGGCTGACACGGAGGAGGGTGCCGTCCTTCAGCCGCACCTCGTAGTCGCCGCCGCCGCCCCGCAGCAGCGTGTCCACCAGGTCCAGGCGCACGATGGTGGAGCGGTGGATGCGCAGGAAGCGCTCCGGGTCCAGGCGCCCCTCCAGCTCCTGCATGCGCTCCCGCACCAGGTGGGTCTCGCCGCCCACGTGGAGCTCGGCGTAGGGCCCGCTGGCGGTGATGTAGTCGATGTCGGCCACGGGGACGACGTGCACCCGGCCCGGCATCTCCACGGCGATGCGCTCCAGGTGGCCGCCCGGTGCGCGGGCCCCGGAGGGGGCGTCGGGGGCCGTCGCCTGGCCGGCCTGGAGGACGCCCCGGAGCTGCTCGGTGAGCCTTCCCACCTCCTCCAGCTCGATGGCCCGGCGGGCCCGGCGGAAGGCCTGCTCGAAGCGCTCGTCGTCGAAGGGCTTCACCAGGTAGTCCACGGCCGCCGCGTCGAAGGCGTCCAGGGCGTACTGGTCGTAGGCGGTGACGAAGATGGTGGGGGGCATGGCGTCGGGCCCCATCTCCCGGAGGACGTCGAGCCCCGTCTTGCCGGGCATCTGCACGTCCAGGAACACCAGGTCCGGGTCCAGGTCACGGATCTCGTCGAGGGCGGCCTGCCCGTTGGCGGCGGTGCCCACCACGCGCACCGCCGGCTCCCGGGCCAGCAGGTCCTGGATGCGCTGCCGGGCCAGGGGCTCGTCGTCCACGATGAGGACGCGCAGCGCGCGCCCCACGCCGTCGGAGCTCACCGTCCCACGACGGCGCCCAGGGCGTCCGTGGCGGCGGCCCCGGTGGCCGTGTGGTAGGGGAGCACCACCTCGGCCACCGTGCCGCCCCCCTCCGCCGGCCGCAGCGTCAGGCTCTGGGCGTCGCCGTAGAGGGCCTCGAGGCGCTCCCGCGTGTTGCGCAGCCCCACGCCGCCCCCCGCCTCCGGGGTCGCGGCGTCCGGTCCGGGGCCGCTGTCCTCCACGCTCAGCACCAGGCGGCCGTCGTCGCGGCGGGCCGCGATGGCGATGCGCCCCACCCCCTCGCTGCGGCGCACCCCGTGCTTGATGGCGTTCTCCACCAGGGGCTGGAGGACGAGGCTGGGGACCAGGGCGTCGGCCAGCTCCGGGGGCGCCGACGTCTCCACCGACAGGCTCCCCTGGAAGCGGATCTGCATGATCTCCAGGTAGCGGCCGATGAACTCCAGCTCCTTCTCCAGCGGCACCTCGGGGGCATCGCCGCCCTCCAGCGACGCCCGCAGCAGCTCGCTCAGCCGGGAGATCATGCGGCGCACGCCACGGGGGTCGCGCTCCACCAGGGCGGAGACGGCGTTCAGCGTGTTGAACAGGAAGTGGGGGTCGAGCTGGGTGCGCAGCGCCGACAGGCGCGCCTCGGCGAGCTGGGCGTGCAGCCGCGCCGCCTCGGCCTGGAGGCGCACCGACTCCGCCTCCCGCACCCGGTAGCGGCCGAAGTAGTCCCGGGCGAAGCCCGCCGCCAGCACCGCCATGTAGATGACCAGGTTGGGCAGGAACCAGAGGTGGCTGATGGCGAACCACGCGCCCGAGGGCCCGCCGCGGCCGGCGGTCGGCGAGGCCGCCGCCGACCCTCCCCGGGGCTGGAACGCGTAGAAGTGGCTCCGCAGCGCGAACGACACCCGGTCCATGGCGATGGCCACGAGGAGCCCCACCCCCAGCAGCACCAGGATCCTCACCCAGCGGGTCGACCGCTCGGGCCCGAAGCGGCCCGCCAGCCAGAACACCGCCGGCGTGATGAGCGCCCACAGGTAGGCCTGGAGCAGCGCCATGGCGATGGGCGCCGAGGGCGTGACGGGCTGGAAGGGCCCGCCGGCCCGGGGGTCCATCACCCGGTTCAGCGCCGTCAGCGCGGCCAGGAAGGTCCAGAACCCCAGGATGAGCAGCAGGTCCGCCCGGCCCAGGGGGAGGCGGTCGGACGACCCACCCTTCCCCTTTCCAGCCGGGGCTCGTGTGAGGCTCGTTCGGCTCATGGGCTCAGCTCCTCCGTCTCCCTGCGCTGCGCGGGACCACGGCGTAAGAATAAGGGGAGGGGCGCGCCCGGGCCCGCGACGAGCACGAATCGCACGAGCAGGGCACCAACGGCACCGGGGGAGCACGAACGGCACCCCCGCCCGCCGGACCGGGATGGCCCACCCGCCGGCGCTTGCCGGGCGCAGCGCCCGGGCCTACCCTGCGCTGGCAGGCTGCACGCCGGCGGACCCCCGCCCATCCCCCAACCGTCCGGAGGCTCGTCGTGCGATCCCCCGCCCTCGCCGCCGCCCTCCTCCTGTGCGCAGGCCGACTCTCGGCCCAGGCGCCGGTGGTCACCCCCCAGGGCGACCCCTCGGTCGACCCCGACACGATCTACGCCCTGGCCGTGGACCCGGCCGACCATCCGGACGAGGACGCCCTCCTCCTCCTGGACGACGGCGTCGTCGTCCAGAACGCAGACGGCACCGGCTCCAGGACCTACCGCCAGATCACCCAGGTGCTCACCAGGGACGCGGTGGCGAGGCTCTCCGAGCTGGGGTGGGGCTACGACGGAGAGCGCCAGGACTTCCACCTCAACTGGGCCCGGGTCGTGAAGCCCGACGGTACGGTGGTGTCGGCGGAGCCGATCCACCAGCAGACCGCCGACGTGCCCGTCCCCCAGCAGAGCCCCATCTACACGGCGCAGAAGCAGGTGCGGGTATCCCTGGGCGCCGTGGCCCCCGGCACCCTCGTGGACGTGAGCTGGACCATCCGCACCGTGAAGCCCGTGCTGGCCGACGAGTTCACGGCCGCCTGGTCCATCAGCACCGGCTCCACCGTACGGCGCTCCCGCTTCGTCCTGGACGTGCCCGAGGGGTGGGGGGTGCGCATCCGCGAGAAGCACGTGAAGCAACCGGCCACGGTGAGCCGCGGGGGCGGCCGCACGGTGCACACGTGGACCGCCGCCGACGTGGAGCGGCTGCAGCCCGAGATCTTCGTGGACGCTCGCCACACCGTCTACCCCACCCTCGAGTTCGGCGGCCCCCTCACGTGGGACGAGGTCGGGGCGTGGTATGCGAGGCTGGCCCGGGAGCGCTACGTCCTGGACGACAGCGTGCGCGCCGCGGCGGAGGCGGCCACCGCCGAGGCGGCCACCCCCCGGGCGAAGCTCGTCGCCCTCCACCGCTGGATCGCCCAGGACATCCGCTACATCTCCATCGCGCTGGGCAAGGGCGGCTATCAGCCCAGGCTGCCGGCGGACGTGCTCCGCACCCGCTCGGGCGACTGCAAGGACAAGGCGACGCTCTTCGTCCTGCTGGCCCGGGAGCTGGGCTTCGAGGCGTACCCGGTGCTCCTGAACAGCCGTGGAGGGCGGCCGGACGACCTCCCCACCGTCCACGCCTTCGACCACGAGATCGCGGCGGTGCGCCTCGACGGAGCCTGGACCTTCGTCGACCTCACGGCCGACATCATCCCCTTCGGCCGCATCCCGCCCCAGTACGAGGGCGGCTTCGGCCTCCTCGTCCACGACGACGGCAGCGTCGAGCGGGTGACGTTCCCCGAGACCGGCCCCAGCGAGAACGAGACCCTCTCCCGGGTCACGGGGGAGATCTCGGCCGACGGCGCCTTCAGCGGGACGGCCGTCACCGAGGCCCACGGAAGCCCCGCCTTCGCCCTTCGCATGGCCATGGCCCGGGAGCTCAGCGAGCGGCAGCGCACCCAGCTCGCCGCCGCCATGGCCGCCGGCCTGGTGCGGGGAGCCCGGGGCGACAACCTCCAGCTCTTCGACGGGCTGGACTTCTCCGCCCAGCCGAAGATCAGCGTGGACGTCCACGCCGACGCCGCCCTCCAGCCGAGCGGGAACGGCTACCTCCTGACCCTGCCCATTCCCGACTTCGCCACCACCGGCTTGATCCCGAAGGCCGAAGACGAGGTGGGGCGGCGCCGGAATCCAATCTCGGTGGACCAGGTCTCGGGGCCCGTGGCGGTACGGGGCGAGCTCGTGCTCACCCTCCCCGAGGGCTGGACGGCGGACCTGCCGCCCGACGTGTCGGTGGACGGCGTGTGGGGCACCTACCGCGCCCGCTACGCCCAGGACGGACGCACCCTCACGATCACCCGGGAGATCCGCGGCGCGAGGGGCTCCCAGCCGGCGGACGCCCTCCCCGACCTCATCCGCTGGCTGAAGGCCGTGGCGAAGGACGACGTGCGCGTGGTGGGGCTGCGCACGGGGGGGTAGCCTGGCTCAGGCCCGGAGCTCCCGTCGTCGCCACCCCGAGGCGAGCAGGGCCAGGAGCCCCGTCGCCACCAGCACCAGCGACGCCGGCTCGGGCGTCGTCAGCGGGGAGAGCGATCCGAACAGCCCGTGGTCTTCCAGCTCCCCGCTCGGCCCGGGGATCCCGGCAGCGAAATAGAGGGTGTTCAGATCGCCGCCGTTCCCGCCGTTTCCGAAGGTGAGCCCCCAGAGTCCCGGGATGGAGAGCGGCGAGCCGTTGGCGGCCAGCAGCGCGCCGAGGAACAACCCCGTCGCCGGGTCGAAGGCGTTGATCCCCCCGTTGCCGAAGTTGCCCACCAGCAGGCTGCCCCCGAGCGAGCCGAAGCCGGAGGGAGCCAGCGTCATCCCCCACGGGGAGTTCAGCGGTCCCATGGTGACGAGCCTCTGGAGGAAATTCCCGTTCAGGTCGAAGGCGTCGACGAATCCGTGCCCTGCCCCGGGCACGTCGTCCGCGCCGAGCGCGTCCTGCTGCGCGTAGCTGACGAGCAGCCGGCCCCCGACGTTCTGGACGTTGAACGGCGCGTACCCCGCCGGAAGGGTCGGATCGACGAAGGCCCCGGCGAGGAAGACCTGCGAGAAGCCGGCATCGAAGACGTCCACCGAGCCGTTGTGGAAGTTCGCCGCGTAGAGCCGCCCACCCGCGCCGCTTCCGGCGATGGCGAGGCCCCTGTAGCTGGCGCCGGCCGCGCTCTCGTCGACGACAGTCAGGGCCGTGGTGCCGAGGCTCCCCTGCCAGGCGGCGATGGTGCCCTCTTCGGTCGCGAAGAGGAAGGTCGAGGCGGGCCCGCCCGGCCCGACGGGGAACGCAGCGCCGGCGTTGTTGAACACGGTGCCCGTCGGCGAGGCCGATCCGCCGGTGGGGAGGGGGATGGAGACGGTGAGGGGGATCGTCCCCATGACGGAGTTGAAGACCGCGCTGGTGCCGGTGCCGTTGTTGGCGATCCAGAAGGGGCTGGCCCCGCTGAACGAGATCCCCCATGGATTGACCAGGTTGGGATCGGTCAGGAGCGCCATGCCGGGAACGTCGGAGACGAGGTTCGTCTGCTTCAGCCGCTGCTGGGCCACACCGGGTCTCGCGGTGATCAGCGCGACCGCCAGCGCCGCCAGCAGCACCCTCTGCACCTGCCTCGAGCCGGCCACCCAGAAGGATCGGAACATCGTATGCTCCGCGTCGAGAGGTGGACGATGGACCTGCCCCGGTCATTCGGCCGGCATCGCTCTCGAGCGATACTACATCCCCGCCCAGCCGGCGAGAAGACTCTTCGCGTGGAGCGACCTGGAGGGGGGGAGAGCCAGGGGCTGCCGATGTGGAACCGGCACGTGGGCGACCCGGTGCTGGCGAGCAACCGCACCCGCCGCGTAGACTTCGCCCTGTTCATGGTGCACGCGCTGGAGGACGACGCCCTGGTTCACGAGGCGCCGGCCATCGTGGGACGCCTCACGGTGTCGGCGCTGGCGCACGCGCCGGAGTCCGGATCGGGCGCGGCGGCCACGGCGCACGGCGCGCCTCCGTCCGCGGGGAGGCCTCCCTCGCCGTGACGCCCTTCGAGTACCTTTCGGTGCTGATCTCCATCGTGCTGGGGCTGGGCGTCACCGAGCTCCTGTCGGGTGTCCAGCGCCTGGCCCACGGCCGCAGCCGGGTGCGCTTCCACTGGCTCCCCCTCGCCTGGACCGGGCTGCTGTTCGTGACCCTGGTGCAGTGGTGGTGGGCGGCCTTCGGCTTCCGGGAGCGGATGGCGTGGGACTTCTTCTCCTTCCTCCTGGTGCTGCTCGTGCCGGTGCTGCTGTACCTGGCCGCCGCCATGGTCCTGCCGGCCGCCGACGGCACCCTGGACCTGCGGGCCCACTACTTCGGCATCCACCGCCTGTTCTTCGCCACGGCGGCCTCGGCCACGCTCCTGGAGGCCGTCCGGGCCCTGCTGGTGCCGGACGCCCAGGCGGCCGTGCTCAACCTGGCGGCCACGGCCCTCCTGGCGTCCCTGGCGGTGGTGCGGAGCCCCCGCTGGCACGCGGTGGGGACGGTGCTGGCGGCCGGACTCCTGGGCACGTTCATCGTGGCGGAGACGCTGCGCATCGGGTGAGGCGTGGGGCGGCCGCGGCCCCCGCCTCAGTCCCCCGCCGCCGCCTCCTCCACGTAGATCTCGCCGCCCCTCTCCTTGAACTCCTCCGCCTTCTGGCGCAGCCCCTCCTCGATGGCGGCGTCCTTGAGGTCGGCGCTGATCCTCATGGAGCAGAACTTGGGCCCGCACATGGAGCAGAAGTGGGCCACCTTGGCGCCCTCGGCCGGCAGCGTCTCGTCGTGGTACGCCCGGGCGGTCTCGGGGTCCAGGGCCAGGTTGAACTGGTCTTCCCAGCGGAACTCGAAGCGGGCCTTGGACAGGGCGTCGTCCCATTCGGTGGCCCGGGGGTGGCCCTTGGCGATGTCGGCGGCGTGGGCGGCGATCCTGTACGTGATGACGCCCTGCTTCACGTCGTCACGGTCGGGCAGCCCCAGGTGCTCCTTGGGCGTGACGTAGCACAGCATGGCGGTGCCGTACCAGCCGATCTGGGCCGCGCCGATGCCGCTGGTGATGTGGTCGTAGCCCGGCGCGATGTCGGTGACCAGGGGCCCCAGGGTGTAGAAGGGCGCCTCGTCGCACCACTCGAGCTGCTTCTCCATGTTCTCGCGGATCATGTGCATGGGCACGTGGCCCGGGCCCTCGTTCATGACCTGGACGTCGTGCTCCCACGCGATCCTGGTGAGCTCGCCCTGGGTCTTCAGCTCGGCGAACTGGGCCTCGTCGTTGGCGTCGGCGATGGATCCGGGGCGGAGCCCGTCTCCCAGGGAGAAGGAGACGTCGTACGCCGCCATGATCTCGCAGATCTCCCGGAAGTGGGTGTAGAGGAAGCTCTCCTGGTGGTGGGCCAGACACCACTTGGCGATGATGCTCCCGCCCCGGGACACGATGCCCGTCATGCGGTGGGCGGTCAGCGGCACGTAGCGCAGCAGCACGCCGGCGTGGACGGTGAAGTAGTCCACCCCCTGCTCTGCCTGCTCGATGAGGGTGTCGCGGTACACCTCCCAGGTGAGGTCCTCGGGCACCCCTTCCACCTTCTCCAGCGCCTGGTAGATGGGCACCGTGCCGATGGGGACGGGGCTGTTCCGGAGGATCCACTGGCGGGTCTGGTGGATGTTCTTGCCGGTGGACAGGTCCATGACCGTGTCGGCGCCCCACAGGGTGGCCCAGCGCAGCTTGTCCACCTCCTCCTCGATGGACGACGTGACCGCGCTGTTCCCGATGTTGGCGTTGATCTTCACCTTGAACGCCCGCCCGATGACGATGGGCTCGAGCTCGGGGTGGTTCACGTTCGCCGGGATGATGGCCCGCCCCCGGGCCACCTCGCTCCGCACCAGCTCGGGCTCGACGCCCTCCCGGAGGGCGATGAACTCCATCTCGGGGGTGACCTCGCCCCGCCGGGCGTAGTGCATCTGGGTGACGGGGGCGCCCGTGCCCCGGAGCACCACGTGGTTCAGCCCCTCGGGGATGGTGGCGTCGCCGTGACGGGGGTCCCGGGCCAGGTCGGGGAGGCGGTGGGGCCCCGTCGCCTCCACGTCACCCCGGGAGCGGATCCACTCGGCGCGGAGCTTCGGTGCACCCTGGCGCACGTCGACGTCCCGGGGTCCGCTGGTGTCGTAGACGCGGATGGGCGGCTCACCCCCCGAGAGGGTGATCTCCCGCATGGGCACGCGCACGCCCCGGGTGCCCTCCACGAACACCTTCCGGGAGTTGGGGAAGTGACTGCCGTAGTCGCCCTCCCAGGAGGGCTCGGGGCGGGGGTGGCGGCCGTTGCCGTTGGTGGCGGGGGCGCCGTTCGAGGAGGCGGGGGCTTCGTCGGGGAGGGTGCGCGGGTCCATGGCGTCTCTCGGGCTTCGCCGGCTCCGGGAGGGCCGGTGCGGTGCCCCGGACGCGCACGCCGCCCCCGTGACGGGAAGCGGCGCGAGCGGGGTGGGCGGCCGTCGCCGCCCTTCCGCACCGCGCTCCCTACGCCGGTCCGAACCGGATCAGGTTCCAAGGGTCTTTCTCAACCCCGGCCGGCGCCGGAGTACCCCTGGCGGTGTGTTTGGGAAGATCCCGGGAGAGGGGGGGCGGTGTCAACGCGGGAGGCGGAAGCGAGCTCGCTACCCGGGCTCCTACGTTCAGATGATGACCACCCGGGGACCGTCCGGGTGACGGGCCAGGTCAGAATCGGTGGTGTAGATCTCTTCGGCCTCGGCCTCCACGAAGGAGGCGAGAATCACGGAATCGGCCATGGAAAGCCCATGGCTGTGGGCAAGGCGGGCGGCCTGGCCGAGAAGGGGACCGGGCTCGATCCAGACGATGCGGCACAGACGGCCCAGCTCCTGGACGAGGTCCTGGGCCGCTTCGCGGTGGAGGGCACCCCGCATGCCGAGGCGCTCGATTTCGAAGAGGGAGAGGCAGCTCACGACGCCCTCGATCTCCCCTTCCTTCACCGCCTCCCACGCGGCGATCGCCCGGCCGTGCCCCTGATACAGGCGGACGAAGAAGCCGGTGTCGAACCCGATGGTCACCCGACGTCGCGATCGGAGGTCCGTCGGTACCGGTGCAGCCTCTCCACCGCGTCAGGCGCCACCTTGGCCTTCCCGATCCACCGGTCGATCCGGGATGCCGCAGCGGCTCGGCGCCGTGACGCCAGGTAGGCCTCGACGGCGGCGGCGAACAGCGCGGACACCGAGGTTCCTTCCTCCTGCGCGGCCTCTTCTGCTTGCCGGCCCACGGCGTCCGGCACGGTCACGGTAACCCGCATGATCCGCCTCCAGGGACAGGGGATGTGCAGCGTACCATAGCTGCACCCAGGTGCATACACCAGTTGCATACCCCGGAAGCGACTCCAGGCTACCGCCCCCTTCAGAAGTACCACCCCGCCTGCACGAACAGCAGGTTCCCGTACGCCCCGAACTCGCTCCGCAGCGGCAGGAGGGGCGAGGCGGCCATGGTGTTGGGCTTCGCGCCCGCCGTGAGCAGCGCCCCGCCCGACAGCCGCCCCCGCTGCCCCACGTCCCACGTGACCGACGGCGTGAGCGACGCGCTGGGGTCCTGGAGGTTGGCCAGCAGGCTCGCGGCGAGGGTCACCCGGTCGGTGACGCTGTACGTCCCCGCCGCCCCGGCGTACCAGCGGCCCAGGAAGTACGTCTCGCCCCGGGCGACCCTCGGCCCCAGGAGCACCGCCGCGTAGCCGCCGGCCTGCGACGCGCCGATGCCGTTGTAGTGGACCTCCCCCGTGAGGCTCCACCCTCCCCGGATCCAGTCGGCGCCCACCGTGACCCGGGGGCGGAGCCACCCCTCCCCGTCCAGGTCCCGGGGGACCACGGCCTCGCCCCGGAGCTTCACCTCGTTCAGGAGCACGGCCACGCCCCCCATCCCCATGATCTCCCGCCACAGCTTCCCGGCCGCCAGGTACGCGTCCACCGATCCCAGGGAGGCGCTGAGGCGGGCGCCGGCAGAGAAGTCCCGGGCGGCGCCCCGGTCGGCGGCCACCAGGTCCAGCTCCATCCCCTGCCCCGGGTACGCCAGCGCCCGCACCGCGTCGATGCCGGGCTTCTCCTCCGTGTCCAGCTCGTAGGGGCTGAAGCGGGACCACAGGTCGGCCACCGGGAAGAGGGTGGCGAGCCCCCACGTGATGGCCTGGCGTCCCACGGTGACGTCGGCCACGGGCGTGTAGGCGGTGACGGCCAGGCGGTCCACGTCGTGGGTGGCCTGGTAGCGCTCGCCCCGGGCCAGGACGCTCTCCAGGTCCACCCGGTCGGGCACGGCGCTCACGCCGAAGCCCAGGAGCGAGGGGCCCAGGGGCTCGGAGCTCCAGCGGGCGTCCACCCGGTCGTGGAGCTCCAAGAGCCACCCGCTCCCCCGGGCGTTCCAGCGCAGCCGCGCCACGCCGGCCTGGAACGCGGTGCGCCGGGGGCCGGCGCCGTCGTAGCCCAGGTCGTGGCCGGCGCCCAGCCAGCGCAGGTAGCCGCCCAGGGTGGCCTCCACGCCGTCCCGGTCGAACAGCGGCACCTGCGCCGCCGCGGGATGTGGGACGAAGGCGAGGGCCGCGAGGAGGGCGAGGAGCCCGGCTCCCCCCCTCACGCCTCCACCGGCTCCGGGTCGGGCTCGTCCGCCTCCACCGCCCCGTCCCGGAGCCGCACCACCCGCCGCGCCCGCTCCAGCACCACCCGGTCGTGGCTGGAGAAGAGGAACGTGGTCCCGAGCTCCTGGTTCAGCTCGGCCATGAGGTCCAGCAGACCGGCCGACGTGGCGCTGTCCAGGTTGGCGGTGGGCTCGTCGGCCAGCACGATCTGGGGGCTGGTGGCCAGGGCCCGCACCACCGCCACCCGCTGCTGCTGGCCGCCGGACAGCTCGTTGGGGCGCCGGTCCATCATGTCGCCCAGGCCCACCCGCTCCAGCAGGGGCGCCACCACCTTCCGCCGCTCCCGGGCGCCCACGCCCCTCAGCAGGAGGGTGAACTCGGCGTTCTCGAACGCGCTCAGCACGGGCACCAGGTTGTACGCCTGGAACACGAAGCCCACGTGCTCCAGGCGGAACGCGGCGGCGTCGCCCCGGGACAGCCCCGACACGTCCGTGCCGGCCAGCTCCACCGTGCCCGAGGTGGGAGTGTCCAGGGCGCCGATGAGGTTCAGGAGCGTGGTCTTGCCCGAGCCGGAGGGGCCGGCCAGGGAGGTGAACTCCCCCTGCCCCACGTCCAGGTCCACGCCCCGGAGGGCCCGCACCTCCACCTCCCCCTGCCGGTAGACCTTGGTCACCCCCCGCACCCGGATCACGCGGAGAACCTCATGGCCTCGGCGGGAGCGAGCCGGGTCGCCCGCCACGCCGGGTAGAGGGCGCTGGCCACGCTGGCCACGGCCACCAGCACCGACGCCAGGGCCCACTTCCAGGGGCTGATCACGGAGTGGATCATCATGCTGCTCATGTCGATGCCGCTCACCTCCACGTCGGACAGGCCGAACGCCGCCATGTTGATGCCCCAGCGCTGGAGGGCCAGGTGGGCGCCCAGCCCCAGGGCCAGCCCCGCCACCATGGCCACCGCCGTGAGGAGCACGGTCTCGGCGAGGATGAGGCGGGCGATCCTCCCCTCCTTGAGGCCCAGGGCGGATAGGAGCCCCAGCTCCCGCACCCGCTCCATGACGGCCATGAGGAACGTGTTCGTGATGGCGAACAGCACCACGACGAAGATCACGACCATGTAGATGTAGCCGAACGCGTTGTCGAGCTCGACGTAGCCCACCATCTGGGGCACCGCCTCCCGCCACGTGAGCACCTCCAGGCCGGCGGCCCTCGGGCCCAGCGCCCCCCGGATCCGGGCCGCCACCGTGTCGACGTCGGCGCCGGGCTCCAGCAGCACGCCCACCTGGGTGAGGCGGCCGTCCATGCCCACGGCGCGCCGGGCGGCGGCGAGGGTGGTGTAGCCCAGCCCTTCGTCGATCTCCCGGGTGCCGGTCTGGAGCACGCCGGTGAGGTGGAAGAGGGCGCGGGTGACGTCGCCTTCGGGGTCGGTGGCGGTGAGGACCACCCGGTCGCCCATCTCCAGCCCCAGGCGCTCCACCAGCCGCTTGCCCAGGACGAGGGGGTCTCGCGCGTCGCCGGTGAGGAAGGTCCCCTCCTTCACGTCCGCGGCCACGTCGTGCCACGCCTCCTCGCCCTGGGGGTCCACCCCCTGCAGGAGGACGGGGCGGCTGGCCTGGGCGGTGGCCACGAGGCCGCTCACCAGCACCCGGGGGAGCGCCGCCCGCACCCCCTCGACCCCGTGCACCGCGGCCAGCACGCTGTCGGCGTCGTCGATGACCACGTCGGAGGAGCGGCTCACCCAGTAGCCCTTCCCGTGGACGAGGATGTCGCCGCCCGCCGCCTTCACCGCCTCGTCCAGCATGCGCTGGTGCCCGTCGTCGCCCATGCCCATGCCGGCCAGGGAGAAGCCGTAGGTGAGGGCCACCACGGAGCCGAGGATGGCCGTCCGCCCCCGGTGCCGCCACAGGTTGCGCCACGCGATGCGCCACAGCACCCCCGAGCCGCTCACCCCACCCTCCCCGCGATGGTCGGCGCCGGGTCGATCCGGGCCGCCGTCACCGACGGCCACAGCCCGCTCAGCAGCGCCACCCCGAACATCACCACCACGGGCTGCCACACCGCCGCGGGCGTCAGCACGAAGAAGATGCGGTCGCTGAACGCCACGCCCATGAACGAGAACGACGCCTGGTCCGACAGCGTGGTCATGTCGAAGCCCGACGTGGCGTAGTGCCACGACAGGAGCCCGCCCAGCAGCGCCCCCAGGAGGGCCCCGGCCACGCCCAGCGTCACCGTCTCCACCTGGAGCGTGCGGAACAGGCGCGAGGGCCGCATGCCCACCGCCTGGAGCACGCCGAACTCCCGCCGCCGCTCCAGGGCGCTCATGCGCTGGGTGTTCAGGATGCCCACCGCGGCCACCAGGTACACCACGAGGTACATGAACCAGTACGAGGCCCGGAACACGCGGATCATGCGGTCGATGGAGGGGAGGATGTCCTGCCACGGGCGCACCACCAGCGTCCCCTCGGGAACGCCCGAGCCCTCGGGGGGCGCACCCAGCCGGGCGTGGAGCGCTGCCGCGATGGACGCCGCGGTCTCCCGGGCGGCGGCCAGGTCGCCGGTGCGCACCAGCAGCTCGTGGACGCGGCCGCCCAGGGCGGTGAGACGCTGGGCGTCGGCCAGGTTCAGCCACGCCGCGCTCCGGTCCGTCTCGTTGTTGCCGGTGCGGATGGTGCCCACCACCCGGAGCACGTCGTTGCCCAGGGAGCCGTCGGCCGCCTCCAGGAACACCACCAGGGAATCGCCGGGCGCCGCCCGGAGCTGGGTCGCCAGGTCGGCGCCCAGCACCACCTCCCGGGGCTCCCCTTCCGGCGCGGGCTCGGGGGAGAGCCATCGCCCCTCGCGGAGCCCGTCGGTGACCGGGGTGGCCCGGGCCTCCCGCTCCGGGTCGACGCCCACCAGGCGCGTCACCTGGGAGCGGCGCTCGTTGCCCACCAGGCCGTACGCCTCGATGCGGGGAGAGACGGCGGCGACGCCGGGCACGGCGGCGACCGTGTCGAGCATCCCCGGGGTCAGGGGGAAGCTCTCGTAGATGCGGGGGTTGTCGGCCCAGCCGGCGGTCTGGACCTGGACCTGCCCCGTCTCCACGGCGGTGGCGCCCCGCACCATGGCGTCGATCCAGCCCTCGTAGAACGCCAGCGTCCACACCATGAGGCCCACCGCGACCGCCACCCCGGCCAGCGTGAGGCCGCTCCTCCAGCGGTTCCGGAGGAGGTTCCGGACGGCCAGCTTGAAGGCGATCACGGGGGAGCCGGGCTCAGCCCTTGGCCACCCGGCGGAGGCCCCGGCGCGTGAACAGGTCGTCGGGCACGTCCACGTTCAGCTGCAGCGTGGTGTAGAGCAGGTCGGTGTACTCGCCCGGCGCGTCGGCGGGTACCAGGCGCAGGTGCATGGGGACCTTCCTCCCGGCCACGGTCTTCACCTGGTCCAGCGTCATGGTGCGCACCAGGTCGCCCTCGTCGTAGTACTCCTCCCGCACCGGCACCAGCCCGTCGGGGCGCACGAAGAAGAGCACCTGGCTGTACACCACCGGCGCGTCGGGCTTGGGCGTCATGGTCACCTGGATGAGGCGCTCGCCGCCCCGCTCGGCCCACGACGCCGTGGCGTCGTAGTCGTCCCGGTACTTGGTCTCCCGCACCAGGTCGTCGTTGGTGAAGTGGCTCCCCATCCACGCGTCGGACAGGAGTCCCGTGGGGATCCTGATGAGGCGGTCGGCACGGGGCGCGTAGTTCCACAGCCCGTCGTCGGTGAGGAGGGTGGCCGTGCCCGCCTCCCGGGCGGGGTCCCGGATGACCACCAGCGCCTCGTCCTGCCCCTCGGACCACGACTCCAGCGTAAGCTCCCGGGTGCCCCGCTCCTTCACCACCGTCATGGTCATGACGGCGTGGGAGGAGTGGGCGCGGTAGAGGTCGTCGAAGTGGTCGAGGAGGGTCTCGACGTCGGGCAGCGCCTGGGCACGGAGGGGCCGGGCGGCCGGGAGGAGCGCCGCCGAGGCCGCCAGGGCAGCGGCCAGGGCCGGCGCGAGGCGGAAGGGGCGTGGGGTAACGGACATCCTGCGTCTCTCCCTCGGGCGTGGGATGGCGGACGCGTTCCTTCCCCTGCCTCACCCCTCTGCGAGGCGTTTCGTTCCTCCTCGTTCCTCAGTCGGGCGGCCGCCCCCTGTTAACGTGCTGACAGGTTCGGCGTCGTAAGAATCACGCTGCGCCACCCACCCCTACCCCGAGATCCCCATGCGCCGCTCGTCCGCCGTCGCCGGGCTCGCCCTCGCCGTCGTCCTCGCCCTCCCCGCGCCGGGAAGCGCCCAGACCTTCAAGGTCCAGAAGTGGGACATCGGAGGGGACGGCGGCACGGACTACATCACCGTCGAGCCGGGCACCGGCCGGGTGTTCGTGTCCCGCAGCACTCACGTCATGGTGGTGGACGGCCGCACCGGAAAGGTGCTGGGTGACATCCCCGACACCCCCCGCATGCACGGCGTCGCGCTGGCCGAGCGGGACGGCCACGGCTTCACCAGCAACGGCGGCGACTCCACCGTCACCATGTTCGACCTGAAGACGCTGGCCCCCATCAAGAAGATCAAGATCGTGCAGGGCGGCCAGGACGGCATCACGTACGACGACTACGCGGACCGCATCATCCTCACCAACCACAGCCGGCCGGGCACGCTGGTGGCGCTGGACGCGAAGAGCGGCGACGTGGTCGGCACGGTGGAGCTGGAGAGCACGTCGCCCGAGGGGGCGGCCAGCGACGGCAAGGGCATGCTGTACGTGAACAACGAGGGAACGAGCACCATCCAGGCCATCGACGAGAGGACGTGGAAGGTCACCGCGTCGTGGCCGCTGGCGCCGTGCGAGGGCCCCACCGGCATCGCCTACGACCGGGCCAGCGACCGCATCATCTCGGGGTGCAGCGACACGTCGGTGGTGGTGGATCCGGCCAGCGGGAAGGTGGTGGCCACCATCGACAACGGCGGCCGGGTCGACGCCCTGGGGTGGGATCCGCTGGAGAAGCTGGCGTACATCCCCAGCGGCGCCGACGAGGGCACCGTGACGGTGGCCCGCCAGGACGCCCCGGACCACTACTCCGTGGTGGCCACCGTGCCCACCGTGGCGGGGGCCAAGACCATCGCCGTGGACCCGCAAACCCACACGGCGTACCTCTTCCAGCCCGAGTACGGGCCGGCCCCGGCGGGTGCGCCCCAGCCCCGGCGGGGGCGGGCGCGGGGTCCCGTGGTCCACGCCTGGCTCATCGCCATCACGCACTGAGGCCGGGGCATGGCCATCGAGAGCCGGGGCGCGGCAGCGGCGGCTTCGGGCGAGTCACGGGGTCAGGGCGTCGAGGACGGGCTGCACGGACGGGAGCGCCGCCATCTCGCCCGTTCCCAGCGCCCCGACGTCCCGGTGACGCTGCAGAAGGGCCCCCCGGGACGCGGACAGCAGCGCCGACGCCACGTCTCCGTGGGTGCACAGGACGACGGTCCCCGAGCCCCCCGCGGCCGCCATCTCTTCGACCACGGCGCCCGCACGCCGCAGCACGTTGTCGATGCTCTCCACGCCCCAGCGTCGGTGCGTGGGATCGCGGCGGTCCGCCTCCCACACCCTGGCATACAGGTCGTCCGGGCCGAGCTCGAGCTCGCCGAAGTCACGCTCGGTGAGGCGCGCGTCCACCGAGGGGCGCACGCCCAGGATCCCGCCCGCGACCTCCGCAGATTCGCGGGCACGGAGCAGCGGAGACGAGACCAGGACGAGGGGTGGGGCCAGACCGCCCGATGACGTCGCCTCGAGGATGGAGGCGCGGACCTGGTCGCGCCCGAGGAGCGTCAAGCCGTACGCCCTCTCCGCGTGCTCGGGGCGGCTGGCGATCAGCCCTTCCTCGTTGGCCACGCTCCGCCCGTGGCGGAGCACCAGGAAGCATGGCGGCATCCCCCAGCTTCGCCTCGCCGGCCGCCCTGCGCCAGCCGTTGCCGGCCGCAAGCGCACGCCGCCAGGAGAGGGGCCCGTGAGCCGGGGCACCTCCCTGCTCGGCGCCATCCGCCGGCACACGACCAGCTTCCTGAACCTCTTCGGCCGAAACGACGAGGCGCGCTGGAACCGGAGCTACGCCGAGGGTCACTGGGACTTCCTCGACTCCCTCCAGCAGCGCCCCCGTCACTACGTCATCGCCGGGATGCTCCGCGCCCTCGGGGAGGACGCCTCGCGCGTTCTCGACGTCGGGTGCGGCACCGGTGCCCTCACCGCTCATCTACCAGGCAATGTGTGCGACTACGTAGGCCTGGACGTCTCCAGTGAGGCGGTCCGCATCTGCGACGAGAAGTTCGGCCCCTCGACGGCCCACACGTTCGTGGCGAGCGCCTTCGAGGCCTACGTCCCACAGGAGCCGTTCGACGTCATCGTGTTCAACGAGATGCTCTACTACTACCCCGTGCGCCGGATTCCCGACGTGATCGGCCGGGCCCGGGGGCTCCTGGCGCCGGGAGGCTCTATCGTCGTCTCGGTGCACGAGCGCAGCCTGAAGAAGCGCCCCGTGTGGAAGCGCCTGCGAACGACCCTCACCCCGGCCGAGGCCATGAGGGCCGTGGACGAGGAGACGGGACGCACCTGGCGCATCGAGCGCTACGAGGTGGGCAGCCCCCTCGTCGGCGGCCCATGAGGGGAGCGACGAGCGGGGCCGCCGATGGACCTCCCCGGGTTCGGACCGAGCTGCCGGGCCCCGGGAGCCGCCGCCTGCGCGAGCGCGAATCGAAGCACATCGCACCCGGCTTCCAGGCCATCGCGGCCCACGCGGGCATCGCCGTCGACCGGGGAGAGGGCTGCGACCTCATCGACGTGGACGGCAACCGCTTCCTCGACCTGTCGGCGAGCATCTGCGTCGCGGCCCTCGGCTACGGCCACCCCGACTACCTCCGTGCCCTCCACCAACAGCTCGACCGCTCCCACGCCGGGTCGTTCACGACGGAGGCTCGCGTGGAGGCGCTGGAGCAGGTGGCCGCCGTCGCTCCGGCCGGCCTCTCCCGGCTCCAGCTCTATTCGGGGGGGTCGGAGGCCGTGGAGAGCGCCATGCGCCTCGCCCGCGCCTTCACCGGCAAGTTCGAGACGCTCTCGTTCTGGGGCGGCTTCCACGGGAAGACGAGCGGCGCGCTCGCCCAGATGGGAAGTGACTTCAAGCACGGGCTCGGCCCCCTGGCCAGTGGCGCGCACCTCACGCCATACGCGGACTGTGCCCGCTGCCCGTTCGGCACAACCTACCCTTCGTGCGGGCTCCTGTGCGTCGAGTTCGCCCGCGAGAAGATCCGGCGCGAGACCACGGGGAGCCTCGCCGCGGTTCTCGTGGAGCCCATGCAGGGCACGGCCGGCAACGTGGTGCCGCCCCCGGCGTTCCTCCCCGCGGTGGCGGAGCTGGCCCGGGAGAACGACGCCCTCCTCATCGCCGACGAGATGATCACCGGCTTCGGCCGCACCGGCAGGATGTTCGGCGTCGACCACGGCGGCGTGAGCCCGGACATCATGACCATCGGCAAGTCGCTGGGGAGCGGCTTCCCGGTGAGCGGCGTCCTCGCCCGGGAGGAGGTCACCCGCGCGGAGCCGTGGTCCAGGCCCAGCTTCTCGAGCTCGAGCTACGGAGGCCACCCCCTGGCCGGGGCCGCCGTCGCCGCGTCGATCTCCATCATCCGGGACCGGGGGCTGAGCGATCACGCGGCCGAGGTGGGGGCGCACCTGCTCGCCGGCCTCGCCGCGCTCTCCGAGCGTCACCCCTGCGTGGCCAACGTGCGGGGCAAGGGGCTCTTCATCGGGTTCGACCTCGTGGACGAGGCCGGCGCCCTCTGGTCGAGCGCACGGTGCCAGGCGCTGTTCCAGGCGCTCCTGCGCCGGGGGATGATCACCATGGCCTACGCGCCCCGGGTCCGGATCAACCCTCCCCTGATCCTGTCGATGGACGAAGCCGACGAAGCCGTCGCCTCCTTCGAGGTCGCTCTCGAGGAGATCCTGTGACCTACCCCGGGGCCGGCGACCCCGTGACGAAGGGACCGATCCTTCAATGGAAGCGAAACACAACGGGCGCCGCCTGAAGGGCGCCCTGGTGGGATATGGGTTCATCGGCGCGAGCGGCCACACGCCCGCGTACCTGCAGCGCTCGGACGTCGAGATCGCCGCGGTGGTGGACGGGTGCGCGGCCCGCCGGGCCCGGGTGGCGGAGCTCCTTCCCCGGGCCCGCGTCTACCCGTCCGTGGACGCCCTCTTCGCCTCCGGGACGCGCCTGGACTTCGTCGACATCGCGACGCCCCCCAGCGACCACTTCGCCATCTCCCGGGAAGCGCTGCGGCGCGGCGTCCACGTGCTGTGCGAGAAGCCCCTCACCACCAACGTGGCCGACGCCGAGGCGCTGGCGGCGTGCGCCGTCGCCGAGCGGCGGGTCCTCTTCCCCTGCCACAACTACCGCTTCGCCCCCACGATCCGGGCCATCGACGAGATCATCGCGTCGGGCCGCATCGGGCGTGTGACGTCGGTGACGCTGGAGACCTTTCGCCCAACCCACGCCAAGGGGGTGGCGGAGTGGAACCCCGACTGGAGGCGTCAGCAGCGCTGGTCGGGGGAGGGATCGCCATGGACCACGGCAGCCACACGTTCTACCTGGCGTTCCAGTGGCTGAACGCATGGCCCACGTCGCTGACGGCCAAGACGATGAACCGACGCGAGGATCTGTGGGACACCGAGGACGACTTCTCGGCGACCCTCGTCTTCCCGGGCAACCTCCTGGCGCACGTGCACATGACCTGGACCGCGGGCACCCGGGCGGTGATCTACACGGTGCACGGTGAGCGTGGCGCCATCATCGCGCGGGACGACGACATCGAGGTGATGACGCAGGTCGCCGCGGGGGAGGGGCTCACGTGGGAGGTGGAGCGCCGGACCACCTCGTCCGACTGGATGGACGCCAGCCACACCGCCTGGTTCAACGCCCTGTTCGACCGCTTCAACGACGCCATCGAGAGCGGTGACTACGCCGGCACGGACGTGCTGGACGCCTGCCGCTGCATCGGAGTCATCGGCGAAGCGTACGCCTCCTCGGCAAGCGGGTGCCTGGAGCGTCGTCTGAGCGCGCCCCCGGGCTTCGAGCGGAGGGGCGGGCGCCCGGAACGCCGGGGGCGGGGCGTCACCGGGGTGTTCCACGCCGACGTCGCCGCTCTCGGGACGACGAACGGCCGCGAGAACGGCCGGAGAGCCAGCCACTGACGAGCCACCCCGTGGTGGCCCCCGCACCGGCCGGGGCCGCCACGTGAGGCCCCATCTGCGGACCGTGGGAGGGCTCCTGGTCTCGGGCGCCCTCCTGTGGTGGGTGTTCCGCGGCCAGGACCTGGGGGCCATCGCGCACCAGATCGCCGCCGCCGACCCGGCGATGCTGGCGGCCAGCGGCGCCCTCGTCGCGGGGGGCGGGCTCGTGCGCGCCATCCGCTGGCGCCTCCTCCTGGAGCCGCTGGGGGTGCGGACCACCTTCCGGGCGCGCTGGGCCGCCCTGAACATCGGCTTCATGGTGACGAACGTGTTCCCGGCCCGGCTGGGGGAGATCGTCCGACCCCTCGCCCTGAGCAGGATCGCCCCCGTCTCCATGTCGGCCGCTCTGGGCACCGTGCTCCTGGAGAGGGTCCTGGACGCCGTGGCCATCCTGGTCCTCGTCCTCGTCACCATCCACGCCCCCGCGTTCCCCGAGGGCGCCATCGTGCTGGGCAGGCCCGTGGGTCAGATCGTGGTGGGGGTGAGCGTGGTGGCCGCGGCGGTGCTGGTGGTCGTCGCCTTCGCGGCCTTCCGCCCCGAGCGCATCCTCGGGCTCGGCCACGCCCTCGCGGCTCGCCTTCCCGACGCCGTGGGCGCCAGGATCGCGCACGAGCTGGAGGCGCTGCTCTCCGGGCTCCGGCTGGTGCGGCGGCCCGCCGCGCTGGTGAAGGCGCTCCTCTGGTCGCTCGTGCTGTGGATATGGATGGCGGCCGCCTTCTGGACCGCCTTCCGTGCCTTCGGGCTCGGCGTCGGCTTCACCGCCGCCATGTTCACCGAGTGCCTCCTGTCCCTCTTCGAGGCGATCCCCGCCGGACCCGGGTTCGTGGGCACGCTGCAAGCGGGCGTCCTGGTGAGCCTCCACGACGTGTTCGGCGTGCCCGCCGAGCCGACGCTGTCCATGGCCGTGGGCTACCACGTGGTGAGCTTCGTCCCGGTGACCCTCATCGGGCTGTACTACGCCTGGAGGGTGGGCCTGCACCTCCGCTCCATCGGCGCCACCGCCGAGACGGCGCTCGAGTCCGGGCCGGGCGGGCGCGGCTGACCCGCCCTCCCGCTCACTCCTCGGGCTGCCACCCCTCCTTGGCCTGGCGGGCGCCCACGGCCACGCCCGTCCCCACGCCCACGCCGGCGGCGATGGCCGTCCCCGCCCCCACGATGGGGAGGAGCGCCACGATGGGCGCCGCCACGATGGCCGTCCCCACGCCCGCAGCCAGCCCCAGCGCCGGGTTCTCGATCCAGCGCGTGTAGCGCAGCCGCTTGCGGACGAAGTCCTTCGACTTGAGGTGTCCCGCGACGCCGGCGACGCTGGCGACTCCGAGGGCGAGCAGTCCGAACATGGATCCTCCTGGGCCTGAGTGGGCGGCGTGTGCCGCTCCCTTCTCCCTGCCCCTCTCCCTACGCCGCCGACCCGCCCGGTGTTTCCCCGCCCCGGCGTCCCGGATGCGCGAACGCTCGTCCCAGGGCCGGGCACCCACGGGGGCCTCCCCCGGCTCGCGTGGCCGCTCCATCCCCATGTGGCCCAACGATTTGGGGAGAAGTGACACGAACGGCACGCCCCTTTCGTAGAGAGAAGAGCGTCCGCGACACCTCACCCACCCCTCCCCGGTCATCATCATGATGGACGCAGCGTCCACCGATCAGGAGCTCGTGCGGGCCGCCCGCCGCGGCTGCCCGGACGCCGCCCGCCACCTCTACCACCGCCACGCCCCCAGGGTGAACGCCGTCCTGCTCAAGACGGTGCACCACGAAGAGCTGGCCCGGGACCTGGCCCAGGAGACGTGGATCCGGGCGTTCCGTGCGCTGCCGCGCTTCCGGGAGGAGGCCCGCTTCTCCACCTGGATCCACAGGATCGCCGTGAACACGGCGCTGTCGGAGCTCCGGCGCAACCGCTCCCGGGAGGTGGAGGAGACCGAGCTGGTGGAGGCGCTGCCCGCCAGCAAGCGGCCGCCCCGGGACGTGTTCCTGGCGCGGCGCCTGAGGGTGGCGCTCCGGAAGCTCCCCGAGGGGATGCGCAGGATCCTGGTGCTCCACGACGTCCACGGCCACACCCACCAGGAGATCGCCGAGCGGCTGGGCATCAGCGTCGGCACCTCCAAGAGCCAGCTCTTCCGGGCCCGGGCCAAGATGCGGGAGATGCTGGAGGGCGTGGCGGAGGCGTGGCCGGGGCTGGAGATCGCCGCGGCCTGAGGGGGCGCGGGGCCGCCCCGCCCCTTCCGCCTACTCCTGGAAGGCGCTCAGCCGCGCCACCGTGTCGGCGTCCAGCCGACGCAGCACCGCCACCAGCAGGTCCACCGCCTGGTCGAAGTCGCTCCGCTGGATGATCCCCGTGTGGCTGTGGAGGTAGCGGGTGGGGACGGTGATGTTCACCGACGCCCGGCCCGTGTCGTACCCCTGGATCTCCGCCCCGTCCTCGCCGTAGCCGGTGAGCACGTCGGGCTGAAGGGGGATCCCCTCCTCCTTCGCCACCTGGAGGAAGAAGTCCCGGAGCTTGCGGTTCGGGATCATGGAGCTGTCCAGCAGGAAGATGCCGGGGCCGCCCCCGAGCCGCTCCTGGGCCTGCTCCGGGCGCGCCACCGGGTAGTCGGCCGCCACCCCCGCCTCCAGCGAGATGCCCAGGTCGGGCTTCGCCACCGCCACGGCGGTGTGGGCGCCCCGCAGCCCGATCTCCTCCTGGGTGGTGGCCACCCACACGGGCGTGCACGGAAGCCGGATGCCCTGCTCCTTGATGCGCCGCGCCGCCTCCAGCCACACCGCGAGCCCCGCCCGGTCGTCCCACGCCTTGCCCGCGTAGCGGCCGTCCTGGCCCAGGACCGTGAACGGGCTCCACGGCGCGATGGGGTCGCCGGGGCGGATGCCCATGGCCGTCACCTCGTCCCGGCTCGTGGCCCCCACGTCCAGCCACGTCTCCTCCAGCGACCACACCCGGGAGCGCTCCGCGGGCGGGGTCACGTGGACGGTGCGGAGGCCGCTCACCGCCATCACGGCGCCCTTGCTCCCCACGATGGTCCAGCGCTGGTCGGGGAGGGACTGGTCCAGCGTGCCCCCCAGCTTCTTCACCCGGATGAAGCCGTCGGGGCGGACGTACTGGACCATGAGCCCCACCTCGTCCATGTGGGCGGTGACCATGATGCGGGGGCCGCCCCCCGAGGTGGTGGTCGCGACCACCGAGCCCAGCCCGCCGTGCTGGACGTTGGCCCCCAGGGCGGCCAGCTCCCGCTCCACGATGGCCCGCACCGGCTCCTCGAAGCCCGAGGGCGCCGGAGCGTTGGAGAGCTCCTCCAGGAGGCGGGCGGTGCGGTCGAGCTGCTGGGCGCCGGCGGGGGCAGCGGCGAGGGCCGTGACGACGGCCAGGACGAAGGGCGTGGCGCGCATGGGCGAGCTCCGGTGCGGGGTAGCGGAGGGTTCTGAAACCAGATCCTTGCTGATCTCGTCGTGGCGACGCAACTGTGGACGCTGCCGAAGCCCGGTGCTCCGCGCAGCCGTGAACGTCCTCCCCAGGTAAGAGCCATGAAGACCGTCCTGAAGTCCCTGTTGGCGTTGGTGGTCCTCCTCGTCGTCGCCGCCGGCGGCGTCTACGGCTGGGCCTTCACGAAGGACCGCTCGCTGCTGGCGCGCCACATCGCGACCCACACGGCCGCGTTCCCCATTCCCTTCCCCCTCACGGACGCGGAAGTGGCGGCGCTCCAGGACTCGGCGAAGGCCGCCAGGCAGCCCGCGCTCACGGACGAGCAGCTCGCCACCGTCGCCCACGACCGGGCGGTGGCTCGGGGCAAGCACCTGGTCGATTCGCGGTACGTCTGCACCGAGTGCCACGGAAAGGACTTCGGCGGAGGCGTCATGATCGACGCCGCCCCCATCGGCCACATCATGGGCCCCAACCTCACCCTGGGTGAGGGGGGGGTGACCAAGGGCTTCACCCCCGCCGACTGGGACCGCATCGTGCGCCACGGCGTGAAGCCCGACGGCTCACCCGCCGTCATGCCCTCCGAGGACTTCCAGAGGATGTCCGACGAAGAGCTGTCGGACGTCGTCGCCTACATCCGCACCATGCCGCCGGTGAACAAGACCATCCCCGCCCCGACCCTGGGGCCCGTCGGCCGCGTGCTCGTGGCCACCGGCAAGATCCCCCTGGCGGCCGACCTCATCCTCGACCACGACGCCGTGCACCGGGTGCGCCCCCCGGTGGCCGAGGCCTCGGTGGAGTTCGGCCAGCACCTGGCCGGCGTGTGCCAGGGCTGCCACCGGGCCGACTTCACCGGCGGCCCCGTCCCCGGCGGCGACCCGAGCTGGCCGCCGGCGGCCAACCTGACGCCCGTGGCCGGCGGCATCCAGGGGTGGACGTACCAGGACTTCCTGAAGGCCGTGACCGAGGGCAAGAAGCCCGACGGCACGGAGCTGCGCGTGCCCATGGCCGACGTGGTGCCCTACCTGCGGCAGATGACGGACGTGGAGCTCCAGGCGCTGTGGATGTACCTGGAGACGGTGCCGGCGAAGGCGACGGCCCAGTAGGCGGGAGGGGGCGCGGGCGGAAGGTCGTCCGCGCCCCCCTGGCGGCAGCTAACGATAGGTGGCGTCCGCGCCGTGATCCGAGAGCTGCGCCCCGAACCACCGGTGGACGGCCGTGATCAAGGCGAGGTCCGTCGTGGCAAAGACGAGCCTCCCCCCGTCGGCCAGGTCTTCGTAGGTCACCCTGATTCGCCCCCCACCCCCTGAGAGCTCCCGGACTCCAGGCATGTCCGAGCCATGAAGAGCCATCGGGTCGGAGAAGTCACCGGCCGCGAAGCGCATCGCCTCGTGCGAGAGATGCTGGCGAATCAGGCCGATCTGGGTCGTATCGGCAGCGTCCTTCGAGATCACGTCCTGGATGCCCCCGGAGTCGGTCATCTCGAAGACGTGCGTGGTGCGGTCCAGGGCGAAGGGCATGACGTCGTGGCCCATCGAATGAACCATCTGCTCCCGCGTGGGCGCCGTCCCCTGCGGGCGGCCTTGCCACACGAGAATGCCGTACATCGCGCCCGCACCGAGCACGACGCCCGCGACGATGCCAACCAGCCAGCCCGAACGACGATCAGGAGAGGACATCAGGGCCCGTCCGTGGTGGTTGAGAATTGAACCGGCTCAGGAAACGTGGTCCTGATGCCGGCGCCGGACCAGGGGAAGGCGGCGCTCGTAGCGGGCCGACACGTACACCTCCTGCCGGACCACGTCCACGGGCGTGAAGCCGTGGCCTTCGTAGAACGCCTGGAGGCGGGGCCGGTGGGCGTCGCAGTCGAGGCGTAGCCAACCCTTCCCCAGCGCCCGCGCCCGCTCCTCCGCCCAGCGGAGGAGCACCCCCGACAGCCCCGTCCCGGCGTACGCGCGGCGCACCGCCAGCCGGTGCACGAAGGCGCTGTCGCCGCCGTCCTCCAGCTCGGGCCACACCAGCGGATCGACGACCTGGAAGCGGAGGGTGCCGGCGGGCTCCCCCTCGGCCAGGGCCAGCAGGTAGACGTGGCCCTCGTCCATATCCCGGAGCACCGCCTCCAGCGACGTCTCGTCGGGGCGCCACATGGGGCTGCCCCGGGCGGCCTGCCACGCGGCGGCCTCCTCGAGGATGGCGGAGACGGTGGGGGCGTCCGCGCGGGTGGCGAGGTGGGGGTGTGTCTCCGGGAAGCGGATCGTCATGCGCTCACCAGCAGCAGCATCGTCTCCCTGCGCGCCTCCCGCGCCGTCACGCCGAACGACGCGAGGACGTAGGCGACGGCCGGTTGGCCCAGGAGCGCCAGGAAGACGTGGGCCGGCCGCACCCGCACGTCGCCCACGACCCGCGCCTCGACCACCGCGTCTTCCAGGACGCGGGTGGCGGCCGGGGAGAGGGGCAGCGGGTCGCCCCGCCCGGGCCCGTCTCCCAGGGTCAGGGACTCCTTGATGCGCCAGCGCATCGCCTCCGCGTCCAGGCCGAGCCTCGCCAGGGCCAGCGCCACGGTCGGGTCGGGCGCGGCGGTGAGGGCGAGGAAGAGGGCGGCGGCGCCCACGCTTCTCTGCTCGTAGCCCCACGCCTCGTCCCGGGCGCGCTCCACGAGGGCGGAGACGTCGAAGGACGGCCGGCGCCGGGGGATCGACGGGATCCGGGGCGAGCCGAGATCGGTCCGGATCTCCGCGCCGAGGGCGCGTCCGATCTCCGGCAGGCGCCGGGCGCCGAAGAGCAGGAGAACGATCAAGAAGATGAGGACCCCCTCGCCCATCCCCATGCTGTCGCTCCTCTCCGAAGCCACGCCGGCGCCCCCGAAGCCACGCCGGCCGCCCCCGCGGCGCCCCGGCGCTCCTCCCCGAGGACCCGCGGACGCGCGGGAACGTTCATGGAGCAGCGCGCGCGGGTGCTCTAACGCCCACCGAGTCCGCCACGTCTGGAGGAGGAGCGGGGAGCGTCCCCGCCCGACCACGCCCCCAGGAGCGTCCATGGCACCGCCCACCCCCACCCCGCCGGCCCGGAGCCTCGCCGCCGCAGCCCTCCTCGCCCTCGCTGCCCTGTCCGGGAAGGGGCTCCGAGCCCAGGAGCTCCCCCTGGGGGACGGCCACTTGAGCGACCACCCCGCTCCGGGCTACGTGTACGCGTGCCGGAGCACGTTCCGCCGCGGCGGCGGCGCCCGCCACGACGGCCCCTGGATCACCGGCGACACGTGGGACCCCGCGGCCAAGCCCCACGTGGAGGGGGAGGTGCGCTGGCCCGACGCCGCCTGGAGCCTCACCCCCGACGGCGACGACCTCGTCTTCCAGGGCAACGACCTCCCCGTGGACGAGCCCACCGGACGCTTCCCCATCGCCCGGACCGACTCCGTCTACCGCTACGACACCAACCCCAACCGCATCGCCGCCCAGGACCTCCGCCTCACCCTCCCCGCCCACCCCACGCGGGCGGAGGAGCCCGGCTGCCTGCCCATGGGCATGATCGGCTTCACCACCACCGGCGTCGCCCTGTTCAGCGCCCTGGACGACGCCGGCCGGGACGCCGCCGCCCACGAGATCCAGGACCTGTGCGACGGCCACCCCCAGATGCGCTCCCAGTACCACTACCACAGCGCCTCCCCCTGCATCCCCGGCCGGGACTCGAACCAGCTCGTGGGGTGGGCGCTGGACGGCTTCCCCATCCTGGGGATGCGGGACGCCGACGGCCGGCTGCTGACGGACGGGGACCTGGACGCGTGCCACGGACGGGCGGAGAGCGTCACCGTCGACGGGCGGACGTACGGGTACGCCTACCGGCTCACGTGGGAGTATCCGTATACGGTGGGGTGCTTCGCGGGGGGGAGGGTCTCTGGCCCACGACCCGGGCGACCGCCCATAGGGCCGCGAACGCGACCGGCGCCACGGTGAGCGGCTTGCCGGCAACCGACGGCCAGGAGCACCCGCCCCACCTCCTCGAGCGAGCTTCCGGATCGCACCAGGGAGCGGGTCAGGAGGTCGCCTCCTCCTCCGCGCGTCACTCCATCCGGTTGTCTCATTTAGCCATGGACGGATCTGGCCTCGGGGGATGAGGTCGGCGCCGCCCCCCCTTCCACGGGGCCACCGCAGCCCCTGCGGGAGGGGCTGAGCGGACGCGCCCGGCCCGCGGCTCCGGCGAAGACCTTCGGAGGGCGGATCACGCGTCCTGGAGCATCCTCAAGAGCCGAAATTCGCCCGCGTATATTGGATGCAAGTGTTTGTGCCACTTGCATCCAGGGGGAATCGTGGCCTACGGGTCGGCGGTGAGGCGGGGGGTCCCCGTGTGGGTCGTGCGGGAGCGGAGCGAGGGGACGGTCCGGGAACGGCGCGAGCGGGTGTCTCGGGAGCGGAGCGGCGCTGACGCCTGGGACGATCCGGACGCGCTGGAAGCGCTGGGCGACCGCATCGCCCTCCTCTTTGCCCACGTCCACGCCGCCGAATACCGGCTGCTCGTCATGATCGAGGAGTTCGACCGCCGGAAGGGGTGGGAGCCCGGCGGCCACCGCTCGTGCGCCGCGTGGCTCAGCTTCCGGACCGGGATCGACCTGGGCGCCGCCCGGGAGAGGGTGCGGGCCGCCCGCGCCCTCGTGGCGCTGCCCGCGACGAGCGCCGCCATGGCCCGGGGCGAGCTGTCGTTCGCCAAGGTGCGGGCCGTGACGCGCGTCGCCTCGCCGGAGAGCGAGGCCGAGTTGGTGGCCTTCGCCCGCGCCGCCACCGTGGCCGAGACCGAGCGCTTCGTGCGGACCTGGCGGAAGGGCGACCGGGCCGACGAGGCCGCCCTCGAGCGGGATCGGCACCGCTCCAGGCGCCTGGTGGTCCGTCCCGACGGCGAGGGCATGTACGAGGTGCGGGGCCGGCTCGACCCCGAGGTCGGCGCCCTGCTCATGCGGGCCCTCGAGATGGCGGCCGACGCCCAGTACCAGAAGACCCGGCGCAGCCAGGCCATGAAGGCGACCCAGCGCTGGGCCGACGCCCTGGGGCTGCTGGCGGAGCGCGCCATGGCCGTGGGCTTCGGGGGCGGGGACGTTTCCGCGGAAACGCCGGGCGGGCCGGAGAGCGAGGGGTCGGAGGAGGAGTACGGGGGCCGCCCCGCCTCGGGCTCTGGCTCGGGCTCTGGCTGCGGCTGCCGCTGCCCCGACGCCCCCGTCAGCGGATCCCGTGCCGAGCGCTACCAGGTCCTGCTCCACGTCGACGCCGCAACGCTGAGCGCCGACGGCGAGCCCGGCCGCTCGCACCTGGAGGACGGCACCCGCGTTTCCGCGGAAACGTCCCGACGGCTCGCGTGCGACGCCGCGGTCGTCCGGATCGGTCGCGGCGCCGACGGCTCGGTGCTCGACGTCGGCCGGCGCACGCGCACCGTCCCCCCCGCCCTCCGCAGGGCCCTGGAGGTGCGGGACCGGGGCTGCCGCTTCCCAGGCTGTGGCCTCCGCTTCACCGACGCCCACCACATCCACCACTGGGCCGACGGCGGAGAGACCAAGCTCGACAACCTCGTCCTGTTGTGCCGCTTCCACCACCGGCTCGTCCACGAGGAAGGCTTCCGCGTCGAGTGGCGCGAGGACGGGAGGCCGGGCCCCCTCTTCTGCGACGCCCGGGGCCGCGAGCTCAACGACTGGCCCCCGCCCAGCCGCCTGATCGGCGACCCCGCCGCCGCCCTGGTGCGGGCCCACCTCGCCGCGGGCATCGACCCGGACGCGCTGACGGCGTCGGCGCGCTGGAAGGGTCAGGCGGACGTGCCGTGGAGGGCGTACGTCAGGGTGCTGGAGGCGCTGGACGGGGAGGGGGAGGAGGACCGTGAAGGCGGGGGCGTTGGCTGAGGCTTCGCCGCTGCCTCGCCCTACGGGGACTCACGTCTCCGGCCCACGACCCGGGCGACCGCCCACAGGACCGCGAACGCGACCGGCGCCACGATGAGCGGCTCCACCCACCGGGACATGGGGAAATAGGCCTTTGCCCAGACGCAAGCCTCCGAGCCGGGCTGCCCCGCGCGACACTTCCACGCGAGCTCGGCGAAGGGGTAGGCGAGCCCCACCAGGGCCGAGGAGCACATCCTCAAGACGAGGTGCGTTCGGGGTCGCATCAGGGTGCCTCTTCCGGTTGGGGGTCGGCCCCGAGCTCGCCGGAGCTCAGCTACCCTCCGAGCCCATCGATGCGGGAGGACCGCACCCGTTGCACGCGGTGGATCAGCGCAGGCCGCCGCGGTCCACGACGGCGAGGGAGCAGCCGGGAATCCCCCCGCCCGCCAGCGCCTCTTCCAGGAACCTCTCGAGGGACGTCATGGGGGCTCTCCGGAAAGGGTGGACCGGCTCTTTCCCCTCGGACACCTACCCGGTAGTGTGCCCAGCGGGCCCCGCCCCCCCGGACCCCACCCTCCAAGACCCGATCCGGAGCCGGAGCATGTCCCGCCTCGCCGCCGCGGCCCTCACGGCCGCCGTCGCTCTCGCCGCCCTTCCCTCCACCGCGCATCCGCCCAGGGTACCCGCTTCCTGGGCGACCCCACGGTGAGCGCCGACCAGATCGCCTTCGTCCACGCCAACGACATCTGGGTCGTGGGCCGTGACGGCGGTCGGGCGCGTCGCCTCACCAGCTTCCACGGGGCCGAGACGGCGCCCGCGTTCAGCCCCGACGGCCGCTGGATCGCCTTCACCGGCGAGTACGGAGGGAACGAGGACGTCTACGTGGTGGCGGCCGAGGGAGGCCAGCCCCAGCGGCTGACCTGGCATCCCGGACGCCGACGTGGTCCAGGGGTGGACCCCCGACGGCAGGATCGTCTTCGAGTCGGGGCGCGCGGGCGCGCAGACGCGGCTGTGGCAGTTCTACACCATCCCCCGCACCGGCGGCTGGCCCGAGATGCTCCCGGTGCACCAGGCCTTCCTGGGCGGGATGAGCGACGACGGCACCATGCTCGCCTATCAGGAGATCCAGTACTGGGACCCCGAGTTCCGGAACTACCGGGGCGGCCAGGCCCAGCCCATCCGCGTGGTGAACCTGTCGACCCTGGACCTGCAGACGCCGCCTTGGCAGGGTGAGCGCCAGATGGACCCGTCGTGGATGGACGGCGTGGTCTACTACCTCTCCGAGCGCGACTACGCGGTGAACGTGTGGTCGTACGATCCGCGCACGAAGCAGGAGAAGCAGCTCACCCACCACGCCGACTTCGACGTGAAGGGGCTGGGCGCCGGCCACGGCGTGGTGGTCTACGAGCAGGCGGGCTACCTGCACGTCCTGGACCCGAAGACGGGCCAGGACCAGCAGCTCGTGGTGAACGCCGAGGCCGACCAGAACTGGGCGAGCCCGCGCTGGGAGGACGTGCCCGCGGCGCAGCTCTCCAACGCCCGCCTCTCCCCCACGGGCAAGCGGGCCGTCTTCGAGTATCGGGGCGACCTGTTCACGGTCCCGGCGGAGAACGGGAGCTGGCGCGACATCACCCGCACCTCCGGCGTCGCCGACCGCTACCCCGGCTGGTCTCCCGACGGCAAGCGCATCGCCTGGTTCAACGACGACGGCGGCGAGTACGGGCTGGTCATCGGCGACCAGGAGGGCAACGTCCTGCGCCGCGTCAAGTTCGACCACCCGACGTTCTACTACCGTCCCGACTGGTCGCCCGACGGCAGCCAAGCTGCTGTTCACCAACACCGACTTCCGCGTGCTGGTCCTGGACGTGGCCTCCGGGCAAGGTCACCGACGTGGACGGCGAGGACTACGCCAACCCGCGACCGCTCCCTGGACCCCGTGTGGTCGCCCGACTCCCGCTGGGTCGCCTACACGAAGCGCCTCGACAACCTGTACCGGGCGGTCTTCGTGTACGACACCCGGACCGGCGAGAAGCACCAGGTCACCGACGGCATGGCCGACGCCCTGACGCCGGTGTGGGACGCCTCGGGCAAGTACCTCTACTTCCTGGGGTCCACCGACTTCGCCCTGAGCTCGTCGTGGCTGGACATGTCGTCCTACGACCGCCCCGTGACCCGGGCGCTGTACGTGACCCTCCTGGCCGAGGGCACCCCGTCGCCCTTCCTGCCGAAGAGCGACGAGGAGGGCGGGCCCGCCACGGAGAAGGCGGCGGGCGGCAAGGACGAGGCGGCGGCGGAACCGGCGCCGGCCGCGCCCGTGGCCATCGACTTCGACGGCCTGGCGGGCCGCATCGTGGACGCGCCGGCGCTGCCCCTGCGCGACTACCGGGGCCTCACCGCGGGTCCCGAGGGGCAGGTCTTCGTCACCGAGGCCGTGCCCAACGAGCGGGGCATGGTGCTCCAGCGCTACTCCCTCGAAGACGCCAAGGCCACGAAGTACATGGAGGGCGTGACCAGCGTCGAGGCATCGGCCGACCACAAGAAGCTCCTGGTCACGAGCGGCGAGAACTGGAGCATCGTGGACGCCGGCGGCGCGCCGCCCAAGGCCGAGCGACGGGCGTCTGGCGCTGGACATGCGCGTCCGCATCGACCCCAGGCAGGAGTGGGCGCAGATGCTCCGCGACGGGTGGCGCTTCATGCGCGACTTCCTGTACGTGGACAACACCCACGGCGCGCCCTGGAACGACGTGTGGCAGTGGTACTCGGCGTGGCTCCCCGGCGTGGAGCACCGCTCCGACTTCAACCGCCTCCTGGACATGGTCTCCGGCGAGATCTCCGTGGGCCACTCCTACGTGCGCGGCGGCGACTATCCCGACCTGGACGACCCCGGCATCGGCCTCCTGGGCGCCGACCTGGAGCTGGTGAACGGGTCCTACCGCATCGCGAAGATCTACTCCGGCGAGGCGTGGACGCCGGGGCTCACCGGCCCCCTGGCCGAGCCCGGGCTGGGCGTGAAGGAGGGCGACTACCTGGTGGCCGTGCAGGGCCGGGAGCTGAAGGCGCCCACCAACCCGTACAGCCTCTTCGAGGGCACCGCGGGCCGGACCATCTCCATCAGCGTGAACAGCCGCCCCGGCATGGACGGCGCCCGGGAGGTCTTCGTGAAGCCCGTGGCCAACGAGGGCCAGCTCCGGAGCTGGGCGTGGGTGGAGGGGAACCGGAAGAAGGTGGACGAGATGAGCGGCGGGAAGCTGGCCTACGTCTACCTGCCCAACACCGGCCAGGGCGGCTACACCTACTTCAACCGCATGTACTTCGCCCAGCAGGACCGGAAGGGCGCCGTCATCGACGAGCGCAACAACGGCGGCGGCTCGGCCGCGGACTACATCATCGACGTCATGAACCGCAAGCTCGACGGGTACTTCAACAGCCGCACGCCCGCGCACAAGCCCTTCACCCAGCCCGAGGACGGGCTGTGGGGCCCCAAGGTGATGATCATCAACGAGCGCTCGGGCTCCGGCGGCGACCTCATGCCGTACCTCTTCCGCTTCGAGGGCATCGGCCCCCTGGTGGGCGAGCGCACGTGGGGCGGCCTGGTCCACACCGCCGACACCCCGCCCCTCGTCGACGGCGGCCGCTTCGTGGCGCCCCGAGGCGGCTTCTACAACGCGGACGGCGAGTGGGACATCGAGGGCAAGGGCATCGCCCCCGACATCGAGGTGGCCAACACCCCCAAGGAGGTGGCGGCCGGCCACGACCCGCAGCTCGAGGCCGCGGTGACAGAAGGCCCTCGAGCTGGTCCAGAGCCAGGGCATCGAGCTCAAGGCCGAGCCGCCGGCGCCGGTGAAGTACAGGAGGCCGGGCGGTGGGGGCGGCGGCGGATCGTGATCAGGGGGAGCGGGGGCCCGAGCGGAGGCTGACGGTGGACAAGACCCCGGGCGTGTACATGAAAGAGGAGGACGCCTTTCCTTCCTCCGCGGTGGAGGTGGCGACGGCGGTGCCCGCCTTCGTCGGGTACACGGAGAAGCACGCCCGTAGGGAGCAGTCGCTCCTTCGCACGCCGTGGAAGGTCACCTCCCTCGCGGACTTCGTGGAGCACTTCGGCGGCCCCCCGAGCCTCGCCGGGACCTTCACGCTCGAGCCAGCGGCTGGCCAGGGCGAGACCGAACACCACCTGGTCCGGGCCGAGGGAAGCCGCTGGTTCCACCTGTACAACGGCCTGGCGTCGTTCTACCAGAACGGCGGCGGGCCCTGCTACATCGTCTCCGTCGGGACCTACGACGACGAGAACGGCATGCGCGCGACGGACTTCATGGAGGGGATCGCCGCGCTCCTCGAGGAGCCGGAGCCCACCATGCTCGTCCTCCCCGACGCCGTCCTCCTCCCGGCCGCGGACTGCAGGAGCGTCCAGGAGGAGGCCCTCCGGCACTGCGCCGCGACGCGGAAGCGGATCGCCATCCTCGACATCCACGGTGGATACGCCCCCCGGCCGGCCCGCGACGACCACACGGGGCAGCCGGACTGCGTCGAGGACTTCCGCGCCATCTCCGGCGACGGGCTCCGCTACGGGGTGGCCTACTACCCCTGGATCGACACCACCGTGGTGGCGGAGGCCGATCCACGGCTCACCTACGAAGCGTTCGACGAGGAGGGCGTCGCCGCGCTGCAGGCGATGCTGACCAGGGAGCTCGTGGATCCCCTGGCCGAGGGCGACGCGAAGAGGCCCGGCCTCCAGAAGCTGATCGACAACCTCACCGACCCGGAGGCGTCGGTGAGCACGACGAACGGCGCACTGCGGGCCGTGAGCCGGGGCTTCCGGGACCTCCTCGGGCAGGTCCTGTCCGAGGCCAACCGCCTTCCCCCGAGCGCCACCATGGCGGGCATCTACACCATGGTCGACAACAGCCGCGGCGTGTGGAAGGCACCGGCGAACGTGTCGCTGAACGGGGTCGTGCGGCCCACCGTGAGCATCACCCACGACGACCAGGAAGACCTGAACGTCACCCCCAGCGGGAAGTCGGTGAACGCCATCCGCACGTTCGCCGGCGAGGGCACGCTGGTGTGGGGGGCGCGCACCCTCGACGGGAACAGCCTGGATTGGCGGTACGTCAACGTGCGGCGCACCGTGATCATGCTCGAGCAGTCCATCGAGCTCGCCTGCAGGGCCTTCGCCTTCGAGAGCAACGACGCGAACACCTGGACCGCCATCAGGAACGCGATCCGGAGCTTCCTCGACCGCATCTGGAAGCAGGGAGGCCTCGCCGGCGCGACGCCCGACGAGGCCTTCAGCGTGCACGTGGGGCTGGGCGAGACCATGACCCCCGAGGACGTAGCCGCCGGCATCCTCCGCCTGACCGCCCGGGTGGCGCTGTCGCGGCCCGGGGAGCTCATCGAGATCGCGGTCGAGCAGCAGATGCAGAAGGCCTAGCGGTCGCGCCTCGTCACATCCGGATGATGTTCAGGTCACCGCTGACGGTCTTCACCTTGAGGCTTCTCCCCCCGCCCCCGCCGATGGTTCCGCGCACGTGGGCACCCACCCAGCCGTGTTGCCGGGTGGTGATGGTGAGGGGAAAGTCCGAGTCGAGGTCGCCGGAGAGGGACTCGAAGTCCACGTCGGCCGCGAACGACCCCGGGAGCCGGAGCGTGATGTCGCCGCTGACGGTGTGGAAGTCCATGTCCTTCCAGTCGAGGCTCGCCATCTGGACGTCGATGTCGCCGCTCACGGTGGAGCCCCAACCCTTCCCGGTGGTGGAGACGTCCACGTTCCCCGACACCGTGGAGGCCCGCACGTCCGAGCGGACGTCCTGCACGTCCACGTCGCCCGAGACGGTCCTGCCCACGAAGTCCACGCCTGCGGGGAGCTTGACCGTGAAGTCCACGCTCACCCGGATGTGGCCGTCGTTCCAACTGTCGTGGTTGTCGCTCGGCTCGCATCCGTCGGGGTGGTCCTCCGGGTGATAGACGGCGCACACGATGGTCCTGTCCCCGTCCTTCACCGTGCGCACCTCCACGCGGTCGAAGTCGCTGGACCGCCCGTGCTTCTCCGCCACCACCTCCGCGGTGCTGCCCGAGGCGAGCTCGGCGCGGATGTCTCCCGAGATGCCCCGCACCTCCAGGGTCTGGCCCGAGGGCACCTCCCCCGTCCACCGGAACGGAGCCTCCTGCTGGGCCATCGCCGTCCCCGCTCCCACTCCCGTGAGCGCCGCCGTCGCCACGCCGAGCCTCATGACCTTCCCCAACATGCGTCCTCCCGTGTTCGCCGTCCGTACCCGGAGCCGGGGCCGACTCCGGTGCACCCTACGGCTTGGACGGCACGAAAGTGTCTGGTGTTGGAAATGGACGAGCTCGTGGGAGCGTTCGACTTCATCGCGGAGAAGATCCGCGAGCGGTGAGACGTCGATCCTGACGCGTGCGCGGTTGACACTCAAATCGCCGGCCGTAAAGTGAATACCGGGAGGAACGCATGGAACTCACGACGAGACCCCTCGATCCTTCAACGTGGCCCGCGTTCGAATCGCTCGTTGAGAGGCACAACGGAGTCTGGGGCGGCTGCTGGTGCATGGGATTCCACGCCCGGCAGAATACCGACCTTGACGCAGAGGATATTCATCGCGCGCAGAAGCGGCGCCTCGTGCACGAGGGGCAAACGCACTCGGCCATCGTTTTCGACGGAGAACGGGCCGTGGGATGGTGTCAGTTCGGCTCGCCGGAAGAGTTGCCCCGGATCAAGAGCCGCAAGGCGTACGAAGCGCAGGCCGGCACACGTCCGGACTGGCGAATCACCTGCTTCTTCGTGGACAAGGAGTACCGGAAACGAGGAGTTGCGGCGGCCGCGCTGACCGGAGCACTCCGCGAAATCGAATTGCTCGGCGGCGGCGTGGTGGAAAGCTATCCGGAAGCTATTGAGGGCCAGAAGACTTCGGCCGCGTTTCTGCACAACGCAACCCTTTCCATGTTCGAGCGCGCAGGATTCGAACGCGTCCGGAAGATCGGCAAGCACCGATGGGTCGTTGCGATGCGCGTTCCCGCGGGACGCACGGGTTATCGGTGATGCCGAGGACGAGCGTCGATACGGATCGCATACGCAGAAGCGAGCACGCCCCCTCGGAACCCGGATCGCCCGGTCCGCCTCCTACGGCAGCGCCCGGGCGGCCGCCGCCCACTCCACCCTCCGAACCTCAGGAGGAAGCTCGACGCGTGCTGCCCCGTCCCGCCACGATACCGTGATCTCACCCCGCGGCGTGGGAAACACGACGCGGCACTCGAGATCGAGCGATGCCGGATTGACGCGGACCGCAGCGCGCCCGGGCTCGGCGATCTCGACCCCGGCGAGGTGATCGATCAGCCGGCGTGCCGGGAAGGCGCTCCATCGTAGCCCCTCACCTTGCCCGCGCGGTCGCAGCAGCAGCTCGGAGGTGGGAGACGTGATGGATCGTGGATGGAGCCTGGTCGCCCTCGCCCTGGCCGTCGGGCTCCTGACCTCGTCCTGCGGCGGTGACGCCGCCACCGCCGGCCCCACCCTGGTGACCTTCTCGGGGAGCGCCGTGGGCTCGGAGGCCCGGGTGCTCCGGGAGGAGCTCGACCGCTTCGAGGCCCAGAACCCGGACGTCCGGGTGGAGGTGCGCCCCACCCCCGACGCCGCCGATCAGCGGCACCAGCTCTACGTCCAGTGGCTCAACGCCCACGCCACGGACCCGGACGTCTTGCAGCTCGACGTGATCTGGACGCCCGAGTTCGCGGCCGCGGGGTGGATCCTGCCCGTGGAGGGCTTCAGTCCCGACACCGCCGACTTCTTCCCCAGCGACGCTCCGGGCCGACCGCTGGCGCGGCACCCTGTACGCCGTCCCCTGGTTCGTCGACGTGGGGATGCTGTACTGGCGCACCGACCTCATGGACGCGCCCCCCGCGACCCTGGACGAGCTGGGGCAGATCGCCCGAAGGGTCACCCGGGAGCGGGGCCTGTCCTACGGGTTCGTGTGGCAGGGCGCCCGCTACGAGGGACTGGTCACCAGCTTCCTCGAGCAGCTGGGCGCCTTCGGGGGCCGCATCCTGGACGAGGGGGGACGGGTCGTGGTGGACTCCGACGCCGGCATCCGGGCGCTCCGCTCCATGCGGGAGGAGATCACCTCCGGCGTCTCGCCCCGGGCGGTCCTCACCTGGCGGGAGGAGCAGACCCGCTTCGCGTTCCAGAACGGGAACGCCGTCTTCATGCGGAACTGGCCCTACGCCGCTCCCCTGCTGGCCGACACCGCCCGCTCCGCCGTGGCCGGCCGCTTTTCGGTGGCCCCCATGCCCCGGGCCGCCGGCGGCGCGTCCACGGCCGCCCTGGGCGGCGCGCAGCTCGCGGTCAGCGCCTACAGCGACCACCCCCAGGCGGCGTGGCGCGTGGTGCGCTTCCTGACCCGCCCCGGGGAGATGCTCACGCGCGCCCGGCGCACCGGGCAGTACCCGGCCCGGCGCTCGGTCTTCCAGGACCCGGCGCTCCAGGGAGCGCTGGCGGTGGATCCGGCGCGGGCCATGGCCATCGCGGAGGCGGCGGTCCCCCGGCCGGTGACGCCGGTCTACAGCCAGCTCTCCTCGATCCTCCAGATCTGGCTGCACCGGGCGCTGTCGGGACAGTCGGCCCCCGCCGAGGCGCTCCACCGGGCCGCCGCCCAGATGCGGGACCTCCTGCGGAAGGTCGATCTGGCGCCTCCAGGGGAGGGGACGGATGGCTGACGCCGAGGAGCGGACGGCGTGGGGCTTCGTGCTCCCGGCGCTGACCGTGGTGCTCCTGGTGGCGCTCTTCCCGCTGGTCTGGACCGGCTGGGAATCCCTCCACCTCCACGACCTCCGCATGCCGTGGCGCGGCCAGCCCTTCATCGGCCTGGGGAACTACCGGGAGCTGGCCTCCGACGCCCGCTTCTGGGGCGACCTGGCCCACACCCTCTTCTTCACCGCCGTCTCGGTCACCCTGGAGCTCGCGTGCGGCCTGGCGCTGGCCCTGGCCCTGAACCGGACCTTCCGGGGCCGGGGTCCGGTGCGCACGGTGGTGCTCCTCCCCTGGGCCGTTCCCACGGTGGTCTCGGCGCTGGTGTGGCGCTTCCTCTTCGAAGGGAGGAGCGGTGTGGTGAACCGGGTGCTGACGGCGGTGGGCGCGGTCGGGGCGCCGGTGGTGTGGTTCTCCCAGGCATCCACCGCCTGGGTGCCGGTGATCCTGTCCGACGTCTGGAAGACGACGCCCTTCGTCGCCCTCCTCCTCCTGGCGGGCCTCCAGAACCTGGATCCCGCGCTGGACGAGGCCGCGCGCATGGACGGCGCCGGACCGTGGCGGCGCTTCCGGGAGGTGACGCTTCCGCTGCTCCGTCCGGCCATCGTGGTGGCGCTGGTCTTCCGGAGCCTGGACGCCTTCCGGGTCTTCGACCTGATCTACGTCCTCACGGGAGGCGGGCCCGGAACCGCCACCGAGTCCCTCTCGGTCTACGGCTTCGACGCCCTCCTCCGGGACCTCCGCTTCGGGTACGGCTCGGCGATCTCGGTGGTGATCTTCGCCGTCTCCTTCGTCCTGGCCCTGGCCTACATCCGGGTGCTGGGAGGCGTGGGGAGCCCGGCCCGGGGAGGGACGTCATGAGGGGGCGCACGGGCCCGGGCGGCCTGGGCGGGCCGGATGGCCGTGGCCTTCCTGCTGGCGGGGCTGGCCGTCCCCCTGGTCTGGGTCCTCTTCTCCAGCTTCGCCCCCGAGGCGAGCCTGTTCGGCAACACCGGCCTCCTGCCCAGCCACCTGGTCCTGGACCACTACCGGGCGCTCTTCCGGGAGCGCGACTTCTGGATTCCCATCCGGAACTCGCTGGTGGTGGCCGGCGCCACCACCCTGCTCTGCATCGTCCTGGGGGCGCCGTGCGCCTACGCGCTGGCCCGGCTACGCTTCCGGGGGCGGGGGCTCCTCCTCTCCTTCGTCCTGGCCGTGGCCATGTTCCCCCAGATCTCCATCGTCTCGCCCCTCTTCACCCTGCTCCGGGCGGTGGGGCTCCTGAACAGCTACCCCGGCCTCGTCCTCCCCTACTGCACCTTCGCCATGCCCCTGGCCGTGTGGCTCCTCACGGGGTACTTCCGGCAGCTCCCGCCGGAGCTCGAGGAGGCCGCCTACGTGGACGGCGCCGGCCGCATCCGCGCGTTCCGGGAGATCATCCTCCCGGCGTCCATCCCCGGGCTCGTCACCACCGCCATCCTGACCTTCCTCTACTCCTGGAACGAGTTCCTCTTCGCCCTCTCCTTCACCACCGGTCCGGAGCGGCGCACGGTGCCCGTGGCCATCACCCTCTTCCGGGGGCGCTACCAGATCCCTTGGGGTGAGATCCTGGCCGCCGTGGTGGTGGCCACCCTGCCCGTGGCCCTCCTGGTCCTGCTGTTCCAGCGGCGCATCGTGGGCGGGCTCACCTCCGGCGCGGTGAAAGGGTAGGGCGTGGCCAGCGTTCGCCTGGAGGAGGTGAGGAAGGTCTTCGCCGACGGCGAGGCCGCGCTGGACGGGGTGACGCTGGAGGCCGCGGACGGCGAGCTCCTGGTCATCGTGGGCCCGTCGGGCTCGGGGAAAAGCACGCTGCTGCGGCTGGTGGCTGGGCTGGAGGCCGCCGACGGCGGGCGCATCCTCCTGGACGGCCGGGACGTGACGGGCACGCCCCCCCGGGAGCGTGACCTGGCCATGGTCTTCCAGAGCTACGCCCTCTACCCCCACAAGACCGTCCGCCAGAACCTCGCGTTCGGCCTCCGCATGCGGGGCGCGAGCCGGGAGCGCATCCAGGAACGGGTCGAGGCGGTGGCCCGCACCCTGGAGATCGAGGCGCTCCTGGAGCGGAAGCCGTCGGCCCTGTCGGGGGGGCAGAGGCAGCGGGTGGCGCTGGGCCGGGCCATCGCCCGGGAGCCCCGTGCCTTCCTGCTGGACGAACCCCTCTCGAACCTGGATCCGGCGCTGCGGGTGCGGACCCGGGTGGAGCTGGCGCGCCTGCAGCGCCAACTGGAGGCGACCGTCCTCTACGTGACCCACGACCAGGAGGAGGCCATGACGCTGGGCCACCGGGTGGCGGTGCTCCGGGCGGGCCGTCTCCAGCAGGTCGCGCCCCCCGAGGAGCTGTACCAGCGCCCCGCCAACCGCTTCGTCGCCCGCTTCATCGGCTCTCCCGCCATGAACCTGATCCGGTGGCTGCCCGCGGGGGTCGGCGAAGACCCGGCCCGGATCGAGACCGGGATCCGTCCCCAGGACGTGGCGATCACCGCTCCCGACGACCCGGAGGCGGACGGGACGGGCGTGGTGGAGCTGGTGGAGGAGCTGGGAAGCGAAGCCCGGGTGCACCTCCGGGCGGAGGGGCTCGCCGACGAGGGGCTGGTGGTGGTGGTCGCCGGGGGAACCCGCTTCGCCCCGGGACGCCGAGTGGGGGTCCGCTTCCGCCGGGACCGCCTCCACTTCTTTCGCACGAGCGACGGCGAGCGGGTGGAGGGGAAGGCGTGAAGCCGAGCCCGGGGCTGCGAGGTGCGCGCCACCCCGCCTGACCCCATGGTGCAACCCTCTCGGGCCGATTACCGTCGGATGTAGACAAAACATCTGAGAGGCACTCCCATGGGCGGCAAGTTCCTTCCCGAGTTCGAGCTCTACGTGATGCTGGCGATGGCGCGCCTGGGCGACGAAGCCTACGGCGCCGCCATGCGCCGGGAGATCGAGGAGCGCACAGGACGGCCGGTGTCCATCGGCGCCCTGTACGCCACGCTGTCGCGGCTGGAGGAGAAGGGCCTGGTGGCCCTGCGGGCGGCGGCTCCGGAGCCGGGGCAGCGGGGACGCCCGCGGAAGTATTGTCGCCTCACCCCGGCAGGTGAGGAGGCCGTCCACCACTCGGCCGACATGCTCCGTCGCATGATGGAAGGGGTCACCTGGACGCAAGCACCGGCTGAAGGCCGACGATGACACCCGCCCATCGCCCCGTTCCCCCGCGGCTCGCCCGGAAGCTCCTCTCCCTGGCCCTCCCTCAGGAACACCGGCCCTACGCCCTGGCGGACCTGGACGAGGAGTTCGAGGCCCGGGTGCGGGTGTCGGCATGGCGGGCACGAGCCTGGTACCGGGGTCAGGTGGGGCGCTCGCTGGCACCCCTGGTGGCCGAGCGCCTGAGACGGTCGTGGAGACACAAGCCCAGGGGCCAGGGGCTTCTGCAGGACTTCACCTACGCCGCCAGGAAGCTGTCGAAAGCACCCATGACGGTGCTCATCACGGTGCTCTCCCTGGGCCTTGGGCTGGGGGCCGTGACCACGGTCTTCACCGTGGCCGACGGGATCCTGCACCCCCGGGCCGATTGGCTGCGCGACCCGCGAGGGCTGGTGACGATCTACACCAGCGAGGACGACGGCGAGACGTACGGCACCTCCTCGCTCCCCGACTTCGAGGACGTGCGCACCGCCAGCGCCCTGGCCGACGCCGCGGCCATCAGCGTGAAGCTCCTCACCCTCGACGAGGGCGACACGCCGGAGCGGCTCCTGGCCCAGGAAGTGACGCCCAACTACTTCGCGGTGACAGGAATCCGACCGGTCCTGGGACGGGGCTTCGCCCCCGACGAGAGCCAGGTGGAAGGCGGCGCACCCGTGGCCGTCCTCGGCCACGACCTCTGGATCAGGAGCTTCGGCGGCGATCCGGGGATCATCGGCAAGGTCATCCACCTGGGCGGCCGCCCCGTGACGGTCGTGGGCGTGGCCCCGGAGGGCGTGGTGAGCCGCCGGGTTCCCGTGCGCCCCGACATCTGGGTGCCCCTGGACGCGCCGGCGGCCCGGGCCGACGACGACGTTACGGCGCGTGAGGCGCGGGAATACCTGGTGCTGGGCCGCCTCCGGGACGGCGCCGGCATCGAAGAGCTCCGCCGCCAGACCGCGGTGCTGGCCGAGCGCCTCCGGCGGGACCATCCCCAGGCGTGGACCGACGACCACCAGCAGCCCCGCAAGCTCACCGTGCTGTCGGAGCGGGACTCCCGGGTGAACCCCCGGGCCAGGGCCGTGCTGGCGGGCGTGGGCATCTTCTTCTTCGCCGCCACGGGCCTCATCCTCCTCATCGCCTGCGCCAACGTCACCAGCCTCTTCCTGGTGCGGGCGATGCGCCGCGGCCGGGAGGTTGCCGTGCGCCTCTCCCTGGGGGCCAGCCGGAGCCGGGTCGTGCGCATGCTCCTGGCGGAGGGGCTCCTCCTGGGGGCCATGGCGGGCGCCGTGGGCATCGTCTTCGCGGGGCTCCTCACCGCAGCCATGCGCTCCTTCAGCCTTCCCATCAACGTACCCGTCCACCTGGACTTCACGCCCGACGGCCGGGCCTACGCCTTCGCCTTCGCCCTCGCCGTTTTCACGAGCCTGGTCTTCAGCCTCATTCCCGCCCTGAAGGTGTCGCGCCCCTCGCTGGTGCCCGCGCTGAAGGAGGGGCGGGCGACCTGGGGGCGTCCCGGAGGGCGTCTCAGGGCCGGGAGCATCCTGGTGATCGTCCAGTTCGCGGCTTCGCTGGTGCTGGTGGTGGGGGCGGGTCTCTTCCTGCGCTCCCTGCACGAGGCCACCACCATGGATCTCGGGGTGGATCCCGACGGCGTGGCCATGACCACCAAGGCCGTGCCCGACGGCCTGGACGACCAGGGGACCGTGCAGTTCTACCGGGACCTGGAGGCCCGCCTGTCCGGGGCGCCGCAGGTATCGCAGGTGGCGCTCTCCCGGGGCGTGGAGATGACCCTCCTGCAGGTGGGGGCGGAGGGATCCGTGACCACGGGCACCGCCGACGAGCCCCCGGAGGGGCGGAGGGCGTATCGGAACGCGGTGACGCCCGGCTACCTGAGGATGCTTGGCATCCCCCTCCTCCAGGGACGCTCCATCCAGGAAGAGGACGACCCGGACCACGCCCCGGTGGCGGTGGTCAACGAGACCTTCGCCCGGCGCTTCTTCCCCGACGGCGGCGTCCTGGGGCGCACCTTCACCCTCACGGACAAGAGCCCGGGGGCCGCATCGAGGGACGCGAAACCCCTCACCGTGCGGGTGGTGGGCGTGACGGCCGACGGTACCTACATCGACGTGGGCGACCCGCCCACGCCGTACGTGTGGACGTCTCTCTACCAGGATCCGTCCCGCACGGTGGCCATCACCCTCAAAGGCACCAGCGCCGAGGCCATGGTAGCCGCCCTCCGGGCCGGGGTGGAGCGCGCGCCGGGGGAGGTCCCCGTGATTCCGCCCGCGACGTACGCCAGCCAGCTCTCGCTGCAGTTCATCCACCTGCGCCTGGCGTCCAGGATGTTGGGGTGGGGCGGCGGGTTGGGGCTCTTCCTGGCCCTCATCGGCGTATACGGGCTGGTGAGCTTCACCGTCACCCAGCACACCCGGGACATCGCCATCCGAAGGGCGGTGGGCGCCGACGCCGCCGCCGTGGTGCGGAGTGTCGTGCGCCAGGGAATGGTGCTCGCCGGCGCCGGCCTGGTCCTGGGGCTCGTCATGGTCGTTCCAGCGGCACGCCTCATCCGGGGCGTGCTGGTGGGCGTGGGTCCGGCGGACCCGGTGTCCATCGTGGCAGGCGTCGCCCTCCTGGCCCTCACGGCCGCGGCGGCCAGCCTTCTCCCGGCGCGGAGAGCGGCGCGCATCGATCCCATGACGGCGCTCCGGGAGGAGTGAGGTGGAGAAGGCGATCCTGGCTTTGAAGGAGGGAAATGAAATGAAGAGATCTGCGTTTCCATGGGTGGGCACGATTGTGCTCGTGGCGCTGGTCGGTTGCGGCGGCCAGGGCACGAATGCGTCCGCGGCGGAAGGCGATAGCTCCGTGGCGGGAGGAAATATCGCCGGCGCCGCCGGCAATACGACGGAGGACAGTGGTTCCGTAGACGCCTGCCAGCTGCTGACCAAGGACGACGCCACCGCGCTCTTCGGTCAGCCCGCCAGTTCCCAGGAACCGGAAATGGCTCCCCTGCCCGACCAGATCGGCGTCTGCCAATGGGGCTGGGTAGGCGCCGAACAGGCGCAGCAGGTATCTCTCAAGGTCATGACCAGCCCGGGTAACCACTATTTCGAGATCGACGACGCCCAGGCTCTACAGTTGGGCGACAAAGGCCAATTGGTGATCGACGAGACCACGCTGTCGATGGACGTGGACTGGGTGCAGAACGGCAAGTTCTTCGACCTGCATTATTTCGCCAGCCCAGTCGATGCATTCGACAAGGGGAAGGCCGGCCCCCTGGAGAGCCTGGCCCGCGAGATTTCGGGTCGGCTCTGAGCCCGGGAGGTTTCCGCCTGTGCACCCGATCACATGGTAGAGAACGCTTCGCGCATCGTCTTCTTGATCAGCTTCTTGTGACCTGCGAGTCGCTCCTGCTCGACGGACAGGGTGGATAGAGCCTTGGCCCTCACGGCCTCGTACTCGTCCGGTGGCGCCTGGTCGATCTCATCGGCGAGGCGCTGGAGTCGCTGCATCAATTCATCCAGGTCATCGAGGATCATCCGCTCCCCCTGACTCAGACTCTGGATCAGCGCCGTGAAGTCGCCGGCACTCCCCACGGAAACGGAGAGCTTCATCGGATCGAAGATCCTCTTGAACCGGTCCTCGAGATCGTAGAGTCCACCGCAGACCTTGTACTCGTGGAAGTCCTGCATCAGGCGGTTGGGCGCGTCGCGGAAATGCCGGGCCAGCTCCCCCGCGTCGCCAGCGTTCTTCGCTCCGGCCAGATAGGTCTCGGTGAGGACCAACGCCCTGTTCAGCTCATCGGCGAGCTCGCCTACGGCATCGCGCATCTCGCGACGCTGTGTTCGATCCAACTTCGGTCCGAGCTTCACCAGATTCAGTCCAGCGTTCATGAACTCGCTGATGACGCCCATCTCTCTACCCTCCTCCTTGCCGCCGTGAAGGCGTAGTATCGGCGCGCTATCTGCTGCGGCCCCCCTTCGTCCGTGTGAGTGCTCCTGAATACGCGAGTACATATCAGTGAACCGTCCGCTGACCGTCACCTCCCCCCGAAGACCGCCTCCGAACGCCATGCTCCCCTTCACCTCGCCACCCTCCATCACCTCGGCGGTATAGATGAAGTCGGCAGACGCGGAATCACCCCCGAGGCTCCCAACGAAGGTGCCGTTGGCAATCCACTCCTCAGCGTAGGTTCCCGCCGGAGAACCAGAGGGACCATGAACGAGGTTTAGGGGCACCACCAGCAGTAGGCTCTTCAACTGTCGCTCCCCGCTCACGCTCCCGATCGCTGACGGCGTACCGCCTCAAGCGCCGCCAATGCTAGCGGTCATATTCCCGCCATCACCCCCCAGAACAGAATCGCGAAACCGACGAGGACGAGTGGTGTTCCCCCAGCCGATATCTTGTTTCCTACGCTCTTCTCTCCAAAGCCATCCTGGACCCCCTGGATCCAATTCAACACCAGACCCAGATCAAACAGGACCACACCGCCAACCAGAAGAGCGGCACCGGTGTTTTCCCAGGTAGCGGCGAGACTTGAATTGCCGACGGCGGCCGCCAGTCCCAGGAGCAGACCTCCTTGAATCAGCGCCGCAAGATGTGCAGATAGAAGATACCGAGGGGCGCGGGCGGCCTTGCTTCGCGCGACGATCATCCCTACGCCCAGGAGAAAGCCTCCGGCCACTATGCCCATGCCGCCCAGGATCAGAATCCGACTAGCAGTATCCACGGGGCATCCTCCGGGTGTACTGGAACGGTAATCACCTGACACTCGGCCCTCGCCGGAGCGTCGGCTAGGCTGCCTGGGCGTCCTCCTCCTTCGGCGGCTTGGTCTTGGCCGCCTTCTTCGCCTCCTTAAGGCCGGCCTTGAAGACCTGGTAGGGCGTCCTGCCCTCCATGCCGCGGCCGCGGTGGGGACGCTTCTGGTTGTAGGCTCCAGGTAGGCGTCCAGGTCCTGCTGCATCTCCTCGACGGTCTCGTACCACGTGGTGCGGCCCTTCACCCGTAGGTGCTCGTCGAGCAGGGTGCGGTGGAGGCGCTCGATGAAGCCGTTGGACTGGGGCCGCCGCACCTTCGTCGTCCGGTGCTCGATCTCCTCGAGCTGGAGGAAGAGCTCGTAGGGGTGCTGGTCCGGCCGGCCGCAGAATTCGCGGCCGTTGTCCGAGAGAACCGTGTGCACCCGGATGCCGTGCTCCTCGAAGAAGGGCAGGACGTCGTTGTTCATGATCTGCACGGCCGTCAGCGGCAGCTTGCTCGTGTAGAGCCGGCCCCAGGCGTGGCGGCTGAAGCAGTCGAGCACCGACTGGAGGTAGACCTTCCCCACGCCCTTCAGCGTGCCCACGAAGAAGGTGTCGACGGCCACCAGGTCGCCGGGGAAGTGCACCTCGATGTGCCGTTCCCTGAACTCCGGGATCGAAGCGCTCCAGCGCCCGGATCTGCTCCTCGGTCAGCTTCAGCTTGCGCTCCTTGGCCGTCTCCTCGAGCCGGAGCAGCCGCTCGTGCTTCGTCATGAGCCCGTGGCGGCTCCAGACGCCCGCACGCCGCCCGAGCTCACCTGGACGCCCTGCAGCATGAGCTCGTCGGCCACCCGCTGGGCGCCGTGCGTCGGGTGCTCCAGGCCGTGCTCCAGGATCGCCTTCTCCACCTCGTCGCTCACCCGGTTCGGGTGCGGTCCCCGCGGGCCGGGGAGCTGGTCGATCAGCCCGTCGGCCCCGTAGAGCTGGAAGTTCCTGCGGATCTCGTAGAACTGCTGGCGGCTGTAGCCCACGATCTTGCAGGCCTTGCTGACGTTGCCGAGCTCCTGAGCCAACTGTAGGAGCGTGAGCTTCCTGCGTGCTATCTTCTCTGCCTGGACGGTGGTCATCTCTCCCCCCGTGCTAAGTGAGTGGCTTCGACACTCTCTCTTAGCTCCGGCGAGGGCGGTTGGCCACCGTCCTCTTTTCTGGCCACCTGTCAGGTGAATACCGTCTCAGCACACTCCGGGGTTGAAAGGCACGCCGAGCTACTATCCGCGTCGCTAGTTGTGCTGGCGACCGGGTGTGCACGTCTCTGGAACAACCTGCCCTTCTGGGTAGGCGTGCGTTTGTTTCGCCTCCATGACGCGCAGAGATGCAGCCCAAAGGAAATCGCATCATGGCGCAGCTCATTCGAGATAGCAATCCCGGCGCCTCGTTCTCCTCGGCGGGACCCTGACCATTGCCCCCCTCGATCCCGAGGGCTCGCTCCTCAAGCGGTCCAAGATCCCGGCTCGCCCTCCCGATCTCCTCGAGACCGACGGCATGGAGCGCTTTCCCTCTCCACGCCACTACTTCTCTTATTGCCGTCTCGTCCCTGGCGCCGCGAACTCAGGCGGTAAGTCTCATCACCGCCGCTCCAAAGAGGGCAACCGCTATCTCAAAGCCACCTTCAGCCACGCCGCGCTCCGCGCGATCCAGTACTATCCCGAGATCAAGGCCTTCTGCCAGAAGAAGGTACGCCGGAAGAACCGCTTCCTCGACCAAGTCGACTTCAACGGCACGTTAAAGGGCGTGCCGCTCTCTCATCTGAAGCCACTTGAGTGGCCTCGATCCTCGGGGAAGGACCATTTCCCCAACGGGCTTCCCTACCCCTTGCGCAAATCCTTCTCAATGGTGTTAGACGGCGTGCGGGTCCCGCACTTGAACGATTTCCACGTTTCCGGGCAGCGTCATTTCCTTCCAGCCGCCGACGTATGTGAAGTAGCACATGAGGCCGTTCAAGAGCGGCGCCATCTCCTCAAACACGGCAAGCCGCCTCTCAACTACCTTCTGACTACCCCACCTGAGGTGCTCCAGCGTCTTAAGCCGCCGGTTGATCCAAAACCCCCTGCCACCCTCTTGATCCAATCAGCCCGTCCGGAGTAAAGAGAGCCGCGAAATCCCCGCCGCTCTACGCTGCCAGGCCTCCCCCTACGCCCTCAGCCAAGCCTCCACGTCCCCGCGCTCGCCCATCGCCCTATTCCCGTCGCTGGTTCCAGGCCCAGAAGAACGTTTCCGAGGACGGGTCTTCGAAGAAGCCGACGTACTCGGCCTTCTCGCGGATGGTGTAGGCGTAGGTGTATTCGCTCGAGAACTGGGACCGCACGTCCACGATTCCTCCGAGGGCGAGGTGGAATTCCCTCGTCGACTCGAGGGCGCGTCTCCTCGCGATTCCTCCCGGCACCTCCACCTCGAGCCGGAAATAGTCCGAGCCGGGGCGACGCCAGCGCCTTTCCTCTCCGCCCGTGAGTTGCGCCATCTGCTCCTCGTAGCGATCGGAGCAGCGGTGCACCCGGTCGTCGGGAATCTCGATCAGGCTCCACTCCCCCACCGACAGGTTCGAGATGGAGACGACCTCGATGGTCCGGTCCTGGTCGGGATTGTGCCACGGGACCACCTGGATATCGCCGGGGAGGACGACCTGCCCGCATGCGGCTGCCGTCCAGACCCTGTCCTGGAACTTGATCTTGGTGGTGATGCCGCCGCCGGCTCCGGTTCCGCGGATGCTCAGGAGGAGGGCGGCCGAGCCCGATTCGGCGGAGGACGTCTCGTAGCTGGCTTCGCACCCCTCGATCCAGGGGGCGTGGAGCTCGGCGACGGGAAGGGGCACGCCCACCTCGGAGAGGATGGCGTCGCCCTCTTCGTACATGCGGAGCTGGAGGGCGAGCTCCTGGAGGTGACCGCGCTTGAGGAAGACGTCGTAGGGGACCTGCTTCCGGGCGAGGCGAAGGGTCTCGCGGACGTTGATCCCCTGGGCGAGGCAGAAGGTCACGAGCTCGTCCTCGGGCACCGCGCCGGCCAGCAGCGGATCGGTGAAGTCCACGCCCAACTCGTCCAGGAACCGGATCAGCTCCACGAGGGAGGGGATGCGCTGGGGATCTTCGATCTCGTAGCGGCCGCCCCGCCGGATGACCTTCCCCTGGGGGGGCAGCTCCACGCGGACGGGCTCCAGCTCCAGCTCGAGCCCATCCGCAAAGGCCAAATCGCCCTCTTCGTCCTCCGTCCAGATCATGGCTTTCTCCTCGGCAGAGATGGTGACGCCTAGCCCTTCATCCACAGCTCCCGCAGGCCGCGCCCCACGTTGTCGAACGCATGCTGATCGAGGCTCATCCGGAGCAGGAGCTTCCTGTGTCCGCGAAACTTGAACGCATCCACCAGCCAGCTGCGAAGCTTGTTGGGAACCCCCACCGGCACCTCGCCTCCGACGCTGAAGCCTGCCTCGACCTCGACGTCGAGCTTGGTCGCCCAGATCGACGCCCCTTCGGCTCGGCTCCTCAGGCGCGCCTCGATCTCCCGACGGACGACCTCGGCATCGTCCTCCTCCGGGGAGCGCCTGCCCTGCGACCACGCGGCCCGGAGGCGGGCATGCCACTCGCGATAGAGCCTTCCCTCGGGGCTCTCCCGCAACTGGAGCGCCCGCTCCAGGAGCTCGCGCGGATTGCGGGGACCGGAGAGAAGCAGATGAGGGAGGACGGTCGGTGGCAGGGCCACGTCCTCGGCGGCCAGTCGCGGGTCTCGTGAGACGGCCTCCCGGAGGCCGGCGAAGACCTCTCCTTCCTTCCGGAAGCCCCAGCGCGCCTCGGCTCGGAGACATGGAGAGCTCCGCGAACACCCTCGCCCGCTTCGTCTGGAGGACGTGGTCGGTGCCCGTGGCGTGGGCATATCCCCCGAAGATGATCCCTCCCATGGCGAACGTCGCGGCCACACGCTGGTATTCCGGGAGGTCTTCGCCGACGTCCGGGTACCATTCGTAGCCGGCGGTGCCCAGCTCGTTGCTGATGTCCAGGACCATCTCGCGGGGCAAGGCGCCGAGCTCGAGCCCTTTCAGCTTCGAGCGGGCTTCCGCCTTGAGGGCCTCGTACAGGGTGTAGTCCGGGTGGATCGAGACCACGAGATCGCCCAGGAGGTCGTGGAAGCGCCCCGAGGGGAAGGTGAACTCGTAATCGATGAGGGGGATGCGCTCCCGCGTCATCAGCAGGTGGAAGAACGTGAGGACCCCGTCCAGGTTGCGGTCGATGACCTCCCAGACGTCGTCGGGCTCGGCGGAATCCCCGAGTCCGGCGTACTTCGCCCCGCGCATGCCGAGGATCAGGAGCTCGGCGGCGCGCAGGACCATGGGGTCGGGGACGAAATCCACCTGGGCCTCCGCCAGCTCCGCCGACAGCCTGTTCCCTGCCGCTGCGATCTCCGCCTGCGGGGTGTCGTTCACGGTTCCTCCGGAAGCGATGCCGCCTGCCGTCCACCTCCCGAGCGACGCCCGGACCATTCACCCGCTCTTCCCCCGAGGCAAGCGGATCGTGGAGAAGCAGCGCCGCGGGTCACGTCACGGGCGCCTCCACGATCCTGTGCCCGTTGCGGCCAACCGCGTTCACTCGGAGTGCAGCACCCGCACCGGATCGGCTCCGGACGCGCGTACCGCGGGGTGCAGGCTGGCGATGGCGGCCAGCACGGCAAGGCCCAGCGCCACCATGCCATAGGTCCTGGGGTCCGCGTAGCTCAGACCGTAGAGCCGTGATTGCAGGATGCGGCCGAGGGCGAGCCCCAGGACGGACCCGACGACGAGCCCGATGGCAGACACCCTGAGGCCGTCCAGCAGCACCAGGCGGACGAGGCGCCCGCGGCCGGCTCCGAGGGCGGCGCGGATCCCCATCTCCCGCTCGCGCTGCGCCACCATGAACGCGACGAGCCCGTAGAGGCCGATTCCGACCAGCAACGTCGCCACCGCGCCGAACGCACCGAAGAGCTTCGCGGCGATCTCCCAGCGGCCCATGTTCCGTCGAAGGACCGTCTTCGCGGAGGCGATCTGGAGGAACGGCATCTCGGGGTCGGCTGCCTGGATGCGCGCGCGCAGGGGCGCGATCATCGCCTCGGGGTCACCCGCGGTCCGTACCAGGAGCCCACGGCCGTAAAGGGGAGCGTCGAACGACGACGTGGGCGCTTGATTCGCGCTCAGGTAGAGCGTGGGATGGCCCTGGACCTCTCCACGGGAGTCCAGCGTGCGCGTGGCTCCCGCGACCCCGACGACCTCGATGCACGCGTCGCCGTACGGCAGCGCGAGCACGTAGCGGAGTCGCACGCAGGATCCCAGCGGCGAGGTCCCCGGCCATAGCTGCTCCGCGAGATCGGCGCTCACCATCGCCACCGGCGGCGTCCCCAGGCGGTCCAGGTCGCCGAGCGCCCGGCCCGCGACGACCGGGATGCCGGTGACCTGGAAGTAGTCCGGGCCGATGATGTTGGCGCCCGCTCGGCTCAGGGTGTCCGCACGTCCGTCCATGACGCGAAACAAAGCGGCGCCCGAAGCGAAGAAGGCCGACGCCACCGACACATCCACGACGCCGGGCACGCCTCGAACGACGTCGGCATAGTCACCGGGTTCTGCCAGCTCGACATCCGGCAGCTGCGCTACGGGGTTCGATCGGATGGAGAGCACGTGATCGAGGTCCGCCCCGGTGTCGAAGGCCAGGAGGAGCGACAGGCTCCGGAAGAACAACCCGCCGACCACCATCAGCGCGAACGCGACGCCGATCTGCGCGGCCATCATCCTGCGCTGCGTAGCGATTGCCGCAGGCGTGCCCACCGCCTTGCGAAACACGTCGCCGGCATCGCGCCGCGCCGACCACAGCGCCGGAATCGTTCCGAACAACAACGGCGTGCCGAGGGCCAGGGCGGCCGCCAACACGACGTTGTGCCAGCCGATCAGCGGACCGATGGGTGGAAGCGGCAGGAGGCGCACCAGGGCGACGCTCGCTGCCCCGAACAGGAGCGCGCCGCCCGTCGCTGTGAGCGAAATCAGTCCGCTTTCCAGGAGCTGCGCGGACATCAGCCGCCGCGGCGAAGCACCCAGCGCGAGGCGCACCGCCAACTCGCGGCGTCGGCGCACGTTCTCGGCGAGCATGAGGTTCGCCGCCGTCGCACAGGCGAGGAGGAGCACGGTGGCCGACAGGCCCAGAAACCAGACCGGCACCGGATTCTGGCCCTCGGTCGTGAAGTGCGCGGTCCGAAGCGGCATGACGGTGATCGGCATCGGCTCGTCGGGCCCGAAGGAAGTCTTCCGGCGTGAGCGGCCGGACCTCGAACGGATCGCCGGACTCCTGGACCCGCGCGCCCTCCTCCGCGAGGAGATTCGCGATCCGCTCCACGTCCTGCCCCGGGCGCACCCGGCCGAACATCTGGAAGCTCGCTCTCCTTGCACCGATCGCGGGGACCGACTCGAGGCTCGCAGGCACCCAGAGGTCGGGGTCGCCCAGATCGATGCCGACGAACCGCTCGGGCGCCACGCCGACGATCGTGAGCGGCAGGCTGTTCACGCGGATGGTGCGCCCCAGGACGTCCGGCCGCCCGCCGAGCACCCCCTTCCAGAAGTGATAGCTGAGGACCGCGACCGTAGCCGGGCGATCGAAACCGCCCTCGCTCTCGTCGAAGGTGCGTCCGAGCCGCGCCCGGACGCCGAGGACGTCAAAGTAGTTCGAGGTCACGATGTTCAGGTGGACTTCGCGCGCCGACGCGCCGCCGCCCAGCGTGCCGTCCGACCACGCGTAGAGCGCGACGTCCTCGAAGAGCGGCTTCCTTTCCTCGAGGACGCGCCGGTACTGGGCCACGCTGGTGGAGGGGCCCGCGCCGGCCAGGATGCCGGAGCGCGGAAGGCCGACCTCGATGCGCACGAGGCTTTCCGGACGATCGACCCCGATCGGCGGCCGTAGCAGGAGGGCGTCCACGACGCCGAAGAGCGCGATGTTGACGCCGACCCCGAGCGAGAGGCAGAGGACCAGGATCAGGAAGCCCAGTGGGCGCGCGCGGATCGAGCGCAGTGCGCTCCGAGCGTCGTCGAGGAGAGAGTCTGCGGTCATGGTGCTTGGGGTGCGGGGCCCCTGGGGTGAGCGGCGCCGTTCAGGACGCCGTCTTCCGGCCGTTCGGCTACAGGACTCGTGTTGCTAAAGCACACCTGGGAACAGTCGCCACTTGATGATCACCCCCGATGTAAACATAGTGAGAATGAGCTGCTCCCCGACTTCGGTCCAAGTGGAGCCTGACTCGACCGCAGTTACGGGTGGACTGTTGAGCGTGATCTATTCCACACCTGGCCCGGGGAGAGATCTCCCAACGAGCTATGGGGTCGGACGGTGTTGTAGTCGTCCCTGAAGGCTTCGATGGTGACGCGAGCCTCGGTGATCGTGCGAAACCAGTGGGCATTGAGGCATTCGTCTCGGAATGTGCCGTTGAAGCTCTCGATGAAGCAATTCTGAACCGGACGTCCGGGCTGAATGAAATGCAGCTGTACGCCCCGTGCGTAGGCCCACGCGTCGAAGGCCCGGCTCGCGAACTCTGTGCCGTTGTCGCTGACGATCACCTGTGGTAGCCCTCGCTGCACTCGCAACCGCTCCAGCACTTCAATGACCCGAGACGCCGGCAAGGAGTAGTGGACCTCGATGGCGAGGCTTTCCCGCGTGAACTCATCGAGCACCGTCAGGCAGCGGAAGCGCCGGCCGTTGGCGAGCGCATCGTGAACGAAGTCGAGGCTCCATCTCTGGTTTGGCTGGCCGATGGGCGCGCGGACGAGGCGAGGCGCCTGACTTCGACGCTTCTTCCCCTTTCTGCGCACCGCGAGGCCGTCTTCACGGTAGAGTCGGAGGACGCGCTTTCGATTCACCGTCCACCCTTCGCGTCCAAGCATGACATGGATTCTGCGATAGCCCCACCGAGGTCGCTCGGCTGCCAACTCGCGAATGCGAGCCCGCAACTCGGGCATGGGATCCCGGACGGTCCGGTATCGCAGGGAGGATCGGGCGAAACCTGTGAAGCGAGCTGCCCTCCGCTCCGAGACCACCCACGCGGCCTGAACCTCTGTGACGATGCGCCGCCGCTCTCGCACCGTCAGGGCTTTTTTCCCAGGATGTCTTTCAGTACCTGGATGTTGAGCGCTTGATCAGCCACCAACCGCTTGAGCCTGCGATTCTCTTCCTGGAGTTCGCGAAGGCGTTTTGCCTCGTTCACCTCCAGGCCGCCGTACCGCTTCCGCCATTGGTAGTACGTCGGCCGGCTCACACCATGCCGTCGGCAGACCTGGTCCACCTTTGCCCCGGCATCCACTTCGTGCAGGATCTTGATGATCTGCTCGACCGTGAACTGACCCTTCTTCATGACTCCTCCTCCGCAGGAAGAGTCAGATTCTAACTGGACCAGGTTTCGGGGAGCAGCTCACGTTCTGTAAAGCATGTCCTGCCTGTTCACCGCGTTCCAGACGTGTCGGCAGGTGCGTGCCCTTGAAGACATCAGCGCTATCTGAAGTGCCGCGTTTGCGGCACGGGCCCAAGGGTCGCCGCCTTCGCTACGCGCCTTCGCCGAGATTGACAACGCCAAGCTGCTGCCACATCCCGAGCATGTCTAGCTGCTCCCACGATTCAACGATCTTGCTCCCTGCCATTCGGTAGATCGTGATGCCCCCAATGACGATTCGTCTGCCAGTCGGACCAAGACCGCGCAAGCTGCCCGTGTGTGTCGCTGTGGCGCTCCACCGTCCCACAACCGTATCACCGCTGACCAACAACTCGTCGAAAGAAACTTGCGAATCTGGAAAGGCGCCAAGGTACATCCCAATGGCCTGCCGCCACGTCTCCCGATCCCCCACCCCGTTCGGCATGTGTGGGCCGTGATATGGCGCGTCGCGCTCCATTACCTCGTCGGCCACCGCCAGGTCTCCGCGGTTCCACATTTCATCTGCGATACGGGAAACTACGCGCTTCATCTCTTCTGGCTTCATCGTACCTCCTCCTTTCGGTCTTCATCGACGGCCCTGGACGCGGCACGAGCGCTAACCGTAGAACTAGCCCAGACGACCCGCTGATAACCAGACATAGCCTTTGCACACATGTCCCCAGCGACCGTATCCCGCTTCACCGCTCAGTCTCTACGCCCGTCCCATCAATGCTTGCCGCGGTATTTCATATAACGAATTCGCGAATTGTTCGCGGCGCGGGGGACGAGCGCATGCGAGGCACCCGTGCCCCCCGAAGGGGCCGCGACCGACGCGCAGCGGCGGGCGCGAGCGCGAACTGCATGATCCTTTCAAGAAGGACCCTCATGTGACACGGTGCGGGCAGGCTGCACCCGAACCTGAGGAGGGCCTTCATGCTCCAGCACGGGATCGACCTCCACAAGCGCTCGCTCTCCATCGCCACGGTGGACGCCGAGGGGCGCTTGGTCAAGCAGAAGCGCATGCCCACGCGCCGCGCCGATCTCCTCCGCTATCTTGAGGCGCTGCCGGGACCCCACCGTGCCGTCGTTGAAGCCTGCGGGAGCTGGTACTGGCTCGCTGACCTCTTCCGGAAGCACGGCATCGAGCTGACGCTCGCCCACGCCCGACAGCTCAAGGCCATCAGCCAGGCCAAGGTGAAGACGGACGCCGTCGACGCGCTGACCCTGGCGCAGCTCCTTCGGGCCGATCTCATCCCGGAGGCCCACATGCTCGATCCCGGGCTCCGGGGTTACCGTGATCTTCTCCGCACCCGGCTGCGGCTGGTGGGGCGAAGAACAGCGGCGAAGAACGCCGTTTCGAGTCTCTTGGAACGCTACAACCAGCCCCGCCCAGGGCAGCTTCCTCCCCTCGCCTTCTTCGAGGCCACGCTTCAGCTCGACCAGATCGAGTTGCTGACCAGCCAGATCAAGGAGATCGAGCAGATCCTGAGGCCGGCGCTCCGCCCGACGGAGGACGTCCAGCGCCTCCTCCACATCCCCGGCATCGGCGAGCGCACCGCCTACACCATCGTGCTCGAGGTCGACGACATCACCCGCTTCCCCTCCGCACGCCACTTCTTCTCCTACTGCCGTCTCGTTCCTGGCGCGAAGAACTCTGGCGGAAAGACTCGGCATCGACCGTCCAAGGAAGGCAATCGCTACCTCAAGAACGTCTTCCGTTCGGCCGCAGTGCGGGCCATTCAGTACGAGCCCACGGTGAAGGCTTGGTATCAGCCGAAGCTCCGAGCGAAGGGCAAGCCCATCGCGCAGACCCTCGTTGCCAAAGAGCTCGCACGCATCGTCTATCATGTCCTCCGGGACCAAGTCGACTTCAACGGCACATTCAAGGGCGTGCCCACCCAGAACGTGAAGCACGTGCGGAGGCCGCGTCGGACGAGCCCGGACGCATAACTAGCGTCGCGCTCTGCGGAGACGGCGAACCCTTTCGCCATGAATGGGACGTCCGGCGTTACGCCGATCCTGGATCTGGTCCTGCTCCTCCGAGCTATCGGACGGGAACAGCCCTTCCGAATGAGGCCGAAATGGTGTGAGGACGCCTCCCACGAGGCGGACCCTCCGCGATCCAAAGGTCAGGCTCACCGCCTGCTTCACGGACACTTGGGGAGCTTCGCTCCCCTCGGATCAGTATGCCCCGTTGACTGGGTCCTTCTTAATGGCGTTATACGCGGTAGCGTGCGGTCGACGTCCCCGGTTCCGACACCCTATCCGGGCTGCCATCGCAGCACCTCTCCGCTCAATCGCTCCAGCTCAGCAGCGTCGACTATCCCGAATTCTCTCTGCCACTGCTGTGCAGTGACCAGGTAATACCTTGAAGAATAGATGAGGAGCACAGGCACGAAGTCATGACGATGGATACGGACTGCATCTGCAGAAAAATCGAACACCTGACTGTCAGCGGATCCGTGCGCGATCGCTGAAAGGAAGGCGTAATCAGAGCGGTAGAGATCCCCGCTCCCAACTTCCTCGAACATTGTGATGAAACGCGGCCCCCATCTTACGGCCCCTCTCCTCACGTGACGCCCGTATCCACGGCCTATTGACGTCCATCGCGCCCGGATGAGATCCGGCAACCTCTGCTTGATCCGGCGAGGAAGTTGGCGCCAGAGGTATGCCAAATAGGCGCCTGCTCTCTGGCGCCTCGTCTTCTCCTCAGTCTCGGCTCCGATGTAGACAGCTTGGATGGACAGCTCAAGCAGTCGCCTCGCCAGGGTCGCGGAGTCTTCCATCAATCCATGCTGACACAATAGCGAGATAGCAGCATGCGACTTCATGCTCTGGAGCATCAGCATGTCGGTCACAATGTGCACCAACGTTGGATGCTCTCGCACCTCCAGAACGGCCGCCTCGAGCAGCGCCGCCACCTCATGGTGGATGCGGAACTCTTCCGGGTGCGCTTCGAGAACTGTACGACGGTACGCGGCCGCCGCGTTTGGTGCATTCAAGTCTGCCCCGATGTGCAAGGCATTCTGCACGCTATTGCGTATAGACACAATGGAAGGGCTGGCCTCCTGAGCTGAACGCGGATTAGCGTCCCGATTCGCGACGGAGCGCCAGAGCCACATGCGGCTCTCGGGCCGCACGAACAGGAGACCAGCCCATGTCCTCCACCGTTGTGCTGCTACGCCCATCTTCTGGGTCGGACTCGACGTCCACAAGGATTCCGTCACCGCCGCCGTCTTCAGGAACCGGGACGCCGAGGCGATGCGGGTCGACCGCCTGCCCAACGATCCCAAGCGGATTCGGCGCTACTTCCAGCGGCTTTCGGAGGCCGGAGCACCTCGCGTCTGCTACGAGGCCTCCGGCGCCGGGTACGTGCTCCAGCGCGCCCTGGGCGAGTGGGGCATTCCCTGCGAGCTCGCCGCCCCCTCGCTGATCCCCCGGCGCCCCGGCGAGCAGCAGAAGACCGACCGCCGCGACGCCATCAAGATCGCCCGCGACTTTCGCGACGACCGCCTCGTCCTCATCCACATCCCCACCGAAGCCGACGAACGGGTCCGTGATCTCGTCCGCTGCCGCGAGACCTTCCAGCGCGAGCTCATCAAGTCGCGCCACTATATCCTCAAGTTCCTTCGGCGCCGCGGCTTCATCTACCGTGAGGGCACCCACTGGACCACGCGGCACATGAACTGGATCCGCCAGGTCCTCCAGCCCGGCACCCTCGCCGAGGACGACCGCACGGTCCTCGCCGAATATCTCGCTCTCCTCGAGTACAAGCTCCAGCGCAGAGACGCGCTCGACCGGCGCATCGAGGAGCTCGCGCTCACCCCGCGCTATCAGCCGGTCGTCGACCGCATCGCCTGCTTCCGCGGCTTCAAGACCCATGCGGCCATGGTGCTCGCCACCGAGCTCGGGGACCTGCGACGCTTCGAGAACCCGCGCCAACTCATGGCCTACCTCGGCCTGGTGCCCAGCGAGCACTCCTCCGGCGATCGTCGGCGCCAGGGCGCCATCACCAAGGCCGGCAACGCGCGCTGCCGACACGTCCTCATCCAGGCCGCGTGGTGCTACCGGAGACGTCCCACCGTCGGCGCCTCCCTCAAGCGCCGCCAGGAGGGGCAGGACCCTCCGTCATCGCCCACGCCTGGAAATGTCAGCATCGCCTCTACAAGGTCTTCCACCGGCTCGCGGCCAAGAAGCCCAAGCAGGTGGCCGCCACCGCCGTCGCCCGCGAGCTCATCGGCTTCATCTGGGCCGCGCTCCAGGACATCGACATCGCTCAGCTCTCGCAGCGCCACGAACATCAGGAGGATGCGCACGCCGCTTGATGCTCCATCGAAACGCCGCATCCACAGGGGGCGGTCGAGGCACGACAGGAGGACGCCCGAAAACGTTACGGGGCATGGCTTCGCGCCTGATCCCCGCGTATAGACCGGGCCCGCTCCAGACGAATCCGTTTCATGACGCTCTGAGTCCCCGACTCAACCGTCGAATATCAGCAGGATTCATCGTCGAAGACGCCTCGGCCGCCCCTTCCAGCTGCTCGCGAGTGACCCGAGGTCGCTCCGCTGATTGACAGGCCCTTCCATATCAACGTTCTAGGGTGCCGACGCGCCGCGCCACGCGCGGCGTGTTCCCCGGAGCGAGCGTAGCGAGCGCAGGCGGCACCCGGTTGATCCTTCCGAGAAGGAGCAGAGGGTGCGAGGTAGTATCAAGCCTCGCACTTCACATTTTCTCGGAGGTCCCATGCTCCAGCACGGCATCGATCTTCACAAGCGGACCCTGACCATTGCCACGCTCGATCCCGAGGGCTCGCTCCTCAAGCGGTCCAAGATGCCGGCTCGCCCTCGCGATCTCCTTCGCTATCTTGACGCTCTCGAGGGCCCGCACCGCGCTGTGGTGGAGGCCACCGGGAGCTGGTACTGGGTCGCCGATCTCCTGAGGCAGCACGGCATCGAGCTCAAGCTCGCTCATGCCCGGAAGCTCAAGGCCGTCGCTTCTGCCAAGGTGAAGACCGATCCGATCGATGCGCTCACGTTGGCCCAGCTCCTTCGGGTGGATCTGATCCCGGAGGCTCATATGGTCTCTCCCGAGCTCCGCGGCTACCGCGATCTCCTGCGCACCCGCCTGCGGCTCGTCCAGAAGCGTACCAGCGCCAAGAACTCCATCAGTCGTACGCTGGAGAGATACAACGCGCAGGCGCCCGGACAGCTTGAATCGCCCCGGGTTTGCCGGAGGCTCCATTGCTTGAGAGGATGGGGTCATGAGCAAATCGAGACAGTACTCCCCGAGGTCCGGGAACGGGCCGTACGGCTGGTCCTGGAGCACGAGCGAGAATACGCGTCGCAGTGGGCGGCGATCCGTCGATCGCGGAGAAGATCGGTTGCACGCCTGAGACCCTCCGGAACTGGGTCCGGCAGGCCGAGCGGGATAGCGGGCACGCGCGGCGGGTCTGACGAGGGAGCGAGCGCGCAGCGGATGAAGGAGCTGGAGCGGGAGAACCGGAGCTAAGCGCGCGAACGAGATTCTCCGCAAGGCGTCGGCGTATTTCGCCCAGGCGGAGCTCGACCGCCGAGCGAAGTGATGGTGGCGTTCATCGACGAACACCGGGCGGCGTACGGGGTCGAGCCGATCTGCGAGCGTGCTGCCGATCGCTCCGTCGACCTACTACGCGCAGCAAGGCGCTGCCAGGCCGATCCTCGCTGGCGTCGCCGCGTGCCAAGCGGGACGAGGGGCTGAAGGCCGAGATCAGCGGGTGTGGAACGCGAACCACGCGGTCTACGGGGCGCAAGAAGGTGTGGAAGCAGCTGAACCGGGAGGAGATCCGCGTCGCCCGCTGCACGGTGGCACGGCTGATGAGAGACCTGGGCCTGCGCGGCGCGTCGCGGCCGCGCTTCAAGATCACGACGATGCCGGATGAGAGCCCGCGCTGCGGCTCCCTGGATCTGGTGGAGCGGGACTTCAAGGCCGAGCGGCCGAACCAGCTCTGGGTCGCCGACCTGACGTACGTGGCGACATGGCGCGGGCTTCGTGTACGTCGCCTTCGTCATCGACGTGTTTTCGCGCAGGCATCGTCGGCTGGCGCGTCTCCAGCTCGCTGCGCAGCGACCTGGCCCTCGACGCGCTGGAGCAGGCAATCTACGAGCGGCAGGCCGACCTGGACGACGGCCTCGTCCATCACAGCGACCGCGGCGTGCAATACCTCTCGATCCGCTACACCGAGCGGCTTGGCCGAGGCCGGCATCGAGCCGTCAGTCGGGAGCAAGGGCGACTCGTACGACAATGCCCTGGCCGAGATCGGTCGATCGGCCTCTTCAAGACCGAGGTCATTCGCCGGCAGGGTCCCTGGCGCAACTTCGAGGATGTCGAGTTCGCCACCCTGGAATGGGTCTGGTGGTTCAACTACCACCGCCTCCTCGGCCCCATCGGTCACGTCCCCCCGGTGGAGTATGAAGAGGAGTATTACCGTCGCAGGGAGGCTCAGCCCGAGCCCTCCGGACTCAACTCACCGAGTCTCGATAAACAAAAAGCAGCTCCCTCCCTTCGCCTATCTCCAGGTCTCCGTGTACGAGGAGCAGATCGAGCTCCTCAACCGACAGGTCAAGGAGCTGCAGCAGCTTCTTCAAAAGCACCTGATCCCGGATGAGGACGTCCAGCGGCTACTCTGGATCCCTGGCGTCGGCAGGCTTGGCGCCTTCACCATTCTCCTCAGCACGACGGCATGGAGCGCTTTCCCTCTCACGCCACTACTTTCTTATTGCCGTCGTCCCTGGCGCCGCGACTCAGCCGGTAAGTCTGGTCGCCGCCGCTCCAAGAGGGCGATCGCTATCTCAAAGCCACCTTCAGCCACGCCGCACTCCGCGCGATCCAGTACTATCCCGAGATCAAGGCCTTCTACCAGAAGAAGGTACGCCGCAAGAACCGCTTCCTCGCCCGCGCCATCGTCGCCAAGGAGATCGCCCGCATCGCCTATACATCCTTCATGACCAGGTCGACTTCAACGGCACGTTCAAGGGCGTGCCGCTCTCTCATCTGAAGCCCCTTGAGTGGCCTCGTCGGGCAAGCCCGGGCGCCTAACTGGCTCCGCTCTCTCCTCGGAGAGGGACGGATGATCCGTTCCGTTTGATTGGGAAGTCCGACGCCGTACCGCGTTGTATCTGGGACCACTCCGTTTGGAGTGATCTCCGGCCCCACGTGGCCGGAGACCGAGCCCGAAATGGTGTTTCGACCCCACCCTGAGTGGCGAGCCACTCACAGACTACGCCGCGGAACCACTCAGACAGGCCTCTTCACCGATCCCGGGGAGACCACCTCCCCCATGGGCTTCTCTACCCCCTTGCGCCAATCCTTCTCAATGGTGTTATGCGCCGGCACCCATTATCTCACGAAGGCAGACCAACGCGGCACCGTGCGATGAGGCCACCTTCGGCGCGGTGTCCCTCGCAAGATGGTCTCCCTCGGCGAAGTCCCGCCTCTGTTCCGCCCACGTTACTCGTAAGCTCAGCAGCGGTGATGGGAGTGCGATGTGGCCGACGAATCGTTCCACTCCCGGATAGCGTCGCAGGAACTCCGACTGATCCTCGAGTTCGAAGCACTGAGCCTGTAAGAGATCTCCGTCTCATACGACGTTTAGAGATAGGCCGTTCAGCGGGGATTCAACGTCGTCGGGCTCCCCCCAAGGCGACCGAAGTTGTCCTCCAACCGAAGCCGAGGTTTCCCTCAAACAGTCAACATCCGGAAGTTCAACAGCGGTACCCATCTTCGTCGCGATTATACCAAATCGCTGGCTCTCCCGAAACTCACCCGTCGCTGGCGTCTCGAGGTAGAATTGCCTCCGATGACAGCAAGCATTTCCCGCCGCATCCGGTCGAACCTCCCCCGAAACTCCTCCGACCATAGAATCCCATGTTCCTTATATTTCGAGCTGCACTGGTGGATCCGCCGGCATCTATTTCGCGTGTTGCTCACCGCAGAGAGCGATCATGCCCGCCGGAGTCTGATGCTCGCGTCTCGCCCAAGGAGAATCGAAGTGATGCCGATCGAGGTGCGGTTGCCGCAGCCGTCGACTGAGCAGCCGAAGCCAACTTCTCGCCTCATCTGGCGCCGACTTCGATTGGCGGTGTCCTGTTCGTGCGCCCTGACTGTGTGCTTGCGCATAACGAATTCGCGGTTCGCGGCGTGCTGCGAGAGCGGTGCGGACGAGTACATGCCCCGAAGGGCCACGACCGCGCGCAGCGGTCGACGAGCGCGAACTGCCGCGTTCAGCGGAGTCTGAGCCACTGTTCGCCCAGCTCAGCCAAGTCGCGCGCGCTAGCGACCCCAGAGGCCACTGCCGTTTCCTCCAGATTCTCGCTGCGCATCTTGAAGATCGAAGTAGCACCTCTTGTCACCATAGTTATGGGGATTTAAGGACTCTCGGCTTCAGTCTTCTACTAAGTGGTGCCCCGAGAATATCTAGCCCCATTGTAGGCCCATTTCTCCGATATCGATAGATCAGTACGTTTTGACCATAATAATACAGATCGGAATCGGCAATGATCTTGTCTTCTAAAGATCTTGAAGTTGGTCGACGTCACTGGCTTGAAGAATTGGTTAAGAATTAGACAAGGTCTTTTCTCGAGAGCCGTCGAACTGCTCTGCGACGCTTCGCGCTTCTTGTTTGGCTCCTCCGTCTCTACAAGCCTATGGACCTCAGATCGTCGTTGTTCTGGCTTCGGCCGCCCCAGACCGCATCGGAGCTCCGAAGCTCACTGAGAAGAATAATCTCCTCTTGTACGGACGCGGTCCCCGGCGACGACTGAGATTCTTGCTTGTCAGTTCCAAGATTACAACTTGGCGATTACCTCGATCCAACTCAGAGCGAGAGTCGGTCTCCAGGATCTGTAAACCGAGTTCGTCAGCCCACTCTGCGCCTGCCCGAGACCCACCGCCTCTTCGTCGAAGACGATCAGTCGCATCACGTAGTATTCTCCCCTTCAGCGACGAAGAGGTCGAAGAGGATCCTTCTCCATGACCCCTGATCTTCGCTCCAGCTATCAAGCTCGTCCGTGTCCCGTCCGAGCTTGAGTGGTTGTGAAGAGCGGGCATATTTGACATAACGAATTGGCCATTCGCGGCGTGTCCGGAGCGTAGCGGAGGGCATGCCCCGCAGGGCCGCGACCGCCGCAAAGCGGCGGGCGCGAGCGCGAATGGCGCGTTATACGACGACTTCGCCGACCTTCCAAGCGCGATCGCGCGACAAGTTTGCTACTCCACCCCCGGCTCCTCCCCCTTGTGATGAGGCTCGGTCGCGCCAGCACATAGGCCGCAAACAGAGAGTCTCTAAACCGATAGTACCGCTCCCGCACCTTCTCTAGCTCCTCCCCGTACTCCTCGGTCACCAACTGACCCACGTATTGGCTCGCATTATCTACACCCTGCTCCAACGCAATCCGATACGCATCGCCAGTAAATACCTCCTTGTCGTCCCCCTTCTGGCTCGCCGCCATAGCTTTCAACACAATCTCTCGTTGGCCCGAGGAGACCACCGCGTCTTGTAGCGACCCTCCAAGACTTGATCGGCACCACTCTCTGCAATGTATCGGAGTGTCTCGTTGATGCGCTCTCGCGAGATGGTGGTTACTCCATCCCGATGGGCTGATCGCAAAGCGAATTTCCCGATGAGGTGCATCATGTAGGGATGGCCCTGCGCTAGGCTAATCATCTCAGAAACAGCATCTTCGGCGAAAGACAGGTCGTTGTCGATCGATTGCTCCGCAATATCCACGATCTCCCTGAGCTCGTCAGCAGACATAGACTGGAGCTTCACGATGCCGCCAGCAAAGAGACGGTCGGTTGATTTGTGCTCAGCTATCAGTGTTCGGATGTCCTGGGCGACTCCGACGATGCAGAACTTCACCTGAGGCACGTTCGTCGACAGCGACTTGAGAAATGCGGCAAACCCCGTGGTATCGTCGATCTGGTCAAATTCATCCACAATAATCAGGATGCCACTCGCAGCGACTCCGCTTTCGGCGAGGGCCGAAAGCGCGTTTGTGAACACTGACTCCATATCGTGCTTCGTCACCGCCGGTGTGTACTCCGTACCGCCGCTCTTCTCGCCGCCAAGCTCGAATATTCCCGCTCCGATCTTGGGCTTCAAGGCTTCCAACTCCTTCCTCGCTACCGGAATGTCGTATATCCAGTCGTGAAGGCAGTCATGTGAGGTCAGCAGTCGTGCAAGAAGTTGGTCGTAACGATTGATCTGACCGCCACAGGCTAAGTAGATGGTCAGAAAGTCAAGCCTTTCATCATGACCGATCTCCAGCTTGTTGAGCAGGTCCTGATTCCCCTCAGCCATTCCGATCAGCTGACGAGCTAGGGAAGACTTACCGATGCCTCGGTTGCCCACGATTGCGATGTGAGCGCCTTCCGCGATCAACGCGAGATGCGCTTGCTCGACCGATCCTCTCCGTCCCGCGAATCGATCGGGCGCGGCAATCTCCCTCGCCGGCTGGAAGGCGTTCTCTATCTCCGCGAGGGTGGGCGGTGCTTTCTTCTTCTTCTTGAAGAGCATCATGGTGAGGTGAAGTTGTCGGTTAACGTCGTCATTTCCGACCGGGATCGCCCATCCCCTCCCAAGCCGCTCCCTCCCCGAATCCTCCGCGCCCAACCTGCTCCTTCTCCCTCTTCCACGCCACCCTTTCGAGGTCGCACCCCACCACACCGCGCCTCCCAAAGCCACCCCGGGCCGGCCCTCGAATCCGCGCCCAACCTCCCGGATGCCTCCGCTGAGATCGGCCTACCTTGCCCGAGACCCCTCCCACAAGTCCCGCCGCTCGTAGACGAGCTCGCACAGGCGGTGCGCCAGGCGCATCGTCCGGGGCATGCGCATGGCGTTCATCATGAGCACGATCCCCAGCCCCGCGTCGGGATAGAGGCGGAGCTCGGAGGTGAAGCCCGCTCCCCCGCCCTCGTGGTTCAGGAAGAGGCGGTCGCCGACCTTCCCGAGCTTCCATCCGAGGCCCACGCCGAAGCGCGACGCGATCCCCGCCGCGCCCGCGGCGAACAGGGTCTGCATGCGCCGTGTGGACACGGAGGACAGGACGGGGCCGCCCCCCGTGAGCTGGCTATGGAGGAAGGGGGCGAAGTCCTCCACCGTCCCCATCAGCCCGCCGATGGCCGAGGTGGCGAGGTTGTACTCCCTCAGCTCCACGAGCCCGCCCACCCGCTCCCCGTAGAGGCGCCCCCGCGTGTTCGCCTCCAGGAGCCAGAGCACGACGCGCATGGGATCGAACCGTCCCACGTAGCCCGTGGCCGCCCGGCCGCGCATGGCGTCCGTCAGGGTGAAGGACGCCCCGGAGCCCAGGGGCTCCAGGACGTTCGCCCGCACGTACTCCGCGTACGGCACCCCCGACGCCCGCGTCACCACCTCCCCCAGGAGGGCGAAGTTCACGTTCCGGTAGGCGACCTTCTGCCTCGGCGGCCCCTCGCGCCGGATGCGGTAGCGGGCCAGCGCCTGGGCCGTGGTCGGGAGCCCGTCGCCCGGGAAGGTCACGGCCAGGAAGGCGCCCAGGTCGTCCCGGAGGCCCGAGCGGTGGCTGAGGAGGTGGAGGAGGGTGACGCCCTCCAACGCCGGGAGCTCGGGAAGGAAGCGCGCCACCGGATCCTCCAGGGCGAGCACGCCCCGCTCCTCGAGCTGGAGGACGGCCACGGCCGTGAAGAGCTTGGTGCCGGAGAAGAGGTGGTAGACGGTGCCGGGGTCGGCGAGGCGGCCCCGGCGGAGGTCGGCCCGGCCGAGGGCGGTGGACCAGCGCAGGCCGCCGCGGTCGACGACGGCGAGGGAGCAGGCGGGGATCCCCTCGCCCGCCAGCGCCTCTTCCAGGGACCTCTCGAGGGACGTCATGGGGCGCTCTCCGGAAGGGCGGCGACCTGAGCTGTCAGAAAATTCTTCTTGCACCGTTGAAATTCAAAGCTCTACGTTGGCGCCGCGACTGGTAAGGGCCTTTCCAGGTCCACCGGTCCGACGTCGGGATTGGCGGAGCGGGTGACCCTCCTGGTTAGCCTCGCGCCAACCCACTCCAATGGAGAAGGCCCATGGCCTACATGATCACACACTTTTTCGAGGGCGGTACCGAGGACCAGTACCGGGCGGCCATCGCCGCCGCACACCCCGCGGAGGGCCTGCCCCCGGGTCAGACGTACCACGCCGCCGGCCCCACCGACGGCGGCTGGTTGGTGGTCGCGGTGTGGACCGACAAGGACGCCTGCGACGCGTTCGTGACGGGGACCCTGATCCCCAGTCTCCAGACCACCCAGGGCGGGTTCACGGCCCCCCCGCAGGAACGCACGGCGGAGATCGCCAACCTCGAGACCGCGTGAGGGGCTGACGCCCTTCCCGTGGCCCATCCTTGGGCCTGATACCGCCCTCGAGAGCACGGCCAGGCTGCGCGTGCTTCCGAGGGCGGTAGGCCTCACCCGCCGCCGACGGCTGCGGCCAGGTACCTCTTCACTTCCCCGCTCGAGCGAAGCACCACCGCCGTCTGATCCGGCCGGAGCCCCTTCAAGCGTTCGATGATGCCCGGGCGCCGGTCTCGGGAATAGCTCCAGATCCAACCGATGAAATCCGCCCTCAAGCGTTCGGGGCAGCCGGGCGCCATCTCCGGGCGGACGCGACCCAGGAAACGGACGGACCTGCGGACGGCACGCCACAGGCAGAGCACGCGTGGCAGGTCGAGGAAGACGACCGTATCGCCGCCGCGAGCCGCACGTACAGCGTGCTACCGTCGTTGCCGTCCATGATCCAGCGCTCGCCGCGGATCAACTCCTCGACGCGGCGATGCCATTCGGCCTTGGGGGGCTCGACCCAGCCCGGCCTCCAGTACAAGGCATCGAGATGGACGAGGGAGAGCCTCGTACGATCGGCGAGGGCGCGGGAGAAGTGGGTCTTCCCGAAGCCGCCGGAGCCGATGACCAAGACGCGGTTCAAGGGGGGTAGGTGGTGCGAGGGGAGTTCCGTGATCGATCACTTCGACGTTGGAATTGGATCGGCCACGGGAAGCTCTGATGCTTACCCCTGTAAACCATCAGCTGAGAATGGTCTGTAAACACTGAGCCGAAACGTTCAACAGCCCGGGCCTTCCATGACTTCCGGGCCTCCGCCGATACGCGTCAAAGTCCTAACGGGTTCGTTTTCGCGGTGGCGCTCCGGCCACCTCTTTAGAGCGTAGCGAACCCATGTGGTGGGCGCGATCACCGGGAAAACTTGTTAGGCGGCCCGATCGCCCCCCCTGGTGCCTAGGTTTGCTGAACCGGCACGCCGAGATTGAGAAGTCGAAATCCCATCGACTGTGAGGAGACGTCGAATAGGTTAGCCAACGTCTCGATCCCTTCGCCATCAACCGGGACGGATACCTCATCTAGCGCCTCGCGAATCATCGAGGGCGGCATGAGAAGCGCGGCGGCGAACTTATTCGCCTCGATCTCCTGTACGTCCGTCGCCTGGCTCGAGCGTGCGTCACGCAGGTAGGCCGGACGTTTGGATGGGGATGGTGCCGAATACATCCGATCGACGAACACGGGATCCTCGTGAAGAACGAGGTGCCCGATCTCGTGAGCAATCGTGAAGCGCTGTCGCACCGATGCGTGTAGCGCATTCACGCCGATCACTGGGCCCTCAGGCAGGCGGTAGAGGGCACCAGATATCTCACCCTCCGCGCTCTCCCGACGAACCAGAGCGCCTAGGTGCTTAGCAACGACCTCGACATCGACGGGCGGCTCTTCCAACCCGGCGTCTCGCAGCAACTTCTCGGCAATCCGGTGGATAGTGCCATCACTTCTCATTGGGGCTGTCCTCTCGGAGATCACAGACGTGCCGAGCACCGATTCAGTGAATGCTCGCACCGACTCGTCCTCGGAGATGCGGCGGTCTGCAATGATCTGAGAGCTTGGTATCTCGAAAAGGTCGGGAAGCAACTCGAAGGGCAACACCTTCAGCGCGTGCAAGGAGATGGAGACGCCGAACGGCGAACGCTGCCGACCGAGTTGCGGCCGCGGGCATCGAGAGGACGCTTCCAGGAGCCGCGCCGAGGTCCTCGGGTCATGCGAGGCACGATTTCGCCGCGGCGCGCCGCGATACGGCGGGCGATCGTCGGATGTAGGTAGGTCGCGAGAGGATCGGATGACATGTCTGAAATAGTGCGGACTCATGGCGGTGCGTGTCAACAATGAGCACACGATTGCGCGGGAAAGGGTTGCTAGGATCGCCGTTTGTGTGCATTTCAAACTTTGCAGTTGCAGTTATAGACATCTTCTCACGGAGATGTGGACGGCGGAGATTCCCGTCGTGGGAGACGACTTCTTCTGCGTCGTGACCTCGCTCACACACCGCGCGGCGACACTGGTTCCCTCCTCGCGCGCACAGCCGAGGCTCTGAGGCGAGTCGTGATCGAGGGTTTTCTGTGAGCGACTGTATCTTAGCTGTGAGCGCTGTCGACGAGGTCGTTATCAGTGTTGGCCTCTCGTTCGGGTCCTCTGAGGCGGCGCGAGTCGTCGAGTGACTGATCGCCCCCGCACATGGGCCGGTCGATAGCTGAGCGACGCGGAAGGATCATCGCTGTTCCATGGAGAGAAGGCACATCGGGCGCACGGTCGTCCCCTCAATTCTCATGGTCACCCCTGAGGAGCGCGTGATCTCCAAGGCTCACCGTCGACTTTCAGATCTCCAACAAGCCTCCGGCCGTTCTATCCAGACTTCTACGAGATGGTCGCCACGTACGTCGCCCTTCTGGACGGACCTGCACAGTCCGTGGACCCTTCCACAGCGCACCTTCCCCCCTCCCCCTCCGAGGCGACCGCTCTTCACTCTCGCGCGTCCAGCATTCGTTCTTCGAGCGAGCGAGATTCCGCCAGCGTGATCTTGCTCGCGCTGCGTACTCCTGCCTAGTTCGTGCCGTTCCGAGATCCATCTCTTTTACGCGACGTTTCTTCACCACACGCTTTCCGTCCCGGGGCGCTTCCATTGAGCCTCCGAGACACCCAGAGGTGGCTACTTCGAGCGCTCTATTCGCGATCTCGCGTTCCACCCTGCGTTCCTCGACGAGCCCTTTCGCCCTCGACGATCTCGACTTCGTTTCATCTCTGCCGTGCGCGACAGCGTCGATAGTCGACTCTTGATCAGAGATTCCTTCGTCGTCTGTCGAGTGAGGCGCTCGTCTAGATCTTGACTTCCCACGAGTACGCCAGAGATCGGACCACGTTCGCGCGAGAGCCTCCGTTTGGACCCGGCGAGCCGACGCTCTCGCACATTCGATCGCGCCTACGCTTTGACGCGACTCTGCTATTCGATGAGAGTGTCGTTCTATCCGACCTCGAGCCGACCTACTCCCTACACGATTGATGACCATCTCGTCACGAGTACCGATGAGCGTCTTCATTTAGCAGAGTTCGTCGATCCTGCAAGCCTCGAGTCGTCCTCTACGTCTCGATGATTATGGCTGCCATCCATCTCTTTGCTGTGGATGTGGAATCGTGTCGTGACGCCCTCGCCCAGACGAGTGCAACTGTCTTTCGACGGCGTGGCTGTTTGGCACCAGGCCATCAATCGGGATCTGGCGCTTCCCGTGCCATATCCCACTACTGGATCCGCGGGAACGCCGTTGACTGAGCTCCCGGTGGATCAAATCCTCCTATCGAGCCAGAGACCGCTCGCAACGGCCTTGAACCGAGTCACCGCCGAGCTTTGCGAAGCTTCTCGAGGCTCTGCAGCTAGGCCGAGGTCTGCGGTGACCGCCAACTACATTGAGAGAGCGCGGCGCCGACCTCACATTCCACCCTCCACGCTCACAGACCCGAACCGGCGCTTCGGAAATGCTCCGCCAGTGCCAGCATCTCCGAACCCGCGCGACGGCACTGCTCGCGCGCAAGAATCGACCCACGCCAGCCTCGCCAAGGTGTTCGTCGCAATGCCGTGTAACGAATTCGCCGTTCGCGGCGCGGCGACCGAGCGACACGCGAGGCGCCGTGCCCCGAAGGGCCGCGACCGACGCGCAGCGGCGGGCGCGAGCGCGACACCGCTCTGTTATATGACGTCGACCGACGGGCGACGGCTCAGTCGCCGCGGTTGTCTAGCCTCATCGTCATCTTCGTGGCCAGGCGATGTTCTCACCGGAAAACTGGACAGATGCGCCGTCGGCCGAAGCTGTGCGGACACCTTGTACGGGTCGTCAGGGCCACCAACGAAAGGGAGGAGGCAGCTCCTTCCCGATAATGGCCAAGATCGCCCGACATGGCCCTTCAGCAGAAGAGAGCCTTCGGCCTCTCCTCACCGAGGACGGTCGAGAAGTCCCTGAGCGCGTCTCGTCGGGCGAGAGAATCTGCTTCCGTACGCTTCAAGTGGTGGCGCCGCCGCAAGAAGTAGCCGAATTCAGCGAAGCTGCCATGCTGACTTCAGTCGCCAATGTTTCATCCGGGCGTGATACCCTCGCCGGAGATGACCTTCAGCTGCTTACCCTCCCATGATCCTCCCCCGCTTCTCCGGGGTCCTGGGGCTTACCAGCCGATCCAAGGCGCATTGTGGGGACCTAGTACTCCAAACGAGAGTTGGCCGCTATCAATGCGAAGTTGGACGTTCACTTCTTCGCCATCAATGACGAGCCGAGCACGGTCCTCGAAACTCGCTCGGCCCTTCAATGCTGCTCCGAGGGTCTCTGTATGAGCCCGATCTGCGACCGCAGCGTCAATCGATGAGCCTGCTCTGCTATTACAGCGCTTGCACGTGAGGACCAGCGGCCTGCCACCGATCGACTTGGGTGGCACATGCTCCACTGTCAGTCTGCCCTGATTGAGATCCCGGTCAGTGTAGCCAGTAAAACAGATAGGACATATGTATAGCGGCCGGGGAATCCAATCAGGGAGGATGAAGGACCGCTCGAAGGCATCTGCCCCCACAGTGAACATCGCACGAACCCGATCTCTCGATCTTGCCATCGATTCAACTGCTGTAGGTCGATGTCATATAACTGCTTCATCAGCGCCATCGTTCGGCGACGCACCTCGACGACCATCATCTCCCGAACCCCAACCCCCTCCGCGCTCAACCTGCACCCCCATCCCCCGATCCTGCCACCTTCTTGATCCGGCCCACCCTACCCTGGCCCCACCCCCCTCCCCATGGCAGCTTCGGAGGAACGTCCCGCAGCCCCACGCGCCCCCGAGCCCCCGACCCCATGCGCCGACCCCTCCTCCTGACCTCGGCCCTGACCCTCCTGGCGACGGGGGCGCTGCACGCCCAGCAGCTCCCCCCCATCCGCCCCCTCCCCCGCCCCGTCGTGCCGCCGGCCGCCTACAGGGCCGCCGAACGGGCGGGCACCCGGAGCGAGACGGGCCGGCCGGGCGCCGACTACTGGCAGAACCGGGCGGACTACGTGATCCACGCGCGGCTGGATCCGTCCACCGGGAGGCTGGCGGGGCGGGAGACCATCACCTACTCGAACAACTCTCCCGACACGCTGAACAGCGTGATCCTGCACCTGGACCAGAACGTCTACGCGCCCACGGCGCGGCGGAACCGGCGGGTGCCGAAGCTGACGGGCGGGGTGACGCTGGGGCCGCTCACGGTGGACGGCACGCCGGTCCAGGGGCACCATCCGGGGTCGGGCTACTACGAGGCGCTGACGCTGCTGGAGATCCCGCTGCCCGAAGCCCCTCCCTCCCCAGGCCTCCATCGCCATCGGGGCGTCGTGGTCGTACACGGTGCCGCCGGCGCCCACCTTCCGGAGCGCCAACCTGGACAACGAGGTGTTCGCGGTGGGGCAGTGGTATCCGCGCATGGCGGTGTACGACGACGTGGACGGGTGGGACCACTCCCTCTACCTGGGGGACGGGGAGTTCTACCTGGAGTACGGGGACTTCGACCTGTCGGTCACGGTCCCGGCGGGGTGGCTGGTGGGGGCCACGGGGGTGCTGCAGGACCCGGACGACGTGCTCTCTGCCGAGGCGGCGCGCCGGCTCGCTTCAGCGGAAGCGTCGGACACGACCGTCCACGTCGTGGACGGGGCCATGCTGGAGGGGGGCACGGCCACGGCCTCGCCCGAGGGGGGGTGGCTCACGTGGCGCTTCGTCGCCCACGACGTGCGGGACGCGGCGTTCGCGACCTCGAACCGCTACCTGTGGGACGCGGTGGCGGTGGGGGCCTCCGACGCGGGGCGGCCTGCGGGCGGCGCGCCGACGCTGGCCCAGGCCCTCTACCGTCCTCCGGTGGCGAACGCGTGGCGGCGGGCGGCGGAGTACGCGGCGTTCACGGTGCGCACCATGAGCTCGTGGGTGGGTCCGTACCGCTACCCGCGCCTCACCATCACCGAAGGGCCCATCGGGGGGATGGAGTACCCGATGCTGGTGTTCAACCCGAGCACGGACAGCCCGGCGGGGCTGGCGGGGGTGACCATCCACGAGTCGTCCCACCAGTGGTTCCCCATGATGGTGGGGAGCCACGAGTCGCGCTGGGCGTGGATGGACGAGGGGATCACGACGTACTGGGAGGGGATGGAGACGGCCCTCCTCCAGCACCAGCCGCCCCCGCGCTGGGGCGCGACCGCGTCCTACCTCCGGGTGGCGGGCACGGAGGACGAGGTGCCCCTCATGCGCAACACCGACCTGGTGGACCCGTACGGCGCCCGCACCCTGGCGGCCTACACCAAGCCGGGGGTGGTGCTGGGGGCGCTCCGGGAGGTGGTGGGCGACTCGGTGTTCACGGCCGCCTTCCAGGACTACTTCCAGTCGTGGCAGCTCAAGCACCCGCGCCCGTGGGACTTCTTCGACACCTTCGAGCGCCACGCGGGGCGGGACCTGGACTGGTTCTGGCGCCCCCTCTTCTACGAGACCGAGGTGCTGGACCACGCGGTGGGGGACGTCCGCGTCTCCGACGCGAGCAGCACCATCGTGGTGCGGGACCTGGGTGACGTGCTCCTCCCCGTCCTCCTCCGCCTCACCATGGCCGACGGCAGCGTCCACGACCTGCGCCTGGCGGGCACCAACTGGCTCACGGGATCGCGCGAGCAGGAGGTCAGCGTGGAGGGGCGGGTGGCCAAGGTGGTGCTGGACCCGGACGAGCGCTTCCCCGACGTGGACCGTTCCAACAACATGTGGCCGGCGCCGGCGGGGGGCGGCGGCGGACGGTGACACGGCGGCCCCTCCCCTCGGTGGGGCACTTCCTCCGCCACCTCCTCCGGAACCTGGGCCTCGTCACGGCCTTCGTGGCGGTGTCGCTGTGGCTGGGGGCGGCGGGCTACCACTGGCTGGCGGGGCTCCCGTGGCTGGACGCGACGCTGAACGCGTCCATGATCCTCACGGGGATGGGCCCGCCGGCGCCCCTGAGCACGCCCGCCGCCAAGGTGTTCGGCATCGCCTACACCCTCTACAGCGCCCTGGCCTTCCTCACCGTGGCGGCGGTGCTCCTGGGGCCCGTGGCGCTGCGCCTCCTCCACCGCTTCCACCTGGACTTCTACGGGGGCGGGGCGGAGGGGGAGGGGGCGGCTGATATGCGCCACCCCCGGTCGTAGACGACCACCAACCCGCCGCATCCGCGAACCGGCCAAATCGCCTAACCCGTTGCAGCACAACGGTTTGGGCCGACGGCACGGCCGATGCTTTCTCAACACGTCGGAAGCACGGAAACCCCGTGCACGACCCGACAGGGGCCCCGAATGGGCCCCATGGGAGAACACGATGAAGACGTTCGCGAGCCTACCTGCCCTGGCGGTGGCCTTCGCGCTCTCGGCCTCGGCCCTACATGCACAGTCGGCCAACCCGGTGGCGTTCTCGCCGGCACCCGACTCGGCCAAGGCCACCCACGAGCTCCGCACCGCCGAGCTCCAGGTGACCAACAACAACTGGCTGGACGTGCACCTCTACGTGGACCGGGACGGGCTCCTCATGCCCCTCGGCGTGGTGACCACCGGCCAGACCCAGAAGTTCATGCTCCCGGCCATGGCCATGGTGGCGTCCGGTGACGTGAGGATCGTGGCGGCGCCCATCGGCGGCAGCGACCTGTACGTGTCGCCCGACCTGATCGTCTCGCCCGGTGACGCGGTGAACATGAGCGTGGAGAACTCCCTTCCCCTCTCGACGGCGGTCGTGATGCCCAACGGCTGACGCACCCGGGGGCGCCTCCTCAGCGGGGCGCCCCCTCGCCGTCCTCTTCCTCCACGGCCTCGCCCTCATCGGCGAGGCCGTGCTTTTCGATGCGGTAGCGCAGGGTCTGGCGGGTGATCCCCAGCAGCCGCGCCGCCGCCGACACGTTCCCCCCGGAGCGCTCCAGCGCCTCGGCGATGACCGTGCGCTCGATCTCGTCCAGGCTCATGCGCCCGTCCACCGGCACGGGGAGCACGCCGGGCTGGTGGGCGGCGGGCGCCTCCTCCGCCGAGGGCAGCCCCAGCCACTGGTCGGGGAGCACCGACGAGGTGGACAGGAGGACGCAGCGCTCCAGCACGTTCCTCAGCTCCCGCACGTTGCCGGGCCAGGGATACGCCCTCAGCCGCGCCCACACGTCGTCGGGAATGACGCTCACGTCCTTGCCGCTCCTGGCGTTGAACTCGGCCACCGCGGCCCAGGTGAGGGGCTCCAGGTCGTCCAGGCGCTCCCGCAGGGGGGGCAGGTCGATGCTCAGCACGCTCAGGCGGTGGTAGAGGTCCTCCCGGAAGTCGCCGTCCTTGACCGCCGTCCTCAGGTCCCGGTTGGAGGCGGCGAACAACTGCACGTCCACCTCGATCTCCCGCTCGCCCCCCACCCTGCGGAAGCGCCGGTCTTCCACGGCCTTCAGGAGCTTGGCCTGGAGGCGGGGGTCCATCTCGCCGATCTCGTCCAGGAAGAGGGTGCCTTCGTGGGCCTGCTCCATGAGGCCCCGGTGGCGGCTGCGGGCGCCGGTGAAGGCGCCGGCCTCGTGGCCGAACAGCTCCGACTCCAGCAGATCGGTGGGCAGCGCGGCGCAGTTGACCTCCACCAGCGGCTGGTCGGCCCGCACCCCCGAGTGGTGGAGGATCCTGGCCACCAGCCCTTTGCCGGTGCCGGTCTCGCCCTCGATGAGGAGCGTCTGCACGGGCACCGCCGCGAGCCGCTCCAGGAGCGAGCGCACCCGGCGGGCGGCGGCGCTCTCGCCCAGGAACGCCTCGGGGCCGTAGCGGCGGTTCCTGGCGGTGGCCTGGTCGGAGAGGCGGCGCTGGGCCTGGGCGCTCCGGGCGGCGCCGCTCACCACCAGCTCCAGGCGGTCCATGGGGCACGGCTTCTCCAGGAAGTCGTAGGCGCCGAGCCGCAGCGCCCGCACCGAGTCGGGGATGGTCCCGAAGCCGGTGAGGAAGATCCACTCGGCGGCGCCTCCCCCGTCCGCGCCCCGCACCTCCTCCAGGAGGTCCAACCCGCTGCCGTCGGGCAGGCTCAGGTCGCTGAGCACCACCAGGGGCTCGAGCGTTCCCGAGCGGAGGATCGCCCGGGCCTTCGCCAGGTCGGGGGCGTGGGCCGTCTCCCAGCCGCCCCGCTTGAAGTGGCGCACCAGCTCCTGGGCCAGCACGGGCTCGTCTTCGATGAGCAGGAGCGACTCGGGCTTCACGGCGGCGTCTCCTCGGCGGGCAGGATCAGGTCCACGCGGGCGCCCCCCTCGGGGCGGTTGGCGAAGGCGACGCGGCCCCCCATCTCGGACATGAGGCGGCGCACCACCCGGAGCCCGATGCCGCTCCCCTCCTCCTTCTCGCTCACGAACTCCTCGGCCCGCCCCGCCAGCACGTCGGGGGGAAAGCCGGGGCCCTCGTCCAGCACGGACAGCACCGCGCCCTCGCCGTTCCGGCTCCCTTCGAAGGCGAGGGTGCCGCCCCCGTTCTCCATGGCCTCCATGGCGTTGAGGCCCAGGTTGAGGAGCACCTGCCGGAGGGCGTCGGGGGCGGCCCGCACCTCGAAGGGCTCGGCCACCCGGTTCCTGACCCGCACCGAGGGGGGCGCCTGGTAGCGCAGCAGCTCGGCCAGGTCGGCCACCACGGGGGCGGCGTCGACGGGCACGGGCGTCTCGGGGGGAGCGTGGACCCTCCCCAGGTACTGGCGCAGCGTGCGGGTGACGCGCTCCAGCTCCCCCAGGAGCGGGGCCAGCCGGGGCTGCAGGTCGCTCCGCTCCCGGGACAGGTTCTGGAGCCCCATGACCACCCCGGCCAGGGGGTTCCTCACCTCGTGGGCCAGGGTGGCTGCGGCCTCCCCCACCAGGGCGAGCTGCTGGGCCCGGGCCAGCTCCCGCTCCTGCTCCAGGAGCGCCCGGGTGGACTCCCGCAGCCGGCGGCGCAGCGGCTCCACCACCCCCTCGGGCACAGCCCACAGCCCGACCATGGCCAGGATGCCCAGGATGCCCAGCCCCACCAGGGCCGCGGCCAGCTCGGCCCGGGCGCCCGAGCGGGCGTCGTCGAAGATCTCGGCGTGGACGTCGGACTCGGCGCTGGAGATCTGCTCGAGCACCGCCGCGGCGGTCACCAGGTCGGAGCGGGCCACCAGGGGCTGGCGGAGGTTGAGGGCCAGCTCGTCCAGCCCCTGGCGGATGTCCGGCGAGAGGCGGGGCCCCAGGCTCCGGGCCTGGTCGATCTGGAGGCGGAAGTCCACCACCAGGGCGTCGTCGGCCGGCAGCAGCGGCGGCATGGCCTGGACCACGTAGCGCTGGAGGCGGGCGCGGGCCTCGGTGAAGCGGCCGATCTCCCGGAGCCGGGCGTCCACCAGCTCGAGCCGGACCACGCTCCTGTGGGTGAGGACGGCCGCGGACGCACCCAGGGCCAGGACCACGAGCAGCACCACGCCCGTCGCCACCACCCTGGTCCTGAGCCGCCCCCGCCTGCGGGGGCGCGCCGCCTCTCCAGCCACCGGAATCCTCCTGGGGGGATGCCTTGCCTGCCGGACGCCCCAAGTGAGCGGCCCGGCCGCCACCGGTCAATCTGGTGCATCTCCACCACATTGGCGGATTTGCGCCACCTCCCGGGGGTGTGGGCGGGAGGCTTAAAACGCGATAACCCTTTGACATAACTGGACTTGGGACGATGGCACCGGCCGTGCTTTGGATGGCGGCCGGCAACCGACGGTGCGCCCGCCCCCCTCCGGAGGCCGGCCGGGGCGCCGACATCGAGACGAAGGACCCTCTGATCCGATGAGGCATCATGAACACGAAGCGACGTAAGAAGGCCGCGGTCGGCACGGCGGCGCTGGCGCTGGCCGCCCTCACGGGGGCCGGCCTGCACTCGGCGTTCGCCATGACCGAGCACGCGCTGGCGGCCACCCCCGAGAACACCACGGCGGCCACCCAACCGGCGGACGGCACCACCCACTCCACCGCCCTGGCGGCCGCCAAGGAGCTGGACGACGCCTTCGCCGACCTGGCGGCCAACACGACCCCGGCGGTGGTGCGCATCGAGGTGCGCCTGTCGGCGGACAGCCCGGAGGCACAGCAGGGCGGGATGCAGGACATCCCCGCGCCCTTCCGCCAGTTCTTCAACCTCCCCGACCAGGGCCAGCAGCAGGAGGCGCCGGCGCGCTTCGCCAGCGGCACCGGCTTCCTGGTGTCCGACGACGGCTACATCGTCACGAACAACCACGTGGCGGGCGACGCCGACGAGATCACCGTGACGCTCCAGGACCACCGGAGCTTCAAGGCCAAGCTGGTGGGCGCCGACCCCACCACCGACGTGGCGGTCATCAAGATCGACGCGAACGACCTGCCCCACCTGTCGTGGGGGAACAGCACCAACCTGCGGGTGGGTCAGTGGGTGATGGCCATCGGAAACCCGGGCTACGGCTCCGCCGACCAGCTCGACTACACGGTCACCACCGGCATCGTGAGCGGGAAGGGACGTCCCCTCCAGCTCCTCCAGCAGGGGCTGGCGCAGGACCCGCGCTTCGGCGCCGCGAAGGCGAACTACGCCATCGAGGACTTCATCCAGACCGACGCGGTCATCAACCCGGGCAACTCGGGCGGACCGCTGGTGGACCTCGACGGCCAGGTGATCGGCATGAACTCGGCCATCGCCTCCACCGACGGGCACTACCAGGGGTACGGCTTCGCCATCCCCTCCGACCTGGTGAAGAAGGTGGCCAACGACCTCATGGCCCACGGCAAGGTCGAGCGGGCCTGGCTGGGAGTGGCGGTGACGGGCGTGAGCCCCGAAGACGCCGAGGCCTTCCACCTGCCCGCGGTGCGGGGCGTGGTGGTGCAGAGCGTGACGGACGGCGGCCCCGCCGCCGACGCCGGCCTCAAGATGGGTGACGTCATCACCCAGGTGGACGGCCGCGACATCGACAGCGGCGGCAACCTGCAGGTGGTGGTGGCGACCCACTCCCAGGGCGACAAGATCGACGTCCAGTACTACCGGGACGGCAAGGCCCACGACGCCACGGTGAAGCTCGGCGACGCGCCCCTCACCCGGGACAGCCAGCCGGTCACGGCGACCCGCCACCGCGAGGAGGCGGCCAGCCAGAAGCTGGGGCTGACGCTCACCGACCTGGACGCGGCCACCGCCCAGCGCCTGGGCTACGACGACCCCCACGGCGTGGTGGTGAGGGACGTGGATCCGGCCGGGCCCGCGGCCCGCAGGGGCGTCGCCCCCGGCACCGAGCTGGTCCGGATCGGACGCGAGGGCGTGACGTCGGCCGAGCAGGCCACGGCCCTCCTGGACAAGGTGAAGCCCGGTGACGTGGTGAGCCTGGTGGTCCAGACGCCCGACGGGCAGCGCCGCATCGTGAACGTGCGGGCGCGCTGACCCTCCCGCGCCTCCGGCGCTCCCGGCCCCCGGCACGGGCGCGGCCTCTTGGCCGCCCCGTCGCCGGGGGCTCGTGCGTCGGGGCCCCTGCCGCTAGCCTTCGCGAACCGCTCCGTTCAACCCCACTCGCCCCCCGTCCCATGCGCCACCGCTCCACCGCGGTCCTGGCCGCGGCCGCGCTGGCCCTCCTCCTGGGGGTCGGCGCCTGCAACGAAGACCCGGCGCCCATGCCGGTGGGGGCGCCCAAGAGCCTGGCCGACCTGCCCACCCGCTGGTACGCGCCCCAGGGACCCGACGCCGACCTCCTGGTGCTGCTCCTCACCGGCGACGGCAACATGGCCCACGAAGACCGGGTCATCGTGGACAGCCTCACGGCGCGGGGCGTTCCGGTGGTGGCCCTCCTCTCCCGGACCTACCTGCGGAGCGACAGCATCACGGCCCGCCGGGCCGCGGACGACACCGGGCGCATCCTGACGGCGGCGCTGGCCCGCTGGCCCCGCCGCCGCTGGGCGCTGGTGGGGTACTCCCGGGGCGCGGTCATGGCGCCCTTCATCGTGAACCGGCTCCCCCACGCCCTCACCGACGGCCTCGCCCACCTGGTGCTCCTGGGCACGGACCGCTGGGCCAGCTTCCACTTCCACTGGATCGATCTGCTCACCAAGGTGCACCGGCCGGACGAGGACGTGCCGGTGCAGCCCGAGCTCGAGAAGCTGCGGGGGCTCCCCATCCTGTGCGTGTACGGCACCGAGGACTCGAACGTGCTGTGCCCCCTCCTGCCGCCGGGGCTGGCCACCGTGGTGTCCCGCCCCGGGGGCCACCACATCGAGCACCCGGCCATCGTGATCCCGGACATCCTGAAGGCGCTGGGCCTCACCGGCGACGTCACCGCAGCAGGAGCCGCAGCGCCACCAGGATGAGGGCGAGGGAGAGGAGGCGGATCACCAGCGAGCCCCGGAGCCTGCGGGCCAGGGGCGCGCCGAGCTGGGCGCCCCCCGCCACCCCGATCCCCATCAGCAGCGCGGGCCCCACCAGGACGTGCCCCAGGGCCGCGTGGGTGCTCCCGGCCACCAGGGCGCTGATGGCCAGGATGAAGTGGGACGTGGCGGTGGCGATGTGGGCCGGGAAGCCCAGGACGTGGATGAGCACCGGGACGTGGATGATGCCGCCCCCGATCCCCAGCACGCTGGACAGGAGCCCCACCGCGAAGCTGATCGCCATCCCCGCCAGGACGTTGTAGCGGTAGTGGAAGGACTCGCCCCCGGCGTCGGTGAGGCGCCGCCGCACGCGCCACCAGGGGAGCTGCTCGGCCTCCTCCAGCAGCGCCTCCGCGTACTCCTCCTGGGCCGTGGGGCGGATGATGAGGAAGACGGCGATGGCCAGGAGCAGGAAGCCGAAGATGAGGTCGAAGACCCGGCCGGTGAGGAGGCGGGACACGTACGCCCCCGACACCGCGCCAGGGAGCGTGGCCAGGGCGAACAGCAGCCCCGCCTTGTAGTCGACCCGCCCCTGGCGGGCGTAGGAGATGGTGCCGCTGGAGGCGTTCAGGAAGACCACCGCCAACCCGGTCCCGGCGGCCTGCTCCGGGCGCACGTGGTAGATGAGGAGCATGGCCGGCACCACCAGGAAGCCCCCCCCTGCCCCCACCATGGTGCCGTAGGCGCCCACCAGGATGCCGAAGCCCAGGAGCTCGGCGGCGCTCAGCACCGTGGCCGGCGGCGCCGCCTCCCGGGGCACCCAGTAGACCGCGGCCACCGCCGCGGCCAGGAACACGGCCACCAGCAGCACCTGCCAGCGGCCGGCGATCGCCTTCCCGCCCGGGGCGCCCTCCGCCTCCCCGGTCACCTGCCGCCCCGGGCCGGGCTCAGCGGGGCTGGGTGGCGTCCGTGGCCTGGTGGAGCACGGGGGGGACCCGGGCCTTGGTCGCCTGCTCGAAGTCGTACGCCCACGACAGCAGCGACGCCTCCGTCCACGTGTCCCCGATGAACGCCAGGGAGAACGGCGTGCCGTCGCCGTAGTACGCGAACGGCACCGTCACCACCGGCAGCCCGATGTCGTTGATGATGTTGCTCGGGATCTCGGGGAAGTCGTTGGGGCGGTAGTCGGGGCGGCTGGGGTCCTCGACCAGGTCCCGGGCGGGGGCGGCGGCCTGGGGGAAGAACAGCCCGTCCAGGTCGTTGTCCGCCAGGACCTTCCGGAACAGGTCGCGGATCTGCTGCCGCCACGCCTGGAAGGCGTCACCCTGCTCGGTGGCGCTGGGGCGGGTGGGCGGGTTCCTCTGCTGGCGGCCGGGGAAGGTGTCCCCCGTCATGTCCTCCCACTCCTGGATGCTGTGGAAGGTGGCGCCGGGGCCCTTGTGCAGCAGGTACTGGAGCATGTCGTGGGAGCCCACCGAGGGCACCCGGGGCTCCTTGGCGTAGAGCTCGACGAAGCCGCTCCCCTGGAAGGGATCGTCCACCACCTCGGCCCCCCGGGCCTTCAGCTCCGCGACGGCCCGCTCGTAGATCGCCGCGGTGGCCGGATCCAGGGGGAGCCAGCGCTCCCGCCAGCCCGAACCCACCAGGCCGAAGCGCTTGCCCCGGAGCGAGGTGGTGTCCAGGTGGGCGGCGTAGCCCCCCTCGGGGATGTGACCCTCGCCGGCGTACGACGTGAGGTCGCTGTTGGACGGCCCGGCGAGGACGTCCAGCGTAACGGCCGCGTCGTGGACGGTCTTGGCGATGGGCCCCACCACGTCCCGGTAGGTGACGTCGATGGGCACGACGCCGTCGGTGGGCACCAGCCCCAGCGTGGCCTTCACCCCCACCAGCGCCTGCACGGAGGAGGGGTTCTCGATGGAGCCCCCGGTCTCGGTGCCCAGCCCCAGCACCGCGAAGCTGGCGTTCACGGCCGTGGCCGTGCCCCCGCTGGAGCCACCCGGGATCTTGTCCACGTTGTAGGGATTCAGCGTGGTGCCGGCCACCGTGCTCCAGGTGCGGGTGCCGTTCCCCGCGAAGTCGGGGAGGTTGGTCTTGCCCAGGATGATGGCGCCGGCCGCCTTCAGGCGAGCCACCGCCGTGGCGTCGCTGTCGGGGATGTTGTCCAGCCCGCCGGTGGCGCTGCTGAAGCCCTTGAAGCCCGCCGTGGTCACCAGCCCGCCGAAGTCCATGTTGTCCTTGATCACCACCGGCACCCCGAAGAGCGGCCCCCGGGGCCCCGAGCGCGCCATCTCCTTGTCCAGGGCCCGGGCCGTGGACAGGGCGTCGGGGTTCATGGAGATGAAGGCGTTGTAGCGGGGCTCGTAGCGCGCGATGCGGTCCAGGTACGCCCGGGTGAGCTGGACGGCGGTGTACTTGTGGGCCGCGTAGTCCGCCTGGATCTGCTGGGCCGTGAGCTCGACCACGTCGATGGGGGCGCGGCTGGGCCGCTGGGCGGCAGGCGCGCAGGCACCCGCGACGATCGTGGTACAGACCGCGGCGAGCGCCGCGCGGCGGGAGGTGGGACGAGGCATGGGTCGCTCTCGGTCTGGAGGCTGCGGCGCGGGGCGCCGGTGGAAGCGCCTCAAGATGGGCCGCCCGCTCCGGACCTGAAAGGGGCCCCGGGGGGATGCGCCTATCCGGTGGCGCTCGCGGCGTAGCCCCACGCGGTGAGCACCAGGATGTAGGCCAGCGCGCCCCAGGCCAGCCACGTGAAGAGGCGGCTCGGCTCGCCCCGGGCGGCCCGCCGATCCAGGAAGGGGATCAGCAGCAGCACCCCGGCCAGGGCCCCGAAGGCCAGGATCCCCAGCACGTCTCCGGGCACGCCCAGCACCTGGGCGGGGAGGAGCTTGAGGGTCTGGAACATGAACATGAAGTACCACTCGGGCCGGATCCCCGCGGGCGCCGATGCGAAGGGGTCGGCCTTCACCCCCAGGTGGGCCGGGAAGAACGCCGCCATCGCCGCGAGGATGGCCAGGGCCGAGAGCCACCCCACCAGGTCCCGCATGAGGAAGTCGGGGAAGAAGGAGATCACGCCCCGCACGCCCTTCTCCCGCTCCACGTCCGGCGGCACGCTCATCCCGTGGCGCTGCACCAGGACCACGTGGAGTCCCAGAAGGACGAACACCAGGCCCGGGAGGACCGACACGTGGAGCGCGAAGAAGCGCGTCAGGGTGGCGCCGGTCACGTCCTCCCCTCCCCGCAGGACCTTGAGGAAGAAGGGGCCGACACCGGGCAGGACGCCGGGGATCTCGGTGCCCACGCGGGTGGCGAAGAAGGAGAGGGTGTTCCAGGGGAGCAGGTAGCCGGTGAAGCCCATCCCCAGGACGATGAAGAAGAGCGCCACCCCCGACAGCCACGTCAGCTCCCGGGGAGGACGGTACGCCTTGTGGACGAAGACGCTGAAGAGGTGCACGAACGCCATGAAGATCATGAGGTTCGCGCCCCAGGCATGGATGGAGCGGATGAGCCAGCCGAACTGCACCCGGGCCATGAGGAACTGCACCGACTCGAAGGCACCGTCGGTGCTGGGCCGGTAGTAGAAGAGGAGGAGGACGCCCGTGGCCACCTGGATCATGAAGAGGAAGAGCACCATCCCCCCCATGTAGTACCAGAAGGAGTGCTTGTGGACCGGCACCTCCTTGTGGCGGCCGAAGCGGACCAGCCAGCGGTAGCCGACGCGGTCCTCGAGCCAGTCCAGGAGCCGCCTCACCTCAGGTCCTCCGGCTCACCACGATCTGGTCACCCCGGACCTTCACGTCGTAGGGCGTGAGCGGCCGGGGCGGCGGACCGGAGACGTTGGTGCCGTTCAGGTCGTAGTGCCCGTTGTGGCAGGCACACCAGATCTGCTGCAGGTCCGGGCGGTACTGGACGGTGCACGAGAGGTGGGTGCACACGGCCGAGAACGCTCGCAGGTCTCCCGACGGCGTCCGGATGAGGATGCCGGGCTTGCTGCCGAACTTGAAGATCTCCCCCGAGTTGGGGGGGATGGCCGTCGGCTTGTCCGGCACGACCACCGAGTTGGCTTCGCTTCCGCTGACCGCGGGGGGGAAGAGGTAGCGGGCCACCGGGTAGAGGACGGAGACGAGGAGCCCGCCCACCGCCGTCCCCAGCAGCCAGTCGAGAAAGCGTCTCCTGGTGCTCATGTCTCCTCCGGGGTTCTCGGGTCCCCGAGCTCGCGGATCCGGAGCAGGAGGCCGGTGATGACGATCAGGATGAATCCCACCGACACGGCCAGGCCCACGCGCCGGAAGCGGTGCTCCGCCATGGCCTCCTTCGCCCGGGTGAGGCCCTCGGAGGTGAGCTTGAAGCCCGCCCCCGCCTCCGCCCGCACCGTGTCGGCGCGGAAGGAGTGGATGGCGCCCCTGGCCTTGGTGAGGGCGTCGGTCACGTCCTGGAGGTCGAACAGCGCCTGGCTCACCTCCATGCCCGCGTTCTCGGCCTCGTCCAGCGCCGCCTTGCTCAGGGCCTCCTCGGTCTTGAGGGAGTCCAGCACCCGCTCCATGACCAGGAATTGCGCGGTGGCCGAGTCGCCCGGCTCGTGGCAGCGGGAGCATACGGCCTGGGCCCGGTCGGCCAGGAAGGCCTCCGACGGCTTCTCGATGTCGTGGTTGCCGTGGCACGTCACGCAGCCGGGCAGGCCCGCCTGGTCGAAGATCTTGGCGTGGCCGCTGGCGTTGAAATGGTCCTCCATGACCGAGTGGCACGTTCCGCACACGGCCACCACCGACGACGCCCCGGGCGGGCGCGCCCCGTGGTTCCCGTGGCAGTCGTTGCAGGTGGGGGCCGACACGTCTTCCTTTTCCAGCATCTGCTGGCCGTGGACGCCCTTCTTCCACTCGGACACCTGGTCCGAAGGGATGCCGTAGCGGTCCATGAGGGCCTTGTCCTGGTGGCACTGGCCGCAGGTGTCGGCAACGCGGGTGGGGTAGACCGTGGACTCGGGGTCGGAGGGGGGCCGGATGCGGTGGGCGGGGTGGCAGGAGGTGCACACCGCCACGTTGGAGTCGTTGTCCTCGAACAGCCGCTGCCCGTGGACCGAGGTCCGGTACTCGGTCACCTGATCGACCCGCAGCGAAGGGTCGTACTTGCGCATGACGTCGGCGTCGGAGTGGCAGCGGCCGCACAGGGCCGGGATGTCCCGCCGCTCGGGGCGGCTCAAGAAGCCGTGCTGGGGATCCGCGGCACCGCCCCCCACCTGGGCCGTGCGGGGACCCCCGTGGCAGTCCAGGCACCCCAGCCCCTTCTGGGCGTGGACGTCCTGCTGGAAGGTGCGGGCCGGGAGCGACAGCGTGGAGTCCTGGAGGTCACGGTGGCAGGTGACGCACGCCTGGCTGGTGGGGAGCATCTGGGCCGCCAGCGGCGCCCGTGCTCCGAGGATCGCCGCCGCCAGGGCGGTGGCCAGGACCACGAGGCGTCGCCTCATGGCCCCACCCCGTCGAGGTGGCAGTGGGCGCACGAGAAGGGATTCGCCTCCCGCGCCCGCTCCGCGTCGAAGTCGGGTCCGTGGGGGCTCACCCCCCACCCTCCCACCGCCGAGTGGCAGGTGGCGCAGTCGGACTGGGTGTGGCACGTGATGCACCCCTGGAGCCCCTGGCGGGCGGCCACGCCGTGGCCCAGGAGCCAGACCGGGCGGGACGTGTGGAAGGCCACGTCGGGCCGGCCCTCCGATGCCAGGCCGATGTTCTGGTGGCACGCCCGGCAGAAGGTCTGGGCGTTGTGGCAGGTGGCGCAGTCGCTCTCGTTGCCGTAGGCCTCCGACGCGTGCTGGTCCATGAAGTCGGGCAGGTGGAACGAGGGCGCGGTGGGGCCCTGGTGGCACGACGTGCAGAAGTCGCTCTGGTGGCAGGTGGCGCACGTCTCCCCGCGGCTGGAAGCGTCGGGACCGTGACCACGGACCCAGTCGGGGCCGTGCACGCGCTCGTCGGAGGCCTTCAGGCCCACGCCCCGGAGGTCGTCCTTCGGGGCCGTGGGAAGGGCGGCGGCCACGGGCAGGCTGCCGTCCCGGTGACAGGTCGCGCAGTCGGCCACGGTATGGCAGCTGCCGCACCCGGACGCGGCCTCCTTCTCCGCCTCGGGACCGTGCCCTCCCCAGACCCAGCTCCCCCCCTCGTGGCTGGGGGGCGTCGGGTATTCGGGGGCGCGGCCCCTGGTGAGGGCGGCCACCCGGGGATCGGAGGCCAGCGCCCGCACCGGCGCCAGGGCGTCGGCGTTCAGGTGGCAGCGGGCGCAGCTCTCCCGGGCGTGGCACACGGCGCAGCTCGCGTCGCTCGAGGCCGGCGCGTGGCCCAGCACGAACCCGGCCGTGTCGTGGCTGGCCGGCTCGGGGAAGTCGGCGATCTGGGCGGCGGACAGCCCCGTCGCCTTCGTCAACGGCACGTGGCAGACCGTGCAGTCCCGCCCCGGCGCCAGGTGCGACGACGCCTCGTGGGCGTGGCACCCGAGGCACGCATCGGGGGAAGCGGGTCCCACGTTCATGCGCAGGGTGTCGGGTCCCTCCCGGCGGTGACAGGTCGTGCACGCGGACGGCGGGTCGCCGGCCGCCGCCACCTGGGCGATGTGCTCCTCGTGGGAGAACGCCAGGTTCGTGGGCGTCCGCTTCGGCGTGGTCCAGGCCACCTTCGGCTCCAGCGTGCCGTCGTGGCAGGTCGCGCAGTCGGCCGGCGTGGGGTAGTAGGCCGACTCGGTGCCCGTCTCGATGCCGGCGTGGCACCCCTGGCAGAGGGGGAAGAGTCCCTCGTGCTTCTCGTGGGGGAAGGTGTCGGTGCGGACGGTGTCGGCCGACGCCGTCACCCCCGGGGTGGCAGGGGCGCCCGTGAGGATTGCCGCGGCCGCCGCCAGCAGGAGGGGAGGCAGCAGGGACACGTAGCTCCGGCCGGCGCTCATGGCGCCACCCTCCCGCCGGGGATGCCCGGCTCCGGGCCCACCGTCCACTCCGCCCGCAGGGAGCCCCGGAGCTGGCTCCAGTCCAGCTCGGGAGCGCCGCTGCTGGTGTGATGGCGGTAGGCGGTGAGACCGCCCACGACCCGGGCCCGGGAGCCCAGGGGCAATGCGCCGTCCACGCCCAGGCCCCACACGGTGCCCTGGCTGACCCGGAACTCGTAGGCCGTCTGGAACGCCTGCAGGGTGGCGCCCACGAACGCCCCCCCGTCCAGGGTCCGCCGGGCCATGAGCGCGCCGTCGTCCCGGGAGGCGCCGAAGCCCAGCTCGGTGGCCAGGCGGCCCGTGAGGAGCCAGTCGGGCGACGGCCGCAGCGAGGCGGTGGCGGTGGCCCGCCACGCGGTGGAGTGGTAGGCGCCGAAGGTGGCGGAGGCGTGGGCGTCGGGGTAGCGGCGCCACCCCGCCTGGCCACGCACCGCCAGGGTGCCGCCGGGCGGGCTCCAGGATCCGTCCACGGTCACTTCGTCGAAGCCCACCGGGTCGAAGGCGCCCCAGATGGTCCACGCCTCGAAAAATGGCTCGTAGTGGCGTGCCGTGAGCCCCACCGCCGTCGCCTCGCCCAGGGCCCTGCGCACGGTGAGGCGCGCCTCGTTCACGGCCCTCATGGCCACGTCCACGTCCAGCGTCCCGGTGAGGGCCGTGGCGTCCCGCCGCCACACACCGTCGGCGGCGAGCTGCTCGGCGTAGAGGCCCTTCCGGTCGGCCCGCACGTCCCGCTGGTAGGCCAGGGACAGGGAGGCGGAGGGGCTGGGGCGCCAGGCTCCGTGGACGCCCACCAGCACCCCCCGGTCGTCGGGGGCGAAGGGCTCCACCGCCGCCAGGGCGGCCGAGGTCCGGGGCTCGTTGAGCCCGTGGGCCAGGCTCCACCCGCCGTACGCCTCCACCGTGAGGCCCGTCAGGGGGCGGAGGAGCAGCGAGGCCCCGTCGAAGTTGTAGTAGCCCAGCCCCGACACCTTCCACTGGCGCCCCGCCCGGACGCGGAAGAGCCCCCGGTCCACCTCCGCCCAGGCTTCCAGGGCGTCGAAGGCGTCGTCGCCCCTCGGCCACAGGTCCCGCTGGCCCATCATGCCCCGGCCCCGCACCCGGGCGTAGCCCCGCACCCCCCGGCCCAGCCCCCACACGCTCACGGCCAGGTCCTGGGTGGCCGGCACCGTGGAGGCGCGCTCGCCGGAACGGCGGAAGTGGCAGAAGTCCGCGCCCTGCACGCACGTCACGGCGTAGCCCTCCGGGCTCTCCCGCAGGACGCCGTCGCCCCGGGCGTCGGCCACGGGGACGCTGTCGTCCACCAGCAGGCGCACGTCCACGTAGCGCAGGGTGCTGATGCCGGTGACCCGGACCTGCTGGCCCCCGGCACGGGCGGGGAGGGCGCCCAGGCCCGCCAGGGCCGCCCACGCCACGAGACGCCCCACGCGGCGGCTCATCGGTCCCCCTCCTTCGCCACGCCCTCCGGGCCCAGTCGGTGGCACGAGGCGCAGTCCTTCCCGGGCTCGTGGTCCACGCGGTCGCGGTGGCACACCAGACACAAGGAGCGCGACCGGGGGAGGGAGAGCACCCGGGCATCCTGGTGGCAACCCGCGCCGCCGCAGCCGGCGTGCGCGGCCAGGGTGTGGGCGGTGGCGGGCGGCGGCTGGTGGCACCGGGAGCAGTCGGCCTCGGGCTGGTGATGGCTGTCGTGACACGACGTGCACGCCCGGTCCGGGGTCAGGTCCGAGCCTCCCCGGTGGCACTCGGCGCACGCCACCGAGGTGTGAAAGGCGTGGGCGAACTCCAGCGTCCGGTCGGGGTGCCGGTGGCCGGCCACGGTCATGGCCTGGGTCGCCCGCCGGGGCGGAATCGCCGACGGGTCGCCGTGACAGTGGGTGCAGGTGTAGCGCTGGTCGGAGCCGTGATGGCACGACCGGCAGACCTGGGGGGCGGGCCCCGCCGGTACCGCCGCGGCCTCCGTCCCCGAGCTCCCCCCCGCCGGCCCATGGCAGGAGCTGCACGCCACGTCCGCGTGGGACGCGTGGCCGGGGGGCGCCGCTCCGTGGCACGTGGCACAGGGCACGTTCCGGTGAGGCGAGTGGGGGAAGCCCACCTGCGCCACGGAGACGGCCTCGAAGAGGGGGGCGGCGGTGGTGTCGGCGGTGCTCGCCGTGTCGGCTTCGGCGGCCTGCGTGGCGGCCGCCGACGACGTCTCCCCCCCTGCGGAGGGAGCCGGCTCCTCCTGCCCGCACGCCGCCAGCGCGAGGGCCAGCATCAGCGCAACGGCGAGGGACGAGCCGCGGGCAGGGCCGCTGGAGACCGGCCGGGGAGGCGGGCGGTGCGGAAACGTCCGGCACCGCGGTGCCGGACGCCTCCGCGGGGAGGAGAGGGTCACCGGGTGCCCAGGACGTTCTGGAGGCTGAGCGCGGGGGACGCCTTCACCCCGTAGTCCTGCTCCACCTGTTTGATGGTGGCGGTGAGGAGCGCCTCCATGAAGAACGGATTGTGGACGGGCGAGCCCGGCAGGGCCCCGAGCTCCGCATTGAAGCGCGCCCCTTCCGCCGTCGTCTCGACGCCGTCGACGGCGAACTCACTCGCCGGAACCTGGTCCAGCAGCGCGTTCACCGTGGCCACCAGCGCCTCGATCCGGTTCGTGGCCACCGCGAAGGCCGAGCGCGCCGCGTCCTGGCTCCCGTGGCACCCCGACGCCGTGCACGAGGCGAAGGAGCGCTGGGCCTCGGTGCAGTCGTCCCCGGCCGTGGGGATGCCTTTGTCGTCCAGGCACGGGGTGGGCTCGAAGAGGTGGCCGGTGCTGTGGAAGACGAAGTCGCCCGTTGTGGGGTCGGTGATGTCGGCGGCGTGCACGTGGCAGGTGGCGCACAGGTCCTCGTTCGCCTCCGAGCCATGCGTCCCGATGATCTTGTCCGACGGGAGGGGGAAGTCCGGCGGCAGCCAGCCCGCCTGCCCCAGGAGCAGCGGACCCTCGGGGGAGTGGGGGTCCGGGTGGGAGCTCGTCGGGTTGGGCACCGCCTGCCGCTGGTGGCACCGCATGCACAGGTTCCCCTCCAGGCTGGCCACGTTGACGGGATAGCGGAGCTGCTTGTCGTTGGTGGCGTCGTGGGGGTCGTGGCACACGGCGCACGTGATGGAGATGGGGTCGGTCCCGTCCTTCTCCAGGTAGTTGGCGTCCGTCTCGCCCCAGGCGTCGAGGATGCCACGGGCCTCGTGGCACTGCACGCACGCCGCGTTGCTCTGGGCGTGCTCGTTGGGGGCGGCGTGCATGGACTGGGACCACTCCTCCACGAAGGGCTGATGGGCGCCCTGGTGGCACTCGCCGCAGCCGTAGGTCAGGTCCACCCCCGCCAGGATGGAGGCCAGGGGCTGGCTCGCGTCCGGGTTGGTCACGTGCTCCAAGCCCGGACCGTGGCAGCTCTCGCACTGCACGTCCTGGTAGCGGGGGTCCTGGGCGGCGAGGAAGCCTGCGTTGGGGTCTTGCACCTTGTTCCCGTTCCCGTTGACGGTGTGGCACCCGTCGCACGACGCGGTGGCGTGGCCGCTGGCCTGGAGGTCGGCCCAGGCGTGGGAATGGTCCGTGCCCTGCCACTCCTCCAGCTTGCCCACGTGGCAGTTGCCGCACACGGGCTTCTGGGAGGTCTGGTCCGTGTATCCCAGGAACCCCTGGGCCGCCGCCGGCGGCTCGGTGAAGGGAGGGGCGGTGACGTACTGGGTATCGGTGCACGCGGACCCGAGCAGGACCGCGACGATGAGCCATTCACGCCTGGGCATGAAGCACATGGACTGCCTCCCTCCGAGGAGCTCGACTGCGTCAGTGGGCACTGCGCTCTCTCCAACGGCCGATGCCCTGATGCACGACGTGGAGGATCACGACCGCGACCGGCAGCGCGATCCACAGGGTCGCGCCGGCCGCGAGGACGAGCGCGCCGAGCCCCGACACGCGGAGCTCGGTGAACCAGATGCGGGGGTGCAGGATGAGGAAGGCGACGGCCAGGACCGCGAAGACCGCGAGCAGGATCGCCGTGCCTTCCCGGTACTCGGGCCAGCGGGCAAAGGCGCGGCGCGCAGCCGTCCATCCGGCCCACGCGGCCCAGGCGCACAGGATCACGCCCAGCCCCCACCCCAGGGCGACCGACAGGAACAGCAGGAACGTCCGTTCGGTGAGCCAGGCACCCGTCAGGGCGATCGATCCCGCCACCGCCCACGCGGCCACGCCTCCGGGAAGTGCCATCACGGCCCCGGCGCCCAGGCTCTCCAGGGCGGTGCCCCGACTCAGCTCGGTGCGTCGCGCCAGGTAGCCCAGCGCGCCGCCGTGGACGAAGCCCGCCATCCCGCCGCCGAGGCAGAGCGCCATGGACGTCGGGAGGGCGAGGCTCACGGGAAGGCCCCCGCTCACGGCCGTGCTGGCTACCAGGAACCCTCCGGCCACGACACCCCCCGCCATGGTCCAGCTCAGGGCGACCAGACCGGGAAGGGGATCCTCCCCGAAGAACGGGTTCTTCTGCGGCTGGGAAACCGCCGCGGGGCCGTTGTCGGACATGGCTCGCCTCCGCACGAAGTCCTCTCCCCCGCGGTGCGGGGGGCCCTTCTCTATCCAGAACGCCCCCAGAGGGAGCGGAATGGTCTGGATCGCAGCGGGCGGGGAGAGACGTCCGGAGTCGACCGTGGAGCCCTGCGGCTCTCACGCCTCCAATCTCTTGGCGGCCACCCAGTCCGTGCCGTAGGGACACGGTCGACGGGGGCTGTGGGAGTTTGCCCTCCCGGGGCTCCGGCCCCGCCCCCGGGGGTCTCCGACCTTTTCCCGACGCGCCGCAGGGGAGCGCTCCCCACACCCGGAGGGGCGCCCTTCCCGCTGCGCCGGGAGCCCCCCGGAGGCGATCGTGAGAGGAACGAAAACCTTCCGCCGGAGGCACCCATGTTCCAGTCCATCCTCGTCCCCCTCGACGGCTCGGAGTTCGGCGAGCGCGCGCTGCCCCTGGCGAGCCGCCTCGCCCGCGCGTCGTCCGCGCCCATCCGCCTGGTACACGTCCACGTGCCCCACATGCGCGACGGCGTCGTCTCCAACACGCCGTACGCGTGGGAGGGCGCCGCCATGGAGGAGTACGACCGCAAGGGCGCCGAGGAGGAGTCGCTCTATCTGACCCAGGTGGCGGACCGCATCCGTCCCGACACCGGCACGGACGTCTCCACCAGCCTGCTGGAGGGCGAGATCGCCAACGCCCTGGACCGCTATGCCCAGGAGGGCGACGCGGGCCTCGTGGTCATGAGCACCCACGGCCGCACGGGCGTGAAGCGGGCGTGGCTGGGCAGCCGGGCCGACGAGCTCATCCACCAGACCCACCTGCCCCTGTTCCTGGTGCCGCCGGAACACCAGGGCGCCCCCACCCCCTCCGAAGTGAGCCACCTGCTCGTGTCGCTGGACGGGACGGAGTTCGGGGAGCAGATCCTGGAGCCCGCCATCGACCTGGCCCGGGTCACAGGGGCGCGCATGACGCTCGTCCACGTGGTGAGCAACAAGTCGGCGGGCGGCAGCCGCTTCCCCACCCTGAACCTGAGCGAGCGGCGCAGCCGGGCCCAGGACTACCTGGACCAGGTGGCCAACCGCGCCCGGGGCGATGTCGCCGAGGTAGACACCCTGGTGGTGATCGACGACAAGCCCGCCCAGGGCATCCTCCACGCCGCGGAGGACGTGGGGGCCGACTGCATCGCCCTGGCCACCCACGGCTACAAGCACATCAAGCGGGCCATCCTGGGAAGCGTGGCCGACCAGGTGCTGCGGGAGAGCGAGCGGCCCATCCTGCTCAAGCGGCCCGCGTAGCGCCGCGTCGCAGCGGGACAGCGCGCCCCCCGCCCGGAGCCGAAGGGTTCCGGACGGGGGGCGTCTCACGTCCGGTCGCCTCACATCCGGGAGGGTGCGGGACGGCGCATCGCCTTCGCCAGCAGCGAACGGCGCCGCGATGTCCTACATTGGTCGGGACCCGACACCCCGTCCCCGAAGCCCATGACCCTCACGCCCGAGAACCTGCGCCTCATCCTGGGGCTCAAGGTGAAGCGCCTCCGCAGCGCCCGGGAGGAATCGCTGAGCGACCTGGCGGCGCGCTCGGGGCTCTCGATCTCCTACCTCAGCGAGATCGAGAACGGCCGCAAGTACCCCAAGCCGGAGAAGCTCATCGGGCTGGCACGTGCGCTGGGGGTTCCCTTCGAGGAGCTGGTGTCGCCCCAGCTCAGCGGCGAGCTGGACGCCCTCAAGGTCCTCTTCGACTCGGACTTCATCCAGGAGTTCCCGTTCGAGCACTTCGGCCTGGACCCGAGCGACCTCGTCTCCCTCCTGTCCAACGACCCGGCCCGGGCCGCCGCCTTCGTGCAGACGTTCCTGGAGATCGGGCGCTCCTACGACATGCAGGTCGAGCAGTTCCTGTTCGCGGCGCTGCGCTCCTACCAGACGCTCCACGGCAATTACTTCCCCGACCTGGAGGAGGCCGCCTCGGCGTATCGGGCGTCCCGGGGGTGGCGCACGTCACGGGAGGCGCAGGTGGGGCTCAGGCGGGTGCTGGAGGAGGAGCACGGCTACGAGATCGACGAGGAGACGCTCGCCTCCGACCCCGACCTCGAGGGCTTCCGCTCCGTCTACGTGGACGGCGAGCGCCCCCGCCTCCTGGTGAACCCCCGCCTGGTGCGCTCCCAGAAGGCGTTCGTCTACGGCAGGGAGATCGGGTACCGGGAGATGGGGCTGGGCGAGCGTCCCGCGACGTCGTCGTGGATCCAGGTGGACTCCTTCGACAAGGTCCTGAACAACTACCGGGCCTCGTACTTCGCCGGCGCGCTCCTCATCGACGGCGACGCCTTCGTGGAGGCGTTGCAGGCATTCTTCGCCCGGGAGCGGTGGGACGCGGACGCCTACCTGGCGCTGATGGCCGGCTTCGACGCCACCCCGGAGATGTTCGCCTACCGGCTCCTGGAGCTGGGGCCGGGGCGGCTGGGGCTGGGCAAGAGCATCTATTCCATGCGCTTCTACAACCGCGGGGGGAGCGGCGAGTACGACCTCACCAAGATCCTCAACATGAGCGGGATCCCGGTGCCCCGGGGGGTGGGGCTATCGGAGCACTACTGCCGGCGCTGGGTGACGCTCCGCCTGCTGGACCAGGCCGCCCGGGATCCGGAGGCCTTCGCCCAGGACGGCAACCGGCCGTGGATCCGGGGCGAGCGCGCCCGCTTCGTGCGCGAAGACGCCGAGTTCTTCGTCATCTCGGCGGCCCACCCCCACCCGCTCCGGGCGGGAGTGAACGCGTGCACCACCCTGGGCTTCCTGCTGGACGACGCGTTCAAGGAGACGGTGCGCTTCTGGGACGATCCGGCCGTGGGCCGCTGGACGGTGGGGCTCACGTGCGAGCGCTGCCCCCTGACGGCGGAGGAATGCGCCGTGCGGGCGGCGCCCCCGGTGATCCTGGACGGGGAGGCCCGGGTGGAGCGGCAGCAGGAGGCGCTCAGGCGCCTCAGGGAGGGGTCGGGGACGGCGGTGGGGTGAGGGGCGCGGCTGCGGCGTAGAACGAGCTCGCCTCCCGACCCCATCGTTCAGGGTCGGGAGGCGAGCTTCGTTGGATCGGTCAGAACACTTCCTGCGCCTGGAACTGGAGCTCCAGGTGCACGGTATCCGCCACGCTCGCCACGATGGGCGGGTTCGGGATGTCGAGCTGGAAGTCCTTGTAGGGGAACGCGGTCGTCCCCAGCCCCGTCATCTCGGTGGGCGAGAGGAAGCGGGCCTCCATGTCGAACGTGACGGGGCGCGTCACGTTGGTGATGGTGAGGTCGCCCGTGACCTTGAAGCGGAACGTCTGCCCCGTGGAGGCCGTGGCGGGGATCCCCGTTACCGCCTTCGGCTCGAAGCGGATGTACTCGAAGTCGTCCGTCTTCAGGATCTTGTTCTTGATCGCCCGGTTCCGGTACTTGTTGTCCGTGGCCAGCGTGCGGGCGTTCACCAGGATCGGCCCCACCTTCGCCGTGTTCAGGCTCGTCCCCAGCAGGCCGAACTGGCCCGCCACCTGGTCCGTGGTGCCCACCACCGTCTTGGGCTCACCCCGAAGCACCTCGTCGATCTTGAAGCGCGCGGTGGAGTGGTCCGGCTCGATCTGGAACACCCGCTGCTTCGGCGCGGGCTCGGGAGCCTTGGGCGCCGGGGCCGCCGCGGTGCGGGCAGAGGCATCGGCCTTCGCGGGGGCATTCGCATCGACCTTCGCCGGTGCCTTCGCATCGGCCGTGGCCGGCGCCTTCGCAGCAGCGCTCGCCGGGGCGTTGGCCTCGGCCTTGGCAGGCGGGTCGACCTCAGCCTTGGCAGGCGCGTTCGCGGGCACGTTGGCCTCGGCCGCCGACGTGGCGTTGTGCTGCGCCGAGGTGGTCACGGGAGCGTTCGTCTCCGCCGTGGCGCCGGGAGCCGCGGGGCTGTCGGCCTCGCCCGTCGCGGGGGCCTCGGCCTCCGGGGCCGGCGACCGCTTCCCGAGCACGTCCCGTCCGCCGGGCAGCACGGTGGACGAGCCGGTCTCCATGCTGAGAGGAACCGCCTGGATGGGCCCGCTGGCCTCCGCGGGGGGCTTCATGAAGGAGTAGACGACACGCCCGCCCGCCACGAGGGCGAACAGGGCGACGAGGGCGATGGCGATGAAGGCCTTCCTGCGCATACGGGCTCCCGCTCCTCTGCTCTCTCTTTCCAAGAACGTGATTGAGACATGAAATGGACCGCGCTCATCCATGAAGGCACGCGTGCGGCCCGAAATGTTGACAACTGTAGTTCTTGCTCTCTCCGTGGTACACCGCCGGCGCGCGGAAGGTCGCCCGGATCCCGCCCCTGGAAACGAGCCCTTTCCGGTGGATTGACACCCTCCCTTCCCGGGCGTAGGGTGAGCCGCTTCGAGCCAGGCACGACCGCCTCCCGGGCGGCGCGGCTCCAGCCCCAGGGGGACCCCCGTGCGCATGACCGAGCGAGAAGCCGAGAAGCTCCTGGTGTTCGTGGCCGCCGACGTGGCCCGCCGCCGCCGGGAGCGGGGGCTCAAGCTCAACCATCCCGAGGCGGTGGCCCTCATCACGGCCGAGATCCTGGAGGGCATCCGGGACGGCCGGAGCGTGGCGGAGCTCATGACGGCCGGCACCCAGGTCCTCACCCGGAACGACGTCATGGAGGGGGTGCCCGAGATGATCCCCGAGATCCAGGTGGAGGGCACCTTCCCCGACGGCACCAAGCTCGTCACCGTCCACCAGCCCATCCGCTGAGCCCCGCCGACAGGAGCGCGTCCGTGATCCCTGGAGAGGTCCTCGTCGACGACGGCGACATCGAGCTGAGCCCGGGCCGGGAGCGGGTGACGCTCCGGGTGGTGAACACGGGCGACCGCCCCATCCAGGTGGGCTCCCACACCCACTTCTTCGAGGTGAACCGGGCGCTCCACTTCGAGCGGGAGGCGGCCTACGGCCGGCGCCTGGACGTCCCCGCCGGCACGGCGCTCCGCTTCGAGCCGGGGGAAAGCCACGAGGTGACGCTGGTGGACTTCGCCGGCAAACGGCGGGTCTTCGGCATGAACGGGCTCGTCCAGGGGAGCCTGAAGGAGGGGCGCCACGGCGCCTTCGAGGCCGCCCAGGAGTTCGGCTTCACCGGGTCGGACGCGGCCGGGGAGACCCTGTGAAGATCCCCCGCCGCGCCTACGCCGACCTGTACGGCCCCACCACCGGCGACCGGGTGCGCCTCGGCGACACGGGCCTGGTGGTGGAGGTGGAGGCCGACCACGCCCGCCCCGGCGACGAGGTGGTGTTCGGCGGCGGCAAGGTCATCCGGGACGGCCAGGGCCAGTCCCAGCGGCCCCGCTCGGCGGGCACCCCCGACCTGGTCATCACCAACGCATTGATCCTCGACCACTGGGGCGTGGTGAAGGCCGACGTGGGGGTGCGGGACGGGCGCATCGTGGCCATCGGCAAGGCCGGCAACCCCGACGTCATGGACGGCGTCAGCGAGGGGCTGGCCATCGGCCCGGGCACCGAGATCCTGGCGGCGGAGGGGAAGATCCTCACCGCCGGCGGCATCGACGCCCACATCCACTTCATCAGCCCCCAGCAGGCGTGGGAGGCGCTCACCAGCGGGGTCACCACCATGCTCGGCGGCGGCACGGGGCCGGTGGAGGGGAGCAAGGCCACCACGTGCACGCCCGGCGCGTGGAACCTCCACCGGATGCTGGAGGCGAGCGAGGGCATGCCCCTCAACTTCGGCTACCTGGGCAAGGGCAACGCGTCCGAGCCCGAGGCGCTGGAGGAGCAGGTGCGGGCGGGGGCCCTGGGGCTCAAGCTCCACGAGGACTGGGGCACCACGCCGGCGGCCATCGACACGGCGCTGTCGGTGGCCGAGCGCTTCGACGTGCAGGTTGCCATCCACACCGACACGCTGAACGAGTCGGGCTACGTGGAGAACACGCTGGCCGCGTTCAAGGGGAGGACCATCCACACGTACCACTCGGAGGGCGCCGGCGGCGGGCACGCCCCCGACATCCTGCGCGTGGTGGGCGAGCCCAACGTGCTCCCCTCCTCCACCAACCCCACCATGCCCTACACGGTGAACACGCTGGAGGAGCACCTGGACATGCTCATGGTGTGCCACCACCTGAGCAAGCGGGTGCCCGAGGACGTGGCCTTCGCCGAGTCCAGGATCCGCCCCGAGACCATGGGCGCCGAGGACGTGCTCCACGACCTGGGGGCCATCAGCATGATGTCGTCCGACTCCCAGGCCATGGGTCGGGTGGGCGAGGTGGTCATGCGCACGTGGCAGACCGCCCACAAGATGAAGGCCCAGCGGGGGCCCCTGGCCGGCGACTCCGACCGGGCCGACAACGCCCGGGTGAAGCGCTACCTGGCCAAGTACACCATCAACCCGGCCGTCGCCCACGGCATCGCCCGCGAGGTGGGATCGGTCGAGGTGGGCAAGCTGGCCGACCTGGTGCTGTGGACCCCCGCGTTCTTCGGCGTGAAGCCCGACCTGGTCGTGAAGGGCGGCTTCGTGGTGGCGTCGCTGATGGGCGACGCCAACGCCTCCATCCCCACCCCCGAGCCGGTGCGCTACCGCCCCATGTTCGGCGCCTTCGGCAAGGCCCCCGACGGGCTCGCGGTGCACTTCGTGTCCCAGGCGTCGCTGGACGACGGGCGACTCCCCGACTCGCTGCGCCGCAGGGCGGTGGCGGTGGCCGGATGCCGGGGCATCGGCAAGAAGGACATGGTGCACAACGACGCCCTGCCCAGGGTCGACGTGGACCCCGAGAGCTACCAGGTGCGGGTGGACGGCGAGCTCATCCGGAGCGAGGCCGCCCGGGAGCTGCCGCTGGCGCAGCGCTACTTCCTCTTCTGATGGGTGCGCGCGAGGGCGCCCCCCGGGAGGTCCGGGTCACGAGCCTCCCCGACGACCCCCACGCCAGCGCCGCGCGCACCGTCGAGCTGCCCATGACCGCCCACGAGCGGCGGCGGGTGCGGCGGCGGATCCGTGCGGCCGACGGCACCGAGCTGCTGCTGGAGCTCCCCACCGGCACCGTGCTCCCCGTGGGCCACGCGCTGCACGTGGACGGCGACACCGCGTGGGTGGTCACCGCCGCCCCCGAGGAGGTGCTGGTGATCCGCCCCCGGGACCGGGGGGAGGCCGCCTTCGTGGGCCACCTCATCGGCAACCTGCACCGGGACGTGGACATCCGGGGCGACGAGGTCCTGGCCCTGTGGGACGAGACGCTCGAGCGGCGGCTCGTGGATCACGGCCTGGAGGTCGCGCGCGAGGAGCGCGCGTTCCGGGGACGGGCGCCGGGGGAGCACAGCCACTGATGGAGGACGAGGGGTCCTTCGGGAGCCCCGCCGCCGGCTCCGGCCCGGCGGACGCCTCCTCCGCGGCCGCCGCCTCCGCCGGCGGTGCCCTCCCCCTGCTCCGCCTCCTCCAGCTCCACGACTCCCAGTTTCCCGTGGGCGCCTTCGCCCACTCCAACGGGCTGGAGGCGTACGCCCAGGAGGGGCTGGACGACGTGGGGCTGCACGAGCTGCTGGCGGCCCAGGTGGAGCACGGGTGGGGGCGGCTGGAGCTGGCGGCGGCGGCGCTGGCGTGGGATGCCGCGGGGCCCGAGGCGTCCGCCGACGGCGGCGCGGGCCCGTCTCCGGGAGCCGGCGCGAGCGCCGCCCGGCCCGAGGCGTCCGCCGAGCCCTCGTCCCTCGCCGCCCTCGAGTCCCTCGCCCTGGAGGTCGAAGCGTGGAAGCCCGTCCCCGGGCTCCGCAGCACGAGCCTCCGCCTGGGGCGGCGCACCCTCACCCTGGCGCTCCGGCTATGGCCGGGGGAGGCCGGGGCGCTGGAAGGGCTGGAGCGGCCTCACCACGCCGTGGTGGTGGGCGCCCTGGCCCGGCGCCTGGGGGTGCCGCTCCGCCCCACCCTCCTGGCCTTCGCCCAGGGGACGCTCTGGTCGGCCCTCACCGCCGCCACCCGCTGCATGCCCCTGAGCCCCGAGCGGGCCCAGGAGCTGGTGGTCGCCCTCCAGCCTGCGCTGGCGGCGGCGGTGGAGCGGGTGCTGGAGGACCCGGAGTCGAGCCTGTGGTCGGCCACGCCCGGGGCGGACCTGCGGGCGCACCAGCAGGCGGAGCTGCACACGCGGCTGTTCCAGTCGTGACGAATCTGTCCCATCCAGCCATGGACGGATTTTGGGGCGGCGCGGTGGGCCCCGTGGACATGGGTCCGTTCCCCGCCCCCTGAAGGGCCTCCGCCGGCCCCGCGTGCCCCCTCGTCCCGGCTTCGACCCTTCTTCATCCTCCGGTGCCCCGTTCGCCGCTCCTGGAGCCTTCCAAAGGCCCCGAAAACCCCCCGTTATCTTTCGGTAAGTCTTTTGCTCACCTGAAGATACGGAGTTTTGCAATGGCCGCCGCCCGCTCTCTGGCCCCCGCCCCCTCTGCGGCCCCCGCCCCCTCTCCCACGTCCGCCTCCCCCACCCCGCCTTCCCTTGGTTTCGGTCCCGGCCTGATGCTCGTGCGGGAGCGCGCGCCGGACAGAGGGGAGCCGGCCACCCGCGGCTGGCGCGCCGTGGACCCCGACGTGCTCACGACGCTGAGCGACGAGATCACGACCCTGTCCGCCCTCATCGGCGCCCAGACCTACCGGCTCCTCACCCTCATCGCGGAGTTCGACCGCCTGGAGGGGTGGAAGCGGGAGGGCTTCGCCTCCTGCGCCGGGTGGCTCGCGTACCGGACGCGCCTGGACAAGGTGACGGCCCGGGAGCGGGTGAGGGTGGCACGCGCGCTCCGGACGCTTCCCCTCACCAGCGAGGCCATGGCGACGGGCGAGCTGAGCTGGAGCCAGGTGCGGGCCATCACGCGCGCCGCGGACGCGGCTCGGAAGAGGAGCTCCTGGGGCACGCCCGCTCCTTCTCGGTGTTCCCCGACGACGCGGGAGGCTACCGGCTGGTGGGACGGGTCGAGGCGGAGGTGGGGGCGCTCCTCATGCGAGCCATCGACGCGGCGAGCGACGCGGGCTACCGGGGGAGCGTGCCGGAGACCACGCCCGAGCAGCGGAGGGCGGACGCGCTGGCGCTGCTGGCGGAGCGGGCGATGGCGGCGGGGTTCGGGGGCTCCGGAGGCGGGGAGGCGGGCGCTTCCGCGGAAGCGGGGCGTGAGGGCGAAGAGGCGGCCGACGATGCAGCGGCCGAGGGCGCTTCCGCGGAAGCGCCCCCCACCGCCACCGGCACCCGCGCCGAGCGCTACCTGGTCCTGCTGCACGTGGACGAAGGGACCATCACGGGACACGGCGATCCGGGCGCCGACGATGGCACGCACCCCCTCCACCCCCACGGCGGCCCTCACCTCGAGGACGGCACCCGCGTCGCCACCGAGACCACCCGCCGCCTGGCCTGCGACGCCTCGGTCGTGACGGTGCGCCGACGGGGAAAGGAGACGGTGGTGGAGGGGAGGACCCGCACGGTGCCGCCCCGCCTCCGGCGCGCCCTGGAGATCCGCGACCGGGGCTGCAGGTTTCCGGGCTGCGGCTGCCGCTTCACCGACGCGCACCACATCCGCCCCTGGTGGCGGGGAGGGCCCACGCGGCTGGACAACCTCGTCCTGCTGTGCGCGCGCCACCACCACCTGCTGCACGAGGGCGGCTTCCGGGTCGAGGCGGACCCCGAGCGGCCGGGGCAGCCGGTGTTCTACGACCCTCGCGGCGTCCGCATCCCTCGCGTGCCGCCGGCGATGACCCTCGGAGCGGCGCTTCCGCGGAAGCGCGAGGGGGCGATGCCCGGCTCTGGAGGGGCGGGCCTCCGCTGGGAGGAGGACGTCCCCCTGGCGCTCTACCTGCGGGCGATGGAGGCGATCGGCTGAGCCGGGGCTGAGCTCGGAGGCGAGCCCGGCCCCGGGCCGCCGCCGAGGGTGGCGGGGGAGCCGACACGCAGTACAATGACCGCCCCCCCGGAGGGAGAACCGGGGGGAGGCGCAGCCATCGAGACGAGACGAGGACCATGACCACCCGAAGGCCCGTGAAGATCGGCGTCGGCGGCCCCGTGGGGTCGGGGAAGACGGCGCTCCTCGACACCCTTTGCAAGCGGATGCGCGACGACTACAGCGTGGCCGTCATCACCAACGACATCTACACGTACGAGGACGCCGAATTCCTCACCCGCTCGGGGGCGCTTCCACGGGAACGCATCCGGGGGGTGCAGACGGGCGGCTGCCCCCACACGGCCATCCGGGAGGACACGTCCATCAACCAGGAGGCGGTGGACGAGATGCTGGCCAGCCTGGGCGACCTCGACATCCTCTTCATCGAGAGCGGTGGCGACAACCTGGCGGCCTCCTTCAGCCCCGAGCTGGTGGACGTGAGCATCTACGTCGTCGACGTGTCGGGGGGCGACAAGGTGCCCCGGAAAGGCGGCCCGGGCGTGACCCGGAGCGACCTCCTCATCATCAACAAGACGGATCTGGCGCCCATGGTGGGGGCCGACCTCTCGGTGATGGAGCGGGACGCGCGGAAGCTCCGGGGCGAGATGCCCCAGGTGTTCACCAACCTCAAGGCCGGCGAGGGCGTCGACCAGGTGATCCGCTGGATCACCCGGGACGTGCTGTTCGACGACGACGGCGGCTGAGGTGGAGGAGGCGGAGGGCACCCGGGGCGCCCTCCGCCTCGTCTTCCGCCCCGGTCCGGGCGGCGCCACCGTCCTCGCTCGCGCCGAGAGCCGGGCGCCGCTCCGGGTCCTGAACCCCTTCCCCCTGGGCGGCGGCGAGGTCCTCCTCCAGCTCCTGAATGTGGGGCCGGGCGTGCTGGCGGGGGACGTCCTGGAGCTGGACGTGCACGTGGCCTCGGGGGCCGCCGCCGTCCTCGTGGCCCAGAGCGCCACGAAGCTCCACGCCATGGACGCGCCGTCCACCGGGGAGCAGAGGGTGCGGCTGAGGGTGGAGGCGGGAGGGAGCCTCGAGTACCACCCGGGCCTCGCCATCCCCTTCGCGGGCAGCGCCTTCCGCCAGCGGGTGGAGGTGGGGCTGGAGACGGGCGCCCGCTTCGCGGCCCTGGAGCGGTGGAGCGTCGGGCGGGTGGGCCGGGGTGAGCGGGGCGCCTTCCGCCACCTCTCCTCCCGCCTGCGCGTGACGGTGGACGGAGCGCCCGTCTACGCCGACGCGGTGGAGCTGGGCGCGGACGCGGCCCACACGGGCGTCATGGACGGCAAGGCGTATCTGGCCACGGGGGTGTTCTTCGGGGGCGAGGGGCCGGGCGCGTCCCGTGCGCCCGAGCCCCCCGACGACGGCGGCGACGTGCTCGCCGTGGGCTCCTTCGGGCCCGGCCGCCACTACCTCCGGGGACTCACCGACGACGGGCTGGTCCTCCGGCGGGCGCTGGAGGCCACGGCCAACGGGTGGCGGGCGGCGGAGGGGCGGCCGTCCATCGCCTTCGGCCGCTACGGGTCGTGAGGAGCCGGGCCCCCGCGTTGCCCTCGGCGCACGGGGCGGCCAACTTCCGTTCATCCACGTCAGGCGGCACACCGGAGTAATTCCATGGCAGGCCCCACCCCCCCGGCGCCCCAAGACAGCGACATCAGCTACGAGAAGGCCCTGGACCTCCTGGAAGCAGCCCTCCAGGGGGACGCCCGGCGCCGGATCGTGGCCCACGCCCTGGAAGCCGGGGGCGTGGACGCGGCCCTCCTGAAGCTCAGGGGCGAGATGCGCATCCACATGTTCCGCCTGGGCGGCGGCGACATGGTGGTGCTCAAGCCCGTCATCCGGGTGCTCCGAAACCGGACCCGGGCCGACAAGCTCCAGATCCTCCGGGACTGGGACGGCGCCGCCGAGCGTTACAACAAGGAGATCGTCGCCGTCGGGATGCTGGACTACTGCCGGGGACTGGCCGTGGCCTCCGAGCGGGGGCCGGAGGCGCTGGCCATCCTCCTGGACTATTACTTCCTCCACGTCCTGGCCCTCTTCGTGATCCGGGCCTGGGACGAGGGCGATCCGAACCGCAACATGGACCGGGTCACCCACCTCCTGGACCTCCTCCAGGGCCCCGACGGGAGCGGCCACCAGTTCCTCCGGGACTGGGCCACGCTCCTGTGGCTGGCCATCTCCAGCTACCAGCCCTCCGATGCCGCCTACGACCAGCTCCTGGAGAAGGTGCGGGCCCTGGACGAGGAGCACCGGCTGGCCGTGGCTCTCATGGGGGCGGCCATGCTGGGGAGCCACCTCCGCTGGGGGTTCGAGGCCTACTACCGCCGGAGCCTCAGGATCCTCCGGGGCGACAACTTCGCCGACTACCCCTGGCTCCTGTTCTCCCTGACCACCCTCATGGAGCGCTACGATCGCATGGTGGCGGACGGGGTGGAGGGGCCTGAGCGGGAGTTCCTGGTGGGGGCACTCCTGAACGGCCTCACCTCGGACGTCCCGGCCTTTCTGGGCGAGGTCCCGGAGGCCCTCTCGGCCCACGTGGAGGAGCACGCCCGCTTCGCCGCCCTCTACGAGAAGCACCACGAAGAGCTCCTGGCGGCGTTCAACGCCCAGCGTCCCACCGGGGAGGCGTACTCGCCCCTGGCCTTCCACTTCAACTTCCCCCACAACGCCATGAAGGGGCTCACCGCGATGGCGCTGGAGGGCGTGGAGGCGCCCGACCTCCCCATCGACGCCCTCCTGGAGGGGGGGCCCACGGAGGGCGAAGAGGGGGAGGCGCGCATCCGCCTGGCCGAGGCCCTCACCCGGCACAGCAGGCTCCACCCTGAGCGCCTCTCCCGGGGACGCCGGGTCATGGTGAACAGCTACAGCGTGAAGAACGCCGTGCAGCGGTTCCGGGAGGTCGTATGGACCGCGCCCGGAGAGGGCCGAATCCTCGGGGAGGACGAGGGGGCGGCGGCGGTGGGCGCGGGCGACCGCTTCCCCCTGAGCCCCTACCAGCGGGGCCAGCTCGGCCCCGGCGATGCCGGCACCGGCGCCGGCAGCGGCCTTCCCTGAAGGGCGGTATCCTGGAGGAAGCCCGTGTTCCCCATCCTGTCCATCGACGGCGGCGGCATCCGGGGGATCATCCCCGCCCTCGTCCTGGCTGAGCTCGAGAAGCGCACGGGCAAGCGCGTGCACGAGCTCTTCAAGCTCGTGGCCGGCACCTCCACCGGCGGCATCCTGGCCCTGGGCCTCGCCGCCCCGGGCGACACCCCCGACCAGCCCCGCTACTCGGCGGCCGACCTGGTGGAGCTGTACGAGAAGGACGGGCCGAAGATCTTCAGCCGCTCGGTGTGGCACCGCCTGCGGGCGGTGGGGAACCTGGCCGAGGAGAAGTACCCGAGCAGCGGCGTCGACGAGGTCCTCGAAGAGAAGTTCGGCGAGCTGCGCCTCTCCCAGGCCCTCGTGCCCGTGCTGGTCACCTCCTACGACATCGAGGTGCGCCGCCCCCACTTCTTCAAGAGCCAGAAGGCGAAGGACGACCCGGAGCGGGACTACCTCATGCGGGACGCCGCCCGGGCCACCTCCGCGGCGCCGACGTACTTCGAGCCCGCCCACATCCGGGTGACGGACGACGCCGACTGGGTGACGCTGGTGGACGGGGGCGTGTTCGCCAACAACCCTGCCGCGTGCGCCCTGGTGGAGGCCATCCGCGAGTTCGAGCACGCCACGCCGGGGGAGATGGCGCTCCTCTCCCTGGGCACCGGCGAGCTCACCCGCCCCATCCTGTACGAAGACGCCAAGGGGTGGGGGCTGGCGAAGTGGGCCCAGCCCATCCTGAACGTGGTGTTCGACGGCGTGAGCGACACGGTGGACTACCAGGTCCAGGGGGTCATCGGCCAGTCGGCCGTGGGCCAGCGCTACCTGCGCATCCAGATCGCGCTGCACGAGGGCAACGACGACATGGACGACGCCGGCGCCACCAACATCAAGGTGCTGAAGCTCCTGGCCCGGGACCTCATCCATCAGCACGACGAGGACCTGGACCGGTGGGCGGCGCTGCTGACGAGGAAGGACGCCGGGGGGGACTGACCGGGAGCGCCCCCCAACGGGCCGGGGAGGGGGCGCCGCCTTCTCCCTTACGCGGCGCGGGCGCGGTCCTTATCGTGGCACGGCCGGCGTACGCTGCCCGCGTGCGGCGGCCCACCCCAGCGCGCCCGCCTCCGGGGCGCGGAGGCACCCGGCCATGTCCTTCGAGCCCCTCCCCCCCGGTATCGTCGAGCGACTCCTCGCCCTGCCCACCCTCTCCGCAATCCCCCGGCCGGAGCTGGAGTGGCTGGCCCGGCACGGACGGCTCCGGCGCCTGGAGATCGGCGAGTTCCTGGCCCGCAGCGGCCAGCTCGTCGAGCCCATGGACTACGGCCTCGAGATCCTGCTCAAGGGCCAGATCTCCGTCCACGTGGACCGGGGGGCCGGACCCCGCAAGGTCATGGAGTGGCAGACCGGCGACCTCACGGGCATCCTGCCCTTCTCCCGCATGGCGACGCTGCCGGGCGACGTCCTCACCGACGCGCCCGCCGAGTTGCTCTCGGTCCATCGCCGCCACTTCGCCGACCTCGTCCGGGAGTGCCCCGAGCTCACCGCCACGTGCGTCCACGTCATGCTGGACCGGGCCCGGGTGTTCACCACCAGCGACTGGCAGGACGAGAAGATGATCTCGCTGGGGAAGCTGTCCGCCGGCCTGGCGCACGAGCTCAACAACCCGGCGTCCGCGGTGGCCCGCAGCGGCCGCCTCCTCAAGAGCGCCATGGACGAGGCCGACCGGGCGGCCGGGAGGGTGGCCATGGCGAGGCTGAGCGAGGCCCAGATGGACGCGGTGCAGTGCATCCGGGAGGCCTGCTCGGCCGAGCCGCCGGGGCCGCCCCTCTCGCCCCTGGAGCGGGCGGACCGGGAAGACGCGCTGGCCCAGTGGCTCGACGAGCACGGCGCGGACCACTCGGCGCTGGACGCCCTGGGCGACACCCCGGTCACCCTCGAAGCCATGGACGAGCTGGCTCGCCACATCCAGGGGGACGCCCTGGACGCCGCCCTCGACTGGGTGGCGGCCGGGTGCGCGGTGCGGCGCCTGGCGTCCGAGAGCGAGCGGGCCGGCACCCGCATCTCCGAGCTGGTCGGCGCCATGAAGCGCCTGACCCACATGGACCGGGCGCCGGCCCTGGAGCCCGTCGACGTCGAGCAGCGCCTGGGCGACGCGCTCATGATCCTGGGCCACAAGGCCCGGGGGAAGTCGGTGAGCGTGAAGGTCGAGGTCGCCCCCGAGCTGCCCCGGGTCAACGCCGTCGCCGGCCAGCTCGACCAGGTGTGGATGAACCTCCTGGACAACGCGCTGGACGCCGTGGACGTGGGCGGACACGTGGCGGTGACGGTGAAGCCGGAGGGCCGACGGCTCGTCGTGCGCGTCATCGACGACGGTCCCGGCATCCGCCCCGCCGACCAGGGCCGGGTCTTCGACCCCTTCTTCACCACCAAAGCCCCGGGCCAGGGGACGGGGCTCGGCCTGGAGATCGCCCGCACCCAGGTACGGGGCCACGGCGGCGAGATCGAGTTCGACTCCCGCCCCGGCCGCACCGAGTTCAAGGTCTCCCTTCCCCTGCCGGAAGCCCTCTCCGCCGCCGCGGCCGCTGCCCCACCCGCCGCCGCCCCCGCGTGAGGCCATGATCCGCCCCGTCCTGCTGGCCGTCGACGACGACGCAGAGGTCCTGAGCGCCGTGGGCCGGGACCTCCGCTCCCGCTACGGCAAGGACTACCGTGTGGTGAAGGCGAGCTCCGGGGCCGAGGCGCTGCAGGTCACCCGGGAGCTCAAGCGCCGGGGCGTGCCCGTGGCGCTGTTCGTCGTGGACGAGCGCATGCCCGGCATGCTCGGCACCGAGTTCCTGGTCCAGGCCCTGGAGACGTTCCCCGAGGCCCGTCGCGTCCTGCTGACCGCGTACGCCGACACCCAGAGCGCCATCGCGGCCATCAACGACGTCCACGTGGACCGCTACCTGCTCAAGCCGTGGGACCCGCCCGAGGAGCGCCTCTACCCGGCCCTCGACGCCCTGCTGGCGGAGTGGAGCGCCACCGCCCGCCCCGCGTTCGACGGGATCCGGGTCGCCGGCACCGCCGCGTCGTCCTCGAGCTACGCGGTGAAGCGCTTCCTGTCGGCGAACCAGATCCCCTACCAGTGGAGCGACGTGGAGCGGGACCCCGCCACCCGGGCCCTGGCGGAGGAGGTGGAGCCGGGCCTCGCCCGCCTGCCGGTGGTGTTCTTCCCCGACGGAAGCGCGCTGGTGCAGCCGGGTCCCCTCGAGCTTGCCGAGAAGACCCACCTGGACACGCGTCCGCGCCAGCGCTTCTACGACCTGGTCATCGTGGGCGGCGGACCGGCCGGGCTGGCCGCCGCCGTGTACGGCGCCTCCGAGGGGCTCACCACCCTCCTGGTGGAGCGGGACGCCCCCGGCGGGCAAGCGGGAACCAGCTCGTCCATCGAGAACTACCTGGGCTTCCCCGAGGGGGTCACCGGGGCGGAGCTGGCGCGGCGCGCCACCGCCCAGGCCCGCCGCTTCGGCGCCGAGATCCTCACGGCGCAGGACGTGGTGGGAGTGCGGCGCAACGACCCGTACCGGGTGGTGGAGCTCGCCGACGGCTCCGTCCTGAGCTGCTACGCCGTGGTGGTGGCCACCGGCATGGAGGTGCGGCGGCTGGACGTGCCCGGCGTGGACGAGCGGGTCGGCGCCGGCGTCTACTACGGCTCGGCGCTGAGCGAGGCGGCCCTGTACCGGAACCAGGACGTGGTGGTGGTCGGGGGCGCCAACTCGGCGGGACAGGGTGCCATGTTCTTCTCCCGCGACGCCCGCTCCGTGACCATGGTCATCCGGGCCCCCGACCTGGGACGGAGCATGTCCCAGTACCTGGTCGACCGCATCAACGAGACGGGCAACGTCATCGTGCGGCCGAACACGGTGGTGGTGGGCGTCGACGGCAACGGGCGGCTGGAGGCGGTGACGGTCGAGGACGCCGTCACCTGCGAGCGCGCCTCCCTGCCCGCGGCCGCCATGTTCATCTTCATCGGCGCCGTGCCCCGCACCGACATGGTGGCGGGGCTGGTCCGGCGGGACCCCCAGGGCTTCATCCTCACCGGGCGGGATACCCTGGAGGGCGGCCGGCGCCCGGAGGGATGGACCGACGAGCGCGACCCCTTCCTCTTCGAGACCAACGTCCCCGGTGTGTTCGCGGTGGGCGACGCCCGCCACGGCTCGGGCAAGCGGGTGGCCGCCGCCGTGGGCGAGGGCTCGGCCAGCGTGAGCGTCATCCACGAGTACCTGCGGACGGTGTGAGGCCCACCCCGGGCAGCCGCACCGCCGCCACCAGCACCGCCCCCGCCAGCGTCACGAGCACGGCCCACAGGCGGAGGCCCAGGGGGTTCGGCGCGCCGATGCCCCCCACCCCCAGCGCCGTCAGCCCCACGCACAGCGCAAGCGCGCCGCCCACGCTCCGCCACGGCGCGGGAGGCGGCCCCGACGGGGGGGTCACCCGGGCCTCCACCCGTCCGAACACCGCCACGAAGACGGCCAGCCCCGCGAGCAGCCCCAGCAGCCACGGCACCCGGGTGGCCCACCACGTGGGCGTGCCCGGGGTGAAGTGGAGCCCGACGCCCCCGGGCAGCTCGGCGAGGGCGACCAGGAGCACCATGACCGTGGCGTGCCACAGGTAGAGGGTCATGATGACGCCGTTCACGGCCACGGTCGCCGTCCACGCCCGAGGGCGCTGGAGGAGGCGCCGGGCCGGCCCCTCCACCAGCAGCACCAGCCCGGCCTGGGTCACGCCCAGGGCCAGGAGCGCCAGGGTCGGCGGGTTGCTGTTGGAGAGCCGCTCCCCCGGCACGGTGACCATGCTCACCGGATAGGACGCGAGGCCCACCAGCACCACAAGCGCGGCCAGCCCTCCCAGGGCGAAGGTCATGCCCCGGATGCCCCGGCCGAGGGTGCCCTCGCGCCACGCGTAGCCGAGCTGGTGGACGGCGAGCCACACGAAGGCGTAGTTGACCCAACCCACGAGCTGGAGCCCCGGGGCGCGGCGCCCCACGTCCACCACGGCGGCCGCCACCACCAGCGCCCAGAAGGAGGCCAACCCGAAGCGCCGCCAGAGCCGGTGCATGGCCGGCGCTACCAGCACCAGCACCACGTACGCAGCCAGGAACCAGGTGGGGACGAACGCCACCTGGGAGCCGGCCCGTACCAGCCCCTCGCTGAGGCCCAGCCGGCGCGCCACCAGCGCCAGCCCGCACCACACCAGGACGAACGGCACCAGCGGACGCACCAGGCGCTGCAGGCGGTGGGACACCCAGCCCGCGTAGCCCGTCCCCGCCCGGGCCGCCGACTCAAGCGAGGCGGCGTTGGCGTAGCCGCCCACGATGAAGAAGAGGGGCATCACCTGGAAGACCCAGGTCAGCCACTGGGTCCAGGGCAGCACGTGCAGGAGGTCCGAAAGGGTGAAGCGCTCGCCCGTGGCCACCGTGGGGGCCGCCATGAGCCAGTGCCCCAGGACCACCACCACGATGGACGCCGCCCTGAGGAAGTCCACGTAGCGGTTCCGGGTGGGGCGGGTCCGGGCCGCCAGGGCGCGGGCCCGGGCCCAGGGGCCGCCGCGGCGGGAGGTGGCCGCGGGGCCGCCGGGGAGAGAATCCGCCGATCCCGTTCCGCTCAAGCGGGGGGCGCCGCCCTCCGCGCTCCCGCGAACGCGTTGTACAGCCACGCGAAGAGGGCGCCCGCCACGGCACCGTCGACCAGCGCGTACGCCGTCACCAGGAGCACGGCCCCGAAGCCTCCCGGACCACGGTACCCCGGGTAGATGGAGGCCCCGAGCTGCAGCCAGAGGATCCCGTAGGAGGGGTGCAGCAGGTTGGCGATACCGGTGACGAAGAAGCAGCCGCCCCAGAGGAGGGCGGCGGTCCACGCGAGGCCCTTCACGCTCAGCGACATGGTGACCTCCGGGTCAGGGGAGGCGGTCACCATAGGCGCCCCGGGGCGGTGAGGCCACCGGGGCGGTGGCGCCGGGACGCCCCCACGGGGACGCCCCGGCGCCTCCCCTCCGCCTAGGGGAACTGGGGCGGCGGCACCCGCCGGTGGGTCGCCTGCTCGAAGGCGTAGGCCAGCTCGAGGAGCCGGGGCTCGCTGCACGCCGTTCCCGTGAAGCTCACCCCCATGGGATGGGGCTTGGGGTCGAAGCCCTCGGGGAAGTCATCGCTCTGCGATGACACCAGGGCGAAGGGCACGATGACCGTGGGGTAGCCGGGCTTGGCCGCGATGCCGGCGCCGCTGGAGCCCGGGAAGAGGAGCGCGTCCAGGTTGTTCTTCTGGAGGTCCTCGTCGATGCCGTGCTCGCCGTTCAGGCGGATGTCCTCCGCCCGGTCGGCCACGTACTTCGCGCTGTCCCTGTGCAAGTCGATCTTGTCCGCGCCGTCCAGCCGCGCCTGGTCGTACTTGATGGCGCCGGCCCGGCGGTGGGCCTCGTTCCACTCCCGGAGCTCGGTGAGGCTCTTCACGGGCGCCGACGCACCCAGGCTCTTCAGCCACAGGTTGAAGTCTCGCTTCATCCCGTAGTCCAGCACGATGCTGCCGTTGGCAGCCGACACGTTGTTGTCCGGGTCGGCGTCCACCACGCTGGGGATGTCGGCCGGGTCCACGATGGTGGCGCCCTGGTCCTTGAGCACCTGGATGGCTTCCGCCATGGCCGCCGCCTCGTCCTTGTCCAGGCCGCCCCGGAAGCGTCCCTGCCCCGACCCCTGCATCGCCTCGTAGTAGCGCGCCCGGGGGATGCCGATGCGGGCGCCCTTGAGCCCGTCGGGGTTCAGGAACGCCGTGTAGTCGTGGTTCGGCGGCGGCGTGCAGCGCGTGGTGGCCGGGTCGTTGGGATCGGGCTGGGTGCCCTCCAGCGCGCCCAGCATGATGGCGGCGTCGGTCACCGTGCGGGCCATGGGACCGGGGGTGTCCTGGTCGGCGGTGATGGGGATCACCCCCCAGCGGCTCACCCGCCCCACCGTGGGCTTCACCGCCGCCAGCATGTTGCTGTTGGACGGCGACAGGATGGAGCCGGACGTCTCGGTGCCCACGTTGGCGGCCCAGAAGCTCATGGCCGTGCCGATGCCCGAGCTGGAGCCGCCCGTGCCCATGACGGGGCGGCCGTCGTCACGCCCCTCCCGGGGGTCGCGGCGCGGGTCGTACGGGTTCAGCCCGTAGCCGCCCACCGCGCTGTAGTTGCCGGGCATGCCGGCGGCCGTGTAGTTGGCCAGCTCGGTGAGGACCGTCTTGGCCAGGACGATGGCGCCCGCCGCCTGCAGGTTCTCGGTGAGGGTCGCCTTGTACGGCGGCACGTAGCCCTCGAACGCCAGGGCGCCTCCGCTGGTGGGCATGGAGGTGGTGTGGATGTTGTCCTTGAGTGCCACCGGGATGCCGTGGAGCGGCCCCAGGATATGCCCCTCGGCCCGGAGCCGGTTCAGGCTGTCGGCGATCTCCAGGGCGTGGTGGTTCACCGAGATGAGGGCGTTCACATCCGGCTCGTACATCGCGATGCGCTGGAGCTCGGCCTCCACGAGCTGCCGCGAGGTGACGCGGCCCTCCTCCATCGCCTTCTGCATCTCGGGGATGGTGGCCTCCACCACGTCGAAGGGCGTCGCGCTCGCCTGGGATTCGGGCTGGCACGACGCGGCGAGCGGGGGGAGCAGGAGGGCGGCGAGGAAGCACGCGCCACGGGCGGATCGCACGTTCATGGAGGCACCCTGTGGTTGCAGGGGAGAGGAGGCCCGCGAAGGGCCCGCCGGTCGGAGGGGCAAGATGGGGGGGCGGGCCGCGGGGTGCCAGGGAGGGAGGATGCGCCCTCCCCCGGGGTGCCGCCTACGGCGCGCCGGCCTGGCGCAGGACCCCCTGCTCCCTCGGCACCGGACCGACGCCCTTGAACAGGAAGCGCTGCACGCGGGCGCCCGTGTAGGTCTCGGCCGTGTACAGGTTGCCGTGGGAGTCGGTGGCCAGGTTGTGGACGCCGAAGAACTGCCCGGGGCCCCGCCCGCCGTCGCCGAACGACGTCAGCACCTCGAGGGTCTCGCGGCTGAGGACGTTGATCTTCTCGTCGACGCCGTTGGCCACGTACAGGTAGGCCTGCTCGGGGTCGCGGGAGAACGCCATGTCCCACACCGAGCCCGAGCGGTAGGTCCTGGGGTCGATGGCCGCCTCCTTCACGAACGTCCCGTCGGTCCTGAACACCTGGATGCGGTCGTTGACCCGGTCGCACACGTAGACCAGGCCGTCGTTGGACACGATGACGCAGTGGGCCGTGTTGAACTGCTTCGACGGCGGCGCCGACGGGTCGTAGGGCGGCATGGGCGCGTCGTCGGGCCTCTTGCCGTAGGCGCCCCAGTGCCGCTTGTAGGCGCCGGTCGCGGCGTCGAGGACGATGACGCGGCGGTTTCCGTAGCCGTCGGAGATGTACACCTCGTCGGCCTTGGGCTCGTGGAAGATCTTCGTGGGCTTCCAGAAGTTCAGCGTGTCGTTGCTGCCGTGGTGCTCGCCGTGGGTGCCCACCTGGAAGAGGAACTCCCCGCTGCCCGTGAACTTGAGCACCTGGGTGTCGTCGTTGCCGTTGCCGCCCAGCCACACGTCGCCGTGATGGTCGACCGTGATGCCGTGGTTGCTGTCGGGCCACGGGTAGCCGTTGCCGGGACCGCCCCAGTGCTCCACCAGGTCGCCCGCCTGGTCGTACACGAGCACCGGGGGCGCCACGTGGCAGCACGTACCGATGGGGTCCGAGGCGCTCACCGCGCCCGCCGCGCCGGGTCGGGCCTCGTCGTCCACCGCCTGGTCGGCCGTCAGGTCGGCGGCCCTGAAGTTGTCCTCCACCGACCCCGGACGGTGGATCGTCCACACCCGGTCCTGGTCGTCGACCGACAGGCCGATGGTGGAGCCCGTGACCCAGTGGTTCGGGAGCGGCTTGGGCCAGCTCAGGTCCACCTCGAACATGGGCGCCATGACCGTCCCATCGGGCGCGTCGGCGGACGCCTCGGCCCGGGGGGCCCCGCACGCCGACAGGGCGGCGGCGAGAAGCAGGGCGGCGGTACGGACGGGCCTCCCGGAGGTCGCGATCATCGGGGTCCTCGGTGTGGGGCGGGGTCTCGGCGGCCGGAGCGAGTGCCATCCGCGAGTCATCCTATCCCTGGGGATCGGGGCCACGCCAGGGCGTCCGGCCGTCCCGTCGGCCACGGCCCGCTTGACAGGGAGGGCCCTCCGGGTGATCCGTAGGGTCGCTAGACCGAACGGTCCACTCTCCGGGAACCCATGGCGACCTCCACCAAGGATCGACTCCTCGACGCCGGCCTGGCGATGCTGCTGGAGCGGGGCTACAACGACATGGGGGTCCAGCCCCTGCTGGACGCCACCGGCGTCACCAAGGGCTCGTTCTACCACCACTTCCGGGACAAGGAAGACTTCGCCCTCCAGGTGGTGGACCGCTACATGGCCGAGGTCCACGCCGGCCTCGACCAGTGCCTGTGCGACCCCTCCCGCCCTCCCCTGGCGCGGGTACGCGGCTTCTTCGAGGCGGTGTCGGAGAAGTACGGGGGCGAGGGTTACCTGGGGTGCCTGCTGGGAGGCGTGGGGCAGGAGCTCTCGGGCACGAGCGACGTCTTCCGCCGGAAGATCGAGGCCTGCTTCACCGCCATCGCCCAGCGCATCGCCGGCTGCCTGGAGGAGGCCAGGGGCGGGGGCGACCTTCCTCCGGAGACGGACTGCCGGGCCATGGCCGACCTCCTGGTGGACTGCTGGGAGGGCGCCGCCCTCCGCACCCGCCTGCGCCGCGACCCCGCCCCCCTCCAGGCCATGCTCGACTTCTACTTCCGGGCCGCCGTGCCCCGGTGAGCGCATATGCCCGAAGGTGCTGGCCCTTTTTTTCGCGTCCGACTAGACCGACCGGTCTGTCCAGGCGCCGGCGGCGCGACACCCGCGCCGGCCGTCCCCTCCTCCGCACGGAGGTTCCCATGAAGACACTCCCGCTGCTCCTCGCCGCCACCCTCGCCTTACCCGCCGGCCTGGCCTTCCCCACGGGGCTGGCCGCCCAGCACGGCGGCGCCTCACCCGCCGCCCTCCACCAGCCCGACCGGGCCGCCCTCATCGAGAGCGCCCTCAGCGCCGCCCCCCCGGCGGTGGCCGCGGCCGCCACGGTGGTGGACCTCGAGGGCAACGTCCTCCGGGAAGGCACGAACGGCTTCGTGTGCATGCCCGACATGCCCGACGTCCCCAACAACAGCCCCATGTGCCTGGACGACGCGTGGCGGGAGGTCATCGACGCCTGGATGCACCACCGCATGCCCAACATCTCCCACGTGGGCATCAGCTACATGCTCCAGGGCGACCTGCCCGTGAGCAACACCGACCCCTTCGCCACCGCCCCCACGCCGGACAACCAGTGGATCCAGGAGGGGGTGCCCCACATCATGGTGGTCGTCCCCGACCCCTACCTGCTCGAGGGGCTCTCCACCGACTCCCACAACGGCGGGCCCTGGGTGATGTGGAAGGGGACGCCCTGGGCCCACATCATGATTCCCACGATTCCCCGGCCGAAGTAGGCGGACGCGGCACGGCCCCGGCCGGGGAGGACCCGACCGGGGCCGGCCCACGCCCCCGTGCCGCGGGGCGCGAGGCGCCGGTCAGTTCACCGAGACCTGCTCCCAGCTGAACACTTCGGGGGCGGCGGGATCCACGTGGAGGCGGAGCCAGTCCATGTCGTCCTCGATGCTCCGGTCCACCACCACCTGGGTGACATTGGCCCGGGGTGCCGCCCCGTACAGGCTGAACCATGGCACCCCCGGGTCCACCCGCAGGTCGTGGCTGTCACCGCACACGATGAGCACGGGCCGGCCGAACGCCCCCGCCAGCTCCGACAGCCGCCGCACGAACGCGGTGTGCTCGGAGAAGTCGGCGCCCTCGGCCCGGTCGGCCGGGTGCCACAGGTCGGCCTGGAAGAAGAGGACCACGCCCGCCGATCCCTGGGCCTCGGCCGTGGCGAAGGCGTGCTCGAGCCACGTGATGTTGGCCGCGTTCCGGGCCGTCACCTCGGCCACGCGGGCCGCGGTCTGGGCCGGCGTCTCGGCGCCGCCGAACCACGGATCCAGGCCGTTGTTGGACCCGATGATGTGGTACGCGGAGAACGTCACCCGGGACTCCTGCCAGAGCACGTTCTCGGGGTAGCCGGCCTGGGCCTCCACCGTCTTCTTGCGGCCGCCCAGCGTGACGCCGGGGTCGGAGAAGAAGATCTCCCGCACCTTCGCCAGCCGGTCGAGGGGATCGTAGCCGCCGTTGTTGGCCCTGTGGCAGTCGGTCCACTCGTTGTCGCCGATGGCGTAGACGAGGGGATCCTTGAACGTGGCGAAGTCCTGGGCAACCTGCTCGAACCACGCTTCCGTGCACTCGGTGCTGCCCGACTTGATGTCGCCCACGTGCACCGCGACCCGCACCTTCGGGTCGGCGTTGATGGCGCCGATGAGGGTCGGGAACGCTGCCAGCGCGGCGTCCCCGTAGGGGACGTCCCCGATGACGGCCAGGTCCATGGCCTTGGCCGACTGGTCCACGGCGGTTCCCGTAGCCTTCGCCACCGGCAGGTCGGGCGCCGCGGCGGTGGGGCTCGGGGCGTCGGTGCAGGCGGCCGCGGCCAGCAGGAGGAGGGCTGGGGGGAGAAGCTGTCGTCTCATGGGAGTGGCTCCTTGGGTTGGGGTTGAGATCCCAAGAAACCGCTCGCCGGTGTCGGAACGGCGGAGGGTATGGACGTAAACCGGTAACGACTCGACTCCGCCCTCAGTCCCCCTCGGCCAGCCCCAGGCTGGGCTGGGCCCGGGCCTGCGCGGTGCGCCGCCGGAACCAGCCCGCACCCGCGTGCTGCAGGCGGTCGAGGTACGTGTAGACCACCGGCGTGACGTAGAGCGTCACCACCTGGGAGAAGGCGAGCCCGCCCACCACGGCGATCCCCAGCGGGCGGCGGGACTCGGCGCCCGCGCCCGTCCCCAGGGCGATGGGGAGCGTGGCCATGAGGGCCGCCATCGTGGTCATCATGATGGGACGGAAGCGGATGCTGCATGCCTGCAGGATGGCGTCCCGGGGCGAGAGCCCCTGCTCCCGCTCCGCGTCCAGGGCGAAGTCGATCATCATGATGGCGTTCTTCTTCACCAGCCCCACCAGCATGATGATGCCCACGAAGGAGTACACGCTCAGCTCGGTGTGGAAGATCCACAGGGTGAGCAGGGCGCCGAAGGCGGCGAAGGGAAGGCCGGACAGGATCGTCAGGGGGTGGATGAAGCTCTCGTACAGGATGCCCAGCACCACGTAGATGACGAAGATGGCCAGGGCCAGCAGCATGAGGAGCCCCTGCTGGGTGTCCTGGAACGCCTTGGCGGTGCCGGAGAACTGGGTGCTCACGGTGGAGGGGAGCACCTGGCGCGCCTCCCGCTCGACCGCGGCCACCGCGTCACCCAGCGCCGCCCCGGGCGCCAGGTCGTAGGAGAGGGTCACCGAGGGCACCTGCCCCGAGTGGTTCACCGACACCGGCCCCACCCCCCGGCTCAGCGTGGCCACCGAGCTCAGGGGCACCAGCCCCCCCGACTGGGACTGGATGTAGAGCATGTCGAGGGCGTTCACGTCCCGCTGGTACTGGGGCTGGAGCTCCATCACCACCCAGTACTCGTTGTCCTGGGTGTAGATGGTGGACACCTGCCGGGAGCCGTACGCGTCGTAGAGCGCCGACTCGATCTGGGCCGCCGTCACCCCCAGCGCCGCCGCCCGCTCCCGGTTGATGTCCACCAGCACCTGGGGGTTGCCCAGCTTCAGGTCCGAGGTGACCTGGGTGAGCTGGGGCAGCGCCATGAGGCGCCGCTGCAGCTCCCGGGAGCTGGCGTAGAGGGTGTCGATGTCCGGGCTCTGGAGCGTGAACTGGTACTCGCTCTGGGCGAAGCGCCCGCCGATGTTGATGGGCGGCGGGTTCTGCAGGAACACGCGCATGCCCGTGACCCCGCTGAACTTCCGGGAGAGCTCGCGCATCACCGCGTCCACCGGCTGGCGCTCGCTGCGGGGCTTCAGGTGCATGGTGATGCGCCCCGTGTTGCCGGTCCCGCCGCCGGGGCCTCCCCCGACGAACGACATGAAGTTCTCGACGTTGGGGTCGTCCTTCAGGATCTGGTTGATCTCCTTCGTGTGCTGGACCATGGCCTCGAAGGAGATGCCCTCGGCGGCCTCGGTGGAGCCGGTCACGCGGCCGTTGTCCTCGCTGGGGATGAAGCCCTTGGGCACCACCACGAAGAGGCCGACCGTGCCCACGAGGATGAGCCCCGTGAAGACCAGCGCGGCGGGCCGGTGCCGCATCACCACGGCCAGGCTCCGCTCGTAGGCGTGGAGCACCCGCTCGTACACCCCCTCGGTCCACGCGTAGAACCTGCCGTGGTGGGCCTCCCGGCTGGGCTTCAGGAAGCGGCTGGCCAGCATGGGGGTGAGGGTGAGGGACACCACCCCGGACACCAGGATCGCCGCGCCGATGGTCACCGCGAACTCGTGGAACAGCCGCCCCAGGATGCCGCCCATGAAGAGGATGGGGATGAAGACGGCGGTGAGGGACACGGTCATGGAGAGGATCGTGAAGCCGATCTCCTTCGAGCCGTCCAGGGCGGCCCGCATGGCCGGCTTCCCCATCTCCATGTGGCGGACGACGTTCTCCAGCATGACGATGGCGTCGTCCACCACGAACCCCACCGACAGGGTGAGGGCCATCAGGGACAGGTTGTCCAGGCTGTACCCCATGAGGTACATGACCGAGAACGTGCCCAGGATGGAGACGGGCAGCGCCAGGCTGGGGATCACGGTGGCGGAGATGTTCCTCAGGAAGAGGAAGATCACCATCACCACCAGGAAGAGGGTGAGGAGGAGCGTGAACTTCACGTCCAGCACCGAGTCCTGGATGGAGACGGAGCGGTCGTAGAGGAGGTGCACGTTCACGCCCGCCGGCAGCGCCGCCTGGAGCGACGCCACCTGGTCCCGCACCGCGGCGGCCACGGCCACGGTGTTGGTCCCCGGCTGGCGCTGGATGGCCAGCACGATGCCGGGGTCGCCGTCGTAGTAGGAGATGCTCTTGTTGTTCTGGACGTCGTCCAGGATCTGGCCCAGGTCGCCCAGGTGCACGGGGGCGCCGTTGCGGTACGTCACCACGAGCTGGCGGAAGGCGGCCGCGTCGTGGAGCTGCCCGCTGGCCTGCACCTGGTAGGCCCGGTCGGTGCCCCACAGCACGCCCGAGGGAAGGTTCACGTTGCCCTGGGCGATGGCCGCCGCCACCTGGTCGATGCCGATGCCCCGCTGGGCCAGGGACGACGGGTCGAGCTGCACCCGCACCGCGTACTTCCTCGCCCCGAACACCTGCACCTCCGCCACGCCCGACACCGTGGAGATGTGCTGCGCCAGCACCGTCTCCGCGTACTCGTCGAGCTGGGACAGGGGCATGGCGTCGGTGGTGAGGGCGTAGAACAGGATGGGCGTGGCCGCCGGGTTCACCTTGCGCATGGAGGGCGGGTTGATGCCCTGGGGGAGCTGGCGCAGGGTGCTGCTGATGGCCGACTGCACGTCCTGGGCGGCGCCGTCGATGTCCCGGCTCAGGTCGAACTGGAGGGTGACGTTGGTGGACCCCAGCGAGCTGCTGGAGGTCATGTCCGTGAGGCCCGGGATGGTGGAGAACTGCCGCTCCAGCGGGGTCGCCACCGCCGCCGCCATGGTCTCCGGATCGGCGCCCGGCAGGGAGGCCCCCACGGAGATGGTGGGGAAGTCCACGGTGGGCAGGTCGTTCACCGGCAGGAGCCGGTAGGACACCACGCCGAAGATGAGGATGGCCGCCATCACCAGCGTGGTCATCACGGGGCGGCGGATGAACAGCCCGGAGACGTTCACGTGTGGCCTCCCCCCGCCGGGCCGGCGGCCTGGGTCGCCGGCGCGGCGCCCTTGATGAGGACCCGGGCCCCCTCGAAGAGGCGGGACTGGCCGTCGGTGACCACCCGCTCCCCCGGTTGCAGGCCGCTCTCCACCACCACCTGGTCGTCCAGGGTGCGGCCGATGCGCACCGGCCGCCGCTGCGCCCGGAGGGAGTCGTCCACCACGAAGACGAAGCTGCCGTTCTGCTCGCTGACCGGCGCCGTGGCCGGGATCAGGAGCGCCGACGGATCCACGTAGAGGCGCAGCCGCGCCCGCACGTACTCGCCCGGCCACAGCGCCTCGTCGGTGTTGGCGAAGCGGGCCTTGAGGAGCACGGTGCCCGTCTGGGCGTCCACGGCGTTGTCGACGAAGGTGAGGGTGCCCTCCTCGGCGCTGGCCGAATCCCCCTCCACCGGGTCGGCCTGCACCCGGAGCGTGCCGTCGGCGCCGTAGCGCTGCACCAGCGGCAGCACGCGCCCGGGCACCGAGAAGCGCACCAGGATGGGCCGGATCTGGTTGATGACCACCAGGGGCGTGGCCGCGTTGGCCCGCACCAGGTTGCCCTGCCGCACCAGGAGGGAGCCCGTCCGCCCCGAGATGGGCGCCCGGATGACGGTGTAGGCCAGGTTGAGGCGCGCCGCCTCGGCCGCCGCGCTGTCGGCCTTCACCACCGCGGCCTGGGCCTGGGCGGTGGCGGCCGCCTGGTCGGCCTGGGAGCGGGTCACGTAGTCCTGGGCCGCGAGCCTCTGGTAGCGCTCCGCGTCGCGCTGGCTGTTGGCCGCCTGGGCGGCGTCCCGGGCCAGGTTCGCCTCGGCCTGGCTGAGGGCCGCCTGGTAGGGGCGCGGGTCGATGTGGAAGAGAGGCTGCCCCGCCGCCACCTCCTGTCCCTCGGTGAAGTCCACGGAGGTGAGAACGCCCCCGACCTGGGCCTCCACCGAGACCGTCTGGAGCGGCTCCACCGAGCCGTCGGCGACCACCACGTAGGGCGCCTCCCCCTGGACCGCGCTGGTCACCGCCACCGGGACGGGGGGCGGGTCGGCCGGGCCCTTCGACCCGCCACACGCCCCCACGACGAGGAGGGCGGCCAGCGAGGCGACCCCGCGGGAGCCGGGACGGCGGGGGGTCGGGTTGGACGCGAAGGTCATCATGCTATTCCTGCCGGGGCTAGCGGCCCGCGGAGTCCGGAGAGAGGGAGAGGTCGGCCGTGCCGTCGGGTGCCAGCACCCCCACGTCGTGGGCGAGCTGGGCCAGCGACACGAGCCAACTCCAGCGGGCCTGGCTCTGCTGGGCCCGGGCGTCGGCCAGCGCGCCCTGGGCGGTGAGGAGGTCGAGGATGGTCCCCACCCCCTCCTCGTAGCGCCCCCGGGCCACCTGCTCCGATTGGGTGGCGCTGGCCAGGAGGTCGTCGGTGGTATGGACCCGCTGGGTGGACGTCTGCAGCGCGTAGTAGGACGTGAACACCTGCTGCACGACCTGCTGGCGCATCCCCTCCGCCCGGGCCACGGCCGCGTCGGCGTCGGCGCCCGCCGCCGCGTCGGCGTACACGTTCGCCCCGCCGGTGAAGACCGGGAGCCCCAGGGAGAGGGACAGGCTGTAGCTGCCGCCGCTGAACTCGGGGGTGTCCGAGTAGGTGCGGCCCCCCGTGCCGTTCAGCGACAGCGAGGGGAAGGAGCGGGCCCGGGTCGAGCGGGCCGTCGCCTGGGCCTGGCGGGCCCGGGCCACCGCCGCCTCCAGGTCGGGCCGGTTCTGCACCGCCCGGTCGATGAGGGCGTCCACGTCCTGGGTGACGGACGCCACCGGCGTCGAGTCGGGCGGAGGCGCCACGTCGAAGGGGAGGTTCGCCGGCAGCCCCATGGACACCGCCAGCGAGGCCCGGGCCGCCTGGAGCGTGCCCTGGGTGGTTTCCGCCGCGAGCTGGGCCTGGGAGAGGGCCGTGCGCGCCTGGAGCACGTCGGCGATGGTGGCCAGCCCCACGTCGTGGCGGTGCTGGGCGGCCTCCAGGTTGGCCTGGGCCTCGTCCACCGACGCCTGCTGGGCCGAGAGGAGGGCCTGCTCGGCCATGAAGGCGAAGTACGCCTGCTCGGCCTGGAGCACCGTGTTCTGCAGCACCGCGTCGTGGTTGAAGCCCGCGGCGAAGAGCCCCTCCTTCGCGGCGTCCCGGGCCCCCGCGCGGCCGCCCACGTCGAACACCAGCCAGGAGAGGGTCACCGACGGCGTCACCTGCGTGCGCTGCCCCCCGAAGCGCACCGAGTTGGCCACCTGCTGGTTGGCCAGCGCGGTCGCCCCCACGGAGATCTCCGGGAGGAGCGCCCCCCGCTTCTCCCCGTACGCGTCGGCGGCCGAGCGGGACTGGAGCCACGACGCCCGGGTGGCCGGGTTGTTCTCCAGGGCCAGGGCCACCACCTGGGTGAGCGTGAGGTCGCGGGCGGCGGCGGCCAGGTCGGCCGGGAGCGCCGCGGGGGCGGCGAACGCGGCGCTCGGTGCCGGCGGCAGCGCCCGGGCCTCGGGCGGCGGACGCCAGAGCTCGTGGGGCGAGGGCGCCGCGCCGGCGGCGCCGCCCACCCGCGGCGGCCCCGGCGCACACCCCGCCGCCAGGAGCACCAGGGCCACCAGGACGACCTCGGGAGGGGCGGCCCGGCGCCGTCCCGAGGCCCCTGCCACGTCATGTCGCATGCGGGTCTTCCGACCGATGGAAAGGCCGGGGGCCAAGCGGCCGCCGGTTCTTGTCACGTCACGTATCTGAACCTGGGACACCGCAGCGGAGCGCAATGTTAGACGGGGCGGCGCCGGCCGCTCCCGGCGGGCGACCCCGGGGCGCGGACGCCGAGGTGGGAACGGCGGGATTGCGCTCAGGCGGGCCGGACGGGATTCTCCACCCCATGGCCAAACCACTGCTGGTGCCCGGCACGCAGGCGACCACCCTCATCGACCACGGGGACGGCGATCGGGAGATCTACAACGCCGTGCGGGTGGGGCTGCCCCTCGTCGCCACGAGCCTGGGGGGGGCTCCCAAGGAGGAGTGGGTCGCCCTCATGTCGATGGAGCACACGCCCGGCAACCTCGCCCCGGCGCGCACGTCGCTCCAGCCGGGGCGGGACCTCGCCTTCGGCGAGGTCTCACGCACGCCCTACGACCTCCTGGACTACGAGGGGTGGGGGTACGACTGGCGCGCCGACGTCCGCTGGAACGCGGAGCGCCTCGTCGACGACCTGGACGTCCGTCTCGGCCGCGAGGGGGAGCGGGCGAACCTCATCGGGCACTCCCAGGGCGGGCTGATCATCGTCCTCGCCAGCAAGGTGGCCGGGGCCGACCAGTGGGAGCGGCTGGTCTCCAGGGTCGTCCTGGTCGGGAGCCCCCTGGCCGGAACGCTGAACGCGCTGGAGGCGCTGCTGCCCGGGTCGTCGTCCCTGGGCGACGAGAACCGCCTCCTGGCCCGGGACATGGCCCGCACCTGGCCGTCCCTCTACCAGATGCTCCCGGCGTGGCCGTGCGTGGAGGATTCCCACGGCGACCCCCGGCCGGACGAGGACCAGATCCTCACCCTGGACGGGTGGCCCGGGCAGAACGGGATCGAGGATGACCTCCTCACGCGGGCCCGGGAAACCCAGGACACCCTCCGCCGCCCCTTCGAGACCTTCGGCGCCGTCGAGGTGCGCGCGTTCCTCGGCACCAACCAGAAGACCGCCCAGGCCCTGGTCCGGGACAGCGAGGAGGAGGGGCGCCTGGTGATGAAGGAGCAGTCGGGCGACACGCTGGTGCCCTTCGCCCGGACCATGGCGTGGGGGGATGCGGCGTACAACGACTCCGTGCGGCTCTTCGGCACCCACACCCAGAACCACGCGCGCCTCTGCGTCGATGTGCGCGTCGCGACCCGCGTCCGCCGATTCCTGGAGGATGGATGAGCCTTCGAGCCCCCGCCCGCCTCACCACCGCCATCGCCGCCCTCCTCCTGGCCCTGGCCCCGGCGCACGGCGCCCGGGCCCAGGTGCTGACCCAGCCCATCCTCAGCCTCGGCTACGCCGACGGCTTCACCGCCCTGGCCGGCCTGAACCTCCTGGACGACCTGGGGGGCGGAGACGACGACGCCCTCGTGGACGAGCCGGGGGCGGTGCTGAACGGCTTCGCCGCCGCCGGCGTGCGCACCCACGACGTCCAGCTCACCGGAGAGCTCGGCCTCGGCGTGCTCTTCCCCACGGGCGACGCCAACCTCGGGTACTGGGGCCCCGTCGCTCTGGGGACCGTCCACCCCTGGGGGGGCGGCGGCGGCGTCCGCCTGGCGGCCGGCTTCGGTGCCGGCCTCGCCTGGGTCACGGCGGGCGTGATCGGGCTCCACGACAGGGGCGGCGCGAAGGTGATCGTGAACGTGGACCTCACCAAGGCCTTCCTCTGCGACGTGACGCCCCTCTGCTGAGCCCACACCCGGAGTCGACCATGAAGCACCTCATCGCGTGCTGCGACGGCACGTGGAACACCGCCGACCAGCGCAACGCGGGTGTCCCGATCCCCACCAACGTGGTCCGGCTGCACAACGCCCTGGCCGAGAAGGCGGAGGACGGGAGCGAGCAGGTGCGCTACTACCATCCCGGCGTCGGCACCGACCCCGGGTGGCTCGAACGCGCCGCCGGGGGCGCCACCGGCAGCGGGCTCAACAAGAACATCATGAGCGCCTACCAGTGGCTGTGCCGCCACTACGAGGACGGCGACCGCATCTGCCTGTTCGGCTTCAGCCGCGGAGCGTACACGGTGCGCAGCCTGGGCGGCCTCATCGGCCGCTGCGGGCTGCTCCGGCTGGAGGGGCTGGAGCCCAAGGAAGGGTGGGACCGCGTCGAGCACGTCTTCCAGGAGGGCTACCGTGAGCGCAAGGCGGACAAGCGCGACTGGCCCGCCGGGTGGCTGCACACGGCCGACGGGGACATCGACGTCCCCATCCACCTCATCGGCGTCTGGGACACGGTGGGCGCCCTCGGCATCCCCGACGACCTGGCGCTGCTCGACCTCCTGGACTCCACCGACGAGCACGACTTCCACGACACCACCCTGGGGCGGCTGGTGCATCACGCCCGCCACGCCGTGGCCCTCGACGAGCTGCGTGAGAGCTTCCAGCCCACCCTGTGGGTCGAGCCCGAAGACGGCGAGAGCGACCTGAAGCAGGTGTGGTTTCCCGGCGTGCACAGCGACGTGGGGGGCGGCTACCGGGAGATCGACCTCTCCGACGGCGCCCTGGCCTGGATGATCGACGAGGCGCGGGCGCTGGGTATCGGGTTCGAGCCCGACATGGTCGCGCAGGTGAAGCCGAACCCCCTCGGCGTCCTGCACGAATCATGGGTCGACGTCTTCAAGCTGCTTCCCAACCGCCCCCGGGGTGTGCCTCGCCTCGACGACCCGAAGAGCCCCCTGCACACCTCCGTCCGGGAGCGACGGAAGTGCCCCCCCATCAGCGACGCGCCATACCGCCCCACCGTGCCCACGCTGGGAGAGGGCGGATCCCACGAGTTCAGCGTGTACGCCATGAACCCCTGGAATCCCACCGGGCTCTGGCTGGAGGCGGGAACGGCCTACGCCTTCGAGGCGAGCGGCGAGTGGCTGGACCGGGACATCGCGAGCGGCCCCGACGGCGCCTCCGAAGGGCACTTCAAACCCCAGGAGGCTCTCCGCCTGATCGGCTCCATACTGGGGGAGGCCGAAGGGCTGTTCAAGAAGCTCACCGGCAAGACCCAGGCGGACTTCCTCATGACCAAGCGCCACGAGCGGATCGGAGGTCAGCGCGTGCCCTGGTTCTGCCTGGTCGGGGCGGTGGCGAGCGGAAGCGGCGCCGACGAGAACGGAAAGCTCGTCCCCCACGAGGCGTTCGTCATCGGCAACGGGTGCACATATACGCCCCAGACGTCGGGCTACCTGTACGCCTACGCCAACGACGCCTGGAACTTCTACGGCAACAACCGGGGGAGCGTGCGGCTGGTGGTGCGGCGGGGCTGAACCCTGAGCTGCTACTCCCCCTCGTAGCGGAAGCTCACCTTCACCTTCGTCCGGTAGGCGCGCACGCTCCCGTCCTCGATCTGGAGGTCCATCTCCACGACCTGGGCGATGCGGAGGTCCCGGAGGTTGCGACCCGCCCGCTCCACCGCGCTCCGGGCCGCCGCCTCCCAGCTCTCGGTGCTGGTCCCCACGAGCTCGATCACCTTGTAGACGCTGTCGGCCACGCTTCCTCCCGGTCGGGGTTGGCAGGAAGGGCAACGTCGGACCCGGCACCCCGGGGCGTCAAGCGACGCGCCTACCCCGGTCCCGCCTTTCCAGCCCCCGCCCCCTCCGGATCCCAGGCGCCGAGAGGTCGCCGCGCGGCGACCCTGTTGGCCCCGAGCAGGAGCGGCTATCGTGCCACATCTGGACAGGCCGCCGGGTCCCCTCCGCTCCCGCGGTCGTCCGACAGCCCCGGAGGTCGCCATGTCTGCCCGCTCCCTTCTCGCGGCCGCGTGCCTCGTGCTGGCGTCCGCCTGCGTCGACGGTAGCGCCCCCGTCACCCCGCTGCCTCCCCAGTACGATGTTGCCCCCGGGGCCACCCAGGTCGTGGACGGGTCGACCGGTCCCGGCGCGCTCTACCGCTTCGTGGTGCCCGCGAACTGGAACGGCCTGCTCCTGGTGTACGCCCACGGGTTCGTCGCGCCCGGCGAGCCGGTCGTCCTTCCCCCCGAGGCGGAGTCGTTCGCCGGTCTGCTGGTGCCCCAGGGCTTCGCCCTCGCCTACTCGAGCTTCTCCGAGAACGGCTGGGACGTGAAGGACGGCACCATCCGGACCCTCCAGCTTCTCGGGCTCTTCACCTCGAAGTTCGGACAGCCGCAGGGGGTGTACCTCGGTGGCGCGTCCATGGGCGGGCTGATCGCCATCAAGCTGGCCGAGACCTACCCCAGGAGGTTCCGGGGCGCCCTGGCGGCCTGTGCCGTCGCGGGGGGGACACGGCGGCTCTTCGACTACCATGCCCACGTGCGCGCGATCTTCGACGTCCTGTACCCCGGCGTGCTCCCGGGTGACGCCGCCCACCTGCCGCCCGGAACCGACCCCGTGGCGGACATCGTGGGCCCGGCCGTCGCGGCTATGACCGCCAACCCCGGGCCCGCGCTCACCCTCGCCGCCATCGACCAGACGCCGGTTCCCTTCGCGTTGCCCGCCGAGCTGGGCGAGTCGATCGCGGAGGCCCTCCTGGGCAACGCCGGCGACCTACTGGACGAGGTTCTGACGAAGGGCCGGCCGTATTTCGACAACGAGACGACGGTGTACTCCAGCGCCTCGCTGCCGCCGGCCGTGATGCAGGCGATCAACGCCGCGGTGGGACGGTTCGACGCGTCGCCGAGCGCCCTGGCCGCCCTCGAGCACAACTACGAGCCGTCCGGCGACCTGCGGATCCCCATGCTGATGCTGTCCGACGCCCGCGACCCCGTCGTGCCCGGCTTCAACCAGGCCTCCTACCTGGCCGCCGTCACCGCCCAGGGGGCGGCGGACCTGCTCGTGCAGCGGCAGGTGCCGGCGTACGGCCACTGCGTCTTCACCCCCCAGGAGCTCGGGGCGGCCATTTCCGACGTGGTCACCTGGGGCGAGTACGGTATCAAGCCCGCGCCGTAGCGCCGTGTGAATAGGGGCGCTCGGCGGGAGAAGTCCGCCGAGCGTCCCGTCACGGCGGATGGCTCGCGACGCTGGCGCCGCCGCATCGATAGGCCGCAGATTGAATGGATGTGCCGTCTGCCGAGAAGGACATGAGGAAAACCGCCGCGAACAACGGTGAGGAGCCACCAATCCGGGTGTCCTTCGAGAAGCGTTACCGAGCGCTTTTCGATGGCTGTCACGATGGCGTGTGGGTGGCCGACGGTGGTGGCCGGCTCCTCGACGTCAACCCCGCCTTGGTCCAACTCCTGGACGACCGCCCGGAGCGTCTCCTCGAGCTGAACGCCGCAAAGTTCTTCGCCGAGGCCGGCGACTGGCAGCGCCTTTGCGACCAGGTGGACGACGAGGGGTCCGTTCGGGAGGCGGAGCATCGGCTTCGGCTACGGGACGGGCGAGAGTTGCTGGCCCTGATTTCCGTCACCGGGGAGCCGGGGACCGAGGGCGAGGCCGGCACCTACCAGTGCATCGTCCGGGACGTCACGGACCGCAGGTATGCCGAGGAACGGCTGCACCACGCGGCCCTCCACGACGGGCTGACCCAGCTTCCGAACCGCACCTTCTTTATCGAGAGGGTAGGCCGGCTGCTGGACCGGTTGCAGTTCAAGCCCGGTGCCCGCTTCGCGATTCTGTTCGTCGACCTCGACCGCTTCAAGCTCGTCAACGACTCCCTGGGGCACCGCTGGGGCGACGAGCTCCTCGTCGTGGTGGGGGAGCGGCTGAGCCACCTCGTCCGTCCCGAGGACATCGTGGCACGCCTGGGGGGCGACGAGTTCGCCATCCTCCTCCTGGACGTCCCCGGCCCCGAGGAGGCGGAGATGCTGGCGTCCCGCATCCACGAGGGCCTGGCGGAGCCGTTCGACGTCCTCGGTCACCCGATCTACGTCAGCGCGAGCGTGGGCATCGTCCTCAGCACATCCGACTACCGATCCCCGGAGGACATGATCCGGGACGCGGACACGGCCATGTATGTGGCCAAGGGCGCCGGGGGGCGGGGGTGGGCGGTCTTCGACGAGGTCATGCACGAGCGGGTCGTGGCCCGCCTCACCACCGAGACCGCTCTCCAGCGAGCCTTGGAGCGGGAGGAGCTGTTCATCCAGTATCAGCCGCTCATCTCCATGGGGACCCGCGAGCTCACCGGTTTCGAGGCCCTCCTCCGGTGGCGACATCCGGAGAGGGGCGTGCTGCCCCCAGCGGAGTTCCTCCCTGTGGCGGAGGAGTCGGGCCTTATCGTCCCCATCGGCAGATGGGTCCTCCGCGAGGTCTGCGCCGTGGCCGCAGCGTGGCGGCAGGAGGTGGACGACGTCCCCATGATGGCCGTGAACGTTTCCCCGCAGCAGCTCAGGGTTCCCGGCCTGGCCGCCGAGCTCCGGGGTCTCCTGGAAACCTTCGAACTCCCCGGGGCGGCGTTGAGGATCGAGATCACCGAGAACGCCCTCGTGGAGCGGACGGCAGGCCTCGACCAGACCATGGCGGAGATCGAGGCCCTGGGGATCGACCTCTGCCTCGACGATTTCGGCACCCGCTACTCCACCCTGGCCTACCTCCGCGACCTGCCCATCCGGACCATCAAGATCGACCGGAGCTTCGTGAGCAAGGTCACCTGCGAGGGTGGGACGGAGATGGTGGAAACCATCCTCGAGCTGGCCCGACGCCTCGGAATCCTGACCGTGGTGGAGGGGGTGGAGACGGAGGACCAGGCCACCAATCTCCGCCGCATCGGGTGCGATGCCGCCCAGGGCTTCCTATTCTCCCCGCCCGTGGGGACGAAGGAGGCCCACGCGCTCCTCCACCAGCGGTCGATCCCGCACCGGAGCGCCGCATCTCCACCGGACGCCTGATCATCTCCCGGGCGACGCGCCCAGGGCGACGCTTCTGATCCGAGCGCCGGCGTACGTCCTGAGCGCGGTGGGGCGCGATTTGCGCGCCCAGCGCCGCGGCGTCCCCGTGCCCTCTGCGTGAAGGATGCCATGCCCGCCAGGTGCCAGAGGCGGTACATGGCCGGCGCGACCACCACCAGGACCAAAGCCGGGGCGGCGGCTGCCCGGAAGTAGAAGGCGACCATGACACGGAGAGGTGCGGAGTCCCGGCGCAGGCGGGACCGGAGCGCCGCGCCCTGGGGATCGGATGGAGGAGGACCTACGCCCAGGCCGAGCGGCGTTGCGCGATCAGCGGAATCGCACCCATTCTGGGCCATCATCCCCCCACCCAGGAGAAGGCGATGGCCTACATCTGGAAGCACATGCTCGATGGTGAGGAGGTCCAGGTAGGAGGCAGGTGCCATCCCGGGTTGTTTCTGGTCCCTCTGGGCCGCTGGGTCTTCTTTCTCGTGACCGGGCTGGTCGCCGCGGCCCTCACGCTCCACTGGTCCGGGCAGGAGAACTTCCTGGCCATTCCCGCGGGGCTGGTCGCCCTGGCCTGCGGGTTTCTCGTCCTCGTGGGCCTCTTCCTCGTCCCCGCCCACTTCCTGGACTATCTCACCACCGAGTTCGCCCTGACGAATCGCCGCGTCATCCTGAAGCTGGGGCTGCTGAACAGCTCGCTCCACGAGCTCTCCCTGGACAAGGTGGAGCGGCTCGACATCGAGCAGAGCGGCATCGCGTCGCGGCTGATGAATTTCGGAGACATCCGGGTGGTGGGGATCGGCACATCCCGATTCTTCATCCCCTGCGTCCCCGATGCCTTCCGGTTCAGGAAGGAAACCCTGTCGAGGGTCGACAAGTCCGCTCAGCGCGTGGTGGTCCTCAACCAGCCGGAGCCGACGGACGAACGTCAGGACCCGCGCGGATAGGGGCGACGACCCCGCCGCCCGGAGGGTTCAGCGGCGCGCGGTCGGCTGGAGCGGAAGGTTGCCAGCTTGAGAATGCCCCCCTCGCATCGTGAGGGCAACCATCCTCCGGTCCCCCACGCGATGGCGAGAGCCCGATTCTCTCCGCGGCGCGACGCCGACACGGGTTTCAAACACAACGTGCCCCCCGAGGTCCCGCGGCCGCGATGGCGCCCCACCGCCGCCGACCTCCTGTCCACGGCGCCTGCTGCTGGAGTACTACGACGGCCTCTCGCCCTACGGACAGTTCTTCCGGGAGCAGATCCATTACGTTGGGCCAGGCGTCCACTTCGGGATCTGACGTGCCGGTCGGCGCCGGGTCATCCGCCCTCGTAGCGGAAGCTCACCTTCAGCTTGGTGCGGTACGCCCGGATCTTGCCTTCCTCGATCTGCAGATCCAACTCCACGACCTCGGCGATGCGGAGGTCCCGGAGGCTCTCCGCCGCGCGCTCCACCGCCGCGCGGGCGGCCGCCTCCCAGCTCTCCGTGCTCGTGCCCACGAGCTCGATCACCTTGTAGACGCTGTCGGCCACGGTCCCCTCCTAGCTTGGGGTAAGGGGCGGCTCCTCGGATTCCCCTCGGAGCGCCCTGCGGTACGAGGCAAGGTGCAGCGGAGGGACGGACGCCACAAACCGAGGGCGGCACCGTCGTACGGGTCGAGGACGTCGTAGCGCGCGACCCGCCCGTGGGCAACCTACGGACACTTCTGGACACAGCGCCCGAAAGCAGAGAGCCCCGCAGCGCCAGAAGCGTAGCGGGGCCTGCCCTAAACACAGTGGAGCCAGGCGGGATCGAACCGCCGACCTCCTGCTTGCAAAGCAGGCGCTCTCCCAGCTGAGCTATGGCCCCGTATATAACACTATGGCTTGAACGGTCAGGAGGGAGTATGGGTTTGCGCTCAGTGGTTTCGTTGAGAAGGTAGATGGGGCCGCGCGCCTGGGTCAATCGCCTCCAGGACCCTCGACGTTGGCGGCGGCCGGGAGACCCTCTCCGAGCCTGGGTCCACCGCCCGGCCGGCGCCGGCCCGAAGGCCGCGTCCAGGAGGCCCCGGACGCGGTTCGTCTGCCGCCCCCCGTAGGCGCGTCAATGGTGTATCGCCGGAGGCGTACCGAAGCCCTCCGGGCCCATCCCCACCCGGTTCTGCGACGGGAATCCGAGATGGTGCTTCGCGCTCAGCTGGGTGAACTGAAGTCCCGCCCGCTCGTATAGACCTCTGCTGGTGTCATCCACCAGTTCGAGGAGTCCCTGCGCGCCGGCCCGCTGCCCTCCGGCGAAGCGGACGACCTGTAGGACGATCTCCTCGATGAACTGGATGCGATCCTCCCGCATCTCGGCGATCCGCGCCCGTAGCTCTCCCTTCGCGCCATCCAGCTTCCGCACCTCGTTGAGATGATTGTAATAGTCGTCGAAACGGAACCTCCGTGGATAGAACGCCAGGATCAGATCGGCCATCGGCAAGAGGCCATACTGCTCCGCCGGCTGTCCGGGCTCATCCACGGCGATGAAGATGCTGGTGGCCCCTTCACCGGATAGAAACTCAATAATGCCCGGAACGAAGATCTTCTGCTCGGCGCAGAGCGGGAAGCGGCTCTTCAACTGGTCGAGGCTGTTGAAGAGGACGGTGAGTTTCCGCCCACCCCTCTTCAGACGATGGATGCTGACGAACATTCGGTGGAAGAACTCCTCGGGCGTGATGTTGCCGGGGTGATAGTAGAGGACTTCCAGGCGGTCCAGACGACGCAGGTCCTCCAGAATCCTCCCCGCTTCCTTCACATTTCCCACATGGTCGAACTCCGTCGCCATGATGGACGTGATGGTCTGCGTGGTCATGCGTTCGTCGTCCCGGAGGGAAACCACCAGGGCTGCCTCCCCATCATGGAGCACTGCAGATCCCACACCCACCTCGTCCTGGTCCTCCGCACCCAAGAGTCGATGGAGGAGATGCAGATAGCCGAAGTGGCTCTTGTGGCCTCCCCTTGTTCCGATGAAGGCGGTGCAACGGCCTTCCGGGAAGCCTCGATCGAGTACGCCCGTGAGCTCGGGCCTCGTCGATGCGAACATGGGCGCCGTCGTCGGACCCCGTCTCTTGTAGCGAGAGAGATAGTAGTGGATCGAAGGATAGATGAAGATCCCTCCTTCCCTTCTGTAGGGATGTCCACGACGCAGCCGCTCGTTCCACGCCTTCAGATCTTCCGTCGGAGCATCGGAGACGCGTTTGAGGTCGGGTTCCTCGTAGATCTTCAACTGCTGGACGCCCCAGACGTGGCTCTGGTACCTGGCTTTCACGATCTCCACGGTGCGGAGGTAGTACTCGCTCCGGGTACCATAGTCCAGGCGGACGACGATATCGCAGGCGTACTCCCAGATCTCATGACGCTGGTCCGCTGAAGCCGAATCCAGGACGAAGATCACCAGCTTCCCGCCAGAAGACGTCGCCTCGATGTACTTCTGGAAGAAATCTTCCTGGTCGTGTTGGGGGACGATGTTGAGGCTATCGACGACGATGATGTCCGGCCGAAGTCGTTCCAGGGACCCCGCCGTCCCGGGGTCTTCATAGAAGAGACGCGCGATCCGGTCTCTCAACGCTTTGGTGATCGTCGGGGTGGCCCGAACACGAGCGAGAACCCCTCCAAGGATCTCGACAGCGCCGATCACGATCTCCGCGAGGTTATCTGCCTTCGTCTGGTCGAGCTGCTGTCGGATGCGGTCTTGTCCCCATACCGCCACCCGGTTGACGTCGTGCTCTTCCGGCTTCTGATCGTCCCTTGCGAAATCGACGATGTGCAAATCGACGTCCTCATACCCGTAGCTTCTGGCATTGTCGATCAGGCGCTCGGCCTCCTGGTCCGTCGATATGTAGAGAGAGAAGAGAGATTCGGAGTTGGGGCGGTCTGCGCCCTCGAACGCGGGTTCGTTGCGAGCCAGTCGGTAGCAGATCTCCATGGCCAGGGTGGTCTTGCCACTGCCGGGAGGACCCGTGATGAGCATGGTGATCGGCTTGTCCCCGCCCGACGGCAGGCGAAGGCCCCCCTTGAAGAGCTCGTCGAACCAGGCGATGGAGTCCGGCCCGTGGTCGCCAGGGATCACAGCCGGGCGGAAGGATGCCTGCCCATCAGCGAGGGAACACCAGAAGGCCTGGGAGATATTGGTCCGGTAGAACCTGAAGGAAGGCATCCTGGACGCTCGGTCTGGAGAGGACAGGAACCTGCTCTGCCCCAGGACTCACGCGCCTCGTCGAACCTGTCAAGGATCGGACGGGGCTCAGAGCATCGAGCGGGTGAGGACATCGGTCGCCTCGCCGTCCGATCGGAGGAGCCCCAGGAGGACGTGGGCCGGTCCGACGACGTCTCGTAGCTCGACGGCGCGGCCACCTCCGCGGGCGATGGAAATCGCTTGTCGCCCTCGGTGCGCGGGCGTACCGTGGCAGAACGGGCTGGCTCCCGGACCAGGAGGCAGACATGGCGAAGACGCTGGCCGACTACGCGGTCCTGAGGGACGGGACCTTCGACCTCGACAACGGCGAGGAGCGGGAGCTCAACCCCTTCTTTCCGCCCAACGACCTGGTAGCGGGGACCGGAAAGGCGAAGGCCGTCCTCTGCTACAAGGCTCGGCCCCTCCACAACCCGCCCTTCACACCCCAGGTGGATCTCGAGATCTCCCTCAAGTTCCAGCTCCTGGGCATCGAAACCGTCACCATCAAAGGCGACCACGTCCGGGGGCTGTGGGAGGCGTTCTCCGCCGCGGAGCTCAGCAGCACGGTGGGGAACGTGTTCATCTTCCGCGCCGCAGCGGGCCGCGTGCGCATCTCCGACGTGATCCTGTGGTATCAGCGGCGGGTGTAGCAGAAGGTTGGGTGGTGCGTGCCACCTGGCTGAAGCGTACCCGGAGGTTCCCATGTCCCCCACGAGCGTCCCCACCCCCGCGGCGCCCAGAGCTCGCCGCCGCGGCCGCGTGTGGCACGGTCTCGAGGCGGTCGTCCTGGCTGCCCTGGTCCTCGAGGCATGCTCGGGTGCCGACGCCGCCGACCGGCGGCTCGAGCACGAGGTCCTGAAGCGGGAGAAGGCGGCGCTCGAGCAGGAGCTCGCTGCCGATCGGGAGGCCTATCCGCCGGACGCTGTGGTCGCCGTACCAGCATCCCTCGTCGGCGCCCTGCTGGCCGCCGACCTGCCTTTCGAGACCACGGCCGACCGCTTCCGGATCACCGTCGAGCGCGCCGACGTGGACTTCCGCGGCGCGGTGGCGCTGGTCACCCTGGGTGGACGCGTCGCCTGGGTCGACCAGGAGGACGTGGTCGCCGACGTCGAGATCGTGGGCACCCTCGACGTCATCGGCCTGGATGAGGAGCGCGGCTCTCTCCGGGCGAGGGTCGAAATCCTGGGTGTGAGGACGCGAGACGTGCGGGTCGCCGGGCTATCTCCCCCGGCGGAACGGCTCCTCGACGCCCTCGCCCGCCGCCCTGTGGGGGAGCTGACGGCCCTGGTCCGGGAGGTCCGGATCCCCGTCCGCATCCTGCGTAGCCTGGAGCTACCTGCGGTGGAGGAGGACGAGGTGAGCATCGCCGCAGCGCGGCTTCCCCTCGATGTGCGCATCCACGACGTCCGGGTCGGGGAGGATCGGCTGCTGGTGGTCCTCGACGTCCGCGTCCCCGAAGGAGGAGCACGGCCGTGATACGGTCGCCCTGCGGCCTCGCCTGGATCCTCGCGGTCGCGACGGGGGCGGCCTCGTGCGCGCCCGCGCCCTCCGAAGACGCGCTGCGGACGCTGCAGCGGGAGGTGGGACGTCTGCAGGACTCCCTCGCCGCCACAGGACGCGACGTCGGCAGCCTCCTCGCCGACGCCCACGCGGGGAGGGACGACCTGGTCATCGGCCTGGGCACGCCCATGCTGACGGAGGTGTTGACGGCGGCCGCGGACGCCTACCTCGGAAACGTCCGCCTCCACCTCCGCCACCCGGCCGTGGTGAAGGCTGGCGACGACGTCCGCGTGCATATCGGGCCCCTGAACCCGACCGTGGGGCGTTGGACTCTGAACCTCACCATCGAGCGCATCGACGCGGTGCTGCGCGCCGACTCCGTCCTCATCGCCGTCCCTGACAGCCAGCACCTGTCCGTGACGGTTCCCGTCCAGGTTGGAAGCGGCGAGGGAGAGGTGGTCCTGGACTTCAAGTGGGACGCGCGACGCGTCGTCGGCGTCGCGTGCGGTGACTTTTCCGTCCGGCAGCGGTTCTCGGGCACCGTCGAGCCAGGGATCCACCGCGTCCACGCCCGCATCCGCATCGAGCAGGACAGCGCCGGCCTGTGGGCTGTGCCGACTGTGGAGGAGAAGGTGTCGGTGAGCCCCCGACCCACGCCGCAAAGTTGGGCCCGGGTGCGCGCGATCCTGGCCGAGCAGGACCGGATCTTCAACTGCGGGCTCGCCATCTCCCGGGAGCACATGGAAGCGATGCTCCGCGATCTGCTGGAGGAGGGCTTCCGCTTCAGCCTGCCCTCCTCGATCCTCCAGCCCCTCCCCCTGCCCGCGGGATTCGAGAACCGGGTGGAGGTGGCGGGGCGGACCCTCGGCGTCAGCGTGGACCTCGTCCCCCCTCGCTTCGACCCCGATCGCCTGTGGTTCGTGGCTCGGGTCGAACTCGCGGGGAGCCGGCGGCCCGCTGGCGTGCAGGCAGGGGGAGCTTCCACGCGATCCAGGCCCAGACCGCGACCCCGCAGGTGAGGACCACGAACAGCCACCCGTAGTGGGAACCCACCACGATGTCGTTGCCTTCGCCGCCCCTCAGGAACACGGCGCCGAGCAGGGCTCCACCGAACGAGCCGAGGTACTGGCTCATGTTGAACATGCCCGTGGCCTTCCCCCGGTTGTTGGCGGGGGCCAGCCGCGTCAACAGCGAAGGCATGATGGCTTCGAGCAGGCTGAAGCCGACGAAGTACAGGGCGATGGCGACGAAGAACCAGGCCACGCTGCGGCCCGCGTTCGTGAACAGGAGCAGCCCCGCGCCCAGCGACAGCAGCGAGAAGTACAGCGCCTCCTTCATGTAGCCGTCGCGCTCGGCGAAGATGATCGCCGGCACCATCACGACGCCGGCGATCAGCAGCGCCCCCAGGTAGACCAGCCACTGGTGCTGCTGCTCCACCAGCGTGGATAGGAGAAACGGCGCCACCAGGAACAGTCCGCGGAGCGTGCCGTTCAGCACGAAGATCCCGCTGTCCATGCGCAGCAGGTCGGGGTTCGTGACGACGTCCCTGAAGCCGCCGACGGAGACCTCGATGTCGTCCCGGTGCCGCTCCCGGTCGGGGGTGGGAACGACGAACAGCACGCCGAGCAGCGCGATGGGCGTGAGCACGGCCAGGACCACGAAGATCGACGGGACGCCCAGGTGGCCGGCCAGGAGCGGCCCGCCCACGAAGCCCACGCCGAAGGCGAGCCCGATACTGCTGCCGATGATGGCCATGGAGCGCGTCCGGACCTCCGGCCGCGTCAGGTCCGCCACCAGCGCCAGGATGACGGCGGCGACGGCCCCGGAACCCTGCAGCGCCATGCCGCCGATGAGCATCCAGATGGAGTGGGCGAGGGCCGCCCACACACTGCCGGCGGTGAACAGGCAGAGCGCCAGGGCGATCAACGGCTTGCGGCCGATGTGGTCGCTCATCCACCCGAACGGCACCTGAAATGCAGTCTGCAGCAGGGGGAACGCGCCGTAGGCCAGCCCGACCAGCAGCGGGGTCGCTCCGCGAAGCTCGCTAGCGTACGGGCCCAGCACCGGCAGCACGAGGAAGATGCCGAGCATGCGCAGGAAGAAGACGGCGCTCAAGGTGCCGACGGCCCACCATTCCTGGCGGTTCAGTCGTGTTCTCTCAGCCTTCATGCCCTTCCTCGGAGATGCGAAGTCACGGCGTCGGCGACGCCTCGATAACGTGGGGCTTCTCACGCGACGCGCGGAAGCCGTATCCCGGAGCGCCGCCCATCGTTCCCCCACCCGCGCCTTCCTTGACCCGTCGCGGGTCCGCCAGGTACCTAGGAAAGGTCTTCGAGTCCTCGAGCAGGAGTTCGACCGATGCGACGTGCCGCTTCGCGAACGGCCAGGGACGGGGCCCGGACGGAGGCGGTCCCTCCTTCGCCTCGGACCACGGGGAGGTCCCCCGCGACGGCACGGGGCCTGGCCCTCCGGACGCGTCCCCCGGCTCCGGCCTCAGCGGAGGTGGAGACCGCCCACCGGAGCCCGGCCTCCGGGCTGCGCATCGGCGAGCGGGGGGGACCCCGGGAACGGGAGGCCAACCGCTTCGCGGGCGAGCTCCTCCGCCCCGGCGGCGGGGACGCGGTCCGCGAGCTCCGCCCGGGCACCCCGGCGCCGAGCCGCCCGGCGGGACCCGAGATGGGCGGGGCCCTTCAGCGGGACCTCCACCGGGCCCAGGGGAAGGGTCGGCCGCTCCCCGCCGACACCCGCCGCGAGCTCCAGGAGGGGGTTCCGTCCGGGTTGGGAGCGGTCCGCATCCACGACGGTCCCGAGGCGGAGCGCCTGAACCTCCACCTCGGGTCCCGGGCGTTCACCCACGGCAGCGACATCTACTTCCGGGAGGGGTTCCGGCCCGACACCGCCCCCGGGCGCCGTCTCCTCGCCCACGAGCTGGCCCACGTGGTCCAGGGCCCGGCGGACCGCATCCACTGCCAGCACGACAGCGCGGCGGGCATCGACCGTGACTGGCTCATGGAGCGCATCGGATTCCGGATGAACCTGGCGTTCACGAAGTACGTGCACGCCGCCGCGGAGAACGAGCGGGCGCTCCGGGACGCCGCCGCCGACCAGGTGGCCATGGCGACGCTCCTCATCGACGTGCTGTTCGCCGTGGCCACCCCGGGGCTCGGCCGCCTCCTGAGCGGGGCGGTGGCCCGGGCGGTCGCCACCGACGCCTCCCTGGCCACCTACCGCCTGGCCCTCGCGGCCATGGACCACAGCGGCGAGATCGTGGCGGCCGCCACGGCCGTGGGAAAGGCGGCGGCGGTGGACGGGCTGAAGGCCGCGGTGAGCCGAACCGAGGGGGAGCACTTCGTCGAGTCGCTCATCCAGTCCTTCAGCGTCTCCCTGGACCACATCCACGGCCACCTCCCGGACCGGACCATGGAGGAGCTGGCCGTGCTCTACGCCAACTACGATCCCCAGATCGCCACCCAGGCGGTTTACGAGGACCAGATCCGCACGCTGGTGAGTCGCTACAGCGCCTGGGTCCAGCCCATCGGCGAGAGCCACATGAACGCCAACCAGGCCGTCATCATCAACGATCAGAACCGGGCCTACTGGGTGCACATGCGGTCGGGAACGTACCTGGCCATCCTCAAGCGCACCGAGGTCCACCCGTTCGGGGGGACGCACCTCCGCTTCGTGACGTGGGTCGGGGACTCCATGAAGGATCTCGCCCTCCAGAAGAACCAGGACGTGGTCGGCGGGGCCCCGGAGACCGTCGAGGCCTCCGACGTGACCGGGATCCCGGACAACGACCGCGAGTCGGGCCGGGCGCCCATGGCCCACACCTGAGCGGCGCCGCCCTCCAGCGCGGCGCCCGCCCTACCTCGTCCCCTGGGCGGCCCCCTTCCTGGTGCCCGGGGCGGCGGCGGCCAGGCTGGCGCCCGCCCTCGGATGGCTGCCCTTGGCTTCGGCGGTGACCCTGAAGGCCGCGCGAGGGCTCATCCCCTGGGCGATGACGTACGGGGACAGGTGGCGGATGCGGAAGGACAGGGCGGCGTCTTCGGCGGGCGGGAGGATGCGCACGGGGTGGATTTCCCGCACGGCCACCATCGGCGAGAGCTCGCCTTCGGGATAGGCCCCCACCAGCGCCTCGGGCGTGCCCTCCACCCGCAGGTCCCGGAGGTCCTGGATCAGCACGGCCGAGCGGCCGAAGTGGAGCCCTTTGGGCTCGAACTCGTACCCCACCAGGTCGCCCGCCCGGGCCCGGACCGTGACCTGGGTGAGGCGGGCGACGGCGTAGGGCGGGATGAACACGCGCAGCCCGGCCCGGGGCAGGTCCAGCTCGGCTCCCCGGGGTCCCACCAGGGCCGACGCGACCTCGTCGGACGTCAGGGGCTGGCTCCGGTGCAGCACGGGCAGCGGCTTCAGCTCGGGAACGACCAGGGCGGCCGTGGAGGGCGGCGGTCCCTGGGCGGGGTTCACGGGCGCGGGCGGCTCCCCGCACGCGCCCAGCACGAGGAGGGTGAGGAGAGCGGACAGGGCTGTGGGTACGGCGCTCGTGCGGCGCATGGCTGGGCCTCGGGGGCGTTCTGGAGCTCCGGGGGGACCCCCCGCTGGACGGCAGCGCTCGTGCCAGAAAGGTGCGATCTGTGTAAGTCGCTTTCCTGAATCATCTTATGCCGATGATGGCCTCGGGCAGCCCCCCCTCGCTCGGCTACTTCTTTCCGCCCGGGGCCCGCCGGCCCGGAAATTTCTGTCGAGGCCCGGCGCCTCCCCGGCGGCCGCCCCCTCCGGCGCGTAGAAGGAGAACTCCCCCACCCCCCGCTGGCAGTCCCGGGCGAACTCGATGAGGTGGTGGGCCACCATGCCCACGTGCACCACGCTCTCCACGTCGCCCCTCCGGAGCGCGGGCAGGGCGAGCTTCCAGAAGCTCTTCCTGTAGTCGGAGCGCACGCCCGCCTTCCACAGGACGCGGGCCAGCATCCCCAGCCCCCGGCGCACGTCGGCACCCGACACCCGGCGGCCCCCCTGGGGACGCAGGCGGTTGGGGTAGGTGTGCTCCACCTGGTGCTGGAAGCGGCGGTAGAGGGCCTCGGGGGCGTTGGCCTCCCGCACGCAGCGGAGCCACCCCGCCTGCACGGCCTCCCGGGGCAGGAGGAAGTCGACGTTGGACTCCTCCCCCCCGGCGCCGTCGGAGAGGATGCGCCCCTCCTCCTGGAGCCGGTCCCACAGCGCGGTCCTGGGGAGCGCGTACAGGAGGTTGATGGTGAGCATGGGGATCTTGGTCGCCTCGATGAACGACAGGATGTGCTCCGGCGTCTCCTCGGTGTCGGTGTCCAGCCCCAGGATGATGCCGCTCACCACCTCGATGCCGTAGCCGTTCAGCTTCGCCACGGCGTCGGGGATGGACACGGTGAGGTTCTGCTTCTTGGACATCCCCAGGAGCGCGTCTTCCTCGGGCGTCTCGATGCCCACGAACATGGTGTGGAACGCCGCCTCCCTGAGGAGCTCCAGGATGCGCTCGTTCCGCACCACGTTGATGGACGCCTCGCATGCGAAGCTCACCCGGTAGCCGTTCTCCCTCTGCCATTCCACCAGGTGGGGAAGGAGCTCCAGCGCCGCCTTCTGGCTGCCGGTGAAGTTGTCGTCCACGAAGTAGACGGCGTTCGGGGGCCCCGCCTCCATCATGGCGTCGAGCTCCTGGCACACCCGCTCCGGCGTCTTGAGCCGGGGGCGGTGCCCGTAGAGGGCGGGGATGTCGCAGAACTCGCAGCGGAAGGGGCATCCGCTGGAGAACTGGATGGAGGCGAGGAAGTAGTCCTCGAGGTCGACGAGGTGGTACGCGGGCAGGGGGAAGTCCTCCAGCGGCGTGCGCTGGGACGTCTTCAGGCGGAGCTGCTCGCGGGGCCGCTCCACCGTCCGGTCCAGGCGGCGGAAGAGCTTGGCCGTGGCGTCCCCCAGCTCGCCCAGGTGGAGGATGTCGAAGTCGGGGTACCACTCGGGGCACGCCGACACCGAGGGCCCGCCCAGGGCCGTCACCTTGCCGTGGCGCCGGGCGGCCCGGCCCACCTCCCGGATCCGCTCGCGCTGGACGTGCATGCCGGTGACCAGCACGGCGTCGGCCCAGGCGTAGTCGTCCTCGGTGGTGGCCCGCAGGTTCTCGTCCACGAAGCGCACCTCCCAGGCGGCGGGCAGCGCGGCGGCGATGACCAGCATCCCCTGGGGGGGCATGAACGCCCGGGCGCGGCCGTGGAGCGGGTAGGCGTGGTGGAGCGTGCCGAAGGAGCGGGCGTAGCGGGGAAAGACGCACAGGATGCGTCTCCGGCTCCGGACGGGGATGTCCGGCGACCAGGACCCGATCACCGGGAGGGACTCGCTCCGACGCTCCATGGGACTTCCTCCAGGGCTGAGGCTCACGACACCCGCTGGCGGGCTGCAAGCCTCCTGCCGCAGACGGGCCGCGGCACCCCTCGCCGGCGTCAGTCCCGGAGCACCACCTCCCGGGCCGGCGGGCGCATGTTGTAGCTCGACGCCATGACCCTCCCGTACGCCCCGGCGGTGAGGATGGCGATGACGTCGCCCTCCTGGCACTCGGGCAGGGCCCGGTCCACCCCCAGGCGGTCGGTGGACTCGCAGATGGGGCCCACCACCGTGCAGCGGTCCCGGGCTGCCTCGCCCAGGCGGGAGAGGTTCACGATCTCGTGGTAGGCGCCGTAGAGGGCGGGGCGGATGAGGGAGTTCATCCCCGTCTCGATGCCCACGTAGCGGTGGCGCCCCTTCCCCTTGGTCTGGGTCACCCGGGCCAGGAGCACGCCGGCGTCGGCCACCAGGAAGCGGCCAGGCTCCAGCCACAGCTCCTCGCTGCGCCCCTTGCGGAAGGAGGCCAGCAGGGCGTCCAGGCGGGGGAGGTCCAGGTCGGCCTCGCCGGCCCGGGAGGGCACGCCCAGGCCGCCGCCGAGGTCCAGCGCCCTCACGCCCCCGAGCTCGTCCGCAACGCTGGAGAGGAGGGCGGCCGCCTCGGCCCAATGCTCCTCGCTGGTGACGCCGCTGCCGGCGTGGACGTGGAGGCCCCAGGCCCGGCACCCGGTCGAGGCCAGCAGGCGCGCCAGCTCCTCCACCTCGAAGACCGGGATGCCGAACTTGGTGTGGCCGCCGGCGGTGCGCACGTTGCGGTGGTGGCCCCTCCCCCGCCCCGGGTCGATGCGAAGCATCACGTCCCGGTCCCGGAAGAGGGCCGGCCACGCCCGCAGGGGATAGAGGGAGTCCAGCGTCACCCGCACCCCCCGCTCCAGCGCCGCCGCGTACTCCTCCCGGGGGGCGAAGTTGGGCGTGAAGAGCACGTCGCCCGGGGTGAGGTCCGGGAGGATCTCCAGGGCCGCCTCCACCTCGGCCAGGGAGACGCATTCGATCCCCAGCCCCTCGCCGTGGATGGCCCGCAGCACCTCCGGGTTGTCGTTGGCCTTCATGGCGTAGAACACCCGGTCCACCGAGCCCAGCGCCCGGAGGCTCCGGGCCCGCTCCCGCACCGTGGCCAGGTCGTAGACGTACGCCGCGCCGCCCACGTCGCCGGGGATGACGAGGAGCTCGTCCCGCCGCCGCTCCCACCACGCCGGCGGCCCCGCCTCCCGGGCCCCGGCGCCGTCGCCCCGGAGCTCGGACCAGGAAGGGCCGAACACGTCGGCGTCCACCGCCTGCCCGATGAGGTGGGCGTGGAGCTCCCGTGCGATGGGCTCGGCCCGGTCGCCGTCCACGACGAAGGTGAGGTTCAGGTCGTTGGCGGCCTGGCTCACCAGGTGCACCCGGTGCTCCTCGAACGTCTCCAGCACGGCGCCCATGCGGTGGAGCTGGGCCCGCACCCCGCTCCCCACCAGGCTCACCGCCGCGCACCCCCGCAGCAGGCGCACGTCGCACAAAGGCTCCAGCTTCGCGATCAGCCGCTCGAGGGCGGTGTCCGAGGTGAGCTCCCCCTGGGGATCCAACGAGACCGTGACGTTGGTCTCCGACGTGGACACCAGGTCGATGGAGAGGCCCACCTCGCGGAAGCGCTGGAACACCTCGGCCAGGAATCCCACCTCGTGCCACATCCCCACCGTCTCCATGACCACGAGGGTCACGTCGCCCTGGATGGAGATGGCCTTGAGCTGGGGAACGGTGGACGGCTGGTCGGCCGTGATGACCGTGCCAGGCTGGTCGGGGCGGAAGGTGCTCTTGACGTGGATGGGGATGCGGGCGGCCCGCACCGCCGGGATGCAGCGGGGGTGGAGGACCTTGCTCCCGGTGGTGGCGACCTCCTGGGCCTCCCGGTGGTTGAGCCGCCGGAGAAGCCGGGCCTCGGGCACCAGCGCCGGGTTGGCGGTAAACATCCCCGGCACGTCGGTCCAGATCTCCAGCCGCGCCGCCTGGAGACGGGCCGCCAGGTACGCCGCCGACGTGTCGGAGCCGCCCCGCCCCAGCACCACCGTGTCACCCGCGTGGTCCCGGGCAATGAAGCCCTGGGTGACCAGCGGGCCGGGGGCCGCCGCCAGCCGCTCCTGCAGCCCCGGATCGGGCTCGCTGGCGCACGCCGCCGACAGGTAGTGGAGCCACGGGTTGGCGGCCACGGGCGAGGCGTCCAGCACCTCCCGCACGTCCAGCCAGGTGGCGTCCACCCCCCGGGTCCGGAGGGCCTCGGTGACGATGCGCGTGGAGAGGAGCTCGCCCGCCGCCAGCACCCGGGCCCGGCTGCGGGGGCTCGCCTCCCCGAGGAGCGTCATTCCCCGGAGCGCCGCCTCGAGCCGGCCCAGCTCCTCCTCCACTGCGGCCGCCACCTCCTCGGGGAGGTCCCGCGCCATGCCCTCGTGGATCTCCCGGAGCCGGGCCGCGTGGGCCGTGGCGTCGCCCGCCAGGGCCGCCTTGATGGCCTCCTCCAGCAGCGTGGTGACGCCGGAGAAGGCGGACAGCACCACCAGCACGCGCTCCCCCGCCTCACGGCAGCGGGTGAGGATGGAGGCGATGGTGTCCCAGTTCTTCTCGGAGGAGACGCTGGTCCCGCCGAACTTCAGGACGACGTCGGACGTGGGCTGTCTATCGGGCGAGGGCATGGGCCGGAGAGCCGGAGACGACGGGCACGGGAAAACCGGCCTCTAGAATGGCGGAAACGGCGGTTCTGGCAAGCGGGGTCAGGCGCCGTTCGCCCGCTCCCGCTCCCGCTCCCCGGAGGTGCCGTCTTCGGCCGCCCGTCGGATCGCCCGTACCAGCGCCTCGTGCAACTCGCGGGCGGTGAAGGGCTTCGGAAGGAAGACGTCGTCGGCTTCGGCCCCCCTGGCCTGGGCCGCGTCGTGCCCGTAGCCGGAGATGTGGACGGCGGCCAGGCCCGGGGTGCGGCGCCGGAGGGCCCGCACCACCTCGGGGCCGGAACGGTCGCCCAGGATCACGTCCGCCACCACCGCGTCGAAGGGGGGCCGCGCCCGATCGAAGGTCCGGAGCGCCTCGCCTGCCGACGCCACCGACACCACCGCGTGGCCGTCCCCCGCGAGGGTCCGCTCCAGGAGCTGGCGCACCGAGTCGTCGTCCTCCACCACCAGGACCCGGTAGCGCTGGGGCGCGGGCTGGGGCAGGCTCGCGGCCCGCAGCTCCGCCGTGGGTGCGGCGCTCCGGGCGCGGAGATAGATGTGGAAGGTGGTCCCCCGGCCCGGCGCCGTGTCCACCCGGATCCCGCCCCCCTGCCCCCGCACGATCCGCTGCACGGTGGACAGGCCCAGGCCACTGCCGCCCCGTGCCCGTTTGGTCGAGAAGAAGGGCTCGAAGATGCGCGCCCGGGTCTCCTCGGGGATCCCGGGGCCGCTGTCGGTGACGCTGACGCGGAGGTAGCTGCCGGCCGGAAGAGGCTCGTCGTCGCCCTCCACCGCGAAGGGCTCGGCACGCCGCTCCAGGTCGGTGGCCACCACGATGACGCCGCCGTCGGGGGTGGCCTCCCGGGCGTTCACCACCAGGTTGAGCAGCACCTGCTCGAGCTGGGAGACGTCCCCGACCGTGGCGGGAAGCCCGCTGCCGGGCCGCACCTCCAGCCGCACCTCGCGGCCGATGCGGCGCCGGAGGATGGGCTCGATGCCGCCCACCATGGCATTCACGTCCACCGGCCCCACGCTCTCCTCCCGCCGGGCCGCGAAGCGGAGGATCTGGCGCACCAGGGCGGCACCCCTCTGGGCGGCGTCCTGAATGAGGTGGAGGTCCTTGCGGGCCTCCCGGTCCAGCCCCTGCACCTGGCCCTCCAGGAGTTGGGTCGAGGAGAGGATGGTGGTGAGCAGGTTGTTGAAGTCGTGGGCCACGCTGCCGGAGAGGGCTCCCAGCGACTCGAGGCGCTGGGACTCCCAGATGCGCGCCTCGAGGGCGGCGATCTGGGCGCGGAAGCTCCGCTCCAGCCCCACGTTGGCCAGGGTGCCGACGGCGCCCCCGCCGTACTCGGCGGGGAGCCCCACCATGGTGTCGCGCACCCACGTCTCGCCGCCGGAGGGGCGTACCATGCGGTACTCGAGGGTCACGGTCTCACCCGGAGCCACGTCCCTGGCCGACACCCGCACCAGGTCCCGGTCCTCGGGGTGGACCACCGCCCACCAGCGGTCGGCGTCGCCCTCCAGCTCCCTCGCGTCCCGCCCCGCCATGCGGCGCACGTCTCCCGCCAGGCGCAGCACGCCCCCGCCGGGGCCACGCACGTACGCCACCGCCCCCGCGTCCGGGAGGACGCGGGACAGCGTGTCCAGGGCATCGAGAAGCGCCTGTCGGGGCACAAGGAATCCTTGACGTGCTGCGCTGTATACCGAGTTGATCGGCCCGGCATATGGAAAGGCGAATGTCATTAAGATACTCCGCAGCGCGGCCTTGGGCGACCCTGACGTATCAAGGCGTGCCGCGGGACCCGCCGAACGGGGGAGCGCCGGGGACTGCGCCGCCCTCAGCCTGCGCCGAAGCGGCGGGCGACGGCCCGGACCACGAAACGCACCCGGTCCTTGAGGGGGAGGCGGCCCAGCGTGGTGCGCACCACGCCCCGGGTGAACCAGGTCTTGCGGGCGTAGTCCACGGCCACGTCCACCACCACGGGACCGCCTCCCTCCGCGACACGGCGGGCCTCCCCCAGGACGTCCTCCACGCCCCCGTCGTGGGACAGCTCCAGGTAGGCCGCGCCCGTCCCCCGGGCCAGCGCCTCCAGGTCGTAGTCGGGCAGGAGGCTCGCCACCTTCCGGTCCAGGGCGGTGGCCTGGAACTGGGCGATCTGGGCCAGCTCCCGGTCCCGGAGGACCAGCGCCACCACCCCCGCCCCCTGGGAGGCCGCCGTCATGAGCTCGAGGCCGGTCATGAGGAAGGCGCCGTCGCCCGCGAGGGCCACCACCGGCGCGTCGGGTCGCGCCAGCTTCGCCCCGACGGCGGCCGGCACCGCGTAGCCCATGCACGAGTAGTCGACCGGCGCCAGGAAGAGGCCGGGCCGCTCCAGGCGGAGCTGCTCCACGGCCAGGAACGTTCCGTTGCCGCTGTCGGCGGTGAAGACGGTGTCGGGGCCGAACACGCGCTGGGCGGAGCGGAGGAGGTGGGCGGGGGTGACCCGCTCCCCGCCCACGTCGCCGAGCCACGTCTCCCACACCCCCTCGTGCCCTTCCCGGATGCGGCGGCGAAGCTCGGGGTCGGGGTCCCGGCGCTCGTCGTCCAGGGCGTCCAGGAGGGCGGCGAGGAAGGGCCGCGCCCGGGCGGCGCCCGCCACCTCGGCGGGAAAGCTCCGCCCCGGCACCTCCGGGTCCACGTCCACGTGGACCAGGACCCCGGGGGGGTGGAGGCCCCAGCTCCCGGTCCCGACCTCGCCGAAGCGGCACCCCACGGCCAGCGTGGCGTCGCACCCCCCCGCCACCGCCCGTGCGAAAGGGGGCGCGGCGTCGCCGAAGCCCGGCCACAGGAAGAGGGGGTGGCTCTCGGGCATCACGCCCTTCCCCTGGAAGGTGGTGGACACAGGGGCCTCCAGGCGCTCCGCCAGCGCCACCACCAGGTCGGCCGCCTCGGCGGCCCCGGCGCCCACGTAGAGGAGGGGGCGGCGGGCCGCCCGAAGCGCCGCGGCGGTGCGCGCCACCAGCGCCGCGTCCGGCGCCTCGCCTTCGCAGCCCGGGAGGGCCACGTGGGGGACCGGCCGGGAGGGCGCCGGGCGCTCGGGCAGCGCCACGTCGTGGCGGAACAGGTAGAGCTCGGCGGGCACCTCGACGAACACCGGGCCCGGCGCCCCCTCCCGGGCCAGGCGGCACGCGGCCCGGATCTGGTCGTAGAGCTCCTGGCCGGTCCGGGGCAGGAACGTGCCCTTCACGACGGCCGCCACTACGGCCCGCTGGTCGATGTCGTGGAGCTGGTACGCCCGGCCCGTGTCGCGGCGGATGCCGCACCCCAGCACCAGGAGGGGGACGTTGTCCAGGAACGCCTCGGCGACGCCGCTCAGGGCGTGGGTGAGCCCCGCCCCCGGCACCAGGTTGGCGCACGCCAGGCGCCCCGACGCCCGCCACGCGCCGTCGGCCATGAACGACGCCCCCTGCTCGTCGGTGACCAGGACGGGGCGGACCCGCTCCGATTCCCCCAGCGCGTCGTAGAGCTCGATGTTGTGGGTGCCGGGGATGCCGAAGGCCAGCGCCACCCCCTCGTCCTCCAGCGCTCGCACCGCGATGCGTCCCCCGGTGAGGGTGCTCACGCCGGGCCGTCGTCCAGGATCCCCTCCGCAACCCGGTCGGCCAGGGCCATGATGGTGAGGTAGGGGTTGACCTCCACCGAGTCGGGGAAGAGGGAGGCGTCCGCCACCCGGAGCCAGGGGACGCCGTGGACCCTCCCCCGGCCGTCGGTGACGGAGGTGGCGGGGTCGCGCCCCATGGCGCAGCCGCCCATGAGGTGGGCAGCCGAGACCGAGGTCTTCCCGGGGAGGAAGTTCCTCGCCCGCACCCGGGCGGACAGCCGGTCGGCGTCGCCCGGATGGAGGAGGGGCGGGTCGGCCAGGGGCGCATGGACCCGCACCGCGCCGGCGGCGAAGAAGATCCTCGCCGCGGCCCGGGTGGCGGCCGCCAGCCGCTCCGTCACGGCGTCGCTGAAACGGTAGCGCACCACCGGGCGGCCGTCGCCGTCCACCTCCACACGGTTCTCCGGCAGCGCTTCGTCCTTGGCCAGCACCAGGATCATCTGGAGGTGGTCGAAGGCACCCATGAGGCGGGCGTGGTCCGGCCCGAAGCCGGTGAGGTTCTTGGCGGTGACGAAGGGGAAGTACATGCACGTCTCGAGCACCCACCCCTCGGCCTGGGCCTGGTCGAGCCAGAAGCTCTTCGGGTGGCCCACGTCGTTCTCCACCGGACGGGGGTGCTCCCCCACCAGGATGAGGGCGGGGTGGCAGGTGAAGCCCCGGCCCAGGGCGGGGAGCGCCCCTCCCAGCCCCGAGCGGAGGAGGAGGGCGCTGGTGCCCACCGCGCCCCCCGCCGCCACCACGGTGTCGCACACCACCCGGTAGAGGGCGGGCTCCCACTCGGGGCCGGCGCCCCGGGCGTCCTCGGCCCGGGGGCGGACCCGCACCACCAGAACGGCCCGGCCGCCCTCGCCCGGCCCCGCCGCCTCCACGCGCAGCACCTCGGCCCGGGTCACCACCTCCACGCCCGCGGCCTCGGCCCGGGGAAGCTGCACCCGGTCGGTGCCCTGCTTGGCTGCGTTCGGGCAGCCCAGGTTGCACAGGGAGGAGCCCTTGCAGCCCTTCACGTTCACGGGGAACTGGCGGGCCTCCCACCCCAGGGCCCTGCACCCCTCCACGAAGAGGCGGTTGTTCTCGTTGATTGCCTCCTCGGGGAGGAGGTGGACGTGGTTCTCCGCGGCGTAGCGCTCCGCCCGCTCCGCAAGGTCGGCGGCGTCGAGGCCCGGCACGTCCCATCCTTCGATCACCCGGCGGGGCGGCGGGAGCGACGTGCCCGTGTAGACCACGGTGGAGCCGCCGTACGCCCGGCCGAAGGCGAGGGTGAGGGTGCCGGCGGCGGTGAGGAACGCTCCTCCGTCCTCGTAGAGGGCCTGGGGCATGGTCATCTCGTCGCCCGTGAACTCCCGGTCCCGCAGGCGGGGGCCCTGCTCGAACACCACGACCCGCTTGCCCGCCCCCACCAGGGGTACGAGGCGCTCCGCCACGGTGCCGCCCCCGGCCCCCGAGCCCACGACCGCCACGTCGGCCCGGACGGCCTCGGGCTGGGGGCTCACGGCGTCGGATCCGGCGGCGGACCGGTTGCGCTCCGGCCGGCCGCCGCGTCCGTGAGCGCCTCCCACCCCAGCGGGTGGGCGCTGTAGCCGATGGACCGGCGCACCTCCGGCTGACCGTAGTAGCCCAGGTAGACGAGCGTGCGCAGCGCCCACACACCCCGCCGCAGGAGGAGGACGGGAGCGTTCTGGAGTGCCGTCAGCAGGCGGGCGCGGCGGTCGGCGGAGAGAGCGGTGAAGCGGCAGCCCCAGCGGACCAGGGGGAGGAGGTCCAGCGCCCGCACGAACAGGCGCACCTGGCGGCGCTGGGCCGGGGAGCGGGTGGCGAGGGCGTCCTCCACCAGGCGCTCCAGACGCAGCCATCCCTCGTCGTCCAGCCCCGCGATCTCGGGGACGACGACGGAGGCGATGGCCCGGAAGGGGGCGCGGACGGAGGGAAGGATGGGCTCGGCCATGGTCGGGGCGCGCCCCGGTACCGCCGGCGGCGCGTCCCCGAATTGGCCCCCCGCCTCACACCGCTGTCAAGCGACCGTCCGGTGGTCCTGCGCCGGGTGGCCTACCAGCGTGCCTTGTAGCCCCGGGCGTCGACGTGGACGAAGGGCCCGTGGCTCGACGTGGCGTGGTAGAGGCCGATGCCTCCCACCTCGACGTCGCTTCTCTGCTCCACCTTCTCCACGATGCCGTAGAGGATGCGGACGTCGCTGAAGTCCTCCCGGCCGTCCCCGTTCCAATCGTCCATGACCCCGTCGCCGTCCTCGTCGACCCACACGTCGGCGGCGTCGCCCCACAGGTGGCGGCTGTACGAGGTGGTGTTGCCGATGGCCCGGTTGTAGGCCGGCGTGCGGAAGCCCGACATGACGTGGAAGCCGGTGGCGGGGTAGCCCGCCGCGTTGGCCGCCTGGAGCACGGCCTCCAGCTTGAGGAGGAGGGGCGGTGACAGGTGCAGGTACTTGGGCTCGCCCCCTTCCTTGCACTGGAACTGCCCCAGCGCCAGGTGGGGCGAGACCAGGACGTCGGCGTCGCCGGGGTGCAACTCCACGAAGCCCTCGGGAGGCACGTAGGTGCTCAGCCCCCGGAGCGGCTGCTCCCGGTAGCGCCCCAGGAGGTAGCCGTTGATGCGGTCGCCGTGCACCTCGGTCCGGGGATGCTCCACCAGGACGTTCAGGCTCACGGCGCCCCCCGGCCCCTCCACGCGCAGCGCGTGGATGCCCGGCGTCGACGGCACCGTCCAGCGCCAGCGGGAGGCCGACACCGCCTCCGCCTTCCCCGCGTCGAAGCGCAGCGCGTACGCGGCGCTTCCGGGCCGCTCCACCGCCACGTCCAGCGTGGCGCCCGGGAGCGCGGGCACGGCCATCACCCGGTAGGGGACCGTCTCCTTCCCCACCCGCACGGTGAAGGGCGCCTCGCCCGTCTCGAAGCGCGCCGGGCGCGAGGGGCTGCGCCGCACCGGCTCCAGCGCCGGGTCGAGCAGCGCGCCGGCCGCGGGGGCCGGGGCGGAGGCCATGGCCTCGAGGGCGGCGGGTGTGGCGGCGATCACCGGCGGCGCCTCGGCCGCGGCCGACAGGGGGGCCTCGTCGCCCACGGCGGCGACCGTCGGCCGGACCTCGTCGTCTGCCCGGCGGTGCACCGACGACAGCGCCCACAGGGGCACGGGGACGAGCAGGAGAGCGGCTGCGCGGCCGAGGCCGCCCGGCGGGGTGCGGAAGCGCATGGCACCTCGTGAGGCTTGGAGGCGGCGTGGCCGCCCCGTGGTGGTGTCCGTCGGGGTGTGTGGAGGGTCCGGCAGAGAGGGTCCGGCGAGCCGTCCGCCGGTCCGGAACCAACTGTCCTACAGCGTGGGGGCCGGCGGGGTTCCGGCGCAAGGCCGGGCCGGGAGCGACGGCCGTTGAAGCGGGGGGCCCTCTCCCTCAAGTTAAGCCGATGCGCTTCACCCCGATCTCCCTCGTCGCCTCCGCCCTTCTCCTCGCCGCCTGCGGCGACGCCGCTCCGCCCGCCGTGCGGGCCGGCGACGTGGCGTACACACAGGACGAGGTGCTGGGCCTGACGCCGGCGCGGCGGCAGGACCTGGCCCTCATCACCGCCCTGGGGGTGGCTGTGGCCCGGGGCGACACCGCTGAGCTGGGCGAGCCCCTGGTGGAGCGCGGCCAGGAGCGGGCGCTCGAGCGGCTCCTGGCCGCCCAGCGGACGCTGGACTCGGCCGGCGTGGGGGACGACGTGCTCCGGGCCCGCTACCTCACCAGCCCCGACTACCAGCTCACCGTACGGCACCTCATCATCCTCTCCCCCCGCTTCGAGTCGGACGCGAAGCGGGCCCAGGCCCGGGCCAAGGCCCAGCACGCCCTGGACCGCATCAAGGCCGGCGAGCCCTTTCCCGACGTGGCGGCGGCGGTGTCGGAGGAGCCGGGGGCCGAAGGGCGCCAGGGGCTCCTCCAGCCTGGCCGGAAGGGCGCGTGGGTGCCCGAGTTCTGGGAGGCCGCCAACGCCCTCCAGGTGGGAGAGATCAGCGGCGTGGTAGAGACCGAGTACGGCTTCCACGTGATCCGCCTGGAGGGGAGGGACACCGTGCCCTTCCAGGAGGCGCGCCCCCGCATGCTCCTGGAGGTCGCGGCCATGGTGGATCCGGGCTTCGACCGGGACAGCACGCCGCCCCTGCCCGAGGGCCTGACCTGGGCCGACGGGGCCCCGGAGCGGGCGGTGGACCCGGCGGCGCCCGACAGCGCCACCCTGGCCACCTGGGACGGCCACGGCTACACGGTGGGCGACTACCGGCGGGCCCTGGCCGCCCTGGACGCCGACGCCTGGCGGCGGGCCACCTCCGGCGACGCGGACGCCCGGGGGGCCACGCTGCGCTCGGCGGTGGCCCGGGCCGCGGCCGCCGAGGCCGCCGGGGCGCAGGGGCTCGCGGTGCCCGAATCCACCGACGGCCAGATCCGTAGGGAGTGGGAAGACGACGTGCACCGCTGGGCGGCGGTGATGGGCTTCACCCCCGGCATGGACGGGGACGCCCTCAAGAAGGCCGCCCTGGCGGCGCTGTCGGCCACCGGGCAGAACGCCCGTCTGGTGCGGAGCGAGGTGTTGGCACGGGCCCCCCTCCTCCGCTACGCGGTGCCCGTGGCGGTTGCGGAGGCGTCCGGATGAAGACCAGGACCAAGCGGCGGCTCGCCTTCCTGGCGGGCTTCGCCGTCTACTTCGGGCTGCTCTGGTTCTTCTGGAACAGCCCCGTGGTCTATCCCCTCAAGATCTTCGTGGTGCTCCTCCACGAGCTGAGCCACGCCGTGGCCACCTGGGCCACCGGGGGCCACGTGGAGGGCATCGTCCTCGATCCCCGGGAGGGAGGGGTCACGTACAGCCGGGGAGGCATCGCCTTCGTGTCGCTGTCGGCCGGCTACCTGGGGAGCCTCCTGTGGGGCGTTCTCCTGGTGGTGGCGGGCTACGGGCGGCACGCCCGGGCCCGGGCCGTGGTGACCCTGGCCGGCGTGGCCGTGCTGGCGCTGGCCGCGCTCCAGATCCGGGGCGGCTTCGGCATCCTCTTCGGGGTGCTGTGCGGAGCGTTCCTGCTGCTGGCCGCGTGGAAGCTGCCGGAGCTGTGGAACCGGCGCATCCTGCTGGTGCTGGGGCTCACGAGCTGCCTGTACGCCATCCTGGACATCCAGTCGGACATCCTGGCACGGCCCGGCCAGCCCTCGGACGCCGCCATGCTGGCCCAGCTCACCGGCGTGCCCACGCTGGTGTGGGGCGTGGTGTGGATCGGCGCGGCGCTGTACGTGAGCTGGCGCCTGTTCGTGTGGGCGTGGCGGCGGGCGTGAGGCGACGGGCGGCCATCCTCGCCGCGGGGCTGCTCCTGGCCCCCGCGGCGCTGGCCACGGCCGGCTGCCAGGGCGCCCTCCCCACGGCCCCCGACGTGGAAGGGTCCACCGCCGAGCCCGGGCCGGCCGCCTACCAGGCCACCGGCCCGTTCGTGAGAGCCGCCTACCCCGTCACGGGGCGGGCCTCCTACTGGATCGACGCGGAGGGTCACGCCGCCCTGGCCTTCGACGACGCCTTCAGCGAGCCCGAGGTGCCCGACCCGGTCGTCCTCCTCACCAACGCTTCGGGGCTGGACGGTGCGGTGCGGGTGGGAAAGGTGAGCGGCGACGGCGCCCAGCGCTGGACCTTCCTCATGCCCCGGGGCGCGGTGTGGCGCTACGCCGTCATCTGGAGCGCGGGGCTGGGGGTCGAGGTGGGGCGCGCGGAGCTGGTCCCCGGGAGCTGAGGCGGGCGGGAACTTCCCGGCCCACGGGTGTAGAAGCCAGCGACCTTGCAAGGGTCGGGGCGGCTTCCGTAGGTTGCTTCCCGACCGAGAGGTCTGGGCCGGGAGACGACGCCGAGAGTGGCCGCCGCTCCGCGGACCGCGGGACCCGATCCCGCTGGTGCTACGCCCGATGTTTACCCGAAAAAGGAGGTGATCCCTTGTCTAGTCCGAGTACTCTGTCCGACCTGGCACGGGCAAGCGATCGCCGCTTCGGCGCCTAGCCGAATCAAGACGATCGGAGCTGTCCAGAGCCGGTAGCGGCCTTCGCGCCGGGTACGGACAGGAGAAATCGGACGCCACCGGGAGGCTCACGCCCCCGGTGGCGTTTCGATTTCCAGCCCCCTTCTCCTCCGGAGCCACCCATGGCCACCCATCACCGATCCCTTCCGACGCTCCTCTTCGTGGCTTCGGCCTTCGTCCTTCCCAGGGCGGCCGCGGCGCAGCAGCCCCCGGCCCTCGACTCCATCGCCGACGCCTGCATGGCCGCCGACACGGGCACCCGTTGGCGCGAGGTGGCGGCGGAGTGGAAGGCCCACGCGGGCGACCCCGGGACGGACGACACCCTGAAGGCCCACCTCCTGGCGTTGGGCGAGCGCGACCAGGAGCTCCGCAGGATGGCCGGGATGGTGGACTCGCTGCGCTCGGAGGGCTTCGCCCGGCGGCTCATGGCCGCCGATTCGGCGAACTCGGCCGCCCTGGCGGCGATCATGGCGCGCCACGGGTGGCCCACCCCCAGCATGGTGGGCCGGGACGCCGCCTCGGCGGCGTTCCTCATCGCCCAGCACAGCGACGGCCTCCAGGAGGAGGCGCTCCGCCTGATGCGGGCGCTTCCCCGCTCCGAGGTCTCGGGGCAGGACCTGGCCCTGCTCCAGGACCGGGTCCTGACCGGCCAGGGGAAGGCCCAGCGCTACGGCACCCAGCTCACCGTGTCGGCCGACGGCCAGAGCCTGGCCTTCAGCCCCATCGAGGACGTGGAGCACGTGGACGAGCGACGGGCGGAGGTGGGGCTGTTCCCCTTGTCCGTCTACCGCTGCATCCTGGAGGGGGCCTACGGGCGGCCGGTGGCGGCTCCAGGGGGTCCCTGAACGACGCCGACCCGGAAGGAGGGGCCGTTATGCGCCCCACCACGCCGGGGCGTTACCCTCCTTCCACTTGATGTTGCAGCCCACGCTGGGGGTCTGGGCCTCGCCGGGCGCCCTTCCCGCCAGCACCGCGTCGGCGGCCCGCCGCAGGTCCTCCCCCGTCACCGGCACGTCGTTGCTGGGGCGGCTGGCGTCGAACTGGCCCCGGTAGGCCAGGCGGCGCTCCCCGTCGAACAGGAAGAAGTCGGGGGTGCAGGCGGCCCGGTATGCCTTGGCCACGTCCTGGCTCTCGTCGAACAGGAAGGGGAAGGGGTAGCCCACCCGCTCCGCCTCCGCCTTCATGGCGTCGGGGCTGTCGTCCGGGTAGGCCGACACGTCGTTGCTCATGATCCCCACCACCGCCAGGCCCCGCCCCAGGTAGTCCCGGGTGAAGTCCGCCAGCCCCTCCTGGATGTGCTTCACGAACGGGCAGTGGTTGGAGAGGAACACCACCAGGAGCGCGGCGGCGTCCTCGAAATCGTCCAGGGAGACGGTACCTCCGCTGACGACGTCGGGGAGGGAGAAGTCCGGCGCCTCCGTGCCCAGGGGCGCCATGGTGGAGGGGGTGCGGGCCATGGTCCGGGCTCCTTCGCTCGCGGGTGGGCTCGCCCGGCCGGTTCCGGGGCCGGGCCTCGCCCGGGCTAACCCCCGAGGCCCGTCGGAGTGCCGGCGGCGGCCACGGGAGAAGGCGGCGGCTCCCGCCCCTCAGGTCTCCAGCCCGTCGGCCCCGACCAGGAAGTCCAGGGCCCGCTCCATGACCATGCGGGCGGCGCCGGTCTCCCGGTACAGGCGGGCGTGGACGGCGGCGTCGTCCTCGTTCGTCTCCTCGCAGCGGGCGCAGTACGCCTCGAACTCCAGGAGGCTCCTGACCAGGGAGGCCAGGTGGTTGGGGCACTCGCAGCGCACGGTGGAGGACACCTCCCGGAGGCGCCCCAGCGCCTGGGCGGTGAAGAGCGGCTCGGGGTTGGGCTCGTCGCCGGTGGGGAGGACGGGGCCCAGGTGGAGCCCGAGGGGGCGCGCCACCTGCTCCACGAAGGGCGCCTCGGCGGCGGCGCGGCGCAGGAGCTCCACCTCGGCGGGGCCCCGCACCAGACGCGCCCCGGAGAGGGCCAGGTGACGGAGCGTCTCCCGGGTGGCGAACTGGAAGACCACCACCGCGCCCAGGACGCCCCGGCGGGTGAGGAGCTCTCCCAGGGCTGCGGCCGGCTCGGGCTCGAGGGCCGAGAGGTGGAGGATCACCACCACCGGACCTCCGGCGTCCAGCGCCCCGGCCAGCGCCTCCAGGTCGGCCGCCTCGGCCACCACGCGCAGGCCGCTCCCCTCGGGCCCCGCCTCCCGGAGCTGCTCGGCCACCGCGGGGTCCAGCACGGCCACCGGGAGGGGCTCCCCCGCCCGGGCTCCCCGGAGGAGCTCGTCGGCCCGCACCCGGCGGCCCCGCTCGCAGCGGGCAAGGCGGGCCCGGAGCTCCTCCCGGTCCAGGGCCGCGATGCTCCCCACGGCGTTGCCCCGGTCCGAGAGGCGCTTGATGAGGGCCAGGCGCTCCAGGTCGTCTTCGCTGTACAGGCGGAAGCCGGCCTCGGTGCGGCCCGGCTCCACGGCGCCGTACCGGCGCTCCCACGCCCGCAGCGTCTCGGGGGGCACGCCCGTGATGCGCGACACCGCGCCGATGCGGTAGCGCCCGGTCCCGCCGTTGCTGCCTCCGTTGGATTCCACAGACGTCTCCACGCGGCTGCCCACGAGCGGGGGTCCTGGGGCCGTGGCGACCCGGACCCGCTTCCGGAGGCGCGGGTATACCCGCCCGATGCGCCTGGTTTCCCTCGCCTGCTCGAATACCGAGATCGTCACCGCCCTCGGCTGCGCTCACATGCTCGTGGGCGTCGACGACCATTCCGACTGGCCCGAGGAGGTCGTGGGCTCCCTGCCCCGCGTCGGGCCCGACCTGGACGTGGACGTGGAGAAGGTTCGCTCCCTGGAGCCGGACCTGGTGCTGGCCACCCTCACCGTGCCGGGCCACGAGAAGGTGGTGGCCCGCCTCGAAGCCGCCGGACTCCCCTTCATCGCCCCCGAGCCCACCTCGCTGGAGGACGTGTACGCCTCCATCGAGGAGATCGCCGGGCTTCTGGGCGTGCCGGAGCGGGGGCGGGCCCTGGTCGCGGCGATGCGCGCCGAGCTGGACGTGGACGCCGCCCCCGCCGAGGACGCCCCCTCCCTCCTCGTGGAGTGGTGGCCCAGGCCGGTCATCACCCCCGGGCGGGAGAGCTGGACCACCGACGTCATCCACGCCGCCGGGGGGCGCGCGCCCCTGGAGGACGAGGCGGTGAAGAGCCGCCCCATGGCCGACGAGGAGGTCCTGGAGCGGGCGCCCGACGCCTTCGTGCTGGCGTGGTGCGGCGTGCGGCCCGAGAAGTACCGGCCCGACGTGATCTACGCGAAGGAGCTGTGGAAGGACCTTCCCGCCCTGCGGGAGGGGAGGGTGTACTGCGTGCCGGAGGCGTACCTGGGGCGGCCCGGACCCCGGCTGGTGGACGGCGTGCGGGCGCTCCGGGCCATCGTGGCGGAGCTCCGGGGGGGCCAGGCGCGGGAGGGGTGAGGGGGGCGGCCGCCGGCTTGACGTGCTCCTGGAGCCGTCCTATCATACGAACGTATGACTCCCTACGCCCGTAGGACCCAGGACACCTCCGCCGCCCTGCGCGCCGCTGGCCGCAGGCTCTTCGCACGGCGGGGCTACGACGGCGCCTCCGTGCGCGCCATCACGTCCGAGGCGGGCACCAACCTCGGCGCCGTCACCTACCACTACGGCTCCAAGAAGGCGCTCTACGAGGCCGTGCTGGAGGACGTCCTGGGGCCCCTCCCCGAAGGCGTGGGTGCCGCGGCCGCCGGCGGGGGCACCGCCCTCGAGCGCATGGAGGCCGTGGTCCGCTTCGTGTTCGACCACCTGGACCGGAACCCCGACATGCCCCAGCTCATGCTCCAGGAGATCGCCGCCGGGAAGGCGCCGCCTCCCCCGGTGCAGCGCATCCTCGGCTCGGTCATCGGCACCCTCGTCGGCATCGTGGAGGCGGGCCAGGCGGAGGGTTCCATCCGCGCCGGCGTCCCCGTGCTCCTGGCGCTGTCGGTGGTGGCCCAGCCGGTGCACCTCACGCTGCTGCGCCGCTGGGCCCGGGAGCTGGCCAGGGTCGACCAGGACGACCCGGCGGTCCTCCGGCGCGTGGTGGACCACGCGGTGGCCTTCGTCCACGCGGGCCTCACGACCGCGAGCCCGGCCGTCGAAGGGGCCCGGTGAGGGCGCTCGTGCGGGGAGCCCCGGCGGTCGTGGCGGCCGCGGCCGTCCTCCTGTGGATCCCGGGCCTGGCGGCCCAGGCGGCACCGGCCGCCCCGCCCCTCCCCGCCGAGCTGGACCCCGCGGCCGCCGTGGCCCGGGCGCTGGCCGTGCACCCGGAGGTCGGCGCGGCCCGGGCCGCCGTTCGTGCCGCCGACGCCGCCACCGGCGAGGCGAAGGCCTCCCGCCTCCCCTCCCTGGCCACCACGGCGTCGGTGACCCGCTTCCAGGAGCCCATGGTGGTGGCGCCCCTCCACGGGTTCGATCCGACGGCGCCCCCCGCCTTCGACCCGACCCTGGAGCAGGGGCGCCTCACGGCGGCGTGGACCCTCTTCGACGGTGGGGGGCGGGGCGCCCGCATCCGGGCCGCCGAAGCAGGGGGCGCGGCCGCCGGCGCGGGGCAGGACGCCGCCCGCATGGACGTGATCGAGCAGACGCTGGACGCGTACCTGGGCCTCCTGTCCGCCCGGGACGTGCTGGCCGCCCAACGGGCCCGGGAGACGGCCCTGGACGCCGAGCGCGACCGGGCCGCCCGCCAGGTCCAGGAGGGCTCCGCCCCCCGCCTCGCCCTCCTCCGGGCGCAGGCGGAGCGGAGCGCCGCCCGGGCCGAGGGTGAAGCCGCCCGGGCCCGGGTGGACCTGGCGGCGACGGCCCTGGCCCGGGTCCTGGGGGTGCCGGGCGCGGGGATGCGCGAGCGGCCCCTGGCCGACGTGGACGCGGACTCCGCCGCACCGCCGGACACCACCGTGAGCCCCGACCACCCCCTGCTCCGCCAGGGGCGGGCCCGGGTGGCCGCGGCCGAGGCGGCGGCGCGCCAGGCGAAGGCGGCGTGGCTGCCCCGGGTCTCGGGGCAGGGCGCGCTGGTGCGCTACGACGCCCCGGGGGTGGAGGGCACCACCGAGTGGCAGGCGGGGCTCCAGCTCGAGTACCCCCTCTTCACCGGCGGCGCCCGCAGCGGCGCGGTGGCCCGGGCGGGCGCCGAGGCCGATCGGGCCCGGGAGGAGCTCCGCTCCACCGAGCTCGCCGTGCAGGGGGCGGTGGACCAGGCCCGGGCCGCCCTCAGCGAGGCCAAGGCCCGGGAGGCGGCCCTGGGCGACGCGGTGGCCCAGTACGAGGAGCTGGTGCGGGTGGAGGAGCTGGCGCTCTCCGAGGGCGCCGGCGTTCAGAGCGAACGGCTCGACGCCGAGGCCGGCCTCTTCCACGCCCGGGCGGGCCTAGCCCAGGCGCGGCGGGATCGGGTGCGGGCGCGGGTGGCGCTGGCCCGGGCCCTGGGCCGGCTGGACGAATCGTGGATCGCCGAGAACCTGGAGTGGACGCCATGAAGTCCCGCGCGAAGATCCTGGTGCCGGTCGTGGTGCTGGTGGCCCTGGCGGCGCTGGCCCTGTGGTGGTGGAACGGCCGGAGCCACGCGTCCGACGAGACACTGCAGGCCTCCGGCACCGTGGAGGCCACCGAGGCCGACCTGGCCTTCCAGGTGCCGGGCCGGGTGGCGACGGTGGCCGTGGAGGAGGGCGACGCGGTGACCCCGGGCCAGGAGCTGGCCACGCTGGACCGCTCGGACCTCGAGGCGGCCCGGGCCGGCGCCAGGGCCCGGCTCGCCGCCGCCAGCGCCCGCCTCCAGGAGCTGGAGCGGGGCGCCCGTCCCGAGGAGCTGGCCCAGGCCCGGGCGGCGCTCCGGGCCGCCCGTCAGAAGGCCGACGAGGCCCAGCGGGAGGCGGCCCGAGCCGGGCGCCTCTTCGAGGGAGGCGCCATCAGCAGGAAGGAGCGGGACCAGGCGGCCACGGCCGCCGAGGTGGCCGGCTCGGCGGCCGACCAGGCCCAGCAGGCCCTGGAGCTGGTCCAGCAGGGTCCCCGGGCCGAGACCGTGGCCGCCCAGCGGGCCCAGGTGGACCAGGCGAAGGCCAACCTGGAGCGGGCCGAGGTCGCCCTGTCCAACGGCGCCGTGGAGGCCCCCTTCGCCGGCCACGTGGCGGTGCGCCACCGGGAGCCCGGGGAGGTGGTGGCCGCCGGCGCCCCGGTCCTCACGCTGCGCAACGACGCCGACCGCTGGGTGCGCATCTACGTCCCCGAAGACAGGATCGGCCGGGTGGCGCTGGGCGAGCCGGCGGTCATCACGTCGGACACCTACCCGGACCGGACGTACCGGGGACGGGTGATCTTCATCGGAAGCGAGGCCGAGTTCACGCCCCGGAACGTCCAGACCTCGGAGCAGCGCACCCGCCTGGTGTACCCGGTGAAGGTGCAGGTCGTCGAGGACCCCTCCTACGACCTCAAGCCGGGCATCCCCGCCGACGTGACCCTCCAGGCGCCGCAGCAGCAGGGAGGAGCGGCGGGGTGACACGCCCCCGAGGCGCCCCAGGCACGCCGCCCGGCCCGCAACGAGGCGGAGGGGTGGCGGAGGCCCCCCGCCCCGCCGTGTCCGTGCGCGGCCTCACCCGCCGCTTCGGCGCCCTGGTGGCCGTGGACGGCCTCACCTTCGACGTGGCGCCGGGGGAGCTCTTCGGCATCGTCGGCCCCGACGGGGCCGGCAAGACCACGACGCTCCGCATGCTGGCCGGGGTGCTCCGCCCCAGCGAGGGCGACGCCCTGGTGGAGGGGGTGAGCGTGGCCGCCGACCCCGAGGGGGTGAAGCCCAGGATCGCGTACATGAGCCAGCGCTTCGGGCTGTACGACGACCTCACCGTGCGGGAGAACCTGGACTTCTACGCCGACCTGTACCGGGTGCCCCGGAAGGACCGCCCCGCCCGCCTCGAGCGCCTCTACCGCTTCAGCCGCCTGGGGGAGTTCGAGGCCCGCCGGGCCGGCGCCCTCTCGGGCGGGATGAAGCAGAAGCTGTCCCTGTCGTGCGCCCTCATCCACCAGCCCGGGGTGCTCCTGCTGGACGAGCCCACGTTCGGCGTGGACCCCCTCTCCCGGCGGGAGCTGTGGCTCATCCTCCACGAGATGGTGGCGGAGGGGGTGACGGTGGTGGTGTCCACCTCCTACATGGACGAGGCGGAGCGCTGCGACCGGGTGGCGCTCCTCCACCAGGGGCGGGTGATGGACCTGGACGCGCCCACCGCCCTCCAGGAGGGGCTCCAGGGCACGCTCCGCTCCCTCGACGCCGCCGACCCCCGGCGCGTGCGGGACCTGCTGAGGCCCCTGCCCGGGGTGCGGAGCGCCGCCCTCTTCGGCGACCGGGTCCACGTCCTCCTCGACGACGACGCCGCGTGGGCCGCCGCCCGGGCGCGCCTCCAGGAGGCGGGGGTGCGCCTGGACGCCTCCGAAGCCGTCGCTCCGTCGCTGGAGGACGTGTTCATGGAGCGGGCCTCGCGCCGAGCGGGCGAGAACGAGGGCGCCGCCCGTGGCTGACGGGTCCCCCCTCCGCGCCACCGGCGAGGCGCCCATCGCGGTGCGGGAGCTCACCCGTGCCTTCGGCGACTTCGTGGCGGTGGACCACGTCACCTTCGACGTCCACCAGGGCGAGGTGTTCGGATTCCTCGGGCCCAACGGCGCCGGCAAGACCACCACCATCAAGATGCTCACGGGGCTGCTCCGCCCCACGTCGGGGGAGGCCCGGGTGGCGGGGCACGACGTGGCCCACGACCGGCACCGGGTCAAGAAGGAGCTGGGCTACATGAGCCAGCGCTTCAGCCTGTACCCCGACCTGACGGTGGACGAGAACGTGGAGCTCTTCGCGGGCCTCTACGGCGTCACCGGCGAGCGCTACCGGGAGCGCCGGGCCTGGATCCTGGAGATGGCGGGGCTGCAAGGAGCCGGCGGACGCGCCACCGGCGACCTCCCCCTGGGGTGGAAGCAGCGGCTCGCCCTGGGGTGCGCGGTGATCCACGAGCCGCCCATCCTCTTCCTGGACGAGCCCACCTCGGGCGTCGACCCGGTGGCCCGTCGCCGCTTCTGGGACCTCATCGACGGGCTGGCCGAAGGGGGCACCACCGTCCTGGTGAGCACCCACTACATGGAGGAGGCCGAGTACTGCCGGCGCCTGGCGCTCATGAACCGGGGCCGCCTCATCGCTCTGGACACGCCGGCCGCCATCAAGGCGTCCATGAGCGACCCGGTGTTCGAGGTGAGGACGAGCGACGCCCCCGCGGCGGTGGAAGCGCTGGAGGGCGCCCCGGGGGTGGCCGACGTGGCCATGTTCGGCCGGGCCCTCCACGTGGTGCTGGAGGCGGAGGGCGACCCCCGGGAGGTGGTGGAGCGCGCCCTCGCCGCGAAGGGGTGCGACCTGGAGGGCATCCGCCCCGTGGAGCCTGGCCTGGAGGACGTCTTCGTCGCCCTCATCCGCCGCGAGGGCGGCGCCCCGGTGGACTGAGGAGGCGCGCCCATGGACCTCGTCCGCCTGTCCGCCATGGCCCGCAAGGAGTGGATCCAGCTCAAGCGCGACCCCCGGAGCATGATCCTGGCGTTCGTGCTTCCCCTCTTCCTCCTCCTCTTCTTCGGCTACGCCATCACATGGGACGTGGACAACCTGTCCCTGGCGGTCATGGACGGGAGCGCCACCCGGACGAGCCGCGAGCTGGTGCAGGCCTTCGAGGCCAGCGGCTACTTCACGGTCACCGACCGGCCCGCCACCGTGGCCGCCATGGACGAGGCGCTGCTGCGGGGCCGGGTGCGGGCGGCGCTGGTCATCCCCCCCACGTTCGCCTCGGACCTGAAGGCGGGGCGGCCGGCGCCGGTGCAGCTCCTCCTGGACGGGAGCGACGCCAACACCGCCACCATCGCCATGAACTACGCCGACGCCATCGTGCAGCGGCACTCGGCGGACGTGATCCTCCAGGGGCGGGAGCTCCGGCTGCCAGTGCGGGTGGAGCCCCGGGTGTGGTACAACCCCACCCTGGAGAGCCGGAACATGATCGTCCCGGGGCTGGTGGCCGTGATCATGTCCATCATCGCCGCCATGCTCACCGCCCTCACCATCGCCCGGGAGTGGGAGCGGGGCACCATGGAGCAGCTCGCCGCCACGCCGGTGGGCCGCCTGGAGGTGGTGCTGGGCAAGCTCCTCCCCTACATGCTCATCGGCCTGTTCGACGTGACGGTGACGGTGGCGGTGGGGATGGCGGTGTTCGGCACCCCGCTCCGGGGGAGCGTGCTCCTCCTGGGGGTGCTCACCTTCCTGTTCCTCCTGGGCGCCCTGGGGCTCGGGATGTTCATCTCGGCGGCGGTGAAGTCCCAGGTGCTGGCCACCCAGGTGGCCATGGTGGCCACGTACCTGCCGGCGCTCCTGCTGTCGGGCTTCCTCTTCGACATCGCGAGCATGCCCACCGTGCTCCGGGGCATCACGTACGTGGTGCCGGCGCGCTACTTCATCACGGTGACCCGGGGCATCTTCCTCAAGGGGGTGGGGATGGCCGTGCTCTGGCCCCAGGCGCTCCTCATGCTGGCCTTCGCCACCCTGGGGCTGGGGCTCGCCGTGCGCTTCTTCAAGAAGGAGCTGGGGTGATGCGAAGCGCCCTGCTCCGGGTGGCGGCCATGGTGCGCAAGGAGCTCCGCCAGCTCCTGCGCGACCCCATGAGCAAGCGCGTGGTGTTCGTCGCGCCCGTGGTCCAGCTCCTCCTCTTCGGCTACGCCGTGAACACCGACGTGCGCCGGGTGAGCACGTTCCTGGTGGACCACGACCGCACCGAGACGTCCCGGGCGCTGGTGGACGCGTTCACCGCCTCGGACTACTTCCGCGTGGTGGCCCGCTCCCAGGCCCCCTCCGACCTCACCCGCGCCCTGGACCACGGTGACGCCAAGGTGGGGCTGGTGATCCCGCCGGGGTTCGCACGGGACCTGGACGCGGGGCGGAGCCCGGCGGTGCAGGTGGTGCTTGACGGCTCCAACTCGAACACCGCCACCGTGGCCCAGGGCTACGCGCTGCGCATCGTGCAGGACTTCGCCCTGCGCCGGGGGAGCCCGCCCCCGGGAGGCATCCAGCTCCGGGCACGGGCGTGGTTCAACCCCGGCCTCGAGTCCCAGGTCTACAACATCCCGGCGGTGGCGGGGGTGATCGTCCTCCTCATGTCCCTCCTCCTCACGGCGCTGGGGGTGGTGCGGGAGCGGGAGATGGGCACCCTGGACCAGCTCCTGGTGTCACCCCTGTCGCCCACGGAGCTCATGCTGGGCAAGACCATCCCGGTGGCGGGCGTGGCCCTGGTCCAGCTCGCCCTCGTCACCACGGTGGCGCTGGCGTGGTTCCACGTCCCGCTGCGGGGCTCGGTGGCGGCGCTGCTCCTGGCGGCGTGCCTCTTCATCCTGGCGGGGCTCGCCCTGGGGCTCCTCATCTCCACCATCAGCGCCACCCAGCAGGAGGCCTTCCTGGCCATGTTCCTGATCCTGCTGCCCACCATCATCCTGTCGGGCTTCCTCTACCCGGTGGAGACGATGCCCACCGTGTTCCAGTGGCTCACCCTGGCCAACCCCCTGCGCCACTTCCTGACCGTGGTGCGGGACATCTTCCTCAAGGGAGCGGGGGTCCGGGAGCTGTGGCGGGAGCTGCTGACGCTGGCCGCCATGGCCGCTGCGGTGATGGCCTTCGCCATCCGGAGGTTCCGCGCCGGCCTGGCGTGAGGCGGGGTCGCCCGGTACCCTGCTCCGCCATGCTCGCCTTCAACCACGATCGCCCCCGGAGCGCCCGCGACGGCGCGCCCCTCTTCGTGCTCCTTCACGGGCGGGGCTCTCACCGGGGCGACCTCCAGGCGCTCCGCCCCCAGCTCCCCGCCGACGCCGTGCTGGTGACCCCCCAGGCGCCCCACCCCGGCCACCCCTGGGGGTACGGTCCCGGGTGGGCGTGGTACCGCTACCTGGAGGAGGACCGGGTGGACGACGCCTCCCTCCAGGCGAGCATGGACGAGCTGGGGCCCTTCCTGGCGGGGCTGCCCGCCGCCCTGGGGATCGCCCCCGGGCGGGTGATCCTGGGAGGCTTCTCCCAGGGGGGCACCACGAGCCTGGCCTGGGCCCTGCGGAACCCCGGGGGGGTGGACGCGGTGCTCAACTTCAGCGGCTTCCTCCCCGACTCCCCGGCCGTTCCCCTGGACGGGGCCCGGGCCGGCGAGCTGCGCATCTTCTGGGGGCACGGGCTCCGGGACGGGAACATCCCCCACGTGCTCGCGGAGCGGGGGCGGGCCCGGCTCGCCGAGGCGGGGGTGCCGGTGGAGGCCCGGGACTACCCGATCGGCCACTGGATCGCGCCCGATGAGGTGCGCGACGCGGTGGCCTTCGCCCTGGGCTGAGGAGGGGTCCGCCCCGCCTCAGGATCCTTCCAGGAGCCGGGCCACCGCGTCCTGGAGCTCCTCGACCCCGAAGGGCTTGGCGAGGGTGGCGTCGGCGCCGAACATCTCGGCGTCGGCCAGGGGCCCCACGGGGTCGACCAGGCCGCCCCCCGATACGGCCAGCACCCGGGTGCCGGGCGACTCCTCCTTGAGCTGGAGGATGGTCTCGATGCCCTCCTGCTCGGGCATGATCAGGTCCGTCACCACCACGTCGGCGCCGTGGCGGTGGAAGAGGACCAGCCCCCCCTTCCCGTCCCCGGCCTCCATCACGTCGTGCCCCGCGCGCTCGAGCACGCGGCGCATGGTGCCCCGCAGGGCGTCGTCGTCGTCGATGAGGAGGATCCTGGCCATGGAGCAATCTATCCCCGACGGGGCCTCGAGCGGAGCGCCACGTCAGGGGGCCCCCCGGACGCCGCCGGGGCCCCCCGCGCCGCCGCCCTCCGCGTAGCCCGTGAGCTCGGCGTAGCCCAGGCCGCCGACAGGCCCCCCGGGCCCCGTCCCCTCCACCCGAACCGTCCCCTCCCAGTAGCGGAACGAGGTGCGCCACTCCTGGTCCGGCACCCGGCTCCGCACCGTCAGGTCCAGCCCCGCGCCGGGGATCCGCACCCGCCACGCCGAGGGGTAGGTCGCGCCGTCGGGGCTCCGCCAGCGGGCGGTGACGTCCACCGTCCACGCGTCGGGCGGGAGCCTGCGCGAGACACCGTCCGGCGCCACCAGGACGCCATCGCTGAAGGGCGAGACGCCGCCGTCGGCCCGGCGCAGGCGGTAGAGCATCAGGTCGGTGCCGCCGTCGAGCTGGAGGGCGAACCAGTCCCACCCCACCGTCCCCTCGGGCAGGGCGCTGGTGCTCCACTCCCGGTCGAGCCAGCTCGAGCCCCGCACCGCGTACGTGCGCCCGCCCACCCGCACCTGCCCCCGGGTGCCGAGGCGCGTGAAGGAGTAGTAGTACGAAGCGTTCCCCGGCTCCGGGCCCTTCCGGCTGAGCCCGTGGTCGCCCTGGAGCACCACCGGCTTCTCCGGCTCCAACACCAGGTCGAGGCCCGCCGAGTCGCCCGGCGCCACCAGGTGGAGGGGGAAGGCGCCGTCCCCCTCTCCCTCCAGCGCCCAGTCCTCCAGCCACACCCGGAAGGGCGCCGCCTGGCCCCCCGCCAGCCCCAGGGCGCCCCGGTCGAAGCGCTCCTCCGCCACGTGGCGGCCCGCGGCCACGTCGGTGACGGCCAGGTGCCCCATCCACGCCTGGCGGGTGGCCCACGCCGAGGGAGGGGTGGAGGGGGTGGCCGCCGCCGAGCCCGCGGCCGCCGTCCCCGGCGCGAGCGCGTCCGCCGAGGGCGGCGCCAGCGCATTGCGGAAGAGGGTGAGCTGGTAGCCGAACGCGCGCCCGTCGGCCGTCGCCACGTTGCCGGTCACGTACCACCACTCGGTGCGGAAGTCCGGGTGGGGGGCGTGGTCGGCGGGGAAGTCGAAGGGCCGGGGCTCGGTCGCCCGGGCGTAGCCCGCGGTGTCGGCGCCGCCCAGGGTGCCGGTGAGGGAGAGGGTGGCCCTCGCCGTCTGCGGGCGCTCCGGGCGGAAGGCCCACCACGCGGCGGCCGCCAGTAGGAGCGCGGCGGCGAGGGCCACCAGGACGCGCCGCACCGTCACTCCGCCCTCAGCGCCGCGGCCGGCGGCGTCCTGGACATGCGCCACGCCGGGTAGAGCCCCGCCAGCAGCGCCCCCGCCAGGGCCAGGGCCACGGCCTGGACGAACACCCCCGGGGGAAGCTCCATGCCTATGGTCCAGCCGAAGGAGCGGCGGTTCACCACATGGATCATGATCCACGCGAGGACCAGCCCGGCGGGGATGGCCATGAGGCCGGCGGCCAGCCCCAGCAGCCCGGTCTGGGCCGTGACCAGCGTCCACACCTGGCCGGGGGTCAGGCCGTTGGCCCTCAGCACCGCCAGCTCCCGGGAGCGCTCGAGCTGGAGCGCCATGAGGGCCCCCAGCACGCCGATGAACGCCACCACGAACGCCAGCGCCCGCAGCACCGCGGTGATGGCGAAGGTGCGGTCGAACACCTGGAGGGAGGCCTCCCTGAGGTCGCGATTCGAGCGGATGAGCACCGCCTGGGGCGCCCCCCCGGCCCGCTCCCTCAGGCCCTCGAGCACGGCCGCGGGGTCGGCGTCCGGGACCACGAAGAGCCCCAGGGAGGTGACGCCCCGGTCGTCGTGGAGGCGGTCGTAGAGGGCCCGGTCCATCATCACCACGCCCTGGTCGGAGCCGTAGTCCCGGAACACCCCCGCCACCGGCAGCCCCACTTCCCCCCGGTCGGAGGGGAGGCGCACCGTGTCCCCCACCCCCACCCCCTCCCGGAACGCGAAGGGCTCCGACACCAGCACCCCCTCGTCCCGCCGGAAGCGCCGGAGCGCCTCGGCCGGATCGCCCGCCAGGAAGTCGAAGGCGCCGTCGCCCCGGGGGTCGAGGTGGAGGGCGATGAGACGGGCCTCCCCGCCCGGGCGGGGCAGCACCACGTTGCGGTACGTGCTCACCCCGGCCACGCCCGGCGCGGTGGACAGCCGCGCCACCAGCGCAGGGTCCAGGGTGCCTTCCGCCCGGTTGGACACCGAGCCGCCGGGGAGGGACACGTACACGTCGGCCTGGAGGGTGCGCTCCAGCCAGTGGGCGACGCTCACCCGGAAGCTGTCGATCATGACCCCCAGCCCGACGGTCACCGACACGGCCACCACCAGCGCCGCCGCCGCCGGGGCCGTCCGGCTCTGGGCCCGCACCACGCCCCGGGCCGCCATGGTGCCCAGGACGCCCACCACGGCCCCGGCCAGGGGGCGCGCCACGGCCATGGCCGCCCGGGTGCCGGCGGGGGTGAGGAGCGCGATGCCCAGGAGCACGGCGGTGAGGCCGGCGAAGGCCACCAGGAGGGGCCCCGGCGGCAGGAGGAGCGCGGCCCCGGCGCCCAGGAGGAGCACGCCCAGCGCCGCCGCCCGCCCCACCGAGCGGGCCGCCCGCTCCTCCCCCTCGGAGCGGGCCAGGGTGGCCCGGGGCGGGCGGCTGGTGGCCTCGTGGGCCGGGGGAAGGGTGGCCAGGAGGGCAGCGCCCACCCCAAGGGCCGCGCCCCACAGAAGCGCCGAGGGCGGCACCGGCACGCTGCGCACGCTCACCACGAAGTAGAGGTCGTTGATGGTGCGGGTGACCAGGCGCACCATGCCCCGGGAGAGGACCACGCCCAGGACCAGGCCCAGCCCGGTGCCCGCGGCGCCCAGCGCCGCCGCCTCGGCCAGCACCATGCCCAGCACCTCCCGCCGGGTGACGCCCACGGCCCGCAGCACTCCCAGGGCCTCCCGGCGGCGCACCACGGAGAAGGTGGTGGCGTTGTAGACCAGGAACATGCCGAACACCAGGGCCAGCAGGCTCAGGGCGGTGAGGTTCAGGTCGAAGGAGCGCACCATCCCGGCCAGGCTGGCCTCCCGGGCACCCGCCGCCTCCACCCGGGCCCCCGGCGGGAGCGCCGCCTGCACCCGCTCGAGGGCGGCCCGCCCCGCCTCCCCCTCCGGCAGCGCCAGGTCGATGCGGGACAGGCGCCCGACCATGCCCAGCACCTCCTGGGCGCCCGAGACGTCCATGAGCACCACGTCCCGAAGTCCCTCCCGGGCCAGGGCGCCCTCCGGCTCCAGCACCCCCGCCACCACCACGGGCCGGGTGCGTCCGTCCACCACCAGGGGGAGCGTGTCGCCCACGGCCACCCCGGCGGCCGCGGCGGTGGCCCACGCCAGGACGGCGGCGCCGGGCGAGGCCAGCAGGGCGGTGGCGTCCACGTCGCCGCCCTCGCCCCGGGCGGCCCATGGCCGGAACGGCCCCTCGGAGAGGGGGTCGACCCCCAGGACCCGCAGCGCCACGCCGGGAAGCGCCGGCGACGCCACCCACCCCTCCACCACCGGCGCCGACGCCCGCACCCCTGCGTCCAGGCGCACCCGCAGGAACGTGCCGTCGGGGAGGCCGGCGGGCCCGCCGGTGACCCGGTGGGTGGCCCGCCCCGCCACCGCCTCGGTGGACAGGAGGAACGCCTGGCGGGCGCTCCCCACGGCCAGGTGCATACCCAGGGCGACGCCCACGCCCAGGGCCACCCCCAGCACGGTGAGGACCGCCTGGGCGGGGTGGCGCAGGGCGTCCCGGAGGGCGGAGCGGGCGAGGAGGCTCATCCCTCCACCAGGTGGCCGTCCCTCAGCCGGAGGATCCTGTCGGTGCGGGCGGCCAGCTCGGCGCTGTGGGTCACCAGGAGGAGGGTGACCCCCCGCTCCCCCACCAGCCGCTCCAGGAGCCCCACCACCCGCTCGCCGGCGGCGGCGTCCAGGTTGCCGGTGGGCTCGTCGGCCAGCACCAGGAGGGGGTCGTGGACCACGGCCCGGGCCACCGCGATGCGCTGGCGCTCGCCCCCCGACAGGCGGTCGGGGAAGGCGTCGGCCCGGTCCGGGAGCCCCACCTCCTCCAGGAGCGCCTCGGCCCGGAGGCGGTCGTCCCTGGCCACCCGCCCCGTCAGCTCCAGGGGCAGGAGGAGGTTCTCCAGCACGGTGAGGGTGGGGACCAGGTTGAAGAACTGGAACACGAAGCCGATGTGGCGCCTGCGGAAGAGGGTGCGCTCCCGCTCGGAGAGGGCGGTGAGGTCGGTGCCCCCCACCACCACCCGCCCCCCGTCGGGGCGGTCGATGCCGCTCACCAGGTTGAGGAGCGTGCTCTTCCCCGAGCCGGAGGGGCCCAGGAGGGCCACGGCCTCGCCCCGGCCCAGGACGGCGTCGGCGCCGTCCAGCACCACGTGCTCCCGCCCCCCCTCCCGGTAGCTCCGGACGAGCCCGTCGAGGACGACCAGGGGCTCGGCGGCGGCGGGAAAGGGCCTACTCCTCGTCGGCCAGCCCCACCTGCTGGGGCAGCGTCTGGAGCTCGCGCACGGAGAAGGTGCGGGCGCCCACGGGGAGCTCGATCGTCACGTCCTGCCCCTCCTTGGCGCCCAGGAGGCCCCGGCCGATGGGCGACGCCATGGACACGTGGCCCTTCTCCAGGTCCATGAAGTCGCCCGCCGTGATGGTCAGCGTCAGCTCCTCCTCCATGTGGTGGTCGAACACCACAACCCGGGAGCCGAAGCCCACCCGGTCGTCGGGGAGGGCCGACACGTCGATCCTGGACAGCTCGGACATGCGCTGCCCGAGGTGGCCGATGCGCGCCTGCACGAACTGCTGGCGCTCCAGGGCCGACTTGTACTCGGCGTTCTCCCGCAGGTCGCCCAGCTCCACGGCCTTCTGGATGATGTGGGGAAGCTCGACGTTCAGCTCGGTGGTGAGGCGCTCGATCTCTTCCTCGATGCGGGCGCGGATCTCGTCCAGCATGGTTCGTCCTGCGGTGGAGGGTACTGGCGGGAAGGAGCCTTCCAACTCCCAGAGATACACGCGCCGCCCCGGAATGGCCTCCGGAGCGGCGCGTTGTTCGTCCCCCAGGATAAGGCGGAGGGCCTTTGGGGGGAAGGCCCTTCCCGCCGGCCCCCGGCGACCCGGGCCTACTCTTCCCTGAGCGCCACGGTCGGCTCCACCCCCGCCGCCCTCCGGGCCGGCACCCAGCTCGCCAGCGCGGCCACCGCGGTGAGCGCCAGGGCCACCGCCCCGTACGTCAGGGGGTCCGTGGCGCTGACCCCGTACAGGAGGGTGCTCATCACCGAGCTCATGCCCACCGCCGCCACGAGTCCGAGGCCCACCCCCACGGCCGCCAGGGCCAGCCCCTGGCGCACGATCATGCCCTGCACCTGGGAGCCGCTCGCCCCCAGGGCCATGCGCAGCCCGATCTCCCGCGTGCGCTGGCCCACCACGTAGGCGATGACACCGTAGATGCCCACCATCCCCAGGAGGAGCGCCACGAAGGAGGCGGCCCCCAACATGGCGACGGTGAACGAGGTCCGGGCGGTGGCCCGCCGGCGCACCTCGTCCAGGGTGCGGGGGTCGGCCAGGGGGATGCGGGGGTTCAGCGCCCACACCTCCCGGCGCAGCACGGGCAGGAAGGCCGACGGGTCGCCGGCGGTCTTCACCACCACCTCCCGGGTGCGGATGGTGCCGCCGTTGGGCGGCGTTCCGAACAGGGTGGGGTAGTAGACCATCTCCTCCGGGTCCTGCTCCAGCCCCCGGTAGTGGGCGTCGCCCACCACGCCCACGATCTGCCACCAGTCGCCGTCACCGGGACGGAGCCGCCGGCCCACCGCGCTCCCGTCGGGCCACCAGCGCTTGGCGAAGGCCTGGCTCACCACCACGCCCCGGAACCCGTCGGCCTCGTCGCCCGCCTGCAGCGCCCGCCCCTCCACCACCGGGATGCCCAGGGTGGCGAAGTACCCCGGGTCCACCCAGTCGCCGTAAGCCAGCGGCGGAATCTCGTCGGGCCCCACCGGGTGGTCCTCGATGTCCTCGCCGAAGTAGGAGAGCCGCCCACCCAGGGGAACGGCCGCCGCCGCGCCCGCCGCCACCACGCCGGGCTGGGCGGCCAGGTTCTCCTCGAGCTGGCGGAAGAAGGTGGCCGCCGCCCCCTCGTCGGGGACCTCGGCCGGGGGCAGCGTGAGGCGCACGGTGAGGACGCCGCCCGTGTCGAAGCCCGGGTCCACGGAGCGCAGCGCCAGGAAGCTCCTCAGCATGAGTCCCGAGCCCACCAGCAGCACCAGGGCCAGCGCCATCTGGGTGACCACCAGGGCGTTGCGCACCCGGTGGCGCTCCCGCCCGCCGGTGCCGCCGCGGCCGCCGCCGTCCTTGAGCTGTCCCGAGAGGTCGGTCCGCCCCACCCGGAGCACCGGGAAGAGCCCGAACAGGAGGGCCGCCACCAGCGACGCGGCCGCCGTGAAGGCCAGCACCCGGGGGTCGATGCCCACCTGCCCCATGCGGGGGAGGATGCCCGGGGCCATGGCGGTGGCCACGCGCACGGCGGCCCACGCCACGCCCACCCCCAGGACGCCGCCGGCCAGGGCCAGCGCCAGGCTCTCGGCCAGGAACGGCCGCAGGACCGCGGCCCGCCCCGCGCCGATGGCCAGGCGCACCGCCAGTTCCCGCTGGCGCCCCTCCGCCCGCACCAGGAGGAGGTTGGCCACGTTGGCGCACGCGATGAGGAGCACGAAGCCCACCGTCCCCATGAGGATCCATAGGGTGCGCCCCACGTCGCCAATCACCGCCTCCTTGAGGGGGCGCACCCGGGCCGCCAGGCTCACGTTCTTGAGGAAGCCCACCGCGGGGTCGTCGGGGCGCAGCTCGCCCAAACGGTCGATGAGGCCCTGGAGCTCGGCGTTGGCGCCCTCCGCCGTGACCCCCGGCGCCAGGCGCGCCACCCCGGACGGGGAGAAGGAGGCCGTGGAGGCGGTCACGTCGTCCACCACCATGGGGATGTAGACCTGGGCGTCGGCGTCGGAGAAGGCGAAGCCCTCGGGGAGGACCCCCACGATGGTGCGGGAGGTGCCGTCCAGCACCACGGTGCGGCCCACCACGTCTGGGGCCCCGCCGAAGCGGTCGCGCCACAGGGCGTGGCTCAACACCGCCACCGGCTCGGCCCCCTCCTTTCCGTCGTCGGCCGTGAAGCCCCGGCCCAGGGCGGGTTGCACCCGGAGCACGTCGAAGAGGGCGGGCGTCGCCGACATCGCCTGCACCCGCACGGGCTCCCCCTCGCCCACCAGGTTGACGGCCGTGGACCGGTACATGGCCAGCGACTGGAAGGAGCGGGCGTGGTCGCGGTAGACCACGTAGAGCCCCGGCGACATGGGGAGCTTGTCCTGGCCGCCGCGGCCGATGTGCCCCACGTCCACCAGCCGGTCGGCCTGCGGGAACGGCAGGGGCTTGAGCAGCACGCCGTCGACCAGCGTGAACACCGCGGTGTTGGCCCCGATGCCCAGGGCGAGGGTCAGCACGGCCACCGCCGTGAAGCCCGGGCTCCGGAAGAGCCCCCTCAGCGCGAACCGGATCTCGTTCCACATCCCCGTCATCGCCGCCTCCCTCCACAGGATCAGGGCATCGATCACGCACGCCACGGCCCGCACGCGCAGCCGGAAGCGCCCGGCCGGCGAGGCGCCCCCTCCCTCCTCCAGGCGTCGGGCGGCCCAGGTCAGCTCCGCCTCCCACTCCCGCCGCCACGCCTCCCGGTCGCGGAAGGGCACCAGGCGGGCCGCGGCCGCCACCACCCCCCGCCCCGGGACCCGTCTCACACTCCCTCCACCTCCGGACCCCCGAAGATGCGGGCCAGCACCGGGAAGCGCTCCAGCGCCTCGGCCACCGCCGCCTCCCCCGCCCGGGTGAGGTGGTAGTAGCGGCGCGGCGGGCGCTGCTGGGAGCGGGCCACGGCCTCCTCCTCCCACGCCGCTGCGAGGGCGCCCCGCCTCTCCAGGCGGCGCAGGATGGGGTACACGGTGCCGTCGGGGAGGCCCGTGGCGTCCATGACGTCGAAGCCGTAGCGGTGCCCGTGGCGGATGGCCAGCAGCACCGCGGCGGTGGGGTAGGTCAGGGTGGGTCTTCTGCCCACGGCGCGCCTCCCGTCGTACCTACCGGTGAATCCTAGGTAGGGTATTGGACGCGCCGGGCGGGCGCAGGGTTGCGGGGGCTACGCCTGCACCCCGTCGGCCCCCACCTCGCGCAGGAGCACCTCCACCCTCTCCACCGCCGCCCGCACGGTGGCGGGATCGGGGCCGGTCACGTTCACGTGACCGATCTTGCGCCAGGGGCGGGGCTCCTTGTCGTACAGGTGGGCGTGGGCGCCCGGGATCTCCAGGAGGCGCGCCACGTCGGGGACCTGCCCCAGGAGGTTCACCATGGCGGTGCTCTCCCGGGCTTCGGTGGGGCCCAGGGGGAGGCCGCACACCGCCCGCACATGGTTCTCGAACTGGCTGGTGAGGGCGCCGTCCTGGGTCCAGTGCCCCGAGTTGTGGACCCGGGGCGCGACCTCGTTGGCCAGGAGCCCGTCCGAGGTCTGGAAGAGCTCCAGCGACAGGACACCCACGTAGCCCAGCTCGTCCAGGAGGGCCGACAGGTAGCCTTCGGCCCGGGCCTGGAGCTCGGCGCTCACCAGGGGGGCGGGCGCCTGGGTGAGGTAGAGAACGCCGCTCCGGTGCTCGTTCTCCACCAGGGGATAGAAGCGGGTCTCGCCCCCGGCCCCCCGCACGCCCACGATGGAGAGCTCCCGCCGGAAGTCCACGAAGCGCTCCAGGAGGAGCGGCGTGCGCGCGCCCAGGGCATTCCACGCCCCCTCCACGTCCCGGGGTCCGTGGATGACCTCCTGGCCCTTGCCGTCGTAGCCCCCGCGGCGGGTCTTGAGAACCGCCGGCAGCCCCACGCGCCCGATGGCTTCCTCGAGCTGGGCCCGGGAGTCCACGGGGTGGAAGGTGGTGGTGGGGATGCCCACCGCCTCGAAGCCCTGCTTCTCGGCCAGGCGGTCCTGGGCCAGCCGCAACGCCGCCGGGGGCGGATACACCGGGAGCCGCTCCTCCAGGAAGCGGGCCGCGCCCACCGGGACGTTCTCGAACTCGTAGGTGACCACGTCCAGCCCCTGGGCGAAGCGGGCCAGGGCGTCCTCGTCGTCGTAGTCGGCCCGCACCACCTCCCCCACGAAGTCGACGGGGGCCTCTTCCTTGGGCTCCAGGAAGCGGAAGCGGAGCCCCAGGGGATACCCGTCCAGGGCGAGCATGCGGCCGAGCTGGCCGCCCCCCACGATGCCGACCCTCACGGGGCGGGCTTTCGCGGGTCGGGGTCGGCCAGGACGGCCCGGGTGCGGCCCTCGCGCCAGGCGCGCAGCCGCTCCCGCACCTCGGGGTGGCCGGCCCCCAGGATGGCGGCGGCCAGGAGGGCGGCGTTGGTGGCGCCCGAGCTGCCGATGGCCAGGGTGCCCACGGGCACGCCGCCGGGCATCTGCACGATGGACAGGAGGGAGTCGAGGCCGTTCAGCGCCCGGGACTGGACCGGCACCCCCAGCACGGGGAGCACGGTCTTGGACGCCACCATCCCCGGCAGGTGGGCGGCGCCCCCGGCGCCGGCGACGATGACCTCCAGCCCCCGCCCCTCGGCCTCCGAGGCGTACTCGAAGAGGAGGTCGGGGGTGCGGTGGGCGGACACCACCCGGACCTCGTGGGGCACCTCCAGCGCCTCCAGCACCTCCACCGCGTGGCGCAGCGTGTCCCAGTCCGAGCGGGATCCCATGATGACGCCCACGAGGGGTTGGGCCATGCACTCCGTCCTGATGGGGGAGCGCCGCCGGCCGCTCCGGCGGCGCATCGCGCCCGGACGCCCGCGCGCCCGGGAGACGGGGATGGTGCCCACGCGCGCGGGCCGGGTCAAGGGCGGAACCCGCCCCACGGGGGCCGGTACTGCCCTCACCATGGAGCCCACATCCCTCACCTGGCCCGACGACCACCCGGAGCTGCTCCCTTTCCTGCCCCTGGTCTACGTGGCCTGGGCCGACGGGGTGCTGAGCCACCAGGAGCTGGAGCGCATCCGGGAGCGCCTCGACCGCCAGAGCTGGCTGGAAGGCGACGCCCGGGAGGCCCTGGACGCCTGGCTGGACCCCCTGGCGCCCCCCTCCCCCTCGTCGCTGGTCGCCCTCAAGGAGCGCCTCCGGGGGCTGGGCGACGACCTCTCCGGAGCCACGCACCGCTCCCTGGCGGAGCTGGGCATCGAGCTGGCCCGGGCCGACGGGCTGGCGGCGAGCCCCTGGTCGGGTCGGGGCGCCCGGGCCGCCCTGGAGGAGATGGAGGCGCTCCTGGGGCTGCCGGCCTCCGAGGCCGCCCGCTCCGTCCTGGGCGAGGAAGCCCCCGTCCCCGCCGCCCCGGAAGGTGCCTCCTTCCACGCCGCGGCGCTGGCGGCGGCCCTCCAGCGTCCCCACCCGGAGCTCCGCCGGGAGGTGATGGCGCTGCTGGCGTCCGACGCCCGCTTCCGCCGCCCCCTGGAGCTGCCCCGGGGGGAGCACCGGGCCCGGGTGTTCGAGGCGCTGGGGGTGCTGGCCGAGCGGGGGTGGGGCGCCCTGGCCTACCCCGAGGACGCCGGCGGCAGGGACGCCCCCGAGGAGGCCATCGCCGCCTTCGAGACCCTGGCCTTCGGCGACCTGAGCGTGCTGGTGAAGCACGGCGTCCACTTCGGCCTGTTCGGGGGCAGCATCCTCCAGCTCGGCACGCCCCCCCAGCACGAGCGCTGGCTGCCCGAGGTGGCGAGCCTCCGGCTGCCGGGCTGCTTCGCCATGACCGAGGTGGGGCACGGCTCGAACGTCCGGGAGGTGGAGACCACGGCCACCTGGCTCCCCGGCGAGGACGCCTTCGAGGTCCACACGCCCCACCCGGGTGCCCGCAAGGACTGGATCGGGAACGCGGCGCTCCACGGCCGCATGGCCACCGTGTTCGCCCAGCTCCGGGTGGACGGCGCCGAGCACGGGGTCCACGCCTTCCTCGTGCCCCTGCGGGACGACGCCGGCGACGCCCTCCCCGGCGTCACCCTGGAGGACCGGGGCCCCAAGGAGGGGCTGGACGGCGTGGACAACGGCCTCATCGCCTTCGACCGGGTGCGGGTGCCCCGGACCCACCTGCTGGACCGCTTCGGCCGGGTGGAGCAGGACGGCACGTACACGAGCCCCATCCCCTCCCCCGACCGGCGCTTCTTCACCATGCTGGGCACGCTGGTGGCCGGACGCATCAGCATCGCCGCGGCGGCGGTGAGCGCGGCCAAGACGGGGCTCACCATCGCGGTGCGCCACGGCGAGCGGCGCCGGCAGTTCGGCCCCGCCGGGGACGGCGAGGTGCCCCTCCTCCACTACCTCGCCCACCAGAGGGCCCTCCTCCCCCGGCTGGCGGGCACATACGGCCTCCACTTCGCCGTGCGCCACCTGGTGTCCCGCTACGCCGCCGGGCAGAAGGGCCAGGGGGCGGGGGACGCCGGGGCGGACGAGGGGGCCAGCGATGCCCGGGCGCTGGAGGCCGAGGCCGCGGCCCTCAAGGCGCTGGCGTCATGGCACTGCGTGGACACGCTGCAGGCGTGCCGGGAGGCGTGCGGCGGCGTGGGCTACCTGGCGGCCAACCGCTTCGCCGGGCTCAAGGCCGACACCGACGTGTTCACCACCTTCGAGGGCGCCAACGTGGTGCTCCTCCAACTGGTGGCCAAGGGCCTCCTCTCCGAGTACCGGGACGAGATGGGCGACCTCAGGCTGTGGGGCGCCGTGCGCTACCTGGCCGGCCGGGCCGAGACGCGCCTGGCGGAGCTGAACCCGGTGGTGACGCGCCGCACCGACCCCGAGCACCTGCGCGACCCCCGTTTCCACCTGGCCGCCTTCCGCTACCGGGAGGAGCGACTGCTGGGGTCGGTGGCCCGGCGGCTCCGCGCCCTGGTGGGCGACGGGGTCGACTCCTTCGAGGCCATGAACCGCTGCCAGGACCACCTGGTGACCCTGGCCGTCGCCCACGGCGAGCGGGTGGTGCTGGAGCGCTTCCAGGAGGGGGCGGCCGGGGCCGGGGGCGACGGCGTGGCCCACGCCCTGGGGCGGCTGGCGGCGCTGTGGTCGCTGGAGCGGATCGAGGCCCACCGGGGGTGGTACCTGGAGGCCGGCTACCTCGAGGCGGGCAAGAGCCGGGCGGTCAGGGCCCAGGTGAACGCCCTGTGCGGCGAGGTCCGGGGCGACGCCCTGGCGCTGGTGGACGCGTTCGAGATTCCCGACGCCGTGCTGGAGGCGCCCGCCGCCACCTGAGGCGGACCGTCACCCGCCGCCGCTACCAGCCTCCCCCGCCCCCGCCGCCCCCGCCACCCCCCGACGAGCCCCCTCCCCCTCCCCCGCCGCTTCCCCCCGACGAGGGTGGGGAGGAGGCGGCCGACAGGGAGCCCGAGAAGGCGCCTCCCAGCGACGAGGCCACCGACGCGAAGTCCGCCGCGCCGTCGGCCGAGTACCACGCCAGCCCCGTCATGGTGGCGGCGGTGGCCGTGGCCGCGGCCTCCCGGGGCACCAGCACCTCCTGGAAGCGCTCGCCCCAGCGGTTCGCCACGCCCAGGGCGATGGCGTGGGGGAGCCAGCGCTCGAACAGCTCCGGGGTGCGCTCCGTCGGCGTCATGCGGTCCAGGCGGTCGCCGTCGGTGGCGGCCAGGTAGGCCCGGAACCCCTCGAGCTGCCCCAGCACCCCGCGTCCCTTGAGGGTGGGGCGCTCCAGCAGGTGGTAGAAGGCAGCGTTCACCACGCCCAGGGCCACGGCGGCCGCCACCAGGGGGAGGGGCACCCGGGAGGCCAGGAACCCGGCCACGAACAGCTCCGCCGCCACGAAGGGCGTGGCGAAGGCGCTGAGGAAGAGCGCGCCGATCCAGTCGCCGACGCCCCCTCCCCGGAGCGCCGCGCCCCACGCCCGCCACGCCCGGACGAGGAGGCTCGCCACGCCGAGGCTCCAGAAGGTGAGCCACAGCCCCATGAACCACGCCTCGGGGGGGAGGTCGCGGGCATTCCGCCACAGGAGGAGGGCGTAGCCGAGGGCGCTCACGGCCAACCCCACCCCGAACCACCCCCGGTTCAGGACGAAGTAGGCCCTCTCGAGCTGGAGGGCCAGGGCCTGGCGCAGGTCCTTGACCGCGGCGCGCAGAAGGGTGGCGTGGACCGGGGTGAGGTCGAGGCGGTCGCCGCCGCCCAGGAGGTCGTGGAAGAGGAGCCGCTCCTCACGCGTCGCTTTCTCGCCCGGCACGCCCGTGCGGACCAGCGTCCAGGTGTGCCCCTCCTTCTCGATGCGCACCGCCCCCTGCACCGCCAGGCTCACCAGCGCCGCCGCCAGCACCGCCGGGTCGTATCCCCGCCGTTGCAGGTAACCCAGGGCGGCGGGGGAGAAGCCCGGGGGAGGCTCGTAGCGCACCACCAGGGGCCCCGCCTCCGGGTCCCGCCCCACCCGCTCCCACATCAGCACGTACAGGCCCAGGACCAGGGTCACCAGGAGCCCAGCCGCCACCGCGCTGCCCCAGTCACGCCGAAGCCACGCCACCTCCTGCGCCCGGGTGGGGGGCGCCACCACCCCCGCCGGAAAGCGGAGGCGGAAGGTGAGCCCCTCCCGGGGCGCCAGGGGCCGGGTGGTCTCCACGGTGGCGATCCCCCGGGCCGCATCCCACGAGGTGCGGGCGTCGGAGGCGGTGGAGCCCTCCGGGCCCGTCCACGCCTCCAGCCGCACCCCCGCCGGATCGGGCGCCCCGGGGAGCGACACCAGGACCGACGCGTGCTCGATGGGGAAGGCCCACCCGTTGCCCGTGGCGTTCCAGTACAGCTCGTGGCCGGTGTCGGAGAAGCTCACCCAGCGCCACGTCTCGTAGCGGATCACGTAGCGGTGCACCCCCGGGGTCAGGGTCACGTCGGGGTCGCCGATGCGCACCCGCACCCCGCCCCGCCCGCCGGCGCCCCGGATCTTCTCCAGGCGGTACGGCTCCGCCGCGCCGTCCCGGGTCACGGAGAGGACCTCGAAGGGCGCCCGGGTCCGGGCGAAGCCCGCCGAGCCCGGGAATTCCGTGGGGAAGTCCCGGTAGATGCCCCGGCGGATCTCCTGGCCCAGGGCGCGGACGGTGATGGCCTCCGTCACGTCCATGCGCCCGCCGTCGGCGAGGGCCAGGGTGACGTCGTAGGAGAGGATCGCTTCCCTCTCCTGGGCCCGGACCGGAGAGGGGAGCCCGAGGCCGGCGAGGAGGAGTCCGGCGAGGAGGGGGCGGAGGCGGTGCATGGGCGTTTCCCCGAGCGAGAGGAGCCAGCCGACGCCGATCCGCCCAACTTGCGCCCCCCGGCGCCTCCGTGGCAACCGGAAAGCGCCCGGGAGCCCCGGCGACCGGAAACACTTGTTTTTTGCCGCGGCGGCTTCCCATCTTTGAGGGAACGTCTTCAACCGTTCGAGCGCGTGGGCTCCACCGGCCCGCGCCCGTCCGAAAATCTCCGGAGGAACCCGGCATGCGGAATCGACGCCTCCTCACCCTGGCCCTCGCGGCCCTCCCCGCGGCGCTCGTGGCCGGTTCGGCCGTCCCGGCCGCCGCCCAGGAGCTGGAGTGGACCGCCGACCGCCCCGACGGGGTCGCCCCCGTCGACATCGTGGGCGACCACACCCTTCCCGAGGGTACGCTCCAGGTGAAGTACCGCTACGGGCGCATGAACTCCCAGGGGCTCAAGACGGGCACGAACAAGCTCGGCGAGCTGGACGTCCTGGCCCTGGGCTTCACCTACGTGCCCCTGAGCCGCTCGATCGACACCAACGACATCACCGTCGATTACGGGGTCACCGACGCCTTCACGGTCCAGGCGAACGTGGGCTACACCTCCAAGAGCAGTGAGGAGGCCAACGAAGACCAGTACTTCACCACGTCGTCGTCGCACCTCACCGACGCCGAGGTCGACGTCCTCTGGAACGTGTGGCAGGAGGGCGCCTGCCGGGCCAACGTGCAGCTCGGCGGCGTCGTCCCCCTGGGCAAGGTGGACGAGCGGGGCACGTTCCCCGGCGTCGTGAACGCCATCCTCCCCTACGACATGCAGACCGGATCGGGCTCGTGGGCGGTGGTGCCCGGCGCCACGGCGTCGGTGCAGAACGAGTTCGGCACGGTGGGGCTCCAGCTCCTGGGCGTGGTCCGGGTGAACGACAATGACCGGGGCTACCGGTTGGGCAACGAGTTCCGCTCCAACCTGTGGCTGGCGTACCGCTTCAACGACCTGGTCAGCGCCTCGACGGGGATGCGCGTCCTCGCCCGGGAGCGCATCAGCGGCGCCGATCCGGCCCTGGAGACCTTCCGGGACCCCGGCGACGTGGGCTACTCCTACGGCGAGAAGCGGGTGGACTTCCCGCTGGGCCTGAACGTGGAGGTCCCCCGGGGCCCGCTGGAGGGGAACCGCTTCGGCGTCCAGTTCGTGTGGACCGTCCACGAGGACGTGGACGGCCCCTACCTGGCCTCGGACTGGGGCTTCACGGTGGGGTGGCAGCGGGCGTTCCCGCTGCGCTGAGGCCCCGGGAAGCACGCCCGGAAGACGAGGGACGAGGGGGGCGGGGCCGGGAGACCGGTCCCGCCCCTCCGCGCGTGGGGGCTACACCACCTCCACCAGGTGGTAGCTCTTCTTGCCCTTGCGGAGCACCAGGAAGCGGCCCTCCAGGGCGTCGGCCAGGGTGAGGGTGGCGTCGACCTCCTCCACCCGGCGGCCGTTCACGTACATGCCGCCCCCCTCGATGGAGCGGCGGGCGTCGCCCTTCGAGCTCGCCAGCCCCGTCTTGGCCAGGAGCTCCACCGCCGGCACGCCCTCCCCCTCCAGCCGGCCCCGGGGCAATGTGCTGGACGGGACGTCGGCGAAGATGTCGGCCACCTCGTCGGCGTCGAGCCCCTCCAGGTCGCCGCCGAAGAGCGCCGCGGTGGCCTGCTCGGCCCGGGCCAGCCCCGCCTCGCCGTGGACCCGGCGCGTCACGTCCTCGGCCAGGGCCTTCTGGGCGGCGCGCCGGTGGGGCTCGGCGGCGGTCTGGGCCTCCAGCGCCTCGATCTCCTCCCGGGAAAGGAGGGTGAACATGCGGAGGTAGCGCCCCACGTCGGCGTCGGCCGCGTTGATCCAGAACTGGTAGAAGCGGTACGGCGACGTGCGGGCCGCGTCCAGCCACACCGCGCCCGCCTCGGTCTTGCCGAACTTGGTGCCCTGGGCGGTGGTGAGGAGGGGCGCGACCAGGCCGTACGCCTGCTCCCCCGTCACGCGGCGAACGAGGTCGATGCCGGCCGTGATGTTGCCCCACTGGTCGCTCCCCCCCGCCTGGAGCGTGCACCCCTCCCGGCGGAACAGCTCCAGGAAGTCGTAGGCCTGGAGCAGCAGGTAGCTGAACTCGGTGTAGCTGAGGCCGCTGTCCTCGTCCTCCAGACGGCGGCGCACCGACTCCTTGCGGAGCATGTCGTTCACGCGGAAGTGCTTGCCCGTCTCCCGCAGGAAGTCCACCGCCCGGATCTCCCCCAGCCAGTCGTAGTTGTTGCGCATGCGGGCCGGGTTGTCCGCCGTGGCGAAGTCGAGGAAGTGCTCGAGCTGGCGGTGGATGGCCTCGGCGTTCTCGAAGGCCTGGTCCAGGTCCAGGAGCTGGCGCTCCTCGCTCTTTCCCGAGGGGTCGCCGATGAGGCCGGTGCCGCCGCCCACCAGAGGGATGGGCCGGTGGCCGTGCCGCTGGAGGTGCACCAGCACCATGATGGGCAGCAGGCTGCCCACGTGGAGGCTCGACGACGTGGGATCGAAGCCGATGTACGCCGTCCGGGACCCGGTGGAGAGGTGTTCCTCCGTGCCGTCCGTGGCGTCCTGGAGCAGGCCGCGCCAGCGGAGCTCCTCGATCACGTTGCTCATGCGCCGCCCGGTGGGAGGGAGGAGGCCCCGGGCCGCGCGCCCGGCGGCCCCGGCTCTGGGGCTTTCCTAGGGTAGTCGGGGGGACCGCCGGGTCAAGGCCGGGGCGGGGCGGCCGCGCCGCCGCCTCCGCGAGCTTGCCCCGCCGGGCGCGGGCGGCATCTTGGCTCCGTTCGGCGCGACTCCCCCTCGCCTCATCCTGCGACCCAACCGCGACGGAGATCCCATGCACCCCGCCCCGTCCCCTCCGCGCCTTCGCCGCCTCGCCGCCGCCCTGGCCACGCTCCTCGTGGCTGCCCTCCTCCTCCCCGGCGCCGCGACCGCCCAGGAGAGCGTCCAGGACACCTCGCCCTTCCGCCCCCTGGACCTGCCGGCGCCCAGCGTCTACCGCACCGGATCGGGCCGGCCCAGTCCCGATTACTGGCAGCAGGAGGCCGACTACCGCATCGACGCCACCCTGGACCCGGAGGCGAACCTGCTCCGGGGGCGGGAGACGCTGCTGTACCGCAACAACGCCCCCGACACCCTACGCTACCTGTGGCTCCACCTGGAGCAGAACATCTGCGCGCCGGGGAGCGTCACCGACCAGCTCAACCAGCCGCCCCTCCAGTTCCAGGAGTCGGTCTTCGACTTCTCCTGCAAGGGGTTCCGGGGCGGGCTGGACCTCCAGGAGGTGAGCGTGGGCGGCCGGAGCGTCGACCTGCGCGTGGACGGCACCGTGGCCCGCATGGACCTCCCCTCCCCCCTGGCCCCCGGCGACTCGGCGACGCTGGTCTTCGCGTGGAGCTTCCCGGTGCCGGAGTACGGCGCAGGGCGCATGGGCCACGACGGGCCCACCTACGAGATCGCCCAGTGGTACCCCCGGGTGGCGGTGTACGACGACGTGCGGGGGTGGAACCACGAGCCCTACATCGGCGCCGGGGAGTTCTACCTGGAGTACGGCAGCTTCGACGTGAGCCTGACGGTCCCGGCGAGCTACGTGGTGGCCGCGACCGGCGACCTGCTGAACCCGGAGGACGTCCTCACCGCCGCCCAGCGGGAGCGGCTCGCCCGGGCCCGCACGTCGGAGACGCCGGTGGCGGTCATCGCCGCCGACGAGGTGGGCACGCCCGCCTCCCGGCCCCGCTCGGGGGGCACCCTCACCTGGCGCTTCCACGCGGACCGGGTGCGGGACTTCGCCTTCGCCGCCTCTCCGGTGTGGCGCTGGGACGCCAGCGGCTACGACGGCGTCCTCGTCAGCACCCTCTACCGCTCCAGCGCGCCGCTGTGGACCGAGGCCAACCGCATCGCCCGGGCCGCCATCCAGCACTTCAGCGAGCAGTGGTACCGCTACCCCTACCCCCGGGCCACCACGGTGGAGGGGCCCATCGAGGGCATGGAGTACCCCATGCTCACCTTCGTCCCCAAGGGCGCCTCCCGGGAGGATCTCCAGTGGGTGATCTCCCACGAGTTCGGCCACCAGTGGTTCCCCATGGTGGTGGGCTCCAACGAGCGCCTCTACCCGTGGATGGACGAGGGCTTCAACACCTTCATCGACATCGAGGGGGCGGAGCGGTACTTCGCGGGCACCGCCTACGCCGACACCATCGGGCTGAACCCCCTCCACCTCTATGCGGCCCACGCGGTCCCCGGGGAGGAGCAGCCTCTCATCGAGCGGCCCGTGGAGGTGCGGGACCTGTTCTGGGGCGGCTACCGCAAGCCGGCCCTCATGCTCCAGCTCCTGCGCTTCGAGGTGCTGGGGCGGGACGTGTTCGACGACGCGTTCCGCGCCTACATCCGGGCGTGGGCGTTCAAGCACCCCACCCCCGCCGACTTCTTCCGGGTCATGCGGGACGCCTCGGGCAAGGACCTGGACTGGTTCTGGAGGGAGTGGATCTACACCACCGCCCGCCTGGACCAGGCGGTCGACTCGGTCGCCACCGACGCCTCGGGCGGATCCGTGGTGGCCCTCTCCAACCGGGACCGGATGGTCATGCCCGCCGAGCTCCGCCTCACCTACGCCGGCGGCGACACGGCGACGGTGCGGCTCCCCGTGGACATGTGGAACCTGGGCAACCACTTCGACTACCGGGTGCCCGGCGGACGGCGGGTGGTGCGGGCCGAGCTCGACCCCCGGGGGGCCTACCCCGACATGGACCGGACCAACAACGTGTGGCCACGGCGCTGAGGCCGGCACCGGCGACCTCCCGGCGCTCCGGCACCTGTCCACCGCCGGGGACGGCGCCGGCGACGGGGGCCGGGCCCGCCGTGGTTCCACAGGCGTTCAAAGCATTGTCCTGAAGGCACTTCGAGCGCCTCCCCCCAACGCCCCCGCGCCGGGCACCTCCCTTGCCCTCCCGGCGTGTCGAGGCGGGACCCACACGGGAGGAGATCATGGGCGTGCGGACGTGGGGTGCGGGACTCGTGGCGGTGATGCTGCTGCTGGGCGCCGCGGCGCCGGCGACGGCCCAGCGCCGGCCGTCGGACCGGTGGCGGGAGCCGCCGCCGGCGTCGTACGCGCCGGTGAAGGCGTGGCTGGGCATCGACATCCTGGCGGCCGACCCCCAGGGCGACTTCGCCAGGATGGTGGACAACGGCGGCGGGGCCCGCGTCGAGGGGATCTTCCCCGTGGACGGGCGCGGCGCGGTGGCGGTGCGCCTGGACGGCGGCTTCCTCATCTACGGGCACGAGCGGCGCACGGGCTGCTTCCCCCTGCCCGTGGGGTGCCGCATCGGGCTGGACGTCACCACCGACAACGCCATCTTCTTCGCCGGGGTGGGCCCCGAGCTGAGCGCCACGGGCACCATCCGCCCGTACGTGAACGGCATGCTCGGCTTCAGCGTGTTCGCCACCACGTCCAGCGTGTCGGGCACGTACTCCCAGGAGCCCTTCGCCACCACCCAGCACCTGTCGGACTTCGTGTGGGCGGAGCGGGTGGGCGGGGGCGTGCGCTTCCAGGTGAAGGGGGGGCGCCACCCGCTCCTCCTGGACGCCGGCGCACAGTACCACCACAACGGCGTGGCCGAGTACCTGGTGAAGGGCGCCATCGAGGACCGGCCCGACGGCAGCATCGTGCTGCACCCGAACCGCACCGAGGCGGACCTGGTGACGCTGAACGTGGGGCTGAAGGTGGGCTTCGGCCGGGGCGGCGAGCAGGACCGGCGCCGGCGCTGACGCCCGGGGACGGGAGGGGCGGGGCCCTCAGCCCGTGGGCGTCGCCCCGTCCTCGAGGAGCGTCCGCACGCTGTCCCGGGCCACCTTGCCATTGGGGTTCCGGGGGATGGCCTCCACGAACGCCCAGCGCCGGGGGATCTTGGCCGTCGTGAGCCGCTCCCGGGCCAGCGCCTCGAGCTCGCCGGGGTCGGGCCAGGCGCCTGCGCGCCGCACCACCGCCGCGGCCACCACCTCACCCCAGTCGGCGTCGGGAACGCCGGTGACGGCCGCGTCCGCCACCCCGTCGTGGAGGCGGAGCACGTCCTCTACCTCCGCCGGGTCGACGTTGACGCCACCGGTCACGATGCGCTCGGCCCGGCGGCCGGTGACCCACAGGTCGCCGTCGTCGTCCCGCTCCCCCAGGTCGCCGGTGTGGAGCCAGCCGTCCTCCCCCGGGATGGGCGCGTCGTCGCCCAGGTAGCCCAGGGCCAGCGTGTCGCCCCGCACCAGGATCTCGCCGTCCTCGGCCACCAGCAGGCGCACCCCGTCCAGCGCCGTCCCCACCGTCCCCGGCTTGCGGCGCACCAGCTCCGGTGCCGCGGTGGCGGCCTGGGAGGTGGTCTCGGTCATCCCGTAGGTGAGGGCCACCGGCACCCCCGCCGCCAGGGCACGGTCCAGGAGGGGGCGGGGGGTGTGGGCGCCCCCCAGGAGCGCGCAGCGGAAGGTGCCGGGGAAGGGGCGCCCCTCCCGGAGCTCCAGCACCTGGCGCAGCATGGCCGGAACGAGGGACGCGTGGGTGACCTCGCCCGCATCGACCAGGCGGTCGAACGCCTCCGCGTCGAAGCGGGGCGTGGTGACCAGCGACGCGCCCAGGGCGGCGGCCCGGGTCACCAGCGCCAGCCCCCCCACGTGGGCCAGCCCCAGGGACGCGTACCAGCGGTCGCCCCGGCCGAGCCCCAGGCGCCGCCGGGACGCTTCGGCGGAGGCGGCCAGGGCGGCGGCCGACAGGAGCACGCCCCGGGGGCGCCCGGACGTGCCGGAGGTCCACACCACGCCCCACGCCCCGGGGGGCGCAGGGGCGCCCCGGCCACCCCGGCCGCCCCCCACGGGCGCCCGCCCCTCCGCCAGCGTTTCCACGCGCACCACCCGCGCCTCCCGCTCCGCCCCCGCCGCCGCCCGGGCCTGGGCCTCGGTGTGGGCGTCGCACAGGAGGAGGGCGGGTTCGAGGACGTCCAGCGCCGCGGCCACCTCGGCCGGTGTGAGGCGCGGGTTCAGCGGCGCCAGGACGGCCCCGGAGCGGGGCACGGACAGGACGGCCAGCACGCCGGAAGCGGCGTTGGGGAGGAGGGTCGCCACGACCCGGCCCGGGGCGCCCATGGTCCGGAGCCCCGTGGCCAGGAGGTCCGCCTCCCGGTCCAGCTCCCGCCAGCTCCAGCGGGCGTCTCCCTCCCGCAGGGCCGGCGCCTCCGGCGCGCGCCGGGCGGCGTCCTTGAGGAAGTCGGTGGCGCCCCGGCTCAAGGCGCGCCCCAGGCCAGGGCCACGGCCAGCGCCGCGCCATAGAGGGCCAGCAGCCGGGCCGTCTGGCCGAGGGCCGGCAGCAGGTCCCGGGGGTGCTCGAAGCCCAGCACGCGCCGGAGGGGCCGGACGGCGGCCAGCCCCACCAGGCTCGCCACCAGGGCGGCCTCGGGCCAGCCGTACGCCGCCACCCCCCACACCGGCACCACCATGGCCACCAGCACCAGGAGGGCGTACTCGGCCTGGGTGCCCCGGCGCCCCAGGAGGACGGCCATGGTGTGCTTGCCGGCCCGGGCGTCGGTGTCGATGTCCCGGAGGTTGTTCACCACCAGGATGGCCGTGCTCAGGGCGCCCACCCCCGCCCCGGCCAGCAGGGCGTCGGCGGTGACGTCCAGCGTCTGGGCGTAGTACGTGCCCGCCACCGCCACGAAGCCGAAGAAGAGGAGCACGAAGAGGTCGCCCAGGCCGTGGTACGCCAGCGGCCACGGCCCCGCCGTGTACCCCAGGGCGCACGCCAGGGAAGCGAGCCCCACCACCAGGAGGGGCCAGCCCGCCACCGCCACCAGGTAGACGCCCACCAGCGTGGCGAGGCCCAGCGTCACCCACGTCCCCACCAGCACGGTCCGGGGCTCCAGGAGCCCGGCCTGGGTCACGCGGGTGGGCCCCACCCGCTCGTGGGTGTCCGAGCCCCGGGCGAAGTCGTAGTAGTCGTTGGCGAAGTTGGTGGCCACCTGGATGAGCACGGCGCCCAGCAGCGCGGCCAGCGCCGGCAGGGGCCGGAGTTGGCCGTGGAAGGCGGCGAGCCCCGAGCCCACCAGCACCGGCGCCACGGCCGCCACCAGGGTCTTGGGCCGGGCCGCCAGGATCCAGGCCTCCACGGCGGAAGGCCGAGGTGCCGCCCGGGAGCTCAAAACGTCCCCGCGTACCCCAACCGCCACGGCGCCGCCTGCCCTTCGAGCCAGCGGTAGCGGAGGCGGGTGATCTGGCGCACGTGGATGAGGTCGTGGGCGAGCCACGAGGCCAGGAGATCCCCGGCCCGCATGCGCCCCAGGCTCGGGTGTTCGTAGGCGCGCTCCAGGTCGGGGGCCTCCAGCCCCCGGAGCCACGCCACCGAGCGCGCACGCTCGTCCAGGAAGCGCTCCAGGGCGGGGCGGAGCTCCCCCTCGTTGTAACGGCGCTCCGTCACCCACCCCTGGGGGTCGATGGGCGGCCACGCCTCCCCGGGGTGGTGGAGCGTGAGGTCCAGCCGACGGCGGAAGTCGTGGACCTCCTCGTCGCCCAGGTGGCACACCACCTCCAGCACCGACCAGCGGTCGGGCTCCGGCTTCCAGCGCGCCTGCTCGGTCGACACGCCCTCGACGAGGGCGCGGAACAGCCCGGCGTGGGAGGCCAGCCGGTCGGCGGCGGCGGCGACGCTCAGCGCCACGTCACCACGGCAGCCCCCGCACCAGGGGGAGGGTCTCGGGACGGAAGGCGTTCCGCTCCTCGACGGTCTTCCACTCCGGCTGGCTCACGGTCCTCCCTCCTCCTTCAGCGTTTCGAGCAGGGCGGCGCCCACCGCCTCGACCACGGCCCGGCGGCGCCTTCGATTCTCCTCACGGTCGCTCCGCACCTCCAGGATGCGGCTCCCTCCCGCCTGCAACGCCTCGGCCAGCGCCTCGCCCACGCCGGCCGGCCCCTCCAGCCGCGCGTACGGCAGGCCGTACAGGGCCGCGGCGTGGCGGAAGTCCAGCCCGTGGGGCGTGGCGAAGTAGGGGGTGAAGTGCGGCTCCTCCTCCCGCACCGGGAGCATGTGGAAGATGCCGCCGCCGTCGTTGTGGATGACGACGAATACCACCTCCACCCCCTCTTCCCGGGTCGCCAGCAGCCCGTTCATGTCGTGCATCAGCGCCAGGTCGCCCAGCACCGCCACGGCCGGGGCGCCCGCGCCGGCCGCTACCCCCAGAGCGGTGGAGACGATCCCGTCGATGCCGCTCGCGCCCCGGTTCCCCAGGGCGGTCAGGGCCCGGCTGCGGGGGCCCCCGAAGGCGTCCAGGTCCCGCACCGGCATGCTGCTGGACACGAAGAGCGTGCCACCCTCCGGCGCGGCCTCCACCGCGGCGGCCAGCACGGCGCCCTCGCAGGGGGCCTGGGCGAGGGCCCCGGCGGCCGTGCGGCGGGCCGTGGCCTCCAGGCGGCGCCAACGCTCCCGCCACGCCGGCGTACCCGCCCGGGCCACCCGCTCCGCCAGGGCGAGGGCCAACCCGGCGGCGTCGGCCCGCAGGTAGTCGGTCGCGGTGGCCAGGTGATCCTTCCAGCGGCCTCCTGGATCCACCACCACCTGGGCGGCGCCGGACGCCTCGCCCTCCAGCCAGCGCAGCAGGTTCGCCGACGTGGGCGCCTGGCCGAAGCGGAGCACCAGGTCCGGCTCCAGCGCCGCCGCCACCTCGGGCGACGCCAGCACCAGGTCGTAGGCGCCCACCACGTCGGCGCCGTCGGGACCGCCGTAGCGGGCGCCGGAGAGGGGGTCGGCCAGCAGCGGCACGCCCGCGGCGGCGGCCAGGCGCCGGAGGGCGGGGCCGCTCCGTCCCGGCTCCGGGCAGGGGCCGGCCACCATCACCGCCCGCTCGGCCGTCCGGAGCCGCTCGGCCAGCGCCTCCAGCTCCTCCTCCGAGGCGCCCGGGGTGCGGCGGCCCACCCGGGTGTAGGGCGCCCCGCCCTCCCGCCCGCGCCACGCCCGGGGGTGGGCGTCGGCGAAGCCGGCGGGCACGTCGTCGGGGCCGGCGCCCGGCTCCAGCGGCTTGTCGAAGGGGAGGTTCAGGTGCACGGGGCCGGCGGGAAGCCCCACCGCCTCGGCCACGGCCCGGGACACGGTGGAGCGCAGGTGGCGGAGCGCCGGCCCGTCCACCGAGGGGGGCGCCACCTCGACGAAGGCCCGCACGAACGTGCCGTACAGGCGGAGCTGGTCGATGGCCTGGTTGGCGTCGGCGTCCCGGAGGCGGTGGGGCCGGTCGGCCGTGAGAACGAGGAGGGGCGTCTCGGCCTGGGAGGCCTCCACCACCGCCGGGTACAGGTTCGCGGTGGCGGTGCCCGACGTGGTGAGGACGGCGGCGGGTCGCCCACTGGCCTTGCCCACGCCCACGGCGAAGAAGCCGGCGGAGCGCTCGTCCACGTGGACGAACAGGCGCAGCTCGTCCCGCTCGGCGCACGCCAGCACCACCGGCGTCGAGCGGGAGCCCGGGGCGACGCACACCTCCCGCACGCCGGCCCGCACCAGCTCGTCCACGAGGGTGCGGGCCCACACGGTGTTCCGGTTCATCCGGCGCGGGCGGCGGCGGCCAGGGCCCGGAGCACCGGCTCGAACTTGATGCGGGTCTCCTCCCACTCCAGGGACGGGCGGGAGCCCTCCACGATGCCGGCGCCGGCGAAGAGGCGCCAGCGGCCCTGGGTCGCCACGGCGCTCCGCAAGGCCGGGGCGAACACGCCGTTCCCCTCCCCGTCCAGCCAGCCCACCGGGCCGGCGTACCAGCCCCGCTCGAACGGCTCCTCGGCCCGGATGAGGCTCAGCGCCGCGTCCCGGGGGAGGCCGCACACGGCGGGGGTGGGGTGGAGCTCGGCCAGGAGGTCCAGCACGCCCAGCCCCTCCCTGACCCGGGCCTTCAGCACCGTCTCCAGGTGCTGGATGCGGGCCAGGGTGAGGACGTGGGGCTCGGCGTCGGCCTCCACCCCGGTGGCCAGGGGAGCCAGGCGGTCCAGCATGTCCTGGAGGGCGATCCGGTGCTCTTCCCGGTCCTTGGCGCTGGCCAGGAGCCGGCGGGCCAGCTCCCCGTCGCCGCCGGCGTCGTCGCCCCGGGCGATGGATCCGGCTACCGCCGTGGCGTGGAACACCCCGCTGCGCAGGGTCGCCACCGTCTCGGGCGCGGCGCCCACCAGGACGTGGCCCACCACCGGCTCGAAGAGGAACACATGGCTGCCCCGGTTCTCGGCCCGGAGCGCCTCCAGCACCGCCACGGGATCGAGCGCCGGCTCGGGCACAACGTCCAGCACCCGGGCCAGCACCACCTTGGAGACCCGCCCCCGCCGGATCGCCTCCAGCACCGCCTCCACGGCGGCCTCCCACGCCCCCCGGCCGGACCCGCCGGCGTCGGCCCAGGCGGCGGGGGGCACCGGGGCGGCCGCGGGCAAGGCGTCGGGCCCCGCCGCCGTCAGCCGCTCCGCCAGCGCCCGGGCCCGCTCCTCCAGAAGGCGCCGCACGGCCCCGGGGTCATCGTCCCGTCCCAGGCGCGCCCGTACGCGCAGGCGCGCTTCACCGCCCGCGTCGCCCTCGACCTCGATGGAGGGGAGGTGGAACAGCCCGGAGGGGAAGGCGCTCCACGCCCCGGACGCCTCGTGGTCGTCGCGGAAGGCGAAGCCGCCGTAGAGGCGGGGGCGTCCCTGCAGGCGGGGAGAGGCGTCCTGGGGCCAGGTGGGCCCCCCCGCCTCCAACAGGGCGGCCGTCCTGCTGGCCACCCGGGTGAAGCGGCCGGGGCCGGAGCCGGCCTCCACCTGGGCGGCGACGCCGGCGTGGGCGACCCAGCGCTCGCCACGCGCCCAGAAGCCCCGGGCCTCCCCCTCCGTCAGCCGCAGGAAGGCGGAAGGGCGGGCCGGGACCTCGAGGCAGACGGTGGCCAGGCGGACGGGCGGGGCGCCCTCCGCGGACTGGGGGGCGCCCGATCGCTCGGAGACGGCGTCGGTGATGGGTCGTTCCTTCCCGGAAAGAGGGCGGCGCTCTGAACCCCGGGAATATAGAAAGGAACCGGAGCGCGCCCAGACGGGGAGGGGGCGCGCCTCCCCTTCAGGCCGTGTGGACCTCGCCGGCAGACCCGTCCTCGGCCTCCTCCAGGATCTGCCGCATGCGGGCCAGCTCGCCGGCGTCGGGGCCCGAGCCGTCGGAGAGGAGGTGGTCCAGCAGGGCGATGGGATCGCCGTCGAAGAGGTTTTCGGCCAGGTCCCGGACCATGGCGCTGCGCACCTCGGACCGGGAGACGGTGGCGCGGAACACGTAGGAGCGCCCCGAGCGCCGGTGGGCCACCACGCCCCGCTTCTCGAGACGCGACAGGAGGGTGGCGACGGTGGTCAGAGCCAGGCTGCGGTCGGGCTCGAGAGCCTCCCGCACCTGCCGGCTGGTGGCTTCGCCCCGACCCCAGAGGATCGCCAGGATGGCGAGTTGCAGCTCGGTCAGCGCGTAAGGGTCCGTCACGGCTCTCCCCGTCGATTCCGTGCCCGTGATCGGGCTGCGGGCGTTGGGGGGACGATACCCGGGGGCGGGGGTCGGGGGCAAGGAAAAAAGGGCCCCCCTAAGCCCCCGCCCGCACGAACGTCCAGCTGTATCCGTCGCAACAGCCGTCGGTGAGGACGAGGGTGTCGGAGCCCGTGACGTCCACGCGCTGCTCGTTCCAGCCCCCCAGGAGGGACTCCTCCCAGCGCACCACCGTCCGGCCGGCGAAGGACCCGGCCGGGTCGCCCACGGTCACCTGCCAGCCCGTGCTCCGGACCAGCGCGCCGTTCTCCCACAGCTCGGCCCGGCCGGGGAGCACCCGGATGGTGCGTTCCACGCCCGTGCTCGCCGGGGTGAGGGTGCGGCCGGCGATGCCGCCGCTGGCCTCGACCCACGTCCAGTCGCCCACGACCTGCGCCTCGCTCACCGCCGTGGGATCCGAGCCCACGCACCCCACCACCCCCAGCACCACCCCCAGCGTCGCCAGCAGGATCCCTCTCCTCATCGCCTCACCCTCGTCGCTTTCTCGTGGAAGATCGATCACGGCCAGGCGCCGCGCCCCAGGCGCTCCGGCGTTCCGGCGTCCGGCGCCCATGGGTACGCCCAGTGTTCGCTTCTCTTACCCCGCCGAGATCCAGCAGGCTCCAGCCCGATGGGGGGCCGGCACCCGGGGGCCCCGGGGCGCACGGCGGAGGCGAAGGGCACGCTTGTTGCCCGCCCTGCGAAGCGGCCGGCGCGTGCCGGCCCCGGTGATCTCCCAGGTTTCCGCCATGCAGACCCTCGCCGTGTCGGACGAACGCTCCAGACTCCCGGCTACCCACCGCGCCCGGACGCGCCTCCACCCCCGGGTGGTGGCTCGCCACGCCGGCCTGCGCTACGTGTCGGACGAGGAGCCCGGCATCACGCGGCGGCGCCATGGGAAGGGGTGGACGTACCTCGACCCGGAGGGCGAGACCATCCGGGACCGGGGAGAGCGGCGGCGCATCGAGGCTCTCGTCATTCCGCCGGCGTGGACGGAGGTCTGGATCTGCCCGGACCCCGAGGGGCACCTCCAGGCCACCGGGCGCGACGACCGGGGGCGCAAACAGTACCGCTACCACACCCGCTGGCGGGAGATGCGGGACCACGCCAAGTACAGCCGGCTGGTGGTGTTCGGGCTGAGCCTGTCCCGCATCCGCGCCCGCATCGACCGGGACCTGGGGCTGGAGGGCATCCCCCGCCGCCGGGTGCTGGCCGCCGCCGTGCGCATCCTCGACCACACCCCCATCCGCGTAGGGAACGTCCGCTACACCCGGGAGAACGCCTCCTACGGCCTCACCACCATGCGGGAGCGCCACGTGGAGTTGGTGGAGGGCGGCCGCATCCGTTTCCGCTTCCGGGGCAAGAGCGGCAAGGAGAACCACGTCGGCATCGAGGACGACGACCTGGCCCGGGTCATCCAGGCGTGCACCGAGACCCCCGGCTGGGAGGTCTTCAAGTACTTCGACGAGGACGGCAGCAAGCGGAAGATCACGTCCAACGACGTGAACGAGTACCTGAGTCAGGTGAGCGGCTACGACTTCACCGCCAAGGACTTCCGCACCTGGGGCGGCACGGTGCGGCTGGTGACGGTGCTCCGGGAGCTGGGCGGCGCCGACACCAGGAAGGAGCGGAAGAAGAAGCTGGTGCAGGCCATCCGCATGGTGGCGGCCGACCTCGGGAACACTCCCGCCACGTGCCGCTCCTTCTACATCCACCCCGCGGTGATGAAGGCGTACGAGGCGGGGCGGCTCCACCCCCTGCTCGACGCCATCGACGCCCAGGGCGACTCCGGCAAGGCCGATGGCCTGCGGGCCGAAGAGCGGCCGGTGATGGCCCTCCTCCCGAGGGTGGAGATGGAGTTCGGGCTGGCCTGAGGGTCCGGGCCGAGCGGCCGGCCGGGGCGGCGTGGGGCGTCCGGCCATGGCGGCGTGGCCCGTGCGGCCATGTCACGGCCCCCCCTCCCGGGCGATGGTCCTCCATGCGCCGCCCCACGCCCCCCGCGCCCCCCGCGCCCCCGCTTCCGGAGGCGCCGTAGGCCGTGGACGCCCGGACGCCGTGGCTGCGGAGGCCATCATCCGCGAGCGTGCGGGCCTCCGGCACGGGGTCGTCACCCGGGCGGACCTCGTCCGGGCCGGCGTGCCCCTCCACGTCGTCGACTACCGGGTCAGGGCGGGACGGCTGCTGCCCCTGCACCGGGCGTCTACCGGGCCGGGCCCGTCCCAGGGCGCCACGAGCGGGAGATGGCGGCCGTCCTCGCCTGCGGCGCCCGGGCCGTCCTCAGCCACCGGAGGGCGGCCCGGCTGTGGGGCCTGATGCCGCCGCGCCCGAGGGCTCCCGTGGACGTCTCCGTCCCCCGGAGCCGCCGTGGCCCCGCCCGGGGCGTTCGGCTCCACCGGACCCGGTCCCTCGGGCCAGACGAGGTGGCGCGCGCCCAGTGGCTCCCCGTCACCGCCCCCCCGGACCCTGATGGATCTGGCCGGCCACATGACCGAGTCGGGCCTGGAGCGGGTGGTGGCGCGCGCCGAGAGGGAGCGCCTCCTGGACCGCGACGCTCTCCTCGCCCTCCTGGAGCGGCACCCCGGGGCCCGAGGGCGGCGCCGACTCCGGTCGATCCTCCAGGCAGGAGCCGGGCCCGCGTTCACACGCTCGAATGCGGAGGACCGGTTTCTCCGCCTGGTGCGGAGGGGAGGGCTGCCGCGCCCCGCGGTGAACGTGGTGGTGGAGGGGCTCGAGGTCGACGTCCTGTGGCGCGCCGAGGGCGTGGTCGTGGAGATCGACGGGTTCGCCTACCACGGCCACCGCGGCGACTTCGAACGCGACCGACGGCGGGACGCCATCCTGGCGGCTGCCGGGTTTCGGGTGGTTCGCGTCACCTGGCGCCAGCTCCTCGAGGAGAGCGAGGGAGTGCTGGTGCGACTCGCCGGGCGCGCTGCGTTCGCGTGAATTATCGCCGACAACGCAACACGCAACGCGAACACGCCGCCGTGCGTGCTGCGGTTCAGGTGAACAGGCCGATGCGCCCGCGCCTCCGGGCGGATTATCGGCGCTCGGGCGGGCCGGGGAGACCGGCCCCGCCGCACCGGGCCCCGCCGCACCAGGCCCCCGCCCCCCTTCTCGCTGCCCGCCCCTCAGGCCTCCTCCACCCACGCCTTCCACGCCGCCTCGTCCAAGCCCACCGTGACCTTCTGCTTCCAGCGCACCAGGGGGGTGCGGAGGATCAGCGGCTCTTCGGCCAGGATCTCGATCCAGCGCTCGGGGCCGTAGTGCGCCCGGTGAAGGCCCTTTGACCGGAAGCGCTTCGAGTCCCGGTCCACCAGGGCGTCGGCGCCGAACCTCTGGAGGAAGCGGCGGAGCTCCCCCGGCGACGCCGGCCGCTGCTTCAAGTCGACGAAGTGGGTCGTGACGCGGCGCTCGGAGAAGAAACGGAGCGCCTTCCGGGTGTCGGCGCACCCCCGGGTGCCGAAGACCTGGACTTCCATCGCGAGCGAGCCTCCACGGGCAGGAACGGACGCGGACACCGGCGAGGCTCGCCGGCGGCCGGCAAGCTGGAGGGCGTCGCCGGTGAGGTCAACCGACGGCGCCGAGAGGCGAGGCGACGCTCCGTCGCCCGCGCCCGCCGGCCCGCCACGACAGGCCCCCGCCCCCCCTCACCCAGCCATGAACCCAAGCGCCGCGGCGGCCAACGCCGCCACGCCCCCCAGCACCACGGGGCCCCGGGCGCCCACCGCGTCCGACACGGCCCCCAGGACGGGCCCGCCGAAGAGGCGGGTGCCGGCGAACAGGACCGTCTGGATGGCCAGCACCCGGCCGATCATGTGCTGCTCGGTGCGGATCTGGGCGATGGAGGTGGTGGGCGTCATGTACGCCACCGATGCGGCGCCCACCATGACCGCCAACCCCATGGCCCACGGCACGCTCGGCGCGGCCGCCAGAACGAGCATGGCCAGCCCGAGGCCGAGGGCGCCGGTCGCCACCGTGCGCAGCGTCACGGACGAGCGGCGCGCGATGGCCAGGGCCCCCAGGAGCGCCCCCGCGCCGAAGAGGGCGTAGACCACCGTGTAGTCGGCGTCGCTCCCGTGGAGCCCCTGCTCAACGAAGAGGGGGAAGATCAGGGTGAAGTTGTAGCTGAGCGTGCCGATGATCAGGAGCATCAGGTACGCCACCCGGATCTCCTTCACCCGGAGGATGTAGCGGAGCCCCGCCCGCACCTGGCCGGCGCCCCGGGGGGTGCGGGCCACGCGCCGGAGCTCGGCCGGGCGCATCATGGCCAGGGCCACCAGCACGGTGCCGTAGGAGACCGCATCGATGGCGAAGGTCCACCCGAAGCCCACCGCCACCACCAGCGCCCCCGCGATGGCGGGCCCGGCGATGCGGGAGATGTTCACCATGGCGCTGTAGAGGGTGACGGCGTTGGGCACGTCCTCCAGCGGCACCATCTCGTTCACGAAGGAGCGCCGCACCGGATTGTCGAAGGCGAGCATGCAGCCGCCGGCCACCGCGACCCCGTAGAACGCCGCCAGGGGCGCCCCCTCCCAGAAGGCCAGCGCGGCCAGGGTGAGGGACTGGGTCATCTCCAGCACCTGGGTAATGAAGAGGAGCCGGCGCTTGTCCATGCGGTCGGCGATCACCCCCGCCCACGGCGACAGGAAGAGGATGGGCCCGTACTGGCACGCCGACAGCACGCCTACCGCCTTCCCGCTCCCGGTGCGGTGGAGCACCAGGAGGGTGAGGGCCACCAGGGTCAGCCAGTTCCCTGTGTTGGAGACGGTCTGGCCGAAGAAGAACAGCCGGAAATTACGGGAATGGAGGGAGGAGAGGGTGCGCCGGACGAAGCCGGGCTCCCCGCCGCCGGACCCGGGATTCGGCGTCGCCACCCCCCGGCGCTACCGGTAGTTCCCGAACGTCAGCTCCACGCCCCAGTCCCGGGAGCGCAGGAAGGCCATGACCTCCTGGAGGGTGTCCCGGGACGGGCTCGTGACCCGAAGCTCCTCCCCCTGGATCTGCACCTGGACCTTCTTGAAGCCCTCGTCCCGGACCGCCCTGGAGATCTCCTTGGCGGTGTCCTGGGGGATGCCCTGCTTGAGGGACACGGTCTGGCGGGCGCGGCCCAGCGAGCCGGTGTCCACGTCGCCCTCGTCCAGGTTCTTCAGGGGCACGCCCCGCCGGGCCAGCTTCTCCCGGAGCACGCCCATGAGCTGCTGGAGGCGGTACTCGTCGTCGGCTTCGAGCTTCACGGCTCCGTCCTTCCGGTCCAGCTCGATGGTGCAGTCGGTGCCCTTGAAGTCGTAGCGGTTGGCGATCTCCTTCAGGGCCTGGTTGACGGCGTTGTCGACCTCCTGGAGGTCGACGCCGGTGGTGACGTCGAAGGACTGGTTCTGGGCCACGGCCGGGCGCTCCTGCGTTGCGGTTGGGGGAGCGCTGAATCTAGCCCCGGGCCAGCTCTTCCAGGAACGCCTCGCCGTAGCGCTCCAGCTTGGCCGGGCCCACGCCCGGCACCTGCAGCAGCTCGCCGGCGGTGCTGGGCCGGCTCTCGGCCATGGCCTGGAGCGTCCGGTCGTGGAAGACCACGTAGGCGGGCACGTTCCTGGCGTCGGCCAGGCGCTTCCTGAGGTCCCGGAGGCGCTCGAAGAGGTCCCGGTCCTCCCCCTCCAGCTCGGGGGCGGGCACCCGGCTCCGGGCCGCCGCACCCGGGCCCCCGGTGCCCGACGTCCGGCCCGGGCGGGCGCCGCCCCTCCCCTTCCCCCGGAGCACCATGGCCGCCGCCGCCCGCTCGGCCACCGTCTCGCCCCGGCAGCTGTCGCAGGCGTCGCCGCAGTCCTCCATGACTTCGTCGAAGTGGCGGAGAACGGCGCGGTGCCGGCAGCCCCCCCGCTCCACCAGCTCGAAGAGGTCCACGGTGGCCTGGCGCTTCTGACGGCGCAGGTCCGGGTCGTCGATGCCGTCCAGGAAGCGCTCGTGCAGCTTCACGTCGGCCCAGGAATAGAAGAGGACGCAGTCGCTGGGGAGGCCGTCCCGCCCCGCCCGCCCCATCTCCTGGTACCAGGACTCCACGTCCTTGGGCAGGTCCCGGTGGATGACGAAGCGCACGTCGGGCTTGTCGATCCCCATGCCGAAGGCGACCGTCGCCACCACCACGTCCACCTCGTCGCGGCGGAACGCCTCCTGGTTGGCGGCCCGCTCCTGGTCGGGCAGCCCGGCGTGGTAGGGGAGGGCCCGCACCCCGTGCTCCCGCAGCCAGGCCGCCGTGCTCTCCACCGAGCGGCGGGACAGGCAGTACACGATGCCGCTCTGGCCCTCCCGCTCCCGCACCAGCGCCAGGATCTCCCGGCGCGTGTTCCCCTCGCCCTTCTTGCGACATCCGATGCGGAGGTTGGAGCGGAAGAACGACCCCTTGTAGCCGGCCGGTTTGCGCATGCCGAGCTGGCGCAGGATGTCGGAGGCGACCGCCCGGGTGGCGGTGGCGGTCAGGGCCAGCACCGGCACGTCCAGCTCCGCCCGGAGCCCACGGAGCCGGCGGTACGAGGGCCGGAAGTCGTGGCCCCACTGGGAGATGCAGTGGGCCTCGTCCACGACCATGAGGGAGAGGGGGCAGCCGCCCAGGAAGTCCCTGAGCCGCCCCTCGAGCGCCTCGGGCGCCAGGTAGACCAGCTCGTACCTGCCCTCCCGCAGGTCGGCGAGGCGCCGGCGGCGCTCGTCGAGGTCCAGCGTGGAGTTGATCTCGCACGCCCGGAAGCCCAGGTCGGCGAGCTGGTCTACCTGGTCCTTCATGAGGCTGATCAGGGGCGAGATCACCAGCACCGTGCCGTCCATGAGACGGGCCGGGAGCTGGAACGTCAGGGACTTGCCGGCCCCCGTGGGCATGACGGCGATGCAGTCCCGTCCGGCCATGACGGCCTCGATGACCTCCCGCTGCCCGGGGCGGAACGTGTCGTAGCCGAAGGTCCCGGAGAGGGCCGCCACGAGGGGGTCCGGGGCGGCCTCCGTGCGCTCGGGGGCGTCCGGGGCGGCGTCCCCACGGTCGGGGCGGTCGGAACCGAAGTCGAGGGTGTGCTGCACGGGCGGGGGGCGGGGGAGGGGCGGCGTCCTTGCGGCTCCAGCTTAACCCCGGCGGAGGGTCGGGGGAATGCGCGTCCGGGCCGCTCCTCCGCCCCTCAAGGGCCCGCCCCTCCCGCCACCCCCGTCACTCCTCCCGCAGCGACCCCACCGGATCCACCCGCGTGGCCCGCCGGGCCGGGAGCCACACCGCGACCAGGGCCACCGCCGCCAGCACCAGCGGCACCGCCAGGAACGTCGCCGGGTCGGTGGGCGCCACCTGGTAGAGGAGGCCCCGGAGCACCCGGGCCCCTGCCAGGGCGCCGGCCAGCCCGACGATCAGCCCCACGGCCACCGGCGCCATCCCCTGGCGCAGCACCATGGCGCGCACGTCGCCGGGCTCGGCGCCCAGGGCCAGGCGTATGCCGATCTCCCGGGTGCGGCTGCGGGTGGCCTGGGCCGCCACTCCGTACACGCCCACGGCGGCCAGGAGGAGCGCCGCCCCCCCGAAGAGCCCCACCAGCACGAGGAGGAAGCGGTCCCGGGCCAGGGCGGCGTCCATGACGTCGTCCATGGAGCGAAGCTCGGTGGCCGGGATCATGGGGTCCAGCCCCTTCAGCGCCTCCCGCACCCCGGGCATCACCGCCGCCGGCTCGCCCCGGGTGCGCATCACCACCACCGCGCTCCGGTCCCAGTCCTGGTAGATGGGCGCGAACACCTCGGGGCGGGCGGGGGCGGAGAGGCCGTCCTGCCGCTCGCTCCCCACCACCCCCACGACGGTGCGCCAGCGCGACGTGGAGTCGGGGACCGCGTCGAAGGTGATGCGCTTGCCCACCACGTCCTCGCCGGGGAACCAGCGGTCCACGAACGCCTGGTTCACCACCACCACGAACGGCACGTCGGTCACGTCGGCCTCGGTGAAGCCCCGCCCCGCCAGCAGGGGCACGCCCATGACCCGGAAGTAGCCGGGGCTCGCCTCCCGGTGGAGGATCTCCCGCCCCGCCTTCTCCGGCGGCCACCCCTCGGCGGAGAAGTCGCTGCTCCAGCTCGGCCGCTCCACCGGGAGCGCCCGCACCAGTGCCGCGTCCTCCACCCCCGGCAAGGCCTCGACCCCCTCCAGGAGGCGGTGGAAGAACGCCACCACCTCGTCCCGGGAGCCGTAGCGTGACGAGGGCACGCCCACCCGGAACGTCATGACGTGGTCGGCGCGGAGCCCCGGGTCGACGGAGCGCAGGCGCAGGAAGCTCCGGGCCATGAGCCCCGCCGCGGCCACCAGCGCCAGCGAGAGGGCCACCTCCCCCACCACCAGCCCCCGGGTGGAGCGCCAGCGGCGGCGCCCGCCGCCGCCCCGTCCGCCTTCCCGCAGGGCGCCGGAAGGCTCGGCGCGCCCTGCCCGCAGCGCCGGCGGCAGCCCGAAGGCGAGGGCGCACGCCGCCACCACGGCCACGGAGAAGAGGGCCACTCGCCCGTCCACGGCGAGCCCCGCCACACCCGGCAGGGTGAGGGAGCGCATGCCGTCCAGCGCCGCCAGCCCCCACTGGCCGACCAGGAAGCCCAGCGCGCCGCCGGCCGTGGCCAGGAGCGCCGACTCCAGGAGGACCAGGCGCGCCAAGCGGGCCCGTCCCGCGCCCAGGGCGCGGCGCACCGCCAGCTCCCGGGCCCGCCCCTGGGCCCGCACCAGGAGCAGGTTGCCCACGTTTGCGCACGCGATGAGGAGGAGCAGCCCCACGGCGCCCAGGAGCACCAGGAGGGGCGTGCGCCGATCCCCCACCAGGAAGCGGTGCAGGGGCGTCATCCCCGCCCCCATGTCGGCGTTGGTCTCCGGGTACTCGGCCTGGAGGCGGCTCGCCACGTTCTGGAGCTGGGCGTCCGCCTCCTCCAGCGTCACGCCCGGCTTCAGGCGGGCGATGGGCCACACCCAGTGGGCGCGGCGGAAGTACGTCTGCTCCCGGTTGGAGGAGTCCCACCCGTAGGGCGTCCAGAGCTGTACGCCGCCGGGGAAGTCGAAGCCCTGGGGCATGACCCCCGTGACCCGCACCTCGCGGCCCCCCAGCGTCACCGTCTTCCCGACGACGGAGGGGTCGGCGCCGAAGCGGGACGTCCACGTGTCCCACGACAGCACCACCTTGCGCCCGTCCGTGTCCCACGTGTCGTCGGGCGTGAACCCCGTGCCCAGGGCCGGGCGCACGCCGAGGACGTCGAAGAAGTTTCCGGTCACCTGCTGGTACTGGAGCTGCTCCACCCCCTCGGGGCCCACGAAGGTCACCCCGTCGTGGAAGGAGTCGTACAGGGCCACGTCCTGGAACGCGTCCACCTGCTCCCGCCAGTCCAGGGCGTTGGCGGGAGCGGCGTTGACCCGGTCCCAGCCCTTGGTTGCGCTCCTCTCCCACAGCATCACCAGGCGACCCGGGTCCCGGAACGGGAGGGGTCGGAGGATGACCGCGTCCACGGCGGAGAAGATGGCCGTGGCGGCCCCCACCCCGAGGGCGATCACCGCCACCGAGGTGAGGGTGAACGCCCGGCTCCGGGCCAGGGAGCGGGCGGCGTGCCTCAGGTCCTGGACGAAGGTCTCCACGGGTGCGGCTCCGGGGGCGTGGGGGGAAGGGGCGCCGCGGCCGGCGCCGCGGCCGGAGGGGAGACGGGCCCGGACGGCGGCCGCGACGAGACCGGCCGCCTCCCGTGCCCACAGCCACACCACCGGGAGCACGCCGCGGAGGAGGGCGTCCCGCTGGCGCGCCTCGAAGGTGGCCCGCATCGCCGGGCCGGCCCGTCCCCGCACGTCCCGGGGGAGGAGGCGGAGGAGGGCCCCGAAGGCCCTGGCTCCCAGGCGCTGGAGGCGCCCCTCCCCCCCGTCAGCCACGGGACTCCCCCTCCACGAGGCGCTTCTCGGCCGCCAGCCCCACCAGCGCCCGGAGCCGCTCCGATTCGGCGGCTGCGACCCGCCGCCCCAGAGGGGTGAGGCGGTAGTACTTCCGCCGGGGGTCGTCCTCCTCCTCGGGAGGACGCTCGGACGTCTCCTCCAGGAGCCCCTCATCCTGCATGCGCTGCAGCGCCAGGTAGAGGGCGCCCGTGCTGGGGCTCACCGCGCCCCCGCTCCCCCGCTCCACCTCCTTGATGATCCCGTAGCCGTGGCGGGGGGCGTCGGCCACCGCCAGCAGCACGTGGTAGGAGAGGTGGGTGAGGGGCAGGAAGCCCGGAATCGGGTCGTGGGAGCTCACGGCGGCGTCCTCCGGCGCGTGGATGGCAGGGACGGCGGCAAATGCATTTACGGTAGATACATTTGCCACAGACACACGCTTGGACGCAACGGTGCGGCGTCGGGTTGGTCCCTAGAGCACGCCCTCCAGGCACCCTTCGACGTTCACCCGCTCCACCACACCGATGAGGTCGCCCACGAACACCCGGCCCACGGTGCGGAAGCGCAGGGGAAGGTCGCTCACCGTGAACTGTCGCACCGGCTCCCGGTCTCCGGGGTTGAGGAGGCCCTCCTCTTCGAGGACCGCCGCCACCTCCAACGCCGTCTCCTCCCCGGCGTCGATGAGGCGCACGTCGGGGCCCATGACCCGCCCGATGACGTTCCGGAGCGCCGGGTAGTGGGTGCAGCCCAGGACCAGCGTGTCGATGTCCACCTCGAGGAGCGGCTTCAGGTACTCCCGGGCCACCAGCTCGGCGGCCGCGTGGTCGGCCATCCCCTCCTCCACCAGGGGCACGAACAGCGGGCACGCCTGGGCGAACACCTCCATGTGGGGACGGAGGTCCCGGACGGCCCGGTCGTAGGCCCCCGAGGCGATGGTCCCGGGCGTGCCGATCACGCCGATGCGGCCGGTGGTGGTGGTGTGGTGGGCGGCCCGGGCGCCGGCGTGGATGACGCCCACCACCGGGACGTCCACGAACGCCCGCAGGTCCTGGAGGGCGTGGGCGCTGGCGGTGTTGCACGCCACCACGATCATCTTCACGTCCCGGGAGCGCAGGAAGTGCGCCGCCTCCCGGGCGAAGTGGCGGATGGTCTCGGGGGACTTGGTCCCGTAGGGGACGCGGGCGGTGTCGCCGAAGTAGAGGAGGGACTCCCCGGGGAGCCGCTCCACGAGCTGGCGCACGACCGAAAGGCCGCCCAGGCCGGAGTCGAAGACGCCGATGGGGCGGCGGGCGTGCTCGCTCACCCGCTCACTCTCCGCCACGTCCTCCGCGCCGTCGCCGGGCATGGCCGGATCGGCGACGGCACCTCGCGGCGCCGCCTGGGGGGCCTCCTCGCTCACGCTCCCTCCGCACGTCGTGCAATCCTGGACCGGTGGGGCGTCACCCCTCCCGGGCATGTTCTCGTCGTTCGCCACGGAGCACTGGCGTGCTCCACCCGGGCAGGTCCTGCCGGAGCCGGGGGGGCGATGGATCCTTTTAAGGATCGTGCGGGACGGCGGAGGATTCAACACCGACGATTTCTGATTAACGAAGCGTTCGTCGCCACAGTCCCATGGTCGACGCGCTCCACCACGTCTTCTCGAGGGCTTCCATGTCTCCTTTCGATCCTTGTCGCTCACTCCCCTCCCTCCACCGGCGGCGGGCCCTCCTCGTCGCCGCCCTGGTGGCCGGCGCCTCCGCCTGCGGGGGCCCCGCGGGGCCCCAGATGGGGGGCATCGCGCCGGCCTCGTTCTACGCCGGCTTCACCGGCACGTGGCGGGCCGACGACGACGCCGCCCTGCGCCTGCGGGAGGCGATGATGAGGCGGGGGCCGGCCCGCTCCTCCTCCCCGGGGATGTTCGGTGAGGGGCAAGGGGAGGGCCGGGGGGGCGGCATGGAAGGGCGCGGCGGCTTCGGCGGGCGGGGAGGCGAGGGCGGCGAGGGGCGGGAGGGCGGCGAGGGCAACGAGGGCGGCGGCCGGCGCGGCATGGGTCGGGGCGCGGCCCGGGACGCGGCAGCCCAGCGCGCGGCGATGCGCATGGCAACCCGGATCCCCACGCCGCTGTCTCTGACGGTGGGCCCGTCGGGCGTGACGGTGCGGGGCGAGGAGCCCGATTCGCTGACGCTTCCCCTGGACGGGAGCGAGGTCAAGGTCCCGGTGGGCGACGCCCAGCTCAAGGCGAAAGCGACGTGGGACGGCGCCGTACTGGTCATCCACCGCTCCCTGGGAAGGGTGACGGTGAGCGATCGCTACGAGGCCGTGGCGGGAGGCCAGCGCATCCTGGACACGCGCCGGATCGACGGCGGACCCGGTGGCTCGGTGGAGGCCACGTTCGGCTACGGCAGGGGGAAGGACGCGGGCGAAGGGCACTGAGCCGGGGGCGCGAAACCCGGGGCCCACCTCCCCCGTAGGGTCGGCCGAGGACGACAGAGACCGGACACGGATCCGGGGGAGGCGTGAAGACGATGACGACGAAGAGAGGATCTCGACATATGAAGACCGCGAGGCGGATCAGGGACCTCTTCGGGGTGCTGCTGGTGGTGCTCACCGCGTTCCTGTACTTCCACGAGGTGCACCACCCGGTCTCCGGGGACGAGGCGGCGGTGGGTGTGGGCGCGGGGGTGGTGCAGCGGGGGTGAGCCGGCCGAACCAGCCGGCGAAGAGGCGCGGCGCCCCGGGAAGCTTCCCGGGGCGCCGCGTTCGTTTCCGGCGCCTCAGCGCTTCTCGGCCACCGTGCTCCCGGCGGTGAGGACGTCGCGGCGGGCGTCGCGGAGGAGGGAGTCGGTGAAGTCCTGGCGCTCCTCCAGGAGGGAGAGGCGCCCATCCATGCTCTCCAGCAGCTCCCGGATCCTGCCCAGCTCCCGCTCGCTGCTGCCCCCGCCGGACCCCTGACGCTCCCGGATCATGACGTCCAGGAGGTCGCCGAGCCGCTTGGAGAGGGGCCGCAGCACGGCCACCCCACCGATGGTCAGGAAGAACACGACGGCCACCACCATGGGGGCCACGGCATCCCAGTCGATCACGGGACTCTCCCGGGCCCTGGGGCCCCGGCTGGAGAAAGGGGGAGCGGACAGAGGTCCATACGGGAGGGGGCGTTCGCCGGTTTCGCGCCTTCCGCCCCCGCGGGGGCGCCCCTCACGTCTCCGGAAGGCGCTCCGACACGCTGAAGTGGAAGGTGCTCCCGACGCCGGGAACGCTCTCGACGTGGAGCTCGCTCCCGAGTTGCTCGGCCGCCTCCCGGGCGATGACCAGCCCCAGCCCCGTCCCCCGGGCGAGGTCGGCGTGAGCCCGGTAGAAGCGGCGGAACACCTTGGCCTGATCCTCCCGGGGGATGCCCACGCCGTTGTCCGCCACCTGCACGCGCCACCCGGTGCGCTCCCGCTCCCGCTCCACCCGGATGTGGACCCAGCGGTCCGACTTCTCCGGGTCGGCGTACTTGATGGCGTTGGTGACCAGGTTGTCCAGGATGAGGGCCACCCGCCGGCCGTCCACCTCCACCGCGGGCACCGAGGTGGGGACGTCCAGGCGCACCCGTGCTGCCTCGGCGCCCTGCTGGTGGGCCGTGACGATGTCGGCCACCACGGCCCGCAGGCTCCGGGCCCGGACCTCGGGCCCTCCCCGGGCGAGGGTGAGGGACATGACGGACTCGAGGAGGTGGGTGGCCCGGTTGAGGCCCCGGCCCACCACCGCCAGGAGACGCTTGCGCTCCTCGGGCGGCAGCTCCTCGCCGATGTCCTCGAGGGTGCGGGCCGCGGTGAACGCCGCGCCGATGGGGGTGCGCATCTCGTGGGACACCATGCGGGTGAAGTCGTCGAGCTTGCGCCGGTCGCCCCGGCGCACCTCGTCGGCGCGCTCGCCGTGGATGCCGGCCACCACCGCCAGCAGCCCCGTGATCCTGGCGGCGAGGGAGCGCCCCAGGAGGAGGGCGTCCGGTGCGGGCAGCCCCCTCGGGCCCACCTCCTCCTCCAGGGCCGCGAAGAGGACGTCCTCGAGCTGGCCCACCTCCATGAGGATCTCCTCCAGGAGGGCATGCCGGTCCCGGCGCCGGTCAACCAGGGTCCGGAGGGCCCCCGACGCTTCGGGGGGGAGCGTCACGTCCTCCCCCGGCGCCCGCACCGCCCAGCGCACCACGGCGGCCATGCACTCCGCCAGCTCCCGGTCGGGGGGGCCGTGGCGGGAGACGCCTTCGAGACGCTCCTGCACGGACTCGAGCCACGAGCGCGTCAGCTCGTCGGCACGGCTGACCAGGGCGCCGGCGACGGCCGGCACGGAGGACGCTTCGGTGGGGCTCATGCGACGCTGGGAGGGTGTCTTCGGTTGTCGGATTCCACCGGGAAATCGTTGGGGGGCGGGCAATCTACGGGTGTAAGCGCGAGACCGAAAGGCGTCCGTCGCGACGGGCCTCTTCCTGGCACGGATCTGGCACTTTCCAGGGGTGCTCGAAGCAGTCCGAGAAGGAGGGGTACGAGCCATGATTACGGAAGATCGGCGGCGTGCAGCCGCACGTTCGAAGATACGCGACGAGGACGAGGAGCGGAGCGAGCTGCGGGAGCAGCTCCTGGTGCTGGCCCTGGCGGTGAGCGCGCTGCTCATCCTGCTGCTGGCCTAGGGACGGGTTCCTGGCGATCCGGTCGCCGGCCGGGGAGAGGCTCTCCCCGGCGGCGGCTCGGGCCGTTCAGGCGGAGCCGTCCTCCAGCCGGGCCAGAAGCTCCTCCACGTCCACCCCGTGGCGGCGACACGCCTCGGCCACGCTGAGGCCTCCGCCGCAGCAGGTGTCGATCCCCTGCTCCGCCAGGAGCGGAAGGGCCGCCGGCACCCTGAGGACCAGCTCGTTCACGGTCTCGGTCTCGGGATCGATCCGGGCCGGCTCGGGACGTACGGTGTCGATGCTCATGCCATGCCTCCGGTGCGGTGAACCCCGGCCACGGGGGCGGGCCTCGCCCGGCTCTCCGCCCGGGCGACCACCTCCAGGGGCAGCCTCGGCCCCACCGTGATCCACATGTTGACGATGAACAGGGCGATGCCGGCGGCGCCCAGCACGGCGCCCGTGGCCAGCACCACCGTGCCGGGACCGTAGCGGAAGGGGCGGAGCAGGAAGCCCGCCACCTGGAGGGCCAGCCCCACGTTCGCCAGGACGAAGTGGACCTCCGCCCAGCGCCTGCGGTGCAGCGGGCGTCCCGCGAAGCGGGGGAGGACGTGGTAGCCCACCCCGAAGATCATCATGCTCACGAAGCCCAGGAGGTTCGCGTGCATGTGGGCGGGCAGGGCCACGTAGGCCGCCGGCTCGAAGACCATGGCGAGCCCCAGCAGGACCCCCACCCCGAGCCAGGCCAGCGCCGCCCGGATGAACCAGCGTACGAACCATTCCACGGTGCTATCCTCCTCGGGCCAGCCGGACCGCCGCGATGACGATGACGATCCCCACCAGCACGCTGACGCGGCCCATCCAGGCCGCGGCCTTCCTGTAACGGAGCGCTTCGGAAGAGCCCGGCGGGAAACGTCCCGCCCTGGGCCCCACCACGAAATCGTGGACCACCTGCAGCGCCAGCATGAGTGTCACCGCCCCCAGCTTCCAGGCGAGCGCCCTGCCGAACGGCTGGCTCCAGAAGGCCGACGACGACAGCAACGACCACCGCAGCGCACCCCGGAACCAGAGGTTCAGGACCCCCGTGACCAGGAGGACGCCGATGCACGCCCACCCGACCTGGCGGAATCGTGCCCCCAGCCGCTGGAAGAGGAGCTGGCGGAGCTGGGGCGACTCCACCTTGCGCAGGACCGGCGCCCCGACCGCGGCCAGGAAGAACATCCCTCCCAGCCACAGCAGTGCGGCGAGGACGTGCACGGTGACGTTCACGAAGTACAGGCGAACCATGGTCATATTTATCATATCGATATGATGAATTCAACGGGGGCCCCCGCCCCGGGGCGTGGGCACGGCGGTGGGAGGCCCGGGTATCCCGCAAACGATCGCTTCGTACCCGTCACCGAAAGAGGAGCGCGGGATGACCGCCGTCCACTTCCACCTGGCGCTGAACCACGTCCCCGTGATCCTGGCCCCCATGGCCGTCATCATCCTGGTCTGGGGCATCGCCGCCCGCAGGGACGACATCCAGCGCGTGGGGTTGGCCGTAGCCCTCGCCGCCGGGCTCCTGATGCTCCCCGTCTACTTCACCGGCGAAGGCGCGGAGCACACGGTGGAGGACTTCCCGGCGGTGTCGCGGGAGAACATCGAGGTGCACCAGGACTGGGCGCTTCCGGCGGCGGTGGTCACGTGGGTGGCGGGGCTCCTGGGGCTGGCGGGGCTGGGGCTGATGGGCCGCCGCCGCGCCCTGGCCATCGCCACCCTGGTGGTGTCGCTGGGGGCCACAGCGGTGGTGGGCTACACCGCGTATAGGGGCGGGCTCATCCGCCACCCCGAGATCGCCCCGGGGTTCACCCCACCACCGGGAATCGGCGCGGAGGGGCGCCGGCCGGAAGGGCGCCAGCGGGAGGGCGCGTCGTGAGGTCGGGGGGGAGGGTCCTCGCCGCCGTGGCCGGCCTTCTCCTGGCGGCCGCGCCCGCCGCGGCCCAGCGCGTCCCGGCCGGCCCCGCCCCCGCCACGCTGGAGGGGCGCTTCCTGTGGGACTACCAGAGCAACACGCCCGCGCTGGGCGCGCTCCTGCGCTTCCCCCTGTTCGGGGCCCGGGGCGACCTCACCGCCGGCGGCGAGGCCGTCTTCCGCCACGGCCTCACCGAGCTCCAGGCCCACGCCGACGCGCTGGTGGACCTGGGCACCCTCACCGTGGGCGGCGGTCCCGTCCTGCTGAACTCGGTGTTCGACCCCGACCAGCCCCGGGAAAGCCGCTGGGGCTACAGCTTCGTGGTGGGGCTGCGCCAGCTCCCCCGCCCCGGGGAGAGCATCGGCGTGAGCCTGGACGTCCGCTGGATCTACGTGGGCGACCTGAAGCCCCGCTTCTTCGGCATCGGCGTGGGGATCCCCCTCTTCGACATGCCCTTCTGAGGGCCAGCTCGCCGTGATGGGGAGGGTCAGGCGCCTCGTCCTCCCCGCCGTCGCCCTCCTTTCCGTGGTGGCGCACCTCCCGGCGTTCCGCAACGGCTTCGCGTGGGACGATCCGCGGCACGTCGTGGCCAACGAGAGCCTCCACGGCCTGGGGCGGCTCGGGGAGGTGGTGACCCATCCCTACCTGCGCGACACCGATCCCCGGCGCTCGCCCTACCGGCCCCTGACCTCCGCGAGCTTCGCCGTGAGCTGGGCCATGGGCGGGGGATCGCCCGTGCCCTTCCACGCGTTCAACATCCTCCTGGACGCCACCGTGGCGGCGCTCGTGCTGCTGCTGCTCTCGGGGCTGGGCGCTCCCTGGTGGGCGGCGGGTGCCGGCGCCGCCGCCTTCGCGGTGGATCCCGTCCACGTGGAGGCCGTGGCCAACGTGGTGGGACGGGGAGATGCCCTCATGGCAGCGGGGGCCCTCACCGCCGCCGTGCTCTGGATCCGCAGGGACCTCCCGGCGGCCGTGCGCGTTCCGGGGGTGCTCCTGGGCTGCCTTCTGGCCGTGGGCTCCAAGGAGAACGGCGTCGTGGTGCCCGCCCTCCTGGTGCTCCTCGACCTGGTGGGGCCGGCCCTGGCCGTGGGCGCATCGCACGGCCCGGCGTCCGCCGGGGGTGGCCGGCGTCGGTGGCCGTCGTGGACGCGGGCAGACCAGCTCCTGTTGGCCGGGGCGGCCGCCGTCGTCGTGGCGTACCTGGCGGCGCGCGTGGCCGTCCTCGGCATGCTCACCACGGTGGACGTCGCGCCGTACATCGCGGTGCTTCCCCGGGGCGTGCGTCTCACGACCGCCGTGGCGAACCTGGCGGTCATCGCCCGCCTCCTGCTCTTCCCGGCCGACCTGGCGGTGGACTACGGGCCGGCGGTGGTGCTCCCTGCGTCGCTGGGCAGCGCACGCTTCCTGGCGGGTGCGGGGGTGGTCGCCGGGGCGATCCTCGTGGCGGCCCTCGCGTGGCGGGAAGGGTCACGGTGGCCGGCCCTGGCGGTCGCCTGGGCCCTGCTGTGCATCGCCCCCGTCGCCAACATCCTGGTGCCGACCCCCATCTGGATCGCCGAGCGCACCCTGTATCTGCCCTCCGTCGCCCTGGCGGTGATCGTCGCGGGCGGGGCGGTGGCGGTGGCGGGCCGCGCATCCGTGTCCCTGCGCCGGGGAGCGGCCGCCCTCGCGGTGGTGCTCCTCGCCCTGGGAGGTTGGCGCTCGTGGACCCGGAGCGGGACGTGGCGGAGCACCGACGCCGTCCTGGACACGCTCGCCCGGGAGCACCCGGAGAGCTTCCGCTCCCAGTGGTGGATCGCGTCGCGCCTCCTCGACGCGGGAAGGATCGACGAGGCCCTGGCGCGCTACCGGGAGGCGGTGGCCCTCGACGCCAACGACGCCTTCATCACCCTGGACTACGCCCGGGCGCTCCTCCTGGCGAACGACGCCGTCCAGGCCGAGGCGACCCTCCGTCCCATGCCCGCCGGCCTGGACCCGCGCCGCTCCGTCTACCTGGCCCGGAGCCTCATCATGCAGCACCGGAAGGCCGAGGCCGCCCGCGTCGTCCGTGACGGCCTGGCGCGCTTCCCCGAAGACCCCCGTCTCCGTGGGGAGGCAAGCGAGCTGGATCTGGCCCCCGCCGGGCTCCGCTAGGGACGCCCGGGCCCGTTAGGCGCGCTCACGCCCGCACGATGCGGCGCAGGAGCTCCACCAGCACGGAGGGCAACCGCTCCGGACGGTGGAGCACCGCGTAGCCCTCCCGGCCGAACACCCGGTCCAGGTAGGCGGGGCCAAAGCGGTCGACGGTGAGGCAGAACGGGTGGATCCCCTGGAGGCGGGCCTCGGCCACCGCCTGGCGCGTGTCTTCCAGGCCGTAGCGGCCCTCGTAGAGGTCCACGTCGTTGGGCTTGCCGTCGGACAGGATGAGGAGGAGCCGGTGGCGGGCGTCCCGTCCCATGAGGACGGTGGTGGCGTGGCGGACGGCCGCGCCCACCCGGGTGTAGCGCTCCGGCTGGAGGGCGGCGATGCGCCCCCGGACCTCGGCGCCCACGCGCTCGTCGAAGCGCTTGACTGTGGACACGTCCACCCGGCGCGGCCCCTCCCCCGAGAAGGCCAGGACGGCGTAGGGGTCGCCCAGGGCGTCCAGGGCCTCGCACACCACGAGGAGCGCCTCCTTCTCCACGTCCACCACCCGCAGGTCGCCCGACACCCAGCCGTCGGTGGAGGCGCTCACGTCCACCAGCAGGAGGATCGCCACCTCCCGCCGCGCCGGCCGGACGGACTGGTAGAGGCGGTCGTCGCCCGGGGCGCCCGCCCTCCGGTCGGCGAAGGCGTCCACCCACGCCGCCACGTCCACCTCCGGGCCGTCCGCCTGGCGGAGCACGCGCTCCCTGCGGGGGCGGAGCCGCTCGAAGCGCCTCCGGACCCGGTGCACCAGCGCGGCGCGCCGCGCCAGCACCTCCGCCCACCACGCCTCGGGACCCCGGCCGGGCGGCGGGAAGCGCACCAGGGCCGCCCCCGGGCGGTATGTGCCGCTCCGGTAGTCCCACTCCGGGTAGGCCACCGCCGTTCCCCCGGCTGCCGCTCCCGCCCCGGGGGTCCGGGGAGGCGGGTCCTCGCTCAGGAGCACCTCCCGGGGCGCGTCCGGCGTCCGCACCAGCCGCGCCTCGGCCAGCTCGGAGAGGGCGTCACCCAACTCCCCGGGGTCGGCCTGGTCGTCCCGGTCGGCGGGGCGCTGGAGCCCCATGGGGTCCTCCGCCGCTTCCTGGGGGTCGTCCTTGGGCACCATCCACGCCCCGGGCTCGGCGTCGTCCTCGTCGTCGGACGCCTCCCGCACCCGGGGGCGGCGCTCCAGGGTGCGCGTGCGCCCGGGCGGCACCGCCCCACCCTCGTCCTCCTCCCCGGCCGCGGCCAGCGGAGCCTGGAACGGCGCCGTCATGCGGCCCCAGAGGAGGACGGGGGGGACGCCGCGGTAGGCCCCCCCCACCGCGGCCTCCAGCCGCGCCGCCTCCGTCGACGCCCACGCCCGGGAGGGGCGGCTCCCGTCCCCCGGAGCCAGCGCAGCCAGCGGAGCCAGGAACGGCAGCGGGGCCGCCGGGTCGCCGGACAGCAGGGCCCGCAGCCGGCGCTCCACCTCGGCTTCCAGGGGCGAGAGGATCGACGGCGGGGGCCGCCCCTCGAGGGCCGCGCGACGGGCCGCCGCCAGCTCCCCGGCGAGCCCCAGCAGGTGCCGGGCCAGCCAGCGGTCCACCGCCGCGGCCTCGGCCAGCTCGAACAGGTCCCGGGCCATGTGCGCCCCGGCCGGGGGCAGGCGGGAGGGCGCCCCACGGGCCGCCCGTGCCGCCTGCTCCAGGGCCAGGAGCCGGTAGCGCCGCTCCGGGGGGACGCCGGCCTCGGCGTCCAGCCGCCGGGGAAGGCGGATGCGGCGGCCGTCGGTGGAGGGAACCGGCGCCCGGGCCACCAGGTGGGAGGGGGTGCGCAGCGCCAGCCGGGCCAGGAGCGTTGGGCGGGCGGGCGGCTCCGCCACCACGATCTCGGGGCAGTCGCCGAAGACGCCCGTCACGAAGAGGCGCAGGCGCCCCCGGAGGTCGGCCAGCGCCGGCGCCTCTGCCCCACGCTCCGCCGTGTGGCGCCGCCAGAGCGCCGCGACGGCGGTGGTGGCCACGTGGGCGGCCTCGAGGACGACCTCCTCCGGCTCGGCCACGGGGCCCCGCTACAGGGTGGCGTCGATGAGGTCGTGGATGGCGGCCAGGAGGTCGCCCTCGTCGGTGAGGGGGGCGGCCACCGCCACCCGGCACGCCCGGCGGGGCTCGGTCCCCTCCGCCACCAGGTGGGCCGCGGTCACCAGCAGCCGGGTGCTGGGCACCTCGGCGAGCCCCCGATCCCGGAGGTTCCGCACCCGGCCCGCCAGCGTCACCAGGGCGTCGGCCGTGGCCCGGTCCACGCCGCCCTCGTGGGCCACGATCTCCCGCTCCGTGGCCGGGGGCGGAAAGTCGAAGTCCAGGGCCACGAAGCGCTGGCGGGTGCTGGGCTTCAGGTCCTTGAGGAGGTGCTGGTAGCCGGGGTTGTACGACACCACGAGCTGGAAGCCGGGCGCCGCCTCCAGGAGCTCCCCCGTCTTCTCCAGGGGGAGGAGGCGCCGGTCGTCGGCCAGGGGGTGGATCACCACGAGGGTGTCCTGGCGCGCCTCCACCACCTCGTCCAGGTAGCAGAGGGCGCCGTGGCGCACGGCCCGGGTGAGGGGGCCGTCGCGCCACACCGTCTCCCCTCCGTGCACCAGGTAGCGCCCCGTCAGGTCGCTGGCGGACAGGTCGTCGTGGCACGCCACCGTCACCAGGGGCCGGCGCAGCCGCCACGCCATGTGGCGCACGAAGCGGGTCTTCCCGCACCCGGTGGGGCCTTTGAGCATCACGGGCAGCCCCCGGGCGTGGGCCGCCTCGAAGACGCCGATCTCCTCGTGGACGGGGAGGTACCAGGGGGCGTCGGTGCCCGGCGGCTCGAGGCCCTCGGGCACCGGCGGCCCCAGCTCCGGGCCCCGCTCCGCCGCCCCCGCCATCAGGTCGGCGCCGCCACCGGCTCGGGCTTCTCGCCCCGGGGCGGCGGCGGGGGCGGCGGACCCTGAGCCCGACGGGCCTCCCGGGGAGCCACGAAGAAGAAGTCCCACAGGAACAGCCCCACGCCCACCACGAAGAGGGAGGCCGTGGCGGTGAGCATGAGGAAGTGGACCTGCATCTCCCGCTGGGTCTCCAGGTAGCCCACCCCCACGATGCGCTCCAGGTAGGTCTGGGTGATGCCGGCCGCGGCGAAGGCCATGGTCATGCCGAACATGCCCCCGACCATGCACCAGAAGGCCCAGGTTCCCACCCGGTGGTCCCGCTCCTCGTCGCTCACGCCGGTGAAGCGCGGCAGGGCGTAGGTCATCATGGCCAGCACGATCATCACGTAGGCGCCGAAGAACGCCATGTGGCCGTGCATGGGCGTGATCTGGGTGCCGTGGGTCCAGCGGTTCACGGACGGCCACGTGTGGGCGAGGCCCAGGACGCCGGCCCCCAGCGCCGAGAACACCGCACTGCCCACCGTCCAGTGCAGCGCCAGCCGGTTGGGGTGTCCGAAGCCCGCCCGCCGCATGGCGTGGTAGGCGTAGATGGCCATGCCCAGGAAGGCGAGGGGCTCCAGGGCGCTGAAGATGCCCCCGATTGGGAGCCAGTACTGGGGCACCCCGATCCAGTAGTAGTGGTGGGCGGTGCCCAGGATGCCGGCGATGAAGGTGAGCCCCACGATGACGTACAGCCACTTCTCCATCACCTCCCGGTCGGCGCCCGAGAGCCGGATCAGGAGGTACGCCAGCATGGCCCCCTGGATCATCTCCCACACCCCCTCCACCCACAGGTGCACCGTCCACCAGCGGTAGAAGATGTTGACGGTGTAGTTCTGGAAGGTGATCAGGGCCGGCAGGTAGAGGAGCGCCGAGAACAAGAGGCCGGCCACCAGCACCGCCTCCGTGGTGGTCCAGCGCTTCGCTTTCCAGATGGTCATGCCGACGTTGTAGAGGAACATCAGCATGGCCACCACGATGGCGACCTTCACCGGGAAGGGCTGCTCCAGGAACTTGCGCCCGGTGGTCCAGCCGAACAGGTAGCCCACCACGGCCGTGACCCCGGCCAGCGTCCACAGGCCGAGCTGCCAGTAGGCGAGCCTCGGCGAGTGGAGCTCGGCCCGGGACTCCTCCGGCACCAGGTAGTACGCGGCCCCCATGAACCCGGTGAGCACCCAGACGATGAGCAGGTTCGTGTGCATCTCCTTCGCCCGGTCGAAGGGGAGCACGTGGAGGAGGGGGTCGGGCCCCAGGTACTTGGAGGCGGCCAGGAGGCCCATGACCATCTGGAGCCCGAACAGGAGCAGCGCGACGACGAAGTAGGGGTAGGCGACGGCTTGCGAGCGGTAGCGCATTCAGGCTCTCCTCTGGGCTACTTGAGCGTCATCAGGTACGCCACCAGCTGGTCCACCTGGGTCGGCGTGAGCTGCGAGCCCAGGTCGCCGATCATGATGGACTGGCCCTTGAACGAGTACGTGCCACCGGGGGCGATGTAGGCGCTGGGCTCGAGGATCGACTCGCGGATGAAGCCCTCCGCGTCGGTGGCCGAGCCCGTGTAGTCGGGCCGCTTGACCACGGCGGCCGCCGTGTCGGCGATGCCCGCCAGGGAGGGGCCGACGGGGCTCACCCCCGGGGTGGTGGAGTGGCACCCCGAGCAGCCGGGGGGCGTGGAGCGGAAGAGCATCTCGCCCATGGCCACCGGGTTGTTGGAGGCCGGCGCGGCGGGCGCCCCTCCGAGCTGGAGCCCCGGGACCCGGGAGCCGGAGACCAGGATGGGGCGGGGAGGCCACCCGTTGTTGTCGATCTTGTCCACCCACGAGAGGAACGCGATCACGTCCGTGATCTCCTCCTCGCTCAGGCCCAGGGTGGGCATGAGGCGCCGGTCCTTGGCCTCGGAGTAGAACGACGACGGGTCGGTCAGGAACTCGTGGAGGTAGGCCGCGCCCCGCTGGGAGGCGATGTTGGTGAGGTCGGGGGCGTAGTAGGCCCCCTCCCCCAGGAGGGTGTGGCAGTTCACGCAGTCGTAGCGGTGCCACACCGCCTCCCCCGCCACCACCTGGGGCGTCATGTTCTCGGCGTGGGTCAGCCGCCCGACCTGCCGGTGGGTGTCCACCGTGAGGGCGAGGAAGACGGCGGCGAAGAGCGCCGTTCCGCCCAGGAAGAAGAGGCGGGTCTGGCGCTTCGTCATGGCCGCCTCCGGGCCTCACACATGGATCTGGCTCCAGTTGGAGGCCGCGATCCAGAAGGTGTAGCCGATGGCGCCGGCCATGAGGGCGAGGACCAGCAGGCAGAGGCCCTGGACCCAGGTCGGCGGCGTGAGGGGGGGCTCGGGGAGGGGCCGGGCGGCATCGCTTCCAGGCATCGTCGTGCTCCCAGGCGAGGAAAAGACGACGGGAGGGTGATGAATCATCTACACCCTGGCGGACGGCCTGTCAAACGGGGACGTTTCCCTCCCCGCCCACGGCCGCCTCCCCTTCCATCTCCACCTCCACGACCACCCGGATGCCGTCGGGGTCCACCGCCTCGACCCGGTCCGGCTCCACCGCCGCGGCCACGTCGCCCAGGCGGCGCGCAACGTCCGCCACGTCCTCGCGCGTGGGGACGCGGATGGTGAAGCGGTCGAGCCCCAGCCCACCCTCGACGCGGGGCTCGCCCCGGGGGGGCCAGACGTTCACCGACACGTGCTGCTGGTAGCCCCCGGCCGACAGGAAGAGACAGCCGGGGTAGCTGCGGTTGGTCACCTGGAAGCCCAGGCGGTCGCAGTAGAACTCCCGGGCCGGGCCCAGGTCGGATACCCGCAGGTGGATGTGTCCCACCTCGGTCCCCGGGGGGATGGGGGGCTCCGGGGGGCCCTCGCCGACCCCCGTCTCCAGCAGGAGCCTCGGCACGTTCAAGGCCTCCATGGCCACCCGCACCTCGCCGGCCTCCCACTCCCACTCCGCGGGGGGCCGGTCGGCGTAGATCTCCACCTCGTTGAGGTCAGGGTCCCGGTAGTAGAACGAGTCGCTGGGGCCGTGGTTCACCGCGGCGTAGGGCGAGCGTCCCTTCCGGCGCAGGGCCACGTAGGTCCACGCCAGCGCGGTCGCGTCCGGGACCCGCAGGGCCATGTGGTAGAGGCCGGGCGCCCCCTGGGGCTGGGCGGGAGCGTCGGGACCGGCCAGGAGGCGGAGGAGCTCGGCCCCGCCGCAGGGGGCGCGCACCACCGCCCGCTCGCCGGCGGCGTCCACGTGCACCTCCCCCTGCATGAGGTCGCGCCAGAACGCCACGGTCCCCTCCAGGTCCTTCACCCGGAGGACCACCGGACCCATGTGGGTGTCCGGCGGCAGGCTCGCGCCGGTCACGGTCCGCCCTCCAGGGGGGCCGCCGCCGGGCAGGGAGCGGCGGGCCGTCCATGCCCGCCGCCCCTCGCCCGGTGCATCACACGACGGCGGGCTCCGGGGTGGCCGGGGTCAGCCACCCGTAGGGATCCGGAGCCTCACCCCGCACGAGCGACAGGAAGGCCTCCTGTACGCGGCGGGTGACGGGGCCGGGGCGGCCCTCGCCGATGACGATGCGGTCGACGCTCCGCACCGGGACCACCTCGGAGGCGGTGCCCGTGAAGAAGATCTCGTCGGCCGTGTAGAGGGCCTCCCGGGGGATGCGTCCCTCGCACACCGTGATGCCCATGTCGGACGCCAGGCGCATGATGCTGTCCCGGGTGATGCCCTGGAGGAAGGTGCCGTCCACGGAGGGCGTGTGCAGCTCGCCATCCACCACCAGGAAGATGTTCTGGCCGCTCCCCTCGCTCACCGTGCCGTCCACCGAGAGGGCGATGGCCTCGTCGAAGCCGTTGCCCTTGGCGTCCATCTTCATGAGGGAGCCGTTGATGTAGTTGCCGCCGGCCTTGGCCATGGTGGGGTGGGTGTTGGGAGCCGGGCGGAACCAGCTCGACACGCAGCAGTTGGCGCCCTTCTCCAGGGCGTCGGCGCCCAGGTAGGCGCCCCACGGCCAGCACACGAGGAACACCCGCACCGGGCTGGCGCTGGGGTCGATGCCCGCCGCGCCCAGGCCCCGGAACGCCACCGGGCGGAAGTAGCAGCCCTCGAGCTTGTTGCGGGCCACCAGCTCCTTGCCCGCCGCCTCCAGCTCGTCGAGCGTGTAGCCCAGGTCCATGCGGTAGATGGACGCGGACGCCTTGAAGCGGCGCAGGTGGTCGTGGAGCCGGAAGAACATGGCTCCCTTCGGCGTCGCGTAGCTCCGGATCCCCTCGAAGACCGAGCTGCCGTAGTGTACCACGTGGCTCATCACGTGGAGGGTGGCGTCCTGCCAACGGATGAACTCTCCGTCGGCCCAGATGAACTCGGTGGCAGGCATTGCGCTCACAGCCGGTCTCCTGCGCGGTGCGCGGGTTGTTTGGGGCGTTCGGACGCCATGGGGCGTGCTCTCCGTGGGGGTGGTGTCAAACGAAAGGCCCTCTCCGCTGGGAGAGGGCCTCTCGCTTCCCGGTGCCGTGCGGCGGCTATCTGTGAGCCGGCGCGGGCACGAAGCGGCCCTCTCCCCTGAACCCGGGAAGGGTCAGGAGTACCAGTACCAAGCTGGTAATCAGAGCCGCGGGATGGATCATCGTTCCGTCTGCTGCGGGAAGCGGATTCTGCACGCTACGCGCCCGCGTCTCCCCCTGTCAAGAGGGTGGCCTGCGGAAGCCTCGCCCGGGACGCGGGCTGCGGACGGGCCCCGGCGCGCACTCACGGCGCGCGGGCGAAGGCCCGCACCTCCACCCGCTCCACGCCGTCGGAGCCCCGGCGCAGGAGGAGCGCCCGGTCCAGGTCGGCGTCGAGGAGCTCGTCGCCCCTGGGCAGGCGGAGCACCCCGGCCGGCGAGCCGTCGTACTCGAAGACCCGCCAGTCGTCGTCCCGCCCCGTGGCGGTGGGAGCGTGGGCCCAGATGCGTCCCATGGCGTCCACCCGCAGGTGCCGGTAGGCCGGCAGGGAGTCGGCGGCGTGGACGGCACCCGGCGGAAGGCTGTCGGGGTGGAACGGGACCCGGGGCCGGTTCTCCTCGATGACCACCGAAGGGAGCCCGGCGTCCAACACCCGGATGGTGGCGGCGTCGGCCTGGGAGTAGGCCACCCGGTCGGTGCGGCCGCCCCACACCAGGCGCGGGCCCTGGTAGAGGAGGCCCACGGGGGTGGGACCGCCCGGCTGCTGGTACCAGGTGACAACGGTGACCGTGTCCACCACCGCCGCCCGCTTCAGGTCGGGGGCGTACACCCGGAGCGGCGCCCGCATGGGGCGGGGCCCCGCCCCGGTCCGGGGAAGGGCGATCCCCTCCCCCACCGCCACCACGCGGCCGTCGGAGAGGAGCGCCAGCGCCTGGCCTCCTCCCACCAGGGCGTCGGGGTCGGGAGGCGGGCGGGACGGCACGTCCAGCGTGCGCTCCTCCACGACGCTGCCCGAGGCGTCCAGGCGCGTGATGCGGTGCTGGGAGGCGTCGGCCACCGCCACCCCGCCGCCCTCCTCCTCCTGGATCCACGCCAGGTCCCGGTACGCGCTGTCGCCTTCGCCACCCGACCGACCCCGGAGCGCGCCGCGGGGCCCGTACCAGCGCACCTCGTGGAGGCCGCGGTCGGCCAACACCACGCCGCCGTCCTGGTGGAGGACGCCTCCCACCACGTCCAGGAACGCGTCGTTCCGGGGAGGCGCGCCGCCCAGCACCAGCTCGGCCGTGTCGGCCAGGGAGAGGAGCGGGCGGTCGGCGCCGGAGACCTGGACCACGGAGAGGGTGGAGTCCGGCTGGACCAGGCTGTCCACCACCGGGGAGCCGGACGAGCTCCCGGGCGCCCTCCCCTCGCCCGAGCAGGCGGCGAGGAGGAGGGAGAGGACGAGCCCGCCGCCCAGGACCCCCACCTTCACGGCGCCTCCCCGGGGACTGCGCGCGGGGTGGCGTAGGGGTGGGCGGGGGCGCGGCGGCAAGGGCATGACGGGGTCACCGGTCGGGGGGCTGGGCACGCCCGACAAGCTCTCGGCCGGGCCGGTCCGCCACAAGGCGTGCAACCCCCTCCACGCCCAGGCCGTCTACCGGTAGACTGTCTACCTATCGGACGCTCCGCCACCCACACCCCGCGACCCATGGACCTCCTTCCCGGCACCCTGGACCTCCTCGTGCTGCGGGCCCTCGAGGACGAGGACCTGCACGGCTACGCCGTCGCGCGCCGCATCGAGGGCCTCTCCGGCGACGCCTTCTCCGTGGAGCAGGGCTCCCTCTACCCCGCCCTCTACCGCCTGGAGAAGGCGGGGTGGCTGCGCGCCCGCTGGGGCCGCTCCGACACGGGCCGGCGGGTGAAGATCTTCGCCCTCACCGCCCCAGGGCGCCGCCACCTGGCCCGGGAGACGGAGAACTGGGACTCCCTGGTGGCGGCGGTGGGGCGGGTGCTGCGGGGAGGCGCCCGATGAGGTGGGCGACGTGGCTGCGCACGTGGCTGCGGGCGCGCTGGAACCCCGACGCCGTGCTGGCCGAGATCGAGGACGACATCCGCACCCACATCGAGCTGGACGCCGAGCGGCTCCGGGGCGAGGGCATGACGCCCGCCCGGGCGCTGGCCGAGGCGGAGCGTCGCTTCGGCGACCGGGAGCGGGCGCGGCGGGCGATGCGGGCGGCGGCCCTGGTCCCCTCCCCCGGAAGCGCCTCCCTCGCCCTCTTCCGCCCGGGCGCGTACCTGCGCCACGCGGTGCGCTCCCTCCTGCGCGCCCCCGGCTTCGCCGCCCTGGTGGTGGGCACCCTGGCCACGGGCGTGGCGGTGAACGTGGTGGTGCTGGCGGCCACCCGGGCGGTGCTGTGGGGCGACGGCGGGCTGGACGACCCGTCCCGGGTGGTGACGATGTACACGTTCTACCCTGGGCTGGAGGCGGGCATGCGGGAGCAGCCCCTCCACGGGCTCATGGTGAAGCCCATCGGGGACGTGGAGGGGGTCCGGGCGCTGGCGGCCTTCGAGGGCGGCCACTTCAACCTCACCGGCCGGGGGGCGCCCCGGCGCCTCGACGGGCTGAAGGTGACGCCGGGGCTGCTGGACGTGGCGGCCACGCGTCCCGCCCTGGGACGGGGCTTCGACGGCGTGCGGGCGGGGGACGAGCGGGCCGTCCTCCTGTCCTGGGAGCTGTGGGAGAGCCTGGGGGGCGACCCCTCCCTGGTGGGGTCCACGCTGACGCTGGACGACCTTCCCTACGAGGTGCGGGGCGTCATGCCCCGGGGCTTCCGCTTCCCCCGGGGCGAGGACGTGCCCTCCACCTTCCACTTCCCCCGGCGCCCCCAGGTGTGGGTGGCGTTCGAGCCCTCCACGTCCGGACCCTCGGAGCTGGGCATGGTGGCGCGGGTGGCCCCTGGCGTGCCGGTGGCGGCGCTCCAGGAACGGCTTCACGCGGCCATGGTGGCGTGGTATCCGGGGAAGGGGCCCCTCCCCTTCGAGGTGCGCGCCGTGCCGGTGCGGGAGGAGGCGTCGGCCCCCCTGCGCCCCGTGCTCCTCCTGCTGGCGGGGGCCACGGGGCTGGTCCTCCTGGTGGGGATGGCGAACGTGGCCGGCGCCGGCCTGGCCCGGAGCGCGCGCATGGCCCGGGAGATGGCGGTGCGGCGCGTCATGGGCGCGGGCAGGGGCGCGGCGCTGGCCCTGTTCGGCGCCGAGGTGGCGGTCCTGGCTGCCCTGACCCTGGGGGCGAGCCTGCTGGTGGCGTGGCCCCTGGCCGCGCTGGTGCGGGCCCAGGCCCCCGAGGGTGCCTCCGCCGTGGCCGACATGACCCTGGTGGGGTGGCCCCTGGCGCTGGCCGCGGCGCTGTCGGTGGTGGCGGCCCTGGCCCTCCCCCTGGGCACCCGGGCGCCCCTGCGGCGGCTGAGCCTGGCCGACGCCCTGCGGGACGGCACTCGCTCCGGCGGGGGGTCCCTGGCGCGGCGGCTGGGGCGGTGGGTGGTGGCGGGGGAGGTGGCGCTGACGCTGGTGCTCCTGTGCGCCGGGGGCGCCCTCACCCGGAGCCTCCTCCACCTCCTGGCGGTGGATCCGGGCTTCCAGCCCCACGGGGTGCTCACCGCCCAGGTGACGCTCCCCGAGGCGTCCTACCCCGACACCGCCCGGGCCAACCGGGTGCAGAACGCCCAGCCGCCCGGCGCGGCCGAGGGGGCGGTGCCGGCCTTCCTGCGGGCGCTGGCCGCCCGCCTGCAGGCGCTGCCCGAGGTGGCCGACGCCGGCGTGGTGACCCCCCTCCCCTTCGGGGGGCAGCAGGAGGCCAGCGTGTTCTGGATCGACGGCATGACGAGGCCCCAGACGGCAGGCCCGCCCTTCACCGAGTACACGGCGGTGAGCGAGGGCTACTTCGCGGCCATGGGCATCCCCCTCCTGGAGGGGCGGGGCTTCACCGCGGACGACCGCTTCGACGGACCGCCGGTGGCGGTGGTGAGCCGCTCGCTGGCCGACCTGTTCCCGGGGGGACGGGCGCTGGGCGGGCGCATCAAGCTGGGCGGCGCGCCGAAGTCCCCCTACCCGTGGCTCGAGGTGGTGGGCGTGGTGCCCGACGTGCGCCGCACGGACCTGGCCGGCCCGCCCCGCCCCGAGATGTACGTGCACGTGTCCCAGGGGTGGTACGCGTCCATGGCCACCGCCACGCTGGTGGTGCGCCGCAGGACCGCGGGGCCCCCGTCGGCCCTGGCGCCCCTGGTGCGCGCGACGCTGGCCGACCTGGACCCGGACGTGCCCCTGGACGCCGTGGAGCCCATGGACGCGATCCTGGCCCGGGCGGTGTCCCGGGAGCGCTTCACCACCCAGCTGCTGACGGGCTTCGCCGTGGCGTCGCTCCTCATCGCCGCCCTCGGCCTGTATACGGTGGTGAGCGACTCGGTGACGCTGCGCAGGCGGGAGCTGGCCGTGCGCGCCGCGGTAGGCGCCTCGGGGAGGCGCGTCATGGGGACCGTGCTCCGGGAGGCATTCGCGACGCTGGGCGTGGGGCTGGCGCTGGGGGTCGGCGGGCTCGCCGTGGCGGAGCCCGTGCTGCGCCGGGTGGTGGTGGGGGTGGAGCCCCTCTCCGGCGCGACGCTGCTGGCCGCCGTGGGGCTCCTCACGGTGGCCACGGTCCTGGCCGCGCTGGGTCCGGTCCGCCGCTCGCTGCGCCTGGACCCGGCGCGGGTGCTCGCCGCGGAGTAGGGGTCGGCCCTCCCCGGGAGGGCGGCGGTCTCATCGTCCGCCGGCGGAGGGTCCCGGGGCGTGCGCCGGGGGCGCCCTCCGTCCATCTTCCGGGGGAGATACGTCCTGACCCCAACCCCGCACGCCCGTGAGCGACTACAGCATCCCCGAGCTCCCGTCGGACGAGGAGCTGGGCATCACAGGAGAGGACGCCGAGGCCCCCGAGGCCGAGGCTCCGGCGGCCGAAGCCCCCTCCAAGAAGGAGAAGCGGCGCCAGGCACGGGGCGCCGGCGGGGCGGACGGCGAGCCTCCGCCCCCGCCGCCGGCCCGGCCGTGGCGCGGGCCTCTCACCCTCGTGGTGCTGGTCGTCCTGGGCTACCTGGCGAGCATCGGCCGGGCGCTCCCCGAGCCGGGGCCCCTGGACGCGCCCGACACGGCGTTCAGCTCGGGACGGGCGATCCTGGACCTGCAGAGCGTCGCCGAGCGGGCCCACCCCACCGGCTCCCCAGACCACGCCCGCGTGCGGGGCATGCTGGTGGAGCGGCTCCGGGGCCTGGGATTGGCCCCCGAGGTGCAGACCGCCACCAGCCTGCACCGCACCGGAGACACCCTGGAGGCGGTGACGGTGCGCAACGTCCTGGCCCGCATCCCCGGCACGGCGTCCACCGGCGCCATCCTCCTCATGGCCCACTATGACGGCGCCGGCATCTCCCGGGCCGCCGCCGATGACGGCTCCGGGGTGGTGGCCATCCTGGAGGTTCTGCGTGCGCTGAAGGCCGGACCGCCCCTGAAGAACGACGTGCTGGTGCTCATCTCCGACGGCGAGGAGCTGGGGCTCATGGGCGCCCAGGCCTTCGTCGACCAGCACCCGTGGATGGCCGACGTGAAGGTGGCGCTGAACGTGGAGATGCGGGGCGGCGGCGGCCCCTCGATCATGTTCCAGACCGGCGCCGAGAACGGCTGGATCGTGAGGGCCATGGCCGCCGGCGACCCCCGCCCCTTCGCCAACTCGGCGGGGCTCGAGGTCTACCGGCGCATGCCCAACGGCACCGACTTCACGCCGCTGGAGCAGGCCGGCGTCCAGGGGCTCGACTTCGCCGGCATCGACCACGCCGACGTGTACCACCAGGCGTACGACGACCCGGGCCACTTCGACGAGCGCACGCTCCAGCACGAGGGGCTCCACCTGCTGGGGATCGTGCGGGAGCTGGGGGGTCGGGACCTGGCCGACGTGGATGCCCCCGACAAGGCGTACCTGACCCTCCCCTGGGTGGGGCTGATCGCCTACCCCGCCTTCCTGGGGTGGGCGCTGGCGGGCGTGCTCCTGGTGGGGTTCGCCCTGGTCATCGTCCTCACCCGCCGGCGCGGGGGCGTGGTGCCCGGCCTCCTGGGCGGGCTCGTGATCGCGGTGGCCGGGGTGGGTGGGACCGCCGCGGCGGCGTGGTTCCTCATGAGGTGGCTCCACGGGCGCCAGCCCGCCTACGGGGCGCTGGTGGGCAGCGCCTTCCACGTCGAGGCGTGGTACGTGGGTGCCATCGCCGCCTTCGCCGTGGCCGTGGTGACGTTCCTGCTGGGGCTGGCCCGGCGCTGGATGGGGCTGGGCTCCCTGGCCCTGGGGGCGCTCGTCCTGCCCCTGCTGGGCGCCCTGGTGCTCCCCGGGGTGGCGCCCCTGGCGGCGCCCGACCTCCAGTGGCCGGTGCTGTTCGCCCTGGCGGGCGCCGCCCTGGTGGCCGGCGTGGGCCGCTCGAGGCGGCCCGGGATCGTGAGCTGGCTCCTGCTGCTGGTGCTGGCGGCACCGATCCTGGCCGTGACCGTGCCGGTGAGCCAGCTCGTGTGGCTGGCCCTGAGCCTGCGGAGCGCCGTCGTCGTGGCCGCCGTCATCGCCACCGCGGTGGTGCTGCTCCTCCCCGTGCTGGACACCCTGCGGGAGCCGGGCCGCCTGTGGGTACCCGTGATGAGCATCCTCCTGGCCGCCGCGTTCACGGGCGTCGGGCTCCTGAACGCCCGACCGTCGGCCACCCGCCCCGCCCCCTCCACCCTCGTCTACGCCATGGACCACGACGCCGGGACGGCCCTGTGGGCCAGCGTGGAGGGACCCGGTGACGCCTGGGTGCGGAACCGGGTCGGTCCCCTGGGCTCCGTGCAGCCCCTGGACGGCTACCTGATGGGAGACCTGCGCTACGAGACGGCGCGGGCACCCCTCGTGGACGCGGCGCCGCCGGAGGTGACGGTGGAAGAGGTGGGGATGGCCGGCGCGAGCGGCGCTGCAGCGGGCGCCGCCGGCGCCGCGCCGACCTCACCGGCCCCCACCGCCGGAGCTCCCGGGACCGTTCCCGGGGGTCCCCTGCCCGCCCCCGGCACCGCCCGCCGCCGGGTGCTGGTGCGGGTGCGCTCGGCGATCGGCGCGGAGATGGTGGCGGTGCGCCTGCCCGAGCACGCCGACGCGTTCCTGCGCTCGGTGGACGGCCGGCCGGTTCCCCAGGCCGCCGGCGGCGCCGGCGCGTCCTCGGACGGCGGGGAGACGGCGGGCAGCGGGCGGGTCACCACCCTCGAGCACTGGGGCATCCCCGCCGACTCGGCCGGCGTGCTCCTGGAGCTCGACGTGGGCCCGGGCCTCGACACCCTCGACCTGGGGCTGGTGGAGCACCACCTGAGGCCCGAGGAGCTGGTGGGCGAGCGCTTCTTCCTGCGCCCCCCTGCCCTGGCCCCCGACGTGGTGACGAAGAGCGACCGGGCGGTGCTGCGGAGCACGGTGCGGGTGGTGCTGGGGGCGGGCGGGGGGACGGTGATTCCGGGAGGACGGGGGAGGGCGGGCAACGGGCCGGAGGCGCCCGGCGCCGGCGGGGCGGTGCCGGGCGGAGGGGCGCCGGGCGGGGCGGCTCCAGCGGGCGAGGGCGCGGCGCCTGGCGGCGGGGCAGCGGCACCGGGCGGGGCGGGCACGCCCGGCGGTTCCCTTCCGCGGGATTCGGTGGCGGGGAGCGTGTAGCCGCCCCCCTTTCCCGGACTCCGCCCACGCCCCACCGTGACGCCATGACCCGCCCCCCATCCGACCCGGAGCCGACCGTGCGCCGTCCCCTCTCTCCCCTCGCCGCCCTTCCCCTGGTGCTCGCCCCTGCCCTTCCCGGCTGCGCAGCGGCACAGGAAGCGGGAGGGGGCGCGGCGCCGGCGGCCCAGGAAGCGGGGAGCGGGGGGACCGCCCGCCCCTGGCCCCCCGTCCACACCTTCTCGATCCTGGGCTACGACCCCGAGACGGGCGAGATCGGGGGCGCGGTCCAGTCCCGGGTGTTCAGCGTGGGGAACGGCGTGCTGTGGGCCGAGGCGGGGGTGGGGGCGGTGGCGACCCAGGCGGTGGTCGACGTGAGCTACGGGCCCCAGGCGCTGGACCTGCTGCGCAAGAACATCGCGCCGAAGAGCGTGGTCGACCTGGTGTGGGGCGCCGACCCCGACCCCCTCCCGAAGGAGTGGAGCAAGCGGGGTCGCCAGTTCGCGGTCATCGACCGGCACGGGCGGGTGGCGGCGTTCACGGGGCCCGAGGCGCCCGAGTGGGCGGGGCACAAGTACTGCGACGGCGAGGACAGCTTCTGCACCGCCCAGGGCAACATCCTGGCGGGGCCGCAGGTGGTGGACGCCATGGTGGACGCCTTCCAGCGCACGAAGGGCCAGCACCTCTCCCTCCGGCTCATGGCGGCCCTGGAGGCGGGGCAGAAGGCGGGGGGCGACAAGCGGGGGATGCAGTCGGCCGCCATGATCGTGGTGAAGGAAGACGCGGGGGTGTGGCTCAACAACGACGTGGTCCTCCACCTCCAGGTCGACGACAGCGACCAGCCCCTGGCCGAGCTCCGCCGGCTGGTGGAGAAGGCAGCGGCGCAGCGGGCGCTCTACGGGGGCGGATGAGGTCCCGTCCCTACGCCCGCTCCCGTCGCTCCCCCAGCTCCGCCCACCGCTCGAACGCCCCCTCGATGTCGGCCTCGATGGCCGCGACCCGGTCCACGGCGGCCTTGATGGCGTCCGCCTCGCCCTTGTAGAAGTCCGGATCGGCCATGGCGCGGTGGAGCTCGGCCAGCTCCGCCTCCAGGGCTTCGATGGTCCCGGGGAGAGCCTCCAGCTCCCGCTCCTCCTTCCAGGAGAGCTTCCCGGGGCGGGCGCCGGCCTTTCCGGCCCCACCCGGGGAGGCGCCGGACGAGCCCCGCCCGGGCTTCCCTCCCTTCCCCCGGGGAGGCGCCTCCACCTTCGCCTCCTCGCTCCCGCTGCGGGCCTCCGCCTCCCGCCGCGCCACCGCCCGCTTCCAGTCCGTGTAACCGCCGGCGTACTCCTTCACCCGGCCACCGCCCTCGAACACCAGGGTGGTGGTGCACAGGTTGTCCAGGAAGCGCCGGTCGTGGCTCACGGCCAGGACGGTGCCGGCGAAGCCCACCAGGAGCGACTCCAGCAGCTCCAGGGTGTCCATGTCCAGGTCGTTGGTGGGCTCGTCCAGCACCAGCACGTTGGCGGGACGGGTGAACAGCCGGGCCAGCAGCAGCCGGTTGCGCTCGCCGCCCGAGAGGGAGCCGACGGGCTGCCGCGCCCGCTCCGGCGGGAAGAGGAAGTCCTGGAGGTAGCCGTGCACGTGGCGGCGCTCGCCGGCGATGACCACGTGGTCGGCGCCGTCGGCCACCGCCTCGGCCACCGACGCGGACGGGTCGAGCTGCTCCCGGTGCTGGTCGAAGTAGGCCACCTCCAGCGCCGTGCCGTGCTTCACCGCGCCGGCGGTGGGCTCGAGCCGCCCCAGAAGGAGGTTCACCAGCGTGGTCTTCCCCGCCCCGTTGGGGCCGATGATGCCCACCTTGTCGCCCCGGAGGATGGTCGCAGAGAAGTCCTGGACCAGCAGCTCGCCGTGCTCGCCCAGCCAGCCGAAGTCGACGTGCTCGGCCACGATGACCCGCTTCCCCGAGCGGTCCGCCTCCTGGAGCGTCATGCGCACGCTCCCCACCCGCTCCCGCCGCTCGGCCCGGTCGGCCCGGAGGCGCTCCAGCGCCCGCACCCGCCCCTCGTTGCGGGTGCGCCGGGCCTTGATGCCCTGGCGGATCCACGCCTCCTCCGCGGCGAGCTTGCGGTCCTGGAGCTCCCACGCCTTCTCCTCGGAGGCGAGCTGCTCCTCCTTCCGCTCCAGGTAGGTGGCGTAGTCGCACGCCCACGACGTGAGGCGCCCCCGGTCCAGCTCGACGATGCGGGTGGCCAGCGCCTGGAGGAACGCCCGGTCGTGGGTGACGAAGACGAGCGTCCCCTCGAAGCGGCGGAGGAAGCCCTCCAGCCACTCGATGCTCTCCAGATCCAGGTGGTTGGTGGGCTCGTCCAGCAGCAGCACGTCGGGCTCGGCGGCCAGCGCCCGGCCCAGGAGGGCGCGGCGCTTCTGGCCGCCCGAGAGGGTGTCGAAGGGGGCGGCCCCGTCCAGCTCCAGCAGCGACGCCAGCCGCTGCACGTGGTGGTCGTGGCGGGCGGCGTGCCCGGGGCGCCCGGACAGGATCACGTCGTCCACGCTCCCCGGCAGCGTCACGGGCACCTGCTGCTCCAGGAGCGCGACCCGGGTGCCCGACGCCCGCACCACCTCGCCGTCGTCGGGGGGGGTGCGCCCCGCCAGGATCTTCAGGAGGGTCGACTTGCCCTCGCCGTTGCGCCCCAGCAGCCCCACCCGCTCGCCCCCCTCCACCTGGAGGGTGGCGTCCTCCAGAAGGGGGCGGCCGCCGAAGGCCATGGTGAGGCTCTGGGCGCTGAGGAGGGCCATGGGCGACGGAGGACCGGGGTGCGAGGCGCGGCGACCGCGGGCCGGCAGAGGGGCGCTCGGGCCGGGCACGGCGGCGCCAAAGATAACGAAGAGGGGGAGGGGACCGGCGTCCCCTCCCCCTCGCCCCAACTCCCCCCCGGGAGCGGCTACCTCTCGGCCTTCGCCGCCATCATCGAGTCCCGGAGCGTCTTGAACTCGGTGCCCGGCTTCCACGAGGGGTATTCGGTGGTCTCGGACACACGGTAGCCGAGCTGGAAGAGGAGCCGGAGGTCCCTCACCGCCCCGGACAGGTCCCACTCCGGCGTCACCTCGTCGCTGGGTTTGTGGTAATCGGCCTCGTCCCACTCCGCCCGCTTCTCCAGGCCGTAGCCCTCCGGCTTCCCCACGAAGTCCACGCCGCTCTCGGCGTACAGCGCCGGCACCCCCTGCTTGGCGAATTCGAAGTGGTCGGAGCGGTAGTAGAAGCCCTTCTCCGGCTCGGCGTCCGGCTTGAGCGTGCGCCCCTGGTTGTCGGCGGCCTGGGCCAGCACGTCGTCCAGCGTGGAGTTGCCGAGCCCCACCACCACCACGTCGTCGGTGGCCCCCCAGATGTTCAGCTCGTCCATGTTGATCTCGGCGAGCGTGTGGTCCAGCGGGTAGAGGGGGTTCTCCGCGTAGTACTTCGAGCCCAGCAGTCCTCGCTCCTCGGCGGTCACGGCCAGGAAGAGGATGGAGCGGGAGGGGGGCGTGGGGAGGGACTCGAAGGCCCGGGCCAGCTCCATGAGCCCCGCGGTGCCCGAGGCGTTGTCCCGGGCGCCGTTGAAGATCTGGTCGCCCTCCAGCGACGGGTCCGTGCCCAGGTGGTCCCAGTGGGCCGTGTAGACCACGTACTCGTCGGGGCGGGTGGCCCCCTCCAGCTTCCCGATGACGTTCCTGGAGCGCACCTCCCGGATCGCCTGCTCGATGGTGAAGTCCGCGGTGGCATCCAGCTCCACGGGGCGGAAGTCCTTCGAGCGCGCCGCCCGCTTCAGGGCGTCGAAGTCGTGTCCGGTGGCCCGGAGCACCCGGCGGGCGGTGGGCTCGGGGATCCACGCCTGCACCGCCACCCGGCTCATGTTGTCGTCGGAGGAGCGGATGTCGAAGTCCTCCCGCTGCCACCCCGAGGAGAGCACCTCGAAGGGGTAGCCCGCGGGCCCGGTCTCGTGGATGATGATGGCGGCCGCCGCCCCCTTCTCCGCCGCGACCTCGTACTTGTACGTCCAGCGGCCGTAGTACGTCATCGCCCGTCCCTTGAACATGGACGGGTCCAGGAGGGTCGAGTCGGCGGGGTCCGGCACCGGCGGATCGTTCACCAGCATGACGAGGGTCTTCCCCGTGACGTCCACGTCCTTGTAGTCGTCCCATCCGTACTCGGGCGCCACCACGCCGTAGCCCACGAACACCAGCTCGGAGCCGAGCACGTCCACCTCGGGGGTGATGCGCGTAGTGCGGGCCATGAGCTCATCGGGCCCCCGCAGGGGAACCCTCCGGCCGCCGATGGTGAGGGACGCCGTCACGGTGGGGGTGAGCCCCACCAGCGGCACCTCCTGGACGTAGGTGCCGTCGGGGTTTCCGGGCTCGAGCCCGAGGGCCTCGAACGCCGACTGGATGTAGGCCACCGCCCGGTCCTCGCCCACCGTGCCGGGAGAGCGGCCTTCCATGGAGTCGGCCGAGAGGACCTCGATGCGCCGGAGCAGGTCGTCGCCGTCGATGGCGTCCAGCGCCGGCTTCAGCGCCTCCATCGACACGCCTCCGGTGGCGGCCATCTCCTCCTGCATGCATCCGGCGAGGGCGAGGGCCGCCGCCAGCGCCACGGGCCACGTCGTCTTCATGGGAACCTCGGGGGGAGGGAGAACGGGGGGAGGAGCCCAACATACCGGCACCCCGGGCGGCGCCGACAGACGCCCCGACCCCTGCGGCCCGGTTCTCGCGAGGGGCTGGGGGGTAGCACGGAGCACCCTCCCCTGGGAGACGAGACATGGACCACCCGGCGCACCACTCCGGCCCCCGCGCCCTCCGCGTGCTCTGGAGCCTGCCCATCCTGGGGGCTGCCGCCTGCGGCAGCGCCACCAGCCCCGAGCTCACCCCGGCGCGCATCGCCCTGGACGGCTTCAGCGAGCCCCTCCCGGTGGGCGGCACCGCCCACCTCACCGCCGCGGTGGAGAACGCAAAGGGCGGCGCCATCCAGGCGCCGGAGGTGCACTGGACCAGCCGCGACACCACCACCGCCGTGGTGGACGGCGGGGGACTCGTCACCGGCATCGACACGGGAGAGGCGTGGATCGTGGCCCGGAGCGCCGGCGTGGCCGACTCCGTCCTGGCCGACGTGCGCTTCCCCCTCCGCCCCGGCGAGATCCACGTGCGTCTCAGGGGCGACGAGGCGCTCGCCATGGGCGCCGCCAGCCGCGGGTTCTCCGTGTTCGTCGACCGCCTGGGGGGCGAGGTGGGGGACTTCCACGTCATCCGCATGGACGGCTACTCCTCGGAGAGGCACGTCGGCATGAGCCTGGGCCTCTACGGGCCGGGCCGCTTCCCGGAGGGGAGCACCTCCATCGGCGACACCCGGGTGGACGTTCTCAACGCCTCCCCCGACCAGCTCGCCCAGCCGCTGGCGTTCCTCTCCCTGGACCGCCTCCTCGACTTCACCGCCGCCCTCGAGGTGATCCTCTTCGGCCCGCCCTCCCGGGCCGACATCACCTACCTGTCCACGCCCCCCGGTGCCGGCACGCTGAAGGGGGAGCTGGTGGGGCGCGTGGTGGCGGAGGGGGTGGGCTACGACCGGGTGCCGGGCTCGGGAGCCACCGGCTTCACGCCCAACGGGCGTCACTACCAGGTGGTGGCCGACTTCGAGCTCCCCTACGGGCACGCGGCGGTGGGGACGACCCGGGGGACGGCCACGGTGAACGGCGCGCCGCTGGCGTGGGACGACGCCTTCACCCGCTACGTGCCGCTGGGCGGGGGGCACGCGGGGCTGGAGATCGATCCCCAGGACCTCACCGTGCAGGTGGTGTGGCCGACGTCCGAGGGCCGCACGACCGGGACGTGGACGCTGCGGGACACGGCCCAGGTCGACACGGCGGCGGCGGCGCTGGCGTGGTACCAGGGAGACCCGCCCGCAATCGCGCCCAGCGCCAGCGGCACGCTGCAGGTCGATCGCTATTCGCAGGGAAGCGAGAGCCTCTCGGGGGAGATCGCCGGCTCGGTGGACGCCGTCTTCTACGAGCCCGGCGCCCCGGACACGCTCACGGCCACCTACGACTTCGTGGCGCCGGTGGGGGCGTCCGGGCCTAGCTTCGCGCCGGCGGGAGCGCCGGCCGCGGAGGCGGCGCCATGGACGCCGGCGCGGCTGCTGGGACCGATCCTGACGCCAGCCACGCCACGTCCACCGCGAACGACCATGCCAGGAGGGCGAGCGCCGTTCCCGCCAGCGGGGGTACGGCCCACCCCGGCACCACGGGACCCAGGCAGGTGAGGAGCGCCACGCCCTGCACCACGCACACCACCTTGCGGCGGAAGCGGGGCGGGAGGGGACGGGTCAGGGCGGGCCACGCCCACCCCGCCGCCACGAACAGGTAGCGGAGCGCCCCCACCAGCAGCACCCACGGCCCGGCCCGGCCGCTCCGCCACAGGAGCGCCGACAGCGCCAGCAGAAGGAAGGCGTCCAGCTCCATGTCGAAGCGGGCGCCGAAGGCGGACGCGCCGCCGGTGCGCCGGGCCACCCGGCCGTCGACGCCGTCCAGCGCCATCGCCAGCGTCCCCACCGCCACCACCCACCACCCCGCGGCCGGCGAGGCCAGCACCGCCGCCGGCTCCACGGCCAGGGCGGCCACGGGCATGACCAGCGTCGCCCGGGCCAGCGTGACCCGGTTGGCGGCCCCCAGGCCGTCGCCGGGAAGCACCTCCGGACGCCCGGCGAGGATCAGCGCGACGGCCAGGGCGTACACGCCCACGGCCACGAGGAGGTAGCTGGCCGGAAGGGCCAGGAGCCACGAGGTTCCACCGGCCACGGCCAGGAGGGGCAGGAGCCCCACCGCCACGTCCCCCGACCCCCGGGAGGGCCCGCCCGGACGGGCGTCGGGGGCCGCGGAGGCGCGCGGCGGCGTGGTGGCTGTGGCCATGGGACCGCACCCAGGAGACGTGAGCATCGTGTCGGAGACGAGGTCGGCCCGGGCGTTCTGGACCATCGGCGCCGGGCAGGGAAGGATCGTGACGGCGGAGGTGCCCTCCGTGCAAGGGGAGGGGGTGCTGGTGCGCGCCCTCTTCTCGGGCGTGAGCCGGGGCACCGAGGCGCTGGTCTTCCGGGGCGAGGTGCCCCCCTCCGAGCACGCCGCCATGCGGGCGCCCTTCCAGGAGGGCGACTTCCCCTTCCCGGTGAAGTACGGCTACGCCAGCGTGGGCCGGGTGGAGGAGGGGCCGGCGGACCTCGTGGGGAAGGCCGTCTTCTGCCTCCACCCCCACCAGGACCTCTACCGGGTCCCCGCCGACGCCGTCACCCCCCTCCCCGACGGGGTGCCCCCGGGGCGCGCCGTGCTCGCGGCCAACATGGAGACCGCCGTGAACGGCGTGTGGGACGCGGCGCCCGGCCCCGGCGACCGGATCGTCGTGGTGGGGGCGGGGGTCGTGGGGCTGCTCGCGGCGTGGCTGTGCCGCCACACCGCGGGCGCCCGGGTCACCGCCGTGGACGTGAACCCCGCACGGGAGCCCGTCGCCCGGGCCCTGGGCCTGGACTTCGCCACCGACGCGCCGGCCGACGCCTCCGCCGACCTGGTCATCCACGCCAGCGGCACGGCCGCCGGGCTGCGGAGCGCCCTGGCCGCCGCCGGCCTCGAGGCCACCGTGGTCGAGCTGAGCTGGTACGGCGCCGGGGAGGTGGGCCTTCCCCTGGGCCAGGGCTTCCACTCCCGGCGCCTGACCCTGAAGAGCAGCCAGGTGGGGCGGGTGCCTCCCTCCCGGGCGCCCCGCTGGGACACCCGGCGCCGCATGGCGCTGGCGCTGGCGCTCCTGCGAGAGCCGGCGCTGGACGCCCTGGTGAGCGGGGAGAGCGCCTTCGAGGACCTCCCCGCCGTGATGGCCACCCTGGCCCGGGACCCGGGCGACACCCTCTGCCACCGCATCCGCTACCCCTGACCGGATCCCCCATTCTCCATGTACAGCTTGAACGTCCGCGACCACTTCATGATCGCCCACAGCTTCCGGGGCGAGGCCTTCGGGCCCGCCCAGCGCCTCCACGGCGCCACCTACGTGGTGGACGCCACCTTCCGCCGCCCCGAGCTCGACGAGGACGGCCTGGTCGTGGACATCGGCCTGGCGTCCGAGGCCCTGAAGGCGGTGCTCGAGCGGATCAACTACCGCAACCTGGACGAGGAGGCCGCCTTCCGGGGCGAGAACACCACCACCGAGTTCCTGGCCCGCTGGGTCTTCGACCGGCTGGTGGACGCGCTCCGGGAGGGGCGGCTGGGGGAGGGCGCCCGGGGCGTCGCGGAGCTGCGGGTGAAGCTCGCCGAGTCCCACGTGGCGTGGGGCGCCTACGAGGGCCCGGTGTGAGCGGACCGGTCCTCCACCTCGTCGTGCCGGGGCCCCTGGACCAGCGCACCGGGGGCTACCTCTACGACGCCCGCATGGTCGAGGGCCTGCGCCGCCGGGGGTGGGAGGTGGTGGTGCACGCCCTGGACGGCGCCTTCCCCGACGCCGACCACCGGGCCCGGGTGGCGCTGGCCCGCACGCTGGCGGCGCTCCCCGACGACGCCCGGGTCGTGGTGGACGGGCTGGCCCTGGGCGGCCTCCCCGGGCCGCTCCGCTCCCACGCCCACCGCCTCCGCATCGTGGGGCTCGTCCACCATCCCCTGGCCGACGAGACGGGCATCGAGCCGTGGCTCCGGGACCGCCTGGCGTCGACGGAGCGGGAGGCGCTGGCGGCGTGCACGGGGGTGGTGGTGACCAGCCCCTTCACCGCCGCCCGGCTGGGAGCGTACGGCGTGGCGCCGGAGCGGGTGCGGACGGTGTGCCCCGGGACCGAGGCCGCCGAAGCAGCGGGGGGCCCGGCCCCCGGCGAGCCCCCCCTCCTCCTGTGCGTGGCGAGCGTCACACCCCGGAAGGGACAGGACGTGCTCATGCGCGCCCTGGGGCGGCTGCGCCACCTGCCGTGGCGGTGCGTGTGCGCGGGCAGCCTGGCCCGGGATCCGACCTTCGCCGACAGGGTGCGGGAGGGGGCCGTGGCGGAGAGGATCGAGGAGCGGGTCGACTTCGTGGGCGAGCTGGACGCCGACGCGCTGGCGGCGCTGTACCACCGGGCGTCGCTCCTCGTCCTTCCGTCCCACTACGAGGGGTACGGGATGGTCCTCTCCGAGGCGCTGGCCCGGGGCCTCCCCGTGGTGAGCACCACCGGGGGCGCGATCCCCTCCACCGTGCCGGACGACGCCGCCGTGCTGGTGCCGCCGGGCGACGCGGCCGCCCTGGCCGGGGCGCTCCTCCCCCTCCTGGCGCCCGACGCCGGGGGAGGCGCGGCGGGCCACCCTGGCCGCCGCCGCCCGCCGGCACGCCGCGGGCTTGCCCGACTGGAACGCGGCCGCCGACGCCTTCGCCGCAGCGCTCCTGGAGCTCACCCCGGAGGAGGCCACCCCATGACCGCTCCGCCCGACGGCGGCACCTTCGACGCCGGCTGGCTCGCCCTGCGGGAGCCCACCGACCACCGCTCCCGCGCCGACGGGCCGCTGCTGGATCCCCTGCGCGCCGCCTGGACGGACGGCGGGTGGTCCCGGGTGCTCGACCTGGGGAGCGGGACGGGCTCCAACCTGCGCTGGCTGTCGCCCCGCCTTCCCCGCCCCCAGGCGTGGACCCTGGTCGACCACGACGCCGCCCTCCTTGAGAGGGCCGTCGCTCCCGGGGAGGACGTGACCGTGACGCGGGTGGTGGGCGACCTGGCCGAAGAGGGGCTGGCGGCGGTGCCCGACGCCCACCTGGTCACTGCCTCGGCGCTCCTGGACCTGGCGGGGGGCGCCTGGCTCCAGGCGCTGGCCGCGGCGTGCCGGGACGCCGGCGCCGCCGTCCTCTTCGCCCTCACCTACGACGGCCAGATGCGCTTCACCCCGGCCTCCGGCGGGGTGGCGATCCCGGGGGCCCTCGCCTCCGACCCGGACGACGCGTGGGTGCGGGACGCGGTGAACGCCCACCAGCGCCGGGACAAGGGGCTGGGCCCGGCGCTCGGCCCCTCGGCCGCCCCCGCCGCCGACGTCCTCTTCCGCCAGGCGGGCTACGACGTCTGGCTGCGCTCGACCCCGTGGCGCCTCACGGCCGACGACGCCGAGCTGGCGGTGGCCCTGGTGGATGGATGGGCGGCCGCCGCGGAGGAGACCCGGCCCGGCGAGACGGTGCGAGTGCGGCGCTGGGCGGCCCGGCGCCGGGGCGACCTGGCCACGGGGCGGGCGGCCCTCACCGTGGGGCACGTCGACCTCCTCGCGCTGCCCCGGTGACGCCGCCGGCCGCCGGGACGCCCCCCGGGACGGGCAGGGGCTCCAGGGCGCGCCGCCGGGGCATCCTCCTCCTGCGCGTGGCGGTGAGCGCGGCGCTGCTGGCCCTCCTCGCCCGGGCGCCGGGCATGGGGGAGGTGGCGGGCCGGCTGGCGGGCCTGCGCCCCGGATGGGTGGCGGCGGGCCTCGCCCTGTCGGCCGTCCACTTCGTGGCGGCGGCGTGGCGCTGGCGCTTCACCGCCGGCCGGCTGGGGATGCGCCTCGGCTGGGGGGAGGCGCTCCGGGAGTACTACCTGGCGGCCTTCCTGAACCAGGCGCTGCCCGGCGGTGTGCTGGGCGACGTGTCCCGGGCGTGGCGCCACGCCCGGGCCCGGGGCCGGGCCGACGCACCGGGAGGGCCGGCGGTGCGGGCGGTGATCCTGGAGCGGGCGTCGGGCCAGGGCGTCATGGTGCTGGCGGCGGTGGCGTCGTTCCTGGCGCTGCCGGTGGCCACGAGCCTGCGGGCGCGCCTCCTGGCCGTCGGGCTGGCGGCCCTGTGCGGCGGTGTGGGGGCGGCGGTTGGGCTGGCGGCGGCCCGGGGACGCCGGCCCGACTCCCTGGGCGCCCGGGTGTGGCGGGAAACCCGGGCCGCCCTCTTCGGCCGGGACGCCCTCCCCCTGCAGCTCGCCAGCTCCGCGGTGGCGGTGGGCTCGCTCCTGGCCATGTACGTCGTGGCGGCCCGCACGGTGGGGGTGAGCCTCCCGGTGGGCACCCTCCTGCCCCTGGTGGCGCCCGTGCTCCTCACCATGCTGGTGCCCGTGACGGTGGCCGGGTGGGGGCTCCGGGAGGGGGCGGCGGCGCTCCTGTGGGGGGCGGTGGGCCTCACCGCCGCCGACGGCGTGGCCGTGTCGGTGGCCTACGGGCTGCTGGCGCTGGTGGGGAGCCTCCCCGGCGCCCTGGTGCTGGCGGCGGGACCGGGCGCATCGTGAGGCACGGGCCCGCCGGGACGCGGCGGCCCCCCGACCCGGGAGGAGCCATGCGCCGACGGACCCCGAAGCCCCGCGGGCGGAGGCCCGCTCGCCTCCCGCGGCTGCCCGCGCCTCCTGCGCCTCCTGGCCCCGGCAGCCACCGCCCTCGCCGCCGGCTGCAGCCCGTCCCCGACCCCCAGTGGCGGCGACGTCGTCGCCGACTCGGTGGACGGCCCCGCCGCCGTCCTCACCCCCCGGGACTGGACCCGCTTCGGCGGCGACGCCGCCCGCACCAGCGCCCTCACCGGCTCGGGCATCGGCGCCGGCGACCTCGCCCGCCTCCAGCGCCAGCAGGTCGACCTGGAGGGCACCGTGGACGCCGCGCCCATCTACCTGAGGGGGGTGACGGTGGGGGGCGCCGCCCACGACGTCTTCTTCGTCACCACCACCTACGGCAAGACGGTGGCGGTGGACGCCGACTCGGGGGCCGTGCTGTGGACGTTCACGCCCGTGAACTACGACGCCTGGGCGGGCTCGGCCCAGATCACCACCGCCACCCCGGTGGCCGACCCCGACCGGGCCCACGTGTACGCCGCCGGCCCCGACGGCGTGGTGCGGAAGCTGGCGGTGGCCGACGGCCACGCGGTGTGGTCCACGCCGGTGACGAACCTCCCGGCCCGGGAGAAGATCGCCGCCTCCCTCAACTACTTCGGCGGCCACGTCGTGGTCACCACCGGCGGCTACATCGGCGACGCGCCCCCCTACCAGGGCCACGTGGCGCTGCTGGACGGCGCCAGCGGCCGCATCCTGGCGGTGTGGAACGCCCTCTGCAGCGACCGGGCGGGGCTGCTGCAGCCCGGCTCCTGCCCCGAGAGCGGCGCCGCCATCTGGGGACGGGCCGGCGCCGTGGTGGACACCACCGACGGCACGCTGCTGGTGGCCACGGGCGACGGCCACTGGAATGGGAGCACCGACTGGGGCGACGCCCTCCTGGAGCTGGACCCCGACCTGGGGGGGCTGGCCGGCAACTACACCCCCCAGAACACCGAGGAGCTGGACGCCAGGGACGTGGACCTGGGCTCCACCTCCCCCGTGCTGCTGGGCGGGGGCCTCCTGGCCCAGGGCGGCAAGGACGGCCGCATCCGCCTCCTGGAGCGGTCGGCCATCGGCGGCGCCACGCCCCACCGGGGCGGCGAGGTGCAGAGCGTGTCGACGCCGTCGGGCGACGACCTCTTCACCGCGCCCGCCGTGTGGCGGAGCGGCGGCGCCACCTGGCTGTTCGCCGCCGACAACGGCGGCACCGCGGCGTGGACGCTGGAGGGGAACCGGCTGGAGCAGCGCTGGTCCAACGGCCACGGCGGCACGAGCCCCCTGGTGGCCGACGGGCTCGTGTACGTCTACGACCCCGACGGCGGGCTCCGGGTCTACCGGGCCGAGACCGGGGAGGCGGTGGCGGTGCTGGACGCGGGGAGCGGCCACTGGAACAGCCCCGTCGTGGTGGACGGGCGCATCGCCCTCCCCGAGGGGAACGCCAACCGCCACCGCACCTCGGGCGTGCTGGACATCTGGAGGCTTCCCCCCTCCTAGAGCGCCCCCTGGCGGAGCTCCAGGTCGAAGAGCACGTCGTCCCCCAGGCGGAACAGGCGGAAGGGGGGCCGGAGCGCGTCGTCCAGCGTGGCGATCTCGGGGAGCGACAGCGCCGGCGGTCCCGAGCCGATGAGGAGGGGCGCCACCGTCACGTGGAGGCGGTGCAGCGCCCGCGCCCCCAGGAAGCGTGACACGGTCACCCCCCCTCCCTCCACCAGCACCCGCCGGAGCCCCCGGGCCCGGAGCGCCTCCAGGATGGCCCCCGGGGCGAAGCCCCCGGACCGGTCCGGCGCCATCCGCACCAGCTCGACCCCGTCCGGCACGCCGCCCCCGTCCGCCCCCTCCCTCCGCACCACCAGGGTGGGCGCCGCACCGTCGACGAAGACGAGGCGCCCCGGCTCCAGCCGCCCGTCGGGGTCCACCACCACCCGCACCGGGTTGGCGCCCTCCACCAGCCGCACGGTGAGGCGCGGGTCGTCGGCGGCCACCGTCCCCGCCCCCACCACCACCGCGTCCACCAGGGCCCGCAGGCGGTGGAGCCGCCGGATGTCGGCGGGGCCGGTGACGTAGTGGGAGTGGCCGCTGGGGGTGGCGATCCTGCCGTCGAGGCTCTGCCCCATCTGGGCCACGACCAGGTCGGCGGGCACCCGCAGGGGGAGGTACAGGTCCAGGAGGTCCCGGGCGGCGGGCGCCGCGGCTGCGGACGCCTCCCAGCCGCCCCGGGCGTCCACCGTGAGGGTGGTGCCGCCGGGAACCACCGGCCCCACCTCGAGGACGTCGCCGCCGCCCAGGCCCGGGGGCACGGCTCGCACGAGCCGCCAGGCCTCGTCCTCGCCCAGGGGCCCGCCCCTCACCGGCCCTCCTGCCGTCTCACGCGAGCCGGTCCAGCGGGAAGTCCCGGGCGTCCTGGAGCACGTCGGCCAGCACCCGCCCGTAGTGCTCCACCAGCCGCTCGCCCAGGTCGGCGTCGGCCAGGGTGGCGTCGCCGGCGGCGCCCGACGGGTGCAGGTCGCCGGCCAGCCACGCGAACGGCGCCTCCCCGGTGGGACCCACCCGGCGGAGCGTCGCCTCCAGCTCCCCCCCCAGGGAGGGGGCGTCGGCCGCCCGCTCCGTCCGCACCAGCTCGGGACGGAGCGCCAGCATCATGGCCGTCTCCAGGGCGCCGGCGTGGAGGCCGTGGCGCCACTCCCCCTCCGGGAGCTCCAAGCCCCCGGGGCGGGGAAAGCGGTACCACGCGGCCTTCACCACCAGCATGCCGTGCTCCTCCCGCAGGCGCAGCGCGGCGGCGTCCTCCACGTGGCGGTTGCCGCCGTGGCTCCCCGCCAGTACCAGCCGGCGCACCCCCATGCGGGCCAGCGCCCGGCCGTGGGCGTGGACCACCTCGGCCAGGAGGGCGGGCTCCAGGGAGAGGGTGCCGGGGAAGCGGGCGTGCTCGGCGCTGGCCCCCACGGGCTGGGGCGGGAGAACCGCCAGGGGGAAGCCGTCGGGCAGGTGCCGGAGCGCCCGCTCCAGGAGCCCGAGGCCGATGTGGAGGTCGGTGGCCAGGGGCAGGTGGGGGCCGTGCTGCTCCACGGCGCCCAGGGGGAGGACCACCACCGGGTCGGCGGCGGCGAGGGCCTCGGCCTCGGAGGAGGTCAACGAGCCCCACCACGGGAACGCCCGCTCGGCGCTCACCGCGCTCCCTCCTCCAGGCGGGCGTACACGTCGCCCGACGACGCGCCGCCCGCGCCCCCCCGGAGCCACGTCACCATCGCCTCGGCCTCCACCCAGGTGGGGAAGACGAAGCGGCGGCCCTCCCCCAGCACCGCGTTGAAGCGGTAGTCGCCCAGGGTCTTCAGGCGGCGCACGCACGCCTCCGCCACGTCCACGCCGCCGGCCACGAACTCCACCGACACGCCGGGCACCGCCCGGGAGAGGCCCGCCAGCGCCTCCGCCTCCCACCCCTCGATGTCCAGCTTGCAGAAGCGGGGCAGCCCGTGCTCGGCGATGAGACCGTCCAGCGTCACCACCGGCACCTCCACCGCGTCGTCCCAGCGCACGCCCCGGAAGCTCGGGTTGTTGCGGGGGAGGGCCTCCCGCCACGCGCCGGCCAGCGTCGACACCGTGGGGTGGGCCCGGCTCACCGCCAGGCGGGCGGTCCCCGGCGTCCGGCCCACCGCCGCCTCCCGCACCGTCACGCGGCCGCTCCGGCCCACCACGCGCCGGAGCCAGCGGGCCACCCGGGGCTGGGGCTCCAGCGCCACCACCCGGGCCCCCAGGGACGCGAAGGCGACGGTGCGGTCGCCCAGGTGGGCGCCCACGTCGAACACCAGGTCGCCGGGGCCGACCATGGGGGCGTAGAGGCGGCGGAGCCCCCGCTGTCGCCCGGGCCGCCAGTAGACCACGAAGGAGCGCAGCAGCCCCAGCGCCTCCCGGAGCGCCGCGCCGATGGCCATGGGGCGGAGGGCCCGGGCGCCGGAGCGCTCAGGGCCGGGAGGCCAGCGCCCGGGTGGTCCGGGCCGCGGCGGGGTCGCTGAACGCCTTCACGAACCAGCTCCGGAAGTCGTCCTGCCCCAGGGGGCGCTGGTGGGGGTCGGGGTACGCGCCCGGCTCGAAGCCCCACTGCACGAACGCCCGCACCAGGTCGGGGTCGCCGCTGATGACGTGCACCGGCACGGTGCGGGGGGCGTCGTCGCCCGTCACCAGGGGCGCCGGCTGGTGGTCGCCCAGGACGATCAGGAGGGTGTGGTCGTCCACGTAGTGCTGGGCGAAGCCGGTCATGGCCGACAGGGCGTAGGCGATGGAGCGGGCGTAGTAGGTGCGCACGCTGTCGCTGTCGAGCCACAGCTCCTTGGGCGGGGTGCCCGCGTCGCGCCACTTCTCGAACACCTCGCCGTGGCCGAGGGACTCCCAGTCGGGCTCCACGGTGAGGATGGGCGTCCACGGGGCGTGGCTGCTGATGAGGCTCACCTCGGTGAAGAGGGGGCGCGGGTCCTTCTCCGCCCGGATGTGCTTCTGCAGGAACGACCAGGTGAACTGGTCGGGCATGGTGACCCAGTTGAGGGGCGGGCCTCGGTAGTCGATGTCCTTGTCGGCGTAGATCTCGTCGTAGCCCAGGCGGGGCCCCTCGGGCCACGGCATGGTGACGGCCGGCACCAGGTCGGCGGTGCGGTAGCCGGCGTGGCTGAAGTCGTTCACCAGCGTCTCCCGCCCGCTGGCCATGAACAGGTCGTAGCGGAGCTGGTTGTCGAGCCACAGCCCGCTCAGCATGGTCTCGTGGGCCAGCCACGACATGCCGCCCTGGGTGGGGGCGGACAGGGCGCCCGTGGCCAGCGTGAGCCCCGCCGCCGCCATGCGCGCCTCCAGCGAGTCGAGACGGGGGCGGATGACGGGCGCGTAGCGGGGGTCGTCCACCGCCGACGTGCCGTACGACTCCACGAACGCCAGCACCACGTCCGCGCCGCCCAGCTTGGCCAGGAGCCCGGGGCGGCCCGCGTAGCTGGCGGGGCGCGCCGCCTCCTGGACCGCGAACGTCTGCCGCTCGTGGAGCATCTCCTCGAAGATCCTCGTCTGCTCCACGGCCAGCCGCTCCACCGGGAGCGCCACCCGGTCCTGGAGGAAGGGCCGGCCCCGGGCCAGCACAGCGGCACCGCTCAGCACCAGCAGCGCCGCGCCGGCGGCGACGTTCACCCACCGCCGCCGGTCCACTTCGAGACGGGAGAGGAGCCACGCCAGCCCGGCCGCCAGCGCCAGCGCCGCCAGCAGCGCCCCGCCCATGGCCAGCGTCCCCCGCAGCGGGCCCAGCGCCCCGTCCAGGAGCTTGCCCACGGAACTGGCCAGGTGGAGGTCCAGGTACAGGTTGAGGGGACGGGCCAGGCTGAGGCGCGCGGTGGTGTCGGCCAGCTCGAGGACGCTCACCGCCACCAGCGCCACCGCCGTCACCGCCGCCAGGACGGTGGTCCAGCGGCGCCGGGGAAGGAGGAGGAAGAGGCCCACCACGAAGCCCGCCTCCAGCGCCACCCACAGGGTGCCCGGGCCGCCCCGGAACACCCACCACGGCACGATCAGGAGGGCGTCCACCAGCAGGAACGTGACAACCAGCCTCACGACTTTCACACTTCCATCCGTCCCCGGGCGGCTTGCCGCCCCTTCGCCGCGAGCCTCGGGCCCGCGAGATTGTCTTGTTGCGTCGTCGTCATTCGAGCGCCCCCCCGGAATCCATGTCCCTTCGTCGTATCGCCGTCTCTGTCACCCTCGCCGTGCTGCTGGCGGCGGGGTGCGACCGGGCGCAGGACCGGAACTCCAGACTACCCCGGAGTGGGGCCGACGCCAACCCGGCGGGGGGCACGCCCGGGGCGCTGGCGGCGGCGGGGATCCCCGAGCCGTCGGACCCGGCGACCCTCTTCCAGGGCGTCAGCGACGCGGCCCAGGCGCTGGCGGATCGGCGCTGGACCCCGCCCGACACCACGCTGCCGCCGTCGGTCGCCGCCCTCTCCTACGACCAGGTCCACGCCATCCGCTTCCGCCCCGACCGGGCGCTGTGGCGGCAGGCGCCCGGCTTCCAGGTCGAGCTCTTCCACCGGGGGCCCTCGGCCCGGACGCCGGTGGTGATCCACCTGGTGGACGGCGGCCGGATCGCCACCCTCCCCTTCGACCCGACCCGCTTCGAGCGGGAGGGCGAGGCGGCGCCGGACGATACCCTTCCCTCGACGCTGGGGTGGGCCGGCTTCCGCGTCCACTACCCCATCAACCGGCCCGGCGTGGAGGACGAGGTGGTGGCGTTCCTGGGCGCGTCGTACTTCCGCCTGGTGGGGCGCGGCCAGGTGTACGGCCTCTCCTCCCGGGGGCTGGCGGTGGACCCCGGCCTGGACACGAAGGAGGAGTTCCCCGCGTTCCGGGAGTTCTGGCTGGTGCGCCCCGACTCCGGCGCCGCCTCCATGACGTTCTACGCCCTCCTCGACTCCCCCTCGGTGACGGGGGCGTACCGCTTCGAGCTCACCCCCGGCGACCCCACCGCCCTGGCCGTGGAGGCCCGCCTCTTCGCCCGGGACGACGTGGCCAAGCTGGGCGTGGCGCCCCTGAGCAGCATGTACCTGTACGGCGCGGGCCAGGCGGGCCGCTTCGACGACTTCCGCCCCCAGGTGCACGACTCGGACGGGCTGCTCATGGAGACCCGGGAGGGGGAGTGGATCTGGCGGCCCCTGGCCAACCGGACGGGGCTCCACGTCACCACGCTCCTGGACTCCATGCCCCGGGGCTTCGGGCTGGCCCAGCGGGACCGGCGCTTCGACGACTACCTGGACCTGGAGGCCCGCTACCACCGGCGTCCCAGCGAGTGGGTCCAGGTGGAGGGCGGCGACTGGGGCCGGGGGGCGCCGAGCTCCTCGAGATCCCCTCCGCCACGGAGTTCAACGACAACGTGGCGGCGTACTGGGCGCCGGCCGCGCCCTTCCGGACGGGGGAGCGGCGCACGTACCGCTACCGCCTGGTGACCTTCGGCGCGGCCCCGCCGGGCGACACCCTGGCCCGGGTGGTGCGGACGCGCTCGGGGCGGGACGGGCTGCCCGGCCAGGCGTCCACGGCGTCGGCGCTCCGGCGCAGGTTCGTGGTGGACTTCGCGGCGGACGGCGGCGGGGGTGCCGGGGCGGCTTCCCCTCCCCCGGAGGCCGTCGTGGAAACCTCCACGGGCGCCGTCTCCGACGTGCGGGTGGAGGCGCTCCCCGGGGGCGCCGGCTGGCGGGCCTCCTTCCTCCTGGAGCCCGAAGGCGGCCGCGCCGCCGACATGCGCCTGTGGCTCCACCGGGGCGGGACCCGGGTGAGCGAGACGTGGACCCGCGTGTGGTACGGCGACGATGAGCGCTAGCGTGCCGCCGACCCGGGTGCCGCTGCTGCGCGCGCGGCGCTGGCTCTTCGCCGGCCTGGTGGGCGCCACCACGGCGGCCGGGGTGGGCATGATGCTGGACATCGTCCGGACCGGGGGCGTGACGGCGCTGGAGGTGGCCATCCTCGTCCTCTTCGCCGCCACCTTCGCGTGGATCACGGTGGCGTTCTGGACCGCCGTGCTGGGCTTCGCCCTCCAGGCCCTGGGGCGGGACCCCCTGACGCTGGGCCCCGCCCTGACGCTGGGTTGCGCCCTCCGGACCGGGGGTACGGCGGCCGAGGCGGACGCGCCCGGCGCCGCCCCCTCCCCGGCCCTCACCACCCGCACCGCCCTCGTCATGCCCGCGTGCAACGAGGACCCGGAGCGGGTCACCCGTGCCCTGGCGGCCATGCTCCGCTCCGTCGACGCCACCGGCCACGGCGACGCCTTCGACCTCCACCTGCTGAGCGACACCAGCGACCCCGAGCGGGGCGCCGCCGAGGTGGCCGCGTTCCACGCCGTGCGCCGGATGGCCCGGCGTCCCCAGGCGCTCCACTACCGGCGCCGGGACGCCAACACGGGCCACAAGGCCGGTAACGTGGCCGACTTCTGCCGCCGCCGGGGCGCCGACTACGACTTCATGGTGGTGCTGGACGCCGACAGCGTCATGGACGGCGCCACCCTGGTGGCGCTGGTGCGGGCCATGGAGGGGGCGCCCGACGCGGGCCTCCTCCAGACGGTGCCCCTGCCGACGCACCAGGAGACCCTCTTCGGCCGCCTCCTCCAGTTCGCCGCGTGCCTGTCCAGCCCCATGCTGGCCACCGGCCAGGCGTTCTGGCAGGGCGACGCCGCCAACTACTGGGGGCACAACGCCATCGTGCGCATGGCGCCCTTCGTGGAGCACGCCCGCCTTCCCGTGCTGCCGGGGCGGCCGCCCCTCGGCGGCGAGATCTGGAGCCACGACTTCGTGGAGGCGGCGCTGCTGCGCCGGGCCGGCTGGAAGGTGTACCTCGTGCCCGGGCTCGGGGGGAGCTGCGAGGAGGTGCCCGGCGACGTGCCTCGCTACGCCAAGCGCGACCGGCGCTGGTGCCAGGGGAGCCTGCAGCACCTCCGGCTGCTCCGCCTCCCGGGACTCCACCCCCTCTCCCGCGTCCACTTCGTCCTGGGCGCCATGGGCTACGTCTCGTCGGCGCTCTGGCTCCTCCTGCTCCTGGCCAGCACCGCGTACGTGGTGCTCCCCGGCCTGGGCGGCGGCGCGCTGCTGTCGGGCGGCCCGCCGCTCTTCCCGGCCGGGCCGCTCCTCCCACGGGGGCGCCTGGTGTCGCTGCTGGCCGTTACCGCAGCGGTGCTCCTGGTGCCCAAGCTCCTGGCGCTGGGGCTGGCCCTGGCGCGGCGGGAGCGGCGGCGTGGCTTCGGCGGCGCCCTCCGCCTCGTGGCCGGTTGGACGCTGGAGCTCGTCTACGCGGTGGTGGTGGCGCCCCTCATGATGATGCACCACGCCCGGGCGGTGGCCAGCGTGCTGGCGGGCCACGGCATCCGCTGGGAGCCCCACGTGCGGGAGGGGGAGACGGTGGGGTGGGCGGAGGCAGTTCGTCGCACCGGCTGGATCACCGCCGCCGGCGCCGCGTGGGCGGGGCTCACCCTGTGGGCCAGCCCCGCGTTCTTCCTCTGGATGACGCCCATCTTCGCCGGCCTCCTCCTGGCCGCGCCCCTGGTGCGCTGGACCAGCAGCCGCGCCCTCGGAACCGGGGCCAGGCGCCTCGGCTTGTTCCTCGTACCCGAGGAGACCGGCCGGCCGTCCGTGCTCGCCGTCCCCGGGCGGCACCGCTTGACCCACGAAGCGCAGGAAGCCCTTGTGAACGACACGATGACCCAGGAAACGCGGGACGCGAGGATGATCCAGGCCGAGCGAGGTCTCTTCGAGCTGCGGCGGGGCCGCCCGCTGTGCGTGACCCCCGCCGGCACCTCCGCCGCCGAGGACCCGACGGCCGCCCTGGTGGTGGCCGCCGTGGAGGGCCTCTCCGACGCCACGCTGGAGCGGCTCGCGCGGCTGGCCGGCGGGCCCCTGCGCCTGGTGGTGACCCACCACCGGGCCCGGGCCATGGGGCTGCTGCCCCCCACGAACGGGAACGGCAACGGGAACGGGAGTAGTGGCCACGGCAACGGGGCCCGCCCCTCGCCTTTCCTCAGCCTCGGCGTGGACGGCAGCGCCGGCCCCGACCGCCTCATGACCCTGGCCAGCGCGGCCAGCGCCGCCGGCGAGCACGCCGCCACGGCCCTGGACCGCCGCGACGCCTCGGCGCTGGAGGCGTCGGCCCTCACGCTGGTGCGCCTGGGCCGCCTCCTCCCCGCCCTGGTGGCCGCGCCCGTGACCGCGGAGGCCGCCCCCGCGCTCCAGGAGGCGCTGGAGCGACAGGCGCTCCTGGCCGTCGACACCGACGCCGTGGCCGCGCTGGCCGCCCACCCCCGGGTGGAGGTCACCCAGGTGAGCGACGCCCCCGTCCCCCTGGCCGAGGCCGAGGACGTCCGCTTCGTCCTCTTCCGGGAGGCCAACGGGCTCCAGGAGCACGTGGCCGTGCTGCTGGGCGAGCCCGCCACGTGGCCCGACCCGGTTCCGGTGCGCGTCCACTCGGCGTGCCTCACCGGCGACCTCTTCGGGAGCCTCCGCTGCGACTGCGGCGAGCAGCTCCGGGGCAGCCTCACCGCCTTCGCCCGCAGCGGCGGCGGCGTGCTCCTCTACCTGTCCCAGGAGGGACGGGGGATCGGCCTGGGCAACAAGCTGCGAGCGTACACGCTGCAGGGCGAGGGGCTGGACACCGTGGACGCCGACGGCACCCTCGGCTTCGGCGCCGACGAGCGGAGCTACGACGTCGCCATCGAGATCCTCCACCACCTGGGGATCGGGCGCATCCAGCTCTTCACCAACAACCCCGAGAAGGTGCGGGCGTTGGAGGAGGGCGGCATCCGCGTGCTGGACCGCCAGCCCCTCCACGGACGCCTCACCCGCCACAACCTCCCCTACGTGCGGGCCAAGGCGCAGCGGGCCGGGCACTGGCTGCAGGACATGCTGGCCGGCCGGATTCCGGGGGAGGCGGAAGCGGGGGACTGAGCGCGGCGCCGGGTGCCACCGCCGCCTTTCCCTTTCCGCTCTTTCCACCATGGTGTAGTCTTTCCTCATGGCCCTGAACATCAAGAACGACGAGGTCGAGCGCCTCGTGGAGGAGGTGGCGGCCCTCACGGGCGAGTCCAAGACCGAGGCCGTGCGTCGGGCCCTGGACGAGCGCCGGGCGCGCCTCCGCTTCAAGATCGCCGGCGCCGCCCGCAGCGGGCGCATCCGACGCTTCCTGGAGCGGGAGGTGTGGTCGAGGGTGCCCGAGGACCAGCGCGGCCGCGCCCCCGACAAGCCGGAGCGGGAGCGGATCCTGGGCTACGGCGAGGAAGGCGTGTGATCGCCGACAGCTCGGCGATCCTCGCCATCGTCTTCCAGGAGGCGGGCTGGGAGGCCCTCCTCGAGCGCATGGAGACGGCGCCGGTCGTGGCCGTGGGCGCCCCCACCCTGGCCGAGACCGGCATCGTCCTCCACGCCCGCCTGGGCGACGCCGCCACGGGCCTCCTGGAGCGCATCCTGGACGAGCTCCAGATCCAGGAGATCCCCTTCGGCGAGCTGCACTGGCGGGAGGCGGTGGACGCCTACCGCCGCTTCGGGAAGGGGAAGCACCCCGCGTCGCTCAACTTCGGCGACTGCATGACGTACGCGGTGGCCACGCTGTCCGGCGAGCCGCTGCTGTTCGTCGGCGACGACTTCACCGCCACGGACGTGGAGCGGGCATGACCCCCTACCCCTCCTCTTCCAGCCTCCGCACCAGCCGCTTCGGCGCCTGCAGGCGCCACGCGTCCTCCAGCAGCGCCTCCACCTCGGCCCACGGGTGCGCCAAGGGATCCGGCAAGGTCGTCCAGCCGTGGTGGCCTATGAAGCGGTTCGGGTAGAAGGGACCGCGCCGCACCAGGAGCGCCTGGGAGGGCAGGTCGGCCTTGAACGTGAGGGTGGGGACGCCGCCGTCGGCGCCGGCGAGGGCGAAGGACTTCCCCCCCACCTTGAACGTGGTGTGGCCCCAGCCGTCCCGGACCTCCTCCACCCCCGGAAGGCGGCCGCACGTCTCCCGGAGGGCCGCCAGGAGCCGGCGCCCCTCGGGAGAGTCGAGCTGGTCGGGATGGGGCACGCCGCCTCCTCGTCGTGGCTTCAGGCCGCCGCACGGCCGCCCAGGGTGGCCAGGCCCGGATACCATGCCTTCGAGGGGGGTCGTGCGCGAGCCCGCCGTCGACCGCTGGCCCGGCTCCCCCGTCCCACGGCACACCCCCCGACCTGTCCTCCAGCGGAGACAGCGTCTCGGCGAAAATGGCGCCGTTGTTGGGCTTTGCGGCGGCACCGCCGTTGCCCCTGTCCAGGGATGCCTGCGAGATGGCCGGCGGACTTTCCTGGAGACGACGATGGGCAGGATCACGGGTGGACGTGGACGGGCGCTGCTCCTCACGGCGGCGCTGCTGGGCCTTCCGGCGTGTGCCCCCATGGGGGGCGTGCTGGTGGGGGTGGGGCTGCCGCGGGGGCAGCGGGACGTCCTCGATGGCGAGGTGCGCTGGGTGGACCTCCGCCGGGGGCAGATCGGCGTGCGGGAGTACGACCGGGGCCACCACACCCGCACCCTGTGGGTGGACCGCCGCACACCGGTGCGCTACGGCCGGCGCACCTACGGCGTGGACGCGCTGGAGCGGGGCGACGACGTGCGGGTGTACGTGAGCTGGGACCGGCGGGGCGCCGCGTGGGCCAACCAGGTGGAGGTGCGCCGGAGCGCCCGCGACCGTGATCGCGACCGGGACCGGGACCGGCACGACCGGGACGACCGCCACGGCCACCCGTAGCGGCGGGCGCGCCACGGGAGAGAGCCGGGCCGCGCCCCCGGGGTGAGGCGGGCGGCGTCGGCGCCCACGCGTTAGGATGGGGGGACGGGAGCCCGAGCGGCTCCCCGGGGGTAGGATCGTCCGCCGCCGTGGGTCCGCCCTCTCCGCCTCGCCGGAGCGCCGTCCATGAAGAGCATCGTCGTCCGCACCGGGGCTCTCACCACCCTCTCCCTGGTGGGCACCCTGGCCGTGGAGGGCTCTGCGCCGTCCCCGGCGGCGCCCTCCCCGGCCCCCGACGGCGTCTCGCCGCCGGCGTGGACGTGCAGCCAGGGCCCGGCCCGGGTGTCGGACATGGACGAGACCCAGGACGGCTTCCTCCGCTACCAGCCCCAGGCGCCGACAGACTTCCACGAGTTCTACTTCACCCGGGCAATCTACTCGGGCGGCCGGCGGGGTGGCTTCGGCTTCTACCGGCGCCGGGGCGGCGGCGACTACCTCGGCGACCGGGGGCCGTCGTGGTCCATCGACTACCCCAACTCGGACCGCCACATGATGCAGGTGGCCCAGCGGCTGTCCGTGCTGGACGCGTGCGAGTGGGAGCACCCCGTGTCGCTGGCCGACCCCGAGCTGCGCCGCTTCCCCTTCCTGTACAGCCTGGAGTGGGGCGGCGCCGACCTGACCGACGCCGAGGTGGAGGGGCTCCGGAGCTACCTGGAGGCGGGCGGGCTCCTCATGATCGACGACTTCTGGGGGACCCGGGAGTGGTTCAACTTCCAGGAGCAGATGGCCCGGGTCTTCCCCAAGCGCCCCATCGTGGAGATCCCCCGGGACAACCTCCTCTTCCACATCCACTACGACATCAAGGGCGACCTGCTCCAGGTGCCCAACGTGGGCAACGGGCGGGCGGTGGCCATGGGCTACCCGGGGGCGACCACCTCGGAGCAGGACGGCTACGTCCCCCATCTGAGGGGCATCTTCGACGACAAGGGCCGCCTGCTGGTGGTGATCAACTGGAACACCGACCTGGGCGACGCCCTGGAGTGGGCGGAGGACCCGTACTATCCCCTCGAGTACTCCACGTTCGCGTCGGAGATCTTCCTGAACACCATCATGTACGCCATGAGCCAGTGAGGCCCATGCCTCGCCGGCTCCCCTGCCGGCCTCACCCCGCCACGGCCTCGTCGGCCGACGGCCCGTACATCCCCGGCACCGGCACGTCCAGCAGCCGGTAGTAGACCCCGAGCTGGGCCCGGTGGTGGATCATGTGGCTCACCAGCATGCGCCGGAGCACGCTCCGCCTGCGCGCCTGGATGAACACCTTGTCGCCGGCCCGGAACGTCCACTCCGCCTCCAGCGCCTCAAGCCCTATCCCGGCCAGCGCGGCCTTCAGCTTCTCCACCAGGGCGTCGTAGCGGGAGAGGAGTTCGGCGGCGCTGTCCACGGGGGTGCTCCGCTTGCGCTCCGACACGTCCATCTCGTCGGTCTCGAGGATCGCGGCGCCCAGCCACGGCAGCCCGGCCACGTGGCTCGCCACCTCGGAGAGCGTTCCGGACTTCGGGTGGGGGCGCCAGTCGCCCTTGCCGTCGGGGTAGCGCTCCAGCATGCGGCGGGTGGCGGCGAGCTCGGGCTCCAGGTCCTCGAAGAGGATCTCGGCGGTGGGCGCGGCAGGGACGATGTCGGGGCTCATGGGGCGCTCGGATGAAAGGTGTCGCGCGAAGGCGTCGCGCGAAGGCGTAGAGTACTCCACAGCGACCGGGGAGATCTCCCCGCAGGCGAGGCGCCGCCGGAGCCCTAGATTGCCGTGGTCCCCCTCCCGAGGAGAGAACCATGGGATTCGCGAGCTTCATGGCGTCCGGGCTCGGGCGCGGCCTCCGCATCGTCGCGGGGCTCGTGCTCATCGCGGTGGGCTTCTTCGCCGTCGGCGGCACGGCCGGCTACGTGCTGTGCGTGGTGGGGTTGGTCCCCATCGCGGCGGGCGTGTTCAACGTCTGCCTGGTCGGACCGATCCTCGGCGCGCCCTTCCTGGGCAGCCGGGTGAAGGCGACCAAGAAGCCGGCCTGACCCGAAGGGGCCTCAGGACGCCAGGGCGGACCTGAGCTCCGCCACCGCCTCCGGATGCACCGTGAGGCGGCGGGGGTGGGGCTCGCAGTGGGCCAGCGTGAGGGCGCGCGGGCCCGCCTCCCCCCGCACGTGCACGGTGATCGCCGCCGGCGGCGCGCCGCTGCGGGCGTCGGGCGTCACCTCCAGCTCCACCCACACGGCCGAGCCCCGGGGACGGTGCTCGATCCAGCGCAGCAGCCCGTCGCGGTACGCCTCCCACTCGTCGGTGGGCAGGTAGTCGCGCACGATGGTCTGGTAGACCAGCGCGAGACGCCCGTCCTCGCCCACGGGGAGGCGCTCCGGCACCTCTCGGGCGCGGGCGGGCCGCACCACCGGCGCGCCCTCCTCGGCCTGTAGCCGCCGGAACACCTCCAGGGCCTCCATCAAGCGCACCTCCCGGTCGCCCTGCCCCGGCCACACGCACGCCCGCAGCCAGCGGGCGTCGTCGTCGTCCAGGGCGTCCAGAGGGTGGAGGTCGAAGCCGGTGCGCTCCACCACGGGCGCCGCCAGCACCACCTCCAGGGGCGTGCCGTCGTCCAGCTCCCACAGGGGCGGCAGGTGGTCGGCGATGAGGTTGAGCCCGGCGCTGGCCCCCACGTCGAAGAGGGCGAAGGCCCGCTCCGGCTCCACCTCGCTGGCGATGCGGGCCGGCCACAGCCACGCCACCGCACGGGAGGGCTCGTTGGTCTGGAGGCGGCGCTCGGCCAGCAGCCGCCACAGCCGGGTCCGTTCCGGCGCCAGGGCGTCGGCCACCGCCGCACGGCTCAGCGCCGAGGCGTCGGGCTCCGGCGCCGCGACGGCCCGCCACAGCGGATGGGCCGGGCCGTCGTGGAGGGCCTCGTCCCGGAGCGCCGCCAGCAGCAGGAGGGGCCGCTCGTAGAAGGCGCCGAACGTGCGGGCACGCCACGCCTCCTCCAGCCGCGCCTCGAGCCCCCGGTCCAGCTCCGCCTCCAGCAGCGCCAAGAGGGCCGCGTAGACGGGGGCGCGGGTGGCCACGAAGCGCCGCTGCGCGGCGAGGTGGTCCCGGAGCGTAGTGGGGGCGTTGAGCATGGCGGCGTCGGGCATGGCGGCGTTGGACATGCCCCCAACACTAGGCGTTCCCCGCGTCCCAGGCACGCATGGCGTTGGCGCGGATGGCCGCCACCGTGAACGCGCACAGCCCCCCGGCCCGCTCCTCGTAGTGGGCCGCGAAGCGCGGGTCGGCCTCGTACATGTCGGCCAGCCCCGCGTGCATCTCGTACGAGCACGCGTAGAAGTTGTCGTGGATGTGGCGCCGGTGCCGCTCCGCCACTGCCATGGCCTCCTCGCCCGCCGGGTCCGCCCCCGCCGCCAGGAGCGCCGCCATGTCGGCCTCGACGGCTTCCTGCTCGGCCTTGATCCGCTCCCAGTCCTGCCTGGAATACCCCCGGGCCCGGCGCATGGACTGCTTGTACGCGTCCGTGTCACCCCAGCGCTCCACCACCTCCTTCTGATGCTTCGCCTGGTGCTCCTTCACGTCGTCGGGAGCGTCCAGCGCCTCGAACCCCTCGAACAGCTCGTCCCCGCTCATGGCCTCCCCCCTCTCCATGGATTCCAGCGTCCGGTCGACGGCCCGGAGGATCGTCTCCAGCCCCCGGACCTTCTCCTCCAGCAGCGCCCGCTGCGCCCGCAGCGCCGCCCCCCGCTCCATCGCCGGCTCGTCCAGCACCTGGGCGATGCCCTCCAGCGGAAAACCCAGCTCCCGGTAGAGCAGGATCTGCTGGAGCCGCTCCAGGTCGCGGGTCGCGTAGAGGCGGTAGCCCGCGTCGGTGCGGTCGGAGGGGCTCAGGAGCCCGATCTCGTCATAGTGGTGGAGCGTGCGCACCGTCACGTGCGCCATGCGCGCTACCTCGCTGACCTTCCACCTTCCGCCCATCCGTCGCCTCCGCTCTGCGCTGTCGGCGCTCGCGGCGCTCCCCTCTCGGTGCTCCGCTGCCGGCGCTCCGCCGCGTCCTTCGGCCCCGTCCTTCCCGCCGCGTGCTTTTCGCCGCGTGCCCTTCACGGTAGACCCTGACGTTACGTGAAGGTCAAGGGGGAGAGGATGGGGACCGTCCGCGGGGCCCCATCGCGAGGTGCTGTCGGCACAGGAGACCGAGGGGGAGGTCCCAGATGCGCATGGCGGGGAGGGGGCCGGTGTGAGCCCGAAGGGGGGATGGAGGCGCCGGAGACCGCAGCGGGCCGCGGCGTTCCCGCGGCCACGCGCGCCGCGCGCCGCGTTTCGGCGACGATTCACGAGAACGCAGCACGCATCGGAAGGTCGACCCGACCGTGTTACGTTCTCGGCGATAATGCACGAGAACGCGACATACATCCCGGCGCCGGGCCCATCCGTGCTGCGTTGTCGGCGATAATTCACGACAACGCAACCCCCCTCCCTCCCCGCGCCGCCCTCCACCCTCCGCTCCCCCCGCGCTAGGTTACGCCTCGCCGCCCCTCACCCGCTCCGCCCGGTCGCCATGCCCGCCACGCTCCGCCCCCACGCCCCCGCGGTCGCCCGGGACCTGGACCTCCCCCGGGACGACGTCCAGTCGGCCCTCGCGCTCTTCGACGAGGGCAACACCCTTCCGTTCATCGCCCGCTACCGGAAGGAGCGCACCGGGGGGCTCGACGAGGTGCAGCTCCGGGACGTGCTGGAGCGGGCGGGCTACCTGGCCGAGCTGGAGGATCGCCGCGCCACCGTGCTGGCCTCCATCGAGGAGCAGGGCGCCCTCACCCCCGAGCTGCGCCGCGCGATCGAGGCGGCCGACACCAAGCAGGCGCTGGAGGACCTCTACCTCCCCTTCCGGCCGAAGCGCCGCACCCGGGCCACCATGGCCCGAGAGCGGGGGCTGGAGCCGCTGGCCGACCGCATCTGGAACGGGGAGGTGGACGACGCGGGCGCCCTCCGGGAGGCCCGGGCCTTCGTCGACCCGGAGCGGGACGTGCCCGACGCCGAGGCGGCCCTCCAGGGCGCCCGGGACATCCTGGCCGAGCGGGTGGCGGACGACGCGGGGCTCCGGGGCCCGCTGCGGGACATGATGCGCACGCGGGGCACCCTCACCTCCCGGGCCGTGCGGGGGAAGAAGGACCTCCCCGAGGCCCAGCGCTTCCGGGACTGGTTCGAGCACGCCGAGCCGGTGCGCCGCGCCGCGTCCCACCGGGTGCTGGCGCTCCGCCGGGGCGAGGCCGAGGGGATGCTGGCGTGGGGCATCGAGGCCCCCGACGAGGCGGAGGTCCGGGTCACCGCCGCCCTCACCCGCCGGGGCCGGGCCACGGGCCAGCTCCGGGAGGTGGCCGCCGACGCGTGGAAACGCCTCCTCCACCCCTCCCTCGAGTCGGAGATCAAGGCCGAGCTGGTGGCGGCCGCGGACGAGGAGGCCATCGAGGTGTTCGGCACCAACCTGGAGAACCTCCTCCTCCAGCCCCCCGCCGGCGAGCGCCCCGTACTGGGCCTCGACCCGGGCTTCCGCACCGGGGTGAAGGCGGCCATGGTGTCGCGCACCGGCGCGGTGCTGGCGACCGACGTCCTCCCTCTCCACCAGGAGGCGCGCTTCCGGGAGGGGCTGCGGGCGCTGGTGCAGGAGCACCGCCCCGAGCTCATCGCCGTGGGCAACGGCACCGCGGCCCGGGAGACGGAGGCGGCCGCGCGGACGGCGCTGGAGGCGCTGGACGCACCCGGACCCTCGAGCCCCACCGTGGTGATGGTGAACGAGGCCGGCGCGTCGATCTATTCGGCCTCGGAGCTGGCCGGCCAGGAGCTCCCCGACCTGGACGTCACCCTGCGGGGGGCGGTGTCCATCGCCCGGCGCCTCCAGGATCCCCTGGCCGAGCTGGTGAAGATCGACCCGAAGTCCATCGGCGTGGGCCAGTACCAGCACGACGTGGATCAGGGGCGCATGAGCGCGCGCCTGGACCAGGTGGTGGAGGTGTGCGTGAACCGGGTGGGGGTGGAGCTCAACACGGCGTCGGCCCCGCTCCTGGCCCACGTGGCGGGCATCGGCCCCTCGCTGGCGGCCAACATCGTGGCGCTCCGGGACGCCCGGGACGGCTTCCGCTCCCGCAAGGACCTCCTGGAGGTGCCCCGCCTGGGGCCGAAGACGTTCGAGCAGGCCGCGGGCTTCCTCCGGGTGCGGGGCGGCGCCCACCCCCTGGACGCCACGGCGGTGCACCCCGAGCGCTACGCCCTGGTGGAGCGCATGGCCGCCGACCTGGGCACCGACGTGGCCGGGCTGCTGGGGGACGAGGCGACCCTCGCCACGCTGGCGTCCCGCCTCGAGCGCTACGTCACCGGCGACGTGGGCCTGCCCACCCTCCACGACATCCTGGCCGAGCTCCGCCAGCCGGGGCGCGACCCCCGGGAGCGCTTCGAGCCGGTCCGCTTCCGGGACGACGTGAGGAAGCCCGAAGACCTGGAGGAGGGGATGGTCCTCCCCGGCGAGGTCACCAACGTGGTGGCCTTCGGCGCGTTCGTGGACGTGGGCGTGCACCAGGACGGGCTGGTGCACATCTCCCAGCTCGCCGACCGCTTCGTGAAGGACCCCCACGAGGTGGTGCGGGTGGGGCAGCGGGTGAAGGTGAAGGTAGTGAGCCTGGACCTGGAGCGGGGCCGGATCGGGCTGTCGATGAAGGCGGTGGGCTGAGGGCCCCGCCGCCCCCGCCTGCCCCCGCCCTCCCCGCTATCCCCGCTCCAGCGCCGCCTTCACCCGCTCCGGCCGGAGAGGAATCCGCCGGATCCTCACCCCGGTCGCGTCGAACACCGCGTTCGCCACCGCCGCCCCCACGGGGCGGATCGACGGCTCCCCCGCGCCGTAGGGCGGCAGGTCGGGGCGGTCCGGGTTCGGGTCGCCGTTCACCACCACCACGTCGATGGTCTCGGGGGCGTCCTTGTGGCGGAGGGTGGGGTGGGTCACCCAGTCGACGCTGGTGACCTTCTCGCCGTCGAAGCGGACCTCCTCGTAGAGCGTCCTGCTGAGGCCGTGGAGGAGGTTGCCCTGGACGGCGCTCTCCAGGCCGTTGGGGTTCACCACCAGGCCGCAGTCGTGGGCGGCCACCATGCGCTTCGCCCACACCCGCCCGCTGGTCCGCTCCACCTCCACTTCGGCGACGATGGCCACCACCGTGTTGCCCCGGATGCCCAGGGCCACGCCCCGGCCGGTGAGGGTGGCGCCGCTCACGTCGCGCTGGGGCGAGGGTCGCGCCCGCCACCCGTACTTGTCCGCCGCCGCCTCCAGCACGGCGATGGCCCGGGCCCGGTGGAAGGCCCCGTCGTCCTCGTCGCTCCCCCGGAGCAGCTTCAGGCGGAAGGCCAGCGGGTCGGCGCCGGCCGCGGCCGCCAGCTCGTCGATGAACGACTCGGCGGCGAACGTGGTCTGGGGGCCGTTGGGGTCGCGCAGGTTGCCGGTCCTGAGGGGCGTCTCGAAGGCCAGGGGGAAGCGCACCACCAGCGTCTCCTCCCGCCGGTTGGGCACGTGGTACGCGTCCTGGGGCGCGGAGCCGCCGCCGGCGCTCGGCCGCTCGGGCCGCCGCCCCATGAGCTGAGCGATGAGCACCGTGTCGGCCTCGTTGTAGCCCACGTGGGCGTAGTCGGCGGTGCGGGCCCGGTAGTCCAGCGCCACCACGTTGCCGTCCGCGTCGAGGCCGCCCCGGAGCGTGAACGCGAACGCCGGACCCTTGGCGTCCCACGCCGTCTCCTCGCTCCGCATCCACTGCATGCGCACGGGCCGGCCCAGCTCTTTGGCGATGTACGCCGCCTCGAAGCCCGCGTCGTCCGCGGCCGTCCTGCCGTAGAGCTGGGGGCCCTGCTTCCAGATCACCCGCACCTTCTCCTTCGGCATCCCCAGGAACTCGGCGATGCCGGTCCTGTGGCTGTACGGCTTCATGTCGTTGGTGTAGACCGTCATGGTGCCGTCCGACGGGTCGGCCAGGCCGTGGGCGGGGCCGATGGCGGTGTGGCCCTGGAAGGGGACGTCGTACTCCGCCTCCACCACCCGGGCCGCCCCCGCCAGCGCGCCGTCGGGGTCGCCGCTCACCCGCTCCAGCGGCTCACTGCGGCCCCGGAAGGTGCGGGTGCGGGCCACCGGCTCGGCGCTCCGCAGGTAGTCGAAGAGGTCGTCGGAGGAGGGGAAGGGCTTCTGCGAGGGCGGACGCCACTCCGCCTTCAGGGCCTTGGCCGCCTCGATGGCCTGCTCCTCCCGCTCGCACACCACCGCGAGATAGTTGCCTTTGCTCACGACCCTGACGAAGCCCGGCAGCCCGCGGACGGAGGACTCGTCCACGGACACCAGCGTCGCCCCCGCCACCGGCGGCTTCACGTTCCTCGCGTGGACCATCCCCGGCAGGCGCACGTCCACCGCCCACTCCAGGGAGCCGTCCACCTTGCCCGGGATGTCGTAGCGGGGGATGGGCTGGCCGGTGAGGCGGAGCGCCTGCACCGGCTTCACGGCCGCCCGGCCCGTGGTGTCGTCGACCCGCTCGCCCGTGAGCGTCACGTCGAAGCGCCGCCCGCCCACCAGCTCGCCGTACGTCACCTTCCGGGACGGGCTCGCCTTCACGCTCACCACCCCCTCCCGCACCGCCAGCGCCTCCACCGGCACGCCCAGGCGATCCGAGGCCAGCTCCAGCAGCACGCGCCGGGCCTCGGCGGCCACCCTGCGGGCCGGCCACGCGTCCCGCTCGATGGCGTCCGAGCCCCCCGAGCCGCCCTGGTCGACGGTGAGGTCGGTGCGGCCCATGACCAGCGTCGAGGCGTCGAAGGCCAGGTCCAGCTCGTCGCACATGAGCTGGCGGAAGGCGGTGCCCGTCCCCTGCCCCCCGTCGGTCTTCCCCACGTAGAACGTCGCCGTGCCGTCCTCGTGCACCACCAGCCACGAGTCGAGCTGGCGGAAGTCCGGGTCGGGCCACGGCCCGTCGGCGGAGAGGCTCTCGCCCGCCCCCTCCCACCACCGCCCCCGGGCAGAGCCCGGCAGCAGCCCCGCGCCGGTGAAGCCCAGGACGAAGAGCCCCGAGCGCTTGAGGAAGTCCCTGCGGGTGGTGGCGCCGTCCCACCGCTCCAGCGCGTCGGCCAGCGCCCTCGGAAGCGTCCCTTGCTCGCTCATGGCGTCACCTCCCCGCCCCGCCCGAATGGGCGCCGTCGGCGGCCATGGAGCGGGCGGCCCGCCGCACCGCCGCCTGGATGCGGTAGTACGTCATGCAGCGGCACAGCACCCGGTCCATGCCGTCCCGGATCTGGGCGTCGGTAGGGCTCGGGTTCTCGTCCAGGAGCGCCTTGGCGGTGAGGATCTGCCCGTTCTGGCAGTAGCCGCACTGGGGCACCTGCTCGTCGATCCACGCCTGCTGCACCGGGTGGAGGGCGCCGTCCTTCGACAGCCCCTCGAGCGTGGTCACCTCCCCCGCCACCGCCGACACCCGCCGCGTGCACGAGCGCACCGGCTGGCCGTCCACCAGCACGGTGCACGCCCCGCACTGGCCCAGGCCGCACCCGAAGCGGGGGCCACGCAGGCCCAGGTCGTTGCGCAGCACGTAGAGGAGGGGGGTGGAGGGCTCGACGTCGACCGTGCGCGTCTCGCCGTTCACCCGGAGGGTGATGTCGCTCATGGGAGCCTCCTGCGGACGGAGGGGAGCGTTGCCGGGGCGGACGCCCAAGGTAGGGCGGAGGCTACAGCCCCAGCCAGTAGTCGATCTTCAGGATGAAGCGGTTCTGGGCCGGGATGCGGGCCAGGGCCGAGAGGTCCCGGCCGAAGCTGAAGTCGCCCTCGTTCACCCGCTCGTCCTGCTGGCGCTGCCACACCAGGAAGACCGTGGAGCCGGGGCGGTACTCCCAGCGCAGCACCGCGTTGCCCACCAGGGAGCGGACGTTGAAGTCCCGGTCGCTGAAGGTGAAGTCCGGCACCCCGTCGCCGTCGAAGTCCACGTGCTGCGTGCCCGCGGCGTCCAGGCAGATGTCGCCGCTCCGGCACACGGTCCCGCCGCCGGCGGTGCTCCTCGCCTCCCCCCGCTGGAAGGTGCGGAAGGCGTAGCTGTCCGGCGCCAGGAGCTGCTTGTAGCGCACGTAGTCGCCCGAGGAGAGGAGGGGCTGGGCGTAGAGCTGGAGCGAGAGGGTGGGCGAGAACGTGTAGTTGGTGCGGAGCTCGAGGCCCAGGGTGCGCCGCTCGATCTCGCCGAACAGGTAGCGCCGCCCGTAGGTGGCCGCGTACGGCACGGCGTCGGTGCTGGTGACGTACTGGGAGCCGCTGCGCTGGGCGTAGAAGTTCGGGTTCACGCTGAGCTGGAGCCGGGGGTTCGGCCGGATCGAGACGTTCGCCCCCATGGCGAAGCCGTGCCCGCTCCCATGGGCGTAGTTCGTGTAGTCGGCGTCGAAGCGGAGGCTCGTGGGCTTCTTCCGGTCGGTGCCGAAGCTGAAGTGGCTGTTCACGTCTCCCGGCTCGATCATCACAGGACCGCCCCGGGTGGCCGTGCGGCTGTAGAGGTCCGGCTGGAAGTTCACGTTCAGGAAGAGCGTGTTGTAGTTGAGGAGCGTGACGTTGCCGTTCAGGGAGAAGTGCCCGTTGGTGTAGGCCGTGCGCCACGAATCCCAGCTCCCCGGATGGTCGATGGCCTCCCACGAGAAGTTGTAGACGGTGTTGAAGCCGACGCTGTAGTCCCGGAGGTGGGTGCCCGGCTCCAGGGTACGGTAGCCCAGGTTCATGCCGCCGTCGATACGCTCCCGGTTGGTGCTGAAGCCGATGTCGTTCACCTCGAAGCCCGGCGTCACCCCCGCCGACCACACCGCCCCCGTCCAGTGCTCGGTGTTCTGACGGTCGAGCTGGATCCTCCACTCGGCGCCGCTCATGGAGGTGGCGGCCGAGTCCACCCGCACGCGGGACGCGTCCGGCCGCTGGAAGTAGTGGACGCTGGAGGTCTGCACCGCGAGCATCGCCTCCGGCGTGCCCTGGACGCGGCTGGTGGCCAGGAAGCCGTTCAGCTTCCACTGGCGCTGGTCCCACTGGTGGTCGAAGCGCACGCCCCCGCTGTAGGCCTGGTCCGGCAGGTAGCCCAGGGAGCCGTCGGCCGGAAGCGTCCTGCGGAGGCCGGTGAGGAGCACCCCCACCTGGGTCATGCCGCCGTTCAGGTCCTGCTTGGCCGACACCACCCCGTACTCGGTGCGGGGCTCGACCGCGAACCGGTCCGTGGTGCCGCTGTCGCTGAAGAACGCCCGCCCCGTCTCGGCCTTGGTCACCGCCGTGAGGGCCCCCACGGAGAGCCCCGAGGCGGTGCGCCCCGTCACCTTGGCCGCCCCCAGGATGGTGGCCGCGTCGGGGATGTCGACGAAGTCGGCGCCGCTGGGGGCGCCGCCATGGGGAGAGCGGCCGATGCGGCGGCTGTAGAAGAGGGAGTTCCGCCCCCCCGACAGCCCGAAGTCGAACACCTGGGCGTCTTCCACGAAGAAGGGGCGCCGCTCCTGGAAGAAGGACTCGAAGGCCGTCAGGTTGATGACCGCCGGGTCCGCGTCCACCTGGCCGAAGTCCGGGTTCACCGTGCCGTCCAGCGTGAACGCGCTCCCCAGCCCCAGGCGCAGGTCGGTCCCCACCCGCCCCCCCGTCTCCCGCCCGGTGAAGAACGGGTCGCCGTCTGCGGCCGGCCCGTTGTGGAAGCTGCTCAGCACGTAGGGGCGGGCCTCGATGCGGCGCACGGTGGAAGGTACCCGCACGTCTTCCAGCAGCCCGTACTGGCTCACCAGCCCGTTGATCTTCCGGCTCTCCAGGGAGAAGTGGCTGAGCTCGCCCGCCGCCACCCGCCGCCGGTGGAGGTTCAGCCCCCACGTCTGGGGCCCCTCCTTGGAGTCGTAGCGGATCTGGGAGAGGGGGAGGCGCGCCTCCATCGTCCACCCCAGGGAGTCGTACGCCACCGCCGACGCCCATACCGCGTTCCAGTTGGTGTCTTCGTGGTTGTCGTCGGACACGTACATGTCCTGCTGCACCCCCGCCGCGTTCACCCGGAACTGGTAGCCGGTGCGCTGGTCCCGGTTCGGGTCGATGGAGAAGCCGAACCAGTCGAAGTAGGGCCCCCGCTCGTCGCGCCGCACGAGCTGCTTCTGGATGGAATCGGGGTCGTCGTACATGCGGGCGGCGACGTAGAGCGCGTCGTCGTCGAAGAGGATGCGCACCTCCGTCTTCCGCGTCGGCTTGGCCCCCTCGACGGGCTCGCTCGTCACGAACCCCGTGATGAGGGGCGCGGCCTGCCACGCCGCCTCGTCGATGTGCCCGTCGATGTCGATGTCGCCCGTGCGCACGCCGGCGTGGGCGACGGCCATGGGGCGGGCGCCGGACGGCGGGGCCGTGACGTGCTCCTGGGTATCCTGGGCGCGCACCGGGCCGGGCGAAGCGAGCCCCAGGAAGAGGAGGGCGGAGGCGAGCACGGCGGCCGTCGAGGCCGAAGGGCACGGGAAAGGCAAGCGCACGTAACGGGCGTCCAGCGTTGAAGGGGTCGAAGCGGGGACACGCGAGGCGCCCGGGGCGCTGCAAGAACGGTGGCGCGGTGGGGGGCGGGGGGCAAGGAGGAAGGGGGGCGGCGGGGCTGAAGAGACTCGGCATCGAGCTCCTGCCCGTGGAGTAGAGGCCCCTCACCCCTTCTTGGCCGGCACCAGCAGCAGCCCCACCCCCACCACCACGGCGGCGATGCCCGCCCACAAGGGGATCGGCACCGAGCGCTCCTCGCTCACCGTCACCTGGACTGGCCCCACCTGCATCTCGTGCCGGTCCTTCGTGTAGGTGAAGCCCCCGTACGCGAGGCCGACGGCGCCCAGGACGATGAGGACGATGGCGACGATCCTTACGGCGTTCATGGCATGACCTCCGTGAGAGAGACCCCCGCCCGCCGAGCCCACGCCTCCACCCGCACCCCCTTCACCAGCAGCCACACCCCCAGCGCCACCTCGGCCACCAGCGCCACCGCGTACACCGGCGCCACCTGCCCCACGTGTCCGGGGAAGAGGAAGCGCGTGTAGCTCCCGACCAGGTACGCCACGCCGGCCGCCGCCACCAGGATGCCCAGCGCCCGGGGCAGGAAGCCGGAGCGGTGGATGAGCCAGCCGAGCAGGACGCAGTGGAGGCCGAAGAAGACGAGCCCCAGGTCGTAGCCGTGGGCGTGGAGCTCGAGCATGTGGTAGGCGAGCGCCTGGCGCTGCTCGGCGGCGAAAGCGGCCCCGAACACGGCGCCGTCGAGGAGGAGGAGGGCCGCGTAGTGGTGGAGGAGGTTCAGCGCCAGCACCGACGTCTGGATCAGCCGGAACGCCGTGGCGAGGAGCGCCACCGTCCGGCTCACCGGCCGCAGGAGCAGGTAGAGGAGGACCGCCACCGTGGCGTCGCTCATCAGCATGAGCGAGTCCGTGAGGAAGCCCAGGCGGAAGAGCCCCTGCGAGGCGACGATCGCCTCCGCGGTGGCCGCAGCGTCGCCCTGCACGAACACGTTCCCCCGCACCGCCACCTCGGTGAAGATCCCGAGCACGACGATGGCGAGGTAGAGGAGGCCCGCGGTGCGGGCAGAGACCAGGGGGCGGAAGCCCTCCACGGCCGCGGTCTCGTCCCGCTCCTTCTCGATCATCGGGGGCACGGGCTCATCTCCGGTGCGAGGGGCTCGGCGGGGCGACCGCCGATCCGGCCAACCTGCACCGAGGGGCCCTCGAGACGCCACGGTCGCGGCCGCCACGACCCTCCCCGGCTGCTGAGGGAGTGACAGGGGGGATGACCCCTCAGGGCAGCGCGAACCCCATCAGCACCGACCCCGCCGCCACGACCACGTACTGCCGCCCACCCATCTCGTAGGTGACGGGCGCCGAGTACAGCGGCGCGCCCATCTGGTAGCGCCACAGCACCTCGCCCGAGCGGGCGTCCACCGCCAGCACGTTCCCGTCCCCGTCGCCGCTGAACACCAGCCCCGAGGCGGTGGAGAGGTTGCCCGCCCAGGAGGGCGCGTCGTGGCGGACTTCCCAGCGGGTCTTCCCGGTGAGAGGGTCGATGGCCCGGAGCGCGCCCCACGCCGGCTCCGGCCCCCGGAGCGCCCGGCCGCCCATGGTGCGCTCGCCGCCCGGGTAGCCCTCCGGCGGCGGGATGGAGACGTACACCTGGCAGAACTCCCGGGCGGTGACGAAGAAGAGCCCCAGCGCGGGATCCCACGACGGCGACTGCCAGTTGGTGGAGCCGTAGAGGTCCGGGCAGGTGAGGGTGCCCTCGGGGGTGGGCCGCTGGTCGGGGAGCTCCACCGGCCGGGCCCGCAGGGCGTCGTCGGGCTTCGCCCACGTCTGGTGCGCGAAGGGGAACGCCCGGAGCAGCTCGCCGTCGGTGCGGTCCAGCACGTAGAAGAAGCCGTTCCGGTTGGCCATCATCACCACCTTCCGCGGCCGCCCATCCACCGTGAGGTCCGCCAGCACCGGGATCTCGTTGGCGTCCCAGTCGTGCTCGTCGTGGGGCGTGAACTGGAAGTGCCAGCGGAGCTCCCCCGTGTCCGGGTCCAGCGCCACCAGGGCGTTGGTGTAGAGGTTGTCGCCCTCCCGGTCGGCGCCGTAGAAGTCCGGGTTCGGGTTGCCCACGCCCCAGTAGACCAGGCCCAGCTCCGGGTCCCAGGAGCCGGTGAGCCACGTCGGCCCCCCGCCCCGCTTCCACGCCTCCGCCGGCCACGTGTCGCCCCCTGGCGCCCCCGGCTCGGGCACCGTCCAGAAGCGCCACACCCGGTGCCCGTCGGCCGCGTCGTACGCGTCCAGGAAGCCCCGGTTGGCGAACTCCCCGCCCGCGATGCCCGCGATGACCTTGTCGCCCACCACCAGCGGCGCCGCCGTGCCCGAGTAGCCGTCCGTGTACGGCGCCATGGCCACGTCCCACAGCACCTCCCCCGTGTGGCGGTCCAGCGCCACCAGGTGGGCGTCCAGCGTGCCCATGAAGAGGCGGTCGCCCCGGAGGGCGAAGCCCCGGTTCACCAGCCCGCAGCAGGGGCGGATGGAGTCCAGCGGGGGAAGCTTCCGCCGGTACTCCCACAGCTCCTGGCCGGTCCTGCCGTCCACGGCCCAGGCGGCGTTCAGGGGGCCGGTGACGTAGAGGGTGTCCCCCACCACCAGGGGGGTCGACTCGAACTTGTGGCCGGCGATGCCGGTCTGGAACGTCCAGGCGGCGGTGAGCGTGCCCGCGTTCTCCGGGGTGATCTGGGTCAGGGGGCTGTGGCGCTGGCCGCCGTCGTCGAGGGAGTAGGTGGGCCAGGGCGCGGAGGCGGGCTCGCCGGCGCCGGCGGCCTGGGCGGCTACGGGTGGGGCCGGGGCCGAGGCCATCAGGGCCGCGGCGAGGGCGAGGGGGAGAGGGCGCACCGGGGGCCTCCGAGAGGGGGTTGGACGCGTGCCGGCAACCTAGGCGCTCGGGCCGCCGGCGGCGAACCGGCCGGGGCCACGGAAGGGCTCACCCCCTTTCGCCTCGCACGGAAGCACGTCGCCACCTCGATCGCGACGACCCGGACGCGGGTGAGGGCGGCCTCCGGAGGCCGCCTCCAGGGCCGGCTTCGGCTCGCGCACCGGGCTACCCTCCCGCCTCCTCCATGGCCATGGCAGTCGCGAGCTCCTCCCGGGCGGCCGCGGTGATGGCCGCCACCAGGGGATGCTTCAAGCGGCGATCCACGGTGATCGCGAAGAACTCCTGTCGGATGCCTTGAGCCCGTCCGACCTGCTCGACGGCGTAGCGCACGCGGAGGTCGTCGCCGATGATGGCCGGTGCGGCGAACATCCCCGCCCCCTCCTCCGCCAGGACGTGGATGAGGTCGATGTCCTCCACCTCCGCCACGATCTGCGGCTGGATGGCGTTGCGGGCGAACCAATCCTCGATCGAGCGGCGGAGCGCGCTGCCCTCGCCCGGCAGCAGGAACGGACGTCCGTCCAGGCTGTGCGGGAAGCCGTCGCGGGTCTCGTGCGCCAGCAGGGGCGGCCCGAAGACGTCGATGGGGCTCGCGCCCAGGGGGTGGTTGAACGCCTGCACGCTCACGTGCTGCGGGATCGGCATGTCCGCCAGCACGAGGTCCATCTCGTGCGTGGACAGTTCGGAGATCAGCCGATCCGTACCCTTCTCACGGAGGATCATCCGGACGGGGCCCTCCGCGGCGAACGCCGGGCCCAGCAGGTGGATCGCCACCAGGTTCGGAAGCGCCGGAGAAAGCCCCACCACGAGTCGCAGCGGGCGCCTCCCCAGTCCGCTGCGGACGGTCTCCTCCAACTCCCGCATCAGCCGGAAGACTTCGTCCGCGTAGCCCAGCACCACCTTCCCCTCCTCCGTCAGCTCCACCGCCCGTCCGCTCCGGTCGAAGAGCTGATGCCCCAGCGCCTTCTCCAGCTTCTGGATCTGCACGCTGATGGACGGCTGGCTCACGTGCAGCGCCTCCGCCGCCGCGGTCATGCTCCCTTCGTGCGCCACGGTCCGGAAGTAGTAGAGCCGGCGGTAGTTCAAGGCCATGGCGGCGCCCCGGAGAGAGGCCGGCGCGACGCTGCCCGCCGCGCCTGCATGTCATAGGATCAAGCTATGAAATCGATGCCAAATATATATTTCACACAAGACCCGCACCGTGCGACATTTTCGGTGAGGCGGCAAGAAGCCACCACCGGGAGGATCCGTCGCATGGGCATCGTCATCGTGCATCACCCCCAGAGCCGGGCCAACCTGCTGCGGGAAACGCTTCGATGGGATCCGGCGGTGCGCCGCTCCGGAATCCGATTCGTGACGGTGGAAGGAACCGACGACGCCCTGCGTGTCCTGGCGCGGAAGGGCGCCCGAGCGGTCCGCCTCCGGTGCGGTCCGGAGTGGCGGGGCCTACCGCTGGAGCGGCTGAAGGAGAGCCTGCGCGCGGAGCTGACGAGGCGGCTCACGCCGGCCGAGACCACTACCCAAGTGCCCCTTCCGGGGCGATGAGGCATCATGGACAACAGACAGGTGACGTTGGACTGCCCCGTGTGCGGCGCGAGGCACTCGGGTCTGCCGGCGGCCCCCGCCCGCGACCCGCTCTGGCCGTACCGCATCGAGTGTCCGGTGACCTGCATCCACATCCCGGTCCGGTTCGACGCCCGCCGCCGGGCCACGATCAAGGGCGGGCGGCGCGGCGCAGCAGCGCGACCGACAGAACGGCGACCCACGTAAGCCACGCCGCCATGTTGATCCGCTCCCACACGCCCATCCACGGGGTGGGAAGGTTCGCCTGGAGCCGTGCCGCGTCCATCGACGTCGCGGCACCAGCCGCCAGCAGCACCGCCATGGACGCCACCGAGAAGGCGCGGAATCGCCGGCCGAGGGCCGCCGCCCCGAAGCCCATGGCCGCCAGCGTGAGCACCCCGTTCACCGCCGTCCAGACGATGTGCAGGGTATCGGTGAGGGTGCCGCCGCCCGCCGCCAACACCTCGCGCAGGTGCATGGGGGGCCAGAAGGCCCCGACCACGGCCGCGGCGAGGATGGAGGCGCCGGCCACCCGGAGCGGCCGACTCGACGCCCCCGCCTTCCAGACGCCCCAGCCGAACGCGCCGTAGAGGAGCGTCCAGACCAAGCCAAGGGCCCGCCAGAGCGGCCGGCTGGGGGCGCCGATGGCCGAGAGCTCGCTCACGGTCTGGGACGCCGAGGAGTACCCGGGCCACGCCCACGGCACGGCGACCAGCATCGCCGCGTAGAGGAGCGCCGACACGAGTCCGCAGCCGAGCGCGGCGCGCTTCCAGACCTCCGACGACGACCGCGCGGGCAGTGGCCGCGCCTCCCGCCACTCTCGCCCGCCCCCGCTGGTGCCCACCCCCATCGCGCCGCGCATGGATCGCCTCCCGCCCGGGTGTCCCGATCGCCTCGGGATCCTTCAAGTCAGGGCCGAGCGGGCCGGATCGTCTGTCGGGGATCGGCTGAAACAGGAGTGCGGAATCGGTATCGACGGAGCGGGCAGCGGCGGCCCCACGATCGGGGAGCGTTGATTGCCACGATCTTCGTGCGACACGAATTTCGTGACATGAAACGCAACGTCACCATCACCCTGGACGAGGAGACCGCCCGCTGGGTGCGGGTGGAGGCGGCGCGGCGCGACACGAGCGTGTCCGCCTACCTGGGGGAGCTGCTGGCGGACCGGCGTCGCCGCGCGGAGGGGTACGAGGCGGCTCGCACGTCCTTCCTCGCCCGGGTCCCCCGGCCGCTTCGCTCGTCGGGCACACCCCTCCCCTCGCGCTCGTCGCTGCACGAGCGAGGCCCCTCTCGTGGCTGATCGGGTGTTCGTCGACACGAACGTGCTGGACGCGAGGAAGCAGGCGGCGGCCGCGGAGTGGATAGCCCACCTCTGGGCGACGGGCGAGGGTCGCCTGAGCCTCCAGGTCCTGCAGGAGTACTACGTCACGGTCACGGCGAAGCTCGACCCGGGCCTCCCTGCCGCGGACGCCCGGGACGACGTCCTCGCATTTCGCGCCTGCTGACGGACGACCTCCAGGACGGGCAGGATCTGGACGGGCTGCGGGTGTGGAGCCCGTTCGAGCACGGGCCCCCGTAGGCGCGGTTACCTCGAGATGGGGTTCCGGTCCGGGTCTTCGATCTGCACCTGCCCGACCTGATAGCGGACACCGTGGACGCCCGGAGTGAAGGGAGGTGGGGATTCGTCTGCGGTGGCCATGGCTTCTCCGGGCGGGCCCTCAGCCCGTCCTCGACCGATCCTTCCGTGGAACCGGCTCGATGCGCTCGAGGGCTTCCCTGGCATCGCGCTCCGCGTGGAACAGGTCCCAACGGAGCTGATGGTTCATCCAGAAGCCCGGGGTCGTCTGAAACACCCTCGACAGCCGGAGGGCCGTGTCCGGGGTCACTCCACGCCGCCCGTTCACCAGACCATTCACGCGCTGAAATGGGACGTCCATCCGCTCCGCGAGCTCGGTCTGCGAGAGTCCGAGAGGCTCGAGGAACTCCCGGAGCAGCATCTCGCCAGGATGGGTGGGCGCTCGATGGGTGGGTACTCTGACCATGTCCTGTTCCTCCCGCTACGTATGGTAGTCCACGATTTCCACCTCGCGGGCTCCCTGTTCACTCCACCGAAAACAGATCCGGTATCGCTCGTTGATCCGGATGCTGTACTGCCCCCTCCGATCTCCCTTCAGGGCTTCGAGTCGATTTCCTGGGGGCACCCTCAAGTCCTGGAGAGCTTCCGCGTCGTCAACCAGGAAGAGCTTTTCCCGTGCGCGATCGACCAGGTCTCTCGGGCAGATCTTCCGGGCCGCCTTGGAATCGACGCCGTTGAAGACGTCTTCCGTGCCAGAGTCCCGGAACTCGATCGCCATGCTATCACAATAGCACACTTATCGTGCTACCGGGAGTTCTCAACTCCAACCCGGCATCGAGCGCGTGGGCCTCACGGACGCCGCGCCCCTGGGTCGGAACCGCACGTGGGGCGCCATCCTCCCCGAGGAGGCCGGCGACCCGGACGCCCCCGGCTTCGGCTTCTTCCCCCACCTCGTGGGCCCCGGCTACCTGCCGACGATGCAGATCCCCCTGGTGGCCGGCCGGAACCTGAGCCCCGACGACCAGGAAGACACCGAGCCCGTCCTGCTCCTGAACGAGACCGGCGCCCAGCGCCTCTTCCACGGGGAGGCCGCGGTGGGGCGCCAGATCCGCATGAACGGGTAGTGTCCTAATAGGACACTACCCGTCCTCTCCCCATCACCACCCCGAAGTCCAGGGACAAGGACCAGCGCAAGTCCGCCAGCAGCATCCGGTACCTCTCGGTGATGCCCCAGATGGACTTGGGCCCCCAACAGGGGCTTCAGACCGAGGCTGGAGGTAAGGGTGCCGCCGGCCCGATCCCCGCCACCGGCATCCGAAGGTCGTGGATCGCCACCAGGGGGCTGGCGTCGCTGGCCCCGGGGCCCCGGGCGAGGTTGGCGTAGGCGGCCAGATCCAGGCGGAACTCCCCGGGCGCGCCCGCCTCGCTCCGCTCCCGGGCCCAGAGGGCGAGCCGGGCGCCGAGGCGGGCGCACAGGCCCTCCGGCGCTGCCAGGTCCCGGGAGGGGAGGAACGTCGCGGTGGGGGAAAGGGTGACCGGCACCTCCACCATCGGCGGTGACGGTGCCGTCCCGGGGGCGCCGCCTGGCACCATGGGGTACAGCCAGGACACGGCCACGCGCAGGGGACGGCCCTCCTCGTCGGGGCTGTCGGGGGTCACGTCCAGGAAGCGGGCGAACAGCTCCGCCAGGCGTCCCGGCAGGGCGTCGGGGGTGGTGGGGGGAAGGCGCAGGGTGGCTCGGTGGTCCAGGAGGGGCCAGACCTTCGAGGCGGCACTCACCGGCGGCACGCGGTAGATGAAGGCCGGTGCGGTGGCGCGCCCGGGCAGCAGCCCGGCGTTGCGAACCACGGCCACGCGCCCCCGGATGTTCTGCGTGTGGAGCGCGTCCAGGCCCGTCACCTCGGTGGCTGCGGTCGGTTCCGCGAATGACCCCTCCGGCGGTGGAAGGGGACGGCTCCGGGGCGTCGCTCCGGTCCACGCGATCCGCGCGGTTCCTCCCGGGGGGGACCACGCCGCCCAGGCCGAGCCGATCCGCTCCACGATGTCGGCGAAGACCCCCAGCGCGCCGAGCGCGGCGGCGGAGGCGGCGAGATCGCCCGACAGCGAGCCGGGGTCCCGGAGCTTCCCGAGATCCCGCCAGAGGGGCTCGGCGATGGCGTGATACTGGGCGAGGAGGTACGGCAGGGTCTCGGTGTCCGGCTCGCCCAGCGCCATGATGGCGTCATCCGGGACGTTGACCTCCATGTCCACGGTGACGAGGTCCTGGGCCGCCCGCTCGTACGCCCAGCTCATCCGGTAGTCGTAGCGGCGGAGGTCGGGGATGTCGGGATCGTGGGGGGAGCGGGGGCGGATCTCCTGGCCCAGGATGACCGGCGGCAGGGGGTGGGCGCGCAGCGGGACGGGAACGTCCATGGTGTGGAGCGGGTCCCGCACCGGCTCCACCAGCGTGAGCCACTCCGACGCCTGGTACGTTCCCGCCCAGGGAACGTCGCGTACGTCATGCTCCACGGCCGTCACCCACAGCTCCGGCGACAGGGCGATCCTGCGCTGGCGGCGGGCGCTGGAGGCTCGCAGGAGGAACGTCAGCGACGCGCCCTCCGCGAGGGGCACCTTCACCTCGGACAGGCTCAGGGCCGCGCGGCGCTCCAGCCAGCGCGCCTCGGTGCCGGGGCGGAGCAGCTCACGGGTGTCGAGGAGCGAGGCCACCACGTCTTCCGAAGACGCTCCCAGCTCCCGGGCGAGGTCGTCGAGGCGCCCGGCCGCCCCCACGTTGCCCTCCAGCGGCCGAACCCGCCGCACCAGCCCCCAGCGCGCCAGGAGGTCCGGCGCATCGGCCACCTGTGCGACCAGGGCCGGGACGGACAGCCCCAGGTCCGCGGCCACGTCCCCCAGGGTGTCGCCCTCCCGGACCTCCCGGGTCGCGCCGCCCGCCTGCACCACGGCCCCGGGGCGGAGCGCGCCCTGGGTGTCGGCGTTGGCCGTCCCGAGGGCTTCGGGGGTCGTGCCCAGCTCCCGGGCCAGCGACGCCAGCGTGTCCCCCTCCCGCACGGGGACGGTGGTGACGCGGACCGCCACCCCCGTCCGGAGGAGGGCGCCGACCTCGGCGTTCATGGCGGCGAACGTGGCGACCGCCTCCGCGGCAGACCAGCCGTCGGCGAGCGTCTCGATGACGTCGCCCAGCGTCTCGTCCCCGCCGATGGGGTGGCGCCGCCCGAAGAGGTCGAGGGGGGCGCCGGGGCGGAGGAGCCCCTCCTGGTCCTCCAGGGAGCGGGCCAGCGAATCCAGGTCCACGCCCAGCGCGGCGGCCACGGTCGCGAGGGTGTCCGCGGATCCGACGACGTGGCTCCTGCCGTCCACGGTCACCGAGGCGCTTTCCACCAGGAGGGCGCCGACGGGGGCGATCAAGCGGACCAGCAGGGTCACCGGAGCCCGGAGGTCGTCGGCGGCGCTTCCCAGCGTGGCCCCGGGGGGAACGACGTAAGTGGTGGACACGACGCGCCCGTGGAGGCGGGGGGCGCGCTCGAGATCCTCGAAGGGAGCGTGTACGGTGACGGGGAGCTGCACGATGGCGTCGATGCGGTAGGCCTCCGCCAGCTCCCGGAGCACCCGCTGGTAGAGCGCCTCACGGGCGGCCTCCACGTGCCCGGCGGCCCCCTCTTCCGACGCCTCCAGGACGGGCTCCACGCCGCCCCGGAGCGCGGAGGCCAGCGCCGCCTTGGCCCGCACCACCCGGTCGTAGGCGTCGCTCGACGCGGCGGCGCACAGGTGCTCGGCGGTGACGGCGTGGTCCGGCACGAGCAACCGGTCCACCGCCTCCAGCAGCTCCCTGCCCCACACGTCGAGGTCCACGCCGTGGATGGCCGTGGGCGTGGGCTCGCCCAGCGCGCCCCCTGCGTAGGGCCGGATGGGCGCGGGGGCGTCGTCCGGCGTGCTCCAGCGGGTGGTCAGGAGGGGGCGCGGCGCGAAGAACACCGGGGCCGATCCGACGCGCCAGCTCACCGTCTGGTTCTGGAGCTGGACGGCGAAGAGGGCGATGCGCTGGCCGGCCTGGGCCGTGCCTGCCGACGTGGCCAGGCGCAGCTCGGGAAAGGCTTCCTGGAAGTCGCGTGCGAAGCCGCGGAGGTCCCGGGCGCCCCGGCGCTCCCCGGCCCCTCCCAGCGACGGGGAGAGGCGGGTACGGGCGGCGTGGACGGGAGAGTCCGGGGGGAGGACGGGGTCCACCAGGGCCGGAGGCCTGGCCAGGTCCATCCAGACGCGCACCGGGAAGATCACGTCGGCGTAGTCCGCCGCGACGGGAACCGTCTCCACCCTTCCCGCCGGCGGCGTCAGGACCACCGCCCCCTCCGCGAGGAGTCCCTGCCGGTCGGCGTTGGCGGCCGCGATGGCGGCGGCGTCCAGCGCCTCGCACCCCGGCTGGGCGCGGAGGCGGTGGAGGGCCGTCGCCATCGTATCGCCCTCGAGGATGCGCGTGCGGACCGTCGCCCCGCCGGGCGCCACCGCCTCCAGCATGGTCGGCGGCTCCCGCACCGCCAGGAGGCCGTCCATGGCCAGGTTCGCCTGGACCAGCGCCACCACCTCCAGCCCGAGGCGGTGCGCCAGGGAGGCCAGGGTGTCGCCCCGGGCCACCCGCGCGGTCGCGCCGCTGTCCGCCCCGGGGCTCACGTGGTCCGGAACGGTCACGGCGGCGCCGATCGCCAGGAGCCCGGAGGTCGCGGCGTTGGCGGCCAGGAGGTCGGCGGCGCCGAGCCCGTGCTCCGCGGCGAGGGACGCCAGGGTCGCTCCGGGCGGCACGTCTCCCCTTCCCGCCCCGGTCAGGAGGCGGGTGCCCGGATCGAAGAGATCCGGTACGTCGGCGTTCTCCTCGGCCAGCGTCTGGACGTCGACGCCGGCACCCCGGGCCACGGAGGCGAGGGTGGCGCCCCGGGGCACCGGCACCGGCGCGCCGTCCACCGTGAGGGGGACGTCCGGGCGGAGGCGCACGGCCTGGTTGAGACGCCCCAGCTCGGCCGGCGTGACGGCCCCGGCCGCATACTCGGCGACCGCGGCGAGGGTGTCCCCTCGCGCCGTCACGTGGAGCCTCGGCACCTGGAGCGTGCCGGTCCCGGGCGCCAGGAGCCCCTCGGTAGCCACGTTCGCCGCCGCCAGGGCGTCCAGGGGAATCCGCCAGCGGGAGGCCACGGACGCCGGCGTATCGTCGGGCCGCACGGCCTCCCCTGGCACCTCGAGCGCCTCCACGGTGGCGAGCCAGCGGTCGACGCCCCGGAGAAAGGCCGCCAGGGCCGGCCGATCCAGCGGCTGGGGCTCGCTGTCCAGCGTGCTGGCCACCGTGACGCTCAGGTCGTCCCGCTCGAGCTGCCGGCGCGCCACGGCGAACGTCGCGCGGTCCGCCGTGGCCCGCGCCCGCACCGGTGCGAAGGGGCCGCCCGGGGCGGGCGACGTGCGCACCACGTCGAGTGTCGTGCTGAGCCTCAGCCGCGGTCCCGCGCCCCGGACGAAGCGGAAGGACACCGCCACACCCGGCCAGTGCCCCGGCCCGACGAGGGCGTCCGTGTACCGGATGGGTGCGGTGATGGCCGGGAGGGCGTCGCCCGGCAGGCAGCGGTTGCCGAAGACGTCCAGGAATCGGATCGACGCGAGGGCCTCTTCGCCCAGCCCCGCGTACGGGTCCACCTCTCCGGCCCCACCGCCGGGCGGGCCGGCGAGGCCGGCGACGCCCAGGATGCGCTCGTACGACCAGGGCGCGGGGGGCGTCTCGGGGGTGGGGTTCAGCCCGCCGGGATCTTCGGTCCGGCCGGGAGCCGCCGGGAGCGTCCGGGGGCTCGCGGGGAAGGGCCCGTGCTTCTCCACGCGGGCGTCCATGAGGTTGTAGAGGGTCCGGAGCCGCGTCGCCGGATCGTCCTGGCCGGAGCGCTCGACCCCGTCCGCTCCCGCCCGCACCGGCTCCGGGTCGGGATCGGTGCGCAGGACCCGGAGCCCGACCCGCCCGGGCCCCAGGGTGGGGAGCACCCTCGTCCACGCCGGATGCGTCCATCCCCGCGTGCCGGCGGCGATGGCGGGGCCGGCGGCGGCCACCGCCTCCGCCACGGCGCCGAGGGATGGGTCCGGGAGCGCCATGGCGATGGACAGGAGGTCGTCGCCGGGCTGGACGATCCACCTGCCGCCCCCGGGGAGCGCCAGGGAGGTCCCGGGAGCCACCAGCCCCCGCACCGACGCGTTGGCGAGGGCCAGCCCCGCCGCGTCCACCCCCAGGGAGGCCGCGAGGTCGGGCAGGGAGACCGGTGCCCCCGCGTTGAAGAGGGGGGGCTCCACGGAGGGCGTGCCCTCGCCGGGCGCCTCGGCGGCGAGCACGCAGTCGTGGAAGGGCTCGGCGGGGACGCTCGCCTGCGACTCCGCCGAAGGCGACACGACGACGAGGACGGTGAGGCGCGCCGCGCTCCGGCTCTCGAAGAGCCCCTCGGGGAGGGCTCCCCCCTCCCCCGCCGGATAGACGAGGTGGAACCCGCCGGCGGCCACGACGCTGGCTTCCCACAGCAGTTGCAGGAACGGCAGCGGCTCGGCCATGCTCGCGTGCACCGGCACCTCGGCCGCCACCTGCGCCATGAGCGCCAGCTCCGGGGCGGGCGGCCGGGTCCAGGTGGAGAGGTTCGTCTTGAGGAGGACGACCTCGCCGGGCTCCACGGCGTCCGACCGGAGCGCCGCGCCGCCGGGTGCCGTGGGGTCCGAGGCGCGCAGCAGGTGGATGCGGGCGACGCGCTCCGGGTGGTCCCGGAGGTGCTCGATCAACTCCAACAGGCGGCGTCGCCCGCCGCCGTCGCTGCCGAACACCTCCACCACCGAGGGGAGGAACGCTCCCGGACGGCCGGGGTCCGGCGCCCGCCGCACCTCCAGCTCGACGCGGGTGGCCCACGCCCGCACGTCGACGTCGCGGGCGGCGTAGGGCGCCTCCCCCGGGGCCGCCGGAGGGCGGACCACCAGGCGAGGGTCGGCGGTGCGCCCCGGAACCTCCCGCAGGAGGCTCGCCAGCGACCCGGGCAGGGGGAGGATCACCGGATCGCCCGCCGTCTCCGCGCCTTCGGCCCAGCCGGGGACCGAGGCGGCGTGCCACGACACCGCCTCCCCGAGGGGGAATCGCCGTGGGACCACCACGAAGGGAGCCTCGCGCGTCGCCGCGAGGAGCTGGGGATCCAGGGGGCGCCCGCTGGCCGCGAGCGGACGGTACGCCTGGACCAGGGCCACTTCCTCGGCCCCCAGCCCCACCGTGAGCCCTTCGTCGGGCGTATCGGAGTCGAACGTGATGAGGGGGCGGCGGCACGGGGCGGCGGGGTCGTCGGGGTTGCGGCTGAGGGTCACCCGCTCGGCCGCCGGGTCGCCGTCCGCGCAGGTCCACTGCTGGCCGGTGAGGACGTAGAGGGGGAAGAGCGGCATGCCGCTCCAATCGCTCCCCGCCCCGGACCCCATCCCCCGGGGAGAGGAGCCCGGGTCGGGCAGGCGGAGCCCCGCCAGGAGGAAGCGGGCCATGGATCCGGCGACCGCGTCGAACGCCCCTCGCTCCACCATGGCCGCCCGCAGCGCCTCGGCGGGCACCCGTCGACAGCCCGGCACGCGCACCCGGCCGTACGTCGCCCCTCCGGCGTCCGCGAGGCGGACCAGGGCGCGCACGGCCATCCCGAGGCGTCGTGCCAGCGAGGCGGGGGTGTCGCCCTCCTCCACCGCGTGGTGGATGGGCGGGAGGGGGAGCGTGGCCCCCGGAGCCAGCACCTCGGGAGAGCCGACGTTGTCGGGGTGGGTCAGGAGCGCCTCCACCGAGACGCCGAAGCGGTCGGCGAGGCGGCTCAGGGTGTCCTCGGCCGCCACGCGCGCGTCCAGGGTCGGAACCGCCACCTCGCGGCCGGGGGGCAGCACCTCTCCGCCGTCCGGAGGCGGCGGCCAGGGAAGCCAGGGATTCGCCGCGAGGAGCGCCTCCACGGACGTGGAGAGCCTCCCGGCCAGACCCTGGACGGTGTCGGCGTCTCCGGTCACCACGCGGCCGCCCTCGATGCGAAGCGCGGATCCCGGCCGGAGGAGGCCGGGGGCGTCCGCGGCCGCTCGCGCCAGCGCCTCGGCTTCCAGCCCCCAGCGCCCGCTCACGTCCGCCGGGCTCTCCCCGTCCCGGACCCTCGCCCGCAGTCCCGTCAGCGTGAAGCTCGAGCCCGGCGCCCAGAAGCCGGGCGCGTCCTGGTTCGCGAGGGCGAGCTCGTCCGGGACCTCGGGGCCGCTCGCCCCGTAGCGCCGGGCGACGTCGTCCAGGCGGTCGCCCGCCTCGGCCTCGGCCTCCCAGCCGTCGAAGGCGTCGAGGCCCGCCCGGAGGATGCCACGGAGAACCAGCCGCGCGGCGTCGGCGAAGACGAACGCGGCCATGGAGGCGGGCGGGGCCGACGCCTCACGCGCGCCGAGGGGGGCGGCCCACGTCCCATTCTCCCCCTCGGGAGGGGGGTCGGGATGGAGCCGTCGGAAGTAGTCGTCCACCAGGGCGCGGTACTCGGGCGAGCAGGGGTTCAGGTGCTCCAGGTCGGCCCGGTGTCCGGCGAGCTCCGCGTGGAGCGAGAGCCACGGCGGGACCGGAAAGAGCGTGAGCCCGTCATCCCGGAGCGCCGCCCGGCGCTCGGGATCGGTCGGAAGGGCGCGGATGCGCAGCCGGAAGTTCTCCCGCAGGAAGTCCACGATGTCGCAGAAGCCGACGCGCTCCGGATCGCCCGACGCCACCAGGTCGTGGAAGGCCCGGGCGAGCTCCACCCGGTCGATCAGGTCCTCCTCCTCCGCGCCAGCCACCGCCCAGCGGAGCGCGGCCCACGCCAGGTCGTCGAGGCCGGCCGGGCCCTTCAGGGTGCGCCCGCGGGGGATCATGAGGAGCGCCAGGACCTGGACCGCCGCCTTCCCCTCCTCCCCTGCCTCCGGCCGATCCCCGGCGGTCCCGACCGTGACGGTGGGCTGGAGGTAGAGATCGAGGGTCCGGACCTCCCGGCACACGCGCGCGGCCGCCCACCGCTGCCGCCCTCCCGCCGAAGGCTCCCCGCCGGCGGCGGCCAGGAGCGTGGCCGCGGAAGCGGGCGGTGCCGGCGCGTCCATGAGCCCGGCGGAGCCGAACGCTCCCGGGGCCTCCAGGGCCCGTAGCCACGCCGACTCGCCGCCCTCCCGGAGCCGCCACGGCGGGTGGCCCGCCTTCCCCAGGGTCAGGGACTGGCGCACCCGGGCGTCGAACGAGAGGTGGATGTGGATGAACGCCACCTTCACCTTCAGCTCCACCCGCACGCCCGCCTCCAGCACCACCTCCGTGGCGGCGTAGGCCTCGAGGGTGATGGACGCCGAGGCGTAGGCCCGGATGTCCACCCGGGCCTTCACGATGGCGAAGCTCACCTCGCCGTAGATGTGGCCCACCAGCGCGAGGGTGCCCCGCACCCGGTACCAGACGTCGCTGCCGACGCCCGGGTCCTCGGGCTTGAAGAACCCGATGACGCCCTCGAGAAGCCCCTCCACGCCGATGACGATGCCGGCCCGCAGCAGCCCCATCTCGATGGTGCGGCCCACCGCGAGCTGGAGCCCCACGCCGAAGGCCAGCACCGGCGCGAAGCGGCCGTTGGAGACGGCCGGCACCCCCGTGGCGGTCTCGGGGCCCAGGACGCCGAAGTAGAAGCCGCCCGCGCCGATGACGGGGACGGGTCCTACGAACGTCTGGAACGTGAAGGAGCGGGAGAAGTCGAGGCCGTGGGGAAAGCCCAGGTCCACCATGAAGTTGCCGTTCGTCCACACGTCCACCACGGCGTAGGGCATGGTGACGGACGCGGCACCCAGCTCCAGGTGGCGCATGGACTCGGGCAACTCGAGCTCGAGGTGGTAGACGCCGAGCCCGGGCCCCACCTTCCGGTAGAGGATCTCCAGCTCGAGACCGGCGAGCTGCTTGGCCCGCTCGCCCGACAGCTCCACCCGGAGGCCGTAGAGGTCGGGGTCGTTGAAGACCGCCAGGATCCGGAGCGTGTCCAGGACCGAGAAGCTGGCACCCACGAGCCATCCCGCGGCGGCGTCGAAGCGCAGCGTGGGCAGCTCCCGGACGGGATCGGCGGTGTCCGGCACGTCCGCGCCGGCCTCCGCCAGCGCCTCCACCACGGACGCCATGTCGCCCAGCTTCGACGGGTCCCGGAGCGTGACCCGCTGGCCCAGCCCCAGGTAGTCCAGGCGGAACTCGGGGTTGCCGGCCGGAGGGACGGCCGGAGGGGGCTCGTCGAGAAGGTCCCAGGTGAGGGGACGGTCGGGGTACGGGTAGCTCCGGTCCAGCAGGCGCCCGAAGAGCTTCAGGCTGACCGAGGCGTCTCCGTCGGCGGCCGACGGCCCGTACGTCAGCTCCAGAGCGTCCAGCTTCAGGAAGCCCAGGTCGAGGCCGACGTGCTCGTGGACGACCCCCAGGGTGCCGTGGGTCACGTCCATGCGCAGCACCAGGTCCCGGAGGCTCACCGAGGCGAGCACGTCCCACGGCGGAGGGAACGTGACCTCCAGGGACGGCACGGCCAGCCCCACCACCCAGGCGATGACCTCGCCGAGGGTGAGGTCCCCGAGGCGGGCCTCGAAGATGGTCCCGTCTTCGTCGAAGGACGCAGAGACCCGCAGCGGGACGCCCCGGATGTCGAAGTCGCCGAAGAGCCGGACCTCGACGGACACCGGGGCCTACTCCGCTTCCTGGGACTTCGTGTAGGTGAAGACCAGCCCGAACGCGTCCAGGGTGATGCCCTGGTAGCCCGCGCCCATGCCCGACAGATCCCACCCGAAGCCGAACTGGTACCTTCCCACCAGCGTGTCGATGCCCAGGTCCGTGACCTTCACCGGGGCCTCCTCCACGATCTTCGCGAAGCCGCCGACGATGGGAAGGTTCTTCACGGAGTCCAGCTTCTCGTTGAGCTGCTTCGTGAACGCCTCCGGGTTCGCGACCCCCAGCGCTCCCGCCACCGCCCCCGCCATCTGGGTGGCCGTGCCCAGGTCCACGCCCTCTTCGAAGGGCTTGTGCCAGGCGACCTTCACGTGCTCCCCCACCGTGCCGCGCAGCTCGAAGTGCTTGTCGCTGATCGTGATACGGACGTAGCCTTCGATGACGAGACCGCCCTCCCCGGCCTCTCCCGCTGCCAGGGGCGCGCTCGCCCCGGTGCGGGTGGCCACGGCCGCTCCTGCCGCCTTCTGGGTGCTCGTACGCTTCGGGGTCATGCTTCGTCCTCCGTCGAGGGTATGAGGGTCCAGGCCCAGGGTCGGCCCCACCACGCGGGGGGCGGGGCGTCGAAGTCCATCCGCTCCAGCAGATCGGCGCCGCTCCTCAACAGGCCGATCGTTTCCGGAGCCTCGTCCGGCTCCTGCTCCTCCGTGCGCCGATAGGCGCCGTACCATCCGAGCGTGGCCGCTTCCTCCCCCGTGCCCGGGTCACCGAAGAGGAGGATGTCGAAGGTGCCGTCCCGGGGGAGCGCCTTCCCCAGGAAGCCGAGCCTCACGCCGGTCAGCTTGAGAAGGTAGCCGCCGTCGACGGCCAGGAGGCGCTGGCGGTGGACGTCCAGGTCGAGCACGCCCATGAGGGAGATGCCGGCGCCCCCACTCGATGCGCCCGGGAGGCGCAGCCCCGCCATGGCCGCCACCTGCCGGGGCGAGGGCGACCACACGAGGGCCATCCCGGCGGACAGTCCAGCCGCGTCGGCCAGCGCGCCGGGGGTCCCCAGGTCGAGGTCGAAGACGAGGCCGAACCAGTCGCCGGAGGGCGTCGCGGCCTCGAGGTCGGGGACGATGACGGTGGACCATCCCAGGTCCCCCGGTGCCGAGGTGGCGTCCGACGAGACCATGCCCCGGGGAAACAGGGGGAAGTGCCGGGGGAGCGATCCGGCCCGGAGCACCGCGGCGTGCCGATCGAACGCGGTCTCCGTGACGTCCAGGCGGAACCGCTGGTCCCGGGGCGCCGCCGCCGGAAATCGCATCTCCAGCGCGAGCCCGGAGAAGGGCAGCTCGTCGTATCCAAAGAGGTCGAGGGTTCCGCCGGACCGGGCCGGCAGCGGACGGAAGGAGAGGCTTCCGCCGAGGACGAAGCGCGCCACCACGAGATCGTCCCCGCCGTCCCCCAGGCGGGAAGCGGTGCCGCCCGGGCTCCCGAGCTCGCAGCGGGTGACGCGCACGGTGGAGAGGACCCGGTCGTCGAGCTCCAGGGTGGCCTCGGAGGTGCTGCGGAACACGTAGACGTCCCGGTCCCCGCGCCGCTGGAGCGCGCCGCCCAGGAAGAGGCGGGGCACGTCCCCCGTGCTCGCCAGGCGGGCCGGCGCGCCGAAGAGCCGCCCCAGGGTGAGGGCGATGTCCGCCGAGAAGCTCTGCACGGCCGAGCCGGCGAAAGACACGTGCACCCGTGTCACCTGGAAGGCACGCTCCCGCTCGGACGCCGGCCGCGGGGGAGCGTCGTAGGCGATGAGGCCGAACAGGGCGCTGTCCTTCTGGGCTTCCCCCGGGACGGTGACCGGCGTCTGGCGGGCCCCCAGGTGGTGGGCGTGGAAGTGGCTCTCGTCGATGCCGGCGGCGAGGCCGCGCAGCTCCGGGGGGAGCGAGCCCGGCGGGACGGGACAGCGCAGCGCCAGCCAGCCGCTCCAGGACGGGTCGTCCACCACCGTGCGCACGAACGCGTCCCAGGGGCGGGCCGCCGCCTCCCCCTTCCGCACGTCCGACGCGCGCGCGCGTGCCGCATCCAGGAGGGTCTCCAACGCGCGCTGCGTCTCCGCGGGAGAGCGGTTGAACGCCCCGGGGAGCACCCACGTGCCCACGTCGGCCACCAGGTCGGAGAGGGGCCGCGGGCAGCTCTTGAAGATCAGGATGGTGCCGTGGCGCTTCCATCCCGCGGGGTGGAGGTCGACGGTCCAGCCGTCCAGGACCAGGCGCGACTCCTCGTCGAGGTGCCGCGCCAGCGCCGCCGGGTCCGAGACCACGAGGAACTGGCCGCTGGTGAGGAGGGCGGCCCTCAGAGGGCCGTCGATGTCGTGGAGCGCCAGCCGGTCACCCCCCAAGCGGGCCAGGACGAGGGAGCGCCAGGTCCGACCGTCGGGCGCGAACGTCGCCACCCAGCCGTTGGGCGTGACCGCCGTGACGTCGTCGTCCGCAGCGATCCCCATGGGTGACACAAGATCCGGCGGCGCGTCGCCGGCCAGGCCCCACACCCGTTCTCGACGCTCCGGCGCCAGGACCTCGGTGTCCAGGGCGGCGGCGGCCTCCGCCACCGCCGGGTCGACACCCGCCATCGGGACGAGGGGGAGCGCCGCGGCATCGGCGTCCTCGTCGAGAGGAGGCAGGGCCCCCGCCGCCACCGGCAAGACGTCGAAGAGCCCGTCGGCCCCCGGCACGTGGAGCACGGCGTCGCGCGGTTGAGCGTGGTAGGGCAGCGGCTCGGTGCCCGCCAGAGCGACCCAGCTCGTGGTCGCCTCCCCGCCCAGGCGGGGGGCCTGGGCCGCCGCGTCCGGCGCCGTCCCTCCGGGGTCGAACAGCGGCGCCCACCCCGGGCGGCCCGGTACGAAGCGGAGGGTCGCCCCCTCCGGCGGGAGCGCCACGTACTCCACGCCCGAGGCGCCGCAGAGCAGCTCGGCGCCCCCGTCCCCCGACCCGACGGCGAACGGGCCCACCGGCGTGAGGGTCAAGGCCTCCTCCCCTTCCCCCCTCCCCGGCCCCAGGCGCGCCATGCCGAATCCCGCGCCCTCCAGCGGGCGCAGCGTCAGGCCTCGACCGAGGACGGTGCGGAAATGGGAGTGGAGGTCGCCCGTCTCCGGGGAGAAGGCGAGACGCGACCGCCCCGAGAGGGGCCCAGCCGGATCGAGAACGCCCCGGAAGCCCACGACGCGGTCCCGGAGATCCAGCACCGGAAAGCGAATCGACGCGGCGCCCTCCACCCCCTCGCCCCCCGGCCCGGCCCCCGCACCCGCACCCGCACCCGCACCCGGAGCGGAGGAGGGATGGTAGTACCGGATTCCCGCGTCCAGCGCGGCCAGCGGATCCGGCCCCGCGTCCCCTCCCCCCACCTCGACCGAGAAGCTCAGGGCTCCGGCGTCGGGACCCCGGAGCGCCAGCCGGACGCCGTCGCCCAGCAGGAGCGGGTCGCCGGCGGGGACCACAAAGCGGGGGCGTCCCGACCCGTCGCCGCCGAAGGAGAACGTGGCCTCCACCCCGTCGATGGCCACCGCGCACCCGGCGTCGACTGCGACGGCATAGCCCCCCGCTCCCAACTCGGCCGCGGCGAGGCGTCCACCCGATTCCGTGGCCGACTCCATGCGCGCGACCCGCGGCGACCATCCGGACAGCGCAACCTCCGGGTCCGCGATCCAGACGAAGCGCGTGCCCGCCGGAGCCGTCCGCAGCCACGCCCGGAGGTTGCCCAGCAGCGCCGGATCACTCCTGGCGGCCCGTCCGAGGAAGACGTAGACACCGCCCATATCCCAGCTTTCCCGCAGCGTGACGACGGTGTCCGGCCTCGCCCCCTCCGGCACAACCCACGCCACCGTGCGCACCACGGCCGCCCTCTCCCGGGGCTCGGCGAGGGCGTAGTGGATCCAGGCGCGCGAGCGCGCCGCGGAGAAGGTCGGGGTGCTTTCGGTCACAGGGTGGAGCGCGTGGCTCGGCTCGGTCCGCCGTCGCATGCGCGAACGGCGGGTGGACGGGGGGGTAGGTCAGGATGCTGGGTGGCCGCCGGGGAAGTCAATGAGGGCCTGAGGAGGGTCGGGCGCGCGTCGAGAGGTCCGAGCCCACGAACGAACAGCCCCGCCGGGAGCCGAGGCTCCCGACGGGGCGTCACGTTCAACGCTGAACGGGCCTGGCACTCACGGCGGCGTCAGGTTGTGGTTGATCTCCCGCTCGCTGTCGGGAATCGGAATGCACGTGGCCGTGGGCTCCTCGTCGAAGATGGGGGTGAGCTCACCCCAGTTCGGCCAGTAGTACGTGCCCGGGGTGGCGTCGCGGTTGTTCCAGCGGCGCAGGTCCATGAAGCGGCGGCCCCTGAGGTGTTCGTCCACCAGGCGCTCGTTCTTCAGGACCGTTCCGGCCTCCTCGGCGCTGTTCGCCGTGAGCGGAGCCAGGGGCTCACCGGTGAAGTCGCTGTTGAAGTGCGTGTGCACCTGGTTGATCAAGGCCATGGCCTGCTGCCACTGGCCGTTTATCAGGAGCTCTTCGGCCCGGTAGAGCATCATCTCGGTGCCGGTGGCCAGGACCACCGGAGAGTTGAGGGGGAAGTCCGGATCGAAGCTCCACGGGACGTTTCCGAACCCTGGAAGCGACGCATTGGCCACGGGGAAGTCCGGATCGGTGGTCCAGCGGACCCTGGGATCCCCCGTCGCCGGGTAGTAGTCGTAGTAGTAGGTGAAGTGGTAGGTGTACTGCCGGTAGTTCTGATTGAAGTTCGCCCAGGCGATGAAGTTGCGCGTGTCCACCTCGGCAGGGTCGGCGTCGATCCCATACTGGAAGTCGAGGGAGACCTGGGCCGCGTCGCTCACTGCGCCCGGCCAGTCGCCCTTCTCGATCCGCACCTGGGCGCGTCCGGCGTACGCCGCCTGGAGCTGCTCGTTGTCGGCTGCCGCGGCTATCGCGTCGGTGAAGAAGCCCTCCGCCTTATCCAGGGCGGCGGTCGGAGGCATGGCCGGCCCGCCGTCGAACACGACCTGGCAGAAGTTCTCTCCCAGGATCTTGTTTGCATACCCAGCCCAGAGAAGAGCCTGTGCCTTTACCTTCGGATCCACCGTCACGCCGGGCTCGTCGAACCGCCGCAGGGCGTCTTCGGCGATGAAGCGCGCCTGCTGGATGGGGTTCCAGAACTGATCCGTCTCGGCCGAGGGAAGGGCGCCGGCCTGCACCCTCGGGCTGAAGGAATTGGTGTCGCCCCCGGGGAAGATCTCCCGGGTGATGATGGCCGTCACGTAGAAGATCTTCATCGACCCGATGAGAATCTCGCGCGCGGCGCCGTTCACCAGACCCGCATGGGTCGGTGACTCGTTCAGGAATTCGTCCTGCACAGGACCGGGATTCGTCACCGTGCAGCCGGCCATCAGGCCGGCCACCAGCAGGGTGACGAGCCGCATCTTGTATCCGCTCATCGTCTCTCTCCCAAGGGTGATCATCGCGGCCCCCGTCAGAACTGGATCCGGAGGGATGCGCGGAACGAGATCGGCATCGGAACGCGGTTGTCGACCTGCTGCACCGTCTCCGCAGCCCCTTCATTGCCCCGCATCTCGGGATCGAGGTCGGGGAAGTTCTTCTTCCAGGTGTAGGACTCGTTCAGCGACAGCGTGAGCACCGCACTGGAGATGCGGTCCGGCATGAGGGCGTCCACGGGGATGCTGGCCGCCAGCGTCCGCAGCCGGAAGAAATCCATCGGGAAGATGTAGTAGTCGCTGTTTACGAGGGACGCCGTGCACCGGGCCCGCCACAAGGCAGGGGTGTCGTCCTTGAGCTGCGTGTCCACGCCCGGGTTCTGATAGTAGGGCCAGCAGATGGGCATCTTGGCGCCGCGGGAAACGCCTCCCGAGGACGTGTTGCCGACGCGGAGGTAGGCGCCGCCCTTGTACTCCCCGACCGCGGAGAGCGCGATGCCGTACGGCAGCCTCAGCGTGGTGCTGGGCGTAACCGTCAGCGTCGGGTAGTTGGGACCGAACACATGGTCCGCCTCGATGACCGGGTCGGCGATCGCGTCCGGGTTGGAGACGTACCGGCCGCGGATGACCGGGGCGGGCTGCCCCTCAATCACGTACCCGCCCCCTCCCAGCGAGAACTGGGGCGCACCGCCCAGGGAGAGGACCTTCGACTTGAGGGTGGAGACGTTCACACCCAGATCCCAGCCGAAGTTCTCCCTCGCCACGGGTGAGGTCTGGAGCGAGAGCTCGATCCCCTGGTTCTGGAGCTTGCCCACGTTCCTGAGCTGCGTGCCGCCGAACCCTTCCGAGGCCGCCTGCCGCACCTGGAAGAGGGCGTGGTCCGTCTCCGAGTGGAAATAGGTGAAGGTCGTGTTGATCCTGCCGTTCACCCAGGACGCGTCGAAGCCGCCTTCGATCTCCGTCGTCACTTCGGGACCGAGATCGGCGTTCCCCAGGTTCCTGGGGATGAAAGCCGGCTGGTTGTTGAAGCCGGCCGCATCCCAGGTGCGGACGGCGTCGAAGGCCCCTGGCGCGCGGCCCGACTGCCCATAGGCCAGCCGGAGCCGCATCGTCCCCCAGCTCGGGTTCCAGAAATCCTCGTCGGAGGTGACCCACGAAGCGCTCGCCTTGGGATAGAGCTGAAGGCCGAAGCCCTCACCGAACGCGCTGTTTCCGTCCCAGCGCGCGCCGAGCGTGAGGAAGTACTTGTTCTGGATCCCGAACACGTCCTGGAAGAAGAACCCGGCGTTCCAGACCTTCTGCCGGTCTTCGAAGCCCAGGGTGAAGGCCGCGGAGCTGACCGTCGGCTCCTTGGCGCCGGGGAAGTTCTCCCCCCACGCCTGAATGGTGTGCGTCTCGTCACCGACAGCCTGCCCGCCCCAGGAGAAGTCGGAATGGAGGGCCGGAGTGATGTTGAACCCGTACGTGCCCACGTAGTCGAACGTGAGCAGGCCGTCCGTCCACGTGTGGTTCAGCAGCGCGCCCTTGGGGCGGGTGGGGAAGCCGAAGGGGCGCAGGTTCCGGGAGTCCTGTTCGATGTGGTCGTACCCGATCGTCATGCGGTTCGTGAGGTTCGCGGTGGGGCTGTACGTGACCGTTCCCCCCGTCGTGAACCTCTGGACCCACATCTCGATGTCGAACGCCAGCACCTCGGCGGCAATCCGCTCCGGATTGTCGTCCCCGAAGTAGTTCGCGTCGCCCCGGTAGACGTTGTGGGTCAGCCCCTGGGCGTTGCTCTGGGACACGTTCTGTTGCCACTGGCGCAGGTACGCCGTGTTCCACTGGATCTGGAGATCCGGCGCCGGCGAGAAGGTGAAGTTGCCGCGGACGTTCGTCTTGTTGCCGTACTCGTTGGGCAGGAAGCCCTCCTCGTCCGAGCGCGCGCCGGAGGCGAAGTACTGCAGCGCCTGGCCTCCGCCCCGGATCGAGAGGGAGTAGTCCGCGTTGTAGCCCGTCTTGAGGTAGGGATCCAGGCGCATGTAGACGAAGTCGCACACGCCCGTCCGCTGGCACTCCGGCCCCGTCGACGAGACGTGGGGCCCGAACTTCCGGCTCCACACCGCCCACTGGTGCGTCTCCGCGGTCCACACCGGGGTGCCCGCCGCGCCCTTCTTGGTGAAGATCTGGATCACGCCAGCCGACGCCTCCGTGCCATAGAGCGTGGTGGCCGCGGACCCCTTGATCACCTCGATCCGGTCGATGTCGGCGGGATTCAGTCCGTCGAGGGGGCTCGTCTGGACGACGGAGCCACGGATGCTGCGGTTGTCCACCGCCGCCACGAAGGCGTTGGGCTCACTCCTCACCCGCACACCGTCGATGTAGACGATCGGGTTGTTGCTCATGGAGAGGCTGGAGTTGCCACGAAGCCGGATGGCCGGAGCCTGCCCGAACTCACCGCCGGTGGTGCTGATGTCCAGCCCGGGGACGGAGGAGCGGAGGACGTCGGTGACGTCCGCCGGAGCGTTCGGCACATCGGCCACTTTGATCTGCGCGATGGTATTCCCGATCTCCCGGCGCTTCGATGCGCCAGCCGTTCCCGTGACCACGATCTCGTCGAGGCCCAGGGCCTGGGTCTCCATCGTGAGATCGACGGTCACGGTCTGCCCCGGTTGAACCGTCACCTGCTGGATCACGGAGCCAAGGCCGATCTGCTCGGCGTGCAGCTGATAGGTTCCCGCGGGCACGTTGAGGAGCAGGAATCGTCCGTCCGCGCGGGTGAGCCCACCGAGGGACGTCTCCGCCAGGAAGACCTGCACCTGGCCGATGGGAGCGCCGCTCTGGGCATTGGTCACGCGTCCGGCGATCTGGCCCGTCTGAGCCGAGACAGGGGATGGTCCGAGGGACAGGGCCATGACGACCATGAGGACGCAAGCGGCGAGACCGGCCCGCCGGGTCGGTCGGAGGTCCCTGGGAGCGGACCGGGCCTTCACCAAACGATGGGGACTCGACATCGGGTTCTCCTGCGGGAGAGCGGGATTGCACGGGGGCAGGCTCGGTGCCCCCGTAGATGCACGACACCCTATGAGGTAACGGCCCTACGGACCGATGATCGGGGATGCGCTGCGTTGGGAAGCGGGAGGGTAAGCGCCGGCCCGTCGGCGGTTGTCGCTGCGGGCCGGCGCTGCGCTCAGGCGTGCTCTACTGACAGTAGATACAGGTGTGGTTGTTCACTGCACCCATGCTCTCGAGAAGCTGCATGGTGTCCAGGAACGGGGCGACGCCTTCCGCGGGGCCGTTCGCCATGTCGACAGTGGTCTGCCCGGTGCGGGCGATGGCCTTGGGATCCGCACCCTTCGACACGAGATACTTGATCACGTCGTTCAGGCCGCGCCCGGCGGCGTTGTGGAGCGGCGTGTAGCCGATGAAGTCCCGCTGGTTCGGGTCGGCGTGGAGCTCCTCCACCAGGTACTTCACGGCCGGCAGCCAGCCGTCGGGCACGTGGTTCTGGGAGTTGCCGGCCCGCGCGGCGCCCGTGCCTCCGTCCCCGGCGGCCACGTCGATGGGATAGACGCCGGGGCCGCCCACCGGAATGGGCGGGAGCCCCGACACGTCGTCGAAGCCCTTGCCCGCGTAGGTGGGAGGCTTGGGCGGCACCCGCGTGGGGATGTTCGGATCCGCGCCGTACGACACCAGGAGCTTCATGGCGTCCACGTCCAGCCCCTGGGCGGCCCGCCAGAAGGGAGTCGCGCCCCACGTGTCGATGCCGAGCTGGGAGAACGTGTACTCCATGTACCAGAGGTGCTTCTTCAGCCGGACATTCGGATCGGCGCCGGCATCCAGGAGCGCCTTCATCGTCTCCAGGTGGGTGGCCTTCTGCTGCTGGTAGGCCTCCTGCTGCGGATAACGCGCCTTGGGCGTCCAGCGCTGGTTGATAACGGCATAGAGGGGCGTCGCGCCGGCGTCACTCGCGATCTTGGGGTCGGCGCCCCGGGCCAGCAGCTCCAGCCCCAGGTCGAAGTAGCCGTTGACCATGGCCATGAGCAGGGGGCTCGTGTGGTCACCGTCGCTCACCTCGTTGATGTCCGCCCCGGCGTCCAGCAACGTCATCACGGCCTCGCTGTGGCCTTCCCGCACCGCGTGGAGGAGCGCCGTGAGCCCCCCCTGGTATCCCACGAGGTCCGCATAGGACGGGATCTTCCCGGCCATCTGGGCCGAGTCCCAGTCGATCCTGGGCGCCTTCTTGTCGGCGAGAATCTCGTAGGGGCGCGCCGCCCGCACCGCCGCCTGCACCTCGGTGGGGTTCGGGTGCCAGAGCACGGGGTCGGGGGAGTGGGCCCTGAACTCGGCCAGCACCGAGTCCCGGATGGCTCCCGCCTTGCGGTCCTGCGCCGCCCGGCGAGCCAGGTCCAGCACGTGGGAGGTGAGGGTCAAGTCGGCGCCGTGCGCGATGAGCACGCGCATGGCCTCCACCCGGTTCTTGTCCGCGGCGTACATGAGGGGCGTCTGCCCCCAGGCCGTCTGGCGCACGTTCACGTCTGCGCCGTGGTCCAGGAGAGCCTCCACTGCGTCGGCGCTGCCGGCGGCCGCAGCCAGATGGAGCGCCGTCGAGCCACCCGACGTCGTTCGGACGCTCACGTCTGCCCCGGCGTCGAGGAGCACCTTCACCACGGAGGCGTTGCCCGCCTCTGCCGCAACCAGTAGCGGCGTGTAGTTGCCCAGGCGGGTCACCGCCTCGATGTCGGCCCCGGCGTAGAGGAGCATCTGGGCCATCTCGGCGTCCCCGATCTGACCAGCCCAATGGAGGGCGGTCATGCCGTCGCCCTGGGCGACGTTCACGTCCTCGCCGTTCTTGAGGAGCTCGCGCACGGCCTCCCGGTCCCCCCGGGAGGCGGCCTCGGCCACGGGGGCATCAATGCCACCCGGGCCGACGGCGACGAGGGTCAGAAGGAGGGCGCCGATCGCGCTGGCGTGGAGGCGGGATCTCATGGGGCGTTTCCTGTTCGGCGGCGGGGCTCAGGAATTGGAGGTCGAGGTAGCTGTGCCAGGCATATCGAGGGTGAACTCGCCCGTGCTGTCGCCGAAGCTCTCCATGTCGTCCATGCCGAGCTTGTGGAGCAAGGTGAGCATCACGTTCGACAGGGGCGTGCCGTCCGGCGCCTTCATGTGGAGGTTGCCCGTGAGCTTTCCATTGGCGCCGCCCGCCACCAGGAACGGCACCCGCCGGTGGTTGTGCACGTTCGGGTCGCCCATGGGCGAGCCGAAGACCACCATCGTCTTGTCCAGGAGCGTCATGTCGCCCTCGCTCCTCTCCTTCAGCCGCTCGAGGAGGTAGGGGAGCATGCTCACGTGGTAGCGGTTGATCTTCTGGAAGTCGGCGATGTTCTCTTCGACGTTGCCGTGGTGGGACGCAGGGTGGAACGGCGTGTTGGACCCGCTCTCGGGGAAGACACGGGCAGAGGAGTCCCGGGACATCTTCAACGTGAACACCCGCGTCATGTCCGACTCGAAGGCGAGGGCCTGGAGGTCGAACATGAGGTGCATGTGCTCGCTGAAGGAGTCGGGCACACCGGCCGGCGCCCCGGGAAGCTCCCGGGGATCGCCGCTGGAGTTGCGGCGTTCGACCGTCGTGATGCGCCGCTCGATCTCGCGCACGTTGTCCAGGTAGCGGTCCATGCGACGCTGGTCCTCGGCACCGAGCTCCTTGTGCAGGGCCGCCACCCGGTCCGTGATCAGGTCGAGGATGCTCTTGTTCGCGAGCCGCCGCTCCCTGCGCTCCTCCGGCGTGGCGCCCGCCCCGAAGAGCTGCTCGAAGGCGACCCGGGGATCCCGGATCACCGGCAGCGGCTCGGTGGGGGAGGCCCAGCTCAGCGAATCCGTGTACACGCAGGTGTAACCGTACGCGCACCCGCCCGACTGGTTGATGTTCTCGATGCAGAGCTGCATGGAGGGGATGGGCGTGTCCTGCCCGAACCGCTTCGCGTAGATCTGGTCGAACGACGTCCCCACGTACACGTCCGAGCCCTCGGTCTGCTTCGGATGGCACTGGGTCAGGAAGGTGGCCGTCGATCGGAAGTGGTCGCCCCCGATCTCGTGGGGGAGGTACGCTTCCGCCATGCGCACGTCCGTGTTGCTCACGATGGTGACGTATTCCCGGAACGGCTCGAGGGACGACATGGCGGTCGGCTCGAGGTCGAAGTTCCGCCCCACCTGCGCGGGAGCCCAGAAGTGCTGGGTGTCGCCCCACTCGGTGCAGCCGGCCGCGCCGTGGCAGTTCTCGATGGCGATGAGCCGCGTGCTGTCCAGCGACTCGGCGACCTTACGGCCCGCCAGACCGGCCGGGATCATGGCGTCCAGCAGGGGGAGTGCCACCGTGGCACCCATCCCTTGAAGAAACGTGCGGCGTGGCAGTGAACGCCCTGTGACGAAGCTCATTCCGCCTCCTTGGCTCGGACCTCGATCGAGGCCCTCTAGTTCTTCGAGTTCTGCGCTTGCTCCGTGGCCGGCGTGCTTCTCATCTGGAATGCGTCGCTCTCGATCACGCCCAGGATGAACGCGGAGATCCGGTTGTCCTGCTTCTGCGCGTCACGCTCGATCTTCCGGACGGCGGGCATGTCGTAGTACTCGAGCCGCCGGCCGAGGGCGTAGGTCATGAGGTTCTCCGTGAACGTCCGCACCAGCATGACCGGCCGCGCCATCAGCGCCGCCTCGAGCTGGGCCGGACCGTTCACCGGCGTGCCGTCGTAGAGCTCGCCGGCCGCGTCCACCGGCGCCTGGTTCTCCTTGATGCGCCACCGGCCGGTGGGGTCGAAGTTGTCCAGGGCAAGGCCGATGGGATCGATGAAGCGGTGGCAGGAGTTACACGTCGGGTTGGCGCGGTGGATCTTCATGCGCTCCGCCGTGGTGAGGAGCCTGCCGTTGTCGGCCGCGGCCGTCTGCTCCAGCGCCGGGACGTTCGGCGGAGGCGGCGGGGGCGGGGTGCCCAGCAGCACCTCCATGACCCACTTGCCCCGCAGCACCGGCGAGGTCCGGTTGGCGTGGGAGGTGAGGGTGAGGATGCTCCCGTGGCCGAGGAGCCCACGCCGGTGGTCGTCCTGGTAGGTGACCCGCCGGAAATCCTCGCCGCTCACGCCCATCATTCCATAGTGCTTGGCCAGCCGCTCGTTCACGAACGTGTAGTCCGCGCTGTACAGGTCGAACACGCTCCGGTCGTCCTGCACGATGCTGTTGAAGAACAGCTCCGTCTCCCGCCGCATGTCGTCGGCGAGCTGCTGATAGTAGTCGGGGAACATCAGCCGGTCCGGGTGCACCTTGTCCAGGTCGTCCAGGCGCAGCCACTGGGCGGCGAAACGCGTTCCCAACGCCTCGGCCCGGGAGTCCGCAAGCATCCTCCGAACCTGGCTCTCCAGCACCTCCGGCTTCGAAAGGCGCCCGGCCTCGGCCACCTGGAGGAGCGTCGCGTCCGGCGGCCGGTCCCACAGGAAGTAGGACAGCCGCGTCGCCAGATCGAGGTCGGAGATGCGGTAGGTCCCACCGTCGGGAAGGTCGTCGGGCGGCGCCTGCTCGAAGCGGAAGACGAAGTCGGGGCTGGCCAGGATGCCCTGGAGCGCCGTGCGTATGCCCACCTCGAAGCCGTCCTCGGCGGCGCGCTCGTCGTACAGCTTCATGTACGCCTGAAGCAGGTCGTCCTCGACCGGACGCCGGAAGGCCCGGGAGGCGAGGCGGCGCACGATGGACTCGGCGCAGGGCCGCTCGTCCTGGGGCGATGTGGGCCGGCAGGTGAAGATGGCTCGCCGACTCGGCGTCTCGGACACGCCGGTGGGGTCGTAGGGGCCGTGGATCACCAGGTCCTTCAGGTGGGCATAGGCCGTGATCCCGTAGCCACCCGTTCCGATCTTCCGGTCCACCACGGACCAGTCGTGGGGCGAGAGGAGATCCTCCAGAGGGCCGTCGTTGACCTGAAGGAAGGCCGCCGTCACCCGGTGTGGCCCGGCCCGCACGAAGACCGGATCGGTGGCCTGGCTGGCCTCGTTCGGGTCGTGGGTGTGCATCCACCGGTCCACGTCCTCGAGCACCACGCGCTCGCCGTCGATGGAGATCTCGATCTGCTCGCCGGGCGTGACGGCGCCGTAGAACTCGCCGGTGGTCGTGTGCTCGAACCAGAGCTTGAACGTGTACTGGGCGTCGGCCGGGAAGTTGTGGATCACCGAGATCCCGCCCCGCGTGCCGCGGGGGGCTCCGGGAACCCGCTCCCACTGGGAGACGTAGCTCGAGTTGGTGTAGGTGATGGAGGTCGGCGAGGCGTTGGGGACCCCCACGGCCGCGCGGGCGACCTCGTCCGCGGCGCGGAGATACGCATCCATCTGCGTCGGCGACATCATCTGGACGTCGGCGATGTTGTCGAAGTTCGCGCTCTTCGTGTCGAGTGGGAGGTACTCGCCCGCGTCGATGTCCAGGTCGAGCAGATCCTTGATCGCCCGCTCGTACTCCGCCCGGTTGAGGCGCTGGAAAGTCCGGTTCCCCGGCTGGGGATGGCTGGCCCAGTCCCGGTCGATGAGGGTCTCCAGGGTCTCAGCGAGGGCGGTGAGCGTGTCGCCCGTCGGCCGGCGCGCGCCCGGAGGCGGCATCATGCCGGCCCGAAGCTTCCGGATCATCTTCTCGGCCGTGGGCGCCAGGGCCGGCGCCCGCCCCACGTCGAACGTCTCCAGGGAGAGGTCGCCCCGCAGGCGGCGATCGTTGTGGCACGTCACGCAGTAGCGGCCGACGACCATGGTGAGGTCTTCGGGAGAGAGCGAGGCCGATCCGTGGGATTCGCTCGGAGCGGAGAGGTCGGACCCGTATCGTGCGGGCGGCACTTGGCGCACCGGTGAGGCGTTGAGCGCCACGAGCGCGGCGCCAGCCCCTGCAAGGAGCAGCGTCCTCATATCACTCCGCCTTCGAGTTCTGTAGGCCCGTCGGGGACGAGCCGGGTGTGGACAGACCTCTATGACTGCAGCGGCGGAGCGCCGGGATCGCCTGCTTCAGGTGGGTACAGGCTGAAAGCAACCTAGGGTGACAGTACCCAAATGGCAACCTGATAGTAAGGCTCTGTTGGCATGGCAGAAGGGGCGAAAGTTCGCCAAAAAGAGGCGTGTGCGGAGAAGACGCGTCTTGCGAAAGTTCGCGGCCACACCCCGCCCCTCCGGCGTCAGCGGCGCGGCGCCACGGGGAGCAGCCGCGAGTCCTCGATGGCCGCCAGCCGGTGGCCCATCCCGCCCAGGTACGCCTCGTTGGAGGCGAAGGACAGGAACGTCTCGACGCTCTTGTGGCGCACCAGGAGCACCAGGTCCCAGCGCGCCTCGGGGGGTCCGATGAGGAAGGGGCCGCCCTCCCCCAGGAACGCCACGTCGCCGCCCGATTCCTTCAGGTGGGGGAGCGTGTGCTCCATGTAGAGGTCGTACGCCTCGGCACCGGAGATGGGGGCCTCGGGGGCCAGGTCGGGGGTGGCCGCGTAGTCGGCGACGTCGCGGAAGCGGAGGAGGTTCAGCATCAAGACCTCGCCTTCGATGCCGCGCAGCACGAAATCGCGCCCGGCGTCCTGCGTGGGCTCGAGGTAAAGTGCCATGGAAACCTTTCGGAGAGTCGGACCGTCCAACGGATCGAATCACGAAGGTAACGACACCTGACGGGATGGGCGGCGGATGATGATCGCGGCGGCGGCACTCCTGGGGCTGTCCATGAGCCTCCAGGTACCTCAGCAGGGCGGGCGCGGGGATCAGGCGCCGGCGGACGCGGCGGTGAGCACCCGCTCGGGCTACGCGGTGCCCCTCCCCACCGACACCAGCGCGGTGGCGGTGCGGGCCTCGACGCCGCCCGTCCTGGATGGCAAGGCCGACGACGCCATCTGGCAGGAGACGCCGCCCATCACGCACTTTCGGGAGTGGCAGCCCACCGAGGACGGGGACCCGCGCTTCCGGACCGAGGCGAGAATCGCCTACGACGCGGCCGACCTCTACGTGTTCGTGCGGGCGTTCGACCCTCATCCGGACCAGATCATCTCCTTGCTGGAGCGGAGGGACACCTACCCGCCCACGGACATGATCTGGGTGTTCCTGGACTCGTACCACGACCGGCGCACGGGCTACGAGTTCGGGGTGAATCCGTCGGGGGTGAAGGTGGACATGGCCATCTCCGACGACAACAACGAGGACAGCTCGTGGGACGCGGTGTGGGAGGTGGCGACGCGCATCGACTCCCTGGGGTGGACGGCGGAGTTCAAGATCCCCCTCTCCCAGCTCCGCTACGGCCCCGAGCGCTCCCACACGTTCGGCATCATGATCGACCGCAACATCTACCGCTTCGGCGAGCGGGTGATCTGGCCGCTGCTGCGCACGTCACGGCCGGGGCTCGCGTCCCAGTTCGGCGACCTGAGCGGGCTGGACGACCTGGAGGCGCCGCGCCGCCTCGAGGCGATGCCCTACGTCCTGGTGCAGAACGCGTCCGAGATCAAGAACAACGCCTTTACCAACGGCTCCGACGCGACGGTGGGCGGCGACGTGAAGTACCGCCTGGCGTCGAACCTCACCCTGGACGCCACCATCAACCCGGACTTCGGCCAGGTGGAGTCGGATCCGGCCGAGCTCAACCTCACCGCCTACGAGTCGTTCTTCGGCGAGCGCCGGCCCTTCTTCGTGGCGGGGGCGGGCACGTTCCGCTTCCAGGTGAACTGCAGCAACGTGAACTGCGGCGGCGAGGGCCTCTACTACAGCCGCCGCATCGGTCGGACGCCCCAGCTCGCGGGCGTCTTCGGCGACTCGGTGCCCCAGCAGCCCACCACCATCCTGGGGGCGGCCAAGGTCCTGGGGCGCTTCCCGGGGGGGCTCACCCTGGGGGTGCTGAACGCCACCACGGCCCGGGACGAGGGCCCGGGCGGGCGCACGTACGAGCCCCTGACCAACTTCGCCGCCGCCCGCGTGACCCAGGACTTCCGGGACGGCAACAGCACGCTGGGCGGCATGGTGACGGCGGTGAACCGGAACCTCGACTCGTGGTCGGCGCCCTGGCTGGCGTCCAGCGCGTACGCGGCGGGCCTCGACTTCCGCCACCGCTTCCTGGACGAGACGTACGAGGTGTCGGGGTCCCTGGACCGGAGCCGGGTGGCGGGGAGCCGGGAGATGATCCTCCGCCTGCAGCGGAACGCCATCCACGCCTTCCAGCGCCCCGACGCGGACCTCCCCCTGGACTCGGCGGCGACGGTGCTCCACGGCGACGCGGAGGAGCTCAAGCTGGGGAAGGTGGCGGGCCAGCACCTCCTCTTCCAGAGCGCGTACATGCGGCGCTCGGCCGGCTTCGAGATCAACGACCTGGGCTTCCTGCGCCGGGCCGACCAGCAGTCGTGGGCCACGTGGGTGGGCTTCTTCGACCGCCACGAGCGCGCCCTGTACAAGTCGTTTCAGTGGAACAACAACTGGTGGCAGTACTGGACCACGGCGGGGCTGCCCCTCGAGGCGGCCTTCAACACCAACCTCCACATCACGTTCAAGAACGAGTGGGGGCTCCACTTCGGCGGCACCGTGGGCCAGCTCGGCGCCACCTACGACGACCGCGCGAGCCGGGGCGGGCCCGCCGTGCGCCAGGACACGTACGTGGCGCCGTGGATCAACATCAACGGCAACGCCCGGAATGCCCTGGTGCCGGGGCTCAACCTGAGCTACAACCGGAGCGCCGGGGGGCGGAACTGGAGCTGGAGCGTCTATCCCAACGTCGACTACAAGGTGGCGGGGCGCTTCAGCTCGAACCTGTCCTTCGGCTGGAGCCACGCCGTCACGGACGACCAGTGGTACGGCGCCATGACGGACGAGGCGGGCATGACCCGCTACACCTTCGCTCACCTGGACCGCACCACCACGTCGGCCACGCTCCGCCTCAACTACACCTTCACCCCCGAGATCTCGCTCCAGGCGTACGTGGAGCCCTTCGTCTCCAAGGGCAGCTACTCCAACGTGCGCCAGCTCTCGGACACTCCCCGGGCGGAGAACTACGACGACCGCTACGAAGCGATCCCGGCCCTGGAGGGCCTCGACCTCACCGACCCCGGCGGCTTCAACTTCAAGCAGCTCACCTCCAACGTGGTCTTCCGCTGGGAGTACCTCCCCGGCTCCACCCTCTTCCTGGTGTGGAACGAGGGACGGCAGGGCTTCCTGCCCCGGGAGGGCCAGAACGACGTGGGCCAGGACTTCCACGCCCTGTTCGGGCTGCACCCGGCCAACACGTTCATGCTGAAGGTGTCGTACTGGCTGAACCGGTAGGGGCCTACGGCCTCGGCCCTCACGCCAGCACCGGCCGCACCCGCTCCAGCATCGCCCGGTTGAACTTCTCCGGCTCGTCGGCGAAGGGCTCGTGCCCGGATGCGTCGAACCAGACCAGCTCCTTGGAGGGCGCCCGGAGGGCGTCCAGGTAGGCGACGCTGATCTCGGGGGGCACCCAGTGGTCGTGGCGCCCGAGGAAGAAGAACACCGGCATCTCCAGCGCCGGCGCCTCCTCGAGCAGGTTCACGCGGAAGCCTTCCTCCCACAGCGCGTCCATGGAGAAGCGGAAGCCGCGGAGCAGGTTCGGCACGTCCAGCACGGAGCGCTCGGGCCCCTCGAGGAACATGCGCGCGAGCTCCAGCAGCGTGCCCACCTTCACGTGCCCCTCCAGGCGGCTCAACCAGGTGCGCTCGGTCCACACGGCGCCGACGGGATAAGGTGGTGGGCCGATCTTCCGGAGCGCGTCCAGCGCCTTCCGGTTGCCGAGGCGCTCCGCCTCGGCCAGGGCGAATGCGTAGGAGGCGGCCTCGGCCGCCGGCCCGTCGCCGATCTGCCCGCTCCCCACGTACGCCGCCACCTTCTCCGGGAAGCGCGCGGCGTAGAGGGTGCCCAGGAGGCTTCCCCAGGAGTGGCCGAAGAGCGCCACCCTGTCCTGCCCCAGCCGCCCGCGCACGACGTCCACCAGTCCGTCCAGGTCGGCGATGAACTGCTCCACGTTCATCGACCAGCGGGGGATGTGCCGGTCGTACGACTTTCCGCTCCCCCGCTGCTCCCAGTAGACGACCGTGAAGCCCTCCTCCAGGGGCGCGTTGAAGTGGCGGAAGAAGAAGGTCTCGGCGAACCCGGGCCCCCCGTGGAGCAGGATGAGCGGCGGGTTGGCCGCGTCCCTCCCTCGGGTCATCACCCACTGGTCCGTCCCGCCAAGGGGCAGGTAGCCAACCTCGGCCACGCTCCCCTCGACCACCTGGCCTCCCCTCCCGCGAAAGGGCGGGGTTTTCGCGACGTGCTTCATGGCTCCCCTCCCGACGCGGCCGCGCCGGATGCCGTCCGAACCCACGATCTCCCTCGATCACATTGGGCCCTCGGGCGCCACGGCGCTGTCGGAGGGTGGAGGAGATGGGGGTAGGGATTTCCCGCGGTGCCCCTACCCCTCGATGCGGTAGATCTCCCGCCGCCCCGACTCCACCAGGTCGTGGTAGTCTGCCATGACGCCCTCGAACTCCTTCGCCACCTCCGGGTCGTCACCCGGCGCCTGCATCCACTTCTCGAACTCCGCCAGGCTCTCCACCTCCATCTCCGCCACCAGCATCCAGTAGCGCTCGGCGCTGAAGTCCGTCAGAACCCGCATCGGCGGCATGCCCACCTTCGCCCCGATCTCGTTCATCTTCAGGAACTTCTGCACCAGCGCCTTCACCTTGCCCGGCTTGCAGAACATGACCTCGCGGACGAGCAGCATGGCTTCCTCCTCGGATGACGGGGGTGGGGCGACGGGAGCAAAGTACAGCGCCGGGGGGCAGGTCAGGCAGGGGGCGGTTCGGCCTCAGCCGCCCCACCCCTCATCCGCCGTGGGCCCGTAGATCTGGGGGATGGGCACGTCCAGCATCCGCAGGTAGACGGTGAGCTGGCCCCGGTGGTGGCTCAGGTGCCGGAGCGTCTCCCGGGCCACCTCGCCCTTGGGCTGGGTCGAGACCACCTGGTCGCCCATCGTGAGCGACCACGGTGCGTCCAGGTCGTCGCCGGTGACCCGGCCCAGGGCCTCTCGGGCTTTCTTCACGCCCTCGTCGAACTGCTCGAGGAGCGCGCTGGTTGGCTCGAAGGTGTAGCCCTCCCCCGCGCCCGTGAGGTCGAGCTCGGACTGATCGAGGATCAGGGGGAACCACCCCGGCATGCCCGCCACGACCTGGGCCAGGTGCCCGAGGGCGAAGGACTTCTCGTGGGGCTTCCATTGGCCCTTGTCGTCGGGCACGCGCTCGAGCAGGCGGCGGGTGGAGGCCATCTCCTTGTCGAACTCGGAAAGGGGGAAGGCGGGGGCGGCCATGGTGGCCCTCCTTGGGCTGGGGTGGCTCCGTGACGTCCGAGGGGCCTCCAGGATACTACCGAACAAATACCGAAATCAAGAGTGGCGTTTGCGCCTCCGCATTCGCCCCCCGCCGCCCTCACCCCGCGTCCGGCGCCAGGAGCCGGGCGAGCATCCCCCGGTGGTCGTTCAGGAAGCGCCGCGTCAGGGCGTAGTGCTCGGTGTCTTCATAGGCCACGTCCCGGATCCCGCCCTCGTCCAACAGCAGGATCTTCGCGTCGGGGTAGGCGAGCAGGATGGGCGAATGGGTCGCGACCACGAACTGACAGCCCTGGGCCGCCAGGTCGTGCATCCGGGTGAGCACGGCGAGCTGGCGGGCCGGCGACAGGGCGGCCTCGGGCTCGTCCAGGAAGTAGAGGGACTCGCCCCTGAACCTCTCGAGGAAGAGCGTCAGGAACGACTCACCGTGGGACTGCTCGTGGAGCGAGCGCGGCCCGTAGTACTCGCCCACCCCCAGCCTCTCCACCTCCGTCGCCACGTTGTAGAAGCTCTCCGCGCGCAGGAAGAACCCGGACCTGGGCGCCCGCACGCCCCGCACGAGCTTGAGGTGGCGGTGCAGGTCGGAGTGGGACGGCCGCGTGTCGAAGCGGAAGTTCTTCGTCCCCCCCTCGGCGTTGAAGCCGAGGGCCACCGCCAGCGCCTCCAGCAGCGTCGACTTCCCGCTGCCGTTCTCTCCCACCAGGAAGGTGACGGAGGGGTGGAAGACGATGCGGCTCGCCGTCCGCAGGGCCGGGAGGTTGAAGGGATACGCCTCCGCCGAGGCGTCGTCCGGCCGCGCGATGCGCGCCTCGACGAGGAAGTGGGACTTCATCGCTCGGCGGCGCCCGCGGTCACCACGTGACCGCCTCCGCCAGCGCCCGCAGCGCCTCCTGCCGGTCGGAATAGTCCACGAGCATGCGCGTCCCCTCCGCCGCGGTCCCGCACCGCTCGCCGATGGCCACGAACGGCATCCCGAGCTCCCGGGCCGTGGTGAGGTCCCAGGGCGCGTCGCCGATGGACACCACGTGCTCGAAGGCGTCGAAGCCGTAGCGCCCGCGCGCCCGCTCCACCGCCAGGCGCACGAGATGGGCCCGGGAGTGGCCGTCGTCGGACGTCGCCATGGGGAGGTCGAGGCACGGCACGCCGCCCCGCTGGAGCTTGAGGATCGCCAGGGCGTGGAAGTTTCCCGTGGCGAGGGCCACGCACCAGTCGGGCGCGGACCTCAGGCCGGCCACGAACGCCCCGGCGCCCGGCACCTCGCTCCCGTGCCCGGGGAGCACCCGGGCGACGAACGCGGCGGAGTAGTCGCGCTGGAACGCGGACATCTCCTCGGCCGTGGGAGCCCTGTCCCATCGCTCCCGACAGACGTGGTCGACGATGCCCGTGTCCGTCACGTGGGGGTAGCGGGTCCAGTCGGCGTCGACGCCCCGGAGCCCCAGGGCCGACGCGAGGCCGTGCAGGAACGCCGGGTCTTCGCCGGGATCGGGGCGGGTGAGCGTCCCGTCGATGTCGAAGACGGCGAGGTTCATCAGTACACCACGTCGCTCCCGCGCCGCTCCCCCGAGAGGATGAGCCAGTAGGCATTGACGCCGCCGACCCCGCCTTCCTGCTCGAGACGCCACGACGCGCGGCATCCGAAACAGGTGTCCATGGGGTTCTCGTCCGAGCGCCACACGTCGAGGTGCCATTCGAACGCCGCCTGCAGCTCCCACGACGCCTCCGCCCGGTACGTCCCGGCGGCGTCGGCGAGCTCCACCTCCACGGTGAGGCGGCCCGCGCCGGGCACCTCCACGCCGCCGGAGCGGAGGACCCCCGTCTCCGGGTCGGGGTGGAGGTCGTCCAGCCCGAGCGCCGTGGTTCGGTCGGCCCCCTTCACCAGGACCTGGATCGTCGCCGGCGGCCCCTCGCCGAACCCCTGGAGGGACACGTCCAGGGTGGAGGCGGCGTCGCCGCAGGCGGCGGGCAGGAGCGTGGCGGCGAGGAGGAGGGAGGGTGTGCGCCGGAGGCGGCGGAAGGCGAAACGGAGCTCGGACATGGGGGTCGCGGTGCGGGTCAAGCCGGAGGGGGATGGGAGCGTGTTATCGGACGCCTCATCCTGCGTCGGGGTTCAGCCGGCTGGCGAGCGCGTCAGGCTTCTCCCTCGCGAGGCCCCTTCCCCTGGCCGCGGGGTCCACGACGAGGCCCGATGATCTCGCAGGAGGGGCGGGAGCCCAGCACCTCCCGCTCGCCCGCGTGGATCCATCCCTCGACGCGCCCATCCTCCCTCGACGCGGGGGGCGTCGGCGTCGGTGGGGAGGCGGATCATGGGCGCTTGCCCCCGCAGGCTTCGCTGGGGGAGATTCACCCCATGGCCCGTGACGAACGCGACATCGAGATCCTCCGCCGGATGGCACCCGACCGGAAGCTGGCGGTGATGAGGAGCCTCATCCGCCAGGCATACGCCCTCAAGGAAGCCGGGATCCGCGCGCTGCATCCGGACCTCGCCGACGACGAGATTCGCGCTCGGACGCTCGCGGCGGTGGCCGGTGACCGACCCTGACCTCATAGGCCTGTTCGTCGCGCCTCTCGAGCGTGCAGGGGTAACCTACATGATCACCGGCGGCGTGGCTTCGGTGGTCTACGGTGATCCCCGCTTCACCCGAGACGTGGACCTGGTCGTGGAGTTGGACCCAGGCTCCGTGCCATCGTTCATCGACGCGTTCGCGGGAGGGGCATTCTTCGTCCCGCCGGAAGGGGCGCTGCTGGAGGAGGTGGGACGAGGGGAAGGCGGCCACTTCAACGTCATCCACCGGGACACCGCCCTTCGAGCCGACGTCTATCTCGCGGGCGACGACCCCTTCCATGCGTGGGCGCTGGGTCACCGCCGACGGATCGACGTGGAGGGGCTCGGCGTATGGCTGGCCCCTCTCGAGTACGTCATCGTCCGGAAGCTCGAAGATCTCCACGCGTCCGGATCCGACCGCCACCTGCGAGACGTGGCCATGATGCTGCGCATCAGTGGGGCTCTCGTGGATCGGCAGGCCCTGCAAGAATGGAGCGGCCGCCGCGAGGGCGAAGACCTCCTCGAGAAGGCCCGGGCGTTCCATCACGACTGAGGACCCTTCACGATCCGGTACCCGCGCACCGACTCCACCCCAAGGTCGTCCACGAACACGCCCAGCACCTCGTCCTTCGTCACGGAGAGGGGCTCGAACCCCTCGGGCGTGGCGACCGATGCGGTGAGTTGACCGTCGGGGTCGAACACGCGCCAGGTGCCGGCGGGGGAGGGCGCCCCCAGCACGGCGACCTCGGGTCCGCGGTAGCTCCCCACCCACAGGTCTCCCCCGGGCGAGGCGAGGAGCCCCTCGTAGGCGGGCTCCTCTTCACTCCGGGGGATGGACGAGAAGACCTGGCGCGCGCCGCCGGCCTCCTCGGGCGGCGCCGCGGCCTCGGCGGCGCTGATGAAGTCATCCACGCGCGCCTCCGTAACCGCGCGCTCCCGGTCGGGCCAGCGGACGACCCGGTCGAGGGCGCCCCGCGGGTCGTAGACCCGGACTTCCGGAGCCTCCGCGGTTCCGACGGCCAGCCCTCCGCCGAAGGGCGCCGCCCAGGTGAGGGCGCCGAAGAGGACAGGGCCGGCGAGCCGCCTTCCCCCGTATTCCCCCACGAAGACCTCCCCGCCCGGAAACGGCCCGAGGGTACCTCGCCGTGCTCCGTCCGCCGCGAGCACGAGAGACTCCGTCTCGACCCGGGACGCGCCCTGCTGCTGCACGTGGCCGATGCCGCCCTGCGTGAACAGGACGAGGTCGCCGTCCGGAAGGGCGAAGAGGTACTCGTAGGAACTCCCCTCCGGCACGGGAGCCAGTGAAACCTCTCGCGCGAGAACCCCTCCTGACCCGAACACCGACAGGCGCTTGTGGCGGCTATCGTACACGCCGAGGGAGTCGCCCGGAAGCGTCACGAGGGAGGCGGGACCCTTGAACTCGCCTGGACCGTCACCGGCGCGGCCCAGTCGATGGAGGAGGGAGCCGTCCCGGGCGAACACGAGGACCTCGTTCTGATCCCCGTTGATCACCGCGATGGCGCCCCCGTCCAGCACGGCGATCTGTCGAACGTCATAGAGGGTGACGCCGGAGGCGTCCGAGGAGCGGATCTCGAGGCTCTGCGTGAGCGTCCACGGTTGGGCCGCAGCCAGGGTCGAAGGCCCGTTCGTGACGACCGTGACGCCCGCGCTGTCGGTCACCGTGACGCCCGGCGCGCCGGCGGAGGCTCCGCATCCGGCGAGGACGACGGCGGTGAGGGTGGTGAGGCGAACAGGCATGCGCCTAACCTGGGGCCCCTCCCTTCGATCGTGCCACCCCATCGGCCTCGACCCCGAGTCCGTCGCAACGGAGCGAGGGGGTGTCCCATCCACACATTGACGAGATCTGGCGGCGACCGGAGTCGCCCTCGCCGGGTGCCCTTCTCCAAGGTCCCTGAAGGTGGGCCGAGGGCGCTCGGTGGCCCCGCGTCCGAGTCTCGACCCCTCTTCGTCCTCCGATGCCTTCCTTGGCGCTCCTGGAGGCTTTCAGGGCCCCCGAAAACCCGCCGTTATCTTTCCAGGTAAGCGCAACGCCCACCTGAAGATACGGAGTCTCGCCATGCCCTCCCCATCTCCGCTTGCGCGCGCCTCCGCCGCCCCGACTCGCCTCGACTCCGGCCCCGGCCTGTGGCTGCTGCGGGACCCCTCCCGCCCCGGCCCCTTCCTCCCCGGCTGTTCCAGCTACGACGTCGCCGGGGAGGAGCTCGCGGGCGGCAGGTGGGACGGGGCCCCGACCGGCTGGCGCGCCGTGGACCCCGACCTGCTCACGACGTTGAGCGACGAGATCACGACCCTGTCCGCCCTCATCGGCGCCCAGACGCACCGGCTCCTCGTCCTGGTCGCGGAGTTCGACCGCCTCGAGGGCTGGAAGCGGGAGGGCTTCGCCTCGTGCGCCGGGTGGCTCGCGTACCGGACGCGCCTCGACAAGGTGACGGCCCGGGAGAGGGTGAGGGTGGCGCGCGCGCTCCGGGAGCTTCCCCTCACCAGCGAAACCATGGCGACGGGCGAGCTGAGCTGGAGTCAGGTGCGGGCCATCACGCGCGCCGCGGACGCAGACTCGGAGGAGGAGTTCCTGGGGCACGCCCGCTCCATGACGGCGGCGGAGCTGGAGCGGCTGGCCCGTTCGTGGAAGGGGCTCGGGAGGGAGGACGAGGCGACGCTGGAGCGGCGGCTCCACCTCGCCCGCTCCTTCTCGGTGTTCCCCGACGACGCGGGAGGCTACCGGCTGGTGGGACGGGTCGAGGCGGAGGTGGGGGCGCTCCTCATGCGAGCCATCGACGCGGCGAGCGACGCGGGCTATCGGGGGAGCGTGCCGGAGACCACGCCCGAGCAGCGGAGGGCGGACGCGCTGGCGCTGCTGGCGGAGCGGGCGATGGCGGCGGGGTTCGGAGACTCTGGAGGGGGGGAGGCGGGCGCTTCCGCGGAAGCGGGGCGTGAGGGCGAAGAGGCGGCCGACGATGCAGCGGCCGACAGCGCTTCCGCGGAAGCGCCCCCCACCGGCAGCGGCACCCGCGCCGAGCGCTACCTGGTCGTGCTGCACGTGGACGAAGGGACCCTCACGGGACACGGCGATCCGGGCGCCGACGAGGGCACGCACCCCCTCCACCCCCACGGCGGCCCTCACCTCGAGGACGGCACCCGCGTCGCCACCGAAACTGCCCGCCGCCTCGCCTGCGACGCCTCGGTCGTGACGGTGCGCCGAAGGGGAAGGGAGACGGTGGTGGAGGGCAGGACCCGCACGGTCCCGCCCCGCCTCCGGCGCGCCCTGGAGATCCGCGACCGGGGCTGCAGGTTTCCGGGCTGCGGCTGCCGCTTCACCGACGCGCACCACATCCGCCCCTGGTGGCGGGGAGGGCCCACGCGGCTGGACAACCTCGTCCTGCTGTGCGCGCGCCACCACCACCTGCTGCACGAGGGCGGCTTCCGGGTCGAGGCGGACCCCGAGCGGCCGGGGCAGCCGGTGTTCTACAACCCTCGCGGCGTCCGCATCCCTCGCGTGCCGCCGGCGATGACCCTCGGAGCGGCGCTTCCGCAGAAGCGCGAGGGGGCGATGCCCGGCTCTGGAGGGGCGGGCCTCCGCTGGGAGGAGGACGTCCCGCTGGCGCTCTACCTGCGAGCGCTCCGGGCCATCGGCTGAGCGCGAAGCGCGCGAGCGGCCCTACCGCCCGCCAGCCCTGCCCAGCATCCGCACCGCGATCCTCTCGGCGATGCCCTTGGCGTCTGCCCCGTCGTCGTTGGTCAGCACGATCACGGCGGCCCTGCGGCCGGGGATGCGCACGAACGCGGCCCGCTTCCCGTCCGGGGTGCCGTAGGCGGCGAGCCACGTCACGCCCTCATGGGTCTCGGGGGTCCACCCCCGCGTGCGGTCGGCGCCCGGCCAGACGCCCGGGTCCTCGAGGCCCAGCTCGACGCGGTACAGCTCGTCGACGTCGGAGCGGACCGTCCCGTCCGGCTCGGCGGTGCTCCGGTGCAGGCCGACGGGGCCGGTGACCTCCCGGTCGAAGCAGCGCTGGAAGGGCGTCAGGGCGTCCCAGCGACGGCGGGCGGTGTCCGCGCCGGGCCCGCGCCCCTCCGCCACCTGCGCCGGGAGGGTCGCGTCCGGAAGCTGGCCGCACAGCGCCGTGAACACGCCGGACACGCGCCCGAGGGGAAACTGGGGGAGCGTGGTCGTGGGCATGTAGCGCTCCTGGTCGGGAACGCCGTACGAACGGTCGATGAACACCTCGCCCCCCTCCGCGGCGAGCACCGTCGCGCCACCGGCGGACGGATCGGTGTAGCGCGCGAACAGGCTGTCGACGAACGCGCCGGTGAGGGGGCTGTCGTCGACGGCGCGGTGGAGCACGCGGCGCCCGCCCAGGTCGTAGCGGTCGCCCGGGTGCAGCGTGAGGAACGGCTTGCCCGGGTCGTTCGGGTCGTGGCCGCCGTAGACAAACGCCTTGTTGCGGCCGACGATGGTCGCGGTGTCGCCCCGGACGATCCACGCGGTGCCCTCGTCCTCGGACATCCCCAGGAGGCGGGGGAAGCGCGGCATGATCGAGTCGGCGAGGTCGGGGAGGCGCTCCCGGGCCACCACGTGCTGGTCGATGCCGACGCCGCGCAGGAAGGCGAAGCCCTTCTGGTAGCCGGGGTAGTCCATGATGCCGTTGTCGTTCGACGGCGCGCCCCGCACCAGGAAGTCGCCCAGGATGGTGGCGCCGGCCGACGAGCCGCCGGTGACGCCGCCCCGGGCGAGGACGTCGTGGAACCCCTGCTCCGTCTTCGTGCCGGCGTACGCGTCCACCAGCCGGTACTGGCGCCCGCCGTCGAACCACACGCCCCCCGCCCGCGCCAACACGGCCGCGAACGTGTCCGAGTCGGCCACCTTCCGGTCGGTCGTGAACAGCACGCGCACGTTCCTGGCCCCCGCCCTGCGCAGCGCCTGGGCGCCCGAGGCGTCCTGGCCGTAGTCCGTGCCGCCCCCGGCGTTGGGCACGTCGATGATGAGGGCGTCCGGCCCGCCCGCCGCGGCGATGAACGCGTTGTAGATCTCCGGGCCGATGGCGCCGCCACCGACCACCACCACCGTGCCGTGAGCGGGACCGACCCTGGGAGACGCGGGGGCCGCCGGGCGCGGGGCCACCGACTGGGCCATCAGCAGGCCGGGAAGGGCGAAGCACGCGAGCAGCGAGCGAGCGAGGGCGGTCATGCGATCCTCCGTGCGGTCGTCCAGGGCGCCACCGATCCGGCGCCCTCCGAACCTGGGACTCTGCGATCCGATCGTGCCACTCCTTCGCACCTCATCCGCCGCCGGCCCCCTCCGCCGGCGCCACTGACGGCGCTCGCCGGAGCCCGGCCCCGCACCACGGCGGTGGTGACGCCGAGCGAGCTGCTGGCCGTGCTGGCGACGTGAACGCCCCCGCCCCCTCTACTCCCCCCGCAGCACCGCCGCCGGGTCCGTCCGGGCAGCCCGCAGCGCCGCCGGCAGCACCGCCGTCGCCCCCACCAGCAGGAGCAGCGCCGCGGCGCCCGCCGCGGTGAGGGCGGCCTCCCCGCCCGTCCACTGCACGAGGCCGTCCAGGGCCCGCACCGCCCAGAAGGAGAGGAGCGCGCCCACCGCCAGCCCCGCGACCACGGTGAGGGCGCCGCCGCCCAGGGTGGCGCCCAGGATGCGCCCGGGCTCGGCCCCCAGGACGGCCCGCAGGGCCAGCTCGGGACGCCGCCGGGCCACGTCGTGGGCGGCCACGCCGAACAGGCCGATGGCGCTCAGCGCCACGGCGAGGGCGGCGAAGAGGGCGAAGGCGGCGGCCAGGAGGCGACGGGCGGGGACGCCCGGGGAGGCGTCCACCACGGCCTCCATGGGCCGCACCCGGTACACGGGCAGGGCGGCGTCCAGGGCCCGCACCGCGTCCCGCACCGCCGCGGCCACGTCCCCGCTGGGACGCCCGCTCCGGACCACCACCACGCTCGACGGCGAGGGCGCCTGGAGGCTGGAGAGGTAGAGGGTGGGGAGGGGCGCCTCCTCCAGGGTGCGGTGCTTCACGTCCCCCACCACCCCCACCACGTCGGCCCACGCCTGGCGCGCCGGCAGCCACACGCGGCGGCCCTGGGCGGGCCCGGCGCCGAAGAGCGCCTGGGCCAGGGCGGCGCTCAGCACGACCCGGGGCGGGGCGTCGGCGGCGTCGCCGTCGTCGAACGTCTGGCCGGCCCGGAGCGGGATGCCCATGGCGCGGAAGTAGCCGGGGCTGGCCGTCCGGACCACCGCCTCCGTCCCGGCCGCGCCCGCCGCGTCGCCGGGCTGGGCGGCCACGGGCGTGCGGCCCCGGTCTCCGGTGAGGGGAAGCTCGTCCACCACCGCGGCGGCGCCGGGGCCCAGGCGGTCGTCGAGGGCGCCCTGGAGGGCGCCGTAGAACGCGGCCACGCTCCCGTCCGTGGGGTAGGCGGCGTCGGGAAGGGAGAGTTGGAGGGCGGTCACGCCCCGGGCGTCGAAGCCCGGGTCCACGGCCAGCACGCGCAGGAGCGTCCCCCCGACCAGCGCCATGGCCACCAGCAGCACGAACGCGAGGCCCACCTCGGCGGCCACGAAGACCCTCCGCGCGGTGAGCTCGCCGGGGGACGCTGTCACGCCCCTCCTGAGCACCTCGGTCACGCTCCACCGCGCCGACCCGGCGGCGGGCAGGAGCCCGCTCGCGCACGCCAGGGCCACGGCCGCCAGCGTCATGAGGAGGATGGGGGCCCATCCCAGGGCGACGCCGCCCGCCGCGACGCCGCCGAAGCGCGCCGCCACCAGATGGCCGGCCGCGGGCGTGAGGAGGGAGGCCAGGACCGCGCCCCCCAGGGCGCCCAGGAGGGCCAGCACCACGGCCTCGGTGAGGAGCCGCCGGGCCACCTCCCAGCGGCGGGCGCCCAGGGCGCGCCGCACCGCCAGCTCCTGGCGCCGGTCCATGGCCCGCACCACCAGGAGCCCCGCCAGGTTCACGAAGGCCAGGAGGACGGCCAGCAGGGCGGCGCCGGCCAGGAGGCGGAGGGGCCGGCGGGCGTCACCGGACACCGCCAGCGCCATCGGGGTCGCCACGGCCCGCATCTCCGGCCCCGAAGCCTCCGGGATTTCATCCAGCGCCGAGGCCAGCGTCTCCCGGGACGCGCCGATCCGGAGGCGCGCCACCACTCGGACCTGTCCCCCGAGGTCCGGGGGGAGGGGGCGCCACACGTCGCCGCGGTTCAGGGCGAAGGCGAAGCCGGCGGGGAGCACGCCCACCACCGTGTAGCCCCGGCCGCCCAGGACGAGGGTCCGCCCAAGGGCGGCCGGGTCGGCCCCGAGACGCGTCCGCCAGAACGCGTCGCTGACCACGGCCACCGGCCGCCCCGCGTCGTCCGGACCGAAGCCCCTGCCCAGGGCGGGGCTCACGCCCAGCAGGGAGAGAAAGCCCGGCGTCACGTCCGTGGCGCTCACCCGCTCGGCCCCCCCCACACCGGTGAGGGTGACGTTGGTGGCGTCCCACGCCTCCAGCGACGCCACGTCCGTCGCCCGCTCCCGCCACGCCTGGAAGGTGGAGGGCGCCACCGGCCGGGGCGCGGCGCCGGGGTCGCCGGCGGGCGCCTCCCCCAGCGTCACCAGGGCGCCGGGGTCGGCGAAGGGAGGCGGGGTGAGGAGGACCGCGTCCACGACGGCGAACACGGATGCGCCCACGCCCAGCGTCAGGGCCAGGGTGAGGACGGCCGCGCCGGCGCTGGCGGGCGAGCGGCGCAGCGCGCGGAGGACGGGACGGAGGTCGCTCGTCATGGGGCCTCGATCGGAGGGAGACGGAGCGCCCGGGTGTCAAGAACGGTGCCCGGGGCGACGGGCGGCTGGATATGCCTCGGTGGCTTCGGGTTACGACGGGTCAGGCCTCTGTCCGTAGACGGCCGGAGCGTCCGGAAGCGGGACGGCGCGTCCCGGGGACGGCCCGCCAGGGGGGGCCTCCCCCTACCCCGCGGCCCCCCTACGGCCCGAACGCCAGCGGAAGGGGCTCCGCCGAGCGGGGGTAGCCCGGGGGATCCAGCGAGCGGTCCGTGCCGAGTTGGCCGTACTCGTTGAATCCCCAGCACCAGACGGCCCCGTCCCTGGTGACGCCGCACGTGTGCTCGCGGCCGGCCGAGAGCGTGGACCAGACGTGCCCTCCGGGGACCTCGGCGGCGGGGTCGCTGCCGTCCCAGCAGTAAGCCGCGCCGTCTTCCGTGAGGCCGCACGCCCGCGCCGCCCCGGTGGAGAGGGCGCGGAAGGTGGTGCCCTGGGCCACGTGCAGGGGCACGGTGAGGGTGTGGCCCGGCCCCGGATCGAGGTGCCACGCGCCCCAGCAGAACGCCGCGCCGTCCACCCTGAGGCCACACGTGGTGTCGTCCGTGGCGTCGAGGGTCTGGAAGCGGACCCCGCCCACCACCGGCTCGGGCGACGCGACGTAGCCGGTGTCGGCCACGCCCAGGCCGCCGTCCGGGTTCGCCCCCCAGCACCAGGCCGACCCGTCGGCGGTGAGGCCGCACGCGTGCTCGTCGCCCACCGCGAGCTCGACGAAGCGCTGGCCAGTGTCCACCGGGGTGGGCGCGGACACGGGGTCGGGGAGGCGTCCCCAGCACCAGGCCGCGCCGTCCACCAGGCCACACGCCACCTCCCCTCCCAGCGCCAGGGTGTCGAAGGCGAGGCCGCCCGGCCGGTTGGCCTGGTTTCCCGCGCCCAGCGTCCCGCCCACCCCCCACCCCCAGCACCAGGCGGCCCCGGCGGGGGTGAGCCCGCACGAGCGCTCGCTCCCGGCCTCCAGCGTCGCGAACGGGGGGCCGCCGTGCACGGGGACGGGTATCGGACGCCGCGGCGCGCCGCCGCCGTCGCCCGGCGCGGCGCCGGGCCCGGCCTGGGCCGTACCCCAGCACCAGCCGCGACCGTCCGGGTCGAGGGCGCAGCTGTGGAAGCCGCCCGCCGAGACGCTTGCGAACCGGTCCGGGACGTGGTCCACGACGTAGACCGGGATCGACGCCGAGCCTCCGCCGCCCGGGGGCGCGGTCACGAGGGCCACGTCCGCCGAACCGGCGTCGGCCAGGAGCGCCGCAGGCGCCGTGCCCCGGGCCGAGGCGGGGTGGAACAGGGAGCCGGGATCGGCGATGGCGCTCTCCAGCGCCGTGCCGTTCCAGGTGACGACCGTGCGGGTGGCGTTGGCGCCCACCGCCGTCAGGGTCCCCGGAGACGCGCCGGCCACGAACGTGTTCGGCACCACCCAGGCGAGCTCCGGTGCCCCGGGGACGACGCGCACCACGGCGGAGTCGGACACCCTCGGGGCGCCTCCCCCCCCGCCCGCCGTGGCCACGACCACAGTCTCCCCACCCAGCCACGCCACCACCGCGACGTCGGTGGAGTCGCCGTCGCCCAGGACCGCCACCGGCCCCTCTGCCTCCGACCACGACACCGGCCCCTCCCACGGGTTGCCCCGGCCGTCCAGGACGTCGGCGTGGAGGGCGCCCGTCCCATGGCGCTCCGGCGAGAGCGTGAGGGTGTCGGGGACGATCCGGATCGACGCGGGGGCGCCCGGCCCGCCGCCGGGCGGAGAGGTGGCGTCGGTGCCGCACGCGGCGAGGAGGAGCGCCGCGAGGATCGCGGGAGCCCGAAGGCGGCGCGGCCCCGAGAGCGCTCCGTGGGCTCACCCCCCACCCCCGAGCAGCCGGTACGTGGCTGCCACCACCGACTCCACGGCGGTCTCCGGGTCCCGCACCACGCCGTAGATCCGGGACGTCCCGAAGAACGGGGGAGGGTCGACCTGGAGGGGCGCCGGCACGACGACGGTGGCCAGCGGCGTCCCCTCCAGGTCCACGACGTCGAAGAAGCGGGCGTCGCCCTGACCCTCGGAGGGCCAGCGCTCGATCCAGATGCGGTCGCCCTCGCCGACGAACACGGCCACGTGGCCGGGGAGGGTGGTGGGATACGCGTCGGCACGGATGGCCTCGGAGAGGTTCCGCACCTTGTCCACGGGCACGGGCAGGGCGTCCAGGCGGACGCCCACGGCGCGCAGGCTGTCCCTGCGCTCGCCCGGGGGGATGGGGCGGCCGCCGCCTTCGTCGATCTTCCGGAGGGTGTCGCCCGCCTGGGAGAACAGCCACACGGAAGTGCCGTCGCCCCCCACGATCGTGCCCTGCGACGTCATGTCCCAGGTGGCCCGCGGCTCGAAGGGGGCGACGTTGAGCCCCTCGACCATGCGGCCGGAGTGGGCGTTCACCATGTAGCTGGCGGTGCGGTTGGCGGACAGGTGGGCCAGGGGCGGCACGTCGACCGTGTCGCCGGACAGACCGCCGGCGTCGAAGCGGGCGTAGAAGTAGCGGGGCGGCCCGTCGGTGGGGAAGATGGCGCTGGGATAGAAGTAGGATCCCTCCACCCGCTGGGCACGACGGGACTCCAGGTCGGTGTAGGCGGGGAGGGGCCAGGTGGCGACCGCCGAGTCGGCCACGTCGCTCGCGCTCCTGCGGGCGAAGCTGGTCACGCGGCGGGCGTCCCTCACCTGGAGCACGCCGTCCTCCGCCATGAGGACGTCGAAGGGCCAGAAGAACTCCCCCGGCCCCTCGCCCTTCCGCCCCACCCACCCGAGGAAGGCGCCGTCCGCGTCGAAGGCCCGCACCGAGGAGTCGATGCGGTCCGCCACGTAGAGGACACCCCGGCCGTCGCCCGCCACCGACGTGACGTCGCCGAAGAGGTACTCCTCCGCCGACGAGCCGCTCCCCACGGTGAACGCGACGGTGGCGCGGACCGTGTCGGCGGCGGCGCCGGCCGTCCGCTCCCGATGGGTGCCGGAGGAGCAGCCGACCGGGAGGGCGAGAAGGAGCGTGGCGAGGGCCCGGGGGGGAGGCCCGCGGTGCCGCGTCCCCATCCCCGTCACGCCCCGGCCGGGCGGACGAGCCGGTAGAGCACCACCCGCTCCACGTCCAGGTCGTCCTGCGAGCGGGCCAGCAGCCAGTCCGGCCCGGCATCCAGGATCGTGGCACCGTCGGGGAGGTCGAGGCGGCCCAGGAAGACGCCGTCGTCGTCGAACGCCTGGTACGAGCTGCTCTTCGCGTTGAAGCCGGTGGGGTCGTACTCGGGCACCCACAGCCGTCCCGACCGGTCGAGGAGGAGGTCGCCGTAGGCGGGGAACGTCGTGACGTGGGGCATGTGCTCCAGCGCCGGCGCCATGGCGGTCTTCATGGCGCTCGGGGGGGCGTCGGGGCGGAGCCCCTCCGGGAAGACCCGGTCGAAGTCGCCCGGCTGCACCCGGGCCGGCTCCCGCGTCTGGCGCACGACGTGGAGGAGCGCCCCCGAGCCGTCGTAGATGCGGATGCTGTAGCTGTCGTCGTTTCCCACCGCGACCCGGTCCCCCCGGGCGGCGACGTGCAGGTCACGGCCGAAGATGACGGGGAAGCCGCTCCGCCCCGCCATGGACACCTCCGCGCCGGGGAAGGCGCCGAAGGCGCTCGTGGAGGCGCCGTCGGGCGCGACGCGCAGCACGCGCTTCGGGTCACGCACCACCTGGGGGGTCGGGGGGGCGTCGGGCACCCCGCGGGGGAGGGCCATCACGCTGCCGTCCCGGAGGAGGCCGACGGTGGGGTAGCCGAACCCCAGCTCGGCGGGCGCCGGGAAGGAGCGGACGAAGGCCCCCGCCGAGTCGAACACCGAGTACCGCTTGAGCCGCACGTCCGCCACCATGAGCGAGTCGCCCGCGAACGCGCCCACCAGGGAGGGCGCGGCGAACTCGCCGGGGCCGTCGCCCTTGCCGCCGGCGCTGCGGACGTACCGGCCCGAGGGGTCGTAGAAGCGGAGCTCGTCCGTGCCGGCGTTGGACACGACGATGTTCCCGCTCCCCAGCACCGTGCCGTGCCCGACCCGGAAGAGCTGGTACTCGGGGCCCTCCGCCCCTGCCCCGCCGATGGTGGCGATGGGATCGGGGGAGAGGCGGAAGAAGGGGCCGGCGGTGTCCGGCGGCGGGTTCACCACCACCTTCACCCCGGCGCTGTCGACGACCTGGGCCGCGGGCGGGGCGGAGTCGCCGGAGGAGCAGGCGACGATGACGAGGGCCAGGATCGGTGGGCGGAGCAGGCGCACGGCTGCCTCCAGACCGGGGAGGACGGGTTGCGCCTATGCTAGGACGGGATCGGCGGATCGCGCCAGCCCGGGCGGGGTCATCCGGCCCCGCCCGCCTCCCGTCCCTTCAGCCCCCGCTCCTGGTAGACGCCGAAGACGTTCCCCGCCAGGTCCTGGATCTGGGCCACGATCTCCGGGGCGTCGGGGTCCGGCGCCTCGAGCACCTCGCCACCCTCCTCCTCGACGCTCCGGAGGGTGCGCTCGATGTCGTCGGTCATGATGTAGAGGAAGCCGGCGTCGATGGGCGGATGGCCCACCAGCCACGCCCCGCTCACCTCGCCCACGCCGTCGTCGAAGGAGAGGGCGCCGTCTTCCCTCCGGCGGACGTTCCAGCCGAACACCTTCCTGTAGAAGGCCGACGACGTCTCCGCGTCGAGGGCCGGGACGTGGAGGTAGCAGATCTTGCCGTGCCCGAGGGTGGCCATTGGGAGGTTCCTCCGTGGGAAGGCTGTGGCTGGCGATGCCCGTCCCCCATCCTGGAGCGCGGCGCGGGCCTTCCGCCAGGGCGCCGACATCCGTCGGACATCCTTGACGCGTCGGAATCTCCCGACGTATTATCCTGCCCATGGCCGCCCACCGCGATCCCGACCCCGACGTCTTCGCCGCCCTCGCCAACCCGGTGCGCCGCGACATCCTGGTGCGCCTGCGGGACGGCCCCCGCTCCGTCGGCGACCTGGCGGCCGGCTTCGCCATCGGCCGCCCCGCCGTCTCCGAGCACCTCGGCGTGCTGCGCCGGAGCGGCCTGGTGCGGGACGAGCCCCGGGGGCGGGAGCGCTACTACCACCTGGACCCGCGCCCCTTCCGCGACGTGGAGGCGTGGCTGGACGCCTTCTCCCGGTACTGGAAGGAGCGCATGACGTCCCTCGAGCGACTCCTGGACGAGGAAGAGGAGAAGAGGCGATGAGCACCCCCGCCGTGATCGAGGTCGAGCACCTCTACCGCCACCCGCCCGCCGCCGTGTGGCGGGCCCTCACGGACCCCGACCTCCACGCCCGCTGGTGGGCCGCCGGCGACGTGCGCCCGGTGGTGGGCCACCGCTTCGAGCTGGACATGGGGCCCTGGGGGATGCAGCCCTGCGAGGTCCTGGAGGTGGAGGAGGAGCGCCTCCTCCGCTACCGCTTCGCGGTCGGCTCCCTGGACACGATCATCACCTGGCGGCTGGAGCCGGAGGACGGGGGCACGCGTCTCCGCCTCACCCAGGAGGGCTTCGACCTGGCGTCGCCGCTGGGACGGACGGCACTCCAGGGGATGAAGCCGGGGTGGCCGAAGGTGTTGGAGAAGCTGGGGAGGGTGCTGGACGAGGGGTAGTGACATGGACGGCGGCGAAACCACCGGCTTCTGGCTGACCCGGCTCCTCCTCCAGCGGGGGCTCGCCTTCATCTACCTGGTCGCCTTCCTCGTGGCGGCCAACCAGTTCCGGGGGCTGCTGGGCTCCCACGGGCTCCTGCCCGTGCCCCACTTCCTGGAGCGGGCCCGCTTCCGCGACAGCCCCAGCCTCTTCTTCCTCCACTACTCGGACGGCACGGCCGTGGCGCTGGCGTGGCTCGGCGTGGCGCTGGCGGCCTTCGCGCTCACGGGCCTCTCGGAGCGCTTCGGCACGCCGGTGAGCATGGCGGTGTGGGGCGCGCTCTGGGTGCTCTACCTGTCGTTCGTGAACGTGGGGCAGGTGTGGTACGGCTTCGGCTGGGAGATGATGCTCCTGGAGTCGGGCTTCCTGGCCGTCTTCCTGGGCGCCCGGGACGTGGCGCCCCCCGTGGTGGTGATCTGGATGTTCCGCTGGGAGCTGTTCCGGGTGATGCTCGGCGCCGGCCTCATCAAGCTCCGGGGCGACCCGTGCTGGCGCGAGCTCACGTGCCTGCGCTGGCACTACGAGACCCAGCCCATCCCGAACCCCCTGAGCTGGTACCTGGCCAAGCTGCCCATGTGGGTGCACGAGGTCGGCGGAGGGTTCACCCTCTTCGTCGAGCTCCTCGTGCCCTTCGGCTACTTCGCGGCGCGCCGCCTGGCGCCGGTGGCGTGGATCGCGGGCGCCCTCACGGTGGTCTTCCAGGGGATGCTCATCCTCTCGGGCAACCTCTCCTGGCTCAACTGGCTCACCATCGTCCTGGCGTTCGCGTGCTTCGACGACCGCCTCCTCCACCACCTGCTTCCCGTGCGGGCGCCCCCCCTCGCGCCCCCCGCCCTCCCGTACCAGGTGGCGCTGTGGGCGCTGGTGGCGGTGGTCGTCTTCCTGAGCATCCGGCCCACCCTCAACCTGTTCATGTCCCGCCAGGTCATGAACGCCAGCTTCGAGCCCCTCCACCTGGTGAACACGTACGGGGCGTTCGGCAGCGTGACCCGGGAGCGGGACGAGATCATCCTGGAGGGCACCGCCGATTCGGTGCCCACGGCGGCCAGCGCGTGGAAGCCGTACGCGTTCAAGGCGAAGCCGGGCGACCCGTCCCGGGCCCCTGCGGTGATCACGCCGTACCACCTGCGCCTGGACTGGCTCATGTGGTTCGCCGCCATGTCGTCCCCGGCGCATCACCCGTGGGTCCTGAGCCTGGTGGGGCACCTCCTGGAGGGTGACCGGGCGGTGATCGGGCTGCTGGCGGGCGACCCCTTCCCCGACCATCCCCCGCGCTGGATCCGGGCGCGCCTCTACCGCTACCGCTTCAGCACCCGGGCCGAGCGGCGAGCGACGGGACGGTGGTGGGAGCGGACGCTCCTCGGCGAGTACCTGCCGCCGCTCTCGTTGTCCGACCCCCGCTTCCGGGCCTACCTGGAGGCGCAGGGGTGGCTGGAGGGGGCGGCGGTGCGCCGTCCGGCTACCGCCCCCCGCCCTCCCCTTCCCCGGCGCCCGGCTTCTCCCGGGTCAGCACCACGTACTCCCCCAGCCCCCGGTCGCCGGGCTTCTCCACCCGGGGGTCCTTCACGCTCTTCATCACCACGACCATGAAGCGGGCACCCGGGGCGTACTGGTGCAGCGCCTCGGGGGTACCCGTGCCGGTCTGGGAGTGGAAGCTGCCGGAGTAGTGGAGCACCAGGGGGTTCCCCTGGGCGAAGTGGGCCAGCGCCCGAGCGATGGACCAGCCCATGGTGGCGTCCCACAGGGCCTGCGCCTGGAACATGTTCTCGCTCGCGGCCGCGTGGTCGCTCCCCCCCATGGCCTCGGCCATGACCGAGTCCCACTGGGCGTGGTACTCCGCCGAGGGGCGGGCGTAGGGGAGCGGGGGCAGCAGGGCCTTCGATTCGTCGGGCAGCTTCCCCAGCGCCTCCGGCCCCTCCCGGGTGACCATGTTCACGTAGCGCCGCGGCGCGTTGGCGGCCACCACGGGGACGCCGTGCTCCCTGGCGAACTCCACCATCGGCCGGTAGGCGGCGTCGTAGTTGGGCCAGGGGCGGCTGGCGGCCTGGAACTGGTCCTCGGTGATGAACCCTTCCAGGTACTCGTTCAGCACGAGCTGGACGTCAGTCTCGAACATCTCCATGGAGACGGCCAGCACCCGGGGGTTCGCGGCCCGCCTGAGCGCGCCGGCGCCGGCGTGGGGCGAGCCCTCCCCGGTGGAGGCCCAGCGGGCGTAGGCCTTCTGGAGGAGCTGGTCCTCCACGACGTGGCCGATGGAGTCGTCGTGCTCCTCGCCCACGAACACGACGTCGACCCCGCCCATGGCTTCCACCACGTCGTCCAGCGTGGCGCTCTGGCCCCCGGGACCGTACACGGCGTACGGCGGGAGGGCCTCGAGCTTGAGGGGCGCGGTGGGGGGGGTCGCCCCGGAGGGCCCCCTCGGGCCGGCGGTGGCGCAGCCGGCGGCGAGGAGGGCGAGGGCGGCGGTGGAGGTGACGCGGATGGCTGATTTCATCCGCATATTCTAAGGGAAATCAGGCTTCCTCGCCCGTCCCCCCGGGGCCCCTCCGGGTCTCGATGATGATCACCCCGTTGGCGGAGTCGGGGTAGCGCGACTCCGACGAGGCGCCCCGGAGCACCCGGATGCGGGCCACGTCCGACGCGGGGATGTCCAGCAGCTGATCCAGGAACTCCATGCGGGTGCCGTCCACGTAGACGGCGGGGGCGTTGCTGAGGCTCACCGACGACACGCCCCGGATGAGCACCGTCAGGCTGTGGCCCATGGTGTTGTCGCCCCGGGTCACCAGCACGCCGGGGATGCGCGACGCCAGCAGGTCCACGGCAGTCTGGGCGTGGGTCTGGTCGTCGTCCCCGTCCACCACGGACTCGGCGAGGTTCGTCACGGCGGCCCTGCGGCGGGCCGCCACGGTGAGCTCGTCGAGGATCGCGGTCAGGGCCGGCACCTCGAAGCGCACCAGCGTCAGCTCGCCGGGATCGACCTGGATGTCCTCGACCATCTTCACGAAGCCGGGCTTCTCGATCTGCACCGACACCGTGCCGGAGGTCAGCCCTTCGAAGGTGAAGGAACCGTCGTCGTCGGTGACGGCGCTCCGGTTCTTGTCCAGGATCGTCACGCGCACACCCGGGAGAGCCGTCATGTGGGCGTCCTCCACGACGACGCCGACCAGGTCGCCCTGGGTCTGCTGGGCGGCGAGGCCGCCGGACGCGACGCCCAGGAGGGCGGCCGCGAGGAGGAGTGTGGGGGTGCCGTGTTCGATCATCTGCCCTCCGGGGTCCTGGGAGCCCGGACCGCCGGCCTGCTGTCGGCGAACCCGTGCCCCGCTCTGGTCCTACATACGAAAGACCCCCGGGGATCCTACAGCGTTGTCAGGATGGCCCTGCCCGGTGCCCCTTCTCCACATCCACGCTTGAACCTTTCCCCCGCATCGTGGGTCCCTCTTTCTTGAGGCCCCGCCCCGACCGCCCACCCGACCAAGGAGGCCCGACGCATGGCAGGATCCCGCGCGCCGCTCCTCGCCGCCGCCCTCCTCGCTCTGGCGGTGTCCCCCGTGGCGGCCCAGCAGGACCTGACGTCGGACCAGCCCCTGCGCGTGTACCTGGACTGCCAGACCCGGGGCTGCGACCAGGACTTCTTCCGCGTGCAGCTCGACTGGGTGAGCTGGGTGCGTGACCGGCAGGCTTCGGACGTCCAGGTCATCATCACCAGCCAGGGAGCCGGCGGCGGGGGCCGACGCTACACGCTCGAGTTCCTGGGGCGGGACGGCTTCGAAGGCCAGCGGGGCGAGCTCCTCTTCGACTCCCCCGCCGACGCCACCGACGACGAGGTGCGCCGGGGGCTCGCCGACCGCATCGGGCTGGGGCTCGTCCCCTACGCGCTGTCCACGGCGTCGGCCGAGCGCCTCCAGGTGAGCGCCCGGCCTCCCGGCGAGGGCGAGGAGGAGGCCGTCGGCACGCCGCTGCACGACCCGTGGGACTTCTGGGTCTTCCGCCTGGGCCTCAACGGCAACCTGGACGGCGAGTCGCAGCAGAGCTCGGTCGAGCTCGGGGGCTCGGCGTCGGCCAACCGCACCACCCAGGCGTGGAAGCTCAACGTGGACGCCCGCTACAACCGGGAGACCCAGACCTTCCAGTTGGAGGACAGCACCCTCCACAGCCTCAAGGAGAACTGGCGCGTGCAGGGGCTCGTGGTGAAGAGCCTGGGCGAGCACTGGGCCGCGGGTGTGCGCGCCGAGGGGGGCCGGGACACCCAGCTCAACGAGCGGGCCTACGCCCAACTCGCGGCCGGCGTGGAGTACAGCCTCTTCCCGTACGACGAATCCACGCGCCGGGCCGTGACGCTCCAGTACCTCGTGGGCCCCCGCTACTTCGACTGGGAGCAGGAGACCATCTACGGCCGCATCTCCGAGACCCGGGTGAACGAGTCCCTCACCGGCTCCATCGACCTCGTGCAGCCGTGGGGGCAGGCGAACGTGAACCTCACCGGCTCCCACTACTTCTACGACCTGAAGCGCTGGCGCATGGAGCTGGGGGGACGCCTCAACGTGCGCCTCTTCCAGGGCTTCTCCCTGAACGTGGGCGGCAACTACCAGTGGATCCGCGACCAGCTCCACATCCCCGCCGCGTCGCTTTCGGAGGAGGACGTGCTCCTGGAGCTCCAGCAGCTCGCCACCGACTTCAGCTACAACACCTATTTCGGCATCAGCTACCGCTTCGGCTCCATCTTCAACACGGTGGTGAACCCCCGCTTCGGCGGCGGCGGGGGGCGGCGCTTCAACTGAGGGACGGCCGCCGCCTCACAGCCCCACGCGCACGCTCAGGCTCACGTCCCGGCCCGGGTTCAGGGCGAAGGCCTTGTAGCGGCTGAGGAAGTCACGGTAGGAAGTGTCCAGGGCGTTGTGGACGGAGAGGTCCACGCGCAGGTCGCGCCCGCCCCAGCGTCCGTCGGCGCCCGCCGCGAAGTTCAGGAGCTGATAGCCGTCCACCGGGATGTCCAGCGGGTTCAGCCGGTCCGGGGCCGCCACCAGCTCCCCCTCCACCGACACGAACGCCCGCTCGGCCCAGGACGGCGAGCCGTGGAGCTCCGCCCGCAGCGTCGCTTTCTTCGGCGGGATCAGGGGGAGGGGCTCGTCGGTGTCCTGGTTGGTGGCCCGCACCAGGTCGCCCGTGGCGGACACGGCCAGCCACGGCCCGGCCTCCACCTCCAGCGACGCCTCGCCGCCCTTCAGCACCGCGTCGGCCTGCCGGTACTCGTACACGGCGTAGCCATCCTGCGTCCGTCCGGTGGGCTGGATGTAGAGGAAATCGCTGAAGTCGTTCCGGTAGAGGGCGACGTGCCCCCGCACCCGGTCCTTCTCCCAGCGCAGCCCCGCGTCCACGTCCAGGGCCCGCTCCTTCCCCAGGGAGGGGTCGCCAATCTCGTAGCGGGCCTCGCCCAGGCGAGGCCCCGACGCGTACAGCTCGAACAGGGTGGGGGCGCGCCACGCCGTCCCCACGTTGGCGGTGAGGGAGATCCCGGGCAGCGCCTCCAGCGCGGCGCCCACGCTCCCGGTGTACGCTTCGAAGGCCCGCTGGGGATGCCCCGTGGCGTCGATCTTCTGGAGGTCGGCCCGGGCGCCCCCGAGGAGGGTGAGGGGACCCCGCTGCCACCGCTCCAGCACGAACGCGCCGCCTCCGGCCATGTTCGCGTCGGGCACCAGGGGGATGACCCCGCTGCCGGTGCTCCTCTGGAGCTTGCCCGTGACGCCCGCCGTGCCCTCGAAGCCGCCGGGGAGGGAGTGGTGGAGGAGCAGCTCGCCCAGCCCGGTGGAGAGGACCAGGTCGAAGACGTTCACCTCGGTGGGCGGCAGGGAGGGGTCGGCGGCGGGGTTGTCCTCCAGCTCGATCATGTGGTGGCGCTGCCCCTGCAAGCGGGCCTCGAGGCGCACGCCCCCGACGGGGAAGTTGCCCAGCACCTGCACCCGGTCGTCGGAGAGCTTCCGCTCCGGCCCCCCCTCCTCTCCGGCGGGGTTGTCGCCGCCGGCCGGGGCGTCCTCCTCCAGCAGCTTGAACTCGCCGCCGTAGCGGACGTAGCGGGCGGTGAGGGAGCCCCACTCGCCCCGGCGGGCTACGGCGGCCTCGCCGGTGAGACCGAAGAAGCCGGTGTTGTCGAGCTCGCCTTCGGGGGTGTGGAGCGCCTCGGCCTTGCGTCCGGCGGCGGTGACCCGCCACCCCCACGGCCCGCTGGCGCCCTCGCCCCGGAAGACCAGGTCGCCCTCCCGGTTGTTGGAGCGGGCGCCCAGCTCCACCGAGCCGTCGAAGGAGCTGCCGCCGTCGGCGGCGAAGGGGATGGGCCGGGGGATGACGTTCACCACGCCCCCCACCGCGTCGGCGCCGTAGAGGACGGTGGCGGGGCCCCGCACCACCTCGACCCGGTCGGCCATGGCGGCGTCCACCGAGGGGCCGTCCTCGTCGCTCCAGGCGTAGTCCTCGAGGCGCATCCCGTCGGAGAGGACCAGCACCCGGCTGCCGCTCAGCCCCCGGATGACGGGCTTCCCGATCTCCCGGCCGGTGCTGAGGTCGCGCACGCCGGGGAGGCGCTCCAGCGTCTTCGCCAGGGAGATGCCGTGGTCCCGGTCCAGCGCCTCCCGCCCCACCGCCGACGCCGCCAGGGGCGAGCGCAGGGGGGAGAGGGCGCCCCGGGTCACGGTGACCGTGAGGGCCTGGACGGGCAGCGGACTCGGCCGCAGCGTCACGTCCACCGATCCCGGCGCGTCCACGGTGACCAGCCGGGCCTCGTAGCCGGGACGGGTCACCTCCAAGGTGTAGCGCCCCGCCGCCAACTCGGCGAAGCGGAACGCGCCCCGGGCGTCGGTGAGGACCACCCGGTCGGCTTCCACCACCACCACCCGGGCCTCCGCCACAGGCTGGCCCTCGCTGTCGATGACGGTGCCGGTGAGCGACTGGCGCGGGGCCGGCGTGATCGAGGACGGCGCGGGAAGGGCGGCGGCACGGGCCGGTCCCGCGGCGGCGCACAGGACGGCCACGGCGAGGGCGGGAGCGAAGGCGAAGCGGCGGGTGCGGAGCGTCGTCGTCAGCGTCACGTGGGCCTCAGGCGGGGTCGAAACGGAGCGTCGTGGCGGGCTCGGTGAGGAGCTCGGCGCCGGTCTCGGTGATCACCATGATGTCCTCCAGGCGGAGCCCGAACTTCCCGTACTGGTAGATGCCGGGCTCGTCGGAGAACGTCATGCCGGGGCGAAGCTCCACCGTGCTGTCCTTCACCAGGTAGGGCCACTCGTGCCCCTCCAGCCCGATGCCGTGGCCCAGGCGGTGGGTGAAGAGGCGGTAGCCGGGGCCGTAGCCGGCGGCGGTGATGACGTCCCGTGCGGCCTTGTCCACGCTGCCGGCGGGGACGCCGGGGCGGGCCTGCGCCAGCGCGGCGGCCTGGGCCTCGTGGACCACGTCGAACACCGCACGGGCCTCGTCGGAGGGACGGCCCAGGGTGACCGTGCGGGTGTCGTCGGACTCGTAGCCGTGCACCACCAGCCCGCCGTCCACCAGCACCACGTCGCCCTCGGCCAGGGGCGCCGGGTTCGGCGCGCCGTGGGGGTACGCCGCCGACTGGCCGAAGAGCACCAGGGCGTAGCCCTCGTGGCCCAGCTTGGTCATGGCGGCGGATACGTTGCGGGCCAGGTCCTGCTGGGTCATCCCCGGGCGCAGCGTCTCGAAGGCCGCGTGGTAGGCGTCCAGGGTGATGCGGTTGGCGAAGCGCATGATGTCCACCTCGTGGAGCGTCTTCACCCCCCGGGTGCCCTCCACCACCGGGGCCCCCGACACCACCGTGTGGGCGGAGCCCGCCGCGCGCTCGAGGCCATGGTGCACGAACACCCGGGCGCTGGGGTCGACGGCGATGGCGCCCGAGCGCACGCCCATGCCCCGCACCGTGTCCACGATGAGGGCATAGGGGCTCTCGTCCTCCTGCCACGCCCGGATCTCGAAGCGGTCCTTCACCCCCAGGCGGGCCCGCTCGGCCTCGAACGCCGGGGAGATGACCACGGCCTCGCCCCGGGCGGGGATGAGGAGTCCGAACACGCGCTCGCTCCTCCCCCACGGGATGTCGCCGAAGTAGGTGAGGTTCGCGCCCGGCTCGACGAACAGCGCCGCCATCCCCAGGTCGGCCATGAGGCCCTGGGCGGCCCGGCGGCGCTCGGCCCGCTCGGCCTCGGAGATGGGAGGCGGCGCGTCAACCGGGCGCAGGCGGGCGATGGAAGGAGGCAGGGCCTCGTCCGGGAGGCCGGCCACGTCGGCGGCCGACGCGGCGGAAGCGCCCAGGGCGGTCAGGGCGCCCGCCCCCGCGGCCCCCTTCAGCAGGAAGTCGCGTCGTCGCATGGCAGCTCGCTCCGGATCAGTAGTGGGGCAGGTGCGGCCTGAGGTGGCCGTACACCCAGGTTCCGGCCACGGCGCACGCCAGCACGAACACGATGACGCCCACGCCGCTCCCGGCCAGCGCCATGAGGGGCCCCGGGCACGCGCCGGTGAACGCCCATCCCAGGCCGAAGGCGAAGCCGCCGAACACGTAGCGGTAGCCCCGCCCCATGGCCTTGGGCGGCACCTCCACCCGGCTCCCGTCCAGGGCGTGCACGCCGAAGCGACGGAGCAGCCAGAGGGAGAGCATGGCGGTGGGGATGGCGGTGGCGAAGATGCCGAACATGTGGAAGCCCTGGAAGCGGAACATCTCCTGGATGCGGAACCAGGACACCACCTCCGAGCGCACCAGCACCACGCCGAACACCACCCCCATCACCAGGTAGAGGACGAGCTCCCGCCCCCCCGACACGGGCCGCTCCCGCTCCACGTCGTCGTTGTGGAGCTCGGGCCGCTCGTGGGACGCCACCGCGGGCGTCATGGGGCGCCCCCGAGCAGACCGGGCAGGACCAGGGGCAGGAGGAGGTGCGTGGCCAGGATGCCGCCCGCGAAGAAGCTCGCCACCGCCAGGAAGGAGGCGGGCTGCCGGTCGGCGATGCCCGAAATGCCGTGGCCCGACGTGCAGCCGCCGGCGTAGGCCGTGCCGAAGCCCACCAGGAAGCCGCCGGCCCCCAGGAGGACCAGGCCTCCGGGGGTGAGCAGCGCCCTCCACGTGAAGAGCTGCCGCGGCACCAGGCCCGTGAAGTCCGTGATGCCCAGCGCAGTGAGGTCGGCCTTGGTCGAGGCGGCGATGGCCACCGGATGGGGGTTGGCCAGGAGCCACCCGGCGAGGAAGCCGCCCAGGACGATGCCCACGCCGAAGGCCAGGTTCCACACCCCGGCCCGCCGCCAGTCGTAGCGGAAGTACTCGCTCCTGCAGGGGAGGCCGGCCGCGCACACGTGGCGGAAGTTGGCCGACACGCCGAAGAGGCGGTTGCCCGCCAGCAGCAACGCCGGCAGCGCGAGCCCCAGGAGGGGGCCGCCCACCCACCACGGCCACGGCTCCGTCAGCAGCTCCATCATGCCGGCTCTCCCTCCATCACGGTCTGCCGCGCCGCCCGGGCCCTGCCTCCTTCGACACGGCGGCGGATCACCCACACGACCCGCAGCCAGAGCAGAGTGATGAGGAGGCCCCCGGCGATGGCCGGCTCACGCACGTCGGCCTTCACCAGCCACCACCAGTGGATCACCCCCAGCGCCCCCGCCACGTAGATGGCCCGGTGCAGCCGCGTCCAGTTCTTCCCCATGCGCCGGATCCACCCCCTGGTGGAGGTGAGGGCCAGGGGGAGGAGGAGCAGAAAGGCGGTGGTGCCCACCAGGATGTAGGGCCGCTTGGCGATGTCCTCCACGATGTAGTGCCACGCGAAGAACTGGTCGAGCACCACGTAGCTGAGGAGGTGCAGGCACGCGTAGAAGAAGGCGAACAGGCCGATGAGCCGGCGGGCCTTCTGCAGGTCGTTCCACCCGGTGATGCGCCGCACGGGGGTGACGGCCAGCGCGCCCAGGAGGACGATGAGGGTCGAGGCCCCCGACCAGTGCTCGGCGGCCTCGATGGGGTTCACCCCCAGGTGGTCGCCCAGGAAGAAGCGGTAGAGCACCAACCCCAGGGGGATCAGGCACGCGGCCCACACCCCCGCCTTGAGGAGGAGCACCCTCCGGCGGAGGCGCGTCGGCATCAACCCTCCGTCAGTACCACTTGCGGAGGTCCATCCCCGCGTACATGGGGGCGACCTGCTCACCGTAGCCGTTGAACATGAGCGTGTCGCGCTTCCTGAACTCGCCGATGCGCCGCTCCCGGGCCTGGCTCCAGCGCGGGTGATCCACCTTGGGGTTCACGTTGGCGAAGAAGCCGTACTCGTTGGGCGTCTGCACGTGCCAGGTGTTCTGCGGCATGTCCTTGGTGAACTCGATCTTCACGATGGACTTGACGCTCTTGAAGCCGTACTTCCACGGAACCGTCAGGCGGAGCGGCGCCCCGTTCTGGTTGAGGAGGTCCTTGCCGTAGATGCCCGTCACCAGCAGCGGCAGCTCGTTGGTGGCCTCGTCCAGGCGGAGCCCCTCCACGTAGGGCCACGGCAGGACGGGAATCTTCTGGCCCGGCATCTCCGAGGGACGCATCACCGTGGTGAACTTGATGTAGCGCGCGTCGGGGGTGGGCGAGAGGCGCTGCACCACCTCGGTGAGGTGGACGCCCCGCCACGGGATGACCATGGACCACGCCTCGACGCAGCGGTGGCGGTAGGTGCGGTCCACCACGTCGTAGCCCTTGAGGAAGTCCTCCAGGGCATACTTGCCGGGGTTCTCGCACAGCCCCGCCACCTCCACCGTCCACGGCTCGGGCTTGAAGTCGCCCGCGTTCCTGGACGGGTCGCTCTTGTCCGTGCCGAACTCGTAGAAGTTGTTGTAGGTGGTGATCTCTTCGTACGTGTTCGGCTTGTCGTCGGGCGCCTCCCCGGGGCTGCACGCCGCCGCCGCGGCCGTGGGCAGGATCGAGCCGGCCGCCGCCGCGAGGCCCGCGGCCTTCATGAACTGGCGGCGGTCGAGGTAGACGGATTCGGGCGTGATCTCGGAGGAGGGGATGTCGCCGTCGCCAGGACGCTTCTTGCGGATGAGCATCGGAGGGTCTCCCGTGCAGGGTGCGCGCTGGTTTCCTAACGCTTGGGGGCGCCTGAGGTTCCCGCCGGAGCCTGAGGTTCGCGGGGAGGAGACATTCATCTTGGGGGATTGGAGGCCGTGATGGAAGGTGGCGGAGGAAGCCGGAGCCTGGAGTTCCACGTCCTGGACGTCTTCACCGACCGGGTGTTCGGCGGAAACCCCCTGGGGGTGTTCCCCGACGCCGCCGGGCTGGACGACGCCACCATGCAGGCGGTGGCCCGGGAGATGAACCTCTCCGAGAGCGTGTTCTTCTCCCCGGCCCAGGCCGAGGGCGGCACGCGCCGGGTGCGCATCTTCACCCCCGCCGTGGAGGTGCCCTTCGCCGGCCACCCCTCGGTGGGTGCCGGTTGGTTCCTGGCGTCGCTTGGGGAGGGCGAGCGGGGCTCCGCCAGCGGGGCGGCCCTGGAGGGGCCGAGGGAGACCCTCACCGTGGCGCTGGACGAGAACGTCGGACGGGTGCCGGTGGAGGTGACGCTGGAGGCGGGACGGCCCACCTTCGCCCGCCTCACCACGGCGGTGCTCCCCGAGCACGGGCCCGTGGAGGCGTCGGCGGACGAGCTCGCCCGCCTCCTGGGGCTGCCCCCAGGCGAGGTGGGGGCGGCGGGGCTGGAGCCCGAGGTGGTGTCGGCGGGGCTCCCCTACACCATCGTGCCCGTGCGGGACGCCGGCGCGCTGGCCCGCTCCCGCCTGGACATGGCCGTGTGGGAGCGCCTGCTGGCCGACACGCCGCACCACCACGTGTACGTGGTGACCCCCGCCCGGGGGACCGGCGACGCCGACTTCCGGGTGCGCATGTACGCCCCCGGGTCCGGGGTCCCGGAAGACCCTGCCACCGGCTCGGCCGCCGCCGCGCTGGCCGGCTACCTCGGGAAGCGGGCGGAGCTGGACGGGGTGCACACATGGCGGCTCATCCAGGGCGAGGAGATGGGCCGGCCCAGCCGCCTCGAGGCCGAGGCCACGGTGGAAGACGGGGCGGTGAGGCGGGTGCGGGTGGGCGGGCGCGCCGTCCACGTGTCCCGGGGCACCATGGACGTGCCCCTGTAGCGGCCCCGGCCCCGGTCCCGGCGGGAGGGCGGCGCCCGATGGCTACGCGCCGCCCTCCAACGCCTCCAGCCGCTCCCGGGCCTCCCGGAGCACCTCCACCACCTTCTCCACCGCTCCCTCGCCACGCCCGGCGGCCGTGAACGCGCTCTTGGTGAGGCGGCCGACGGCGGCGGCGACCTCGACGGTCTCGGGACCCATGCGGCAGCCCCACTCCCGCCATTTCGCGGCCCGGCGCCAGATGGCGTCCACGCTGTCCCGCTCACGGGCCAACTCGTCCCGGCCCGCCTGGGTGATCTCGTAGACCTTCTTGCCGGCCTCCTCCCGGGAGCGGACCAGCCCCTCGTCCTCGAGTTGCTGGAGCACCGGGTAGACGGTCCCGGCGCTGGCCTGATAGAGGCCGCCCGAGCGGTCCTGCAGGCGCCTCATGAGGTCGTAGCCGTGGCCGGGCGCCTGCTCCAGGAGGCCCAGGAGCGCCAGGCGCACCTCCCCCGAGCGGAAGAAGCCCCGGCGGGGGCCCTGCCAGCGGCGCCGGCCGCCCCGGCCCTTGCGGCCGCTCCGCCCGCCGACGAAGTCCTCCACGTCGAACAACCCGAAGCCCCAGTCCCATCCCATGGGTCCACCTCCATGCTGGCGTCGCTCTCCGCCGCCGCGCCTCTCTGCTGTCGGCGCGTCGTATCGTACGATACACAATGCGACAGGTCGGAGCAACACTCCTTCGGAGCGCCACGCCTCCTCCGGGTCCGGCCCGGCCTCAGCGCCGCCGCTCCTCCCGCATCTCCTCGAGCTCCTCCAGGGTGCGCGGCCAGTCCTCCCCCAGGAGCCGGGAAAGGGCCCGGTCGGCCAGGAGCTTGCCGCCCGTCTGGCACGTGGGGCAGTAGTCGGTCTCCCGGTCGGCGTAGACGATGCGCTGGATGGGTGTGCCGCAGCGGGGACACGGCTCCCCGAACTTGCCGTGGGCGGCCATGGCGGGGTGGAACGCGGTGACCTTCTCGGGGAAGCCCTCCCCCGTCTCCTCCCGCAGGCGCTCGGTCCAGCGGGCGAGGCTCTTCCGGGTGACCCGCCACAGCCGCTCCACCTCCTCGTCGGTCAGGTTTCCCGTGCGCTGCACCGGTGAGAGGCCGGCCTCCAGCAGGATCTCGTCGGAGTGGGCGTTGCCGATGCCGCTGAGCAGGCGGGGGTCGGTGAGGGCGCGCTTCAGGGTGTGGCTCTCCCGCAGGAGCGCCCCCCGGAACGCGTCCAGGTCCGCCTCCAGGGGCTCCACCCCTCCCGGGTCCAACGCCTCGAGGGCCGCCTCCCCCCGCACCACGTGCAGCGTGGCCTTCTTGCGTGTGCCGGCCTCGGTGAGGAGGAGGGTGCCGTGGTCGAAGTCGAACGCGGCGTGGGCGCTCTTCCGGGGCACGGCCGCACCGGGCTTCTTCCAGTGGAAGCGGCCGGTGACCATGAGGTGGACGACGAGGAAGAGGTCGTCCTCCAACGCCCACACCACGCGCTTGCCCAGGCGGCGGAAGCCCTCCACGCTCCGCCCCTCGGCGGTGGACAGGGGCGGATCCCAGGTGCGCAGCAGGGAGGGGCTCCGGACGCGGATCTTCCGCAGGACACGGCCGGTGAGGAGACGGTCGAGAGCCTCGACGTAGACCGTGACCTCGGGGAGCTCGGGCAGGCGGCGCCGCTCAGGTGGCGGGGTGCTCGCCCGGCCCCTCGCCCCGGGCGCTGTCCCGGACGAGCGCCTGCACGAAGCGCAGCACCTCCCGGGGCTCGGCCGGCTTGGAGAGGAAGGCGTCGGCGCCCTCCATGACCGCACGCCCCATCTGCTCGTAGCGCACGTCGCCCGTGAACACGATGCAGGGGATGTGCCGGGTGGAGGCCTGCTTCCTGAGCTGCTGGAGCACGCCGTGCCCGTCCATCCTGGGCATGCGCAGGTTGAGCAGGATCACGTCGGGGGAAGGGGTGGAAGCGACGACCTCCATCGCGCGCTCCCCGTCCTCGGCCTCGAGCACGTCGTAACCGGCCTGCGTGAACAGGATCCGGTAGATCTCCCGCGAATCGTCGTTGTCGTCGGCCAGGAGGATCGTCGACATGGCTCCTGTGGGGCCCGAGGTCTCCAGCCGCAACATGGTCTCCTCCGGAATCAGGGGGCAAGCGTGACGTGTGGGGGCCGGCTCGCCGTGTCGGCGCGCCGGCCCCCCCTCCCGCGGGCTTCAGTCGGCCTGGGCGGGGCGGACGGGCCGCCGGGGCTCGGAGACGCGCTCTACGACCCGGGCCACCTCCCGGTCGTCCTCCCGGTCGTCCAGGGCCAGGTCGGCCTGGGCGATGATCCCCACCAGGGCGCCGGAGGCGTCGATGATGGGGACGCGGCGCACCTGCCGGTCCTTCATGACGCCTTCCACGGCGGCGATGTCGTCGTCGGGGCTGCAGCATTCCGCCTCGTGGGTCATGACCTCGTCCACGGGGGCGTCGGCGCTCCGCCCCTCGGCCACGCCGCGCATGGCAATGTCCCGGTCCGTGATCATCCCCACCACCCGGCGCGAGTCCTCGCTCTCCACCACGGGGATGGCCCCGCAGTCGTGTTGCCGCATGAGCTCCGCGGCGCGCCGGGAGGAGTCCCCGGGCGTGCAACACGCGGGGTCTCGGGTCATGATGTCCTGGGCTCGCATCGGTCGTCCTCCTGGTCGCGGTTCCCCGGCTCGTCTTGGGCGTGGGGGCCCTTCGAGGGGGGTGGAGTGCAAGGTCCACGCCGGGGGGGCCGCCCGGACGGTGCGGCGGGGGGTGGGGGACGCCGGAGGCTCAGAAGAGGAGCGCGGTGGCCCCCGCCACCAGCACCACCACCGCGGCGCCCACCTTGAGCCCCACGGCCACGGTGCGTCCCAGCAGCACGCCCCACCCCACCCGGGAAGCCCGCTCCAGGGACCGGGTCTCCAGCCAGGTCACCAGCCCCGCCCCCAGGAAGGTGCCCGCGAACGCAGTGACGAGGGGGCCGATCACCGGGACGGGCACGCCCACGAACAGGCCCAGGAAGCCCCCCGCCACGGCGCCCCAGAACGCCTTCTTGCTGCCGCCCCAGCGGCGTCCCATGGCCCGCACCACCATCAGCTCGGCGATCTCGGCGAGGGCGGCCACGCCCGCCAGCGCTCCCACGGTGATCCACGCGACCCAGCCGGCCAGGGCGCCGACGCACAGGAGGACGATCTGCGCCCACAGGCCGGGGAGGCCGAAAGGCACGAGGAGCACGGCCAAGGCCATGAGCCCGGCCAGGACGACCTTCAGCGCCAGGGGTGCCACGTCAGCCTCCGGGTCGGGGGTCGACGGCGTCCCGGGTCACCAGGTCCATGTAGCTCCGGAAGCCGCCGTGCTCCTCGTCGTCCAGGAACGCACGGGCCGGCTGGAGGAGCTGGGTGCTGTAGTAGCCGGGCACGCCCAGGGGGTGGGGGCCGAAGGTGGGAAAGTAGCTCCGGATGAGAACCCCGTCGTCGGCCCAGGGCAGCGCCGCCACGTTGGCGGCAAAGCGGTCGAAGGTGCCCTCCTGCCACAGGTAGAACTCCACGTTGGACGTGTAGAACGCGGTCACGGCGAGCCCCCGGCGGCGGAGCTCGTCGCCCACCGCCCGCACGGCCCTGGGCCCCGCCAGGTCCCCCACCACCGGCACGACGCGGTTGGCCCGCTCGAGGTTTCGCACGAAGCGGTAGTCGTCCTCCCGGGCCAGGTAGCTGCCCTCCCGCCCCGTGAGGTCGGTCTCGGTGAGGAGCCCCCGGAGCGTGGGGTAGTACGGACGGGGCGCCCGGCCGAAGGAGTGGAAGCGCAGGTCGAGGCCGTCCTGGAGGAAGGCGTCGTGGAAGCGCCGGATGGTGGCCCGGTCGTCCGGGCTCAGGGGCACGCCGAACGTGGCCACAGCCGAGTCCACCCGGGCCCGGGCCGTGGCCACCCAGGCGGCGTCGCCCCGGTGGGCGTCGACGCGCTCCGCCAGCTCCTGGGCGCTCAGGTCCTTCCACGCCGCCGGGTCGTCCGGAGGCGCAGACCCCACCAGGTAGGCCAGGTACTCGCCCCGGGTGGGTGCGAGCTCGAACAGCGCCTTGAACAGGAGGTGCTGGAGCACGTTGTCCCGGCGGATGTCCACGATGAACGCCAGCTCGGGGCGCAGCGCGGCGATGTAAGCGAAGCTCTGGTCCGGACCCACCCCCAGGTACGCGCCGCCGTGAAGGCCCATGGCCCGGAGCGGCCCCAGCACGTGGAGGTAGGACGCCTCGTTGGAGATGAGGTTGTCGGTGTCGAAGTAGCCTCCCGGCTCCGAGAGGTCCCGGACCAGGCGGGCGAAGGTGGAGTCGGGGAGGGGGGCGGGGGCTCCCGGAGCGGGAGACGGCGTCGCCCGGGGCGGCGGTGCGGCGGCCGCCCGGTCGCCGGCGGCGACCTGCCCGCCGCCGTCCCGGCAGCCGGTCAGGGCGAGGAGCGGAACGGCCAGGGCCAGGACGACGGAACGGGCGAGGGCGGCGGCGCTACGGGACACGCGGGGCCTCCTGCTCCCTGGGGAACGGCGGCGGAGGGGTGGGGCCGGGAACATGGGGCGGCCCCGGGCGGGCAGCCAGCCCGCTGGCCCCCGGCCCGCGGCGCCGCCTACCTTGGAGGCCCATGGAGTCCAACCCGTTCCGTGCGGCCCGCATGGCCACCCGCCCGGCGAAGGCCGTTCCGCCTGGGGCCGGCGCCGCCGCCGAGCCGACCGGCCCCCTCGCCCGCCTGCGCGCGTCCGTCGCCGCCTCGGCGCCCTCCCACCCCTGGCTCCCCCGGGCGCTCCTCCTGCCCGTCATGGTGTGGGTCGTCGCCAACGTCCTCACCGGCCACGCGTACGACGGACCCCTCCACGAGCCCTTCGGGGGCCTCACGCTGGTGGTGCACGAGGCCGGGCACGCGGCCTTCTCCTGGTTCGGCGCCCGGCTCCTCACGGTGGCTGGCGGGACCCTCTTCCAGCTCGCCGTGCCCCTGCTGGTGGCCGGCCTCTTCGCCCGCCAGCGGGAGTGGACGGGGGTGGCGGTCGCCCTCTTCTGGCTGGGAACCTCACTGGTGGAGGCGGGCGTCTACTGCGCCGACGCCCGGGTCCAGCTCCTCCCCCGGGTGTCGCCCTGGGGGGGCGCCGACGACGTCCTCTCCCACGACTGGACCTACATGCTGCTGCGGGCCCAGCACCTCACGTGGGCCGAGCCCCTGGGGGGCGCGATGCAGCGAGCGGGCACGGGGCTCATGGTGGCCGCCACGGCCGCGGCGGCGTGGGTGGTGGGAGTCATGACCCGGGTTCGCTCGCGCGGCGGCGTTCTGCCGCGTTGACCCCCGCCCCCGGGCGGCACACCTTCCGCCCAGCGGCGTGTGGCACGCCGCGCCCCCCCTCCGGGACCCCTCCATGCGAGCGCTCCCCGCCCCCACCGCCACCAGCGTCCTCCTCGCCGCGACCCTGTGCGCCCTCCTGATGCCCCCGTGGGTCACCGCCCAGGAGCCGGAGCTCCCGCCGCCCCAGGGGTGGAAGATCCGCACCGACCGCTCGGCGCCGAGCCTGGGCCAGGTCCAGCTCGCCGACATGCCTCCGGGGTGGCAGATCGCCACCGGTCCGGCGGCCATCCTGTGGAACCCCGACGTGGTGGCCCGGGGCGCCTACCGGGTGGAGATGGAGGTCTTCCTCTTCGATCCCCGGGGTCGCAGAGAGCCCTTCGGCCTCTTCATCGGCGGGCTGGGCCTGGAGGGCGAGGACCCCTCCTACGTGGCATTCCTGGTCCGGGACGGGAGCGAGTTCAGGGTGGAGCGGCACATCGGCAGCCGCGTCGAGGCTGTGCGAGGGTGGATCCCCGACCGGGCGGTGGCGGCCTGGGCCGACCGGGGCCTGTCGGAGAGCGCCAGGAACGTCCTCACCGTGGACGTGGACCCGGAGGCGGCCACGTTCCGGGTGAACGGCCACCGGGTGGCCACCGTCCCCCGCAGTCAGCTCCCCGCCCTGGACGGCATCGTGGGCATCCGCGTGGGCGGCGCCCTGAGCCTCCACGTGAGCCAGCTCCAGGTAATGCGGAGGTAGACGGCGCCGTCAGCGCCTCTGGCGCTCCGCCCCGGCCGTCAGCGCGCCCACCACGTCCACCCTCCCCTGCAGCCACGTCCTGGGGCCGAAGGTGGGCTCGCCCAGCGGCCCCGCGTCCACACCCACCGTGCCGTTCAGGGCGTAGGCGACCGTGCCGGAGCTCAGGACGCGGCGGGCCACGTCGCCCAGCTGCGAGAAGCTCTGGAAGTCGAAGCTGACGTCCAGGGGGACGATGGTGTCGGCGGCGGCCTTCAGCGGGAGCCCCAGGGGCAGGTCGACGTCGGCCAGGTCCTTCCGCTCCAGGTTGAGGACGCCCTTCAGGGTGGACAGGGTGAGGCCGAACCCGTTGGGGTTGGTCACCCGTGTCCACAGCCGCAGGGTGGCGACGCCCCGGGGGTGCTCGAGGGACGGCGGCGCCACCCGGAGCTCGCTGGATCGCCCGGCCGCCATGGCGAAGGTGGGCTCGCTCACGCCCAGGAGGTTGCTCAGGCTCGCACAGCCGAACGAGGCCACCAGGAGCAGCACGCTCAGGGGCAGCACCACCCACCACGCCCATCGGTTGGCCCTGCTCATTCTCGCGCTCCGGAAGAAGTCCTCACCTGCTCGTCGCACTCTCCGTGCAACGGGCGTACCCGGGCGCCGGGCTCCCCGGCGCCCGGGCGGGGTAGACACCGCCCGTCCCACGACCCTGGAGGATCCCATGGCGAAGAGCGGCCGCGGACGGGCGCCCCGGGACCGGAAGCGCCCCTACACGTTCCCCCGACCCCTACCCGAGCCTCCGTGCACGCCGAAGCCTCCCCGCGTTCCGCCGCCTCCCGCGCCCCCGGGCCCGGGCGACCACGCCTGGCCCGATCCGCTGGAGCGGCTCCGCAAGGTGCTCGAGAAGAAGCGCGAGCGGTGACGGCGACCTCCACGACGAGGCGACGCGGGGGGCGATGCGCCTGAGCGGCATCCGCTCCCTCCGGCGAGGGACCCTCCGCCTGTGGCTCCGGTTCGTGAACTGGTTCAACGGGCGGGATCTGAGCGAGAACGGCGTTCTCCTCACCTTCGGGGTGGCCATCGGCGTCCTGGGGGCGCTGGGGGTGGGCGCCTTCTACGGCGCCGTGGACCTGGCGTACCGGGCGCTCTACGGCATCCACCTGCTGTCGGTGCAGGGCCCGGCCATCCACCTCCCGCTGGTCACGGGCGTGGCCATCCTCCTGGCGTGGTGGATCATGCAGCGCCTGGGCAAGGGGAGCGACGGACTGAACCTGCCGGACGTGCAGCTCGCCGTGGCGAAGCGGGGCGGGGTGATCCCCACCGGCCCGTCGCTGGCCCGCGCCCTGGCCAGCGCGGTGACCATCGGCGGCGGCGGCTCGGCGGGCACCGAGGGGCCGGTGGCGGTGCTGGGCGCCACGCTGGGCTCCGTCCTGGGGCGCACCTTCCGCTTCGACGCCTCGCGCATCCGCATCCTGGTGGGGGCCGGCGCCGCGGCGGGCATCTCGGCGGCGTTCGGCGCGCCCCTCACCGGGGCCTTCTTCGCCCTGGAGCAGGTCCTGGGGTCCCTCGCCGTGGGGGCGTTCCCGCCGGTGGTGGTGAGCAGCGTGGTGGCCGCCGTCGTGTCCAAGAACCTCCTGGGCACCCCTCCCGCCTTCCCTCCCCCGCCCCACCACGCCGACGCCGGCGTGCTGGACATCGCCCTCCTCTACCCCGCCCTGGGGGTCGTCACCGGGCTGCTGGGCGTGGCGTTCATCCGGGCGTACTACGGCGTCCAGACGCTGGTGAAGAAGTCCCCCGTGCCTCCGCCGGTGGTGGCGGTGCTGGGTGGGCTCACGGTGGGGTGGATGGTGGCCCTGTCGGGGGGGCTGCTGGGGGGCGCGGGCCACACCGCGGTGCAGCCCCGGATCTTCGCCGGCGAGACGTGGGGCATCCTCGCGCTGTTCGCGGTAGGGAAGATCGTGGCCACCGCGTTCACGCTCAGCACCGGCGGCTCGGGGGGCGTGTTCACGCCGTGCCTGTTCATCGGCGCGGCCGCCGGCGGCTCCTTCGGCATGCTGGCCCAGCACGTGGCTCCCACCGTGGCGGGCGATCCGGTCGCCTACGCCCTGGTGGGGATGGGCGGGGTACTGGTGGCGGCCCTGGACGCGCCCCTCACAGGCATCCTCCTGGTGTTCGAGCTCACCAACGACTACGCCATCGTCATGCCCCTCATGCTGACGACGGTCATCTCGTACCTGGTGGCCCGCCACATCCAGCGCGAGTCCCTCTACGCCATGTGGCTAAAGAAGAAGGGCGAGGACATCAGCCACGGCACCGACCAGGACGTGCTGCGGCGCCTCCAGGTGAAGGATGCGTACCAGAAGGACCCGGCGGTCATCGGCGAGGCCGCCACGGTGTCCCAGCTCCTTGAGCACCTGGGGCGGGGAGCCCAGACGGCCTTCCCCGTGGTGGACGAGCGCCTGCACCCGGTGGGGATGATCACCGTGAACGAGCTGGGGCGCATCGCCCGGGACGAGCAGGAGCTGCTGCCCATCCTCATGGCCACCGACGTGGCCGTGCCCGTGGATCCGGTGTCTCCCGCCGACGACCTCCTGGACACCATCCACCTCATGGGGCAGCGGGGCATGGCCACGCTCCCGGTGGTGGATCCCGACACGGGCCGACTGGTGGGCGTCATCGACCGGAGCCACGTCCTGGCCGCCTACGAGCGGGCCGTGGCCGGCGAACCCATGTGGGACGAGAGCGTGGCGGCCCGGGAGTCCTGAGGCAGGCCCCCGGAACGCCACGCTTCCGGCAGCCGCGGGCGCGGCGTAGGTTGCCGTCATCCCCCCTCCACCCCGCAAGGGAGTCCGCGATGAAGAACCTCACCCGGCGCGACGCCATCCTCCTCTCCGGCTCCACCCTGGCCGGCCTCTCCCTGGGTGGGCTCGGCGGGGAGCGCCTCCTCGGCCAGACGGCGCCCGCCAGCCAGGCCCAGGAGTGGCCGTCCACCCTGGTGCCCGCCAAGCGGCGGGAGGGCTTCCCCGTCGACCTCCCCCTCAACCCCGACGGCTCGGCCGTCGAGCACGACGAGGGGGAGGCGGGCGACATCGAGCAGGGCGCCAACACCATGTGGCGCACGCCGGACCACCAGCCTCCCGCCGCCGAGTACGATTACCGCAAGCTGGCCGTGAAGGTCGACACCCGGGGTCTCTCGAAGCTCTACGGCACGCTCCGCTTCGCCGACCTGGAGGCCCTGCCCCGGGTGTCCCACACCTTCCTCCTCCAGTGCGGCGCGAAGAACCCCCGGGGCGTGGTGAAGTGGACGGGGGTGCGCTTCAGCGACGTGGCCGACATGCTCGGGATCGTGCCCGGGACCCACTACGTGCGCTTCGTGGCCTCGGACCGGTTCTACGTGGACGAGGACATGGACACCCTGCGCCACCCCCAGGTGATGCTCGCGTGGCTCATGAACGACCGGCCCCTCTCGCCCCAGCACGGGGCGCCGCTCCGCCTGGTCGTCCCGTTCCGCTACGGCAACCGGAGCCTCAAGGGCATCCAGGAGATGGTGTTCGCCACGCCCGGGCTGCCCACCGCGCCGCTGCCGGGCTGAGGCGCCCACCGGCGGGGCTCCCTTGCCTCCAGGGGGCTCCGCCGGGAGCTTACGCATCGGAGGTTCCGCCCCGATCCCCTGTCAGGAGGACGCACGGATGGCCGATTCCCTCCGGAAGCAGAGCGTCGCGGAAGCACCCGACAACCCCGCCTCGCGCATCAGCGCCGCCCCCCCGCCGCCCCCCGCCGCCATGCAGTACGACTACACGAACTTCTACTTCGGGTCGGGCGAGGACGCGTTCGCGCTTCTGGAGCCGTTCCAGGAGTGGTGGAGCCAGGCGAAGCCGGCGGGCTACTACCAGTACGAGCTGCCGCTGCAGTCGGCGCCGTCGACGCGGGTGAGCGTGCGGGACATGAAGACGGGGGAGGTGCGCGAGAACCTGGTGAACTTCGCCTCGTACAACTACCTGGGGCTGAGCTACCGGCCCGAGGTGAAGGAAGCGATCAAGGCGGCGGTGGACGTGTACGGCGGGGGCAGCAGCGGCTCGCCGATCCTGAGCGGGACGACGGAGCTGCACCAGCGTCTGACGGAGGAGATCGCGGCGTACAAGGGGAAGGAGGAGGCGCTGATCTTCCCGACGGGCTACTCGGCGAACGTGGGGGTGATCGCGGGGCTGATGCGCTCGGGTGACCTGATCGTGGCGGACCAGTGGGCGCACGCGTCGATCGTGGACGGGATGATCCTGTCGAAGGCGAACAGCCGCTTCTTCCGCCACAACAGCGTGGACGACCTGGCGAAGAAGCTGTCGAAGTTCGAGGGCAAGAAGCTGGTGGTGATCGAGGGCGTGTACTCGATGGACGGCGATCTGCCGCCGCTGGCGGACATCGTGGGGGTGTGCCGCAAGTACGGGGCGCGCCTGATGATCGACGAAGCCCACTCGGCGTTCGTGTTCGGGGCAACGGGCAAGGGGGTGGTGGAGGCGCTGGGGATGGACGACGAGGTGGACATCCACCTGGGGACGTTCTCCAAGAGCCTGGGCGGGCAGGGCGGCTACGTGGCGGGTAGCCGGGCGCTGATCAACTACCTCAGGGGCTTCAGCCGGAGCCGCTTCTTCAGCTGCGCCCTGGCGCCCACCGTGGTGGCGGGGCTGCTGGCGTCGCTGGACATCGCCCGCCGGGAGGGCCCCGAGCTCAGGAAGCGCCTGTGGGACAACGTCGCCACCATGAAGCGCCTGCTCGACGAGGCCGGCGTGCCCACCGGCGAGAGCGTGAGCCAGGTCCTACCTATCATGGTGAGGGACGACGCCAGGATCTTCGCCATCGGTGAGGAGCTGCTGCGCGAAGGCGTCTTCATCAACCCCGTGAAGTACCCCGCCGTCGGCAAGAACAAGAGCCGATTCCGCATGTCCATCTCCGCCGCCCACACCCAGGAAGACCTGGAGCAGGGCGCCGAGATCATCAGCACGGTGCTGGGGAGATACGGCATATGCCGGTAGGAGAGTACCACTTCAGGACGGGCGTGAGCTGCATGTTCGAGATGGCCACGTCCGACGCGGCCAGGATCCTGCCCCGCCACCTCCAGCCCGTCGAGGTGCGGCACCAGCGGAGCATCCTGGCCATCAACGCGTTCCACGTCACCCGGAGCGAGGTGGGCACGTACTTCGAGCTCACCTTCGCCGTGGTGGTGCCGCCGCTGGTGTGCGCCTGGGGGCAGCACCCCAAGGCGGGCTTCTACCCGTTCCTGGCCGCGACCAGCTCACGGGAGAGCCGGGAGCACAGGACGGAGCGGCTCAGGATCCCCCACCTGTGCGAGAACATCGACGCCCGCTTCCTGGAGACGGGGGGCATGCTGCGCATGGACGTGTGGTCGAAGAGCGGCCCCATCGTCGAGCTGTCGGTGACCCAGCACCAGTGGATGAGCACCACCCACCTGCTGCACGCCTTCATGATGGACGGCGACCAGAAGCTCAAGGCCGACCTGCGCATCAGCGGCCGTTACACCGTCCACGAGAACGAGCGCGGTCGGATGACGCTCCACCCCCATCCCATGACCCAGGCGCTCACGCTGGACGAGGTGTCGCCCTATCCCTTCCGCGAGCACTGGCTGAAGGAGGGGGTGGAGGTCTTCCAGGAGGTCGAGGCGATCTAGCCCTCCTCCTCCTTCTCACCCCCGCGCCGCTGGCCCACCAGCTTTCCTTCCCTCCGGGCCTTGTGGTAGGGGTCCTCCCGCTCGGCGCTGCCGGCCTCGAGGGCCGCGGCGCCCGACGAGCTGCTCCCCACGTGCTGTCCCGTCTCGGCCCCTCCCGAGGGGCTGGGCACGATGGTCTCGCCGTCGTCGGTGGGTGGGGTCCGGTACCCCTGGCTGTCCACCGGCCGGGTGTCGATGTCCGGCGCGATCTCGCCTTCCTCCTCGCCCACCACCTCGCCCGAGCTGGACGGCGCCGTCCGGCTCACGGGCGTGCTGTCGCCGTTGAACTCGGCCTCGGAGGTGTCCCGGGCGTTGCGCTCCCGGGCCTCCGAGGTCTTCTCGTCCTGGCTCATGCTTCCTCCCGGTCGTGGCTCCGGGCGCGGGACTTCGCCCAGCGGGCGTCTTCCCGGGCCCGGCTCTTCGTGCGCTCTCCGACCCTCCGGGCCTCTTCGCGAAGCCCCTCGGCCGTGAGGCCCTCCCGCTCGGCCCGCTCCTCGGCGGCCTCCCGAGCGGACGAGCCCACGACCCTGGCCGCCTCCTTCACCTCGCCGGCCACGCGGCCGACCGCCTCCTGGGCGTCCTTGGCGTCTTCCTTCACGGCGTCGGCAGCCTCCCGGGCCACGCCCTCCACGTCGCGCTCCTCGCGCTGACGCCGGGCTTCCTCCGCCGCCGCCTCCGCCGCGTCCTCCACCACGTGCTTGGCCTTCTCCGAGCTCTCCCGGGCGACCCGCCGGGCCTCGTCCTTCACGGTCGAGGCGGTGCGGCCCATGAGGCGGTCCTCAGCAGCGGTGGACGGCGCCGACAAGCCGCTGGCCAGGCCAAGGCCGAAGGCCACGGCGCCCAGCGCGAGCGGGCTCTCGTCCATGAGGCTCCAGAAGCCGCGGCGGGCGTCGTCGGCGGCGGAGCGGGCCCGGCTCTTTGCCCGCTCGCCGGCGGCCCGTGCCGCGTGCTCCGCCCGCTCCTCCAGGTCGGCGGCCACCTCGCTGGTCCTCTCCTTGAGCCCCGACGCCTTCTCCTTCATCTGCGACGCCGCGCCGGAGGCCTTCTCTTTGAGGTCGGACGCCGCGCCGGAAACCTTCTCCTTGAGGTCCGACGCCTTCTCCCCGACGCCCGAAGCGGCCTCCTGGACCCGGGCCTTGGCCCGCGTGCCAGCGCCGGCGTGGGCCCAATCCGGGTCGTCGTGGTCCACGGCCCCGGGGCCGTAGGGGCCGCGCCGCCCGTCCGCCGGGGCGTGGGTCCCCGGATCGCGGCCGTCGTGGCCGGGGCGGGCGCTGTGGCCGGTGGCCTGCTCGATGGCGAGCCAACCCAGCCCGAGGCCCATGAGGGCGATGGGCACCGGGTGCTCGCGCACCGCGTCGCCCACGCCGGAGCCGTCGCCGGAGCGGATGCGCCGCCATGCCTCGTCCATGAGGTTCCCCGGCGAGAGGCTCTCGCCGATGCGGTCCACCGTGTCGTCCATCTCGGAGCGGGTCCGTTCGATGTCCTCCCGGATGGCCTCCGGGCTCCGCCTCCGCGTCTTCGTCGCGTCAGCCATGCTTGATCTCCTCCTTGACGTCCCGGGCCTTCTCCTTCGCCCAGCGCTTGTCTTCCTCCAGCGTCTCTCGGGTGCGTCGCGGGGTGAGCGACGTCTCCTGCATGCGGCGCTTCCCCCGGGCCAGCACGCTCCAGCCCACCGCCGCCAGGACGGCGGCCAACAGCAGAGGCGCCAGCCACACGGCGACGCCCAGCGGGAGGAACAGGTCCATCAGAGCGGTGAGGCCGCGGGTCACCGCCCACAGGGCGGGAAGCGCGGCGATCAGGAGCACGCCGCCGCCGATGGCCATGGAGGTGAGGCTCCTCCGGAGCTCCTCCACCGACTCCATCACCTCGCTCCTGGCCAGCGCCACCTCCTGCCGCACCAGGTCGCGGCCCTCGTGGGTCAGCTCCCGGAGCAGCTCGGGAAGGGCCCGCACATCGGCCGCCTGGCCCGCGCGACCGTCGCCATCCCCCGCGGGGCCGGGGCCGTGGGGCGGAGCCCCCGTGGGGCGCGTGGCGTAGCTCGCCGCCCGGTTCCTCGTCTCAGCGCTCATGGACCGCCACCTCCTCCGCCCGCCCCTGGAGCCGGGTCGGGGTGGATGCGGTCGCCTCCTCCTGCCCGTCCTCCTCGGACGGCCGCGAGGCCCGCAGGAAGCGGCCCAGCGTGATCCCGGCGGCGAAGCTGCCGCCCAGGAACCCGCCGGGGTGATCCCGGCCCATGTCCTCCAGGTCGTGGAGCATGGCCGAGGGGTTCTCGTCTTCCATGTAGCCCGCGGCCCGCTCCACCTGCTCGGCGGCGCGCCCGGCCCAGTCGGCCATGCCCGTCTCGCCCTCGCTGCGGAGGCTGTCGGACGCGGCCCGGAGCGCCCGGGCCAGCGAGTCGCCCCGCCGTCCTGCGGCGGCGCTCCAACGGCCCGCACGGCGCTCGGCCTCGGCCTTCACCTCCCGGGCCTTCTCCTTCGCCTCGTCCTCCAGGTCGTGGACGCGCTCCCGGGCCTTCTCCTTCACGTTCCGGACGGCGCCCCGCGCCTCCTCCTTCATGCGGCCGGCGGCCTCCTTCGCCTCCACCGCCACGCCGCGGTCGTTCCTGCCCTCGGCCTCCCCGGCGCGCTGCCCGGGAATCCCTGTCGCTCGGTCGTTCTCGCCTGCCATGTCGCCCCTCCTCCTCGATGCGCCATCCGCAACGGCGCCGGTTCTCTTGCTACATATGTCAATGCAAGAGCGATTCCCCCTCGACGAACCGCTCAAGCCGCGGCTCCACCCACCCCGACTCCCGTCGGTGGAAGGCCTTCATCGGCGGCGTCCTCGGCTGTAGCGTCTTCTTATCGTCCCGGCCGCGGCGCCGCCGGACCGGGTAGCCCATCTCTCCATTCTCCATTCCACCGGAGGCACGCCCATGGGCGGGAAGCGAAGGAGGCGAGGGAGGCCCGAGGCGCTCCTGGCCGGGGCGCTCCTGGCCGCCGCCGTGGCGGCCGCCGCTCCCGCCGGGGGGGCGGCTCAGGGCGTCACCCGCCCGCCGGAGGTGGTGGCGCAGGAGTTCCTGGACGGCTTCCGGGGTCTGGCGTGGCGGGCCACGGCACAGCGGGTGGACGCCGACGCTCTGGCCGACTTCCGCGCCGTGGTGACCATGATGACGGAGATCCCCCGGGGGCGGGTCTTCAGCGAGATGCTTCTGGGGGGCGCCGACTCGGCGGCCTACGCCGCCATGGACGACCCGGCGGTGTTCGCCCAGGTGGTGGGGGCGCTCTTCCAGCGGATGCCGGGCCTGCTCCACGCCATGGCGGTGAAGCAGGTGGAGGTGGTGGGGGCCGTGCGGGACGCCTCGGGGGACACCGCGTGGGCGGTCTACCGGAGCCTGGCGGGGCTGTCCGGCGCCGAGACGGAGATGCGCGTCATGACGTTGGTGCGGCGGGGCGGCCGCTGGGGGGTGCGCTCGGCGCCGGAGATCGACGTGCTCCTGACCGCCATGCGGGGCATCCCCCTGCGGCCGCCCCCGGACTCAGTCGGCGGCGCCGCGCCCCCCGGGCCGTCCCATCCACGGCCGGGGCGGGACGCGTCCAGGGGTGGCGGGGGAGCCGTCGGGCCACGCGGCGAGGGGCCCCCCAGCCGATCCCCAGCGTCCGCCGGAGGGGGAGGCGGCTGGGTGGCGGCCCGGTCCCGCGGCGGGATGGGGCACGCGCCCTTCCGCGTCGTGGTGGCGGGCGCCGTGGGGAGAGCCCTTGGTCCAGGGACCCCGGGCATCGCGGGCGGCCACGGCCTGGTCCAGGAGCCCCTGGAGATCGGCGTCCGTGAGGCTCGCCAGGTCGTCACCGTAGGGGGCGGGCGTCTTCACCACGCGCTCCCCGGCGTGGAAGCGTAGGCCCTCCCGCAGGCGGCGCACCCGGGCCGTATCCAGCTCCACCGCAGGGACCCACTCCACCATCCATTCGGTCCCGTCCCGGTCGGTCCAGCGCCTTCCGTGGGGGTGCGTCGCCATGCTGCCCTCCTGCTCGTGTTGGCCCGGGCGGGCCGTGGCTCTCTCCTCCCCCATCCCTGCACGTTCCGAACCACCGGGCCCCACCCCGGTGGGGAGCATCGCCAGGCCGCCAGGGTAGCCGCCCCAGGAGGCGTGTGCGCCATTCCACGATGACCCCACAGGGAGCGATCCGATCCATTCCGTGGCAGCGGGCCTGGCACAGATCCCCCTCTGGGGCGAGGGTGCCCTGGTGGCGGTGGGCGCGGCGCTGGCCGCCGTGCTCCTCCACGCGGTGGGGTCGTTCCTCCTCCGCCACGCCACCCCGTCGGTGTACGCCGCGGCCGAGGGCGTCCTGGTCCGGGAAGCCCGCACCCCCACCCGCCTCACCCTGGTGCTGGTGGCGGAGTACGCGGTGGCGCCCCTCCTTCCCCTGGGCCCGGCCGGCCTCGCCGTCCTGCGCCACGGCCTGAAGATCGGCATCATCGTCGGGGTGGCGTGGCTGCTCATCGCCCTCACCGAGGTGTTCCAGGTCCTGGTGAAGGTGCGCTACGACACCGGCGCGGCCGACAACCTCCACGCCCGGCGCGTGCAGACCAAGGTCCAGCTCCTCCGGCGCATGGTCATCTTCGGGGTGGCGGTGCTGGCGCTGGGGCTCATCCTCATGACCTTCGACTCGGTGCGGCAGCTGGGCCTCAGCCTGTTCGCCTCGGCGGGGCTGGCGGGCATCATCCTGGGCGTGGCCGCCCAGCCCACCCTGGCCAACCTTGTGGCGGGGCTCCAGGTCGCCCTCACCGAGCCCATCCGCCTGGACGACGTGGTCGTCGTGGAAGGGGAGTGGGGCCGGGTGGAGGAGATCGGCCTCACCTACGTGGTGATCCGCATCTGGGACAAGCGCCGCCTGGTGGTGCCGCTGCGGCGCTTCATCGACCAGCCGTTCCAGAACTGGACCCGGGTGTCGGCCGACCTCCTGGGCACCGTGTTCCTCCACGTGGACTACCGGGCGCCGGTGGAGCGGGTGCGCCAGGAGCTGCACCGGATCCTGGAGGCCAGCGACCTGTGGGACGGCGACGCGTGGGCCCTCCAGGTGACCGACGCCGGCGAGCGCACCGTCGAGCTGCGGGCCCTCATGAGCGCGAAGGACTCGGGAACCGCGTGGGATCTGCGGGTGCACGTGCGGGAGCAGCTGCTCGACTTCCTGCAGCGGGAGCTGCCGGAGTGCCTGCCCCGGGTCCGGGCGGAAGTGGAGGAGGCCCGGAGAGGCTAGCCGGACAGACCAGGATGACCGGCTCCCCTGGCACCTCGGGGGCCACCTCGCGAATTTCGGCGGTAACATGATATTCACCTTGCTGCTCCAGACCGACGCCGGCGGCGGCCTCGCCCAGTCGCTGGCCGACCGGCCCCTCGTGGCCCTGGCCACCCTCTTCGGGGCCGGCGTGCTCACCAGCCTGACACCGTGCATCTATCCCATGATCCCCATCACCGCGTCGGTGATCACGGGGACCTCGCGGCCGGACCAGAGCCGGGGGCGCACGGTGGCGCTGACCCTCGTCTACGCCGTGGGGCTGGCCCTGGTGTACGCCCTCCTGGGGACGCTGGCCGGCGTGACGGGCAGCCTCTTCGGCACCGTGAGCGCCAGCCCCTGGGCGCGGCTCGCCATCGGCAACCTCCTGCTCTTCTTCGCCCTCACCATGCTGGACGTGTTCCCGGTGCCCGTGCCCCGGCGCCTCACGGAGTGGGCAGGACGGCAGGGCGGCGGCTCCTTCGGGGCCGTGTTCCTCCTGGGGGCCAGCTCGGGCGTGGTGGCGGCGCCGTGCGGCGCGCCGGCCTTCGCCGTGGTGCTCACCTGGGTGGCGGCCACCGGCGCCGGCCTCATGGGCTTCGTCTACCTCTTCGTTTTCTCTCTGGGGATGACGGCGCTGCTGGTGGCGGTAGGGGTTTCGTCCGGATCTCTGGCGGCGCTCCCCCGCTCCGGGGCGTGGATGGTGTGGGCCAAGCGGGTGGCCGCGGTGATCATGTTGGCGATGGCGGAGTATTACTTCGTTCAGGCGGGCTACAACCTGTGAGGACGACATGAAGGAAGCGCGCGGAGCGGTGGTGGTGCTGGGGCTCCTGCTGGCGGCCCTGGTGCCCCGGGGCGTGGCGGCCCAGGACGAGGCGGTGAGCCTCCCCCTGGGGACGGCGGCGCCGTCGGCCACGGTGGAGGACCTGGACGGCAACCAGGTGGACCTCCTGGACGCGGTGAAGGGCAAGCCTGCCCTCATCGAGTTCTGGGCGACCTGGTGTCCGCTGTGCGCGAAGCTCCAGCCCCAGCTCGAGCAGATCCACGGCCAGTACGGCGACAGGATGAACGTGGTGGCCGTGGGCGTGGCGGTGAACGAGAACCCCCGCCGCATCCGCCGCTTCCTGGACGACCACGACCCGGGCTACGCCCACTTCTACGACGCCCGGGGCAACGCGGTGCGGAACTACCAGGCGGCCACCACCTCCATCGTGGTGCTCCTGGACGGACAGGGAAAGGTGGCGTACACCGGCGTGGGGGCCGACCAGGACCTGGTGGGCGCCGTGCGCAAGCTCCTGGGCGAGAGCCGCTAGCACCGGGGGGTCCGGTCCGGGGCCGGGGCTTTCCCCGGCAGGGGGCTGAAAGAAGAGGCGCCCGCACCCTCCGAGGAGGGTGCGGGCGCTTCCTGCTTCCCCTTCCGACGACGTCGGCTCAGTTCGCCTCGGGCGTCACCTTGTCGATCACGCTCTGCAGGTGCTCGTACGCCGCCGGGTCGACCTGGTTGAAGGCCGGCGTCACGTCGGCGATGGTGCCGTCCGGCGCCACCACGATCACCGCCCTGCTGCCCACCATCCCGTTGTCCCGGGGGTCGCCCCCGAACTGGGCGTAGGCCTTGCTGCCGGGATCGCTCCCGAACAGGAACTGGAAGTCGTCATCCTTCGCCCAGGAATGGAGCTCCTCGGGCGAGTCGCTGGAGATCCCCAGCAGCACGACGTTGCGTCCGTCGTGGAAAAGCCTCGCGTACTGGTCACGGTACGCCTCCATTTGCACCGTTCAGCCACGCGTCCTTGCTTTGAAGAAGAACGCCAGGACCACGGTCTCGCCCTTGTAGTCGCTCAGGTGGACCGGCTCCTGGATCACGCCGTAGCGTGTCGCGCCCACGACCTGGATGTCGGGCGCCTTGGCGCCCACCGGGAGGAAGTGGTTCTCGACCTGTTGCGCACGCCCCTGGGCGGGCAAGAAGGCGAGGGCTCCCGCCAGGAGGGCGATCCTCACCACGTGCTTCATTGAGGCTCCTTGGTGAAGGTGAGGCTCAGACTGCTCAAGTATGTCGGGGGAGGGGCCCGTCCGGCAACTCACGCCATGCCGAAGTCGCGCATCTTCCGCCACAGCGTCGTGCGGCTCATGCCCAGGATCTCGGCCGCGCGGGTGCGCACGCCCGAGGCCTCCTCCAGGGCCGCCCGGATGAGGGCTCGCTCCTCGTCGGGCCCCGCGGGCGCCCGGTAGCGCTCCTCGTCCCGGGGCTCGGCGTCGGGCCGCACCTCGGCGGGGAGGTGGTTGGCTTCGATGCGGGCGCCCCCCGCCCGCACGGCGGCGCTCTCCACCACGGCCAGCAGCTCTCGCACGTTCCCCGGCCAGTCGTACGCACGCAGCAGCCGCAGCGCGTAGGGCGAGCACGCCTGGGAAGCCGCGTCGGGGAGCCGATCCCGCAGTCGCCGCAGCGCCGCCTCCACCAGCAGCGGCACGTCGCCGGGACGCTCTCGCAGGGGGGGCAGGCCGACGCTGAACACGTTGAGGCGGTAGAAGAGGTCTTCCCGGAAGCGGCCGGCCCGCACCTCGGCCCGCAGGTCGCGGTTGGTGGCCGCCACGATGCGCACGTCGACCTTCTCGGGGGCCACCGCCCCCACCGGCGTCACCTCCCCCTCCTGGAGCGCCCGGAGCAGGCGCTGCTGCAGGCGCAGGCTCATGTCCCCCACCTCGTCCAGGAAGAGGGTGCCGCCGCTCGCCGCCGCGAACAGCCCGGGCCTGTCGCGCACCGCGCCGGTGAAGGCGCCCCGGACGTGGCCGAACAGCTCCGACTCCAGGATGCCCTCGGCCAGCCCGGCGCAGTTGACCGGCACGAAGGGGCCGGCGGCGCGGCGGCTGAGGCCGTGGATGGCCCGGGCCACCAGCTCCTTCCCGGTGCCGGTCTCGCCCGTGACCAGGACGGTGGTGTCGGCCGGCGCCACCTGGCGCACCGCCTCGAACACCCGGCGCATGGGGGGCGCGTGGCCCACCATGCCGGGCACCGGGCCCGACTCGAGGCGGCCCGGCGAGGGACGGCGCTCGAGGAGCGCGGCCACGCGGGCACTCAGGAGGTCGGGGTCCACGGGCTTGGTGAGGAAGTCGTCGGCACCCAGGTGAAGGGCCTGCACCGCGTCCTCGATCTCGCCGAAGCCGGAGATCATGAGGATGGGCACGTCCTCGCCCCGTCCCCGGAGCACCTCGACGGTGGCGAGGCCGTCGACCCCCGGCATGCGCAGGTCCAGGAGCACGAGGTCGTACGGGGAGGCGAGGAGGGCCTGGGCGGCCTCGTTGGCGCTGGCCGCCCCGGCCACGTCGTACCCCTCGCCCCGGAGGAGCTCGGCCGTGGACAGGCGGAACGCCCGGTCGTCGTCCACCACCAGGACCCGCCGGGCGTCGGCAGCGGGCTTCATCGTGCCCCCGCCCCGGCCCCGGGGGCGCCCGCCCCCTCCCGGGCCTGTGCCGAGGGGAGCTCCATGGTGAAGCGGGCACCCGGGCCGTCTTCCCGGTTGCCCGCCAGCAGCCGCCCCCCCGCCCGGCGCACGAGTCCCTCGGCGATGAAGAGGCCGAGCCCCGTTCCCCGCACGCCGTCCTTGGTGGTGAAGAACGGATCGAACACCCGGGGGAGGACGCCCTCGGCGATCCCGGCACCCTCGTCCAGCACCTCCACCGTCACGGTGCCGGGCTCCTCCGTAAGGCGGATCGTGACCCGCCCGCCGCCGGGCATGGACTCCCGGGCGTTCTCGACCAGGCTGAGGAGCACCTGCTTCAGGACGTCGGGCGCCATGGCCACGGTGCGGTGGGCGCCGCCCTCCACGGTGGTGGGCCAGCGCTCTCCCTGGGCCCCCGCCCGGAGGAGCTCGGCCACCCGGGCCACCACGTCGCCCGGGTCGCAGCGGGCCGCTCCGGGGTCCAGGGGGCGGTTCAGGTCCAGCATCTGCTCGGCCAGCTCGTGCATGCGCAGGAGCTCGTCGATGGCCAGGTCGGCGAACTGCACCAGCTCGGGGTCGCCCGCGGCCCGGCGGCGCACCACCTCCAGGCAGTTGCGCACGTTGGCCACCGGGTTGCGGATCTCGTGGGCCAGCTCGGCGACCAGCCTCCCGGCGGCGGCCAGCCGGTCGCGCTGGATCATCTCGGCCTGGAGGGCCCGCAGTCGGGCCTCCCGCTGGGCCAGCTCGGCGTTGGCCCGGGACAGCTCCTCCAGGCGCGACGCCAGGGCGGAGCGCATGCGCTGGAACGCCCGGGTGACCCGGGCCACCTCCAGGAGGCGCGAGCGGGGGAGGGGCGCGTCGAAGTCCCCCTCGGCCAGGCGGTCGGCGGCCCGGGCCAGGCTCCCCACGGGTCGGGCGACCCCGGCCGCCACCAGCCCACCCAGGAGCAGGACCATCCCCACGCCCAACGCCCCCGCGGCCACGGCGCCGCGCCGGAGCCGGGGCAGGACCGCCAGCTCCTGGGCGACGTCCACGGCGAACACCGCCCGGGCGACGCCGCCCAGTGGCGCGGTGACCACCCACCAGCGGCGCCCGCCGGCCCGCACGTCGCGGACCTCGTCGTCGGCCGGCGCGGCCCCGGGGGCGCCGACCCCCGCCAGGGCCGCCGCCGCCACGCTGTCGTCCAGCGTGGTGGCCAGCACCCTGCCGGAGGGCGCCGCGAGCACCACGTCGGCGGCGGTGAGGCCCGCGAGGGTGGCGGCGCTGGACTGGTCCATGGGGACGGCCACGCCCGCCGCCCCCACCGTACGTCCATCGTCGGTGACCGGCGCCACGGACAGGGCGTAGAGGGCGTCGCCGTCCAGCACGAACCCCACCGGGGCCTTGCCCGCGCGGGTGGCCTCCAGCAACGCCGCCCCCGGAAAGGGGCCCATCCACGCCTCGCCCCCGGCGGCCACCAGGACGGGGGCCTCGCCCGGCGGCGTGCCGCCCTCCACCAGGACGCGCAGGGCACGGCTCCGGTCGTCCCCGGCCAGGGCTGCGCCCAGGCCGGGCAGGGCCGCCACCTCCTGGGCGTGCATCATGAGGGCGTCACCCCGGGACGCGTCCCGATCGGCGAGACGCATGGGGGCAAGCGCCAGGTCTTCCCGGGCCCGGGCCTCGAGCTCCCGGGAGAAGGAGTGGTCGAGCCACCACCCGGCGGGCACGAGGGAGACCAGCAGCGCCGTGCCCAGCCCCAGCAGCAGGCCGTCCCTCAGGGATCGTGGTCGCATGGTCGTGGAGTGTCGGGGAGACTCGGGTGGAGAATCCGTCGGGCGCCCGCCGCGTTCCGCGCCGTCACTGCACCACGACGCGGCCCACCATCCCCAGGCTCCGGTGGGGCCGGCAGTAGTAGTCGTACGTGCCGGGCGTGGCGAAGGTGACCTCGAACGTCTCCTCCTTCACCGATGTCGTCCACTCGGCCCAGGGCGTACCCTCCTCGGGCGTCACCGTGTGGGTCATGGACGTGGCGTTCCTCCAGCGCACGGTGGTCCCCGCCGCCACCGTCACCGTAGCCGGGGTGAAGGCGAAGTCCGTGAGCACCACCTCCACGGCGTCGCCGCCCTCTCCCCCGCCGGGGGCGGCGGGATCCGATCCGCCGCCCCCGCACGCCGCCACGGCCACGAGCGCCACCAGCGCGCCCGGCAGCACGAGGTCCCTCGCGAGCCGCCTCACGGGGCGACGAACACCACGGGGCAGTTCACCAGGGCCGCCGTTCCGAAGCCCGGCGCCTGGAGCGCCGACGCCAGGTCGTGCACGTCGTTGAAGGAAGCGTTGTCGTAGGGCATCACCTCCCACAGGGGCGAGTAGTCCGCGTCCTGGGGAACGTCCGCCGTGACGTTGTGGGTCTGGACCCCGCCGGCCTCGGTCTCGAACCCCGACGGGGGTCCGCCCCCCGCCTGGTCCGGGTTGACGTTGAAGGCCACGAAGATGGGGGAGGTGGGAACCTCCCCCGACGCCGTCACCTCCAGCGGCGCCTCGAAGAAGTTGAAGTAGTGGACGAGCTGGCCCCGGTACCAACCCGTGGTGAGGCCGGCGGCGCCACCCCCTTCCGTGGCGGTGGACCCGTCGGGGACGATGGGACAGTTCACCAGCGTGCCCGTGGCCTCCACGGGGTAGCCCGCCGCCTCCAGGTCGTCGAGGCTGGTGGCGCTGTTGGCAACGTAGCCGTCGGGCACGGTCACCTTCATCACCTGCCAGAAGTCGTTGTAGTCGGCGTCACCGGGAACATCGTCCACGATGTTGAGCTGCCCGGGGACGTGGGCGCCCGAGCCCTCGTAGAAGAGCACGTAGATGGGCGCCGGCGCCGTGGGCAGCACGTCGAAGTTGTAGTAGCGCACCACCTGCCCCTGGGGCCCCAGCCCCTGGGTCTTGAAGGGACCCGCGTCCATGTCGATGGCCTCGCCGGGCTCCGGGAGATCGGGGTTGGACGAGCGGCGGAAGAGGGTGCCGAAGTCGTCGCTGAAGCGGTCCACCGTCGCGTCGGGGGCGGTGGACGGGTCGCCGGGTGCCTCGCCCACGAACGTCATCGGACAGTTCACCAGCGCCGCGGTGCCGAACGACGACGCCTCCAGGGCCGACGCCAGGTCGTGCACGTCATCGAAGGAAGCGTTGTCGTAGGGCATCACCTCCCACAGGGGTGAGTAGTCCGGATCGCCCGGGACGTCGGCGGCCACGTTGTGGGTCTGATCCGAGGAGCCCTGCGTCGCGAAGCCCGAAGCCGGCCCACCCCCCTGCTGGTCGGGGTTCACGTTGAAGGCGACGAAGATGGGTGCGGTGGGAACGGTGCCCGACGGCGTCACCGCCAGGGGCGCCTCGGAGAAGTTGAAGTAGAACACCACCTGGTGCTGGTACCAGCCCATGGTGAGGCCGGCGGTGCCGCCCCCCTCACTGGCCGTGGAGCCGTCGGGGACGATGGGGCAGTTCACCACCATGTCCGTCTGGGTCATGGCGTAGCCCGCGTCCTGGAGGTCCGAGAGGCTGGTGGCCGTGTTCGCCACGTAGTCGGCGGGAACGGTCACCTTGTTCACCCGCCAGAAGTCGTTGTAGTCGGCGTCGCCCGGGACATCGTCCACGATGTTGAGCTGCCCCTCCACCGGCGCGCTCGAGCCCTCCCGGAAGAGGACGTAGATGGGGGCCGGCTCCGTGGGCAGCACGTCGAAGTTGTAGTAACGCACCACCTGTCCGTCGGGGCCCAGCCCCTGAGTCACGAACGGCGCCTGGTCCATGTCGATGGGCGCCCCGGCCGCGGGGAAGGCCGGGTTGGCCGAGCGGCGGAAGAGGGTGGCGAAGGTGTCGCCGAAGCGGTCCACCGTGACCCGGGGCGCGGTGGCCGGATCGAGGGGCTGGGGTCCAGTGGGACCGTTGTCGTCCTTCCCGCACCCCGCCACCGGCAGGGCCACCGCCAGGGCGAAGGTCAGCGTGCGTGCGAACCGTGACAGCTCCATGGGACGTTCTCCTGTGACGCGGCGTGGATCGGTGCGCCACCGTGGTGGGCAACCGCCGCACCCGGAGAAACGGGCACCCCATGGATACCATAAGCCCCTGGGCCCCAAGCATTTGGACCATCGGGGGCGGGAGGGTGGAAGGTAGCGCCGGCGTTTCACGAAACGAGGGAGGACGTTCCAGCGCAGGCCCGACGGAACGGAGGCGGCGGTGGATCCGGGCGGGCGGCGCGTCGGAGCATCCAGGCCCGGTCGCGCGGCCCACGGACGACCCCTACCCGGGACCCTCCGGGCCGCCTCGCCCCGGCGGGCGCTGGGCCCCGGGGGGTTCGGGCCGCCCCTCGGTGCCGGGCGCCACCCGCCTCCGGGCCGTCCACCCCTTCACGCCGGGCAGCGGGCGGCGCACGGCCCACAGCCCCGCCAGCACCAGCGCCAGCACCCCGGCCGCCACCGGGTACGCCCATCCCGGGATGGGCGCCTCGGGGTCGATCCACCCCAGCCGCTCCGGCACCAGGGCCGCCGCGTTGTTCACCGCGTGCCACAGCATGGCCGGGAAGATGGAGCCGGTGAGGAGCACCACCGTGGCCAGCAGCACGCCCAGGTAGGCGGTGGGGACGATGCGGAACAGGGACACGTGGAAGAGGCCGAAGATGGTCCCCACCGCCAGGGCGAGGGGGACGGGACGGAGCCTGGAGCGGAGCCCGTAGAGGAGGACCCCCCGGAACGCGATCTCCTCGCAGATCCCCGGCAGCACCGCCACCAGGAGCACCAGCTCCCACAGGGGGACGGACTGGGGAGCCAGGAACTCACCGAAGCTCTCCATCATGCGCTGGGGCACCGGAAACACCTTCTGGGCGAGCTGGCCCACGCCGATACCGGTCACCAGGGCCGCGGGGGAGCCCACCAGCACCAGGGGCCACACCGCGGGGTGGGGCAGCCGCAGTGACAGCGCGTCCCGCACCGGAAGGCGGTAGCGCCGGATCATCACCACCGCACCGCCCAGGAAGAGCCCCCCCAGGTTCACCGCCACCTGCCCCGCCATCCCCAGCGATTCGCCGAACCAGAGCGAGAGGAGGAGCAGGGCCACCCACAGCCCCAGGTACCACGTCAGCACCCGGCGGGGGAAGAGCGCCGCCCCGCCCCGGAGCTCCGCCTCGTCCATGTCGGAGGCGGAGATGAGGCGCTCGGTGGAGAGGGTGCGGGCGGCCGCCACCACCGCGCCCCACGCCGCCGCCGCCGTGGACAGGAAGGCCACGGCCAGGAAGGGCCAGTCGTAGGCGCCCTTCATGACGTCCCGCACCGCCACCGACGCTCCCGCCAGCGGCACGAATGCCACCGCCGAGCGCAACGCCATGCCCGGCACCGCGGCGGCCAGCGCGGGCACCAGGAACACCCAGAAGGCGGGGAAGAAGTAGATCTGGTACTCCTTGTACGAGCGGGCCCAGCCCGACAGGAGGAGGAGCACCCCCGCCACCAGGAACGCCAGGGGGAGGAAGAGCGCCAGCAGCACCACGAGGCCCCCCGGCGACAGGTCCACCGCCACCCCCGCCGGCAGCTCGATGAGGCCCACGACCACGTAGAGGAGCAGGTCCAGCACGTTCACCACCGCCACCGCCAGCCCCACGGCCACCACGGCGAGGAGCTTGGCCACCACGATCTCCCGCCGCCGTGCCGCCGTGGTGAGGAGGGTCTCCAGCGTGCCCCGCTCCTTCTCCCCCGAGATGGCGTCGGCGGCCACGATCGAGCCGCCACTGAGCATCAGGAAGAGGAGGAGCGGCGTGACGATCACCCCCAGGAACGCCGCGCCCCGCTCGCCGGCGCTGGCCACGTTCGTGGCCTCCAGGGGCACCACCGCGGCCGGATCCACGGGAAGGCCGCCGGCCCGATACGCGCTGTCCCGGCGCTCCCGCCGCACCTCCAGCAGGCGGTCACGGAGCCGCTCCATGGCCGAGCGCGACGCGTCCCGGTCGCCCCGGTAGCGGAGGAGGAGCACGGGCACCGCGAGGGCCGTGTCCCCCGCCTCGATGCCGCCCACCTCGGCCTCGTCCGCTGCGGCCGCGCTCAGCGCCACCGTGTCGGCCGGCGCCGCCTCGGCCGCCCGGTGGCGGCGCCACGCCTCGGGTGAGAGCCCCTCCACCACCACCTGGAGCTCGCCGTCCTGGAGGAGGGAGTCGGGGCGCGCACCCGTGCGCCGCTCCACCAGGGACAGGGACGGCCGGGCCGTGTCGGGCCGCTCCACGTCCAGGGCCACGGCCCGGTCCACCAGCGCCGCCGCCCAGTCCGCCTCGTCGCCCTCCACCGCATATTCGAAGGTCCGCGTCTCCAGGCGGCGCTGGTCGGAGCGCTCCACGAAGCGCATCACCACCAGGATGAGGGGGAAGAGGACCAGGGGCGCCACCACGGCGACCAGGATGGTGCGCCGGTCGCGCAGCAGCATGAGGAGCTCGTAGCGGAGGAGGGTCCACACCACCTCCAGGCGCGGTCCGCCCGCCACCTCAGGCGTCCCCGGAGCCGGGGAGCGGGTCCGCCACCGCGGCGGGGTCCAGCCGCCCCACGTGATGCACGAAGATGTCCTCCAGGTAGTGGAGGCCCGTGCTCCTGCGGTGCTCCTCCAGGGTCCCCGAGGCCAGGATGCGGCCCCGGTGGAGGATGGCGATGCGGTCGCAGACGCGCTCCGCCTCGCTCATGATGTGGGTGGAGAAGAGGAGCGTCTTGCCCTCGCCCCTGAGCTCCTGCAGCACGCGCTGCATCTCCAGGGCGTTGATGACGTCCAGCCCCACCGTGGGCTCGTCGAAGATGAGCACCGGCGGGTCGTGGGCCACCGTGCGGGCGATGGACACCTTCTGCTTCATCCCGCTGGAGAGCTTCTCCACCCGGGCGTTCTGGTACTCCCCCAGGCCGAAGCGCTCCACCAGCGCCTGAACCCGGGCCTCCACCCGCTCGGGCGGATAGCGGTTCACCCGGGCGAAGAACTCCAGCGTCTCCCGGGCGGTGAGGCGGGGGTAGAGAGCCGTGGACGCCGAGAAGAAGCCCAGGCTCCTGCGCACGGCTTCCGGCTCTTTCACCAGGTCGTGGCCCGCGATGGAGGCCCGCCCCGATGTGGGCTTCAGGATGGTGGCCAGCATGCGCAGCGTGGTGGTCTTCCCCGCCCCGTTCGCACCCAGGATGCCGAAGATCTCCCCCTCGCCGGCGGAGAAGGTGATCCCGTCGACGGCCCGCACCTCGCCCCGGGCATCGTCGTAGAAGCGCTTGCTCAGGCCCTCCACCACCACCCGTGGCACGCTCATGCCCCACCCCCCGTCGTCCGGGCGCCGGGACGGAGCCGCTCCCTGGCGAAGCGCCAGAAGCTCCCGTCGTACGCCCCCATGAGGAAATCCTCGAAGCGCAGGATGCTCCGGGCCAGCAGGAGGCACCCCACCACCAGCGCCAGCTCCACCGCCACCGTCTCCGCCATGAGGAGCGCCGGGAAGACGCCCCGGAGCGCATCCTTGATCATGAGCGACACGTTCACCACCGGCACCGCCGCCCACACGGGCGTCAGCACCCGGTCGGCCGAGCTCCCCACCAGGAGGGGGAGGAGGGCCAGCCAGTAGACGGGCATGACCATCCCCTGCCCTTCCTTGAACGTGCGGGCGAAGGCGGCCAGGATCATCATCGCCGCCGCGAAGAAGAGGGCCAGCGCCGCGGCCCCCAGCACCATGACCGGCACCGCCCCCGGGGGCACGGAGAAGCGGAGCGTCTGGCCGCTCCCCGCCAGCAGGGGCCCCACCACGGCGCCGATGGACACGAACACGGCGATCACGTTCAGCACCCCCGCCGTGAGCCCCAGCGTGGCCACGTACAGGTACTTGGCGGCCACCACGCTCATGCGGGAGGCCGACACGGTCATGAGGGTCTCCCACGTCGAGCGCTCCCGCTCCCCCGCCGTGGTGTCCACCGACGGCACGAAGCAGCCCAGCGCAACCATCAGCACCAGGAAGAGCGGGATCATCATGGCCAGGAGGAAGGAACCCAGCTCCCGCTCGCTGGCCACGTCCCGGGAGGCGACGCCGAACGCCGCCACCGCCTCGGGGGAGACGCCCCGCTCCCGGGCCTCCCGGCGGAGCCACGCGGCCCGGTACGCCGACACCACGTCCTCCACCCGCTGGCGCGCCCTCCGGCTCCGCTCCACCGCGCCGTCGTAGAGCACCCGCACACGCACGTTGCCCGAGAGGGCCGCCCCCCCGGAGTCGGGGGGCAGGAAGCCCACCCAGGCGTCCAGGTTCTCCTTCCGGAGCATGGCCCGGGCGGCCGCCTCGTCGGCGGGCGCGTCGGGGCCCGTCACCAGCCGCACGCCGTCCCGGGCGGCCAGGGAGTCCACCAGGCGGCGGTGCGGAGCGGGCGGCGCCTCCACGGCCACCCTGGAGACGAACCCCTCCGCCAGCCCCTCCACGAACGTGATGCCGCTGAACATCACCCACAGCAGCACCGGGTAGAGGAAGATGGGGAGGAGGATGCTGTTCACGACGATGGCCCGCTCCCGCAGGGCGGAGCGGAGCTCGCGTCGGTACAGCACCCACACGTCGGACCAGCGCACCAGGCCTCCGGGGGGCGGGAAGGGGCACGGGAAGCTACCCCTCGGGAGGCCGCCTCCTCAACCGCCTCCGCGTCGCGCCCCCCGGCCTCCGATGCTAGGTTGACCCTTGGCGTCCTCTACCCGGGAGACCATGCGCTCCATTCGCGGACAGCTCGTGGCGCTGCTCCTGGCGGTCGCCGTCCCCCTCCTCGCCGTCACGGTGTGGAGCCGGGTGGAGCACTACCGTAGCTCGGTGGCCCTGGCCCACGACGACGTCCTGCAACTGGCCAGGGCGCTGGCGTCGGCCACGGGCGAGCTCCTGGACGTGGCCCACCGCTCCCTGGACGGCGTGGCCCAGCAGGTGGAGGCCGCCGTCCCGGCCGCTTCCGACGCCGACCGCTGCCGCCGCCTGGTGGAGCCCACGTCGGCGGCCCTGCCCTTCCTGGCCGACCTGGCCCTCCTGAACCCTGAGGGCCGCGTCGTCTGCAGCACGGCCCCCCTCCCTCCGGACACCGCGGCCTCCGCCATGGACCGCGCCTGGTTCCGGACGGCGGTGGCCAGCGACCGCTTCGTGGTGAGCGCGCCCCAGCGGGGCCGGGTTCGCAACGCGTGGGTGGTCATCCTGGCCGTTCCGGTGCACGACCGTGACGCCGTGGCCGGCGTCCTCATCGGGAGCATCCGCCTGGACACGTTCCAGGACCTGCTGGGCGCCGTGCCCCTCCCCCCGAACGCCCTCCTGACCATCGTCGACTCCACGGGCACGGTGGTGGCCCGCTCCCGGGACTTCGCCGACTGGGCCGGGCAGAAGATCCTGCCCAGCTCGGTCCAGGAGGAGACGGTCGAGTCGGGGGTGGCCCTGACCCGCACGTCCGACGTGGAGGGCGACCCCACCACCTTCGCCCGGGTGGACCTCCCCGGGGTGGGCTGGCGGGTGTTCGCCGGGTTGCCGGACGCGGTGGTCTACGGCCCCGGACGGCGGCAGCAGTGGCGGGAGCTCCTGGTGGCGCTGCCCCTCCTGCTGCTGGCCCTCCTCCTGCCCGTGGGGTTCTACCGCCGGGTGGAGGACGCCCTGGGCCGGCTCGTCACCGGCGTCACGGCGGCGGCCCACCAGGCCGGCCCCAACGGGGAGGGGGAGCCGGGACCCGGGGCGGCCGTCGCTGCCGGGGACGGCGAGCCGCGCCGCCGGGCAGCCGTCTCGGAAGAGGGCCCCGAGGAGGTGCGGGCCGTGGCCCGGGCCGTGAACGCCACGCTGGAGGCCCGGGCCCGGGCCGAGGCCGCGGAGCGGCGGGCGAAGGAGCGCTACCGCTCGGTCCTGGAGAACGCCGTCTTCGGCATCTACCTGTCCACCTCCGATGGCCGCATCGTGGAGGCCAACCCGGCTCTGGCCCACATGATGGGCTACGACAGCCCGGAGGCGCTCCAGGCGGTGGGCGCCGAGGCCCTCTACCCCGACCCCCGGGTACGGGAGCGCATCGTGCGCGAGCACCTCGCCTCGGGCCGACCGATCCAGGGGCTGGAGTTGGAGTGGCGGCGACGCGACGGCAGGCCCATCACCGTGCGCCTCAACGGCAAGGTCATCGACGGCGGCCGGGGCGAGCCCCTCTTCGAGCTCATCGTCGAAGACATCACCGAGCAGCGCGCCCTGGAGGAGCGGCAGCGCCAGACGCAGAAGATGGAAGCGGTGGGCCTCCTCGCCGGGGGCGTGGCCCACGACATCAACAACGTGCTCACCGCGATCCTGGGGCACGCCACGCTCCTCCAGCACCGGCTCTCCGCCGACGACGACATCCGCTCCGACGCCGACGAGATCGTGGTGGCGGCCCAGCGGGCCTCCGCCCTCACCCGCCAGCTCCTGGCCTTCAGCCGCCGGGACGTGGTCCAGCCCCGCCCCATCGACCTGTCGGCCCTGGTGTCGGAGCTCCAGCGCATGGTGGGGCGCCTCATCGGGGAGGACGTGGAGGTGGTCACCCGGCTGGCCCCGGACCTGCCCGCCGTGAAGGCCGATCCCGGACAGATGGAGCAGGTGGTCCTGAACCTCCTGGTGAACGCCCGCGACGCCCTCCCCTTCGGCGGGCGCATCGAGGTCACCACCCGGGCCGAGCCCGCCGCCGGGGGCGACGAGCGAGCGCCCCGGGGGTGGGTGGTGCTGGACGTCCGGGATACCGGCACCGGCATCCCTCCCGAGGTGCGGGAGCGCATCTTCGAGCCCTTCTTCACCACCAAGCCCCCGGGGAAGGGGACGGGGCTGGGGCTGTCGACCGTGTACGGCATCGTCACGCAGGCGGGGGGGCACGTGGACGTGGAGAGCGCCCCCGGCCAGGGCGCGACCTTCCACGTGTGGATGCCCGCCGCCGAGGAGGACGCCATGGTGGAGAAGGACGCCCCCGGGGGGGAGCCCGCCGGAGGGGCGCGGGACGCCAAGGCCATCATCCTGCTGGCGGAGGACGAAGACGCGGTGCGCAGCGTGGTGCGCCGGATCCTGGAGCGGGCCGGCTACCGGGTGATGGCCGCCGCCAGCGGCGCCGAGGCGCTGCGGCTGGCCGCGGAGCACGAGGGGCCCCTGGACCTCCTCCTCACCGACGTGGTCATGCCCGACCTGGGGGGGATCGAAACCGCCGACCGGCTGCTGGAATCCCGCCCCGACACGCCGGTGCTGTTCATGTCCGGGTACACCGAGAGCGAGGCGCTCAGGGCCCGCACGCGGCTGGAGCCCTCCCTGCTCCTCAGCAAGCCCTTCACCCCGGATGCGCTCCTGGGACGGGTGCGCGACGTGCTGGAGGCCGCCGGGGACGCCCCGGCAGGCCGCTGACCGTCAGGGGAGTCCCGGGTCGCCGCTCCCGGCGACCCTACGCGTCCGCCGCCATCCTTCTCCAGAGGGCGGAGAGGGTCTCGGAAACCTCGCCCATGGCGCTGATGGAGAGGTCGTCGAGCTTCCTTCCCACGTCGTCGCCCACCAGCCCCCGCAAGAAGGCCGAGGGGTGGGACAGGTCCCAGTCCAGGAAGGGCTCGGGCCCCCGGTCCAGGTTCTGGAGCACCCGCAGCACCAGGTAGGCGTCGTCCACCAGCCCGGCGAGCCCCAGGGTCATCTCGGGGATGAGGTCGACGGGGCGGAGGAAGTAGCGGGTGGCGTGGTCCAGCACCGGAAGGACGACGGGCTCCAGCCGCCGCTCCTCCGCTTCCTGGCGGGCCCGGGCCAGGAAGACCGGGACGCTCTCGATAATCTCCACAGCCACGGACACCGCCTCGCTCACCTCCGCCTCCGTGGCCTCGGGCCAGCGGCGGCGCACGAGGCGCTCGAGAGGTTGGGTGCCTCGCTCCTTGGCGCTGTCGATGACCGCCTGCACGTCGGCGAGGCTCACGTTGCCTCCGGGTGGGAGAGGGGGGAGGGGCCCGGACAACGTAGCGTTCCCCGCCCGGGCCACAACCCCGGCCGGGGTGACGCTGTCAACCTGCGAGGAGCCCCTGGAAGCGCTCGGCCAGGCGGGGGCCGGCGCCCGCGTCCTCGTGCTTGAAGAAGACCCAGGCGTGGTCCCACCCCGTGCCGGACAGGTCCTCTGCCCACCGCGCCAGGAGGCTGTCGTCGTACGCCTCCCGCCGCAAGCGGGCGTAGCCCCAGGACGCCGTGGACACCAGCGGCGGGTCCTTGGCCTCGTCCCCCGTGTCGGCGGCCACCAGGGCCGCGCCCGCGCCCTTCAGCAGGTCGTAGACCTCGTCGTCGAACCACGAGGTGCTGCGGAACTCGAAGGCGCCCCGGGTGCCTTCGGGGAGGAGGGCCAGGAAGTCCCGCAGGAGGGCGGCGTCCTTCTTGAGCCAGGGCGGCGTCTGGAACAGGATCGGCCCCAGGCGGTCGCCCAGCTCGGCGGCGTTGCCCAGGAGGTAGCCCAGCGGGTCGGCCGCGTCGGGGCCCAGCTTCGCCTGGTGCGTGATGCGCCGCGACGCCTTCAGCACGAAGGAGAAGCCGTCGGGGACCTGCTCCCCCCAACCCCGGAGCACCTCCTTCTTCGGCATCCGGTAGAAGGTGTTGTTGCACTCCACGCTGTTCAGGCGCCCCGCGTACCACCCCAGCATGTCGCCGGAGGCGATGTCGTCGGGGTACCAGGGGCCCTTCCACTCGTCGTACGACCATCCGCTCGTGCCCACGTGCGCCCGCATCGCGTCCTCCCGGCCAAGGAGCCCCAGGGGGCTCAGATACCCGCCGTCTCCACGTCCCGGGCGTGGGCCGCCAGACCGCGGCTGCCGCCCCGGAACGAATACGCCTGGTAGCCCACCCGCTGCATCAGCTCCGCCAGGTGAGCGGTCTGCACCCCGTGCTCGCAGTAGAGCACGTACGTCGTCTCCTTGGAGAGCTCCTTCAGGCGCCCCGCCACGTCCTCGGGGGCGCGCCGCTCGGCGCCCGGCCAGTGCCACGCCGCGTACTGGGGGGGCGTGCGGCAGTCGAACACCACCGCGCCGTCGGGAACGTGGTCGATGAAGAGGTAGGGCTCCACCAGGTCGGCGGCCCGGAGCCGCCTCAGGTCCAGGACCTTCCGCTCCGCCACCGCCTTTTCCAGGAGCGACAGGTCGAGGTCCCGCTCCTGACGCCGCGCCCGCTCGGGGTTCGAGTGGGTTACGGGGCGGTCGGGCAGGATGGCGCAGTACTCGTGCACCCGGGCCGACAGGGCGGCGGTGCCCACCATGCCGGCCCGGTCGATGATGTCCTGCTTATCGAAGCCCACCAGGGGCCGGAACACCGGGAGGGTCGCCACCTCGTCGATGGCCCGCAGGTTCCCGAGCGTCTGGGAGGAGACCTGGCCCAGGGCCTCGCCCGTGACCAGCGCCTCGCCCTCCACCTCGCCCGCCACCCGCTCCGCCGCCCGGTACATGAGCCGCTTGAGGATGATCTGCCAGTAGCGGGGCTCCACCTTCGCCTTCAGGTGCTCCACCACCTCCACGAAGTCCACCACGTGGAGGCGGGGCCGCTCACCCCAGCTCCAGGTGTCCGCCAGCACCTTGGCGATGGACGCCACCATGCGCTCGTACGCGTCGCCGGCCAGGTTGCAGAACACGTACTCCAGCGACACCCCGCGGCGGAGCAGCAGCCACGCCGCCACCGCCGAGTCGAAGCCCCCGGAGATGAGGCAGACGGCGGTGCCTTCGATCCCCAGGGGAAGGCCCCCCGCCCCCTCGATGCGCTCCGAGAAGAGGAACGCCTCGTCGTCCTTCACCTCCACCCACACCGTCACCTCGGGGTGGTCCAGGTCCACCTCCGCCCCCTCGTTCAGGGCGGCGCCCAGGGCCACGCATACGTCCCGGGAGCTGAAGGGGTGGCGGCCGGCGCGCCGGGCCACCACCGCGTAGGTGCGGCCCAGCACCGTCTCGTGGTAGAGGGACCGTCCCTCCTCCACGATGCGCTCCAGCTCGGCGGGCACCCGGGCGTCGACCCGGGACACCGAGCTCACGCCGAACACCGACGCCAGCCGCTCGCCGGCGGCGGGGTGGGCGCTCTCCACGTGGATGCGGTCCCAGCGGTTGAGGACCTCGGCCCCACCCCCCAGCGACGCCATGGCGTCCTCCAGGTTGCGCACCAGCCGCTCCTGGAAGCGGCGGCGGGTGCGGCGGGACTTGGTGGTGACCTCGGGGGCGAGGCGGACCAGGTAGAGGGTGCGGTCGGGCTCTGGGTCGGGGGACATGGAGGTAGCATAACAGGGGAGGCGCCGGATTCCAGGGTGGATTCCGACGCCTCCGCCGTGCTCCCGGGGGGATGGGGCGGGCTACTCGGCCTTCCGGATCGCCTGCACCAGCTCCTTCTTGTCCATCTTGCTGCGCCCCTCGATGTCGAGCTGCTTCGCCCGGTTGTAGAGCTCCTGCTTGCTCCGCTCGTCCAGGGACGTGTTGGGGTTGCCGGTGCCGGAGGTGCTCTTCTTCCCGCTCTTGGTGCGGCCCTCCTCCCGGCGCTCCTTGTTCACCGTGCGGGCGGCGATCTCCTCGGCCCGATCGGTGGACCTGCCCCGCTCCTTCTCGCTCTTCTTGATGTGCTCGTACTGACGCTCGTCCTTCTTGCTCCAGGCGTCCTGGGGCATGGTAGGCCTCCTTGGTGCGGTCCCGCTCGCCTGCGGTACGACACGGCCTTCATGCCGCAATGCCCGTGCCGCAGGGCGCCCTTCAGCGGCTCTGCTTCACCAGGAGGATCACCCCCATGGTCACGCCCATCGCCACCACCACCCAGCGCAGCGTGCGCTGGTCGATGCGCTGGATGAGGCGGCCCGTCGTGTAGCCTCCTAGGGTGGACCCGACGGCCATGACCAGGGCCACCGGCCACACCAGGACGCCCTGGACGACGAAGATGAGCACCGCCACCCCCTTGATGGCCACCGAGAGGAGGTTCTTCCACGCGTTGGCCTCGTGCATGTCGTGCATGCCCATGAAGCTCAGCGAGGTGAGGAGGAGGATGCCGATGCCCGCGCCGAAGTAGCCGCCGTAGACCGCCACCAGGAACTGGGCGGTCACCGCCGCCGCCACGCCCTTCGCGCCCACGCCCTCGTGGCCCGGCGCCCGGATCCAGCGCCGCAGCAGCGGGTCCATGGCCACCAGCCCCGAGGCCACGATCACCAGCCACGGGGCCATGACCCGAAACCAGGCGGGAGGCAGGGCCAGGAGGAGCCACGCCCCCACGCCGCCCCCCACCACCGACGGCGCCACCAGCCACCACCAGTGCCGCTGCGAGTCGCCGAACGCCCGGCGGTAGCTCCACGCGGCGCCGGCCGACCCGGGCCACAGCCCCACGCCGTTGGTGGCGTTGGCCGCCACCGGGGGCAGCCCGATCCAGATGAGGATGGGGAAGGAGAGGTTCGTCCCGCCGCCGGCCACGGCGTTGCCCGCCCCGGCCAGGAGCGCGGCGCCGAAGGCCAGGAGCAGGAGGAGGGGGTCCGTGGCCGCCATGGCGTCCGGTGTCGAAGGGGGAGGGCGAAAGGCTCTCAACCTCGTGGGGCCACCCGGAGGCGGCAACTGGCACGGAACGTGAGCGGGTCATGGGGGCGAGCGGCGACACGGACATCGAGGGAGGAACCCCATGGCGGAGAACGAGCGGGAGTGGCTGGAGATCAGGTCGGCGCGCAACCCGTGGAAGGACGCGGTGCTGGGTGCGGCGGCCGGCGTCCTGGGCACGGTGGTGATGAACCGCTTCTGGAAGGTGCTGGCGAAGGTCACGCCCGATCGGCAGCAGGACGGCCAGGCGCGGCCGGGCCGGGAGCACGAGGGGCCGCTGGACGACCTCTCGGTGGGGGAGTCCTACCACCGGGCGGAGGAGTCGGCCACCGAGACGGCGGCCCGGGTGGCCTACCAGAAGGTGTCGGGGGAAGAGCCCTCGAAGGAGACCCGAAAGGCCCTGGCCTCGGAGGTCCACTGGGCCACGGGCATGGCCCTGGGCGGCCTGTACGGGCTCATCCGGGGCAACGCCCACAACGGGCTGGACCTGGGCGGCGGGCTCGCCTTCGGAACCGCCGCGTGGTTCGTGAACGACGAGCTGGCGGTGCCCATGCTGGGGCTGTCCGCGGGGCCCACGGCCCACTCGCTCAAGGACCACGCCTCGGCGCTGGGCGCCCACGCCGCCTTCGGCGTCGCCACCGCGGCCGCGGCGCAGGTCATGGAGAAGATCGCGTAGCGGTCAGCCCCGCAGCAGCACGGCGACGGCGTCCGGCGGGAGGCGGAGCCCCCTCCCCTCCCGCCCCACGCCGTCGTGGGACGCCAGCGCCACCCGTCCCCCGGCGTCCACTCTCCGCACATCCGAGCCCAGGTTCACCGCCACCGTCACCGGCCCCCGGTCCACCACCAGGGTCCCGGCCTCCTCGTCCACCCGGGCCTCCACCGCCTCCCGGCGGCCGTCCAGCAGCGCCGGGGTGGCCCGGCGCAGCGCGATGAGGTCCCCGTACCAGGCGAGCATCTCCCGGTGCGGCCCCCGCTCCCGCTCGTCCCAATCCAGCTTCGAGCGCAGGAACGTGGCCGGATCCTGCGGATCGGGGACCTCCTCCGGCTCCCAGCCGAAGGCGGCGAACTCCCGCCGGCGTCCCTCCCGCACCGCCGCGGCCAGGGTGGGGTCGGGGTGGTCGGTGAAGTACTGGAAGGGGGAGGACGCCGCCCACTCCTCCCCCTGGAAGAGCATGGGGACGAAGGGCGAGGTGAGGACCAGCGCCGCCCCCGCCTTCTGCCGCCCGGGCGACACCAGGTGTCCGATGCGCTCCCCCCGGGCCCGGTTGCCCACCTGGTCGTGGGTCTGGAGGTAGCCCAGGAAGCGGTGGCCCGAGAGGCCGGTGGGGGGCCGCCCGTGCACCCGTCCCCGGAAGCGGGAGGGGCGGCCGGCGTACACGAACGCCTCCCGCAGCGCCGTGGCCACGTCGGCCAGGCGGCCGAAGTCGGCGTAGTAGCCGGCCCGCTCCCCGGTGAGGACCGCGTGCAGCGCGTGGTGGAGGTCGTCGGACCACTGGGCGTCCAGGCCGTAGCCGTGGGCGTCGGGGCTCCACAGGAGGCGGGGGTCGTTGAGGTCGCTCTCGGCGGTGAGCCACAGGGGACGGCCCAGGGCCGCCTCCAGCCCCTCCACCGCCTGCGCCATCGCCTCCAGCACGTGCACCGCCGAACGGTCCAGGATGGCGTGAACGGCGTCCAGGCGCAGGCCGTCGGCGTGGTAGTCCCGCAGCCACATGAGGGCGTTCTCGATGACGAACGCCCGAACCTCGTCGCTGCCCCGGTGGTCGAAGTTGACGGCGTCCCCCCAGGGCGTGTGGTACGCCCCGGTGAAGTACGGGCCGAAGCGCCCCAGGTGGTTTCCCAACGGCCCCAGGTGGTTGTAGACCACGTCCACCACCACCCCCAGCCCCCGGGCGTGGCAGGCGTCCACCAGCCGCTTCAGTCCCTCCGGTCCACCGTACGGCTCGTGGGGCGCCCACAGCCCCACGCCGTCGTAGCCCCAGCCGTGGCGGCCTGGAAAGGCGTTCACCGGCATGAGCTCCACCGCCGTGACCCCCAGCGCCACCAGGGCGTCCAGGCGGCCGATGGCGGCGTCGAAGGTGCCCTGGGGGGTGAACGTGCCCACGTGGAGCTCGTACAGCACCGCCGAGGGGAGGTGGAAGCCGCGCCAGCCGCCGTCGCTCCAGGGGAAGACGCCGTGGTCCACCGTGCGCGAGGGGCCGTCGACCCCTTCCGGCAGGCGGGGGCCCCGGGGGTCGGGGAACGGCCCCTCGCCGTCCACCCGGAAGGCGTAGTCGGTGTCCGGCGGGAGGTCGGCGCCCCGCCACCAGCCGCCCGGCTCCCGCTCCATGGGCCGCTCCTCCGCGCCGCTCACCAGGACGACGGCGTCGGCGGCGGGCGCCCACACCCTCACGGCGCCTCCTCCCGCTCCAGCAGCGCCACGGGGAAGGCGCCGAGCGCCCGGCCCAGGGGCAGCCGCCCACTCCAGCGCTCGCCGGTGAGGACGTTCGTCCAGCGCCCCCCGGGGAGGGGGAGGGCGGTGTCGCCCCACCCGCCCGACTCCGTCAGCCCCAGCACCAGGCGGGGCACGACGGAGACGGCGGTCTCGCCCCGCAAGAAGGCCACGGCGTGCCGGGCCCGGGGGCCGTCGGCCTGGAGGGGACGGTAGCCCGCGCCGGGCCCGAACGCTTCGGGGCGGCGGCGGCGGAGCGCCAGGGCCCGGCGCACCGTCCACAGCTTGGGGAGCCCCTCCTCCGCCCGCACCCGCACCTCCTCCAGGAAGGCGAAGGGCGGCTCACCCCGCTCCGCCTCCCACACGGTGATCTCGTCCAGGAGGCGGCGGCGGAGGGCGAAGTCCACCGGCCGCCGGTTGTCCGGGTCCACCAGGCTCAGGTCCCACAGCTCGCTCCCCTGGTACAGGTCGGGGACGCCGGGGAGGGTGAGCTGCACCAGCTTCTGGGCCACGGCGTTCACGCGCCCCGGCCCCACCAGGGGTGCCACGAAGCTCCGCAGCGCGTCGCGGAAGGCGTCGTCCCCCAGCACCCCCTCCACGAAGGCGGCCAGGGCCCGGTCGTACTCCGGCACCGGGTCGGTCCACGACGTGCGCGCCTTGGCCTCCCGGGAGGCCTTCTCCATGTAGGCCAGGGCCCGCTCCGCCGAGAGGGGGAAGGCGCCCACCAGCGTCTGGTAGAGGAGGTACTCGGAGGCGCCGGACGGCAGCTCGGGTCCCCGCCGGTGGGGGGCGTTGAGCTCCCGCCAGCGGCGCACCGCCTTCGCCCACCGCTCCGGGATCTCGGAGAGGAGCGCCAGGCGCGCCCGCACGTCCTCGCTGCGCTTGGTGTCGTGGGTGGAGAGGGTGGTCATGCCCGCCGGGTGGCGGGCGCCCCGGGCGGCGACCCGTGCGTGGACCTCCGCCGGGTCGGCGCCGAAGCGGCCGGGGTCGCCCCCCACCTCGTTCAGGGCCACGAAGCGGGGCCAGGCGTAGAACGCGGTGTCCTCCACGGCCTTGGCCATCACGGGGCCGGTGGTCTGCTGGAAGCGCATGCGCAGCTCGGTCTCGGCGGCGCCCGTCAGCGTGCCCAGGAGCGCGCCCTCCAGCAGGTCGAAGGCCACGGGGTCCAGGTCGGGTCGCCGCTCCCGGGAGCGGGCGAGGACGCCGGCGATCACGTCCTGGTCGGCGGCCGCCGCCTGCCCCTCCTCGTCCACGTAGGTGCGGTACACGGGGAAGCACGCCAGGGCCTCCCGGAGCGCCTCCCGGAGGTCGTAGCGGGTGAGGTCCCGGAAGCGCCGCCGGGCCTCGCTCACCGCCACGAAACGCTGGGTCAGGCGCTCCAGGTCGGCGGCCAGCACCTCCCGCAGGACCTGGTGCTTGGTGGCGTACGCCACGGCGTCCCAGTCGCCGGGCTGGCCCGTCACCTCCCGGAAGAGCTCGGTGAGCGACTCCTCGGCGGCCGGGTCCACGAAGAGGGCGAGGACGTCGTTGGCGGTGCCGTAGCCGGTGGTGCCGGCCACGGGCCAGGACGCCGCCAGCGTCTCGTCCCGCTCCAGGATCTTCTCCACCACGATCCAGGCGTCCGGCGCCCGCTCCCGCAGGCGCTCCAGGTAGGCGGCCGGCCGCCGGAGCCCGTCGGGGTGGTCGATGCGCACGCCGTCCAGGGAGCCGTCCTGGAGCCACGCCAGCACGCGCTCGTGGGTGAGCCGGAACACGTCCGGGTCCTCCACCCGCACGCCCACCAGGCCGTCGATGTCGAAGAAGCGGCGGTAGTCCAGCTCCCGGGCGGCGGTGCGCCAGTAGGCCAGCCGGTAGTGCTGCTCCTCCAGGAGGCCGTCCAGCGCGTCGGGGTCGGCGGCGACCTCCGCCAGAGCCTCGTCCACGGCCGATCCCACGGCGGCGTGGCCGAGCACCACCTCGAGCCGTCCCCGGACGGCGCTCAGCTCCCGGCCCCTGCGCACCCGGGCCTGGGACGTCACCTCCCGGGGCAGGATGCGGAGCGCCCGGGCCAGCACCGCGAGCTCGTCCCAGGGCCCGGCCGGCGCGTCGGCGGGGGTGCCCCCGGACGGGAGGGCCCGCTGGGCCAGGTTGCCCAGGAGCCGGCCCAGCGTCTCGGGCGCCACGGGGAAGCGGAGGTCGTGGTAGCGCACCCTCACCGAGGCGCCCACGCGCTCCAGGTCCAGCTCGCCGGCCTCCAGCACCCGGCCGTAGTGATCCCCCAGCACCGGCACCAGGACGCGCCCCTGCGTGGGGCCCGCCGGGGCTTCCCAGTCCACGTCGAACACCGCGGCGCCGGCGCCCCACGCGCCGTTCCCCAGCAGGTCCCACCAGAACGGGTTGTCGGCCCGGGCGGCCATGTGGTTGGGGACCACGTCCAGGATGTGGCCCAGCTCCTGCCCCCCCAGGGCCGCCACCAGGGCGCGACGCCCCTCCTCGCCCCCCAGCTCTCCCCGCACCCGGGTCGGGTCCACCACGTCGTAGCCGTGCTCGCTCCCCGGGGCCGCCTCCAGGTAGGGCGACAGGTAGAGGTGGCTCACCCCCAGCTCCGCCAGGTACGGCGCCAGGGCGGCGGCCTCCCGGAAGCCGAAGCCGGGGCGGAGCTGGAGGCGGTACGTGGCCAGGGGGGCGGCGCCGCCCCTCACCCGCCTTCCCCCTGCTCCAGGCGGCGGAGCACCACCATGGAGCGGCTCTCCACGGGCAGGGCGGCGCCCGCCTCCAGGGTCGCTCCCCTGCGCTCGGCCACGAAGCCGGTGGCCGTGTCCATCACCACCCGCCAGGGGCTCCCGAAGCGGTCGGGCACGGTCCAGTCCACGGGGACCTCCTGGGCGTTGAAGAGGAGGATGAAGCTGTCGTCTACGATGCGCCTGCCCCGGGCGTCGGGGCTCAGGATGGCGTCGCCGTTCAGGAACACCCCCACCGACAGGGGCCGCCCCGACGTCCAGTCCTCGTCGCCCATCTCTCCGCCGTCGGGGCGGAGCCAGGCGATCTCCTCGCACCCCCGGATCTCCCGGCCGTAGAACCACCCCCGGCGGCGGAACACCGGGTGGCGCGCCCGGAAGGCCACCAGGCGGCGCGTGAAGTTGAGGAGCCCCTCGTCGGCGGCCTCCCAGTCGAACCAGCTCGTCTCGTTGTCCTGGCAGTAGGCGTTGTTGTTCCCGCCCTGGGTGCGGCCGATCTCGTCGCCCCCCAGGAGCATGGGAACGCCCTGGGACAGGAGGAGCGTGGCCAGGAGGTTGCGGCTCTGACGCATCCGGCACGCCACCACGTCGGGATCGTCGCTGGGACCTTCCACGCCGCAGTTCCACGAGCGGTTGTCGTCGGTGCCGTCCTGGTTGTCCTCCTGGTTCGCCTCGTTGTGCTTGGCTTCGTAGGAGACCAGGTCCCGGAGGGTGAAGCCGTCGTGGGCGGTGACGAAGTTGATGCTGGCCATGGGTCGGCGCGTGTCGGCGTCGTACAGGTCGCCGCTCCCCGTCACCCGCGCCGCCAGCTCCGGCAGCGCCGCCGGGTGGCGCCGCCAGAAATCCCTCACCGTGTCCCGGTACTTGCCGTTCCACTCGGACCACAGGGGCGGGAAGTTGCCCACCTGGTAGCCCCCCTCCCCCAGGTCCCACGGCTCGGCGATGAGCTTGACCTGGCTCAGCACCGGGTCCTGCTGGATGACGTCGAAGAAGGCCGACAGCATGTCCACCTCGAGGAGCTCCCGGGCCAGGGTCGCCGCCAGGTCGAAGCGGAAGCCGTCCACGTGCATCTCCACCACCCAGTAGCGCAGGCTGTCCATGATGAGCTGGAGGGTGTGGGGATGGCGCATGTTGAGGGAGTTGCCCGTGCCCGTCGTGTCGTAGTAGTGCCCCGGGTCGTCGGGGACCAGGCGGTAGTAGGCCCGGTTGTCGATGCCCTTGAACGACAGCACCGGCCCCTGGTGGTTGCCCTCGGCGGTGTGGTTGTAGACCACGTCCAGGATCACCTCGAGGCCGGCCTCGTGGAGGGTCTTCACCATGCGCTTGAACTCCTGGACCTGCCCCCCCAGGTCGCCGGCCGCGGCGTACTCGTTGTGGGGCGCCAGGAAGCCGATGGAGTTGTAGCCCCAGTAGTTCCTGAGCCCCTTCTCCACCAGGAAGTGGTCGTGGACGAACTGGTGCACGGGGAGGAGCTCCACGGTGGTGACGCCCAGGCCGCACAGGTGCTCCACCGCCGCCGGATAGGCGAGCCCGGCGTACGTGCCCCGGATCTCGGGCGGCACCTCCGGGTGCCTCTCGGTGAAGCCCTTCACGTGAACCTCGTAGAGGACGGTCTCGTGCATGGGCACGTCGGGGGGGCGGTCGTTGCCCCAGTCGAACCAGGGGCTCGTGACGACGCTCCTGGGCACGTGGGCGGCGCTGTCCAGGTCGTTCCTGGCGGCGGGGTCGTCCCAGCGGAAGGCGAAGCACGCCTCGTCCCAGTCGACGCCGCCCTCGAAGGCCTTGCCGTAGGGATCCAGGAGTAACTTGGCGGGGTTGCACAGCAGGCCCTCCTCCGGCGCCCATGGGCCGTGGACCCGGAAGCCGTAGCGCTGCCCCGGACCTACCCGGGGCAGGTAGGCGTGCCAGCAGCGGACGTTCACCTCCGTGAGGGGGACGCGCTGCTCCTCCCCCTTTTCGTCGAAGAGGCACAGCTCCACCCCCTCGGCCGCCTCGGAGAAGAGGGAGAAGTTGGTGCCGGCGCCGTCGTAGGTGGCGCCCAGGGGATAGGGTCGTCCGGGCCAGACTTCCAGGGGAACCTCCGGGAGATCGGGGCGCGAGAGGGTGCCTCGCCGGCCGCAGCTGTGCAGCGGCCGTGCCACAGGGCGCCCGGGCAGCCGTGGGAGCCTTCCCCACAGCCTCGGGCGGGGTCCTCCCCACGCCGGAATCGCACGTGGGAGGCCATCTTGTGAAAAGATCACCTCCGGGTGATCAACACTTTTTCGCGGTAGCGGGTCCGTGGTGGCAGAGGGACGAACACCCAACCAAGGCGGCGGCTGGCACCATGCGAATTCCTACGGTACTCGGGGCCCTGGGCATCCTGGCCTTCCTCCTCCCCGGGGGAGGGAACGCACCCCCGGCGGCAGGCAGCCACGATCGGGCGGCGAGCCACCCGGCCCCGGCCGACGGACCCGGCGACCCGGTGGTGGAGCTCCAGAGGAAGATCGACGCGGGCGAGGTGACGCTCACGTTCGACTCCATCCGGGGGTGGCTGCCGTCGGTGCTGAAGGCGCTGAACGTCCCCGTGTCGTCCCAGGGGCTCATCTTCTCCCGCACCAGCCTCCAGGTCGACTACATCTCGCCGTGGACGCCCCGGGCCGTCTACTTCAACGACGACGTCTACGTGGGCTTCGTGCAGGACGGGCCCATCATGGAGGTCGCCGCGGTGGACCCGAAGGAAGGCGGGCACTTCTACACCCTGAGCCAGACGCCCAGCGAGCACCCCCGCTTCCACCGCGAGGGCACCACCTGCCTCATGTGCCACGAGTCCAAGTCCGTCACCGAGGGCGTGCCGGGCTTCATCATGCGCTCGGTGCTCACCGACCGCTACGGCTACAACATCGAGGAGCTGGACCAGGGCCCCACCACCGACCGCACGCCCATCGCCAAGCGGTGGGGCGGGTGGTACGTGACGGGGACGGTGGAGAACGGCGTGCACTCGGGTAACGTACACGCGCCCGTCCTGAGCCACGACGTGAGCGACCCCGAGCGCTACCTGGCCAACTTCGACATGACCACGGCGTCGGACGTGACCGACCTCACCGGCACCTTCGACACCACGCCGTACCTGAGCGACAAGAGCGACCTGGTGGCCCTCATGGTGCTGGCCCACCAGACCCGGGTGCACAACCTCATCACCCTCGCCCAGGACGAGGCCGCCGAGGCCATCAAGAACCAGGAGGCGGTGCTGAGCAGCAGGGGCGGCGAGTTGCCGGCCAGCGGCTACCTCCCCTCCACCCTGTCGCGCATCGACGGAGCCGTGGAGCGGCTCCTGGACGCCATGCTCTTCGTGCGGGAGGCGCCGCTGCCCGGCCCGCTCCACGGCACGTCCGGCTTCGCCGAGGAGTTCCAGCAGCGGGGACCCCGGGACAGCAAGGGGCGCTCGCTGCGGGACCTGGACCTGCAGCACCGGCTCTTCAAGTACCGCATGAGCTTCCTCGTCTACACCGACGCCTTCGACGCCCTGCCGACGTTGGTGAAGAAGCGCTTCTACGAGCGCCTGCGGGAAGTGCTCACGGGCAAGGACACCAGCGACCGCTTCCAGGGCCTCTCAGCCGACGACCGGCAGGCGATCCTGGAGATCCTCCACGACACCAAGCCCGAGTTCTCGGCGATGCTCGCCCAGTAGGCCTCGCCCGGCAGGCACACGGGGGCCCGGGCGGAACGTCCGGGCCCCTCCCGACGTAGGGAAGGCCATGGCCTTCTTCATCCGTCTCGCCGTCACCGCCGCGGCCCTGTGGGCGGCCGTCTGGCTGGTCCCCGGCATCGGCTACACCGGCCCCTGGGTCGGTCTCCTGGTGGTGGCGGTGGTGTTCGGCGTCGTGAACGCCGTCATCCGCCCCCTCCTCATGGCCCTCACCTGTCCCCTGGTGCTCCTCACCCTGGGGCTGTTCGTGTTCGTCCTGAACGGCCTCATGCTGTGGCTCACCGCCGCGGTGTCGGGCGCTCTCGGCTTCGACTTCGTGGTGCGGGGGTTCTGGCCCGCGGTGGTGGGCGCCCTGGTGGTGGGCGTGACGAGCGCCCTCCTCAACCTGATCGTCGGGACGCGCAAGGCTCCTAAGAAGTAGCGGCGTCGCCGGGCTCGCTCACCTGCCGCCATACTAGCAGGGCGCTGGCCAGGGAGAGGACCGCTCCGGTGGCGAAGGGCGCCACGAAGCCCAGGCGCACCAGGAAGCCCGACGCGAGCTGGCCCCCCGCCAGGCCGATGCCGAAGGACATGGTGAGGACCGAGAGCTGCGCCCCCGAGTGTCCCTCCTGGGCCAGGTCCCCCGCCAGCGCCAGCGCCGGCGCGAAGACCATGGCGCCGGCCACGCCCTGGGCGATCCTCGCCACGACCATCTGCCACGACGAGGTCACCAGCCCCTGGGCGAGGGTGGTGGGGGCCAGGAGCACCAGCCCCACCAGGACGAAGATCTTTCGCCCCCAGCGGTCGCTGGCCCGCCCCACGAACGGCTGGCAGAGCGCCACCGAGAAGATGAAGACGGCGAACTCGATGCCGAACCAGCGGGCCCCCTGGTGGAGCCGCTGGTTCACCCGGGCCTCGATGGCGGCCAGCAGGGCGATGCACAGCGCCATCACCAGCGTGGCCAGCCCCAGGGTGAAGATGGGATCCAGGCCCCGGCCGTCCGGCCCCCGCACCGCCAGCTCCACGTCGCCCACCGCCTCGTGGGTCCCCTCCGCGTCGCGCACCAGGAGGCTGACCATCCCGGCCCCCACCAGCGCCCCCGCGGTGGCCACGTAGAAGGCCGCGTCGAAGCCGCTCACGGTGAACCCCAGGGCGTGGTACGGGCCCGACGACACCACGAATCCGGCCGCCAGGGGCCCCGCCCCGAAGCCCAGCAGCCGGAGCCCGTTGTAGACCCCCATGTTGCTCCCCCGGGCCCCGGGGCCGCTCAGCTCGTTCACCAGCGCCACGCTGGCCGTGATGGTGAACGCCACCGACATCCCCTGCCCCAGGCGGATGAGCAGGAGCATCCAGAAGCCGGCCACCAGGGAGTAGAGGAAGTTGAAGCAGGCCAGGCTCAGGAGCCCGGCGAGGACGAACGCCTTCCTGCGGCCGGCCCGGTCGGAGAGCCGCCCCGCGAACGGCTGCACGAAGGCGTTGAAGAAGCCGAACGCCGCCAGGATGACGCCGGTGGCGGCCGAGTCCGACAGTCCCAGCGCGCTGCCGTCGTGACCCTTCGCGATGTAGAGGGGGAGCACCACGATGAGGAACGAGTTGGCCACGGCGTCGGCCATGCGGGCCACGCCGAGGGCCGCCACGCTCTTTTCCACGTCGAAGATTGCCACGCGCCTCCTCGTCCTCCCGTTCCTGGCGTCCGCCGCCGGGGGAGGCCGAGCACGTTCCGCGCCGGGGCGGGGCCCGGGGGGTCACACCACGTCGTAGTGGCGGGCCCTCTCGTCCACCTCGGCCAGGAGCGCGCGGGCCTCCGGGGCCACCACCGCCCGCTCCGGGTCGGGGCCGGCGAAGGCCTTCACCGCCTCCAGGGAGTCCCACAGGGTGGTGACGAGGAACTCGGTTCCGTTGGAGACCGTCCGCCGCAGCACCCGGGCGCCCCGGTAGCCCGGGAGGTCGTCCAGGGGGGCCAGCACCTCCTCCTCGAGGTGGCGCTGGTACGCGTCCTCGTTGCCCGGGGCCGCCACGCCCCGCCACACCCGGGCGGTGCCGCCGCCCCTCCCGTCCTCGCCCGCCCCGGCGGGGCCCCCCTCCCTGGCTACCACCTCCGTCCACGCCCGCACGCGCCACCCCGTCACCAGGCCGTTCTTCACGTACGGGTCGCTCCGGGCGAAGTCGGCGGCCACCTCGGGACCGTGGCCCCGGAACACCAGGACGGCCCCGTCGACCGGATCGGCCAGGGCGCCCCCCAGGAGCAGCTCGCCCCTCTCGTAGGCCTCGTCGGCATGGCCCAGGTGGAGCTCCCGGAATTCGGAGCGTCGCGCCACGTAGTCGTCCACCACGTCGTAGAACAGCAGGTAGAGCCCCACGCGTCCTCCTCCTCTCGTGTTGCGGCGGTCGTCCCCCGCCATGCATGATCCCCGACGTCACCGCGCCGTTCCCCGAGACGGAGCCGGTCCATGAAACGCACTCCCGCCCTCACCGCCGCCGTCCTCGCCGCCCTGGCCCTGGCCGCGCCGCTGCGCGCCCAGCAGGACGTGACCCGCTACGTCCGCTACGCGGCCATGGGCGACACCGCCTGGGGCGTGATCGAGGGACAGACCATCCGCCAGCTCTCGGGGGATCCGATCTTCGGCGGGCGGCCCACCAGCACCACCTATCCCATGGGCCACGTGGTGCTCCTCGCCCCGGCCACCCCGAAGAAGATCATCGCGGTGGGGCTGAACTATCAGAGCCACCTGGGCGAGCGCCCGGCGGCCACCGAGCCGGGCCTCTTCATCAAGCTCCCCTCGGCGGTGGTGGGCCCCGGGGACGACATCGTCCGCCCCGAAGGCGCGGACAACCTCCACTACGAGGGGGAGATGGTCCTGGTCATCGGGAAGCGGGCGAAGGATGTGAGCAAGGAAGACGCCCTGGGCTACGTCTTCGGCGTCACGGCGGGCGACGACGTGAGCGAGCGGGACTGGCAGGCCCACGACCTCCAGTGGTTCCGCGCCAAGACGTCCGACACCTTCGCGCCGCTGGGGCCCATGCTGGTGACGGGGCTGAACCCCGACGACCTGCTGGTCGAGACCCGGTTGAACGGCGAGCTGCGCCAGTCGCAGCGCACCCGGGAGCTGATCTTCGACGTGCCCACCATCGTGAGCTACGTCAGCCGGTACGTGACGCTGGAGCCCGGCGACGTGATCTACACGGGCACGCCGGGGGCCACCCGGGCCATGGCCGACGGCGACGTGGTGGAGGTGTCGGTGGAGGGGGTGGGCACCCTGAGGAACACGGTGCGCTCAGCGACGGAGGCCCTCGGCCCGGGCCGCTGACCGGCGTCGCGACCGCCCGCCGGCGCCCCATGCGCCCTGGCCCCCTATGAACCCACGCCGGCGGCGCGGGCGTCCAGCACCTCCCCCAGGGCCCGGGCGTGGGCCTTGGGGATCTCGTGGGAGAGCCGCCCCTCCCGCACCCGCCCCCGCCCCACCACCCGCCCGTCGAAGCGGAGGGCCGCGAACCCGTCCGTGAGGTGCGCCAGGACGGGCTCCCTCGCCAGGACCCGCCGGGCACCCTCCTCGTCCAGCTCCACCACCCGGTCCCCGACCCGGGTGTCGAGCCACTGGAGGAGGTCGTTGGTGGGGCGCGCCCCCGAACGGCTGCGCGGGTCTTCCTTGAACGCCCGGAGCCCGGTGCTCACCAGCCGCCACGTCGGCGCCGCCGGCCACGCGTCGGGCACGCCTTCCGCCACTCGCCCCATCCACACGCTGTCGCCCCGCACCGTCCAGCGCACGCCCGCGAACGCGGCGGGCGCCACGCCGAACGCCGGCAGGAATGTGTCCAGGGTGGCCCGCACCCGCGCCCGAGCCTCGGACGGCGGCGTGGCGTCGCCGGGCGCCACCGCCACGTCCAGCTCCCGAGGGGAGGGGTCGCCCTCCCGGGCTCCGTCCGGGGGCCGATCCCCCTCCTTCCGCAGCCGCGCCATGAACAGGCCGCCCGAATCCAGATGGTGGGGGTAGAGGCGCCACGCGTGACGCAGGTCGGGGTGGTAGTCCCGGCCGCCGAAGGAGGTCAGCCCGGGGGCGTGGGGGCCCGACAGGGGGATGGGCTCCAGGCGCACCGGCAGCTCCCGGAGGATCCGGTCCACCACGGCCTCGTTCTCCTCCGGGGCGAAGGTGCAGGTCACGTACAGGATCACCCCTCCCGGCCGGGTCAGCGCCACCGCGCGGCGCAGCAGGGCGCGCTGCATCCCCAGGATGTGCTCGGCGAACGACGCCTTCCGCTCCACGATGTGGCCGCCGTTGGCCCGCAGGTTCCCCTCCCCCGAGCACGGCACGTCCACCAGCACCCGGTCGAACGCCACCCCGTCGGGGAAGCGGCGGGCGTCGGCGGCCACCACGGTCACGCTGGTGTGGGCGGTCCGGTACACGTTGCCCAGGAGGGCCCTGAGCCGCCGCTCGCTCCGGTCGGCCGCCACCACCGCCCCCCGGTCGTCCATGAGATCGGCCAGGTGCGTGGTCTTCCCCCCCGGGGCGGCGCACAGGTCCAGGACCCGCTCGCCGGGGAGGGGGGCCAGCGCCGGCGCAGCCAGCGCCGTCACCGCCTGCTGGATGTAGAAGAGGCCGAGCCAGTGCTCCAGCGTGCGGCTCACCGGGAAGGGCGCCCCGGCCACGCGCAGCACGTCGGCGGGCGTGCCCAGCGCCTCCAGGCGGAAGCCCTGGGACTCCAGGCGTGCCCGCAGGGCCGGGGTCGTCACCCGTCCCGTGCGCACCCGGAGGGTCACCGGCTCGGGGCGCCCGGACGCGGCCCGGAAGGCCTCCCAGTCGTCGACGATGGCGCGGTAGCGCTCGATGCCGGCGCCGATGGTGGCTTCTTCCAATGAGGTCTCCGGCTCGTGGACTGGGGCGTGCCCCGGGACTCTAACGGACCGCCGCACCCGGGAAAAAGCCCACCGTCCCAGCGTGTCCTCGTGGCCCGGTCCCTGCACTGGAAGGGGGGGGCAGAGACGATCCAGAAGACCGAGGAGAATTGAGACCGATGTGCCTGGAATGCGCCCCCCCGCTGCGCCGGCAACGCTACCGGCTCAAGATCGCGATCGACCGGGCCACGCTCGGGATCTGCCCCGCCTGGTTCGACCAGGACGGCGTCTACGAGGGCGACCTGACGCCCTCCGGCCACGCCGCCGACGCCATCACCCGGATCCGTCTCCTGAACCCCCGGGACCACGAGATGGTGTTCCTGGTGGATGAGGAGATGCTGGACGAGGTGGACTGAAGCGCACGTCGCCCTTCCACCGGTCGGCGTCGGCCTCGCCCGTTGGACCCAGACGCCCCTCCGCGGCCGCCAGGAGCGCCGCCGGGTCGTGGAGCGTGCCCGAGCGCACCACGAGCGCGACGCGCCGTGTGGCCCGGATGTCCACAAGGGGGTCGCCCCGAACCACCACCAGGTCGGCCCACTTCCCCGCCTCGACGGTGCCGAGGCGCTCGCCCAGTCCGAGCGCCCGGGCGCCGTTGACCGTGGCGGCCCGCAGCGCCTGGGCGGGCGTCAGGCCCGCCTCCACCAGCGCCAGCAGCTCCCGGTGCACCGAGAACCCGGCCAGGTACTGGCCCCAGCTCGGGTGGTCGGTGCCCAGGGTGAGGAGGTCGCCTGCGCCCTGCTCCACGAACGCCTTCACGGTGGCGCGCTTCGCCTGGTAGACGGCGGCGAACTGGGCGTTGGGCCTCCGCTCCGGGAGGCGGGCCTCCACCACCTCGCGGGCGTAGGGGGTGAGGAAGCGCATCTCGTCGGTCCACGGCGTCTCGATGGTGGGATCGCCGCCGGGGAAGTAGTAGGCGTAGGTCGAGAGGGTCGCGTCGAAGAACGTCCCCGACGACCGGTAGAGGGCGATGACGTCCTCGAGCGCGTCCCGGCTCGCGGGGTCCGAGAGGTCCAGGGCAGCGAGGGACGCGTAGGCGGAGCGGACGGGGGGCGTGAGCCCCCCTCCCAGGAAGTGCTCGACCCGGTCGATACCCATGCGGATAGCGTCGGCCGGGTTCACGCTCTTCCCCACCCCCGAGTCCAGGTGGGCGGTGACCGTGAGGCCGTGGCGGTGGGCCGCCGCGATGAGGGCCTCCAGGTGGGGCCCATCGATGCCCTTGGCCTTGAAGCTCCGCACCCCCAGCCCCGCCCAGTGGTCCACCTCCGCCCGGACGCTGTCGGGGGTGACCGCGTCGTTGTCCCACCCCGGCCGGGCGCTCCCGAAGTAGGGGCCCGAGTTGAAGATGCGGGGACCGGGACGGAGGCCCGAGTCGATGTCCAGGCGCGCCCGGCGCATCCCCTCCGGGTCCATCTCACCCGCCGGGAACGTGGAGGTGACGCCGTTGGCCAGGTAGACCAGCGGGTTCACCTCGTACTCGTCCACGCGCCCCTCGCCGAACAGGTCCACGGCGTAGTGGGCGTGCAAGTCGATGAAGCCCGGGAGCACCGTCTCGTCGTCGTCCAGCCGCACCACGCTGTCGGCGCCGGAGAGGTCGGCGGCCCACGCGCCCCCCACGGCCCGGATGGAGCCGTTCCGGAGGAGGATCCCGGGGTTGGGGCGGGGCTGGTCCCCCGTGCCGTCCCACAGGCTCCCGCCCACGATGACCACGTCGCCGGGACGGACGGTGGCCTGGGCCCGGAGCCCGGCGGCGCCGGGGCCGCCCACCCAGGCGGCCAGCACGAGGAGCATCCCGAGGGCGCGGAGCCCACCGGGCAGGGCGCCGAGCGCCACGGGCAGGGCCCAGAGGCCGACGGACGGGGCGGCACGGGGCGAGCCGGAGCGTGGACGGGACATGCTCGATGATGGATCGGCGGGCTCCCCCCCGCAAACCAGCTGCACCCCCCCCAAAAAAGACCGCGCCGCCCGGATCACTCCGGACGGCGCGGCTGCTGCCTCGCTGACCCAGGGTCCCTTTTCGGAACTCTAGGCGCCGATCGACCTTCCGCCTTCCGCTCGATACGTGGCGGCCTGACGTCCAGTCAATCAGGTGTAACCTTACTGCGAAGTGTCGGCCCCGGTGCTGGAGGCAGCCGAGCCTCACGGCTCTTCTGCGAACGGGTCTCCCCGCCGCGATGGCATCAATATAACCAACCACCCCCCGGGCGTTCCATGGCCGGAGGGCCGGAGCGGGCCTATGTTGGGGGCCCCGCCCCGCCATTCCTGGGGCCAGGAGCCGATCCCCTGCAGAAGGAGCCATCCCATGCCGGTCCGGTCGTTCCGCATCCGGCGTGTCCTCGCCGGGACCGCCGTCCTCGCCTGCGCGGCCGTCGCCGCGCCGTCCGCCCTCCACGCCCAGGACGGCACGCCCGCCTGGACCCCCGACCACCCCGGCAGCGCCAACATCCAGGTCCTGGGGCACCTGCCCCTGGGGGCCCGCCTGAGCGTGGCCGACGTGGAGCTGGAGCAGGAGATGTCGCGCCCCTACGCCTACGTGGCCCGCATGGTCTACGGGGAGGAGGGCGAGAAGGGCACCGACGTGGTGGACATCTCCGACCCCACCCGGCCGAAGGTCATCTACCGCTGGCGCATCGAGAACCAGGACCTGCACCTGCGCACCGGCGGCATGGACGTGAAGTACTTCAAGCTGAAGGACCACTACTACGTGGTGCAGTCCCTCCAGTTCGGCCAGGGCGGGCCCGACAACGACCTGGGGGCGGTGGTGCTGGACGTCACGGGGCTGCCCGACGCCTCCAAGGTGAAGGAGGTGGCCCGCATCCGTGAGCCCGAGACCCCGGGGGGCTTCCACAACATCTTCATCTACAAGCACTCCAACGGCAAGACGCTCCTCTTCACCACGGTGAGCGGGCCGTTCACGAACGTGTACGACCTGGAGAAGGTGGTGAGTGGCGACGTGGCCCACGCCAGGATCGCCAGGATCCCGCTGCCCGAGTCAGCGCTGGGCTCCGGAGGCGGGCGGGGCTACCACGACTTCTTCGTGGGCTTCCACCCCGGCACCGGCACCGACCGCTTCTACGGGGGCGGCACGGGCGGCTACTACGTGTACGACATCACCGACCTGCAGAACCCCAAGGTGCTGGTCACCCTCACCGGCATCAGCGGCGTCAACTACGGCCACACGTTCACGCCCTCCCCCGACGGTCGCTACGTGGTGGCCGAGACCGAGTACCAGTACGCGCCCCTCAGGATCTTCGACCTGCAGCCGGCGCTGGACGGCGAGCGCACCAACATCAACAACCCCATCGCGGCCTTCACCGCCGACTGGCAGCACCTGGTGCACAACCACGAGGTGCGCTGGCCCTACGTGTTCGTGTCGGGCTACCTGGACGGGCTCCAGATCTTCCACCTCATGGACCCGACCCACCCGGTGCACGTGGCGTGGTACGACACGTACACGGGCCCGCCCAACACCGACCGCTACTCCCAGTTCAACGGCGCCTTCGGCGTGGACGTGAGGAACGCCGACGGCCTGATCGTGCTGAGCGACATGTCGACGGGGCTGTGGACGTTCCACATGGAGGGCTTCAACGAGTGGAACGGGGCGGACTGGGGCGTGCCCGACATCTCCAGCGTCCAGAAGTGGGACCAGCCGCTGCCCACGACAACGGTGAGCGACCCGTCCGTGGCGGGCGGCGGGCGGTGAGGCCGCGCTGGAAGGGGGCGGCGGCCGGAGCGCTGGCCGCCGCCCTCGCGGCCCTCCCCGCCGGCGCGGCGACGCCGACCGCGCCGGACGTGGGCTTCTGCGCCATGCAGGGACCGCCCTATTACAGCTTCGACGTGGTGTCCACGGGGAAGGTCCCCGGAACGGCCAGGAGCGAGGGTCAGGCGAGCGTGTCGTTCACCGACTCCCCCTTCGGCGTGTCGCTGGCGGGGGACGGGAGCTACGCCCAGACCGTTCGGGTGGAGCTCCGCAGGCTTCCCGCCCGTGCCCGTGGCGTGTGGGTGGCGTGGGCGACCACCACCCAGGTGGACAAGGTGGCCCGCCTCGGCGTCGTCGAGGACGGCGTCGTCGAGGGCAGCGTCGCCTGGAACAAGTTCCTGGTGGTCATCACCCTGGAGCCCACCGACGATCCCTCCGCCACGGCCTGGTCCGGCCCCATCGTGCTCCGTGGCATGAGCCGGAGCGGCGCCATGCACACCATGGCCGGCCACGGCCCGTTCCAGCAGGAGAACTGTGCGAAGTACGGCTATTCGAAGTAGACGGATCGCGGCACGCCTCGTGACCGCCGCCGCCCTGGCGGCGGCCACCCTCCCGGCCTCCGCCGCCGCCCAGCAGATGGGCGGCATGCCGGGCATGGAGATGCACATGCCCGCCAAGGAGGGCTCGTGGCGCATGCCGCCCATGGACCCGAACATGCCCATGCTGCCGGGGCTGGGGGACGCCCTCCCCAAGGTGAGCCCGTTCCTGCCCGGGTGGGGCGTGGACGTGGCGTCCCTGCCCGAGGCCCGGCCCAGCACCGTGGTGGACATGGCCGACGGCGACACGCTGGATCTCACCGTGTCGCTCGTGCGCCGCACCCTGCGGGGCCACGACTACGTCATGTACGGCTACAACCAGGAGTATCCCGGGCCCCTCCTCCGGGCGCCCCGGGGGGCGACGCTGGTGGTGCGGGTGAAGAACGAGATCGACCTCCCCACCACCGTCCACTGGCACGGGGTCAGGATCGACAACCGCTTCGACGGCGTGCCGGGCCTCACGCAGGACTACATCCAGACGGGCGGCAGCTTCACCTACCAGGTCCACGTCCCCGACGATGGGGTCTACTGGTACCACCCCCACGCCCGGGAGGACATCCAGCAGGACCTGGGGCTCTATGGAAACATCCTGGTGGTGGGCGACCCCGACGACTACGGCCCCGTGAACCGGGAGGAGATGCTCGTCCTGGACGACCTCCTGGTGGACGACGACGGGCTCATCCCCTTCGGCAAGGAGGGCCCCACCCAGGCCCTCATGGGGCGCTTCGGCACCCTCATGCTCACCAACGGCGAGGCCGACTACCACCTCACGGCCAGGAAGGGTGAGGTCATCCGCTTCTACATGACCAACACGGCCAACGCCCGCACGTTCAACGTGCGCTTCGGCGATCAGCCGGTGAAGCTGGTGGGGTCGGACATCGGCCGCTACGAGCGGGAGCGGTGGGTGCCCGGCGTGGTCATCGCCCCGGCCGAGCGCTACATCGTGGAGGCCCGCTTCGACCACCCCGGTACGGTGGCCATCACCAACACCATCCAGGCCATCAACCACTTCCGGGGCGAGTTCTACCCCCACGTAGACACCCTGGCCCTGGTGACGGTGTCCGACGAGGCCGCCTCCCCCGACCTGTCGGCGGCGTGGAACACGCTCCGGGAGAACGAAGACGTGGAGGCCGACATCGAGCGCTACCGGCCGCTCTTCGACAAGGCCCCGGACAAGACGCTGGTCACCACGGTGGAGGCCAAGGGGCTCCCCATCCCCATCATCCTGGCCATGGAGGCCGACAGCCTCTACAAGCCGCCGCTCGAGTTCATGGACGACATGCCCATGATGAACTGGCTGTCGTCGTCCGAAGACGTGCGCTGGATCCTGCGGGAGGAGAGCACCGGGGCGGAGGACGAGGACATCCACTGGACGTTCCACACGGGCGACGTCATCAAGATCCGCCTGTACAACGACCCGACGTCCCTCCACCCCATGAACCACCCCATCCACATCCACGGGCAGCGCTTCCTGGTGGTGGACCGGGACGGGGTGCGCCAGGAGAACCTGGCGTGGAAGGACACGGCCATCCTGCCGGTGGGCTCCACCATGGACCTCCTCGTGGAGCTCTCCAACCCCGGTCAGTGGATGGTCCACTGCCACATCGCGGAGCACCTCCACGCGGGCATGCACTTCCACTTCACCGTGGAGGGGGAGAGCACGGTGGGGCAGGAAGGCGGGTAGCGCCCACGCCCGCTGCGGACCGCTTCAGCGCTCCAGCCAGCGCTCCAGCGCCCGGGCGAAGCGCTCCGGCGCTCCGGCGTCCATGCGCAGGTAGAGGGACGGCTCCACCAGCTCCAGCTCGTTGACCGCCCAGGCGCCGCTCCGGTCCCGCACCACGTCCACCCTGGCGTAGAGGGGCGGCGAGTCCAGCCGGTCGAGCATCTGCCCCGCGCTGCTCACCAGGGAGGCCTCGGGCCGGAAGGGCGAGACGCGGCCGCCCCGCTCCTCCTGGCTCCTGAACTCGCCCCGGGCCGGCACCTTCCGCACGGCGTGGCTGAACGCCCGGTCCAGGTAGAAGAGCGAGACCTCGCCCTCCTCGAGGACGGAGGGGATGAAGGGTTGGATCAGGGCCTCCCTGCGGTGGTAGATCTTCTCCACCTCCGCCCGGGCCGCCGCGTCCCGGGCGGGCACCCGCAGGGCGTCCTCACCGCTGGCCCCCACCACCGGCTTGACCACCAGCTCCTCCGTGTTGAGGTCACGAAAGAGGTAGTCCAGGTCACCCTCGAGGAAGCCCGGGCGCCACACGGTGGGAACGGTGCGCACCCCCCAGCAGTCGAGATCGAAGAGGTACGTCTTGCGCAGGTTCCACTTCACCACGGGGAGGGGGTTGGCCAGGCGGGCGTCCGACGAGGCCACCTCCTGGAGCACGCCCATGAAGCCCACGGGGTCCCGGTGGTAATCCCACGTGGAGCGGATCACCACCAGATCGAAGGCGTTCCAGTCCACGTCGCTCCGGCGCCACGGCACCGCCTCGACGCTCCACCCGCTCGCGCCGAGGAAGGGGCGGGCCAGGTCGTCGTCCGCCACCGAGCCCGGCGGGAGCTCCCCGGTGAGGAAGGCGCACCTGCGCCCGCTCAACGGCACTCTCCCTTCACCACGCGCATGACGTCTCCCGAGAGAGGAACGCACGGGACGCGACGGTCCCCACACACCAAGATGACCCCGGGCGGCTCCCGGGCGAAGGCCCGTGCGCCTGGCGAAATCCCTCGGTAGATTGGTGGATATCCATGGACCGCTCCGCACCCGAACGCCCGAAGCGCGAACTCTCCTCGGGGGAAGAGGCGCGAGAGGCCCTGACCGCGTTCTTCCAGGAGCAGACGGAGCGGGCCGAGCGGGAGCGGCGGACCCTGCTCCCGCGGGAGCGGGGCATCGGGCTCATGGCGGTGGTGGTGGTCCTGGCCGCCCTCTCCGCATACCTGTGGATCGCGCCGCCGGCCATGCTGGTGCCCCCCCCCTTGCCGGAGCCCACCGCCCAGGACGTGGCCGCCGGCCTTCGCATGGACCTCTACACCACCGCGCTGGCCATCGAACGGTACCAGGACCAGCACGGCGTCCTGCCGCCGGACCTGGGGGCCCTCGGGCGGGACGTGGATCCGGACGTGACCTACCTCACGCTGGGCGCCCACGACTACCGCCTCATCGGTCGGCGGCAGGGCACGGAAGTGAGGTGGGACTCGGCGCAGCCCTTTACCGACCTCCTCGGGGACGCCCCCTTCCGGGTGCTCAGGAAGGGCTCCAGGTGAGGGGGCGGAAGGGCTTCACCCTGGTCGAGCTCCTCGTGGTGGTGCTGATCGTCAGCATCCTGGCCGCCATCGCCATCCCCAACTACCGCCGGGCCGTGGTGAAGGCCCGGGCGGCCTCCGTGGCCGGCGACCTCGACGTGGTGCGGGTGGCCGTGGTGAACTACCAGGCGGCCACCCAATCGTGGCCCCCGGACGCCGCCCGGGGCGTCATCCCTCCGGGGCTCGACCAATACCTCCCCCAGGGGTTCACCTTCGACCGTCCCTACGGCACGTTCGACTACGACAACTGGAGCGCCACGACCGAGAAGCTCATCGGGGTGACGGTCATCCTGCAGGACAAGGAGCTGGGCAACGCGCTCCTGGACCTCCTGGGCGGGAACGGCTGGACCAACGGGATCGCCAAGTACACGTCCATCATCGAGTGGACCGGCTGAGGCCATCGCGAAGCTTCCCCGCCGGCGGCGTGAGGCGCCGGTGGCACGGGGGATGCGCTCCCTGAGGGCACACGCGCATCCCGTGCCCACGATCAGGAGGAGCCCATGGCCCGCCCCACCACGAAGACCCGCACGCCCCCCCACGAGCCGCCCACCGTCCCCAGCGACGAGGCCACCGCCGACGAGCTGGAGATGGCGCGGGAGCAGGGCCGCGTCCTGGGCCGCGTCCTTCGGCACATGACCGACGAGGTGGCCCACGACGGCGGTGAGACCCGGGCGGGGGACTACCTGGTGGGCTACGCCGTCGAGGAAGCCGAGGGGATGTGGCGGCGGGAGGAGGGCGAGATGGCCTGGGTGGAGCCGGACGAGGAGAACGTCCACGTGGAGGTGTCGGTCCGGGACGCCGAGGACGGCCGCTTCGTCCCCGGGCTGGACGTGAGCGTGCGCCTGGTGGCCGACGACGGCACCGAGGTGGGCAACCACGTCATGCCCTTCCTGTGGCACCCGTGGCTCTACCACTACGGCCGCAACTGGACGGTGCCGGGCGACGGCCTCTACCGCATGGAGGTCCACATCGACGCACCGGACTTCCCGCGCCACGACAGGAAGAACGGCTGCCGTTACACGGAGCTGGTGGATGTCGTCTTCGAGGGGGTGGACATCAAGACGGGGAAGGACCTGCCGGACGAGGGCTGAGAAAGGGCGGGCCCCACCGCCCCCGCCAGCAGCGCCGCCGCCCGGTCCAGCACCCGGCCGGTGCCTCCGGGGAGGCGGCGCGCCTCGCTGGTGTTCACCTGGAGCGCCACGGCGACGCCCAACGCCGGGTAGTGGCGCACCTCGGACAGGTAGCCGGGAAAGAAGCCGCTGTGCCCCCACGCGGGTCCGGTGTCGGTCAGGCGCAGCATGACGCCGAGCCCGTAGCGCACCCCCTCCCCCAGGAACGGGGCGGCCACGCCCTGGCCCATCTCCGCCAGGGTGGCGGGCGCCAGGACGGCGCCCCCCCACAGGGCCCGGCCCCAGCGGGCGAGGTCCAGGGCGGTGGTGGCGAAGCCGCCCCCCGCCCACTCCATCTGGGGGTTCACGGTGAGACGCCCGTCGGCGCCCACCATGCGTCCTCCGCCGCCGAAGGGATCGGCCGGGTCGGCGTAGCCCTGCACGAGCCCCGGGAGGCGGCGCCGGTCGGAGGGCGTCACGCCCTGCAATCCGAGGGGTGCCAGGAACCGCCGGCCGATCTCGCCGTACGCGTCGCTGCCCAGCACCCGCTCCAGCACCACGGCGAGGACGATGTAGTTGGTGTCCGAGTACACCCACCCCTGGCCGGGGGCGAAGGGGGGCGCCCCCCGGGGCACGTACGCCATCCGCTCCTCGGGCGTCCACGTGTGGTCGGGGTCGTCCAGGAGCCGGCGGGCCACCTCCTCGTGGAACTCCCAGCGGGGGAGGCCGGTGGAGTGGCGCAGGAGGTCACGGACGGTGAACGCCTCGCCGGCGGGCAGCCCCTCCAGCCAAGGCGCCCGGCCGAGCCAGCGCCGGGCCGGCGCGTCCAGCTCCAGGCGCCCCTCCTCCACCAGGGAGAGGGCCAGCGCCGCGAAGAACGTCTTGCCCACACTGCCCGCCAGGAAGCGGGCGCCGGGCTCCATGGGAAGGGCCCGCTCCAGGTTCGCGTGGCCCACGGCGGCCGCCGCGATGCCGGCGTCCCCGGCCGCCGCCAGGACCGCCCCCGGAAAGCTCCCGGCCGCGTAGGTCTCCTCCAGGAGCGCCTTCAGCCCAGACGCGTCCACGCGGCCTCCGCGATGGCGGCGTCCTGGGCACCCACCCCCGTGAGGTCGCACACGATGATCTCGTCGCCCTCCCGGCCGGGCCGCCGGCCCACCAGCACCTCGCCCAGCTCGGCGTGGACGTCCGCCTCGCCCATGAGCCCGGCGGCCAGGGGGTGCTGGAGCTCGCCCAGCCGCGCGCACTGGACGGTGAGGTCGGTGACCACCTTGCCGGCCTCCGCCACCACCCGGGCGGCGAGCTCCTGCTTCCCCTCCCCGTCGGAGCCCACCGCCACCACCGTGCTCCCCGGCGCGAGCCAGCCGGGCTCCACCAGGGGACGCCGGGCGGGCGTGAGGGTGAGCACCAGGTCGGCGCCCCCCACCGCGTCCTGGGGGGTGGCGGCGGCGGCGAGGGGAAAATCGAGCTCGTCCTGGAGGGCCTCCCGGAGCGCGTCCACCGAGGCTGCGGAGCGGGACCAGACGCGCGCCGCCGCCACCTCCCGGACGGCGGACAGAGCCCGGAGCTGGAAGCGGGCCTGGGTGCCGGCACCCAGGACCCCCACCTCCAGCGGCCGGTCGTCCCGGGCCAGGAGGCGTGCCGCCAGGGCGCCGGCGGCCGCCGTGCGCAGGTCGGTGAGGTACCCCCCGTCCTCGAGCAGCCCCAGGGGAAAGCCCGTGTCCGCGTCGAACACCAGGACGAGCCCGGCGCCGGTGGGCAGGCCCCGGGCGGCGTTCCGGTAGAACCCCGTCGCCACCTTGAACGCGAAGAGGGGCGCGCCGGCAATGCGCGCCCCCTTCACGTGCACCTCGCCCTCCACCTCGGGGAGGAGGAGGCCCAGCGGGGGCGGGAGGCTCACCCGCCCCTCGGCCAGAGCCCGGAACGCCTCCTCGGCCGCGGTCAGGGCCTCGGCCGGCCCCACCGCCTCCCGGATGCGGGCCTCGTCCACCACCCGCAGGGTGGCCCCCACCCCGCCGCGGGTCAGGGAAGGGCTCCGCTCATCCGACCTCGACCAGCTCGATGTCGAAGGTCAGGTCCTCACCCGCCAGCGGATGGTTCGCGTCCAGGACGAGCTGCTCGCCCGTGGCCTCGGCGACCGTGACGTCGAAGGTGCGCCCGTCCCCCGCCTGCATGCGCAGGCGCTGGCCCGGCTCGGGATCGATGCCGTCCGGCACCTGCTCCCGGGGAACGCTCATGAGGAGCTCCTCACGGCGGGGGCCGTACGCCTCTTCCGAAGGGATGGTGGTGGTCTTCTTCTCCCCCGTCTCCATCCCCTCCACCGCATTCTCGAAACCGGGAATCACCTTCCCCTCGCCCAGGGTGAAGCTGAGGGGCTCGCGATCCTGCGAGCTGTCGAACACCGTGCCGTCGTCCAGGCGTCCGGTGTAGTGGATCTGTACGGTGTCTCCCTGTTTGGCCGTGGCCATCGTCCTGCTCCCATTCGGTTGACTCTGGTCGAACCTCGTAGGACCCTGATGCCGGCCGTATGTTCGGACGCGTCGCCGAAAGGGGCGAAAAAGCCTTGACGCTCAACGATGCGCGCACGATCTTGGTGCCTGCGCGAGTGAGGCGTAAGAATCGGAGGACCTGGGACGTTCTCCCGGTCCTCTTTTTTCAAAGCCTCGGCGCCGCAGCGGCGGGATGGGCCCGCCGTGCAACGCAAGATGAGCGGCTGGTACGGATATACCGACCCCGGCAGCGTCATCTGGCAACACAAAGGGAGTAGGTAATGCGTACCACCGGGACCGTGAAGTGGTTCAACGACGCCAAGGGCTTCGGGTTCATCACGCCTGAGGACGGATCCAAGGACTGCTTCGTCCACTACTCGGCGATCCAGGGCAGCGGCTTCCGCACCCTCCAGGAGGGCGCCCGGGTGGAGTTCGACGTGGTGCAGGGCCAGAAGGGCCCCGCTGCGGAGAACGTCACTCTCGTCAGCTGACGTCGACCTGACGCCGCGGCACGCCGCGGCCGGGTAGCAACGGCCCCTCCGGGATCTCCCGGGGGGGCCGTTCGTCGTCCGGGGGGCAGGCCTCGTCCTCCGTCCTCCCCACGGTGCCCTCCACGACCAGCGCCCCCACCATGTGGCCGTTGATGTTCACCGCGCTCCGGAACATGTCGGGGATGCGGTCCACCCCCAGGAGCAGCGCCAGCCCGCCCAGGGGGATCCCGGCCACGTCCAGTGCGGGGGCCAGGGTCATGACGCTGGCGCTGGGGACGGGAGCTACGGACAGGGCGGCCAGGAACAGGGCCAGGACGGTGGCCGTCCACACCGCCGGGGGAAGCGGGACTCCGTACACCGACGCCAGGAAGACCAGGGCGGCGCCCTGGAAGAGGGCGCTCCCCGAGCGGTGCAGCGACGCCCCCAGGGGGATGACGAAGGATGCCACCGCCGGGGAGAGCCCCAACTCCTCCGCCGAATCCAGCATGATGGGCAGCGCCGGGATGCCGCTGGTGGTGGAGAAGGCCACAATGGTGGCCGGCGCCGACGTCGCCAGGAAGGGCCCGAAGGGGCGCCGTCCCAGGAAGCGCACCGCCGGCCAGTAGACCAGGGCGACGTAGACGGCCAGGCCCACCAGGACCGTTCCCACGAAGACCGCCAGCCCCTGGAGCATGGCCCACCCCATGCGCGCGGTGGCCGGCGCGACCAGCCCCACGATCCCGAAGGGTGCCAACCACAGGATCCAGTGCACCAGCCGGCCCAGCGCCGCGCTCAGATCCTCCCCCAGGGTGAGGAGGCGGCGGCGGCGCTCGTCGGGGAGCGTGCCGGCGGCGGCGGCCACCAGCAGCGTGAACACGATGAGGGCCAGGAGGTCGCCCCGGGTCGCCGCCTCGAAGGGGTTGGCCGGGATGAGCCGCAGGACGAAGTCCATGAGGCCGGGGATCTCGGGTCGGGGCGGCGCCGCCGAGGGGGCCGCCACCGGAGGCACCAGGGGCAGGGCGGCGTGCATCAGCCCCATCCCCAGGAGGATGGCCACCACCGTGGCGGACCAGTAGAAGGCCAGGGCCGTTCCCCCCATGCGCCCCAGCTTGCGGGGGTCGCCCAGGCGGGTCACCCCCACGAAGAGGACGGCCATCACCAGGGGGATGACCACCATGCGGATGGCGCTCACGAAGAGCGTCCCCAGGGGCGCGGACCCCTGGGCCACCGCCAAGAGGACGGGAGAGCCGGTGGCGGCGGCGAGGAGCCCCAGGACGAGCCCGGCCAGGAGGCCGAGGGCCATGGCGATGTGGACCATGGCAGGAGAGTATGGGCTCCCCGGCGACGCCGCCAACCCGGTGGGCCCCCCGCAGACGCCCGTGAAACCCCGTGCAACCGGGCTCAGTAGGTAGGCGTCTATCTGGATATCGATGCGTACCTAGTGCCGCCCAGGAAGCGGCCCCCACCCGAGACCCCTCCATGGCCCAGGCCCACGACGTCCCGCCCCTCAAGCCCGCGTGGTTCCACATCCTGGTGTCCCTCGGCGAGGCGCCGCGCCACGGCTACGCGCTGAAGGCGGACGTGGAGGCGCGCACGGGAGGGCGGGTGAAGCTATGGCCCGCCACCCTGTACGGCTCCATCCGGCAGATGGAGGAGGAGGGGCTCATCGTCGAGCAGCCGGACGCAGCCGAGCCGGGCGACGACCCCCGCCGCCGCTACTACGCCCTCACGGCCGTGGGCCGGGCGGCGCTGGCGGCCGAAGCGGAGCGGCTCAGGGCCATGGCCGACGCCGCGGCCCAGGCGCTCCGGAACGCGTGAGCCCCTCGAGGCCGGGCAGGTCGGGCTCCGCCCGGGGCCTGTACCGGGTGGCGCTCCGCCTGCTGCCCGCCGCCTTCCGGCACCGCTTCGGCCCGGAGCTCGAGGCGGACTTCGCCGACACCCTGGACCGGGCCCGGGGGCGGGGCGGCCGCCCCGCGGCTGCCCTGGTCACCGTCCAGGCGCTGCTGGACGTGGCGCGCCGGGCCCCCGTGGAGCACTGGAACGAGCACAGGCGCCGACCCCGATTCGGCGCGGGAGAGTGGATGATGACGTGGATGCGTGAGGTCCGCACGGCGGCGCGCTCGCTGGCGAAGCACCCCGGCTTCTCGGCGGTGATCCTGCTCACCCTGGGCCTCGGGATCGGGGCCAACGTGGCCATCTTCACCGTGGTGGACGGCGTGCTGCTCCGGCCCCTCCCGTTCCCGGCGTCGGAGCGCATCGTCTCCATCGAGCACCACGCGCCGGGGCTGGACCTCCCCGAGCTGGGCACGTCTCTCGGGCTGGCCCGCCTGTACATGGACCAGGCCCACACCCTGGCCAGCGTGGCCGTGGTGGACGACGGCGCCAGGAACCTCACCGGAGGGGACCGCCCCGACCGGGTGCGGGTGGCCGAGGTGTCCCCGGGCTTCTTCGACGTGGTACGGACCCGTCCGGCCATGGGGCGCGCCTTCACGGAAGACGACGCCCGCCCGGGCGCGGCCCCCGTGGCGGTGCTCACCTGGAGCGCGTGGCAGGGCCGCTTCGGCGGCGACCCCGCCGTGGTGGGGAGAACCGTGCGCATCGACGGCGTGCCCACCGACGTGGTGGGCATCATGCCCGAGGGCTTCGCCTTCCCCGAGGACGAGACCGCCGTGCTCCTTCCCGTGGACATTCCCCGGGGCGCGCCCCCCATGGGCGCCTTCGGCAGCAACCTCATCGCCCGGGTGGCCGACGGCCAGACGGTGGATGACGCGCGCCGGGAGGTGGAGGCGCTCCAGGCCCGCATCCCCGAATTCGACCCCGACAACGACCTCACCCCTGCCTTCCTGGAGAAGGCGGGGTGGAGCGTCACCGTCCAGCGCCTGCGCGACAAGGTGGTGGGGGACGTGCGCGCCACCCTGTGGATCGTGCTGGGGACGGTGGGCTTCGTCCTCCTCATCGCGTGCGCCAACGTGGCCAACCTGTTCCTGGTGAGGGCCGAGGGACGCCAGCGGGAGGTGGCCATCCGGGCCGCCATGGGCGCGGGCCGGGGGCGCATCGCCCTCACCTTCCTGGCCGAGAGCCTCCTCCTGGGGCTCGCCGCCGGCGCCCTGGGCACGGGGCTGGCCCTGACCGGGGTGCGGGCCCTGGTGGCCTTCGGCCCCCAGGAGCTTCCCCGCCTTCACGAGATCGGCATGGACGGCACCGTGCTGGCCTTCGCCGTCGCCCTCTCGGTGCTGGCGGGCGTGGCCTTCGGCCTGCTGCCGGTGGTGCGCTACCTGGGCCGCTCCTTCGCCCGGGTGCTCCGGGACGGCGACCGCTCCGTCACCGAGGGCCGCCGCCGCAACCGGGTGAGGAACCTCCTGGTGGCGGGCCAGCTCGCCATGGCCCTCGTGCTCCTGGTGGGCTCCGGGCTCATGATCCGGAGCTACCAGCGCCTGCGCTCGGTGGACCCGGGGGTGGACCCCCGGGGCGTGACCGCGGTGGACGTGAGCATGGGGGAGGTGGAGGACCGGGGACGGGCCACGGACTTCTACCGTCAGGTGGCGGACGAGCTGAAGGGCGCCCCGGGGGTCACCGCCGTGGGGGCCACCAACTCGCTCCCGCTCCGTCCCAACGGGCTGAACGGCGGCTCCTTCGAGATCGAATCCCGCCCCCGGGCCGACGACGCGCTCCCGCCCGTGGCCATGTGGGCCGCCGCGACCCCCGGCTTCTTCCAGGCGCTGGGGATTCCGGTGGTGGAGGGCCGTGCCATGGAAGACGCCGACGCCACCAACGGCGAGCAGAACGTGTGGGTGAACGAGGCGTTCGCCCACGCCTTCCTGGACGGGCGCGCCCTGGGTGAGCGGGTGCGCACCAGCGGCGACAGCACGTGGGCCACCATCGTCGGGGTGGTGGGCGACGTGCGTCAGTTCGAGCTCAAGCAGCCCGTGCGTCCCCTCCTCTACTTCCCCATGAGCAGCACGCTCCCCGCCTCGGTGGGCCTCACCTCCGCCACCCTGGTCCTGAAGAGCGCCGCGCCCCAGTCCGACGTGGTCACGGCCGTGCGCTCCGTCGTGGGCCGCCTGGGGCCGGAGGTTCCGGTGACCCGGGCCGCCTCCATGGAAAGCGTGGTCGCCCGCTCCATGGCCGACACCTCCTTCACCATGGCGCTCCTGGCCATTGCCGCGGGTGTCGCGCTCCTCCTGGGGACGGTGGGCGTGTACGGCGTCATCGCCTACGCGGTGAGCCAGCGCACCCGGGAGATCGGGGTGCGCATGGCCCTGGGGGCGCAGGCGGCCGACGTGGAGCGCATGGTGGTGCGCCAGGGGATGGCCGTGGCGGTGCTGGGCACGGCGGTGGGGGTGGGGGCGGCACTCGCCCTCACCCGGCTCATGGCCAGCATCCTCTTCGAGGTGAGCGCCACCGACCCCCTCACCTTCGCGGTGGTGGCGGCAGCGCTGGTGGGGGTGGCCCTGCTGGCGAGTTGGCTGCCGGCTCGGCGCGCGGCGCGCCTGGATCCGGCGCGGGTGCTGTCGGCGGAGTAGCAGCCAGTCCGAGTCAGGCGACGGCCCCCGGGGCTACTCGCCCCGGAGGGCCACGGCGGGATCGACCCTCGAGGCCCGCCGGGCGGGGATCCAGCTCGCCGCCAGCGCCGTCGCCAGGAGGGCCCCGGTCGCGGCCGCCAGCACGAGGGGGTCGCCGGCGCGCACCCCGTACAGCAGGCTCCCCAGGAACCGGGTGAGGAGGAGGGCGCCCCCGAGACCCAGGGCGGTGCCCACCGCGACCAGCCGCAGGGAGTGGCCCAGGGCCAGCGCCCTCACCTGCCCGCCCCGGGCGCCCAGGGCCATGCGAACGCCGATCTCGGCCGTGCGCGAGCCCACCCGGTACGCCACCACCCCGTAGAGGCCCACCAGCCCCAGGACCAGGGCGGTCAGCGAGGCCGTCCCCAGCAAGAAGAGGGTGAACGAGGTACGCACCATGGAGCGGGCGACCTCGTCGGACACGCGCCCGAGCACGGTGACGGGGACCCGGGGGTCGAGCTCGGCGATGGCCCCTCGGAGCGCGCCGGCCACCGACGCCTCGGCCCGGGCGTCGGTCCTGATCAGGAGCGCGGTGGAGCGGAGCGGCCCCCACGGGTCCAGGGCCATGGCGGGCGGGAAGTAAACCGTCTCCACCGGCGGCTCCCGTGGGCCCGCGCCCCGGACGTCGCCGAGCACGCCCACCACCCGGTACCACGGCGGGCCCTTCCGGGGAGCCGGCCGGATGCCCCGGCCGAGGGGATCCTGCCCCGGCCACAGGCGCCGTGCCAGGGCCTGGCTCACCAGCGCCACGGGGGCGCCGTCCGCCACCTCGGCGGGCGTGAGGTTGCGCCCCGCGACGACGGGCACGTCCAGGAGCCCGGCCCACCCGGCCCCCACCTGGGTCATGCCGGCGCAGGGCGGGAACGACCCGGGCGGCAGCGTCTCGTCTTCCCGGTAGAGGCCCGAGCACCCGCCTCCCAGGGCCATGGGCGAGGGACCCACCGCCACCGCCTCGACGCCCGGCAGCGCCCCGATGCGCGCCCGGGCCGCGTCCAGGAACGCCAGCGCCGCGTCGTCCGACGGGTAGCCGTCTGCGGGGAGCGCCACGTCCGCCGCCAGGATACCGCTTGCGTCGAAGCCCACGTCGACGCCCCGGAGGTTCTGGAAGCTGCGGAAGAGGAGGGCGGCGGACGAGAGGAGCACGAGGGCCAGGGCAACCTGACCCACGACGAGGGCATCGCCCGTGGCGGCCTGGCTCCGATCGCCGGTGCCCCGGGCGCCCGCGCCAGCCGCCCCTGCCCCGGCCGCGGCGCCCCGGCCGAACCGCAGGTAGGGGTAAAGCCCCAGCGCCAGGGCCACCGCCGCGCACAGCGCCACGACCAGCGCCACGGTGGCGCCCCCAACAGCCAGGCCGTTCAGGCGGGGGATGCTCGGCGGCGCCAGGCGCACCAGCACCCGGACGGCCAGCGCGGCCAGGCCCACGCCCACCGCGCCGGCGGCCGCGGCCACCAGGGCACTCTCCGCCAGGTAGTGGCCCACCAGCCGCCCCCGTCGCGCCCCCAGGGCCGAGCGGAGCGCCACCTCGCGCCGGCGCGCCTCGGCCCGCACCAGGAACAGGTTGGCCACGTTGCCCACCGCCACCAGCAGCACCAGGCCCACCGCCCCCAGGAGGACCCACAGGGGACGCTCCACGTCGCCCACCACCTCGTCCTGGAGGGGACGCAGCGACGTTCCGAAGCCGAACTGGCGGAGGTAGATGTCGAAGAAGGGGGCCACCTCCGGAAGGCGCCGGTCGAGCGCGTCGAGCTCCGCTGCCGCGTCGGCCAGGTCCGCCCCGGGTGCCAGGCGCCCCACAGCGTGCAGGCGGAACTCGTCGGTGGGCCGGGCCGCCGGGTCGATGCGCTCCGGCCGCCACAGGTCCACGTCGGCCGTGGGGAGTTGGACCCCCGCATCCATCACGCCCACCACCTCCACCGGCTCCCCGTCGACCTCGACGGTGCGCCCCACTACGCCGGGGTCGCCGCCGAAGCGCCGCTGCCACAGGCCCCACCCCAACACCGCCACCCCAGGAGCTCCCGGCCGATCGTCGTCTTCCCCGAACAGCCGGCCGCGGGCCGCCCGCGCCCCCAGGACGTCGAGGAGGCTCGCCGTGGCCGTGACCGCCCGGACGCGCTCCGCCGGCCCCTCGCTCCCCTCCAGGGTCGCCGCATTCGGGCCCTCCCAGGCACCTAGCGCGTCGAGGGTGCGGGCCTGGTCTCGCACGAGGAGGTAGGTGTGGCGCGTCATGGTGGTCTCGCCACCGTCCTTCATGGTGTGGAACACCCGCACCAGGCGATCCGGAGCGGGATAGGGGAGGGGCCGCAGCAGGACGGCGTCCACCAGCGTGAACAGGGCGGCCGCCGCCGCCAGCCCGACGCCCAGGGTCACCACGCTCGCCACCGCGAAGCCGGGCGCCCGCACCAGGCTCCGGGAGGCCCGACGCACCTCCACCACCACGTCCTCGATTCCCATGCCCCCCTTCCCTCCGGGTTTCCCTGTGCGCCTCGCCCGCGCCTCTCGCCGCACCGCGCCCGCGTCCGCCATGACTCCCAGGAGCAGGGGGAGGGACGCCCTCCCCTGCCGCCGCGCCTCCGCCAGCTCTCCCTGCCATTCCCGGAGCCACGTGGCACGCCCGTGCCGAGGCACCCGCAACGCGGCGGCCCGCAGTACCAAGCCCAGCAGCCCGTCAGGCATTCCCCTCCGGGAGCCATCCCAGCGCCGCCTGCTGTGCCCGAACCCGCTCCATCGCTTCCGCCAGCGCGCCCCGTCCCGCCTCGGTGATGCCGTAGTTGCGGCGCGCCGGGCGCCCCGCCTCGTGGGCGGCCGCCTCGTCCTCCCACGTCCCCTCGACGAGGCCCGCCGCTTCGAGGCGCCGGAGCGCCGGATAGACCGTCCCGGGCGACAGCCCGGTGTGGTCGATGACCTCCAGCCCGTACCGACACCCGCGCTCCACGACCGCCAGCACGAGCGTCGCGTTGTACGAGAGACTCCCACCTTCGTCGCTCATGGCACCTCCTGTTTAACGATTACGATATAGTGCCTCAAACGGTTTCGATAGAGGGCCAAGGGGACGGCGGGAGCATACATCGACGAGGGTTGCCGCAGCCGCCGGACCCCCGCGTGGCCCGGCGCGGCCGCAGGGTCGTCCAGTGCGCCCCCGGGCGCGCCAGCGGGGTCGCCCCTATCTTGGGGCGCCCACCGTCCGGCGCGCACCGGGCCGCGAGGCGCGAGCCCTGAAATCGAGAGAGCGATGTCCGAGGATCCGACCCGCCCCCCCGGGGGCTCCACGCCCGCACAGGTCGCTGGCGACCCGCCCCGAAACACGGGTGACGACCTGGAGGACGCCGACCTCTCGCCCCTGGAGCGCCGCGTGGCCGACGCCGTCGACGAGGACGCTCTCGTGGCAGCCCTCCGGCGCATGGTGGCGGCGCCGAGCTGGAACGGGCGGGAGACCCCTGCCCAGGACGTGATGGCGGCGCTCATGGACGAGGCGGGCCTGTCCGTGGACCGTTGGGACATCGACCTGGAGGCGCTGGCCCGCCACCCCCTGTACAGCGCCGAGCTGGACAGGGAGGAGGCCGTGGGTCTGGTGGGCACCCTCCCCGGGGCAGCAGGCGGCCCCACCCTTGTCCTGAACGGCCACGTGGATGTGGTCCCCCCCGGCGACGAAGCGCTGTGGAGCGATCCCCCGTTCGAAGGGGTGGTGCGGGACGGCCGCGTGTACGGGCGGGGCTCCCTGGACATGAAGAGCGGCCTGGTGGCCGGGCTCTTCGCCCTGCGGGCCCTCCGTTCCGCCGGCGTGCGCCTGGCGGGCGACGTCCACCTCCAGAGCGTGGTGGGGGAAGAGGACGGGGGGCTCGGGACGCTGGCCTCGATCCTCCGGGGCTACACCGGCGACGGCGCCGTGGTCATGGAGCCCACCGACCTGGCGGTGGCGCCCGCGGTGGCGGGGTGCCTCAACTTCCGCCTGGGCATCCGGGGGCTTTCGGCCCACGGCGCGGTGCGGGACGAGGGCGTGGACGCCATCGAGAAGCTGGGCCCGGTCCTGGCGGCGGTCCGGCGCCTCGAAGCGACCCGCAACGCGCGCTTCTCGGAGGACCCCCTCTTCGCGCCGTACACGATGCCCTTCCCCATCTCCATCGGCACGGTGCGGGGAGGGGACTGGGCCTCGTCGGTGGCCGACCACCTCACCTGCGAGGGGCGCTACGGCCTGGCCCCCGGGGAGGAGCCCGGCGACGCCCGCCAGGAGATGGAGGAGGCCCTGGCCGCCGCCGCGGAGCGCGACCCGTGGCTCCGGGACCATCCTCCGACCCTCACCTGGTGGGGCGGCACCTTCCAGGCCGCCCGCACGGACCCCGGCCACCCCGTGGTGACGGCGGTGCGGGGGGCGGGCGAGGCGGTCGTCGGACGCGCCCTTCCCCTCCAGGGGATGACGTACGGCGCCGACATGGGGAAGCTCGCCGGGCTGGGAAAGACGCCCACGGTGATGTTCGGCCCCGGGGACATCCGCGTCGCCCACCGGCCCGACGAGCACGTGGAGGTGGCGGACGTGGTGACGGTGGCCCGCACGCTGGCCGTGGCGTGCCTCCGCTTCTGCGGGGTGGCCGGCGGCTGATGAGGGCGGGTTACTCCTCCTCGGAGCGCAACTCCACCGTGGCCGTGCCGTCGGCGCCGTAGCGCACGCTGACGTGCCAGGGACGGCAGCACACGGGGCAGTCCTCCACGTAGCTCTGACGCGGGCCGCTGCCCGGGTCGAGGCGGAGGCTCACCCATTCGCCGCAGTAGGGGCAGGCCACCTCGGCCGTGTCCTGGACCGTACCGTCGCCCAGGGGGAACGCCTCGTCGAGGCGCTCGTCTCCCGTCCCTCCGGGAGGGCCCCCGTTGCCTCCGCGCCCGCTCACCGTGCCTCCTCGAGGGTGGGACCGCCCACAACGCGAAAGCGGGCGGGAGCGACCCCGCCGCCCCCGCCCGCCCGGCCGACCTCCCTCAAGCTTGGCGGTCGCCGCCGCTGTGGGCCAGCTTCCTCACCGCGAAGAATCCGATGGGGAGGGCCACGGCGGCGCTCACCATGGCGCCAGCCCGCGTCGTGACGAGGGCCTTCGCGCCCTTTGCCGCCAGCAGGGCCTTCGTCCCCTTCACGGGGTGCTTCATCATGAACGTGGCCTTGGGCGCCTTCGCGTACCCGAAGACCGTGGCGATTCGCTTCAGCATGGGGTTTCTCCTCGTGGGAGGGAGATTGCGTCGTCGTGCGTCCTGCACCCCTCACCATTGCAATCCCCGTGCGCGCGATCAGCGCCCCGGTCGGGCTGGGCCGTGGCCGGCGTCCCCGGGCAGGACCGCCAGCAGCAGAACCGTCGCCAACAGCCCCAGCCCCGCCCCCAGGAAGAAGGCCGCACCGGCGCCCCAGCGCTGCCACACCAGGCCGAACACCAGACTGGCCGGGAGGGCAGCAATGCCCACCGCCGCGTGGTACGCCCCGAACCCCGTGGCCCTCCGGTCCGGGGCCGCCAGCGCCGACACCAGCGTCTTCTCCGGGGCCTCGCTCAGGCCGTAGTAGAGCCCGTAGAGGACGAAGAGCGCCCAGGCGTGCCACGTCCGGCTGGCCAGGGCGAAGCCCGCGTACGTGGCGGCGTATACCAGCCATCCCGCCAGGATGGTGGTTCGGGGTCCCACCCGGTCGGCAAGGGTCCCCCCCACCAGGCTCCATCCCGTCTTGCTCACGTGGAGCACGGTCCACAGGAGGGGGATGAGGGCCAGGGCGACGCCCAGGTCTCCGGCCCGGAGCAGGAGGAAGGCGTCGGACGCGTTCCCCAGGGTGAACACCACCACCACCAGGAGGAAGCGGCGCAGCGTGGGCGGGACGGCCGCCGCGAAGTTCGCCTCCGTCGGATCGGGCGGCCCGGGGACGTCCGCCGGGGCGTCGGCCCGCCGCGCCGGCCGCTCCTTCACCTTCACCGCCACCGCCAGCAGCGTCAGCAGCCCCGGGATCACCGTCAGGGCGAACACCAGGCGCAGGCGCCCCGGCGCCAGGAGGAGGATGCCGCTGGCCAGGAGGGGCCCCAGGAAGGCGCCCGTGTGGTCCGCGGCCCGGTGCACGCCGAAGGCGCGGCCCCGCACATCGGGGTCGACCGACTCGGACAGGAGGGCGTCCCGGGGCGCCGTGCGGAGCCCCTTCCCCACCCGGTCGGTAAAGCGGATGGCCAGGACGTGCCAGGGGGCCGTGGCCAGGGCGATGAGCGGGCGCACCAGCACCGCCACGCCGTAGCCCCCCACCACCAGACCCTTCCGGCGGTGGGACCGGTCGCTCAGCCACCCCCCCGCCAACTTCACCAGGCTGGAGGTGGTCTCGGCCACCCCCTCCACCAGCCCCAGAAAGGCCGGTCCCGCACCCAGCACCCCCACCAGGAAGGCCGGCAGGAGCGGGAAGATCATCTCACTGGCGGCGTCGTTGAGGAGCGACACCACCGACAGCCACAGGACGTTGCCGGTGACGATCCTGCGGAGCTCGCCCTTCTTCACGTGCCCCCGCTCGAGGTGGGACAGGCGTGGGGCGTGCCCCCCCGCCGCGGCGGCCAATGTAGAGAGGGGCGGCCGGGGGCGCGATCCGCCCGGACGCAAGACGACGGCGCCCGGGCGCGATGCCTCCGCGCCCGGGCGCCTCGTATGGAGTAAAGGGAGGAGAGACCTAGCAGTTGGTGCAGGGCCGGCTCTTCCTGGCCCCCAGCTGCTCCAGCAAATGGATGGTCGAGGGGAATGGTCGCTCTCCCTCGACTACCGGCCCGTTTGCCATGTCCACGGTCGTGAGCCCGGCGCGGGAGACAGCGGTTGGGTCGGCCCCTCTGCTGACCAAGAACCGGATGACATCGTCATTGCCTCGGCTCGCCGCATGGTGGAGGGGTGTGAAGCCGAGGTAGTCTCTCTGATTCACATCGGCGCCCAATTGCTCGACGAGGTAGCGCGCGGCGGCAAGCCAGCCATCCGGCACGTGATTCTGAAACCTTGCGCCGCGGGCGATACCCCTGCCTCCGAAGCCCGTGGCCGCATGGATCGGGTAGGCACCCGGTCCGCCAATAGGGACGGGGGCCATCCCGGAATGGTCCTCCTTCAGCGCGGCATCCGCCGCATTCGAAGGAATGTCGGTGAATTCCACTTCGCCTGACGGCCGTTTGGTCGGAATCGTCGGGTCAGCTCCGTACCGCACCAACAGCCGCATGGCGTCCACGTCCAAGGCATAGGCGGCTCGCCAGAAGGGCGTGGCGCCCCAGGTGTCCACCCCGAGCCGGTTGAAGGAATACTCCATGTACCAGAGGTGCTTCTTGAGGCGGACATTCGGATCTGCGCCGGCCTCAAGGAGGGCTTCGATCACGTCGAGATAGGTCGCTTTCTGCTGCTCGTACACGGGTTGCTGCGGGTACAACGCGTTGGGAGCCCATCGTGTATTGATGGCCGCGTACAACGGCGTGGCTCCGGCATCGCTGGCGAGATTGGGGTTCGCACCGCGTGCGAGAAGCTCGAGCCCGAGGTCAAAGCGGCCGTTGATCATGGCCATGAGTAGCGGGCTCGTGAGGTCCCCCGCGCTCACCTCGTTCACATCAGCGCCACCATCCAGCAACGCCATCGCCGCTTCGCGGCCGCCATCCCGGACGGCATGTAACAACGCCGTCAGACCTCCTTGGTAGCCGACCAGATCGGCGTAGCGTAGGGGCCGTCCCGCCATCTGGAGAGAATCCCAGTCGACGCGATCGACGTTCTCCACGGGCGTGAGTCCCTCCCCCGGTCCGCTTCCTGTCGGGTCGCCGAGATCGAGATCCGACGCCTCCGAGCGGTAGGTCGCGTATGCGCTGGGACGCTTCTGGAGCTCCGACCAGTCTTCCGTCGCCCGTCGGGAAACCTCGAGCACTCTTGTCGTCAGGGAAGGGTCTGCACCTCGCTTCAGCAGCCGTGCCACGGCTGCGGCTCTGTCCTTCGCGGCCGCGAACATCAGGGGTGTTTGTCCCCACATCCGCTCCTGGGCATTCACGTCCGCTCCGTGGTCCAGCAGAGCGTCGATGGATTCCACGCTCCCCGCGGCAGCGGCGTAGTGGAGGGCCGTCGTGCCGGTACCCGCCTTTTCGGCTCGAGCGTTCGCTCCAGCGTCCAGGAGGGCCACAACGATCGCCCCCCGTCCGCCCTGGGACGCGATGAGGAGGGGGGTGTAGGCTCCGATCCGGGTCTCGGCGTCCACGCTGGCGCCGGCCTTGATCAGCATGGCGGTCATCTCCGCGTCACCCAGGTCGGCCGCCCAATGCAGGGCCGTCATGCCGTCTCCCTGGGGGACATTCACGTCGGCGCCCTGCTGCAGGAGCGTCCGAACTGCCTCCAGATCGCCCCGCATCGCCGCATCGGCGACCGGGGAGCCCGGAGATACGAAGGCCAGCAGCGCGAGGATCAGTCCCAGCGCTGCCGGCCCCCTCACTCGTCCCCGGGTGTCCCCGCGACTAGCAGTACGCACAGGGAAGGTTCTTCTTGGCACCCAGGCTCTCCAACAGGTGGATCGTCTCGGGGAACGGCGCCGCGCCCAGCGAGACGGGGCCGTTGGCCATGTCCACCGTGGTGCGGCCGTTCCGGGCCATTACGGTCGGATCGGCGCCCTTTGAAACGAGGTACGTGATCAGGTCATTGTTTCCCCGTCCGGCAGCCCAGTGGAGCGGCGTGTATCCCTCGTAGTCACGCTCGTTCACGTCCGCCCCGAGCTCCTCCACCAGATAGCGCACAGCAGGGAGCCATCCATCCGGAACGTGCCGGTGGGAATTGCCTGCGGCGGCCACGAAGTTTCCGCCATAGCCCGTGGCCACATGGATGGGGAACACCCCCGGCCCCCCGACGGGCACCGGAGGGACTCCGGAGTGATCGATCGAATCCTCCGGCTCGCCGTACCGCTCCCCTCCCTCGGGCGGGCGCTTCGTGGGAATGTTTGGGTCGGCGCCGTACTGAACGAGGAGCTTCATCGCGTCCACGTCCAGGGCGTGGGCCGCGCGGAGGAAGGGGGTCGCTCCCCACATGTCGATCCCCAGACGGCTGAACGTATACTCCATGTACCAGAGGTGCTTTGACAGACGGACATTCGGATCCGCACCCGCGTCGAGAAGTGCTTTCATGACCTGCAGGTAGGTGGCGTGCTGCTGCTTGTAGGCTTCCTGCTGCGGGTAGCGGGTTTTCGGCGCCCATTCAGTTTCCAAGACGGCGAAGAGGGGCGTGGCACCCGCGTCGCTGGCCAGCTTGGGGTCCGCCCCCTTGGCCAGGAGCTCCAGCCCGAGATCGAAGTGCCCGTTGATTATGGCCATCAATAGCGGGCTCGTCAGGTCTCCAGCGCTCACCTGGTTGACGTCCGCTCCTCCATCCAGGAGCGCGAACGCGGCCTCGCGATGACCCTCGCGCACGGCGTGCAGCAGCGCCGTCAGGCCCCCCTGGTAGCCCACCAGATCGGGGAACCGGAGCACCCTCCCCTCCATTTGGGCCTTGTTCCAGTCCACGCGTTTGATTGGCTCGTTCGGCAAGGCGTCGTATTGGCGCGCCGCCCGCGTCGCGGCTTGCACCTCGCTGGGATCCGGCACCCAGGTGACGGGATCGGGAGACTGCGGCCCGAAACGCCGCCATCATTCGGTGCGCACCTTCCGCGCCCGGACGTCCTGTGCGGCTCGGCGCGTCACATCCAGGACCCGCGTCGTGATGGACACGTCCGCCCCGTGCGCCAGGAGCGCATGGACGGCGTCCACCCGGTTCTTCTCCGCCGCGAACATCAGGGGGGTCTGGCCCCACTCGAGCTCGCGGACGTCGACGTCGGCGCCATGCTCGATGAGGGCGTCGATCGACTGGACGTCCCCAGCTCCTGCGGCGAAGTGCAGCGGCGTCGTTCCGCTTCCCGAGCGGCGGGGGCTCGGGTCCGCGCCCGCGTCCAGGAGAGCCTTCACGACCTCCCCACTCCCCTCCTGGGCGGCGACGTGGAGGGGCGTGAAGTCACCAATGCGCGTCGTGGCGGCGGCGTTCGCACCGGCAACGAGGAGCATGCGCGCCATGTCGGCATCCCCCAACTCGGCCGCCCAATGGAGCGCCGTCATGCCGTCCCCCTGGGCCAGGTTGACGTCGGCGCCCGAGCGGATCAGGGCCTGCACCGCCGCCCGGTCGCCCCGCATGGCTGCGTCGGCGACGGGGGCATCGAGCATGGGGTGCGACACCGTGCACAGCAGCGCGCAGGTCATCAGCGTGGTCAGGACGTTCAGGTGCAACGCGTTCCTCATTTGTCCCCTCCCTCGATCGCGACCACCACGGGCCCTGGGCGAAGTCCAGATCACTGTGCCGCCGCCCCGCCGGGCAGCGGGAAAGCATCCGTGCTGTCTCCAAAGCTCTCCATGTCCTCGAAGCCCAGCTTGCGTAGGAGTGTCAGCATCACGTTCGCCATGGGCGTGCCCGCGGGCGCCTTGAGGTGGTAGCCTCCCGAGAGCCGACCGTTTGCGCCGCCCATCACCAAGAGCGGACAGCGGCGGTGGTTGTGGACGTTCGGATCTCCCATGGGAGAGCCGTAGATAATCATCGTCTTGTCCAGCAGCGTCCCGTCGCCCTCCTGGATCTCGCTCAACCGGTCGAGGAGGTAGGGAAGCTGGCTCACGTGGTAGCGGTTGATCTTCTCGAAGTCGAGGATCGCTTCTTGGTTGCCCCCATGATGGGAGGCGGGGTGGAACCCCTTGTCGCAGCCGCTCTCCGGGAAGACGCGGCCGGAAGAATCCCGCGACAGCTTGAAGCTGAAGACCCGGGTGATGTCGGACTGGAAGGCCACCACCTGCAGGTCGAACATGAGGCGGACGTGTTCGGCGAAGGAGTCGGGAACGCCCGCCGGGGCCCCGGGCAACTCACGCTCCTCGCCGGTATTGTTCCGCGCCTCCGTGAGCTGGATCCGCCGCTCGATCTCGCGCACGTTCTCCAGATACTTGTCCATGCGCTGCCGGTCGACGGGTCCCAGCGCCGACTTGAGCTCGCCGATACGCCCGGCGATCGCATCCAGGATGCTGCTCTCCGCAAGGCGTCGCTCCCGGCGCTCGTGGGGGGTGGCACCCGCCCCGAAGAGCTGCTCGAATGCCACGCGCGGGTCCCGGATCAGGGGAAGGGGCTCGCTCGCCGAGGCCCAGCTCAGTGAATCCGTGTACACGCACGTGTACCCGTATGCGCAGCCGCCCGCCTGATTGATGTTCTCGATGCAGAGCTGCATCGACGGGATCGGCGTGTCCTGACCGAAGCGCTTGGCGTAGATCTGATCCAGCGACGTTCCCGCGTAGACGTTGGAGCCTTCCGTCTGGCGAGGATGTGACTGCGTCAGGAAGACCGCCGTGGAGCGGAAATGGTCTCCTCCCACCTCCGGTGGGTTGAAGGCCTCCGCCATGCGACAGTCCGTGTCACTTACGATGACCAGTGAATCGCGATGGGGTTCCAGCGACTGGAGCGACGTCGGGGAAAGATCGAAGTCCCGCCCCAGGCCGGCCGGTGCCCACAGGTTCTGGGTGGCTCCCCACTCGTTGCACCCGGCCGCTCCGTGGACCATTTCCATGGCGATGAGCCGCGTCTTCTGGATCTCCTCTCCCGACCACCGCCGACCCGCGGGCACCATGGCGTCGAGAAACGGCAGCGCGAGGGTGATTCCCATACCCTCGAGGAATGTCCGCCGCGGAATGTGCGTCCCAGTCAGAAATGCCATCTCTCTCTCCTTGCGCCAAAAGGATGCATCGGATTCAGCTCGAGGCTCATGACCCAGCCGCCGCTTCCGTCTCGACCTCCTGGACCCTCTGCATGCGGAATGCGTCGCTCTGCACGACACCGAGGATGAAAGACGACATCCTGTATCCGTCCCTCTCCGCCGCCCGGGCAATCGAGCGGACGGTGGGCATGTCGTAGTACTCCACGCGGCGGCCGAGCGCGTAGGCCATGAGGTTCTGGGTGAACGTCCGGATGAGCGGCTCGGGGCGCTTCAGGAGCGCGCGTCTCAGCTCCGCCGGGCTCGCGATCATGGTGCCGTCGTAGAACTCTCCCCGCGTGTCCAGCTCGACGCCGTTCTCCCGGATGCGCCACTTCCCCGTCACGTCGAAGTTGTCCAACGCCAGACCGATAGGATCGATGAGGCTGTGGCACGAGTTGCAGGAGGGGCTCGCCCGATGCATCTCCATGCGCTCCCTGGTGGTGAGCTCGTGGCCGTCCTTGGTCCCGGACGTCTCCTCCAGGGCCGGAACGCCCGGGGGCGGCGGCGGCGGTGGCGTGCCCATCAGGACCTCCATCACCCATTTTCCGCGGAGCACCGGCGACGTGCGATCCGCGTGAGAGGTGAGGGCGAGGATGCTGCCTTGTCCCAGCAGCCCTCTGCGGGTGTCATCGGGATAGGTGACCCGCCGGAATTCCTCGCCCACCACGCCCCGGATCCCGTAGTGCTTCGCGAGGGGCTCGTTCACGAACGTGTAGTCCGCCGTGAAGAGGTCGAAAATGCTCCGATCTTCCTGGACGATGTTGTTGAAGAAGAGCTCGGTCTCCCGGAGCATGGCGTCCCCGAGCTGCTCGTAGTAGTCCGGGTACTGGAGCCGGTCGGGGTGCAGCTTCTCCAGATCCTCGAGGCGGAGCCACTGGGAGGCGAACCGCGTCCCCAGGGCCTCCGCGCGGGGGTCCGCCAGCATGCGACGCGCCTGCTGCACCAGGGTCGCCTCGTCGGCGAGCTTCCCCTGCAGGGCGAGACGCACGAGCTCCTCGTCGGGTGGACTGCCCCACAAGAAGAAGGAGAGGCGGGAGGCGAGGTCGATATCGGCGACCGGGTAGACCTGCCCCGGAACCGCGCCGTTCGGAACTTCCTCGAGCCGGAAGACGAAATCGGGCATGGAGAGGATCCCCTGCAGGGCGACCCTCACCCCCGCTTCGAATCCCTCCCGCGACGCGGCACCGTCGTACAGGGCCATGAGCGACTCGAGCGCGCTAGCGCTCTCAGGCCGGCGAAACGCCTTCGTAGCCAGCCGTCGGACGATCGATTCCGCGCACGCACGTGCTTCGGACGTGGCGGTGGGCCGGCAGCTGAAGATGATCTTCCGGGTGGGAGTCTCCGACACCCCGCTGGGGTCGTAGGGCCCGAGGACGACGAGGTCCTTCAAGTGGGCCAGGGCGGTGATGCCATAGCCCGTCACCCCCACCTGCCGATCGACCAGCGACCAGTCGTGGGGCGACGTGAGGTCCTCCACCGGCCCGTCGAAGAGCTGGATGAACGCCGCGCTGACCCGGTGGGGGCCGCTGCGCACGAAGATGGGTCCCGTCTCCATGCTGGCACCGTTGGGGTCCGAGGTACTGAGCCAGCGGTCGACGTTCAGCAGGGCCACCCGCTGGCCGTCGATGGAGATGTCCATCTGCTCGCCCGGGGTGATGCGGCCGAACATCTCGCCCATGGTCGTGTGCTCCATCCACATGCGGAAGACGTATTCGCCGTCCGCCGGGAAGTTGTTGACCACCGAGATTCCCCCCCGGGTGCCCAGGGGCGCTCCGGGGATCCGCTCCCACTGGGACACGTATCCGGAGTTCGTGTACGTGATGGACGTCGCCCCTGCGTCGGGAACGCCGACAGCCAGCCGGCTGATCTCGTCCGCCGCCCGCAGATACGCGTCCATCAGCGTGGGCGAGAGCGTCTGGACGTCGGCGATGTTGTCGAAATTGGCGCTCTTGGTGTCGAGCGGCAGGAAGTCCGCCGCGTCGATGTCCAGATCCAGGATGTCCTCGATGGAAGCGGCGTATTCGGCCCGGTTCAGGCGCTGGAAGGTGCGGCCCCCCGGATCGGGATGCCGGGCCGCATGGTCATCCAGGGTGTGCTCCAGGGTCTCCACAAGGGCCAGCAACGTATCCGCGCTCGGTCGGCGCGCGCCCTTGGGCGGCATCATGCCGGCGCGGAGCTTGGTCACCATCTTCTCCGCCAGCTCCGCGTGGGCCGAAGCGTCCGTGATTTCGAAACCCTCCAGGGACATGTTGCCCCGGAGTCTTCGATCGTTGTGACAGGTCTGGCAGTACTGCTGCAGGACGCCGTCCAGATCGGCCGGCGTGAGGTCCTCCGCGACCGCGCTCGCCGGGTCTGGCGGACGTCCCTGGTCGGCAGCCGGCTCGGGAAGAGGCCCGCCGGCGCGACCTCCGCCCAGGAGGACCAGGAGGATGCCCAGCGAGCCGATGGTCAGCGTCTTCATCACGTACACTCTCTCGTAGCAGGCGCAGCGCGTTAAGCGAGCGACCGGGAGGGGGTAGCACGTGCCCCCCTCCCGATTCCCTTTAGCACATCAGAACGTCACCCTCAGGGTGTAGCCCGCCCGCCTCCGGATCTCCGAACGGGAGATCCCTCCTCCACAGCCACGGATTCTCTATACCCACGGTGAGCATCGCGCCCATGATCCTGTCGGGGAAGGCGAAATCCACCGGAATCGACGCGGTGATGTTCCGAGAGCGGGCGTCCCGTCCTTCAACTCGAGAGAGGTCTTCAGGGGATCCTGCCGGACGATCCCCTCGGAGTGCTTGTAGAAGGGGTAACATAGCGGAGAGCGCACCCCTCGTGCCAACGAGAAGTAGCCACACCCCGATGGGTTGCCCCTCGATGATCCAGGATCCGATCGTGCCCTTCATCCCGCCGGATCCGATGTAGAACGGCGCCACGCCTCCCATGTCCAACACCTTGGAATGGTTGCTCGTGAAAGAGGGCGCCTTTTCTGACCCACCGTGGCCGTAATGGAACCAGAAACCGTCATAGGCCTGCTTCGAGCTCGTCGGTGACTTCCGGGCCGACGTCCGCGTTACCGACGCTTCGCGGCACGAAGGCCGGCTGTCCCAGCAACGCCTCATCCTGCCACGTCCGGACGGCATCGAACGCACCCGGCGCCCTGCCCGACCGCAGCCCAGGCTGCTGTTGCCGTCGACACGAGCACCGAGGGTGAGGAAGTAGCTGTTCTTGAGTTCGAACGTGTTCTGGAAGAAGAATCCGGCGTTCCAGATCTTCTGCCGCTTCTCGAAGCCCCGCGTCTTCGCCGCCGAGTTCACCGTGGGGTATGTTTGACGCCGAAGGGCGCTGCGCTGGGCGACTCCCCCCAAGACGACGGCGCCCGGGCGCGATGCATCCGCGCCCGGGCGCCTCGTCTTCTTCACCCCGCTCCCGTGCTCGCCGGAACGGGGCCGTGCCGCTCAGCCCATCAGCTGCACGTGTTCTGGATGTAGCAGTTCGCCGCCCTCTCGGTGGACGAGAGCAGGAAGACGCGCCCGGGGCTGTTGATGGCGGTGCCGGCCGGGTCCCACCGCGGCGACTTCTCGCCGAAGCGGTACATGTCGGCCAGCCTGCGCTGGACCTGGGCGAACAGGTTCGCCTTGCGCTCGTGCTGGAGCATCTGCAGCGGCGTGATGTCCGTGTTCACCGCCGGGTCGTAGGGCGTGAGCCCCGGGGTAACCGCCCGCACGGCGTTGATCTCGCTCGTGAAGGTGGCCATGTCACCCTGCTTGAGCGCCGACTCCGCCAGGATCAGGTGCAGCTCCCTCGCTGACACCACGGTCATGGTCGAGTACTCGAAGCCCTGGATGAACTCGTAGATGTCCGCCAGCAGCGCCGGATCCTGAACGTGGTCGATCGGGTCCATGATCTGGAGGGCGTCCTTGGGGCAGTTCGGATTGAAGGGCGCGCAGCTCTTCTTCCCCGAGTTGTCCTCCGTCACCCACTCGTTCGCGATGGCCACCTCGAGCCGCGAGTTCGCGTTGTACGCGAACGTGTTCTGCAGCGTGGTGGGGCCGTAGGTGAAGCGGTACTTCCAGTCCGGGTCGCTCATGCGCGCCAGCGCCGCCCGGGCGTCGGCGTCGACCTTGGCGTCGGAGATGAGCGGGTCGGCCGTCATGGCCGCACCCTTGTCCAGGATGTGCCACAGGTCCTGGGCCCACTCGGCCCGGGCCTTCATGGCCATGGCGGCCGTGACCAGGTCCGGGTCGCCCGAGGTCTGGGCGATGCTGCTGGCCTTGTCCAGGCGCTCCACGGACTTGTCGTACAGCGTGTACATGTTCTCCGGCCCCACGGGGGGTCCGGACTGCTGCCGATCGGAGAAGGCGAAATCCTCGAACATGTCGGGGATCGTCGCGTACGTGATCGCCGTGTAGAGGTAGGCCTGGGCCAGCAGGTCGGGGTCCTTGAGCGTCCCGTCGGACTGGAAGCCCTCCAGGGTGTTGATCGTCTCGTCCCCCAGCCAGCGGGCCACGGCGATGTCGTCGAACGCACCGCGCGTGTACTGGTTGCCGTCGCTGTCCAGCAGGCCCCGGTCCAGGTCGTTCATGAAGTCGAAGGAGCCGCGCCACACGTACCAGTCCGTGACGGCGGCGTGGGCCAGCGCCACGGACCCGAAGGCCTGCTCGGTGCGGTTCAGGGCGCCATGCACTAGGGCGCCGGCAGCCGTGGGCGTATCGAGGTCTTCCTGGGTCACGTTGTTCGGGTTCTGCACATCCAACAGGCCGCCGCAGGCGGTGCTGCCCAGGAGGGCGGCCGCCAGCAGCGCAGGGCGCCACAGGGTCGCCCCGCGGCGGGCCCCCGACGCGATGTCTTGTATGCGTTCCATGATCGGTGATGTCCTCATCCCAGGGGCCTAGAAGTTGATGCGGAGCGAGATGTCGAACGCACGCGGAACACCCAGGTGGTGGGCGTCCTCCCCGGTGTCGGAGAGACCCGTGTGCTCCATCGCCTGCTCGGGCTCGAGCCCGGGGTACTTGGTCCACAGCAGGAGATTGCGCCCGCCCACGGTGAGGGTCACGCCGTCGGCCCCGATGCCGCTCACGACCCTCGTGGGCAGCCTGTAGGAGAGGGTCACCTCACGCCAGCGGATGAAGTCGGCGTCCTGGATCTGGTTGAGGCCGTTGAACTTGCTCTGGGACGCCCCGATGTGCATGTACTCGTCGGCCGCGGCCAGCCGCTCCTCCGCCGTGCTGGCGGGGTTCAGCATGGTGGCCTCGATCTGCGCGGCCTCGGGCGTGTTCCGGCCCAGCCCGCCGTTGGAGATGCGGAAGCCGTCCTCCAGGTTCTGGATCTGGAAGCCCTGCCGGTACTCGAACGTGGTGGACAGGCTGATCTGGCTGCCGACGTTCACGGTCCCGCCGAAGGAGCCGGTCCAGTCGGGGGTCGGCTTGCCCAGGTAGTTCTCCAGCAGGTTGCCGTTCCCGTTGGCGTCCACGCCCATCATGAGGGGCTCGAGGTTGTCAGGGGAGCGGGGCTGGGCCAGGTACTGGAGGAACTCCTCCTTCGTGTCGGGCTTGCCGTCGTGGTTCGTGTCGATGGGGTACTCGGCGTCGATGAGCTTGCCGCCGAAGAAGGCCGGCAGCGGGTACCCCTGGACGATGGCCGACCGGCCCCGGGTGCTCACGCCGTAGTTGATGGGCGGCGCCCCGCCCAGGTCCGTCACGATCGCGTGCAGGTACGCGGCATTCACGAAACCGTCGACGGAGATGTGGCGGCCGTTGTGGATGGTGCCGTTCAGCGACAGCTCCACCCCGTGGGACTTGATCTGGCCGATGTTGGCGAGCTGCCGGCTCAGGAAGCCGCCGGTGGGGCCGTACTGCCGCTGCACCAGCAGATCGTTCACCGTGCGGTTCCAGTAGGTACCCTGGAAGGCAAAGCGGTTGTTGAAGAGCCCGGCCTCGAGGCCCGCCTCCCACTCGGTGGTGACCTCGGGCTTCAGGTCCGGGTTGCCCAGGTTGTCGGGCTCGAAGCCCGGACCGGCGGGCGAGTTGTCGGCCTTGAACGTGGTGAACTTGTCGAAGGCGCCGGGCTGGAGGCCCGACTGGCCCAGGGCGCCGCGGAAGCGCAGGGTGCTGATGGGGCCCATCCCGTCCCATCCGGGCATGTCACTGGGCACCCAGGAGAGGCTCACCTTGGGGTACACGGCGCCGCCCGCGTTCTGACCGAACGCGCTGTTCTTGTCGAAGCGCGCACCCACCGTGCCGAACAGATAGTTGCGGAAGCCCAGCTGCTCCTGGGCGTACACCCCGGTGTTGACCTCCTTGCGGATGTTCTCCGTGGTCGACTGGAGGGCGCCGGCGCCCGTCACCTCCACACCCGGCCCGGGGAACTGCTGGGCCTGGGCGTCCACGTTGTGGCGGTTGGTGATGAGCGTCTGGGTGCCCAGCACGAATGCCGAGGAGAGCTGGCTCGTGAGGTCACGGTCGAAGGTGGCCTTGGCCTCGAAGGTCAGGTCCTTCTGGTCCTGGTTCTCCACGTCGCGGTAGCCCGCGGGATACTCGGCGGTGACGCCGCTCACGCCCCATCCGTAGGCGCGGAACTCGGTGCCCGTCTCGCTCGTGACGTCCACGCCCGCCGTGCCCTCGACGTTGATGTCCGACGTCAGCGCGTAGTTGGCCGTGACGGACCCGCCGAAGCGCTGGACGTCGTCGGCGTAGGAGATGTTCATCATCTCCGGCAGCGTGCCGAAGGAGCGCCACCCGGCCGGGTTGATGGCCGTGGCCAGCTCGGGCTTACCCAGCATGGTGATGGAGACCGGGCTGTCGGGCTGACCGTCCCGGGTGGGTGTGTGGTGCCGGTTGATGTAGCGGCTGCTCACCTGGATGCGGAGCTTGGAGGTGGGCAGGATGTTGATGTTGGCGGTGGCCTGCTTGGTCCAATCGATGTCCCGCAGGGGCCCCTGGTCCACCGCGCCGAGGATGCCGTTCTGCCAGTTGTAGCGGCCGCTCACGAAGTACGTGAGGAAGTCGGTGCCGCCGCTCACGCTCAGGTCGTAGTTCTGGGACTTGCCCGTCTCCATCACCAGGTCCGGGATGGACACGCAGAATGGCTCGTACGGCTGAACGTCCACGCCCCACCAGGCCTTGATGCCCGACGTGCCCTGATCACGGCCGGGGGTGGGCTGCTCCGCCTTGGCGAAACCGCACAGGGGGTGGTAGCGGCTCTTCAGGGGCTGGGCGAGGCCGCCCCCGACGTTCAGCGTCCACCGCGGATCGCCGCTCTGCCCCCGCTTGGTGAAGATCTGGATCACCCCGTTGGAGGCCTCGGTGCCGTACAGCGTGGCGGCGGAGGCGCCCTTCAGGATCTCGATGTGGTCGATGGAGGTCGGGTCGATGTCGTCCAGCCGGGACGCGTTCTCTGCGGGTCCCAACCCCTGGGTGGCGTTGATGCGCACGCCGTCGACGTAGATGAGGGGCTGGTTCGACTGGGACAGGCTGGCGGAGCCACGGATGTGGATCTCCGAGCCCGCGCCCGCGATGCCGCTGCCCGAGCTGATGACGACGCCCGGATTCCTCGCCTGCAGCGACTGGGACGTCGTGTGCACGGTCGCGTTGTCGAGCTTCGCCGCGTCGATGGTGGCGATGGTGTTGCCGAGCTTCCGCTTCTCGGTGGCCTGGCCGGTTCCGGTCACCACCACTTCGTTGAGCTCGATGGCCGTCTGGTCGATCTGGAAATCGGCGTTCACCGAGCTGCCCGCGGGCACCGAGACCGTCTGGGTCGCGGTGCTGTAGCCCAGCATCTGCACCTGGACGTTCTGCTGCCCGGCGGGGACGTTCAGGAGGACAAAATGCCCCGAGGGATTGGTCAGGCCACCGATGCCGGTGCCCGGGATGAACACCTGGGCGCCGGAAAGGGGCCGGAGGCTGCCTGAGGCGACCACCGTCCCGGTCACGGAACCGGTCTGTTGTGCGCTCAGTGGTGCGCGGGCGGCGCCAATCGCGAAGACGGCCGCCGCCAGCGTCAATGCGCTGCGAACGGAGGAGGGGAGCATGGGGCGTCCTTGGTGAGTGATGGAGTGCTCCACGGCCGACCGGCGCCCTGGTGACCCCGGCCGGGTCAGGCTCTTCTATGACTTCAACGGGACGCGGGGACGACCGTCGCCGCCCGGTTCCGAGACCATGCCCTTCTTGCGCATCCTTCGACCTTCGTGCGCATCCGTCAGATCGTGGGAGGAGGGCCGTTGTTCGGCAGCCCCCCGCCCGCGCCGTGCCACAGCGCCCTGGTGATGAGGGCGATGCCCACCGCCAGTCCCGCGAGCAGACCCCCGGTCCGCGCCGCGGAGAGCCGCTTCAGGGCGAAGTCCACCACGTGGGCCCGGGGAAGCGGCACCTCGACGTTTCCGGCATGGATGGCCCCCGGGAGGTCGTTCCGGAACACCGAAAGGACCACCCAGGCGCTGTCTCGCCGCACCAGGCTCCCCTCCACCGTGGCGGAGGGTTCGCCCGTGAACGACGCCACCGTCCGGAAGCCCACCGAGTCCATCTCGGCTCGCACCGAGGCGCCTGGGCTGGGAGCCTCGATGGGCACGGGCTCGAAGGTGTAGCACCCCCCGCACACCACCAGGGCGAGGGGCAGCAGCCTCCCGGCCTGGGGCCGCCGGCCCCGGCTGCTTCGTTCCCGTTCGATCGTCGTACCACTCCCGCAATCCCCACCGGTGCGTCGGAGCGGCCTGCACGCCGCCCCATGTCCGAGGGTGGAGACGCTGCTTCGTTATGAGGAAAGCCTTCAGATCCCGAGCCATGCCCCGATCCGACGCGCTCGAAGCCGGGATCGGCTCCGGCGCGCTCCGTCACGCGTCCGGTGCTCTGGCGGGGAGGCTGCACGTCCCGCGTCCCGCGCGGCACCAGTCCGCACGAGGCTCGACACGCTGATCCGAAAAGGGTGGTCCTTGCGCCCTGGCCTGGACCTCCTCGGCGGGGGCCGCCGCCGGAGCGGCGGCCCCCTTCAGCCGTGGAGGCCTAGCAGGTGACGCAGTTGTGGTTGTTCTTGGCCCCGAGCGACTCCAGGAGGTGGAGCGCTTCGGGGAAGGGCTGCACGCGCTGCACCGGGCCGTTCGCCATGTCCGCGGTGGTCTGGCCCCTGCGGGCCACCACCGTGACGTCGGCCCCGTGCTCCACGAGGTACTTGATCACGTCCACGTCGCCCCGGGAGGCGGCGTGGTGGAGCGGAGCGTATCCGTTGTAGTCGCGGGCGTTCACGTCGGCGCCCAGCTCCTCCACCAGGTACTTCACGGCGGGCAGCCAGCCGTTGGGCACGCCCCGGTGGAAGCCGCCGGCGTACCCCTCGCCGAAGCCGATGCCGGTGGCGGCGTGGATCGGGTAGGCGGCCGGACCGCCCACGGGAACCGGCGGCAGCCCGGACGGATCGGCCATGTCCTTGGCGTCGTAGCCCCGGAAGCGCCGCTCCGGCCCCTTGATGGTGGGGATGTTCGGGTCGGCGCCGTACTTCACCAGGAGCTTCATGGCGTCCACGTCCTGGGAGTACGCGGCCCTCCAGAAGGCCGTGGACCCGGAGAAGTCGACGCTCAGGCGCTCGAAGTTGAACTGCATGTACCACAGGCTCTTGGTGAGCCGTGCGTTGGGATCGGCCCCGTCCTTGAGCAGGTCCTCCATGAGCTGGAGGTAGGTCGTCTTCTGCTGCAGGTAGGCCTGGGGCTGGGGGTAGATGGACTTGGGGTGCCACTGGAGGTTGATGGCCGCGTACAGGGGCGTCGCTCCGGCGTCGCTGGCCAGGTTCGGGTCGGCGCCCCTGGCCATGAGCTCCTCGGCCAGGTCCCACTGTCCGTTGATGGTGGCCAGCAGCAGGGGGCTCGAGTGGTCGCCATCGCTCACCTGGTTGATGTCGGCCCCGGCGTCCAGGAGGGCCATGACGGTCTCCCGGTTGCCCTGCCGCACCGCGAACTCCAGGGGCGTGAGCCCGCCCTTGCGTCCGATGAGGTCATCGTAGGAGAGGGGCTTGGCCTCCTCCTTCTTCGCCTCGGGCGCGTCCTTCGGCTTCTCCTCCGCCTTGAGCTGGTCGATGGTGCGGATCACGCCGCCACTCTTCTCGGCCGCCGGCTTCTGCGCCTCGGGCTTCTCGGCCGCCGGCTTCTCCGCTGCGTCCTTGGCGCCGGGCTTCTCCGCGCCGGGCTTGGCCGCGGCGGTCTTGGCGCCAGGCTTGGCGGCGTCAGCAGGCTTCTGGTCGGCCGGGGGCTGCCCCAGGGGATAGTCCCGGGTGGTCTGGATGCCCCGCAGGGCGTCCATGCGGGCGTTGCGCTCCCTCAGCTCCTTGGCCTCCCGCTCGGCCCGGGCGGCGACGTCCTCGGCCCGGGACGTGAGGCTGACGTCGGCCCCGTGGGCGACGAGCAGCTTCACGATGTCGGTGTAGCCGAAGTCGGCCGCCCACATGAGGGGCGTCTGGTCGTACGCCTTCTCACGGGCGTCCACCTCGGCCCCGTGGTCCAGGAGCGCCTTCACGGCGTCCAGGTGCCCGGAGCCCACCGCGAAGTGGAGGGGTGTGGCCCCCCGCGTCGTGGTGCGGGCGCCGACGTCGGCTCCCCCGGCCACCAGGGCCTCGATGGCCCCGGCGTGGCCCGCCCGGGCCGCCAGGTGGAGCGCCGTATAGGCCCCGTCCCGGGTGGCCGCCTCCACGTTCGCCCCAGCGTAGAGCAGCGTCTTCACCAGCTCGGCGTTGCCGTTCTCGGCCGCCCAGTGCAGGGCGGTCATGCCGTCGCCCTGGGCGGCGTTCACGTCGGCGCCCTTCTCCAGGAGGGCCTTGACCTCCTGCACGTCGCCGCGCATCGCCGCGTCGGCGACGGGGGCGTCGGGTGCGGCGGCCCAGAAGAGGGCCACCGCCGCCAGGGCGCCCAGCGCGTTGACTCGAAGCGTCTTCGTCATGCGTCTCTCCAGCCTGGCAGAAAGGTGTTCCTCAAGAGCGGGCCGTCGCCGTGCTTCCGGCGAAGTCAAGGGGCAGCGTCCCCGTGCTGTCGCCGAAGCTGTCCATGTCGTCGCAGCCCAGCGAGTGGAGCACGCTGAGCATCGCGTTCGCCATGGGCGTCCCCTCCGGCGCCTCGAGGTGCAGCCCGCCCTGACCCTTGTTGCTCGTCGGGCCACCCGCCACGAACAGCGGGCAGCGGCGGTGGTTGTGGATGTTCGGATCCGCCATGGCGCAGCCGTAGAGGACGGCCGTCTTGTCCAGGAGGTTGGTGTCGCCCTCCATGGTGTTCTGGAGCTTCTCGAGCAGGTACGGCACCATGCTCACGTGGTACCGGTTGATCTGGGCGAAGTCCAGGATCGCCTGCTCGTTGCCTCCGTGGTGCGACGCGGGGTGGAACGCCTTGTTGATGCCGCTGCCGGGGTAGACACGGCCCGAGCCGTCGCGGCCCATCTTGAAGGTGAACACCCGCGTCATGTCGCTCTGGAACGCCAGCACCTGGAGGTCCATCATCAGGTGCACGTGCTCGTGGAAGGAGTCGGGCACGCCGGCGGGCGCCCCCGGCAGCTCCCGGGGCTCACCGCTGCCGTTCCTGCCCTCCACCTTCTGGATACGTCGCTCCACCTCCCGGATGTCCTGGAGGTAGCGGTCCGTCCGATCCCGGTCCTCGGGACCGAGCTGCCGCTTCAGGTCGCTCATCTCGGAAGCCACCCAGTCCAGGATGCTCCCCGTCTCCTTGCGGCGGATCGCCCGCTCCTGGACCGTCCCGCCCGCCCCGAAGAGCTTGTCGAACGCGGCCCGGGGGTCGCGGATCATGGGCAGCGGCTCGTTGGCCGACGCCCAGCTCAGGGAGTCCGTGTAGACGCAAGCGTAGCCGTAGGCGCAGCCGCCCGACTGGTCCACCGGCTCGATGCAGAGCTGCATGGACGGAATCGCCGTGTCCTGGCCGAAGCGGTCGGCGAAGATCTGGTCCATCGACTTCCCGATGTAGACGTCCGAGCCCTCGGTGATCTTGGCGTGGGCCTGGCTCAGGAAGGTCGCCGTGGACCGGAAGTGGTCGCCGCCGATCTCCGGCGGGCTGAACGCCTCCGCCATGCGGGCGTCGGTGTTCGTGATGATGGTGAGGTAGTCCTTGAACGGCTCCAGCGGGCTCAGCGAGGAGGACGAAAGGTCGAAGTTCCGCCCCACCTGGGCCGGCGACCAAAGGTGCTGCGTGCGCCCCCAGTCGTTGCTGCCCGCCGCGCCGTGGACCATCTCGATGGCGATGAAGCGCTTGTTGTCGATCTCCGCCCCCGACCACAGCCGGCCCGCGGGAACCATGGCGTCGAGAAACGGCAGCGCGACCGTCGCGCCCATTCCCCGAAGGAACGTGCGCCGCGGGAGGTGCTTTCCGGTGATGAAGCTCATCTTGGATTCCTCTGCTGTGGGTCGGTTGCCGTCTAGTTCTTGCTGTCGCTGGTGGAGGCCACGGTGGCGACCTTCTGCATCCGGAACGCGTCGCTCTCGACGACGCCCAGGATGAAGGACGACATGCGGTTGTCGTTCGCCGCCGCTGCTTTCGTGATCTTCCGGACCAGGGGCTGGTCGTAGTACTCGACCCGGCGTCCCAGGGCGTAGGCCATCAGGTTCTGGGTGAACGTCCGGATCAGGGGGATCGGACGCTTCAGCAGGGCCTGACGCAGGTCCGCCGGGCTGTTGATGGGCGTGCCGTCGTAGAACGTGCCGCGGGTGTCCAGGTCGACCCCGTTCTCACGGATCCGCCACTGGCCCGTGACGTCGAAGTTGTCCAGCGCCAGCCCGATGGGATCGATGAGGCTGTGGCACGACGCGCACATCGGCGCCGCCCGGTGCATCTCCATCCGCTCCCGGGTCGTCAGCGGCGTGGTCCCCTTGGCGCTGGCCGTCTCGTCCAGCGCCGGAACCCCCGGAGGAGGAGGCGGCGGCGGCGTCCCCATCAGCACCTCCATCACCCACTTCCCGCGCAGCACCGGTGACGTCCGGTTGGCGTGGGAGGTCAGGGTGAGGATGCTGCCCTGCCCCAGCAGCCCGGCGCGCCGGTCGTCGGGGTAGGTGACCTTGCGGAACTGCTCGCCCACCACCCCTTCGATGCCGTAGTGGTCGGCCAGGCGCTCGTTCAGGAACGTGTAGTTCGCGTTGTAAAGGTCGAGGACGCTCCGGTCCTCCCGCACCAGGTCGTAGAAGAAGAGCTCGGTCTCCTTCTTCATGTCGGTGGCGAGCTGGAGGTCGTACTCCGGATGCTCCAGCGCGTCGGGGTTGATCTTGTCCAGGTCCGAGAGCCGGAGCCACTGGGCCGCGAAGCGGGTCGCCAGCGCCTCGGAGCGCGGGTCCTTCAGCATCCGCAGCGTCTGCTCCCTCAGGACGTCGTCGTCCTGGAGCTTGCCCTTCTCGGCCACGCTCAGGAGCTCCTGGTCGGGCGGCGCGCCCCACAGGAAGAAGGACAGCCGCGAGGCCAGGTCCACGTCCGCGATGGGGTACGCCTTGCCCGGCTTCGCCCCCGCCGGCAGCTCCTCGAAGCGGAACAGGAAGTGGGGGCTCGACAGGATGGCCTCCAGCGCCACCCGCACGCCGTTCTCGAAGCCCCCGTCCTGGGCGCCCTGGTCGTAGAACTTCAGCAGGTCGGCCACCTCGTCCTGCGACACCGGGCCCCGGTACGCCTGGGTGGCCAGCCGGGAGATGATCTTCTCGGCGCAGCCGTGCTCCTCTGCGGCCGACAGGGGTCGGCAGGTGAAGATCCGCTCCCGCGATGGGCTGTCGGAAACGCCCGTCGCCTCGTAGGGACCCTTCACCGCCATGTTGCGCAGGTGGGTGTTGTTCGTGATCCCCCGCTCCATCCCGATGTTCGTGTCGGCGATGCTGTGCCCGATGGGCGCCAGGTCGTCGTTCACCGGCCCCTCGAACTGCTTCATGAACGCCGCCGCCACCACGTGGGGGCCCGCCGTGACCTGAATCGAGTCGGTCTGGATGGTCAGGTTGTTCTGATCGGCGTCGGTCATCCAGCGGTCGATGGGCAGCAGCGCCACCCGCTCGCCGTCGATCGACACCTCCATCTGCTCGTCGAAGGGCGCCGTCATCCCGTACAGCTCGCCCGTCGGCGTCGCCTGGAACTGCATGGTGAACACGTATTCACCGTCGGCCGGGAAGTTGTGCGTCACCACGATGCCGCCTCGGGTGCCCTCCGGAGCGCCCTTGATGCGCTCACGCTGGGAGGCCATGCGGGGCACGTCGTACATCGTCGAGCTCGGCGCGATGTTCGGGTAGCCCACCGCCAGACGGCTGATGTCCGCCGCCGCGTTCACGAAGGCGTCGATCAGCGTCGCCGACGGCATCTGCACGTCCGCGATGTTGTCGAAGTTGGCGCTCTTCGTGTCCGGCGGGAGCCACTTGCCCGCGTCGACCTGCAGCCCGAGGAGATCCTCCACCGACTGCTCGTACTCGGCGCGGTTCAGGCGCTGGTACACCCGGTGGCCCGGGTTCACGTCGCTCGCGGCCGCCTTGTCGACGTTGTCCTCCAGCGTCTGCACCAGCGCCAGCAGCGTGTCGGGGCTCGGCCGCCGGGCGCCCGGAGGGGGCATCATCCCCGCCCGCAGCTTCACGATCATCTTCTCGACCGTGGGCGCCTTCTCGGGAGCCTGCGCCACGTCCAGGTCTTCGAGGGAGAGGTTCCCGCGCAGCCGCCGGTCGTTGTGGCACGTCACGCAGTACTGCTTGACCACGCCCGTGAGCTGGTCGTCCGACAGCGAGGGCGCGTGGCTCCCCGTGGCGATCCCCTGGACCGCGGCGCCTTGCGAAGGGTGGACCTCCCCGGAACGTCCGATCCGGGGCGCCATGCTCCGCCCCGCAACGATGAGGACGATGCCCGAGATCGCCGCCGTGGCAGCGAGTGACCTCATTCCCAGCCTCCTTGTCGGGGTCGTCGCGTTGAAGGCCGTTCCGTCGGCGTCACGCGCTCAACCCTGGGACAGCGTTGAACGACCGTTCGTTGAGCTCCCCCGGGAACGCCAGACACGGCGCCGCTGCAGGCGGCGCCGGTGACGGATCTCGGAGGGCACGAAGCCCGGGCGCGCCACGGGGCGCGCGCGGGCCAGGTCGTCGTAGCCATTATGCTTGTCAGATACCCGTGTGCAACCGCGGCCGCGGGAACGCGGCGGCAGGAATGCGCAACTCTTTGACTTCTACTTCATCTATGAAGTCGACGATGGCGTCATCGCGCCGCCGTCGTGGTGCGCTACGGTTGCATCCCCCGTCGTTGTCCGCAGTGGACGGTGGGGGAGGCCGAGCCCGCCGAACAGGCCCGGGCACGGGGGAAGCTTACGGGCGCCTCCCGGGCCGCGCAACCCCCTTGTCAACTCGTCCCGCCTCCCGGCGAAAGGCGGGAAGAAGGCAGAAAGAACCGTCGCATGGACCATGCCGGGGCCGGTCCCGAACCGTCCAGTTCACCGGCCCCGGCCACCGCTCGGGGCGAATCTTCGCTACCCGCCTCAGCGGCAGGTCAGGCCGTTCCTGCCCCTGCTCCGGCAGCTCACGACGGCCGAGGTGGCATCGCTGCCGCCGGCACCGTCCGTCACCGTGAGCTGCACGGTGTAGTCCCCGGCGCTCCCGTAGGCGTGGGAGGTCGTGACCCCGGAGCCCACGGCGCCGTCACCGAAGGCCCACGAGAAGGTCGAGGCGCCGGTGGAGCCGCCCGCGTCGAACGAGCACGCCGTTCCGCTGCACGCCCAGGTGAACGAGGCCGACAGCGTCGAGCCACCGCCCCCCCCACCACCACCGCCACCGCCGCCCGTTTCATCCAGGGAGGTGCCCGTGACCGCCCGGTAGCTGTTCAGTCGGCCGTTGCCGAAGGTCGGGTCGTAGCCGGGGGCGCCGAGATCGTCGGCGCTCCCCTCCAGGCGCTGCCGCAGGGCCGAGCCCCGCAGGCCCGTCACCGACGCCACTACCCCCGCCGTGCCGGTGACCTGGGGCGCTGCCATGGAGGTGCCCTGGTAGTAGGCGTAGCCGCCCGGGATGGCGCTGTAGATGCCGGATTCCTCGGAGGTGTTGCTGTACATCTCCCCGCCGGGGGCGGCGAGGTCCAGGCCGGGGCCCCAGTTGGAGTAATAGGACAGGCCGTCCTGCCAGTTGGTGGCCGCCACCGAGATGGCCCCCGGGTCGCACGCCGGGCAGCTCAGGGTCCCGGTGCCGTCGTTGCCGGCGGAGGCCACGACGAGCACGCCCTTGCTGCCGGCGTAGGCGATGGCGTCGGCCTCCGCCTGGGACTCGGACGAGCCACCCAGGCTCAGGTTCATGGCCACCATGCCGGGATAGTCGGCGGCCGCGTAGATGGCGCTCACGATGGCCGAGGTGGGGCAACCGGCGCTCCCGCACACCTTCTGGACGTAGACCTTCACGTTCGCGCCGGCGCCGGAGACCCCGGCGATGCCCACGGTACGTCCCACCATGGTGCCGGTGGTGTGGGTGCCGTGACCCTCGTCGTCGGTGGGATCGGCGTCGCCGTTGTACCAGTCCTGGCCGGCGATGAGCTGGCCGGGCAGGAACTCGCTGTGGGTGAAGTCCACCCCGGTGTCGATGCTCCCCACCACTACGGAGGCGCCCCCCGCCCCGTACGTCTCGACGTTGTCCTCGTCAGCGTCGAAGGTGGACAGGTACGAGGCCACCGCCTGTCCCCTGTTGTGCCCGCGGGTGTACGTGACGGAGAGGCCGCCCGGGTTGCGGAAGGCCCACAGCCGCGGGTCGATGGTGGTGGGCTGGCGGAGCCAGTTGGGTTCGGCCCAGGCGACCCGGGCGTCGGTCCTCAGGCGGGCCGCGAGCGCCGTCTCGGCGCCGGCGGCGCCCCGGAGCACGACGAAGCGGCCCTGGTAGCCCCGGCGCTCCAAGGCGGCACCGTGGTCCGCGGCCACGGCGCCCGCGTCGGCACCGTCCCGGAGGCCCAGGAGCACCTCTCCGGGCACGAAGCGGTCGGCGGCCTGGAGCGACCCCGAGGGGCTGGACTGGAGCAGGGGCGCCGCGAGATCACCGGAAGGCGCGGTAGGCACGTCCTGGCAGGCGGCGAGCCCAAGGGCGAGGGCGGCGGCGATGGGGACGAGTGGAGAGCGGCGCACGGGACCTCCTGCAGGGGATGGATCGGGCGGGGCCGCGGCCTGGAGGGAGCGCCGAGCCGGTGACAACCACGCTGGTGCCGGAGGCGGGGGCGGCGCAAGCACTCCGACGCCCCGGGTCGGACCGCATACCCCCCCGCGGGGGTATCTTCCACGTCCGCACGACCCGCTCCGGAAGGCGTCCATTGATCTCCAAGACGGCGAAGTACGCGGTCCGCGCGGTGGTGTACCTCACCGCCAGGGCCAGGGAGGGGCAGGCGCGCGTCCCGATCCAGGACGTGGCCGCCGCCCTGAGCGTGCCCCAGAACTACCTCTCCAAGGTGATGCACCAGCTCGGGAGGGCGGGGGTCCTGGACTCGGTACGGGGGCCCCACGGGGGGTTCGCGCTGGCCGTGCCTCCCGAGGAGCTGGTCCTGGCCAGGATCACGGCACCTTTCGACGACACGGGGGGGCCTCTCCCCTGCCTCCTCAAGGACCGGCCGTGCAATCCCGAGCAGCCCTGCGTGGCCCACCACCGCTGGAAGCAGATCGCCACCGAGACCCGGGCCTTCTTCGAGACCACCACCGTGACGGAGCTCCTGGACGGCGCCGCGGCCCGGGCTCCGCTGAGCATCTGACGGCGAGCCGCACCGGCGGCGCCGTCGGCTCCCGGACGTGACGAGGGGGGGCACCCGCAGCGGGCGCCCCCCCTCCCTCGTTCCGGCCCCCCAGGGCGGTTACACGCCGGCCGCGGCCTGGGCCTCGAGCCGGCCCTGGGCCTTGGTGGCCTCCCGCATGAGCCGCCGTCCCTGGGTGAACTCGATGGCCAGCAGCACCAGGGCGATTGCCCACCAGATCATGTAGACCTCGGGGCGGCCGATGAAGATGTCGGTGGCCACGTACAGGGAGCCGATTACCACCGTCGCGATGGCGATGGGCGCCGCGAACTTGCTGTACTGGCCGAAGCCGATGCGGACGCCCTGCTTTTCGGCGAGACCGATCGTTGTGACGTTGGCCGACGCCCCCACAACCGTCGCGTTGCCGCCCAGGCAGGCGCCCAGCGACAGCGCCCACCACAGCACCTCGGTGTTGCCCGCCAGGCTCGGGATGAGCTGGTGGATGATGGGGATGCTCACCGCCACGTAGGGGATGTTGTCGATGAAGGCCGACAGGATGGCCGACATCCAGCAGATGAGCAGGGCGGCGAACAGCAGCGTGGCGTTGTCACCGAGCCCGAAGCCGTCGCGCACGTGCAGGATGGCCGCCGCCATGCCGTCGGCGATGGAGTGGATGAGGCCGGTCTGCACTGCCGCGCCCACGATGATGAACAGGAACAGGAAGAAGCTGAGCGTGGGCCACTCGATGTCCCGCTCGATGACCTTCAGGATGCCGTGGGCCCGCTCGTGCTCCGTGGGCTGGTGCTTCTTCAGGTACAGCACGTCCTGGACGATGAGGGCCGCCGCGGCGCCCACCACCGCCGGCACCGCCGGGGGCATGCCGGTGAGGGCGTGGGTGAGGAAGCCGGCCAGGATGCCCAGGCAGATGACGCTCATCCAGCGCAGCAGCTTGGGGTTGGTGAGCTCCACCTCGTCGCCCAGATCGTCCTCGATGGCGGCGTCGGCCCCGGCGTACTCGTCCCGGTAGTACCAGGCGAGGTACCACTGGTGGACCACGATCATCACCACCACCGGCGCCGTCAGGTTCAGGACGAACTCCAGGAAGCTCAGGTTGGCCCCGGAGCCGATCATGATGTTGGGCGGGTCACCGATGAGGGTGGCCGTGCCGCCGATGTTGGACGCCACCACCATGGGGAGGAGGATGGCCACGGGGGCCAGCCCGATCCGCCGAGCCATCCCGGTGGCCATGGGGGTGACGAAGATGACCGTGGTCACGTTGTCCAGCAGCGCCGACACGAACGCGGTGAAGTACGACACCAGCCGTGCGGCAAGGCGGCCCGACCCCTTGGTGCGGACCAGGAGGTGGCCCACCGCCCATCCGAACACGCCCGTCGTCTTGAGCACGCCCACCACTGCCATCATGCCGGCCAGCAGCAGGATCACGTTCCAGTCCACCGACGCGAGGGCCGACTCGAACGTCACCAGGTGGAAGGGCGTGAAGTAGCTCACGATCCACAGGAGCGCGGCGCTGCCCATCACGATGAGGACCCGGTGCGCGGCCTCCATGGCGAGGAGGACGAACAGCCCGATGATGACGAAGCCGACGATCCCCTGGGAGATCGGGTCGGTGGTGCTGGTGAACGCAGCCTCACCCTCCTGGGCGAACACGGCCGCCGGGAGGAGCGCCAGGAGGAGGAACGGGAGGACCGAGGCCGACAGTAGGGTCGGCCATCTCGATATCTTGGACATGCCCTGGGGGGTCGGTGGTGGACGTGACGGTCGAGGTCGCCGGCGGAAGCCGGCTTCAGATCGGCACGCAGGGTAGGGTGGCCCCCCACGATGAGCAAGGGCGGGCGAAAGGGGAAGGTCCCGGGAGGGCCTCGCTACAGGCTCACACCCTCCCACATGACGCCAAGGGCGCGCCGCGACTCCCGGAGCGCGGCATGCCCAGCGGCCAGGACCTCGAAGTACTTGCGGGCGCGGCCGCCGCGGCGGGCCGTGGCCTCTCCCAGGTGGAATCCCACGAAACCCTTCCGCTCCAACCGATCGAGGGTGGTGTACACGGCGCCGTAGGAGACGTCCCGGCCCGTGCGCCGCTCGATCTCCTCCCGGACCTCCATCCCGTAGGCGTCGTTGTCCAGCCGCAGGAGCGCCAGGAGGACCATCTGCTCGAACTCGCCCATGGTCTTTCCTTCTACTCCGATCGCAGGGCCAGGACCGGCGACACGCGCACCGCCCGGAGCGCCGGAACGAGGGAGGCCGCCGCGGCCACCAGGGCCAGGGTGAGGCAGCCGACCAGGATGGTGGGCGCGTCGGCGGCCCCGACGCCGTACACCAGGCCCTTCACCACGGTCGTGCTCGCCCACACGCCCAGGAGCCCGAGGGCCACGCCCCAGACGGCGAGGCGCAGCCCCCGCCCCACCACCAGCGCCACGATGCCGCGGTGGGCGGCCCCCAGCGCACGGCGCACCCCCAGCTCCCGGACGCGGCGCGCCACGAAGAACGAGATGGTGCCGTAGACGCCGGCAGCGGCCAGCAGGAGCGCCGCCCCCGCGAAGAGGCCGATGAGGGTGGTGTAGAACCTCCGCTGGGCGAAGGAGCCCTCGACCCGGGACCTCATCGTGGCCACGTCGGAAGGGGGCTGGGTGGGGTCGACCTCGAGGACCGCCCGCCGCACCGCGGGAGCGAGCGCGGCCGGTTCACCCGGGGTACGCAGGGTGAGGTAGGTGCCCGTCGACCATCCCTGGGCGAAGGGGAAGTAGGCCTCACCGTGGGCGGGCTGCTCGGGCCCCCACTCCCGCACGTCGCCCACCACCCCCACCACCGTCAGCCAGTGGGGCGGGCTGTCGCTGAAGCTGAAACGTTTGCCCAGGGGATCCTCCCCCGGCCACGCCTCCCGGGCCAGGGCCTGGTTGATGACCACGCCCGTGGCGGCGCTCAACGAGTCGTCCGGGAGGAGGGTGCGCCCTTCCACCAGGGGGATGCCCATGACGTCGAAGTAGTCCCCCGTCACAGAGACGACCTCCACCAGGGGCCCTTCGCCCTCGTGGGTGCGGGGCGGACGGCCCTCCACCCACACCTCACCGTTGCTGCCGCCGAAGAGGGGGAGACGGGTCACCGTGCCCACCGCCGCCACGCCCGGGAGCGCGCCCACGCGCGCGCTCACCTGATCGTAGAGGCGCTCCACCGCCGCGGCGTCCTGATAGCGGGGGCCCGCGGGGTTCATCGCCACGGTGAGGACGCCGTCGGCGTGGAAGCCGTACTCCTGTCCCCGCACCGCCGCGTAGCTCCGCATCAGGAGGGCGGCGCCGTTGGCCAGCACCAGCCCCAGGGCCACCTGCCCCACGATGAACGCGTCCCGGACGCGCTCACGGGACGGCGCCAGCGTCTGATAGCCCCCCTCCTTCACCCGGGCCGCGAGACCCGCCCTCGCCGCCAGCATGGAGGGGAGTCCGCCGAACACGATGGACGTGAAGGCGACCGCGCCCAGGGCGAAGAGGAGGGCCCACCCGTCGACCCCGACGTCAGCGACCCGGGGTATGTTGGGCGGCAGCAGGGCCTTCAGGCCGGACACCGCCCCCATCGCCACCAGCACCCCGACGACGCCGCCGCCCAGCGCCAGCAGCAGACTCTCGGAGAAGAGGAGCCTCGCCACCGCGCTGCGGCTGGCCCCCAGGGCGACCCGCACCGACAGCTCGGTCTCCCGGGCCGCCGCCCGGGCCAGGAGGAGCGCCGCCACGTTCCCGCAGGCGATGAGGAGCACCACGGCGGCCGCCCCCAGGATGAGGCCGAGCTGCTTTCCCGCCTCGCCGTACAGGTAGTCGTGCACCGTGGAGATGCGGGTGCTCCGCCCCGTGTTGCTGGCGGGGTACTCGGCGGCGAGCTCCCGCATGACCCGGTCCATGTCGTGCTGGGCGGCTTCCACCGTCACGCCGGGGGAGAGGCGGGCGATGACCGGGAAGCCATGGCTCCCGCGGTTGCCCTGGAGCCGCTGGCTCTGGAAGGGGAGGTAGAGCTTCTGGTCCCCCATCTGCGACCAGGGCGAAGGCACGTCGAAGGCCTTGGGCATCACCCCCACCACGGTGTAGGGCGTGCCGTCCACCTCGAGCGCCGATCCCAGGATGTCGCTCCGGCCGCCGAGCTGGTCCTGCCAGAGCTGCCAGCTCAGGACCACCGCGCCCGGGTGGTCCTGGTCGTCGGGGGTGAGGGCCCGGCCCATGGCCGGCGCGACGCCCAGGAAGTCGAAAGCGCTGGCCGTGACATACGTCCCGTAGACCCGCTCGGGCGTCTCGAGCCCCGTGAGGGTGAAGGTGCCCGGATCCAGGGCGGCGATGCCGTCGAAGGAGCGGTTGCGCTCCTTCCAGTCCAGGTAGTCCGGTCCGGACGCGGGACCGCAGCAGCCGAAGGAGCCCTGCTCCATGATCACCACGAGCTCGTTCGAGTCGGGCAGCGGCAGGGGCTCCAGGAACACGGTGCGGAACACGCTGAAGAGCGCCGTGGTGGCCCCGATCCCCATCGCGAGGATCGCCACCACCGTCAGCGAGAAGCCGGGCCGCCTGCGCAGCGTCCGGAAGGCCAGCCCCAGGTCCCTTCTCCACGTCGTCGCCATGCTTCCCTCCCCGGTGGATGGCGCCCACGCCGCCGCGGCGAGGCGTCGGAATCCATGGACGGCGGCCGGAAGCAGGGAGCGCAGGACCTGGCGCCGGTACCAGCCGGCCGCCGCCCGCGAACCGTCGGCGGCCGCCCGCCGGGCGTGCTCCTCGGCGGCGTCGCCCAGGGCGGCGTCCCGCTGCGCCTCCGGCAGCAGGGCCGCCAGGGCCCGCTCCCAGAGGCGCGACGGCCGCGCCTCCTCCGTCCCCTCCGGACGTCTGCCCATGGATAGATCACACATTGTGTGATAAATGGGCCGGACCCCCCGGCCGTGCAGGCTCTGACGAGGGGAGGTGGCGGAAAGTTGCAGACGGGCCCGGCGGGCGCTTCCGCCGCCGTGCCCGGGGCGTCGGCTCAGCGCGGCGGGAAGGCCAGCTTCGTGATGCGCCCCACCGGGCCCACGGCCCACCCGGCCTCGGGCGATGCGAAGCCCACGGCCCAGTAGGAGAGAGTGTCGGCGGTGCGCCAGGTCTCGCCGCCGTCCGGCGACCAGTCCAGGCCGCCGGGCCCCGCCGCCGCCACCACCGGGCCGGGGAGCGCCGGGACCCGCGCCGCACCGTAGGCGGCGCCGAACATCTTCAGCGTGCCGCCCGGGCGCCACGTGGCGCCACCGTCGTCGGTGAGCGCGACCGAGCGGCCGTGGCCGGTCTCTCCCAGGCGCCCCCCCACGGCGATCCCCGTCCCCTGGGCGCCCATGGCCAGGGCGGTGACGCCCGCCCCCTCCCCTCCCTCCAGGGGCACCACGGCCCAGCGCCAGGTGCGGCCGTAGTCGTCGGTGGCCAGGACCCGGGGCGCCGCACCGTTGCCCGTGCCGATCCACCCCCGGCCCCCGGAACCGGCCACGGCGCAGGCCCCGCTGGCGGCGAAGCCACCCTCTCCCGCCGTCGCCGGGGGGAGGGCCTCGGGGGACACCCGGCGCCAGGAGGCGCCGCCGTCATCGGTCCGCAGCACGAAGAGCACCCCGTCCAGGGCATCGCCGTACGCCATGCCCCGGCGGCCGTCCCAGAAGGCCATACAGTCCAGAAAGCCCCGGGGGTCGGCCATGCGGTACTGGAGGCGCCACGACCGGCCACCGTCGTCGGTGTGGTAGATGCGCGAAAGGTCTCCGGTGCCCGCGCTCATGAGCCAGGCGGTGGTGGCGTTCAGGGCGTCGACGTCGCGGAACTCCAGGGTGTCGGCGCCGGCCATGCGGCGGGTGGACCAGCTCCGCCCCCCGTCCACGGTCAGGGCCCACGTTCCCCGGTGGCCGCTCACCCAGGCGACCTGGTCGTCCACCGGGCTCACGGCCTGGAGGAGCGCCTCGGTGCCGCTGGCCTGTGGAATGAGGACGGGCGCGGCGGTGGTGGTCACGGGCGCGGGCGTCCCCCGGGGGGGCGCGGCGCAGGCGCCCGCGAGCAGGGCGGTGGCCGCGGCCAGCGAGGTGGAGCGGAGCAGCGCTGCGGGCACGGATCATCCTCTCGGGTGGGGAGGGCCGGGAAAGCAGGATGGAGGCCGGGGCACCGCCCCGCCAGGGCCGGAGCCGGGCCGGCGGTGCGGGTTCACTGTTTGACACCCGGCCTCGCCCATCTTATCGATTCCGAGCGGCTGTGCCCGCCGACCACGCCCCCAAGATGCCCGACGCCTTCCATCCCACCCCGTGGGCGATTCTGCCCTTCTTGGCGGCCCTGGTCACCGCGACCGTGGTGTACCACGTGTGGGGGCAGCGCAAGGAGCCGGGAGCCTGGGCGCTTCTCGCCCTCGGCGTAGCCTCCGGCTGGTGGGCCCTGAGCCAGTTTCTCCTCCTTTCGTTCGGATCGCTGGAGACCCAGGTCCGGCTCTCCCAGATCGAATACCTGGGCGTGGCCCTCGCCCCCTTCTTCTGGTTCCTCTTCGCCCTGGTCTACACGGGCAGGGGCTCCATGCTGCGGGGCGCCCTGGGGCTCACCGGAGTCATCCCGGCGGTGACGCTGGTCCTGGTCTTCAGCAACGACAGCCACCATCTCATGTGGGAGAGCCTCGTCCGCGCGCAGGGTGTCCCCGGGGTTCTGGTGCGGCACGGCCCCTGGTTCGCGGTGCACGCCGCCTACTCGTACATGCTCGTCGTGGCAGCCACCGGGGTCCTGGTCTGGCACCACGCACAATCCCCCCGCCACCGCACCCGAATGGTGGCGGTGGTGGCCGCGCCGGCCGCCGTCCTCCTCCCCAACGTCCTGTTCCTCACGGCCCACCAGCCCGCGGGCTGGATCGACCTCACTCCCACCGGCTTCGTGCTGGCGAACGCGGTGCTGGCGTGGGGGCTCCTGCGCCACGGCCACCTGGTGACCGCCCCGGTGGCCCGCACCATCGTGGTGGAGGAGATGCGCGACGCCGTGCTGGTGCTGGACCGCCACGGCCACATCGTGGACCTCAACCGGGCCGCCGTGGAGACCCTCCAGCTCGTGCCGGAGGGCCCGCTGCCCATCCCCCTGGGGCTTGCGTGGGCCCAGGCCCCCCGCAAGGACGGGGTCATCGTCACCGGCGCCCGGCGGGTGCATCTCGCGGTGGCCGGGGGGGAGGAACGCCCGTTCGAGCTCACCATGACGCCCCTCGGGCCCCGGGGCGGCCGGAGAAGCACGGTCCTCGTTCTCCGGGACGTCACCGAACGGGAGCGCATGGAGAACGCTCTGCGGGAGAAGGAGGCCGCCCTGCGGGAAGCGAACGAGGAGCTGGTGCGGCTCGCCAACACCGACTCCCTCACCGGCCTCGCCAACCGTCGGCGCTTCATGGCCGCCCTCGACACCGAGATCGAGCGGGCCCGGCGCTATGGCCGCCCCTTTGCCCTGGTGCTTCTGGATCTGGACCACTTCAAGGCGGTGAACGACTCCCACGGGCACGGGACGGGGGACGAGGTGCTGCGGGCGGTGGGCGGGGCGCTCCGGGACGTGTGCCGGGACATCGACCTGCCGGCCCGGCTGGGGGGCGAGGAGATGGCCGTCCTCCTTCCGGAGACCACCGAGGAGGGGGGGCTCACGGTGGCCGAGCGGCTGCGCCACGGGGTGGCGCGGCTGCGCCACGTGGGGCCGTCGGGCAAGGCGTTCAGCATCACCGCCAGCCTGGGCGTGGCCGTGTTCGGCACTGGAGTCGACGAGGCCGAGGAGATCCTCCACGCCGCCGACAAGGCCCTCTACGCCGCCAAGGAGAAGGGCCGCAACCAGGTGGTCATGGCGGCCCGCCGGGGGCCGGAAGCGGCGGCGAGCTGAGGGAGAGCCGCGCCCGGCCCTCACTCCGTCCGCAGCGCCTCCATCGGGTCGACCCGGGTCGCCCGCACCCCCGGGAGCAGGCTCGCCAGGATCCCCACCACCAGCAGCGTCAGCGCCACCCCGGCCAGCACCACCGGATCCCTCGGAGACTCCTGGAAGAGGAGGGGCTCGGCGAATCTGCCCAGGGCGAGTGCGGCGGCCAGGCCGGCCGCCACCCCCAGCAGCGTGAGGCGGGCCCCGGCGCCGACCACGTCGCCCATGAGCCGCCTCCGGGCCGCCCCCAGCGCCGAGCGGATGCCCAGCTCCCGGGTGCGCTGGGCCACGTGGAAGGCCAGCAGCCCGTAGAGGCCGATCGACGAGACGAGGAGAGCCAGGAGCCCGAAGGCGCTGAAGAGCGCGGCGCCCAGGCGCCACGAGCGAGCCTGGGGGTCCAGCGCCGAGCGGAGCGTCTGGACGTCGGCGAAGCGGATACGGGGGTCGAGGGTGCGGAGGGTGCGGGCAACGGGTCCCACGAGTGTAGCGGCGTCGGTGCCGGGAGCGGCGCGCACGAAGATGGCGCGGAGCTGGTTCCCCTCCCGCTGGGCGACGGGGAGGTAGTACGCCATGAACGGCGGGTCTTCCAGCTCGCCCCGGGAAGCGTCCTCCACCACCCCCACCACGGTGGTGCACCCCTTTGCGTCGTCGCCGCCCACCAGGAGGCAGCGTCCCAGGGCGTCGTCCCCGGGCCAGAGGGTGGCCGCCATGGTCTCGCTCACCAGGGCCACGGAGGGCGCCGCCGCGTCGTCGGTGGCGGCCAGGGGCCTCCCCCGGAGCACCTTCAGACCCACGGTGGCGGCGTAGCCCGGCGTGACGTCGTAGTAGTAGGGCCCGCCTCCCGGGAGGCTGGGCAGGGAATCCCACCCCGGCACCTTCAGGTCGCTGCCGAAGGCCCACTGGAAGGGGACGGCCCCGGCGGCGGCCCGCTCCACCCCGGGGAGCGCGCCCACGGCGTCCATGGCCCGAGCGTAGAGGGCGTTCTGCTCCCGGGCCTGCTCCCGGAGCTGGTCCGGGTCGGCGGGGAGGACGGGCACGACGTTGGCGCCCGAGAGCTCCAGCGTGCCCTGGACCACCCGGTCCACGTCCAGGCCAAGGTCCAGGTCGTGGACGCGCCCGACGCTTCGCACGAACAGGCCGGCCCCCACCAGGAGGAGGACCGACAGGGCCCCCTGGCCAACGGTGAGGGCGTCCCGCACCCGGGAGCGCCCGACCGCGCCCCGGGTCCCCAGGCCCATGTCGCCCACCAGGTCGAGACGGGCCGCCTGGAGCGCCGGCCCGATCCCCGCCAGGGCCCCCGCCACCAGTGCCAGCGCCAGGGTGAAGGCCACGACACGGCCGCCCAGGGCCACCGGGAAGAGCACCCCCGGGAGGAGCAGCCGGCGGATGGCGGCGCCGCCCCACAGCGCCACGGCCAGGGCCGCGGCCGCCCCCAGCGTCCCCAGGAGGAGCATCTCCAGCACCGCGCCCGCCACGAGGCGCCGCCGGGACACCCCCAGGGCCAGGCGCACCGCGACCTCGCGCCGGCGGCGGGTGCCCCGGGCCAAGAGGAGGTTCGTGACGTTGGCGCACACGATGAGGAGGAGGAGCAGGCTCACCCCGCCCAGCCAGCGCGCCACCTTCGACTCCGAGGTGGCCATGTCGCTCCGGGCGAGGACCAGGGGCTCCAGGCGGATCGTGGCGGCGAACCCCTTCGCGACCTGCTTGGCCCGGGCGTTCAGGTAGCGGGCTGTGGCTTCCTTCTCGACGGCGGCGGGAGCGGCGCCCGGCGCGAGGCGGACGACGATGCGCAGCCAGTAGAAGTTGCGGCCCCCGATCCACTGGTCCCACCCCTGCACCACGACGCCCCCCGTCAGGAGGGGAAGCCACGCGTCCACCGGCGCAAGGTCCGGGCCTGTGAAGCCCCGGGGCGCCACGCCCACCACCGTGAAGGGCTCGCCGGCGAGATCGAGGGTGGTGCCGAGCACCTCCGGGTCGCCGCCCAGCGCCCTCTTCCAGTATTCGTGGCTCACCACCACCACGGGCGGCGCACCCACCCGGTCGTCGTCCGGGCCGTAGAAGCGCCCCAGCTCCGGCTTCACGCCCAGGAGGGGAAAGAGGGTGTGGCTCGCGATCACCGCCCTCAGCCTCGTGGCCTCCTCGCCCCGGCCCCGGGTAACCTCCTGGGGCGCGTACGTCGCCACGGCCTCGATCCCCGCCACGGTCTCCAGGTCCTGGTAGTCGGCGTGGGACGAGCTGACGCTCATCCCGTCGCGACCGGGCCGCGCCACCACCACCCGCCGCACCGCGTCCGCGTCCACCACGTGGGCCGGCGGCTGGAAGAAGATCCGGTCCAGGACGGTGAACATGGCTGCGTTGGCCCCAACCCCCAGGCCCAGGACCGCCACGACGGCGGCCGTGAGGCCGGGCTGCCTGCGCAGGCAGCGCACCCCCGCCCAGAGAGTCTCCCCCGCGGCCACCAGGAACCCGCCTGTGCGCGCCATCGCCGTCCTCCTGCGCTCCATGCGTGAAAGCCTCGCCCGGTGGCGGGGGACGGCGCCGAAGCGCCGCTCCGCCTCACGGGCTGCCGCCTCCGGCGACCACCCTTCCTCCACCAGCCGGTCCGTGACCTCCGCCAGGTGGTGCTCGATCTCCCATTCGGTGGCCTCGTCCGGAGCCGGGGCGTGAAGGCCCAGGCGGAAGAGGCGGCGGACGGGACGGTCCCGCTCCCCCCTCACGTCGTCCGCTCCGGGGCGATCCTGGCCACCGCCTCCACGTAGCGCCGCCAACGGGCCTCCTCCTCGTCGAGTGCGGCCCGTCCGGCCCCGGTGAGCTGGTAGTAGCGGGCCCGCCGCCCCTTCTCCGACACCCCCCACGAGCTCTCCAGCCACGCCCGTTCCTCCATGCGCCGCAGGGCGTGGTAGAGGGCGCCGTCCTCCACCAGGAGGTCCTGGCGGGTGCTCTCCCGGATCCAGTCCAGGATGGCGAAGCCGTGCATCTCCTCGCCCCGGGACAGGGTCTTGAGGATCAGGAGCTCCAGGGTGCCCTGGAGCACGCTCAGGGGGGTGGGGTCCATGACCGGCCGGTGGGGGTGGGAGGTGCGTCCACCGTATTGGACTGAATGATTCAGGTCAAGGTTGCCGGAGGGTCAGGCCGCCTCTTCCGCGCAGGCCCGGCACGGGAGCGTCATGCCCAGGCGCGAGGCGCGCCCTTCCGGCGTGGTGACCCACGGACGCTCCTGCCAGGGAGGGTCGTGGCGCACGTGGCGGCCGTGGCCGCACGCCAGCTCGGCCACCCAGTGACCCTCGTCGTCGGTGTGGAACCCGGTGATGGGGCGGAGGGGCCAGGAGGCGGGATCGTGGCTCATGCGTTCAATGTCGGTGCGGGGCGGGCGGGGCGCACGGGTCGGTGGGGCCCGCGGGGCGGCGCACCGTGCGCAGCCCGGGCGTTGCACGGCGGCCCGGGGTCCGACATGCTTTCCGCGACCGCGCCCGCACACCCCGGAGCCGCCATGCGCACCCCACGACGCACCCTCGCTCTCCCGACCGCCACCCTCCTGGCCCTGGCCGCCCTGGCGACCCCCGTCCGGGCCCAGATGAGCGACCAGGAGGTGCTGGACTTCCTGGACGCCCGCGCCCCGGAGATGGCCGACGTGGCCCACCGGATCTGGGACCTGGCCGAGCTGGGCTACCTGGAGCAGAAGAGCACCGCGCTCCTCCAGTCCGAGCTGGAGGCGGCGGGGTTCACGATCCAGCGGGGGGTGGCGGACATCCCCACCGCGTTCGTGGCGAGCTACGGGAGCGGCCGGCCCGTCATCGGGCTGCTTGCCGAGTTCGACGCGCTGCCGGGGATCAGCCAGGCGGCGGTGCCCACCCGCCAGCCGGTGGAGGGCAAGGACGCCGCCCACGCGTGCGGCCACAACCTCTTCGGCACCGCCTCCACCGGCGCCGCCATCGCCGCCGCCGAGTGGCTGAAGCGCACCGGCCATGCCGGGACGATCCGGCTGTACGGCACCCCGGCCGAGGAGGGGGGCTCGGGGAAGGTCTACATGGTGCGGGCGGGGCTCTTCGACGACGCCGACGTGGTGCTGTCGTGGCACCCGGGCGACGCCAACGACGCCAGCCCGGGGAGCGACTTGGCCGTGAAGTCGGCCAAGTTCCGCTTCAAGGGCGTCGCCGCCCACGCGGCCGCGGCCCCCGAGCGGGGCCGCTCCGCGCTGGACGCCGTGGAGGCCATGGACGCGATGGTGAACATGATGCGGGAGCACGTCCCCCAGGAGACGCGCATCCACTACGTGATCACCTCCGGAGGGAGCGCGCCCAACGTCGTCCCCGACTTCGCCGAGGTGTACTACTACGTGCGCCACCCCGACCCGGAGATGGTGCGCTCCATCTTTGAGCGGGTGGCGAAGGCGGCGGAGGGTGCGGCGCTGGGGACCGGCACGGAGATGACGTACGAGGTCATCGGTGGCTCCTACTCCCGCCTCTCGGTGGAGTCGCTCCAGCGGGAGGTCTACGAGAACCTTCAGCGGGTGGGCGGCGTGACGTGGGACGCCCGGGAGCGGAAGTGGGCCGAGGTGCTGAAGGGCTCGCTGCCGGAGGGTGGCCCGTCCCTGGCGAGCGCCGACAGCGTGGCGCCCTTCGAGGCCCAGCAGAGCTATGCGTCGTCCGACGCCGGCGACGTGAGCTGGACGGTGCCCACCGCCACCCTGACCACCGCCACCTGGGTGCCGGGGACGGCCGCCCACACCTGGCAGGCCGCGGCCGCCGCGGGCACGTCGATCGGCGCCAAGGGGATGATGGTGGCGGCCAAGACGCTGGTCCTCACGGCGGTGGACCTGTTCTCCGACCCGGCGCAGGTGGCCGCCGTCCGGGCCGATTTCGAGGCGCGCCGGGGCGCCGGCTTCCAGTACCGGCCGCTCCTGGGCGACCGGGACCCGCCCCTGGACTACCGGAAGGGCGTGGCGCCGTAGGGGCAGGCAGGTAACGTCACCCCCCCGGCATCGCCCGTGGCGCCGCCGGGAACAGCGCCCGCAGCCCCCGGGTGAGGCCGGCGAAGGCGGCCGTCGTGTGGGTCTCGCCCTCCAGCACGGTGGAGGTGACCTCCAGGGACGGGTAGCCCCGGCCCCGGAGGCGCTCCGCGAGCTCCATGGCGTTGGAGACCAAGCGGTAGCGGGCCAGGAAGGGCAGGTGCTCCGGCTCCTCCAGGGAGCCGGCGGCCAGGAATAGCTTCCCCGGAAGGTCGTCCCGCGCCTCCGCCACCCTCTCCTCCAGGGCCAGGACCGCGCCGGCGTCCCACCACAGGGCGGGGCTCACGGCGATGGTCCGCTGGAAGGCGCCGGGCTCGGCCAGGGCCGCCCACGCGGCGAACAGCCCCCCCATGGACGACCCGAAGAGAGCGTGGCCGCCGGGCCCCACCTGGAAGCGGGCCTCCACGTACGGCCGCGCCTCGTCCACCAGGAAGCGGAGGAACTCGGCGGCTCTCCCCATGCGCTTCCCCTCCGGCAGGAGCGGCTCCCAGGCGGGGTCCATCTGGCGGCCCATGGCCTCCCAGCCCGGGTCGGCGGTGGGGGTGAGGTCCCGGGTGCGGAGCTCACCCTGCTCCCGGGGGCTGTCGGTGCCGTACGCCACCCCCACCACCAGGAGAGGGGGCAGCTCGCCGTAGAGCATGTGCATGAGGCGGGTCGCCTCCAGCGCGCTCCCGAAGAAGAGGTCGCCGTCCAGCACCCACAGCACCGCCGGCGGCTCAGGCGACGGTCCCCGCCATCCGGCCACGGGCCGGCCGATCCACAGGTGGACGTCGGCGCCCACGTGCTCCGAGTGGAGCCGGTGGTCTTCGGTGTGGTGCAACGTCACGGGCTTCAGCGGCGCGTTCAGGGTGGCCTCCGGGTCGGTGGTCGCGGCTTCCGCTGCCCCACGATAGACCCTCACGTTGCGTGAGGGTCAATCCCGCACAACCACGCCGCAGGGGCTTCGTGTCGAAAACGAGGTGCGCTGCGCGACGTCGTCATAGATTGGCGCACGCGGAAATGCTGAAGCGACGGCCGGCGGCCCAGGGGGTGGGTGCAACGCCCCGAGCCCGAGGCCCGCGGGGGGCCGTATTCAATCCTCGAAACCGGAGAGCACCATGCCCGAAAGCCCATCAGGGGTCGATGCGCGGGACGGCGACGTCCTGCTCATGGTAGGGACCATGAAGGGAGCCTTCCTTTTCCACGGCGACGCCCGGCGCGACCGCTGGGAGGTGGACGGTCCCCACTTCCCGGGCGAAGAGGTCTACGCCCTCGCCATGGACCAGCGGGCGGGACGGCGGACGCTGTGGGCCGCCCCCGGGAACGCCTTCTTCGGGACCACGCTGCGCCGCTCCGACGACCTGGGCGCTACCTGGTCGGGCGGCGAGGAACGGCCGGTGAAGTTCCCCGAGGGCTCCGAGCTGGCGCTGAAGCGCATCTGGCAGATCCGGCCCGGGCGCGACGACGAGCCGGAGCGGATGTTCCTGGGCGTGGAGCCGTCCTGCCTGTTCGAGAGCACCGACGGCGGCGACACCTGGGCGCCCGTCCAGGGCTTCCTGGAGCACGAGCACCGTCCCCGCTGGACGCCCGGGGCCGGCGGCCTGTGCCTCCACACCATCCTCCCGGACCCGGGCGAGGGGAACCGCATGGGGGTGGCGTTCTCCACGGGGGGCTTCTACCGCACCGAGGACGGCGGCGCCACCTGGCGGGCCCGCAACGCTGGGGTGCGGGCCGAGTTCCTCCCCGACAAGCACCCGGAGTTCGGCCAGTGCGTGCACAAGGTGGTGCACCACCCGTCCCGGCCCGAGCGCCTCTTCCTCCAGAACCACTGGGGGCTGTACCGGAGCGACGACTGGGGCGACGCGTGGGTCGACGTGGCCAACGGCGTCCCCTCGGACTTCGGCTTCGCCATGGCCATGCACCCCCACGACCCGGACACGGTCTACATCGTGCCCCTGGAGTCGGACCGCTTCCGCTGCACCCCGGAGGCGAAGCTCCGGGTGTACCGCACCCGGGACGCCGGCGCCTCGTGGGAGCCGCTGAGCAGCGGGCTCCCCCAGGAGGGAGCGTACGAGACCGTGCTGCGGGACGCCCTGGACACGGACGTGGCCGATCCGGCGGGGGTCTACTTCGGCACCCGGAGCGGCAAGGTGTGGGCGTCGGCCGACGAAGGGGAGCGCTGGAGCCTGGTGGCCGAGAGCCTCCCGCCGGTGGTGTGCGTGAAGGCGGCGGTGCTGACGTGAGCCTCACGCTGGTGCTGCCGGGCCCCCTGCGGGAGCTGGCCGGCGGGCGCTCGACCCTGGAGCTGACCGGGGCCCCGGTCACGGTGGGCGAGGCGCTCCAGGCGCTCCGCGCCCAGTGCCCTCCGGTCTACGACCGCATCGTCACCGAGACGGGCGAGGTGCGCCCCCACGTGAATGTGTTCGTGGGCACCGAGGACGTGCGCTTCTCGGGAGGGTTGGCCACGCCGGTCCGGGACGGCGCCGAGGTGGTGGTGCTGCCGTCGGTGAGCGGAGGCTGACGGTCCGGGAGATCCGAGGCGGCCCTCACCCCGTGCTCTGCATGGCGGCGGCGATGCCGTTCACGCTCAGGAGGAGGGCCCTGCCCAGGGCGGCGCCCTCCCCCTCGTCGTGACCCCCTTCGCGGCAGCGGGCCATGAGCTCCACCTGGAGGAGGTTCAGCACGTCGGTGTAGGGGTTGCGGAGGCGGATGGACTTCTGGATGACGGGCTGGTCGTCCAGGAGCGCCTCGCCCCCGGTGACCGCCAGGAGGGCGTCCCGGGCTCGACCGTAGTCCTCCACCACCCGGGGGTGGAGGCCCGAGCGCGCCTCCTCGTCCGACGCCAGGCGGTCCACGTACACCGCCGCGATGGGCAGGCGCGCCCGGGCCATCTCCCGCTGGGCGTTGTCCACCAGGGTCCTGAAGAGCGGCCAGCTCCCGTACAGGGCCCGCAGCGCCTTCGGGTCTTCCTCCGCCAGGGCCGCCCCCGTACCGTACCAGCCGGGCACCAGCAGCCGGATCTGGGTCCAGGAGAACACCCACGGGATGGCCCGGAGGTCTTCGAAGGTCACCTCGCCGCCCCCCCGGGAGACGGGGCGCGACGCGATGGGCAGCCGGCTCACCCACGCGATGGGTGTGGCGGCCGTGTACCAGTCCCAGAAGCCCGGATCGTCGATGAGCTCCCGGTACGCCTCCATGGCTCGTCCGGCGACGGCGTCCAGGAACGCCTCCGCCCCCTCCGGGGCGCCCTCGTCGGCCCCGTCCCCCGCCACCGTCTCCACCACCGCGCTCACCACCTGCTCCAGGTGCCGCCGGGCCAGCTCCTCCAGGGCGTAGCGGAAGGAGATGACCTCCCCCTGCTCGGTGAAGCGGATGCGCCCGTTGTGCACCTCGGGCGGCGTGGCCAGGATGGCCCGGTTCGCCCGGCCGCCGCCCCGCCCCACCGTGCCGCCCCGCCCGTGGAAGAGGCGCAGGTCCACGCCGTGCTCGGCCGCCGTGCGGCCCAGGTCGGCCTGGGCGCGCTGCAGCGCCCGGTTGGCCATCCAGTAGCCGCCGTCCTTGTTGCTGTCGGAGTAGCCCAGCATCACCTCCTGGAGCCCGCCCCGGGCCCGCACCTGCTCGGCGTAGAGGGGGTGCCGGTAGAGGCGGGCCATGCGCTCCCCCGCCGCGGCCAGGTCGTCCACGGTCTCGAACAGGGGCACGAAGTCCACGAGGCAGCGCACCCCGTCCCCGTCCCGGCGCCACAGCCCCACCTCCCGGGCCAGGAGCATGGGCTCCAGGAGGTCGCTCACCGCGTGGGTCATGCTCACGATGTACGCCCCCACCGAGGCGGGCTCCCGCTCCGCGGCGTCCCGGAACACCCGCAGCGAGGCCAGCAGCTCACGGGTGGGCTCGGAGAGGTCGGCGCCGGGGGGCAGCAGGGGCCGGGGGCTGGTCAGCTCCCGCTCCAGCAGGGCGAGCTTCCGCTCCTCGTCCAGGTCGGTGTAGCCCTCCTCCACGCCGGCCAGCCGCAGCAGCTCCGCCACCGCCGCCTCGTGGACGCGACTGTGCTGGCGCACGTCCAGCGCCGCCAGGTGGAAGCCGAACGCCCGCACCTGGTCCAGGAGGCGGACGAGCCCGCCGTGGTGGGCCACCGCCCCCAGCTCGGCGGCGTCCAGGGCGCGCTGGAGCAGCTCAAGGTCGGCCAGGAAGGCCGCCGCGTCCCAGGGATTTGCGGGGTAGCCGGCCTTTCCCTCCCCCTCCTCCTCCTCGAGGAGCCGGGCCACCCGCACCCGCAGGTGGGCCAGCTTGCGGCGGAACGGCTCGTGGCGGTAGAGGGCCTCCTCCCGCTCGGGGAGCGGCGCCTCGTCCGCGTCCCGCTCCAGGGAGGCGAGGAGGTCGGCGGAGACCGGCGCCAGGTGGTCGGACGCGCTCAGGGCCCGCTCCAGGGAGGCGAGCCCCTCCAGGTAGCGGGTCAGGGCCGCCTCCCGCTGGGCCCGGAAGGTCCAGCGGGTGACGTCGGCGGTGACGTTGGGGTTCCCGTCCCGGTCGCCACCGATCCAGGAGCGGTAGCGCAGGAAGGCGGGCACCTCCACCCGCTCCCCCCACTCCCGCTCCACGGCGCGGCGCACGTCGTCCATGATGCCCGGGACCGCGTCGAAGATGACCCCGGCCAGGAAGTGGAGCCCGTGCTCCACCTCGTCCCGCACCCCGGGGCGCTGGGCCCGGACGTCGTCGGTGGCCAGGAGGAGCGTCACCTCGCCGTAGACCGCGTCCAGGATCTCCTCTTCCTCGCCGGGGGTGGGGTCGGTGCGCTGGAGGCGGGTGAGGAGGGCGGCGATCCTCTGCTGCTTCTCGAGGACGGTGGGGCGCCGGGCCTCGGTGGGGTGGGCGGTGAGGGTCGGCTGGATGTCGAGGCGCCCAAGGAAGCTGCGCACGGCGTCCAGGGAGAGGCCCCGCTCCCGGAGCGACGCCAGCGTGCCGGCGATGGACTCGGGGCGGCCGCCCTCCCCCGCCCGCGAGCGCTCCCGGTTGATGCGCAGGATCTCCTGCTTCTCCGCCTGGTTGACCAGGTGGAAGAAGGCGGTGTAGGCCATGAGCAGCGCCACCACCTTTTCCAGGGAGAGCTCTCCGATGCGGCGGGCCGCCTGCTCCCGGAGCTCCGGCCGCGACTCGGCCTCGGCCCGCTTGCACAGCAGGCGGAGCTCCTCCACCAGCTCCAGCGTCTCCTCCCCCCAGCGCTCCCGCACCGCCTGGCCGAGCATGGACCCCAGGGTGTTCACCTGCCGGCTCAGGGGACGGGAGATGCCCGTCCCCTCGCTCTCCACGTCCAGCCCTCGCCACCCCGCCATGCGCTCTCCCCTACCTGTCGTACGATTCGCGTCGGGACGCTTCGGACAGCGGGATGAGCCAACGCATGGGCTCCCGCACCACCCGCTCCCGCGCCTCGGCCAGGGAGTCGGAGCCGGCGTAGCTCACCGCCGAGCGCAGGTGGCCCCGCATGCGCCCCAGGATGTCGAGGACGCTCCCCTTGTAACGCACCTGGATCTCCTGCCCCTCGGCGGGCGTCTCCAGCGCTTCGTCCACGTCGGCGCTGTCGGCGCTGTAGAGCGTCCTGAGCACCGCCTGGGGCGACGTCATGCCCCGGTAGATCTTGACCTTCTGCCCCGAGGCCGGGTCCTCGATGACCCGCCCCGGAGACTCGTCGGTGCCCGACAGGGCGCTCCCCATCATGACCGCCGACGCCCCGCACACCAGGGCCAGGAAGACGTCCTTGTCGGCCTTCACGCCGCCGTCGGCGATGATGGGCACCCGCTCGCCCACCGCCAGCCACGCCTCCCGCACCGCCTGGAGCTGGGGCACCCCGGCCGCCGTCTCGAGGCGCGTGCGGCACCCCCGCCCGGGGCCGATGCCCACCTTCACGGCGTCGACCCCCAGGTCGGCCAGGAAACGGGCGCCCTCGGCCGTGCCCACGTTGCCCGCCACCAGGGGCACGTCGGGAAAGCGGCCCCGGAACGCCACGACGGCCTTCTCCATGACGGTGGAGTGGGCGTGGGCGATGTCGATGAGGACCACGTCGGCGCCCGCCTGTAGCAGCGCCCCGGCCCGCTCCAGGAAGTCGCCGGTGGCGCCCACCGCCACGCCGGCCAGGAGGCGGCCCTTGGCGTCCTTGCTCACCCCCGGCCGCTGCCGGTGCAGGATGACGTCCTGCTTGGTGATGAGGCCGCGGATGCGGCGGCCCTCGTCCACCAGGGGCAGCTTCTCGATGCGCTCCCGGAAGAGCATCCGCTCGGCCTCCTCCAGGCTCACGTCCGGCCGCGCCGTCACGAGCCGCGCGAAGGGCGTCATGAGCTCCCCCACCGGCTGCTCCTCGTGGCCGTCGAACCAGGGGAGGTCCCGGGCGGAGAGGAGGCCCGCCAGCACCCCGCTCCCCTCCTCCTCCTCCACCAGCAGGGAGGTGCCCTTTCGGCGCATGAGCTCCCGGGCCTCGCCCACCCGTGCGCTCCGGGGGACGCGGAACGGCTCCTCCACAACGTAGCCGTGGCTCCGCTTCACCGCCTCCACCTCCCGCACCTGCTCGTCGATGGTGAGGCCCCGGTGGATGAAGCCCAGCCCGCCCTCCATGGCCATGGCCTTGGCCATGGCGCCCCCGGTGACGCTGTCCATGTTGGCCGACACCACGGGAAGGGCCAGGCGCACGTCCGCCGCCATGCGCAGGGTCAGGTCGATGGCCCGCCGGGTGTGGACCACACCCTTCTGGGGGCGGAAGAGGAAGTCGTCGTAGGTACGCCCCACCAGCCCGGGCTCCAGCGGCACGTCCGCCGGCGCTCCCGGAGGGGGGGCGTCGAATCCGGACCCCGCCACGTCAGTCGAACTCCCGCACGGGAGCGGCCTGCTCGGGCCCCACCCGCCCACCCTCGATGACCGCCCTGTAGTAGTTCTCCCCCCGCACGGGCGAGCCGGCCAGGCGGCGCAGGAGGGCGAGCTGGCCCACGTGGGTGAGGGCGTCGGCCAGGGGTCCCTGGAAGAGGCGGTCGGCGTCGCAGCCCAGGGTGTCGTCGGAGGCCAGGCAGGCGTCCAGGAGGGCCAGGCCCTCGAAGAAGCGGCCCACCTCGGTGTCCCAATCCGTGGGGACGGTGTCCGCGCCGCTCCGTACCCCCCGGGCGAGGGCCAGCGCCCAGGCCAGCAGGTCGCCCAGGTGCCCCAGGATCTCCAGGGGCGTGCGGGTGGTCTCGCCCACGCGGAAGTCGGCGAAGCCATCGGGGGCGTCCCGGATGGCCTTGCCGCCCCGGTACGCCAGCGTGGCCAGCACATGACGCAGGAAGACCCGCTCGCCCGCCGCTCCGCTCATGGCCGCCCCCCCGTGGATGCCTTCTTCGCCCCGCCCCGGGCTCCTCGCCGGGGCGTCGGCGCCCGCCTGATGCATCATCGGGGCCCGCGGGGGGGCGGCGCCACCCCCGCGGGGCTCAGCCCATCAGCGACCAGAGGCCCCGGGCGGCGGCCGAGCCGGGGAAGACCCGGTCGGCCTGGGCGGGGGTGAGGTCCAGGGTGCCGGCCACCACGCCCTTGAGCACCGCGCGTGTGTCCAACGTGGGGCGCACGTCCCGACCCTCGTAGAGCTCGGAGGCGGCCAGGCCGGGCCAGTCGGCCACCACCGCGCTGCGGGCCACCCGGGGCCCCAGCACGAAGCCGGCGCCGGCCGTCCCGTGGTCGGTGCCGCCCGTGCCGTTGGGGTGGGCGGTGCGTCCGAACTCGGTCATGACCACCACCGTGGTGTCGGCCCAGGCGTCGCCCGCGGTGGCCTTGAACGCCAGCAGCCCGTCGGCGAGCTGCCCCAGGAGGCGGTCCAGCGGCCCGCCCTCCATCCCCTGCCCCGCGTGGGTGTCCCATCCGCTGAACTCCACGGCGGCCACGTTGGGCCCGTCGGGCTCGCGCAGGAAGCGGGCGGCGGCCTCCAGGACGGGGGCCACGATACCCCTCCCCCGTGGCGGCGGGATCCGGACGGGGGCGGCCGCCGAGCCCTCTCCGCCGCCCGTCCCGGCCATCCCCTCGGCCTCCCCCACCAGGGCCCGCTCCTGGATGGCCGCCTCGAAGGGGTTCAGGAGCACGGGGTCACTCTGGTAGAGAAGATGAAGGCGCTCGAGGTAGGCGTCCCCGACCACCCCGAGCTTCGTGGGCGACCAGGTCTCCACCGGCCAGACGCCCATCATCGAGCGGGGCATGCCCGCAGCCACCGCGATGCCGGAGCGGCGGCCTCCCATCACCTGGAGGAGGCGGTTCAGCCAGCCGTCGGCGGCGCCGCTGGGAGCGTCCAGCCCCGTCTCCAGGATGGCCTGGCCGTCGAAGTGGCTGCGGGTGCGGTAGGGGATGGCCATGGCGTGGAGCGCCACCAATTCGCCCGCGTCCCAGAGCGAGCCCAGGGGGGCCAGCCCCGGGGCCAGCGCGAAGCCGTCGGCCAGGGGGGTGAGGCGGTCGGGGGCGTAGGCCAGCTCCCGCCGCGTGTCCTGGTAGGCGGGGTCGGCGACGGGCACCACGGCGGCGAGCCCGTCGAAGCCGCCCCGGAGGAGGACGAACACCAGCCGCCTCCTCCCCGGCACCCGGGCAAAGCGCACCAGGGGCGCGCCGAAGGTGGCGAGGCCGCCCTTGCACATGGTCGTGAGGAAGTCGCGGCGCTCCATGCTCACCTCCACTGGAAGGCGGGGCCCGCCAGGGCGAGGGCCGTCCGCTCGGCGGGGTCGAGGGTGCCGTCGGCCAGGAGCCCCGGGAGCGGGTCGCCGGCGGGCGCGTCCATCACCTCCAGGAAGCCGCGCGGATACGTCCCCCCGGGGGCCACCCGCCGGCCCAGGGTACGGGCCAGCTCCGCCCGGTTCATGAGGGCGTCGGGGTCGGCCCACGCCGCTTCGCTGTCCGGGAAGCCGTTGGGCGCCGGCGGCGCCCACAGGGGGTGGCGGAGCTGCCTCAGGGCGCCCGCGAACGCCACCGGCGCGGTGCGGGCGCCCAGGGCCCGGAGCGCGGCCACCACCCAGTCCTGGGGCGTGCGCAGCTTGCGGTGGGCCGGGTCCCACGCGGGCTCCAGCGTCACCAGGGCCCGGGAAACCTCCCGCAGGTCGCCGCCGCTGGCGGAGAACACCCGGGCCAGGGCGTCCACGGCGGCGGGCGGCGGGTCATCGGCCACGAAGTGGCGCGCCAGCTTGCCCGCGACGAAGCGAGCGGTGGACGGGTGCCGGCACAGCGCCCGCAGCACGGCCTCGCCCTGCTCCTCCCCGGCGCCGGGAAAGCGCGTGCCCAGCACGGTACGGCTCCCCGGTTCGTGGAGGAGGGGCCGGAAGGCGAAGCCCACCGCCTCGCCCGCGGCCCCGCCCCGGCCGGGCCCCACGCCCGTCACCGTCCATCCGGTGAGGGCCCGGGCCACCTCCTGCACGTCGGCCTGGGTGTAGCCGCCGTCCACCCCGAGGGTGTGGAGCTCCATCACCTCGCGCCCGTAGTTCTCGTTGATGCCCACGTCCCTCCCACGGCGGGCCGCCTGGCGGCCGGCGGGCGAGTTGGGGCCCACGGAGCGGGCGTTGTCCAGGTAGAGGAGCATGGCGGGGTGGCGGGCCGAGGCCAGCACCATGTCCTCGAAGCGGCCGAGGACGTGGGGGCGGACGACGTCCCGCTCGTACCCGCCGGCCAGGGGTGCCACCGCCACCTTTCCGGCCGTGGAGACGCACAGGTGGTTGGACCAGAAGGCCACCAGCCGCTCCACGAAGGGACGGTCGCTGGCCACGCGCCGGTCCAGGAGGGCCCCCGCCTCCGCCACGCCCACGTCGCGGATGGCGCGGCGGGCGGCGGCGAGGGCGTCCCGGTCCTTCGCGCGCCGGGCGGCCCGGAGCGCCCCCAGGGCGCGCCCCGGGACTTCGGGCGACGGCACCCAGGGGTCGTCCAGCAAGGGAGGTGGCCCATCGAGCTGGGCCTCGAGCCAGCTCCGGGGGCTTCGGATGCGGCGCGCCTCGCCCGGGCGGGCGCCCAGGCCGAAGCGGTTCAGGGCTCTCAGGGTGGGGTCCACGACGTCCTCCGGCGCTCCGGTCGTCCGGCGGGCGCCGCCCCGGCCGCCGCCCTCGTACGTCCAGAGACGGCGCGGGGCCGGGGATCGTTAGACGAGCGCGCGGGGCGCCTCGGGCCCCCTCAGTGCGTCAGTGCGGCGGAATCTGCATCACCACGACGTCGCCGGGCTGGACAGGGATCACCTCGGACACGGGCGCCTGGTCCGAGCCGATGGGATCGGCCTGGAAGCGCAGATCCGACACGCCGAAGATCATCGTGTAGGGGATGGTGAACTTCGTCGTCTGGTGGGCGATGGCCGTGCCCAGCCGGCGCCGTTCGCCGCCCTCACGGATGGCGTAGATGGTCATGTCCAGGCTGGCCTGGTTCTGGACCTCGAGGGTCGTCTGGGGTTGGGCGCTCCCCGGGGTCGGCATCTCGGCCCGGCCGCCGCACGCCGCCAGCGTCACGGCGAGGGCGAGAGCGAGGCGCGGCCCTGCGTTCGTCACGCGCATGGTACCTCCCGGTCGTGGGGCATGGTCGCCGCCGCGCGAACCGCCGGCGACGCTCGGAGGCAGGGAGCAAGATCCGCTCCGCTCGTCCCTCCCCCGGAAGGAGACGCGTCGGACGCGCTCCGGTGCACAGGGCCCCCTCCGGGGACCGGGAGCACGGAACGCGGCTCTTGCCTCCACGTCCTCCCATCCGGTATTTCACCGTTGCACACCTTCCTCACCTCGGTCATCACAGGAGGCCTCCACCATGCGCGCGCACCACGGTGTCATCGTCGCATGCTGCCTCGCGGTCGCCACGCTCGCTCCCGGCGCCGCCAGGGCCCAGCAACCCAACATGGCCCACGTCCACATGGGGCACGTCCTCGACGGGTTCAAGGACACGCCGAACGGCATGGGCCTCCTCCCGACCGCGGTCGCCGAAGCGAAGATCGCCGCCGACCACGCGGGCTACGCGGCCAAGGACCTCACCGACCTGGCCAACATGAAGCGGCACACCCTCCACGTGATGAACGCGGTGGATCCCACGGTCGAGCCCAAGGGCCCCGGGCTGGGGTACGGGGTGAAGAAGGCCGCCGCCGGCGTGGCGCAGCACATCGAGGCCGCCGCCAAGTCGGAGGGTGCCTCGGACAACGTGAAGACCCACGCGGTCCACGTGGCCAGCGCGGCCCGCAACACGGTGGTCCGGGCCGACCAGATCATCGCCCTGGGCAAGCGCATCGAGGCCGCAACGACCGCCGCCGAGGCGGCGCCGCTGGTGACGCAGATGAAGGAGCTGGCCGACGAGCTCTACGCCGGGAAGGACGCCAACGGCGACGGCAAGATCGGCTGGCAGGAGGGCGAGGGCGGCCTCCAGACGGCCGAGCAGCACATGGGCTTCATGAAGAAGGGCGAAGGCACGAGCTGACGGCGCCCGCGCCGCTGCGGGAAAGCCCCGGGGGTCCTAGCGGCCCTCGGGGCTTCGCTCGTTCCGCCACTTCTTCCCGGCGTCGCTCCGGTAGACGACCGTGAGGCGGAGGTTGCGGCCCACGGGCTTCATCCACATCAGGATCTCGTCCAGACCCGGACCCGGGTCGAGGAAGTCGGCCTCCCAGGAGGCGACGTTGTCGTTGTAGACGAAGTACTCGCAGTCGGAGTCGTACACCTGCAGGTCGTGCCCCTCCCGGTGGGAGACGCGCTGCTCCACGTGGAGCCCCGGATACTGTTGCTCCACCAGGTCCACCGCCTTCTGCCAGGTGGACTCGCAGTCCTTCAGCGGCACCCCCATCACGTAGGCCCCTTCGATGAGGCCGCCGGTGTCGGGGTGGAAGTAGAAGCCCGTCAGCACGTCGTCGCGCCCCAGGAACGACAGCACCCGGGAGTAGAACGGGAGGCCGTCGCTCCACCCGGCCACGGCCGTGTCCCCCGTGGCCAGCTCGGAGACGGCGGAGCGGTCCGTGCCCCAGGCGTAGCCCCGGAACCCCCCGACCACGGGGGACTGGGCCCGGAGGGCGGGGGGAAGGGCGAGGACGACGGTCAGGGCAACGGCGGCGGCGAATCGCATGGGAGTCTGTGGTGTAGGCAGCGGAGTGGGGCGACGTCTCGACGCCGGGTGTAAGATACCACGCGTCGGGGTCGTTCGTTCGCGCCCCGCCAAGGCATACCCAGCATCGGAGACCCTCCATGTCCCTGCTCCCGCGAACCCGCGGCCGCCTCCTCCGCTCCCTCCTCGCCCTGGCGGCGCCCCTCGCCCTGGCGGTGGGGAGCGCCCACGCCCTGGCGGCACAGCAGTTCAAGAACACCGACGCCTACCGGACCACGACCTCCCCCCGCAGCGGCCCTCCGGGGACGGAGGTGACGGTGAAGATGGGCGGGCTGCCCGCCAGCAAGCCCATGCTCATCGGCTTCGGCACCATCGGCGGCGACGGGTACGAGATGATCGGGAAGGGCGAGACCGACAAGGACGGGATGTTCGTGGCCAAGGCCAAGATCCCGGCTTGGGCCAAGCTGAACCACGGCCACTTCTTCTTCGTGGCCTACACGGACCAGCGGCCCGCCAGCATCTCCGACGTCTTCCTGGTGACCCCCCCCGACGGGGCGGTCACGATGGAGGGTCGCATCACCGACGAGGGGAAGACGTGCCCCGCCATGCGCGGCCCCGACAACGGCCTCTTCACCCTCACCGGCGACACCGGCTCCCTGAAGCCGGGGGAGCACGTCGTGGTGGAGGGCCGGGTGATGGAGAACGGGCCCTGCGACCAGGGGCTGACCCTCAAGGTGTCCCGGGTGAAGCCCACCGACGGGGCGCGCTGAGGGAAGCTCTCCACCCTTCAGGGGAATTCCGACGGGCCGCGGCGGGGCCTCCCCGACGGCGCCGGGCGGGGCCGCCCGCCAAGCTTCTCCCGGTACCACGCACCTCCGGGAGGCATCATGGAAGCCCCGCGCATCCTCATCGTCTACGGCACCCGCTACGGGCAGACCGCCCGCATCGTGCAGCGCATCGCCCGAGTCCTCACCACCCAGGGCTGCGACGTCACCACCGTCCGCGGTGACGCCCCCGGACCCGGCCTCGGCCTCGACGCCTACGACGGCCTCGTGGTGGGCGCCTCCCTCATCGCCGGACACTACCAGCGCTACGTCGAGCGCTGGATCCGGCGCCACAGCAACGCCCTGCCAGGGCTCCCCTCCCTGTTCGTCGCGGTGAGCGGCTCGGCGGCCAGCGCCGACCCCGAGGAGCGGGTCCAGGCCGGGGCCATCATGGAGACCTTCCTGGCGAAGGTGGGCTGGCGGCCGGACGCGACGGCCTCGGTGGGGGGCGCCATCGCCTACACCCGCTACAACCCTCTCCTGCGCTGGATGATGAAGCGTATCTCCGCGAAGGAGGGCGGGCCCACCGACACGTCCCGTGACCACGAGCTCACGGACTGGGACCAGGTGGAGGGGATCGCCAGGGCCTTCGGGGCGCGCGTCGGGGCGCCGGGGCACCCCCGGGAGGCGGCCATGGTGTGACGCACGGCGGCCGCGTCGGCCCTCGGCCATTGCGGCGCGGCAGCCGACGGATCGACCTTTGGCCGGTGTGGGAAGCGTACGCCCCCACGCCGGCCCGGCCGGAGATCCGGCCGCGTCGCCCCGACCCCGACCCGGAAGCCGCCATGCGCCGCACCCTGGAGCTCTGCGCCCTCGTGGTCCTCGCCGCCGCCCTGGCGGCCGTCCCCGCCCGGGCCCAGACGGGCCCCTTCTCGGTGGGCGCGGGCGCCGGCGTGACCGCCATCACCGGTGACTTCAAGGACACGTTCGACCGGGGGTGGCGGGCCGAGGGAATCCTGGCCCTGGGCCTCCCCCTGCTTCCGGTGAGCGTGCGGGGCGAGCTCGCCTACGACCAACTCCCGGCCAAAGCGGCCGGCGCCGGCGCCGGCGCGCTGAAGGTGGCGTCGGGCACGCTCGACGGCATCCTCTCCCTGCCGTTCCCCCTCCTCCACCCCTACGTCATCGGCGGCGTGGGCTACTACGTCCACAACCACGCCATCGGCGAGAAGCGGGGCGGCGCGGCGGGGGTGAACGGGGGCGTGGGGGTGGAGCTGTCGCTGCCGGGCATCAAGGCCTTCGTCGAGGCACGCTACCACACGGTGTCCTATGGCGCCGGGCGGCTGAGCCTCGTCCCGGTGACGGTGGGGCTCGTCTTCTGAGGCGTTCCAGCGCCGGGTAGCCTCCCCTCGTCAGCCGGTGAGGGCGCCGTAGGGGCTTCCGGCCAACAGGGCGGCCCTGGGCTCGAGCGTACGCGCCGCGGTGCGCGTCTTCCCCCCCGAGTCGGTGAAGGTGAAGCGGCCCTCCACCTCCTCCAGCACCGTGAGGTCGGCGGGGGCGCCTTCGGCCAGCGTGCCCAGGCCGTCCTGGAGCCGGTAGATGCGCGCCGGCGCCACCGTGGCGGCCTCCACCACCGCCTCCAGCGACATCCCCAGGAGCATGAACTTGGCGAGGGTGGTGGGGAGGTCCACCACCGGCCCCAACGCGTTGCCCCGGTGCACGTCGCTGGAGATGGTGGTGGGCCGGACGCCCTGGTCCATGGCCCGGCGGGCCACGTCGAAGTCCAGGTTCCCCGCGCCGTGGCCGATGTCCAGGTGCACGCCCCGCTCCACCGCTTCCAGCACCTCCGGGTACACCTTCCCGTCGGCGTCCAGGATGCTCCCCTGGCGGCGGAACACGTGGGTCACCACGTCGCCGGGGCGCACCTGCTCCAGGATGGTGGGGAGGGGCGTCGTCTGGCCGCCGATGTGGACCACCACGGGCACGCCCGCGGCGTCGCCCGCCGCCCGCGCCCGGCGCATCGCTTCCAGGTCCTGGCCGGGAGGGATGCCCGCCAGCATGCGCACCTTGACGCCCACCACCTCCCCCGGGTTCTCCTCCACGGTGCGGGCCGCGGCCTCGGGGTCGAGCCAGGACAGGTCGGCCAACTCGTTGGGCACGGTCATGCCCGGGCGGGAGATGTTCACCAGGGCGTAGACCCGGGTGCGGGCGGGGCGGGCCACGTAGGTGAGGAAGCCCCGCATGGTGGTGGCGCCGGCGGAGCCGGCGTCGATGACGGACGTCGCGCCCCGGGCGACCCCTACCACGTCGGGCTCGATGCCCACCTGGGCCACGCCGTCGAACACGTGGACGTGGCTGTCCACCAGCCCGGGGGTGACGATCCGGCCGCTGGCGTCCAGCGTCCGTCGGGCCAGGGCGGGGTCGAGGCCGGACGCCACCCGGGCGACCTTCCCGTCCAGCACCGCCACGTCCCGGAGGTCGGCGATGCCCCGGGAGGGGTCCACCACGCGGCCGCCCTTCACCAGGAGGTCCCAGGAGGGGGCGCGCCGCTCCCGGATGCGGATGGGCGCGGCCGCCAGCGTGGGGGCGAGGACGCCCGACAGGGCAGTGCAGGCCGCGGCGCCCGACGCCCGGCGGAGGAACTCCCTTCGTGTGGTCATGGCCCGCCGCTCCCGGTGGAAGGTGCCGTGGATGCCGTGGAGGAGGCCGGCGTCAGCGCTCCACCCCCTGCCGAAGCGCCGTGGCCGATCCGAGGCCGCCGGCGACGTCCGCCAGGATGCCCCGCTCGATGTAGATGGGCCTCACGTCCTCCCGCAAGCGGGGCGAGAGACGGACGCCCCTCAGACACGCAGCACGATCTTCCCCTGGATGTGGCGCGTGTCGTCCTCCAGCGCCCGGTGGGCGTCGGCCACGTCGGCCAGCGGCATCACCCGGTCGACCACCGGGCGCAGCCGCCCCCGCTCCACCAGCGCCGCCAGCCGCTCCATCTTCTCGGCGGAACGGAGCATCATCATGAGGTGGATGGGCGCGTTCTTCCCCGCCGCCGCGCCCAGCTCCCCCGACGCGCCCGCGATGCCCACCAGCCGTCCGTGGGGCTTCACCACCGGGATGCTCTTCGCCAGGGTGTCGCCGCCCACGGTGTCGAACACCACCTCCACCCCCGCCCCCTCCGTGGCGTCCCGCACCACCTCCGCGAAGTCATGGGTGTGGTAGTCGATGACCGTGTCGGCGCCCAGCGAGCGCACGAGCTCGGCGTCGTAGTCGCCGCACGTGGTGAACACCCGGGCCCCCGCGACGGCCGCGATCTGCACGGCCAGCGTGCCCACGCCCCCGCCGCCGCCGTGGACGAGGACGCTCTGGGCGACGCCGAGCCGGCCGTGGGTGACCAGCCCGTCCCACGCCGTCTGCCCGGCCAGGGGGAGGGAGGCCGCCTCCTCCATGGAGAGGCCGGCGGGCTTCCGGGCCAAGACTCCCTCCGGGGCCACGTGGAGCTCGGCGTACGTGCCGGGGGGCCCGATGGGGGCCGAGTAGAAGACGTCGTCCCCTTCCCGGAAGCGCTCCACGCCGGGGCCCGTGGCCTCCACCGTGCCCGCCACGTCCCACCCCAGCACGGCGGGCGCCTCGACGCCGAAGCCGCCGTGGCTGCGGATCTTGTAGTCCACGGGGTTCACGGAGGTGGCCCGGACCCGCACCAGCACCTCGCCCGGGCCGGGCTCGGGGTCGGGGAGGTCCTCGGCCTCGAACGTCTCGGGGCCGCCGAAGCGGGGGGTCACCATGGCGCGCATCGCTTCTCCTCCTCGAAGGTCCGGCTCGCAAGCGGTCCGGTTCAGACGTCCAGCAGCTTGTCCAGCGTGATGGGCAGGTCCCGCACCCGCCGCCCGGTGGCGTGGTACACGGCGTTGGCCACCGCGGCCGCCACCCCCGTGATGCCGATCTCGCCCACGCCCTTGATCCCCAGGGCGTTGACCCGGGGGTCGTGCTCCTCCACCAGCGACACGTCGACGGAGCCCACGTCGGCGTTCACGGGCACTTGGTACTCGCCCAGGTCGGCGTTCACGATGCGTCCCGAGCGGCCGTCCACCAGCGTGTGCTCTTCCAGGGCCATCCCCAGCCCCCAGGTGATGCCGCCCACGAGCTGGCTGTGGGTGGTCTTGAGGTTGAGGGGGCGGCCGATGCCGTACACCCCCACCACCCGGGGCACGCGCACTGTGCCCAGGTCGGCGTCCACCCGGGCCTCCACGAACACCGCCCCGAAGGCGTGGCGGGCGTAGCCGTCGTCCTCCTGGGCGCCCGTCTCCCCCCGTGCCTCCAGGGCGTCCTCGCCGTGGCGGGCCGCCAGCTCGCCCCACGCCTCGCGCCGGGACGGCTCCGACGCCAGCACCAGGCTGCCTCCGTGGAGCCGGACGTCGTCGGGGTCGCAGCCGTGGAGGGGCGAGGCCTCGTCCTCCACCGCCAGGCGGGCCACCCGCTCCCGCACCGCCCGGCACGCCACCAGCACCGCCGAGCCGGCGGACGCCGCGGTCATGGAGCCCCCGGAGATGGGCGTCTCGGGGAAGTCCGTGTCGCCCAGCTCGAAGCGCACCCGCTCCGGGGGCAGGCCCAGGGCGTCGGCGGCGACCTGGGTCATGATCGTGTACGTGCCCGTGCCGATGTCCTGGGTGCCCGCCCGCACCAGGGCTCCGCCGTCGGGGAGGAGGCGGGCCACCGCCCCCGCGGCGTTGCAGCGGGCCGGATAGGTGGCGCTGGCCATGCCCCACCCGACCCACGCGTCGCCGTCCCGGGTGGCCCGTGGCTCGGGGGCTCGCCGGCTCCAGCCGAAGCGCCGGGCGCCCTCCTCGTAGCAGGCCTTCAGGGACTTGCTGGTGAAGGGGCGGCCGTCCGAGGGATCCACGTCGGCGTGGTTCCTGATGCGCAGCTCCACCGGGTCCATGCCCAGCTCCCACGCCAGCTCGTCCAGGGCGCTCTCCAGGGCGAAGCTGCCCGTGGACTCGCCGGGGGCGCGCATGAAGGTGGGGGTGGGGAGGTCGAGCTGGACCAGGCGGTGGCGCGTCTCGGCGCTCTCGCTGGCGTAGAGCATCCGGGTGACCAGGGCGGAGGCCTCCACCCAGTCCTCCAGGCGGGAGGTGTGGGAGGTGGTGGCGTGGCGCACCGCCGTGAGGGTGCCGTCCCGGCGGGCCCCCACCTCGACGCGCTGCAGCGTCCGGGGCCGGTGCCCGACGGTGGTGAACATCTGGGCCCGGGTCACCACGACGCGCACGGGCCGTTCCAGCTCCCGGGCCGCCATGGCCGCCAGCACCACGTGGGACCACACCGAGCCCTTGCAGCCGAAGCCACCGCCCACGAAGCGGGAGATCACCCGCACCCGCGCCTCCGGCACGCCGAAGGTGGCCGCCAGGGCCTTCCGGTGGGTCCACACCCCCTGGGTGGAGTCGTGCACGGTGAGGTGCGGCCCGTCGGGCGTCTCGCCCCACCACGCCAGCGTGGCGTGGGGCTCCATGGGGTTGTGGTGCTCCATGGGCGTGGAGTAGGCGAGGTCCAGGCGCACCTCGGCGTCGGCCAGGGCGGCGTCGGGGTCGCCCCGCCGGGTGTCGGGGGGGCGGCTCAGCATGCGCTCGGGCGCCGGGGCGTAGGCGTCACCGTCGTCGATGGCCGCCTCCATGTCCAGCCGCGACGGCTCCTCCTGGACGAGGATCCGCACCAGGGGGGCGGCGTCCCGGGCGTGCTCGAAGGTGTCGGCCACCACCAGCGCCACCGGCTGGCCGGCGTAGCGCACGTGGTCGTCCTGGAGGAGGGGCGGCCGGCGCCCGCCGGGGGGACCGTAGCCGGCCCGTCCGCCGTCGGGGAGGCGGGGCGCCGTCTCGTGGGTGAACACCCGCACGACCCCGGGGGCCGCCTCCGCCCCGCTGGTGTCCACGGACGTGATCCGCCCCCGGGGCACCGTGCTGGTGACCATGTAGCCGTGGGCCATGGCATCCACCGGCATGTCGCCGGGGTAGCGGGCGGCGCCGGTCACCTTGGCGGGGCCGTCGACCCGGTCCAGGGGGCGGCCCACCTGGAATCCGTCGGGCGACACCCCGTCCGGGGCGGCCGGGGCGGCCCCGGCGCCCCGGCCGTTCTCGCCGGGGGCGCTCATGCCTCCACCTCCAGCGCCGCCGCCGCGGCCAGCGCCCGCTCCAGGGTGCGCTTGGCCAACGGGATCTTGAAGCCGTTCTCTTCCACGGCCCGGGCACCCTTGAGGGCGGCGTCCGCCGCCTCGCGCCACGCCTCGGGCGACGCCTGCCGGCCCTCGAGGACGCTCTCGGCGTCCAGGGTACGCCACGGGCGGGTGGCGACGCCGCCCAGCGCCACCCGCGCCTCCCGCACCACGCCGTCTTCCATGTCCAGCGCCACCGCCGCCGACGCCAGGGCGAAGGCGAAGGAGGCCCGGTCCCGGACCTTCACGTAGCAGGAGCGGCGGGCGAAGGGGAGGGGCGGCACGTCCACGGCGGTGATGAGCTCGCCCTGGTCCAGGCGCGTCTCCCGGGCCGGGTGGTCGTCGGGGAGGCGGTAGAAGTCCACGATGGGGATCGCCCGGTCGCTCCCGTGCCCCCGCACCCGCACCGTCGCCCCCAGCGCCGCCAGCGCCACGGCCATGTCGGAGGGGTGGGTGGCGATGCAGCTCCGGCTGGTGCCCAGCACCGCGTGGATGCGGTTCCTCCCCTCCAGCGCGGCGCAGCCGCTCCCCGGCTCCCGCTTGTTGCAGGGGGAGGCCACGTCGCGGAAGTACCAGCAGCGCGTGCGCTGCAGGAGGTTGCCGCCCGTGGTGGCCATGTTGCGGATCTGCCCGGATGCGCCCGACAGGAGCGCCTGGGAGAGGACCGGGTAGCGGGAGCGCACGGCCTCGTGCCAGGCCACGTCGCTGTTCCGGGTGAGGGCGCCGATGCGGAGCCCGCCCCCTGGAAGCTCCTCGATGGCCGCCAGGGACGGGTCGCCCTCGGCGAGGCGGTTGATGTCCACCAGCCGGTCCGGCGTCTCCACCTCCAGCTTCATGAGGTCCAGGAGGGTGGTGCCCCCCGCCACGAAGCGGGTGCCGGGGTGGCCCGCGGCGGCCCCCACGGCTGCCGCGGGATCGGTGGGCGCGGAGAAGGCGAAGGGCCTCATTCCGGCCTCCCCGCGGCCGCGCCGCTGGGCCCAGGAGCACCGGCCCTTTCGCCGGCACCGGCTCCCGCGCCCGCCTCCTCGCCGGCACCGGCTCCGGCGGCCGCCTCCCGGGCGGCGGCCGCCGCTCTCCGCACCTCCTGGACGGCGGCGACGATGGCGGGGTAGGCGCCGCAGCGGCAGATGTTGCCGCTCATCGCCTCCCGCACGTCCTCGTCGTCCGCCCCCCACGGCTCGTCGAGGAGCGCCGCCGCCGACATGAGCTGCCCCGGCGTGCAGTAGCCGCACTGGAAGGCGTCGTGGGCGACGAAGGCGCGCTGGAGGGGGTGGAGCGCGTCGCCGTCGGCGAGCCCCTCCACCGTGGTCACCTCCCGCCCCTCCTGCATCACCGCCAGCGTGAGGCACGAGAGCACGCGGCGGCCGTCCACGTGCACGGTGCACGCGCCGCACTGGCCGTGATCGCACCCCTTCTTCGTGCCGGTGAGACCGGCCCGGTCGCGCAGGGCGTCGAGGAGGCTCACCCCCGGCTCCACGTCCAGTCGGAGGGGGCGGCCGTTCAAGGTAAAGCTCACTTCCATGGGGTCGGCTCCTGGGGTCGTTCCCGCTCGGGATCTCCATGGGACGACATCGGGGCCCGTCATGCAAGAAGGGTACGCGCCCCCCACCGTCGCTTGCGGGAGGCGCCGGAGACGCTAGCATGGTCAACTCAGGAACCCCCATCGAACGTCCTCGAGGAGCCGCTCCCATGAGACCTGCCCCCAGACTGGCCGCCGGCGTGGCCGCCTTCGCCCTGCCCCTCGCCTTCGCCGCCTGCGGAGGCGACTCGGGCGCGCCCGCCGCCCAGGGAGAGCCCTCCGCCGCCATGTCGTCGGCGGAAGGCGCCCACGAGGTCCAGGCCTTCGACGTGTGGGCCCAGGGACGCCCGGTGTTCGGCATCTACGTGCCCAGCGAGGGCCCCCGCCCCGAGCGCGGCCAGCCCCGGCCGCCGGCGGTCTACACGGTGGAGGGCGGCAAGGCGCTGGCCCAGGACTCCCTCACCGACTTCCTCTTCCTGAACCTGGAGGAGCACTACGACCCGGCGGCGGTGGAGGCCATCGCCCAGGGGCTCGAGCAGGGCGGAGGGCAGGACAAGCTCCTCCTCGTGCGCATCCCGCCCATCGGCGACGAGGGCGTCGACTCGACCCGGGCCCGGGTGAAGTACATCCTGGACGCCGGCGCCGACGGCGTCGTCATCCCCCACGTCCAGGACGTGGAGCAGGCGAAGGCGGCCATCTCCTTCTTCCAGGATGCCGGCGCCGACGTGTGGACCCCCGACCACCGCCAGGGCAAGGTCGTCGCCATGCTCATGCTGGAGGACCCCGCCGCGGTGGCCCAGGCCGCCGAGGTGGCCGACCTGCCGGGGTTCAGCATCCTGGCGTGCGGCATCGGCAGCCTCACCCAGGCCCTCAAGGGCGACCGGCAGGCCGCCGAGCAGGGGAACCAGAAGGTGCTGGCCGAGGCCAAGCGCACCGGCCACCCCGACATGATCACCGCCGACGCCCAGAGCATCACGCCCCGGGTGCAGCAGGGCTTCCTCGCCCTGCTCATGCAGGGCCCGACGGCCGACTCGACCATCCAGATCGGGCGGGCGGCCTCGGGGCGGTGAGCGCGCCTCGCCGGCTCGTCCTGAAGGTCGGGAGCCGGCTCCTGACGGGGGGCACGCGGGCCATCGTGCCGGAGCGCATCGCGCGCTTCGTCGACGCGGTGGCCCGCCATTCCGAGACCCAGACCGTGCTGGTGTCCAGCGGCGCCATCGCCGCCGGCTACGCGGCCCTGGGGCTCCAGCGGCCGCCCACCACCATCCGGGAGCGGCAGGCGGCCGCCGCAGTGGGGCAGACCCGCCTCATGCGCCTGTGGGCCGAGGGCTTCCACGCCCGGGGGCTGGAGGTGGCCCAGGTGCTCCTCACCAACGACGTGGTGCAGAACCGGCAGCGCTACGTGAACGCCAGGAACACGTTCAGCGTGCTCTTCGATGCGGGCGTGGTGCCGGTGGTGAACGAGAACGACACCGTGTCGGTGGACGAGATCAAGGTGGGTGACAACGACAACCTGGCCGCCCACACGGCGGCGCTGGTGGACGCCGAGCTGCTGGTGCTCCTCACCGACGTGGACGGCGTGTACGACGCCGACCCCGCCTCCAACCCGGACGCCCGGGTCATCCCCCGGGCGGCCTCCGCCGACGAGCTCCGTCCCCACACCTTCGGCAAGAAGGCCGCCGAGTCGGTGGGCGGGATGCACACCAAGCTGGAGGCGGCCGAGAAGGCCGCCGCCTTCGGCATCCCCACCGTCATCGCCAACGGCGACGATGCCGCCGCCCTGGACGCCGTGTACGCGGGGGAGCCCACAGGCACGCTGGTCGAGGGCTCGGAGCGGCCCCTCCGGGCCTACCACCACTGGATCGCCACACAGACCCGCATGCCCGGCCGCCTGGTGGTGGACGACGGCGCCGTGACGGCGCTGCGCCGGGGGGGCACGAGCCTCCTGCCCCGGGGGGTGGTGGGGGTGGAGGGCCGCTTCGATCCCGGCGACGTGGTGGCCGTGGTGGACGCCCGGGGGGTGGAGCACGCCCGGGGGGTGGTGGCGTACGGCCACCAGGAAGTGGCGCGCATCGTGGGTCTCCCCTCGTCGGAGATCGAAGAGGTGCTGGGCTACTCCGCCGGCGACGAGGTCATCCACGCCGACCGCATCGTCATCCTGGAGGGCGCGTGAGCCCCGGCGCCGCCACCGAGGCGGCAGCAATGGACCTGGCCCGGTCGGTCGAGGGGATGGCCCGGCGGGCCCGGGCGGCGTCCCGGACGCTGGCCCGCCTCCCCGGCGCCACCAAGCTCCGGGCGCTGCACGCCATGGCCCGGGCGCTGGAGGAGCGCACGGACGCGATCCTCGAGGCCAACCGCCGGGACCTGGAGGCCGCCGAGGCCCGGGGCACCGCGCCCGCCATGCTGGACCGCCTGCGCCTCGACGCCCCGCGGATGGCGAAGATGGCGGCGGCTGTGCGGGAGGTGGCGGCGCTCCCCGACCCGGTGGGCGAGGTCACCGAGAGCCGCCTCCGCCCCAACGGGCTCCGGGTGGCCCGCATGCGCATCCCCCTGGGGGTGGTGGCCATGATCTACGAGGCGCGCCCCAACGTGACCTCCGACGCCGCCGCCCTCTGCTTCGTGGCCGGGAACGCGTGCATCCTCCGGGGCGGCAGCGAGGCGTTCCACTCCAACACCGCCATCGCCGGCGCCCTGCGGGGCGCCCTGGACGAGGCGGGCGTCACCCCCGACGCGGTCCAGCTCCTGGACACCACGGACCGTGCGGCCGTGGACGTGCTGCTCCAGCAGGACGAGCTCGTGGACCTGGTCATCCCCCGGGGCGGCGAGGGGCTTATCCGGGCGGTGGTGGAGAAGAGCCGCATACCGGTCCTCAAGCACTACAAGGGCGTGTGCCACGTGTACGTGGACGAGGGCGCCGACCCGGCCATGGCCGACGCCATCGTCCTGAACGCCAAGGCCCAGCGCCCCTCGGTGTGCAACGCCCTGGAGACGCTCCTGGTGCACCGGGACGCGGCGGCCGAGGTGCTCCCCCGGGTCGCCCGGACCCTCCGGGAGGCGGGAGTGGAGCTCCGGGGGTGCGAGCGCACCCGGGCGCTCCTGGGCGACGACGTCACCCCCGCCACCGACGAGGACTGGGCCGCCGAATACCTGGACCTGACCCTCGCCGTGCGCGTGGTCGACACCCTGGAGGACGCCCTGGACCACATCGCCACGTGGGGCTCGAGCCACACCGACGCCATCGTGACCCGGGACTACGCCCGGGCCGAGGCCTTCGTCACGGCCGTCCAGTCGTCCACGGTGCTGGTGAACGCCAGCACCCGCTTCGCCGACGGCGGCGAGCTGGGTCTGGGGGCCGAGATCGGCATCTCCACCTCCAAGCTCCACGCCTTCGGTCCCATGGGCGCTCGGGAGCTCACCACCACCAAGTTCGTGGTGCACGGGAGCGGGCAGGTGCGCTCGTGAGGAAGGGGGCCGGCGCCCTCGTCGCCACCCTCGCCCTTGTCATGGCACCCGCCGCCCTCCGCACCCACGCCGGGGCCCCCCCGGAGGGCGGCGGCGCCTCCCGGACCTAGCCGGCGTAGACGTACGCGCACCCCTTCTCCTGGGCGCGCGACACGGCCATGACGCCCGACGGCACGATCTGGATGCCGGGGAGCAGGTGGTCCACCCAGTCCTGCTTGATGGCCGCCGCGTCGCCGCCGGTCTTTGCGGCCGCCTCCATGCTGCCCGCCGTCAGGGCCATGTTGCACAGTCCGACCTTGACGCCGGTGTCGATCAGGCGCCGCACGCCCAGGTCGGGGAGGGGCAGCCCCTCGATGGTGGCGAACACGTTGCGCGTCGCCGGGGCGGAGCCGTCCTGCACGCCGTACTCCTCGCCGAAGCGGTACTTCGCCCACATGGCGTCCTGCATCCCCATGGCGATGGCGTTGTGGCGCAGGACGAGGACGGCGGTCTGGTCGCCGTCCGCCAGGTCCGGGTAGGCCTCCTTCATGGTGAGGAGGTAGACCCGGGGCCAGATGGCCGGGAGCCCGCCGTTCATGGCGGGGGCGTCGAACACCACCTTGTGCAGGCCCGTGATGCCGTCGAACCAGTCGTCCAGGTCGGGGTCCGACCTCCGGACGAGCCCCGCGAGGGGCGCGGCGCCTGCGCCCAGAAGGGCGGCGCCGGCTCCCATGCGGGCCAGGAAGGCGCGGCGGTCGGTGAGGGTGGAGGGGGAGTCGAGCATTGGAGGCCTCCCGTGCAAGTAGGAAGCTGCGGATGGAGGCCTCTATGTTTGTCTTCCCCCCCCTCCGGGGTCAACGATCCGCTGGGGCGTTCCACCGCGCCCCGGACGGGCGCGCCGCCCTACCCGGCGTAGACGTACGCGCACCCCTTCTCCTGGGCCCGCACCACGGCCATCACGCCGGAGGGGACCACCTGCACGCCCGGGAGCAGGTGCTCCAGCCAGTCCTGCTTCACCGCCTCGGCCTCCATGTCCATCTTGCGCGCCGCACGGCCGCTGGCCGCCGTGAGGGCCATGTTGCACACCCCGACCAGGACGCCGGCGTCCAGCAGGTTGGCCACCCCGGTGCCCGGGATGGAGCCGCCCATGCGGGCGTAGACGTTGCGGGTGGCCGGCTGGCCGGCGTCCTTCACGTCGTACGTGTCGCCGAAGCCGTACTTGGACCACATGGCGTCTTCCATGGCCAGGGCGATGGCCTGGTGGCGGAGGATCAGGACGGCCGCGTAGCTGGCGTCTCCGCCCCCGTACGTCTGCTGCATGGTGAGCCGGTAGACCCGGGGCCAGATGGCGGGCAGCCCGTTGTTCACGTCGGGGGCGTCGAACACCGCCTTGTGGTCGCCCTGGATGCGGTCGAACCACGCTTCCAGGTCGCCCGGCACGGTGCCGGGCACCAGGGCGGCGGCCAGGGAGGCCGGCGTGGCGCCGAGCCCCAGGGCCGCGGCGCCTGCGCCCATGGCGCCCAGGAAGGCGCGGCGGTCGGTCAGGAGGGGATCGGAGTCGGACATGGGACCTCCACTGCAGAGGGGCTCGCGGGAACGGCCCGAAGGTCAGCCTCCGTCAGGACGCCCGCAAGAGCCCCGGCTCCGGCGTCACAGGATCCCCGAGAACCGCACCGTGTGCACGAGGGCGTAGCGGCCACCCCCCAGAGGGACCACGTCGGACGCCAGGAGCCACTTGTCCACGTGGTTGTCGGGGTGGCGCTGGTCGTAGAGGACCACCTTGAAGCCGCTGAACGTGCCGATCATGGCGCCGGTGATGACGTCGCTGGCCCAGTGCTGGTCGTGGTAGAGCCTGGAGACGCCCACCAGGCTGGCGCCGCTCAGCATCACCGTCCCCACCAGGTACTCGTGATTCGGCCAGAACACCCGGGACTCGGCCGTGACCGCCGAGGCCACGGCGAAGGCGGTGGTGGCGTGGCCCGAGGGGAAGGACTGGTAGTCCCGGTTGCGCCAGCCCCGGGCGAACTTCCAGCTGTGGGGGTCCCGGTCGGCGCTCACGTAGGGGCGTGCCCGCCCCGCCAGCACCTTCACCGGGGCCGAGACGGCCAGGCCCATGAGGATCGCCTCCACACCGTGGAGCCCCAGGGCCGCCAGCTCCCGGTGGTGGGTCAGGCGCCCCGCGGCGTACATGGACACGCCGATGATCTCGGGCGCCGGGTTCCCCATGAAGCGGAAGAACGAGGCGGCGTCGTTCACGAAGGCGCCCTGGTGGGACCGGTCGGTCTGGAGCCAGTCGGCCAGGTGCTGATCGGCGTAGGTGGCCCCCAGCGCGCCCACCGCGAAGGCGCCCGCCACCACCGCGTCCTTCTTCGTGAAGAAAGGCTCCCCCGGGGTGTCCACGCTGTCGGGGTGGGGCGTCCCGGTGGGCGTCTGCGCCGCCAGGGGGGCGGCGGGCAGGATCAGGAGCAGGAGCATCGCCAGCCTCACCCGCATGGCGCTTTCCCTTTCGTTCAGGGTCCGTCCGTGGAGACCCGACGGGGCCGCGTCTCCGTCACGGACGGGGCTGGGAGCAGCACTCGTGCCAGCGCTCGTGGGCTCTGCCGCCCGATGGTCAGTGGTGCCCCGTCCCGGAGGCCGAATCGGTGGGGGTGGGCGGCGCCATGGCCGAGAGGTCCCGGGCCAGCGCGCCGCCCCCCATGTACTGGAGGAGCGACGACACCGCCTGGGCCTGGTTCACCGGGGTGATGGCCAGGGAATAGACGGGCTCACCCTGGGGACTGTCCCCCCCCTTGGAGATGCGGGCTGCCGTGAGCCGGAGCGGCTGCCCCTGGGCCAGGCGGGCCAGGGTCTTCTTCGAGGCGGGGATCGCCGCCGTGTAGGGGCCCCCCTCCGCCTTCGCCTCCGTGCTCCACACCACCTGGTCGCCGGGATCGGACAGGTCGCCGAAGTGGAGGATGTAGTCCGTCTCCCCGGCCAGAGGACCCGCCACGTCGAGCTGGAGCATGATCACCGGAGCCATGATGAAGCGGGAGCTCTGGAAGCTGAACCCCAGCGAGTCGAGGTTGGCGTCGAAGCCCTTCGCCTGGGCGTCCGTGACCGAGCTCCGGGGCCGGATCATGGGCTGAAGCCCCACTACCGCCACCACGTTGCCCCGCCGCGCCAGGGCGCCGGTGCGGGCGCCCGTGATGCTGCCGTCGGGCGCCACCGACAGGGGACCCGGGCTGGTCCAGGGGCGGAGGGATTCCACGTCCCACAGGTCTTCCGGCTTGTCCACGAAGCGGAAGCGCTGCTGCTCCTGTGCCGCCGCGCCGGCCGGCGCCTTCGCCGCGGCACACACCGGGCTGGCGGTGGTGTCGCACACCTCCAGGACAGCGCTCCGCACCAGGATGGCGTCTTCGCAGTCCTGGGAGGCGGCGTCCACGTCGCCGGCCTGCCCGATCCTGGCGTTGGCCCGGGTGTTCAGGCTGTCCAGCGTCTCGCTGAGGTGCTTCAGGATGGCCGACTTGGCGTCCCGGCGCTGCCGTGCGATGGCCGTATCCCCCGTGTTGGCCCACTTCTTCGCCAGGGCCCCGTCGCTGGCGAACCACTGGGCGACCGCCTTCTCCAACGGGTCGGAGCCCTGGAAGGGGGTCACCCCGGTGGTGTCCTCCATGGTGATGGCCCGGGCCATGGTCCGGATCCGGTCAGCCCGGTCGGCCAGGGGCGCCAGATCGTCGTTGAGCGACGCCAGCGTAGCCAGCTCCGGTACGCACCGCCGGGAGCGGGCCGTCTCCACCGCCGCCAGCCGGGGAGGAACCTGATCTTCCAGGGCGGCGGCGGTGGAATCGGGTGCCGTGGGCGTCTGCTGGGCCGCCAGGGGGACGGGCAGCGCGAGCGCCAGGAGGAGGAGCGACGAGATCTTCACCGGGAAACTCCGGAACCTGCACGGGTGGAACGGTAGGGGCCGCCTGTGATAGCGCCTTCGGGCCCTGGAAGGTCCATCCGGGCCGGCCCCCGGTCCACCCCTCCCACCGCTCCGGCGCATGGAACTTGCCGCTAAATGATGGTTTCGCCCCCCCGTCCCCCCAGAACCCCCGGGGCCAGCCGTCATGCGCCCGCTGGTCTGGAACGAATTCGGCAACGCAGAGCACGCCGAGGCCGTCGCCCACCTGGAGCGCCTCGCCGTGGACGGCGCCTTCGTGTGGGTCGACCGGAAGGTGAAGGGGCGCTGGCTGCCCGCCTTCGGCGGGTCGGCGGCGCTGGCGGTCCTCCTGGTGGCGCGCCTCGAGTACGTGGCGATGCCCGTGCGGGTGGCGGTCGTTCCACGGAGGAGGGCCGAGGACCACCAGCCCTGACCGCCGGGGAGTTCCCGACGGCGCCCTCCATGCCTTCCCGACATCCCTGGGCGCCCCGGGGGACCCATCTTGAAGGACACCGGCGACGGCCCACGGCACGGAGGGGCCCCATCGAGGCGGAGGCGACCATGGCGGATGGGCACGAAGGGGCGTTCTTCCAGGACGAGGTGGACTCGGCCTGGCTCTACGGCGTCCTGGCGGAGCTGGAGGAAGACCCCAAGCTCGCGGACGTCTACCGCCGCCTCGGGGCCACAGAGGTGGCCCACGCCCGTCACTGGGAGGAGGTGCTCCAGGCCCGGGGCCAGAAGGTCCCGCCCCGGCACCCGAGCTGGCGTGCCCGCACCCTCGCCGCCCTGGCCCGCCGCTTCGGCACCTCGCTGGTGCTCCCCACACTGGTGGGGCAGGAGGTGGGGGGCGCCCGGTCCTACGCGGGTTCGGCCGACGCGGGAGCGGGGCTCTCCAGCGAGGAGCGCTCCCACGCCCGCGTCCTGCGGGCCCTGTCCACCACGTCGGGCGTCGAGGGGCGCACGGTGGCGCGCCTGGAAGGGCGCCACAAGGCGGTAGGGGGGAACGCGCTGCGCGCCGCCGTGCTGGGCGCCAACGACGGGCTGGTGTCCAACCTGAGCCTGGTCATGGGCGTGGCGGGCGCCTCCCTCTCCGGCGGGACCATCCTCATCACCGGGCTGGCCGGGCTGCTGGCGGGCGCCGGGTCGATGGCCATGGGCGAGTGGCTCTCCGTCCAGAGCTCCCGGGAGCTGTTCCAGCGCCAGATCCAGATCGAGGGGAAGGAGATCGCGGCCGCCCCCGAGGAGGAGGCGGAGGAGCTGGCTCTCATCTACGAGGCCAAGGGGATCGGCCGGGACCAGGCGAAGGCCCTCGCCGACCGGGTGCTCCTGGACGAGGCGTCGGCGGTGGACACGCTGGCCCGGGAGGAGCTGGGGATCGACCCCGAAGAGCTGGGCGGCTCGGCGTGGGAGGCGGCCGTGACGAGCTTCTTCCTCTTCGCCCTGGGCGCGGTGGTGCCGGTGGTGCCGTTCGCCGTGCTTTCGGGCACGGCGGCGGTGTTGGTGAGCGTGGCGGCCAGCGCCGTGGCGCTCTTCGGCATCGGCGCGGGCATCACGCTCTTCACGGGGCGGGGCGTGCTCTTCTCGGGAACGCGCCAGCTCCTCATCGGGCTGGGCGCGGCGGGCCTCACGTTCGCCGTGGGTCACCTCATCGGCGTGGGCCTGGCCGGGTGAGGTGCCTCACAGGGGCGGGGTGGCGCCCTCCTCGCCGGGCGCCTCCGCTTCCACGAAGATGCGGCGGATGCGGGAATCCTCCTCCCGGATGCGGCCCTCGATGCGGTTGATGGCGTCCGCCACGCCGTCTCCCCCGTCGCCGCCGTTCTCGCGGAAGCGGAGGCCCAGGTTCAGGAGGACGTCGTCGGGGGACAGGTACATGCTCAGCATCCGGGTCACCTCCTCCACCCCGGGCTGATCCCGCACCACCCGCCGGATGGTGCGCTCCAGGGCAGGATCCACCGATTCCCCCACCAGCAGCCCCCGGGTCTCCCACCCCAGGAACATGGACACGGCCGCCAGGATGAGGCCGATGACGACGGAGGCCGCCCCGTCCAGGAAGGGAAGCCCGAGCAGGTGCGCCAGCCACACCCCCAGGAAGGCGACGACGATACCGGCCAGCGCGGCCGTGTCCTCCGCCAGGGGGATGTAGAGCGCCGGGTCCTTGCTGGCCTTGAACGCTTGCAGGAACGGCCGCCCGGGGTAGCGCGCCACGAAGTGCTTCCGGGCCACGAGCCAGGACGTGCCCTCCGCCACGAAGGCCACGCCCAGCACCACGTAGTTCCAGAGCGGGCTTTCCAGGGGCGGCTGGTGGACGATGTGGGAGATACCTTCGTAGACGCTCAGGCCGCCGCCCAGGCCGAACAGCACGGTGGCCACGATGAGGCTCCAGAAGTAGAGCTCCTGGCCGTAGCCGAAGGGGTGGCCCTCGTCGGGCGGCTTCTTCGCCCGCTTCTGCCCCAGGAGGAGGAGGGCCTCGTTCCCGGTGTCGGCCACCGAATGCATCCCCTCGGACAGGAGGGCGGAGCTCCCCGTCATCATGGCCGCTCCGAACTTGGCCACCGCGATGACCGCGTTGGCGGCCAGCGCGGCCAGCACCACCACCCTGCTCTTGCCGGACCCCTCCGAACCCATGCCGCCTGGCCTCCCTGTCGCGTCGCACCACCGGGCGCAGCAGGGGAAGCAAAGGTCGGACCGTGCAGGAGGGTGGGGCGCGGGGGCAGGGACCCCGGGCCCCGTCAGCGCGAGCCGTTCCCGGTGAGGGGGCGGCCGTCGGCGTCCAGGAGCTGGACGTCGCCCAGCACCGCGCGCACGCCGGGCTCGATCTTGGCGCGGTCGCCCACCACCACCCACACCAGCCGTCCGGGGTGGATCAGCTCCTCGGCCGCCGACTGCACCTCGGGCAGCGTGAGGGCCCGCACCTCGTCCGCGTAGCGGTCCCAGTAGTCCTGGGGCAGCCCGAAGCGCACCATGTCGCCGATGGAGCCGGCCACCGCGCTGCTCGTCTCCCACTGGCCCGGAAGGCTCAGCGTGAGGTTGGCCTTGGCCCGGGCCAGCTCGGTGGGGGTGACCGGCCGGGCGCCGATGACGTCCTTGAGCTCCTTGGTCACCTCCTGGACCGACTCCTTCGTCTTGTCGGTCTGGACCGGCGCGTAGACGATGAACGGCCGCTGGCCCTTGGCGTCCAGCAGCAGGGTGAAGGCGCCGTACGACCAGTGCTTGTCCTCCCGCAGGTTCATGTTCACCCGGGAGGTGAAGGCGCCGCCCATGATGTCGTTCAGGGTGCTCAGGGCAATCTCGTGGGGGTTGTTCTCGGGCGGCGCCAGCTCCCCGGCGAAGATGATGGACTGCTGCGAGCCTGGTCGGTCGATGAGGTACGCCCGGGCCGTCTTCCGGGGCGGGACGGGCTGGATGTTCTTCTTGGGCACCGAGCCCGCCTTCCACCCCCGGAACGCCCGCTCCAGGAGCGGGCGCATCTGCTCCATGGTGGTGTTGCCGACCACCACCAGCGTGGCGTTGTTGGACTTGAACCACGCGTCGTGGAACGCCTGGAGCCGGTCGGGCGTGAGGCGCGAGACGCTCTCCTCCGTGCCCGATCCCGTGAGAGGCTGCCCGTAGGCGTGGTCGGCCCCGTAGAGGAGCTGGGGCATGACCCGGAGCGCGATCTGGAGGGGCGTGGCCTTCTCCCGCTTGATGCGGGCGAGCTGGAGCTGCTGGAGGCGCTGGAAGTCGGTCTTCGGGAAGCTCGGGTTCATGACCACGTCGGCGAAGAGCGCCAGCGAGCTGTCGGCGTTCTCCGAGAGCATGGACATGCTCACCGTGCTCATGTCGACGTTTGCGCCGGTGCCCAGCGTGGCTCCCAGCCTCTGGAGCTCGTCGCTGATCTGGATGGCGCTGCGGCTGCGGGTGCCCTCGTCCAGCATGGCGGAGGTGAGGCTCGCCGTGCCCTGGAGCCCGCCCTGGTCGGCGGCGTAGCCGGCGTCCACCAGCAGGCTCATGTACACCAGGGGGAGCCCGGGACGGCGGGCGACGATCACCCTGAGTCCGTTGGACAGCGTGTCCGTGGCGAGCGTCGGGAAGCGGGGCGCCGGCATGGCGGGCACCGCCGGGAGGGAGTCGCGCGCGGCGTGCTCGCTCGACGCCGTGAGATCCGGGAAGGGGTGCACCTCGAGGGTGTAGACGCCGTCGTCCAGCCACGTCGCCAGGGCGTCCCGCACCTGCGCCGGCGTGGCCTCCGCCATGCGCGTCTGGGACACCTTGTAGTGGTCCGGGTCACCGGTGTACACCGCGTTCGAGGCCAGCACGTCCGAGACGCCCCCGAAGCCACCGATGCGCTCGATGCCCCGGATGAAGCCCGAGCGCTCCACGGTCTGGGCCCGGGCCAGCTCCGCCGGGGTGGGGCCGTCGCGCCGCAGGCGCTGGATCTCCTCGTCCACCTCTCGCTCGATGGCCGCCAGGTCCTGCCCCGGCTTTGCGTCCACCTCCACGATGAACTGGCTCCCGATCTCCTTGTCCCAGAGCCCCGCCGAGACGCCCGTGGCCACCTGCTCGTCGTAGACCAGCCGCTTGTAGAGGCGGGAGCTCTTGCCGCTGGCGAGGATGTCGCCGGCCAGCGTCAGGTAGTCGGAGGCGGCGCTGCCGAAGCCCGGCACGTTCCACACCTCGTAGAGGTGGGGCTGGGGCACCCGGTCCTGCATCACCCGCCGCTTGGGGGCGTCCAGGTGGGCGATCCACTGCCCGGGCCTCTCCAGGGGCGGCCCCGGCGGGATGTCGCCGAACCAGTGGAGCACCTTCTGGTGAGCCACCTCGGGGGTGATATCGCCGGCGAGGACCACCACCGCGTTGTTGGGCCCGTAGTACGTCTTGAACCACTCCTGCACGTCTTCGAGGGAGGCCGCGTCCAGGTCCTCCATGGAGCCGATGGTGGGGTGGTGGTAGGGATGACCCTCCGGGTAGGTGTCCTCCTCCATGACGTCGTAGACCCGCCCGTAGGGCTGGTTGTCGCCCTGCCGCTTCTCGTTCTGCACCACGCCCCGCTGCTCGTTCAGCTTGGCCGTGTCCAGGGCCGCCAGGAGCCAGCCCATGCGGTCCGACTCCAGGAAGAGCACCCGGTCCAGGGCCGGCGTGGGCACGTTCTCGAAGTAGTTGGTCCGGTCGGTGTTGGTGGTGCCGTTCAGGTCGGTGGCGCCCACCGGCTCCACGGCCTTGAAGTAGTCGTCGTCGTAGTGCTCGCTCCCGTTGAACATCAGGTGCTCGAACAGGTGGGCGTAGCCCGACTTCCCCGCCGGCTCGTTCTTGGAGCCCACGTGATACCACACGTTGAACGCCACGATGGGCGCCTTGTGGTCCTCGTGGACGAGGAGCGTGAGCCCGTTGGGGAGGACGTACCTGGTGTAGGGGATGTCGGGGACGGGGGAGGAGGCGCTCTGCGCCGCCAGGGGGGAGACCGCCACCCCCGACGCCGCCAGGGCAGAGGTGAGCGCGGCCGCGAGCAGGAGCCTTCTCGAGCGAGGGATCATCGTCGCCCTCCCGGGGACGTCTTCATGTGAACGCGAGCTTCGAACCCTACCGGATGCGCGCCCTCCCCACCACCACCCGCGTGGGCCCCCGGGCGCCGGCGCCCCCCTCGGGGAGCGTCTCGGCCCAGGCGCCCCAGGCGACCCCGTCCAGGGCGTCCACCCCGGTGTAGTCGCCCAGGAACTCGCCCGACGCCGGGAACGTCGCCTGCGACCAGTCGCTCCGCCGGAAGGTGATGCCTCCGTCCGTGGACGTCGCCAACACGTAGGCGAGGCGGCCGTCGGGGCGCGCGTGGTACCAGCCGCTCACCAGGTCGCCCCTCGACGGGTCCACGGCGAGCCACGCGAAGAAGCGTGGGCCCGGATCGTCGGCCGGGTCGCCGCTCACCCGGGTGGGGGCGCTCCAGCGGGCGCCACCGTCGTTGGACACCGAGAGGAACACCGCGGGTTGGCCGACGCGGCCGTCGACCCACTGCACGTAGAGGGCCCCCGAGCGGGGATCGAGCGCCAGCGCCGGGTACCCGTTGGCCCGCTCCACCCCCGGCACGCCGAAAACGATGTCGGGGGTGGCGGCCACCAGGACGTCGTCGCCGAAGGTGCGGCCGCCGTCCCTGGAGCGGTCGAGGCGCACGCCGGTGGAGTCGGTCCACACCACGTACACCGTCCCATCCGGTCCCACCGCCAGGTCGGTGCCCTCGTCGGCCCCCACCGAGTCCTTGGGGCTCCCGGCCCGGTCGCTGATCTCCAGGGGAGGGGCGAACGTGCGCCCCCCGTCGCTGGAGCGGCTGAAGAGGATGACGGTCTGGTGGCGCCGGAACTCGGTCCACGCCACGTAGAGGTTGCCGCGGCGGGCCGGATCGTCCGAGCGGTCGGCCACCATCATGGGCTTGTCCTCGAAGGGGACGCCCGGCCGCTCCGGCTGCTCGATGACGGCCGCCGGCCGCGGCCGCCACGTGCGCCCGCCGTCGTCGGAGCGGTTGACGAAGATGCCGTTCCGGTGGGCCGCCGCGCCCAGCGTGTCGTAGTCGTCGGGGCGGTCGAAGGCGATGTAGAGGGCGTACAGGTGCCCGTCGGCGTCGTACCTCACCGCCGGGTCGCCCGAGAGCTGCCACGCGTTCGTGGCGGGGAGGGGCGCCACGCTCCAGGTCGCGCCGCCGTCGAGGGTCGCCCCCACCGTCGCCGGCACCTGCCAGGCCGCCGCCACGTTCGACGGGTCCGCCGGGTTCACCGCCACCGACGTCTCGTTGGCATAACCGGGCGCCGACACGGGGAAGGTGGCGACGGCGGTGTGGGGTGGGGGACCCGAGGACGCCGGGGCGGGGGCGGGGGCGCAGGCGGCGATCAGGAGCGCGGTGAGGGCAGGGGCGCCGGCGGCGGAAACGGGCGGTCGGGTGCGCATCGGCGGCTCCGGGACGTGCAGGGGGCGGGGGAACGAGCAACGGCCGCCAGGAAGTTCCGTGCCGGCGGAGCGCGTTGACCAGGGCAAACAGGCTCCGCAGATTACTCAACATCATGAGTACTTTTACTCAATGGCCTGAGTAGGGCGTGTTCGTCCGCCCCCGGGCCCGTATTCTCGCCGACCGGCTGGCCGAGCCTCGCCGCTTCATCCAGGTGGTGGCGGGGCCGCGGCAGGTCGGCAAGACCACGCTGGTCCGCCAGGTGGTGGCCGACGTGGCGTGGCCGGTCCGCTTCGCCAGCGCCGACGAGCCCACCCTGCGCGGCCCCGGGTGGGTGGCGGAGCAGTGGGAAGCGGCGCGCCTGGAGGCGGGCACGGGAGACGGCGTGCTCGTCCTGGACGAGGTCCAGAAGGCGGCGAACTGGGCCGAGTCCGTGAAGCGCCTCTGGGACGAGGATACCCGGTCAGGGCGGAGGCTTCGCGTGGTGCTCCTGGGCTCCGCCCCCTGGGTGATCCAGCAGGGGCTGACGGAGAGCCTCGCCGGACGGTTCGAGATCGTGCACCTGACCCACTGGTCGCTGGCCGAGATGCGGGAGGCCTTCGGCTGGACCGCGGAGCAGTTCGTCTTCTACGGTGGCTATCCCGGCGCGGCGCCCCTCATCCCCGATCACGACCGCTGGACCCGCTACCTCCGCGATTCCCTGATCGAGACCACCATCTCCCGGGACGTGCTCCTCCTCACGCGGGTCGACAAGCCGGCCCTGCTGCGGCGCCTCTTCGAGCTGAGCTGCCGGTACTCGGGGCAGATCCTCTCCTACAACAAGATGCTCGGCCAGCTCCAGGACGCGGGAAACACCACCACGCTCGCCCACTACCTGGACCTGCTGGAGAGCGCAGGCCTGGTGAGGGGCCTCTCCAAGTATGCCGGGCAGGTCGTGCGCAGGCGCGCTTCGAGCCCCAAGCTCCAGGTGTTGAACACCGGCCTGATGTCGGCGCAGGCCGGCTACACCTTCGAGGAGGCCCGGGCGGACACCGCCCACTGGGGGCGGCTGGTGGAGTCGGCGGTGGGCGCCCACCTGGCGAACGCCGCCATGGCCGATGAATGCGACGTGTATTACTGGCGGGAGCGGGGGAAGGAGGTGGACTTCGTGGTCGACGCCGGGAGGTCCCTCACGGCCATCGAGGTGAAGAGCGGCGCCGCCCGGACGGAGCAGCCCGGCCTGGACGCCTTCCGGCGCAGCTTCGGACCCGCCCGCACGCTGCTCGTGGGCGGGGACGGCGTCACCCTGGAGGCGTTCCTCCAGAGCCCCGCGAAGCATTGGCTGTCGAGGTGAGGCCGGCCGCCCCACGGGAGCGGCCGGCCTCGCGCACCCCGGGCCCGAAGGCCGCGGACGGCGCTACTGCAGTAGCGCCCGGATCTGCTTCACCGCGTAGTCCACCTTCATGTCGAACATCTTCTTGCCCAGCGCCACCGTGGACGGGCGGGCGTCGCCGCTGATGCCGTTGTTCTTCCGGGGGACGTTGGGGTCGGGACGCTGGCCCCGGGGGAGGACGGGGTCGCCCTCGGCCTCGGGGATCAGGTCCTTCCGGACCCAGCCGATGTCGCCGCCCAGGTAGAGCATCTCGGACGTGTCGGGGATGCCGGCGTGGGAGCTCAGGGGGTAGCCCTGCTCCTGCAGCCACTTGTCGTAGTCGTCGTTGGCCTTCGAATAGACGTCGCCGCAGTAGACCACCCGGACGCCCTGGGGCCGGAACTCGGCGTCCAGCTTCTTGGCCACCTCGTCGAGCTGCTGCTGGCCGCCCCCGTGGTCGCCCATGAGGACCACGTTCTTGAACCCGCTCATGATGAGCTGACGGACGATCTGCTCGTTCATGGCGGCGAACAGGTCGGCGGTGATGCCGATGGTGCCGGGGAGCTGGGCGCTGGCGTTGTTCACCGAGAACGGCAGCACCGGCGCCACGATGGCGTTGCCCAGGCGGATGGCGATGGCCCGGGCGGTCTCACGCCCCATGAGCGTGTGGCCGCCGTTCACGTTCTGAGGGCCCCGCTGCTCGGTCCCTCCGTTGTAGACCAGGGCGGTGGTCTTGCCGAGCTGGAGGGCTTCCTTCACCTCCGGCCAGGTCATCATCTCGAACTCGACGTTGGGCACGCGGGCGCCCGCGATGCCGGGCTCGGGAGACATCTGGGCCATCGCGGGGGCGGACGTCAGGGCGAGGGCGGTGAGGGCGAGGAGCCCCCGGGATAGCGGTCGCATGGTACGATCCTGGGACGTGTTGTGGACGGCTGCGCGGGAGGATGCCTCCCCGCGCCTCGAGGCGGGGGGGCAGCATAGGGGCGGGCGTGGGCGCCGGCAAGGCGAGCGGGCGCCGCCGGCGACCCGTACCGCCCGCCCATGGACCGGCGAGCCCGGATGCTGCATCGTGCGCCATGCCTCTGCTCAACCGGTCCCACGGCCGCGCGGCCTTCGTCTTCATCTTCATCACCGTCACCCTGGACATGCTGGCGCTGGGCATCATGGTGCCGGTGCTCCCCAAGCTGATCCTGAGCTTCGAGGGCGGCGCCATGGCCAGGGCGGCGACGCTCACGGGTGTGTTCGCCTTCGTGTGGGCCTTCATGCAGTTCGTCTTCTCGCCCGTGCTGGGCTCCCTCTCCGACCGCTTCGGCCGGCGCCCGGTGGTGCTGCTGTCGAACCTGGGGCTGGGGCTGGACTACCTGGTCATGGCGGTGGCGCCCAGCGTGGGGTGGCTCTTCCTCGGCCGCGTCGTGTCGGGCATCACCGGCGCCACCTACCCCACCGCCAGCGCCTACGTGGCCGACACCACCCCACCCGAGAAGCGGGCGGGGCACTTCGGCATGCTGGGCGCCGCCTTCGGGCTGGGCTTCATCGTCGGGCCGGCGGTGGGTGGGCTGCTGGGCTCAATCGACCTGCGCCTCCCCTTCTGGGCGGCGTCGGGCCTGAGCCTGGTGAACTTCGCATACGGCTTCCTGGTGCTCCCCGAGTCGCTGCCGCCGGAGCGGCGCACCCGCTTCGAGTGGAAGGTGGCCAACCCGGTGGGGGCGCTGCAGCTCCTGCGCCGCAAGAGAGCCCTCCTGGGGCTCGCGGGGGCGATCTTCCTCTACTACGTGGCCCACGAGGCCATGCCGAACCTCTTCGTCCTCTACACCGACTACCGCTACGGCTGGGGGGAGAAGGCGGTGGGCTACGCGCTGGCGCTGGTGGGGGTGTCCTCCACCATCGTGTCGGGCTTCCTGGTGGGGCGTGTGGTGGGGCGCCTGGGGGAGCGGAGGGCGCTCATGGTGGGGCTCGCCTTCGGCATCGCGGCCTTCCTGGTGGACGGCCTGGCCCCCACCGGCGGCCTCTTCCTGCTGGGCATTCCCCTCATGGCCCTGTGGGCGTTCGCCGCGCCCTCCCTGCAGTCCCTCATGACCGGGCTGGTGGAGCCCAACGAGCAGGGACGGCTGCAGGGGGCGCTCAACAGCCTCAGGGGGATCGCCATGATGATCGGCCCCCTCCTCTTCACGCAGGTGTTCGCCGCCGCGGTGGCGAAGAATCGGGCCCTGCACCTCCCCGGCCTGCCGTTCCTCATGGGGGGCGTGCTGCTGCTGGGCGCCATGGGGCTGGGGATGATCCACGCCCGCTCCGCCGAGGCGGCGCTGGAGGCGAGCGAAGAGCCTCAGACGGTGACGGCGACGCCCCTCGACAGCTCGGCGTAGATGCCCTCGAGCTCCTCGGCCCCGTGTTCCCGCCTGGCTTGCGCCTTCCTCCCCTCCGGGCCAGCATCGGAGGCACGACGTCCTCCGCGGCGCCGGCCGCCGCCCGACCGGCCGGACCCCCGCCGCTCCGTGCCCGGGCAGAGGCGGCCGACCCCATGGCCAGCAAGCTCGTCGTCGCGCTCCTGGTCCTGTCCCTGGCGGGAGAGGCGTACCTCTGGCACCGCGTCTCCACCCTGGAGGCGGCCACCCCCGCGGCCGGGGGCGGCGAGTACCCCCTGGGGGAGACCATGGGCTACCTCCAGCGCTACGCCGACAAGCTGTGGTACGCCGGCGAGGCCGGGAGCTGGGACCTGGCGGCCTACTACCGGGACGAGCTCGAGGAGACGGCCGGCGACGTCATGGCGGCCGGCGTGGTCAAGGACGGCTTCCAGGTGAGCCAGAATATGCGCGACCTCCTGCCGCCTGCCCTCGCCGACCTGAAGGGCGCCCTCTCCAGCGGCGACTCCGCCGCGTTCCACCAGCGCTACCAGGCCATGGTGGACCAGTGCGACGGCTGCCACGTGGCGTCAGGCCACCCCTTCATCCGCGTCGTCGTCCCCCAGGGCCCCCCCGCCCAGTGGAACCAGGACTTCTCGCCCCCGCCCGCCGGCGCCGCCGGGACCTCCGGCGGGAGGTGATAGGACCGGGTGCCCATGGTGGCCGGGCGGGGCTGAAGGGTACCTTCTCGGGGTGACCGAAACCGACCCGATCCTGACCGTGCTGCTCTACGCGACCCTGTCCGCTCTGGCGGCCGGGCTCGGCGTGGTTCCCCAGGCGTTCAAGGGACGTCCTTCCTCCGCCGACCTGGGGTGGTCCAACGCCCTGGCGGGCGGACTCATGCTGGGGGTGGCCTACGCGCTCCTCACCACGGGGCTCACCTCGGGCGTATACCAGGCCGGCGGCGGGGCGGTGCTGGGGCTCCTCCTGGTCCGGGCGACCCGCGCCGCCACCGGGACCGAGGACCTCCCCCTGAACCAGCTCGACGGCACCGGTCCGGCGTACGGCTACCAGGTGGTCCTGGTGAACAGCCTCCACGCCGCCTACGAGGGAATCGCCATCGGCGTGGCCATGCTCGTGTCGCTCCCCTTCGGCATCTCCATGGCCCTGGCCCTGGCCGCCCACAACGTGCCCGAGGGGATGGCGCTCAGCACCATCCTCACCAGCCGTGGCGTGACCCTGTCCCACTCCGCGGGCCTCGCCATCGGCATCAACCTCAACCAGGTGCTCCTGGCGGTGGTCACCTTCGCCGTGGTGGGGGCCGTCCCCGAGCTCCTCCCCTGGACGGTGGGCTTCGCGGTGGGCTCCCTCATCTACCTGGTGCTGGTCGAGCTCCTGCCCGAGTCGTACCAGGAGACCGGGCCCACCAGCATCGCCCTGGTGACCCTGGTGGCCATGGGCATGGTGGTGGCGCTGGTGGGGCTGGGCGGGTGAGCAACTGGCTGCTGGTATTCCTGTACGCCCTGGCCACGGCCCTGGCCACCGGGCTGGGAGCCCTGCCGTTCTTCTTCGTGCGCAACATCTCCGAGCGGGCCATCGCCTACTCCAACGCGCTGGCGGCCGGGCTCATGATGGGGGCCAGCTTCGGACTGGTGTCCGAAGGCACCCAGCACGGCCGCATGGAGACCCTGGGCGGCGCGCTGGTGGGGGTGGTGTTCATCATGCTCACCCAGCGCATCCTGGCCCACCACGACGAGGAGGAGCTGGTGCTGGGCGCCGCCCGGGGCGTGGGCGCCCGCCGCATGCTGCTCATGATGGTGGTCATGACCGTCCACTCCTTCTCGGAAGGGGTGGCGGTGGGGGTGTCCTTCGGCGGCGGGATGACCCTGGCCACCCTCATCACGGTGGCCATCGCGGTCCACAACATCCCAGAGGGGGTCGCCATCAGCGCGGTCATGCGCCCCCAGGGAGTGCCGGTGCTCGCCTGCGCCGGCTGGAGCGTCGTCTCGTCGCTGCCCCAGCCCCTCATGGCGGTGCCCGCGTTCCTCTTCGTGGAGCTCTTCCGCCCCGCCCTGCCCTGGGGGCTGGGCTTCGCGGCAGGCGCCATGGTGTTCATGGTGCTGGTGGAGCTCCTCCCCGAGGCGTTCCACCAGGGGCGGCGGGCGGCGGTGGCCACCCTGGCCACCCTCGCGATCGTCGGTATGGTGCTGTTCCAGCGGCTCCTCTAGCAGGGGGCGCCGCGGGAGGTCCGCAGGGCGCGGTACTGCAGGAACATCCCCGTCCGCCAGCGCAGGATCATCCCGAAAGCCAGGATGAAGAACACCGCCGCGGTCTGCTTCGGTGACAGGAACGCCCCCACATAGCCGTGGAGGCCGATCCGCAGGGCCAGGAGCCCCAGGAGGATCAGCAGGAAGCTGTTGGAGCGGCGCATGAGCACCGCGTCGCCCCGCTTCTCGAGGCTCGAGGTGCGGGCCAGGGGCACGGACAGCACCAGGGCGCCCAGGAGGAAGGCGGCCACCCCCCACGGCCACGGCACCCGCATGGCGGGCACCACGAACATGCCGAAGCCGGTGCTCATCCCCAGGGGCGGGATGACGATCTTCCTGGTGGTGACGGGGGTGCGGGTCTCCTGGAAGCGCCACACGAGCACGCCGGCGCCGCCCACGATGGGCGCCAGGAGGGACAGCATCTTCAGGGTCGACGTCATGGGCCCGGCGTGGCGGCGCGAGGACACGGTGGGGGGGAGCCGTCTCCGGCGCCGCCCGGCTCCCCGGAGGAGGGTTCCGGGAATACACCGCCGGGGGGACCGGCGGTCCGGGCACTCCCGAACGACGAACGCCCCGCCCGGCGTGGCCGGACGGGGCGTGGTCGTTTCCTCGGGGTCGGGCTACTGCGGCAGCTCCTGCTGGAGCTGGCTCGTCCCCGGAGCGGTCACCTGACCGCTGAGGATCTGCTGCGCGTCGACCTGATGCCCGTAGTAGGCCTGGTTCTGGTCTTCGTCGAAGTTGATGTCCGTGGCGCTGAGCTGCGCACCCGCGAACGCACCCTCGGTGTCGGACCACATGACGACGTCGGCCTTGCCCGCCGACGCCTGGCCCTTGGCCGAGTAGTCGGCGATGGTGAGGCCCGCACCGGTGTTCAGGGAGAACGTGTTCGCCCCCTTGAAGCTGTTCACGGCCTTGTCGCTCATGAGGAGCATGGCGATGGCGCCGCCTTCACCGCCGATCTCGGCGCCCACGCTCACGCCACCCAGGTTGTAGAAGGCCGGGCTGCTCCAGCCGCTGGCCATGGCGTTGGCGGTGCCGCCGTAGGCGGTGCTGTCCTGGCGGCCCATGCTACCGTTGCTACTGGTCTGCATCCCGGTCGTGCGTGCCACCAGCACGCCCTCACCGCCCCGGGCACCCACCACCACGGCGCCGTGCCCGTACTTGGGCACGATGAACAGGCCCTTCGCCTGGCCGAGCAGGTTGTTCAGGTCCGGGTCGCTCTTCATCTGCTGGAGCACCTGCGCGGCGTTGCCCACCATCTGCTGTGCGTCGCTGCTGCCTTGCTGGGGCGTCTGCTGCACGGCGCCCAGCCCGGTGTCGGGCGAAGCGGCCATCTGTTGGTTGTCGTCGTTGCCCCCGCAGGCTGCGAGCACGCAGGTGAGCCCGGCGGTCAGCAGGATCGTTGGTCGTCTCATCGGTCTCATCTCCTCGTCCCCTTGGGAACTTGGCCAATACTCGCGGTACGGACCCCAGGTAACGCATCTGCCGTGCCACCGGCCCGAGAATGACACCCTTTCGGGCGCTCGCGGCAGGAGGTAGAATCGCCCGACGCCAGCAGGTCCGCGGCACCGGCCGCAAGCCCCGGCGGACCCGTCCGGGTCCGTCCTCCGTGAGAACCGCCATGCGACGATCCGCACCCTCATGGCTCGCCCTGTCCCTCCTCGCGTCCACCGCCGCCTGCGGCGGGAGGGGAGCCACGGCGTCCGCCACCGCCTCCTCCGCACCGGCGGCCCGGAGCGCGCCTTCCGGGGCCCCTGGCGTCCAGCGGCCCTACACGGCCGCGGACGTCCACTTCATGACGGGGATGATCGCCCACCACTCCCAGGCGGTGATCATGGCCGCGTGGGCACCCACCCACGGTGCCAGCCCGGAGCTGGCCGCCCTGTGCGAGCGCATCCTGGTGGGGCAGCGGGACGAGATCGCCACCATGCAGAACTGGCTGCGGGACCACGGGGAGGTGGCTCCCGACCCCTTCGCTCCCGGCGCGAAGATGGGCATGGAGATGGAGATGGGGGGCCACCTGATGCCGGGGATGCTCACCCAGGACCAGCTCGCCCAGCTCGACCGCTCCCGAGACGCGGAGTTCGACCGGCTCTTCCTGACCTTCATGATCGACCACCACAAGGGAGCCCTCGTGATGGTCAACGACCTGTTCGCGTCGTACGGCGCGGCCCAGGACGACGCGGTCTACAAGCTGGCCTCGGACATCTACGCCGATCAGACCATCGAGATCGCGCGCATGGAGAAGATGCTGGCGGCCCGGCACTGAGCCGGCCCCGCCACGGGACGGACGGCGTCCCTCGTTCCTGACCCTTCACCGGATCCCAACGTGACGACCCTGACGTTCCGACTCCCGGGAGTGCGCCTGCTCGCGCTCCCGCTCCTGGCCCTGGCGCTCTCCCTGCCGGGCTGCGCCACGGCGCCCATGTCCTCGTCCATGTCGCGACGGGGATGCCGGACCTCCCCACCGAGCCGCCTTCTCCCGACCCCCGGGTGGGGCTCTCGCCGGGGCTCTACGACGCCGGCGAGGCGGCGTGGAACCTCCGACTGGTGTCGAGCACCCCCTCCCCCGAGAACTTCGCGGGCGTCACCAACTCGGACCTGGCGTTCGTGGGCCGCTACGCCATCCAGGGCAACTACAACGGCTTCCAGGTGTGGGATATCATCGATCCGGCCCACCCCCGGGTGGTCACCACCGAGCTGTGCCCCGCGTCCCAGAGTGACGTGTCCGTGTACCGGAACCTGCTCTTCGTGTCGGCCGAGGGGCTCTCCAGCCGCCTCGACTGCGGCACCCAGGGGGTGGCGGACACGGTGAGCACGGAGCGCATCCGGGGGATCCGCATCTTCGACATCAGCGACATCGCGCGTCCCCGCTACATCACCAACGTCCAGACGTGCCGGGGCTCCCACACCCACTCGGTGGTGACGGATCCCTCCGACCCGGAGAACGTCTACGTCTACATCTCGGGCTCGGCGGGCGTGCGCTCGCCGCGCGAGCTGCCCGGCTGCGCCGCGGGCGACCCGGACGAGAACCCGAACACGTCGTTCTTCCGCATCGAGGTCATCCGGGTGCCGCTGGCGCACCCGGAGCAGGCGGCCATCGTGAGCTCGCCCAGGATCCTGGACGACCTGGCGCCGCCGGAGAAGCACGGTGAGAATCCGGAGGACATGCGCCGGCCTCCGCGCCCGGCCGCGACCACGGGCCCCACCCAGTGCCACGACATCACGGCCTACCCGGCCGTCGGGCTGGGCGGCGGCGCGTGCGGCGGCTACGGGCTCCTGCTGGACATCCGGGACGTTGCCCACCCGAAGCGCCTCACCGCCGTGGCCGACTCGAACTTCTCCTTCTGGCACTCGGCCACCTTCAGCAACGACGGCACCAAGGTGCTGTTCAGCGACGAGTGGGGCGGCGGCTCCCAGCCCCGCTGCCGCGCCACCGACAAGTACGACTGGGGCGCCGACGCCATCTTCCGCATCACGCCCGCAGGGCTCGTCTTCCAGAGCTACTACAAGATGCCGGCGGCGCAGACGCCCTTCGAGAACTGCGTGGCCCACAACGGCTCCCTCATCCCGGTCCCCGGCCGGGACGTCATGGTGCAGGCGTGGTACCAGGGCGGCATCTCGGTCTTCGACTGGACGGATCCGGCGCACCCCCGGGAGATCGCCTACTTCGACCGGGGGCCGGTGGACGGCACCCGCCTGGCCATGGGCGGCTCGTGGTCGGCCTACTGGTACAACGGCCACATCGTGAGCTCGGAGATCGCCCGGGGGCTGGACGTCTACGATCTGACGCCCAGCGGCCTCCTGTCCCAGAACGAGATCGACGCGGCGAAGACCGTGCGCCTCGACTTCCTGAACGTGCAGGACCAGCCGCGCTTCGTGTGGCCGTCGAGCTTCGCCCTGGCCAGGGCGTACCTGGACCAGCTCGACCGGGGTCGCGGGCTGGCGGCCGACCGCATCGCGGCGGCGCGCCAGGAGCTGGCGCGGGCGGAAGGCATGTCGGGCCAGGACCAGCGGGACGCCCTGACGCGGCTGGCCGGGCAGCTCGACGGCGACGCGGGCCGCGCCTCCGACGGCGCGAAGGTGCGCACCCTGGCCGCGGCGGTGCGGAAGCTGGCGGGAATGTAGGCCGGCTCCGTCCGGGAGGGGCGGGACGCCCCTCCACCGGTGAAGGAACGCCCCGTCCGGCCGAGCGCCGGGCGGGGCGTCTTCGCGCGCGGGTCCACCGGCCTTCTCCCGCTTCGCCGGCTGGCCCGGCCCGGCGCTGCCGCCTAGCTTGCGATTCCGCCGCGCCCACCCCTCGACCCTTCCCGGACCCACCATGAAGAAGCCGACCCTCTTCGCCCTCGCCCTCGCCCTCTCCGCCGGCGCGTGCGTCCCCGGCGCGGGCGCCAACAGCGACGTCGCCCGCTGGGAGAAGGAGGCGGCCGACGTCACCATCATCCGGGACGACTGGGGCATCGCCCACGTCCACGGGAAGACGGACGCCGACGCCGTCTTCGGGATGATCTACGCCCAGGCCGAGGACGACTTCAACCGGGTCGAGGTGAACTACCTCAACGCCATGGGCCGGCTCGCCGAGGCCGAGGGAGAGGCGGAGGTGTGGCGGGACCTCCGCATGAAGCTCTTCATCGATCCGGACTCGCTGAAGGCCGAGTATGCGGCCAGCCCGGCGTGGCTCCAGAAGCTCATGGACGCCTGGGCCGACGGCCTCAACTACTACCTCCACACGCACCCCGACGTGACGCCGAAGGTCATCACGCGCTTCGAGCCGTGGATGGCCCTCTCCTTCACCGAGGGGAGCATCGGCGGCGACATCGAGCGGGTCTCCCTGGACGGGCTGGAGAGCTTCTACGGGAAGCAGGCGGGAACGGAGGGCGCGGATCAGGCATCGTCGCCCTCCGCCGGCGCCGGGGCCCGGGACGTCCGCGAAGCCCTCGCCACCGGCCTCGTCGTCCCCGAGGAGCCCACGGGCTCCAACGGCATCGCCGTGGCGCCCCAGAACACGGTGGACGGCCACGCCCTCCTCCTCATCAACCCCCACACCTCGTTCTACTTCCGCTCCGAGCTCCAGATGGCCAGCGACGAGGGGTTGGACGCCTACGGCGCGGTGACGTGGGGACAGTTCTTCGTCTACCAGGGCTTCAACGCCCGCACGGGGTGGATGCACACGTCCAGCGGCGTGGACAACATCGACGAGTACGCCGAGACCGTCGTCCCGCGGGGCGACAGCGTCTTCTACCGCTACGGAGACGACCTGCTGCCCATGCGCCGCCGTCGCATCACGGTGCCCTACAAGACGGCGGACAGCGGGATGGGCCAGAAGGTGTTCACGGCGTACTTCACCCGGCACGGGCCGGTGGTCCGCGAGGCCGACGGCAAGTGGATCGCGGTGCGCCTCATGGTGGCGCACGTGAAGGCGCTCACCCAGTCGTACACGCGCACCAAGGCCCAGAGCTACGCCGACTTCCGCCAGACCATGGAGCTCCACACCAACTCGTCCAACAACACGGTCTTCGCCGACGCCGACGGCGACATCGCCTACTTCCACTCCAACTTCATCCCCCGCCGCGACACGAGCTTCGACTGGACGAAGCCGGTGCCCGGCGCCGATACCGCCACGGAGTGGCACGGCGTGCTCTCCATCGACGAGACGCCGGGGGCGCTGAACCCGCCCAACGGCTGGATCCAGAACACCAACAACTGGCCGTTCTCGGTGGCGGGACCTTACAGCCCCAAGAAGGCGGACTTCCCGGCGTACGTGGAGACGGGCGGCGAGAGCCCCCGGGGGCGCCACGCCATCGAGGTGCTCACGGGGAAGAAGGACTTCACCGTGGAGAGGCTCCGGGCGGCGGCGTTCGACAGCCATCTCACGGCCTTCGATCCGCTGATCCCGCCCCTGGTCCGGGCGTGGGACCGCCTCACTTCATCGAGCCCGCTCAAGGCGGAGCTGCGGGACCAGATCGCCGCGCTCCGGGGGTGGGACCGGCGTTGGTCGGCGGCGTCGGTGCCCACGTCCCTGGCCGTGTTCTGGGGTGACCAGCTCATGGGCGAGGTGCGGGGCGACGCCCGCAGGACGGGCACGGACGTCTACGACTACATGGCCACCAGGAGCACGGACCGGCAGAAGCTCGATGCGCTAAAGGCCGCCTCCGACCGGCTCACATCCGACTTCGGGAGCTGGAAGACGCCCTGGGGCGACATCAACCGCTTCCAGCGCCTGGACGACTCCATCGAAGGCCACTTCGACGACAGCAAGCCCAGCATCCCGGTGCCCTTCACCTCGTCGCGCTGGGGGTCGCTGGCGTCGTTCGGCGCCCGCCCCTACCCCAACACGAAGAAGTGGTACGGCTCCAGCGGGAACAGCTTCGTGGCGGTGGTGGAGTTCGGCGACAGCGTCCGGGCCATCGCGGTGACCGCGGGCGGCGAGAGCGGCGATCCGTCCTCGCCCCACTTCAACGACGAGGCCGAGCGTTACGCCAGTGGCAACCTGAGGGAGGTGTACTACTACCGCTCCCAGCTCGACGGCCACACGGAGCGGACGTACCACCCGGGCGGGTGAGGGCGGCCCGGGCGACGGCGGCGCCTCAGCGGAGCATGGACCAGGCGGGCTCCTTCTGCCGCCGCTTCACCTCCTCGTCGGCGAGCACCAGCTCGTAGTCGGCCTCGTAGCCCACGTCGGAGGGGGGGATGTAGCGGCTGAGGTCCAGTTCCTCCGGCGGCAGGGCGGCGGGAGGGGACGGCGGCCCCGACGCGAGATCCCGGTCGAAGGCGGCCTGCTCCCGGGCGTCGGCCTGGGACGGCGTGTCGCCGCTGTCGTAGACGATCTCCCCCAGCTCCCGGTCCTGGAGCGCCAGGGATCGCCGCACGGCCTCGCCGGCGGCCATCTGGGTGCGGATCTCGGGGAAGCGGTAGACCAGGAGCCCGTGGGGCGACGCGTCCACCTGGCCGTCGAACTCCGCCACCAGCCCCTCCAGCACCGACTCGACGGCCTTGCGGCCCACGGCTTGGTGCTTCAGCCGGGACGACGCGTACTCCGTGGCCTCCTCGGCCGTCACCCCGCCGCCCTCGAGGGAGCGGGTGTACACCAGCCCCAGCACCACCCGGCGCAGGTTCCGCTTCTTGCGCCGCTTGTTCTCCCGCTTCACCCCCCACATGCGCAGCGCCGGCACGGCGAAGAACGCCAGGCTGAAGATCACCGGGACCAGGACCAGCCCCACCCATGCCGCGGGGCCGCCGAGCCCCAGGCGGGGGAAGATGAACCAGGGCGCCGTGGCGGCGGCCACCAGGGTGAAGGCGTTCATGCCGCCGACCAGGGCGTTGGCGCCCGCCGAGTTGCCGGTGAGGGCCTCGGGGTACTCGAGGCGCATCCACGCCGGGTTGGGCTCACGGGCGCTGACGGTGCCGTGGGCGCTGGTCATGAGCGAGGGGAAGGCGTACGCCAGCTCCCCCTCCGCCGACACCACCGGCTCGCCGTCGTAGGCCCCTACGAGGCGGCCCATCTCGCTCTCCGCCTCCGGCACGGACAGCCCCGTGTGCTGCACCAGGTCGGCGGTGGTGATGACGCCGCTGCGGGCCCTGATGAGACGCAGCGTGCTCCGGTCGAGCTGCTGCCGGGTGGGGTGGGGACGGTCGGGGCCGAACACGAAGGCGAACACCTTCTTGTAGAACGGCACCCGATCGTCCTTGGCCAGCGTCCGCTCCCAGCGGTGACCGTAGTAGGGCCGCCCCAGGTACCAGCGGGGGCTCCAGATCCAGTACCAGAGCCAGAAGTTGCCCAGGGGCAGGCCCCCTCCCCGTCGGCCGCCCCTCCCGCCCCAGCCGCCCCCCCGGCGGCGGTCGCCGCCGCCCTGGGCGTTGCTGCCGAACAGGGCCGCCAGCACCAGGATCACGAACACCACGAAGTAGACCACCAGCATGACGACGATCCACGCCTTGAACGCCTTGGAGAACAGGCTCCAGGCGCGGCGCTTCACCCGGGCGAGCAGGGGCTCGCTGCCCCGCTCGATGAGCTTTTCGTCGAAGCGGTAGAGGAGCTCCCCCGAGTCCGACACCGCCAGGTGCCCCTGGTGGCTCTCCAGCAGGCTCTTGAGCGCCGCTTCGGACTCGGTGGAGGGAAGGCCGGTGGAGGCGACCACGTCGCCCACCGTGGCCTCGCCCCCCAGACGTCGGAGGGCGGCGAGGATGTCGGATTGTCGTTCGGCCAGCGCCAGGGTGGTCACGGCACTTCGCGGGTCGGAGGAGAGCGTCGAAGTGTTGTACTACGCCTCCGGCCCCGGGGTCCTTCGCCGTGCCCGCCCTCCCGTCACACGCGGCGTCCCGTGACCAGGCGGAAGACGATGACCACCACCGCGATGACCAGCAGCAGGTGGATCAGCCCGCCGGCGACGTGGAACACGGTGAAGCCCAGCAACCAGAGGATGATCAGGATGACGGCGAGGGTCCAGAGCATGGTGGGCTCCCAGGAAGGGGATGAGGGGTCTGGCTCTTCATACGCAACTCGCGTGCCCCGGGGGGCCCCATGGCGCCTCCGCCACCCTGAAGCGCAGGTTGGGGATTCCCGCTCCCCTTCCTCCGGAGGCCACGCCCATGGTGCAGCATCCGCGCTTCTCCCCCGGTGCCGTCTCGACCCCTCGCGCGCCCGTCGCTGGTGGCCCGGACACGTCGCGCCGGGGCGGCGGCGGACGCTCCGGCGGGGAGGCGCGCCGCCGTGGGCTGGTGGCGCTGGCGCTGCTCGTGGCGTGGGGCGCAGGCGCCGCCGCCGTGGAGGCCCAGTCGTCCACGGCCGCCACCATCGACGCCTTCCGACCGCTCCTGGGACCCCACCCTGGCCCGGGGCGCCACCCGTGAGGTGGACTTCGTCACCACGGAGGGGACGTGGATGTCGGTGGACCCCTCGCCCGACGGGCGCTGGATCGCCTTCGACCTCCTGGGCCAGGTGTACCGGGTACCCGCCGCGGGCGGGGAGGCCGAGTGCCTCACCCAGGGGAGCGGCGTCGCGACCAACTACCACCCCCGCTACTCCCCGGACGGCACGACGATCGCGTTCATCTCGGACCGGGACGGCCAGAGCAACCTGTGGCTGATGGACGCCGACGGCGGCAACCCCCGGCCCCTCGTGCTGGACCGGGGCATCCGCATGGCCGAGCCGGTGTGGACCCCCGACGGCGCCGCCGTGGTCGTGCGTCAGCAGGCCCGGGGGCGGGCGGGCGAGAGCGGGATCTTCCTCCATCCGGTGGGGGGAGGCCCGGGGCGCCGCCTGGTGGGGCCGGACCAGCGGGGTGCCTCCTGGCCCTCGCTGTCGCCCGACGGAGCCTTCCTCTACTACCACGTGCGCACGGGGGAGGAGGACTTCATCAAGGGCGGGTGGCAGATCCGGCGGTTGGAGCTGGCCTCGGGCCGGGTCTCCCAGGTCACGGCCGGCGAGGACCAGGAGCAGTACCGGGGCTCCAGCGGAGGGGCCATCGCCCCCGAGGCGTCGCCCGACGGACGCTGGCTCGCCTTCGCCCGCCGCATCCCCGACGGCACCATCGCGTTCAAGGGGCACGAGCTCGGGCCGCGCACGGCCCTCTTCCTCCGGGACCTGCGCACCGGCGCCGAGCGGCTCGTGATGGACCCCATCGAGATGGACATGGCGGAGGGCATCAAGACGCTCCGGGTGCTGCCCGCCTACGCGTGGTCCGCCGACGGCCGCTCCATCGTCCTGTCCCAGGGCGGGCACCTGCGCCGCCTGGACCCGGCCACGGGGCGGGTCACCACCATCCCGTTCTCGGCCCGGGTGCACCGGACCCTCACCGAGATGGCCAAGGGCCACCACCCCCTGTCCGACGGCCCCGTGGAGGTGCGCTTCGCCCGCTGGCCCACCGCCTCCCCCGATGGGTCGCGCCTGGTCTTCCAGGCGGTGGGCAAGCTGTGGGTCGTGGACCGCCCGGGCGCCGCGCCCCGGCGGCTGACGCCGGCCTCGTTCGAGCCCCTGGAGTACACCCCGGCGTGGTCGCCCGACGGGCGCTCGCTGGCGTTCACCACCTGGGACGACACGGCCGGAGGCCAGGTGTGGCGGATCCCGGCGGGAGGCGGCGAGCCCGTGCGCCTCACCGCCGAGGCGGGCGAGTACGTGAACCCGGTGTGGACCCCCGACGGACGCTCGCTGGTGGTGAGCCGGGGCTCCGGCGCCACCGCCCGGGGGCGCACGTGGGCCAGCAACCCGTGGTACGAGCTGGTGCGGCTGCCGGTGGCAGAAGGCGCGGGCGGCGCCGCGGGGGCAGGAGGCGGCGGAAGCTCGGCGTCCGGGGACGGGCTCCCCGTCATCGCCCGCAGCAGCGTCCGCCACGAGGGCGGGGCCCAGGCCGGGGGGCGGCGCCACGTGGTGCGCGCGTCGCTGGGCCCCGGCGGGCGCGTGTACTGGCCCGAGGAAGCGCCCCCCGACTCGGCGTCCCGGGGCATCGTCCTCATGTCGGCCCGCCCCGACGGGAGCGACCGCCGGGCCCACCTGATCCTGCCGTACGCCGACGAGGTGGTGGTGGCCCCCGACGGCCGCCACGTGGCGTTCACGGCGGGACTCAACGCGTACGTGGGAGCGCTGCCGGCGGAGGCTCCCGCCGCAGCCCCGCCCCGCATGACCCGCCACTCGCCGGGCGTCGTGCGCCTCACGCTGGAGGGCGGCTACAACCCCCGCTGGCGGGGGCCGGGCACCGTGGAGCTGGGCGGCGGCCACCGCTACTACGTCCACGACGTGGCCAGCGGCCGCACCGACACCACGGAGATCCGCCTGAGCGTGCCCCGGGCCATCCCCAGCGGCAGCGTGGCCCTCACCGGCGCACGCATCATCACCATGAAGGACGGCCAGGTCATCGAAGACGGGACGGTGGTGGTGCGGGGCGGCCGCATCCAGTGCGTGGGCGCGTGCGACGTCGCCGGCGTGGACAGCGTCATCGACGCCACGGGCACCACCATCATGCCGGGCATCGTGGACGTCCACTCCCACCACCACCGGGAGCACTCGGGCATCCTCCCGAAGCACGACTTCGAGGCCGCCGCCTACCTGGCGTACGGCGTCACCACCACCATGGACCCCATCGGATGGTCCCCGGCGTTCTTCCCCGAGGCGGAGATGGTGGAGGCGGGCGTGATCACGGGCCCGCGCATGTTCAGCACCGGCGAGAACCTCTCCCCCGGAGACGGCCCCCGCACCAACGAGATCGCCACGTACGACGACGCCCTCCACGAGGTGCGCCGCCTGGCCGACTGGGGCGCCGTGTCCATCAAGCAGTACGGACAGCCGCTCCGTCAGCAGCGCCAGTGGCTGGCCCAGATCTCCCGGGAGATGGGGCTGATGGAGACGGGCGAGGGGAGCGACCTGGCGTTCAACATCAGCACCACCCTGGACGGCCAGACGGGGTGGGAGCACCCCCTGAGCTACGCGCCCATCTACGGTGACGTGGCGAAGTTCTTCGGGAAGGCGAACGCCACCTACTCCCCCACCTTCATCGTGGGCGGTGCGGCGGCGTGGAACGAGCAGTACTTCTGGCAAACCCGCGACGTGTGGAAGGAGCCCAAGCAGCAGCGCTGGCTGCCCTGGCGCCACCTCGTCCCGCCCACCCGGCGGCGGGAGCTCCGCCCCCTCACCGACTACACCTTCCCCTTCATCGCCCAGGGCGCCGCCGACGTCATCGCCCAGGGAGGCGAGGCCGCCATCGGCTCCCACGGCCAGCAGCACGGCATTGGCTCCCACTGGGAGATGTGGATGGCGTCCAGCGCCATGACGCCCATGCAGACGCTGGAGCTGGCCACCCTGCGGGGCGCCCGCTACCTGGGGCTGGAGGACGACCTGGGCTCGCTGGAGCCCGGCAAGGTGGCCGACCTCCTGGTGCTGGACGCCAACCCCCTGGACGACATCCACAACACCACGGCGATCCGCTGGGTGATGAAGGCGGGCACGCTGTACGACGCCGACACCCTGGACGAGCTCTGGCCCGAAGCGCGCCCGTACGGCCCGATGCCCTGGATCGACGAGGACATGTACCGGGACGATGCCCGGGGGGTGGACTGGTGGGACACCCACGGGGAGGCCGGGGGCTGAGGGAGGGTGGAGCGCGGGCGGGCAGGCGGCGGGGGGCGATCCGTCCCTCACCGGCGCCGCGCCATGGCCTGCGCCAGGGCCTGCCCCACCTGCACGGCGGTGGCCGTCCGCCGCTCGGTGATCTGGCGCCAGGAGAGCCGGATCACTGTAATGCCGGAGGCCGCCAGCCACGCGTCCCGGCGCCGGTCCCCCTCGAAGCGCGGCCGCGTCGCGTGATGGGCGAAGCCGTCCACCTCCACCGCGATGCCCGCCGTTCGCCAGAAGACGTCCAGTTCGTAGGGGCCCACCCTCACGTTGGTCTCGGGGGGCGGCAGCCCGGCCTCGCGCAGCAGGGCCAGGGTGCGGGCCTCGGCTTCCGAGCGCGTGAGGGCGGGGCCGCCCGTCGCCTCGAGGACGGACCGGAGCGCGCCGGCGCCGTGCTTGCGGGGGTGGCGCGCCAGGAGGGCCGCGAGGTCGTCTCGGGTGACCTGCCCTTCTCGCTCGGCGCGCGCCACGATGTGCTCGAGCTCACGCGCGCCCACCACGGCCGCCATGTCCAGGAGCGTGCGGGCGGGCGTCGTGACGGGGATGCCCTCCACGAGGGTGCGCTCGTCGGGGTCCAGGCCCGGGACCCGATGGACGCGGATGCCGGGGCGGCGCCCCCGGTTGGCGGCGACGGTCACGTCCACGGGAGGGGCGGGCCCCCCGGGGGGTGCCCCGTGCATGGTGCATGGAGCGCCGGCCGGAAGCGGGGACGGGCTGCCACTCCAGAGGTGGAGGGCGCTCCGGTGGCTCACCACCGCCCCCTCGCCGGTGGCGAGCACCGCGGCCATCTCGGCCGCTCCGGGCGGCGCCACCGGCCCCACGAGGTACACGCCCCGGTGGAGGACGCCCAGGCGCCCCGACCTCATCCGGCGTCCGATGGCCGAGGACGAGAGCCCGAGGGCGACGAGCTGCGCCCGGGTGACCACCCCGTGCTGGGAAGCCGCGAGGGCGACGATGCGGCGCTCGCCGTCGCCGTTCACCGGGAAGAATCCGCCAGAGCCGCCCTGGTCGCGACGTTCTGGCGGATTGGGTTCGCAGAGCGGGAAGAATCCGTCACGACGCCTCCGACGTCGACCGCTTCTGGCGGATTGGGTTCGCAGAGCGGGAGGAATCCGCCAGCGCCGGCCAGCGCCGCCCGTTGTGGCGGATTCTTCCCGCCCCGGGCGGCCCCGGCGACCCGCCTCCAGGGGCCCGGGGGCCTGCGCCCCGGTGCCCCGCCAACCGCCCGACGGCGCCGTCGGCCGTGGCGCATACTTCCCTGCCCCGCGGGCCCGGTTGGCTTCACCGCCGCCGACCAGAGCCGGGCGGCCGCTCGGCCGCGCGTCGGCTCGCCGTCGCATGGGCGCACCCGCGTCCCTGGAACGCTGGACTCCCGGAAGGGGCGGCGCCATGGCGGGCCGGGCGCGTGCACAGGGGGGCTGCGCCCCGCCCCAATGCCGCCCGGTCGACCGTGTGCTCCCCGGAGGCTATGCTGCCCCCGCGGGCGCCGCGGCCAGGGAAGCCGCGCCCCGCGGGCGCATCACCCCCACCGAAATGCAACCGGAGAGGACCATCCGCATGGAGTACGTGAAGCTGGGCAGGACCGGTCTCGGGGTATCACGCCTCTGCCTCGGGATGATGAGCTACGGTGATCCGGGTTGGCGTCCGTGGGTGCTCCCCGAGGCCGACGCCCGGCCCATCGTGGCACGGGCGATGGAGCTGGGCATCACCTTCTACGACACGGCCGACATGTACTCCCTGGGGGTGAGCGAGGAGGTGACGGGCAAGCTCCTGGGCGAGATGGCGCGGCGGGACGAGGTCGTCATCGCCACCAAGGTGTTCTTCCCCTTCTCCGACCGCCCCAACCGGGGTGGGCTGGGGCGGAAGCACATCCTGGACAGCGTGCGGGATTCCCTGAGGCGGCTGGACACCGACTACATCGACCTCTACCAGATCCACCGCTGGGACTACCACACGCCCATCGAAGAGACCATGGAGGCGCTCCACGACTGCGTGCGTGCGGGCTACGTGCGCTACATCGGCGCCTCCAGCATGTACGCCTACCAGTTCGCCCGGGCCCAGCGGGTGGCCGAGGTGAACGGTTGGACGCCCTTCGCGTCCATGCAGCCCCACTACAACCTCCTCTACCGGGAGGAGGAGCGTGAGATGCTCTGCCTGTGCCGGGAGGAGGGTATCGGCGTGATCCCCTGGAGCCCCCTGGCCCGGGGCTACCTGGCCCGGCTGCCGGACGAGCGGGAGGCGACCACCCGGGGCGAGGACGACGATTACTCCCGCCGCCTCTACGACTTCCCCGAGCGGGAGGCCATCCAGCGCGCGGTGGGCGAGGTGGCGGAGGAGCGGGGCGTGTCCCGCGCCCAGGTGGCCCTCGCCTGGCTCCTGGCCCGGGAGGCCGTCACCGCTCCCATCGTGGGTGCCACCAAGATGCGCCACCTGGAGGACGCCGTGGCCGCCGTGGACGTGAAGCTCACCGAGGAGGAGGTCCAGCGGCTGGAGGCGCCCTACCGGCCTCGGGAGGTCCAGGGCCACAAGTGAGCCGCCGCCGCCCGGAAGGCACGGCGGCGCCTCCCCGGGCGGCTCCCTGCACCGCGGGGGCGCCTCCGCCCCGGCCCTCGCTGCACCGCGGCGGCGCCTCCCCGGCTGCCTTCACGGCACCTGGCGGATGTCCGCGGACGTGATGTGCCAGCGGCGCATGGCCGGCGTGGAGCCCTCGATGACGGTGCGCCGGAGGGTGTAGGTGCCCCGGAAGCGCTGGTGCTCTCCCGCCGTGGTGGTGGCGCGCACCTCCACTGGGACGTCCACGTAGCGGGAGCCCGCCGCGCCCTCTACCCGCCCGGGCGCGCCCACGTCGGCCTCCACGTGGGCGGTCTCGTCGAAGCCCCGCGTGAATCCTTCCAGGGTCTGGCCGCTGGACTCGCCGCCGTTGCCCCAGAGGCGGTACGCCCGGGGGTAGTCGCCGGCCTCGATGGCGGCGTAGTAGCGCCGGATCACGTCGGCCGCGGCGGCCGCCGAGGTGGCGGAATCGGACGGGAGCGCCGTCCCGGAGGCGGCGGCGCCGGAGGGGCGCCTCGCCGAGGGGGAGCCGGCGGTGGCGGAATCCGAGGGAAGCGTCGCCGGGGACGAGACGGAGTCCCCCGCCCCGCCGGCGCCTTCCCACGACGCCACGCGCCAACCGTCTCCCTCCACCACCCGGATCGTCACGGGCTCGCGGCGGACCGAGCGGGGGGCGTCGGCGCTCGTCGCGTAGACCACCTCGGCCTCCACCCGGCACGCTCCACCGCCGGCCCCCTCCACCCGCCGCACCTCGATGTGGTCGGGCCACGGGCTCGACACACCGCGTCCGGGCGCGTCGCCGGGCCGAGCCACCCACGCCGCCAGGAGGGAGTCGGTCACCAGGCCGCCGTACGCCTCACGCAGCGCGGGTATCCGGATGCTGTCGGGGGCCAGGAGGCTCACGTCCTGGAGGTGCGAGCCCAGGAGGCGAGCCGCGCGGGCGGCCGCCGCGGTGTCGCAGGCGGGGGTCTCCCCGGCGGTCGCGGCCCCTCGGGAGGAGGGTGCGTCAGAGCCGGAGCAGGACGCGAGGGCGCTCGCCACCAGGGCGGCGACCATCACGTCCACGAACGAGACGGGTCGGCGGAAAGGGCACATGCGCCGCAGATGAGCAACAACCCTGCCCCGGCGAGCCGGCAGCGGGGCCACCACGCACCCGGGCGGCATCCCGGCCGGCCCATCTCGCCCCCACGAGGGTAGGAAGGAGGCGCCGTCGCGCTGTCGAGGGAAGACCGGAACCTGCGCCTCCGCCGGAGCCGGGACCTCCGCCGGAACCAGGCATCCATGGACCACGAGCGAAAGGCGTCACCCGCCGATGAAGATCGTAGCCACCGAGAAGGCCGAGCAGAACCAGGCCGCCCTCGACCCCTGGACCGCCGTGCACTTCGGGTCGGGGCTGGCCATGGGCCTCATGGACCTGCCCCTGGGATCGTCCCTCGCCCTGGCCGTGGCCTACGAGGCGGCGGAGCAGGCGTTCGAGCGCCGGGAATGGGGGCGGGCGCTGTTCGTCACCGCGGGGCCCGAGAGCATCTCCAACGCCATGGTGGACATGGCCGCGCTGGCGCTGGGACACTGGCTCGGCCGTCTATGGAACCGCACCGGGTGAGACGCCGGCGTCGCCCCGGGCTCGGGCCCCTGCTGGCGGCGCTGTGGCTCCTCCCCCCCCTTCGCCCCCGGGCCCCTGTCCGCCCAGGAGAAGCTCCCGCTGGTGGAGGTGACGGCGACCGGGCCACCCCAGCCCATGCTCGCCTTCATGATCAGCGGCGACGGCAACTGGGCGTCGGCCGACCGGGGCATCGCCACCGCACTGGCGGAGCACGGCGTGCCGGTGGTGGGCCTCGAGGCCCGGAGCTACCTGGAGCACCACGAGCGCACCCCCGACGGGGTGGCCCGTGACGTGGAGGGCGTGCTCCGGAGCTACTCCGCGGCGTGGGGGCGGCCGGGGATCGTCCTGGTGGGCTATTCCCGTGGCGCGGACCTGCTGCCCTTCGTGGTGACCCGGCTGCCCGCCGACCTGAGGGACCGGGTGCGGCTGGTGGCACTCCTCGGCCCCGCCGAGGCGGCCAGCTTCCACTTCCACCTGGACGACCTGGTGCGGGACGTCCACCGCGCCGGGGACCTCCCCCTGCTGCCGGAGGTGGCGCGCATCACCGGCATCCCCCTCCTGTGCGTGTACGGCAGCGAGGAGAAGGACTCCTTCTGCCGGGAGGCGCCGCCGGGGCGCGTGCAGCTGGCCGAGCGCCCGGGTGGACACCAGATCGAGGACCCGGGCGACGTCGCCCGCATCCTTCTGCAGGCGCTGGGGCTGGACGAGCCCCCGGGCTGAAGGAGGCGGCCGCCGCCGTCTCGCCGCCCTCCCGATCATCACGATTGCGGAGGACGCCCCCGCGCAGGAGATTCGTGGGGTCGGCCCTCCGGTCGTCCCCTCCGGCTCCGCCTCCCGATGCCCACCCGTCCGCTCCTCCTCCTGGCCCTCCTCGCTCTCGGCCTTCCCCGTCCCGCCACCGGCCGCCCAGCGCCCGGAGCTCCGGGGCCCGACGACGACCTCGTCCAGGCGTACGCCCGGGAGCGGCTGGCCCTCGACCATGACGTCATGGTGCTCCACCGGCCGAGCTATGCCTTCTGGGAGCAGGTCTTCCTCATCCCCGACGGCTCCATCGCATTCGGCAGCGCCCGGGACGGCCATCTCCTCGCCCGCTTCCCGGTGAAGGGCGACTGGCGCAACGAGGGGAGCGTCACCGACCCCGCCGCTGCCGCCGCGCTGGCCCGGGCCTTCCTCCCCGACCGCCTGGACGACCGGCGGGACCAGGTGGCCCGGCTCCTGGAGCCGGACGCGGGGTCGGCGGTCCACAACCCCACCCGGGGAGGCTTCCTGCGGCCGGGCGCCCGGCGCTACGGCGCGTTCCTCGGGGAATGGGGCGCCATCTACGAACGCTTCGGCGTCCCGGCGGAGATCGGCCTGGCCCAGGCGGTGGTGGAGTCGGGGCTGGCCGGAAAGGTGCGCTCGGAGGCGGGCGCCGTGGGGTTCTGCCAGTGGCTGCCCCGCAACTGGGACCGTCTGAAGCGGATGTCTGGCCGGGTCATCGAGGCCGAGAACCAGACCACCCAGGCCGCCTACTGCGCCGCCTACCTGACGGTCCTGGCCACCAAGTACGGGAGCTTCATCCCCGCCCTCTCGGAGCACCACGCCGGCGACGCCAACGTGGGGCGCACCCTCATCAACGGGGCCCGCCTCGGGGCCGCCGACGTGCGGGAGCGCTACTTCGTGGGGGCGGACTTCGCCCGGGACCTCCGTACCCTCTCGCCCCGGGCCTTCCGGGACGTGATCGGGACCTTCGGCCCCCGATCGTACGTGTACGCCGAGATGGTGTTCGGGAACCAGGCGACGGTGGAGCAGCTGCGGGCGGGGACGCCCCAGCGGCCCGTCTACGCCATGCGGGCGCCGCGGGACATCCCGCTGGGGGAGGTCGTGCGCAGGAGCGGGCTCACCGCCGACGAGGTGAAGCGCTACAACCCGGCCCTGGTCCGCCGCGTCCCCCGGGGGGCCGACGTCTACCTCCCGGCGCCCCTCGCGGCCCTGGGGCCCGACGTGTCGTTCTGGCACCGCCCACCGCCTCCCACCTTCTCCGCCACCCTGGCCGAATTCCTCCACCTCGGGGTGACGCCCGAACGCTGGGAGGACCCCGCCTTCGAGCCCGTCCTCCAGGACTTCCGCCGCCGCTTCCGGGCCACGAAGAGCGAGGAGGGCGCCGTCATGGCCACGGTCCTGGGCTACGTGATCCAGGACCTCCCCAACGGCCGCCGCGTCCTGGCCGACTACCGCGGGAGCCCACGCCTGCGCCGCTCCTTCGAGGAGGCGGTGCGGGTGAGGAACGCCCAGCAGCAGTAGGCGCCGAGGGCCTCTCCCCGCCCCCCCGTCCGGCAGGCCCATCCCTGCTTCGGCGGCGCCCGGTGGTTCAGCGGCGCCCCGGATGTTATCCGTTCCCGCCCCGGACCGTCCGTCGGCCCGCCCGCGCCGGGGGCCTCCCGTCCCGCGACCCGCCCCCCCGGGGAGGAGCCCTGGATGAGCGATCCGCGCGAAGCACCTCCCACGCGCCCCCCCCGGGCGTACGTCACCGCCGGTCGGGAAGGCGGCCTGGGCACCTTCGGCGGCGTCTACACGCCGTCGGTGCTCACCATCCTGGGGGTCATCATGTACCTCCGCTTCGGGTGGGTGGTGGGCAACGTGGGGCTCCTGGGAACGCTCATCATCGTGACGCTGTCGACGTCCATCACGTTCCTGACGGCGCTCTCCATCGCCGCCATCGCCACCGACCAGCGGGTCCGGGCGGGGGGCGCCTACTACATGATCAGCCGCTCCCTGGGCATCGAGACCGGGGGCGCGGTGGGCATCCCCCTGTTCCTGGCCCAGGGGCTCAGCGTGGCCCTGTACACGGTGGGCTTCGCCGAGAGCGTGGTGGATGCCTTCCCCCAACTCGACGCCCGCTGGGTGGGGGTGGCCACCACGGCGGTGGTGGCAGGGCTGGCCCTGGCGTCCACCCGGGCGGCCATCCGCGCCCAGTACGTCATCATGGCGGCCATCGCCCTCTCCCTGATCTCCTTCGCCCTGGGCAAGCCCCTGGAGGGGACCACGGTGGAGATGTGGGGGCTGCCCCAGAGCCGGTCGGAGCCCTTCTGGGCGGTGTTCGCCGTCTTCTTCCCCGCGGTGACGGGGATCATGGCGGGCGTGAACATGTCGGGCGACCTGGAGGACCCGGGGCGCTCCATCCCCCGGGGCACGTTCGCCGCCATCGGCACGGGCTACCTCATCTACATGGGGCTTCCGGTGCTGCTGGCGAGCAGGGCCGACGCCTCGACCCTGGTGGCCGATCCGCTCATCATGCGGCGGATCGCCTGGTGGGGGAACGCCATCCTCCTCGGGGTGTGGGGCGCCACCCTGTCCAGCGCCGTCGGCAGCATCATGGGCGCGCCGCGCGTGCTGCAGGCGCTGGCCCGGGACGGCGTGCTGCCGCCGCCCCTGCGCTGGCTCGGGAAGGGCAGCGGGAGCGAGGACATCCCCAGGGCCGGGACGGCGCTGACCCTGGCCCTGGCGCTGGTGGCGGTGTGGTTCGGCAACCTGAACCTCATCGCCCCCGTCCTCACGATGTTCTTCCTCACCACCTACGGCGTCCTGAACATCGCCGCCGGGGTGGAGCGCTTCCTCCAGAGCCCCTCCTTTCGTCCCTCCTTCCGCGTCCACTGGATCTGGTCGCTGCTGGGCGCGGCGGGCTGCGTGGGGGTGATGTTCCTCATCAACCCACTGGCCACCGTGGTGGCCGCCCTGGTCGTCGCGGCGATCTTCCTGTGGCTCGAGCGCCGGGGGCTGCAGGCGGCCTGGGGCGACGTGCGACGGGGCGTGTGGATGGCCCTCACCCGCTCCGGCCTGCTCCGCCTCCGGGACGCGACCGACCCCCGCAACTGGCGTCCCCACTTCCTCGTGCTGTCGGGAGCCCCCACCCGCCGCTGGCACCTGGTGGAGCTGGCCGACGCCTTCGCCCACGCCCGGGGGCTCACCACCGTCGCCACCGTGCTCCCCTCCGGCAGCGTGAGCATCGACCGCAAGCGGACCATGGAGCAGAACATCCGGGAGTACATGGCCAAGCGGGGGGTGCAGGCCCTGGTGCGGGTGGTGTCGGCCCCCGACTCCTTCGCCGGCGCCGAGCGGCTGGTGGAGTCGTACGGGCTGGGGGCGCTGGTCCCCAACACGGTGCTCCTGGGCGCCAGCGAGGAGACCGCCACCCGGCTGCGCTACTGCGCCATGGTGCGCACGTTCTGGGAGAACCGGCGCAACGTGGTCATCGTGCGGGAGGGTGAGCCCCGCCCTCCTCGGGAGCGGCCACGGGTGGACATCTGGTGGGGCGGCCTCCAGGGGAACGGCGCCCTCCTCCTCATCCTGGGTTACCTCCTGAAGACGAGCCTGCCGTGGCAGGACGCCGACGTGCGCATGAAGATGGTGGTGCCGGGCGAGCAGGCCGCCCGGGACGCCCAGGCGAACCTCCGCCGGATGGTGGCCCGCACCCGCACGGGCGTGCACCCCGAGGTGCTCGTGGCGGACGGCCGAAGCTTCCCGGAGCTCGTGCGGGAATCCTCCACCGGGGCCGACCTGGTTCTCATGGGGATGGCCGCACCCGACACGGTGGAGGGTGGTGCGGAGGCGTACGCCGCCTACTACGGGCGCCTCCACGACCGGACCGCCGGGCTCCCCACCACCCTCTTCGTGCTGGCTGCCGAGGAGATCGCCTTCAGGGAGGTGTTGCTGCGGGACGAGACGGTGCCGTGACCGCCTCCACGACGTACTGACGCGCGTCCTCGCAGATCGGGCAAGCCGCGGGTGGCGAGTCGCCGTCGAACTGGGTGCCGCAGGTCACGCACAGCGGGTGGGGCACGCCAGGCTCCTACTCCCGCTCCGACACCAGCTTGGTCTTGGCGTCGGGATCCACCCGGGGCAGCCCCAACCGCTCCAGCTGCCGGTTCACCTCCGCCAGGTCCGTGGCCCACACCTGGTCCAGCCGCTGGGTGTACCCCTGGAGCCGGTCGGACATGATGCGGAAGACGTCCCGCATCCCCTCCCGGGGGGGCCCGTCGCCCCGCTCCGACATGGACAAGAGGTTGGCCAGCCGGTTGTTCACCCGGATGGGGAAGTTGAGGGGGTCCTGGTTGCTCCGGTTCTTCACCTGGTAGATGTCGCCCTCCACCGCCGAGGCGTCGGTGGTGAGCTTGTCGGCGGCGGCCTTCAGCCGCGCGTCGTCCGACTTCTCCAGCCGGTCGTCGATCTGGGCCTTCACCCGGCGGATGGCCACCACCGCCCTGTTCGCCTTGTCCACCTGCTCCCACACCTTGCGCCCGAAGGCGTACTGGGCCTGGAGGTCGGCGTCGCTCACGTCGGGAATCCAGGGGTTCCTGCGCACCTCCACCCGGGTGCTCTCGGTGGTGCCGTCGGCGGTGAGCCGCACCGTGTACGTCCCCGGCGGCACCGCCGGCGCGGCGTCCCTCACGCCCCACAGGATCATGCCCGGGAACGACGTCCAGGGCTGGGTGGTGAGGTCCCAGTGGAGCTCGTTGAGCCCCTTCTCCACCGGCAGCGCCGGTCCCTGCCAGCGGTCCCGCTCCACCGCCGTGTCGGCGGGCTCGAAGGTGCGCAGCACCTGCCCGGTGCCGTCGACGATCTCCAGCTTGGCCGCGCTCGGCGCCTGGCCCAGCCAGTACGAGAGCGTCACGCCGTCGCCGGAGCGGTACGCCACGGGCGGGTCGAACAGGACCATGTCCCGCGACGTGGTGGTGGACGTCGCCTGCCGGAGGGGCGCCAGGTCGTCCAGGATCCAGAAGCCCCGGCCGTGGGTGGCGATGGCGAGGGAGTTGTCCTCCACCACCAGGTCCACCACGGGCACGTCGGGGAGCCCCGGGTCCAGGGGCTGCCACAGGCCGCCGTCGTCCCAGGAGATGTAGACGCCGTGCTGGGTGGCGGCGTAGAGGAGGCCCTTGCGGGTGGGGTCCTCCCGCACCGCGTGCACGTAGGCGTCGGGGCGGATGCCCCGGACGATCTTCGTCCAGGTGCGGCCGTAGTCGTCGGTCTTGAAGGCGTAGGGCGCCTGGTCCTCCAGGAGGGGCCGCTTCACGGCCACGTACGCCCGCCCCGCGTCCCACGACGAGGCGTCGATCTGGCTGACGCGCCCGAAGTCGGGCATCCCGGGCGGGGTGACGTTCGTCCAGTGCTTGCCGCCGTCACGGGTCACGTAGACCAGCCCGTCGTCGGAACCGGTCCAGATGACGTTCTGGTCCACCTTGCCGGGCCCCACGGCGAAGACGGTGGCGTACACCTCGGGCCCGTTCATGTCGTGGGTGATGGGTCCGCCCGAGGGTCCCAGCGTCTTCGGGTCGTGGCGGGTGAGGTCGCCGGAGAGGGCCTGCCAGGAGCGGCCTCCGTCGGTGGTCTTCCACAGCCGCTGGGACGCCACGTACAGGGTGTGGGGGTCCAGGGGCGAGAAGAGGATGGGGAACGTCCACTGCCACCGCTCGACCATGCTCTCCGACGGCTCGCCCGAGTAGAACCACGGGTACGGGTCCACCTCCCGAGAGGTGCCCAGGACGCGGTTGTACTTGTCTACGTAGCGCCCGTTGTTGGCCCCCGAGTAGAAGAGGCTCAGGTTCTCGGGGTCGGGGGCGATGTAGCCCGGCTCGCCCCCGCCCACCGGGTAGGCCGACGCCATGGTGCCCGCCGTGAGGTCCGCCACGCCGGGGCTCGCGCCGTCGTCGTCGCCGCCGCGCCCTGTCCCGCCGGAGCGGAAGCGCTCGGCGTTCACGTCCGACGGCACACACAGCGTGCTGTTGTCCTGCTGGGCGCCGCATACGTGGTAGGGGATGTGGGCGGTGGTGGCCACGTGGTAGAACTGCCCCGTGGGGAAGTCCTGCTCGGTCCAGGTCTTCCCCGTGTCCACGCTCACGGCGCCGCCCCCGTCGTTGCCCACCACCATGTGGGTGGGGTCGTCGGGGTCGATCCACAGGTCGTGGAAGTCGCCGTGGGTGCCGCCCAGGCGCTGGAGCGTCTTGCCGCCGTCCTTGGAGCGGTACAGCGACGTGTTCTCCATGTAGACCACGTCCGGGTCCTTCGGGTCGGCGAAGACGTGGGTGTAGTAGAAGGCCCGCTGCCGGATCCTGCGGTCGTCGTTCACCCGCTCCCAGGTGGCCCCGGCGTCGTCGCTCCGGAAGAGGCCGCCCTCGTCGTTCTCCACCAGGGCGTAGAGGCGGTCCGGGTTCGCCCGGGACACCGTGACGCCGATCTTGCCGTCCAGCCCCTGCTGGGGAAGGCCCGGGTTGCGGGTGATCTCCGTCCAGTGGGCACCCCCGTCGGTGCTCTTGAAGAGCCCGCTCCCCGCGCCGCCCGACGACATGGTGTATTCGTTCCGGTACGCCTGCCACAGCGACGCGTACAGCACGTCGGGGCGGGTGCGGTCGATGGCGATGTCGATGGCGCCGGTGCTGTCGTTCCTGAAGAGGATCTTCGTCCAGCTGTCGCCGCCGTCGGTGCTCTTGTAGACGCCCCGCTCCGGGCTGGCCGCTCCGTACTTCCCGAAGACCGCGGCGTAGACCACGTCGCGGGTCCCGGGGGTCGACGCGCAGCTTGGAGATGGCGTCTACGTCCTCGAAGCCCACGTGCGTCCACGTCGCGCCGCCGTCCCGGCTCCGGTAGACGCCGTCTCCGGGCATGATGTCGCCCCGGATCTCCGACTCGCCCGTGCCGATGTAGACCACGTCGGGGTCGGCCTCGCTCACCGCCACGGCGCCCACCGACGCCGAGGTGATCTGGAAGTCGGTCACCGGCGCCCACGTGTCGCCGGCGTCGGTGGTCTTCCAGAGGCCGCCGCCGCCGGCGCCGAAATACGCCTGCTCCGGACGGCCCCGGACCCCGGTCACGGCGATGGAGCGGCCGCCCCGGTCGGGGCCGAGGTTCCGCCAGCCGGTAGCCGGCCAGCAGCGCCGAATCGAGCCGCACGGAGCCGGAGCGCTGCTGGGCCGCCAGGGGCCGTGGGGCCAGCGTGGAGAGGAGGAGGGCGGGAACGGCGAGAACCACGGCGAAGCGCTTCATGGGCGTCACTGCGTCTTGGCTGCGGAAACGGCGGTCGGACCCTGTAACCTAAAGAAGCTCATGGAGAATGTGCACCACCGTGGCGTGAACCTCCTGGATGCCGGGAATGTGCTCGGAGGGGGCCACGACCACTGGCCAGGGCCTCCCGGGTACGGCTCCTTCCACCGAGCACGCACGCGCCGGGTGGGGGCCGCCGCCCCCCGGGTGACGGCGGAGCTGCCGGACTGGACCTCCATGGGGACGCCTCCGGTGCGGAGTGACGGAGGGAGGGCTAGCATCGGGCGTGCCAGAGGGGGGGCCGCAGGCGCAGGATTTGCGTCCCCGTACCATTCGATGAGCACCAGAGCGGAGGCGACCATGGCCCACCAGGAAGCGCGCACGGCGGCCCCCCAGGGGCCCCGCCGGCCGGGAGCGAAGGGCTCCGCCGACGCGAACGCGGCTCCGCGCGAGGGGAAGGCCGACGGGGGGTCCCGCTGACCGGGCGCACGCGGCGGCGCTGGATCCGGTCCATGCGGGAGGACGTGGACCATCGCCCGTGGCCGCTTCCCCGGCGCCCCTGGGCCCTGTACCAGAGCTGGCGCGAGCTGCTGTTCGCCCACTGGCCGGTGGACGAGGATCACCTGCAGGAGCTGGTCCCGGAGCCGCTCGAGCCGGACACCCTCGACGGCCGGGGGTGGATCGGGCTCGCGGCCTTCCGCCTCACGGGGTTCCACGTCCGCTCCGTGCCGGTGGTGGGGGCTTCGGAATTCCTGGAGGTGAACCTCAGGACCTACGTGACGGTGGACGGCGAGCCGGGGGTTCACTTCTTCAGCCTGGACGCCGGGAGCCACCTGGCCGTGTGGGCCGCCCGGGTCAGCTACCGCCTCCCCTACCGGAAGGCGTCCATGGCCATGGAGGTGGCCGACGGCTGGCTTTCCTACCGGTGTGAGCGGCACGGCGGCGAGGCGAGCTTCGCCGGCCGCTACCGCCCCATCGACCGGGTCTTCCGGCCCGAGCCGGGGACGCTGGAGCACTTCCTCACGGAGCGCTACGCCCTCTACACGACCACCGACGATGGGGCCACGCTGCGAGCGGACATCCACCACCGGCCGTGGTGCCTCCAGCACGCCGAGGCCGAGATCGAGACGAACACCATCCCCCACGCCGCCGGTGTGGAGCTCCCCGACGAGGCGCCCCTCCTACACTTCGCGGCGCGCCAGGACGCGCTCGTGTGGCTGCCCCGCAAGGTGGCGGCGGCGCCCCAGGTGGACGCGGAGGAGGACGCCGAGGCAGCAGACGAGGAAGCCGGAGAGGACCCGACGCCCGGCCCGACCCTATGATCCTGCGATAGCGGAGGACGCTCCATGCCCCATCTGCAGATCATCACCGCCAGCACCCGCCCCGGCCGCAAGGGAGGCCTCGTGGCGGAGTGGGCGCTCGACCGGGCCCGCGAGCACGGGGGCTTCGAAATCGAGAGCGTGGACCTGGCGGAGGTCGACCTGCCCCTCCTCGACGAGCACGAGCACCCCCGCTTCCAGCGCTACGAGAACGACCACACCAAGGCGTGGAGCGAGACCGTCCAGCGGGCCGACGCCTTCGTGGTGGTCACACCGGAATACGACTACTTCGCCCCTGCCACCCTGGTCAACGCGCTCCAGTTCCTGTCGAAGGAGTGGGCGTACAAGCCCATGGGGTTCGTGAGCTACGGCGGCGTCTCCGCCGGCACGCGCTCGGTCCAGATGACCAAGCTCCTGGCCACCTCCCTCAGGATGATGCCCATCCCCGAAGCGGTGTCCATCCCCTTCTTCACCAAGCACATCGACGACGAGACCGGCGCGTTCGATCCGGGGGAGGTGCAGGCGAAGGCGGCGGGGGTGATGCTGTCCGAGCTCGGCCGCTGGGAGGAGGCGCTGCGGGGGCTGCGCGGGCGGGCGTAGGCGGAACGGCCTGCCCGGGGAGCTGAAGGAACGGGCGGAGCGCTCCGTACCCCCTGGGTCCGTTCCCTCGAAAGGAGACCCCATGCCCTCCCTGAAGCGCGGTCCCGTGAGCCTCACCCTCGCCCTCGCCCTCTGTTCGGCGCCCGCCGGCGCCCTGGCTCAGCAACCGGGTGACGGCCCCCCCGTGGTGGGGACGTGGACGGGGGCGCTGGCCCTGCCATCGGGAATGAAGCTCCGCCTGGTGCTCCACGTGAAGGCGGGCGAGGGCGGCACCCTCACGGGCACCATGGACAGCCCGGACCAGGGCGCCACGGGCATCCCCCTGAGCGCGGTCACGGTGGACGGCGCCACGGTGCGCTTCGAGGTGGCGTCGATCGGCGCCGCCTTCGTCGCCACCCTCCAGGACGGCGGCGACAGCCTGGTGGGGACGTGGCAGCAGGGAGGCGGGAGCCTCCCCCTCACCCTGGAGAAGGGGGGCGCCGCTGCCGCCCCGCCGCCCCGCCCCCAGGAGCCCACGCCGCCCTACCCCTACCGGGTGGAGGACGTGACCGTCCCCACCCCCGATCCGGACGTGCGCCTCGCCGGGACCCTCACCCTGCCCCGGGGGAACGGGCCCTTCCCCGCCGTGGTGCTGGTGAGCGGCTCGGGGCCCCAGGACCGGAACGAGGCCCTCCTGGGCCACAAGCCCTTCCTGGTCCTAGCCGACTACCTCACCCGCAAGGGCATCGCCGTGCTCCGCTACGACGACCGGGGCGTGGGCGGCTCCACCGGCGCGTTCAAGGCGGCCACCAGCCAGGACTTCACCAGCGACGCCCTGGCGGCGGTGGACTTCGCCCGGGCGCGTCCCGAGATCGAGGACGACGGCGTGGGCATCGCGGGCCACTCCGAGGGCGGCCTCATCGGCCCCATGGCCGCGGTGCGCTCGGACCACGTGGCGTTCGTGGTGATGCTGGCGGGGCCCGGGCTCCCGGGCCGGGACATCCTCCACCTGCAGAGCGAGCTCATCAACCGGGCCGAGGGCGCGGGGGAGGCCACCGTGGAGGCGAACCGGAAGATCCAGGACGCCCTCTTCGACGTGGTGGCGTCCGAGCCCGACTCCGCCGCCGCGGTGCCCAGGCTCCAGGCGGCCCTCGACTCCGCCGTGGCGGAGCTGCCGCCCGACGTACGGGAGCGGGTCACGTCTCCGGCAGGTGAGGCGGCGATGAAGGCCCAGCTCGCCCAGGTGAACTCGCCGTGGTTCCGCTTCTTCCTCACGTACGACCCCCGGCCCACGCTGGAGAAGGTGAAGGTCCCGGTGCTGGCGCTGAACGGCTCGAAGGACCTGCAGGTGCCGCCCGAGCAGAACCTGGCGGCCATCCGGGAGGCGCTGGCCAAGGGGGGCAACCCCGACGCGACCGTCCGGGAGCTCCCCGGGCTCAACCACCTCTTCCAGCACGCCGGCACCGGCTCGCCGTCCGAGTACGCGACCATCCAGGAGACGTTCAGCCCCGAGGCCATGGACCTGATCGCCAACTGGATCCTGGCCCGCTTCGCAGCGAAGGACTGAGGGAGCGCTCCCCGCTAACGAACCCCCCCTACGGGGAGTCTCTACTCTCTGCCGTCGCCTGTGACGGCAACCTTCTTCCCGGAGTTCGACCATGCGTCGTGCTTCACTCGTGGCGGCCTTCGCGGCCGCCCTCGCCCTCGCCGCGCCCGTGGTGGCCCAGTCCAAGCCCAACCTGACCGGCACCTGGGAGCTCACCTCCCAGGGTCCCCGGGGTGAGCGCACCCAGACCTTCACCCTCACCCAGGACGGGGCCAAGCTCACCGGCAGCACCCAGCTCCGGGACAACACCGTCGCGATCAGCGACGGCAAGGTGGACGGAAGCTCGTTCACGTTCACCGTCTCCTTCGGCTCCGGCGACCGCACCTTCACCCAGACCTACAAGGGCACGGTGAAGGGTGACACCGTGGAGGGGACCATCTCGGGCGGCCGCGGCGACACCCCCTTCAAGGGGATGCGCAAGGCGACCTGAGCCGTCGCCCGCCGCGGCTCCCGCTCCCCCGTTCCGAGGCAGGGTCCCCGGGACGGGGGAGCAACCTTTTTCACCCCCGTATTGTCGAACGTCTAGGTATCCACCTCCACGAAGGCGGTACGGTGGCCAGGCGACAGGCGGACCTCCTCCAGGGAACCCTCGACCTCCTCGTCCTCAAGACGCTGCAGGCCGGCGCACTCCACGGATGGGGCATCGGCAAGCGCATCCGGGAGACGTCCGGGGACGTGTTGCAGGTGAACCAGGGCTCCCTCTATCCGGCGCTCTACCGCCTCGAGGATCGGGGTTGGATCGCCGCCGAATGGGGCGTCTCGGAGGAGGGGCGCAGGGTGAAGATCTACACCCTCACGGCGGCCGGCCGCGGGCAGCTCGGCGAGGAGCGGGCCCGCTGGGACCTCTTCGTGGGGGCAGTGCAGGCGGTGCTGGCATCGGGCTGAACGGGAGACGCGCATGGGCTGGCTGACGCGGACGAGGCGTTGGGTGGGGGGGCTCCTGGGGCGGTCCCGCTTCGAGCGGGACATGGGCGACGAGATGGCCTACCACCTGGAGATGGAGGTCCGGGAGCGGATGGCCGCGGGGATGAGCGCGGCCGAGGCGCGGCGCACCGCGCTCCGGGACTTCGGTGGCGTGGAGCGGTGGAAGGAGCGGGCCCGGGCGGCCCGGGGCTTCGGCGGCGCCGACGCCCTGCGCCAGGACCTGCGCTACGGCTGGCGGGCGCTCCGGGGCTCGCCCGCCTTCACGCTGGTGGCGGTGGCCACGCTGGCCGTGGCGATCGGCGCCACGACAGCGGTATTCGGCGTCGTCGACGGCCTGCTCCTCCGCCCGCTGGGCTTCCGCGAGCCCGACCGCATCGTGCGCCTCCTCTCCTACGACGCGGACGGCGGCGGCCGCGGCACCATCTCGGCGCCCGACTTCTACGACTGGATGGAGCAGTCCACGGCGTTCGAGGGGGGCGCCCTCTACGACGAATACCAGCCCACCCTGGAGGCCGACGGCGGGGCCATGAAGGTGGACGCCGCGTCGGTGGGGGCGGCGTTCTTCGACGTGCTGGGGGTGCGCCCGGCCCTGGGCCGCTTCTTCCTCCCGGAGGAGGACCAGGGCGGCGCCGCCCGCGTGGTGCTGGGGTGGGACCTGTGGCAGGACGCGTTCGGCGGCGATTCGGCGGTGGTGGGCCGCGTCGTGCGCCTGAGCGGGTATCCCTACACGGTGGTGGGCGTGGCCCAGCCCATGGAGGACCCGGGGCTGTCCGGCGCGGGCATGGGGGCGCCCCGCCTGTGGCGTTCCACCCCCCGCTACTTCCGGACGAACGGTCGGGGCGGCCGCTCCTTCACCGCGGTGGCGCGCCTCGCGCCCGGGGTCACCATCGAGAGGGCCCAGGACGAGCTCACCGTCATCCAGGCGCGCCTCGCGGAGAAGTACCCGGACCAGGACGCCAACCACGTTCCCCGGGTCGTGTCGCTGAAGGACGACCTGGTGGGCGGCGTACGCCCCACGCTGCTGGTGCTGCTGGCGTCGGTGGCGCTGGTGCTCCTCATCGCGTGCGCCAACGTGGCCAACCTCCTCCTCTTCCGGGCCGCTGGCCGGGGGCGTGAGATCGCCCTGCGCACCGCGCTGGGCGCGTCCAGGGGGCGCGTGGTGCGCCAGCTCATGGTCGAGAGCGTGCTCCTGGCCGTCCTGGGCGCCGCAGGCGGCGTGGCGCTGGCGCAGCTGGCCACCCGGGGGCTGGTGGCGCTGGCGGGGAGCCAGCTCCCCCGGGCCGGCGCCGTGGGCGTGGACCTCCGGGTGCTGGCGTTCGCTCTGGCGGTCGGGTGCGGCGCCGCCCTCCTCTTCGGGCTTGTCCCGGCCCTCCACACGGCCCGGACGGACCTGAGGGCGGGGCTGGGGGACGGCGGGGAGCGCGCCACCGGGCGTGGCTCGGGGCGGCTCCGGAGCGCGGCCGTGGTGGTGCAGGTGGCGCTGGCGGTGGTGGTGATGCTGGGGGCGGGGCTGCTGACCCGCTCGCTCGTCCGCCTGCAGCGGGTGGATCCCGGCATGGCGGTGGATCGGGCCCTGGTCCTCCACGTCGACCCGCCGGTCGACCCCTACGACCCCTCCACCGACGCCGGGGAGCAGGCCCTGCTGGCGCTGTACGACCGCCTGGAAGAGCGCCTGGGAGCCCTCCCCGGCGTGGAGGCGGTGGGGATGACCGACCTCCTCCCGATGTCGGGCAACTTCGACGGGAACGCGTTCGCGGTGGTAGGGCGCCCGGACCCGGAGCCCGGGCACGAGCCCTCGGAGGAGACCCGGGCCGTGAGCCCCGGCTACTTCCGCGCCATGGGCATCCCCCTGGTAGAGGGGCGGGCCATCCAGGCCTCGGACGGAAGGGGCGGCGACGCCGAGGACGTCCTGGTGGTGAACCGGAGCTTCGTCCGCCGCTGGTTCCCCGACGGCGGCGCCCTGGGCGCCCGGCTGCGCATGTTCGGGGCGGACGCCCCGCCCCGGCGCATCGTGGGCGTGGTGGGCGACGCGGCCCAGTTCACCCTCGAGCGTCCCGACGATCCAGTCGTCTACCTTCCCCTGGCCCAGGCGCCCGATTGGCAGCAGGACGAGCCGTGGATCGTCGTGCGCGCGTCCGGCGACCCGGCGGCCCTGGCGCCGGCGGCCCGGGCCGTGATCCACGACGTGGAGCCCGCCACCCCCGTCTACCAGGTCCAGCCCATGGGAGCGGTGGTGTCCGCCACCCTGGCCCGCCCCCGCTTCCGCACCTTCCTGCTGGGGGCCTTCGCGGCCGTCGCCTTCCTGCTGGCGGCGGTGGGTGTCTACGGCATGGTGGCGTACGGCGTGTCCCGCCGCCTCCCCGAGCTGGGAATCCGCATGGCCATGGGCGCCGACGCCCGCCGGGTGCTGGGCCACGTCCTGGGACAGGGGCTGCGGCCGGTGCTGGTGGGCGGTGGCGTGGGCACGGTGGTGGGGCTCGGCGCGGCGCGCCTCCTGGGGGCCTTCCTCTTCCAGGTGAGGGCGACGGACCCCCTCACGTTCGTCCTCGTGCCGGCGGCGCTCGTGGCGGTGGCGGCGCTGGCGGCCCTCTTCCCTGCGGCGCGAGCCGCCCGGCTTTCGCCGGCGGCGGTGCTCAGGACGGAGTAGGCTCGCCTGCCGTGGGGCCCGGCGAGAGGCCCTCCCTTCCCCAACCGGGACGCTTGCCTGCCTCCTCCCCGGGCGTTCTACTGCTGATCTCCACAGAACACCCCGGGGGCATCCCATGACACCACGCCGACCCTCCCTTCTCCTGTCCCTCGCCGCCGCCGCGTGCCTCGCCGACGGCGCCGCCGCCCAGCAGGCCACGACGCTCCCCCGCCGGCACGCGCCCGAGCCCACCGTGGCGGCCATCACGCCGGGGGACCTGATGACCCGGCTCTACATCTTCGCCGACGACTCCATGCAGGGGCGGGAGGCGGGGACCATCGGTAACGTGAAGGGCACCGATTACATCGCGGCGCAGGCGAAGGCCATCGGCCTCGTCCCCGCCGGCGACGGGGGCACGTACTTCCAGACGGTGCCCTACGAGACCCGGGCGCTGGACGCGGCGTCGTCGGTGACGGTGGCGGGAAGGCCCCTCCGCCTGGGCGACGAGTTCCTGCCTGTGAGCCGCGATCCCGTCCACCTGGAGGGCCTCCGGGTGGTGTACGGGGGTGACGTGGAAGGGGCCGACTCGGCGCTCACGCCCGAGGAGGCCCGGGGGCGGCTGGTGGTGCTGGCGGCCGGGCCCGGGACGAACCCCCGCCGGCTGCGGGGCGTGTCCGTGCCCGGCGCTGCGGCCGTGGCCGTGGCGGGCCTCGACGCCGTGCCAGCCTCAAACCGGGGCTTCTACCTCCGGCCCCAGGGCTTCTTGAACGACCCGGCCGCCATGGGCGAGCCGGGCACGCCCGTCATCCTCGTGTCGAAGGTGGTGGCGGAGCGGATGCTCGCCATGTCCCTGGGCGAGCTCGAGCCGGGCAGGACCGGCGCCCTGGTGGACGTGGACCTGCGCTACGACGTGAAGCCCATGCCGTACCCGTCCAGGAACGTGGTGGCGATCCTGCCCGGGAGCGATCCGAAGCTGAAGGGCGAGTACGTGGCCATCGGCGCCCACAACGACCACATCGGCATGACCGACGCGCCCGTGGCCCACGACTCCCTGAAGATCTGGAACCACGTGGTGCGCCCCGAGGGCGCCGACGACCGGGGCAACCAGGCGACGCCCGAGCAGCAGGCCGAGGTGAACCGGCTGCTGGCCGCGTACCGGGCCGCCCACCCCGGGCCCGTGCGCATGGACTCCATCTCCAACGGCGCCGACGACGACGGCTCGGGCACGGTGACGGTGCTGGAGATCGCCCAGAAGATGGCTTCGCTGAGCCCCCGGCCGAGGCGCTCCATCCTCTTCGTGTGGCACGTGGGCGAGGAGAAGGGTCTGCTGGGCTCCGAGTACTTCACCAACCACCCCACCGTGCCCCGGGACTCCATCGTCACCCAGCTCAACATGGACATGGTGGGCCGGGGCGACGCCGACGACGAGACCGGCCACACCATCGACGGCACCCCCCTCCACGGCGACCCCGACTACCTCCTGCTGGTGGGGTCGAGGAAGCTCTCCGACGAGCTGGGCGACCTCGTGGAGCGGGTGAACCGGGAGGACCATCACGGCCTCCACTTCGACTACGACTTCGACGCCCCCAACCACCCGGCCCGCATCTACTACCGCAGCGACCACTACGAGTACGCCCGCTTCGGCATCCCCATCGTGTTCTTCACCACCGGGCTCCACTCCGACTACCACCAGGTGACGGACGAGCCCCAGTACATCGACTACCAGCACATGGCCCGGGTGGGGCGCTTCGTGGAGGACGTGGCGGAGCACGTGGCGAACCTGGACCACCGGCCGGTGGTGGACCATCCCACCACGGACGGGAACGGGAGCGGGCGGTGACGCATCGGGCCGGTCGTCCGCCGGGGTAGGCGCAGGCGTCGTCACGGATCGTAGCCAGGGGGCTCCACCATGAAACCACACCCGGCGACGTCCACCACCTCCGCCCCCTCTTCGTTCCGGGTGGCCGATTCCCAGGTCTCGTTGGCCGTGTCCATCGCCCACGAGGCCCTCGCATCCCTGCCCGGCGACGGAGCGCACGAGGAGGCGGAAGCCGCGGCGCGGGAGGCGGTGCGGGCCGAGGCGCGGCGCAGGGAGGGCGTCCTCGCCCAGGTTCGGGCGGCCCTCCTCACCGTCGCGGTGCTGTCCCTTGCCGCCGCCGCGGCCGGATCGCCCGGGTCGACGCTTCGCGACGACCGGCTCCTGGCCTTCCTCCTGGCGTGGGGGGTCGCCGCCTGGGCCCTGGTCTGGCAGCTCCGCCGGGGGTGGCACCCCAGGAGCCTTCGGCTCGTGCTTCCGGCGACGGACGCCCTCGGGCTCGCGGCCACGTTCGCGCTCCTCACCGGCTCCGGTCCCCCGCCCACGAATCTCACTGTGGCGGCCGGTGTGGTCGCCGTACTCCTGGCGCTCCTCGGTCCGGCGCGCCTCTCCCGGTCCGGCACCCGCGTCGCCACGGCCGGCGCCCTGTTCCTGTGGGCCGCCGTGGTCGTCCTCGGAGACGTGCCGCCCGTTCCGGCTCTGGCGGGCGCGGCGGTGATCGCCATCGCCGCCTACCTGGGCTTGCAACTGACCCAGGGAGCGCGGCACCTCATCGCCGAACAGGTCCGGAGCGCACGCCTGCGGAGTCTCGTCGACGTGGCCGAGGAGGGGCTGAAGGCCCGCCAGCAGATCCTCGGCGTGGTGTGCCACGACCTGAGGAACCCCCTCGCCACCATCGCCTCCACGGCCGACCTGATCCTGGAGATCCCCCTCGGAGAGGAAGAGCGCAGCGCCCACCTGAGAGTCGTGAAGCGCATGACGGAGCACATGGACCGCCTCGTCCACGACCTCCTCGACGTGGCGCGCATGGAGGCCGGTACCCTGACGGTCGAGCCCACGCCCTGCGAGGTGCGCCGGCTCCTGGCTTCCACGGAAGAGCTCATGCGCCCCATCGTCGAGGAGGCGGGGCTGGAGTTCGTCGTCCGCGGCGGGGGTGGCGTCGATCGGGTCATGGCCGACCCCGAACGGATCCAGCAGCTCCTGTCCAACCTGGTGGGAAACGCCGTCAAGTTCACTCCGAAGGGAGGCCGGGTCGTCGTGGAGGTGTCCCGAGCGGGCTCCCAGGCCCGGGTGTCGGTGCACGATACGGGTCCCGGCATACGCCCGGAGGACCTCCAGCGTCTCTGGAGGCGCCTCTGGCAGGCCGAACCGGGCGACCGTCGGGGGATGGGGCTCGGCCTCACCATCGCCCGGGCCATCGCCGAGGCCCACGGGGGCGAGATCGGCGTGGACAGCACCATGGGGGCCGGAAGCACCTTCTGGTTCACGTTGCCCCTCCCGCCCCGGCGCCCTCCCCGGCCCACCTGAGGGGCCGTGAGGGCGGCGCGGGGCGGCCCGCCTCGCCCACCGGGTTGCCACGCTCCGGCGTCCTCCCCACCATGCGGGCGTCCTCATCCGCGGGTGCGGCCGTGCGACCGGCGCGCCGCCCCGCCCACACCCCGGAGCCCGTCCATGAGCCGACCGTCCGTCCGCCCCTCCGCCCTGGTGGCGGCCATCGTCGTGGGCGGCGCCTGCCTCCTGTCGCCCGTTCCGGCCGCGGCCCAGACCGCCGCGCCCGCACAGGCGTCCACCGGCTCCCGCTACGACCCCCACGCGGTGTTCGACCCCACCTGGTGGAACGAGCCGGGGACCACGTACCGGAGCGGGAGCGGCCAGCCGGGGCCCGCCTACTGGCAGAACCGGGCCGACTACGCCGTCCGGGCGACGCTGGAGCCGGAGAGCCACACCCTCACGGGCGAGGTGACGGTCACCTACACCAACGAGAGCCCCGACTCGCTGGCGTTCCTCTGGATGCAGCTCGACCAGAACGCCTTCCGCCCCGAGTCGCGCCCGGTGCTGGCCACCCCCGCTCCACCCCGGAACCTGACCCACGGCTACGTCCTGAGCTCGGTCAGCGTGGAGCGGGGCGGCGCCACCACCCAGGCCGACTACGTGGTGGACGACAGCCGCATGCAGGTGCGCCTGGCCCGGCCCCTGGCGCCCCACGGCGGCGTGGTGAAGCTCCACATCGCGTACTCGTTCGAGGTGCACCAGGGCGGCGGCCGCATGGGGTGGACCCAGACCCGCAACGGGCCCATCTACGACATGGCCCAGTGGTTCCCCCGCATGGCCGTGTACGACGACGTGCGCGGCTGGAACACCCTGCCCTACCTGGGCTCGGGGGAGTTCTACCTGGACTACGGGGACATCGACTACACGGTCACCGTGCCGTGGAACTACCTGGTGGTGGGATCGGGGACGCTGCTCAACCCCCAGGAGGCCCTCACCGCCACCGAGCGGGAGCGGCTGGAGCGGGCCCGGGAAAGCGACGCCACCGTGATGATCGTAGGCCCCGACGAGGTGGCCCGCCCGGCCACGCGGCCGAGGAGCTCGGGCACCGTGACCTGGCGCTTCCACATGGACCATACCCGGGACGTGGCGTTCGCCGCCTCCCCGGCGTTCATCTGGGACGCGGCCAGGATCAACCTCCCCGCCGGGAAGCACGCCCTGGCCATGTCGGCCTACCCGGTGGAGAGCGCCGGCGACTCTGCGTGGAGCCGCTCCACCGAGTTCACCAAGGCCAGCATCGAGATCTTCTCCCGTGACTGGTACCCCTACCCCTGGCCCGTCGCCATCAACGTGGGCGGGCCCGTGGGGGGGATGGAGTACCCGGGCCTGGTGTTCTGCTCCATGCGCTCCCGGGGGGCGGGGCTGTGGAGCGTCACGGCCCACGAGTTCGGCCACGAGTGGTTCCCCATGCTCGTGGGCTCCGACGAGCGGCGTTACGCGTTCATGGATGAAGGCTTCAACACCTTCATCGACATCTACGCCTCCGACGCCTTCAACGGCGGCGAGTTCGCCCCCAAGCGGGACGGCGAGTACGCGCCGAAGGGCGGCAACCCTGCCCAGGAGATCGTTCCCCTCCTGGCCGACTCCCTGGCGCCCCCCATCCTCACCTACGCCGACGCGGTGCCGGGGCAGTACCGCCACCCGGTGGAGTACTACAAGCCCGCCTTCGGGCTGGTGCTGCTCCGGGAGCAGGTCATCGGCCACGACCGCTTCGACTACGCGCTGCGCCGCTACATCCACCGCTGGGCGTACAAGCACCCCACTCCCCGGGACTTCTTCCGCACCATCGAGGACGCGGCCGGGGAGGACCTGGGCTGGTTCTGGAAGGAGTGGTTCGCCGAGAACTGGAGCTACGACGTAGCCGTGACCATGGTCCAGTACGTGGACCAGGACCCGTCGAAGGGGACCATGGTGACGCTGGAGAACCGGGACAGGATGGTTCTCCCCGTGACGCTGCGGGTCACCCAGAGGGACGGCACCACCCACACGGTGCAGGTGCCGGTGGAGGCGTGGCAGGACGGGCCGACCTTCAAGGCGTACGTGCCGACCACCGGCCCGGTCCATACCGTCGTGGCAGACCCCGACCAGGCGCTCCCCGACGGGAACCTGGCCAACAACACGTGGAGGGCGCTGGAGGGAGGCTGACGAGCGCACGCGGCCGGGCGTTCCATCCTTCTCGCCGTGGAACGTTCCATCCCCGTGGATGAAACGTCTCCGGACCCGGCGAACCGGGGCCTACCGAGCGCTCAAACCGCTGCCTCCCAGCCACTTCACGGCCTTCCCCCCCTCCGCGGGTGGAGGGGGAACGGGCGTTGCTCCCCACCGCGGACCATCACCCACCCTCGGTCGAGGAGACACGATGATCCGCACACGCTCGCTCCTGCTCACGCCGCTGATCCTCCTGCTGGGCTGTGGCCCCGACGCGGCGTCGCCCACCGCCCCCGCCCCGGAGCTGCAGACGCTCCGCTCCACCACGGCCCGGGGAGGACGCCACGCGACCCTCGGCGTCGTCTACGTCCGGAGCCAGGGGCTCTACTACGACACCTTCGTTGCGGCGGAGACGCTGCCCATGTCGGGGCCGTTCCAGCTCCTGGAGAACGGCGAAACGGACTTCGGTCCGGGGGATCCCGGCTACCTCGGTGGACGCTGGTGGAAGGACCTGAACGGCAACGGGATCCAGGACGAAGGGGACGCATTCCTCCTCTGCCCGCTGCTGCCCCCGGGGCGGCCCAACCCCTGAGCCGTGGGAGGGGACGCCCCGCCGCACGGGACGTCCCCTCCCCCTCTCGTCAGCCCCCCGCCCGCAGCTTCAGGGGCACCACCGTGTCTCCCCAGCGGAGCTGGAGCACGGCCGAGTCGGCGTCGGCCACGGGGAAGGTGAAGGTGAGGGTCTCGAACCAGTCTCCCCGGACGGGGGCGCTGGTCACCCTCAGCACGTCGTGGTCTCGGGGATAGTACAGGTGGAACACGTGGGCCCGGTCGCTGAAGATGACCGTCCACGCCGCCGAGTCGGGGATCGTCCAGATGGAGTAGGTGCCCGCCGGGAGCTCCGATCCGTTCACCTCCACGGGCCCCGACAGCGTCATGTACGCGGCGCTGTCGGCGCTGGGAGTCCATACCCTCCCGTAGGGTACCAGCGCGCCGAACAGGCGCCGCCCCCGCGCCACCGGCCGGCGGTAGGTGAGGTCGATGCGGGTACCGGCCAGCTCCTGGCCCACGGTGCCGAGCTGGCTCAGGGGAATGCGCTCCTGGCGCCCCCGGCCCACCTGGCCGTGGAGGAGCGCCGCGCCCGCCAGCAGGACCGCACCGCCGGCCGCGGCCATCCCCACCGCGCGCCGCCTCACCCGCCGGCTCCCTCCTCCGGGGCCGGGTACACCACCTTCCCACCCACGATGGTGGTGAGCACCTTCGTCCCCAGGATGCTGTCGGCCGACACGGTCATGATGTCCCGGTCGAGGACGGCGATGTCGGCCAGCATGCCCGGCTTCAGCGTGCCCTTCTCCCCTTCCTCGAAGGCCACGTACGCGCCGTTCCTCGTATACGTCTGGAGCGCCTGCTCCCGGCTCAGCGCCTGCTCGGGGAAGAAGGGGTCGTGGGTGCCCACGGCGTCCCGGGTGACGCTGCAGTGGAAGGAGGCGATGGGGTCGATGTCCTCCACGGGCACGTCGGTCCCGTTGGTCACCACCGCCCCCGTCTGCCACAGCGACTTCCAGGCGTACGCCCCCGCCTTCGCCCGCTCTTCGCCCAGGCGGGGGATGACGTAGGGCGCGTCGGAGCAGGCATGGATGCCCTGCATGGAGGCCACCACCCCGAGCTCGGCGAAGCGGGGGATGTCGGCGGGGTCCAGGAGCTGGGCGTGCTCGATCCTCCAGCGCAGCGTGTCGCCCTCCACGCCGTGCTCCTGGAACACCGACTGGAACACGTCCAGCGTCTCCCGGTTGGCCCGGTCGCCGATGGCGTGGACCGACACCTGGAAGCCGTCCCGGAGGCCGATCTCGGCGATCTCGCGGATGCGCTCCGGCGGCGTCACGCTGAGCCCCGTGTTGCTGGGGTCGTCGTCGTAGGGCTTCAACATCCATGCGCTGCGGGAGCCCAGCGCCCCGTCGCCGTGCACCTCGCCGATGCCCCGCACGGTGAGGTGGCCGTCGCCGTAGCCCACCATGCGGTGGGCCTTCAGCGCCGCCTCGTTGGCGGGCGTGGCCGCGTCCTCGCTCACCAGCACGTAGAGGCGCAGCGGCATGTCGCCCTCGTCCACCATGGCCTTCAGGGCGTCGACGGTGGCCAGCGACTCGCCCATGTCCTGGAAGCTGGTCACCCCCTTGGAGAGGGCCTCCCGGGTGGCCAGGTGCACGCGCTTCCTGAAGTCGGCCTGCACCTCCTCGGGGCTCCGCCCGGCCAGGCTCTTCGCCAGGGCCCGGCTCACGAGGCCCGTGGCCGCGTCCACCAGGATGCCGGTGGGCCGGCCCCGGGCGTCCTTGATGATCTCCCCTCCGGGGGGGCTCGGGGTCGAGGCGTCGATGCCCGCCAGCCGGAGCGCCGCGTCGTTCGCGATGACGGCGTGGCCGCTGGCGTGGGTGAGGACGACCGGGTTGTCGGGGGCGACCTGGTTCAGCAGGTCGTTGGTCTGGAACCCCTTCACCACCCGGGGCGGCGGACGGTCCCACTTCTCCTGGTGCCACCCCCGCCCCTGGATCCACGCGCCCGGCGCCGCGTCCCTGGCCGCGGTCGCCACGTCGTCGACGATCTCCTGCCAGGTGCGGGTGGGCATGAGGTCCAGCTCGGTGAGGGCGCTGCCGAGCCCGGTGAAGTGCCCGTGGGACTCGATGAAGCCCGGCACCGCCAGGGCGCCTTCCAGGTCGATGACCCGGGTGGCGGGCCCCACGTAGGCGTCGATGTCGTCATCGGAGCCCACCGCCACGATGGTGTCGCCCGCCACGGCCACGGCCGCGGCCTCGGGGTGGGCGGGGTCCATGGTGACCACCTTGCCGCCACGGAGCACCAGGTCGGCGGGGGTCACGTCACCGGCGCAGGCGGTACCGGCCAGGACGACGGCGATGAGAACGGCGAACGCGGCGTGCTGGCGGATGGGGGCCTCCTGGAAGGGGGGGAGGTTCGGGCCTACGCACGGTGGGGAGCCGCCGGGGCTCGGGCAAGCTCCAGGCGCTCCGGACCGGGGCGCCCACTACCAGGGGCGGAGCCGCCCTCTCTGGAAGAGCTCCACCCGCCCCGACACCCGCTGCAGGAGCAGCGACGCCTCCGGAGCCCCGTAGGCGCGCATGAGGTCGTGCATCATGGGCTCCTCCCCACCCCACGGATACGCGTACACCAGGTCGAAGTCGTCCAGCGACCGACCCAGCTTCGGGTATCCGGAGGCGCCCTCCCCCACCGTGCCCAGGCGGCCGTCTCCGTGGCGCGGGCGCCAGACGTACCCGGCGGGCAGGAAGCTGCCCGCCGCGAAGCGCGCCCCCGACCGGTAGCGGACCGCCACGTCCAGGGCGATCTCCACGAGCTGCTCGTCCAGCTCGATGCCGTAGGCCTCGTAGCCCAGGAGGTCGGCCATCACGGTGATGACCCCCGTGGCGGAGCCCCACTCCAGGAAGCGGCGCCCCGGACGCCGAAGGGCCACCAGGGACGCCAGGACGCCCTCGTAGTCGGCCGGGACGAAGGCGTGCCAGCGGTGCTTGCGCACGTCACGGTCGAAGCGCGCCCACGTCTCCCACCCCTCCTCGCTGAGCTCCGCGAGGGTGGCACGGAGCGCGGGATCCAGGGTCTCGAGCGAAGTCGAAGTCAAGCTGTCTCTGGCGGGCCCTCGCCGGAACGGGAGGGCGGAGTGGGGCCTGCGGTCACCCAAGCATAACGGAGACGGCCGCCCGGGGAGCGCCCGGCGCCCCGGCGGCGCCCCCGAACGCCCCGACGAGCGGGGGGTATACCGTGCAGGTAAGCCTCCTCCTCCCGAGGACGCGCGCATGCTTCGAGGTCTCGCTTCGCTCCTGTTCGTCCTGGCGGCGACGTCGGCCGCGGCCGGGCCGGGCGCTTCGCCCCCGCCCCCCTCGGCGGCGTCCCCGAGGGACCTCCCCTTCTTCTACGACCTCTACACGTTCCGGGGCTCCGCCCGCAGGACCGCGGTGGTGGCGGCCGTGGCGGTGCCCGCCGGACGGCTCGAGGAGGAGGACGCCGGGGAGGGCGTGCGCTACCGCTTCGACGTCACGCTGGTCCTTTCCGACACGGTGCGGCACTCGGTGGCCCGCACCGACGACTCCGTCTTCGTCGCCCTGCCCCGCTCTCCGGTGGGCGAGCACCTCCTGTACACGCACCTGGAGGTGCAGGCGCCGCCCTCCCCCAGCACGCTGCAGCGCGTGGTCATGATGGACGCGACCACACCCGGGATCGGCACTCTCTACGGCTCCTCCTTCCCCGTTCCGGACTACAGCGGCCACGCCCTCATGCTGAGCGACGTGGCGCTGGCCCAGCCCGGGGTGCCCTCGGGGTGGCGCAGGGGGGACGTGACCCTGGCGCTGCTGCCCACGAGCCTCCTCCCCGAGAGCTCGTTCGACGTCTACTACGAGATCTACAACCTTCCCTCCGGGAGCCCCTACACCACCGAGATCGCCGTGCAGCCGGTGGACGACGCCGGGCGCCCCATCGAGGGAGCCCGGGCGGTGCGCACCCGCTTCGACGGCGAGGCCGACGCCCTGCCCGACGGCTCGGTGCCCGAGCTCCGCCACGTGGCGGCTTCCCTGGGGAGGGGCCGCTACCGCCTGAGCGTCGCCATCACCGACCGGAACACCGGGGAGGTGGCGACGCGCTCGCGCATGTTCGAGGTGCGGGGCTGGGGGGAGGGGGCAACCCTGGCGCCGGCGCTCCCCTGGAAGAGCGAGAGCCGGGCGTCGGTAGGCGAGGGCTGAGGGGCAGGGAAGCTAGCCGGCGCCGTCGACCTCCAGCTCCTGCAGCTCCAGCTCGATGTAGGCGAAGGATCCTTCCGGGGTCTGCCAGCGGCCTTCGCCCCGCCCGGCGGCGCGCAGCGGTCCGAAGGCCCGGTAGTCGCGCAGCGGCGTCGACCAGCGCCGGGGCGTGAGCGTGGCGCCGTCGGCCGAGGTCTCCAGGCGGTCGTCCGAGACGAAATCCACCAGCTCGCCGGCGTCGTTGAACTCCAGCCGCGCCGAGACCGTGTCGGGGCCCGGCGCGTAGTGCGCGCACCGCGGCGTGGTCGTCCACCGGCTCCCAGCGGATGGGGGCGTCCACCAGGCCGCCCGGGGCCAGGATGCACAGGTCGTTCAGCAGCGTGACGGTCTCGGCCCGGGTGAGATCGGGGCCGGCGGCGTCCACCAGGGGGACGAGGGACAGGAGCCGGACCTTCATGGTCGCCCTTCCTCCCTGGAAGACGTGGAGGACGTCCACCGGCAATCGGCCCCGGATGGCCCGCATGTGGAAGAAACGGGCGGGCTCGTCGGTGAAATTGTCCTGCTCCGCGGTGAACGCCATCCACGGATCGTCGGGATCGGAGCGGATGCGCCCCGTCCACAAGGCCCGCACGTGGTGCACCCTGGGCCGTCCCACCGCGCCCGCCACCCGGAGGTAGCGCCGCACGGGTTCCGGGAGGGGCTCGAGGTCGGCCTCGGTGATCGGCCGCGAGGACGCCGGCTCCGGCAGCCGCGTGTCCACGGCGCGGCGGTAGCGGGCACCGAAGCTGGTGGGCCCCGCCGAGGCGAAGCCGTACACCACGACCATCAGGACCAGCACGTTGGCGATGGTCCCGAAGCGGGCGTCGTGCCACGACGACACGATGACCGCCTGGGAGAGGGCCACGGCGACGAGCCCCGCGATCCACCACCCCCGGGACGCGGAGGCGAAGAGTCCCGCCGTCACGAGCATCGCCAGGGCGGCGGCCAGCCAGGCGAGCCCCCACCCTTTCGAGATGGGGGCCGTGAGCTGGGGCAGCTCGGCGAAGCCGAACGCCTTGGCGAAGCCCATGAGGTGGATGAGCCCGTGCCCCACGACGAGGGCGACGAACAGCCAGCGCACGACCCCTCCCTCAGGCGGACTGGTGGCCTTGGGGCGGCGCAGCCCCCAGGTCCCGCCCTGCGGGCGGGAGGACGGCCGTGAGCACGATGGCGAGGCCTACCAGCCCGTAGACGAGCTGCAGCGGCGGCCGGGCGATGTAACCCACCACGAGGATCTCCACCGTGAGCCAGCCCAGGAGCGCGAGCCCCACCAGCCAGGACGCGGGCCGCGCCCAGGGAGCGCGGCGCCAAACGCCCACGGCGACCACCACGGGAACGACGCCCAGGACCACGAGGAGGACGACCCCGGGAACGAAGAAATCGTGGAAGGGCGACCCCTCGATGAGGGCGGGATCGAGGCCCACGTCGGAGCCCGTGGGGTCGAACGTCAGCCCCCAGCCTCCGGCCAGCCCGCTGAGTCCCTGGAACAGGAGCAGCCCGGTCAGCATCCACGTCGACAAAGACCGGCCGCGGTATGCGCGCATGGGCCCCACCTCCTGATGCCCACGAGGGATGACCACCCCCGAAGGATGGGACCACACGTCCGCCTCCGCCGTGGGGCGGCGCCGGTGTCCGGGTGTGGGGATTCGCCCTATCGGGAGGTCGTTCGGCGCGTGGGCCTCACCCCTCCAGGGGCGTCTGCTGGTGGAAGGCGAGCTTCCAGCCTTCACCCCGGCGCACGTAGCCGCTGCACACCAGCGCGTGGTAGCGCTCGTCCTCGCCGCGGACCGCGCTGCCCCGGTAGCTCACCACCGCCACGTCGTCGGTGGGCCGGAGCACGCCCACGACCTCCATCTCCAGCTCCCGCCAGCGGGGGCCCGAGCCCACGCTGTCGGCCACCTCCTCCCGGCTGCGCACCCCGGCCATGGGGGCGAAGGCCACGAGGCACTCGTCGTCCACCAGCCGTCGGTAGGCCGCGGCGCCCCCCGTCCAGAGGTCCCGCTCGTTCTCGAGCAGCTCGTCTTCGAGGGTCATCGCGTCTCTCTCCGCGCAGGGGTCGATGCCCGGGGGCGGCTTGCCCGCTCCGCCCCCGGGGTGGATTCTGGGAAGGCTCCACTCTCTTCAGAGGGCACTGACGATGCATCCCGCGTACCGCCTGTCGGGGCTCGCCCGGCCCGTGGACCCTTCGTACCGGACCAACCGGGCGATCGGGGCCCTGGCCCTCCTGGCCCTGCCCCTGGGGGCGGCGTGGGCGCTGAGGAAGGACGCCTCGCCCGGCGGAGCCGCCGTGGCGGCCGTGGGCGCCGCGCTGGCCGTCTTCCTGTCGTGGGCCTACACCCGGGAGCTTTCCCCCGACGACGACGCCGTGGCGTTCCTGGCCGTGGCGCTGGGGATCGCCGCCTGGCTGTGGGCCGGGGGCCAGACGTACCTGGCCGGCGTCTCGGCCCTCCTGGGCGTCCGCCTGGTGAACCGGAGCACGGGCGCGGCGGCCCACCCCACCGACACCGGAGGGGTGGTGACGCTGTTCTCCCTGATGGGCTGGTTCGTGAGCTGGAGCTGCGGTGTGGTGGGAGGGCTGGCCCTGGCGCTCGATGGACTCCTCCCGACCGCCGGGGCCCAGCCCGCCCGGAAACGCCACCTGGAGCTGGCCCTCCTCCCCTTCGGCGTGGGCGTGCTCCGGGCCCTCCGGACGCCGACCGCGGTGCGGCTTCCGCCCCACCCCGCGGTCCTGTCTGCGGTGGCGCTGGCCGCCCTGGCAGCGGCGGCGGCCTACCCCCAGCCACGCTCCCGGGGGGATGTGGACGGCGTTCTCCTCGTGCCCGCCCGGGTCCGGGTCGGGCTCGCCCTGGGCGTGGCCGCGGCGGCCCTGGCCACGCTGGACGGCGCCATGGACGCCCGGGGGCTCGCCTGGATGTGGGGATGCCTCGGGGCGGCGGCCCTGGGAAGCGTACGGCTGCGTCTGTGAAGGGAGCGCCCGGCGCGGTTGTTGCGGCCTGGAAGGGCGCCGACTCTACCCGCCCCCACCGGCCGGGCACCTCCGTCTTCCAATGACCACCACCGACCTCCGGCACACCCTCTTCTCCGGGCCGGGCGAGATGCCCCGGCGCTGCCGCGACTTCGACTGGGCCGCCACCTCGCTGGGGCCCCCGGAGACGTGGTCCCAGAGCCTGCGCACCATGGCCGCCGCCGTGATGGCGTCGCGCAACCCCATGCTCCTCTTCTGGGGTCCCGACCTGGTCCAGCTGTACAACGATGCGTTCCGTCCCAGCCTGGGCCTCGCCACCGGAGCCGCTCCGCACCACCCCCGGGCCCTGGGGATGAAGGCGGCGGAGTTCTGGACCGACGTATGGGACGTGGTCGGCCCCCAGATCCAGGGGGTGATGGAGCAGGGCGAGGCGGTGTGGTTCGAGGACCTCTACCTGCCCATCGAGCGGGGGGAGGGCGTCCTGGACGACGCGTGGTGGACGTACAGCTACAGCCCGGTCCTGGACGACGACGGAAGCATCAACGGCACGTTGGTGGTGTGCATCGAGACCACGTCCTCGATCCAGGCGCGTGCCACCGTCGAGTTCGAGCGGCAGCGCCTGGCCGACCTCTTCCGGCTCGCTCCGGCGTTCATGTGCGTGGTGCGAGGCCCCGAGCACGTCTTCGAGCTGGCCAACGAGAACTACCGCAAGCTGGTGGGCTTCCGCGACCTGGTGGGGAAGCCGGTGCGGGAAGCCCTCCCGGACATCGCGGGCCAGGGGTACTTCGAGCTCCTCGACCGGGTGCTGGAGACCGGGGAGCCGTACGTCGGCGACGCCATGCCCCTGGAGCTCCAGCACGAGGAGGGCGGGCCGGTGGAGGAGCGCATCCTGAGCTTCGTCTATCAGCCCATCACGGAGCCCGACGGCTCCCGCTCGGGCGTCTTCGTCCACGGCGTGGACGTGACGGACACGGTCCGCGCCCGCGCGGCCGCCGAAGCGGCGAACCAGGCCAAGAGCGAGTTCCTCTCGGTGATGAGCCACGAGCTGCGCACCCCCCTGAACGCCATCGACGGCTACGCCGAGCTCCTGGAGATCGGGGTGCACGGCCCCCTCACGGAGGGCCAGCGGGACGGCATCGAGCGCATCCGCCGGAGCGGACGGCACCTCCTGGCCCTCATCAACGAGGTGTTGAGCTACACCCGCGTGGAGGGCGGCACCCTGCGCTACGACCTGGATGACGTCCTCCTGGAGGAGGTGGTGGAGACGTGCGAAGCCCTCACCGCTCCCCAACGTGCGGCCAAGGACCTCGCGTACACGTTCGGCGGCTGCCCCCCGGGCCTGCGGGTGCGCGCCGACCCCGACCGCCTCCGGCAGATCCTCCTCAACCTGATGAGCAACGCGGTCAAGTTCACGCCCGCCGGGGGGCGGATCACCCTCACGTGCCAGGTGGGGCACGGCGACGTGGACCTGTCGCTGTCCGACACGGGCCCGGGCATCACCCCCGACGAGATGGAGCGGATCTTCGAGCCGTTCGTGCAGGTGGACGCCCGCTACACGCGCCCCCAGGAGGGCGTGGGGCTGGGTCTGGCCATCAGCCGGGACCTCGCCCCGGGCATGGGGGGCGACCTCACGGTGGAGAGCACCCCCGGCGAGGGAAGCACCTTCACCCTCACGCTCCCCTGCGCTTGACCGGGCGAAAGGCCCACCGGGAAAGAGGCCTCTGCCCGAGGGCCCCGGGACCGTGACCACGGAAGCGATCTTCATCCTCCTGCTGGTCCTCGCCACCTCGGTGGCCATCGCCACGCGCAAGCTGCGCGTGCCGTACACGGTGGCGCTGGTGCTGTCGGGACTCGTGATCGGGGCGCTGGACGTCGTCCAGGCGCCGGAGCTCACCCGCGAGCTCCTCTTCTTCATCTTCCTCCCGGGGCTCCTGTTCGAGGCCGCCTACCACATCGAATACGAGGAATTCCGCCGCAACCTCCTGCCCATCGGCTCCCTGGCCCTTCCGGGGGTCGTGGCGGCCACCCTGGTCACGGCCCTGGTGCTCAAGCCAACCGTGGACCTGCTGGGCATGGGAGGGGGCTTCGGCTGGCAGCAGGGACTGCTCTTCGGCGCGCTCATCGCCGCCACCGATCCGGTGGCGGTCGTGGCGCTCTTCAAGACGCTGGGCGCCCCCCGGGAGCTCGCCGTGGTCATGGAGGGAGAGAGCCTGCTCAACGACGGCACGGCCATCGTCGTCTTCACGCTCATCCTGGGGGTGAGCACGGGCGACGGCGCCCACGCCGGCCCTCTGATCGTGGCGTTCCTGGTCACGGTGGGCGGCGGCGCGGCCCTGGGGATCGGCATGGGGCTGGGCGTGTCGGAGGTCATGAAGCGGATCGACGACCCCATGATCGAGATCACGCTGACGACCATCGCCGCCTACGGGTCGTTCGTGGCCGCCGAGTACTTCGGCGTGTCGGGCGTGATCGCGACGGTGTCGGCGGGCATGCTGTGCGGGAACTACGCCGCGGTCCACGGGATGACGGCGTCCACCCGCATCGCCGTCGAGTCGTTCTGGGAATACGTGGCCTTCGCGCTCAACTCCATGGTCTTCCTGCTCATCGGCTTCGAGGTGAAGATCGGCGGGCTCCTGAGCGCGTGGCTGCCCATCCTCCTGGCCTACCTGGCGGTGCTCGTGTCGAGGGGCGTGGTCGCGGTGGGCATGACCTGGCTGGGGCGGTTGCGGGGCCGCCGCGTGCCCTGGTCGTGGACGGCGGTTCTCTGGTGGGGCGGGCTGCGCGGCGGAGTGTGCATGGTCCTGGTCCTGAGCCTCGCCCCCACCTTCCCCGGACGGGACCTCCTGGTGACCATGACCTTCGGCGTCGTCACCGTGGTGATCCTGCTCCACGGCTTCACCATGGCGCCCCTCCTCCAGCGGCTCGGGCTCACCACCCGCCACGAGCTCCAGGAGCGGTACGAGCTGACCCGCGGCCGCCTGCGCGTGGCCCGCCGCGCCCTGGAGGTGATGGACGAGATCGCCGCCGCGGGCACGACCGATCCCGCCCTTCTCCAGGAGATGGGCGACGAATACCGCGGCCGGGTGGAGGAGCTCCAGGAGCGGCTGCGCACCCTGCACCTGGAGCACGCGGACCTGCGGGCGGCGGAACGGTCGCGCACCCTGCGCCAGGTGCTCCTCGCCGAGCGTCGCGAGGTCACCGAGGGGTACCGCAGCGGGCTCCTTTCCGAGGAGGCCTACCAGCACCTCTCGGCGGACATCGACGCCCGCCTGCTGGAGGTGAGGGAGAGCCAGGAGAGCGGCGTGGAGGGATCCGAGCCCCCCTCTCCCTGAAGGGCCCTCAGCCCCTCCCCGGTTCGGCCGGCAACCAGAAGCGGAACGTGCTCCCCTTTCCCCGGGTGCTCTCCACCTCCACGTCCCCGCCCAGGAGCCTGGCGTACTCCCTGGCTGCCGCCAGGCCGATGCCCATCCCTCCCACGAGCCGGGTGGCGCCCCCGTCCACCTGCCAGAATCGCTCGAAGATGAGCGCGTGGTGCTCGGGCGCGATGCCGACGCCCGTGTCGCGGACCTCGAACACCACCCTCTCCGGCTCCCCCCGGACGCTCAGGGTGACTCCTCCCCGCTCCGTGTACTTCACGGCGTTCCCGCAGAGGTTGATGAGCACCTGGCGGACCTTGCCCACGTCCGTCTTCACTTCCACCGGCTCTCCCGGCAGTTCCACGGTGAACGTGAGGTCCTTGGCCACCGCCGCCGGCTCGGTGAGCGACTCGACGTCGCCGGCGATCACGCCCGCGTCCACGACCTCCGAGGCGATCTCCTCGTGCCCTCCGTCCAGCCTGGCGAAGCTCAGGATCTCTTCGATCATGGACACCATGTGCCGCCCGCCCGCCTTGATCCGCTCCACCTTCTTGTCCTGCTCCGCGTCGAGCGCGCCTTCGAGCTGGAGCAGCTCGGCGTAGCCCATCATGGCGCTCAGCGGGGTGCGGAACTCGTGGGAGAGCGTCGCCAGGAACGTTCCCTTGGCGAGGTTCGCCGACTCGGCGACCGCCTTGGCCTCCCGAAGCGCCTCCTCGATCCGGTATTGAGCGCTGTTGTTGAAGAGCGTGATGACGGCGCCGTCCACGTCTCCGTCCAGTGAGCGGTAGGCGTTGATCCGCACGATGTAGGATTCTCCGTCGTCGCTCGTCACCTCCCGCTCGATGCGCTGCAAGGACTCCAGCACCTGCCCCACGACCTCCAGGAGATCCGGGAAATCCAGCCCGTGCGTGATATCACGGAGGGGGCGTCCGATGTCCGTCGGGACGAAATGGAAGATCGTGGCCGCCGGTGGCGTGTACCGCCGGATCCTCGCCCCGCGATCGAGGAATACGGTGGCGATCTCCGTCGACTGGATCAGGTTCTGCAGGTCGGCGTTGGTGCGCTTGAGCTCCTCGATGGTGCTTTGGTGCTCCTGGTTGATCGTCGTGAGCTCTTCGTTGACGGACTGGATCTCCTCGCGCCCTGTCTCCAGCTCCTCCGCGGCCGCCTTCTCCTCTTCATTGATGGACCGCAGCTCCTCGTTGACCATCTGCAGCTCGGCCACCGTGGCGTCGTGGGCGGCGATGGTGGATTCGAGCTCGGCCCGGGTTCGTACCAGCTCCTCCTCCAGGCCGCCCAGGTCCTTTCCGGCCGGTGCGTCCCCGGAAGTCCCGGGCGAGGACAGGCCGCTCCCCTCCTCGAGCGCCCGGAAGAGGACCAGGGCAAACCTCCCCGACCCACCGTCGCGGGTCGTCGTGCGTACCTGGACGTCGACGTTCCGGTCGGCGCCGCCCAGGCTCATGCGCACGCGCCGGCTGGTTGGCACCCCTTCCTTCATGGCGTGATGGAGCGCCGTGCGGAGCGCCGGCCGGACGTCGCGCGGAACCAGGTCCAGCAGCCGGTGCGTGGGCTCGCCTTCGCGCAGCCGCAGAAACGTGCTGGCGTTAAGAGAGAGATGGACCACGTCTCCTCTCTCGTCCACGACCACGCTCGGTGGAGCGTATTCCTCCAGCATGTGCACGTGCAGCGCCCCGTAGGAGAAGCCCGCCCCGGCGGAGCCCGTCACGATCGGGGGCGGCGCCGGATTGCCCGGGCGTGGGAACGGGTCATGGGCCGACGTCCGCGGCAGGACCCGGTGGGGGGTGGCGACGCGGCGATAAACCGGGGCCTCCCCCCCGGCGGATCGGAAGAGTCCCCGATCCCCGACGGTCTCGGACGCACCCAGGAAGAGCAGGCCCTGGGGATTCAACGAGTAGTGGAAGGTCTCCTGGACCTGCAGCTGCGCCTCCGGCCTCAGGTAGATGAACAGGTTGCGGCAACTGATGAGGTCCATCCGCACGAACGGCGGATCCTGGAGCACGTCGTGCACGGCGAAGAGCACCATCTCCCGCAGCGACCTGCTGACCCGGTACCCTTCGCCTTCCTTCAGGAAAAAGCGCGCGAGGCGCCCGGGTTCGATGGCCGCCACGGCCGCGGCGGGATAGAAGCCTTCCCGGCCCCACGCATACCCCTTCTCGTCGATGTCGGTGGCGAACATCTGGATCTTCGGGGGATCGTCCAGCTCCGCCGCGTGCTCCGCCAGCAGCATGGCGATGGAATACGCCTCTTCCCCCGTGGCGCACCCCACCACCCACACCCGCACCGAATCCTCGGGGCCCTTCCCCTCGAAGAGGGACGGGATCAGCGTCGCGAGGGCCTCGAACGCTTTCGGGTCCCGAAAGAACGCGCTCACCGAGATGAGCAGGTCCTGCACGAGCGCCTGGCACTCCGTGCGGCTCGATTTCAGCAGTGGGACATAGGCTTCCAGGCTCTCGATGCCGTTGAACAACAGCCTCCGCTCCAACCGTCGCAGGACGGTGGACCGCTTGTAGCCGCTGAAGTCATGACCCGTCTCGCCGCGCAGCACCGCGAAGACCTGGGCCAGCGCCTCTTCCACGTCCGGCCGCACCACCTTCTCGTCCAGATCGGACGATTGCCCGCGGAGAGCCAGCAACTCCGCCGGGATCCGCGCCGCCGGAAGCACGAGGTCGATGAGGCCCGTGGCGATGGCGCTGGCCGGCATTCCGTCGTACAGGGCCTCTTCCGGAGACTGGGCGACGGTGATGCCCCCGTGGGCCCGGATGGCCCGGACCCCGAGCGTCCCGTCCGCTCCCGTGCCGGACAGCACCACCCCGACCGCATCCTTGCCGTAGGCCTCGGCAAGGGTGCCGAAGAAGAGGTCCACCGGGGCGTGCGTCGCCCGCTCCCCCCGTGGGCGCACGGTGATGACGGAGCCCCGCATGGCGATGTCCCCGTCGGGCGGAATGACGTAGACGTGGTCCGCCTCCACCTCCGTGGGTCCCGAGACCTGCTCCACCGGGATGTCCGCCCGGTCCTGCAGCAGCTCCGCGATGCGGCTCTCCCGCGCCGGATCCAGGTGCATGATCACGACGAACGCCATCCCGCTGTCGGCCGGGATCGCGTGGACCAACTGCTGGAGCGCGCTCAGCCCACCCGCCGAGGCGCCGATCCCCACCACCGCGAGCCGTGCCGCCCCGGGCGGGGACGGCGTCTGCGCGAGGTCCCGCGTGGAAGACAGCATGGGAGGCGGGGGCTCGAAAGATGCAATTTGACCATCTGGAAAGTTCAGAATGCACTATCTTGTGCACCTGGTCAACAAGATCCGGGGCGATCGCGACTGGATCGGGGCCCGGTGGGCCACTCCAGCGAAAGCGGGGAAGATGGAAGGTAAACGGATGAGCGCGGGGGCCCGGCGGCAGCAGTTGCTGGAGGCGGCCTTCCAGCTCGCCTGCCGGGAAGGCATCAACGGGGTCACCGTCCGGGGGGTCGCGACCGAAGCGGGGGTCAGCCATGGGCTCGTGCTCTTCCACTTCCGCCGCAAGGAACGGCTGGTGCACGACCTGCTCGATTGGCTGATCGCCCACACGGCGGTGCTGCACGTGTCCGACGACGTCGCCCGGTTTCCCCGGGGAATGGACCGGCTGCACGCGCTGCTACAGCAGGAGATCGCGCGCCTCTCCCACCAGCCCGACCATGTCCGCCTCTTCCTGGAGTACTGGACCCTCGGCGCGCAGCACGAGGAGGTCCGGAGGCGGATCAGCGCGGAGATGGAACGCTACCGGAGGGCGTTCCGGGCCATCATGGAGGAGATCATCCGGGCGGATCCGGTCGCCTTCGCCGGGGTCACCGGCGACGGTCTGGCCGCCGTGGCCGTGAGCTGGATCCAGGGGTGCGCGATCCAGGCCATGATCGCTCCGGGCCACTTCGACACCGGCGAGTACCTGGCGGCGGTGCGGGGCATCATCGGACAGCTCGGCTGACCCGGTCGAAGACCCGGTACGCCACCGGCCCCGTGGCCGCCACCAGGGCGCCCCACGCCAGGTACCCCGGCCCGTTGGCCACGAGCAGAAGCAGCCCCACCGCCACGGGCACGCCGGCGAGCACCGCCAGGGACCGGGTTCCCACGGGGATGCGGAACGGCCTGGGGAGGTCCGGCTCCCGCACCCTCAGCACCACCAGGCTCGTGAACAGGAGCAGGTAGCTCATCACGAACAGGAACACGTCGAACACCAGGAGCGTCTCCAGCGACCCCAGCACCAGGACGGCGTGGGCCGCCGCGGCGATGAGGATGGAGGCCCAGGGGGTGCCGAAGCGGGGGTGCACCTTCCCGAACACCCGGGGCAGGAGCCCCCGCTCCGCCATGACGAGGGTGGTGCGGGCTCCCGCCGCCAGGTACGCGTTGTAGAGCGCCAGGCTGGAAGCGAGGGCCCCGGCCATGACCGGCAGCGCCAGCCAGGGACCGCCCAGGGTCGACGCGACCTGGACGAACGTGGTGCCCCCCTCGCCCCACGCCGACCACCCCCCCACGCTGGCCAGCCCCGCCATGGTGGGCAGGAGGTAGACCGCCACCACCGCAGGGATGGAGAGGAGGAGCGCCTTCGGGATCACCCGCTGGGGCGCCTCGATCTCCCCGGCCATGGTGGAGAGGGACTCGTAGCCGGAGTAGAACCAGATCGCCACCGTGAGCCCCAGCCCCAGGCTGCCCACCACCCCCGCGCCCGGGGGGGTGAGGGGCACGAAGGGGTTCGACCGCCACGCCAGGACGCCCAGCACGGTGAGCACGGCGCAGGGCGCCAGGATCAGGACGGCGAAGCCCACCGAGCTCAGGGCCATGGTGGCCAGGCTCCGCACGTTGAGCGCGGCGAACAGCGCGATGACCGCCACCGACATGAGCCACGTCACCGGCCGTGGCTGGCCCAGCCACGTGTTGGCGTACGTCACCGCCAGCACCACGTACACGGCGGTATCCACCGTGCCGGACAGGGTCATCCACCACCCCGACTGGAACGCCCAGAAGCGCCCCAGCCCCCGCTCGACCCACGCGTAGGAGCCCCCCTCCTCGGGGATGGCCGACGCCAGCTCCATGCACGCGAGCCCCAGGGGCGCCCCCCACACCACCGGGATGAGGAGGAGGAGCAGCAGCGTGGTCCCGGGGCCGGCCGACGCCACCATGTCCTCGACGCCGAAGGGGCCGGCCGACACGAAGACGAAGATCACCAGCGCCACGGTCCCCACCGACAGCCGGACGGTGGCGAGGCGGGGCGCGCCCGGCTGCGTCGCCGGGGGCGCGAGGCGGGGGCTCATGGCCCGGCTACGGCGCCCCGATCGGCGGCAGGCCCATCCCCTGGATGCGGCGGTTGAGGTCGGCCACGGGGCCCTTCTCGATGGCGTCCAGCCGCTGGAGCTGGGCGTCGAGCTTCCCCCGGAGCTCCCGGTACACGGCCTCCACCTGGTCGGTGGGACGCGTGTGGGACGGCACCACCTGCAGGTTCAGCGAGAGGAGCTGGTTGTACAGGCGGATGGGGTAGAGGAGGGTGATCTCGTCGGCGTGGCAGTGGACGCACACGAGCTGCCCCCGCACCGCCTCCAGGGAGTCGCGCAGGGCCGCCGCCGGCCGGGCGACGCTGTCCGCGTCGGGGCGCCCCGCGGTGCGCTCCTTCCAGCCGTCGAGCTGGCCCTCCAGGGTGTCGATCCTCTTCACCGCGTCCACGATGGCGTCGATGCTCCCCACGATCCCGCTCACCAGGTCGAACTGGGCCTGGAGGTCGGCGGTAGAGGCGCCCGTGCGTGGGTCCTCCACCACGTCGAAGGGCTGCTCGTACGTCTTCCCGTCCACGGTCAGGCGCACGGTGTAGCGTCCCGGCGGCGCGGTGGGCCCCGAACCGGTGCCCACGTCCGTCACGACTCCCCGCACCTCCTTCGCCGAGGGGTACTCCAGGTTCCAGGTGAAGCGGTTGAAGCCCGGGCGCACGTGCACCAGCGAGTCGCTGGCGGCCCAGGCGAGGGTGTCGCGGTAGGCCTCCACCCGCTGGTGGTTCGGGCTCGGCCCGGTGGCGGTGTCGGCGGCGGTGCGGGCCGGCGTGGCACTGGTGAAGGAGCGGGCCACGTTCCCCTTCGCGTCCAGGAACTCGAGCCTGGCCGGGCCGCTGGGCGCCGCCGGCAGCCAGTAGTCCACCAGCACGCCGTTCACCGGGTTCTCACCCCCCGGGTGGTCGCCCTCCGCCCCGCACCCACGTAGCGCACGGCCGGAGCCGGCGGCAGCAGCGTCACCTGGTCCCGCGGCAGGCGGGCGAACGCCCTCAGGGGCGCGATGTCGTCCAGCACCCAGAAGGCCCGCCCGTGGGTGGCGGCCACCAGGTCGGCGCCGTGGACGGCCAGGTCCCGGACGCTGGCCCGGGGCAGGTTGAGCTGGAGGCTCTGCCAGTGGCCGCCGTCGTCGAAGGACACGTAGACGCCCGTCTCCGTGCCGGCGAAGAGGAGCCCGGGGGTGGCGGGGTCTTCCCGGACGGCCCGGGTGTAGGCGCCCGCCGGGATGCCGGCGTCGATGCGGCTCCACGACGCCCCGTAGTCGGTGGTCTTCCACAGGTAGGGGCGGAAGTCGTCGAGCTGGAACCGGTTCGCGGCCACGTACGCCGTGCCGGGGTCGGTGTGGGACGGCTCGATGAGGCTCACGCGGGTGAACTTCGCCATCCCCCTGGGCGTCACGTCCTTCCACGTCGCCCCGTCGTCGGTCGAGACGTGGATGAGGCCGTCGTCGGAGCCCGCCCACAGCACCCCCGCCCGCACCGGCGACTCGGCGAAGGTGAAGATCGGTGGCGTACCACTCGGTGCCGGTCATGGTCCAGGGTGATGGGCCCGCCCACGGGCCCGGTGGTGGCCGGGTCGTTCAGCGTCAGGTCGGGGCTCACGATCTGCCAGCTCTGGCCGCCGTCGGTGGTACGGTGCACGAACTGGGAGGTGGCGTACAGCGTGTTCGGGTCGTGGGGCGAGAAGACGATGGGGAACGTCCACTGGAACCGGTACGGCGCCTCCGCGGCCGAGTAGCCGTCGTAGTTGTTGAGCCACACCGAGACGTCCCGCTCCTGGTCCGTCGCCTTGGTCCAGCGCGTCAGGGTGCCCATGTACGTGCCCGCGTAGACCGTGTCGGGGGCCCCCGGCTTGGGCGCCACGTACCCCGACTCGCCGCCGCCCACCGCGTACCAGTCCTCGTCGTCGATGATCCCGTCGGGGGCGCGGCTCGCGATGGAGACGGTGGAGTTGTCCTGCTGGGCGCCGTAGATGCGGTACGGGAAGCCCTCGTCGGTGCTCACGTGGTAGAACTGGGCGGTGGGCTGGTTGCCCTGGGTGCTCCACGTGCGGCCGCCGTCCAGGCTGACGGTGGCGCCGCCGTCGTTGCCTTCGATCATGCGCTCCGGGTCGTGGGGGTCGACCCACAGGAGGTGGTCGTCGCCGTGGGGCGCCCGCACCCGGGAGAAGCTCCGGCCGCCGTCCTCCGAGCGCCACGTGCCCAGGTTCAGGACCCACACCGCGTCCGGGTCACGGGGATCGGCGGTGACCCGGGAGAAGTACCACGGCCGCACCATGAAGCGCTGGTCGGCGTTCACCCGCTGCCAGTGGAGCCCTCCGTCGTCGGAGCGGAAGATGCCCCCCGCCGAGTCGGGCGCCTCCACGCTGGCGTACACCCGGTCCGGCTGCGCCGGGGAGACGTCCACGCCGATCCTGCCCAGGAGCGTGCGGGGCAGCCCGTCCGCCGCCGAGATGTCCATCCACGTGTCGCCGCCGTCGCTGCTCTTCCACAGCCCGCTCCTGCCCCCGCCGGCGCTGAAGCCCCACGGCATGCGCTGGAGCTTCCACATGGCCGCGTAGAGCACCCGGGGGTTGGTGGGGTCCATGGCCAGGTCGATGGCGCCCGTGCTGTCGTTCACGAACAGCACCTTCTGCCAGGTGGCGCCGCCGTCCCTGGAGCGGTAGACGCCACGCTCCGGGTTGGGGCCGAAGGCGTGACCCAGCGCCGCCACGTAGACGGTGTTGGCGTCCCGGGGGTCCACCACGATGTCGCCGATGTGGCGCGTGGCCTCCAGCCCCAGGTGCGTCCACGTGCGCCCGGCGTCGGTGGAGCGCCAGAAGCCCTCGCCATAGGTGATGTCCTCCCGGGGCTCCGACTCGCCGCCGCCCATGTAGACCACGTTGGGGTCCGAGGGGGCCACGGCGATGGCGCCCACCGAGGCGATGCCCGCGTCGTCGCTCACGTTGCGCCAGGTGGCGCCGGCGTCCTCCGTCTTCCACACGCCGCCGTCCACGGCCCCGAAATAGAAGACCGACGGGTTCTCCGGGTCGCCGGTGACCGCGTCCACCCGGCCTCCCCGGAACGGTCCCACCAGCCGCCAGCGCAGGGAGCGCAGCCGGGGGTCGGTGGTGTCGGCGGGGGCGGGCGCCACCAAGGCCGGCCCGGGGGCGGCGAGGGGCGCTCGCACGCCGCCGGAGAATGCGGCGCTGGCGAGGAGGGCGGACAGGGCCAAGATTCTCACGACCACCTCCGGATGGAGACGACGACGGGGGCGAGCCCACCCCTGTCTCTCGTTCCCGGCGATGGGGCCCCGCCGGGGCGCAAATGTCCGGAGGTGCCGCGGGAGCACGCAAGTGGACCGACGATCTCGCCACGGAGGGAAGCTTCAGCCCCGAACCGTGTATCACGTGGTCCGGGGGCGCGCAGGATAGCCTCCGATCTCACATCCCGGGCCGGCGACGCGGGGCTTCCCCGTCGGCCCCATCTCCCGGAGGCACGCGCATGATCAAGCGATTCCTCAGCCCCCTCGTGGCGAGCGCCGGGCTCGCCCTGGTGGCTTCCGCCTGCGGCCGGGCCCCCGTCCCCGACGCGGCGGCCACCGAGGCCGGCCCCGTGTTCGACGTGGCCGAGCTGGACACCACCCTCGACCCGTGCACGGACTTCAACGCGTTCGTCAACGCGAAGTGGGTCGCTGCCAACCCCATCCCCTCCGACCACACCCGCTGGGGCGCCTTCGACGAGCTGGCCGAGAAGAGCCTGGAGGACCAGCACGCCATCGTGCTGGACGCCGAGAAGAACGCCGACCAGGCGGAGGCGGGCTCCATCGAGCAGAAGATCGGCTGGCTCTTCCGGGCCGCCATGGACTCGGCCGCCATCGACGCGGCGGGCTGGGACCCCATCAAGCCCAAGCTCGCGTCCATCGCCGCCCTGAAGACGCCCTCCGACGTGGTGGCGTGGCTGAGCCACTCCTTCGCCCAGGGCGACCAGCAGGTGTTCTCCCTCAGCCCCATGGCCGACTTCAACGACGCCAGCAAGCAGATCGCGTCCGTCGACCAGGCGGGCCTGGGGCTCCCCACGCCCGACTACTACAGCAAGGCCGAGTACAAGGACCTCAGGGACAAGTACCAGGCCCACATCGCCAAGCTGTTCGAGCTCACCGGCGTCTCCCCGGCCGACGCGGCGAAGAAGGCCGCCACGGTGATGAGCTTCGAGACGTCGCTGGCGGCCCACTCGCTCCTGCCGGTGGAGCTCAGGAAGCCCGAAAACCAGTACCATTTCGTGAGCGTGGCCAAAGCGAACGAGGTCACCCCCCACTTCGACTGGAACCGGTTCTTCGCGGCGCAGGGGGTGAACCCGGGCACGGGCTTCTCCCTCACCCAGCCGGGCTTCTTCGCCCACATGGACCAGATGATCGCCACCACGCCGGTGTCGGCGTGGAAGGACTACCTGGCCTACCACGTGATCGACGACGCCGCGCCCTACCTGTCCACCCCGTTCCAGCAGGAGGACTTCGAGTTCAGCGGCAAGACGCTGAACGGCCAGCCCGAGCAGCGGGCGCGCTGGAAGCGGGCGCTCTCCACCGTGAACCGGGGGATGGGCGAAGCCCTGGGCCAGCTCTACGTGGCCCGCTACTTCCCCCCGGAGGCCAAGGCCAGGGCGGAGGAGCTCGTCACCAACGTGCGCAACGCGCTCCGGGCCCGCATCGAGAACCTGGACTGGATGAGCGACGCCACCAAGACGAAGGCGTTGGCCAAGTGGGACGCGTTCCTGCCCAAGATCGGCTACCCGGACCACTGGCGTGACTGGTCGGGCCTCACCATCACCCCGGACCACTACTACGACGACGTGATGGCGACGTGGGCGTTCAACGACGCCTACCAGAAGTCGAAGATCGGCCAGCCCACGGACCGGCTCGAATGGGGCATGACGCCCCAGACCGTGAACGCGTACTACAGCCCCACCACGAACACCATCAACTTCCCGGCCGCCATCCTCCAGCCGCCGTTCTTCTACCCCAACGGCGACGACGCCATCAACTACGGCGGCATCGGCGCCGTGATCGGCCACGAGTCGAGCCACGGCTTCGACGACCAAGGGAGCCGCTTCGACGGCAAGGGCAACAACGTCAACTGGTGGACGAAGGACGACCGGGCGAAGTTCGACGCCCGCACGGCGAAGCTGGTCAAGCAGTTCGACGGCTACGCGCCCCTGCCCGACCACCCGGACAAGCACGTGAACGGGCAGCTCACCCTCGGGGAGAACATCGCCGACCTCGGCGGGCTCAACGTGGCCTACGACGCCCTGCAGGCCGCGCTGAAGGCCAACCCGGAAGAAGCCGACCAGACCATCGACGGTTATACCGAAGACCAGCGCTTCTTCCTCAACTGGGCGCGCGTGTGGCGGGGGAGCATCCGCCCCGAGGCCCAGCTCGTGAGGCTCAACACCGATCCCCACGCGCCGAGCCAGTTCAGGGCCATCGGCGCGCCCTCGGACATGCCGGCGTTCGCCCAGGCCTTCCAGTGCCAGGCGGGCGATCCCATGGTGCGCACGGGCGACGCGCAGGTGAAGATCTGGTAGCCCCCCGACAGCGACGACGAAGCCCCGTCCGGCGACCGCCGGGCGGGGCTTCGTCGTCGGGTCCGCGGCGAGCTTGCTGCCGGTGGGACCGTGGACTACCCTGGCATCACCACCGCACGGCCGGACGTCCCGGCCGGGTGGCCCCCTCCGGAGGTACCGCCATGCGCGCCACCGTCCGCCCCCTCCGTACCGCCACCCTCTGCTGCGCGGCGGTGTCCCTCCTGGCCTTCGGACCCCGGCGCGCCTCCGCCCAGGCCCGGATGGTCGTCAGCGCCATCCCCACCCCCGCCTCCATCCTCGGCTGGGAGCCGGGCACGGACCGCAAGCTCCCCACGTGGTCCCAGGTGGTCGAGTACTACACGGCGCTGGACAAGGCCAGCCCCCGCGTAGAGCTGCACGTCATCGGCAAGACCACGCTGGGGCGGCCCTTCCTGGCCGCGTTCATCAGCGACTCGGCCAACATCGCCAACCTGTCCCGCTACCAGGAGATCCAGCACAAGCTGGCCGACCCGCGGCTGCGGGCGCCGGGGGAGCGGGCCCGGCTGGTCGCCGACGGCAAGGTGGTCATCCTGGTCACGTCCGGAATCCACTCGACCGAGGTGGGCGGGCACCTCACGCCCTTCCGGCTGGCCGATCGCCTCGCCCGGGGGAACGACGAGGAGACGCTCAACATCCTCAGGAACACCATCATCATCCTGGTGCCGTCCCAGAACCCCGACGGCATGGACATCGTGGGCGACTGGTACCGCTCCACCCTCGACACCCCCGCTGAGGGCTCGGGGCCGCCGGTGCTCTACAACTACTACGCCGGCCACGACAACAACCGGGACTGGTACACGTTCCTGCTGAACGAAACCCGGGCCACGGTGGATTCGCTCTACGGGAAATGGTACCCGGAGATCAACAACGACATCCACCAGCAGGGGGGCAACGCGGGGCGCATCTTCATCCCGCCGTACATGGATCCCATCGAGCCCAACATCGATCCGATCCTCACCGGCGAGACCAACGCCCTGGGCATGGCCATGGCGTGGCGGATGCTGGACGACGGGTTCACGGGGATCGCGACGAACGCCTCGTACGACATGTGGTCGCCCGCCCGCCAGTACCAGCTCAACCACGGCGGCGCGCGCATCCTCACCGAGACCGCCAGCGCCCGGCTCGCCTCCCCCGTCACCCTCCAGCTCGACCAGCTCGGGCCCGGCCGCGGCTACGACGCCCGCGTCGTGAGCTGGAACTTCCCGGCCCTGTGGCCCGGTGGACGGTGGGGCATCGGCGACATCGTGGACTACCAGACCGACGCCTCGTGGGCCCTCTTCGCCACCGTGGCCCGGGAGCGGGGCCGCTGGCTGGAGAGCTACGCCACGGTCCAGGACCGCTCCATCCAGGGAAACCAGGCGCCCAGCCACGCTGACTGGCCCTCCGCCATCGTCATCCCCAAGGCGGGCCAGCCCGACCCGGCGGCGCTGCAGGACCTGATCTGGACGCTGCAGCACGGCCAGGTGGAGGTGCGGGAGACCACCGCGCCCGTCACGGTGGACGGCCAGACGTATCCCGCCGGCAGCTACGCGGTGCTCACCGCCCAGCCCTTCGGCGGGTACGCAAAGGCGCTCCTCGAGCGGCAGCAGTACCCCCATCTGCTGGAGTATCCCGGCGGCCCGCCCAAGGCCCCCTACGACGTCACCGCCCACACCCTGCCGCTGCTGTTCGGCGTGAACGTGGCCCACGTGAGCGGGCCCGCGCCCGCCACGGGTCCGGTGATCGCCGAGGTGGCGAAGCCCACCTTCACGGCGCCCGGCCTCACCGGCCGGAGCCAGAAGCGCATCGCCATCTACAAGAGCTACAACGCGTCCATGGACGAGGGGTGGACGCGCCTCGTGTTCGACACGTACCACGTCCCCTTCACGTCGGCGTACGACAAGGACGTCCGGGCCGGGAACCTGAACAAGCGCTTCGACGTGATCATCCTCCCGGACCAGAACACCCGGGGGCTCACCCAGGGCCTGGGCAACAACTACCCCGACTCGCTCCGGGGAGGGTTGGGCGACGCCGGAGCGGCCGGGCTCAGGGACTTCGTGCAGAACGGCGGGACGCTCATCGCCTTCAATAACGCCACGAACTACGCCATCGAGACGCTGGGCCTGCCGGTGCACGACGTGCTGGACGGCGTGAAGTCCACGGACTTCTACTGCCCCGGCTCCATCCTTTCGGTGGAGCTGGCGCCCGACCTGCCGGAGACCCGGGGCGTGAAGGCCATCCCCGCCGTCTGGTTCCAGGGCGGCCCCGCCTTCGAGGTGACGGACCCGTCACGGGTGAAGGTCATCGCCAGCTACCCCACCAGCGGCGACCCGCTGCTGTCCGGGTGGCTGCTGGGGGGCGACCTCCTCCACGGCAAGGCCGCCGCGGTGGACGTGACCATGGGCAAGGGCCACGTGATCCTCTTCGGCTTCCGTCCCCAGTACCGGGGGCAGACCATCGCGACCTATCCCATGGTGTGGGGCGCCATCACGGGGCACTGATGCCGACGCGAAGGAGGACGAGGGTCCGCACCCCCGCCCTTGCCGCCGCCCTCCTCCTGGCGGCGTGCGGCGCGCCCGAGGCCGTGCCGGGCTCCGCGGCCGGGGAGGCGGCCGCCGTGGAGGACGCCGCAGGCCTCGTGCGCGCCATGCACGACCGCTACGCCGACACATGGTACCGCACCCTCACCTTCACCCAGGCGACGGTGAGCCACGCCTCCGACGGCTCCGCCGACACGGCCACGTGGCACGAGGCCCTCCGCTCCCCGGGGCGGCTGCGCATCGACATGGGCGAGCTCGCCGACGGCAACGGCGTCCTCTTCGCCGACGACTCCCTGTTCAGCGTCCAGGGCGGCGTGGTGCGGGCGCGGCGGCCCTACCTCCATCCCCTGCTGGTGCTGGGCTTCGACGTCTACACCCAGCCGGTGGAGCGGACGCTGGCCCAGCTCGACACCCTGGGCTACGACCTCGCCCTCCTCCGGGAGGACCGCTGGGAAGGGCGTCCCGCCTGGGTGGTGGGTGCGGCCGCCGGCGATACCACGGCGGTGCAGTTCTGGGTCGACCAGGAGCGGCTGGTCGTGGTGCGCACGATCCTCCGGGCGGGCGCGGACGGCAGCAGCGTCGAGGACGCCCGCTTCGAGGCGTACGAGCCGCTGGGCGACGCGTGGGTGGCGCCCCGCATGCGCTTCCTCGTGGACGGACGGCTGTCCACCGAGGAGATCTACACGGGCATCCGGCGCGACGCCGACCTTCCCGACCGCCTCTTCCGGCCGTCGCCGTGGAGGATCGGCGAGGCGTACTGGTAGCGTCGGCGCCGCGCCCGCCTCAGCTCGCCGGCGCCACCGTGAACGCCTTCAGCATCCCCTTGGCCTCGGCGTCGGGCACCTCGGCGATCCAGGCGTAGCGGCCCGGCTCCAGCGTGACGGTGATGTAGCCCGTCGAGCCGGCGGGCATCTCTTCGAGACCGCCCAGGAACTCCGCCGGCGCCGGCGTCTGGAGCCCCTCGGGCCGGGTCCAGTCCATCCACGCCCCCAGGGCGTCGAGGTCGGTGTCGTCCGACAGCCGCACCAGGTGGACGTCGTGGCCGACGAAGTTCTCGTGGACCGTCTGGTCGTCGAAATGGACGGCCACCGTCTGGCGTCCCACCACCGGCTCGCCCGACACCTCGATGCCCCGGGCGCTGGAGAGGGTGAGGGTGAGGTCGGCGGCGGGCTCGGGCACCGACGTGGCCGGCCCGGTCACGGTGATCTGGTGCACCATCCCGTACGCCGTGCTGTCGGGGTTGTAGGAGTGGAAGACCCCGTCGGTCTTCACGTAGCACTCCAGCATGTACGTGCCCGGCTCCAGGCGGACGGTCACCTCGGAGACGTGGCCCGGCGCAGTCAGTCCCGGGCCGCCCGTGAAGACGACGTCGCCGAACCACGCGGGCAGCTCCCCAAACTTCGCCAGGGCCTCGTCGCCCTTGCCGGCGCTCAGGAGATCCATCCCCTGCTGGAAGACCGGCGCCACCTCCGCCTGCTGCTCGGCGACGCCGATACCTTCCGGCAGGCGCTCCACCGCGGCGAAATGGGTCATGTCCGACCCGTTGCTGAAGCGGAAGGTGGTCCAGCCGGGGGGCACCGTGTCGGGCGCGGTGAAGGTGCGCTCCACCGCGATGACGTCCACCACGCCGGGAGCGGCGGAGGCGTCGGCGGCGGGTCGCTCGCGGCCGCACGCGGCGCAGGCGAGGAGAAGGAGGAGGGCGAGGGGGGAGCTGCGATGCATGGTGGCCTCCGGGGGGAGAGGGCTCCGGCTCCGAGCCCCACCCGTAGCCCCCGAGCGCCGCGACGTCAACCTGGATAGGTTCCTTCCGCAGAAGAGTCTCCATCCCCGCGCCGGAGTCCCGCGATGCCGCTGGCGAAGCCCCACCGGTCCCTGCCGTCCCTGCCGTCCCGCCCGTCCCGGAGCCTGGGCCGGCCCCTCCTCCTCGCCCTCCTCACCCTGGGCGGCTGCGCCGCTCCGGCTCCCGGCCAGACGGTCACGCTGCTCGACTACCAGGCCACCGTTCCTGCGAGCCTGCAGGAGCGACCGGCCAGCAGCCAGATGCGCCTGGCCGAGTTCTCCGTGCCCCGTGACGACGACGCCCAGGCGGAGGTCATCGTCTACTACTTCGGTGCGGGCCAGGGGGGCTCGGCCGATGCCAACATCGCGCGCTGGAAGAGTCAGTTCACCAGCCCGGACGGCGGCCCGGTCACTCCGGACGTCACGCCGCTGAAGGGTGCGTCGTTCCCCACCACCGTCGCGTCGTTCCAGGGGACCTACGCCCGTGCCATCGGCATGGGTGGAGGCGCCGAGGGCGAGCCCGACCAGGGGCTGGTGGCCGCCATCGTCGAGACACCCCGGGGCAGTCTCTTCCTCCAGCTCCACGGAGACCGGAAGGCGGTGGACGCCGTGAAGGGCGACTTCCTGGACATGGTGCGCTCGATCCGGCCGGCGGGAGGAGGCAAGGCCTCATGACGGCGCCCCTCCAGCGTCACCCCCCACGTCGGGCCGCAGCGCGGCGTCGGCCCGCCGCAACGCGTCGAGGGTGGGGGCCGGGAGCTCGTCGAGGGCGTCGAGGGCGGCCGGCGCGTGCACCAGGAGGAGGTCCAGCAACGCATCCAGGGTAGGCCGGGCGGGCTGGGCCTCGAAGCGCGCCGCAGCCCGCGCCACGGCCCGCCCCACCTCCTCGCGGTCGAGCATCTGCGCCGGCCAGGGACGCGTGACGTCGCCGCACCGGGGACACGGATCGGCGCCGGGGTGGAGGATGCGGCAGTATGGACATCCCCGGATCATCGCCGCCTGGTCGGCGGGGGGCTCGGGAGCGCTCACGCTTCCCATATGCCCCGGGGGCTCGGCAAGTGTCAATCCGCCGTGCCGCCCCCCGGCGAGGCGGGCTCGCACACAGGGGGCGCGCCGGGGTAGGAGGGCCCGGCCGAGGGGACGTTGAACCACAGGTACCATGGACGGAGCACGCGGGGACACCGACACGGCACTCCATGACGGCATCGTCATCGGTGCGGGACTGTGCGGCATCATCTTCCTGGCATACGCCCGCCGGGCCGGCCTACGCTGCATCGCCCTCGAGAAGCAGGATGACGTCGGAGGCCTGTGGAGCCGGCTCCCCTCCTGGCAGGACATCCAGAACCGCAGGCAGGACATCGCCCTGGACGGCGTGCCCCTGGACGGCGTGGACCAGCCTGCCGTCCACCGCTACGCCCGGGAATGGGTCCGCCGCTTCGCGCTGGCTCCCCACATCCACCTGGGCCGGGAGGTCACGTCGGTGGCGTGGATCGATGGGGCGTGGACCGTCCGGACCCGGCGGGGCGCCCTCCGGGCGCGCCACCTGGTCGTGGCGTCGGGCGTGCAGAACGAGCCCTGGATCCCGGACGTGGAGCGCGCGGACAGCGCGATCGTGGAGACCCACTCCGCCGAGCTGGAGCGACCGGGAGACCTCGCGGGCGAGCGCGTGACCGTGGTGGGGGGCGGCGCGTCGAGCCAGGACCTGCTGGAGCTCGCCCTGACCCACGGCGCCCGGGACGTCCACTGGGTGTACCGGTCCATCCGCTGGTTTCTGCCCACCCGCCGGCCAAAGCAGCGCGCGTGGCCCAACCTCCGGGAGCTCGGCCTCTCGCAGGGCTTCCAGACGCCCGCGACGGTGTCGGCGGTGATGCGCTGGATCCTGCGCCTCAACTTCCGACGCCTCGGCGTCCAGGCGCTCGCCCCCGAGGAGCCCTTCGACTTCGCAAGGCACCAACTGATCCCCGGACGGGCCACGGTCCTGGCGAACCTGGACGCCATCGCCCGCCACCGGGGCGAGGTCCGGAGCCTCCGGGGCAACGAGGTCACCCTCGAGAGCGGCGAGCGCTTCGAGACGGACCGGGTGCTCTGGGGCACGGGCTACCGCATGGAGCTGAGCTACCTGGGGCTCCCCGAGTACCAGGGGATCCGCCGGGCGAGGGAGCTGCTCCCCCGGCTCGGCTGCCTCGTTCGCTCCCTGGACCATCCCAACCTGTTCTTCGTGGGGATGACCTTGATCAACAGTACCTCGTCCACGCCCTTCCTGGCAGCGGTGGAGGCCAAGACCATCGTCTCCCACATGAGGGGCGACTGCGAGATCCCGCCCAAGCCCCTCTCCCACCACCTCACCTACCGGGAGCTCCCCCGCTACTTTGCCCAATTCGACCGGGGCAGCTACTCGCGCCTGTGGAGGCTGAAGCAGCTCTGGAAGGGGCTCTGGTACGCGGTGTTCCAGGGCCGGAGCGTGCGCGTGGCGTAGACTCCGTCGCGTCGCCGCAGCGCATCCTCGACCAGCGTCCGGAGCCCGCACGCCAATGGCGGAAGCCCTGCCCATCTTCGCCGTCGACGGACTCCTCCTGGTCGGCGCCGTGCTCGTCCTCTTCGCGGTCGCGTCGAGCAAGTTCTCGGCGTGGCTCGGCGTGCCGGTGCTGGTGATCTTCATCGGCGTCGGGATGCTGGCCGGCTCGGAGGGGCTGGGCGGCATCGACTTCGAGGACTACGGGCTCGCCAACGGCATCGGGACGGCCGCGCTGGCGCTCATCCTCTTCGACGGCGGCCTGCGCACCTCCACCGCAGCGCTGCGCAGGGCCTGGAAGCCGTCGCTGGCGCTGGCGACGGCCGGCGTCGCGTTGACGTCCGCCGTGACCGGGCTGGCGGCCTCGTGGATCCTCGGCATCCCCCCCCTCGAGGGCGTGCTCCTCGGAAGCATCGTGGGGTCGACCGACGCGGCGGCGGTCTTCTCGGTGCTGAGGAGCAGGGGAGCCCGGCTGTCGGAGCGCCTCGCCTACACCCTCGAGGTGGAGAGCGGGTCCAACGATCCGATGGCCGTGTTCCTGACGGTGGGGCTCCTTCAGGTCCTCCTGGGGCGCGTCGCCCCCGGGCCGTCGCTGGCCCTGCTCTTCCTCACCCAGATGGCGGTGGGGGGCGCGGGGGGCCTGCTCGTGGGGCGGCTGGGCGTCGAGCTCAACAACCGCATCAACCTGGACGCCGCGGGCCTCTACCCCGTGCTCATGGCGGCCGTCGGCTTCCTGGCGTACGGGCTCGCGGCGTCCCTCGGAGGCAGCGGCTTCCTGGCGGTCTACGTGGCCGGCATCGTGCTGGGCAACCGCCGCATCGTCTTCCAGAGGGGGATCCTCCTCTTCACCGACGGCATGGCGTGGCTGGCGCAGATCGTCATGTTCACCATGCTGGGTCTCCTCGTATTCCCCAGCCGGCTCGTCGAGGTGGCGCCCGCCGGGGTCGCCGTCGCGGCGGTGCTCATCCTGGTGGCGCGGCCGCTCGCGGTGGCCACCCTCCTCCCCTTGTTCCGCTTCGGCGTGCGCGAGATCGCCCTCGTGTCGTGGGGCGGGCTCCGGGGCGCGGTCCCCATCATCCTCGCCACCTATCCGCTCCTCATGGGGCTCCCCGACGGGCGCCTGCTGTTCGACGTGGTCTTCTTCGTCGTGCTCGTGTCGGCCGTGACCCAGGGGTGGTCCCTGCCCCGCGTGGCGGCGTGGCTCGGGCTGGACCGGCCCGCGGCGCCGGCGCCGCCGGTCACCCTCGAGATCACGTCCCTCAGGCATCTGCAGGGCGACATCGTGGACTACCTGGTGGTCCCGGGCGCCACCGCGTCGGGCCGGATGATCCGCGAGCTCGCCCTTCCCGAAGGCGCCGTCGTGGCCATGGTGTCGCGCGGACAGGACATCGTGCCGCCCCGCGGAAGTACCCGACTCCTGCCGGGCGACCACGTCTTCCTCGTCCTGAAGCCGGGGGTCCGGCAGCTCCTGGACCGCATCTTCGCCCCCGGCGGCGCAGAGCCCCGGGGGCCGCTCCCGGCCATCGAGTTCCCCCTGTCCCCCCGCACGCGCGTGGCGGAGCTCGTGGAATTCTACGGGATCGACGTGGACGCGGACCCGGAGTCCACCCTGGAAGAGCTCATCCGGGAGCGCGCAGGCGAGGGGGCGCTGGCCGTGGGCACCGCCGTGGATCTCGGTGGCGTCCGCCTGCGCGTGGCGGCGGTGTCACCCGAGGGGGTGGAGGTGGTGGGGCTGCGGGTGGGGGGGTGAGGGCGGCGCCCCCTATCTCTCGCAATCCCGAACGTTCGTCCGGATCCACCGGGCGAGCCCGCCCTTCTCGAGACGGCCGTCTGCCACCCGCAGGACAACGTCCACAACCTCGGGCTCCGGGGCGTCGATCTCGCGCCCGTTGAGCAGGAGAAACACGTTCGCGGCAACGAAGCCGATCCTCTTGTTGCCATCGACGAACGCGTGATTCTTGATCAGGCCGAAGGCGTACTCCGCGGCGAGGTCAGCCAGGTCGGTCCCACGGTTGCGATACGCCCACGCATGGCGAGGCCGCGCGAGCGCGGACTCGAGCAGCCCGGCGTCACGCAGTCCGGCCTGCCCCCCGTGTGCCTGCATCTGGTCGGCCTGCATGGCCTCCAGGATCGCCCTCGTGAGCCAGATCGGCTCGTCCACGACGGGCTATTTCGCCAACTCGCGGAGGGCGTTGCGATACTTCGCCGCCGTGCGCTCGTAGGCGACCATCGCCTTGTCGAACGTCGGATCGTAGGGGGTGAGGAGGATGCCCCCCTCGGTCTCCACGGCGAAGACCTCGTCCCCGGCCTTCACGTGGAGGCGATCGGCCATGTCCTTGGGCAGGGTCGCGCCGATGGAGCCGCCGGACTGGCGAAGGGTGATCTTCTTGACCATGGGATCGCTCCGGAGGTAGGGGGCCGCCTCAGAGAGAGTAGCACACATGTGCTACACCTGCCATTCTCGACGAGATCCCGGCCCCTCCCCTACCGCAGGTGCTCCCGGAAGAAGGCGATGGTCCGCTCCTCCGCCAGGTGCGCCGCCTCCTCGTCGTAGCGGGGCGTGGTGTCGTTGTGGAAGCCGTGGTTCACGCCCTCGTACGTGTACAGCGTGAACGCCTTCCCGTTGGCCTTGAGCGCCTCCACGTAGGCGGGGTAGCCGGCGCCCACCCGCTCGTCCAGGCCGGCGAGCTGGAACATGAGGGGCGCCTGGATCTTCGGGACGTCCTCCAGGGCGGGCGCGGTGCCGTAGAAGGGCACCCCCGCCGCCAGGTCGGGGAGGCGCACGGCCAGCTCGTTCACCACGCCGCCCCCGTAGCAGAAGCCCACCGCGCCGATGCGGCCCGTGGTGGAGTGGTGGTCCCGGAGGAAGCGGAAGCCCGCCATCCAGTCCTGCATCATCACCTCGGGGTCCAGGCGCTGCTGCATCGCCCGCCCGTCGTCGTCGTTGCCCGGGTAGCCGCCCAGGGGGGTGAGGGCGTCGGGGCCCAGGGCCACGAAGCCGGCCGCGGCGAAGCGGCGCACCACGTCCTCGACGTAGGGGTTGAGCCCCCGGTTCTCGTGGATGACCAGGACGCCGGGCACGGGTCCCGCCACGTCGGCCGGGTGGGCCATGTACGCCCGCATGGTCCCCGACCCCTGGGGCGACGGATAGGTGACGTATTCCTGCTGGATGCGGGCGTCGTCCCGGGGCACCTGCTCCGCCCACGCGTAGTCGGGCTTGAGCGCCTCCAGGACGGAAAGCGCTGCGGCGCCGCCGCCCAGCACCCGGGCGGCCCCCTCCAGGAAGTCCCGGCGCTGGATGTGGCCGTGGACGTAGCCGTCGAACAGCTTCAGGATCTCCTGGGGGAAATCGCTGGCCTTCCTGCGCTCCTTCATGGCGACGCCTCCGGGCGGGGGTGGTGCGGACCCGGGCGCTTGCCCGGAACGAAGAATGTTCAGCCGGCTCCGCCCCGGCGCCAGGACGCGGGCCGGCGCCGCGCCTCCGGTCGGCCAACTTCCCTCCGGCCTCGCGCTGAAATCGCGGCGAGAACGGCCGCGTCTCGGAGTCCAGCATTGCATCTTCCCTGCACTGGAGTACATATTGAGATCCATCGCTACCATGCAATGAAGGGGATATAATGGGCCGCGCGCTCGGAGAGATGGAGAAGCTGATCCTGTTCGCCCTGGTGGAGCTGGGGCCGAACGGATACGGGGCAGCCGTGGGACGCTCCATCGAGGCACGCACGGGGAGGCAGGTCTCAGGGGGCGCCATCTATACGGCCCTCGACCGGATGGAAAGCCGGGGCATGGTGACCTCGCGCATTGGCGAGCCGACACCCGAGCGAGGCGGTCGCCGCCGGAAGCACTACGAGGTGACGCCCGAGGGGGCGGAGGCTCTTCGCAGCTCGGTGGAGGTCCTCCGGGTCATGTCCGAGGGACTGATGGGCGAGCTCGACGCCCTTGCCCGGGCCGGCGACCGGTGAGTTCTCGGGACGAGCTGCCCCGGGCGGCGCGCGCCGTCCTTGGACTCCTCGTTCGGGGCCCCGACGCGGAGTTCGTCGTGGGCGACCTGACCGAGCGTTGGCACGACGACCGGGCGGCCGGGCTCTCGGGCGCCCGGGTGCGCTGGCGACTCACCATCCAGGTGCTGGCCACCTGCGCGCGGTGGTGGGGACCGGCGGGGCTACGGATGCGACGGCGCCGCCGTGGAGGGTGGGGACGAAGCGGAGCGGGCGACCGTCGAGGAGGAGGAAGCATGGGCGGTTGGGGACGGGACCTGGCGTTCGCACTCCGAACCTTCGCGCGCAGGCCCACGCTGGCCGTGGGTGTGGTGATCACCCTCGGCGTCGGCGTGGGCGCGACCACGGCCATCTTCTCGGTGGTGGACGGAGTGATGCTCCGCCCCCTCCGCTATCCCGACTCGGGCAGGCTGGTGGCCGTGGGCACCATGTTTCCCGGGCGCCCCTGGGACGACGAATCGGCCGGGCTACAGCACCTGGCCGGCGTGTCCTATCTGAACTACGCCGACTTCCGGGACCGGGCCCGGTCCTTCGCCTCCCTGGGAGCCGTCGAGCCCACGTCGATGCTCCTGCCGGGCGAGGGAGACGGACCGGTGCTTGCCGGCGCCGCCCGCGTCACGCCGGAGCTCTGGGTCACCCTGGGCGTGACCCCCGCGCTGGGCCGCCTCTTCCTCCCGGAGGAGTATGAGCGGGGCGGTGACGTCTCGCCGGTGATTCTCAGCCACGGGGCGTGGATCCGCCGCTTCGGCGGCGACCCCGCGGTGGTGGGCCGCGCATTGGAACAGGCAGGCCCCTCCTCGGTGATCGTCGGCGTGCTGCCCGCCGATTTCGCCCCTCCCCAAGGCCTGATCCCGCGCTCCACCGAGTTCTGGCTGCCACTCCGGGCCGACCATCCCCGCTATGCGGACCGCGGAAGCCGGAGCCTCGTGCTGCTGGGTCGGCTCGCGCCGGGCTTCACGGTGGACGACGCGCGCCGCGAGATGTCGGCCCTGGCGGACCAGCTCGCCGACGAATATCCGGATGGCAACGTGTTCCCCGACGGCTCCCGATTCGGGGCGGGAGTCAACGGGCTCCTGGACCAGGTGGTGGGCACGACCCGCCGGGTGCTGCTGCTCTTCCTGGGCGCCGCCGGACTCCTGCTGCTCATCGCGGTCCTGAACGCCATGACGCTCCTCATGGCCCGTTCGCTGGAGCGCTCCGCGGAGCTCAGCGTGCGGCGCGCCCTGGGCGCGGGCGCCGGGCGCATCGTCCGGCTCCTGGTGTCGGAGAGCGTCGTCCTTTCCCTGGCGGGCGCCCTCCTGGGCGCGGCCCTGGGCTTCGGCGGCGTGGCGGCGCTCCACCGCTTCGGCCCGTCGTCGCTGCCCCGCCTGGCCGACGTGGCCGTGGACGGGCGGGTGCTGGGCGTGACGTTCCTCGTGGCCATGGCCGCCGGTCTGGTCACCGGACTGGTGCCCGCGGCCCGGTTCGTCCGGCGGCTGCCGTGGCGCGCCATGCGCACCGGGCGTGGCGCCCCGGGTGGGCCCCGTCTGCGCATGGCCCTGGTGACGTCGCAGCTCGCCGTGGCCGTGCTGCTTCTGTCGGCCGCCAGCGTCCTGGTGCGATCGTTCCTGGAGCTGCGCGCCGTGGACCCGGGCTTCGAGCCCAGGGGCCTCGTAACCCTGGAGGTGCCTGTGAAGCGACCCGGCGCCCCCGCGGGCGAACGGACCTGGCAAGCGTGGGACCTCCTCTTGGACGAGCTCGCGGCCACGCCGGGCGCCACCTCCGTGGCAGGCACCACGAACACGCCCTTCCAGGATCCCAACTGGGCGCCCCGGGTGCTCCTGGCCTCCGACGATCCTGGCACCGTGCGTGAGGGCATCGCCGGATACGGCATCACGCCGGGGTATCTGTCCGTGGCCGGCACGCGCCTCATCCGGGGACGAGGCTTCACGAGGACGGACGGGCCGGAGGGTCCGCGGGTGGCCCTGGTGAACCCGTCATGGGTGAGCGCGCTGCTCGGGTCGGGCCGCGATCCGGTCGGTATGCACATCCGCATGGAGGAGGACGGCACCCTCCGCGACGTCGAGGTCGTGGGCCTGGTCGAAGACGCCGTTCAGACCCGCGCCCAGGACGGCCCCCGCCCCGCCGTCTACGTTCCCTACACCCAGATCACGTGGCCCGTGGTCCACGCCGTCGTGCGCTCCGACGAGCCACCCGACGTGCTCATGGCCAAGCTACGTCGCTCGGTGGCGCGCTTCTCCCCGATGACACCCGTCATGGCCATGACGACCCTCGATGCGCGCATGGCCGCCACCCGCACGGATCCTCGCTTCCAGGCCCTCCTCTTCGTCACGTTCGGCTTCGTGGCGCTGACCCTGGCGGGCGCTGGCCTGTACGCCTCCCTCTCCCACGCGGTGGGGCTGCGCCGACGCGAGATGGGCATCCGCATGGCCCTCGGGGCGACCGGGCCTCGCGTCCGTCGGGGCGTGGTTCTCGCGGGCATCCGTGTGGCAGCGATCGGAGTGGGCATGGGACTCCTGGCGAGCCTGGTGGCGAACCGCGCCCTCGCCCGCTTCGTGTACGCCGTATCCCCCGTTGATCCCCTGGGCCTCCTCGCCTCGGCATCGACCCTCTGCGCGGTGTCGCTGCTGGCCGCCTGGGTTCCAGCCAGGCGTGCCACCCGGGTGGACCCCGCCGAGGTCCTCCGGGAGGGGTAGGCCCCCTTCCATCTCCGGCTTCCAGCCTCCACCCTTGCGCCCCTTCCGTCCAACATATAGAGTGCCGATATAAAGATCGACGATAGCCGCAAGCGAGGCACGCCATGCCCGAGCAGGACTTCGACGTCCAGGGCTTCGCCCGTGACATCAACGAGCTCCTCGTCCTCTCCGCGCTGCGGGACGAGGCGAAGCACGGCTACCAGATCGCCGTGGACGTGGAGGAGGACAGCAACGGCCTCTTCCGCTTCCGCCACGGCACCCTGTATCCCATCCTGCACCGCCTGGAGGAGCAGGGGCTGATCCGGGGAGCGTGGTCGAAGGAGGAGGGGAGGCGGAAGAAGGTCTACGCCCTCACGCCCGCGGGCCACCGGCACCTCACCGGGGAGACCGGCCGCATGCAGGAGATCGTGTCCCGCCTCCTGGAGCTCCTGGGCGGCCCCGGCGAGGTGCCCGCATGACGCCGTCCGGCCCCCGGGCCTTCCTCCCTGCCCTGCGGCGCCTGGACCGGGAGCTCGCCGTCCCGGTGCAGCACCGGGTGCGCATCCTCAGGGAGCTCGAGTACGACCTCGAGGGGCTTCGGAGCCACTTCGTCGAGAGGGGCCTCTCTCCGGACGAGGCGTACGACCGGGCGGTCGCCGCGCTGGTGCCGGACGGCCCCGCCATGTCGGCGCTTGCCCGGGTCCACGAGCCGTGGCTCAGGCGCGTGACGCGGCTCCTTCCCCAGGCCCGCCTCCGCGCCCTGGAGCGGGGCGCCCTGGCCGCCGCCGTCGTGTCCGTGGTCGGCGCCGAGGGCTGGGCCCTGCTCCGTTCGGACCTCCTGTCCGATCCGTCGCCGTTCCTCTTGCCGGTGCTCTGCCTGGGCGGGGTCCTGGCGGTGGCCGCCCTGGCCCTGGCGCTCCGGGTGGGCCTCGCCGGTGGAGTCCGCCCCGAGGGCGGGGCGCGCCTGCTCCTCGTCCTCTCCGCGGGGATTCTCCTCGCCGGGGTGACGGGCGCGGGCGTGGACAGCTACCGGCTCGCCGCCCACCTGGAGCGGGCCCCGTCCCAGGCCGGCACCCTGGTCCTCAAATGGCTCGAGCGCGACGCCGGGCTCCTGTGCGTGTCTCTCCTCGTCGCCCTGGCCGGCGGCCTCGCCTGGTTCGCCTTGACGCAGTGGATCTCGTTCCTGGACGCGGCGCGTCGCGACGCCCTCGGCCTGGCAGACTTCCCCCCTCGGGAGACGTAGACATGGGCTCGATCTGGCAGCAAATCGGCTTCATCCGGTGGCCCCTCACCTTCTCGGTGCTCGTCCTCGCGGCCCTGGTCCTGTGGACGGGGTACCGGGTGTTCGGCTCCGGGGCCCGCCCCGACGCCCGCACCAAGGTCTGGATCGACGCCATCCTCTTCTGGGGCGGCTTCGCGGGGGTCACGGGCGTCCTGGGGACCCTCCTGGGGATCATCGTCGCGGCCCGGTCCATCGAGGCGGCGGGCGCGGTGTCCGCGGCCCTCGTGTGGGGCGGCATCAAGGTGGCGCTGCTGTCGTCCGCGCTGGGCATGCTCATCATGATCGGCGCCGGGATGGTCTGGTTCTTCTTCCAGCTCCGCTGGCGGCTCATGGGCGCGCGACGGGCGGAGGCGACGTGAGCATCCTGATGATGGGCAAGTCCCTCGTCACCGTGTCGCTGTGCGGGCTCGTGGCGTTGGCGCTGGCGCTTCGCGCCGTGGTGCGCGCCCACCGCGGCGGCCCGGAGGGACCGGCGCTCGCCCGCTCCAGCATGGACGCGAGCCTGTTCTGGGGCGCCGCCGCGTTCGCCGTCGGCCTGCTCCACACCGTGCTGGGGCTCATCGTGACGCTGCTCAGCATCCGGGCCGCCGCGCCGGTGGGGCCCGGCGAGCAGGGGCTCATCGCCACCGGGCTCGTCGCGGCGCTGGCCGCCGTGGCCTACGGGCTGCTCGTCTTCGTGCTGGTTGCGTTCCTCTGGTTCGGTTTCCGGCACTGGCAGCGGCGTGGCCCCGTCCCCGCCACGTAGGACGGCGCCGCCGTCCCTCCCGACGGGGGCGTCCTTCCTCATGGGGGTGGCCGCCTGCTACGCCTGGCTCTACTTCACGGGCGGCCGCGCGGAGGTGTGCGCCCTGGCGTACGGGGCCGGGGGGGCCGCCCTCCTCTCCCTCCCCGGGAGCTGGCTGGAGGTGGTGGACCTCGGGGGCGCGGTGCTGCTGGCGCTGCTTGTGCTGGGATGGCTGGTGGGCGCCGGAGCGATCGTCGTGGCCGCCATCCCCTCCCCTCCCGGACCCGGGCGCCGCGCCTGGGGTTGGGATGCGAAGGCCGCAACGGGCCGGGCCCGCCAGGCCCGAGCACCGAACCTGCAGGAGGTTCCCACCCATGAGAGCGACCCTTCTCCTCGCCGGCGGCGTCACCCTGGGCGCCGTGGCCGCGCCCGCCCGGGCGCAGCAGCCGTCCCCCGACACCGGAGCCGTCGCGATCCAGCCCGACAGCCCGTTCCTCCACGAGAGCCCCCTCCCCCTCCACGCCCCGCCCTTCGACCGGATCAGCAACAGCGACTTCCGGCCGGCCCTCGAGGAAGGGATGAAGCGGCAGGCGGCCGAGGTGGACGCCATCGCCCACGAGCCCGCGCCCCCCACCTTCGAGAACACGCTGGTGGCGCTGGAGCGGTCGGGGCAGATGCTGGAGCGGGTGCAGCGGGTGTTCAACGCCCTGACGAGTGCCAACACAAACGACACGCTGCAGGCGGTGGAGCGGGCCGTGGCACCCGAGCTGGCCGCCCACCGTGACCGCATCTTCCTGGACCCCGACCTGTTCGCCAGGGTCGACGCCATCTACCGACAGCGGGACTCCCTCGACCTCGACCCCGAGTCCCGCCGGCTGGTGGAGTACTACCACGACCAGTTCGTGCACGGCGGCGCCCAGTTGCCAGAGGCGGAGAAGGCGAAGCTCAAGAAGCTGAACGAGGAGGAGGCGAGCCTGCGAACCCGTTTCGGGAACCTGCTGCTGGCCGCCCGGCGGGAGGGGGCGCTGGTGGTGAACGACCGCTCGGCGCTGGCGGGGATGAGCGAGAGCCAGATCGCGGCCGCGGCGCAAGCGGCCCGGGAGCGGGGCCTGGACGGCAAGTACCTCATCGCCCTGCAGAACACCACCCGCCAGCCGGTGCTGACCTCGCTGACCGACCGCGACACCCGGGAGAAGCTCTACCAGGCTTCGGTGAACCGGGCTTCCCGGGGCGACGAGAACGACACCCGCGACATCGTCCAGCGGCTGGCGCAGCTCCGGGCCGAGAAGGCCCGCCTCCTCGGCTTCGCCAACTACGCGGGGTGGAAGCTCGAGGACCAGATGGCCGGGAACCCGGCCAACGTGGAGGCCTTTCTCCGTCGGCTCGAGCCCGCCACCGAGGAAGCCGCCCGGGCCGAGGCCGCCGACCTCCAGAAGCTGATCCGCCAGTCGGGAGAGAGCTTCCAGCTCGAGCCCTGGGACTGGAACTTCTACGCAGAGAAGCTGCGCCGGCAGCGCTACGACCTCGACGAGTCGGAGCTCAAGCCCTACTTCGAGCTGGACCGGGTGCTGAAGGACGGCGTGTTCTACGCGGCCCACCAGCTCTACGGCCTCACCTTCAAGGAGCGCCACGACCTGCCCGTCTACCAGAAGGACGTGCGGGTGTTCGACGTCTTCGACGAGGATGGCTCCCAGCTCGCCCTCTTCTACGCCGACTACTTCACCCGGGACAACAAGTCGGGGGGCGCCTGGATGTCGAGCTTCGTGGGGCAGTCGAAGCTCATGGGCACGCTGCCCGTCGTGTACAACGTCCTGAACATCCCCAAGCCCCCCGAGGGGGAGCCCGTTCTCCTCACCTTCGACGAGGTGGAGACGATGTTCCACGAGTTCGGGCACGCCCTCCACGGCATGTTCGCCGACGAGGAGTACCCGAGCCTGTCGGGCACCAACACCGCCCGCGACTTCGTGGAGTTCCCCTCCCAGTTCAACGAGCACTGGGCGCTCTACCCCGACGTGCTGCAGCACTACGCCCGGAACCACGAGACGGGGGAGCCCATGCCCGCCGCGCTGGTCGAGAAGATCCGGAACGCCCGGGACTTCAACCAGGGCTTCGACTTCACCGAGCTGGTGGCCGCCGCGGCGCTGGACATGGCCTGGCACACCCTCACCCCGGAGGTGCCGCAGCAGCCGGTGGAGGCGTTCCAGCAGCGGGCCATGGAGGTGGCCGGAATGGACCCGAAGCTGGTGCCGCCCCGCTACTGGTCGACCTACTTCTCCCACATCTGGGCGTCGGGCTACGCCGCCGGCTACTACGCCTACCTGTGGACGGACATGCTGAACGAGAACGCCTTCGACTGGTTTCAGGACCACGGTGGGCTCACCCGGGAGAACGGCCAGCGCTTCCGGGACATGGTCCTGTCCCGGGGCAACACCATGGACCTGGAGCAGATGTACGAGGCCTGGCTGGGACACGCGCCGTCCATCGAGCCGCTGCTGGAGGCCCACGGGCTGGCTCCCGGGGGCGGCTGAGACCACCGCGGGGGGAGCGGAGGCGCCTCACTCGAGGAGGCCGTGCTGCTTCCGCTTCTCCCACAGGTTCTTGCGGGAGATGCCCAGGACCTCGGCCGCCCGCTGGACGCTGCCGCCGTACTCCTCCATGGTCCGGCGGATGTAGGCCTTCTCGACCTCCTTCAGGGTCAGCCCCGATGGGATCGGCGTGCCCCGAGCGCCGTCCTGCCCGTTGGCGGCGACGGCCCCGTTGCCCTCGGGGGCGGTCAGAACGGGCAGGGCGTCCAGCGTCAGGCGGGGACCGTCCGCGAAGATCATGGCGCGCTCGATGACGTTGCGGAGCTCGCGCACGTTTCCGAGCCAGCCCCACGCAGTGAGACGGGCGAGGGCCTCGGGCGCCACCTCCTCCACCGCCTTGCCGAACTCCCGTTGAAGCTCTCCCGGAAGTGGTCCACCAGCTCCGGGATGTCCACCGCGACCTCCCGCAGGGGCGGGAGCGTGTGTGTCACCACGCGGATGCGGTAGTACAGGTCCTCGTGGAAGCGGCCCTCGGCCACCATGCTCTCGAGGTCGCGGTTGGTCGCCGTCACCAGCCTGAGATCCACCTGGATCTCGTCCGCCGAGCCCACCCTGCGCAGCGTCCGGGACTCGAGGAAGTTCAGGAGCTTGGCCTGCGTCTCGGCCGACCCGGGACTACGTGTTCCGGTCGTACCCCCGGAACCTGATGTACGAGCGGAACCGGTAGGGGTTCGACCGCGGCGGCGAACGGCAGCGCGACGAATCTTGCGCGCGGATCCTCGGAGGATCAGTGTGGAGCGCCTCCCGCCCGCCACGGCGCCGGGGGCGCGACCCTCCGCCAGGAGACCCACCATGGCCTCGCCGCGACAGCACTTCCTGGACAGCTTCGATCAGGAGCACGCCACCACCCTACGCCTGCTGCGCGCCTATCCCGAAGACAAGCTCGACCTGCGTCCCCACGCGAAGTGCAAGACCGCCCGGGAGCTCATGTTCGTTTTCGCCGCCGAGTCCATGCTGGGCGCCATGGTGCTCAACGACCAATTCCCTGAGGGCATGACCGGCGAGATGGCGCCGCCGCCCGACTCCAAGGACGCGCTCCTGGCCGCCGTGGAGAGCGCCACCGCCGACTTCCGCGCGCTCATCTCCGGGAAGGGGGACGGCGCGTGGGGTGACGCGGTGAAGTTCTTCACTGCTCCGAAGACGATCTCGGAGATCCCCATGGGCAGCTTCCTGTGGATGATGCTCCACGACCAGATCCACCACCGGGGGCAACTCTCCATCTACCTGCGCATGGCGGACGGCAGGGTCCCGTCCATCTACGGGCCCAGCGCGGACGAGCCGTGGATGTAGCGGGGCCGCCGTACAGGATGCCATGCCGAACGTGAGCTACGACGTGGACCGGCCGGTGGAGGTAGAGCTGCAGTTCGACTCCCCCCACGTCGTGACCTACTGGCTGTGGGTGCGCACCGGTGGTGCGCCCTGGGAGCTGCTCGCCTCGGGGACCGACCACGAGCCCGCGTCGGAGACGGGCCACCGCCACAGCGTGGGCCCTCTGCCGCCGGGGAGCGAGATCCGCTGGCGCGCCGTGCTGTCCGGCAACCCCCACACGGCGTACCGGCTCGCCCTCGAAGTGCGCCAGGAAGGACGAACCCTCCACCAGGACAGCCGGAGCGGCATCACGAACGGCCAGGGCGTCGCGGTGGAGCAGGACGACCTCCACCTGGTGCCGGGGCGCGCTCCATGAGGCCCCCGCCCTCCCTGGGCGGGACGCTCCTCCCGGTCCTGGTCGCCCTCGCGGCGCCGGGGGCGGTGGGCGCGCAGACCTACCGCGTGCCCGAATCGCCGGCGTTCACCTGGCTGTCGGCGTCGCCCGCCCACGTGACCCACCCCACCACGGCGAGGGGACTGGCCTCCTCCCTGGCCACGCTGATCGACTCCACCGGCACGGTCCGCCAGGGCTTCGCCCTCGACGCGGCCCCCTGGGTCTGGATCCCGGGGGTGCGCATCCCCGCCGACCAGTACGGCGATCCGCTGAAGTACGCCCTCGCCAACACCGTCCTCTCCTTCGGCACCGCGGCGGCCGGCGGCGGGAGCGGCGACACGGACGTGGCGCTCGGTCTGCGGACCACCTTCTTCGACCAGGCCGACCCCATGCGGGACCCCGCCTTCCGGGACACCCTGCGAGCGGTCCAGGCGGCGTGCGGCGCCGACCCCGACCTGGACCCGGACGACGTCCTCGCTTGCGCCGGCGAAGGCGCCGAGAAGGCCAGGAACAAATGGCTCGCGGGACGCTGGAACGCCGGCAGCCTCTCGGCGGCCTTCGTCACCGGGTGGCGCTTCGCCGACTCTCGGCCGTCCGCAGGGGCGTGGGGCGGATGGTCGGCCTGGGCCAGCGGCGCCCTCCCGGTGGGTAGCTGGGCGCAGCTCCTGGGCCAGGTGCAGTATGCGGCACGACGGGCCCTTCCCGCCGATTCCGTGAGGGCAGGAGCGCTGGACGCAGGAGCCCGCCTGGTGGTGGGATCGAGCTGGGTGAACGGGTTCGCAGAGACGTCGGTGGCCCGTCGCCTCGGCGGCCGGGCCGAGGACCGGACCACGGCCCAGTGGAGCGCCGGGGTGGAGTTCCGCGCCGCGTCCAGCCTGTGGCTTTCCACGGGCCTCGGCAGCGGCTTCGCCACGGACGCCTCCGACCGGATGGTGGTCCTGGCGAACGTGCGGTGGAGGGTGTCGGACGTCCCCCGCCTGGCCCCCCGGTAGGCCCCCGAACGAGTGCCCGGCCGAAACGGGGATCCGGCCGGAGGCACCGCCCGGCGGTGCCCGCTACATTGGGCTGAGACGCCTATCACCCGAAGGAGCCAACCATGACCGGACGCGAGCTTCTGCCGGCCGCGATGCTGCTGGCGGCGGCGTGGACCGCACCCACGCTGGCGGCCCAGGCCGTGCCCCACGAAGACGTGATCCACACCTCGGCGGGGGACCTCACCCTCACCTTCGTCGGGCATGCCTCGCTCATGCTCCGCCAGGGCGGCCACGTCATCCACGTGGACCCCGTGGGCCGCGAAGGCGACTACGCCACCATGCCCGACGCGGACCTGGTGCTGGTCACCCACGGGCACGGCGACCACATGGACCCCGACGCCATCGCCGACGTCCGCAAAGAAAGCACCCGCGTCCTGGGCAATACCGAGTGCGAGGAGAAGGTCGAGGGGTGCCGCGCGCTGGCCAACGGCGACGAGGTGGACCTCCTCGGCATCCACATCGAGGCGGTCCCGGCGTACAACCTGGTCCACGAGCGCGCGCCGGGGCAGCCGTTCCACCCCAAGGGGGTCGGCAACGGCTACGTGCTCACCTTCGGAGACACCCGGGTCTACATCGCGGGAGACACGGAGAACACGCCGGAGATGAAGGCGCTGAAGGACATCGACGTGGCGTTCCTGCCCATGAACCTGCCGTACACGATGACCCCCGAGATGGTGGCGGACGCGGCCCGGGCGTTCCGGCCGAGGATCCTCTACCCCTACCACTACGGCGACACCGACCCCCAAGCGCTGGTGAAGCTCCTCGCCAACGAGAAGGACATCGAGGTGCGGGTGCGGGCGCTGCGGTAGGACTCTCGACGTCCCGGCTACCGCCCCCGGGCTCAAAGCGGAGCCACGCGGGGGAAGGTTGCACCACGAGCGTCCCTTCCGGGGCTGCTCGTCCGAAGGGATGAAGCCTACCTCCTTCATGCGCCTCCGCATCGCGGGCGTCGGCGCCAGCTCCACTCGAATCTCCTCAGAGCAGTAGTCCTCGGAGGAGATCGCCGAGAGCCGCGGGGCGAAGCGGCGCGGGGCCCCCGGGAAAGGTCCGGGGGCCCCGCGTTCCCGGGACGTGGTGCTTCGCCGCGCTTCCCGTCGGCGCTACGCCTGGGGCTGCGGCACGGCCGGGGTCAGGCCGTGCCGCGCCATGATCTCCGCCATCTTGGCCCGGTCCGGCGGCCCGCCGGCCGCTGCATTGATTACTTCGGCGGACTCGCGGAAATACCGTGGGCCGATCGCGGCGGGCGTAATCACGCAGAGCGCCCTCGCATCCTGGGTGCCTTCGTTGTCGAATCTGTGGACGGCACCGCGGGGGATGCACAGGGCCTCTCCCGACCCCACGTCGATCCGCTTCCCGTCCACGGTCCAGGTCACCACACCCTCGAGACCGTAGATCGTCTCTTCGTAATGGTCATGACTGTGGGCCGGGGCCGCGAGACGTTGCGCGCTCGGGACCGTGAGCTCGAACATGGCCACGCTGCCGGCGGCGTTCTCTCCCGTGATCAGGAAACGCACGCCGAGCGGACCGAGGCGAATGGCCTCGTCCGACGGGTTGACCCGGAGGTCGATGGGCTGGGACGTCATCGTGATCTCCCTGTTGGGATCCGCGGGGCGACAGTAAATTCTATGTACCGTTACCCCACCAACAGTAAATTGCGTTTACTATGATGTCAACGCCTTCTTCCCAGACCCCTCCGGGGGGAATGCTCATCGGAGCCCTGCTACGGGTGCCGTCGCACGCTATCCACCGGCGGATCATCGCCGAGCTCAACGCCGCGGGCTTCGAGGAGTTGCGGTTGCCCCACATGGCAGTCTTGCAGTTTCCGGGCCCGGACGGCGCCCGTCCCATCGAGCTCGCCGAGCGTGCCGGCATGAGCAAGCAGGCGATGAACCAGTTGCTGCGGAGCCTCGAAGACGCAGGATACATCGCCCGGTCCGACGCACCCCACCGGGGCCGCGCCCGCATCGTCCACCTGACGGATCGGGGAAGCGCGGCGTACGCCAGGATCCACGAGATCCTCCGGGCCGTCGAAGACGAATGGAGGGCCCAGCTGGGGCCCGAACCCTTCACCGAGCTCAAGGCCCTGCTCCTTCGTGTCTGGGAGAGCCCGTTGGTGCGCTGACTGGGCCAGACCCGGGTCCAGCCCGGAGATCCGCGCCAACCCGAAGGCGCCTACTGAGATTGAGCTGAAGGACCAGCCGCTCCGGGACCTGTGCGAGCTAGGAGGGTGGAAGGACCCTCAGACGATCCTCAAGTGCTATCAGCAGCCTGACCAGGACACCATGCGGAGGGCGCTGGAGGGCCGACGTAGGCTCAGGTCGGGAACGTCCGCAGGAAGCTGAACCGACACCCCCCGGGGCTAGCTGCCCGAAATGCCGAAAGCCCCTGCAGCGCAAGGGCTTTCGATATGGGCCTGGGTGGACTCGAACCACCGACCTCACGCTTATCAGGCGTGCGCTCTAACCACCTGAGCTACAGGCCCCGAGAGCTTCGAACGTAACGGCTTTCGGGCTCTTTTCAACCCGGGCGGACGCTCGGGGGGCCCCTGCCGCCCGCCCCCTCCCGCTTGCCGCCGCTACCCTCCGGCGGCGATCGTCCCGGGTCCCGTCCCTTCGAACACGACTCGGAGATCGCTCCATGCCCCGATACCCCCTCCGCGCCCTCGCCACGCTCTCCGCCTTCGCCGCCGTCGCCTGCGGAAGCGCCGCCTCACCCACGGACGCCATGTCGGGATCCGGGGGCGGCGGCCTGCCGGCGAGCCGGATCGAGGCGGCCGCCGGCGCCATGCCCCGCACCACGGACCTGTCCGGCCAGGCGCTCCGGGTGCAGCACCAGAACCTCACCTTCCTGGTGTCGGGCGACCTGCTGGGCGACGACCCGGCGGGCATGGGGATCTACATGGACCGGCCTTCGAACGTGGGAACCCTTCCCATGGCGGTGACCTACCGCCAGGACGGCCGGAACCTCTGGGGAACGGGGATGGACCAGGACACCTCCGACCCCTATCCGGACTACGTGTCCGTCTTCCAGTCCACGGCGGGCGACGTGTTCCGTTTCCGGGAGGGGGGCCGGGCCATCCTGGGCAACGGCATCGGGCGCCCCGAGGCCGAGCACGTGCTGACCATCCAGGACAAGAACGAGCCCGACATCGAGAACATCCTGAACCTGTCCCGGGGTGACGGCGCCCACTCCAGCCGCTACATCCGGGCGTTCAACAACGGCGCCATCGAGTTCGCGGTGGGGCTGGGCGGGCGGGTCGGCGTGGGGAAGGACTACAGCGGCGACGTGGCCCTGGACGTGGCGAGCGACGTCCGGGCCCGGAGCTACCTCCAGGTGGAGGAGCCCGACCAGGCCACGAACGTGCAGGAGGTGCTGAACGTGCTGGACAACGTGGCCCGGCTGGTCCCCCTCGAGTACACGCCTACCGTGGGCGACCCGACGCCCCGCTACGGGCTCCTCGACACCGACATCCAGGACAAGCTCTTTCCCGAGACGGTGAAGCGGCTGGGCACCGACAACATCCGGAGCGTGGACTACGCCCAGGTGACCACGCTGCTGGTGGCCGCGGTCAAGGAGCTGACCCAGCGGGTAGAGGTCCTGGAGGCCGGCGGGCGGGTGGGTCTGGTGCCCAACCTGTGCCGGCCGCCGGAGCACCGCCGCCCCGCGCCGGGCACCGGCCTCCGCTGAGAGCGGGAGCCCGGGGTCAGCCGGGGAGGGGCAGCGCCCCGGGGACCGCTTCCTCCGACACCGGGACCACCGCCTCCGCCCCCGGGGCCACGCTCCGGGCCGCCACCACCGCGCCTCCCATGAGGAGCCCGATGTACTGGGTGAAGGGCGTGTAATAGTCGAAGGCGTTGTCGGTGCCGGCGATGACCGCCCAGGCGATGATGCTGGCCATGGCCGGCAGGGCGAACTCCTGCACCCGGGGCGCCTTGGTGCGCCCCACCTCCAGGGCGGTGCGCAGCCACTGGAACACGGCCCAGAAGAAGAGGGCGTCGCCCACGAAGCCCGTGTCCGTGCCCAGGCGGATGTACTCGTTGTGGGCCACCAGGCCGGCTTCGGGGGGGAAGTTCCGCTCGATGAGAGCGCTGGACGAGCCGAGCCCCAGGCCGAAGAGGGGCTTGTTCATCCACGCCACGGCCAGGAGCGCCCAGAACATCTCCCGTCCCTCCCAGTTCACCGAGTGGTACAGGGCCGTGGGGTTGCCGACGAGGCTCCACAGCTCGCCCGGCGAGGGGATGTGGCCGAACGTCCGCTCCAGCGCCGTGGGGGTGAGGGCCGCCGCGATCAGGAAGGCGATGAAGCCGGTCCACGCGGCCATCTTGTAGCGCTTGTTCACCAGGGCGCTGTAGACCACCATCCCGCCCAGCCCCGCCAGGGCGGCGCCCACCGTGACCCGGGTGAAGGTCAGCATCATCCAGACGCCCGCGCCCGCCGCCAGGAAGAGGTAGCGTCGCTGGAAGCCCCGGGTGGAGAAGCGAGTGACGCACACCAGGATCACGGCCAGCAGGTAGAACGAGAACGGGTTGGCGTGGAGCCCCACGCCCCGCACCCTGAACTGGCCACTCCGGTCGATGTTGAAGCCGCCCTCCACGACCAGGATGGGGTTGATGATCAGGACGAACAGGGCGCCGAACAGCATCCAGTCCACCAGCCGGTCCACCTCCTCGGGCTTCCGGTCCGGGGAGGACACGATGAGGAAGATCAGCAGCGGGTAGGCCAGCTTGAAGAACAGGCGGAGCCCCTCCATGGGAGCCAGGCTGTGGGCCACCGTCGCCAGGGCGTAGCCCAGGAAGACCAGGTACCAGACCACGTTCCGGTTGAGCAGCCCCCGGAGCATGCGCCGGTCCAGGAGGATCACCAGGGACAGCCCGGCCGAGATCCCCACCAGGCGGATGCCGTTCATGTCCAGCCCGCCCATCGCCGGCAGGAGGCTCTTGTATCCGCCCGTCAGGAAGGAGAAGTCGAAGGGGCCGGTGGCGATGGAGAACCCCACCACGGCCAGGGGCCAGTTGATGGTGATCCACAGCAGGAGCGCGCCGAACACCGCCCCGGCCGCGAGCCACGGCTGGACCGCCAGGAGGAACGCCACGGCGGCGACCCCCACTCCTGTGGCGACGATGTTCTTGTTCACGGCACCTCCAGGACGGCGTGCTCCGACCCGACAATCTGGGGGAAGAGGGCCCCGGTCGTCACGGTCGCGGCGCCGCCGTCGCCTTCCACGCCACCAGCGACTTGGGGACGCCGAGGAGCCGCTCCACCCTCACCGCCCCGTCGGGGAAGAGCGCCTCCATGTCCCCCCGCCGCAGCAGGCGCCAGTCCGCCACGCCGCAGCGCTTGATCCACACCCGGTCGGTGACGCCCACCAGGGCCTGGGCGGCGCCGTGGGGGAGCCAGTTCGTGAACGGCAGCCAGGTGTGGGCGTCCACGGGGAAGTCGGCGTGGGGCGTCTGGACGAAGTAGCCCTTCCCCACCCTGCGGATCTCCGCCGCGAAGCGGCGCTGGGCCTCGCGGGCCGCCGCCGCCCAACCGCGCCCGCCTCCCACCACCCCGTCCCACGTGGTGGCGTGCTCGATGACCGAGTTGCACAGGACCAGGTCGAACGCGTCGTCGTCGAAGGGCAGCGGGCGGCCGGGCTCCACGGCCGCCACCGAGAACCCGTAGCGCTCGGCCGCCATGCGCGTGGGCTCGGGATCGGCCACGGTCACGTCCAGGGGGACCCGCCGCGTGATGCGGGCCGACAGGGAGCCGTCGCTCCCCCCCAGGTCCAGCATGCGCTGCCCCGGCCGGGGCCGGAGCAGGCGCACGAAGAGGTCGGCCCTGGCTTCGTGGAAGGTCTCCCGGGCCGGCGCGTAGAGCGTCTGCGCGGCCCGGCCGAGGGCGTCACGGAGGGCCATGGGTCCAGGGCACGGCGGGGGCGTGGAGCGGGTGCACCCGTGAAGCTACGGAGGCGCCGGCGGCGCTCCAAGGGCTGAAGCCCCGGGGCGACCCGTCCCGGGAATCTTGACCGGTGGCTCCCCGGTAATTAATACATTCACGTATGTAATAATAATGCCCCGTTGGAGGCGCCTCCTCTGCGCCCCACGGGGCCACGCCCGGCGGGAGGAGAAGCGGTGAAGGGAGAGCGGCTGGGGGAGTTCGAGGAGCTGGTGCTGCTGTCGGTGCGGCAGCTCGGCGAGGGCGCCCACGGCCCCGCCATCCAGGGGGTGCTGGCGGAGCAGGCCGGGCGGGAGGTGACGCTGGGGGCCATCTACGCGGCGCTGGACCGGACCCAGCGGAAGGGGCTGGCCGACTCCTGGATGGGCGAGCCCACCCCCGTGCGCGGCGGCAGGGCGAAGCGCCACTACGCCGTGACCCCCGAGGGGCTCGAGGCCCTGGAGGAGAGCCGGCGCATCCGGGAGGCGCTGTGGACCCCCGCCGAGAAGGCGGGCGCGTGAGCGGGCCGGGCGGTCCGGGGCTCCCCCGGGGCGTCGCCCGCCTCCTGGCCCGCGTGCTCCCCGACGAGCGGCGGGAGGAGATCCTGGGCGACCTGGAGGAGGCCTACCGGGCCCGGGTTGCGCGGCGGGGCGAGGGCGCGGCACGGCGGCGCCTCTGGCTGGAGGCGGCCGCCCTGGTGCTGTGGCGGGCCCGCACGTTCCTCCGCGGGGGCTCGGGGAGGACGGCGGCGGGGGCCCGGGACTTCCTCCAGGACGTCCGCTTCGGCGCCCGCACCCTGCGGCGGCGCCCGGGCTTCGCCTTCACCGCGGTGGCGGTGCTGGGGCTGGGCATCGGCGCGCCGGTGACGGTCCTCACGCTGGTGAGCCGGATCTTCCTGGAGCGGCCGCCCCACGTGGCGGAGCCCCACCGCCTGGTGCGGGTTTGGCACACGTTCGGCAACGGGCAGGTGGGCGGCTCCCTCATGAACCCCGACTTCGCGTACTACCGGGAGCACGCCACCACGCTCTCGGGGCTGGCGGCGTGGGGGGGCCACGTGGTGGCCGCCTACACCCTGGACGGCGCCCACACGGACCAGCTCGACCTCCAGTTCGCCTCGGACAACTTCTTCGACGTGCTGGGCGTGACGCCGGAGCGGGGGCGCTTCTTCCTCCCCGAGGAGAACGCCGCCCCGGGAGCCGGGCCGGTGGTGGTGGTGAGCGACGGCTTCTGGCGCCGGGCCCTGGGGGCCGACCCCGACATGGTGGGCCGCACGCTCACGGCGAACGGCGTCCGGCTCACGGTGGTGGGGGTCACCCCGCCGGGGTTCCGGGGCCTGAGCGCCTCCGACGCGCCGGACGCCTGGACCCCCATCGCCATGTTCGGCGCCCTCACCCGGGCGCCCGACACCGCGTGGTGGGAGCACCTGCCGGACGTGCGCAGCCGCTGGCTCTACGCCGTGGGGCGGCTGGCGCCGGGTGTGACCTTCGAGGCGGCCCGGGCCGAGCTCACCGCCCTCGCCTCCTCCCTCACGTACACCCAGAAGCAGGAGGGCGAGGGGGTGATGGTGAGCCGGGAAGCGGTCTACAGCCCCGCCCAGGCCAGCACGCTAGCGACGCTGTCGCGCATGCTCCTGGCCGTGGTGCTCATCGTGCTGGCAATCGCCACCGCCAATGTGGCCGTGCTCCTCCTCTCCCGGGCCACCACCCGCTCCCGGGAGATCGCCGTGCGCACGGCCATCGGCGCCGGCCGGGGACGGGTCTTCCGCCAGCTCCTGGCCGAGAGCCTCGTTTTGGGCGTGGCGGGGGGCGCCCTGGGGATCGCGCTGGCGTACGCCTTCTCCGACGCCGCCGGCTCCCTCCTTCCCTACCGCTTCGCGGGCCGCTTCACCCCCGACGGGCGGGTGCTGGCCGGCGCGGTGGCCCTCTCCCTGGTCACGGCGGTGCTGGCGGGACTGGCGCCCGCGCTCCACGCCACCCGCTCCGGCATGGCTTCCTCCCTCCATGGCACCCGGGCCGCCGGCTCCCGGGGCCGGGGGCGGGACGCGCTGGTGGTGGGGCAGGTGGCCCTCTCCCTGGTGCTGGTAGCGGGGGCCGTGCTCTTCGCCAGGAGCTTCTGGAGCGCCCGCAGCCAGGACCTGGGCTTCGCCACCGACCACCGCCTCGTGCTGGGCGTGGACCTGCGCGCCCTGGGCTACACGCAGGAGGAGGGGGAGGAGTTCCTCCCCCGGGCGCTGGAGCGCCTCGCCGCGCTCCCCGGGGTCACGGGCGTCACGGCCAGCGCCATGGTGCCCTTCCAGGGCGACTGGAGCACGGACATGGACCCGCCGCCCGGCGTGGCCCCCGACACTGACGAGGGCCGGGTCACCGTGGGGCGCAACGCCGTGGCCCCCGGCTACTTCGACGTGATGGGCATGCCCATCCTGCGCGGCCGGCCCCTTGGGCCCGAGGACGCCGCCGGCGCGCCCGGGGCCGTGGTGGTGAACGAGACGCTGGCCCGGCACCTGTGGCCGGGCCGGGACCCGCTGGGCCAGCGGGTGCCCGCGTCGGGTGAGCCCCACTTCACCGTGGTGGGCGTCGCCCGGGACGCCACCTACTACGAGCTGGGGGAGAAGCCGGCGACCCAGGCGTGGACGACCCTCGCCCAGACCCCCCAGCCCGGCTTCAGCTTCATCGTGCGCACGTCGGTGCCGCCCACCGACGTGGCCGCGTTCGCCCAGGCGGCGCTGCGGGAGCTGGACCCGAACCTCGCCTTCGGCTCGGTGACCACCCTGGGCGCCGTGTTCAGCGACGTCACCGCCCGCTACCGGGTGTCCGCCGTGCTGGTGGGGCTCTTCGGCGCGCTGGCCCTGATCCTGGCCGTGGCGGGGCTGTACGGGGTGGTGGCGTTCCTGGTGGCCCAGCGCACCCGGGAGATCGGCGTGCGCATGGCCCTGGGGGCGGACCGGGGCCGCATCGCCCGGGACGTGCTCCGCTCCGGCCTTACGCTGGCCGGGGCGGGCGTGGCGGTGGGCCTGGCGGGAACCCTGGCCCTGCGGGGGCTCGCCGCCGGCCTCCTCTACGGGGTGAGCCCCGGCGACCCGTGGGCGGTCGCCGCCGCGTGCGCGGTGCTCGTGGGCGCGGCCGCGCTGGCGTCCTTCGGTCCTGCACGGCGGGCGACCCGGGTCGACCCCATGGAGGCCATCCGGGCGGAATGACGAGGAAGGGGGGCGATCCCACTCCCCCTTCCGGGGTACCGCACCGGAAGGATGGCCCTCCCCTTGCAACCGGGGCGGGGCCGGATACGACCATGGCCCCGAACCGGACCCGCATGACCTCTCGCACCCTCCGCGCGCCGTACCTGGCGGGCCTCGCCTGCCTGGCCACCTTCGCGTGCGGGAGTCCGCCCGCGCCCGCGCCGCCCCCCGCGCCGCCACCGGAGCAGCCCCGGCCCGAGCCCACGCCACCGCCGGAGCCGACGCCGCGCCCCACCCCGCGCCCGAAGCCCACGGCGCCTCCTCCGACGCGTGAGCCGGAGCCCGAGCCCGGGGTTCGACCCGGCGCCAGCGTGCCGGCGGGCGCCTTCGTCGCCCGCCCGCCCCTCACCGCGGAGCCGGTGCCGGTGCGGCAGGACGCGCTCCTCCCCCACCGGCGCATCATCGCCTTCTACGGCAACCCGGCGTCGAAGAACATGGGGATCCTGGGCGAGCTGCCTCCCGACCAGATGCTGGCCCGGCTGGACCGGGAGGTGGCGCGCTGGCAGAGGGCCGACCCCTCCACGCCCGTGGTGCCGGCCCTCCAGCTCATCACGAGCATGGCGGCGGGGACGCCGGGCCCCGACAGCCTCTACCGGGTACGCATGCCGTCGTGGCGCATCGATCAGGTGAAGGGGTGGGCGGAGCGGAGGAACGGGCTCCTCATCCTGGACATCCAGCCCGGACGCAGCTCCGTCCCCGCCGAGCTTCCCCGGCTGGAGAAGTGGCTGAAGGACCCCGACACGCACCTGGCCCTGGACCCGGAGTGGGACATGGACCCCGACGAGGTGCCGGGGAAGGTCATCGGCTCCATGTCGGTGGACGACATCAACTACGCCATCCGGTTCCTGGCCCGCATCGTGGAGGAGAACCACCTGCCGCCCAAGATCCTCGTGGTGCACCGTTTCACATCGGGGATGGTGCGGCACGCCGAGGACATCATCGCCGACCCCCGGGTCCAGGTGGTGCTGAATATGGACGGCTGGGGTCCGCCCCACCTGAAGATCCAGACGTACCGGAGCGTGGTGGCTCCCGAAGCGACCCAGTTCACGGGCTTCAAGCTGTTCTTCAAGAACGACACGAAGGGCGACTCCCGCATGCTCGACCCCAGCGAGATCCTGGCCCTGAACCCCATCCCGTTCTACATCCAGTACCAGTAGCCGTCCCCCGACCCCATCGCTGGACCTGGAGTGGCGTTGAGGACCCTCACGTTCGTGCTCGGCTCCGCCGCCGTGTCGGCGGCCGTGTCCGACCCCGAGACCGCCGACGCGGTGGCGGAGCTCTTCCGCCCCCTCCGCCGCGACGGAGAGGACGGAGGACGGGGCGTCCCCGACGTGGTGATCGACGGCCGGGCGCCCTCCTGGCACCTGCGCGCCACCGGCCCGGACGCCGAAGCGCGGCGCTTCCGCAGCCGTCCCGACCTCCTCTCCGACGTGGAGCTCATCCTGACCCGCCGGCTGCTGGAGAGGCTCCCGGAGCTCGTGCAGCTCCACGCGGCCGGCGCCCTCGTGGAGGGGCGGGCGGTGGTGGCCATGGGCGAGTCCGGCGCCGGGAAGTCCAGCCTCGCGCTGGCGTGGTCCGTGGCGGGCCTCCCCTTGCTGGGGGACGACACGCTGCTCGTGGACGAGGGCGGCTGCCTCCTGGGCGTGCAGCGCCTGGTGAAGGCGCACCGGGACGTGCTCCGCCTCCACGGCGTGCGGCCCCGGGACACGGTGGCGCCCCAGCGGGGGAGCGCGGAGCTCTGGTGGGACCCCCGGCGGGGCGGCGGATGGGCGGCGGAGCCGACGCGCCCGGTGCTCGTGGCCCGGGTGCATTACGTGGAAGGCGCCGCCCTGGAGTTGAAGCCGCTCCCCGCCGGAGAGGGGCTCCGTGCCCTCCTGGACCACGCGACGCGGAGCGCCGCGGCCGGGGAGCCCCTGGACCGCCTCATCGCGATGGTGGAGGCGGCGGAGCTCGTGGACGTGCGCTTCGGGTCGTCGGTGCAGGCGGCAGCGGAGCTGGCGGCCCGGGCGGCCGCACGGGGGCGGGGATGAGCACAGGCGCAACGAGCCCCCGGGCGAGGGAAGACGTGGTGTTCCGCGCCCTGGGCACCGAGTGGGTCCTCTACGACCCCGACACGCAGAAGCTCCACGTGCTGAACCTCACGGCCGCCCTGGTGTGGTCCCACTGCGACGGCGCCCACACCGTAGACGCGCTGGTGCGCGCCGTCGCCGAAGCCTTCCCCAGCGCTCCGCCGCAGGACCAGGTGGAGGCCGACGTGCGCGAAGCCCTGGCCGCGTTCTCCCGTGAGGCCCTCCTGCGATGACATCGCTGAGCTACTTCGCCGATCTCCTGGCCGACGGCCCCCGCGTCGCCGCGTTCCACAGGGCCATCGCCGCGGCCGTGGAGCCCGGAGACCGGGTGCTCGAGGTGGGCACCGGGCTGGGGACGTACGCCTTCTTCGCCGCCCGGGCGGGCGCCGGGAAGGTGTGGGCCGTGGAGCGGGAGCCGGTGATCCACGTGGCCAGGCAGCTCGCGGTGGCCAACCGGGTGGCCGACCGAGTGGAGATGGTGCGGGGCGACGCCGCCACGCTGGAGCTTCCGGACCGGGTGGACGTCCTCATCTTCGAGGACTTTCCCGTCTGGTTGCTGGACCGGGCCACCTGGGAGCTCCTCCAGCGGGTGCAGTCGGCCTTGGCGGACGGGGGCCGCATGGTGCCCCGGGGCGCCCGCCTGCGCGTGGCGCCGGTGCGGGCGCCGGAGCTCTACCGGAAGATGTTCCCCGGTCCCGGGAGCGCCGACGGCGCGGCGGACCTCGACTGGTCGGCGCTCCGGCTCCTTCTCGCCAACTGCCCCCGCCAGGAGATGCTGCGCCCCGAACATCTCCTCGCTCCCCCCCTGGACTCGGAAGCGTTCGCCCTGTGGCCCCTCCCCACCCCCGACGCCATGGCGGTCGAGGGGGCGTGGCGGGCCACGTCCGATGGCTCGGTGCACGCCCTGGCGCTCTGGTTTGACCTCGAGGTCGGCCCGGGCGTGTGGATGTCCAACGAGCCCGCCCCCTCGCCGGGGGTGTGGGGCCAGGCCGTCCTCCCCCTGGACCCTCCCCTGCACGTCGCCGAAGGCCAGCCGGTGGAGGTGTCCGTGGGCCGGGAGACCCTCGCCCCCGGAGCCCCCGGGTGGCTCACCTGGAGCGTGACGTGCGACGGCGAGACGCGCCGCGGCCACGAGTTCGCCGGTCTCGCCGTGGACGTGGAGGGGATCACCGATCGGCCCCGGGAACCGCACCAGCCGGCCGATGCCGCCGGGCACGCTTCCTTCGACGCGGTGTAGAAGTTGGAGTGGAGGACTGCCTCACCCCCCCGAACGACCAGGGAGGCACGCCATGGATGAGACGCGACGAAGCTTTCTCCTAAAGCTCGCCCGGGGGGCCGCCTACGCCGCTCCGGTGATGGCCACCATGGCGACGCCGGGGCACCTGCTGGGTCAGTCGGGCGTGTCCACCAAGAAGGGCATGGGCGGGAAGAAGGGCGCGGCCTTCACCGCGCCCGCCGCGCCCACGGGCCTGGGCACCGCCGCTCCGTGGCAGGTCGACCCACCCGGGTCCTCGGGCCCTTCCGGAGGCTGACCCCGGGGCGTCCGCTCCCCGGGTCCGCTCAGTCAGTAGTCAGTCGGCGCCCACCTCGGCCTGGGGCCTGCGCCGCACCGGCGCGGACGCCGCCCCTTCGTCGCCCGACCCCGTGAGCCACACCTTCAGCCGCTCCACCCCGACGTTCAGGATCAGGTAGGCGCTGGGCACCACGAACAGCGTCAGGAACGTCGACACCGTGAGGCCGCCCACCACCGCGATGGCCAGGGGCTGCATGAGCTCGGAGCCCTGACCGATGCCCATGGCCAGGGGCAGCATCCCGAACAGGGTGGTCAGCGTGGTCATGAGGATGGGCCGCAGGCGCACCGCGCCCGCCTCCACCACGGCGTCCTCCCGGCTGAGCCCCTGCTCGCTCCGCCCCTGCTCGATGTACTCCACCAGCAGGATGGCGTTGTTCACCACGATGCCCGCCAGGAGGATCACCCCCAGCAGCACCGGAGCGCTCAGCGCCGTGTTCGTGGCCCACAGCGCCAGCCCCACCCCGATGAGGGAGAGGGGGATGGCGATGAGGATCACCAGGGGGTTCACGATGCTCTCGTACTGCACGGCCATGACCACGAACACCAGGAAGATGGCCAGCCCCACGACGATGCCGAGCTGGTGGTTGTTCTCCTGGATGGACTGCTCCTCGCCCCCGATGACGATGCCGTACCCGTCGGGCACCCGGTAGTCCGCCAGCCGGGCCCGGATGGAGTCGTTCACCGTCCCCACCGAGGCCACCTCGGCCAGGACGTCACCCGTGAGGCGGAAGGTGCGGTTCTGGTTCTGGCGCAGGATCTGGGTGGGGCCGAGGGCCATCTTCACGTCGGCCACGTCCCTCAGGTAGACGGGCCCGCCGCCGGAGCCGCCGGGGAAGAGGGCCACCGAGCCGATGTCCTCGGGGCTCTGGAAGCGGTCCCGGGGAAACATGACGCGCAGATCGTACTGCTGGTTCCCCGACGTGAACTGGGTCGCCACGGTGCCGTCCAGCGCGGTGCGGAGCGTCTGCCCCACCGCCGCCACGGACAGGCCCAGGTAGGAGGCCCGCTCCCGGTCCAGCTCGATGGAGAGCTGGGGGCTCGCCTGGTCCGACGAGGGGTTCAGGTTCTGGAGGCCCGGGATGCCCTTGAGCAGGGCCATGACGTCCTCGCCGATGGTCCTGAGCTCCTGGAGGTCGTCGCCCTGGATCTGGAGCTCCACCGCGGAGCCCGAGCGGGACGTGCGGAGCCCGCGGATCGAGGGCGGGCGCACGAAGATGCGGGCGCCGGGCACCGGGTGGGCGTTCAGCTTCGCCTGGAGCTGGGCCACCCACTGGTCGGCGCTCATGTCCCGCTCGGTGACCGGCGCCAGCACGACGTCGATGTTCCCTCGCCCGGCGTTCGCGGCCGTGTTGGCGCCGAAGAGGGCGCCGCCGGCCGTGGCGAACATGGTCACCACGTCGGGCATCTCCCGGATCTGGTCCTCGACGCCCAGCACCACCCGGTTCGTCTCCTGGGCCGACACGCCGGGGGGCATGTTCACGAACACGCCGATGCTGCCGTCGTCCACCTGGGGCAGGAACTCGCTGCCCAGGTTCCTCGTGGCGAAGAAGGCCAGCCCGAGGAGCGCGCCCGCCGAGCCCACCACCGCCCACCGCCAGCGCACCACCGTGGGCATGACGCGCTTGTACAGGTTGCGCAGGCCGTGCATGGCGTCGTCGAACCACACCAGCAGCTTCCATTCGTGGACGCCGCTGGTGAAGCGGATCCTGGCGAGCTGGGCCGAGAGCATGGGCACCACCGTGAGCGCCACGGCCAGGGAGGCCAGGATGGCGAACGAGATGGTGAGGATGAGCTCCCGGAAGATGAGGGCCGCCAGCCCGCTGATGAGGAGGAACGGGACCACGGCGGCCAGGTTCGTCATGGTGGACGCCACCACGGCGCTCTGCACCTCGGCCGCGCCCTCGTGGGCGGCGTGGACGGCGTCCTCGTTCCCCTCCTCCCGGTGCCGGAAGATGTTCTCCAGCATCACGATGGAGTTGTCCACCAGCATGCCCACGCCCAGGGCGAGGCCGCCCAGGCTCATGATGTTCAGGGTGAGCTTGCTCAGCCCCATCATGATGAAGGTGGCCAGGATGGCGATGGGGATGGCGAGGCCGATGACCAGCGTCTTCCGGATGGAGCCCAGGAAGAGGAACACCACCAGCATGGCCAGGAACGCGCCCAGCAGCGCCGCCGACTCCACCGCGCGCACCGAGTTGCGGATGAAGTTCGCCTGGTTGTTGATGGTCCTGTAGGTCACGTCCTCGGGGACGAAGCGCGACGCCTGGAGCTGGGCCAGCCGGGCGTCCACCTGCTCGGCCACCGCCACCGTGTTGGCGTTGGGCTGCTTCCTCACCGAGAGCTTCACGGCCGGGACGCCGTTCAGGCGCGCCCACAGCCGCTGCTCCTGGTGGGTGTCCTGCACGTTGGCCACCTCGGAGAGGGGCACGCGCCCACCCCCGCTCGTCGTCAGGAGCACGCCGCGCACGTCGTCCACCGTCCTGAACTTGCCCGCCGTCTTGCCCACCAGCTCCCGGGTGGGGGAGGTGACACGGCCGGCCGCCACGTCCTGGTTGGCGTTGCGCACCGCCTCCATGACCTGGGAGACGGTGAGTCCGTAGGAGCGGAGCCGCTCCTGGTCCAGCACCACCTGGATCTCCCGCACCAGCCCGCCCGAGAGGTCCAGGGACGCCACGCCCTGGATGGTGAGGAGCTGGGGCTCGAGGCGGTGCTCCACCCAGTCCCTGAGCGACACCAGGTCCCGCGTCGGGGAGCTGAACGCCACCTCGTACACGGGCATCTGCTGGGGGTCGAACTTGTTGATCGTGGGCGGGTTCGCCTCCTGGGGGAGGCGGCCCCGGGCCCGCTCCAGGTTCTTCGACGCGTCCTGCAGCGCGAAGTCGATGTCGGTGCCGTAGGCGAAGGTGAGGTTGATGCCGACCTGCCCCTCCTGGACCTGCGTCTCCATCTCGGTGAGGTCCTCGGTGGTGGCCAGCGCCGCCTCCAGCGGCTTGGCCACCGTCTCCTCCAGCACCTCGGGCTCCACGCCGCTGTCGCTCACGCCCGCCCGGATCTGGGGGTAGACGATGGTCGGCAGCAGGTCCAGGGGCAGCCCGCCCAGGAAGTAGAGGCCCAGCACCAGCACCACCGACGTGATCATGACGGTGCCGACGGGCCGCTTGATGGAGAGGCTCGGGAGGCCCTTCCCCGGCTCCCGCCCGCGGATCTTCATCATCGGGCCTGGCCCCCCGGCGTCGGCGCGTCGGCCTGGGTGGTCGCGTCCGTGGTTGCCGGGGGCGCAGCCGCGCCGGGGCCCGCGGTGACGTTCACCTCGGCGCCGTCCCGGAGCTGGTTGTTGCCCGCCACCACCACAGCGTCGCCGGGCTGCAGGCCGGTCACGACCTCCACCCGACCCTCGGAGGTGAGGCCCGTCTGGACCGTGCGCTTGAGGGCGTGGCCGTCCTGCACCAGGAACACGGACTGGACCCCGCCGATGCCCACGATGGCCGAGCCGGGCACCAGCAGCACGTTGTTCCTGGCGTCGAGCTGGAAGCCGATGCGGGCCAAGAAGCCCGGCTTCACGGTGCGCTCCGAGCCGGCCTCCAGCGCCACCTCCACCGGCACCAGGCGCGTGCCCGGATCGGCCGAGGGGAAGATGCGCCGGATGTGGGCCTGGAAGTGCCGGCCCGGGAAGGCGTCCAGCGTCACGTCGACCGGGTCGCCCACGTGGAGCTCGACCACGTCCAGCTCGGACACGCCGACCCGGACCACCAGCGTGGAGATGTCGGCCAGGGTGAAGAGGCGGGTCTGGTTGCCCACCGCGTCGCCCGCCTCCACCGACTTCTGGACCACCACGCCGTTGATGGGGCTGGTCACGGTGGCGAAGCCGATGCGGGTCTTGAGCTGGTCGAGTTGGGCCTTAGCCGCGGCGTACGCCGTGCGGTCCTTCTCGTACTCGGGCAGGGTGATGACCTTGCGGTCCCGGAGCTGCTCGGAGCGCTGGAACTGGGCCTCGGCCACCTGGTAGGCCGCCTCGGCCGCGCTGAGCTGGGCGTCCAGCTCCCTCCGGTCGAGGCGCGCCAGCACGGTGCCCACCGCCACGTGGTCGCCCTCCTGCACGTCGACGCCCATCAGCTCGCCGGCGAGCTGGCTGTTCACGCCGATGCTCCGGATGGGCTCCACCACGCCCGACACCGTGACGCTGCGGGCGATGGAGCCCAGCTCGGCCGCCACCGTCTCGACCGCCGCTGGCCCCTGGGGCCCCCGGCCACGGCCGCCGAAGGGTCCGCCCGGACCGCCCCCGCCCCGGGCCTGCTGCGGGGCCGCGTCCCCGCGGCCGCAGGCCGCCAGGGTAAGCCCCACCACGGCGACGGCCACCCCACGTCGCCAGCCCCACCGTCCGAGCCGCGTCATCCTATTCCTCACCGATGGGTTCACCGAGAATCGCCTCGAGACGCGCCGTGGCGGTACCCAGGTCCTGCCGGGCACGCACGGCCGCCACCTCCGCATCCGCCAGGGCCACCTGCGACGTCTGGAGATCCAGGATCGTCGAGGCGCCGATCTGGTACCGCTCCTCCTGCACCCGCAGGTCTTCCTGGGCCAGGCTCAGCGAGTTGGCCGAGATCTCCACCCGCCGGCCGGCGGCCGCGATATCGGCCACGGCCGATTCCACCTGCACCCGGGCGCCCAGCTGGGCGTCCCGGTTCTGGGCCTCGGCCACCCGCTGCTGGGCCTGGGCCCGGGACAGGGCCGCCTCCCGCTGGAAGCCGTTGAACACCGGCAGCGACGCCGTCAGCCTGAGGCTCCAGCTCTGCTGGTGGGGCGGGAACTGGTAGGAGAACCAGTCGTAGCCGCCGGTTACCCGCACGGAGGGTACGTAGGGCGTCAGCGCCGCGAGCTTGTTCGCCGAGCGGCTCTTGAGCGTGGCCTCGGCCGCCACCACGGAGGGGGCGCCGTGGAGGGCCTGCTGCACGAGCGTCTCGGTGGGGGGGAGGGTGGGCGGCGTGGCGGGCAGCGACGACGGCGCCGGCACCACCTCCCCCTCCTCGCCGATCTGGCGACCCAGGGCCAGCGTGCTGGTCCGGAGCGCCGCCTCGGCGTCCACCACGGCGAGCTGTGCGTTGCCCACCTCGATCTGGGCCCGGAGTTCGTCCGAGGTGGTGGCCGTGCCCAGCTCGAGGCGGGTGCGGGCGAAGGAGAGCTGCTGGTTGGCCCGGTCGAGGCGCTGCCGCGCCGCCGCCAGGATGTCCGACGCCGCCGCCGCCTGGAAGAACAGCGTGGTCGTGGCCAGGGCGACCTGGAAGCCCTGGGCCCGCTCCTGCGCCAGCGCGGCGTCCACGTCGGCGCCGGCACCCCGGAGCTGGGCCAGGCGCCGGCCGCCCCCGAACACCTCGTACGAGGTCTGGAGCTGGCTGGTGTAGCTCTGGGAGGTGAGCTGACCGGTGGCCTGGTCGAAGCGCTGGTTGCTGGAGTTGCTGTAGATGCCGTTCAGCGTCACCGACGGCAGCAGCGCCCCCCGGGCCTGGAGGAGGTCGGCCCGGGCGCTGGAGGTCTGGGACGCCGCCTGCACCGCCAGCGGGTTCCGCTCCGTGGCCAGGCGGATGGCCTCCTGCAGGGAGACGATGCGCACCGAGTCGGACGGCGCCTGCTGGGCCTGTGCCCCATCGGGGAACAGGCCGAGGGCGGCCCCGGAGAGGGCCACCAGGGAAACGCCAGCGAGCCGCCGGAGGGCGGGGGAGCGACGGGTCATGTCGGGAGACCAACGGCACGGCGTGCCGGCATGGACGGGGCCCACGGCGCCGAACGGCGCGCGATGATGACGTCTAGGACTCCCGGGAGGCCAGAAGTGTTAAGCGCTTCCGCCCGCGGCTACTCCTCCCGGAGCGTCCTCGCCGCGTCCATGCCCGCCGCCCCCCGGCGATTCAGGCCCGGGCCGCGGGCCGGATGTTCTGGTTCATGCGGAAAAGGTTCCCGGGGTCCACGCGGCGCTTCAGGTCGGCCAGGCGGGCGTAGTTGGAGCCGTACGCCGCCGCCACCCGGTCGCTTTCGTCGGCGGTCATGAAGTTCACGTAGACACTTCCCCGGGCGTACGGCTCGACGGCGTGGAAGAGGCCCCGCGCCCAACCCATGCCCGCCTCGTCCTGGATGGCGTCCTCCCAGCGGCCGTGGACGTTCATGATGAACTCCACGCCCCGGCTCGGATACGCCGTGGCGTCCTCCGGGACGCGGGAGGCGGCGCCCCCGCCCACGTGCGCGATGAACACCTCGCAGTGGGGCGACGGCAGCCGGGAGGCGTGCTCCAGGGCGGTGTCCAGGAGCCCGTCCTCGAGGGCGTCGAAGTCGTGGGACTTCCAGTAGTTGCGGGCGCCGGGGGTGAGGAGCGGGTCGAAGGCCTGCTGCCACCCCGCGAACGGATGGGGCGAGATGACGTCGGCGATGGGACGGCCGACGGCGCGCAGCGGCGCCAGGGCCTTCTCCCCTTCGGCCATGTCGCCGGCGTAGCAGGCGGCGAGCACCACCACCTCCCGCCCGTGCCACTCCTCGGGGAGGAACGGGAGCGGAGGCGCCTTGCGCACCACCACCCACACGGTCAGTTCCTCGGGCGCGTCGGCCACGAAATCGCGGTACGCGCGCAGCACGTCGTCGGCGTCGTCGAAGGGGTGTACGATGAGCCCGCTCAGCACCTCCGGCCCCACCGGGTGCAGCGCGAACTCGAAGGACGTGACCACGCCGAAGTTGCCCCCGCCGCCCCGGAGCCCCCAGAAGAGGTCGGCGTTCTCGTCGGCGCTGGCGCGAATCAGCTCGCCGTCCGCCGTGACCACGTCGGCCGAGAGGAGGCTGTCCACGGTGAGGCCGTGCTTGCGGGTGAGCCAGCCGAAGCCGCCGCCCAGCGTGAGGCCGGCGATGCCGGTGGTGGAGTTGATCCCGGTGGGCACGGCGAGGCCCTCTTTCTGGGTGGCCGCGTCCACGTCGCCCAGCGTGCAGCCCGGCGCCACGTGGGCCCGCCGCCGGCGTCCGTCCAATTCCACGCTGCGCATGCCGGACAGGTCAATGAGGAGGCCGTTCTCGCACACCGCGTTGCCGGCGATGTTGTGGCCGGCACCCTTGATGGACACGAGGAGGTCGTGGTCGCGGGCGAAGCGCACGGCCGCCTGCACGTCGGCCGCGTTGGCGCAGCGCGCAACCAGGGCAGGGCGACGGTCGATCATGGCGTTCCAGACGGCGCGCGCCTCGTCGTAGCCCGCCTCTCCGGGGCGGATGAGGCTACCGGACAACGCGTCTCCGAGGGCGCTCACGGCGCCGCCGGGCACGGCGGCCGAGCCGCCCGAGCGGGTGTGGATGGTGACCTGGCTCATGCTTGTCTCCCCTGCGGTGGGCCGGGCCGAGGGAGGTCGTCCCGCCGGGGCCGGGTCCCGTGTGACACGGAGGGCCAAGATGCTCCCGGCGCTCCTCCGGCTTCCAGTCCATAAAAAGAACTGGCCACGCAATAGACCGGACGCCTAGCATGGAGCATGGGGGGGTACGGGCAGTTCTGCCCCGTGGCCATGGCCGCGGAGATCCTCACCCGGCGGTGGACCCCGCTCGTGGTGCGCGAGCTCCTGTGCGGCAGCGTGCGCTTCAACGACATCCAGCGGGGGGTGCCGCGCATGTCGCGCTCGCTTCTCTCCCACCGGCTGGCCGAGCTGGAGCAGGCCGGTGTGCTGGAGCGCACCGTCACTCGCGACGGGCACCCCGAGTACCGCCTCACCGAGGCGGGGCGGGAGCTCGAGCCCATCATCAACCAGATGGGCGTGTGGGGGAAGCGCTGGGCCCGGGGGGACTTCAACGAGGAGCACCTGGACGCGCGGCTCCTCCTGTGGGACATGCGCCGCAACATCGTGGAGGAGCAGCTGCCTGGGCGGAGGATTGTCGTCCACCTCAGCTTCCAGGGCGCGACACCCTCCGACCGGGAGTTCTGGCTCTGCCTCGAGCCGGAGGCGGTGGACGTGTGCGACGAGGATCCGGGTTTCGGCTGCGACCTGGAGCTGGCGACCGATGTGCGCACCCTCACCCAGGTGTGGATGGGTGACTACGCCCTGGGCGAGGCGCTGCGCCGCGGCGACCTGCGCCTGCGCGGCCCCGCCGCCCTGCGGCGTGCCTTCCCGGGATGGCTCGGCCTCAGCCTGTTTGCCCCCTACGAGCGGATGGAAGGCTTCAGGGGACGCTGAGGCTCTGGCGTCGACCCGGACCCAGCGGCGCGCCTACTCCTCCCGGAGCGTCCTCGCCGCGTCCATGCCCGCCGCCCGCCGGGCCGGCAGCCAGCTCGCCAGGAGCGCCACGCCCGTGAGCGTGGCCGCCACCAGGGCGTAGGTGAGGGGGTCCAGGGGCGCGACGCCGTAGAGGAGGGACGCCATGAGGCGGGTCAGGAGCACCGCCGACACCACGCCGATCCCCACCCCGATGCCGGTGAGGGCCATCCCCTGGCCCACCACCATGCGGCTCACGTCGGCCCTCTGGGCCCCCAGGGCCATGCGCACCCCGATCTCCCGCCGCCGCTGGCTCACCGAGTACGAGATGACGCCGTAGATGCCCACGGCCCCCAGCAGCAGCGCCACCGCCGCGGCGACCGCCAGCATCGCCAGGGTGAAGGAGGTGCGGGCCAGGCTCTTGCTCGCCCGGTCGGCCATGGTGCGCACGTCCGCCAGGGGCACGTTCGGGTTCACCGACCACACCGCCTCCTGCACCCTGGGCAGGAGCCCGGCCATGGCGCCGGGAGACGCGTGCAGCGTGTAGGTCATCCTCCGGTACACGACCAGGCCCGGCTCGTAGAAATGCTCCATGGCGGCAGGCCAGTAGACCATGGAGGGCGGGTCCTTTGCGACGCCGTCCTGGCGCACGTCCGCCAGCACGCCCACCACGGTGCGCCAGACCGCGCTGTCGGCGCGCACCGTCCCGCCCGCGATGCGCTTGCCCACCGCCGAGGCGGGGTCGCCCCACTGCTCCCGGGCGAAGTCGGCGCTCACCACCACCACCGGTGCTCGGTCGTGGATATCGGCCCAGGTGAGCTCCCGGCCGGCCAGGACCGGGATGCCCATGCTGGCCGCGTAGCCCGGCAGGATCCAGTCGTGGCGCTGCAGGGGGGGAGCTGTCCCGGCGGCACGTCGACGCCCTCCACGAAGACAGGGTCGTTGGAGTCAGTCCCGTCCATGGGGATGGACTGGGCGGCGCCCACCGCCGTGACGCCCGGGATGGCGGCCAGCTTCTCCTCGATCTGCTCCAGGGCCAGGACGCTGACCTCCGGATCGGCCTCCGGTAGCGACAGGCGCACCGTCAGCACGTGGTCGGGATCGCGGAACCCGGGATCGACCGAGCGCAGCGCCCGGAAGCTCCGGATCATGAGCCCTGAACCCACCAGCAGCACGAGCGCCAGCGCCACCTGGGCCACCACCAGCCCGTTCCGGGCCCGGTGACGCTCCTTCCCCACGCTCGAGCCCCGGCTCCCCTCCTTGAGGGAAGTGGCCAGATTCGGACGGCCGTAGCGCAGCAGGGGGAAGGCGCCGAAGAGGAGGCCCGCCAGCACGCTCACGCCCAGCGTGAACGCCAGCACCAGGGGGTCCACCCCCACCTCGTCCAGGCGGGGGAGCGACGGACCCATGGCCACCAGCAGCCGCACGCCGCCCACGGCCAGCCCGAGCCCCACCACCCCGGCGGTGAGCCCCAGGAGGAGGCTCTCACCCAGGAACTGCTCCGCCACGTGGCCCCGCCCGGCCCCCAGCGCGGTGCGCACCGCCACGTCCCGGACCCGCCCCTCGGCGCGCACCAGGAAGAGGTTGGCCACGTTTGCGCACGCGATGAGGAGCACCATGCCCACCGTCCCCAGGAGCACCCATAGGATGGGGCGCACGTCCCCCACCACCGTCTCTTTGAAGGGCTTCACCACCGCGGCGAAGTGGGCCTGCCGGAGCATGGAGAGGGCAATGGGACCGGGGTAGCGCTCCGTGGCCACGGGCAAGAGGCGGTCCATCTCGGCCTTCACCTGCGCCGGGGTCGCGCCGGGCGCCAGCCGTCCCACCGCCTGATAGGAGAAGTTCCCCATCTGGACGTCGGCGCGATCGAACTGGAACGGATAAAGGATCGCCGGATCGTTCTCCAGGAAGTGGAAGTCCCGAGGCAGCACGCCGATGATCTCCCGCGTCTCGCCGTCCGCCGTGAGGGTGCGCCCCACCGCGCTCGCCTCGCCCCCGAAGGCCCGCTGCCAGTAGCCGTAGCTCAGCATCACGGTGAGGGGCGCGCCGGGCTGGTCGTCGTCCTTGGTGAAGGCGCGCCCCACCGCCGGCTTCACGCCCAGGACGGAGAGGAAGCCGTCGGTGACCTGGAGGGCGTCCACCTCCTCGGGCTTGTCGAGGCCGGTGACGGACAGGCTCGCGTTGGTCCACATCCCCATGTCGGCGAGCGTGCGGGCGTCGTCCCGGTACGTGAAGTACGTCGCGGGCGACTGGGGCACCTGGTCGAAGTTCAGCCCCGGCGCCGTGTGCTCCAGCGACACCAGCCCGTCCGGATCCTTGAACGGCAGGGGCTTGAGCAGGACCGCCTCCACCACCGTGAAGATGGCCGTGTTCGCGCCGATGCCCACCGCGAGGGTCACCAGGGCGGTGAGTGTGAACACAGGGGTGCGCAGCAGCCGCCGCACCGCGTGGCGGAGAGAAGCTCGGAGCGATCCCACGGATGCCTCCTGGAAGGGCCGTAACGACGTCGGCGCTCCCTACGGAGGGTTGGGGACGGGGGTTTCCGGGGTCGCCTTGACACTCGTTCCCCGGGGAAGCGAGCTTGGCCCCCCTCTTCCACCCCGAGCCATGAGCCCAACCGAACCCGCCCGGCGCCGAACCCCGGCGTCCGATGCTGCCGCCCCTGGCGAGAGGACGGCGGGGAAGGGCGACGGCGTGGACTGGAACGCGGTGCTGAAGGGGTGCCCGTGCGGAACCTGCCAGGCCGCCCGCCGGGCCGTGTACGCGGCCGCTCCGGCGCCGACGCCCGCGGGGGAGCCCTTCCTCGGCCGGCCTCCGGAGCCTCCTGCCGCTCGACCCCCCGAGCCCACGCCCGCCGACGACCCGACGGCCGACGCCCTCCAGGGCCTCCAGGCCCGGCTCGCCGCCATGGATGCGCGGCTGGCCGCCATCGAAGCCCGACTGGCCAGGGGAGGGGAGGAGGCGGAGCGGGCCGGGGCCGAGGCGGGCCCGGAAGCGCACGGGGCGCGCCCCCGCCCCCCGCAGCCCGACGTGGGCGGCCCCTTCCGCGCCGCCCTCCAGGCCCTGGACGACGCGGCCGGCGGGATCGAAGGCCTCCTCCGGGGGCTCCTCGACGGCGAGAGGCGCTAGCGCCCCGCTCCGGCGCCGGCCTTTCCCGGCGGTCCCGGCGGCTCCGGCGCCTCGGCCCGGATGGCCCGGGAGAAGTCGTCCCCTCCCCGGGCCAGCGCCTCCCGGGCCGCCTCGTCCACCCGGAAGCGGCGGCGCGCCTCGTCCAGGGGCAGATCCGTGTCCAGCAGCCCCCGGTCCAGGGCGAGCTCGTCGGCGTAGCCCGGGAAGACCAGGCCCCACCCCCACGGCAGCGGCTCCGCCGCGATGCGGTTCACGTGGTCCCGGAGGTTGGTCGTGCAGTTGTTCAGGAGCGTGTTGTAGAACTCGGGGTGGATGCGCACCGATTCGGCGCGCCTGAGCATGTCCCGCAGGAGCGCCTCGGCCTGCCCGGCGGCGGCCCGGGCCGGGTAGAGGTAGAGGGTGTCGCCCCGCAGCGCCCTGAGCCCGATGAGGTCGCGCTCCGTCCCCACCACGTAGGTCACCTCGAAGCGGCGCATGAGGCCGCCCAGGAGCGAGTACGCCTCCCCCTGCTCCCGCCGCGCCTCCACCGACACGGCCAGGTGGCGGCCGCCGCTCAGCTCGAAGGTGAGGAACGTGTGGGCCAGCCCCCGCCACCGCTTGGCGAAGGGTGCCACCACGAGCCACACGCGCAGCACCTCCCCGGGGCCGAACGTCACGTCCCGGTACGCCTCCGTGAACGTGCCGTCGGGCTCATGGCTGAAGTCCCGCACGTCGTGGACGCTCACGCGGCCGCCGTCGCCGAAGGAGACCCGGGCCGCCACGGCCTGGTCGGCGGCCCAGTCCCGGTCGGCCCGGGGGGTGCGGAGGGCCACCGCCCCGGCGAAGGCGGCCGCGGCCGCCGCCAGGAAGATTCCGGCCATCGCCGCAGCGCCCATGGGACCGGGGGGGATCCTCAGCGCCACGGGGGGACGGAGGCGGCGTGGCGTGGCACGGACGAGGCCGACATGCGCCCTCCGGGACGGGGACGGCGCGTCGGTGACTCCCGAACGCCCGACGCGCGAAAGGGGGCAGGAAGGATCCGCCCGGGCCGCCTCCCTTGCAACCCTCTCGGCGGCACGGTGCATCTATCTGTCACATGACCGATAGTCATCCGACGGAGACGCCCATGGCCCCCAGCGACCCCCTCCCCCTCGCCCCCCGTGACCTCATGGTCCTGTCCGTCCTCTCGGCGGGCCCGCTCCACGGCTACGGCATCATCCGGGCGGTGGAAGACCGCTCCGAATCGGGCGTGCTGCTGGACCCGGCCAACCTGTACCGGGTGCTCCGGCGCATGCGCCGGGACGGCTGGATCGAGGAGGTGGGCGAGGGCGACCGGCGGCGCACGTACGCCGTGACGGGCACCGGGCGCTCCGTCCTGGCCGCCGAGGTGGCGCGCCTGGAGCGCCTCCTGGGGCACGTGCGCCCCGCCCTGGCCGACGGCGCCGACGGGGAGGAGTCGTGAGCCCCCGCCCCCTGGCGGTGCGGGCGTACCGGGCCGCTCTCAGCCTCCTTCCGCCCCAGGTGCGGCGCGCCGACGGGGAGGAGATGGTGGCGGCCTTCGCCGCCCTCTGGGACGAGGCGCGCCGCTCGGGCCGGCGCCTGGGGTGCCTGTGGCGGAGCTTCGGGCGCCTCCCCTGGGTGGCCGCACTGGAGTGGCGGGACACCCTGGCAGGCGGGCGCGCCGGCCGCCGCCGGACGGGACGGGCGGCGCCGAAGGGGGGAAGCCGGACGGCCGCACCGGGGGTGCGGCTGGAGGCCGTCCGCAGGGCCCTCCGCTACGCCGCCCGGAGCCTGGGGCGGAGCCCGGCCTTCACCTGGAGCACCATCCTCCTCCTGGGTCTGGGCGTGGGGGCGGTCACCACCATCTTCACGCTGGTGGACCACGTGATGCTCCGGCCCCTCCCCTACCCGGCCGCCGACCGCCTGGTGCGGGTGGAGAACGGTGCCTTCTCCGGCGCCGACCTCCAGGACTTCCAGGGCGTCGCCTCGGTGGAGGCGTGGGCGGGCGCCGCCACGGGAGACGCCAACCTCACCGGCAGGGACGAGCCGGTGCGGGTGCGGCAGGCTCGGGTCACGGAGGGCTTCTTCGCGCTGTTCGGGGCGCGCCCCGCCCTGGGCCGCCTCCTCCTCCCCGAGGATTGGGACGGCGCCGACGCCGTGGTCCTCTCCTCGGAGGCCTGGCGCCGACTGTGGGGCGCCGACCCCGGGATCGTGGGGCGCACCCTGCGGGTGAACGGCAAGCCGGTGACGGTGGTGGGCGTGCTGGACCCGTCCTGGGTGCCGCCCGAGGCCATCCTGGGCCGACGGGCGGGGAGGGGGGGCCCGGACGTGTGGCGCCCCGTGGACCGCTCCGACCCGGACTTCGTGGACCGCAGCTATCATCTGTTCGACGTGGTCGGGCGCCTGCGCCCCGGTGTGCCGCTGGCGGCCGCCCGGGACGAGATGCACGCCCTCGCCCTCACCCGGGCGAAGACGTACGGCGACCGGTACGTGGGGCGGGACGGGAAGCCCCTGGAGCTGCCCCTCACGCCCCTGCAGGACGCCACCGTGGGACGCGCCGGGCAGGGCCTGGGCCTCCTCCTGGGCGCCGTGACCCTCCTCCTGCTGGTGGCGTGCGCCAACGTGGCCCACCTGTTCATGGCCCGCTCCCTGGCCCGGGGGCGGGAGATGGCGGTGCGCCGGGCCCTGGGCGCCGGCGAGCGGGCGCTCGCCGGGCAGCTCCTGGCCGAGAGCCTGCTGGTGGCGGGCGGGGGCGCGGCGCTGGGGGTGGGGCTCGCCGCCCTGGGGCTCGAGGGCTTTCTCGCCCTCCGCCCCGACGCGCTGCCCCGCTCCGGCCAGATCGCCCTGGACCTCCCGGTGCTGGCGTTCGCCGCCGCGGTGGCCACACTCACCGCCCTGGCGTTCGGGCTCCTTCCCGCGTGGCGAGCCGCCGCCCGGGGTCCGGGCGAGGCCCTCCGGGGCGATGGACGCTCGGCCACCGGTGGCCGCGGCGCGCGCACCGCCCGGGGAGGGCTGGTGGTGGCGGAGGTGGCCCTGTCCCTGGTGCTGGTGGCGGCCGCCGGGCTCCTCCTGAAGAGCTTCCAGCGGCTGCACCGCCTCGACCTGGGATTCCGCGTGGAGGGGGTGTGGACGGTGCCCCTCAACCTCACCGACGTAGACGACGGCGATGCGTGGCGCCGGCGCATGGGCGCGGTGCGCGACGCCCTGGCCTCGGTGCCGGGCGTGCGGGCCGCCACCTACGGCATGGAGATGCCGCTGGAGTACACCGGCGGCGGCACGTGCTGCTGGAGCGGCCGCATCGGGCTGCCGGGCGAGGAGCCGCCGGTCCGCACCATGGCCCATACGGTGACCGCCGAGTACTTCGACGTCCTGGGGCTCCGGTTCGTGGCGGGGCGCCCCTGGCGTCGGGGCGAGGTGGACGCCTCCCCGCTCCCCGCCGTCGTCGGCGAGCCCCTGGCCGTGGAGCTGTTCGGATCGGCAGCCGCCGCCGTGGGCCGGGAGGTGGCGTTCGGCGACCTGCGCCTCCGCGTGGCGGGGGTGGTGGGCGCCACCTACCACTACGGGCCCGACCAGGACGTCCAGCACGCCCTCTACATGCCCGTCGAGGCGGTGGCGTTCCCGCCCCTGGACGCCGACATGGCCGTGGCGGTGGACCGGGCCCCCGACGACCTCCCCGACCTCCTACGCCGCGCGGTGTGGAGCGTGGAGCCCGACCTCCCCGTCCCCACGGTCCGCTCCATGGAGAGCTCCGCCGCCCTGGCCACCGCGGGCTCCCGCTTCGACTCGCTGCTGTTCACCGCCTTCGGAGTTGTGGCCCTGCTCCTGGCCGCGGGCGGGCTGTACGGCACCCTCCTCTACACGGTGGGGATGGAGCGGCGGGAGATGGGCATCCGCCTGGCCCTGGGCGCGGCGCGCCGGAGCATCCAGCGGCGGGTCATGGCCCGGGGGCTCTCCATGGCGGCGGCCGGGGCCGTCCTGGGCGCCGCGGGCGCCTGGGCGGCGGGACGGCTCCTGGAGAGCCGCCTGGCGGGGGTGCCGGCCCGCGACCCGGCCGTGCTCGCCGCCGCCGCCCTGGTCCTCCTGGCCACCGCGGCGCTGGCGTCGTGGCTGCCGGCCCGGCGGGCAGCCGCCACGGACCCGGTGCAAACGCTGAGGCAGGAGTAGGGCGTCTCCCCGAGCGCATCGCGAGAAGCGCTCATCCAGGCACCTCTGGGCGGCTGCGCCGCCTGTCGGTCGACCTCACGGTGGGTGTATCCTTACGTTGCACTCGGCATCGTATCCGCAGGGCGCCGAGTCCCGAGGGAGCAACCCCAGGGGGCCGCCGTGACCGATCCTCCCCCTCCGCCCCGACCGGAGGTCGCCGTGCCCACGGAGGACGAGTACGCCCGCGCCATCGTGGACACCGTGCGGGCGCCCCTGCTGGTGCTCGACGACGAGCTCACGGTGGTCTCGGCCAACCCCGCCTTCCTCCTCGAGTACGACCTGCACCATGAGGACGTGGTCGGCCGCAGCCTGTGGGAGGTGGACGACGGGCACTGGCAGGTGCCGGAGCTGGTGTCCACCCTCGAGGGCAGCCTGCCCGAGGGCGAGGAGGTCCGGGATCTCGCGCTGCGGATTCCCCTGGGGGAGCGGGGACGCCGCGACATCCGCCTCAACGCCCACCCCGTGGGGGCCGGAGAGGCGGGGGGCGGCCGCTCATCGTCCTCTCCTTCCTCGACGTCACCGAGGCCGAGGCCGCCCGCCGGCGCCAGGACCGCTACGCCGGCGAGCTGGAGCGGAGCAACCGGGACCTCCAGGACTTCGCCCACGCGGCCTCCCACGACCTCCAGGAGCCGCTGCGCAAGATCCGCACGTACGTCGACCACCTGAGCGCGGCCCTCCAGGGCACGGAGCTGGACGAGCGGGCGCGCCGCTACCTGGAGCGGCTCCCCGGGGCGGCGCTGCGGCTCCAGGCCCGCATCGACGACCTCCTCCAGCTCGCCCGCGTGGGACGCTCGACCGCCCAGCGGGAGGCGATCGACCTCGACGCCGTGGTCACCTCCGTACTCGACGATCTCGAGGTGCGGCTCCAGGACTCCGGGGCCGCCGTCGAGGTGGGCGCCCTCCCTTCCCTGTGGGCCGATCCGGCGCAGATGCGCGTCCTGTTCCAGAACCTGATCGCCAACGCCCTCAAGTTCCACCGGCCCGGCATCCCACCGACGGTGCGGGTCTTCGCCGAACCCGGCGACGGGCTGCCGCCGGTGCACCGCATCGTCGTCGAGGACGAGGGGATCGGCTTCGAGCAGGAGCACGCCGAGCGGATCTTCAACGCCTTCCATCGTCTGCACGGACGGGACGAGTACGAGGGGAGCGGTGTGGGGCTGGCCATCTGCCGCAGGATCGCCGAGCATCACGGAGGTCGCATCCAGGCCGAGGGCCGGCCCGGCCAGGGGGCACGCTTCATCGTGACCCTGCCCGCCGACCCCCAACACGGAGAGTCGTAGCCATGACCGGCGACCGGCGCAGGATCACGATCCTCATGGCTGACGACGACCCGGAGGACCGGGAGTTCGCGGAGGAAGCGCTCCAGGCGGCTCGCCTGGCGAACGACTTCCGCACGGTGTCCGACGGGGGAGAGCTCCTCAGGTACCTTCGGCGGGAGGGCGAGTACGCCCCCCCGGGCGCCGCGCCGACGCCGGGCATCATCCTCCTGGACATCCAGATGCCCGTGATGGGTGGCTTCGAGGCCCTCGAGCAGATCAAGGCGGACAAGGAGCTCTCCCGCATCCCGGTGATCATCCTCACCACGTCGGGGGCCGACGAGGACATCGCGCGGAGCTACGACCTGCGCGCGAACTCGTTCATCCGCAAGCCGGTGGACTTCAGCGGGCTCGTGGACGCCATCGGGGCGGTGGGGAGGTACTGGTTCGAGATCGTCGAGCTGCCGCCCTCCACCCGACCCGACTGACCCCGATGATCGGCAGGACCATCCGCGTGCTCGTCGTCGACGACGACCGGGAGGACGCCGAGTTCGTCCAGGACCTGCTCGCCGACGTCCAGGAATGGACCGCGAAGGTTTCCATCGCCACCACGTACGAAGCCGGGCGCACCCTCCTGGCCGGCCGGGAGGTGGACGTGGGCCTCCTCGACTACCGGCTGGGCGCCAGGAACGGCATCGAGCTCCTCGAGGAGCCCGAGGTGGCCACGAGCGGCATCCCCGTCATCGTCCTGACCGGGCAGGGCGGCCGCGACGTGGAGGACGCGGCCCTGCGGGCCGGCGCCACGGACTACCTGCCCAAGGACGGCCTCACCACGGCCTCCCTCGAGCGGGCCATCCGCTACGCCTGGGAGCGCTCCCGGCGGCGTCACGTGGAGGCCCGCCTCCGGGCCTTGCAGGCCAACTCCCGGGAGCTCGTCTCGATCCTGGGGCCCGACGCCACCCTCCTGTACGTGAGCCCTTCCCTGCAGCGCGCCCTGGGCCGGCGCCCCGAGGAGGTGCAGGGGGGCGACGCCTTCACGGACATCCACCGGGAGGACCGGGACCGGGTGATGGCCGAGTTCCGGCGCGTGCTCGAGGACCCGGGCTACGTCGCCCAGCTCCAGTACCGCATCCGGCACGCGGACGGGAGCTGGCGCACCCTCGACACCTGGGCGGAGAACTACCTCGACGACCCCGACATCCAGGGGATCGTCGTGGGGTCGTGGGACGTCACGGCGAGCGTCGAGCAGGCCGAGCACATCCGCTTCCAGGCCGCGCTCCTCGGCGCGGTGGGGCAGGCGGTGGTGGCGACGGACCTCCAGCGCCGGGTGATCTCCTGGAACGGGGCCGCGGAGCGGCTCTACGGGTGGCGGGCCGAGGAGGTGCTCGGACGCCCCATCGCCGACCTCGCCATCGCCACCCACTCCGCCGCACGGGCCGAGGGCATCTACGCCAAGCTGGCGGCCGGCGAGGCGTGGTCGGACCAGGTGCCCATGCGTCGCCGGGACGGCACCACCTTCCTGGCCCTGGTCTCGGCGACCAGCCTCACCGACGCCGGCGGCCGTTCCATCGGCTACGTCGGCGTGTCCTCGGACATCACCCACCTGGCCCAGGTCGAGCTCGACCTGCGCGAGCGCGTGAAGGAGCTGCGCCTGCTGGTGGACGCGGGCCGCATCCTCAACCGCCACGGCGCCCCGGTGGCCGACCGCCTCCGCGCCCTCGTGGACCGCATGCCGGCGGCGTGGCTCCACCCCGACGTCACCGAAGCCCGCCTCGAGTACGACCGGGAGACGATCGCGACCGACGGCTTCCGCGAGACGCCCTGGATGCTCCGGGCGCCCATCCCGGGCCCGCTGGCCGGGGGCGGCAAGGTGGAGGTCGCCCTCACGGAGGAGCGGCCGGACGTGGACGGGGGGCCGTTCCTTCCCGAGGAGCGCGAGCTGATCGAGACACTGGCCCGCACCATCGGCGAGGCGCTCGAGCGCGGCCGGCTGGCCCGCATCCTGGAGCAGACCTTCGCGAGCCTCGGGGAGGCCGTGCTCATCATCGACAGCCGCGGGCACGGGCGCCTGATCGCGGACGTGAACGCCGCCGCCCAGAGGATCTTCGGCTGGAGCCGCGACGAGATGGTGGGCCGCACCACCGAGATGCTGCACGTCGACCGCGAGCACTTCGAGCGCTTCGCCGCGGCGGGCGACGGGGAGCTCGAGCGCACCGGTGTGACCCACCTGCGCTTCCCCTTGCGCCGCAAAGACGGAACGGTGTTCCAGGCGGAGCAGACGGTCATGCTGATCGACCCCACCGCCGGCCTCGAAGGGGGGGCGGTGAGCGTGATCCGGGACGTCTCGGAGCAGGCCGAGGCGGAAGCGACGCTCAGGCGGACGGAGGAGCGCTTCCGGGTCCTCAGCCGGGAGATCTCCGACGTCATCTGCGTGGTCGACGCCGAGGGCACGGTGCTCTACATCAGCCCCTCGGTGGAGCCCGCCGCCGGCTATTCGGCGGAGGAGCTGGAGGGGACCAACGTGCTGGCCCTCGTCCACCCGGAGGACCAGGCAACGGTCGAGGGGCTCCTGGCCCAGGTGGCGGCCACCGAGGGAGAGTCCGTGCGGGGCGCCTACCGGATCCAGACCCGGTCGGGCGCGACGCTCCACGTGGAGTCGATGGCCCGCAACCTCCTCTCCCATCCGAACGTGGGCGGCATCGTGGTGAGCATCCGGGACGTGACCGAGCGCATGGAGTTCGAGGCGCGCCTGCGCCAGAGCCAGCGCATGGAAGCCATCGGCGCCCTGGCGGGCGGCGTCGCCCACGACTTCAACAACATCCTCACCGTGATCAGCGCCCAGGCCGACCTCCTCACCCTCGACCTGGAGGACGAGGGGCTCCGGCACGACGTGGGGCTCATCCGGGGCGCCGCGGAGCGGGCGAGCACCCTCACGGGTCAGCTCCTCGCCTTCGGCCGGGAGCAGGTGCTGCGCTCCCGGGTGGTGGACCTGGAGGAGCTCCTGCACGGGATGGGGCGCATGCTCGACCGCATCATCGGGGAGGACGTCCGGATCTCGTACGACGTGCCGACGGACGTGCGCCCCGTGGTGGTCGACCCGGCGCAGCTCGAGCAGGTCCTCATGAACCTGGCGGCCAACGCGCGGGACGCCATGCCCAAGGGGGGCGAGCTCACCTTCTCCTTGCGGCAGGAGGCGCTGGACGTGGAGGGCGCCGCGCCCCTTCCCGGCATGCAACCAGGACGGTACACGGTCCTGTCCGTGTCCGACACCGGTACGGGCATGAGCCAGGAGGTCCTGGAGCGCGTCTTCGAGCCGTTCTTCACGACCAAGGAGAAGGACAAGGGGACCGGGCTCGGGCTCGCCATGGCGTACGGCGTGATGAAGCAGAGCGGCGGCGGAATCCACGTGGAGAGCACGCCGGGGGCCGGCACCACCTTCCACCTCCGCTTCCCCGCCTCCGAAAAGCAGGCCGAGTCCCTGGGGGAGGCCCGCACCCAGGCGCCGCCGGACGGCGACGTCGCCGGGAGCGTCCTCATGGTGGAGGACGACCCCGCCGTCCGGCGCGTCACCCGGCGCGTCCTCGAGCGCGCCGGCTTCACGGTGGCCACCGCCGAGGACGCGGAGAGCGCCGTGAGGATGCTGGAGGAGCAGCCGCCCGACGTGCTCCTCACCGACCTCGTCCTGCCCGGCATGAGCGGCCGGCAGCTCGTGGAGCACGTCATGGCCACCCTGCCCGACCTGCCGATCCTCGTCTGGTCGGGGTACGACCGGAGTTCGCCGGGCCACCGCGGCGAGCTCCCCCCTTCGGTGGGCTTCCTGCAGAAGCCGTTCACGACCGAGGCGCTCATCGCCGCCCTGCGCAAGGCGATGGCACCGCCGGCCTGAGGCGGGCCCCCCGGCTCCTAGTCCCGCACGAGCGCCCGGAAGATGCGGTCGAGGCGGTCGAGGCGCGCCACCTCGTCCCGAAGCTCCAGCAGCCCCTGGAGCCAGCCCTGGTCGATGTCCAGTGTGCGGGCCAGGGGGAAGGACAGCTCCTCCTCCGCCGGGGGGGAGGCCTCCGGCCCGGTTCCGGGAGGGAGCGTGGCCAGGGCCGCCTCGAACAGGGCCAGGGACGCGCGGCGACGCTCCACCAGGGCCGCTCCCGACAGCCCCGGACCCGCGTCCCGGTACGCGGTGACCAGGCCCTCGAAGTAGAGGGCGTCGGACTCGATGGCGTCCACCAGGGCGAAGCGCTCCACGCCACGCGCGGCGATGAGGGAGCGGCCGTCCTCCAGGGGCTGGTGGTCGTGGATCTCGGCCACCGTCCCCACCCGCCCCTCCCCGAAGAGGAAGGGCCCCTGCACGTCCCAGTCGTGGTGGATGAGCCCGAAGCGCCGGTCCGTCTCCAGGCAACGGGCCACCATCCGGCGGTAGCGGGGCTCGAAGATGTGGAGGGGCAGGGTCGCGCCGGGGAGCAGCACGATGGGCAGCGGGAACAGGGGGAGGCGGTAGCGCAGGCCGGGTCGCTGGCTGAGGGCCATGGGGTGGGAGCCTACGCCTCTTCTCCGAGGCCCCGGTAGCTCCGCTCCCAGTAGAGCAGGGGCCGGCCGCCGCCGGCCGACTCCAGCGCCACGTCCTCCACCAGCCCCACCACCAGCCGGTGGTCGGCGGAGGGGTGCACGGCGTGGACCCGGCAGGTGAGGCCCACCAGGGCGCCCGGCAGGAGGGGCGGCCCGTCGGCCGGGAAGGGAGAGGGCCCCACCGCGAACGCGTCGGCGAAGACCGTCGCCAGGCGCTGCTGCTCCTCGGCCAGGACGCTCACGGCGAAGGGGCGCCCCACCTCCAGGAACGGGAGCACCTGGGCGCCGCCCCCCAGAGACGTCACCACGAGGGGCGGCTCCACCGACACCGACGCCAGGGCGGTCACGGTGGTGGCGTACACCCGCTCCTCGTCCCGCACCGCAACCACGGCCACGCCGCTGGCCCAGCGCGCCAGTGCCTCGCGGAAGCGCTCCGGCGCGACGCCCCCTCCCCGGGGGGCGTCCTCTCCACGGCCCACGTCGATGGACGGGTCGACGGGACGCGTCACGGCATGCCGGCCCCCACCGGGCGGCGGGTCTTCACGCTGCGCACCATCCCCTCCCAGCCTCCGTACGCCAGCTCGACGTACTGGTGCATCATGCGCCGGGCGCTGAAGTGGGGGCCGTTCAGCATGATGGCGTTCCTCCGCACCTGATCGAAGCCCGCCGGGTCCTCATGGTAGAGGGGCAGGATCTCGGCCTCCAGCTTGGCGTAGATGGATACCGCCTCCCCCGCCGGGTCCGAGGCCTCGCGCCAGTCGCCGCCGATGGCCCAGCCGGTGACCCCCTCCACGTGCCCCTCGATCCACCAGCCGTCCAGCACGCTCAAGTTGGGCACCCCGTTGAGCGCGGCCTTCATGCCGCTGGTGCCCGACGCCTCCTTGGGCTTCTCGGGGTTGTTGAGCCACACGTCGACGCCCGCGGTCAGGATGCCGCCCAGGCGCATGTCGTAGCCGGGCACGAAGACCACGGTGGCGTCGCCCTCCAGCGCCTCGGCCATGGCATGGACCCGACGGATGAGGTCCTTCCCTCCCCCGTCGGCGGGGTGGGCCTTGCCGGCGTACACCACCTGGAGCCCGCCGAACATATGGGCCAGGGCACGCAGCCGCTCGGGATCGGCGAGCAGGAGGTCGGCGCGCTTGTAGGTGGCCGCCCGGCGGGCGAACCCCAGGGTGAAGACGTCGGGGTCCAGGGAGGCGCCCGTGGCCTCCCTCACCGTCTTGATGAGCGCCGCCTTGGCGCCCGCGTGGGCTTCCCGGATCCCCTCCAGGGGGAGGGCCACGGCGTGGCGCAGGTTCAGGGGGTCCACCCGCCACTCCGGCACGTGACGGTCGAAGAGGGTGGCCAGGGAGGGGGCCGTCCACGTGCCCGTGTGCACGCCGTTGGTGATGGCGTGGATGGCGCGGCCGGGGAACATCTCCCGCGACAGGAGGGCGTGGCGCATGGACACCCCGTTCACGAAGCGGGCGAAGTGGAGCCCCAGGGCGGTCATGTTGAGAACCTGTCCGGGCTCGCTGCCCCGGGTGGCCAGCGCCTTGGCCCGGTCCTGGCCCAGCACCGACGCCACCAGGGCGGCGGGGAAGCGGTCGTGCCCCGCCGGCACCGGGGTGTGGGTGGTGAACACGCAGCGACGCCGCACCGCCCCATCCTGTCGGCGGGTGGCCGCCGCCAGCCCCCCCTCCCCCACCCGCTCCTCCACGAGGGCCAGGGGGGCCAGGGCGCAGTGCCCCTCGTTCATGTGCCAGGTGTGGATGCGGGAGTGGCCCAGCGCCTCCATGAGGGCGACGGCGCCGTAGCCCAGGAGAGTCTCCTGGGAGAGGCGGTAGCGGGCGTCGCCCCCGTAGAGGTGGTCGGTGAGGTGCCGGTCTTCCTCGGCGTTCCCCTCCACGTCGGCGTCCAGGAGGTACACGGGCACCACCCCGCCCCGGGCGCCCCGCACCCGGTAGCGCCACGCCCGCAGCCGCACGGCGCGCCCCGACACCTTCACCGAGACGCTGGCATCCACCGGATCGCAGCGCTCCGACGGGTCCCATGGGTCCGGCGCCTCGTGCTGCAGACCCTCCGCGTCCAGCGTCTGGCGGAAATAACCCAGGCGGTGCACCAGGCTCACCGCGGCCATGGGGAGGTCCAGGTCGGCCGCGGCCCGGATGGTATCGCCCGCCAGGACCCCCAGCCCGCCGCTGTAGGTGGGGATGTCGCTCTCCAGGGCGATCTCCATGGAGAGGTAGACGAGGCGTGGGGGGGTGCTGGCCATGGAAGCGCTCGGGCTCGGTTTGTTCATCGGGTCGGAGGTCGTGTAAACCTGACGCCGGACCACGGTTCATGGAATCTCTGCGCCCCTCGCTCCCGGACGACTCTCGCCCGCGGGGGGTGCCGCACCTATACTGGCCGGTCGTTGTCGATGTTCGTGAACCCTCGGACGAGGAGATGACATGGCCCGATCTTCCATGCGGTGGCTCTGCGGATCCCTGCTCGTGGGGCTGGCGATGTCCGCCGCCCCCGGCCACGCGGCCGCCCAGCAGAGGGAGCGGGAGCGCCCCTCCCCCTTCGGCGCCTACCGCGACAACGTGATGGGTGCCCTGCGCTCTCACGTCGGCGCCATGCGCGCCGTGGCCCAGAACGACCTCCCCCTCCAGGACGAGGTCCTGGAGCACGCGGTGGCGACGTACCAGCTCTCCCTCATGGTGGGCGACATGTTCCCCGCCGGCTCCGGCGAGGGGAACACCCACGCCCTGCCGGCGATCTGGGAGAACCCGCAGGATTTCCAGCAGAAGGTGAAGGCGTTCCAGGACGCCGCGGCCGACCTGTTGACCGCGGCCCGCACCGGCGACAACGCCGCCGTGCTGAAGGCCATGGGGCCCGTGGGCCAGTCGTGCAACGACTGCCACAAGGCGTACCGGAAGGAAGAAGGCTGAGCTGACAGGGAGGCGGGACCGGCCGCTCAGGCCGGCCCCGCCACTCCGGCCGCGGCGGCCGTCCCTCCTCCCATGAGGGCGTCCGTCCCCACCACCGGAAGCAGGAGCGTGAAGCGGCACCCTCCGTCGGGGCCGGGCTCCACCCGGATGCCGCCCCCGCTCTGGTCCACGATGCCGTAGGCCGCGGGCATGGCCAGGGTGGCGCCGCCGTCGCCCGTCTCGGCCACCGCCATGGGATCGAAGAAGCGCTCCAGCGCCTCCGGCGCCACCGCGGGCGCGGGCCCCTCCACCACGAGGCGCACGTAGCCCCCGGGAGCCAGGCGCTTGCCCTGGACGGGGACAGGCTCCTTCGCCACGAGCCACTCGGCCCGGATGTGCGCCGGACCCCGGCTCGCGTCCGCGGCCCGCACGACCAGCGCCTCCAGGGCGTCGGCCAGGTGCAGCGGATCCACCCACGCCGGAGGGAGGTCGTCCTCGATCCGGACGGCCACGGCACCCACGCCCGGGGGCCGCTCCGCCACCACCTCCCGCACCAGGGTCTCCACGTCCACGGCCCGGGGCGCCAGGAGCTGTCGTCCCGACGCCGACAGGAGGGCCCGGGTCAGGGCCGCCGCCCGGTCCGCTGCGGCCATGACCGCCTCCAGCTCCTCCTCGGCTTCGGAGCCCACCCCCTCCAGGATGGCGAGCTGGGCGTTGTTCTGGACCACCGTCATGAGGTTGTTGAACTCGTGGGCCACCACGGCGGCCAGGCGGCCCAGGCTGCGGAACGCCCGGGCCTGCACCAGGTCGTGCTCCCTCTCCTTGAGGCGGGTGACGTCCTCGGCGATGCCCGCGACGCGCACCAGGCGCCCCCGCTGGTCCAGAACGGGAAACGCCCGGTCCCGGATCCAGCGGACGCGGCCATCGGGCCGCACGATGCGGTACTCCTCGTCGTAGGACCGGAACCCCTGGCGCGCCGCCGCCGCCTCGATTCCCGGCCGGTCGTCGGGGTGGATCGCCCCCAGCCACTCCGAAGGGTCGGCGTAGAGGGCGTCCCGGGAGCGGCCCCACACGTCCTCGTAGGCGGGGCTCACGTAGTGCACCCTGCTGTGGTCCGGATCGGTGAGCCAGAACACCTCGCCGATGCCCTCGGCGAGCTGCCGGAAGCGGGCTTCGCTCTCCCGCAGCGCCCGCTCGGCGCGGGCGCCGCTGCGCACCAGGAGGAAGAGGGCGAAGAGCCCCAGGGCGCCCAGGAGGGCGGCCGCGAGCGCCACGCCCGCTCGCAGGCGGGCCGCCACGCCATCGAGCCACGCCCCCAGCGCCGGGTCGAACAGCGCCGCGTCGGCCTGGAGGCGGTCGTGCAGGAGGGCGACCCGGTCGAGGTACGGCCGGGCGGCGGCAGACGCGGGTCCCGAGGAGGCCACCACCGCCGCCAGGGAGTCGGCCACACCCTCCAGGGCAGCCAGGTCGCCGTCGGCCTCCCCCCACAGCCCCAGGGTCGCCCGGCTCCCGTGGTCGCTCCCCACCGCGGCGGGCAGCCGCAGGATCCCCCGGACGTTCTCCCGCGTGAACTCGGCGGAGCCCCGCGCCATGGCGGCGCGGATGGCCTCCACGTCCCCCGGGTGGTCCAGGGCCGCCCGCAGGACGGGCCGCACCGCCCGGGGAAAGGCCATCGCCTCCTGGTAGCGGGCCAAGGAGGCGGGGTCGCCCGTGAGGGCGTAGCGCTCCAGGTACACCAGCGCCGTCTCGCAGCTTCGGGACCAGCGGGCATGGGCCAGGATGAGGGCCCTCACGCCGTCCTCGACCCTGTCTTCGGCCCGCGACGCGAGGAGGAGCCCGGCCAGGGCGCCCAGGAAGACGAAGGTGCCCAGAGCCAGCCGCAGCCTCGTGCCCAGACCCCCGCGGCCCGGGCTCCACCGCCTCCCCACCGCACCGGCGCCCTCGTCCCGCGATCGCGAGCTCATACCGAAAGCTAGACGACACCCTATTCTCCGGACAGGCGGGAACCTGCAGACCGCCGGTCGAAACGTCCGGCGGCCTGCCCGGTACTCCCCTTGCAACGACGGCCGACCGCCGCACCGGGCCGCACCACACCGAAGGGAGTCCATGGTCGCACGCAGCAGCGGGACGGGCACGGAGGAGGGGGCCGCCGACCGGGACGGCCGGGCGCGGGTCGTCATCGAGGGCGTGGATCCGGAGGTGGATGGAGGGGCCTTCCCGGCGAAGGCGGTGGTCGGCGACCCCTTCGTGGTGGCGTGCGACGCCTTCGTGGACGGCCACGACGCCATCCGCGTGATGCTCCTCCACCGGACCTCTCGTCAGCGGCGCTGGCGGGAGGTGGAGATGGAGCCCCTGCCCAACGACCGCTGGCAGGCCTCCTTCGTCCCGGGTGAGCCGGGCCGCTGTCTCTACTCCCTGGAGGCGTGGGTCGACCGGTGGGGCACCTGGCGCAAGGACCTGGTAAAGCGCGTGGAGGCGGGCCAGGACGTGGCCACCGACCTGGAGATCGGCGCCGGGATGGTGCGGGAGCGGGCCGAGGCCGCCGGGGGGCGTGACGGCGACCGCCTGCGGGCCGCGGCCGAGCACCTGGAGGCCGTCGCCTCCGGCGAGCTCCCCCTGGAGGACCTGCTCTCCGAGGTGGCGGGCGAGGTGGATGCCCTCATGGAGGAGCACGACCCCCGGCGCTTCGCCACCCGCTACCTGCGGGAGCTGGAGGTGGTGGTGGACCGGGAGCGGGCGGCGTTCAGCGCCTGGTACGAGTTCTTTCCCCGCTCCACCGGCCCCGGTGGCGAGCACGGCACCTTCGACAGCGCCCGGGCCTTCCTCCCCTACGTGGCCGAGATGGGGTTCGACGTGGTGTACCTGCCGCCCATCCACCCCGTGGGCACCACCAAGCGGAAGGGGAGGAACAACCGGGTCGAGGCCGAGCCAGGCGACGTAGGGAGCCCGTGGGCCATCGGCGGCGAGGCGGGGGGCCACACCGCCATCGAGCCCGCCCTGGGCACCGTCGAGGACTTCCGCCGCTTCCGGGAGGAAGCCGAGGCCCGGGGGATGGAGGTGGCGCTGGACGTCGCGTTCCAGTGCTCGCCCGATCACCCCTGGGTGGAGGAGCACCCGGAGTGGTTCCGCCACCGTCCCGACGGCTCCATCCAGTACGCGGAGAACCCGCCCAAGAAGTACGAGGACATCTACCCCCTGAACTTCGAGAGCGACGACTGGCGGGGGCTGTGGCAGGCGCTCCGGGACGTCTTCCTGTACTGGGCCGGGCAGGGGGTGCGGATCTTCCGGGTGGACAACCCCCACACCAAGGCGCTGCCCTTCTGGGCGTGGTGCATCCCCGAGGTGAAGGAGAAGTATCCCGACGCCCTGTTCCTGGCGGAGGCTTTCACCCGACCGAAGCTCATGTACCGCCTGGCGAAGCTGGGCTTCAGCCAGAGCTACACGTACTTCGCCTGGCGCAACCAGCGCTGGGACCTCACCGAGTACATGACCGAGCTCACCACGGGGCCGGCGCGTCACTTCTTCCGCCCCAGCTTCTGGCCCAACACGCCGGACATCCTCACCGAGACGCTCCAGGGGGGCGGACGCCCGGCGTTCATGATGCGGCTGGTCCTCGCCGCGACCCTGGCCGCCAGCTACGGCGTGTACGGCCCCGCCTTCGAGCTGCTGGAGCACGTGCCCCGCACGCCGGGGAGCGAGGAGTACCTGGACTCGGAGAAGTACCAGCTCCGGGCGTGGGACCTGGAGCGCCCCGACAGCCTGCGCCCGTTCATGGCCCGCTTGAACCGCATCCGGCGCAGGAACCCGGCGCTCCATCGCAACGAACGCCTCGTCTTCCACCCCACCGACAACGAACAGCTCCTCTGCTACAGCAAGGTGAGCCCCGATGGCGACAACGTGGTGCTGGTCGTGGTGAACCTGGACCCCCACCACCGGCAGTCGGGGTGGACGGCGCTGGACCTGGAGGCCCTGGGGTGCAGCCCCGGCGAGAGCTTCCGGGTGCACGACCTCCTGGGCGACGCCCGCTACCTGTGGCACGGCCCCAGGAACTACGTGGAGCTCGATCCCCACGTCGTGCCGGCCCACGTGTTCCAGGTGAGCCCCCACACCCGCAGCGAACGGGACTTCGACTACTATGGCTGACGGCGTCGCCCGCACCCGCCACCCCTACCGGGCCCGGGGACTCCGCCCCGCCGGACGCCGCAGCGACGTGTCGCTCCTCGCCGACGACCCGCTCTGGTACAAGGACGCGGTCATCTACGAGCTCCACGTGAAGAGCTTCGCCGACTCGGACGGCGACGGCGTGGGCGACTTCCCCGGACTCACCTCGCGGCTGGACTACCTCCAGGAGCTGGGGGTCACGGCGCTGTGGATCCTGCCGTTCTACCCCTCGCCCCTGAAGGACGACGGCTACGACATCGCCGACTACCGCTCGGTGAATCCGGCGTACGGCACCATGGGCGACTTCCGGGAGTTCCTGCGGGAGGCCCACCGACGGGGCATCCGGGTCATCACCGAGCTGGTCATCAACCACACGTCGGACCAGCACCCCTGGTTCCAGCGCGCCCGCCGGGCCCCCCGGGGAAGCCCCGAGCGCGACTACTACGTGTGGAGCGACGACCCGGACAAGTACGCCGAGGCGCGCATCATCTTCCAGGACTACGAGCCGTCCAACTGGACCTGGGACCCGGTGGCCGAGCAGTACTTCTGGCACCGCTTCTTCCACCACCAGCCCGACCTGAACTTCGACAACCCCGAGGTCCACGACGTGCTCTTCGACGTCATGGACTTCTGGCTGGAGATGGGCGTGGACGGGATGCGGCTGGACGCCATCCCCTACCTCTACGAGCGGGACGGCACCAACTGCGAGAACCTCCCGGAGACCCACGCGTTCCTGAAGAAGCTGCGGGCGCACGTGGACGAGAAGTTCGAGAACCGCATGCTCCTGGCGGAAGCGAACCAGTGGCCCGAGGACGCCGCCCGTTACTTCGGCGACGGGGACGAGTGCCACATGAACTTCCACTTCCCCATCATGCCGCGGCTCTTCATGGCGCTCCGCATGGAGGACCGCTTTCCCATCGCCGACATCCTGGAGCAGACGCCGGCCATCCCCGGGGCGGCCCAGTGGGCCGTGTTCCTCAGGAACCACGACGAGCTCACCCTCGAGATGGTGACCGACGAGGAGCGGGACTACATGTACCGGGTGTACGCCCACGAGCAGACGGCCCGGATCAACCTGGGCATCCGGCGCCGCCTCGCCCCCCTGCTGGAGAACAACCGCAGGAAGATCGAGCTCATGAACTCCCTCCTCGTGGCGCTGCCGGGCACGCCCGTGCTCTACTACGGCGACGAGATCGGCATGGGCGACAACTTCTACCTGGGCGACCGCCACGGGGTGAGGACGCCCATGCAGTGGAGCGGCGACCGCAACGCCGGCTTCAGCCGGGCCAACCCCCAGAAGCTGTTCCTCCCGGTCATCATCGACCCCGAATACCACTACGAGTCGGTGAACGTGGAGGCCCAGCACCAGAACCCCAGCTCCTTGCTGTGGTGGATGCGGCGTCTCATCGCGCTCAGGAAGCAGCACCCGGCGTTCGGCCGGGGCACGTTCCGCTGGGTGGAGCACGACAACAGGAGGGTGCTGGCGTTCCTGCGGGAGCACGGCGAGGGAGGCGAGCGGGAGCGCATCCTGGTGGTGGCCAACCTGTCCCGCTTCTCCCAGGCGCTGGAGCTGGACCTGTCGGAGTTCAAGGGCTCGGTGCCCCTGGAGCTCTTCGGCCGCACCGCCTTCCCGGCGGTGGGCGAAGACCGCTACAGGCTCACCCTGGGTCCCCACAACTTCTTCTGGTTCGTGCTGCGCCCCCGCCGGGAGATGGAAGCGGAGGCCTCCGGCGGCCCCGCGTCGCTGCCCGAGTCGCTGGACGACCTTCCCCGCCTGCGCACCGGCGAGACGTGGGACGAGCTCTTCGACGAGGGCTACTGCGGCCCCCTCATCCAGGTGCTGCGGGGCTACGTGCCCCCGCGCCGCTGGTTCGGCGGGAAGGCGCGGGCCATCCGGTCCCTGACCCTGGACGACCTGGTGCCCGTCCCCCTCGGCGACGAAGAGGCCGCGTACCTGGCCGTCCTCGGGCTCGACTACGTGGCGGAGGACGCCGAGCGCTACCTCCTCCCCCTGGCCTTCACCGACGTGGACGAGGCGGGGGAGCTCCTGGAGCGGATGCCGTCGACCCTCATCGCCCGCCTCACCCTGAGCGACGGCACCGAGGGCGTCCTGTACGACGCGGTGGCCCACCCGGGCTTCGCGCGGCGCATCGTGAAGATGCTCGTGGAGGGGGAGGAGACCGGGGGCCGGACGGGGCGGGTCGTGGGGGTCCCTGGCGAGTCCGTGGAAGGCTCCGCCGAGGCGCTCCCGGTGCGGGTGGGCACGGCGGAGCAGTCCAACACCTCCATCGTCCTGGGAGACCGCTGGATCCTCAAGCTCCTCCGCCGCCTCGAGGAGGGCCTCAACCTGGACCGGGAGATCGGCCGGGCCCTCACCCGCCAGGGCTTCGAGCACACCCCCGAGACGGCGGGCGCCCTGGAGTACCGCTGGAGCCCCCGGCGGGCGGGCACGGTGGCCGTGCTCCAGGCCTTCGTCCCCAACCAGGGCGACGCCTGGGCCCAGGCGCTGGACATCCTCCAGCGCTACCTCGAGCACGCCATGGCCTCCGAGAAGCACCCGGACGTCCTCCCCCTCCCGGTCCAGGGGCTGGTGGCCGCCGCCGGCGAGCCCCTCCCCGAGCTGGTGCACGGCGTAGTGGAGGAGTCCACCCTGGAGGGCGCCCGCCTCCTGGGCCGGCGCACGGGGGAGATGCACCGCGCCCTGGCGGGGGTGAGCGAGCCCGACTTCCGGGCCGAGCCGTTCACCACCCTCTACCAGCGCTCGCTCTACCAGTCCATGAGGAACCTGCTCGGGCAGACGTTCCGCTCCCTGGAGCGGGGACGGGGCGCGCTGGAGGACGAGCACCGGGGGCGGGCCGACGCCATCGTGGACCGCAAGGCCGACATCCTGGGACGCTTCCGCTCGGTGCTGGAACGCAAGCTCGAGGGGGAGCGCATCCGCATCCACGGCGATTACCACCTGGGGCAGGTGCTGTGGACCGGGAAGGACTACGTCATCATCGACTTCGAGGGGGAGCCCGCCCGCCCCCTCTCCGAGCGGCGCCTGAAGCGCTCCCCCCTCCGGGACGTGGCCGGGATGCTCCGCTCCTACCACTACGCCGCCGTGACTGCCCTCTTCGGCGAGCGGGAGCAGGGGGTGGCCGCCGGCGCCGCCCACGACGCGCTGGACGGATGGGCGCGCTTCTGGCACCGGTGGGTGTCGGTGGCGTTCCTCCAGGGCTACTTCGAGGCCACCGGCGAGGCCTCCTTCCTCCCCCGGGGCGTGGAGGCCCGCCAGCTCCTCCTGGACGTGTACCTCCTGGAGAAGGCGTTGTACGAGCTGGGCTACGAGCTGGGGAACCGGCCCGTGTGGGCCAGGATCCCCATCGAGGGCATCCTGGAGCTCCTGGCCGAGGACGGCGGCGCGCCCGCCGCCGCGCCGGCGTGAGCGCCCCCCCCGGCGGCGAGCTGGAAGCCCTGGCCCGTCTCTACCAAGTCCAGCCCACCTACGTCACCGCGGACGGCGAGCGGCGCACGGCACACCCCGATGCCGTGCTGGCCGTGCTGCGGGCCCTCGGGGCGCCGGTGGAAGGACCCGGCGACGTCCCGGCGGCGCTACGGGCCGCCGAGGACGAGCGGGCCCGCCGCCTGGTCCCCCCCGTGGCCGTCCACTGGCAGGGGCAGGACGACGCGCTCCGCCTCCACCTCCGGGAGGAGGAGGCGGGTCGCCCCCTGCGCTGCCACCTCTTCACCGAGGCGGGCGACACCCTGGAGTGGGACGGCGACCTCTCCGTGGTGGACTCCCGCAGGGTGGGCGACCGGCGCATGCTGGAGGTGCGCCTGGCCCTGCCCCGGGACGCGCCGGCGGGCTACCACGACCTCCGCCTGCGAGCCGGCGGGCGGGACGCCCTGTGCCGCCTCATCGTTGCGCCACCCCGGGCGTGGGCGCCGGAAGGGAACCCCTCCGGGTGGGGGGCCTTCCTCCCCCTGCATGCGTTGCGCACGGCCCGCACCCCCGGCGTGGCCGACCTCACCGACCTGGAGGCGCTGGAGCGCTGGACCGCCGAGCTGGGCGGCGAGGTCGTGGGCACGCTGCCGCTGCTGGCGTCGTTCCTGGACCGACCCTTCGAGCCCAGCCCCTACGCCCCCGTGAGCCGCCTCTTCTGGAACGAGCTATGGCTCGACCCGGAGCGCTCCCCCGGCTGGGGAGACGCCGCCGAGGCCCGCCGGCGCCTGGCGGCGCCCGGGCTCCAGGAAGCGCTGGCCCGGGAGCGGGCGCGGCCGCAGGTGGATTACCGGAAGGTAGCGCGCCTCAAGCGGAGCGTGCTGGAGGCCCTCACCGCCTCCTTCGCTCCGGAGGGCCAGCCCCTTCCCCCCGCCCTCGCCCTGTACGCCGAGGAGCGTCCCGAAGCGCTGTCGTACGCCCGCTTCCGGGCGGCGTGCGAGAAGGCGGGAGCCGGCTGGCCGGAGTGGGACGAACCCCGGCGGGGACGCGCCCTGCGGGAGGAGGATCACGACGAGGCCGCGGTGCGCTACCACCTCTACGCCCAGTGGGCCATGGAGGAAGCGCTGGCGGGGCTGGCCACCCAGCACGCGGGGCTGTACCTGGACCTTCCCCTGGGCACCCACGCCGCCGGCTACGACACCTGGCGCTTCCCAGAGCTGTTCGCGGCGGGCGTGTCGGCCGGCGCGCCCCCCGACCCCTTCTTTGCCGGCGGGCAGGACTGGGGCTTCCCGCCCCTCCGCCCGGAGCGGCTCCGGGAGAGCCGGTACGCGTACTGGGTCGCCACCCTGCGCACCCTCATGCGAGCGTCGTCCATGCTGCGGCTGGATCACGTCATGGGGCTGCACCGCCTCTACTGGGTGCCCCGGGGGTTCCCGGCCACCGAGGGGGTGTACGTCCGCTACCCCGCCGAGGAGCTGTACGCGGCGCTGTGCATCGAGTCCCACCGCCACCGGTGCGAGGTGGTGGGGGAGGACCTGGGCACCGTGCCCGCCGAGGTGCGTGAGACCATGGCCCGGCGGGGGCTCCGGCGCATGTACGTCCTCCCCTTCGAGCTGGACGTGGAGGCGAAGGCCGCGGCGTCCGTCCCGCCCTCGGCGGTGGCCTCCCTGGGCACCCACGACACCGCCCCCTGGGCCGGCTTCTGGGAGGGTCGGGACGTGGAGGAGCGGGTGGAGGACGGGCAGCTCGACCCCGAGCGGGCCCCCGAGGAGCGGGAGGGGCGGGCCGACTGGCGCCGCGCCCTCCTGGCGGCCGTGGGCACTGGGACGGCGGAGACCGCCGGGGCCAAGGCGGACCAGGACGCCCCCTCGGCCGGGGACGCCCTGGAGCCCGCCCTGCGCTTCCTGGCGGCGTCGCCGGCCCGGCTGGTGCTGGTGTCGCTGGAGGACCTTTGGGGCGAGACCGAGCCCCAGAACCGGCCGGGCACCACCCACCCCGACAACTGGCGCCGCAGGGCGGCCCTCACGCTGGAGGCGATGCGCGAGGCGCCGGCGGTACGGGGGCTGCTGCAGGAAGTGGACGCCCTCCGCCGGGAGGGCGCCGCCGGCGAAGGCCGGAACGACCGCAGGAAATCCCCCGAAGGGAGCGTGGCATCATGACGGTAACGGAGCGACGGGGCGAGGCAGGCGACGTGCGCCACGACGTCTCGCTCCTCACGGAGGAGGACCTCTACCTCTTCAACGAGGGGAGCCACAGCCGCCTGTACCGGAAGCTGGGGGCCCACCCGCTGGCGGCCGACGACGGCACCCGGGGCGTGGCCTTCGCGGTGTGGGCACCCCGGGCCCGCACCGTGTCGGTCATGGGCGACTTCAACGGCTGGGCGAAGGACGCCCACCCCCTCAGCGCCCGGGGCAGCTCCGGGATCTGGGAGGGGTTCGTCCCGGGGGTCGAGCCCGGCGCCCGTTACAAGTACCACATCGTCTCCCACGAGCGCGGCTACACCGTGGACAAGGCCGACCCCATCGGGTTCCGCCACGAGGAGCCGCCCCAGACCGCGTCGGTGGTGTGGGAGCTGGAGCACGACTGGGCCGACGACCGCTGGATGGCGTCCCGGGGGGAGCGCAACGCCGCCGACGCGCCCGTCTCCGTGTACGAGGTGCACCTGGGCTCGTGGCGTCGCCCCGGGGGCGAGCTGCCGTCGTACCGGGACATCGCCGAAGAGCTGGCCGACTACGTGGTGGACGCGGGCTTCACCCACGTGGAGTTCCTGCCCCTCACCGAGCACCCCTTCTACGGGTCGTGGGGCTACCAGCCCACCGGCTACTTCGCCCCCACCTCCCGCTACGGCTCGCCCCAGGACCTCATGGCCCTGGTGGACCACCTGCATCAGAAGGACATCGGGGTGATCCTGGACTGGGTGCCCTCCCACTTTCCCACCGACGAGCACGGGCTGGGCTACTTCGACGGCACCCACCTGTACGAGCACGCCGATCCGCGGGAAGGCTATCACCCGGACTGGAACAGCTTCATCTTCAACTACGGGCGCCACGAGGTGCGGAGCTTCCTCCTGTCCAGCGCCCTCTTCTGGCTGGACCGCTACCACGTGGATGGCATCCGGGTGGACGCGGTGGCGTCCATGCTCTACCGCGACTACTCGCGCAAGGCGGGGGAGTGGATCCCCAACGAATACGGCGGCCGGGAGAACCTGGAGGCCATCGGCTTCCTCAGGAGGCTGAACGAGGTGGTCTACGGCGAATATCCCGACGTCCAGACCATCGCCGAGGAATCCACCGCGTGGCCCATGGTGAGCCGCCCCACCTACCTGGGCGGGTTGGGCTTCGGCATGAAGTGGGACATGGGGTGGATGCACGACACGCTGCAGTACGTGAGCCGCGACCCCGTACACCGCGCGTGGCACCACAACGAGATCACCTTCCGCATGGTCTACGCCTTCAACGAGAACTTCATGCTCCCCCTCTCCCACGACGAGGTGGTGCACGGCAAGGGCTCGCTCCTCGGCAAGATGCCCGGCGACGACTGGCGGAAGCGGGCGAACCTGAGGCTCCTCTACGGCTGGATGTTCGCCCAGCCCGGCAAGAAGCTGCTGTTCATGGGCGACGAGTTCGGCCAGGACCGGGAGTGGGCCCACGACGAGGCGCTCCAGTGGCACCTGCTGGACCAGGAGGGCCACGCCGGCCTGCTCCGCTGGGTGAGGGACCTGAACCGCCTCTACCGGGACGAGCCCGCCCTGCACGACCTGGACTTCGACCCCGCCGGCTTCGAGTGGGTGGAGGGCAACGATTCCGCCCACAGCGTCCTCGCCTTCCTGAGGAAGGACCGGGACGGCGGCGAGGTGCTGGCCGTCTTCAACTTCACCCCCGAGGTGTGGGAGAACTACCGGGTGGGCGTGAGCCGGGGCGGCGTGTGGAAGGAGGTGCTGAACGGCGACGCCGACACCTACGGCGGGAGCGGCCGTGGCAACTTCGGCCAGGTCGAGGCCAGCCCCGTCCCCTACCACGGCCGCTTCCACTCGCTGAACCTCACCCTGCCACCCCTGGCCTGCCTGTTCTTCAGGGCCGAGGCGCCCGGGAAGGCGGGCGTGGACGACACCCCCGGTGCCGGGCGGGAGGACGCCACCGGCACGGGGGCGGCCGGCGCCGGCGCCGGCCGCCGCAGCCCCGGCAGCGCCCCCACGGCCCCCAGGGGCGAGAGCCCCGAGCACGACCTGGTGGACGACGCGTGGACCGAGCCCACCCGGGGGTAGGGGCCAGGGTGGCTCGGCCGCCGGTGGAGCCGAGCGCATTCCCATCCGGCCGCACCCCATGACCCCGCACCGCTGCGTCTGCGTCCACGGCCACTTCTACCAGCCCCCCCGGGAGAACCCCTGGCTGGAAGCCGTCGAGCGCCAGCCCTCCGCCCGCCCCTTCCACGACTGGAACCAGCGCATCACCGCCGAGTGCTACGCGCCCAACTCGGCGTCGCGCATCCTCGACGACGCGGGCCGCATCATCGAGATCGTCAACAACTACGCCTGGATGAGCTTCAACTTCGGCCCCACCCTGCTGGCGTGGCTGGAGGAGAAGGCGCCCGACGTGTACCGCTCCATCCTGGAGGCCGACCGGGAGAGCGCCGACCGCTTCGGCGGCCACGGCTCGGCGCTGGCCCAGGCGTACAACCACATGATCCTCCCCCTGGCCGACGAGCGGGACCGGCGCACCCAGGTGCGCTGGGGCGTGCGGGACTTCCAGCACCGCTTCGGACGCGCGCCCGAGGGGATGTGGCTCCCCGAGACGGCCGTGGACGTGGCGTCGCTGGAGGCGCTGGCGGAGGAGGGGATCCGCTTCACCATCCTGGCGCCCAACCAGATCGACGCCATCGCGCCGGACCCCGACCTCGAGAACGGCGACGACGGCTGGCGCGCCTTCGACGAGTCACGGGACGTGGGGCGCGCCTACCGGGTCGACCTCCCCTCGGGGCGGGACATCGCCGTGTTCGTCTACCACGGCTCCCTCAGCCGGGCCGTGGCCTTCGAGCGCCTCCTGGGCGACGGCGCCGTGTTCGCCCGCCGCCTCCTGGACGGCATCGCCGGGCAGGGTGACGACGCACCCCTCATCCACATCGCCACCGACGGCGAGACGTACGGGCACCACCACCGCCACGGCGACATGGCGCTGGCGTACGCGCTCCGCCAGATCCTGTGCGATCCCACCGTCGATGTGGTCAACTACGGCTACTACCTGGAGCTCCACCCCCCCACGTGGCGCGCCCGCATACGGGAGGACACCTCCTGGAGCTGCGCCCACGGCATCGAGCGCTGGCGCTCCGACTGCGGCTGCAGCGGTGGCCGGGGCGAGGGGTGGCACCAGCGCTGGCGCGCCCCCCTGCGGGGCGCCATGGACTGGCTCCGGGACGAGCTCGCCCCCCGCTACGAGTGGGAGGGCGCCAAGCTCCTCAAGGACCCGTGGCTGGCGAGGGACCGCTACATCGACGTGATCCTGGACCGGAGCGAGGCCTCGGTGGAGGCGTTCTTCCACGCCGAGCAGGACCACGTGCTGGACCGGGAAGAGCGGGTGCGGGCGCTGCGCCTGCTGGAGCTCCAGCGCTTCGCCCAGCTCATGTACACGAGCTGCGGCTGGTTCTTCGACGACCTCTCGGGCATCGAGACCGTCCAGGTGCTGGAGTACGCGGGGCGGGCCCTCCAGCTCGCCCACGACGTGGTGCAGGACCCGGGGCTTGAGGAGGGCTTCCTCGAGCACCTGACGCTGGCCCGCAGCAACCTCCCTTCCTGGGGCACCGGCGCCGACGTGTACCGGAAGACGGTGGAGGGCTCCCAGGTGGACCGGGGCAAGGCGGGCGCCCACTACGCCGTGAGCTCCCTCTTCGAGGACTTCGAGCCCTCCCAGCGCATCTACAGCTTCCGCTTCGACCGGGAGCACCAGCACCGCTCGGAGGCGGGGCAGGCGGCGCTCCTGGTGGGGCGGGTCCGGGTCACGTCGCTGGTCACCCAGGCGTGCGACGACCTGAGCTACGCGGTGCTCCACCTGGGGCACCACAACGTCACGGGCGGGGTGCGCACGTTCCAGGGGGAGGACGCCTACCACAGGCTCCTGGAGGAGATCAGCCGGCCCTTCCAGCGCACCGACTTCACCGCGGTCATCCGGGTGCTGGACCACGCGTTCGAGGCCAGCACGTATTCCCTGCGGTCCCTCTTCCGCGACGCCCAGCGCCGCATCGTGGATCGCATCCTCGAGACCTCCATCCTGGAGGCGGAGTCGGCCTTCGCCCGGATCTACGAGGACCGGGCCCCCCTGCTCCGCTTCCTGGCCGACCTGGAGATCCCCCAGCCCCGCCCGTTCGTCGTGGCCGCCGAGTACGTGCTGAACATGAAGCTCCGCCGCATCCTGGCGTACGAGGAGCCCCACCTGCCCGCGGTGCGGGCCACGCTGGAGGAGGCCCGCTCCACGGGGGTGACCCTGGACGCGGAGGCGGTGGGCTACGCCGGGCAGCTCGCCCTGGAGCGGGAGATGGTCCACCTCGCCGCCACCCCGGACGACGCCCCGCGGCTGGCCCGGGTGCTGGACATGACCCGCCTCCTGCTGGCGTCGGAGCTCCCCCTCACCCTGTGGCGGGTGCAGAACCTCTACTTCGAGATCTACCGGGACCGGGCCCGGACGCTGGAGGAGCGGTCCGGGCCGCTGGAGCCCGCCGACGCCCGCTGGCTGGCCGCCTTCCGCGACCTGGGGGCCGCGCTGCGGGTCGCCGTGGGCTCCTGAGACCGCTCGGGCCGCGGAGCGCCCACCGTGGGCGCCCCGCGGCCGTGAGCGCCGACGACGCTAGAAGAAGCGGTACCCGGGCGACGTCAGGTGGAGGGGCAGGTATCCCCAGAAGAACGGCCCGTACGCCACCACCAGGAGGGCCAGCGCCACCGCCACCCACATCCCCACCCGGTCCAGGCGCAGCTCCCATCCGCTGCTGGCGGATCCGGTGAGCGTCTCGGTCACGGGGATGTCCGTGGGGCCCTCGCCACGGCGGCCGAAGAAGATGGTCATGACCAGGATCAGGAAGAACAGCAGCAGCCCGATGGTCATGAGGGTGCCGCCGACGCCGGTGATGACGCCCGCCAGGTGCCAACCCGGCTGGTCCCGGTAGGGCGCCTCGGCCAGGAAGGTGCGCCGGGGCATGCCCTCGAGGCCGCCGGAGATCATCCCCCGGGCGAAGATGAGCACGCCCACCGTGTAGATCCACGCCTGGGCCAGCGCCAGCCGCCGTCCCCACAGCTTGCGCCCCGTGAGGTAGGGCACCAGCCAGTACGTCACGCCCACGATCGTGAGGGCCACCGCGCTCCCCACCGTCAGGTGGAAGTGGCCGGGCACCCAGGTGGTGTTGTGGACGAGCTGGTTCACCATGTAGCTGGCATTGATGAGGCCGGTGATGCCCCCGAACACGAAGGACACCATGGCCAGCACCTGGGCCGTGACCGAGGGGTCGCCCCAGGGGAGCTTCCTGATCCAGCCCAGGAGCCCCGTGCCGCCCCGGGCCCGTCCGCCGATCTCCAGCGCCGCCACCACGCTGAACGCGGTGGCGAGGCTGGGATAGAACACGCCGAAGGTGAGGACGGCGTGGAACGCCTTCATGTGCACGGACATGCCGGGGTCCGTGTACTGGTGGTGGAAGCCCACCGGCGTGGACACCAGCAGGAACATGATGAACACGACCCGCGTGAGAGGGTCGCTGATCAGCTTCCCCTTCACCTGCGAGGGCACCAGGGCGTACCACGACACGTACGCCGGCAGGAGCCAGGCGTACACGATGGCGTGGCCGGTGGACCAGAAGAGCGTGCGGTTGAACAGGGGATCGACCATGGGCAGCCACCCGATCGACCAGGGGATCAGGAAGCCGAGGAACGAGATCGCGATGGCGAGGGAGCCCAGGTTCCACATGGCGTAGCTGGCCACGGAGATGAACGCCAGCAGGGGGATGCGCTCTCCCCGGTGCTCCTTCCGCCAGCCGGCCAGCGCCAGGTACATGTTCAGGGACGCCATCCAGGTGCTCACCACGGCGATGAGGGCCAGCCCCAGGTAATAGGTCCAGTGCGCCTGGAGGGGCGCGTAGGCCGTGTAGAGGACGCTCGCCTGGTTGGTCACCACGGCCCATCCGGCCAGCAGCATGCCCGCCACCATGCACCCGAACGTGGCCCACAGGAGCCCCGTGTTGAGCGGCCGTCCCAGCGCCCGGGAGGTCATGAGGGGGAGGAAGGCGTTGCCGAAGGCGAAGGTGAGGACCAGCGCGTTCGCCACGCCGTGCACCGTCAGCCCCTGGTAGTAGCTCCGCAGGCCCGGGAAGCACGGGAGGATGTTGATGCCCGCGTAGGAGAGGGCCTGGGCAAAGCCCTGGGCCACCCCCGCCACCAGGGCGACGAAGCCCAGGTAGAGGGTCCAGCGGATGATCCGCCGGTGCCCCGCGGGCAGGGTGAAGCCGGCGGGGTCCTGGACGACGGTCGTCCCGGGAAGGGCGGCCGCGGGCGAGCCGGGGACGTGGATGTCGTGGGGTTCGCTCATCCCTCACCTCCCTGGGCCTGCTCGGCGGCGAACTGGGCCGGATCCACCACCACCACCACCCCCGACATGAGGTGGTGCCCCGCCCCGCAGAACTCGTGGCAGAGGAGAAGGTGGGTGCCCGGCTCGTCGAACGTGTAGGTGTTCCGGGAGATCTGCCCGGGAATGAGCATCATGTTGATGAACGAGCCCTCGATGCGGAATCCGTGGATCACGTCCACGGACGTGGCGATGAAGGTGATCTCGGCCCCGGCCGGCACCCGGATCTCCCGGGGCTGGAAGGCCCACGCCTGGGCCACGACCACGGCCTCGTAGCTGTGGTCCCCCGTCCGGTGCACGCCCGGGTTGTCGAAGGGGGCGATGCTCCGCACCTGGGCCGGGTCGATGGTGCCCTCGGCGACCGCACCGGGCAGGTGGATACCCATCATGGCCGACGCGAAGAACAGGGCGACCAGGAACGCCACCAGCATGAAGCCGGAGAACCAGAGAAAGCCTTTCTCGTAGTGGTGGATTCTCATGGCCTCACATCTCCACCAGGCGGAGGTACATGAGGATCCACATCCCCGCCAGCGCCATGATGAAGAGCGCCATGATGAAGAGGGTCCCGGCGGTAGAGGGCTCCTCTTCGGGCGCCTGGCTCGCCTGCTCCGGGCGTTCGGGCATACCTGGCCTCCGTGGAGGTTGAGAAAGAGCTGCGCTGTCTGTTGTCTATGGAGACTGCGTCGGGTCGGCTACTCGATGCGCTGCACGACGGTCGAAACCAGCCACAGGAGCCCGGCGAAGAGGATCAGGGCCGGGGCGACCAGGGCCCATCGGATCTCGCCCGGCCGCCCCTCCAGGAGCGCGTTGACCCCCTCCCAGATCGCCCAGACGAGGGGGGCGCCCACCACGGTGAAGGCGGCGAACATGGCCGCCAGCTTCGCGCTGCTGGCACCGCCCCCCCCTTCGCCGCCCTCTCCGCTCACAGAACCGCCACCCGGTCCTGGGAAGCGCGCCTCGTCAGCTCGTCGGGCACGGCCGCTTCGGGATGGAGCAGGAAGACCGGACGGTCGGCGGAGCGCAGGACCTTGTCGGCCACGCTGCCCAGCACCGCCCTGGCGATACCGCTGCGGCCGTGGGTGGCCAGCGCCAGGACGTCGGCGCCCCACGCGTGGGCGAAGGCCAGGATCCCCATGGCCGGTTGGCGGGCCGATCGCACCTCGGTGCGCGCCGACCACCCCTGGGCCACGAGGCCCCGGGCGACCGTGTGGAGGTAGGCCTCGGCCTCGGACTGCCGGGCCTCGCCCAGCTCCCGTCCGAACTGCGCGCTGTCGGGCACGTACGCCGGCACCACCGCCTCCAGCGGGAGGACGATCTCCACCAGTGCGATCTCCGCTTCGTCCCGTCCCAGCCACTCCAGCACCCGGGGCAGCACCGATTCGGACAGGGCCGAGCCGTCCAGCGCCACCAGCACCTTCCGGGGGAAGGGGATCACGTCGGCAGGGGCGGGCGAGGCTTCCGCCGGCCGCACCGCCAACACCGGGAACGGGGCCTCACGCACCATACGGTCCGTCACACTGCCGAGCCAGGCCCGGCTGAGGGCGCCCCGTCCGTGGGTGGTCATGACGGCCAGGTCCACGGCCTCGCGGCTGCCGAAATCCACGAGCTCCTCGCAGACGCCTCCGTGGAGGACCGTGGCTTCGGCCGCAACCCCCAGGGCGCCCATCTTCCGGGCCCGCGCGTCGATCCAGGCGAACGGGTCGTGGGGGATCATCCAGGGAGGGGTGGCATCGGTGGTGCGGGGCGCCTCCACGGTGGCGAGCAGGAGGGTCGCGCCCGTGCGCCGGGCCAGGGCCGCGGCGGGAGCCAGTGCGGCCTCGGAGAAGTGGGTGCCATCCAGGGGCACCAGGATGCGGCGTCTCATGGTCATCTCCTCGGGTGAGTCCATCCGGGAGAGAAGGTAGGCCCCGTGCCGGAGGTCTTCTGTCGGGAGCCGGGCGCGCCGTGGCGTCGGAACTTTCCCCGCACGGACCGCCCGATTTCGTTCCCCGGGCTCGACAGACGGAGCCCGCCGGCCCAAGGTGGTGCACCCCTCGACCCGGAGAGATCATGGAGAATCTGCGCGACGCACCGCGGTCCCCCCGCGCCGAGACCGAACGCTGAGTCCCCAGCTCACCCTCCTGGGGCTGGTGGCGGGCGCCGTCGGCGTGGTGAGCGCCGGCGTCCTCCTCGCCCGCTCGGGAGACGTCATCGCCGCCCGCACGAACCTGGGCGGGGTGTGGTTCGGCTCGGTGTTCCTTGCCCTGGCCACCTCCCTCCCCGAGCTGGTCACGGGCGTGGCCGCCATCCGCCTGGGGACCCCCGACCTGGCGGCGGGAGACCTGTTCGGGAGCAACATGGCCAACATGCTGATCCTGGCCGTGATCAACCTGCTGCCGGGCGCGGCCGTCTTCCGCAAGGCCGCCCTCGACCACGTGCTCCACGCCACCCACGCCATCGTCCTGACGGCGGTGGCGGCGGTGTTCGTCCTCCTCCACCCCCCCGCCCTCTTCTGGTGGATCGGCCCGGGCTCGGCGGTCCTGGCGGTGATCTACCTGGTGGGTGCCCGGGCCATCTTCCGCTACAGCGCCGTGGCGCGGCGGGCCACCGCGGTGGAGGAGCTGTCCGGGCCGGGGGAAGAGGGCCCCGCGGGCCCGCCCCGGCCGCCGGGCCGGAAGGGCCGGGAGGCGGCGCTTCGCCCCGCGTTGGTCCGCTTCGCGGCCGGCGCCGTGCTGGTGCTGGTGGCCGCGCCGGTGTTCGCCACCTCCGCCAACCGGGCCGCCGAGCTCACCGGCATCGCCGAGACCTTCATGGGCGCCGTGGTGGTGGGCGTGGCGACGTCGCTGCCCGAACTGGTCACGTCCTTCGCCGCGCTTCGCCTGGGCGCCTTCGACCTCGCGGTGGGGAACCTCTTCGGCAGCAACGCCGTGAACATGGTCATGTTCACCGCCCTCGACCTCACCGGGCGCGCGCCGGTCCTGGGGAGCGTCCAGCCCGTGAACGCCGTGCTGGGGCTCTTCGCGATCATCATGATGGCGCTGGGGGTGGCCGCCATCGCCTACCGGGCCGACCGGCGCTTCTCCATGCTGGAGCCGGGCAGCCTCCTCATGGTCCTCACCTACCTGGTGGGCATGGGCGTGGTGTGGGGGTGGGCCCTTCCCCCGGCGCCCTGACGCCCATCGGCGGCCGCCTCCCCACAGACCCCGGCGGGACTCCCCCGACACCTTCCCGCCCGGGCGCCCGCCATGGTTGTGGACCCCTCCCCTTTGCCGAGGAGGCATCATGTCCGCCGGGAAGATCTGCACGCGCATCGTGGCGAGCACCGCTCCGTCCGAAACGGTACGGGCAGCCGCCCGCCGCATGGCCGACCACAACGTCGGCACCCTCGTGGTCCTGGACGACGAGAAGAAGCCGGTGGGGCTGCTGACCGACCGGGACGTGGTGCTGCGGGTGGTGTCGTGGGGCCGGGACGCCGAATCGGTGCTGGTATCCGACGTCATGACCACGCCGGCCCACACCGTCCACGCCGACACCCCCATCGAGGAGGCCCTGGTCCGAATGCGGGGTGCGGCGGTGCGCCGCCTGGTGGTCGTGGACGACGACGGCGAGGCCGCGGGCGTCCTGTCCGTGGACGACGTGCTGGAGCTGATGACCGAGGAGGCCACCGTGCTGGGCCAGCTCCTCCGCAAGGAGGTGCCGGTCCTGTAGGAGGTGGCCGGAGGCGGGACTACATCTGCTTGAGGAGTCCGGTGCGGAGCGCGAAGCGCACGAGCTCGGAGCGGTGGTTGAGGCCCAGCTTCTCCATGATGCGGGCCCGATAGGTGTCCACCGTCTTCGGGGAGATGAAGAGCTTTTCCCCGATCTCCCGGGAGCTGAAGCCCTCCGCCGTGAGCGCCAGCACCTCCTGCTCACGGGCACTCAGGTCGTGGAGCCCCGCCTCCTCGTCGCTCTGGGACGTCTTGTACTGCTGGAGCAGCAGCCGGGTGGCCTTGGGCGGGAGGAACACCTCCCCCCGGGCCACCACCTTGATGGCCTCCACCAGGTCCCGGTCGGCGCTGGTCTTGGTGAGGTAGCCGCTGGCGCCGGCCTCCACCACGGGGACGAGGTACTCCTCCTCGGCGTGGACCGTGAGGACCAGGATCTTGGTCTTCAGCCCCAGCGCCGTGATGCGCCGGGTGGCCTCGAGGCCGTTGGAGCCCGGCATGGAGAGGTCCATGACCACCACGTCGGGCTTGAGCTCCCGCACCCGGTCCACCGCCTCGTCGCCCGTGGACGCCTCGCCCACCACGTCCAGGTTCTGCTCCTCGTCCAGCAGCGCCTTCATTCCCGCCCGGAACATCGCGTGGTCGTCCACGAGGAGAATCCGGGTCGCCATGTCAGCTCCTTCCGTTGGTTCTCGAACGGGGCAGCTCGACCCTCACGGTCGTGCCGCGCCCGGGCTCGCTGTCGACGCTCACCCTTCCCCCCACCATCCCCGCCCGCTCCTGCATCCCGACCAGGCCGAGGCCGCTCCCGCCTTCGGTGGGATCGCCGCCGGGAAGAAAGCCCCTTCCCTCGTCCTCCACCACCCCCACCACCCGCTCGTCTTCCCGGAACACCCGGATCTTCAGGGTGGGGGAGCCCGCGTGGCGCAGGGCGTTGGAGGACGCCTCCTGGATGATTCGGTACAGGACCAGCTTGGCGTCGAGCCCCAGCAGCTCGTCCACCGCCTCGGCGTCGAAGTGCACCTCCAGGTCGCTGGCGTCGCGCACGGTCCGGGCGTGGGCCCGGAGCGCCGCCACCACGCCCGCGTCCTCCAGCTCGGGCGGGCGCAGCCCCCGGGCGATGCGGCGCACCCCGTCGGCGCAGGAGGCCAAGGAGGTGCGCAGCTCCTCCATGCGCGCCCGCCACTCGTCGTCGGGGACGTCCCGCTCCATGAGCCGGAGCCGCAGGAGCAGTGCCGCCAGGTGCTGGGCCGTGTCGTCGTGGAGCTCCCGGGCGATGCGCTTGCGCTCGTCCTCGGAGGCCCGCAGCGCGCCGGCGCTGAAGTCCCTGAGGCGCCGCCGCTGGGTCTCGTCCCGGACGGTCACGATCACCTTCTGGCCCTCGCTCGACTCCCATGGGCTGAGGCTGATCTCGACGGGGAACTCGGAGCCGTCCTTGCGCAGCCCCCGGAGCTCCATGCCGATGCCCATGGGACGGGCCCGGGGATGGCGCATGTAGCGGTCCCGGTGCGCGTGGTGCACGCCCCGGGCGCTGTCCGGCACGAGGATCTCCACCTTCCGGCCCACCAGCTCGTCCTTGGACCACCGGAAGAGGCGCACAGCCATGGGGTTCACGTCAAGGATGGTGCCCTCGCCGTCCACCACGAGGATGCCGTCCGGCGAGGCCTGGAACACGGCCCGGTACTCGTCGCTGGTCATCGACACATGGGAGGGTTGAGGGGAGTTTCTCCTACAGGAGTCGGGCGCTTCCCCACGCGGCGGCGCCGCCGGAGCCCGACAGCGTTCCCCGGCCGCACGCGATAATCTATCGGCGTGGGCCCGGGGGGGCGAAGGGTCGCCCCAGGGCCGGCGCGTGGTCCCCGCCCGGGACCGCGGCACCCCCCAGGAGTCCGACCATGAACGCCAGCAGCGCCGCGTCCGGGGAAACCAGCCACCGGGAACGGGGCCCGCGCGCCCTCCTCCGTAGCTGGACGCGCGGCTTCCTCCGCGTGCCCCTGGTGGCCAAGCTCTACATCGCGAACCTGGCCATCACGGCCGTGGCGGGCGCCGCGGTGCTGTCCGCCGCCGCCTGGCTGGAAGGGGGGCTGGCCACCGACGTGGTCGCTCCGGTGGCGACGCTGGGGCTGTTCGTGGTGGTGGCCGGCGCCGCGCTCAACGCCATCCTCATCCGGCTGGCCCTCTCGCCGCTGGAACGCCTGGAGAAGACCGCCGAGGCCGTGCGGCGGGGAGCCCTCGCCACCCGGGCGGAGCGCTCGCCCCTGGCCGACCGGCCCCTGGAGTCCCTCACCCGGACGTTCAACGACATGCTGGACAGCGTCGAGGCCGCCCGGGCCCGGGAGTTGGAGCTGGCCACCCGGGTGCTGGACGCGGAGGAGCGGCAGCGGAGCCTCCTGGCGCGGGAGCTCTACGGCGGCGCCTCCCAGACGCTGGCCGGGGTGCTGGTCCGCCTCCAGGTGGCGGCGCGCCGAGCCGACCCCGATCCGGGCATGCTGGAAGAGATCCGCAACGAGCTGGTGCGGGGGCTCGAGGAGATCCGGGCCGTGGCCCGACGCCTGCGCCCCCCCGAGCTCGACGAGCTGGGGGTCCTGCCGGCGCTGGAGGGGCACGCACGCCGCCTGCGGGAGCTCGCGGGGGTGCAGGTGGAGTTCCACGGCCACCTCCCCGAGTCGTCCCTCGAGCGCCCCGCGCGCCTGGCCCTCTTCCGCATCGTGCAGGAGGCGCTGAGCAACGCCTTCCAGCACGCCCACGCCAACCGGATCGACGTGACGTTCCACCCCGCCAGCGAGGGGCTGCGCACGACGGTGTGGGATGACGGAGGGGGCTTCGACGTGGACGAGGCGCTCGAGGCGCCCGACGGCAGCCTGGGACTGCTGGCCATGCGGGAGCGGGCCGGCTACGTCGGAGGCTCCCTCCGCTTCAACTCCGCGCCCGGCTCCGGCACGACCGTCGAGGTCCTGCTCCCGTGGAGCGCGGCAAGCAAGCAGGTTCCAGTCGAGCCGTCGTTCGCGGAGGAGCGGCTTCGGGCCATGGTTCCTTGAAGAGGACCCGAGAGAGGAGAGACGTCCCATGTTCCGCCGAATCCTGATCCCCCTCGACGGCTCCGCCTTCGCCGAGGCCGCCCTCCCCGCCGCCCTGTCGATGTCGCGCAGGGGGCGCGGCGACGTGCGGCTGATCACGGTCCACGAGCCGGTCCCGGCCTTCGCCTACGCCGACTGGGACGAGGCAGCCCGCCAGTGGGCGGAGAACTACCTGAAGGAGGTCGAGGGGCGGGTCCGGCCCCACGCCGGCGGCGAGGTGTCCACCGCGGTGGGCGAGGGCCCGGTGGTGGAGGAGATCCGCCGCCAGGCCGAAGCGTGGAACGCCGATCTCGTGGTCATGGCCACCCATGGGCGGGGGGCGGTGTCCCGCGTCTGGCTCGGCAGCGTGGCCGACGGGTGCATCCGCCACGGCCACCGGCCGGTCCTGCTGGTCCGTCCAGCCGACGAGGCGAGCACGGATCTGGGCGCCGCCCTCGACCTGAAGCGGGTGGTGGTGCCGCTGGACGGCTCCAAGCTGGCCGAGGCAGCCCTGGACGTGGGGGCCGACGTCGCCAAGGCGTTCGGAGCGCCCCTGTCGCTCATTCGGGCGGTGGCGTTCCCCATCGGACCCACGTCGCCCTACCTCCCCCAGAACCTGGAGATGGGCCAGGAGGTCGTGGACGAGGCCCGCCAGGCCGCGGCCCGCTACCTGAAGGAAGCCACCACCCGGCTGCGGGAGCGGGGCCTGGAGGTGGACGCCTCCGTCGCCACCGACCAGAACGCGGCCCACGCCATCCTGGAGCACGCCGACGCCGACATGGTGGTCATCGCCACCCACGGCCGCAGCGGCGTGGGCCGCGCCCTCCTGGGCAGCGTGGCGGACAAGGTCATACGCGGCGCCACCGGCCCCGTCCTCGCCCTCAGACCGGAGATGTGACATGACGGCCACCGTGCGCTCCATCATGCAGGCCGACGTGCTCACCGTGGACCCCGACACCACCATCAAGGCCCTGGTGCGCCTCCTCTCGGACAACGGCGTGAGCGGCGTTCCGGTGGTGGACGAGCAGGACGTCCTGGTGGGGGTGGTCTCCATGACCGACGTCATCCGCCTCGCGGCGGAGGAGGGCGGCGGCGCGTACGACGCGTCCGACGACTTCTTCCTCCCCGAGTGGACGTCCCGGAAGGGCCCCTCGTGGGACGCGCTCCCCCTGAACGAGTCCTTCGACGACGTGCGCGTGGGGGACATCATGACGCCCGTCGCTTTCACCGTTCCCCCGACGGCCACGGTCACCGAGCTCGCCGACTTCCTCCTCCGGGGCCACATCCACCGGGCGGTGGTGGAGGAGGGAGGCCGCCTCCTGGGGATCGTCACAACCTTCGACGTCCTGAAGGTGGTGGCCTCCCTGGGCCCCGCCCCCGTCGCCCTCGCGCCGCCCGACTGATGGACACCCCGGCCGGGGCCGCGGGCGGGAACACACGCTTCGACGGCGCGCTTCCCACCTCCACCGACGTCCTGGTGGTGGGCGCGGGTATCGCCGGCACCGCCACGGCGTACCACCTGGCCCGCACCGGCGTCGACGTGACCCTGGTGGAGCGGCGGGAGGTGGGGGGCGGCGCCACGGCGGCGGCCGCCGGGGTCCTGTCGGCGCCGGTGCGGCAGCCATACCACGAGACGGTGCGCTTCATGGGAGCCGACGCCGCCCGGGCCATCTGGGACTTCGCGCTTCGCTCCATGGACGGCATGGCGGACCTCCTGGAGGCGCGGGGCGAAGCCGACGCGGCCGATCTCGACCGGTCGGGGGGCTACGTGCTGTCCGAGTCCTGGACGGACCACGTGGTGTGGGGCTCCTTCCAGGCGCTGTCCCGGGCCGGGCTTCCCGTGGGCTGGCTGTCCAGCGACGAGGTCCGGGAGCTCGTGGGGCCGTCCCGGGGGTTCACCGGCGGCTACCGCCTGGAGGGGGGAGGGGCCCTGCATCCGCCGGCGGCGGCCCGGGCGCTGGGGCGCGCCGCGGCCGCCGCCGGCGCCCACGTGGTCGAGGGGGTGGAGGTGAGCTCCGTCCAGCGCCACGAGGGGCCCTTCCTGGTCGTCACGGATCAGGGGGAGATCCGGGCCCAGGCGGTGGTGTACGCCGCCCACGTGGACTCGGGGGCGTTCCTCCCCGAGATGGGCGCCCACCTCACCCAGGTGCGGGGCCAGGCCTTCCAGACCTCGCCCCTGCCCCGGCGCTTCCGGGGCGGCTTCGTCACCGACTGGAAGATGAACGTCTGGCGCCAGGCTCCCGACGGGCGGCTGGTGGTGAGCGGCTGGCGCCACGACGCCTGGGAGCGCTCCTACGGCCAGGACGCCGAGGTGGACCCTCGCCTCCAGAATGACCTGAAGGCGTGGTTCGAATCCACCTTCCCCGACCTCGCGCCCCTCGAGGTGGAGCGGGAGTGGAGCGGCGTCTTCGGCTGGACGGCCGACTACCTCCCCCTGGTGGGGGCGGTGCCCGGCCGCCCCGGCGAATGGATGGTGGGCGGCTTCAGTGGCGGCGGCCTTCCCTTCGCCTTCGAGGCGGGACGCGCCCTCTGCCACGCGCTGGCGGGGGGCGAGGCGGTCGCCGGGGCGGAGCTTCTCGAGCCGTCGCGCTTCCTCCGCGACGAGTAGGGCCGCTCCCCGCCCGGATCTACGGCTCCGCCACCCTGGCCTCGCCCCCGCTGAGGTCGGCCAGGCGCCGGCGAAACCCGTCGGCTTCGGCGGCCGGCACCCCCACTACGTAGCGCACGTCGGCGCCGTACGTCTCCTCCTCCAGCGTCACGTCCAGCGCGTCCATGAGCTGGCGCAGCCCGTCCACGTGGGCATAGGCCACCGTCACCCCCAGCCGCTCCCGTTCCACCTTGCGCTCCGTGGGCAGCGCTTCCAGGGCGTGGACCACGCCCCCGGCGTAGGCCCGGGCGAGCCCCCCGGTGCCCAGCTTGGTGCCGCCGAACCAGCGGCTGCACACCGCCACCACCTCGCCCACGCCGGCGTGGAGGAGGGCGGTGAGCATGGGCCGCCCCGCCGTGCCGTGGGGCTCCCCCGCGTCGCTCATGCCGATGTGGGTGGTGCTCCCTGGAGGGCCGGCCACGAAGGCCCAGCAGTGGTGGGTGGCATCGGGGTGCTCGGCCCGGACGCGCTCCACGAAGGCGTGGGCCGCCTCGGCGGTGGGGGCGTGGGCCAGGGTCGTGACGAAGCGGCTCTTGTGGATCAGGTCCTCGACCCGGTGGATGCGGGCGGGGACGGGGTAGCCGCGCAGGCTCAGTGGTACGACCCCGCCATGCGGTCGAGGAAGGCCCGCTCCTCGGGCGACAGGCTCCGGACCCCCAGCACCTCCACCTTCTTGAGGAGGAGCTCGACCTCGTCCCGGTTGATCTCGTGGAGGCTCCCCAGGTCGATGCCCTGCCAGCGCTTGAGGGCGGCCCGGTCCGAAACCTGGGACGAGGGGATCTCGTTCACCTTCTTCTGGAATTCCCGGCGGGGCGCCCCCTGGTGCCACTCCCGCACGCGCAGGTAGGCGTAGCCGAACACGATGCCGCCCAGGTGGGCGAAGTGGGCCACCCCCGACTGCGCACCCGTGAAGCCCGACCACAGGGTGATGACGATGAGGATGGCCGCCAGCAGCCAGGCCTCCACCGGGAGCACGCCCCAGATGTAGATGCGCTCCCGGGGCCAGAACACGGCAAAGCCCACCAGCACCGCGTACACCGCGGCCGAGGCGCCGATGACCGGCGCGTTGCGGGCGAAGATGAACGAGCCGGCGGCACCGCCGATCCCCCCCAGGAAGTACAGCCACAGGAAGTCCCGGCCGCCCAGGCGCTCCTCCAGGCGAGGCCCGAAGAAGAACAGCCCGATCATGTTGAAGAGGATGTGCAGGAGGCCGGCGTGGAGGAACATGTACGTCACGACGGTCCACGGGCGCGCGACGACCGCCATGGGCACGAGCATGAGCGGCCCGTAAAGCTGCGGCGCGAGCTGGGTGGCGATGAACATGACGATGTTCGCCACCAGCAACCGCTTCACCCACGGCGTCAACGGGTACATCGATTTCCTCGTCGCGTGCGTGGCCAGGTGGGCCCGCCCCTGCCGCCTCCGCCGCGGGGGCCGCCCTCCCTTCCCTGTACCTCGGGGGCGGGAACAGGGTCCGGCGCCGTCCTCCTCACCGCGCCCCACCCGGGCCGGTCCGGCCCGGGGCTCCCGCCCCCGCCAGCCGCTTCACCGTCTCGGCCACCGCGTCCGTCACCCGGGCCGCGAAGGCGTAGTCCAGCGTGTCTGGCCGGTCGCCGGGGCGGTGGTAGTGGGGGTTCCGGAGGTCCGCGGTGTCGGTGAGCATGAGGGCGGGATAGCCGTTCGACCAGAACGACGCATTGTCGCTCCGCCGGGTGGCGGCCACGAGCCACCCCCGCAGGGGCGAGTGGAAGGTCACCAGCGGGAGGTCCGGCGCCACCGCGTCCCGGGCCTCCCGGAACGCCGCCAGGAGGGCCCGGGAGCGGGTGTCGCCCACCGCCGCCAGGTAGTCGCCCGTCCGGGGCAGGCCCATCCAGCGGATGGGCAGCGGGATGCGCTGACTCCCGGGCTCCGTCGTCCGGTAGCCGATCATCTCCAGCACCAGGGCGCCCCGGTAGCGCGTCCCCTGACGGCGCCGGTCGGCGGCGAGGCGGCGGCTCCCCACCCGGTAGTAGGGCCCGCGGAGCCCCGGCTGGCGCTCCTCGAGGTTGAACACCACCCACTCCACCGGAGCCTCCAGCTCCACCCCCCGGAGCAGGCGGGCGGCTTCCAGCATCCCCGCCACCCCCGAGGCGTTGTCGTCGGCGCCCGGCGTGCCCCGCACCGTGTCGACGTGGGCCCCCACCAGCACCCGGGGCGCCGCCCGCTCCCGCCCCGGCTGGAGGGCCACCACGTTCTCGTGGGGGCGCCCCCGGTGGTGGAAGCGGTGGCGGTGGGGCTCGAGACCCACGGCCCGGAGGGACGCTTCCGCCCGGGCCAGGGCCGCCTCCAGCGCCTCCGGGCTGCTCTCGGGGTTCCGCTCGCCCGAGAGCGCCTCCACGTCTTCCCGGATGCGCTCCGGGCTCGCCGGGCCCGGGGCCGCCGCCGCCCCGTTCAACGTCCTCGCCCCGGGGGTCCCGCCCGCCCCGGACGGAACGTTCGGTAGAGGTAGACGAGGCAGGGCGCCAGGATCACGGTCCCCGCGGCGAGGACCCGGAGGAGCCAGCGGAGGGTCGGCGCCGGGGCGGCCGCGGCCTCCAGGGTGAGGACGCCCGGAACGATCCACGGGTGGAGCGCGGCGCCCCACGCGGCCACCACCAGCGCCACCGTGGCGCCGGCGCCCACCCGGGCCGCCAGCCACCGGCCGCGCCACAGGAGCCCCACGGTGGCGGCCAGGGCCGCCGCCGCCCCCAGGCGCGCCGCCAGGCCCCAGGGGGCCCCCAGCCCACCGTAGACCTCGGGCGCCGCCCCCTCGGACAGGATCCAGACGGCGGCGGCCAGCAGCGCGGCGGCTGCTGCGGCGGCCAGGGCCCGGTTCCGAAAGTCCCGGGCCAGGTCCGGGTCCTCCACCTCGGCGGTGAGGTAGGTGGCCGCCAGGAACGCGAAGAGCACCAGGGCGAACAGGCCCACCACCCACGGGAACGGCTGCAGCCAGGGACCGAAGAACCCGCCCGTGTATCGTCCTCCCTCCATGGTCAGCCCGGGCGTGGACAGGGTGCCCAGGACCACGCCCAGGAACACGGGCGTCACCGTGCTGCTCACCGCGAAGACCCGCCCCCACCCCGAGACGTCGAAGCCCGCGGGGTCGTACTTCCGGAACACGAACGAGCTGCCCCGGAGCACGATCCCCACCAGCACCAGGCTCACAGGCACGTTGAGGGCGGTCATGACCAGGGCGTAGGCCGGGGAGAACGCGCTGAACAGCACCACCACCACGAGCACCATCCAGACGTGGTTCGCCTCCCAGATGGGGCCGATGGCCCGGGCCACGGCGGCCCGCTGGGCAGGCGCCCGGGGCCCCGCCGCCAGCAGGTCCCACACGCCGCCGCCGAAGTCGGCGCCGGCCAGGAGGGCGTAGAGCACCAGCCCGAGAAGGAGCACCAGTCCGAGGGCCGTGACCGGGCTCACGGCGTCCCCTCCACGCCGGCTCCGCTCCCCTCGGTGGACGTGAGGTGGCCCAGGAGGAGCACCACCACCCCGGCCAGGAAGAGGTAGAGCAGCGTGAAGCCGGCGAAGGGCACCACCAGTCCGGGCATGGGCGTCACCGCGTCCTTCGTGCGCATGACCCCGTAGATGATCCACGGCTGGCGGCCCACCTCCGTCACCGTCCAGCCCGCCTCGATGGCCAGGAACGCCAGTGGACCCGCCACCACCAGCAGGCGGAGCAGCAGGGGCCGCGTCCAGGGTGGGCGGTGGCGCAGCGCGCCGATGCCGCTCCACGCCGCCAGCAGCGCCAGGAAGACGCCCACCGCCACCATCACCTGGAAGGCGGCGTGCACGGGCGCCACCGGCGGGCGCTCCCCGGGGGGCACCGCGTCCATCCCCTGGACCACGGCGTGGGGGTCCCCGGCCAGCATGAGGCTCAGCCCACAGGGCACGTCCAGGCTCCAGCGCGTGGTGCCGGCGGCTTCGTCGGGCCACCCGCCGATGTGGAGGGGCGCGCACGGCCCGGTGACGAAGTGGGACTCCATGGCGGCGAGCTTTGCGGGCTGGTGGCGGGCCACCACCCGGGCCGTGACGTCGCCGCTCAGGGGCTGGAGAAGCGCCCCGGCGCCGCCCACCACCAGGCTCACCGTGAGGGCCCTCCGGTGGAAGGCGCTGCCTCCCTCGCCCAGCAGCTTCCACGCGTGGATCGAGGCGGCGCCGAAGCCGGTGGCGGCCAGGGCCGCCAGGAGCATGTGGCCGGTATTGGCGAGCCAGAACGGGTTGGCCATGGCGGCCAGCGGGTCCACTGCCAGGGCGCCGGCGGGCCCCGGCCGGAAGCCGGTGGGCGCGTTCATCCAGCCGTTCACCGAGAGCACGAAGAGGGCCGACGTGCTGCCGCTCACGGCCACCACCGCGGCGGCGGCCAGGTGGGCCCGGGGACCCACCCGGCCCCAGCCGTACAGGTAGATGCCCAGGAAGATGGCCTCGGTGAAGAAGGCAAAGCCCTCCAGGGAGAAGGGCATTCCCACCAGCGGCCCGGCGTAGGCCATGAAGCGGGGCCACAGGAGACCCAGCTCGAACGAGAGGACCGTTCCCGACACGGCGCCGACCGCGAAGAAGATGGCGAGGCCCTTCGACCACGCCCGGGCCAGGTCCCGCCACACGGGGGCCCGGGTGCGCATCCACGCCACCTCGGCCACCAGGACCAGCACCGGCAGCCCGATGCCCACCGCGGCGAAGACGATGTGGAAGCCCAGGGACACGGCCATCTGGGAGCGGGCCGCCAGGAGGTCGCCCATGCTTTCGCTACCCCCGGGAGCGCACGGTGTGCGGAGGGCCCGAACGACGACCGCCCCGACCACGCGGGGTGGCCGGGGCGGTCGCTCGCCCGGGGAGGAGGCGCGGAGGGGGAGGCCCGGTCAGTTCCAGTCTTCCCGGCCGGTCTTCCGGCGACCTATGTCGTACTCCTCGTCCTCCTCTTCCCACTCCTCGATTTCCTCGTCTTCGTCCTCGTCCCAATCGTCGTCGTCGTCGTCGTCCCAATCGTCGTCCTCCTCGTCCTCGTCCCAGTCCTCCTCCTCCCACTCTTCGTCTTCGTCGTCGTCGAAGGCGTCGACGTCCAGCACGGCGAGGGTGGGGGACTCGTCCTCGTTCCAGCCCGACCGGTACCTCATCTGGATCTCCTCCTGGGGTGGCCTCCCCGGCCGGAAGAGGGGCCAGGGACGATTTGGCGCCAAAGTATACGGGGGTGGGGCTGTGTCAACGGTCGCCGCTCGACCCGGCCGCGGTATCCGCGCCTTTCCGGGGCCGGTTCGACCTCTCCCGACATGGCGGCGGGCGAGGGCTTGCATCTTCCGGACCATGCGCCGCCCCCCCGCTCCGGCGCCGCTCCACCTGCACCAGATCCCGGGGCTCGAGCTGGAACGTGACGTGGCCGATGCCCCGCTCTCCGAGACGGGCCTGGATGTCGTCCAGAACGTCCCGGATCCGGACCGGGTCGTCGATGACGCCGTGACCCGAAAGGGCCACGAATCCGCTGGTGAGCGTCCACACGTGGAGGTCGTGGACGTCGCTCAGCCCGTCGACGCCCCGGAGCGCCTCCAGCACCTCCTCCACGTCGATGTGGCCGGGAGCCGCCTCCAGGAGCACGTCCGCCGCCTCCTTCAGGAGCCGCCACGCGCTCACCAGGATGAGGAGGGAGATGACCACGGAAATGACGGGGTCCGCCGGGTTCCATCCCGTCACCAGGATGACGACCGCGGCGAGGATGGCGCCGATGGAGCCCAGGAGGTCGCCGAGAACGTGCAGGTAGGCGCCCTTCACGTTGAGGCTCCCACTCGCGTGGCCGTGGAGCAGGAAGGCGCCGATGACGTTCACCGCCAGCCCCACCCCCGCCACCGCCAGCATCACCGGCCCGTCCACCTGCACGGGGGCATGGAAGCGCCGCCACGCCTCCCACAGGATGAACCCGGTCATGAGGAGGAGGACGGCCCCGTTCACCAGCGCGGCCAGGATCTCGAGCCGCACGTAGCCGTAGGTCTTGTCCGGGTTCGCCGGGCGCTGGGCCATGTGCATGGCGAAGAGCGAGAGGCCCAGCGCCGCCACGTCGGTGAACATGTGGCCGGCGTCGGCCAGGAGGGCCAGGGAGCCGGACACGAGCCCGCCCACCACCTCCGCCACCATGAACAGCCCGGTGAGGATCAGCACCCAGCGCAGGCGCCCGCGCTCCACGTCCCGGCTCACGTGGGCGCCGGGCCCGTGGTGTGCGCCCAGGTGCCCGTGGGGGTGTCCGTGGTGGTGGGCGTGGTGGTCGCTCATCCTTTCGCTCCTTCCCCTCCGTCGGCCAGCAGGGCCCGCTTGAGCAGGACGGGCCCGCCCAGGATGCTGGCGATGATGACCGCCATGCCCAGGGCCACGACCCCGGGCCCCACCGAGGGGAGCTGATCCCGCATGAGGACCACGAGGCCCAGCGTCACCCCGCCCTGGGACACGAGGCCCTGCCACGCCCGGGCGCGTACGTGGCCGTCCGCACCCGCCAGACGCGTGCCGTGGCGCGCCCCCAGCCACGTGAAGAGCAGGCGGGCGCCGAACAGCAGCAAGGCGGCCAGCCAGAAGCGGCGTACCGCTCCGAGGTCGAGGCTGGCCCCGGCGATGGCGAAGAAGAACGCGAAGATCACCACCGAGACCGACTCGATGCCCCGGATCATGCGGTCACCGGCGGGCGAGAGGTTCTCGATGACGAAGCCCGCCGCCACGCCGGTGAGGAGCAACTCCACGTGGAGGCGTCCGGTGAGGATGACCACCACGTACGCGAACAGGAAGGTGGCGATGGGCGAGCGGGGCTGGGCGTCCTCTCCCCCCAGATAGAGGGAGAACACCCACCCGAGGCCGGCGCCCAGCGTCAGGGCGCCGCCCACCTCCCGCAGGAGGTCCAGGAAGACGTGGGCGCTGAACGCCACGCCGGGCTCCACCAGAGGGGTCACCAGCGCCAGGGTGAGGGTGAACAGGACGATGACCACCACGTCCTTCACGATGGTGACCCCCAGGACCACGTCGGTCAGGACGCCCCTCGCGCCCGTCTCCTCGATGACGGCGACCGTGAGGTCGGGGGAGGAGTTGGCCGCCCACACCCCCAGCACCACGGCCACGCCCACGGCGGCGGGCCAGGAGAGGCCGGCCAGGAACGGCACCAGGGGCCGCACGGCCAGCACCGCGGCCGCCACCCCCACCCACACCACCCCGGTCACCAGGAGCGTGGTGACGGCGATGGTGCGGGCCTGGGGCCGGAGCGCCCCCACCTTGAGCTCCCCTCCCGCCATCATGGCGATGAGGGCCAGGGCGAACTGGTCGATGAGGCGCAGCTCCTCTACCGCCGGGGCGGGCAGGATGCCCAGCACGGACGGTCCGGCCACGATCCCCACGACCAGGAAGCCGGTGAGGCGGGGCAGCCCCACGTCGGCGGACAGCTTGCCCGCCACGCTGGCCACCAGGAGGACGAACCCGGTGAGGACGGTGATCTCGCCCCCCCGGACCAGGGACAGACCGCCCCGGGTGCTCAAGAACGTGAGGCCGAACAGGAGGAGGAGCGTGACGACCAGGCTCACGATCCTCACGGCGCCGGGCGGGCCCCGGAGCACGGTGCGCTGGAGGTCGGCCATGGTGGCATCGTGGACGGAACGGGGAGGGGACGAACGGTTCCGTCCCCCTTCCCCCAGAAGGTAGCACGGGCCCCGGCCCACGACAGCCGCGGCGGCATTCCCCTCCACTGCGCGAAGCGGCGGGGGCGGACCCGCCCCCGCCGCTTCTACCTGCTGGAGCGAGCGGCCCTCAGGTGCGGAGCTCCTGGGCGGAGGTGCGCTCGTAACCGTATCGGACATACGGCTTCAGCGTCTCGTACTCGTGCCCCCTGAGCTTCCAGTGATCCCGGATGTCGGGCTCAATCTCGCTGAAGGGTCGCCCCCGGTAGCCGGGGTTCCGCCCCGCCACGTGGCCGACGCCGTAGCCCACCCGGGCCGAATCGAAGCCCAGCCCTTCCCGGGGACGCGCCTCGAAATGCTCCCGGTAGGCGGGCTCGTGCTCGCTCCAGTCCTCCGCCGCCCTGCCCACCCCCTCGCCGGCCCACCAGCCGCCCAGGGCGCCGGCGATGCCGCCGATGACCGTGCCCACGGGTCCGGCCGCCGATCCGATGCCCGCGCCCACCAGCACGCCGCCGATGCCGCCCACCGCCTCGCCCGTCTGCTCCGCCGCCGACGGGTCCGGGTCCCGCACCGGCTGGCCGGCCTCGGCCTTCCGGCGTGCCTCACGCTCCCGCGCCCTCCGCTCCGTGGTGGCCTCGCTCTTGTCCGCCATGGTCCCTCCACCTCCCTGGATTCGTTCCTCCGACTTTGTAGGAAAAAGACCGCATGGATCGCGCCACCCACCGATCGGCGCGACAGGCGGCTGCAACCCTTGTTCACTTAGGCATGTCCAACGGTGCGACAGGTCCACGGCGGCGACACGTCCAAGGCGGCCACATGAGCGGAAGCGATCTCTTCACCGGGACGCTGGATCTCCTGATCCTGCGGGCCGTCGAGCCGGCACCGCTGCACGGCTACGCCATCGGCCGCTGGATCCGGGAGCGGAGCGAGGGCGTGCTGGACGTGGAGGAGGGGGCCCTCTACCCGGCTCTCCACCGTCTCGACCGCCGGGGGTGGCTGGAGGGCTCCTGGGGACGCACGGAGACGGGACGGCGGGCGCGCTTCTACCGCCTCACCACGAAGGGAGCGCGCCGCCTGGAGGACGAGGCGGAGCGGTGGAGCGCGTTCTCCTCGGCGGTGGCGGCCGTGCTGGGGGGAAAGGGGTGAAGCCCGACCGGGACGCGGAGGTGCGGGAGGAGATCCGCTTCCACCTGCAGGAGCGGGCGAGGGAGCTGGAGGCGGAGGGCCTTCCGCCGGAAGAGGCCCGCCGCCGGGCCAGGGAGGCCTTCGGCGATCCGGAGCGGGTGGCGGCGCGGGTGCTGTCCACCCATCGACGGCACGACCGGGACGAGGGGAGGACGCGGATGCTGGACGCATGGGCGAAGGACCTGGCGCTGGCGGCCCGGGGGCTCCGGCGCCGCCCCGGCTTCACGGCGGTGGTGGTGGCCACGCTGGCCCTGGCCATCGGTGCGGTCACCGCGGTGTTCGGCGTGGTGGACGCGTCGGTGCTCCGGGGCCCTCCCTTCGCGGATGCGGGCCGGCTCGTCTTCCTCCAGGGCGCCTACGCCGCGCCCGAGGGCCCTCGGGTGCGGGGCGCCTCGCCCGCCGAGGCCCGGGACTGGGGCGCCATGTCCCGGAGCTTCGAGGGCGTGGCCGCCTACGACGGGGTCACCCTCACCCTCACCGGTGGCGAAGGCCCCGCCGAGCGGGTGGACGGCGAGACGGTCGGCCAGGGCTACCTGCATCTCCTCAGGGTGGAGCCGCTGGTGGGACGGGGCTTCACCGCCGACGAGCATGCGCCCGGGACGGGGGAGCGGGCCGCGCTCGTGGGCGAGGGGCTGTGGACCCGCCGTTGGGGGCGGGACCCCTCGGTGGTGGGGCGCACGGTGGAGCTGGACGGCCGGGCGTACACGGTCGTGGGCGTGCTCCCCGCTTCCTTCCGGGGGATGAGCCTCACCGCCGACGTGTGGGTGCCCCTGGCCTCCACCCTGAGCGCCGACGACATGGACGAGCGGGGCAACCGCTGGCTGAGCGCCGTCGCGCGCCTGCGGCCGGGCGTGACGGTGGAGGAGGCCCGCACCGACATGGAGGGGGTCGCGGCCCGCCTCGAGGCGGCCCACCCCGACGTGAACCAGGACCGGGTCGCCCTGGTGACGCCACTCAGGGACGTCTACCTGGGCAGCACCCGCACCCTGCTCCTGGTGGTGCTCGGCGCCACGGCGCTCCTCCTCCTGATCGCCGCGGCCAACGTGGCCAACCTGCTCCTGGTGCGGGCGTGGGCCCGGGGCCCCGAGATCCTCATGCGCCGCGCCCTGGGAGCGGGGCGCGGGGCCCTGGCGCGCCAGTTCCTGGCCGAGAGCGCGCTGCTCTCCCTGGCCGGCGCCGCCGCCGGCCTCCTCCTTGGGGTGTGGGGCGGGCGCCTCCTGGCCGGCGCCATGCCCGAGGGCTTCCTGCCGGCGTACGTGGACGTGCGGCCGGACGTGGGCGTGTTCGCCCTGGCCGTGGGACTCATGGCGGCGGTGGCCGCCGTCACCGGCGTGCTCCCCGCCCTGCTGGGGGGCCGGGCCGACGTGGCCGGGGGACTCCGGGAGCGGAGCGCCGGCGGCGCTGCCCTGGGCGGGCGGCGCATCCAGGGGAGCCTCGTGGCGGGCGAGGTGGCGCTGGCCCTCCTCCTCCTGGTGGGAGCGGGGCTCATGGTGCGGAGCCTCCGGGCCCAGCTCGCCGTCGACCCCGGCTTCGATGCGTCCCACCTGCTGGCGTTCCGCGTGGAGTTGCCCGGCGAGCGCTACCCCGACGCCGACGCGCGGCGCGCGGCGGCCGACCGGCTGCTGGCCCTGCTCCAGGCCGAGCCGGGGGTGAAGCAGGCCACCCTGGGCGCCGACGCCCCGCTCCGGGGCGGAAGCAGCGCCGCGTACCTGTGGACCGGGGAGGGGGGCGGCGTGGACGACCGCATCCGCTTCTACTTCCACCGGGTGGAGCCGGGCTGGTTCGGCACCACGGGCGTCCGCCTGGTGGCCGGGCGGGCCATCGACCCGTCCGACGCGGAAGGCGGCTTCGAGGTGGGCGTGATCAGCCGGGCCATGGCGCGGCGCCAGTTCGGCGACACCGACCCGGTGGGACGCACGCTCATCGTGGGCCGCCCCGACGGGCTCCACGTGAGGATCGTGGGGGTGGCCGAGGACGTGCGCTGGCGGGACCTCACCACCGACCTGGTGGCGGGCGCCACCGACCCGGACGTGTACCTGCCGTGGCCCCTCCTCCCCAGCGCCACGCTGGAGGTGGTGCTGAGGAGCGACGGCGACCCCGGCACCCTGGCCGGCACCGTGCGGCGGGTGGTGCGGGGCTTCGACCCCGAGCTGGTGCCCTCCGACGTGACGCCCATGGCCCGGACGATCCGCACCCAGACCGCCCAGGGCCGCTTCGGCTCGCTGCTCCTGGGCGCCTTCAGCGCCCTCGCCGCCCTGCTGGCGGCGGTGGGGCTGTACGGGGTGCTGTCCTACGCCGTGGGCCGGCGCACCCGGGAGATCGCGGTGCGCATGGCGCTGGGCGCGGACGCCGGCGCGGTGCGCCGCATGGTGGTGCTGGACGGGGTGAAGGTGGCCGCGCTGGGGCTCGTGGCGGGCCTCGTGGTCGCGTACTTCGCCTCCCGGAGCCTCGCCTCCTTCCTGTTCCAGGTGCGCCCCACCGACCCCGCCACGTACGCCGCGGTCGCCACCCTCCTGCTGGCGGTGGCCGCCCTGGCCGCGTGGCTGCCGGCGCGGCGCGCGACCCGGGTCGACCCCCAGCGGGCGCTCACGGAGTCATGAGCGCGGGGGACGGCCCGGACGACCGGGGCAAGGGCCGCGAGGGGCCTCCCGCGGACGAGCACCGCCCCGGCCCCCGCCCCGCGCCCCCACCCCTGGACGACGACCGGGCCGTGGACGACGAGCTGGCGTTCCACCTGGACATGCTGGAGCGGGAGCTCCGGGAGAAGGAGGGGATGGGAGAGGACGAGGCCCGGCGGGCGGCGAGGGCGCGCTTCGGCGACCCGGAGCGGGTGCGGCGCAGGGTGCGGCGGAGCGACCGGAGCGGCGCACCCCGCCGCCTCCTCCAGGGGCTCTCCATGGACCTGCGGGTGGTCCTGCGCCAGCTCCGGCGCAGCCCCGGCTTCGCCGCGGCGGCGGTGCTGAGCCTGGGCCTGGGGATCGCCGCCGACACCCTCGCCGTGTCCCTCCTGGACGGCTACTTCCTGCGGCCCCTCCCCTACGCCGACGCCGGACGCCTCGTGTCGCTGTGGGAGACCGACCCCAACACCCTGGACGCCACCACCATCGCCCCCGGCAACCTCCAGGACTGGAAGCGGGACAGCCGCACGCTGGCGTCCATCGCCGGCTACAACGTCGACATCGCCACCGTCACCGACCCGGGCGACGCGGCCCGGGTGTCGGCCGCGGTGGTGGAGCCGGGCTTCTTCGACGTCCTGGGGGTGAAGCCCCTCCTGGGTCCGGGCATCCAGGGTCACGACCCGGACCAGGTGGTGGTAAGCTGGGGCTTCTGGCAGGGACGCCTGGGCGGCGACCCGGCCGTCATCGGCCGCAGCGTGCGCGTCGACGGCGCACCCCGCACCGTGGTGGGGGTCATGCCCCCCGGCTTCCGCCAGCCCGAGCGGGAGGTGCGCTGGGCGCGGCCCGAGCTGTGGAGCGTGCTCGACTACGAGGGCGAGGAATCGAGCCGGGAGTTCCGCTACCTGCGGGCCGTGGGCCGCCTGGCGCCGGGGGCCACGGTGGCCGACGCCCGGGACGAGATGCGGGACGTGGCCGCGCGCCTGGCCGCCACGTACCCGGACAAGGACGGCGGGCGCACGGTGCTGGTGCATGCGCTCCGGGACGAGTACCTGGGCGACGCCCGGGAGGGCATCCTGCTCCTGGCGGGCGCCGGCGCCGTGGTGCTCCTCCTGGTGTGCGCCAACCTGGCCATGCTCGTCCTCTCCCGCAGCGAGGACCGGGCGCGGGAGTTCTCCCTGCGGGCGGCCCTCGGGTCGGGGAGGGCCCGCCTGGTGGGCCAGGTGCTCCTGGAGGCGCTGGTCCTGGCCGCCGCGGGGGGCGCGCTGGGCGCCGGGCTCCTGTGGGCCGGGGGTGGCCGCCTCCTGGGCGCCGAGGCCCAGCGCCTCTCGCCCCTCGTGGACGTGTCCCTGGGCGCGCGCGTCCTCCCGGTGGTGGTGGCGCTGGCGCTCCTCACCGCCACGGCGGCGGGGCTGGCCCCCGCGCTGGCCGCCTCCTCCCCCGACCTGAAGGCCACGCTCTCGGGCACCCGGGGCAGGAGCCGCCGGGGCGGGCGCGCCCGGGGCGCCCTCATGGTGGGCGAGCTCGCCCTCACGGTGGTGCTCCTGAGCACCGCGGTGCTCCTCCTCAGGAGCTTCACCACGCTGGTGGGCGTCTCCCCCGGCTTCCAGGTGAAGCACGTGGTGGTGGCCGACGTGGCGCTGGAGCGGGACCGTTACCCCGACGCCGCCGCGGTGACGGCGTTCTGGGACCGGCTGCTGGGGTCCGTCTCGGCCCTCCCGGGGGTGACGGTGGCGAGCCTCACCAGCGACCTCCCGTTCCTGGAGGAGAACCGCTTCCACGAGGTGTGGCCCGAGGGCCGCCCGCCCGCCCCCGGCGAGCAGCCGGAGTCGGAGTTCCACACGGTGGCGCCCGGCTACTTCCGCGCCATGGGCATCCCCCTCCTGGAGGGACGCGACCTCACTTCCACCGACGCCCCCGGGCGCCGGGACGTGACCGTGGTGAACCGGGCCCTGGCCGCCCGGCTGTGGCCGGGGGAGGACCCGGTGGGCGCCACGCTGGTGGTGGCGTCGGGAGCGGACACGGTGCGCCGCGCCGTGGTGGGGGTGGTGGGCGACGTACGCGACGACGGCTACGACGCCGCCCCTGAGCCCCTCTTCTACGTGCCCCTGGCCCAATCGCCCCAGCGGTCCATGACCGTGGTGCTCGGGGTGCGGAAGGGGATGGAGGACGCCGCCGCCCGGGCCGTGCGCGGCGCCGTCGCCGCCCAGGACCCCCAGGTGCCGGTGGACGTCTCCACCATGGCCGCGCTGGCGGCCCAGCGCACCGCCACCCCCCGGGACGCCCTCCTCTTCGTGGGCGTCCTGGCCCTCCTCGCCGCCGTGCTGGCCGCGGTGGGAGTGTACGGCATCATGGCCCGCGCGGTGGCTGCCCGCACCCGGGAGATCGGCATCCGCGCCGCCCTGGGCGCCGGCCGGCGCCGGGTGCGGGCGGAGGTGCTGGCCCGGGCCGGGAAGCTGGTCGCGCTGGGCGCCGTCCTGGGGCTGGCGGGCACCGTGGCGGCCGGCCGCCTGGTCCAGGGGCTGCTCTTCCGGGTGACCGCCGTCGATCCGGCCAGCTACGCGGCGGCCGTGCTGCTGCTGGCGGCGGTGGCCCTGGCCGCCACGTGGGCGCCGGCGCTGCGGGCCAGCCGGGTGGATCCCATGGAGGCCATCCGGAGCGAGTAGGGGCCGCGCGGCCTTCCTGGGCCGCCGGGGCGCCGCCCCGGCGGGCGGGTGCAGCCCCCCGGATCCGCGCCCCGCCTGCGGAGTATCCTGCCTTCCATGGCAGAACCTCCGCTGGACGAGGCCCCCGCCGTCTCCCCCGAGCTCCCGACCCGGCCCTGGCGCCTGGTCCTGGGGCTGGTGGCGCGGCTCCCCCAGGCGGGGCTCAGCCGCACGCTGGGGGCCCTGGCGGACATCCCCCTCCCCGCCCCCCTGCGCCGGCCCGTGCTCTGGCCGGTGGCCCGGGCCCTGGGCATCGACCTGGGGGAGGCGGCGCGCCCCCTGGCCGAGTACCGCTCGGTGAACGACCTCTTCGTGCGCCGCCTGCGCCCGGGCGCCCGCACGTGGCCCCGGGATCCCCGGGCCCTGGCCTCGCCCGTGGACGGCATCGTGGGACGGGTGGGGGAAGTTCGCGGCGGCCGCGCCATCCAGGCCAAGGGACGGGACTATTCCGTCGCCGAGCTCCTGGCCGATCCCGACGAGGCCCGGCGCTACGAGGGGGGGCTCTTCGTCACCCTCTACCTGTCGCCCCGTCACTACCACCGCATCCACGCCCCCACCTCCGGCACGATTCCCGCAGCCCGCCATGTGGCGGGAGCGCTCTTCCCGGTGAACGGCCCCGCCGTGGCCCACGTGCCGGACCTCTTTCCCCGCAACGAGCGGCTCCTGTGCGCGCTGGACGGCCCCCTGGGCCGGGTTGCGGTGGTGGCGGTGGGTGCCTACAACGTCGGGCGCATCTCCGCGGCCTTCGATCCCGATTGGGCGGGCGGCGGCGGCCGCTGGATCACGAACCGGACCGACGACCTCCCGGCGGCACGGCGCTACGTTCCCCCCGTCCGGGTGGAGCGCGGCGAGGAGATCATGGCGTTCCACCTGGGCTCCACGGTGGTGCTGCTCGTGGAGCCCGGCAGGGCGCTTCCGGACGCCGCGTGCGCCCCGGGCCGGGAGGTACGGCTGGGGCAAGCGCTGGCCACCCCCGGGCCCTGACGACATCTTTCAAGCTTCCGGCTCCCCCCGAGCACCCACGGACCATGAACCAAGAGCAGAACCCGCTTCTTTCGGAGGACTTCAGGATTCCCTTCCGCCGCATCACGGCGGACGACGTGGAGCCCGGAATCCGCGAGGCGCTGCGGCGCGGGGAGGAGGAGATCGAGGCCCTCGCCGCCGACGACGCCCCCCGGTCCTGGGACAACACCCTGGAGCGCCTCGACCGGGTCACCCAGTGGGTGGGCGAGCGCATCAAGCCGGCCACCCACCTCCTCGCGGTGGACGAGACGCAGCCTCTGCGCGAGGCCTACAACGCCGTGCTCCCGGAGATCTCCAGCTTCTGGGCCCGGCTCGGGTTGCACGAGGGGCTGTGGCGCCAGGTGAAGGCGTACGCCGAGACCGACGAGGCGGCGGGGCTGGACCCCCTTCGGCGCCGGCACCTGGACAAGACCATCCTGGAGTTCCGCCGGGCGGGCGCCGACCTGCCCCCCGACGACAAGGCCCATCTGGAGAAGCTCCGGGTGGACCTGGCCCAGCTCGAGCAGCGCTTCAGCGAGAACGTCCTGGACGCCACCGCGGCGTGGGAGCTCCTGGTGACGGACGAGGAGCGCCTGGAGGGGATGCCGGCCGGGGCCCGGGCACGGGCCAGGGCACGGGCGGAGGCCGAGGGGAAGGAGGGCTGGCTCATCGGCCTCGACTACCCCTCGGTGGAGCCCGTCCTCAAGTACGCCCGGGACCGGGCCCTCCGCCGCGAGGTGCACGAGGCGTACGTCGGGCGCTGCCGGGGAGGGGAGTGGGACAACCGTCCCCTGCTGGTGGAGATCCTCCGGCTGCGCCACGAGCTGGCCCGCCTCCTGGGCTACGAGGACTTTCCGGACTACCGGCTCGAAGACCACATGGTCAAGAGCGGCGCCCGGGCCATCGCCTTCGAGGCGGAGATGGAGGACCTCACGCGCCGCTACTGGGAGCGGGACGTGAGCGAGCTCCGGGAGCACGCCCGCACCCTGGGCCTGGACGCCCTCATGCCCTGGGACGTCGCCTTCGTGCAGGAGCGGCTGCGCAAGGCCCGCTACGACATCGACGACGAGGACCTGCGCCCGTACTTCCCCCTGGAGGGGGTCATGGCGGGGCTCTTCCAGATCGTGGAACGGGTGTTCGGGCTGCGGGTGAGCGAAGCCGAGAACGACCAGGTGTGGAACGAAGCGGTCCGCTACTACGAGATCCGGGACGAGCGAGGCACCTGGCTGGGCGCCTTCTACACCGACTGGTTTCCCCGCAAGGAGAAGCGCCAGGGCGCCTGGATGAACGACCTCATCACCGGCGGTCCCCGTCCCGACGGCGGATTCGATCCCCACCTGGGCGTCATCTGCGGCAACTTCACGCCGCCCGAAGGCGAGCGTCCTGCGCTGCTGACGCACCGGGAGGTGCAGACCATCTTCCACGAGTTCGGCCACCTCCTCCACCACTGCACGTCCCGGGTGGCGGTGCGGGCGCGCAGCGGCCTCTCGGTGCCGTGGGACTGGGTCGAGCTCCCCAGCCAGTTCATGGAGAACTGGACGTGGGAGCGGGAGGCGCTGGACCTGTTCGCCCACCACTGGAAGACCGGAGAGCCCCTGCCCGACGAGCTCTTCCAGCGATTGGTGCGGGCGCGCCGCTTCATGGGGGGGTGGGCCCAGATGCGGCAGATCAGCTTCGGGTCGGTCGACCTGGCCCTCCACGAGGAGCTGGCACCCCGGGAGAACCTGGAGGCCGACGAGGTGATGGCCTTTGCCGAGGAGCGCTTCCTCCCCTTCAGCCCCGACCGCACCTACGCCCGGCTCCACACCCTGCCGTCGTTCACCCACCTGTTCAGCGGGGGGTATGCGGCGGGATACTACAGCTACCTCTGGTCCGAGGTGCTAGACGCAGACGCGTTCACCCGCTTCCGCGACGAAGGGATCTTCAACCCCTCGACGGGGAAGGACTACATGGACAGCATTCTGAGCAAGGGTGACGCCGACGACCCGGAGCGGCTCTTCCGCCGCTTCATGGGGCGCGACCCCGACCCGTCCGCGCTCGTGGAGCGCAACCTGGGTCCGGAGCCCGAGCCCGCCACCCCCTGACGAGGCACCACCATGGACACGAGCCGCCCCCCGATGCGTGCCCGCCGCACCCCGCTTCGAGCCCTCGCCGCCGCCCTGGTGGTGGCGGGCGGCCTGGGCGTGGCCGCCTGCGGGGGAGAAGGGCAGGCGTGGGGCGACGTGAACAGCATCATCGTCGTGACCGACAGCAGCCTGTGGAATCAGGTGAAGGACACCCTCTACTCGGCGCTGGAGCCCCGCATCCTCACCGTGCGCAACGAGCGCACGTTCAAGGTCACCTTCCAGCAGCCCAACGGTCAGTACTGGGGCAACCTGCGCCGCTTCCGGCAGCTCCTCCTCATCGGCACCGGCGAGGAGGAGTGGATGCAGAAGGCGGTGGCGAAGCTGGACTCGATGCCCAGCAAGCCGGCCATCGCCCAGGTGGGGGACGTGTGGGCCGACGGGCAGGGGGTGACCATGCTCCTGGTCCCCAAGGGAGACGAGGCCCAGGCGGTGCGCTCCAAGGTGGGTGAGCTGCACGACATGTACGACCAGGCGTTCCGCCAGTACGCGGTGAACCGGATGTTTCTCACGGGGCGGGACAGCGCGCTGGCGGACAGCCTCACCCGTCAGGCCGGCTTCTCCCTGCTGGTGCCCAACGTGTATTCGTGGGACCGGAAGGACTCGGTCTACATCTTCCGCAACGACAATCCCGACCCCTCGGAGCTCATCCGCCAGGTGGCCGTGACGTGGAAGAGCCCCATCCCCGGGGGGCTCCAACCCGAGGACCTGCTGGCGTGGCGGAAGGACATCTCGGAGAACTACTACGAGAACGAGCAGGCGGTGAACCTGGACCTCGTGGACGCCGGTCCCTTCAAGTATCGGGGCCACGATGCGTACCAGATCCAGGCCATCTGGGAGAACCCGCCGAACTACAGTTGGCCGGCCGCCGGCCCCTTCATCCTGAGGGCCGTCATCTGCCGCAACCAGGACCGCATGTACCTGCTGGACGCCTGGCTGTACGCACCGGGCAAGGAGAAGTACGAGTACATGCTCCAGCTCCAGAACATCCTCGACTCCTTCCGCTGCGGCCCGGGGGAGGCCACGGCGATGCCCACCAGCGACAACCACCCCGCCCAGCGCCCGGGGGCCCCGGGCCCAGCCGGCCGGCGGCGGCTGAGGCGCGCCCCCTCAGCCGCCGCCCAGGTCGTAGGGAACGCCGTGGGCGGTGAACTCGACGGTCACCTCCACGTCTCCCGCCTGCACCCGGGCCACCTCCACCTCCAGCCCGGCACGCCGGGAGACGTGGCGGCTGTGCACCATCCCCTCGAAGCGGAGGCGCTGGCGCTCACGGAGCGCCCCCTCCAGCATGGGGGCCGCGTCGGCGGAGGTGCTGAACAGCCCGGTGCAGCGCCGGCCCTTCCCCAGCGAGCCCAGGGATTCGACCACCGCGTAGCCGCGGCCGTCCACGCCGTGGAGGGTGGCGGCCACGTCGGGGCCGTTCGCGACGGGCTTGGCATCCATGGAGACGCGCTTTGAGCAAGACGAGGGATACGGACGGGCACGAAGCTAGCGTGGCCGCCCCGCCCACGGGAGCCGCGCCGGTGAGCCCTCCCCCTTCCGCCCGCTCCGCCCGGGCGCCGCTCGCCCTCCTGACGGCCTCCCTGATGGCCGCGGCCGCGGCGTACGGTGCCGCCTTCCTCCCCGGGGGCGCCCCCGCATGGGCCGCACCGACGCTGGGGGCGGCAGCGGTGCTGTCCATGGCGGCCGTGGCGCTGCTGGCCGTGGCCGGCTCGGGGCGGGGGCGCCTGGTGGCGGTGCTGTGGGCCGGGGGGCTTCTCCTGGCGTGGGCGCTGGTGGTGCTGTGGCGCATGCCCGCCCTGGACCCCGACCACCCCACCCTGGTGCTGGGACTCCCCTTCCGGGCGGCCCACCTCGTGTACGGCGTGGGGATCCTGCCGGCCCTGGTCGTCCCGCTGGTGTACGCCTGGACGTTCGACCGGGAGACGCTGGGGGAGGAGGCGCTGCGGCGCTTCCGGGACGACGCGGCGCGGCTCCGGGAGGGCGGCGCCCGGTGCCGGCGGTGGAGGGGCGACGCGGCGGTCCCGCCCCGGAGGCACCGTGATCCTCGGCCTCCACGCCCTCCTCCTCCAGGTGCCGGGTATCCCCCCCTTCGCCGGCACCGCCGTGGTGGGGGTCGCCCTGGCGTACGGCGCGGGCGTGGGCGCCATCGCCGTGTGGGCGGCCCGCCGCACCCGCACCGCGGAGGACTTCTTCGTGGCGGGCCGGGGGATCGGCCTGGTGGCCCTCACCCTGGCCACCCTGGCCTCCAACCTGTCGGGATTCGCCTTCATCGGCGGGCCGGGGCTGGTCTACTCGGTGGGGCTGGGGGCGGTGTGGATCCTGCTCCCCGCCGGCGTCACCGGCGCCCTGGGCGCGTGGGCCCTGGCCAAGCGCCTCCGCCTTCTCGCCGAGGTGCGGCCCATGCTCACCATCCCCGACGCCCTGGGCGCGCGCTACCGCTCCCGCCTGGTGCAGGGCCTCTCGGGGGCGGCCATCCTGGTGGCGGTGGTGGGCTACACGGCCACCAACGTGCTGGCCCTGGGGGTGGTGGTGGACGCGGTGGCCGGCGTGGGGCTGGGGTGGGGCATCTGGGTGGGCGCGCTGGTGGTGGTGGCCTACTCCGCCACCGGGGGGATCCTGGCCGGCGTGTACGCCGACGTCTTCCAGGGCCTCATCATGGCGGCCGCGTCGGTGCTCGTGTTCGTCCACGTCCTGGCCGTGGGCGACGCCATGGGCGGCCTCTCCCGGACCATCCTGGACGCCGATCCCGGCTTCCTGGCCCCGTGGGGCCACCTTCCCCCCCTGGCCGCCGCGTCGTTCTTCTTCGTGTTCGGGCTGGGCGTGCTCGGCCAGCCCCACGTGCTGCACAAGTTCTACATGCTCGACGACCCCCGGCGCCTGAAGTGGTATCCCCTGCTGGGGACCGTGGCGCTGGTGCTGTCGAGCCTCCTCTTCGTGGGTGTGGGGCTGGCCGTGAAGGCGCTGGTGGTGGGCGGCGCCCTGGAGGCGCCCGCGTCCGCCGACCTGGCGGCCCCCCTCTTCCTGCTGCGGCGCACCCCCCTGCTGCTGGCGGCGCTGGTCCTGTCCGGCGTGCTCGCGGCCATCATGAGCACCGTGAACGCGTTCCTGAACGTGGGCGCCGCGGTGGTCACCCACGACATCCCCGTGGCGCTGGGCCGCCCGGTGGGGGACGAGCTCCTGTGGGGGCGCCTCACCACCGTGGTGCTGGCGGTGGCCGCGGCCGTGACCGCCCAGCTCTCGGGGACGCTGGTGGCGTTCCTGGGGATCTTCGGCTGGGGCCTCTTCGCCTCCACCCTGGTGCCCGCCCTGGCGGTGGGCCTCAACTGGCAGGGCGCCACCCGGGAGGGGGCCGTGGCGTCGGTGGCCACCGGCCTGGGCCTCACGCTGGTGATGGAGACGCTGGGCTACCTGGGCGCCTATTCCCTGCCGGCCGGCGTGTCGGTGGCGGGGCTCACGCTGGTCCTGTCCACCCTGGTGTTCCTGGGCGTGTCGGCGGCGACCCGCCGGCGCGCGGCCGCGGGGCTCGACGCCGACGTGCGGCTGGTGATGGAGGCCTGAGGGTAGGCTCCCCCCTTCGGGCCGGACGACCGGGCACGATCCGCCAGAACGCACGTCCGTCGCGGGTTGTGGCGGATCGTGCTCGCCTGGCGGGAAGGATCCGCCAGACGTCCGCCACCTCTCGAGCTCTCTGGCGGATTCTTCCCGAATAGCGCACACGATCCGCCAGAAATCGCCGCTGAGCCGGGCTCTGGCGGATTCTTCCCGCCCCCGCGCCCCCGATTGCGCCCGGTCGCGCCGCTACTTTATACTGCAAAGTACTTGACGATACCGTATGGCTGGCGGGCCCTCGAAGCCCGCCGACCCCGACGCGTCCTCCGCGTCCGCACCCCGAGGAGGCCCCGTGACCTTCGCCTGCACGGTCAGGAAGCCCAGCGCGTTCCTCCCCATGGCCATGTCGACCGCCGTGATCCTCATGGAGGCCCTCGTCCTGGCCACGGTGGGGGTCACCCACCCCGAGGACGAGGGCACGCCCGCCCACCTGTTCCAGCTCCTCATGGGCGGCCAGCTCCCGATCATCGCCTTCTTCGTGGCGAAGTGGCTGCCCCGGGCGCCCCGTCCGGCGCTGGCCGTGCTGGCCTTCCAGGTGGCGCTGGCCCTGGCCGCGGCGGCGCCCGTGTTCATCCTGGGGTGGTGAGGGGCGGCGAAGGGTCCCGGAGCGCCGTGATGGCGGCCAGGTGATGGTCGTCGTGCTCGGCCACGAAGAAGCACAGGTCCACCACCGTCATGGGCTCCCCCAGGCGGGGGTGGGCCGCGGTGGCCGCGAGCGCCTTCCCGTCCAGCGCCGACACGCGCTCCACGAGGCGGCCCCTCAGGCGGCGGAAGGTGTCCAGCACGTCGTCCAGCGGCCTGCCGCCGTGACCCGCCTCCCACGTCCCCCGGTTCTGGAGGTCCGCCTCCCGGAGCGTGGCGAGGCCCGCCGCGAAGTCGTCCAGCCGGGCCAGCCACAGGGGCTCCAGGTCGCCCAGGTGGCCCGCGTGCTCCTGGAGGGACCAGCCGCCGCTGGCCGGGCGCGCCACGCGCACCAGCGGCGCGGCCCCCCGGCAGCGCTCCTCCAGCCGCAGCGGCGTGCCCCGGAGCCGCTCCACCACGTCGGGCAGCGCCTCGGGGCCCAGGCCCAGGGGAAAGCGGCGTTCAAACCACAGGCGCCTGGCCATGGAGCTCCTTCTCGAACCAGTGGTCCGCGTAGGGGTCTTCGTTGAACGGCTCCACCTCCCGGTAGCCCGCGGCGGCGTAGAGGGCGATGGCCTCCCGCAGCGCCCGGTTCGTCTCGAGGCGGACGGTGGCCAGGCCCAGCACCCGGGCCTCCGCCTCCAGCGCCGCCAGGAGCCGGCGGCCCACGCCCAGCCCCCGGACGTCCTCCGCCACCCACATGCGCTTGATCGACCCCACCCCCGGCGCCACCGCCTTCACGGCCCCGCACCCCACCGGACGCCCGTCCACCTCGGCCACCAGGAACGCGCCGGCCGGGGGGACCAGGTCGGAGGACGACGCGGGCAGGCTGGCGGCGGGGTCGAAGCCGCCCTCGAAGCGACGGTCGAGCTCGGCGTAGTAGGCCTCCAGGCACGCCCGGGCCTCCCGGGCGTCGGGATCGGCGCGCCCGATGCGCACGCCGGACGCCAGGAGGAGCCGGCGCACCTCCTCCATGGCGGCGGCGAGCCGGTTCCTCTGCGCCTCGCTGAGGGGGGCCAGGATCGCCTCGGCGCCCTCGTCGGAGCGCCGGTCCATCTCCCCCACCTCCGCCCGCCCCGCCGGCGTGAGACGGGCCCGCCGCACCCGCTCGTCGCCGGGCGCCGGCTCCACCTCCACCAGCCCTTCCTCCGCCAGCGCCTGAACGAGGCGGCTCAGGTAGCCGGAGTCGAGGCCCAGCAGCGCCCGAAGGTCCCGGAGGTCGGCGCCCCCTTCCCGGCCGATCTCGAAGAGCACCCGGGACTGCCCCAGGGGTCGGCCACGCCCCAGGAAGTGCTCCTCCAGCGCCCCCACCCGCTGGGTGACGAGGCGGTTGAACCGCCGGACGGTGGCGATGCGCTCCGGATCCATTGTCTGACTTTAGTCAGATGATGCTCACTCCGCAATCCGGGAAGATGCGCGGGGCGGTGCACGAGCGGGCGCCCTTGGCTACTCTGTTCCCCACCGCCGCGCCGAACCCCCACCGGAGACGGACCCCTGGCACGCTCGACCTCCAGAGGAAGCACCGGCCCCCGCCCTCGCCCAGGCGCCCGCGCCCGCAGAGGAGCGACGCCCCTGGGCCCCTTCGCCCTGGCCGCCGCTCTCGCCCTGGCCGGATGCTCGGACGGCGGCCCCCCGACGCCTCCGCCCGCCGCCACCGACCCGCTGAACCCGGCGGTGCTGATCCCCGGCGCGACGTTCCGGGTCGGGACCGACGTGGCCACCCCCGACGTCTCCCCCAACAGCCCCTTCTCCACCGAGAGGGAGCACCCCTCCCGCCTGGTGAGGGTCGGATCGTTCTGGATCCAGGAGCACGAGGTCACGAACGAGGAGTACCGCCGCTTCGACGCCACCCACGCCTTCCCCGAAGGACACGAGCGCTACCCCGTGGTGGAGGTCACGTGGGAGGAGGCCCAGGCGTACGCCCGCTCCCTCGGGGGGAGCCTTCCCACCGAGACCCAGTGGGAGCTGGCGGCCCGCGGCCCCCAGAGCCGGATCTATCCGTGGGGCAACCGGGCGCCGACGTGCGAGCAGGCCCATTTCGGCGGCTGCGAGCCGGAGGGCCCCATCCCCGTGATGTCCCTGCCCGAGGGGGCCACGCCCGAGGGGGTGTACGACCTGGCGGGGAACGTCCGGGAGTGGGTGGCCCCCATCGGCTTCGATCCCGAGCACTCGGTGGTGAACCGCCGCTCGCGCCGCACCCGGGGGGGCGGATTCAACGCCGACACCTTCTTCCTCCACCCGTCCCACCGCAACGAGCCCCTCCTGGCCGGCTTCAAGGACGACGGCACGGGCTTCCGCGTGGCGTGGCCGCTGCGCTGAGGGAGGTCAGGAGGAAGGGGAGGCCAGCCGCCGCCGCCGGTGCACCGCCACCCCGCTCCCCTCGGCGACGAACGCGGAGCGAGGCTCACTCGGTCAGGGGCCGGGCGGGCGGCCGGAAACCGGGCGGCGGCCCGCAGGGCTGCGCCTCCCGGGGCCGCGCCTCAGGCGCCCGGCTCGAGGCGCACGGCCGTCCCGTAGCAGAGCACCTCGGTGGCCCGCTCGCCGATCTCCGAGGCGTCGTAGCCGATCCCGACCACCCCGTTCGCCCCCAGCTCCCGGGCGTGGTGGATCATCTGGTGGGTGGCCTGCTGCCGGGCCTGCTCGCACATCTGGGTGTACTCGTGGATCTGCCCGCCGACGATGGTGCGCAGCCCGCCGAAGAAGCCCTGGGAGATGGTGGGCGAGCGCACCACCACCCCCCGCACCACCCCCAGGTACTCGGCGATGCGGTAGCCCTCCACGGCCAGCGTGGTGGTGGCGATGAAGCGGTCGGAAGCGGGAACGTCCATGGCTGCCTCGCGAGGAAGGAGGAGGAGGGCAAGCTGCCCGTCCCCCCGCCGCGGGTCAATCGGGGGCGTCCAGGAACGCCTCCACCATGGGCGCCAGCCACGACACGCGCCGGGTCAGGGACATGTGGTCGGTGGCGGGCAGGACGGCGAGGCTCGCCCGGGGAAGGAGGCGGAACACCTCCACCGCGTGCTCCGGGCGGGGCACGTCCCGGTCGCCCGCCACCACCAGCGCCGGGACGTCGACCCCACCGATCACGTCGTCCGGGACGTCCTGGAAGTCGCGCATGCGCCCCGCGGACTTCTCGAAGAACGTGGGCAGGTCCTCGGGGCGGGGCGCCACGGCCCGGTAGGCGTCCTTGAGCTCCTGGGGCATGTCCTCGAGGCGGGCCCGTGCCATCCCCTCCCAGAAGGCGGGCTCGACGCCGTGGCGCTTGAACACGCCCGAGGCGAGGACGAGCCGCCGCACCCGGCCCGGGTGCCGCGCCGCCACCAGGAGGGCGATCGTGGCGCCGTTGCTGAAGCCCAGGAGGTCGGCCGCTTCGATGGCCAGGTGGTCCAGGAGGGCGGCGGTGTCGTCCGCCGAGCCGGTGAAGGTGAACGGCCGGCCGGGGACGTCGGCGGTGTGGCCGTACCCCTGCTGCTCGAAGGCCACCACGCGCCGGCCGCGCGCCAGGGCCGGCAGGATCTCGCCGAAGGACGTGCCGATGGTGTCGCCGCCGCCGTGCAGGAGCACCAGGGGCGGACGCCCGTCGGCCTCGCCGTGGACCTCGTAGTAGAGCCGGAGGCCGTGGACGGGGGCGTAGCCCGTCTCGGGGGCGCGGCCGCTCATCCGTCCCTCGCGCCGCCGACGCCATCGACCCCGGCACCCCCGGCGAGCGCACCCGCTACCACGCCGTTCCCGCCCCCCGCCACCGGACCGCCACGTCCGCCGCCGCCCGCACCCGGTCGGCGAGCTGCCCGGCGTGGTGCTGGGCGTGGCGCACGCTCACGATCTGGTGCTCCAGCTTGGAGATGGGATACCAGTCGAAGCCGCTGTCCTCCCGCTCCAGGTCCAGGGCGTCCACGGCCCCGTCCACCATGGCGTCGCACGCGGCCCAGTAGGCCAGCACCTCGCCCCTGGCGTAGGGCTCCGGGATCACCGGGAGGGGGCTCGTCGGATCCACCTCACCGGGGATGGCGTCGGGGTGCTGGGCGTCGCCGTGGCTCCCCTCCCACGGGCGGAAGGACGCCACCCCTTCCTGGAGGTAGAGGTGGACGAAGTACAGGGTGTGGAAGGCCACCTGCCAGAACGCGTTGGTGGGCCCCCGGCTGTACCAGAGGTCGTCGGGGCAGCGCTCCACGGCCTCCCTCAGCATGGCGAGGGCGGCGTGGTACTGGCTCTTGAGGGCGGCTCGGAGGCGCGCGTCGGTGCTCACCGTCGCCTCCTCAGCGCGGCCGCCCGGAATAAGGATCCAGGACTTCCATCGCCCCAGGATGCCGACCCGCCCCGTCGACGGCAAGATGCACCCGTGGCCCTGGCACGCCGGGCCGCCGCGGCCCAGAATCATCGCCGGAGAAGAGCCCTTCCCGGGCGTCCCCGAGCCCGCCAGCCGGGCACCTCCCCCTGCCCCGCGCCGCGTTGACCACGGACCCCACCGGACCCCGCCGGAACGCCGCCATCACGCTGGAGCGCGTCACGAAGCGCTTCGACGACGTGGTGGCGGTGGACGAGGCGGACTTCGCCGTCGCCCCCGGTGAGTTCTTCTCCCTCCTGGGACCCAGCGGCTGCGGCAAGACCACGACGCTGCGCATGATCGCCGGCTTCGAGCGGCCCACCTCGGGGCGCATCCTCCTGGAGGAGGAGGACGTGTCCCGGGTCCCGCCCCACCGGCGCAACGTGAACACGGTCTTCCAGCACTACGCCCTCTTCCCCCACATGAGCGTGTACGACAACGTCGCCTTCGGCCCCCGGAGCCACCGGGTGGACCCGGCGGAGGTGGACCGGCGCGTGGGGGAGCTGCTGGAGGTCGTCCGCCTGGGAGACCTGGCCCGGCGCAGGCCGGCCCAGCTCTCCGGGGGGCAGCAGCAGCGGGTCGCCCTGGCCCGGGCGCTGGTGAACTATCCCACGGCGCTCCTCCTGGACGAGCCCCTGGGCGCCCTCGACCTCAAGCTCCGCCAGGCCATGCAGCTCGAGCTGAAGCGCATCCAGCGAGAGGTGGGCGTCACGTTCGTTTACGTCACCCACGATCAGGAGGAGGCGCTCACCATGTCGGACCGCATCGCGGTCATGCACCAGGGCCGGGTGGAGCAGATCGGCACGCCCGAGGAGGTCTACCACGCGCCGGCCACCGTCTTCGTGGCCGGATTCATCGGCGTGGCGAACCTCCTGCCGGCGCGGGTGGTGAGCCGGAGCGGCGCCACGGCCACGGCGGCCGTCGCCGGGGAGCACGTGGTGCCGGTCGCCGTGGACGGCTGGAGCGCCGCGCCCGGCGAGGCCGCCACCGTGATGGTGCGCCCGGAGCGGGTGCGGGTGAGCGCGGCTGCGCCCCCGCACGGGGCCGCCGTCCCCGCCACCGTGGGGAGCACCATCTTCCAGGGCCCCCTGGTGCGCCTGGGGCTCCGCACCGGCGACGGCACGGAGATCGTGGCCCACGTCGGACCGGACGAAGCGCCGGAGGGGCTGCGGGAGGGCGACGCCGCGTGGGCAGCGTGGGACGCGGACGCCGCCCGCCTCCTGCCACCGGCGGGCGTTCCCACGGGGGGTGCGCCATGAAGGGTCACCGGAGACGCCCCGCCGCGGAAGGCGCGTCGTGAGGCGCCCCCCCGACGTGATCGACCGCCGCCGCTTCCTGGGCCGCACCGCCCGGGCCGCGGGCGGCCTCGCCTTCGCGGGGTCGTTCCTGGCCGCGTGCGGCGGCGGGGACGAGGGGTCGGCGGCCTCCACCGTGCGCGTCTCGAACTGGCCCCTCTACATCGCCCCCACCACCGCGGCCGACTTCGAGAAGGCCACCGGCATCCGGGCCGACTACACCGAGGACATCAACGACAACGCCGAGTACTTCGCGAAGATCGCGGCCCCCCTTCAGCAGGGGCAGGACATCGGCCGGGACGTCGTCGTTCTCACCGACTGGCTGGCCGCGCGCATGATCCGCCTCGGGTACTGCGCCCCCCTGGAGGACGCCCTCTTCCCCAACAAGGCGAACCTCAGGGAGGAGCTCCGGGACCCGGCCTTCGACCCGGGCCGCCGCTACACCGTGCCATGGCTCTCGGGGATGGTGGGCATCGGCTACGACCCGAGGCGCACCGGGCGCGATCTGACCAGCGTGGCCGACCTCTTCGATCCTGCGCTCAAGGGCCAGGTGACCATGGTCACCGAGATGCGCGACACCCTGGGCCTCATCATGCTGGGCCAGGGGCGGGACCCCGCCCACGCCACCCAGGCCGACGTGGAGGCGGCGTGCGCCACGGTGGCGAAGTACCGGGAGAACGGGCAGATCCGGGCGTTCACGGGCAACGACTACGCCGCCGACCTGGCCAGCGGCAACATCGCCGCCGCCATCGCCTGGTCGGGCGACATCCAGGGGCTGGCCGGCGACAACCCCGACCTGCGCTTCGTGGTGCCGGCCGAGGGCGGCATGCGCTTCACCGACAACATGCTGGTGCCGAAGACCTCCGACCGGCTGCCCCAGGCCATGGCGTGGATGAACTACGTGTACCAGCCCGCCGTGTCGGCGAAGATCGTGGAGGCCACCCTCTACCTGTCCCCGGTGGAGGGCGCCGACGCCGAGCTGGCGAAGATCGCCCCCGAGCTGGCCGCGAGCCCCCTGGTCAACCCGCCCCCGGCGCTCCGGGACCGGCTGCACGTCTTCCGCACCCTGAGCGACGACGAGGACCAGGCGTACAACCGCCTCTTCCAGGCCGCCATCGGGGCCTAGGCGCGCGCCGTGGCCGGCACCGCGTCGGGAGGAGGGAACCGAAGCCGCCTCGCCCCGTGGCTCCTGGCGGCGCCGGGGGTGCTGTGGCTCCTCCTCTTCTACGTGGTGCCCACCCTCACCCTGGCCCGCACGTCCGTGGCGACGGGCGCGGCGCCGTGGTGGGACGGGTACGCCCGGGCCCTCACCGACTACCGGGTCCCCTTCCTCCGCTCCCTCCTCTACGGGCTCCTGGCGACCCTCGCCGCCCTGGGCCTGGGCTACCCCCTGGCCTACGTCATCGCGTTCCGGGCCGGGCGCCTCAAGAACCTGCTCCTGGGGCTGGTGGTGGTGCCGTTCTTCGTGACGTTCCTGGTGCGCACGTTCGCGTGGAAGACCATCCTGAACGACACGGGGCCCCTGGTGGCCTTCCTGGGGTGGCTGCACCTGCTCCCGCCGGAAGGGCGCCTCCTCAACACGGCGTGGGCGGTGGTGGGGGGGCTCACCTACAACTTCCTGCCCTTCATGATCCTGCCGGTCTACGTGAGCCTGGAGAAGATCGACCGGCGCCTGGTGGAGGCGGCCCAGGACCTCTACAGCACCCCCCGGGAGGCCTTCCGCAAGGTGGTCCTGCCCCTGTCGCTGCCCGGCGTGTTCGCCGGCAGCCTCCTCACGTTCATCCCCGCCTCGGGCGACTTCATCAACGCCGAGCTGCTCGGGAGCCCGAACCAGCGCATGATCGGCTCGGTGATCCAGGGCCAGTTCCTGTACGTGCGGGACTACCCCCTGGCCGCCGCCCTGTCGGTGGTGCTCATGGTGCTGATCCTGGCGCTCGTGCTCCTCTACGCCCGGGTGCTGGGCACGGAGGAGCTGAGGTGAGGGGGCGGGACGCGCCGCGGGGGGGCGCCCCCGGGAGGCTGCTGGACGCCTTCGCGGGCCTGGTCCTGCTGTACCTCTTCCTGCCCATCTTCGTGATCGTGCTGTACAGCTTCAACGCGCCGGTGGGGAAGTTCAACTTCGTGTGGAAGGCGTTCTCCCTCGAGGCGTGGGCCCACCCCTTCCGCTACCCGGCGCTGGCCGACGCCATGAAGCTGAGCCTGGAGGTGGCGGCGGTGTCGACGGCGGTGGCCACCGTCTTCGGCACCCTCATCGCCCTGGCCCTCACCCGCTACCGCTTCCGGGGGAGCGGACCCGTGAACCTCCTCCTGGTGCTTCCCCTCACCACCCCCGAGGTGGTGCTGGGCTCCTCCCTCCTCTCCCTCTTCCTCCAGCTCGGCCAGCCCACCGGCTTCGCCACCATCGTCGTGGCCCACGTGATGTTCTCGGTGAGCTACGCGGCCCTCACGGTGCGGGCCCGCATCCGGGGCTTCGACTGGACGCTGGAAGAGGCGGCGATGGACCTGGGGGCGCCGCCGCTCCGGGTTGCGACGAAGGTCACCCTCCCCCTCATCGCCCCGGGCGTCGCGGCGGCGGCCATGCTGTCCTTCGCCCTGTCGCTGGACGACTTCATCATCACGCTGTTCAACGCCGGCACCCGCGTGACGTATCCCCTCTACGTCTACGGCGCCCGCCGCGCCGCCTTCCCGCCCCAGATCAACGTGGTGGCCACCGCCATCCTGGTGCTCAGCCTGGCGCTCCTGGGGGCGACGGCGTGGTGGCAGCGGCGGCGGGAGGGGTCGGCGTCGGGGTGAGCTCATCCCCCACCGCCATCCTCCCCAGCGCCCCGAACAGCAGCAGCACCCCCGCCGTGAGCCAGCCGCCCGCCGCGAAGGCGTCCTGGGCGTACATGCCCAGCATCACCCCTGAGCCGATCAGGATCCCCGCCAGGAGCGCGAACAGCCGCATGCCGTAGAGGAAGACGAACGGAAGGTAGTGGGCGCCCAGGGCGATCATGAACGCAGGGTAGAACCAGGTCAGGCGGTGGAGCGCGGCCGCGCCCACCAGGGGCAGCGTCAGGGGCAGGACGAACGCCACCTGCATCCCGAGGGCGTTCAGCGGGTTGTCCCGGGGGAGCCCCGAGGGGCCGCCCATGAGGTGGAGCACCCCCTTCGTCAGCGGGAAGATGAAGAACCCGCCCACCACCAGCACCACGATGGCCTGGCGGGGCTCCCCCACGTCGCGAAGGCGGCGGAGGCGAGCCACAGCACCCCGGACACGAATTGGCCCGCGAAGCCGCCCCGGAACGTCCGCCTCACCTCCCGCTGCGCGTCGGCCACGTCCATGGTCCCTCCGTGTGGGTGGAGGCGACCGCGTGACCCCAGCGGTCGCCGGTAGTCTCAGCCCCCGTCGAGCCTCTTGAAGAGGTAGTGCTTGGCGGCGCCGGGGGGATAGTCGGGGAGCTCGTCGAAGAGGGTGTAGCCCAACCCCTCGTAGAAGGGGCGCGCCTGGAAGCTGTACGTGTCCAGGAACACCCCCACGCAGCCGCGCTCCCGGGCGGCCCGCTCCGCGGCCTCCATCAGGCGCGAGCCGACCCCGGAGCCGCGGGCGTCGTCCCGGACCCACTTCCGCCCTCTCCGTCTCGCGCCACCACGTTCAGGGGCCGGCGCTCCCACACGTAGCCCTGCGCCCGGTTGTAGCCGACCAGCCCGTCCACGAGGACGGCGCGGTCCTCGGTGGAGAGGTCGTCCTCGACCGCGACCTCCACGCGCCCTTTGGCCGGACTGCTCACGCCTCGTCCGGCGTCCCCGGCGGCCCCGGCGCCCGCTCCGCTCGCCCGCGCCCTGGCCATAGCAGGACCACGGGCAGCGCGAACGCCATGCTGCCCAGCAGCGAGAGGGCGACGAACCACCGCCACGAGAGGCGGCTCACCCCCCACTTGGCCAGGAGCCAGGCGAGGGCGCCCATGAGCAGCAGCGCCTCGACCATGAACGCCAGCGCCACGGGGTTCGTCAGCGCTTCGCGGAAGGCACCCGGGTGCAGGAGCCCCCACACGAACGCCCCGTTCACCACCCCCAGGCCGACCGCGGACAACGTCCACAGCCACAACCGCTCGCCCGGGCCGTACTGGATGTCGTGGGCCACGCCTCACCTCCCGGTGATGGGCACCTCGGGGGCCGTCGACGCCCCCACTCTGGGTCGTTTCCCCAGCCCCCGCCAGGCTCCCCTCACCCCCCGCCGGGGTCCTTCAGGCACACCGACGGCCGCTCCGCGCCGGGTCGGGGCACGATACGCACGCCGCCGGCCGAGCGGGTGCGGGGACGGAGCCACGCCGTGATGGCGTCCAGCGCTTCGGGCGTGAAGGCGTGCTGCACCCGGCCCGCCACCACGCACAGCGTCACGTCGCCCGCGGGGGCGGCCGCCAGGCTCCGGCGGATGGGCGGGACGTTCTCGTCCGGGGAGACGAAGGGATCGTCCTGCCCCATCAGCACCAGGGTGGGTGAGTCCAGGCGGGACAGCACCGAATCCGGCGCGAAGGTGAAGTAGTCGCGCCACCACGTGGAGGAGAAGAAGTGGGCCTGCCCCGCGGTGTCGGGCGGGAAGGACGAGCTCCCGTTCGGCGCGACGGTGGCCTCGTCGAGCAGGTCGTGGATGCGCGCCGCCCGGGTGTAGGGCGACGGCTCGCTCCGGACGATCTCGGCGAGCCGCTCCAGCGTCCGGTCCAGAGCGTCCACCTCCGACGGGCCGAGGCCGCGCTCCCTGGCGAGGGTGCGCTGCTGGGAGCGGAAGCTCTCGTCCCCGGGGGCGTCGGTCACCGACATCAGGACGACGAAGGCGGGGAGGGGCGGCGCGACGGCCGAGATCATCCCGGTCATGGTCTCGGCGCCCTGGGCCAGCAGGCCCACCGTCGCGCTGTCGACCTCGGGCCGGGCGCGCAGGTACGCCTCGGCCGCGGCAACGTCGTTCGCCAGGTCCTGGAAGCTCGCCCGCAGCTGGAGCTCGGGGGAGCCCGCCATCCCCCGGCGCTCCGGGACGAGCACCGCCCACCCCAGCTCGGCCATGCGGGCGACCAGGTCGTCGGTGCCGGCCAGGGAGAGGGCGACGACGCCCGGGAAGGGTCCCTTCCCCTCGGGGAGGGCGAGGGTGGCCGAGAGGGGCGTCCCGTCCACGGGGTTGTCGTAGCCCACGCGCTGGCTCCGGACCTTCCCGGAGGGCGGGGAGGGACCGACGTAGTCGGCCTCGGTGCAGCTCGGCTCCACGTCGTAGCCGAGGTAGACGTAGCGGTGCCAGACGGCGTGGCTCTCCAGCGGCGTCCCGTCCCACAGCGTGACGTGGATGCCCTCGGAGCTCGTGCACCCCCGGGCCGCGAGGTCGTCCGCGCCGTCCGCCCCCGCCAGGTGCCAGGCCCCGCCGGTCCGGCGCCACGTCCACGCCGGGTCGGTCACCACCAGGATGGGGGAGCCGTCCAGGGCGTCGCGGTCACCCTCGAGGGTGGCGGCGTACTCCACGTCCCCCTCCTCGCCCCACGTGCCGGTGCAACCCTGGTCCGCCCGGCGCCCCACCCGCAGGGTCACAACGTCACCGGTCGGTGCGGCACCGTCCAGGGGCACCTGGACGCCGTGGACGAGGGTCCCCGGCGCCAGCGACGGCGCCGGCACCAGCAGGCAGGTCGCTGCCTCCGGCCGCACGAGGGCGACGCCCACCGCCGGGAGGGAATCGGGCGTGGAGGGGCCCGCGCCCGGGTGCAGCGCCAGGACCGCCATCGTCAGGAACGCTATCCCCATCGTCGCCTCCCCTGGATCGAACCGTGCTCCCCGGACGTAGACACTCCGCCATGCCAGGTTCCTCGCCCTCCTACCCCGGAGATTGCCGGTGCGTCCCTTCGATGACCCCTCCGACGTCCTCGCCCGCACCCGCGTCGTCGAGCGCCTTCTGGGCTACGTCCGCATCGACACCCAGTCGGACGAGACGAGCGACACCTGCCCCAGCACCGCCAAGCAGCTCGACCTGGGACGCAGACTCGTGGAAGAGCTCAGGGAGCTGGGGCTCACGGGGGTGGGCGAGGCCGAGCCCACCATGGACGAGAACGGCTACGTCCTGGCCGAGCTCCCGGGCACGGTCCCGGGGCGTATCGGCCTGTGCGCCCACATGGACACGGCGCCGGCCTTCACGGGAACGGGCGTGAGCCCCCGGCTGGTGGAGGACTACGACGGCGGCCCCATCGAGGTGGGGAACGGCGTGGTCCTGGACCCCGCCGACACCCCGGAGCTGAAGGCGTGCGTGGGCGACACCCTCGTCACCACCGACGGCACCACCCTCCTGGGCGCCGACGACAAGGCCGGCATCGCCGCCGTCATGGGGGCGCTGGAGATCCTCACCCAGGAGCCGGACGTTCCGCACCCCACGCTGCGGGTGTGCTTCAACCCCGACGAGGAGATCGGCAGAGGCGCCGACCGCTTCCCCCTGGAGCGCTTCGACTGCCCCCTCGCCTTCACCATCGATGGCAGCTTCTCGGGGGAGATCAACGTGGAGACGTTCTCCGCGGACAAGGCCGTGGTGACGTTCACCGGCGTCTCCACCCACCCCGGCACCGCCCGGGGGAAGATGGTGAACGCCCTCACCTGGATGGGGAAGCTCCTGGACCGCCTGCCCATGGGAGAGTCGCCGGAGTGCACCGACGGCAGGGAGGGCTTCTACCACCCGGTGGGCGCGTCGGGCGACGCCGCGTCGTGCACGCTCCAGCTCATCCTGCGGGACTTCGACACGGCCGCCCTGGAGGAGCGGGGCAAGCGGCTCGAGGGAATGTGCGCCGGGCTCGTGGCCGAGGAGCCCCGCCTGCGGGTGGACGTCCGGATCACCAAGCAGTACCGGAACATGCACGACGTGCTGAGCCGCCACCCCCAGGTGACCGCGAAGCTGGAGGAGGCGGTGCGCGCCGCCGGCATCACGCCCCGCCTCGAGCCCATCCGCGGGGGGACCGACGGCTCCCGCCTCACCGAGCTGGGCATGCCCACGCCCAACGTCTTCGCCGGCGGCGTGGACTTCCACGGCCCATCGGAGTGGATCTCCACCCGGGTGCTGGCCCAGTCGACGTGCACGATCCTGAACCTGGTGCAACTCCTGGCGGAGGGAGGGGGCGCCGGCGAGAGCTGAGCGGCCGCTACGGCTTCAGGCTCGCCGCGTACGCCACCAGGTCGACCACGTCCTGGACGCTCAGCTTCGCCACCGCCTGCTGCATGAGGGGCGACCACAGGCCCGCCCGGTTCTTCTGGCGGAAGTCGTAGAGCTGGCGCGCCAGGTAGCTGGGCGAGCGCCCCGCCAGCGCCGGCACGGGCCCGAGCCCCCTCAGGTCCGGTCCGTGGCAGGTGGTGCACGCCACGGTGCGGCCGTCGCCCCCCGTGGTCGCCAGCACCTCCCCCCGCTCCACCGCGCCGTTCGGCACGTAGGCGATGAACCCCGACGCGTCGTCCCGGAGCTCGGTGCGGCGCAGGTCCTGCGGCACCTCCACCACCCGGTTGCCGATGGGCTCCTTGCCGCCCCCCTCCACCACCTGGTGGATCCACGCCGCGTGGCGCGTCACCGGCACCGAGTCGGTCTCCACCACCCGAATCCACGGCTTGAAGTGGAGGGAGGAGAAGTACGCCGCTGCCGCCCGCGCGTCCTCCTCGTTCACCGCCGCGCCGATCCCCATCATGAGGTTCGGGGGGCCCATGCGCGGCTCCCCCGACTTCCTGAGCCCCTTCTTGAAGTCCTCGATCTGCTGGAGGAGGTAGGCGTAGGGCTGGCCGGCCACGGGGCCGTTCTCGGGCTTTCCCTGGCCGTTGGGCAGGTGGCAGTAGCCGCACGGCAGGACGTCCTTGCCGTTGCCGTCGGCGACCACGTCGGGCATGGGTGGGTGGCCCTCGGGGTGCCAGTCGGGGGGTCCGTTGGCGCTGGTGATGTCGCCGCGGCGCAACTGCAGCGACGAGCCCGGCACGGTGACGACCTCGTCCGGGTCGGGCTTTTCGGCCCCGGCGGGGGCGGGGTCGTTCAGGACGAACGCCCACGGCAGCACCTCGTTGGCCCCTTCCACCGCCGGACGCAGGTCGTCGGCGGCCGGCGCCGCCGCGGTGCTCGGGGAGCAGGCCCCCAGGACCAGGGCCAGCAGGGCGACGCCACCACGTACGCGCACTTCCATGTCGTCTCCGGGAGGGGGCGGGGGCCGGCCGACGGCGCGGCGGCGGCCCTGGGATCTCACGGTCCGCGCCAGAATACGCACCGCACCTCGCCCTACGCCACGGCCTCGGGGGGCCCCGCGATGGCTAGGGCGCCATGGTGGGCGGTCCCGGCACGGGGGCCTGAGCGGGACGGTCCATCCAGCCTTCGGCGATCGCCCGGCGCGCCAGGAACACCAGCGCCACCGCGACCACGAGGACCAGCCCCTGGAGCAGGGACGCCGTGCCGGCGAAGGCGGCGCCTCCCTGCACCATGAGGATGCCCGCGTCCTGGACGATCACCCCCGCCAGCGAGGCGACGAGCACCGGAAGCGCCCAGCGCCGGCGCAGGAACAGGCCGAGGCACCCCGCGGCGCCGCCCCACACCGCCACGGCGGTGGCCGCCACCATCCAGGGGGTGCGGGCCGCGTAGAGCGCCTGCTGCGCCGCGCTCATCGCCGCGACCTCCTCCGGCGTCACGGTCACGTCGGCCAGGTAGGCGATGCAGCCCAGCACGTTCCAGAGGAGGGCCAGGACCACGACGGGGAGGTACCAACGGGGAACGCTGCTCATGGCTCGAGCTCCGGTCCGGAGGTGCGGGGGCGAAAGGGCCGCCGTGAGCACACGGTGCGGAGAATCCGGCGCTTGCGCCAGCCGAAGCGAGGGGGAGGAGCGGGCCGACGCCCACCGACCCTGTCCCCGAGAAACCGGCGAGGACGGAGGCGGGTAGACCTTCCTCCACGTGGAGCGCCCCCTGGCGGAGGAGCGACGATGAAGGTCGGCGTGATCGGATCGGGACAGGTCGGAGAGGCCTTGGCGGACGGATTCCTCGCCCACGGCCATACCGTGATCCGGGGCACCCGGGACCCGGCGACGCTCGCCGGCTGGGCCGAGGCGGCGGGGAGCGGGGCTTCGGTGGCAACGCAGGAGGAGGCGGGCCTCCAGGGGGAGGTCGTCGTGCTCGCCGTGAAGGGGACAGCGGCCGAGGACGTGGTTCGCTCGTGCGCCGCCGGGCTGTCCGGCAAGACGGTCATCGACACCACCAACCCCATCGCCGACGCCCCCCCGGAGGACGGCGTGCTCCGCTTCTTCACCACCCTCGACGAATCCCTCATGGAGCGGCTCCAGCGGCTGGCGCCCGCCGCCCGCTTCGTGAAGGCGTTCTCGTGCGTCGGCAACGCCCTCATGGTGGACCCCGCCCTCGAGGGCGGGCGGCCCAGCATGTTCATCTGCGGCGGCGACCCCGAGGCCAAGGACCAGGTGCGGGACATCCTGGACGACTTCGGATGGGACACGGAGGACCTGGGCGCACCCGCCGCCGCCCGGGCCATCGAGCCCCTGTGCATGCTGTGGTGCATCCCGGGCTTCCTGGGGAACGACTGGATGCACGCCTACAAGGTGCTGCGGCCGGCGGGCTGAGGATCTCGCGGGGACGCCCTACCCCTGCCCCAGCCGCTTCTCCGCCGCCGGCGTCATGGAGAGCCCGCCCGTGTGGACGAACAGCACGCGGGCGCCCTTCCCGATGCGTCCGTCCTCCACCAAGCCCATCAGCCCACCGAAGGCCTTGGCCGTGTAGACGGTGTCCAGGAAATAGCCTTCCCGCTCGGCCAGGGTGCGCATGGCCCGGTCGCTGTGGGCGTTGGGGACGCCGTAGCCCTCGTCGGCGAAGCCGTACACGTCCCGGTAGCGGGGCATGTCCCCGCCGGCCAGGGGCAGGCCGAAGTGCTCGACGCTCTCCCGGAACAGGTCCGCCACGCCGCGCTGCCGGAACACCTCCTCCACGGTGCGCCGGGCCTTGATGCGCACCCCCTCCACCGCGGCGTCGATGCCGGCCATGGCCAGCCCCAGGAGGATACCGGTGGCGGTCGATCCGGTCCCCAGGGCCAGCACCACGTGGTCGAAGTCGAAGCGCCCGTCCCGCTGGCGGCACATCTCCAGCACCGCGTTCATGTACCCCGGCTCGGCCTGGGGCATGGTGGCACCCCCGGGGATCCAGTAGCCGCCCACCGCCTCCGTCACCTGCCGGCACCGCTCCCGGAGCGCGGCCAGCCCCTCCGGGGTCGGGGCCGTGTAGTCCATGTCCACGAAATGGAGGTGGGCACCCAGGTAGTCCAGGAGCAGGAGGTTGCCGGAGAACGTCGCCGGCCGGGGCCCCGCCACCACGCAGTGCACCTCCATCTCCAGCCGGCGGGCCGCGGCCGCCGTCATCATGGTGTGGTTCGATGTCAGGGGGCCCACGGTCACCACGGTGTCGTGCCCCTCCGTGCGGGCGTCGGCCAGGACGTACTCGAGCTTGCGCACCTTGTTGCCCCCGAGGGCGAGCCCGGTGCAGTCGTCACGCTTCATCCAGAGGTCGATCTCCAGGTCGGCGCCCAGCCGCTCCAGCGGCACCACCGGGGTCGGGAGGAGCGCCAGCCTCACCCTCGGGAGGGGGGCGAGGAAGTCCTCGAGGCGGGAGAGGGAGGTCATGGGCGAAGGGTCGGGGGGACGCTGCAGCAGGGCGGCGGCGCCGGCCAGGATAGCACAGGCTCCCGGGACGGGCACCCCCGTGGGCGGAGGAGACGCGCCCGCGGGACACCCCCGCCGCCCCGCTGGCGGCCCCCTGGCTCCGGCCCGTACGTTCGCCCGACGCACCTCCGCCATTCCGGCGACAGCCCCCCGCCCGAGCCCACGGAGTCCGCCATGCGAGCCGTGAAGACGTCCGCCCCCCTCTGGGCCCTGGTCCTCACCACGGCGTGCCACGGCGCGCCCGAGCCGAGCCCCCACCCCCCCACGCTTGAGATGACCACCTGGTCCGTGGCCGCCATCGATCCGGCCACCGGCGACGTGGGCGTGGCCTCGGCCTCGTGCGTGCCCAACCACGCCGACGCCCTCGCCGCGCTGGTGCCCGGGAAGGGCGCGGCCGCCACCCAGGCCGCGTTCGACATCCACAACCGGAACGTGGTCTACCAGGCGCTCAAGGAAGGGCTCACCGCCGAGGAGGTGATCGCGCGCGTCATCTCCCCCGCCAACGACACCGCCATCGACCGGCGCCAGTACGGCGTCATCACGCTGAACAACGGCGTCGTCCACACCGCCGGCTTCACCACCCCCACCCGCCTCGGCATGAAGTACGAGGAGGGGCAGACCCCCCGCTTCGCCGGCGTCATGGCCGACGCCACGGCGGGCGTCACCGTCCAGGGCAACACGCTGGCCAGCCGGGACGTGGTGGCGAAGGCGCTGGAGGCGTACCGCTGGGAGGACCCCGCCGGCTTCAACACGCTCCCCGACCGGCTCATGCGCGCCGTGGAGGCCGGCTCCACCTACGGCGGCGACGTGCGCTGCAACAACGGCAACACCCGCCAGACCGCCGCCATGGCCTTCATCGTGGCGGCCCGGGGAGGCGACGCTCCCTACGCCACCGACTCCATCGGCATGACCGACCAGGGCACGGCGAAGGCGCCGTGGCTGGAGATCTCGGTGAAGGGTGAGCGGGGCGGCGACAATCCGCTCCTGGAGCTCCGGCTGCGCTACGACCGCTGGCGCAGGAGCCAGCCTACCACGGACAATGGAGGGCGCTGAGGTCTCCCGGGGCCGCCGAGCGGGGCGCCTCGCACCTTCCGATTCCCCGCATCACGTCCCGCCGGACCCGTCGTCTACCGGGCCCTCGCGAAGAAGCCGCTCCGCACGAGCCCCTCCGCGTCGCGGCCGTCCACGGGCTGCACGGGGTCCGCCCCCGAGAACGCGTAGCGCCGGCCCGTGACGGGGCCCGGTACGAGGACCGGCGAACGCTGGAGATAGCGGAGCCGCACCGTCCCCGGTGGGGCAGGGGCGGCGGCGCGGCTTCGCGATGCCACGCCTGCGGCCGACGGACCGCCGGCGGCGCGGCCCTCTCGGGGCGCTCCGTCGGAGCCGCCGGCGGCGCGCGCGCCCCGGTTCGGGGACGTCAGGTCGGAGCGTCCTCGACCGCAGCATCCCATGGTCGTGCCTCCGGAAGAGGTTCGAGGGGGTGGAGGACCACCGGGTCTTGCCCGACGCGCTCCAGCAGGCAGGCGGCCCCGGAGAGGGCCAGCCACGCGAGGAGGAAGTCCAGCGGCTGGCGCGTCGTCGCCAGGGCGAAGGGCGCCGCAACCCAGAGACTCAGGCAGTAGAAGCAGTCCATGAGCCTGCCGAGGAAGCCGTCGCCCAGACGCGTGCGGAGCCCCACGATCACGTCGGCCGGGCCGTCCTCGCGGGCCAGCAGGTGGGTCACCCGCCAGGTCGCGAGGACGGCCAGCACGAAGCGCAGCCAGAGGTCCACCTCACGCATGCCCGGGCGTCACGCCGGGGCGACCTCTTGGTTGGCCGGGGGCAGGTCGTTGCAGATGCACACGGCCCATGGGAGCGACCACCTGCGGTGGCAGATCCCGGTGCCGCCGTCGCTCCGCGTGCGATCCTGGGCGTAGAGCTGGAACGTGTAGCCGCAGCAGGTCCCGCGTTCAAGAGGGAACCCGGCCGGCGGCGAGAAGGGCGAGATCAGGCTTCCCGCGCACACGGCATCGAAGATGCGGAGGTCGATGAGCGTGAGCACGTCGGAGAACTTCATGGGGTGCGTGGGGGGCGGGCAGCCGGCGATGCTCTCCTCGCAGCGGGTCCCGGGGTCGCCCACGCGCCGCCGTCCCTTGTGCACGTCGATCGTGCCGGTGAGGGGGTCGGTGTGGAAGTTCACGAGGTCCGGCGTGACGGGCACCGCGTAGGATGGCCCACCTTGGCGCGTAATCGTGAGCGAGTAGTAATCCAGGTTGTCGCTGGGGTAGGTGAGGTCCGCCGGGTCGATGTACTCGTCATAGACGATGCCCAGCAGGCCCATGGGCCACGGCGTGGGGCAGGGTGCCCCGGCGGGCACGAACCCGCTCATGTTCACGTCCTCGCAGCTCTCCACCCCCTCGAGGCCGTCGAACTCGACGTGGATGGGCTTGTTGTCGAACCAGACGTGCTGCGTGTCGTAGTAGTGGTTGCCCAGCGTGTCCTCCACGTCCAGGAGCAGCGTATACTTGCCGCTCCGGCACGCGTGCTGGGGGTCGGGGCACGGCGGCAGCCCGCCGGCGCTGTCGAAGCAGAAGTCGTGGAGCTTCCACACTTTGATCGTCGTGCCCAGGATCTCGATCTCGGTCTGGACGAAGCGCGTCGTCAGGGCGCGACCGATGACCTGGTTCCAGGGCGCCCGCTTCCCGGCCTCGTCAGGCGGGGTGTAGCAGACCGGGCCGAAGGGGTTCAAAAGGGAGCCGATGTAGCTCGCGGGGTTGAACCCCACCTCGTCCGGGCCCGGCAGGAACCCAAGCCCGTAACGCAGGTCGAAGCACTTGATCTTCCGGTCGTCGCACTCGCCAACGAAGGCGCTCCCCTTCACGGTGACGCAGCAGCCCACGGGCACGACGATGCCGCCCGGGTTCCCCGTCACAATGGGCGCGTCGGGATCGAATGGACCCGCGGGCGTCTGGACCGGGGCGTTCGCCACGTGGTCGATCCACACGAGGCGCTTGAAGAGCCGGAATGTCGTGCAGCAGCACTGCCGCGCCCCGCTGGTGGGGTAGACGCAGACGCGCACCTCGTAGGCGTCGGGGCTCCACGTGGTCGTGTCGATCCAGCCGAGGACCCCGACGTTCACGGGCGAGGTCCCGGTGGAGCCGCCCCCCGGGTACACCACGCCGTCGCTCGACCAACCGGTGTCGTCGTCGCAGGGGGCGTCGCTCTCCACCGCCCGCCACTCGATCTCGTAGTGGTCGAAGAAGGCGCCCGTGGCCGTCCCCTCCACCGTCACGGTCAGCCCGCCTACGCTTGGGTTGAGCTCCTCGTCCGTGCACCCCTCGGGGCCGGTGAGGTCGCACACCAGGGGGCGGAAGCAATCGCGGATGCACAGCCAGAAGTCGAGCAGGCAGCGCAGGACGTCGATGAGGTTGTTGGCTCGCGCCAGGCAGCAGCCGAAGCGGATCGCACAGAGGCACCAGCAGCGGCAGAACCAGAAGAAGGGCTCCTCCCGGTGCTTCTCGAAGGCCTCACGGCCCAGCAGGGCCTCCACGGACGCGGTCGTCAGACCCCGCTCGAAGATGGCCGCCGTCTCGTGCGTGCCCTCGAGACAGTCGATGCGCCCGTCGAGCACCTCCGCCGGCAGCCCGTCGGGGAACTCGACGGTGGCGAGCTGATCGGCGAGGTACGGCTTGTAGGCCGAGGCGAACTCCCGGGCGAGGGTGGTGAGGTCCTTCCGCTCCTCGTCCGTGAGGGCGCGGTTCTCGGGCGCCACGCCCAGGATCCCGCGGATGCAGAGCCAATACCGATAGAGGTAGTAGTAGAAGGAGCGGAACGTGTGGGGGCGCCGGCAGATCAGCCAGCCGAAGACGATGCAGCACCTGAGGTGGAGGAAGCACCACCGCCAGCGATCCAGGGGCCCCATCTGCTCGCGTCCCTGGGCCGGCAGCAGGCGGAGCGCCACCTCCTCGGTGAAGAAGGCCTCGGTAACCCGGGTCGCACGGGCGATCTCCTCCTCGCAGTCCGGCGGGTTCTCCTCGGCCTCCGCCTTCAGCTTCTCGGGATCCTGGCTGCGCGCGACCTCCTCTTCGAGGATCGGCCGGTACGCGTCAAGGAGCGCCTTCAGCGCAAACTGGAAGTCCTCGTCGTGGATCTGGCGCTGCGCGTCCGCGTCGAGGGGCTGGTTCGGAGAGGGCTGCTCTCCGGGGGGAGTGGTGCCGTCGCTTCTCTTCGCCTTCCCTTCGTCGTTGGCCATGGCGCTTCACCTCGAGTGGCGTCCGGGGTTGACGTCCGGGGCGACCTCCGCGGAGCGCCGGCACCGGCGCGCCCCGGGAGGGCGCCGGAGGGGGGCGCACGGGGGGGAGGTACGTCGAACGTCGCGAACGGAAACGAACGGCTCACGGAGGGGGGGCCGAGACGCGTCGACGGGAGCCGCCGCGTCGACACGGCCATGTATAGGACACGGCCGTGGCGGAGCACAAGGATCTTCCGCAAACCGGGCTGTCGAACCCCGCGTGCCTCCTCCCGGAGGTGATAGCCCCGTTGCCGAGAGATGGGCGGCCGCTTCCTTTCCCCGGCTACGATGCCTTTCGGCACCCGTCCCCGTGCCGCAGCAGCAGCACGGACGGGGTGTCGGGATCGTACAGGCGGAGGTAGAAAGACCCGATGCCTGCCAGCCCGACCATCAGGCCGGGCGACGCGCCCGCGGGCCCGCAAGGCCACTCCTGACCTCGCCGATCGTACCGCTCGATACCGGCGCGGCCCACGTCGCGAGCCAGGTCCCCCCCCCACCGCCCCGTTCCCGCAGCATCCGGTCCCCGAGGAGCAGCACGTCCGCGTTTCCGGCCAGCCCGTGGCAGAGCGTGTAGGTGCCGGTCTCCTCCTCGAGCCCTCTCTGCACCGCCTCGCGCGTCGTCTGCAGCGCGACCCTCGCCTCGGCTTCGGATCGGTCGTCGCCGAGGATCTGGCACGCGCGCAGCCGGGACAGCGCGATCCCCGGCGCGCCGTGGCACCATGCGGCGGTGAAGGAGTGAGCCGATCCCGTCCGGCTACGCCGTCCCGGCTCCGCACGGAGGTCTGGCCAGTTGCCCGCCTCCGGTCGGAACCACCCCCGCTCGTATGCGAAGGCTTGCTCGGCCGCTTCACGGTAGCGGGCGTCGCGGGTGGCGTCGAACAGCTCCAGCAGCGCGTGCCCCACCCCGGCGGCCCCGTGCGAGAACCCGGTCAGGTTGGGCTGATGCGGAAAGGCGAGCGACCTCCACGAGTATCCGGACGGTGTCTTCTCGGCCGCTCCCAGCAGCTGGTCCCCCAGGCGTTTCGCCACGTCCAGCAGCCATTCGTCGTCGAGGATGTCCCTGAGCGCCACCAGCGCCGCGACGGCCCCCGCAATCCCGCCGAGCAGGTCGAGCTCACGGTCCTCCAGGGCCAGCCCGGCCAGGCACTCCAGAACGTGTTGCGCGCCCGCCACCAGCTCGTCCTCCCTCAGCCGCACGCCCACCCGGACCGCGCCCATGGCTATGCCGCTCCACCCCGTGTACAGCCCCAGACGCACGGACGGCGGTACTGCGTCGAGGGCCGACAGCGACTGCCGGATCGCACCCACGGCCGTGTCACGCGCGTCGGTGTCGCCGGTGGCGTGGTGGAGCTCGGCCAGGAAGAGGCCCACCCCGCTGGTTCCCGCGTACAGGGCGGGGCCCAGGGAGCGGCAGGCCACGCGAATGGCGCCGTCGTCCGCGTGCCCGCCCGCCTCGGCACCCATCCAGCTGCAGCGCCCTTCGTGCCACACGGCCTCCCGACACAACCGCCGGCCGATCCCCGCGGCGGTCTGCAGGAAGTCCGTTCTTCCGGGCGCGCTGCGGTCAGCGCCCGGGGCGCGCGAGCGCCGGGGGAGGTGCGCGGGGGCCGTGGGAAGAACGTAGTCGTCCACTGAGCCCGGGTTCAGGAACGGCTCATCCAGCGTGATGCCCTCCTCGGCGAAGGCGGACTCCACTCCTTCCAGCCCATCCTGTCTGGAGCCGCGGCCCTGCTCACGCGTGCGCACCATCCCCTCTGCCAGGAGGCCGCAGCGGTGCAGGCCGAAGCTCTCTCCCTGGCCGGGGTCCTCGGCCAGGCCGAGCCCCGGCGCCATTCGTTTGGTGAACACCGGTACGGCGGGTCGGATATCGCCGGCCACTTCGGCGTACACCTCCGCCACGATCCCGGCGACGGCGCGGTGGTCGGCTCTGCGCACGTAGAGCACCCCCGCGTCGCAGCGGGTGAACCGGGCAGGGTCGCTCACCACCTTCAGCTTGTGGGGCAGGGCCGCCCGGTTGAGCAGCAGGCTCGCGCTCCGCAGCAAGCCGATGGCGCCCCGCGGAGTGAGGTTCCAGTACCACCGGACGAGGGGCTGGGACCCCTCCTGAACCAGCTCCTCGTCGCCGAAGGACATGTAGAACCCAGGAGACACGACGAGGGAATCCTTCGGGAAGCGCAGGCTCACGACCGCGGCGCCTCCCGGTGCGCCGCCGGACCCGGACCGACACTCCTCCGGCCGGACCCGCACGGTCAGACCGTTTCTGCGCACCAGGAGCTCGCCGTCACCGCTCCCGTGCACCTCCCAGCCACGCGTCCAGTAGCCGCGGCCGGAGTTCGCCGCCGCCAACGCCTCTACGTACGGGGTCCGGACGGCCGTGGCACGGTCCGCCCTCCCGGGTCGGGCCGGTCGCGCCAAGCCCGTGCAGTAGAAGTCGTTGTAGAGCTGGGATTGCAGTGAGAAGAGCAGGTAGCCCCGGGCGGTCTGGGGGGTCAGGGCGGATCGGACCGACCGAGGCACCCTCGGGGACCGCTTCCCGAACCAGGAATACCCCGTCGTGGAGTGAATGGTGGTGGCCCGGATCGCGGCCCGGACCTGCTCCCGGTAATCGGTCACGGCAGTCGCAACCGCCGCAGGGGAACGCCCAGCAGTTGAAGCGTCGCTTCCAGCGGGCGCTGTAGCATGTTCAGGCTGAGCTGCAGGAGGCACACGACGTTGCCCGTAAGCTGCACCGACATCTGCATCTGCTCGAACGCCGTCTGCACCAGCCGGGCCGCGGCGTACCGGGTGGATCTCAGCAGCCATTCGTCTGCGGTGGCGGCGCCCAGGCCCATCTCCCGCACGTACGCCTCCCAGAAGGCGCGGAGGGCGGGCTGCATCTTCTCCAGCGGGTACCGCGCCAACTCCAGGAAGCGGTCCGGCGGCAGCTCCCCCGTGACGGGGATCGAGAGAAGCCAGAAGCCGAGGTAGTCGGCCAGGACCGAGCCGGCGTCCCAGCAGGGATCTCCGGCACTCGCCAGCTCCCAGTCGACGAGCCTCAGCCGGCTCCGGTCCGACGGCCCCTGCTTCCTCGCCACGATCCAGTTGTCCCATCGGATGTCCCTGTGGACGAGCGCTTCCGTTCGCCACTGCCTCGAGAGACCGTCGAGGAGGTCCCCGAATGGCGGGAACCGCTGGATGAGCTGGATGACCTGAAGGTTGGCGCTGCTGCACTCCCGCAGGAAGTCGACCCGGGGGCGGTGGAGGGAGAAGACCCAGGGGGGCGGGTCCGCCGCCAGCCGCACGTCCTGCTCTTCGCCCGCCCCGTTCCCCGTCCATCGGTGGAGAGCGCCCAGTGCCTGCCCCAGCAGACGGGCGAGGGTCGTTGGAAAACGGCCGCGCCGGAGGTGGTATTCCCGCAGGTTCAGGGAATCGTCCACCAGCTCCAGGACGAGAACGTGCTCGCGGGCGTCATAGGCATGGAGCCGCGGCACGTAGCGGCTCAGCGCCGGCATGCCGGAGCCCAGGAGCTTGTACACCGCTGCCTCCCGCTCCACGGCCAGCATCCGGTCCTGTCCCACCCCTTGCTTCAGCACGTAGCCGGGGCCCTGGCTGGCCGTGATCCGGTAGCTGTGGTGACGGCGCGAGATGTCCTCCACCACGACATCGCCCTCCACCACATGCGCTGGACTCAGAAGCTCGCGCTTCAGCAGGTACGACACGGCCCCGTCCTGGGTCAGCATATCCACTCCCCCGCCTCCTGCCGGACCCAGACCAGCGTCCCCCCGAACCCGGCGCCGGGGAGGGGTCGGGCACCGTTCCCCAGCCGGCTAGCAGTTGAACGTGCAGATCACATCGCCCCCCGACATCCACGACGGCGCCATGAGGTCGCAGATGTCCGAGACGCACGAGTTGGCATGCCCCGCGAACGAGAGGAAGATCTGCGCCCTCTGAGGGTTCAGGTGGGCGTGGTGAGGGAACGCGCCTCGTCGTCCGGGGCCGCACGCGAGCGCGCTCGCGGCGATCGCGCCCTGCAGGAAGTCCGCTTGGGCCTCCCGCGAGACCGAGCGGGTGTGCTTCAGGTTCGCCTCCCGCCGGATCCAGACCAGCGTGCCCCCGGGCCCGGCGCCGTCGCTCTGGAGGCGGTGGTGGTGCACCACGTCCTCCTCCGCGAACTCCACGTGCTCGTCGAGCGACGGGCTCAGGTAGAGTCTCCAGTGGCCCTCCTGGGGGCTCTCGCCAAGAAACCCGGCCAGCACGCGGACATCCGGCACCGCCGAGGCGTCGGGGACGAGCCTCTTGATGAGGGCATCGGGCTGCAGCTTCGAACCGGTCTCCGGAGATCGCTTCGGCATGGTGGCCTCCTTGCTGGTCCCGACCGGGCAGCCGGGCTGGACCGGCCGCCTTCTTCGGGGCGGTGGCTGAGGACTCCCGTCTCGTGCCTTCGCTCGAACTGGCGCCCCTTACGCCTCGCCCGTCGAACGGTCGGGGTGAGCGGAAGTCGGGGGGGGGGCGCGGCTCACGCCGCGGATACTGCCTGGTGGGCGCCGACGGTGAGGTGACGCGGCATACCGCCGCTTGCGCAGGATGGGCGCCGCGGGATCGATGTGTCAAGGCTGTCTTCAGCGCCGCGGCCGATCGCCGGCCTCTCCCTGCCCGCTGGCCCCCGGCCGACCGGCCGACCGGCCCGCATGTTGCAGCTACGCAGAGTGCTTTGTATTGTAAAGTCGAGTACGGGAGCACCTGCGCGAGGGGGTCGGGATGGAAGGGCTGCTGCGGAAGGTTCGGGGGGCGGTGGGGATGGGACTGACCTGGGGCGCGGCGTGGTTCGCCGCGGGGATGGGGCTCCTGCTCGTGGTGGGCCCCGACGCCGCCGACGTGCCGTTCCCCCTGGGCTTCGGGTTCCTGGGCTTCCTCGCCGGCTGTTCGTTCTCGGCGGTGCTGGCGCTCGTCGACGGCCGCCGGCGGTTCCACCAGATGTCGCTGCCGCGCTTCACCGGGTGGGGCGCCCTGGGAGGGCTTCTGCTCTCCGCGGTCTTCGTGCCGCTGGCGCTGCGGGGGGACGTCTGGGGCGGACTCGCGGTGTTGTGCCCCGTGTTCACGCTGGCGGGCGCCCTGTCCGCAGCCGGCACGCTCGCCCTGGCGAGGAGGGCGGGCCTCGGGGAGACGCTGGACGCGCCCGATCAGCGGGGCCGGCTCCGCTGACCGGGCGCGTCTCGCCGTCCCCCGGCGCCTACTCCCGTCCCGAGGCCAGCCCCAGCGTCGCCAACCCTCCCGATTTCTTCCACGCGTCGTAGCGCATCTGGAGGGTCCACACCGGGTTGGGGCTCTCGTCGTGCTTGATGTTCTCGTTGTCCACGTCGATGAAGAGCGTGTAGTCGCCGTTGGAGTGCATCGTGCCCTTCGTGTCGGACGGCTTGGCGGCGGCGATGTAGGCGACGTGGGCGGTGCGGTGGACGCAGCCGCCGTCGGTCTGGGGGACCGGATCGGTGCGGCAGGAGCAGCGGCTGTCGCCGCCGGCCCGGTCGGCGGCCTCCATGGCGGCCATCACCCGGTCCGTCACGGTGCCCTTGGCCTCCACGAACGCGTTCACCGCGTCGGTGACCACGGCGTGGGACTCCAGGATGTTGCCCTGGATGGCGAAGTAGATCCCCTCCCCCCGCACCTCGCTCTGCACCGCGAGCGCCGCGTAGCCGTTGCCCTCGCCCGAGAAGCCGGCCATGCGGCCCTTCAGGTCGACGATCCCGAACTGGCGCCGCTGGAAGTCCGGGTCCTGGGAGAGCATGCGGAGGATCTCCTCCGGGCTCGTCCCCTTCTGCATCTCCTCGTAGATGAGCGTCTGGTTGGCCCGGGTTCCGTCGACGGCGGCCTGGGCGGCCGCCACCCCAATGCCGGGGACGATGATCGCCTGAATGCCCTCGAGCCCACCGCGGCTGCGGAGGCCTTCGGCGGTGACGCACGTCGCCGAGGCGATGACCACGACGCCGGTGCGGGTGTCCACGGCGATGACCGACCAGGTCGCCGAGGCCGGCTTCGGCATCACCGCCAGGAGGGAGACGACGGCGAAGAGGAGCGAGGTCCAGCGGTACGAGCGGCGCATGTCGGCTCCTGGTTCGGGAGGGCGATCGGCCTGTCCGGCGTGGGGTCAGCCGCGGCCTACAATGGGGTGGCTGCCGGCGGTTCGCCAGTCGGCGCGGCGCCCCCTTTCGCGCTTGAACGCCTGGCTGAGCCCAAGGCAGCCAGCCCCCCGCCGCCGCGAGCACGGCGAGCGCCCCGTCGCGGCGGTGACGCGCGGCGGACGACCATTCGCGGTGACACCCTCAACCCCGGCGCGCCGCCTCGATCGCCGCGACGTCGATCTTCATCATCTCCATCATCGCGTCGAACGCGCGCTTGGCGGCGGCCGGGTCGGGATCCGTGATCGCCTCGGTCAAGGCCACCGGAGTGATCTGCCAGGAGAGCCCCCACCGGTCCCGGCACCAGCCGCACGCGCTCTCCTCGCCGCCGTTGCCGACGATGGCGTTCCAGTAGCGATCGGTCTCGGCCTGGTCCGCGGTCGCGACCTGGAAGGAGAACGCCTCGGTGTGCTTGAACGTAGGGCCGCCGTTCAGCCCCAGGCAGGGAATGCCCAGCACGGTGAACTCGACGGTCAGCACGTCTCCCTTCTTCCCCGACGGAAAGTCTCCCGGCGCCCGGTGCACCGCGTCGACCGACGAATCGGGGAAGGTCTCGGCGTAGAAGCGCGCCGCCTCCTCGGCGTCGCCATCGTACCAGAGGCAGACGGTGTTCTTCGGATGGTGGGCCATGTCCGGTCTCCTGTGAGGGGCTCGGACGTATTCCACGGCCGAGCGGGGTTTGCAAGCCTACGGCTGCCGTGTCGGGTGCCTCAAAGCACGGCTGGCTCCAGGACCTCGACGACCCGCGCCTCCGCGTCGAGTCTCGCGACGCACCCGATCGGCAACGTGAGCTGCGGCGCCGTATGGCCGAAGTCCATGTCGGTCACGACCGGAAACGGGTAGGCGGCCGTCCGGCTCTGGACGACGGCCCGGAGCTCGGCCTTCTCGGCGTCCGTGTAGTACATGGGCCGCCCCACCAGCAGCCCCGAGATCCGGCCGAACACCCCCATGTTCTCGTAGTCCATGAGCATGCCGTCGACCCGGGCCGGACTCGGCTTCTCCTCGGACGTCTCGAGGAAGAGGATCCGGCCCCGGAAGTCGGGCCAGAAGTCCGTGCCGCGCAGGTGCTGGAGCGACTCGATGCAGCCCCCCACCAGCTCCCCCTCGGCCGCGCCGCCCCGCAGCCACGTCCATCCCGGGGAGACGGACGTCTCTCGCGCCCGGGTGAGATCAGCCTTCGTCCCCCAGTCCAGCCGCTCCTCGGTCCATCGCCCCGCCGGCTCGATCCGTCCGATCGCGTCGCCCGAGCACACGGCCCGCTCGAAGGCGCGCACCGTGTACTCGAAGGGCCTGGGGTACTCGCCGAAATCCGTCATCACGGCGGGGCCGTTGAAGGTCACCAGGCCGGTGCGTTCCCATATCGCGACGTTCAGGACCGTGATGTCGGAGTAGCCCATGAAGATCTTCGGGTTCTCCGCGATGAGCCCGAAGTCGAGGTGGGGAAGGAGGTGACAGGAGTGGTCGCCCCCCACCGCAGCGATGATGGCCGCGACCTCGGGATCCCCGAAGAGGTCGTGGAGGTCGGCCGTGCGCTCGGCGGCGGTGCCGGACACGAACCCGTCCCGGCCCCGGGCGTGACAGGCGACGCGCACGCGGAAACCCCGGGATTCGAGGTATGCGACGCCGTTGTCGAGGCGGTGCGGAAAGACCGCCGGCCCGCACCAGGAAGGGCTCACGATCCCGATCGTGTCTCCCGGCCCGAGACGCTTCGCCTTCATCCCTCCGACCCTCCCCGCTGCTCGAGGGCGTACCCGACGACGTACTCGACCCCCAGCGTGTCCCGCTCGACCCCCACCACCCCCTCCGGGCCCACCTGCATCACGCCCAGCCCCGGGGGCGTCGTCACCCGGGCGAGGACCCGCCCCGCGGAGTCGTGCACCGTCCAGTACCGGGGTTCGTTCTCCTGCCAGTCGAAGACGTAATCGCGCAGCCAGACCCTCCCCGCGGCCGCGTCCGTGAGGATCCGGTCCGAGGGCGACACCCCCTGCCCCCCGGGCACCAGGGCGAGGAGCCCCTCGGCCAGCTCCTTCGCCGGGCCCTCGGGACGGTCCTGCGCCCGGGCCGTCTCCACGGCGTTCGCCACGTACCGGTCCCGCAGGGAGGCGGAGAGGGGGAGCGCGTCGGCGTCGCTGCGCCGGGCCGAGCGCACGACGTCGCCGCCGCCGTCGAGGAAGGCCAGGTCGGCCTCCCCCTCCCCGACGATCACCACGTGTCCGGCCGCGGCGCCCACGAGGGTGGGGTGGCCGAACGGGAGCTGGAACTGCCGGGTGGCGGTGGGCTTCCCGTTCGTGTACTGGACCCAGGTCACCGCACCCCGCCCCGACCGGAGCAGGAGCGTGTCCAGGGGCTGGGACGCGCCCGGCTCCACCATGACGAGGAGCGAGTCCCGCGAGGGATTGAGCTCGGCCCCCCCGAAGTTGAAGACCGGTCGCTCCTCCGCCACGACCAGGCGCGCGCGATCGAGGGGCACGAGCGTGACCGCTCCGGGAAGGTCGGCGCGGAGCGTGCGCCCGAGGGAGCCGTCGGGGCCCAGCCACGTGAGCCGCTGGTTACGGAAGTCGTAGAGGACCACCGAGTCTGCCGGCGTCACCGCCCCCGCGATCACCCCCTCGAACTCCCCCGGCCCCTGCCCTTCGCCTCCCGCGCGCCGCAGGAAGGCGCCGTCCGGGGCGTACCAGCGCACCTCCCTCGATCCGCCGTCGAACACCACGAAGCGGCCGTCGGACAGCCGGCCCGCGAAGCCCACGTGCGAGAGCTGGAGCTCGGGGGGCCCATCCGCGGCGCCGATACGGGCCACGGGCGTGGCGTCCAGGGACCACGCCGGGTACGGGGGCGACGACTCGGTGACGGGGAGGGCGTCCGGGCGGCCGCCTCCGGCGTCCGCGCCGCGACACCCACAGAGCGCCAGGACGAGCAGGATCGGGAGCCGGTCCATGGGTTCCTCCGTGGAATGGGCCCAGGGGCGCCGGCCTGGGAATAAGCTGCGCGCCCCTTCCGCCCATCATGGCATCGCCCCGCGTGGCCGCGCCAGCCAACGGCCCTGCAACCCTTTCACGCCCCCCTCCGTCCCATTGGTGTCGCATTGACAGTACTATCCGTCTGACACCTCTCACCACCACGGCCTGCGCATGCCCTCCGAGCCCACCTGCGACGCGGTCGAGCGGCACCTGCCCCTCCACCCGGAGGCCTTCCGGATCCTCCTGGTCCTGCGGGGCGGCGAGCTTCACGGCTACGCCATCGTGAAGGAGCTGGAGCGCGATCCGGGGCGCCCCGGCCGGGTGCTGCCCGCCAATCTGTACCGGCGCATCCGCTCGCTGCGGGAGGCAGGGCTCATCGAGGTCACGGAGGGGCTGGGCGAGGGAGAGGACGAGCGGCGGCGCTACTTCCGGGTGACGCGCCTGGGCGAGGCGGTGGCCCGGGCGGAGGCCCTCCGCCTGGAGCGGCTGCTTTCGGGCGCCCGCGACCTCCTGGCGTAGAGCGGCCGGTGTCCCGCCCCCTGCGCTTCTACCGGCGGCTGCTCCGCCTCTTCCCCCGCGCCTTCCGCGAGGAGTACGGGGAGGAGATGGCCCGCCTGTACGCGGACCGGTGCCGGGAGGTGGAGGGGCGCCGGGGGGCGGAGCTGCGGCTGGCGGCCGAGGCCGTGGGCGACGCCCTCGTCCACGCCGCCGGCGAGTGGGGGCGGGTGGCGACGGGCGCGACGAAGACGATTCTCGGGGAGGCGAGGCACATGGATGGATGGCTGCAGGACCTCCGCTTCGGCGCGCGCAGCCTGCTGCGGCGGCCGGGCTTCACGGCGGCGGCGACCGCGACACTCGCCCTGGGGATCGGCGCGACGGTGGCCATCTTCAGCGTCGTGAACGGCGTGCTGCTGAGGCCGCTCCCCTATCCGCAGCCGGACCGGCTCGTGTACCTGCGGCAGGTCGACACCCGGGACGGAAGCGCGTCCGCGGGCGTGGACCACCCGGACGTGCGCTTCTGGCGGGAAGAGGTACCCGGGCTCGCGGTGGCCGGGTACGCCACCATCCGCCCCACGCTGACGGGGACGGGCACCGACGGCGAGCCGGAGGCGATCCACGGCGCGCGCGTCACCAGCGGCCTCCTCTCCGTGTTCGGCCTCGAGCCCGCCCTGGGCCGCGACGTCACCGCCCAGGAGGACGTCCCCGGGGGTCCGAACGTGCTGGTGATCTCGTACGCCTTCTGGCAGGGCCGCCTCGGCGGCGACCCCGACGTGGTGGGCCGCACGCTCACCCTGGACGGCGAGGCGTGGGAGATCGTGGGCGTGGCGCCGGAAGGCTTCGACTTCCCGGACGGCTCCATGGTATGGCGGCCCCAGCACCAGGACGAAGACGGCTGCAGCCACGGGTGCCGGTACATGACGGCGGTGGGCCGCATCGAGCCCGGCCACACCATGGAGGAGGTGCAGGCGCGCATGACCGCCGCCTCGGCCGAGCTCGCCGCCGCCTTCCCCGCCTCCCACCGTGACATCACCACCCGCTTCGAGCGCGTCCTGGACGTCCAGGTCCAGGACGTGCGCACCGCCCTCTGGGTGCTCATGGGCGCGGTGGCCATGGTGCTCCTCATCGCGTGCGCCAACGTGGCCAACCTCCTCCTCGTGCGCGCCAACGACCGCGTGGGGGAGGTGGCGCTGCGCGCCACGCTGGGCGCCCCGCGCACCCGGCTGGTCCGCCAGCTCCTCACGGAGAGCCTCCTGCTTTCCGTGGCGGGCGGCGCCCTGGGCGTGGCCCTCGCCTCGTGGGGCGTGACCGCCATGGTGCGCCTCGCGCCCGACGGGATCCCCCGGCTCGACCAGGCGGGGCTCGACGGCCGCGTGATCGCCTTCGCGCTCCTGCTGCTGGTGGCGGTCACCGTGGTGTTCGGCCTGGCGCCCGCGCTGAAGCTCGTGCGGCGCCCCCTGCAGGCGGCCATGGGGGCGGCGCGGCGCACGGGCGGCGGCCGCCGCACGGGGCTCTCCCGCTCGCTCCTCCTCTCCGGAGAGGTGGCGCTCTCGCTCATGCTGCTCCTCGGCGCGGGGCTGCTCTTCGGCACGCTGAGGAGCATCCGCGCCCAGGACCTGGGCTTCGCCACGCAGGGCGTCGAGCGCTTCCGTGTCTCCCTCCCCGAGAGCCGCTACGACACCCAGGCCGACATCCGCTTCTTCGAGGAGCTGGAGCGGCGGCTGGACGCGCTGCCCCAGGTGGCCGTGGCGGGCTCGGTGTTCGGCGCGCCCCTGGCAAGCGGCCGCATCGGCACATCGGTGGAGCTCACCGACCGCCCGCCGGTGGACGAGGCCGACCGGCCCAGCATGGCCGTCCGGCCCGCCACCCCCGGCTACCGCCAGGCCATGGGGCTGCCCCTGCTGCGCGGCCGGTGGATCACCGACGCCGACCGGCGCGAGGATCCGGCGGTGGTGGTGATCAACCAGGCGGCGGCCCACCGCTTCTATCCCGACGAGGACCCCCTGGGGCATCCGCTGCGCCTCAGCGTCTCCTGGGGCTTCGACGACGACCCCGTGCGCACCATCGTCGGCGTGGTGGGCGACGCCCGCTCCTCCAGCGCCACGGAGCCCGACGGCCCGGCCGCGTACCTTCCCAACGCCCAGTTCGGGGTGGACGTCATGTACGTGACGATGCGCCTGGCGCCGGGCGCCCGCACGGCGCTCCCCGCCGCCCGCACCGTCCTGGAGGCCATGGACCCGGCGCTGGCCATCACCGACGCGGCGCGCATCGAGAACGAGGTGGCCCACCAGCTCGCCCCGACGCGCTTCTACCTCACCCTCATCGGCGTCTTCTCCGTCCTCGCCCTGGTCCTGGCGTCGGTCGGGCTCTACGGGGTGGTGGCCTACTCGGTGAGCCGGCGCACCCGGGAGATCGGCATCCGCGTGGCGCTGGGCGCCACGGGCGGCGACGTGGTGGGGATGGCCTTGAAGGAGGGCGTCGCGCCCGCCCTCCTGGGGATGGCCGCGGGCCTCGTCGGCGCGCTGCTGGGCGGCGACGCCCTGCGGAGCCTGCTGTACGGCGTCGAGCCCCAGGACCCGGCCACCCTCGCGGCGGTCACGGGCGTCCTGCTCGCCGTGGTTCTCGCCGCCACGTTCCTGCCCGCGCGGAGGGCGTCGCGGGTGCCGCCGTCGGAGGCGCTTCGGCTGGAGTAGGGGCCCCGCCTTCAGGCTTCGCCCAACCCCGCGGACGGTGGGCCTCCGCCCCCTTCCGCCCCTTCCGCCAACGCCGCCGCCCGGGCGTCGATCTCCGCGATGAGCTCGGCCTTCCCGTCCTGGTAGGCCCCGGCGTCGTCCCGGTGCGCCCGGGCCAGCGCCCGCTTCAGCACGGCGTAGCGCTCCGCGGCGTCCGGGTGGGCCCTCAGGTAGTCTCGGAAGCGCAGATGCCGCGCGACCCGGAAGTCGCCCACCGCGTACGCGTGGAGGTGGATCTCGGGGCGGTCGCCGGGAGGGCGGGAGAAGTACCTGCGCCCGGGGATGCCGTGCTCTCCCCTCGCAGCGTACCCGGCCGCCTCGAGCCCAGGCGTCGCTTCGTCCATCAGCGCGAGGACGGGGGTCTCGACCAGGACGTCGAGGACGGGCTTCGCGCACATCCCGGGGATGCTGGTGCTGCCCACGTGGTGGATGGCGGCCGCGGCCGGACCGAGGACGCCGGCCAGGCGGTCGCGCTCCCGGGCGAACATCTCCGGCCAACGTCCGTCGTAGGCGACGACCCGCACCGGCTTCACACGGCAGGCCCGGGGCGTCTCGCCACCAGCTCCACCTCCACCCTGGCCCCCAGCGGCAACGCCGCCACGCCCACCGTGGTGCGGGCCGGGAAGGGCTCCTCGAAGCGGGTCCGGTACGCCTCGTTCATGGCGGCGAAGTCCTCCATGTCGGTGAGGTAGACGTTCACCTTCACCACGTCGCCCGGGCCCAGGCCGCCGCCGGCCAGCACCGCGAACAGGTTGTCGAAGCACTGGTGGGTCTGCTCGCCGACGCCGCCCTCCCGGAGGTCGCCGGTGGCGGGGTCGATGGGAGTCTGGCCCGAGCAGAACACGTGGACCCCGTCGTCTACGGCGTGGGAGTAGGGGCCCACGGCGGTGGCGGTGGGGCTGGTCAGGGGGGTGCGGGGCATGGGCGCCTCGGCGGTTGGAGGGAGGTGGCGGTGCGCGTGTGAGGCCACACCCTCGGCAGCAACCGGACCGCGGTCAACGTCCGCGGCGACCGCACCTGCCCTGCCCCGCTCAACGCTGGGGTCTGGCCGCCGTGCCCGCCGTGAGCCCTCCGTCGATCACCACCTCCGAGCCGGTCGTGTAGCCTACCTCGTCCGAAGCCAGGTATGCCACCGCGGCCGCGACCTCCTCCGGCGTCCCCATCCGCTGGACGGGCACGTCGGCCACCAACCCGGCCATCCGCTCCTCCCGGTCGGGGCCATCTCCCAGCATCGGCTCCCACATCCTCGTGAGGATCGCGCCGGGGAGGACCGCGTTGCAGCGGATGCGGAGGCCCTGCTCGGCGCAGTAGAGCGCTACGCTCTTGGTATGGTTGCGGATCGCCGCCTTGCTCGACGCGTACGCCGCGGCCGCCGGGACGCCCGCAAGTCCCGACCGGGACGAGACGTTCACGATGGCCCCCTGTCCGGCCGGGCGCATGGCCCGGATCGCCGCCCGGCATCCCAGGAACGTGCCGTCCAGATTCGTCGCGTGCACACGCCGCCACGCCGCGAGAGCCGCGTGCTCGGGGTCGTGGGCCTCAGGTCCCTCCTCGAAGCCGGTGATGCCGGCGTTGTTCACGAGAACGTCGAGCCGGCCGTGGGCGGCCGTCACGGCCCCGACCACCCGCTCCCAGTCGTCCTCCAGGCGCACGTCGAGGTGGCGGTACTCAGCCGCTCCGCCGAGCGAGGAGGCCACCGCCTCGCCCGCTTCGTCGTCGATGTCCGTGACGACCACGTGCAGCCCGTCGGCGGCGAGGCGCGCCGCCACCGCCTTCCCGATCCCGTGCGCCGCGCCCGTCACCAGGGCGACCCGCTTCTCGCCTCGCTCCGTCATTCAGCCTCGCTCGGTGGTGGGTCCGGAACCGTCGTCATGCTGGGCCGGCAAGAACAGGCTCCTCGCCTTGAGTTGTCAGGCACACCCTCCGCCACCTGCCCGCTCCCCGTCAACGTGCCGGGCAAAGGCGCTCCCGGGAAGCGGGCCCGCCCCTTGCACCTCCCCCGCCGCAGCAACCGTCGACCGGAGGAGACCCGATGCGCTGGAGAGGGCGTGCCCGCAGCACCAATGTCGAGGACCGCCGGGGCGGCAGGGGCGTGGCCGTCGCCGGTGGGGGGATCGGCCTGCTGGTCATCCTGGTGGTCTCCGCCCTCCTGGGCGTGGATCCCACCGACATCCTCCAGGGGGGCGGCGGCGGCGCGCCCTCGGAAGGTCCGGCGCTGAACGAGACCCCGCAGGAGGCGGAGCAGCGCGAGTTCGTGGAGGTGGTGCTGGGGGACATCGAGTCCACCTGGGGCCGCATCTTCGCTGAGTCGGGCGCCGACTACCCCGAGCCCACCCTCGTCCTCTTCAGCGGCGCGGTGCGCTCGGCGTGCGGCACGGCCACCTCCGCCGTTGGACCGTTCTACTGCCCCGCCGACCACGAGGTCTACCTGGACCTGGGCTTCTTCCAGGCGCTGGCCGACAGGCTCGGCGCGCCGGGCGACTTCGCCCGGGCCTACGTCATCGCCCACGAGGTGGGCCACCACGTCCAGACGGTGGCGGGGCTCGTTCCGCAGGGCGCGGGAGGGTCGGGCTCGCAGGGCGCCGACGGCGCATCGGTGCGCACCGAGCTCCAGGCCGACTGCCTGGCGGGTGTGTGGGGCCATTTCGCCAGCCAGGAGCAGGGGTTCCTGGAGCCGGGCGACGTGGAGGAGGCGCTCAACGCCGCCTCGGCCATCGGCGACGATACGCTCCAGCGGGAAAGCCAGGGCGCTGTCGTCCCGGACTCCTTCACCCACGGCACCTCGGCGCAGCGGGTGCGTTGGTTCCGGCGGGGCTTCGACCAGGGCACGGTGGGGGCCTGCGACACGTTCGGCGCGAAGGCGCTGTAGGGGCCAGCGCCGCTGCTTCGCCGCCTCCACCGCCTCGGCGGTGCCGTCCTCGGCGCCGTGTCGAGGGTGGGCGCGGAGCGCCGGGCCCCGGGTCATGGCCCTTCGCCGGTGCCTAGGGGGCCACCTGGGTGTCGAGGTGCCCGGCGGACGCAGGCGCCCTCACACCCCCCTCCTTCCAGAAGGGGACGGCCCCCGCCACTCCCGTCAACACCCCCGCCGCGAGGGCGGCCACGCTCCCCTCGGGCCCGGGCTTCGCGGTCATGACGAACACCACGGCCACCACCAGGGTCAGCGTGGTCATCTTCGCGCTCCAGGCCAGCGGGTCCCGGAGCAGCCGGAGCGCCCGGGGCGACAGGCCCGCCGCCTCCAGCTCCCGCCAGAGGACCCGGCCCCGCTGTCCCTCCACGCCGCTGCCCAGGATGACGATCAGGACGAGCCCCACCACGGCGGCCTGGACCCACGGCTGTGACCACCCCCAGCCGCTGCGCACCATGTAGACGCCGCTGCCCACCAGGCCGAGGACGGCCACGGGGAAGGCCCGGACGATCCGCCGCACGAAGTTGATCCAGCGGAGCACTTCCTCCGCGTGGGCGGCGCCTCGCATCCGCAGCGCCGCCAGCATGGCCAGGGACGCCGTGGCGCACGCCACGAGGAGGGAGAGGAAATGGATGAAGAGAGCCAGCGGGTAGCCGTTCATGACGAGGTCCCTTCCGCAGGAGGGCGGATGGTGCGATGGTTTGAATACGACCATATTGATTAGATAAGGCTATAATCAAAATGAGCGAAGTCAAGCGTCCCTACCACTCCCCCCGGCGCCGGGAGCAGGCGGAGGAGACCCGTGGGCGGATCCTGGCGTCGGCGCGACGCCTGTTCGTGGAGCGGGGATACGGGCAGGCGACCATGGAGGCGATCGCCGAGGAGGCCGGCGTCGCCGTGCAGACCATCTACGCGGCGCTGGGCTCCAAGAAGACCATCCTCATGGCCCTCCTGGACGAGATGGCCGCGGAGGCGGATCTGTCCGGGATGAACGCGGCGGTGGCGGCCGCCGCGGGCGACCCCCGCCGGCAGCTCCGTGAGCGGGTCGCGTTCACCGCCCGCTTCTACGACCGGGGGGCCGATCTCATCCGCATCGCCCGCTCGGTCTCCGGGGTGGAGCCCGACCTCCGTGAGATGTGGGCGGAGGGGGAGGGGCGGCGGCACAGGGCCGCCACGACGCTGGTGGGGGAGTGGGCGGAGGCAGGCGTCCTGGCGCCGGGCGTGACGCCGGAAGAAGCCACGGACCTGCTGTGGGCCCTGGGCGGGCCGGACACGTTTCGCCTCCTCGCCACGGAGCGTGGCTGGGGCGTGGAGCGCTTCGTGGACCGGATCACGTCCCTGCTGGCGGACGCGCTCCTCGCCTGACCTCCCCTATCCTCCGAGCCCCTCCTCCACCAGCGCCTCCCGGCTCACCGCCTCCTCCAGCGGAGCCCCGCGCTCGATCACCGGCTTCTGCCACCGCCCCCGCCGGAACCATCCGAAGGCCAGGGCAGCGCCCAGCGTGTTGGATACGGGGTAGGCCCACCAGATGCCGGTGGGGCCGAGGCCGGTCCTCTGGGACAGGATCCAGGCGGTGGGGAACAGGAAGACCCAGAGCTGGACCAGGGTGAGTACCAGCGCCGCCCCGGTGGCGCCGGCGCCCCGCAGCGCCCCGGTCAGGGTCTGCTGCACGCCCATGAGTCCGAAGAACAGGGCCATGATCCTGAGGAAGCGGGCGCCGATGGCCACCACCTGGGGGCTGTCGGGCACGAAGATCCGGATGATGCCGGGGCCGAAGATCCAGATGACCGCGCCGGCCACGGTCATGGACAGGAACGCCACCTTGGCGCTGGTCCAGCCGGTCTCCACCGCCCGCTCGGGCCTGCCGGCGCCGATGTTCTGGCCCACCAGGGTGGTGGTGGCCATGGAGAGGCCCAGGGCGGGGATGATGACGAAGCTGAGCACCCGTACGCCGATGCCGTAGGCGGCCGTGACGGTGGTGCCGAAGCCGGTCACCAGGAGCACCATCACCGACATGCCGAGCCCCCGGGCCGACTGCTCCAGCGAGGAGGGGATGCCCAGCCCCATGATCTTCTTGATGAGGGGGAAGTCGGGCTTCAGGTCGGCCACGTGGAGGTGGATGCCGTAGCGCCCCTTGAGCAGCACCCAGATCCCCACCACCGCCGACAGCCCCTGGGTGAACACCGTGGCCAGCGCCGCGCCCCCCACGCCCAGGGCCGGCACGGGACCCCATCCCAGGATGAACAGGGGGTCCAGGATGAAGTTCAGCACCACCGTGCCGGCCACGATGTAGAGGGGCGTCTTCACGTCGCCCACGCCCCGCATGAGCGACTGGACCACGAAGTAGAGGAAGACGGCCACCATCCCGAGGAACGAGATCCTCAGGTAGGAGGCACCCATGGCCTCCACCGTGGCGTCGGGGGCGAACAGCCGCATGAGCGGCCCGGTGAGGAGGTAGCCGGCCACGGACAGGATCACCGACACGACGCCCACCGACAGGAGCGTCTGGGCCGAGACGTGGTCCACGGCCCGGGCGTCGCCCGCGCCGTAGTGCTGGGCCACCAGAATGGCCCCGGCGATGGCGAGGCCGCCGCCCAGGGCGATCATGACGAACAGGGGCGGGAAGCTCACGGACACGGCGGCCACCGCGGCGGGCCCCAGCCGTCCCACCCAGAAGGTGTCGATGAGCTGGTAGACGGTCTGGAGGACGTTGGCGCCCACGATGGGCAGCGCCAGCGCCACCAGCGCCCTGGAGATGGACCCGGTGGTGAGGTCCCTGCGGACCGGGCCCCGGGACGGCCCTCCGGGAGGCGGCCCCCCCGGGCGTCCTGCTCCGGGGGTGCCGCCGTCGGGTGCTCCCTCCCCGCCCTCGCTCAGAAGCCGGCGTCTCCGGCCATGGAGGCGGCCCGGGTCGCGGCCGACGAGGTGCGCTGGATGAACGCGGCCACGTTCTGCTTGAGGCGGGCCAGCGCAGGCTCGTACAGGTACATCATGTGCCCGGCCTTGTACTTCTCCGTCTCCACGTTCGCCAGGATGCGCGGGGGAAGCTGCATGTGCTTCATGGTGTAGTCCGAGGCGAAGTAGGGGGTGGCAAGGTCGTAGTACCCGCTGTTGAGCTGCACCTTGAGGGTGGGGTTGCGGCGCATGGCGTCGGCCAGGTCGTCGGCCACGTCGGTGTGCCCGGGCCAGTAGACCCGCCCCTGCTGCCAGTTCCACGGCTGCACGTTGCCGCTCACCACGTACTGGCGGCTCCCCTTGTAGCCCAGGTCGTCACGCAGGTAGCGGTTGAACGCCGAGGCGAACGCGCTGCTCACCGCGGCGCTCTGGGGGTCGTAGTCGGCGTCCTCGCCGAGCCAGTCCTCGCTGGCCCCGGTGAAGCGGGAGTCCAGCCGGCCCACCACCAGGTTGTGCTCCCGCATGAGCTCCTTCATGAACGCGCCGTACTCGACCCGCAGGTTGGCCCGCTCCAGGTAGGTGCGGTCCAGCCCCGTGTACTGGACCAGCTTGTCCAGCACGTCGCTCCGCTCGGCGGCCGGCAGGTCGGGCCCTTCCAGGAGGGCGTGGGCGTACTCGCCGATGGCGAACTTCTCCACCTGGTCCAGGAACGGCTCCAGCTCGGCCGGACGGTCGGGCAGCACCTGGTGGTACCACGCCGTGGCCGCGTAGGAGGGCAGGTAGAAGATGTAGGGGAGCTCGTTGCCGGGGTTGAAGTTGATGGTCTGGAAGTCCAGCACCGACGACAGCAGGATCACCCCGTTCAGGTCCACGTTGTCGTTCTGCAGCACCTTGGCCAGGGCCGCCGAGCGGGTGGTGCCGTAGCTCTCGCCCAGGAGGTAGCGGGGCGAGTTCCAGCGGTCGTTCTGGCTCAGGTAGCGGGTGATGAACTGGGCCAGGGAGCGGGCGTCCTCGTCGATGCCCCAGAACTGGGTGCCCTTCCCGTTCCCCACCGTGTGGCTGAGGCCCGTGCCCACCGGGTCGATCATGACCAGGTCGGTGACGTCCAGGATGCTGTACTGGTTGTCGGTGAGCTGGTACGGCGGGGGCGGCACGTGGGCGGTGTCGCCGGTGAGCACGCGCTTGGGGCCGAGGGCGCCGATGTGGAGCCACAGCGACGCCGACCCGGGCCCACCGTTGTAGGCGAAGGTGAGGGGCCGGTGGGACGCGTCCTGGTCGCCCAGGTCGGTGCGCCGGTAGGCCGTATAGTAGATCTCGCCGATGGGCTGGTCGTCGTCGTCCCGGATCAGGATGCTGCCCAGCGTGGCGTCGTAGTCCACCGTCGTGCCGCCGATGCGGGCGCTGTGGTGGGTGACGACGTGGAGCGGCTGGGGGATGGAGTCGTGGTCGGCGCCCCCGTCGTGTTGCTGCTGCTGGGCCCGGAGGGCCGTCGGCGCCAGGGCGCCGAGGACGAGGGCGAGCACCGGCACGGCGCTCGTACGAATCGATCGGATCATTGGCGGCCTCCTTCTCGAAGCAGCGCAGGGCGTCCGGCACGGGGGACCGGGCGCCCGCGGAGGTGAAACGTCGCACGGCCGCCGGACGGCTGCAACGAGCGTTCCTCCCCCTCAGCGGCCCAGCTCCCGCCCCCTCGCCAGGAGCACCAGGACCGCCGTCACCATGAACAGGGCGCCCGCCACGCCGCCGGCCGTCCCCTCCCCGGCCGAGGACATGAATACCGCGTTGGTGGCACCGTGGAAGAGCACGCAGGGAAGGACGCTCCCTCCCGATGCGTTCAGGAGCCAGGTGAGGATCACCCCACCCGCGACGAGTGACGCCAGCCACCCGGCCGCGCCCGCCGCGCCCATGGCGCTGAAGACCGGATCATAGACGAACATGGGGAGGTGCCAGAGGGCCCAGGCGGGCACCAGCAGCGCCGTGGCCTTCAGGGCGCTCCGGTGACGCTGGAGACGGGGCAGGGCGAAGGCCCGCCACCCCAGCTCCTCCCCCGCGGCGGTCACGAGGAGCACCGCCCACGCCGCGACCAGGCCGACGCCCGGGAGCTTGGGGAAGCTCCCCAGCCCCTCGAACGCCACCGACTGGCCCGCCAGTCGGAGGCCCGCCCCCGCGAGCAGGAACAAACCGAAGGGCATCAGCCCCCCCACCAGCAGCCACCGGGCCCGCCCCCGCGCCGCGGTGAGGCGCGCCCGTAGGCGGGGCCAGGACGGCGGGCCCGCCAGGCTGGCCACGACCAGGGCGGCGAGCGCCGGTCCCATCAGGCCGGCGAAATGGAGAACCGACCAGGGAGACCCGGCGACCGCCCTCCCGGGCGCCACCACGAGGGGGGCCCACGCCGCCCACGACAGGGCGTAGGCCAGCACGAAGAACGCTCCGAGGGAGTGACGCCGCACCGTGGCCATGCCTCAACATGGCCACGGTGCGGCGTCCCCGCCGTAGGAAATGCACCCTCAGCGGCGCGGGGAGCTCTCCGCCGCCGCCACCCCTTCCAGCGCCGCCATGTCGGCCTCCGTGAGCTCCACCTCGGCGGCTGCGACGTTCTCCTCCAGGTGCTCCCGGCTCGAGGTGCCCGGGATGGGGCAGATCACGTCGGCGTGGTGGAGGAGCCAGGCGAGGGCGATCTGACCGGGGGTGGCGCCCTTCTCCTCGGCCATGGAGGCCAACGGCCCGTCCTCGGCGGTGAGGTCGCCCCTGCCCAGGGGGATGTAGGGGAGGAATGCCAGCCTCGAGCGCCTGCACACGTCCAGCACCGGCTCCGCGTCGCGCCGCTCCACGTTGTAGGGGTTCTGGACCGACACCACCCGGGTCTCACTCATGGCGGTGCGGAGCTGGTCCACGCTCACGTTGGAGACGCCGATGTGGCGGATCTTCCCTTCCCGCCTGAGGTCCTCCAGCGTCCCCACCGAGTGGGCGTAGGGGACGTCGGGGTCGGGGGCGTGCAGCTGGTAGAGGTCGATCCGCTCCACCTTGAGACGCTTCAGGCTTCCCTCCAGCGCCTTCCGCAGGTGCTCGGGCCGGCCGTTCCGGGACCACTTCCCCGGCCCCGCCCGCTCCATGCCTCCCTTGGTCGCGATCACCACGTCGGCCGGGTAGGGATGGAGGGTCTCGGCGATGATCTCCTCCGACACGTCGGGGCCGTAGGAATCGGCGGTGTCGATGAGGGTCACGCCGAGCTCCACCGCTCTCCTGAGGACGGCCTTCGCCGCCTCCCGGTCGTCGGGGGGACCCCAGATGCCGTCGCCCGTGAGGCGCATGGCCCCGAAACCGAGGCGGTGCACGGTGAGGTCACCGATCTGGAAGGTGCCGCTCCGGGAAGCGTCGGGGATGGCCATGGTGGATTCCTGCCACTGTTCGTGGACGTATTCGTGACGCTGTGCTGGACCCGCAAGCTCCGGTCCGCCAGCTTCGGGCCATGACCACCTCCTCCACCTCCGCCTGGCCCGGCGGCGCGCCCACGGTCGGCCAGAGGGCCGAGCGCTCGCGCACGGTCGAGGCCGGCGACATCGAGCGCTTCACCGCCGTCAGCGGCGACAGGAATCCCCTCCACTACGACGAGGCGTTCGCCCGGGCGACCCGCTTCGGCGAGATCATCGTCCAGGGGGGCCTCACCACGGCGATCCTGAACGCCGTGGTGGCCGAAGACCTCCCCGGCCCCGGCACGGTGTTCCTCCACGTGGACTGGAGCTTCAAGGCTCCGGTGCGGCCCGGCGACACCATCACGGGCGCCGTGGAGGTCCTGGAGGTGAGGAGCGACAAGCCCATCACCCGCCTCAGGACCACCGTCACCCGGGACGACGGCACCGTCGCGCTGGAGGGCACGGCCCTCTGCTACACGGTCACGCCGCGGGACTGATCACCCCTTCACGCGACAACGAATTTTCCCCGGGGTGTTGCGCGCACCGTCCAGGGGGCTTAGATGCGTGCGGACCTTCGCACGCACCGGCGGCGCCTCGGGCGCACGCCTCTTGCACCTCTACCTCGCCCGTGAGACCAGGGGCGAGGAGCGACGATGAGCAACGAGATGGCTGTGAAGACGACGGACCGGCAGGAGGAGGGCCGGGCCGATGACGAGGCCGAGCCGCCGGAGTCGGAGCGGGACCGGCGCGTGGACGTGACCTGGGATCAGCGGCAGCACCGCTACCCCGCCCAGGAGCGGCCGCCGGATCAGGCCGACGAGCGCCCGCGCCGCAAGCGGGCCTCCTGACCCCCTGAAGCAGCCTCCCGCTCCGCCACCTTCTGAACCGACAGGTGGCGGGGCGGGTGCCGCTGGTCCTTCACCGCCGGCGCGGTGCTCCCGTCGGGATCCACCGGAGGTGTGGAGGCCCCGTCACAGGCGTAGGTCGCCAGGGGCACCAGCACCATGAAGGGCACGAACAGCCACGCCTTCCAGCTCCACGTCGTCTCCGCCTTCCTCGTCATGTCGCGCCCCTCCGTCCGTTCACTCCAGGGTCCCTTCCACCCCCTTCTCCAGTGGCAAGAGCGGTTCCACCGGATCAGGCCCCGGCGGCCAGATCCGGAATCCCCGGAATCCCTGACAGCACACCCTCCTCACGGATCCAGCGGAGGGTCTTCTCCATCCCCTCGTCGAGCCCGGTCCGGGGCGTCCATCCCAGGACGTCCCGGGCCTTGGCGTTGGAGAAGTGGAGGCGCCCCGCGGCCATGGCCAGGGAGCTCCGGTCCAGGGGCGTGCGCACGCCCGGAATCCGGTTGAGCGAGACCAGGGCGCGGACCACCCAGCGGGGAATGCCCCGGGGCTCCCTGCCGCACAGGGCGCCGTAGCGCGCCATGAAGTCGCGCCACGTGGTGGTGCCGGCGGTGACGTTGAACGCCTGGCCGGCGGCGGCCGGGGTCGTGGCCATGAGGACGAGCGCGTCCACCACGTCGTCCACGTAGACCGGGTGGAAGAGCCCGGAGCCGTCGCCCACCAGCAGGCGCCGCCCCTGGCACACGGCCCGGGCCGAGCCCACGGTCCACGTGCCGTGACCGGGACCGTACACCATGGACGGCCGCGCCACCGCCACCTCCATCCCCCGGTCGTGGGCGATGCGGCGCACGGCGACCTCGCCCCGGGCCTTGGTGCGCGCGTAGGCGCCGGGCGAGTCGAGGGCGAGGGGCGTGGACTCCACGATCACGTCGTCGTCGCCCTCGATCTCGTAGACGGACACCGAGCTCACGTGGACCAGGCGCCGCACGCCCGCGTGGGCCGCCCGCCGGGCCACCCGCTCGCTGCCATCCACGTTCAGGGCTGCGGTGTCGGCGGCCTTGCGGCGGATGCCGCCGGCCACATGGAAGACCACCTCCTGTCCCTTGGTGAGGGCCGCCACCTCGCCCTCGCGGGCGACGTCGGCCGCCCGGAGCGTCACCCCCACCTCCTCCAGGTAGCGGACCTTGTCCAGGCTCCGCCCGGTGCCCGTGACCCGGGCGCCTTCCTTCTCGGCGAGACGGCGGGCGAGGGCCGAGCCGATGAAGCCGGTGGCGCCGGTGACGAGGACGGGGACGTCGCGCAACCCGGACGGGCTCATGGGAGTCGTCTCGCAGGGGACGGAGGGGCCTCTTCCACGGTGGAGCCCCCCCCGCCGGCAGGCAAGGAGGCCGCCTCGCACCCCCGGCCCGGCAACGCAAGAAACCCCTGCGCTGTCTCACCTCCGCGACTCGAACAGGAGAGAGACCATGCCGGGACTGGTGTCGGACCTTCGCTACGTCCTCCGGGTGCTGCGCAGGAGCCCCGGCTTCACGGTGGTGGCCGTCCTCTCCCTGGCCATCGGCATCGGCGCGAACACCGCCATGTTCGGCGTGGTGCGCACGCTGGTCCTCACGCCCCTTCCCGTGGAGCGGCCCCACGAGCTGAAGCTCCTGGCGTGGCGCCGCGAGGGCGACTTCGACATCGACCAGTACGGGTCCACCGACTACCGCGACCCTGCCACCGGCGAGTCTCTGCGGAGCAACTTCAGCTATCCCCTCTACCGGGCGCTCCGCGACGTGGCGCCGCCGGGCGTGGACGTGTTCGCGTTCGCGTTCCTCCGCGGCGTGAGCGTAGCCCTGGGCGACCAGCCGGCGGTGTCCGCCGGGGGCGCCATGGTGGACGGCGGCTACTTCACGGGTCTGAAGCCGCCCATGGCCCTGGGGCGGGGCATCGGGCCCGACGACGATCGGCCCGGAGCGCCCCTCGTGGCCGTGCTCAGCCATGCCCTGTGGATGCGGGCCTTCGGGGGTGACCCCGCCACCGTCGGATGCACCATCCGCGTCAACGGCGTACCCGCCCAGGTGGTGGGCGTGACCGGAGCGGGCTTCAAGGGGCTCTCCATGGGGGGCTTCTTCCCCCAGACCGAGGTCACCGTGCCCCTGTCGGCCCAGCCCCGGGTCTACGGGCGCATGCCCCCGGACGAATCGGCCTTCACGGCCGACGGGGCCTTCTGGCTCCGGCTCATGGCCCGGGTGCCGGCCACCGCCTCCGCCGCCGCGACGCTCCACGCCCTGGCGGCGTCCTTTCGCGCCACCCCTTCCCCCCTCCTGAGCGGGGACGGCCACCTCCCCGAGCTGCACCTCGTCGACGGTGCCCAGGGCGCAGAGCCGGTGAGCCCGAGCGTCGCGCGCCTCCTCTATTTCCTGTCGGGGGTGGTGGGCATCGTGCTCCTCATCGCGTGCGTGAACCTGGCCAGCCTGATGCTCGCCCGCGGCGTGACACGCCAGCGGGAGATCGCCGTGCGGCGCGCCCTGGGCGGCGGGCGTGGACGGATCCTGCGCCAGCTCCTGCTGGAAGCCCTGGTGCTGGCCGTGGTGGGCACGGCGCTGGGCGTGGCGCTCACGGTCGTCGGCCGGCAGGCCCTGCGCGGGCTCCTGAGCGGGAGCCTGGGCGCCGGCGCGTTCGGTGACGTGGACATGCAGGTGAGCCTCGACCCCACCGTCCTGACGGTGAGCGCCGCCCTGGCCGTGGCCGCCACAGCCGCGTTTGGCCTCCTGCCGGCTCTCCGTCTGTCGGGGCTCGACCCCGTGGGATGGCTGGGGCAGCGGGGCGCCGGGGCATCGAACCCGAAGCTCAAAGCCAGCCGGGCCCTCATCGCCCTCCAGGTCGCCGTCTCCCTGCCTCTGGTGGTGGGCGCGCTCCTCTTCCTGCGTACCGTGGCGAACCTGGGCGCCGTGGAGCTGGGCTTCGATCCGCGGAACCTCTTCTCCTTCCAGGTGGACCCTGGCTACACGGTCCTGAGCTCCGACCAGTATCCCAGGCTCTACCAGGAGCTGCTGGCCGCCCTCGGCCGGATCCCCGGCGTGCACTCGGTGACCCTGGTGGAGAACGCGCCCCTGAGCGGCATCGTGTCCAACAGCTCCATGGTGGTCGACGGCCAGCGCGTGTCGGTGTACGCCAACGGCATCGGCCCCGCCTTCCTGGAGACGATGGGGGCCCGGCTGGTCTCCGGCCGCATGCCAGGCCTGCAGGACGGTCCCGACGCGCCCGCGGTGGCGGTGGTGAACGAGAAGGCGGTCCAGGAGATCTACCACGGGTCGTCTCCCCTGGGCGCCACCCTGCGCTGGGGGGAGCGGGACCTCCAGATCGTGGGCGTGATCAACGACATGCCCTACCGAAGCCAGCGGAGCGGCGTGCCCGCCACCGTCTACCCGTCCGCCTTCCAGAGGTCGGCGTACGGAGGATATCACGTCTTCCTGCGCACGGACCTGCCCGTTTCGCGACTGGAGCCCCGCCTGCGCGACGCGGTGCGCCGCGTCGACCCCGACATACCGGTCCCCACCCTCCGGGCCGAGACGGAGATCATCGCCCAGACCAGCGCCAGGGAGCGGGTGTTCACCCAACTCCTCACCCTCTTCGGGGCCTTTGCCCTCCTCCTGGCCGGCATCGGCCTCCACGGCGTGACGTCGTACGCCGTCACACGGCGCACCAGCGAGATCGGGGTACGGATGGCCGTCGGCGCGCGGCCCGGGCAGATCCTGTGGCTGGTGCTCCGCCAGGTGGTAGCCCTCGCCGCGATCGGTCTCGCCCTGGGCGTGCCCGCCGCCCTCGCCGCCGCGCCCGTGGTGGCAAGCCTGCTCTACGGCGTGGCGCCGACAAGCCCGGGGGCCGTGTCGGCCGCCGCGGTGGTGATGCTGGTGGTCGCCGTGGGTGCGGGTCTGGTGCCGGCGCTCCGGGCGGCCAGGCTGGACGCCCTGGTTGCACTCAGGATGGAGTGACACCCGAAAACGGCCCAACGGCGCGACGCCCCTCCGACCCCGGTTGAACCGGAAGCGCCGCCCCTGCATGATGGTGCGGTCTCCGCCTCCCGACGGCACCCCCGTACCAGCCGAACCGGCCGCCCGTGAGCTTCGTCCACCTCCACACCCACTCCGAGTACTCGCTCCTCGACGGCGCCAACCGCATCCCGGACCTGGTGCGGAAGGCCCAGGAGTTCGAGATGCCGGGGCTCGCCCTCACCGATCACGGCTGCCTGTTCGGGGCCTGGCAGTTCCACAAGACGGCGCGGAAGGCGGGGCTCAAGCCCATCGTGGGGATGGAGGCGTACGTCGCCCCCGGCGACCGCCGGGACAGGTCCCGGGGCGGCCAGGGCGAGCGGGCCTATTACCACCTGGTGCTCCTGGCCCGTGACCTGGAGGGGTACCGCAACCTTGTGAAGCTCTCCTCCATCGGGTACACGGAGGGCTTCTACATGCGGCCCCGGGTCGACCGGGAGGTCCTGGCCGCCCACGCCGGGGGGCTCATCGTCAGCTCGGCGTGCATGGCCGGCGAGGTCGCACGCCACCTCGCGGCCGACGACGAGGAGGGCGCCCGGGAGGCCGCCTCGTGGTACGCCGACGTCTTCCAGGACCGCTACTACCTGGAGGTCCAGGCCCACGAGACCGAGGGCCAGGCCGACCTCAACCGGAAGGTCTTCGCCCTGGCCGAAGAGCTGGGGCTCCCGGTGGTGGCCACCAACGACGCCCACTTCCTCACCGCGTCCGACCACGAGGCCCACGACGTCCTCCTGTGCATCGGCCTGGGGAAGGACCGGGACGACCCCAACCGCATGCACTACGACGGGGGGCTCTACTTCAAGAGCGCCCCCGAGATCGCGGGTCACTTCCCCGGGCGCCCCGACGTCCTGGAGAACACCCTCGCCATCCTGGACCAGGTCGACCTCGTCTTCGAGAGGAAGTACCACCTCCCCGCCTTCCCCCTCCCGGAGGCGCACCAGGACGAGAACCAGTACCTCGTCCACCTCGCCAGCGAGGGCGCGAAGGCGCGCTACGGCGACCCGCTGCCCGACGACGTCCGGGAGCGGCTGGACTACGAGCTGGGCGTCATCGAGGGGACGGGCTACGCCGGCTACTTCCTCATCACCTGGGACTTCATCGACTGGGCCCGGCGCCACGGCATTCCCGTGGGGCCGGGGCGAGGGTCGGCCGCCGGCTCCCTGGTGGCCTACGGCCTGGGCATCACGAACATCGACCCCCTCGAGCACGACCTGCTGTTCGAGCGCTTCCTGAACCCCGAGCGGATCTCGATGCCCGACATCGACATCGACTTCTGCTTCGAGCGGCGGGGTGAGGTCATCGACTACGTGCGCACCAAGTACGGCGCCGACGCGGTGGGGCAGATCATCACCTTCGGGACCATGAAGTCCCGGGCCATCATCCGTGACGTGGGCCGGACGCTGGGCTTCGAGCCCTCGGAGACCGACCGCATCGCCAAGCTCATCCCCAACGCGCCCGGCCAGAGCTTCACCGTGGAGGAGGCGGTGAAGCAGCTCGGCGAGGTGAAGGCCCTCTACAAGCAGGACGAGCGGCACAAGCGGCTCTTCGACTACTCCATGACGCTGGAGGGCCTCAGCCGCCACAGCTCGGTCCACGCCGCGGGGGTGGTCATCGCCCCGGGGCCCCTGGACGACTACGTGCCGGTGTGCATCCAGACCGGCAAGAGCGCAGGCGACGGCAGCGACATGGCCGTCACCCAGTACGACATGACCTGCCTGGAAGAGGCGGGCATGCTCAAGATGGACTTCCTGGGCCTCAAGACCCTCACGGTCATCCACGACGCGGTGGAGATGGTGAAGGCGCGTCTGGGGCGGCTGGAGCACCCCGATACGGGGGACGTGTACGGCGACATCGACGACGTCCCCCTGGACGACCCCGCCGTCTACCGCATGCTCGCCAGGGGCGGCACCAGCGGCGTGTTCCAGTTCGAGTCCAACCTGGCCCTGGACAAGCTGCGAGCCATGAAGTGCGACCGCTTCGACGACCTGGTCGCCACCAACGCCCTCATCCGCCCGGGCCCCCTCGACAGCGGCATGACGGACGTCTACATCCGCCGGAAGCTGGGGCAGGAGCCGGTGACGTACCCCCACCCCGCCCTGGAGAAGGCGCTGGAGCCGACGTACGGCATCATCGTCTACCAGGAGCAGGTGATGCGCATCGCCAACGTCCTGGCCGGCTACAGCCTGGGCGAAGCCGACGTGCTGCGGAAGGCGGTGGGGAAGAAGGACGCCGAGCTCATCAAGAAGGAGCTGGGCAAGTTCGTGGAGCGGGCTACCGAGCGGGGCGTGGACAAGCGGCTGGCCACCGACCTGGCCGAGCAGATCGAGACGTTCGGGCGCTACGGCTTCAACAAGAGCCACTCCGCGGCCTACTCGCTGCTGAGCTACCAGACCGCGTGGCTCAAGGCCCACTACCCGGCCGAGTTCATGGCGGCCATGCTGTCGGCCGTCCTGGACAAGACGGACGACGTGGTGAAGTACATCGCCGAGTGCCGGGACCTGCACCGCTACCTCCCGAAGCTCGCGGAGGGCATCGAGGTCCTGCCCCCCGACGTGAACGAGTCGGGGTGGAAGTTCACCGCCATCGGCGGCACCCAGATCCGTTTCGGGCTGGGCGCCGTCCGGGGCGTGGGGGCCTCGGCGGTGAAGAGCGTGCTGGACGCCCGGGAGGCCGGGCCCTTCACGAGCCTCTTCGACTTCCTGGAGAGGATCGACATCCGGGCACTGAACAAGCGCGCCTGCGAGGCCCTCATCGCCGCCGGCGCCCTGGACGCCTTCGGCCACCGCTCCCAGCTCCTGGCCGGGCTGGACGTGGCCTACCAGGAGGTGCAGGCGCGCCACGCCGAGAAGGAGGCCGGGCAGGCCTCCCTCTTCGGCTCGGGCTCGGCGGTGGAGCGAAAGGACCCCGGCCTTCCCACCGTCCCCGAGTGGGACGAGGCCGAGCGTCTCGCCCGGGAGAAGGAGGCCCTGGGCTTCTTCATCTCCGGCCACCCCCTGGACCGCTTCCGGGAGGTGGTGCGGGCCTTCGACAGCGTCACCACCGCCGGGCTCAAGGCCTTCGCCGGCGAGAAGGTGGAGCTGGCGTGCGTGGTGACCTCGGTGGCGCGCCAGATCTCCAAGCGCGACAGCTCGGAGTGGGGCAAGATCCAGGTGGAGGACTTCCACGGCACCGCCACCGTGCTGGCGTTCAAGGAGGCGTGGCAGGCGGCCAAGGAGACGCTGGTGCAGGACGGCGTGGTGCTCATCCGGGGCGCGGTGAGCAACCGGGAGCGGGACGAGGAGGACCCACCCATCTTCCTGGACGAGGTGGAGCCCCTGGAGGCCGTCCCGGCCTCCGGCCGCCTGGCCGTCCAGATCGAGCTGGAGTTCGGCGCCGACGTGGCCGAAGACGCCTTCGCCCGGGCCCGCCTGGTCCTCACCGAGCACCCCGGCCCCGCCCCGGTCGAGCTCGCCCTGGGCAACGGCGGCGGCGCCCGCTTCCGCTCCCGGAGCCTCCGGGCCGACGTCACGAACGGGACCCTGGAGGAGCTTCAGAAGGTATTCGGGAAGGGAAGGGTGCGGCTGGTGAAGGCCGGCGGAGCCGGCTGAGGTCCGCCACCCGATCGCCGACGAACGGAGGACTTCCATGCCCCTGTACGAATACGCCTGTCCCGCCTGCGGCACCGCCACCGAGCGGCTGCGCAAGTACGCCGAGCGGGAGGAGCCCATCGAGTGCCCCGCCTGCGGGGCCGCTGCCGTGCCCGTCCTCTCCGCCGCCGCCGTGCACGCGGGCGGGAGCGCCGAGGCGCCCCGCTGCGACACCGGCTTCGGGGGCGGCTGCTGCGGGGGCGGCTGCGGGATGAACTGAGGGGCACGCCCTGGCGCTCGTCGTCGCCCTGCTGGCCGCCCTGGCGGCCGCCCACCCCGGCACCCTCCCCGCGCCGTGCGACGGGCCGGACGCCGACGCGTGGGTGACCCGCCTCCGGGACGGGATGCTCGAGGCCGACGGACTGACCCGGTGGGCGGTGGAGCGCTGGGGCGCCCCCGTCTCCTGTGAGGGAGCGGTGAGCGGGGAGTTCGACGGCACCTCCTTCGGCACCCTGCGCCTGGGCTTCCCGGGAGGTGCCACCCTGGAGGTCCAGACCGCGCCCCCCGAGACGAGCGTGGTGACGCTGCGGCGCTCCGACGGGCTGGGTGGGGAAGCCGACATGCGGGCGCTCCTGGCTGACTACGCCGACCGCATCGGAACCCACGTGGACTGGAGCGCCCCCACCGAAAGCGTGGACGGCGCCGAGCGCGTGCTCACTTTCCAGGACCCCGATCCGGGCCTCAACGCCTTCGCGTCCCTGATCTTCCGCGGTGCCACCGTGGTGGGGCTGCGCGTCAGCCTGGCCCTGTGAGGCGGGGGGCCAGGATGCGGACGCGGCCGTCCCCGCGGTGCGTTCCGTTCGGGTGGGCGGTTCGCCGACAACGCAGCACGATCGGGTCGCCGCCGGGAGGTGTGTTGCGTTGTCGACGGCGCGCGCTGCCCCATGACCTCCCCGTCCAGAGGATGCATCCATGAGCGGCCTCCCCCGCGCCCCCCGCGCCCCCCACGTCCGCCGCCTCGAGGCCCACGAGGGGCCCGCCTACCGGAGGCTGCGCCTGGCGGCCCTCGCCGACGCCCCGGACGCCTTCGGGAGCACGCTGGAGCGCGAGACGGCGTGGTCCGACGAGGCGTGGGCAGAGCGGGTGGAGGCCGGCGCGGCCTCGGCGACGGACCTTCCCCTGGTGGTGGAGCGGGGCGGCGGCCTTGTGGGGCTCGCCTGGGGCCGCATCGAGGCGGAGGATCCGGGCACCGCCCACGTCTACCAGATGTGGGTGGCCCCTCAGCTGCGGCGAGGGGGATTGGGCGCCGACCTGCTGGCAGCGATCGTCGCCTGGGCCCGGGACGCCCGGGCCCGCCAGGTGGTCCTGGACGTCACGGACGGGAACACGCCGGCCCGCCGCCTCTACGAGAAGGCCGGCTTCACGCCGGTGGGCGCCCCCCGGCCACTGCGGCCGGGGTCGGCGCTCCTGAGCCAGCGCATGTCCCGCCCGACGTGAGGTCCGCCGCACCGGAAGACCTGTTGATGGGCGGTAGCGGCCGGCTGTGGCTCAAGCTCTACGCGCCTTCCACCGACAGCCACTGGCTCGGCCGTCTGCGCACGGGGGGCACGCGGCTGGTCGTCCGGACGGACGGCACGCCGGCGGCCCGCGTCCCCATCCCGCCGGGGGTGCGCCTCATGGACGTCCGGGGAGACCGGGTCGCGGGCGTCGCCCGGGACGAGACGGGGGTGGAGCGGGTGGAGGTGTTCGCGCTGCGCCGGGGGCCGCCGTAGACCGCCCGCCGTTATCATCCTCCCCATGACGGACGGGGGCATCACGGTCATCGGCGCCGGCGCGGCGGGCCTCATGGCGGCCATCCACGCTGCGGAGGGGGAGCGGCGGGTCACCCTCCTGGAGCGCACGGCGGACGGGGGGCGGAAGATCCTCATCAGCGGGGGCGGGCGCTGCAACATCCTTCCGTCCCGCTGGCGGCCGGAGCAGTACGTCACGGCCTCCTCGCCCCACTCCATGCGCAACATGCTGCGCGCGTGGCCCCCGGAGGAGCAGCGCCGCTTCTTCGAGGGGACGCTGGGGCTCCCGCTCGCGCTGGAGCCGGAGACGGGCAAGCTCTTCCCGACCTCGAACCGGGCGCGGGACGTGAGGGACGGGCTGGTGGCCCTCGCCCGGGAGCGGGGCGTCATCGTGCGCTTCGGCGCCCACGTCACCTCCTTGGAGCCGGGGGGACGGCCCCGATGGCGGGTGGGGCTCGCGGGGGGCGAGGTCCTGCAGGCGTCCTCCGTCATCGTCGCCACCGGCGGCCTCTCGGTCCCGGCGACGGGGAGCGACGGCACCGGCCTCCGCCTCCTGGAAGCCCTCGACCACACCCTCCACCCCCTCTACCCGGCCCTCACCCCCCTCACCGCCCGGCCGCCCCGCCACGCCGCTCTGGCCGGCGTGTCCCTGGACGTGGAGATCACGGCGCCCCTGGCGCGGGGCAGCTTCGAGACCCGGGGTGGGTTCCTCTTCACCCACCGGGGCTACAGCGGCCCCGCCGTCCTGGACGTGTCGCACGTGGCGGTGCGCCGGCGCATGGCGGGCGGCACCCGGGAAGACCAGCCGATCCTGGTGCGCTGGACGGGCGAGGACGGGCCGGCCTGGGACCGGGCCCTCCGGGAGGAGCCCTCCGGCACCGTGGCGTCGCTCCTCCGGCGGCGGCTCCCCACCCGCCTGGCGGACGCCCTCATCGACGAGTCCGGGGTGCCCGCCGACCGCTCCCTGGCTCGCCTTCGGCGGGAAGAGCGGGCCCGCCTCGTCGACGTGCTGGCCCACTACCCGCTCCCCTGGACCGGCGACGAGGGCTACAAGAAGGCGGAGGTCACCGGCGGTGGGGTGGCCCTTGGGGAGGTCGACCCCCGCACCCTGGAGAGCCGCGTCCGTCCAGGCCTCTTCCTGTGCGGAGAGCTGCTGGACGCCTTCGGCCCCATCGGGGGGTACAATTTCCTGTGGGCGTGGGCGACCGGCCGCGCCGCGGGCCTGGGCGCCGCGGCGGCAGCACCGTCCCGGACCTGATCCGACGGAACCGTGGTACCGAACCGGCGCCACGGGGGTAGAACACACGGTGAAGGTGTGGTCCACGCCCGAGCACCCCCCTGAAAACCCCAGGAGACCGGCCATCTCTGGAAAGACGACGCACCCGATGATGAAGTCGCCCGAGCTCGATGGAGCCGGGCGGGAGATGGCATCCCTCGCCCTCGAGAGGCTCCGTCAGGACGGGAGGCTCCGGGTGCGCCAGCGGGAGCAGCTCCGGCGGGCCCTCTCCACGGCGGCCGACGCCCTGGGCTGGCCCTCGGCCCCCGGGAGCGACACCGACAAGATCAAGGCGGCCACCAAGGACATGGCCAAGCTGGCCGACGGCGGCGCCCGTTCCCTGGAACAGGACCTGGTCGAGCTCCTGGCCGAGAAGAAGACGGAGATGCAGCGGCTGGAGAAGGTGGCCCAGGAGATCCAGGAGCTGGCCGCCGACGCCAAGACCAGCTACCCCGCCGTGATCGAGTACTCCCATACCGCCCGCGACGGGTCCCGCGGACTGGTCACCAAGACCGAGACGCTCACGCTGAACGACGCCGACGAGGCCCTCAGCGCCGCCGCCTCCATCGAGAAGCGGCTGGAGAGCTTCGCCAAGCTCCGGGACCAGATGATCGAGGACCTGAAGCACCGTCAGCGCCAGGTGGCGGAGATGCGGGAGGAGCTGCCCAGCTTCGTGGCGTCGTCCAACGCCCTCGTGGCCGAGGTCATCGCCACGCTGACGTACTGACGGGGCGTCGGATTGGCGGACGCCCGTGCGGGCGCTTAGACTGACCGGCGGCCATCCCCTCGCACTCTCCCCCCGGTCGGCATCTGATCAGACGTCGTTGTTCGGTCTTCACGGGCTCGGGTAGCTGCCTCCCCGCCAGGCGGGTGGAGAACGCGGCGTTCCTGGAGCACGCGTTCTTTCTGGATCGCGGCCAACCCATCGACCCCGCACAGAACCCGCGCATCGTCGAGAAGCTCGAGCAGATCACAGGCATCTCCGAGCGGCGCTGGGCGGCCGACGACGTGGTGGCGTCGGACCTGGGGGTGCGGGCGGCGGAGCTGGCCCTGGCCGACGCCGGCATCGATCCGGAGACGCTGGACTACATCGTGGTGGCCCACAACTTCGGCGACGTGCGTCCGGAGAACGGCTGCCCCGACTTCGTCCCCACCCTGGCCGCCCGCGTCAAGGAGAGGCTCCGCATCGCCAACCCCTGGTGCGTCGCCTACGACCTTCCCTTCGGGTGCCCGGGGTGGCTCCAGGCGGTGATCCAGGCCGACTACTTCCTCCGCTCGGGCGACGCGGGGAGGGCGCTGGTCATCGGCGCCGAGACCCTGTCCCGGGTGTCGGATCCCCACGACCGCGACAGCATGATCTACGCGGACGGGGCGGGGGCGGTGGTGCTGGAGGCCGTGGAGGTGGAAGAGCCCGTGGGCATCCTCAGCCACGTCACCCGCTCCGACACCCTGGAGCACGCCCGCCTTCTCCGGATGGGGCCGTCCCACGACCCCTGCTGCGCCCAGGACCGCCTCTACCTGAAGATGCAGGGCCGCAAGCTCTACGAGTACGCCGTCCATCACGTCCCCCAGGTGGTCCGGGCCAGCCTGGAGCGGGCTGGACTCTGCCTCGGCGACGTGTCCAAGGTGCTCCTGCACCAGGCCAACACCAAGATGGACGACTCCATCCTCGCCAAGCTCTTCAAGCTCTACGGCGTCGAGGACATCCCCGAGGGCATCATGCCCATGACCATCGGCTGGCTGGGGAACAGCTCCGTGGCCACCCTCCCCACCCTCTTCGACTGGGTGCGCCGCGGCAAGCTGGAGGATCAGGCCATGGCCCCCGGCGACGTGGTGGTGTTCGGCTCCGTGGGCGCGGGCATGAACATCAACTCCCTGGTGTACCGCACACCCGGCGTGGAGACCGCATGAGCCCCCGACCCGTCCGTGCCCAGCCCGAGTCCTTCCGCGGCCGCACCCTGAGCGCGTCGCTGACCGCCAGCGACCTCGAGAAGAGCCTGGCCTGGTACCGGGACGTGATGGGCTTCACGGTCGACCGGCGTCACGAGCGGGAGGGGAAGCTGTATGCGGTCTCCCTCAAGGCCGGCGACGTGCGCCTCCTCCTGGGCCAGGACGACGGGGCGAAGGGGTGGGACCGGACCAAGGGCGCGGGCTTCTCGCTCCGGATCACCACGGTCCAGGACATCGACGGCCTGGCGAAGCGCGTGACCGAGCGGGGTGGGACCCTGGACATGGAGCCCACCGACACCCGCTGGGGCACGCGCCTCTTCCGGCTGAAGGACCCCGACGGCTTCACCCTGGTGATCTCCTCGGAGCCGGGCGGCGACGTCCGCCTGGACGAGCCGGAGATCCTGGTGCTCCAGCCCCAGACCACCGCCGTCATCCACCTGACGGTGCCCCGGTCCGAGATCCGGAGCGTCATGGGTCCCGCCATCTCCGAGGTGATGGGCACCCTGGCCGCCCAGGGCGTGGAGCCCGCCGGACCCGTCTTCTCCCACCACTTCAGCGTCAGCCCCGAGGTCTTCGACTTCGAGGTGGGGGTGCCGGTGGTGGGTCCGCTCCGGGAGACCGGCAGGGTGAAGGCCGGGCAGCGGCCCGCCCTGCGCGTGGCCCGCACCGTCTACCACGGCCCCTACGAGCGGCTGGGCGACGCCTGGGAGAAGTTCGACGAATGGATCGTGGCCCAGGGTCACAAGCGGGGGGCCGACGTGTGGGAGAGCTACCTCACCGGCCCCGAGTCGGGGGGCGATCCGTCGACGTGGCGCACCGAGTTGAGCCGGCCGCTTCTCGGATAGAGCCGCCCCGGCCGCCCTCCCTCAGCCCGCCGGCGGCGTCTCAAACCCCAGCGCCTCGGCCAGCTCCCGCAGCTTCGCTTGCACCCGGCGGGCGTTGTCCGGCCCCATCCTGAGCAGCTCCTTCTGGGCAGGATCCAGCGCTTCGAGGCGCGGATCGCTGTAGACGTACACGCCCTCGTCCTGCACCACCTGGGGCGGGGTGTCGGGTACGGGCACGGCCAACAGCTTCTGGAACGCCCGGCCCAGGGTGTCGTGGAAGCTCCCCTCGCTGGTCCCCAGCTCCCGGAACGCGTCGTCGAGAAGGGGCTCGAGCCGCCGGTACAGCGCCGCCGTCCCCTGGGTGTCCAGGGACGCCACGGTGGCCGCGGCCAGGTCGTAGCGGCGGTAGCTCGCCGGCGCGGGCACGGTGCGCCCCCCGGAGCGGGAGGTCTGGAACGGCTTGCCCGGCGCCATGAAGGTGAGGTGGGAGCGGGGGCTCCGCCCATCGGCGATCTCGGTGACCGCGACCACGAAGCGGCGGATCAGCCCGTCGCCCACGAGCCAGCGGGCCCACTCGGGCCGGGACGAGAGGCCGGCGGTGAGGCGCCGCACCGCCTCGTCGCTGGCGTCCAGGGGCGGCAGGTCGCCCCCGGCCTGGTCCGGCGTCGCGGACGGCGCGCTGGTGTCCGCCGCGGCGGGGACGTCGGCCGCAGCCGTGCGGGCGGCCTGGGAGCCCGGATGGGACCGCCGCCACAGCCAGCCGCCGGCCACCGCCAGGGCGACCAGGGCCAGGAGGCCGAGCCACGGCCCCACACGGCGGCCCTTCCGGTGGCGCCGCGACGTGAAGAGGGGCCGCTCGCCCGTTCCTTCCGTGGTCGTGTCGAGGTCGTTCATGGCCCTCTCGTGGAAGCCGGGGGTGCTTCGTTTGATAGCACCGTCCGCCGGCGTAGGATCCCCTGCCCGGGCGGCTTCCGGGGCGGGCGGGGGCACCGGGCCACGGCTTGCACGGCCCGCCGCCGGGCGACATGGTGGCGAGCGGTCCGCCGCGTACCCCGACCCTCGATCCGGAGGACGGCACCCCCATGGAAGCCTCCCGACGCCGCCTGAACGGCACCCTCATGGGCGTGCCGGGAGGCGCCCCATGAAGGCCGTACGCCTCCACGAGCACGGCGGCCCCGACGCGCTCCGGGTGGAGGACGTCCCCGCCCCCGAGCCGGGGCCCGGCGAGGCGCTGGTCCGGATCGAGGCGGCGGGGGTCAACTTCATCGACGTCTACCAGCGCACGGGGCTCTACGCCACGCCCCTCCCCATGACGCCGGGGCAGGAGGCGGCGGGGGTGGTGGAGGCGGTGGGCGAGGGGGTGGACGACGTCGCCCCGGGGGACCGGGTAGCCTACACCGGGCCGCTGGGCGCCTACGCAGAGCAAGCCGTGGTGCCGGCCTGGCGGCTGGTCCCGGTGCCCGACGGAGTCAGCACGCGGCAGGCCGCCGCGGTCATGCTCCAGGGGATGACGGCCCAGTACCTGGCCACCAGCACGTTTTCCCTCGAGCCCGGCAGCCGCGCCCTGATCCACGCGGCGGCCGGCGGAGTCGGGCTCCTCCTGGTGCAGCTCGCCAAGGCGGCGGGCGCCTGGGTGGTAGGCACCGCCGGCACCGACGAAAAGGCCGCGTTCGCCCGCGAGGCCGGCGCGGACCACGTCATCGTCTACACCCGGGACGACTTCGCCAAGGAGACGCGGCGCCTCACCGGCGGGGAGGGGGTCGACGTGGTGTACGATTCGGTGGGGAAGTCCACCTTCGAGCAGGGGCTCGACCTCCTGAAGCTGCGGGGAACCATGGTCCTCTTCGGCCAGTCCAGCGGCCCCGTGGGACCCCTGGACCCCCGTGTCCTGAACCAGAAGGGCTCCCTCTACCTGACCCGCCCCAGCCTGGGCCACTACACCGCCACCCGCCTGGAGCTGCTGGCCCGGGCGGCGGACGTCCTCGGCCGCGTGGCCGAGGGGAGCCTCGACGTGCACGTCTACCGGGAGTACCCCCTGGAGGACGCGAGCCGGGCCCACGACGACCTGGAGTCGCGGCGCACGACCGGCAAGCTCATCCTCGTGCCCTGAGCAGCACCCGGGGAGGAGGACCGTGGGGATCCCCCCCGCCGACATCGCCGTCGGCCCGTCCACGGTGCGAGCCCTCCTCCGGGCCGTCCGTCCCGACCTGGGCGACGCTCCTCCGGTCCGGGCGGGCGAGGGGTGGGACGCCGTCATGTGGCGCGTGGGGCCCGAGCTGGCCCTGCGCCTGCCCCGGGGGGCGGCGTCCGCGGCGCTCCTCCTCCACGAGCAGCGCCGGCTTCCGGTGCTGGCGCCCCGCCTCCCCGTCGCCGTGCCCGTCCCCGTCCATGCGGGGGTCCCCTCGGACCTCTTCCCCTGGCCGTGGAGCCTGGTGCCGTGGATCGAGGGCGTCACCGCCGACCGTGCGCCGCCCCTGGACGGGGCCGCCGCGGCGGGCCTGGCGGAGGCCCTGGCGGCGCTCCACGCTCCGGCCCCCGCCGACTCCCCCGTCAACGTCTTCCGGGGGGTGCCACTGGCCACCCGGGCCGAGGCGTTCGACGAGCGACTGGCGCGGCTTCGGGGGCACCGCGCCGTCGACGCGGCGCGGGTGGAGGGGGTGTGGCGGGAGGGCCTCGCGGCGCCGGTCCAGGCGGAGCGGCGCTGGATCCACGGCGACCTCCACGCGCGCAACGTGGTGGTGCGGGAGGGCCGGGTGGCGGGGCTCCTCGACTGGGTGGACGTGTGTGGCGGCGATCCCGCCACCGACCTGGCGCTGGCCTGGACCGTTCTCTCCACGGCGGACGCCCGGGCCGTGTTCCTCGAGACGTACCGAGCCGACCCCGCCTCCGTGGCCCGGGCCGCCGCATGGGCCGTCTACCTGGGGATGACCCTGGTGGACAGCGGCGACCCCCTCCACGTGGCCCTGGGGGCGGGCACGCTGGCCCGGGTGACGGCGGGCCCCCTGGCATCCCGGCCGTGACGCCCGCCTCCCCCGGTGGGAGGTGGTCCCCTCGCCTGGTCGCGAGGCCCCCTCGCCGCCATCGTAGTGCGCACCCGAATCCGACCGCACGAAACCACCGAGGCTTCCTCGTGAGCGCATCCATCGATCTCCGCTACGGCTGCAACCCCCACCAGGACCGGGCCCGCCTGGAGGCGCCCGGCGACGACCTCCCCCTGGAGGTGCTGAACGGCGCCCCCGGGTACATCAACGTCCTGGACGCCCTCACGGCGTGGCAGCTCGTGCACGAGCTATCCCGGGCCACCGGCAAGGTGGCGGCCGCCTCCTACAAGCACGTGAGCCCCGCCGGCGCGGCGGTGGACGGAGAGGTGTCCGAGGCCTTCGCCCGCTCCCAGTTCCTGGGCGCGCCCCCCGATTCAGCCGTGGCCCGGGCCTACGTCCGGGCCCGGGGCGGCGACCGGGTGAGCTCGTTCGGCGATGCCGCCGCGGTGAGCGGCACGGTGGACCTGGCGCTGGCCCGGGTGCTCAAGGGGGAGGTGTCGGATCTCATCGTGGCCCCCGACTACGAGCCGGACGCCCTGGAGCTCCTGAAGACCAAGAAGCGGGGCAACTACCTGATCCTGCGCATGGACCCGTCCTGGCAGCCGGGGGCCCTGGAGCGGCGGGAGGTGTTCGGCCTCACGCTCCAGCAGGAGCGCAACGACGAGCCCATCACCCCCGACCTCTTCCGGGGCGGCCCCTCCGTGCCCGACGACGTGGTGGAGACCCTCGTGGTGGCGACCACCGCCCTCAAGTACACCCAGTCCAACTCGGTCTGCGTGGCGTGGCAGGGGCAGGTCATCGGCATGGGCGCCGGGCAGCAGTCCCGCATCCACTGCACGCGCATCGCCTGCGCCAAGGCCGAGAAGTGGATGCTCCAGACCCACCCCCGCGTCCTGGACCTCCGCTTCCCCGAGGGGCTCGGCCGTCCGGAGAAGACCAACGCGGTGGACCAGTACATCCTGTGGGACCAGCTCTCCGAGCCCGAGCGGACCCAGCTCGTGGAGACGCTGGGCTACCGCCCCGAGCCCCTCACGGCCGAGGAGCGGCGCGGCTGGTTCGAGGGCTTCCACGACCTTTGCCTGAGCTCGGACGCCTTCATCCCGTTCCGGGACAACGTGGACCGGGCCGCCATGACCGGCGTGCGCTGGGTCGCCCATACGGGGGGCTCGGTCCGGGACGAAGCGGTGCGGGAAGCGGCCAGGGAGCTGGACGTCGCCGTCATCGAGACCGGCGTGCGCTGCTTCCTCCATTGAGCCGGAGGGCGCCCCCATGAGCCTCCGCCTGGCGGTGTTCGACATGGTGGGCACCACGGTCGTGGCCGGCGACGAGGTGCCCGCCGCCTTCCGGGAGGCGCTGGCCAGCGCCGGCGTGGCGGTGTCCGACACCGAGCTGGCCCGGGTGCGGGGCCGCTCCAAGCGGGAGGCCATCGCCACCCTCCTCTCCGGCGCCTCCGCGGGGGAGGGTGGCGCCGAGGCGGTCGAGGCCGTGTACGCCCGCTTCCTGGACCGGCTCCAGGCCGCCTACCGCGCCGGCGCCCGGGCGGCTCCCGGCGCCCGGGAGGCGTTCGCCGCCCTTGCCACCAGGGGGGTCCCCGTGGTGTTGGCCACCGGCCTCGACCGGGGCACGGCCGAGCTGTTGGTCCACGCCCTGGGCTGGGACGGGATCGGCCTCCAGGGCGTGGTCACCGGCGACGAGGTGGCCCGGGGCCGCCCCGCCCCCGACCTGATCCGGGCCGCCATGGAGCGGGCGGGGGTCGAGGACCCGGCGGGCGTCCTGGTGGTGGGCGATACCACCGCGGACCTGGACGCCGCCGCGGCGGCGGACGTGGGGTGGAGCGTCGGGGTGCTGGGCGGCGCCCACCCACGGGAGCGCATGGAGCGCCACCCCCACACGGCGCTCCTGGCCTCGGTGGCGGAGCTGCCGGCGTGGCTCGAGACGATGGGCACCCCACCGTCCGGCGGCGGCGCCTCCGACATGTGACGCGGACGGGCGGGTGAAAGGGCGGCCCTGGCTCGCCTCGGACATCCGTCGGATTCCGCCACCTGGCCGGCGCGGGCAGCTTGCGACACCTTCTTCAGGAGGATGGTCGCATGATTCCCGATTCGACGCGGAGGACCGCCGCCCACGGACGGGCGTACCCCCTCGGCGTCTGGGCACTGTCCCTCGCCCTCGCCGCCTCGGCCTGCCAGGCACCGCCGTCGGAGGAAGTCCCCGCGGCCGGCCCGGACCTCACCGAGGCCAAGTCGTTCCAGCCCCTCCCCGCCGTCATGGCGTCGCCGGACAACCCGCGCACGCCCGAGAAGGTGGCGCTGGGGCGCATGCTCTACTTCGATACGCGCTTCTCGTCCGACGGGAGGGTGGCCTGCTACACCTGCCACCCCCTCCACGACTACGGCACCAGCCACCGCGCCACCGGAGTGGGCCACGACGCCCTGGTCGGCGGCCGGAACGAGCCCACGGTCTACAACGCCGCCGGCCACGTCGCCCAGTTCTGGGACGGGCGGGCCCCGGACGTGGAAGCCCAGGCGCTGGGTCCCGTCCTGAACCCCGTGGAGATGGGGATGTCCGACGGTGACGCGGTGGTGAGCACCCTCCGCGCCATGCCCGCCTACGTGGATGCCTTCTCCCGGGCGTTCCCGGGGGAGGCGATGCCGGTCACGTTCGTCAACTTCGGCCGGGCCATCGCCGCCTTCGAGCGGGGGCTGGTGACGCCCTCCCGGTGGGACCGCTACCTGCAGGGTGACGCGGCCGCCCTCACGGCTGCCGAGAAGGAAGGGCTCAAGACCTTCGTGGCCACCGGGTGCGTCCAGTGCCACGCGGGCGCGTACGTGGGTGGCAACATCTACCAGAAGGTGGGGCTGGTCCGTCCGTGGCCCAGCCAGGCCGACGCCGGACGCTTCCAGGTCACGGGCGCGCCGGCCGACCGCATGGTCTTCAAGGTCCCCTCCCTGCGGAACGTGGAGGAGACCTGGCCCTACTTCCACGACGGCTCGGTGCAGCGCCTGGACGACGCCATCGTCCTCATGGCCCGCCACCAGCTGGGCAAGGAGCTGACGCCGGCCCAGGTCGCCTCCATCCGGGCCTGGCTCGTCACCCTCACGGGAGCGCCGGACGAGGCCTACATCCACGAGCCGGTCCTCCCGCCCTCCCCTCCGGACGCCGGGGCGAGCGCCCGTTGACAGGCGCGGGCGCGGCGGTGGGTCTACCCCTCCGCCGCGCCCATCGTGGCTTCCTCCGCCGCGGTCCCGCCCGTCCCGTCCGGCAGGAACAGGTCCTCCAGGAAGAAGCCCGCCAACTCGGCCCGGCTCGCCAGCCCCGCTTTGTGGTAGGCGTTGGCCGCGTGCTGGCGGGCGGTGCGCTCGCTTCTCCCCGTGACCTTGGCCACCCGCTTGTGGCTGTAGCCCTTGAGGAGGAGCATCGCCACCTCCCGCTCCGCGGGGGTAAGGTCCCAGGCCCGGAACTGTTCGTCGATGGCCTCGCCGAGGCCGTCCAGCGCCCGCCGGGCGCTCGCCTTCCAGGCGTCCCGCTCCGCCCGGCGCTCCTCCAGCCGCCGGGTCAGCTCCCCCACCGACTTCTGGGCGCGCCACCACCCCAGCCACAGGGTGATCACCATGAGGAGCGCGCCCGCGACCATAGTGGTCTCGAAGACCACGTGGAAGCTGAGCCAGTCCCGGGGCTGGTCCATGGCCAGATCGACGCCCCCGCCCACCGCTACGGAGGCGAGAGCCAGCGCCAGGACGAGGCGCAGGTCGAGGCCAGAGTCGTCGTCCATGGGTGTCTCCGTCATCTGTCTTGCTCCGCGCGGACGTCTTGCCGCACGGCGGATCCGCGTCGCCCGTCGGATTCCGCCCACCCGCGTGGCCCTGCCAGGTTCAACGCGAACCTTCAAGGGAGGATACCCTATATGCTACCGCATCCACTCCACCCCGCTGTCGTCCATTTCCCCATCGTCCTCGTCGTCCTCCTCCCCTTCTTCGTCGTGGGAGCGATCTGGGCGATCCGGCGCAACGCCGTGTCCTGGAAGGCATGGGCCCTGCCCGTCGCCGTAGCGGCGGCCCTCTTCGCCAGCAGCGCGGTGGCGCTCCGCACCGGGCAGGCAGAGGAAGATCGGGTCGAGGCCGTGGTCCCCGAGTCGGCGCTGGAGCACCACGAGGAGGCCGCGGAGCGCTTCCTCGTCCTGAGCGGCGTCGTCCTCCTGGTGGCCGCGGTGGGGCTCGCCCGGGGCACCGTGGGCACCTCGGCACGGCTCCTCACCGTCGTGGGCTCCCTGGGCCTCCTGGCCGCGGGCGTCCAGGTGGGGGCCGCCGGCGGCGAGCTGGTGTACCGCCACGACGCGGCCAGCGCGTATGTCGGCGTGCCGCCGGGCGGGGTGATGGCACCGGAGCGTGAGAGCGACGAGGGCCGCTGAGGGGGCTGGGACCCCCGGCCGCCACCCCGACGGCCCGTGACCCCGGCGCGGGTCCCCGCGGGGGATGGGAGTTGTCCCCACCCCGCGGGGGCACCCATCATGGGACATGACAGGGGAGCGACGGCGTGCCCACGGGGTCACGCCCGGCCTGCGGCGGGACTACGTGGACCGGACGGCCGAGCGCCAGGCGGCGTTCGTCCTGCCCCACCTCCGCCCCGGCATGGACCTCCTCGACCTGGGCTGTGGCCCCGGCACCATCACCGTGGGCCTGGCCCGGGCGGTGGCCCCGGGCCGGGTCACCGGCATCGACCACGACGCCACCCACGTGGAAGCGGCCCGGGCCCTGGCCGCGGCGGAAGGCGTCCACAACGTGAGCTTCCGCCTGGGTGACGCGCTGGCCCTGCCCTTCGAAGACGGTGTTTTCGACGCCGTCTTCGAGAACAACCTGTTCACCCACCTTGCCGCGAACGCCGGGGCGGCGGCCCGGGAGGCCCGCCGCGTCCTCGAGGAGGGGGGCTTCCTGGCCGCCCGGGACACGGAGGCCGACGCCGTGGTGTGGGGCCACCACACCGAGGCCATCGCCGCCTTCGACGCCCTCTTCCACCGTTGGCAGCGGAGCCGGGGCAGCGACATCACCCTGGGCAAGCGCCTCCCGGAGATCCTCCGGGCGGCGGGCTTCACCGACACGGTGAAGAGCGTCTCGGCCGATACCAAGGGCACACCGGCCGCGACCGGGGCCCACGCGGCCATCATGCTCCAGCTCCTGGAGGGACCCCTGGGCCGGGACGCCCTGGAGCACGGTTGGGCCGAGCCCGGCGACCTGGAGCGCCTGGCGGCGCCCATCCGGGCGTGGGGGGCCCACCCCGACGCGTTCTTCTCCAACGTCCACGTCGAGGTCGTCGGATGGAGCCGGCCCCGTTCCTGACCCCCTCCCCCCCGAAGAGGAGATCCCATGGCCACGGTCCAGGTGCGCTACATCGTCCACGACGTGGACGCCGCCATCCCCTTCTACCGGGACCAGCTCGGCTTCCAGGTCGTGATGCACCCCGCCCCGCCCTTCGCCATGCTGGCGAAGGGCGACCTGCGCCTGGTCCTGAGCGCCCCCAACCCCCGGGGCGGCGGTGGCCAGGCCATGCCCGACGGCACCCTGCCCCAGCCGGGCGGCTGGAACCGCTTCGCCGTGGAGGTGGAGGACATCGAGGCCGCCGTCGCCCGCCTGCGGAAGGCCGGCGCCCACTTCCGCAACGACGTCGTCACCGGGGTGGGCGGCAAGCAGGTCATCGTGGAGGACCCGTCGGGGAACCCCATCGAGCTGTTCCAGCCGCTCCTGGCGGAGGCCCGGCTGGGGGGCGACGGGGATGGCTGAGGGCCGGGGCTCCAAGCGGGGGGGTCTCGTGCTCCTCCCCCTGGCCCTCCTGCTGACCGCGCCCCGGCCCGCGTCCGCCCAGGAGGCCGACGCCCGCACGCGCGTGTGGCTGGGCATGGGTCTGGCGGCAGGAGGCGTGGCGGGCATCGACGCGCCCCTGGGCCTCCTCGCCCGCGTCACCTGGCAGCGGGAGCCGCATCAAGCGACGCTCCGCCTTCTCTACCTGGGGGAGTCGGAGGGGTTTCCCGAGACGACGTCGTCCAACCATGTGACGGAGTTGGGGCTCCTCTACGGGCGCAGCCGCGTCTCGTCCTGGGGCCACGCCGCGCTCTCGGCGGGGGCGTCTCTGCTGGCCTTCGAGAGCTACTGCCCCCACGTGGACCGGGACGGCTGCGTCACGGTCGGCGTCCCCTTCACGGCGGAGGCGGCGGTCCAGGGCGCCTTCGTGGGGCTGGGCCTCCAGGCCTTCGGCAACATCAACCCCAGGGCCCCCTACGGGGGCGTGGCGGTCTTCGTCCAGTTGGGCTGGATGCCGTGAGCCGGGCCAGGACCATCGCCCTGGGCGCCGTGGCCGCGTCCCTCCTCGCCGGCGCGTGCGGCCCCTCCCCCACCTGGACCGAGCCCACCACGGGCATGGAGATGGTCCTCATCCCCGCGGGCTCGTTCCGGATGGGGCTCCGCCCCGACGAGCCCGGAGACCTGCGGCCCGCGCCCCTCCACCGGGTCACCCTCACCCGGCCCTTCTACCTGGGCCGCCTCGAGGTCACCCAGGACCAGTGGCTGCGGGTCATGGGCAACCGCCCGAGCCATCTCGCCGGCTGCGGCGGGTCCTGTCCGGTGGAGACCGTCTCGTGGAACGACGTGCGCGCCTTCCTGAGGCGCCTGGACGCCGCCGACCCCGGTCTCCATTTCCGCCTGCCCACCGAGGCCGAGTGGGAGTACGCCTGCCGGGCGGGCACCGATCTCCGCTACGGCGGGTTCGACACGCTCGCACCTGCGCTTGCGAACTACGACGCCCGCATCCCCTTCGACGGCGTCGCTGGCGAGGCGTTCGTGGGGAGCACCGTGCCGGTCGGCTCCTATCCCGCCAACCCCTGGGGGCTCCACGACATGCAGGGCAACGTGTGGGAGTGGACGGAGGACCGGTACTGCCCCTACGCCGCGGGGTCCGTCACCGATCCCGTCGGACGCTGCGGGAGCGACACCATCCCCATCCGCGGCGGGAGCTGGTACTTCTCGGCCAACGCCGCCCGCTGCGGCCGCCGCTACACCCACGCCCGCTGGGACTCGGGCTTCAGCCTGGGCTTCCGGGTGGTGCGGGAGGTGGGGCCGACGCGCTGAACGCCCGCGACCAGGGTTGCGCCAGGGGAGGCGCCTTCGACCTTGCAGGGGAGGCGGGGTCGCGGTTCATCCCAGCACGGAGGTCGCGGTGAGCGAAGGAAGGGAGCGCGCCAAGAACCCGGAGGACCTGACGCGGCTCTTCGTGGAGCGCGCGAAGGAGGGCGACGCCGACGGGCTGGCGGCGCTGTACGAGGAAGACGCGGTGGTGGCGTACCCCCCCGGGGACACCACCGTGGGCAGGGACGCCATCCGGGACGCCTACGTCCGCATGCTGGAGAACGTCACGAGCTTCGAGCCCGAGCAGCCGCTGCGCACCCTGCGCGGGAAGGACCTGGCCCTCACCTCCACCCGCAGGAAGGACGGCAGCGGCATCCGCGTGCAGGTCGTGCGCCGCCAGCCCGACGGAACGTGGCTGCGGGCGCTGGACTGGCCCGAGCCGCCCTCGGCCTGAGGGGGCGGGCGGAGCCCTCCCTACTCCAGCATCGTGTTCACCGGCTCGTCGTGGCCGGGGTGCACGTCGGCGTGGGTGTTGATCACCCGGGCGCACGTATTCCAGCGCAGGATGGGGTCGTCGTTGCCCGGCGGACGCAGCTCCGCCGCCTTCTCGTAGTGGCTCATGGCCCGCATGAACCAGTCGTAGGCGATGTGGCCCGAGGCGTGGGTCGCCCGGGCCAACTGGGCGAAGGCCGTCCGCTCGCTGACGATGCCCGAGTAGTAGAGGCGCTCGTACTCCCCGCCCATCCTGGGGACGAGCTCCATCGCCGCCGCCGTCTTCGCGCCCCCCTCGACCCCGAACTGGTCGCACAGGGTGAGCAGGAGGGTGATCAGCGTCTCCTGGTCGTCCGGCTCCACCGCCAGGATGTCACGACAGATGCTCTCCGCGAGGAACGGTTGGTTGAGAAGCCTGTAGTGCGCCGCCTTCTTCCTGGCCGCGTCCACGGCCTGGGGCGACAGAGCCTTGAGATCGAGCATGACCACCTCCCTTGGTGCGCTTGCCCAGGACGAGCTGGACCAGCCGGCTGACGGGGTCGTACGCCCGGTCCACCACCCTCTCCTTCAGGGGGATGATGGCGTTGTCCGTGATGGTGATGTGCTCGGGGCACACCTTGGTGCAGCACTTGGTGATGTTGCAGTAGCCGACGCCGTGCTCCTCCCGCAGGTCGTCCAGCCGGTCGGCGGTGTCCAGCGGGTGCATCTCCAGCCCGGCCGTGTGCACCAGGAAGCGGGGGCCGATGAAGGCGTCGAACTTCCGGTGCTCCCTCAGCACGTGGCACACGTCCTGGCACAGGAAGCACTCGATGCACTTGCGGAACTCCATGACCCGGTCGGCGTCGGCCTGGTACATGGTGCGGGTGCCGTCCTCCCGGTCGGGCGCCACGGGGCGGAAGGGCTGGATGGTCTTCTTCACCTCGTAGTTCCAGGACACGTCGGTCACCAGGTCCCGGATGAGGGGGAAGGTGCGCATGGGCTCCACCGTGATGGGCCGCTCCGTGGGGAGGTCCGCGAGCCGCGTCATGCACATGAGCCGGGGCATGCCGTTGATCTCGGCGGAGCAGGAGCCGCAGCGCCCCGCCTTGCAGTTCCAGCGCACGGCCAGGTCGTGGGCCTCCTCGGCCTGCACGCGGCGCACGGCGTCCAGCACCACGTAGCCGGTCTCCACCTCCACGTCGTAGTCCCGGAACTCGCCGCCGTCGGCGTCCCCTCTCCAGATCTTCAGCCCGACCTTGGCCATCAGCCCATCTCCTGGATGACGTCCTTGAGATCCTGCCGCATCTCCACCACGGGGCGCCGCTGCACCTCCATCCCCCCGGCGCCCTCCTTCACCACCAGGTTGTAGCGCCCCCACTCGGGGTCCTTGTCCGGGTAGTCGGTGCGGGAGTGGGCGCCCCGGCTCTCCCGCCGCTCCAGCGCCGCACGGGCCACGGCCTGGGCGACGGTGAGGATGTTCCTCAGGTCCAGCGCGGTATGCCACGCCGAGTTGAACTCCCGGTTGCCGGAAATGCCCAGGCGGCGAGCCTGCCCGGCAAACGCCTCCAGCCCCCGCAGCGCCTCGGTGAGCCGCTCCTCGTCCCGGATGATGCCCGCGTGGTCCTGCATGTGCTGCTGGATGGCGGCGTGGAGGCGGTAGGGCCCCACGTCGTCGTCCGCGGGCTTCCGCTCCAGGGGCGCCAACGCGCTCCGGGCCGCTTCCTCCACCTGGTCCGGGTCGACGACGCCCCTGCCCCGCTCGTTGGCGAACGCGGCGGCGTGGTCGCCCGCCCGCTTGCCGAAGACCAGCAGGTCGGAGAGGGAGTTGCCCCCCAGCCGGTTGGCGCCGTGGAGGCCGCCCGCGCACTCGCCACACGCGAAGAGGCCGGGCACGGTGGACATCTCCGTGTCGGCGTCCACCCGGATGCCGCCCATGGCGTAGTGGGTGGTGGGCCCCACCTCCATGGGCTCCTTGGTGATGTCGATCCCCGCCAGCTCCTTGAACTGGTGGTACATGCCGGGGAGCTTCCTCTTGATGTGCTCCTCGGCGTCGGGGATGTGCTCCTTGATCCAGGCGATGTCCAGGTAGACGCCGCCGTGGGGGCTGCCCCGCCCCTCCCGCACCTCCCGCAGGATGCAGCGGGCCACGTGGTCCCGGGTGAGGAGCTCGGGGGGCGGCGGGCGTCCTTGTCGCCCGTGACATAGCGCCACCCCTCCTCGGGGGTGTCGGCGGTCTGGTTCCGGTAGAGGGGCGGGATGTCGTCGAACATGAAGCGGCGCCCCTCGCTGTTCTTGAGGATGCCGCCCTCGCCCCGCACCCCCTCGGTGACCAGGATGCCCTGGACGCTGGGAGGCCACACCATCCCCGTGGGGTGGAACTGGACGAACTCCATGTCCACCAGCTCGGCCCCCGCGTGATACGCCAGGGCGTGGCCGTCGCCGGTGTACTCCCACGAGTTGCTGGTGATGAGGAACGCGCGCCCCAGCCCCCCCGTGGCGATCACCACGGCCCCGGCCTCGAACACCTGGAAGCGCCCCCGGTCCCGGTCGTAGGCGAAGGCGCCCACCACCCGCTCGCCGTCCTTGAGCAGCGAGGTGACCGTCACCTCCATGTGCACGTCCACGCCCTGGTGGACGCCGTGGTCCTGGAGGGTGCGCAGCATCTCGAGTCCGGTGCGGTCGCCCACGTGGGCCAGGCGCGGGTAGGCGTGGCCTCCGAAGTTGCGCTGCAGGATGGCGCCCTCGGGCGTCCGGTCCATGAGGGCGCCCCATTCCTCCAGCTCCTTGACCCGGTCCGGTGCCTCCTTGGCGTGGAGCTCCGCCATGCGCCAGTTGTTGAGGTACTGCCCGCCCCGCATGGTGTCGGCGAAGTGGACGCGCCAGTTGTCCCGGCTGTCCACGTTGGCCAGGGCCGCGGCGATGCCGCCCTCCGCCATGACCGTGTGCGCCTTCCCCAGCAGGGACTTGCACACGATGCCCACCGAGGCGCCCGACGCCGCGGCGGCGATGGCCGCCCTCAGGCCGGCCCCTCCCGCACCGATGATGAGCACGTCGTGCTGGTGCGTGCGGTACTCGGGCATCAGAAGAGCCTCCAGTCGTGCCACACGCCCATGGACAGCATCCGGATGTAGAGGTCGGAGAAGCCCACCCAGAACAGGCTCATCCACGCGAACATCATGTGCCGCCGGTTGAAGCAGTTGGCGCACGCATAGGCGGTGCGCTGCACCGGGCGCCTCGACAGCCGGTTGAGGCGTCCCCCCACCAGGTGGCGCAGCGAGTGGCACCCGAACGTGTAGCTCCCCAGGAGCACCACGTTCATGGCCAGCACCAGCGTGCCCACGCCCACCCCGAAGGTCGCCTGTCCCGTCGCCGGATCGGTGAACCAGAGGGCCCGCCACACGTCCGAGGACAGGAGCACCAGGAACACCAGGGCCAGGTAGAGGAAGTAGCGGTGCACGTTCTGGAGGATGAGGGGGAAGTGCCGCTCCCCCAGGTAGCCGGAGCGGGGCTCTCCCACGGTGCACGAGGGCGGGTCGGCCCAGAACGCCTTGTAGTACGCCCCCCGGTAGTAGTAGCAGGTGAGGCGGAAGCCCCCCGGCGCCCACAGGATCAGGAAGGCGGGCGACCAGGGAAGCCACACCGGGTACCAGCCCGGCTTGGGCCCGAACCAGGCGTGGCCGCTGCTCCCGAACAGCTCGGGCGAGTAGAAGGGCGACAGGTAGTTGCCGAAGGCGTAGTGGTCACCCTGGAACGCCGCCCACGTGGAGTAGACGATGAACAGGGAGAGCCCCACGAACACCGCTGCGGGCTGCAGCCACCACGCGTCGGGGCGCGTGGTCTGACCGAAGCTCCGCCGAACCGGAAGAGCCGCCGACGGTGTGGCCATGCACGTCCTCCAGGGCACCCTTCGGCGCCCCGCGGGAGGGTCACAGGCATAGGGCCCCCGAGGTGGGAAGCCCTGCGAAGAGCCCCGGGACGGGCCTGGTGCGCGCTCCGGGTGCGTCTATGCCAAGAGGAAGACGTCTCCTCGGGTGGACCCTCTGGTCCGGTGCCGGCTCAGCTCCCGCCGAGCTCGCGCCGGACGTGGTGCGCCACGTCTCCGACGAAACGGTGCACGGAGGCTTCGGCGATACGGTGACCGAGGACGGCGTCGATGGCGCTGCCCACGGCACCGAGCGGGGGCTCGTAGCTCCCCGCGAAATCGAGCTGCGTCTCCGTGCCCGTCAGGGGATACACGGACAGCTCGGCGTGCATGAAGGGAAACAGGCGGGGGCGCCGGGCGGCCTCCCACTCGATGGGGATGCGGAGGGACGGTTGCCGCCCCTCCTCCCGGGGCGCCTCGGATGGGGAGCCGACCCGGATGTCGATCTCCGTCCCCACGTCGATGCCCGCCACGTTCACCCGGAGGGCGGACGCCACGGATTGGGCCCGGTCGGCCGCCGCCCTCGTCGCCGTGCGGAACGTGGCGAGGGGATCCTGCAGGAGCGCGTCGCGCACCCGTTCGTACGGCTGGTTGACGTACTCGTAGCTGCGGACTTCCCTGGGCTTGGGCATGGCTGATCAGGGCAACGCGTGCCCCGCGGCCGCCGACCGGCAGCGCGCAAGGGACCGCCATCGTTCACCAACGCAGGGGCACGATACGGGTCAGGCGCCCCTCGCGCCACCGCTCCTGGGCGTGGTTCGCCACCGCCATCCCCACGTCCGCCGGAAGCTGACGCCGCCTTTCCCCATGGCTATGATGGAGGCGACCTTCGAATCCTCCACCGGAGCCGCGCCGTGAATCCGGGAAAGGCCGCCACCCGTGGCGCCGTCCTCTTCGTGCTGGGCCTGGCCGCCGTGCTGGGCACCTACTGGATGGTCTTCTTCTGGGTGCCCACGGAGGCGACCATGGGCATCATCCAGCGCATCTTCTACATCCACGTGCCTGCGGCCTGGATCACCGAGCTGGCCTTCGTGGTGTCGGCCCTGGCCAGCGCCTCCTACCTGTGGCTCCGGGACGACCGGGCCGACGCGGCCGCGGTGGCGGCGGCCGAGGGGGGGCTCTTCTTCGGCGTGATCCTCCTCACCGCCGGCCCCCTGTGGGCCCGCATCGCGTGGGGCACCTTCTGGACGTGGGAGCCCCGGCTGACCCTGACGCTCCTCCTCTGGTTCATCTTCCTGGGGTACTTCATGGTGCGGGGCTTCATGCCCGACCCGGAGCGCGCCAAGCGCTCGGCGGCGGTGGTGGCCATCGTGGGCGTCCTGGACATTCCCCTCATCCACATGAGCGTGTACTGGTTCCGATCGATCCACCCCCAGCCCGTGGTGCTGAAGCCGGAGGGCCCCACCGCGGACCCCCGCATGGTCATCACCCTGCTGGCCTCCCTGGGCGCCTACACCCTGGTCTTCTTCGGACTCTTCCTGCTGCGCTACGCGGTGGAGCTGGGGGAGCGGCGCTGGCCCGAGACGGCCGCGCTGGACGGAGGGCTCCCGTGAGGCAGCGCCTCCCCGCAGCCCTGGCCGGGCTCGCCACGGCCCTCCTCACCGCCCTTCCCCTGGCGGCCCAGGAGCCGAGGGGTCCCATCGGAGGGCCGTTCCGCCCCTACCTGTTCGTGCTGCTGGCGTTCGGCATCGCCTGGCTGCTCATCGGCGCCTGGGTGTACCGCATCGCCGGCAAGCTGCGGCGGCTGTCCCGGCGCCTGGATCGGGACCGGGAGGGTCCCGGGGAGCCTCCCCGGCCCTAGGAGCCTCCCCCGACCTGGGAGCCCCCGGTCCACCGGTCGTTGGTGGTGTCGGCGTCCATCCAGATGCCGTGCTCCAGGGCCACCGCCGTGAGGGTCCGGTCGGTGCGGAGCGGGACCGCCGTCGTGTCCAGATCGCTCTCCCAGATGGCGGGCGTCTCGTGGACCGTCTCCACGGTGCCGTCCCCGTACGTCAGCCGCAGGTCCACCGGCGCGGGCATCCCCCCCACGTTGGCCAGCGTGAGCGTGTAGCCCCCCTCGGCGGGCGTCACCCCCATGACCGCCAGGTCGATGTAGCTGGGCTCGAAGTACCAGGCCCGCCAGAACCAGTTCAGGTCCTTCCCCGACACGTCGTCGAAGGTGTAGAAGAAGTCCCACGGGATGGGGTGCTTGCCGTGCCAGCGGTCGATGTAGGCCTGCAGGCATTGCTTGAACAGCGCGTCGCCCAGGAGGTCCTTCATGGCCAGGTAGCCCAGGGCGGGCTTGCCGTAGGCGTTGCTGCCGTAGGCCACGCCCTTGAGGACGTCTTCCGGGGTGATGATGGGCAGGTCCTCCAGGGGCGAGGGGTCGTGGATCCAGCCCGTCACCCGGAAGCGCTTGAAGAAGTCCGTCGCCCTGTCCGGCCCCACGTCGGCCTGGAGCATCAGGTACTCGAGGGTGGTGGCCCACCCCTCGTCCATGAAGCCGTAGCGCGTCTCGTCCACGCCCATGTAGAACGGAAAGTACGTGTGGGCGATCTCGTGCTCGGCCACGAAGCGCGAGAAGGTCGAGTCCTCGTACGACTCGTCGTTCACCATCATGGGGTACTCCATCCCCGCGCCGCCCTGGAAGATCGTGGTCTTGGCGTACGGGTAGGGCACGCCCGGCCACTCGTGGGACAGGAAGTCCAGGGCGTGGCGCCCGAAGCGCACCATCTGGTGGAAGTCCGGCGCGGTGTCGCTGTACGCCGCCTGTACCCCGGCCCGCCGCCCGGCGGCGTCGTCCACCAACACGCTGGCCGCGTCCCAGCCGTAGTGGTCGCTCACCCCGAAGGCCACGTCGGGCACGTAGTCGGCGGTGAAGTGCCAGGCGTGCATCGAGTCCGGCGTGGTCACCCGCCCCGCCTTCACGTCGGCGCCGGCGGCCACGTGGATCGTGCTGTCCGAGGTGAGGGACGCCTGGAACCGGCGCAGGGGCTCGGGCTGGAGCACGTCGGCGGGGTTCTGGAGCGTTCCCGTCCCCCACACCAGGAAGCGGCCGGGCACCCGCACCGTCACGTCGAAGTCGTTGAAGTCGCTGTAGAACTCCTGCTCCCCGGTGAAGTCCATGGTGTTCCACCCGTTGGTGTCGTCGTAGACGGCCACCCGGGGATAGAAGTACGCGAGGTAGTAGGTGGTGGGGTCGATCATGCCCTCCCGGCCGGGCCGGGCCACGATCTCGTAGTGCCAGTCGAAGGTGAGTCGCACCGAATCGCCGGGGAGGAGCGGCGCGGGCAGCCGGACGGGCTGCCAGGTGAAGTAGCGGGAGCTCTCCTGCCATGGGTGGGGCACGCCGTTGACGGAGAAGCCGTCCACGTGCAGGCCCGAGGTGAGGGCCTCGGGGGGCGCCCCGCCCATGCGGGGGGCGCCGGGCTTGTGGTTGTTCTGGAAGAGCTGGATCACCAGTCCCGGCAGCGTGTCGGGGCTGTTGTTCAGGTAGGTGATCTGCTCCGAGCCCCGGATCGTCCGGTCGGGGGGCGTCGCGGTGAGGGTGATGCGGTAGCGGCCGTGGTTCTCCCAGTATGCGGGCCCGGGGCGGCCGTCGAGGGTGTGGGTGCCCCTGGCATACGCCCGCTGGATGGACCGGGGCATGTAGAGGGGCTCGGAGGTCCTGGCGGGCAGCAGGGGCAGGCCCAGGAGCCCGAGCAGCCACGACCTCCGGGCCAGGGGCCCCGTCCACGCCAGCGTCGGCTTCCTCATCGCGATCCCTCCCTGCGCGGTTCGCCGGGGGCGGACCCCCGGGCGGTGGGATATCGGCTTCCGGCCCTCCATCGAAGGCGTCCGGCGCCCCCGCGTCAAGCTCCGGGCCGTGGCGCCCCCGCTGGCGCGCCGGGCCGGGCCGGTGAATCGTTGGGGATGGAGCCTTCACGACCCGTGCCGCCCCCTGCGCCTCCCGCCGCGAGCTCCGCATGAGCGCCTGGCGATCGGTTGGGACCATCGCCGACCTCGTCCGCTACCCGGTGAAGTCCATGGGCGGAGAGAGGGTGGACGCCGCCGTCGTCACGTCGGCGGGGCTGGCGGGCGACCGGGTGTGGGCCCTCCTGGAGGAGGACACCGGCTTCATCGCCAGCGCCAAGCACGCCCGCAAGTGGGGGGCGCTCCTGGGCTTCCACGCCCACCTGCTGGAGCCGGCGGGGGCCGAGCGTCCCACGCCCCACGTGGCCATCGAGCTCCCGGACGGATCCCGGCTCCGCAGCGACGACCCCGACGTCCACCGGCGCCTTTCCCGGGCCCTGGGGCGCGGCGTGCGTCTCGTGTGCCAGGCGCCCTCCTCCCCCACCCGGGAGGCCGACCGCCGGCCGCCGGGCGGAGAGACCGAGGACATCCGCCGGGAGCCCATGGGGCTGGGGGCGCCGCCGGGGCGCTTCGTGGACTACGCCCCCATCCACCTGGTGACCACCGGCACGCTGGCGGCCCTGGGGGCGCTGCGGCCGGGGCGGGACGCCGACCCCCGCCGTTTCAGGGCCAACGTCCTCCTCCACCGGGACGGCGCCGCCGACGGTGAGGAGCACGGCTGGCTGGGCGGCGTCCTCGACGTGGAGGGAACGGCGCTGGAGCTTTTCGACCCCTGCCCCCGCTGCGTGGTCACCACCCTCCCCCGCCCGGCGCGGGACGGCGCCCCCCCGCTGGAGGCCGACCCGGGGCTCCTGCGGGCACTGGCCGCCCGTCCCCCCGTGGCCGGCGTCACCCAGGAGCCGGGCGCAGCCCTGGCGGCCGTGGTGGGGGTGTACGCCCGCTGCCGGGGCGACGGGGTACTCCGCACCGGCGCCGGCGCCCGTTGGACCGCGTCCGCGCCGGCACGCACCCGGTGACCTCCCCTGGGCCGGCGCCCTGGCTGGCCCTCTTCCGGGCCGTGAACCTGCCCGGGCACAACAAGGTGCCCATGGCGGCGCTGCGGGAGCTGGCCGTGGGCCTGGGGCTCGAGGAGCCCCGCACCCTCCTCCAGACCGGCAACCTCGTGTTCCGCTCCCCACCCCGGCCGGCGCCGGAGCTGGAGGCGCTCCTGGAGGAGGGGGCCCGGGACGAGCTGGGGCTGGACACCGACATCTTCGTGCGCTCGGCGTCGGGGTGGAACGCGCTGCTGGCGGCCAACCCGTTCCCGGAGGCGGCGGCGGCCGATCCCGCCCATCTGGTGGTCCTGGCCCTGAAGGACGAGGTCGCACAGGAGCGGGTGGACGCCCTGCGAGAGGCCATCCGGGGGCGGGAAGTGGTCCAGGCCGTGGGGCGGCACGCATGGGCCGTCTACCCCGACGGGATCGGCCGCTCCAGGCTCACCACCGCCCTCATCGAGAGGAAGCTGGGGACGGCCGTCACGGGCCGGAACTGGAACACGGCCCTGAAGCTGGCGGCACTCCTGTCGAGCTAGCGCGCCGAGCGGATCAGCTCCACCAGGATGGGGCGGGCGCCGTCCACCACGAACTGGACCGCGATGACGGTCACCAGGAGCCCCATGATCCGGGTCATCACGTTGAGCCCGGTCTGCCCGAAGAAGCCCAGGAGCCGGGGCGCCGCCGACAGGGCGGCCCACGCCACGAGCAGCGTGAGCACGGCAGCGCCCAGCACCACGCCCACCCGTATCGGGGTGGTGGCCTGGGTCATGAGCACCATGACCGTGGTGATGGCCCCGGGCCCGGCGATCATGGGGATGCCCAGGGGTGTGATGCCCACCTGGGCGCGCCCGCTCGCCTCGCTCTCCTCCTCGGGCGTGGCCTTCCCCCGGGAGCGCTTGGCCTGGAGCATGTCCATGCCGATGCCGAAGAAGATGAGCCCGCCGGCGATGCGGAAGGCGTTGATAGTGATCCCGAAGAGGCCGAAGATGGTCCGCCCCAGGAGGGCGAACACCACCAGCACCACCAGCGCGGTCAGCATCGCCGCCCGCAGGACCTTCCGCCGCTCCTGGCCCGTCATGCCCTCGGTGAGGGCGAGGTACATGGGCGCGGCGCTCAGGGGATTGATGATGGCCAGGAACGACGAGAAGCAGAGGAGCGCGAACGCGGCCAGGGGATTCGTCATCGGCGGGGTGGTGAGGCCGGCCCGGCGCGCGGGTGCCGCGCGCCGGGCCCGTCCCCTCTCGGATCAGTTGATGGCGAAGCAGTAGAAGAGGCCGGCGCCGCCGGTGGACACCAGCCCCTGCTGGCTGCAGCCCCGGCTGGCGTGGGCGGCGTTCCACGAGGTGTTGCCGCCGCCGTTCCGGTCGTGGTGGCCGAGCATGGTGCTCCCCGCGTCGTCGCTCGTCCAGTTGTTGCACGTGGTGTACTCGGCCGAGCCCAGCAGCGCCCGCCCGTGGGAGTCGGACCCGGTGAGCATGTCGTGCATGTTGGGCTGGTCTCCCCGCCCGTTCACCACCTCGCCCTTCTCGTTCAGGGCGTAGGCCTTGTTGATCTGATTCCGGTCGCGCTGCACGTCACCGTGGAGGTCGGCCACGTTCGCGGCGATGAGATCGCCGTGGGCATTGTACCAGGGGCCGCTGCCGATGCGGTCGCGCGCGTTCACGGCCGGCTGGTTGCCGGCGGCCGTGGTGCTCAGGTAGGCGTGCCAGGTGTGATTGCCGGCTCCCGCCGCCTGGGCCAGCGTCTGACAGTGCCGGTCGGCGCCCTCCAGCCCTCCCAGGTTGGCCCCGTCACCCCCGCCCACGCTGGTGACGAAGAAGGTCATGGGATGCTGGGCCTGCTGCTGCGCGGCAAGGGGAGCGGCGGATGCCAGGGTGAGCGCCAGGGCGAGCATGGATCGTGGGGTCTTCATGACGGCTCCATCGTGACGGTGTGGGGGTGCCGCCCGGGGACCCGCGGTCCCCCAGGGGGCGCCGGGGCCCGCAGGCCACGGCTCCGAGGTCAGCAGTCTAGGACGACGCCGCCCGCGTCGTCCAGCGCGAGAAGCCCCGCCCGGTGGCGTTTTTCTTGCGATCGGTGCGCTCTCCACCGTATTCTGTGGGGATCCACTCCACTGGGACGAACCACCCGATGAAGATCCTCGCCCTCCCCTCCTTCGCCCTGGGCGCCGTCCTGGTCCTGGCGGGCCCCCGACCCGGCACTTCCACGGCCGCTCCCCCGGACCCGGAACCCGGCGTCCGGAGCGCCGCCGCGGCGCCCTCCCCCGGCCCCCACGGCGGCACCAGCCTGGACGCCGACGACGCCAATCAGGTCATCCAGCGCACCTGCGGCGGCTGCCACAACGACCGCCGACTCCGGGGCAACCTCTCCCTGGAGTCGTTCGACGTGGCGACCGCCGGCCAGAACGCCGAGACCGCCGAGCGCATGATCCGGAAGCTCCGGGCGGGCATGATGCCCCCGCCGGGCGCCCGCCGGCCGGGGGCCGACACGCTGGTGGCGCTGGTGGAGCAGCTGGAAGACGTGGTGGACCGCTACGCGGCGAGCCACCCCGATCCGGGCTCGCGCAGCTTCCAACGGCTGAACCAACCGGAATACGAGGCCGCCGTCAAAGACCTCCTGGGCCTCGACGTGGACGCCGGCGAATGGCTCCCGCTGGACCAGAAGAGCGCGAACTTCGACAACATCGCCGACGCCCAGCCCCTCTCCCCCACGCTCCTCGAGGCGTACCTCAACGCCGCGGCCGCCATCAGCCGCATGGCCGTGGGCGACCCCCAGGCTGCGCCCACCAACGTCGCCTACAAGATCCCCGAGTACGTCTCCCAGAACCCCTGGGACCACGTGGACGGGGCCCCCTACGGCACCCGCGGCGGACTGGTGGTGGACCACGCCTTCCCGGCCGACGGGCAGTACGTCCTGGAGATGACCTTCGCCTCGGGGGAGAATGCACCGCTGGAAGACGTGGACGTGTCCATCGACGGCGAGCGGGTGGCGTTGCTGGACTACACCCGCATGGGCGAGGGCGCCGACGGTCGGGGCTCGGACCCCATGTTCACCGACCCCATCGTGGTGCGGGCCGGGCAGCACAAGCTGGCGGTCACGTTCGTGCGCCGCTCCGACGGTCCCTACGAGGACCTGATCCGTCCCCACGTCTGGTCCATGGCGGGCGGCGGCTCGGGCGGCCCCGGCATCACCACGCTCCCCCACCTGAGGAGCGTGATCGTCCACGGCCCCACGAGCGTGACGGGCGTGTCCGCCTCCCCCAGCCGGCAGAAGATCTTCACCTGCCGCCCCACGGCGGCCCCCGAGGAGGAGCCCTGCGCCCGCAGCATCCTCACGCGGCTGGCCACCGAGGCGTACCGCCGGCCGGTGTCGGACGACGAGGTGGACGGCCTCATGGGCTTCTACCGGGACGGGGCGTCGCAGCACGGCTTCGAGGCGGGCGTCCGCTCGGCGCTGGAGGCCATCCTCTCCAGCCCCTTCTTCGTGCTGCGCTTCGAGCCCCGCCCGGGCGACGTGAAGCCCGGGGAGAGCTACGCGCTGGGCGACTGGGCCATGGCGTCGCGGCTGTCCTTCTTCCTGTGGGGCACGCCGCCGGACCAGCAGCTCATGGACGCGGCCCGCTCCGGCCACCTCCATAGCGCCTCCGACATCGAACGGGAGGCCCGCCGCATGCTGGCCGACCCCCGCTCCGAGGCGCTGGGCACCCGATTCGCCGCCCAGTGGCTGCGCCTTCAGGACCTCTACAAGGTGCACCCGGACCCCAACTTCTTCCCGAACTTCGACGAGAACCTGGCCGACGCCATGCACCAGGAGACGGAGCTGTTCTTCAACAGCCTCGTCAGGGAAGACCGGAGCGTCCTCGACCTCTTCACCGCCGACTACACCTACGTGAACGAGCGCCTGGCCCGCCACTACGGCATTCCCGGCGTGTCCGGGCCCGAATTCCGCCGCGTCACGTATCCGGACGGCCGGCGCCGCGGCATCCTGGGCCAGGGCAGCGTGCTGGTGCTGACCTCCCTGGCCAACCGCACCTCGCCGGTGCTCAGGGGCAAGTGGGTGATGGAGGTGCTCATGGGCACCCCGCCTCCGCCCCCGCCCCCGGGCGTGCCGGCCCTGGACGAGACGGCGGGCGCCAAGGCCGGGCACGTGCTCACCACGCGGGAGCGGATGGAGCAACACCGGAAATCCCCCGCGTGCAGCTCGTGCCACAGCATGATGGACCCCATCGGGCTGGCGCTGGACAACTTCGACCCCACCGGCAAGTGGCGGGAGCGGGAGAACGGGAGCGCCCTGGACACCCGGGGCGACTTCTACGACGGCACCCCCATCTCCTCCCCCGCCGAGCTGGGCGAGGTGCTGCTCAAGCGCCCCCTGCCGCTGGTGCGCACGTTCACGGAGAACCTCATGGCCTACGCCCTGGGTCGCCGTGTCGAGTACTACGATCAGCCCACGATCCGCAAGATCGTGAAGGACGCCGAAGGCGACGGATACCGCATGTCCGACCTCATCCTGGGCGTGGTGAAGAGCGACGCCTTCCGGATGAAGAAGGCCCCCGTCGCCACCACCCAGGACGCAGCCGCCAGCGGCCGCTAGCCGCGGCCCACCCCAAGGAGACCCCGATGAACTTCATCACCGGAAAGCACGTCGACCGCAGGTCGTTCCTCCGCGGCATGGGCGCGACGCTGGCCCTCCCCTACCTGGACGCCATGATCCCGGCCGGCCGGGGCGGCACGCCGGCCAAGAGCCCCACCCGCCTCGTGTGCATCGAGGAGGTGCACGGGCTGGCCGGGTGCAACGACTGGGGCGCCAAGCAGCTCCTGTACGCTCCCGCCACGGTGGGCAAGAACTTCGACATCGTGGAGCAGAGCGCCCTGGCGTCCCTGCGCCCGTGGCAGGAGTACCTGACCATCGTCAGCAACACCGACGTGCGCATGGCCGAGGCCTTCGCGCCGCCGGAGATCGGGGGTGACCACTTCCGCTCCAGCGCCGTGTTCCTCACCCAGAGCCACCCCAAGCAGACCCAGGGCTCCGACATCTTCGTCGGCACCTCGCTGGATCAGCTCTACGCCCGGCGCTTCGGCCAGGATACGCCCATGCCCTCGATGCAGTTCTGCATCCCTCAGATCGACCAGGCGGGCGGCTGCACGTACAACTACTCCTGCGCCTACACCGATTCGCTGAGCTGGGCGTCGCCCAACGAGCCGCTCCCCATGATCCGGGACCCGCGGGTCGCCTTCAACATGCTGTTCGGCGTGGGGGCCACGCCCGAGGACCGGGCCGCGCGGCGGGCGTCGCGCACCAGCATCCTCCACTGGATCGCCGGCCAGGTGGCCAGCTTCAAGAGCCAGCTCGGCCCCGAGGACCGGAGCCGGATGGACCGCTACCTGGAGAACGTCCGGGAGATCGAGCGGCGCATCGAGATGGTGGAGTCCAGGAACGGCACCGGCGACGCCCGGGAGCTGCCCATGGCCCCCGAAGGCGTGCCCGACTCGTACAGCGAGCACATGCAGATCATGTTCGACCTCCAGGTGCTGGCGCTGGAGATGGACATGACCCGGGTCATCTCCTTCAAGACCGGGCGTGACTCGGAGAACCGGGTGTTCCCCGAGAGCGGCTCCAACAAGCCGTTCCACCCCGCGTCCCACCACGGCAACAACGAAGAGAACATCCTGGAGTTCAACAAGATCTGCCAGTACCGGGTGGGCCAGCTTCCCTACTTCATGGACAAGCTGAAGAAGGCGGAGGTGGAGGGCGGAAACCTCCTGGACCAGACCGTGGTCATGTGGGGCTCGCCCATGGCCGACGCCAACGTGCACAACCACCGCCGCTGCCCCCTCATCTTCATGGGCAAGGGCAACGGGATGCTGGAGGGCAACCTCCACCTGAAGGCGCCCGACGGCACGCCCATGGCCAACGTCATGCTCACCATGATGCACGAGCTGGGCATGGACGACATGAGCAGCTTCGGTGACAGCAGCGGCGAGTTCGCCCTGCGCAGCTACCCCATCAGCACGGCTTCGAGCTGACCATGAAGCTTCTCGCGACACTGGGCCTGGCGGCGGCGCTCCTGGTCGCCGGGCCCCCCGATGCACCGGTCGCCGACGCGGCCATGAGGGGCGACGTGCCCACGGTGCGGAGCCTCCTGGAGGGGGGCGCCGACGTCAACGCGGCCCAGGGTGACGGCATGACCGCCCTCCACTGGGCGGCGGACAACGGAAATGCGAGCCTGGCGAGCCTCCTGATCTACGCCGGGGCCAACCTCGAGGCGGCCACGCGCATCGGGCACTACACGCCGCTGCACGTGGCCAGCCGGGCCGGCCACGCCGACGTGGTGAAGGCCCTGCTGGCGGCGGGCGCGAAGGTCGACGCCAGGAGCACCAGCGGGGCGACCCCCCTCCACCTGGCCGCCGCCGCGGGCGACGACCAGGCGGTGGGCCTCCTCCTGGACGCAGGCGCCGACCCCAACGCCCGGGAGAGCCGGTGGGGGCAGACGCCCCTCATCTTCGCTGCCTCGTGGAACCGGGCCGCCGCCATCAAGCGCCTGCTGTCCGGGGGCGCCGATCCGAGCCTCGCCTCCACCACGGTCAACGTGGAAGACCAGTCGAAGATCTACGGGGCGGCGGACAAGGCCCGGGACGCGGTGCTCAAGCAGCTCACCGGCGGCAAGCGCCCGCCCACGCCCGAGGAGCTCGCGCAGGCGGTCGACGCCGCCCGGGACGTCATCCGCGCCGGCAAGGTGCCGCCGGAGAACAAGAACGACCCCCGGGCCCGCTTCCGCGGCGACCCCAGGATCCTCACCAAGGGCGGTCTCACCCCGCTGCTGCACGCCGTGCGGCAGGGGAACGAGGCGGCGGTCGAGGCGCTCCTGGACGGCGGCGCCGACATCAACCAGGTCGACGACGGCGACGGCACGAGCCCCCTCCTCATGGCGGCCATCAACGGCCAGTTCGACGTGGCGGTCCTGCTCCTGAAGCGGGGGGCCAATCCCAATCTGGCGTCGACGCTGAACGGGGTGACGCCCCTGTGGGCGACCATCAACTCCGAGTGGCAGCCCCGCACGCGCTACCCCCAGCCCCAGGAGCAGGAGCTGCAGAAGGTCACCTACCTGGACGTGATGAAGGCCCTTCTGGAGGCCGGCGCCGACCCCGACGTGCGCATCAAGATGCACCCGTGGTACATGGAGTACACCGGGTGCGGGAACGGGAACTGCGGGCTCATCGACATGAATGGGGCCACGGCGTTCCTCCGGGCGGCCTACGCCACCGACGTGGACGCCATGAAGCTGCTGGTCCAGTACGGCGCCGATCCCAACATCCCCACCCGGGCGCCGGCGCCCCGGCAGCGGCGCACGCCGGACGAGTTCCTGCGCCAGCAGGCCCTCGCCCAGCTCACCAGCGGCTTCGATGCCCTGGATGCGTCGGCCAAGGTCAAGGCGCTCGCCGCCGTCCGCGACGGGCTTCCCGACGAGCTGCAGGACGGCTTCGACGACGACGCGCTGAAGGCCGACCCCGACGGCATGAAGAACGCGCTCCTGGAGGCCTCCAAGAAGGCCGAGGCCATGAAGGAGGACGAGACCGATCCCTCGGGGCTTCCCCCGGTGCCCGAGGGCGGCCCCGGTGTCTTCCCCATCCACGCGGCATCGGGCGTGGGCTACGGCGAGGGCTTCGCCGGCAACGCCCACCGCCACGTCCCCGACGGCTGGATGCCCGCCGTGAAGTACCTTGTGGAGGAGCTGGGCGCCGACGTGAACGCACGGGACTTCAACGGCTACACGCCGCTCCACCACGCCGCCTCCCGGGGCGACGACGAGATGATCCAGTACCTGGTCGACCACGGCGCCGACGTCAGCGTGGTGAGCCGGCGGGGCCAGACCACCGCCGACATGGCCAACGGACCGGTGCAGCGCGTGTCGCCCTTCCCGGCGACGGTGCAGCTCCTCGAGAAGCTGGGCTCGAAGAACAACCACAACTGTCTGACCTGCTGAGATCTACTGGGTCCGGGGGCCGGCCAAGAGCCGGCCCCCACCCCTCCCGGCCCCAACATTCGGGGCCGTTCCCGTGTCCAGGGTGCAAGGCGGATCGGGAACGCCGGCCGGCGGAGGCGTGTAGATCCCAACCTGCGGGTCGGATGTTCCTGACTCATTCCCGACCACATTTCTTCCACGTCTGACTGGCGGGCAGGGCCTCGCCGGAGGGATAGTGCACAGATGGTTTCTGGACGACGCATCGATCTGTTCTCGGCTATCGCCCTGCCCCTCGGGATCGCCATGGCGGTCCAGGGCAGCACGCCCGCACCCCGACCCGCGGCCCCGGCTTCCGTGGATACGGCGGCGGTGAGCTACGCCAAGGACATCGCGCCGATCTTCAAGAAGCGCTGCGTGCGCTGCCACGGTGGCATGGACGACGGCGAGCCCCGCAAGGAGGCCAGCTTCGACATCACCACGTACAAGGGGATCATGGCCGGCTCCGAGTACGGGCCCGAGATCACTCCTGGCGACGTGGAGAACAGCTACCTCATCGAGGAGATCGTCACCGGCGACATGCCCGACGAGGGCGATCCGGTGCCCCCCGAGGAAATCGCGCTGATCAAGGCGTGGGTGGCCCAGGGCGCCAAGAACAACTGAGCGCCCGGCGCGCTCCCCGGGGCCGAGGCTCCGGAGCCGGCGCCAGGGACATTGAAGACCGAAGGGCCCGGACCGCGACGCGGTCCGGGCCCTTCGGCGTTCCCGCCGGGCGGCCGGGGCGTTGCGTTTCCTTGCGATTCCCGCGCCCGCGAGATACCATCCTTCCCGGTCGTCCTGCCGTGGTCGTCCCTTCTCCGCCCCCCCGTCGGACCCCTCTCATGGTTCGCTTCCGCACGGGCCCTTTCCTCCTGGTGCTTTTGGCTCTGCCGTCCACCGGCTGCTACACCTTCGAGCCCATGCCCGTAGAATCGCTCGCGCCCGGCGTGGACGTGCGGGCCCACGTCGACTCGACCCAGGTGGACCGCATCGGACGGCTCACCGGAGACCCACGAGCCACGGTCCAGGGGCAGTTCCTTGGGTCGAGCCCGGACTCCCTTGTGCTGGCCCTCTGGCGAATGGACGTCCCCACCGGCATCGACTTCAATCCTGGACGCATCCAGGTGCCGCTACCCCGGGCTGGGGTCTTTGAGGTGGCCGAGAAGAAGATCTCTTATCTGAAGACCGGTGCCGTCATCGCGGCCCTCTCCGGCGTCGCGGCGCTAGTGATCCACGCCCTCTGGCAGGGCACCGGGGGAGGCATTCCTGGCAGCCCCCCCGCCGACCCGCTATGATGACGATGCCGTGCTCGACTGAGCCCGTCCCCCAGCCGGCTCGGAAATTCCGAACCCCACAGGCCAGCCACCGCAGCACGGGCCACCCCTTCCTTCCGTTGGATCCGGCCGAAGGCTGAGTCGCGCTTCGCCGATCCGGTAGATCCAGATAGATCCACGCCGCGCCGGATGATACGGCACCATCCCCCCTGGTGCCGCACCATTGGGCAGGCGCTCCCGAAGGCTTTCCGACACCCAAATGGAGGCCTTGCTATGACGCCGCACCGCGTGGGCGCTTCATCCCTGGTGGCTGCAGCCCTGCTCCTGAACGGGGCGATCAGCACCCTCCGCGCCCAGGACACGGGCACGATCACCGGTCGGGTGACCGCCGTCACGGGCCAATCCCTCTCGTCGGCCCAGCTCTCCATCCCGGGAACGGGCATCGGCGGCCTCAGCAACGAGCAGGGCCGCTACATCCTCCTCAACGTCCCCGCCGGCCAGCACATCCTCCGGGTCCAGCTCATCGGGTACGGCACCCTGGAGAAGACGGTCACCGTCCAGGGCGGGGGCCAGGTCACGGCGAACTTCGAGATGCAGCGGACGGCCCTCGCCCTCGATGAAATCGTGGTCACGGGGGCGGGCCAGGCCACCGCGCGCCGTCAGCTCGGCAACACCATCGAGTCCATCAACGCCGAGCAGCTCGAGGACCTGCCCATCAATACGGCATCGGACGCCCTCCAGGGTCGGACTCCGGGGGTCATGGTCCGCACGGCCGGCGGGAACACGGGCCAGGGGTCCCAGATCCGGATCCGCGGCCAAGGGAGCCTCTCCCAGAACAACGAACCCATCATCTACGTGGACGGGGTCCGGATCGTATCGGACGCGGGCCAGGGTGGCTGGAGGGCGTCCCGCCTGGACGACATCAACCCCGCTTCCATCGAGCGGATCGAGATTCTGAAGGGCGCCGCCGCCGCCACCCTGTACGGCACGGAGGCCTCGAGCGGGGTCATCCAGATCTTCACCAAGGGCGGCCAACGAGGCCCCGCGCGCTGGACGCTCCAGAGCTCGGTGGGGTTCTCGAAGGCAATGGAGAAGCAGTACGAGCCCCTGGCAGGATTCGCGATGTCAGAGAATCCGACGTGCGGCCGTGCCTATGGCTGTGACCTGGGCACCAAGGGCATCCGCGACTACTGGGGAATCGACGTCGCCCCTTTCGAGGTCTTCTCGGTCTCCCTCTACGATCCCATGCTCGAGGTGGGGAGGTTCCAGGAGCACTCGCTGGAGGTGTCGGGCGGGAGCGACCTCCTCACCTACCACGTGGGCGGCCGCTACAACTGGGAGGACGGAATCGTCGACAGCAAGAACTTCGGCGACCCGGAGACTGGCGCGTACAACCTCGAGGACATCCACAAGGTGTATCAGCTCGACGCCAACGTCTCCATGTTCCCCCTTCAGAACCTTAGACTCCAGGTCACGTCCCGTTACACGAACCGCCACTTCACGCCCCTGGACGAGGGACAGGCGAGCGTCGTCAGCCTCAACGAGTACGGCAAGCCGGAGATCTCCACCTTCGCCAACCCCATGGGCTGGACCTCCTTCATGAGCGTCCGTGACGCCATGCAGGTCATGGACAGTGAGGACACGGACCGCTTCGGAGGCTCTCTCGCGGCCGACTACGCCCTGACTCCGGACCTGCACCTCAAGCTCACGACGGGGCTCGACGTGGTGAACGAGGTCCGAACCCTCTTCTATCCTTTCGACTGGAGCGTCAGCGGCACCACCAGCCGGAACCCCGACGGCCTGCGGGACGTGAGGAGCCGGTTCATCCGGGACCTCTCGTTCGACGGCAGCATGAGCTGGAACGTGGACCTGGGCGACATGCTGTCCTCCTCCCTCGTGATGGGAGCGCAGGCGCTGACCTCCGACACCCACGTCGTGGGGAGCACGGGCCAGCGTTTCCCGGGCCCCGGCCTGGAGGTGACCGAAGCCGCTAGCATCCAGTCCGCGAGAGAGTCGGCCCTGAGCACGGTGAACCTGGGCATCTTCGGCCAGGAGCAGGTCGGACTCCGGGACTACCTCTTCGTGACCCTCGGCCTCCGGTACGACCGACACAGCGCCTTCGGGGCGGACGCCGGGGGTGCCCTCTACCCCAAGGCGAGCATCTCCTTCATTCCCAGCGCGTTCGAAGGCTGGAACGGCATCGGTCCGGTGAGCAGCGTCCGCCTACGGGCCGCCATCGGCCAGTCGGGCCTCCAGCCCGGCGCCTTCGACGCGTTCACCACCTGGAGCCCCCGCGCCTCCGAGCTGGGCCCCGGGCTCGCCCCGGACAACCTGGGCAACCCGAACCTGGCGCCGGAGGTAACGACCGAGTGGGAAGGCGGTTTCGAGCTCGGCCTCTTCAGTGACCGCATCGCGTTGGAGACCACCTACTGGAACCGAACGGTGAAGGACGCCCTCGTCGCTCGCCGGTTTCAGCCCTCGGGCGGTTTCATCAACCCCCAGCTCGACAACATCGGCGAGGTGAAGGCGCACGGCATCGACCTCAGCATCAGAGGCACGGCCTTCCAGAGCTCCCGCCTCTCCATCGACATCTTCGCAAACGGCGCGTACCTCCGCGAGAAGGTCACCTCCCTCGGCGGCGCGCCCCCCATCCGACTGGGCAGCCGCCGCATCCTGACCTGGGTGCGGGAGGGCTTCGCGCCCAGCGCACTGTTCGGCGGAAAGCTCGTGGACGCCGAATACCCCATCGATATCGAAGGGAACGGCGAGGTGAGCAGTCGCGGAGCGCTCCTGGCGTGGTTCTCACAGCCGCGCTCGGTGGACCAGGTGGAAGACCGCCTCCTGGGGCTCCAGGCCCCCGACGAGTTGGGCGGGGGGCTGCTGAACCACTACTTGGGCAAAGCCACACCCGACTGGCAGGGCTCGTTCGGGACGGAGATCCGCTTCCTCGACGACTTCACCTTCACGAGCACGTTCTCGTACGCGGCGGGCAACTACCAGATGACGAACCGCCTCTACGGATTCCGGACCTCGAACGGGGCGCTGGGGCGGAACTACATCACCGATGCGAAGATCGAGTCCACGCTCCTGAACCCGGCCAGCACGGCCGAGGAGCGGCTGGAAGCCGCGAAGCTCTTCTCCACCAGGGGGGCGGCCCTGGACAAGTTCAACGGCATCAACCAGGTCCAGAACGCCGACAACCTGCGCTGGCAGGAGGCCAGCCTCTCCTATCAGGTGCCGGCGGAGCTGGCGGGGCGGTTCGGGACCGACCAGGTCACCCTTTCGTCCGCGGTCCGGAACCTCATGCTGTGGACCAAGTTTGGCGGAGGGAACAACTGGGACCCCGAGACCGGGACGACCCAGGGGGGAGGGCTGGAGAACGGTGATACCTCCCACGCTCTGGCCGTTCCCCGGCGCTTCACCTTCTCCATCCGCATTTCCTTCTGATGAGCGCGAGGAGAGCGGGAACCATGGACACGACCCTTTCTCACGGTCGGGCACGCCGTGGTCCGGCGGTCCGGCGGCCCGCCGCCGACACCCTTCTGCTCGGCGTGCTCGCCCTCGGCCTCACCGGGTGCGGCGACATTCTGAGCGTGGACAACCCCAACAACGTGATCCAGGAGGACGTGGAGCGGCCCGCGGCGGCGGCGGCCGTGGTGAACGGAGCGCTGGCGCAGACGGCGCACGCGGCCAGCGTGCTGGTTCGGCTACAGACCGGCCTGTTGAGCGATGAGCTCGTCTGGATCGGCTCCCAGACGCAAATCCAGGCGATCCACCAGGGCCAGCACGGCGTCGTTGATAACCAGTGGACCACCGAGGGCTACGAGCAGCTCTCCGTGGCGCGATGGCTGTCGGACGAGGCCATCCGGCTGCTCAGGACCTTCGAGGAGGACGGGATCAACCTCGACCCCGTACTCCTGGGCCGGGCCTACCTCTACTCTGGCTTCAACTACATGACCTTCCCCGACGTGTTCGAGGACGTGGCCTTCTCGGACCGGATGGAGCCGGGCCCGCCGGTGGGTGAGGCGAACATGCACACCGTCTACGACCTGGGGATCGAGCGCCTCGACCAGGCCATCGCCATCTTCCAGCAGGCCGGCGCCACCGACCTGGCGGTGACGGCCCTGGCCCTGCGGGCGCGGGCGCGTTGGGCCAAAGCGCTCTGGGGAAAGCTCAACCCGCCGGGTCAGGTCCCCTCCGATCCCCTCATCGACGACGCCGGGGCCAACGCCGACGCCCAGGCCGTGCTGGACCAGGTCTCTCCGGGCTGGCGGTTCCTCTTCACGTTCAGCGGCGCGAGTCAGCCCAACGAGGCGGCCCTCGACGTGGAGCGCCAAGGCAACGTCGGGCTGAACTGGAAGTACTTCCGACTGGGACAGGACGGGAGGCTGACGTGCGGCCCCTGGCACGATGCCTGTCCGGTGGCCGTCATCGAGGTGCACGACCCCATCGACGACATCGAGAGCCCGCCGCTCAGGGACTTCCTCTTCGAGTTCGTGGGGGAGGGTCAGTTCGCCCCACTTCCGGCGGTAACGGCCAAGGAGATGCACCTGATCCTGGCCGAGGCGGCGCTCAAGCGGGGCGACACGGGCGCGTTCACCATGCACGTAAACGCCATCCGGAGCGTCTACCCACAGCTCAGCCCGTACGATCCGGCCGTGCACACCAACGTCGATCCCCTGGCGCTGCTCAAGTACGAACGCGTCGCTAACCTGTTCCTGCAGGTCGCCAGGAGGATCGGTGACGAGTACCGGTTCGGCGAGCCGAGCGAGTTCTGGATCCCGACCAGCCTGGCGGCGACGACACCGGGCGCGCTCTTCCCGGTTCCGTCGAGCGAGCGCGAGTCGAACTGCTACTACCTGGGGACCTGCTGAGCGGGAGGCCTACGATCCCCGGAAAGGCGAACGCCCGGGCACCTTCGAAGGTGCCCGGGCGTTCCGCTTCGTGCCTACCAGAGGGCGGCTCGGTCCTCAGTTCCCGTCCGACCCCATGGCCTCCTTGGTCGGGATGGACGGCCGGAGCGCCACGGGCTCGTACCAGTCGTGGCGGAGCCAATCGACCACCATCTCCATCTGCGCGGGCGTCAGGATCTGGTCGTCTCCGAAGGAGGGCATGCGGTCGTTGTCGTCCCCGTAGTACTGGGGGTGGCTCGGATTCTGGAGCATGCCCAGCATCCACTCCTTCGACCCCCACCCGGTGAGGTTGGGACCGTCGGAGTCCTCGTCACCCTGCCCATGGAAGGTGTGGCAGCTGGTGCAGTGGATGTCGTCGCTGGCGATGAGCTGCCGCCCCTCCACGATGTCCGCCATGTCGGCGCTGTCCTGGGCGGCCTGCCCGGGAAGCTGGGCCTCGGCCGAGAGGGCCTTGATGACCTTCTGGAGCTCGGCCTTCTGCTCGTCGCTGAAGCGGGGGATGGCCCGGGTCACGAAGCGGGCCATGCGTCCCCGGGTGTGCTCCGTGCCGCCGAAGTAGGCGGGCGAGGTGATGCTGTCCTTGTCCAGCAGCCCCTCCAGCCACGCCCGGCTGCCGTAGCCCTTCAGGTCCGGCGCCGACGGCGGGTCGGTGGGCTTCACGCCCTGCCCATCATGACCGTCGTAGGTGTGGCAGTTGGCACACGTGCTGGCGAAGATGCGGGGCCCCTGCACCATCGGGTCCTGCCGCAGGAGCGAGAGCGCGCCGGTGGCGGGGATGCCCGAGGGCGCCTCCGCCAGCGCCACCGCCCGCTCCGCCGTCTCCTCGGCCTCGGTCTTGGCCCGGGCGAACTCCGCGTCGGCCCGGTCACCGGTCACGGCCAGGGTCGTGAGGATACCGGCGCCGGCGAGCAGCACCGCCACCAGCGCCAGGTTGAACTGATGCCCCCGTCGCTTGTGGGCGATGATGGGCATGAGGGCCACCACCGTCACCACCAGACCCGGGATGAGAATGGCGCCCACCACCTCCATCCCCGCAGGGAAGTACTTGAGGCCCTGGTAGAGGAATAGGAACGTCCACTCGGGCCGCGCTGCGGAGTAGGGCTCGGTGGGGTCGGCCGGGGCGCCCAGCTCGGCGCCGTGGTGCCACACCACCAGGATCATCACCGCGGCCATCACCGCCAGGCAGGCCACCGCGTCCCGGAACACCTGGTCGGGCCAGAACGTGGTATCGGGCTTCTTGAACGGCTGCTTCGCCGTGATGCCGTGGCGGCGGAACAGGTACACGTGGGCCACGATGAGGGTGATGAGCACCCCCGGCAGCACCCCGGCGTGGAGGCCCAGGAAACGCGTGAGGGTGTGGTGCCCGTAGTCCGGGCCACCCACCATGAGCTCCTTGAGCTGAGGTCCGATGAGGGGCGTCACCGAGGCGATGCTGGTGGCCACCTTGGTGGCCCAGTAGCCCTTCTGATCCCAGGGGAGCAGATAGCCTGTGAGGGAGAGCCCGAACACCACGAACAGCAGGAGCAGGCCGAACCAGAAGTTCACCTCCCGGGGCGCCTTGTAGGCCCCGTCGATGACCACCTGGAGGAGGTGCAGGACCAGAAGCACGGTGAGGACCTGGGCCGTCCAGTGGTGGATGCCCCGCAGCACCCACCCGCCCAGCATCTCATTCTGGATGTAGAACACGCTCTCCCACGCGCCCTGGGCATTGGCGCTGTAGGCCGTCAGGAGGACGATTCCCGTGATGATCTGGACGACGATCGCGAAGGTGACGGCGGAACCCCACACGTAGCGCCAGCGGGCGCCGCCCGGGATGTGCTCGAAGAGGGCCGCCCTGGCGATGCCGCGGGCGCCGGTGCGGTGGTCGAGCCAGTCGAGGAACTTGTTCATGCGACGGGCACCTTGTCCTTGCGGCCGGTCTGGAAGTTCTGGAAGCGCACCCAGACCTCGTCACCGTTGCGGACTTCCGCGGCCAGGGCGTCCATGGCCCGGGGGCTGGGGCTCGCCGGGTCGAGGATGCTGCCGTCGAAGTTGAAGGTGCTCTTGTGGCAGGGGCAGGCGAAGTGGGTGTGGTCGGGAGCCACGTTCACGAAGCAGCCGGCGTGGGGGCACACCACGTTGAGCGCCTCCACGTCGTTGCCGGTACGCCGCAGGTAGACGGCGCCCACCGGCGTGTCGCTGTACGTGGTCCACGCGTCCACCAGGTCGGCGCGGACGGTGAACTTGCGGGGCACCCCGTCGTCGGGGAGGACGGGGAGCTTGGTGACCAGCACCATCCCGGCCTCCTCGGTGCTCTTTCCGCCCTTCAGGGGGTCGAAGAGCGCCACCACGGCCGATACTACCGGCACGAGGGTGGCGATCCCGCCCACCACCAGCGCGCCCACCACGGTGAGGAAGTTGCGGCGGGCGGTGCCTTCGGGGATGGCGGAGTCGGCTTGGCTCTCGCCGCGAGCCTGATCGGGCTCGCGGGTCCCGGTGATTCCATGATCAGTCATCGGCCACGACACACGCGCCCGGAGACGAAGACGAAGCTTCGCCGTGCGGACGTGATTCCCTGGGGTAGAGGATTCTCAAACGTTTCGGTGGGGGTCCCTCGGATCGCCACGCGGAAAGCACGGTAGGCCGAAGTCGCGCGACCGGCAAGGAGGGTGCTCACCGCGACGACCTGTGGTTTAGACAACCGAGGCCCCGAAAGCGCTGGGAGCGGCGCTCGCCGAGGCGCCCGCCGCGGGCTATCGTACCCTCTCCTTCCAGCGACGCCGAACCCGGAGAGACTCGATGACGTCACGCCTCGTTGCTCTCGCCGCCGCCCTCTCCCTGGCCGCCCCCGGGCTGGCGGCGCAACAGCTCACCCCGAAGGAGCAGCAGATCGCCTCCGCCGTCGATGCCCGTGCGGACGCCGCCGTCGCCCTGCTCCGCCAGCTCGTGAACGTGAACAGCGGCACGATGAACTTCGAGGGGGTGCGGGAGGTCGGGCGGCGCATCGGCGACGAGCTCGAGGCCCTGGGCTTCCAGACCGAATGGGTGGACGGCGCCGCCTGGAACCGGGCCGGGCACCTGGTGGCGCGACACCCGGGCGGAGGCCCCGGGCCCCACCTCCTCCTCATCGGCCACCTGGACACCGTCTTCCCGAAGGACAGCCCCTTCCAGCGGTGGACGGACCTCACCGACTCCACGGCCACAGGGCCCGGCTCCATCGACATGAAGGGCGGCGACGTCATCATCCTGGAGGCCCTGCGCGCCCTGAAAAGCGCCGGCGTCCTGGACCCCATGAACATCACGGTGGTGATGAGCGGCGACGAGGAGTCCAGCGGCAGCCCCCTGGACCGGGCCCGGGCGACGCTCCGGGACGCCGCCCGCCAGGCAGACGTAGCCCTGGCGTTCGAGGATGGCGACAACGACCCGAAGACGGCGGTGGTCGCCCGGCGCGGGGCGTCGGGGTGGCGCCTGGACGTGACCGGCACCCCCTCCCACTCCTCCCAGATCTTCCAGCCGGGGGTGGGCGCCGGCGCCGTGTACGAGATGGCCCGGGTCCTCACCGACTTCTACCGTACGCTGGCCGGCGAGCGCCTCCTCACCTTCAACCCCGGGGTGGCCCTGGGCGGCACCACGGTCGACTACGACCCCGACAAGACCTCGGGCACCGCCTTCGGCAAAGACAACGTGGTGGCGGAGCACGCCACCGTCGCCGGCGACATCCGCACCATCTCCCTGGAGCAGCTCGCCGCGACCCAGGACCGCATGCGCTTCATCGTGCGCCAGAGCCTGCCCGGCGCCTCGTCGACCATCACCTTCGACGAGGGTTATCCCCCCATGGCCCCCACGGAGGGGAACCGTCGGCTGCTGGCCCTGTTCGACCAGGCGAGCCGGGACCTTGGACACGGCCCCGTCACCGCGGTGGACCCCAGGAACGCGGGCGCCGCCGACGTGTCCTTCACCGCCGGCCTCGTGGACATGGCCATCGACGGCCTCGGTGCCGGGGGCGGCAGCGAGCACACCGAGAAGGAGTGGATCGACATCCCGACGCTGCGCATCCAGACCCGGCGGACGGCGGTGCTCATCTACCGGCTGGAGCAGCGGCCCCTGTCCTGAACGCGAAGAGCCCGGGGGGATCGCGATCCCCCCGGGCTCCCCGTGGCTGCGGGGGCGGCCCAGGCCGCCCCGGGGCTTCGTCAGCGCCCCGTCTTCTTCGTGTCGAACTTCTCCGAGCGGGCCCTTGCTGATCTGGAGGTCCCAGCCGTTCGGGTCCTTGATGTGGTAGCTGTCGTAGCCCGGCAAGTCGTGGCCGCCGGTGTCGCGGCGGGGCTTCAGCCCACGGCTCTCCAGCTCCTCCCGCACCCGGTCGGTGTCCCAGTCGGCGATGGAGAAGGAGATGTGGTCGATGTTGGCCTTCACGGGACCGGTGAGGGAGCGGCCGGGACGCACGATGATGTCCCCGTTCAGGTCGCCCAGCTTCATGACCGCCTGGCGGCCGTCGTCGTTGACGACCTTCCAGCCCATGAGCCCCGCGTAGAAGTCCCGCGTCTGCCCGTAGTCCGCGCACCCGAACGAGATGTGGTCCAGGCCCGTGGTCCTGAAGGGCGAGTCGGCGGCTTCGGACGCCACCGTGGCGGCCGAGGCCGGCGTCGCGGAGCGGAGCGCATGGCCCGCCGTGGCGGCGATAGCCAGGCTCTGGATGAGCTGACGGCGCGACATCTTTCCGTGCTCGAAGGTCTCGAGCAACCTGGCGATGATGTTCTCCATGCGGTTTCTTCCTCCGTGACCGGTGGGGGTGGCCTGCAGGTCCTCTGTCCAGGGTATGTATACGGAATGGGAACGGAGAAGTCCAAGCGGCCGGGGAGGCGGTCGATCCCTCCCTCGAAGCCGGGTGGCACGGCGCGCTGGACGTGCGGGGCCTGCGGTGGGGCCAACGCGCTGAGGGACCTGGTGTGCGCGTCTTGCGGCGCGGCGCCGGGCGAGGGCGACCCCGTGGAGGTGGGCGAGCTCGCCCTCACCAGCGCCCAGTGGCGCACGTTCCTTCTGGCTCCTCTGTGGGTCTTCTTCCGCACCGCCGGGGCCGACGGCACCATGGACGACCCGGAGGTGATGGCGCTCCAGCGGCTCGACGCGGGGCGGGTGGGCTCCGACGATCCCCTCCTGGCGGAGGTCCTCCGCTGCCTCCGCTCCGACTTCTGGGGTGCGGTGGACGTCCACCACGTCGACGGTCGGGGCCCGGAAGCCGGCCTCCGGGCCGTGCGGGTGCTGGTGGAAGCCCGCCTTCCCGAAGAGCGGGGGCGCCGGCTGCTGGCGGCGCTCACCCGCATCGGTGTCGTGGTGTCGGAGGCATCCCGGCGCCACGTCTTCGGCCCCCGCATCGACAAGAAGGAGCAGGCGGCGGTCCTCCGCATAGCCCGCACCCTGGGGCTGGGCGACGACGAGATCGCCTCCCTGGGCCTGCCCCGCCCCAGCGATCGCGGCTGACCGCGTCCCTACTCGTAGCGCAGCGCCTGCATGGGATCCACCCGGGAGGCGCGGAGCGCCGGCACGTAGCCCGCCGCCAGCGCCACGACGGCCAGCACCAGGGACACCACTACCACCACCCACGGCTCGTTCCCCTTCATCCCGAAGAGGAGGGACTGGGCCGCCTTGCCCAGGAAGAGGGCCGCCACGATGCCGATGACGCCCCCCACCACCACCATGCGCCCCACCTCCCCGAGGACCATGCGCCGGACCTTGTCGCTGCCGGCGCCCAGCGCCATGCGCAGCCCGATCTCACGGGTGCGCTGGGCCACCGTGTAGGCCAGCACGCCGTACAGCCCCACCGCCGCCAGCAGCGTCGCCAGCGCCGCGAAGGCAGCCGACAAGGTGCCGATCATGCGGTCCAGGAAGACGTTCTCCCGCACCTGCTGGTCGAGGGTCTTGAGGTTCTCCACGGGCAGGCTGGAGTCCAGCCGCTTGACCACCGGCGGGATGGCCTTCATGACCGCCGCCGGATCCGTGGCGGAGCGCACGTAGAAGGTCATGATGCCCGGCGGATGGGCGTCCTGACGGTACGGCCGGAAGAACAGGGGCGGCACCTCGTCCTTCACGTCGCTGTACTTGGCGTCCCGAACCAGCCCCACGATGCGCGTGTCCAGGCTGTCGCTCGGCCCGGACCCGATGTACGAGCCCACCGCGCTCCCGGGGTCGAGGCCGAACTTGCGCACGAAGGCTTCGTTCACGATGGCCACCTTCTCGGCCCCCTCCGCGTCGCCCTCGTCGAACTCGCGCCCGGCCAGGAGGGGAATCTCCATGACGTGGAAGTAGCCCGGGCCCACCTCGTTGTAGCGGGAGTTGTCGTCGGTGTCGGGGCCCTTCTCGAAGCCCTGCACGGACACGTCCGTGCCCCAGTTACTCCCCGAGAGGACGGGGACCATGGCGGCCGACACGCCCGTGACCTCGGGCAGCGCCGACAGCTCCCGCTCCAGGCTCCCGAAGAGCTGGAGGGAACGGGCCGGCTCGTAGCCGTTCAGCACCGGGGACACCCCGAACTCCACCACGTGGTCGGCGTTCAGGCCCAGGTCCACACGGCTCACGTTGAGGAGGCTCTGGATGAACAGCCCGGCGGACACCAGGAGCGCCATGGAGAGGGCGATCTGGGCCGTCACCAGCGACGTGCGGAAGCGCGCCGCCGCCCGGGCGCCCGCCGGCTGACCCGACGCCGACTTGAGGGTGGTCACCAGGTCCGGCCGGGTGGCGTGGAGCGCCGGGTACATGCCGAAGATCAGCCCCGTGCCCAGGGAGAGCCCCGCGGTGAACAGCATCACCGGGGTGCTCAGATGGAGCTGCATGATCTGAGCGGTCTCGGGCGGCAGCAGCGAGCCGACGAGCGCCAGCGTCCAGTGGGCCACCAGGAGGCTTGCGGCGCCGCCCAGGAGGGCGAGGAGCACCGATTCGGACAGGAGCTGGGTGAGGAGCTGGCGGCGGCTGGCGCCCAGCGACCCCCGGATGGCCATCTCCTGGCCTCGGCTCGCGCCCCGGGCCAGGAGCAGGTTGGCGATGTTGGCGCACGCGATGAGGAGCACGACGCCCGTGATCCCGAAGAGCAGGATCAGGGGGGTGCGCGCCTCGTGGTGCACCGAGCTCTGCCCCCTCCGCCCGTCGGCCAGCATCACCTTCTTGGCCTTGAAGCGCTCCAGCGTGGGGGCGCTCATGCCGTCCTGGAGGGGCGCCTCCACGTCGTCGACGATGGCATGGTAGCTGGCATTCAGCTCCGTGGCGGCCTGCTCCATGGTCACGCCGGGCTTGAGGCGCCCGAACACGTACGCCCAGTAGCTCCGCCGGTTGTCGAGCTGGGGGTCGGGGAAGTACGGCTCGGCCTGCCCGCGCATGCTCAGGGGCACGTACACGTCGGGGCGCGTCCCCAGGGTGGTGCCCTCGAAGCCCTGGGGCGCCACGCCCACCACCGTGAAGGGGGTTCCGTTCAGGACCAGCGTCCGGTTCAGGATGCCCGGATCGGCGCCCAGCTCGCTCTGCCAGAAGCGGTAGCCCACCACCGCCACGGGATGGGCGCCGGGCTTGTCGTCGTCCGACGGCATCAGCAGCCGGCCCAGGGCGGGCCGCAGCCCCAGGACCGGGAAATACGATCCCGAAACCAGCATCCCCTCGCCGTTCACCGTCCGGTCCGACACGACCACGTTGGCCGAGATGGCCCGGTGGGCCGCCAACCCCGTGAACGAGCGCTGCTCCCGCTGCAGGTCGCGGAACATGGGGTAGCTGAACACCTGCTCGCAGTCGCCGGCCTGGTTGCACGACTGGGAGCCGGGCTTCGGCCCCGGGGCCCCCAGGTTCACCAGGCGGTCCGGCTCCGGGACCGGCAGCGGGCTCAGGAGGAGCTGGTGGAAGAGGGAGAAGATCGCCGCGTTGGCCCCGATGCCCAGGGCGAGGGAGACCACCGCGATGCCGGTGATGAAGGGCGTCTTCGCGAGTCTGCGGAAAGCGAGCTTGAGGTGTGCCATGCGGTTCCCTACGGCGTGCGCTGTCCCGAGGTTGCAGGTGGGCTGACCGATAGGACGGCCCGTTCACCCGACAGGTTGCCGACCCATGTCCGACGCCGACACGAAGCTGGGCTTCAACGCCACCTGGTCCATGGCCGTGGGGGGCATGGTCGGCGGGGGAATCTTCTCCACCCTGGGCGTGGTCATCTCCATCGCGGGGCGCTGGGCCTGGCTGAGCTTCCTGGTGGCGGGCGTGGTTGCCCTGCTGGCGGGCTACAGCTACGTGAAGCTCGCCGACCACTACGAGGAGGCGGGTGGCGCCTTCACCTTCCTCCGCCGGGCCGAGCTCCCCCGCTTCGCGGGGAGCCTCTCCTGGGTGCTCATCGTCGGCTACGTCCTCACCGACGCGGTCTACGCCTCCACCTTCGGCGCCTACCTGTCCGACGTTGCCGGGCTCGGGAGCTGGTTCCGCCCCGCGGCGGCCGTCGCCATCCTCCTCCTCTTCGTGGCGCTGAACCTCCGGGGCGTGGGCGAGGCCGGAGGAGTGGAGGTGTTCCTGGTGTGGTTCAAGCTGTCCGTGCTCCTGGCCCTCGCCGGCTTCGGTCTCGCCCGATGGCATCCCGAGCGCCTGGTCCCCACCGGCAGCGCGCCCGGGCTGAACGGCGCCCTTCTGGGCGCCGCCTCGGTGTTCATGGCGTACGAGGGCTTCCAGCTCCTCACCTACGACTACGACGACATCGATCGGCCCCGGACCACGCTGCCACGGGCGGTGCTCTCGGCCGTGGCCGTGGTGATCGGGGTGTACGTGGTGGTGGCCCTGGGCACCGCCATGCTGGTGGGGGCCGACACCGTGGTGCGCCACGGGGAGGTGTCCCTGGCCCTGGCAGGACGGGCGGCGATGGGAACGGCGGGGCTCGTCACCGTGGTGGTGGCCGCGGCCTTCTCCACCGGATCGGCCATCAACTCCACCCTCTTCGCCACGGCCCGCCTGGCCCACGTGGTGGCGGCAGACGACGAGCTTCCCGCCTTCTTCTACCACACCAACGGCGCCGGCGTCCCGGACCGGGCGGTGGTGACGCTGGGAGGGGCCGCCGCCGCCCTGGCGGTGCTGGGTTCGCTGTCCGTCCTGGTGGAGGCGGCGAGCCTCGCCTTCCTCTTCACGTTCACGGTGGTGTGCGGCCTGGCCGCCTGGAAGGGGGCCGGCCGCCGCGCGCTCACCGGGGCCGGCGCCCTGGCGGCCACCGCGGCCACCGCCGGGCTCGCCTTCCGTCTGGCCCACACCGACCCGCAGGCCCTGGCCATCCTGCTCGCGCTGGTCTTCGTGGCGGTCTTCGGCCGGCCGCTCCTGCTCCGCCACACGAAGAGGGCCGGCACCGAAGAGCCCTGACGCGACGAGGGTCCCCCGGCGCGCGCGCCGGGGGACCCTCGGACCGTGCCGTGCGCCGCTCCGGGGAGCGGCGAGGGGTCAGTTGCTGGTCTGGGCCTCGGCCATGGCCTTCTTGATGGCGTTCACCGTGGCCTCCGCCCGGAAGTCGATGATCTGCTTGCCGTCCCAGATGGCCTTCTCCTTCGGGAGGAGGCTCACCCCGTTGATGGACGCCTTGCCCGCCTTGATGCGCTCGGGGAGACGCACCGCCTCGGGGTCGTGGTTCATGATGATGGTGGTGATGTAGTAGTCGTCGTGGAAGCCCTCGCCCCGGGGGTCCTCCTCGACGCCGAGCTGGCTGCGCTCGAAGCGCACCACGTCGTCGTAGTTGTAGTACTCGGGGATGAAGTAGACGTGGGCGCCGCTGCCCTTCCACTGGGGCTCCAGGGCCTCGGCCACGGCCTGCATGGGGCGCTGGTTGCCGCCGCTGTCACCGATGAGGATGACGTCGGTGAAGCCCTGGGCCTTGAGGCTGGTGGCCATGTCGCTCAGCACCGCCTGGTAGGTCTCCTGGGAGAGGAACACGGTGCCGGGCGACTTCGCCCGCTCCGGGTTGCCGGGCTCCAGCGTCACGATGGGGGCGATGAGGGCGTTGCCCAGCTTGCGGGCGATGGCCTCCCCCTCCACGCGCAGCACGTTGTTGTGCTTGCCGGTGGTGAGGTAGGGCCCGTTCTCCTCGATGCCGCCGGTGAGGATGAGCGCCGTGGTCTTCCCCGCCTTGATGGCATCCCGGACCTCGGGCATGGTCATGTCCTCGATCCACACCACGTCGGGAGCCTCGATGGGGCGCGGGTAGGTCATCATGTCGATGCTGCCCGCGCCGCGGTTGATGGGCTCCTGCTGTTGCTGGGCCGCCGCGGGGGACGACCCCAGGCCCATGGCGAGCGTCATCGCCATCGGCACCAGAGACAACTTCTTCATGGGACGCCTCCTCGAGGGGGTTTCCTCAACCAGGGGTGAAGCCGGGCCGGGCGGGTCAGGCACCGGAGGGGTGTCGCGCCGAGCCTAGACGGGCATCATCGAGCGGAAGGGCAGCGCCTGTCAAGGAACAGGGCAGGTGCGCAGCTTGTCCGCGCTCCGTTGCCCCCTCCATGGGATGGGGGTAGCTTTGACCCCGACCCTCCCGCAGGACCCTGCGCTTCGCCCCTGGCGGCGCCCTTCGAAGGTTTCGTCTTCCCGGAGCACGCATGTCACGCTCGCAGCCGGCGCTTCGTCACGCCCTCGCGCTCCTGATCCTCGCCGTCGCCGCGCCCGCCCTGGGGGCCCAGACCCCGCCGGCGCAGCCGGTGGACACGGCGTACACGCGCCTCATCCACGAGAGCCTGCGGGACGCGCGCATCACCACGGAGCTGGTGGACCACCTGCCGGCGTCGTCCACGGTGCCGACGCCCCTGGACTTCAACGGCCGCATCGTCGGCGCCCCCGGTGAGCTCACCTACGCCGCCGACATCCACCGCTACCTGCGCGCCATCGCGGCCGCCTCGCCCCGGGCCACGGTCTTCTCCATCGGCACGACGGAGGAAGGCCGCGAGATGGTGGTCATGGCCATCGCCGACTCCGCCACCATCGCCGATCTGGAGCGCTACAAGGGCTACCTGCACGAGCTCACCGACCCCCGGGCGACCTCGGACCAGCGCGCCCAGCAGCTCATCCACGGGGTCGCCAAGCCCATCTACTGGTTCACCTCCGGGATGCACTCCCCCGAGACGGGCGGCCCCGAGATGCTCCAGGAGCTGGCGTACCGCCTGGTGGTGGAGGAGACGCCGTTCATCCAGGACATCCGCGACAACGTCATCACCTTCATCACCCCGGTCATCGAGGTGGACGGCCGGGAGAAGGAGGTGGACACCTACTACTTCAACAAGGCGCGCCCCCAGGGCGCCAGCCGGCTGCCCCTCATGTACTGGGGCAGGTACGTGGCCCACGACAACAACCGGGACGGCATGGGGCAGTTCCTGGACCTCACGAAGAACGTGAACGCCACCTGGCTGGAGTGGACGCCCACGATCATGCACGACCTCCACGAGGCCCAGTCGTACCTCTACACGTCCACCGGGACGGGCCCGTACAACGAGGCCTTCGACCCCATCACCATCGACGAATGGTGGCTGATGGCGGAGAACGACATCGTCGAGATGACCAAGCGGGGCGTGCCGGGCGTGTGGACGTACGGCTTCTACGACGGCTGGACGCCCAACTACATGTTCACCATCGCCCACGCCCACAACGGCATCGGGCGCTTCTACGAGGTGCAGAGCTACGGCCCCGACCCCCGGACCGTGCGCCTGCCTCCCACGACCACCAGCCGGGAGTGGTTCCGGCCGAACCCGCCCCTGCCCAGCATCGAGTGGGGGCCCCGCAACAACACCAACATCCAGGAGTCGGCGGCCCTCTTCTCCCTGAAGTACGTGGCCGACCACCGGGACTGGTTCCTGGACAACTACTGGCTCAAGAACCAGCGGGCCGTGGCGAAGGGGAAGGAGGGGCCCGTCAACGCGTGGGTCATCCCGGCGGGCCAGCGCCGCCGGGCCGACGCCGTGGACGCGGTGAACGAGCTCATGCGCCAGGGCCTCGAGGTGCACCGGGCCGACCGGGCGTTCGAGGTGGGCGGCGTGAAGGTGGCCAGGGGCGACTTCGTCGTCCGGGGCGATCAGCCCTACCGCACCATCGGTGACATGTACTTCTCCCTGCAGCGCTTCTCGCTGGACAACCCCCAGCCCTACGACGACACGGGCTGGACCTTCCAGCTCGAGCGGGACATCGAGCTGGACGAGGTGAAGGACGCCTCCGTCCTCCAGCAGCCCATGACGCCCGTGACCTACCCCGCCCGGGCCGAGGGCGGCGTCACCGGGCGGGGCAAGGTCCTGGTGGTGGACCACACCGCCGACAACAACCTCATGCTGTTCCGCTTCAAGAACGCACGCACGCGCATGCTGGCGGCCGAGAAGGACTTCGACCTGGCGGGCCACCACTTCACGGCGGGGGCCTTCATCGTCCCCGACGGGAACCGGGACGCGCTCGAGGCCGACCTGTCCGGCCTGGGCCTGTCGGCGTGGGCCACCGACGCCGTGCCCGACGTGCCCGCCCACGACCTCGACGTGCCCCGCATCGGCTACGTCCACTCGTGGCAGCGCACCCAGGACGAGGGGTGGGTGCGGGCGGCCCTGGACACCTACGGCGTGCCCTACGACTACATCGCCGACCAGGACCTGAGGAAGGGGGGCCTCCGCAGGAAGTACGACGTCATCCTCTTCCCCCACGTGGGCGGCGACGCCCTCTCCCAGGTGAACGGGATCCCGAAGTCCGACTCGATCCCCCTGCCCTACGAGAAGAGCGAGCGCTTCACCCACCTCGGCATGCTGGACAGCTCCCCCGACATCCGGGGCGGCATGGGGCTGGACGGGCTCATGGAGCTGGACCGCTTCGTCCAGGACGGGGGGACCCTCATCGTGGAGGGCTCCACGTCCAACATCTTCCCCACCTTCGGGATTACGCAGGGCGTGAGCGTGGAAGACCCCTCGGGGCTGGAGGCGCCGGGCTCGGTGCACCGGGGCGTCGTGGCCGACTCCACGAGCCCCATCCTGTACGGCTACGTGGGCAAGGACCTGCCCGTGTACTACCGGGGCGACGTGGTGCTGTCGGCCGGAGGCGCCGCGGGGCGCCTGGCCCGCCTGTTCCAGGGGGGCGGGGGGTCGACCACGTGGCAGAACACCACCCCCATGGCGAACCAGCCCCGGCTGTCGCCCTGGCAGCCCGACGACAGCGCCGCCGCGCGCTCCGGCCGGGGCGGCCAGGACGACGCCCAGATGGCCCAGTTCCGGGAGATGGCCCGGGCGTTCGGGCTGAACGTCGACCAGGCCGGACCCAGGGTGGTCGTGAAGTTCCCCGACGACGCCTCCCGCATGCTCCTCTCGGGGGCCCTGGGGGGCGGCGAGGCGCTGGAGGGCACCGCCCAGGTGGTGGACGCCCCCGTGGGCCGGGGGCACGTGGTCATGTTCGCCATCCGGCCGTTCTGGCGGTGGCAGACCCAGGGCACCTTCTTCCTGGGCTTCAACGCCATCCTCAACTGGAACGACCTGGGGGCGGGCGCCGCCGCCCGGGCCGCCGAGCCGGGAGGCCGCTGACTCATCCCCCCGGGGACGCCAGGAACGCTTCCACCACCGACGTGAACGCCTCCACGTCGGTGAGGAAGGCGTCGTGGCCGTGGAGGGAGGCGATCTCCACGAGCCGGTGCCCCGGCCCCAGCCTGCGGTGCAGCTCCCGCACCTGCCAGGCCGGGGCCAGCACGTCGGGGTCCATGGCCACCAGCGTCACCGGGGCGCCCACCCGGCCGGGATCCACCCGGTGCAGGTCCAGGGACTGGCTCAGGCAGAGGAACTGCCGGCTGCTGAAGCGGCGGGCGAAGGCGTCGCCGTGGTGGTCCAGGTAGTCCTCCACCGGGAAGCGGAAGCCGCCGCTGCCGTCGGGCGCGGGCTCGCCGGAGAAGCGCTCCCTGAACTCCTCCGCCGAGCGGTACGTGGTCATGGCGAGGGCCCGGGCCAGGGCCAGCCCCGCCTCGTCCGCCCCCCGGGCCAGGGCGTCGTCCACGATGCGGCGCTGCACCACCCGCAGCGCCGTGGCCATGGGGTGGCTCTCGTGGGCCGCACCGATGACCAGCACACCCTCGGTGCGGTCGGCGTGCTCCGCGGCGAAGGCGAGGGCCGCCGCGCCGCCGTAGGACGCCCCCACCACGCCCCGCAGGCGGGGTAACGCCAGGGCGTCGGCCAGGGCCCGCAGGGCGTTGGCCTGGTCCGTTGGCGTGACGGCGGGAAGGACGCCCCCCTCGCCGGGCTCGGGGTCGCTGGAGTCGCCGGGGCCCCCGATCCAGTCGAAGCCCAGGATGCGCCAGCGGGTGGGGTCCAGGGCGCCGCCGACCCCGGCCACGCCCTCCCACCACCCGTCGGCCTCTCCGGCGCCGGGGACGGCGCACGTGTGGCGGTCGGCGGAGATGCCGCCCATGACGGCCACCACCGGCGCGTCGGCCGGCCCCACCAGGCGGTAGCCCACGCGGCAGGGGACGATGCTCCCCCCCGCTCGAGCCAGAGCCCCTCCCGGAGGACGGCCACGCCCTCCCGCACCTCCGGCGCCGCCGCGCCGTCCCTCGTCCTGGTCATCACGGTCCTGTCCATGGGCTCCTCCCCGAGACGAAAACGCGCCCGCTCCTCTCCCGAGAAGCGTGCCTCGTCATTCGCATGCCGTTGTGCATGGACGCGGTGCGGACGGCGGTGCTCAGGTGACCCTCTCGCGGGTCGAGCCCCGGGCTGCCCCCGGAGGGGCAAACGAAAAGCCCGGGACGCGAGAGGCGGCCGGGCCGGTCGCTTTTTAGCCCTTGTTTAACGTGGCGGCAATACGCGTCAAATCACCACGGACCTTTCGATTGTCCCGGACGCTATGCCGTGGCCGGGGCCTGGTCAAGGCCCCCGGGGGTTGCGCACGCAAGCGCCCCCCGCTAGAAATGGGGCCGTTCGTCCGCCTCCGTTCGCTCTCACGGCATGCACGCCATGACGGCCGACACGACCACGATGACGATGACCACCATGACCGGTCCCCGGGTACGGGGGCGGGGCGGCGGTCCACGTCGTGGACCCTGAGGCGGACGCGAGACGCGACGCTGCAGAAAGCCGGCCCCGCCCAGGGGCCGGCTTCTTTTTCCACCATGGGGTGCCGGCGGCGGCATCCCCGAGACGCGAGAGAGACGCATGAGCGGTACCAGGGACGCCCAGCCGGAGGGAGCCGGACCCTTCCGCGTCCTCAAGTTCGGTGGCACGTCCGTCACCGGAGGGGAGCGCGTGGCCGTGATCGCCGAAGAGGTGCGGCGGCGCATGGCGGACCTCACCCCGCTGGTGGTGGTGTCCGCGTTCTCGGGGGTCACCGACGCTCTGACGGCCGCGGCGCGGCGCGCGGCCGAGGGGGGCGATCACGAAGAGCTCGAGATCCGGCTCCGGGCCCGCCACATGGACGCGGCCCGGGAGCTCCTGGGCGAGGACGTCGAGGCGGAGGCCGAGGTGGCCGCCCGCTTCGAGGGCCTGGGTCGCCTCCTTCGGGGGGTCGCCCTCCTGGGGGAGTGCACGCCCCGTACCCTGGACGCGGTGCTCGCCACCGGCGAGGCCCTGTCGGCCTTCCTGGTGGCCCGGGCCCTCGCCCGCTCCGGCCTTCCGGCCCACCCGGTAGACGCCACGCGCTGGATCGTCACCGACGGGGCCTTCGGCGAGGCGGTGGTCGACCTCCCCGCCACCCGGGCGGCGGTGGCCCGTGAGGTGGCCACGCTGGAGGGGGTGGCGGTGGTGCCCGGCTTCACGGGCGCCACGGCCGGGGGCGAGGTCACGACCCTGGGGCGAGGCGGCTCCGATCACTCCGCCGCGGTCCTGGGCGTGTGCCTCCCCGCCGACGAGGTGGAGATCTGGACCGACGTGGACGGCGTCATGAGCGCCGATCCGAGGGTGGTGCTCGAGGCGGCGACGCTGGACGCCATGAGCTTCGACGAGCTGCTGGAGCTGGCCCACTGGGGCGCCAAGGTGGTGCACCCCGCCGCCGCCCGCCTCCTCAGGGACCGGGGCGTGCCCCTGGTGATCAAGAACACGCTCCGCCCCGAGCAGCCGGGGACGCGGGTGTCGGTGGGCGGCGGCTCCGGCGGAGAGGTGCCGGTGCGGGCCCTGGCCTCCCGCTCGGACACGACCCTGCTCCAGCTCGCCGCCCGTGACCGGGAAGACGCCACCGCCATCACCGCCCGGGCGCTGGCGGCGCTGGACCGGGGGCCGGTGCGGGTGATGATGGTCACCCAGGGGAGCAGCGAGGCCTCGGTGTGCCTCGTGATCCCCGGCTCCCAGACGCGGCGCGCGCTGACGGTGCTGTCGCAGGAGTTCCGGCTGGAGCGGGAGACGGGGCGGCTGGAGGACGTGCGGGTCGAGGAGGGGTGCGCCGTGGTCACGGCGGTGGGCGACGGCATGCGCCACCGGCCGGGCATCGCCGGCCGCTTCTTCGGCATCCTGGGCAACCACGCCATCAACATCCGGGCGATCGGCCAGGGGGCGTCCGAGCGCAACATCTCGGTGGTGGTGTCGGGAGAGGACGGGGGCGCCGCGGTGCGCGCCGTCCACGACGCGTTCTTCGCCCCCCGCCCCCGGGCGGCCGAGCTCTACGTGGCGGGGGTGGGGCGGGTCGGCGCCGCCCTGCTGGACCAGCTCGCCACCCGGGCGGCGCACCACCGCCTGCGGGTCATGGGCGTGGGCACGAGCCGGCGCTCGGCGCTGCCCCCCGGGGGCGTCGACCTGGAGCGGTGGCGGGAGAGCGTGGAGGCCGGGAAGGAGTCCGCGGCCGCACTGGTGGACGCGGCCATCGCCAGCCCTCACCACCCCAGGATCTTCGTGGACTGCACGGCCAGCGCGGAGTTGCCGGGGGAGTACGAGCGCCTCCTGGCAGCGGGCGTGTCGGTGGTGGCGGCCAACAAGATCGGCTTCTCCGGGCCGGAGCGGACGTGGGCCGCCCTCCGGGACGCGGCCCGGGAGGGCGCCGCGCTCTACCACGAGACGACCGTCGGCGCCGGCCTTCCCGTGCTCCGCACGGTGGCCGACCTGGTGGCCACGGGCGACCGACTCGTGCGCGTGCAGGGCGTGCTTTCGGGCACGCTGGGCTACCTGTGCGACGAGGTCATGGCCGGCCGCACCTTCAGCGAGGCGGTGCGAGGGGCGTTCGACCTGGGCTACACCGAGCCCGACCCCCGGGACGACCTGTCGGGCACCGACGTGGCCCGGAAGCTGGTCATCCTGGCCCGCTCCGCTGGCCTGGAGCTGGAGCCCGGCGACGTGGACGTGGAGCCCCTCCTCCCCCGGGAGGCCGCGAACGGCACCCTGGACGCGTTCTGGGAAAGGCTCCCCGCCCTGGACGTCCCCATGGAGAGGAGCCGCGCCGAGGCCGTGGCGGCCGGGGGCCGGCTGGTCTACATGGGGACGGTGGAGGACGGACGTGCCCGGGTGGGGCTCGAGGTGGTGCCCCAGGAGCACCCCTGCTGGAGCCTCAGGGGGAGCGAGAACCTGGTGCTGGTGGAGTCGGAGCGGTACCGGGCCACGCCCCTCGTGGTGCGGGGTCCCGGCGCCGGTCCCGCCGTGACCGCGGCGGGCGTCTTCGCGGACGTGCTCCGGGCCCGGGCCGAGGCCCAGGAGGCGCCCGTGCGGCTCCACGGCTCTCGCCCGATCCCGGGCGGTCGGGCGGGAGCCGATGCCGCCGGAGAGACGCAGGCCGCGGAGGCGCTGCCGTGAGCGGCTGGAGGAGCACCCGGGGTGGACCCGTGGTGTCGCTGGCCGACGCCCTCTTCCAGGGCCCCGCCCCCGACGGCGGCCTGTACCTGCCGGCCCGCCCCCTGCGCCTGGAACCCGACGTGGTCCTGGGTGGCAGCCGCTCCTTCCAGGATACGGCGCTGCGGGCCGCTCGGGCGTTCCTGGGCGACGAGGTGGACGCCGGGGTGCTGGAGGCGGTCGTCGGCGAAGCGCTGGACTTCCCCCTCCCGCTGGTGGAGCTGGGCGACGACCTCCACGTGCTGGAGCTCTTCCACGGGCCTACGCTGGCGTTCAAGGACGTGGGCGCCCGCTTCATGGCGGCCCTCATGGAGCGCCTCGACCCCGAGCCCGGGCGCACGAGGGTCGTGCTGGTCGCCACGTCGGGGGACACCGGGAGCGCCGTCGCCCACGCCTTCGCGGGGCGGGAGCGCTTCCGCGTGGTGGTCCTCTTCCCCGAGGGCGGGGTGAGCGAGCCCCAGCGCCGGCTCTTCAGCACCCTGGGAGGCAACGTTTCGGCGGTGGCCGTCCAGGGCACATTCGACGACTGCCAGCGCCTGGTGAAGGCCTCCTTCCGGGAGCCGGCGGCGGCCGGGCTGGGCCTCACCGCGGCCAACTCCATCAACGTGGGACGCCTGCTCCCCCAGACGTTCTACTACGCCGACGCCGTGCGGCAGGGCGGCTGGCGCGACGGGTGCACGTTCGCGGTGCCGTCCGGAAACCTCGGCAACCTCACCGCCGGCGTGCTGGCGGCCCGGGCGGGGCTCCCCGTGAGGAAGCTGGTCGCGGCGCTCAACGCCAACGACGTGTTCCACCGCTACCTGGCCACCGGGGGCTACGACCCCGGGCCCTCCCGCCCCACCCTGTCCAACGCCATGGACGTGGGCGACCCCAGCAACCTGGAGCGGCTCCGGGCCCTGGCCGGCGACGACCCGGAGCGCCTGGCGGCGTGGGTGTGGAGCGCCTCCTTCGACGACAACGCCACCCGGGCCTGCATGGCCCGGGTGCTCCGTGAGCGGCGCTACCTCCTGGACCCCCACGCCGCGGTGGGCGTCCTGGGCGCCGAAGCGTACCGGGACGCGACCGGGGACGACGGCCCCCGCGTGGTGCTGGCCACGGCGCACCCCGCCAAGTTTCCCGAGGTGGTGGAGGAGGCCACCGGCGAGCGGCCGGAGACGCCGCCCCGCCTGGCCCGGGCCCTGGAGGGGGAGGAGCACCTGGTGCGCCTGGAGCCGGCGCTCGCGCCGCTCCTGGCCCTGCTCGACGACGTGGCCGCGGGACGGGGGGTGAGGGCGTGAGCGGGCGAATGACCCCGGCCCGCGTGCGGGTTCCGGGATCGTCCTCGAACCTGGGCGCGGGCTTCGACTGCGTGGGCATGGCCGTGGACCGTTTCCTGGAGGCGGAATGGGAGCCGTCCTCCGGCCCGCTGGAGGTGCTCCGGGGCGACGAGGAGACGCCCCCGCCGGGGGAAGACCTGGTGGCGGTGGCGTTCGAGCGGAGCCTGGCGGCCCGTGGTCTCCCCGCCGAGGGGCGCATCCACGTCCGCTCCGACATCCCCGTGGCCCGGGGGCTCGGCTCCTCGGCCGCGGCATACGTGGCGGGATGGGCCCTCGCGGGGCTGGTGGCCGGCGAGGCCCTGGACCCGGACGCGGCCTTCGCCGCCGGCACCCTGGAGGAAGGTCACGGCGACAACGCCGGCCCCTCGGCGTACGGCGGCCTGATCGCCGTGGTGGGCGACGCCGCCCACGCCCGGGCCGTGCGCCTGGACCTGTCGCCCGCGGTGGGCTTCGCATTCGCAGCGCCCCCCACCCGGGTGTCCACGCGGGCTGCCCGGGCCGCACTCCCGGCCACCGTGCCCCACGCGCTGGCGGCCGACGCGCTGCGACGCATGGCGGCGCTCCTCCGGGGGCTGGCCACGGCCGACCCGGACCTCCTCCGGCTGGGGTTCGACGACGCGCTCCACGTGCCCCACCGACTGCCCCTCATCCCGGGCGCCGAGGAAGCCATCGCCGCCGCCACGGAGGCCGGGGCGTGGGGCGTCACCGTGTCGGGATCCGGATCCGGGCTCCTCGCCGTGGGGCCGCCGGAGCTGTCGCCCTCCGTGGCGGCGGCCATGGCCCGCACGTTCGCGGCGCGCCATGGAGAGGGGGTGGAGGCGTTTCCCGTACGTTGCGTCCTGGGCGGCGTGGCCTCCCCCGCCGCGGCCGGACGGTGAGGCCGCCCACGGGGCTGCGCCACCCGGCCCGCTTTCGGGGGTAGGCGAAGGGCGACACGGACCTCCCCGCTACCCCGGCACAGGCCCCACCCATGGACCTCCTCGGCATCCACCACGTCACCGCCGTCACGGCACGCGTCGCGGACAACCACCGCTTCTACACGGAGGTGCTGGGGCTCCGCCTGGTGAAGCGAAGCGTCAATCAGGACGACGTGAGCGCCTACCACCTGTTCTACGCGGACGGCGTGGGCAGCCCGGGCACCGACCTCACGTTCTTCGACTGGAACGTGCCCCGGGAGCGGCGCGGGACCCACGCCATCGTGCGCACCCACCTGCGGGTGGGGGGAGAGGACACGCTGCGCTGGTGGGCGTCCCGCCTCGAGGAGCACGGGGTGGAGGCCGGCGACGTGCACGAACGGGACGGGCGTCTGGTGCTGGACTTCGAGGACGCCGAAGGACAGCGCCTCGCCCTGGTGGACGACGGCGGCGAGGGCGATGCGCCGGTGCCGTGGGAGGGAAGCCCCGTCCCGCCCGGCCACCAGCTCCGGGGTCTGGGGCCGGTGGTGCTCAGCGTGCCCGACCTCACAGACACGGCCGAGGTGCTCACCGAGGTCATGGGACTCCGGCAGGTGGGCCGCTACACCGACCCCCTCCACGGCGAGACCAACGTCCACGTGTACGAGATGGCCGAGGGGGGTGCCCACGCCGAGGTGCACGTGGCCGTGCAGCCCGACCTCCCGCCGGCGCGGCAGGGCGCCGGGGCGGTGCACCACGTCGCGTTCCGCACCCCCGACGAGGACGAGTACCACCGCTGGACCGAGCGGCTGAACCGGCTGGGCGTGCCGAACAGCGGCGAGATCGACCGCTACTACTTCCGCAGCCTCTACTTCCGGGAGCCCAACGGCATCCTCTTCGAGATCGCCACCGACGGCCCCGGCTTCGCCGTGGATGAAGACCCCGCCACCCTGGGGGAGTCGGTGGCGCTGCCGCCCTTCCTGGAGCCCCAGCGCGAGCGCATCCTGGCCGGGCTCAAGCCCATCGACTGAAGGGGAAACGCCCGCGGGGCCGGCGAGGTGGAGGGGCGCTGCCCGCACCCGGCTCCCTGGCCTGCTAGGGGTGGTAATTGGCGATGGGCAGCACGCTGAAGGAGTCCTTGTTCCTGGCGATGTTGATGAGTCCGAGCTGGAGGCCGTGGAGCTCGTCGGCGATGTTCAACAGGCCGATGCAGAGGCCGCGCTGCTCCCCGTCCCGGAGGTCGTTGAACGCCGCCACCGACACGCCGCGGAAGACGCCGAGCTCAGCTTCTGGGTGCGAGCCTTCGTCGGTGATCTTGAAGTACGCCGGCGCGATGACCAGCCCGCGCACCCGGTGTCCGCCGGCGGCGACCCCCGAGAGCACGACGCCCGTGATTTCCGGGGCCCCCACACCCACGCCGCTCACGGCGAGCCCCTTGATACGGCCGCCGGCCCCGACGCCCACGCCGCCCGCGGTGACGCCGGTGATGTCGCCGCCGGCCCCCACGCCCACGCCCCCGACGAGGATCCCCTTCACGTCACCCCCCGCCCCCACCCCCACGCCACCCACCGCCAGGCCGGTGAGGCTGCCCCCGGCGCCGACGCCCACGCCGCCCACCAGGAGGCCCCGGACGTCGCCCCCGGCCCCCACGCCCACACCGCCGACGGCCACCCCCCGGATGGTGCCGCCGGTTCCCAGCCCCACGCCACCCACCATGAGGCCCTCGATATCGCCGCCACCCCCGAGGCCGATGCCCCCGATGCCCACGCCGCGTATGGCCTCGCCGGCCCCCAACCCCACGGCGCCCACGGCGATGCCGTCCAGGGTCTCCTCCGCGGACACGCCCGCTCCCACGGCCAGCCCGCGGATGCGGCCGGCACCCGTGAGGGGGAGCCCCAGGGCCAGGCCGGTGACGGTGCCGTCGGCACCCTGGTAGGGGGACCAGACGGTCGCGTTCACGCCCCGCGCCCACTCCAGGTCCCGGTCCCGGAAGTTGAGCCGGAGCCCTTCCAGGCGGGGCACGTCGCCGATGCCGATGCCCACGTCGCCCACCGCGAGCTTCAAGCCGCCGCCGTCGTCCTGGGCGCGGAGCGCGGCGGGGACGGCGAAGGCGGTGACGAGGACGGCGGTCAGGACCCTGCGGACGCGCACGGGGACGGCTCCATCGGGGGCGGGGATGCGGCTTCCGTCCCGCCCTACGCGCCATCCCCGCGCCGGGTTTCCCTGCGCCCCGCAGGTCCCCCGGGCCGCTCCCGCCCTACCTCCGGGGTGGCGGGTCCTGCCGGCGCGCCGCCGGCAGCGCGTCGTACCACTTGCGCAGCGTGATGACGGGGTTGGCGTTCTCGTAGGGCCGGATGTTCTCGTCGGTGACGTTCAGGTACAGGCTGTAGTCGCCGTCGTTGAACGACTCCCCTTCCTTGTTGTCCGGATCGGCGGCCAGCAGGTACGCCACGAAGGCGTGCTTGTGGTTGCAGGGGGCGTCGGTGAGGGGCTCCTTGTCGCACGTGCAGCGGCTGTCGCCCCCCGCCAGGTCGGCGGCGTCCATGGCCGCCATCACCCGGTCGGTGAGGCTCCCCCGCTCGCTCTTGAAGGCCGCCACCGCGTTGTGGACCACGTCGTCCGAGGCCAGGATGTTGCCCTGGATGGAGTAGTACACGTCGGTGCCGTCCACCTGGCCGCCCTGGGACAGCGACGCGGCGCTGTTGCCGGTCCCTGAGAAGCCCGCCTGGCGCCCCTTCATGTCCAGGATGCCGAACTGGCGGCTCTGGATCCTGGGATCCTGCTTGAGCATCTCCAGGATCTGCTCCGGCGGGGTCCCGGCCTTGAGCTGGGCGTAGATGAGCCGCTGGTTCTCCCGGGTGTTGTCCACGCCGGCCTGGGCCGCGGCCACGCCGATGCCCGGCACGACGATGGCCTGGATGTCCATCAGACCCTTGGCCGGGAAGCCGGCGAAGCGCCCCTGGGCCACGCACGTGGCCGAGGCGATCACCACCCGGCCGGTGCGGGCGTCGAGGGCGATGACCGACCAGGTGGCGGAGGCCGGAGCGGGCACGGCGGCGAGAAGGCTCGCCACCGCCAGCAGCAGGAGGGGCCAGCGCTTCCGGATGCGTCGCGTCATGGAGGTGCTCTCCGTGGGAGGAAGGAGGGGGGGTGCCGAAAAGGGGTCAGCGGCCGCCGCGTCCGGGCCAGACCACGCCCTGGTTCTCCGCGGTGACGGGGGCCATCCCCTTGTAGACGAACTTCTGGATGCGCTTCCCTTCGTAGGTCTCGGTCGTGTAGATGTTGCCCTTCGAGTCGGTGGCGATGGAGTGCACGCCGAAGAACTCGCCCGGCTGGCGGCCGCCGTCGCCGAAGCTGGTGAGGATCTCCAGCGACTGGCGGTCCAGGACGTAGATCTTCTCGTTGCGGCCGTCGGCCAGGTAGATGAAGCGCTGGGCCGGGTCACGGGAGAAGGCGATGTCCCACACCGACCCGTCGCCCAGCGTGCGAGGCTTGATGCGCTTCTCCTTCACGAACGTGCCGTCTTCCCGGAACACCTGGATGCGGTCGTTCGGCCGGTCGCACACGTACACCAGCCCGTCCCGCGACGGCATGGCGCAGTGCACCGGGTTCCTGAACTGCTGGGCCAGGGGAGCGTCGGGGTCGTAGGGCCCCAGGTTCTCGTCCGAAGGCTGATGGCCGTACGCGCCCCAGTAGCGCTTGAACGCGCCGGTCTTCGCGTCCAGGACCGCCACCCGCTTGTTGCCGTAGCCGTCGGCCACGAAGGCTTCCGAGCCGTCGGCGCTGAAGGCGATCTTGGCCACCCGCCCGAAGTGCTCCTTGCTGTTGCTGTCGGGGTCCTGGCCCGGCTCGCCGATCTGCTTGAGGAACGTGCCGTCGTGGGCGAACTCCAGGATGTGGGAGTCGCCCCGGCCGTTGCCGCCGATCCACACGTTGTCCATGGGATCCAGCGTGATGCCGTGGTTCGAGCTGGGCCACGTGTAGCCGTCCCCGGGGCCGCCCCAGGCCGCCACCAGGTTGCCGTCGGGGTCGAACTCCAGGATGGGCGGCGCGGGCGCGCAGCAGTCGGCCATGGGCGGGTTCTGCTCCGAGCCCGACTCGGTGCGCGGGTCCATGGTGGACACGCCCCGGTGGATGATGAAGACGTGGTCGTTGGAGTCCACCCCCACGCCGATCGTCGACCCCAGGATCCAGTGGTTCGGCAACGGCTTGGGCCAGAAGGGGTCCACCTCGAAGCGCGGGGCCTCCACGGCGGTGTCGGCCGACGCCTGGAGCTTCGCCTGGGCGAAGCCGAGGCCCGCGATGGCCGCCAGCAGGCTTCCTCCGAGCACGAGACTCTGCGTTCGCTTCATGCCGGTCGCTCCTGTGGGACGGGAGCCCCCCTGTGCGCGGGGAGGGGGGTCGATAGATTGCGGGAGGTGGGACGGGGGAGTTCCCCCGGCTGGTCATCCTACGGTCCACACCCTCGATCCGTCCAGGGACCTTTCCCGCAGGGGCGGATCACCACCCCCACGTCCATGCGCAGGAGCCGACAGCGGGCCTTCCGGCCCGGCCTCACCGCCGTCCTGGCGGCCGCCTTCGTCCTGGGGCTGCCGTCGGTGCCCGCGGCCCACGAGATCCCGGCGGACGTCACGGTCCAGGCCTTCGTGAAGCCCGGGGACGGCACCCTCCGGGTCCTATTGCGGGTGCCCCTGGGCGCCATGCGGGACGTGGACTGGCCCCTGGTGGGCCCCGGCTACCTGGACCTGGCGGGCGCCCGGCCCCTGCTGGCCGACCAGGCGCGGCTGTGGATCGCCGACTACGTCGCCTTCCGGGAGGATGGGCGGGACCTGGGCCCCGGCCGCATCGCCGCCGCCCGGGTCTCTCTTCCCAACGACCGTTCATTCGAGGGGTGGGACGCCGCGCTGGAGCACGTCCGCTCGCCGCCCCTTCCCGACGACACCGAGCTCGCCCCGGGGCAGGCGCTCCTGGACGTGCTCCTGGAGTATCCCCTGCCCACGGCGGGTGGCCGGGTCGCCGTGGACCCCCGCTGGGCCCACCTGGGCATCCGCACCCAGACCGTGCTCCGCTACGTCCTGCCCAGCGGCGGCGAGCGGGCCTTCCGCTACGAGGGCGACCCGGGGCTCGTCCGCCTCGACCCCCGCTGGTACCACGCGGCCTGGACGTTCACCCGCATGGGCTTCTGGCACATCCTGGGTGGCATCGACCACCTCCTCTTCGTCCTGTGCCTGGTCATCCCGCTGCGCAGCCTGCCGGAGCTCCTGCCGGTGGTGACGGCCTTCACGGTGGCCCACTCCATCACGCTCCTGGCGTCGGCGCTGGGGCTGGCCCCCGACGCCCTCTGGTTCCCGCCCCTGGTGGAGACCCTCATCGCCCTTTCCATCGTGTGGATGGCGTTCGAGAACATCGTGGGGGCGCGCCTGGAGCGGCGCTGGCTCATCGCCTTCGGCTTCGGCCTGGTGCACGGCTTCGGCTTCTCCTTCGCCCTGCGCCGCTCCCTCCAGTTCGCCGGGGGCCACCTCCTCACCTCCCTGCTGGCCTTCAACGTGGGGGTGGAGCTGGGGCAGGTGCTGGTGCTCGTCCTCCTGATCCCGGTGCTGGATTGGCTGTTCCGCCGCGTCGTGGCGGAGCGCATGGGCGTGATCCTCCTCTCGGCCCTGGTGGCCCACACGGCGTGGCACTGGATGCTGGACCGGGGGTCGGCGCTGCTGGCCTACCGGATCACCGCTCCCGCCCTGGACCAGGCGCTGCTGGCGGCGGTCCTCCGCTGGCTCATGCTGGCGCTGGTGGCGGTGGGCGCCGCCTGGCTGCTCTCCGGAGTGTTCGCGAGATTGGCCCGGAGCGGGGGCGAGGCGCCCGCGGCGGAAGGACCCTGGGGAACCCAGGACCTCCCCGAGCTCATCGAAGGACAGGAGGCTGCGCCGTGATGAAGCTGATGGGATTCGTGGGGATGACGGTGGGCGGCTGGATCGGCTGGTACATCGGACTGCCGATCTCGATCTTCACCGCCATCATGATCAGCATCGTAGGGACCGGCGTCGGCCTGTGGGCCGGCCGGGAGACGTGCAAGCGGTTCTTCTGACGCCGTCTCCCCTCAGTTCTTCTTCCGGACGTACTTTCGCACCGTGTGCGGCCCCACCTCGGCGCCGTACAGGTTCCCCTCGGCGTCCACCGCCACCCCCTCGGCGGCGCTGGTGCTCACGTGCAGCGGGTCGGGCTCCGGGTCGGGGACGAACGCGTACACGAAGCCGGTGAGGGCGTCGCCCACGTAGATGCCCCTGCGCCACCCCGGGTGGTTCGCCTGGTTGGACTCGGAGTCGGCGGAGTAGAGGGTGTCGTTCTTGATGAACAGCCCGCTGGGCCGGCCGAACTGGGTGTACGTCGCCAGGTAGTTCCCCTCCTGGTCGAAGATCTGGATGCGGCTGTTGCCCCGGTCGCCCACGAACAGCCGCCCCCGGGAGTCCATGGCCAGGGCGTGGGGCTCCACGAACTCGCCCTCGCCCATGCCGGTGGTGCCCCAGGCTTTGATGAAGCGGCCGTTCCGGTCCAGCTTCACGATCCTGTTGTTGCCCCCGTGGTCGTGGCCGTCGGCCACGAAGATCGAGCCGTCGGGAGCCACCAGGACGTCCGACGGCTTGTTGAACACGTCCGGCCCCTCGCCCCCCACCCCCGGCACGCCGAGCGTCCGGAGGAGCCGCCCGTCGGGGCTGAACTCGTAGACCACGTGCCCCTTCCCTGCCGGGTCCGTGTCGTAGCCCACGGCGTCGGCCACCCACACGTTCCCGGACGGATCGACAAACATGCCGTGGGGCCAGTCGAACATCCCCGCCCCGAAGCTGCGGAGCACCCGCCCCGACAGGTCGAGCTGGAGGATGGGGTCGACCTTCGAGCCGATGCACGTGTTGGCTCCGCACCGCTCGGCCACCCACACGCTCCTGCCGTCGGGGGCCGGATAGATGGCGCTCGTGGAGCCCCACGCGCGACCCGCCGGGAGGTGCCCGAAGGCCGAGTCGGCCACCGTCCACGGGTCGGGGTAGCTCTGCTGGGCGGCGAGGGGGGCCAGGGCGCCGGACACGGCGACGGCAAGGAGGGGGAGGAACGTCCGGGCGCGTCGGGGCATGGCTCTCGTCCAGGGGAGTCGTGGACGTGACGGGCGGGATCTGGAACGACGTCCAATGTCCGCCCCGGCCCGGCGCGGAGCAAGCGTGACGGGACGGGACGCGCCCGTCAGTGGCCCATCAGGTGAAGCGGAGGGAGCCGCGCCGGAGCCCGGGACGCGATCAGCTCCCGCACCCCCGCCAGGGCACCGGGCGGGGTCCTCAGATCGAACACCACCACCACCCGGTCCTCGGCCTTGATGAGCCCGAACAGGGCCGACGGCGGACGGATGCCGAAGTCGGTCATGAGGAGATCGGTGCTCCCCACGGCCCGCCACCCTCCGTCGCCGGTGGGCTCGGCCCGCACCGCCACGTCCACGTCCCGGGTGGTCCCGGCCAGGCTGAGGCGTCCGTGGGCCGTCACCCGGACGCCCTGGGAGGCGGGCTCCAGGCGGTAACCCGTGAGCCGGAAGTCGATGTCGGGGTGCTCGGAGGCACCGATGGCCTTCCTCAGATCGGACTCCATGTGGCCGTTGCCGCAGTCGAGGGTGGCGACGGGCACCCTGAGCTCCCCCAGGGGCCGCGACTCGCCGCCCGTGGCGGCCGGACGCACGGCGGAGACGGGATTCACCTCGGCCTCCATGGAGGAGGTGGTGCACGTCCAGTCCTTCACCGTGGAGCCGCCATGGAGGCGGAGGCTGCTGGTCGCTTCCAGGGGCACCGGCAGGGTGTCCACCGGGCCCGGGGCGGGCCGGCCGTTGCCGGACAGCCCCGCCAGGGCCGCGGCCAGCACCGTGAGGGGAGCGCGGGAGATCATCGCGTGTCTTCGCTTGGAGCGTGGGGAGGACCCCCGGAGCCGACGGCCTCCGAAGAGCGCCGCCGACCCGGGGGCCGATCCGTCGCAGAGGTCAGAAGGCCACGGAGCCCTGGACCACGATCCCGTGGAACTTGCCGCCGTCGAGGATGCTCGAGGCGTCGAAGCCGGTGTACTTCTGCGTGACGTACTCGCCCTTGAGCAGGACGTTGGGGGTCACGAACCAGCCAGCGCTCAACACGCTGCGGTCGGCGCCCTCGTCGGCGCCGGGGGCGGTGAACTCACCCGACACCGTGTTGTAGCGCGCGCCCACGAAGAGCTTGTTGTCCAGCAGGTGATAGACCGCGTCCGCGTCGTACTGGGTGACCTGGCGGTCGGCCGTCTCCTGGGCCGTGTGGCCCTTCGACTTCTCGATGACGCCGAACAGCTCCAGGTTGCCGTACTGGACGTAGGGGTTCACCTGCACGGCGTGGATGGAGCGGGTGAAGTTGGGGTCCAGCCGTCCGTTCCAGGCGTCGGCCTGGGCGGCGTTGTCCATCACGCCCCAGTAGGCCGAGCCGGCCCGGTCGCCGTGGTAGAGGGTGGCCCGCCCCGCCTTGCCGTTCCGGTACGTCGACGCGGTGAGGCGGGCGCGCACGCCGTTCGAGAAGGTCTGGTCCCAGCCGACCTTGCCCAGGAAGGCGAGACCCCGGTCGCCGGGATTGGTCACGCTGCCCTTGTTGAGGCCGTTGGTCACGCCCGCCATGGCCAGGAGCGGCCCCATGCGCAGGTAGCCCTCGCCGCCGATCTCGGTGGTGAAGGCGTCCAGGATGAGGTTCTCCACGAACGGGTTGGCGATGGTGTAGCCGTTGTCGCTGCGCCGGAAGTGGGCGTCGCCGTAGTTCAGCTCGAAGTGGCCCACCTTCAGGGTCACGAACTGCATGAGCATGTTCAGTGGCTCCCAGTCGATGGGCGAGGCGTCCATGAGCAGGTACCCGCCCTTCACCCACGCCTCGTTGTGGTGGCGCGAGGAGAGGTAGCCGTCGAGGACCACCTTGGTGCCCGGAGCCAGGTCGGCGTCCAGGTGCAGGTTGGCCGAGGCCAGGTTGAAGCCGGCGCCGATGTCGGCGAGCTGGTTGTCGGCGCTCGCCTGGGCGGCCGCCGCGTTGTTGTCGGTCAGGTCCTGGAAGGTCTGGGTGAACGCGCCGCCCAGGTGAAGCTGGATACCGTCCTGCTGCTGCATGACGTCGGGCTTGGGCTCCTCAAACTTCGCGGTCTGCGCAGCCAGGGGGGCCGCCGCCATGAACGCGAGGGCCAGGCCGGAGAGGATGCGAACGGTAGACATGATCGGAATTCCGTCCTTCGATCTATGGGTAAAGGGTTACGGGTGCAGCGTGATGTCGAAGCCGACCGTCACGCGCTCCCCCACCTTGAGCGTGCCGAACATGAGCGTCGGAGGCTTCACGCCCCACTCCGTCATGTCGATCTCCTGCTGTCCAACGACCCTCAGGCCGCCACCGGAAGCGGGCGCCGCCGAGACCGTGAGGTCCACGGGGCGGGTCTCCCCGGCGATGGTCAGGGTGCCGGCAGCCGTGACCGTCCCACCGTCCGCCGCCGGGGTGAGGTCGTAGGACGACAGCCGGTAGGTGATCGTCGAGTCCTCCTCGGCCTTGAGGGCCTTGCGGAGGTGCTCCTCCATCTTGCCGTTCCCGCAGTCGATGCTCGCCACGGGGACGACGACCTCCACGTCCTGCACCTGCTCGCTGCCGGACAGGACGGCGCTGGCCACGTCGCCGGCGGGGGCGGCGTCGGCCGGGGCGAAGCCTGGATCGACCTGGATGCTGGCGTCGTAGCTGGGCACCTTGCAGGTCCAGCCCCGCACCGACGAGGTACCGGTGATCGTGAACGTCTCGGCGTCCTCACCGGCCCGCGCCGCGGAGGTGACGGCCAGCACGGCCGCGAGCGCCACCAGGCCTCTTCCTATCTTCATGTCGAGCTCCTCGTGATCGTGTTGGTGCTGCTTCGTCGCCGCGGCGCACCGGCGCTCCGGCGAACGGTTGGAAGCTCGGCCTTGGCCAGGCGTCGACGTATCCGGCGAAACCGCCGACAACCGGTGGTGGCATTCCTCTACGGATGTCGGGGATCACCCGAACCACGGCTGTAGGAGATTTCCCCGTCCCCCGCTGAGGACGGCCCCCGTCCACCCGGCGCCACCCCGGGGGGGCGTTGCGGGCCGAACGTGGCGGAATCACGCCATCTCTCTCCGGCACGAGCGTTGCCTTCCGGTGTAGATGAGAGTGGCTCATCCGCTTCGGAGGTCTCATGTCGTCCCCCGCGTCCCGCCTCGCCCTTCCGGCGCTGCTGGCCGCCGCGCTCCTCGCCGCTCCCCGGGGCGCGGCCGGGCAGCAGAGCGCCGATTTCCTGTTCAAGCGTCCGGTGGTGAGCATCACGCTGCGAGGCGGTTGGAGCGTGCCCCGGACGGGGAGCCAGATCTTCGACGACATCACCCAGCGGCTCACCCTGGACCGGCGCGACTTCAACGCCCTCAGCTTCGGGGGAGAGTTGGCCTGGCGCGCCAGCGAGCGCCTGGACGTGACGCTCGGCGTGGACCACGCCCGCAGCCGGACCGCCTCCGAGTTCCGGAACTTCGTGGAGGACAACGACCTGCCCATCACCCAGACCACCACGTTCCAGCAGACGCCGGTGGCCCTGAGCGTGAAGGGCTACCTGTTCCAGCGGGGGCGTTCCGTGAGCCGGTTCGCGTGGATCCCCACCGCGAGCTGGTCGCCCTATGTGGGGGCCGGGGCCGGGGTTCTGGTGTACGATTTCGTCCAGGAAGGCGACTTCGTCGACTTCCAGACCCTCGACATCTTCACCGACCGCTACGCGTCCCAGGGGAGCGCACCCATGGTCCAGGTCCTGGGGGGCGCCACCTTCAACCTGGGGCGGCGGGTGTCGCTGCAGGCCGAGGGTCGCTACGCGTGGGCCCACGCCGACCTGGGCAGGGACTTCAGGGACTTCGAGCCGATCGGGCTCGGCGGCTTCATGGGCACGCTGGGCCTTTCTGCACGCTTCTGACGGGACGGGAGGAGGAACCATGAACGGGAAGACGACCCTGAGGCACGCTCCGGTCCTGGCGGGAGCCCTGGTGGCGGCCCTCGCCGCATGGGCGCCCTCGCTGTCGGCACAGACGGCCGACGGACGCTGGCTGCCGTGGATGGGATGCTGGACTGCGACGGGTGAGGGCGCGGACGGATCCATGCTGTGCGTGCGGCCCGACGAGGCCAGCTCCGGGGTGGAGGTGGTGACCCTCTCGGCCGACGGTGAGGTCCAGGGCTCCCGGGTACTCATCGCCGACGGCGCGCGCCACGAGACCCGGGAGGGCGACTGCACCGGATGGCAGGAGGCGACGTTCTCGGAGACCGGCCGCCGCGTCTTCCTCGAGGCCGAGCAGACCTGCCCCAACGGCAACGCGTCGCCCTCCACGGGGCTCATCGCCATGACCACCCCCTCGGAGTGGGTGGAGGTGGAGTCCATCGACGTGGGCGACCACGACGTGGCGTGGGTCAAGCGCTACCGGGCGGCGTCCACGGAGCAGAGCCGCTCCGCCGGCTTCGGCGAGGCGGTCGCCGGCCGGGCCCGGGCCATCGAGATGGCCCGCCGCTCCGCCTCGGCGCTCGCCACCGTGGACGACATCATCGAGGCGGCCGACCGGGTCGACCCGGAGGCTGTCCAGGCGTGGATCGCCGAGACGGACGACGGCGCCATGGCCGTGGACTCGAAGGGGCTCCTCGCCATGGCCGACGCCGGGGTCCCGGCCGACGTCATCGACGTGGTGGTGGCCAAGAGCTACCCGGAGCACTTCCAGCTCGCCCGCCAGGCGCCGGCCGAACAGCGGGGCCGCCGGGGCTACCCCATCTACGTGGGCTTCCCGGGAGGCTTCTACAGCCCGTTCTACAGCCCCTACGGATACGGCTACGGCTACGGCTATGGCGGGGGCTACTACGGAGGCTACTACTACGGCTACCAGCCGTCGGTGGTGGTGGTACAGCCCCGCACCCCCCGTGAGCACGGGCAGGTGGTGGCCGGAAAGGGCTACAGCCGGGGGCGGACCGGCAGCGGAAGCTCGTCGTCCTCCCCCAGGCGCCCGTCCGCGGGGCGGAGCTCGGGCGGCTCCAGCGACGCCGGCTCGGCTGGCTCCACCAGCGGCGGCACCTCCACCGGACGGCACGCGAAGCCTCGGGGCGGCGGCCGCTGAGCGCCGCCCCTCAGGGCCCTTCCACCTCCAGCGCCACGAAGCTTCCCTCGAAGCGGCCCACCACACGTCCCTCGGCCCGCATCTCGGCCTCCAGGCGGATGCGCCCCTTCCCCTTCCGGCGCACGGCGTCCGCGAAGCGGCTCCACGCCGCCTCGGCGGGCGCCAGGCTGACCACGTCCACGCTGCCCGCCGCTGGCTCCAGGTACTCCATGCGGCTCCGCTGGATGACGATGTGCGCCACCAGCCCCTCCTCCTGGCAGCGGCTGTGGGCCAGCCCCCACGCGGCAAGGGTGCACACCGCGGCGGCGCTGCCTCCGAAGAAGGTGCCCCGGTGGTTCAGGTTCGGCTCCAGCGGTGCCCCCAGGACCACCCGCTCGTGGGTGGCCTCGCTCACCCGGATGCCCAGGCTCCGGGAGAGGGGAATGTGCTCGTGGAAGTAACGCTCCAGCGCCACGGCTCCCGATTCGCGGCGTCGTTGGAGAGGCGGCATAGGACGGCGACGACCCTGTTTCCAGAAAGCAGGAAGGCCGGCGGACCCCGTGGAGCCGCCGGCCGCGTCCCCTAGCCTAGCGGCAGCGTCCGGTCCAGGTCCACCCGCTCCACCCGCAGGCGCCCGTCCTCCACATGGAGGCGGGCCACCGTGATCGGGAGGGAGAAGCGGCGGGGGCCGGCGCTGCCGGGGTTGATCCACAGCACGCCGTCCCTCTCCTCGACCAGGGGCCGGTGGGAGTGCCCGTATACGACGGCCGCGAACCCGGCCGCTCCGGGATCCAGGTCCAGCGTGTCCCGGTCGTGGAGCACGTACAGGTGGAGGCCCTCCACCTCCACCACCTCGGTGGCGGGGAGCGCCGCCAGGGGCCCCCCGTCGACGTTCCCCCGCACGGCCCGCACGGGCGCGAGCTTTCCGAGGGCGTGAAGAATGGAGGGGTCGCCCACGTCGCCGGCGTGGACGATGAGGTCGCTCCCCCGCAGAGCGTCCACCGCCTCGGGCCGAAGCAGCCCGTGGGTGTCGGAGATGAGCCCCACCACGGCGGGTCGCCTCAGGAGGCGGAGGGCCGCTCACCGCCCCAGGTGGGCCGCGCCAGCCCGCCTTCCACGCGGTAGAAGCCCAGCCCCTCCCCCAGGCGGAGCTTGGTGATCCAGAGGATCTGGCCGGCGTGCATGGAGAAGTGCTCCACCGCGTGATAGAGGGCGACCAGCCCGCTCACCCGCGTCCCCTGGATGGTCCGCTCACGGTGGAGCTCGGTGGGGTCCAGGGCCTCGAGCGTGCGCCCGGCGTCGGCGAGCGTCGCCTCCAGGAGGTCGATCAGATCGGCCCTGGAGGCGCCCTCCCTGCGGGCGAACTCCTCCGGCCGGCTCCGGGTGTCGTCGGCGCCGCCCAGCCCCGTCACCACCCACTGGCGCAGGTTGCCGCACAGGTGGAGGACCAGGTTGCCCACGGCGTTGGACGCCTCGTTGGGGCGCCACCACACGTCCTCCTCCCGCAGCCGCTCCAGGCAGGCCCGCACCCGGGGGAGGTGGGCCTCCAGGAGGAGCCGGCGGGACTCTTCGATGAACGCGCGGCCCGTGGGGTCGCTCAGCGGAACGTCTCCATCAGCCGGTCGAGGGCGTCGGCCCCGGGGCAGACGGCGTCGTGGCCCAGGGCGGCCAGGGGCGTGGCCACGGTGCGGTTCCTGGCGTGGAGGTCCTCCCCCCTCTCCTCCAGGTAGAGGAGCCCGGTCACCACCTCGCCGGCCGCCCGCCGGTCCTCCAGGTAGCGGAAGGCTTCGGCCCGGTCCTGGGGGTCGTAGTCCTCGGCCACCTTGCGCAGCCGCACCCGGCTGCCGTCGTGCATGCGCACCTCGCGCACCGAGCCCTCGGGCTGGGACGACGCGATCTCGGTGCGCAGGGGCACCAGGTCGCCGCTGTCCAGGCTGTCGTAGCCGTCGCCGCCGCCGTTCGTCGAGGGCTTTTCGAACTCGGTGTCCACCACGTCGGCCACGTGCCGGCGCGTGTAGAGGTAGCTCTTGGTGGAGCCCTCGTGGTCGTTGAACGTGACGCACGGGCTGATCACGTCCAGGAGCGCGAAGCCCTGGTGTGCGAGGCCCGCCTGGATGAGGGGAACCAGGTGGGCCTTGTCGCCCGAGAAGCCCCGGGCCACGAAGGTGGCGCCCAGGGAGAGGGCCAGCAGCACCGGGTCGATGGGCCCCTCCCGGTTCACCTCCCCCTTCTTGGAGCGCGTGCCCACGTCGGCCGAGGCGGAGAACTGGCCCTTCGTGAGCCCGTACACGCCGTTGTTCTCCATGACGTACAGCATGTCCACGTTGCGGCGCACGGCGTGGACGAGCTGCCCCACGCCGATGGAGAGGGAGTCGCCGTCCCCCGAGATTCCGATGAGCGTGAGCTCCCGGTTGGCCGCCCCAGCCCCCGCCGCGATGGACGGCATGCGCCCGTGCACCGCGTTGAAGCCGTGGGCGTCCTTCATGAAATACGTGGGCGTCTTGGACGAGCAGCCGATGCCCGACAGCTTGCCCACCCGGTACGGCGGCACCGACAGCTCCCAGAACGCCTGGACGATGGCCGCGGTCACCGAGTCGTGCCCGCACCCCGCGCACAGGGTGCTCATGGAGCCCTCGTAGTCGCGCCGGGTGAGCCCCAGGGCGTTTTTCTGGAGCCCGGGATGGGCGACGGCAGGCTTGGCGATGGAGGTCATGCCGCGCCTCCCCGCGCTTCGCGCGGTTGGCTGAGTGTGGCTTCCAGGGTGAGGGCCGGCGCGGCTCCGTTCGTCCCCACGTCCGGCGGCTGAACGGGAGGCGGCCACGCCGCGGCCCTTCCGCCCTCCAGCACCGGAAGCACCCCCTCCAGCACGTCGTCACAGGAGAGGGGCACGCCGCCGTAGGCCCGTACCGAGATGAGCTTCTCCTTGGCCACCGGCGTCTCGACGGCCAGCAGCGAGCGGAGCTGCGCGTCCCGGTTCTGCTCCACCACGAACAGCACGTCGTGCTCGGCCAGGAACGCATCCACCTCGGGCGAGAAGGGGAAAGCCCGGACGCGCAGGTAGTCGCAGGGGAGGCCCCGCTCGTCCAGCCGCGCCAGGGCTTCCCGGCACGCCAGGTCGCCGCTGCCGATGCCCACGATGCCGGCCACCGCGCCCGGACGGCGCACCACCACCGGGGCGGGCACCGCCGTCTTGGCGCCGTCGTGCTTGCGGCGCAGACGGTCCACCACGTCCACGTAGGCGTCGGCGTCCTCGGTGTAGCGGCCGTAGCGGTCGTGGCCCGAGCCCCGGGTGAAGTACGCCCCCTTCGGGTGGACGCCGGGCAGGGAGCGGTAGGGCACCCCGTCGCCGTCCACGTCCAGGTAGCGGTAGAAGCTCTTGGCCTCCTCCAGCTCCTCGGCCGAGAGCACCTTGCCCCGGTCCCAGGTGCGGGCGTCGTCCCAGGTAAGGCGGGGGATGCGCCAGTCGTTCATCCCGATGTCCAGGTCGCTCACCACGAACACCGGCGTCTGAAAGCGCTCGGCCAGGTCGAAGGCGTCCACCGCGAGCTCGAAGCACTCCGCCGGATTGGCCGGGAAGAGGGCGATGTGGCGCGTGTCGCCGTGAGAAGCGTACACCACCAGCATGAGGTCACCCTGCTGGGTGCGGGTGGGCATCCCGGTGGAGGGGCCTGTCCGCTGGATGTCGAAGAAGACGGAGGGAATCTCGGCGTAGTAGGCCAGCCCGATGAACTCGCTCATGAGGCTGATGCCGGGGCCGCTGGTGGGCGTGAACGCCCGGGCACCGGCCCACCCGGCTCCCACCACCATGCCCGCCGCGGCCAGCTCGTCCTCCGCCTGGAGGATGGCGAAGCGCCGCTCCTTGGTGTCGGGGTCGGTGCGGAAGCGCTTGCAGAAGCCGGTGAACGCGTCCATGAGGGAGGTGGACGGCGTGATGGGGTACCACGCTCCCACCGTGGCACCGGCGTAGAGGGCGCCCAGGGCCGCGGCGGTGTTGCCGTCCATCATGACGTACTCGCCGTCGGGCTCCATGCGGCGGAGGCGGAGCGGCAGCGGACAGTCGAAGCGCTCCATCGCCGCCTCGTGACCCGCCTCCAGCGCCTCCATGTTGGAGTCCATCAGGTTCTTCTTGCGGGCGAAGGTGTCGCGGATCTGCTCCCGGATCACCTCCATGTCGATGTCCAGCAGCGCCCCGAGCGCGCCCACGTACATGATGTTCTTCATGAGGATGCGCTCCCGAGGACCCTGGAAGCGCTCCACGCACATCTGGGCGAGGGGGAGGCCGAGGAACGTCACGTCGTCGCGGCGGAGCTCCGCATCCAGCGGCCAGGTATCGTCGTAGAGGATCCAGCCGCCGGGCACCACCTCCTTCACGTCCCGCGCGTACGTGGTGGGGTTCATGGCCACAATGAGGTCGAAGCGGGGCGTCCGGGCCACGTGCCCCTCGGCGCTCACCCGGATCTCGTACCAGGTGGGGAGCCCCTGGATGTTCGACGGGAACACGTTCTTCCCGCTGATGGGGATCCCCATGCGGTAGATGGCCTTCAGGAGGAGCCCGTTCGCGGAGGCCGACCCGGTGCCGTTCACGGTGGCCACCTTGAACGCGAAGTCGTTGACCCGCTCTCCTCGCCCGGCCGTGCCGGGCCCGAGAGGCGCGCCGGGCGCTGTCTCCGGGGTCTCCGCGGTTGGGGCGCTCATACCTCGGCCTCCTCGACCATCCCGGTCTGGAGCGGTGGCAGGTGGACCCCCGGCGCGGCCGGGTGGCCGGCGTAGGGCAGGAGCAGCGTGAACTGGCGCATGTCCCACGCGGCCGTGGGGCAGCGTTCCGCGCACAGCCCACAGTGGAGGCACACGTCCTCGTCCTTCACCATCACCCTCCCCGTCTGGGGCAGCCCACCCGACACGAACATGGGCTGCTCCGCGTTCAGGGCCGGCGCCGTGAGGTGGGTCCGCAACGCCGGCTCCTCCTCGTCGGGCGTGATGGTGAGGCAGCTCGTGGGGCAGACGTCCACGCACGCGTCGCACTCGATGCACAGGGCGTCGGTGAAGTGGGTCTGGACGTCGCAGTTGAGGCAGCGCTCCACCTCGCGCTGGGCCTCGGCGAGGTCGAAGCCCAGCTCCACCTCCTTGTCCAGCCCGTCGAAGCGCGTGGACAGGTCGACGTGGCGCATGGGGGTGCGGCCGGCCACGTCGTAGTCGTTGGAGTAGCCCCACTGGGCGAGGCCCATCTTGCGGCTCACCAGGTTCATGTGGGCCGGCGGCCGCTCGGTGAGGGATTCACCGTTGCAGTACTTGTGGATGGAGATGGCCGCCTGGTGCCCGTGCTGCACCGCCCAGATGATGTTCTCCGGGCCCCACGCCGCGTCGCCACCGGAGAACACGCCCGGGCGGCTGGTCATGAAGGTGGTGCGGTCGACCACCGGCATGTCCCACTTGTCGAACTCGATCCCGATGTCCCGCTCGATCCAGGGGAAGGCGGCGTCCTGACCGATGGCCAGGATCACGGTGTCGGCGGGAAGGAACGTCTCGTCCAGCACCTTCTTCTTCAGCCGGCCGCTGCCGTCATCCTCCCACTCGCAGATCTCGAACACCATCCCCTTCAGGACGCCGTCCTCGAGGACGAACTCCTTGGGGGCCTGGTTCTCCACGATGGTGATGAGCTCCTCCTCGGCGTCTTCCAGCTCCCACGGCGACGCCTTGAAGTGCTCCCGCCCCTTCCGGCCCATGACCTTGATGTCCGAGGCGCCCAGCCGCTTGGCGGTGCGGCAGCAGTCCATGGCCGTGTTGCCCACGCCGATGACCAGGACGTTGCCCTCCAGCTCCGTCACGTGGCCGAAGGCCACCGACTCGAGCCAGCTGATCCCGATCTCGATGAAGGGATCGGCCTCGGCCCGCCCCGGGATATCGAGGTCCTTCCCCTTGGGCGCGCCGCTCCCGATGAACACCGCGTCCCACCCCTCGTCCAGGAGGGCCTTCATGGAGGCGATCTCGTGGCCCAGCCGGAGGTCGACCCCCATGTCCAGGATGTAGTCGATCTCCTGGTCCAGGACCCGCGGCGGCAGGCGGAACTTCGGGATGTTCGTGCGCATGAGGCCGCCCGTCTCGTCCAGCTTCTCGAAGATCGTGACCTCGTAGCCCAGGGGCAGGAGGTCGTTGGCGACCGTGAGGGAAGCGGGTCCGCACCCCACGCAGGCGATGCGCTTGCCGTTCTTGGCCGTGGGGATCTCGGGGAGGCGGACCTCCGACTCCACCCGGTGGTCCGCCGCCACGCGCTTGAGGCGACAGATGGCCACGGGCTTGCCGTCGACCCGGGTGCGTCGACAGGCGGGCTCGCACGGCCGGTCGCACGTCCGCCCCAGGATGCCGGGAAATACGTTGGATTCCCGGTTCAGGTTGTAGGCGTCGGTGTACCGTCCGCCCGCGATGAGGCGGATGTACTCGGGAACGTTGGTGTGGGCCGGGCAGGCCCACTGGCAGTCGACGACGCGGTGGTAGTACCGGGGGTCGTTGACGTCGGTGGGTCCCATCGAGAAGGGCTCCAGCAGGGGGAACCGACGGGAGATGCATCAATCATGACCCGGCGCGGGCGTGACGGGCAAGGCCGCCGCCCCCGTCGACGGTGACCGCGGGCGCCCCGGGTGACACATTGGAGGAGACCCTCCGCCCCTCCTGACCGGAACGCCCCCATGACCGACCTGCCCTACACCACGCTCCTGGACGAAGCGATCGAAGCCTGGGAGGATGTGCGCAGGGGTACGCTCGAAGAGGCCAACGTCATCCCCGACGACCAGTGGGGATTCCAGCCGCACCCCGAGTCGAGGACGGTCACCGAGGTGGTGCTCCACATCCTGGAGGCATCGCTCATGATGGTCGGGGAGCTGACCCGGGAGGACGGGGACTTCACCCGACAGTCGTACCCCGAGCACGTTGCCGAGCACGCCGGCGCCCTTCCCCGCGACCCCTCGCCGGAGGAGCTCCGGGACCTCCTGGCGTCCACCTTCGGCGAGGGCGCGGCCCGGCTGCGGGGCGCGGGCGAGCTCCTCATGCTCCAGTACATCACGCGCTTCGACGGGAACCCGGGGACGCGCCTCGCCTGGCTGCACCACGGCATCGCCCACGAGATGTACCACAGGGGCCAGCTCGCCCTCTACGCCCGCCAGCTCGACCTGGTGCCCGCCCTCACCCGGAGGATCCGCGGGGAGGGTTGACCGGGAGACGAGAAGAGGTCAGCAGCCCTCGTCCTTCACCAGCTCGATGGTGTCGGGTCCGTTGGGGACCACGCACAGGAACTCGAAGCCGTCGTCACCGGCCTCGTACCAGTGGGGGGTGCCTGCGGGGATGTAGACGACGTCGTCGGCCTTCACCTCCACCACCCGGTCGCCGATGCCCACCCGGGCGGCGCCGCGCAGCACGTACTGCTCGTGCTCCACGGTGTTGGTGTGACGGGGCATGCCGCCCCCGGGGCCCATGACGAAGCGCCGCAGCGCGAAGTGAGGCCCCTCCTCGGGGCCGATGAGCACCTGCCGCCGCGTCTTCGTTCCCGCCTTGACCTCCTCGGCGGGTACGTCGTCGGCTCGCTTCACCGAAGCCATGCTGTTCTCCCTGTCCCGGGTCGCTCGCCGGCCGTGCGGCCGGTCCGCCCTACGCTAACCCGGCAGGGGGGAGGGCGCCATCACCCCTTGCGGCGCTTCTTCCGGCCCTGGTTCGGATGCTCGAGGTGCTCCCACGTCTCTCCGCGGCGCAGCATGTAGATGGTGCTGGGAGAGACACCCAGACGCTCTGCCCAGACCGTGCCGGGCGTGCCCCAGGTTTCCCTCTCCTCGTCCCAGTCGTCCAGGACGGCGCGCGCCTGCTCCTCGGTGAGCTCCGAGTTGGGCGAGTTCTCGCCCTGGAGCCATACGTTGCGGCCACCCCAGCGGCCGGGCCGCTGGAGGGGGCCGGGGAGCCTGCGACCCGCCGTACCCACGCAGTAGTGGCGGATCTGATCTTCCGTGTACTCGGGGTAAAGCCGGTGGATCTCAGCGTACGTGCGTCCTTCCGACGCGAGATCACGCCACTTCACCACGAGGGGGCCGGGGGGCTTCGCCAACGCCGTCCCTCCGTGATTCGTCAGGCTGTTTGACAAGTGAGACCACCGGATTCTACGGGCCCGCGCCGTCCCGTCAACGGGGGCTCCCCTAACCTGCTGGCAATTCTTGACAATTTTGTCGGCTACGCGAGAGGGCCGCCGCCCATGCAGGGCGGGCGATCACGGCGTCTCCCGGGCCCTGCGCTCGCCGGGGAGGAGCACCCCGTAGAGCGTCTCGCTCACCGGCGTGGCCACGCCGCGCTCCCGGCCGAGCCGGACAACCACCCCCACCTGGGACTCCAGCTCCGACGGCCGGCCCTCGGCGAGATCGCGCTGCAGCGACGAGGTGGCACCCGGCGGCAGCCCGTCGATGAATCGGAAGGCGGCCTCCTCGGCCGAGGCGGGGAGCGCCAGCCCGCCCGCCTCCGCCACCGCCCGCACCTCTTCCATGGCCCGCCGGATGAGGGCCCGGGTCTCGGGAACCTCCCGGACGTCGCCGGCGGGGCTCCGCGACGCCGCCGCCACGGAGCTGAAGGCCATGATGAAGAGGAGCTTCTTCCACATCTCCACCCGGATGTCGTCCACGGCCCTGGCTCGCACCGCGGGAGCCCGCGCCAACTCCCCCTCCAGCCGGCGGCACCGCTCGCTCACCGGCCCGTCCAGCTCCCCGAAGAGGATCTCGGGGTCGGCGCCGGCGTGGCGGATGTGGCCGGGGCCCTCCCGGAAGGCGATGACCCTGCACAGCCCACCCAGGACCCGCTCCGCGCCCAGGACGCGGGCGAGGACGTCGGGTGCCTCTACCCCGTTCTGCAGGGGAAGGACGAGGGTGGCTTCGCCCACCATGGGGCGCATGGCCTCCGCCGCCTCGGCCACCTGCCACGCCTTGGTGGCAACGAGCACGAGGTCCACCTCGCCGATGTCGGCCGGGTCGTCCGACGCCTCCAGGGCGGGCAGCGTCACGTCGCCGGCGATGCTGGCCACGTGGAGCCCCTCCTCCCGGAGCGCCGCCAGGTGGGCGCCCCGGGCGACGAACGCCACGTCGTGGCCGGCCTGGGCGAGGCGCCCGCCGAAGTATCCGCCCACGCCGCCCGCTCCGAACACGCCGATGCGCATGGTCAGTCTCCTTTCCGGGGAAGGGCGAGAGGCGTCGAGGCCACGGCCTCGCCGTCCAGGATCCGCCCCGGGTTCTCCGCCATGAGGCGCCGCATGCCCGCCTCACCCACCAGGCTGGCCAGGGCGCCGGCCACCGGCCCGGGGTCGTCGGGGCGGAAGTCACCGTGGTGGTCCGACGCCACCAGGTCGACGAGCCCCTCGTCCAGCAGGAGCCGGGCCCGGCGGCCCACCCGATCGCCGTAGCTCCCCAGGAGGCTCCCTCCGTTCACCTGGAGGAGGGCGCCGGCCTCGCGCCATGAGGCCATCCGCTCCAGCGCCTGGGCGTCGTCTTCGGGGAGGTGGTAGCGCTCGGGGTGGGCCAGCACGGGGGCGCGACCGTGGGCGCGGAGCGTCGCCAGCACGCCCGACGCGTCGTATTCGCGCTGGAAGCCGAACTCGACCAGCAGGTAGTCGGTTCCCGGGTAGCCCACGTCGTCCCGGTCAGCCACCCTCAGCACCTGGTCGGGCGTGGGGGCGCACACCTCCTGGGCGAGGCGGAGGACGGAAGGTTCCGATGCATCCCGCTGCACCAGCTCGAAGGCCCGCCGGTGGTCGGCCAGCACCGCCACTTCCCGTCCCTCGGGCACCCGGGGCAGCACCAGGTGGGGGGTAAAAGCCATCCGTTCCACCCCCTGCCGGTGGAAGCTCGCCAGGTAGCGGAGGCTCTCCTCCAGGGAGCGGCAGCCGTCGTCCACCATGGGGAGCAGGTGGTTGTGGAGGTCGACCAGGGCGGGTGCGGAGCCGTCGCTCACAGGGGACCCACCCAGCGCCCCACGCGGGCGCCGTACGTCCGGTAGTCGTCGCCGAAGCGGGCGGCCAGCAGCCGCTCCTCCCGCCGGATGAAGCGGGCCGCCGCGAGCGCCGCGAAGGCGGGCGGCACGATCCACGGCGTGAGCGTCCCGTAGAGCGTGGCCGCGCCGGCGAGGATCAGGACGCCCGCCAGGTACATGGGGTTGCGGCTCACGCGGAACGCCCCCTCCGTAACCAGCGAGGCGGGCTCGGCCAGGGTGTCCAGCGGCGCACCTCGACGACGGAAGAGCCGCCACGCGGAGCGGTGGAGAAGGATTCCCGCCAGGGCCATCGGGATACCCAGGGCGTTCCACGGGGCGGGCACGACCCGCCCCACCGGAAGGAAGAGGTGGAGCGCCTCCTGGGCTACGAGGCACCCCAGGAAGGCCGCCGGGGGCGAGGGAGAGGCTCCGGCCGGCGGGGACGCCGGCGCGGCCACGGGCGCCGGGACCGTCAGCTCCCGGCCCGGGCCTTCAGCCGGTCGGCGAACCGGCGCCGGAACTTGCCGAGCTTCGGGTCGATGACCACGCGGCAGTATGCCTGCCCAGGGTTCCGGGCATGGTACTCCCGGTGGTAGTCCTCGGCCGGGAAGAAGCGCTCCAGGGGCTCCACCTCGGTCACGATGGGTGCGTCGAACAGTCCCTCCTGGTCCAGCTCCCGGATGCGGCGCTCCGCCTCCTCCCGCTGCCCGGGGGAGGTGGTCAGGATGATGGAGCGGTACTGGGTTCCCACGTCGGCGCCCTGGCGGTTCGGCGTGGTCGGGTCGTGGATCGCGAAGAAGACGTCCAGGACGTCTCCGTACGAGAGCACGCTGGGGTCGAAGCGGACCCGCACCACCTCGGCGTGGCCGGTGGCACCGGAGCAGACCTGCTGATAGGTGGGGTTGTCGGCGTGGCCGCCGGCGTAGCCCGACGCCACGTCCTCCACGCCTTCCAGCTCCCCGTAGACGGCCTCGAGGCACCAGAAGCATCCACCGCCCAGCACGGCGGTCTCGAGGGCGGGTTCGTCGCGGGTGGTATCCATGGCCTCCAATCTGGGATGCCGGCCGCCTCGGGTCCACGGGCGGCGGGCCTCCTCAGCGTGCGCCGGCCGCGGTCGGGCGAGGTGCTGCGGCGGCGGAGGTGCCGGAGCGCAAGGCCTGGGGCACGTGCAGACGCGACTCCCGCACGCCCACCTCGGAGCGGCACGGGCTGCACAGGGGGCTGCCCACGTGCTGCACGGGCAGTGCCTTGCCACAGCGTTCGCATCGAGCGTCCATCGTCCCCTCCCTTGTGTCCCGGTGGTGGAGCGATCCGAGAGCAAGGGTCGGACCAGGGGCCGCCGCCCCTCCCTATGCCGGCGGCGGGGCGAGGGCTGCCGTCCAGGCGGCGGCGGTGCGCGCCAGCTCGTCCACGACGTCGTCGTCCGTGCGGCCCGAGCGCTTCAGGACGTGGAAGCCGTGGTCCGCCCCCTCCACCACGTTCAGGGTGGCCCGCCCCCCCAGATCGGCCACCACCGGGCCCAGCAGGTCCAGGTCGGCGAGGGCGTCCCGGGTGCCCTGGAGGAACAGCATGGGAAGCCCCACCCGGCTCAGATGGGCCGCCCGTCCCGTCCCGGGCCGGCCCGCGGGATGGAGGGGAAAGCCGAAGAACACGAGGCCCCGCACCCCTTCGAGCAGCCCCTCGGCCGCGGCGTGGGACGCCATGCGCCCCCCCAGCGACTTCCCGCCCACTACCATCGGGAGCCCGGCCCACCGGGGCCGCACCCACGCGGCGACCCGCGCCCACGCCGCCACCAGCACCGGCCTTCGGTCGGGACGGCGCCCGCCCGCCGCCATGAAGGGGAACTGGAAGCGCAACGTCGACAGACCCACGCCGGCCAGCCGCGCCGCCAGCGCCGTCATGAACGGGTGCTCCATCCCGGCGCCGGCCCCGTGGGCCAGCACCATGAACGCCGACGGGGAGGGGGCTTCCAGGACGAGGGCGGGCAGCGCCCCCGATCCTTCCAGGGGGATGGTCTCGGGGACGGCGTCCACGGCAGGCTCCGGGGAAGGCGTTGGGGTCGGAGGAGCAAGATAGCGCCGCCGCGCCGGGGCACGCGGCGTCGACCTTGCAACCCCTCGGCGCCCCCACCAGTCTCGGATGGGGAGCCCTCACGAGACACGGGGAGGAACGGCGCGATGAGCGGAGGCAGGACGGACGGGCGGCAACGCAGCGGATCGAGGGTCCGGTGGATCCTGGCCGCGGCGGCGGCCCTCGGAGGGATGGCGGCCCTCCCCGGGGGCGCGTCGGCCCAGGACGCCATGACGGCCAGCGTCGAGGTGGTGGGGGGCGCGTTCCACTACGACATCGGCCCCGACCGGGGGACCTCCCCGTTCGGCGCGCTGCGGGTCTCCCTCCCCATGGCGACCTGGCTCCTGGTGGAGCCGGGGCTGGGGTACACCTCCTACACGGCGTCCAGCGGCCACGACGTGCCCTTCCTCACCACCGAGGCCCAGGTCCAGGCGCGCTTCCACCTGGGGTCGGCATATCCGTTCGTAGGGATCGGCGCCGGTGGCATGTTCGACCTGCGCAAGGACCGGGGCGGCGCAGACCTGCTCTTGGCCACCGAGACGGTGTCGGCCGGAGCCCGGGCCTGGCTGGGCCGGGGGTGGCTGGCCCGGGCCGAGGTACGGCTCCGCCGCGTCGGCAGCGACGACTCGGCGGTGGAGTGGACGCTGGGAATGGGCAGGGCATTCTGAACGAGGCACCTGGGGGCCGCTGAAGAGGAGGTCACATGGAATGCTGCGCCCACTGCGCCGACGCCCGGGACGTGTTCGGCGACAGGACCGCGGCCCGCGACCTGCGCCGCTACCGCCGCCGGGGCGCCAACCGCTCGACCCGGCTCCTCCTGGACGCCGTGCGGGATGCCACGCCCGTGGAGGGCGCCACCCTGCTGGACGTGGGTGGCGGGGTGGGAGCCATCGCCCACGCCCTCCTCGACGCCGGCGCGGCCCGGGCGGTGGACGTGGACGCCTCCCCTGCCTACCAGCGCGCCGCCGGCGACGAGGCGCGCCGCCGGGGCCACGCCGACCGGATCGCGTTCCTCGAGGGGGACGCCGTGGCCCTCGGGGACCACCTCCCCGACGCCGAGGTGGTCACGCTGGACCGGGTGATCTGCTGCTACCCGGACATGCCCGCGCTCGTGGACGCCACGGCGCCCCGCGCCCGCCGGGTGTACGGCGCGGTCTTCCCCCGGGAGACCTGGTGGATCCGCCTCGCCGGCCGGATCCTGAACCTCTTCCGCCGGGTGGCCCGGCGCTCCTTCCGCGTCTACCTGCACACCGCCGACGACGTGGACCGCCGGGTGCGGCTCCACGGTCTGGAGCCCCGTCACGTGAGCGCCACGCTCCTCTGGCAGGTCTGGGTGTGGGAGCGCCCGGCCGCCCCCTGAGCGCCCCGCGCCCGGCGCGGGGGCAGAGAAGTTGCACGCTCGCGCCTCTGCCGGACCCCTTCACCCCCACCCACGCCGACGCGATGGCCGAGCCCGCCCGAGAGGATCGCCCCTGGTGGCTTCGGGGCGAGGAACGCTGCGACTTCTGTCTCGAGCGCTACGCGTACGAGATGGAGGTGCGCTGCGTGGGCTGCGACCGTCCGGTGTGTCCGGTGTGCGCGGTGCGGGTCCAGGTGCGCCGGGAGACGTTCTGCCCCGAGTGCGCTCCGGGGGCCGCGGCGCCGTCCGGGGGAGAGGGCTGACGTGGCCGCCCGCGCCATCTGGAAGGGGGTGATCCGCCTCGGAGAGGTCGGCGTCCCGGTGAAGCTCCACTCCGCCGTGGAAGACCGCTCCGTCCACTTCCGCCTGCTCCACGAGAAGGACCTGGTGCCGGTGAAGCAGGAGATGGTGAACCCCGCCACCGGCGAGCCCGTCCCCAGGGACCAGGTGAAGCGCGGCTGGGTCGCCGACGACGGCTCCGTGGTCGTGCTGGAGGAGGAGGAGCTGGACGCGCTGGAGCCCGCGGCCTCCCGGGACATAGAGATCACCCGCTTCGTCGAGCCCTCCCACGTCCGGGAGGCGTGGTACGAGCGCCCCTACTACCTGGGGCCCGACGGCGACGCCGAGGCCTACTTCGCCCTGGCCGAGGCGCTGGAGCGGCGGGGGCGGGTGGGGGTGGCCCGCTGGGTGATGCGGAAGAAGAGCTACCGGGGAGCCCTTCGCCTGGAGGGAAAGTACCTCATGCTGGTCACCCTCCGGAGCGCCGAGGAGGTCGTGCCGGCGAGCGCGCTGCCCGCACCGTCGGGGCGAAAGCTGACCCGGCAGGAGGCCGACATGGCGCGCAAGCTCCTGGAGGCGCTCCACGGCTCCTTCAATCCGGCCGAATGGAAGGACGAGTACCGGGAGCGGGTGCTGGAGCTGGTGGAGGCGAAGGCCGAGGGGAAGACGCCGCGCATGGAGCCGTACCGGGAAAAGGCGGCGGAGGGAAGCCTGAGCGACGCCCTCAGGGCCAGCCTCGCCTCGGCGAAGAAGAGCGCATGAAGATCGCAGGGAGGGCCGTGGCCGAGGGCGGCGGGAGGGACGAGGCGAGGGCCCGGGCCTTCTGGTCCGGCACCGTGAGCTTCGGGCTGGTGAGCATCCCCGTCTACCTCTACCCGGCGAACCGCGTCGGGGGAGTGTACCTGCGCATGCTGGCCCCCGACGGGACGCCCCTGAGGCGCCGGTACGTGTGCCCCGAGGACGGCAAGCCGGTGCCGTGGGACGAGATCGTGCGCGGCTACCGCCTGGAGTCGGGGACGTTCGTGGTCCTCGGTGACGAAGAGCTCGAGGCCCTGGCGCCCGAGAAGAGCCGGGACATCGACCTGCGCCGCTTCGTGGACGTGGACGAGCTGGACCCGGTGTTCTTCGAGCGGGCGTACTTCCTCGCCCCCGCCGGCGAATCCAACAAGGCGTACCGCCTCCTGGCCGAGGCCATGGAGGAGGAGGGCCAGGCGGGCATCGCCACCTTCGTCATGCGCACCAAGGAGTACCTGGTGGCCATCGTGGCCGAGGGCGGCATCCTGCGCGCCGAGACGCTCCGCTTCGCCGGGGAGGTGCGCACCCCCGAGACGGTGGGGCTGCCCGAGGCGGTGGATCCGCCCCCGAAGGCGGTGAAGGCCCTGGAGAAGGCCATCAGGGCCCTGGAGGAGGACGCCCTGGACCCCTCCGAGCTGACCGACGAGGACGCGGCCAGGACCCGGAGCCTCCTGGAGAAGAAGAGGGCGGCCGGGGAGGACGTGGTGCACCCACCGACCGTGGAGGCCGAGGAGGAGGACGGCGCCGACGTCATCGACCTCATGGAGGTCCTCAAGCGGAGCCTCGCCGGCGAGACGGGTGGGCGGGCGGCCCCCCGCCGGGCCCCCCGCAAGGGCGCCGCCCCCGAGCAGCTCCGGGAGCTCACCAAGGAGGAGCTCTACGAGCGGGCGAAGGCGCTGGACGTCCCCGGGCGGAGCTCCATGACCAAGGCCGAGCTCGTGGAGGCCGTGGCCAGGGCGTCCTGAGGAGCGTCCCCGGACGCCGACCCCGGCTTGACGCGTGCGACGGCGGGCGCCTACGCTGCCGGCCGTGAGCACCGACACGGAGCCGCTGGACGTTCTGGTGGCCGGCGGCGGACCCTCGGGCTCCGCCGCGGCCCGCCTCCTGGCGTCCTGGGGCCACCGGGTCCTGGTGGTGGGGGGCCGCGACCGGGGCGCACCTCCCCTCGCCGAGTCCCTCCCTCCCAGCACCCGCAAGCTCTTCGACCTCCTGGGCGTCTCGGACCGCGTCGCCGCCGCCGGCTTCGTGGAGACCCGTGGGAATACGTCCTGGTGGGCGGGCGCCGGACTCCGCGCCCTCCCCTTCGCCGACGGGAGCACCGGCTTCCAGGTGGAGCGGGGCCGCCTCGACGCCCTCCTGCTGGAGGCGGCCGCCGGGGCCGGCGCCCGGGTCCTGGCGGGCGCCACCGTGGAGCGGGTGGAGCTCGGGGCGGGCGACCTGCCCGTGACGGCGGAGGTCCGGGACGCCTCCGGGGCGCTGCGCACGCTCCGGGCGCGCCGGGTTCTGGACTGTTCGGGGCGAGCGGGCGTCCTGGCCCGGGAGGGATTCCGCGACCGCTCCGAGCCGTTCACCACCGTCGCCCTGGCCGGCATGTGGGAGCGGCCCGCCGGGTGGTCGCTGGACGACCCCACCCACACGGTGGTGGAATCGTACGACCGGGGCTGGGTGTGGTCGGTGCCGGTGTCGGCCACCCGCCGGTGCGTGGCCGCCATGGTCGACCCCTCCACCGCTCGGGTCGCAGGGGCCCCCGACCTGCGCACCCGCTACACCCGGGAGCTGCGGCGGGCCGAGCACGTGAGCCGGCTCCTGGAGGGCGCCCGACCCGTGAGCGGCCCGTGGGCCTACGGCGCCACCCCCTACGGCGCCCGCCGTTTCGCTGGTGACGCGTTCCTCCTGGTGGGCGACGCCGGGAGCTTCCTCGACCCCCTCTCCTCGTACGGCGTGAAGAAGGCGCTCTCCTCCGGCTGGCTGGCCGCCGTGGCGACCCACACCGGCCTCGCAGACGCCGCCATGGCCGGCGCCGCCGTGGAGCTGTTCGAGGAGCGGGAGCGGGAGGCGTGGACCCGCTTCCGGGCGCTGACCGCCCGCTTCCACGCCCAGGGCCGGGACGCCCACGGGGGCCACTTCTGGGAGGCCCGCGCCGGCGGGGCCCCGGACGCCGGCAGCGCGGCGGGCGGCGCACCCCCTCACGCAGCCGACCTCATGGACACCCTCAACCCCGACCCTTCGGCGCTGCTGGGGGAGCCCGCCGTGCGGGCGGCCTTCGAGGCGCTCCGGGCCAGCCCCGGGGTGCGTCTCGAGGCGGCACCGACGCTCCGGCGCGTGCGGCGGCCCACGGTGCAGGGGAGGCGCGTGGTGCTGGAGGAGCGGTTGGCGTCGCCGGCGGTGCCCGCCGGCCTTGCCACGGTCCGGGGCGTCGACCTTCCCCTGCTGGTGTCGCTCACCCCGGAGCACGGCGACCCGGGCGGCCTGTTCGAAGCGTACGCGGCGGTCCGCGGGGCCGTCCCCCTTCCGGACTTCCTGTTCGCGCTCTCGGTGCTGCTGGCGGCGGACATGCTCGTCAACGCGGCCGTACGCTGAACGTGGCCCTCCCTCGTGGACGCGTCGTCTTGACAGGGGGTCACGCGACGACGTAGAAGCATTCCTCCGGTGAGCCACACCGTCGACATCTCGCCACGTCGAGACGAGGGCCTCTCCCGCCGGGAGGGGCCCGTCGTTGATTCATAGATCGCCATCCGCGGAAGCGCCCGACCCGTGAACCCGGCCCGATCGCGGCCGAACACGGTCCTCTCCATCAGCCTGACCTCGACCCGGGCGCCCTCCGTGCGATCCACCTCACCATCGTCGGGAGGAAGCATGAGACGGTACGTGTTCGCCTTGCGAAACACCGCTCTGGCCCTGGCCGTCGCCTCGATCTCCGCGATCGGCGCGGGCCGGGCCGCGGCCCAGCAGACCGCCAGCATCCGCGGCACCGTGACGGACGCCGGCAGCGGCGCCGTCATCAGCGGAGCCCAGGTCTTCGTCGTAGGCACGGGGCTCGGGTCCCTGAGCGACGACCGGGGCGCCTACGCCATCGGCAACATCCCCGCCGGCAGCGCCACCGTCCGGGTGGAGCACATCGGCTACGCCCCCCTGGAGCGCCAGGTCACCCTCACCGCCGGGCAGACGGCCACCGTGAACTTCCAGGTGGCCTCCCAGGCCGTGGGCCTCGACGAGATCGTCGTGGTGGGCTACGGCACCCGGACCCGCCGGGAGCTGAGCACGTCGGTGGCCTCGGTGCAGGCCGCCCAGGTCCAGAACGTCCCGGTGGCCGGCCTGGACGCCGCGCTCCAGGGCAAGGCGCCCGGGATGCAGGTCATCCAGAACGCGGGCAACCCGGGCAACGGCATCACCGTGCGCATCCGGGGCGCCGCCTCGCTGTCCGCGAGCAACCAGCCCCTGTGGGTGGTGGACGGCGTGCCCGTCCTCCAGGGCAACTACTCCCAGGGCTTCGGCTCGGGCGGGCAGGACCTGACGGCCATCTCGAACCTCAACCCCGACGAGATCGAGTCCATCGACATCCTGAAGGACGCGGCCGCGGCGGCCATCTATGGGTCGCGGGCGTCCAACGGCGTGGTGCTGGTCACCACCAAGCGGGGCAAGGCCAACCAGTCCCGCACGACGTTCAGCCTCTACACCGGCATCCAGAGGGTGCCGCGGGAGGTCCCGCTGCTGAACGCCCAGCAGTACGTTGACTTCATCAACGAGGCCGCCATCAACGACGGTGAGGATCCGCCGTTCAGCCAGTCGGACATCAAGGCCGACACCAACTGGCAGGACGCGGTGTTCCGCACCGCGCCGGTGAGCGACCTGAACATCGGAATGAGCGGCGGCAGCGACCGCGTCCAGTACTACCTGTCCGGCTCGTACTTCGACCAGACGGGGATCGTCATCGGCTCCAGGTACAACCGGGCGGCGGGCCGCGTGAACCTGGACTTCAAGGCCAACGACCGCCTGTCCTTCAGCACCTCGCTGGGCCTCACCCGGGAGAACAACCACCGGGTCGAAGGCGACGGCACCCTGGCCGGCGTGGTGACCAACGCCCTGGCCAACCCCGCCATCCTCCCGGTGAAGTGGCCCGACGGCACCTTCACCACGGTGGACGACGGCCTCGAGTACGTGAACTCGGTGGCCATGGCCACCTACACCGACTACTCGGCCGTGACCAACCGGGTGCTGGGCAAGCTGGAGGGCACCCTGGACCTGGGCGGCGGCCTGAGCTGGCGCTCCCAGGCGTCGGCGGACGTCCTGAACCTCCACGACTTCCGCTACGACGGCCCCCAGGTGGTGGGCACCCACGCCTCGAGCGTGGGCGGCGAGTCCCGCGACGCCAGCACCACCGCCGACCGCTACCTGCTGGAGAGCTACCTCAGCCTGGACCGCCCCACCGGCGACCTCGGGAACCTGTCCCTCACGGGCGGCGCCAGCGTGGAGTGGAACAAGAAGGAGTGGAACAGCCTGCAGGGCGAGCACTTCCCAAGCCCCAGCTTCCACTACATCGGCAACGCCGGGACGGTCACGAACTTCGACGCCGGCCTCACCGACTACAACCTGGTCTCCTTCTTCTCCCGGGCGAACTACGAGATGAAGGGCCGCTACTTCTTCTCGGGCGCGTTCCGGGTGGACGGCTCTTCCCGCTTCGGCGCGAACAACCGCTACGGAATCTTCCCGGCCGGCTCCTTCGGCTGGGGCCTGAGCGACGAGCCGTTCATGGAGGGGCTCAAGTCCCTGGCCACCGTGAAGCTGCGCGCCAGCTTCGGTGAGACGGGCAACCAGGACCTGAACGACGCCTACGCGTCCCTGGGCCGCTTCGGCGCCGCCAACTACGGCGACGAGCCGGGCATCGCGCCCACCGACATCGCCAACCCGGGCCTCAAGTGGGAGACCACCCGGGAGTTCGACGTGGGCGCGGACGTGAGCACGCCGGGCGGCCGTGTGAGCTTCACGGCGGATTACTACCGGAAGAACACCGACGACCTGCTGGTGCAGCGCCCCATCACGTCCACCAGCGGCTACACCAGCCTGTGGGCCAACATCGGCTCCATCGCCAACCGGGGGTGGGAGCTGAGCCTGAACACGGTGAACGTGCAGCCCTCGGCCGGGAGCTTCGGCTGGACCACGGACTTCAACATCTCGTTCAACCACAACGAGGTGACGGCCCTCTACGAGAGCCAGCCCTTCAACCAGGGTATCCGGAGCATCAACCGGGTGGAGGTGGGCCAGCCCCTGGGTGCGTTCTACGCCCTGCGCTTCGACGGCGTGGACCCCCAGACGGGCAACGCCATCTTCTACGACGCCAACGGCGACGGGAAGATCAACTCGGCCGACCGGGTCATCGTGGGCAAGCCGAACCCCGACTACTGGGGCGGCTTCGGCAACACGTTCACCCTGGGCGGGCTCAGCCTGCGCTCGTTCTTCCAGTTCAGCCAGGGCGCCAAGATCTTCTACGCCACGCGCATGTTCGGCGACGACGGCGGCTACTACTTCGACCAGAAGTTCGGGTGGGTGCTGGACCGCTGGCAGAAGCCGGGCGACATCACCGACGTGCCCCGGGCCAGCTACGACGACACGTCGGGCTCCCGGGTGGTCTCCAGCCGCTACATCGAGGACGCCTCGTACATCCGGCTCCAGGAGCTGACCCTGTCGTGGCAGCTCCCCCAGGCCATCGCGTCGAAGACGCGCATGCGGGACGCCAGCCTCTTCGTGACGGGGCACAACCTCCACCTGTGGACCCACTACCGGGGCTACGACCCGGACGTGAACTCCGGTGGATCGGACGCCAACGTCGCCCTCGGAACCGACTACTACGCCTATCCCCTCGCCCGGACCATCTCCTTCGGGATCCGGGGGTCCTGGTGAGCCCCGCCATGCGCCCACGCAACGAGGCAGAAACGACCATGAGAACGCGCATCCTCTTGCCGGCGCTCCTGGCCCTGGCCATCGCCGGCTGTGACTCCATCCTCACCACGTCGCCGGTGAACGAGGTGGGGGACGACCAGGCGATCGTGGACGCGGCCGGCGCGGCCGCCGCCCGGGCGGGCGCCTACAGCGCCCTGGAGAGCGGCAACTCCTACGGGCAGTACCTCCTCACCTACGCCGACCTGCCCACGGAAGACGTGGAGCACTCCGGGACCTTCTCGTGGTTCGCGGAGTGGGGAAGTCGGAACTTCAAGTCCGACAACCAGGGAGTGAACGCGGTGTGGGACGGCATCTACCTGGCCATGGCCCGGGCGAACGTCCTCCTCGCCCGGCTCCCCAACGTGGAGGGGCTGGACCAGGCCACCCTGAACGAGTACCTGGGCGAGGCCCACTTCCTCCGCGCCCTGGACCTCCACAACGCGGTGAAGTTCTGGGGTGACGTGCCCATGCCCCTGGCGCCCGCGGCCAGCGTGCAGGACGCGGCGGAGATCGCCCGCACACCCAAGGCCCAGGTCTACCAGCAGATCCTGGACGACCTGAGCCAGGCCTCCCAGCTCATCAGCAACGCGACCCAGACCCGCAAGGCGTCGCTGGGCGCGGTGCAGGCGCTGAAGAGCCGGGTGCTCCTCTTCATGGAGGACTGGCAGGGGGTGGTGGACGCCGCCAACGCCACGGAGGCGTTCGGCTACACCCTGGCGCCCAACTATGCCGACCTCTTCGACGCCAACGGCGCGGACACGCCCGAGGACATCTTCCGGGTGGACTTCACGCTGCAGCAGAGCAACAGCATGGGCACCTACTACCGGGCACGGTCATCGGGTGGCCGGGCCGAGGTGCAGCCCACCAAGGTCCTGTACGCCGCCTACGAGCCCGGCGACGTGCGCCGTGACTGGAGCCTCACCTTCCAGACCCGGGGCGGCGGGACGTACTTCGGCTCCAAGTGGCCCACGGGCTCGGGCGCCGAGGACATCCACGTCATCCGCTTCGCCGAGGTGCTGCTGAACCGCGCCGAGGCGCTGGCCCACCTGGGGCGGCTCCAGGAGGCGGTGGCCGACTACAACCGCGTCCGGGAGCGGGCGGGGCTCGCGCCCCACGTGCTCGGCGTGGACGTGAGCACGCAGCAGGAGGTGCTCGCCGCCGTCTGGCACGAGCGCAGGGTGGAGCTGGCCATGGAGGGCTTCCGCTGGCCGGACCTGGTCCGGACCGGGCGGGCCCAGGCGGTGCTGGGGGTCCAGGCGTATCAGCTCCTGTGGCCCATCCCGCAGGCCGAGCTGGACGTGGCCCCCAACCTCACGCAGAACCCGGGATACTGACGCACCCCGGCACGGCCCCGTCCGGTGGAAGGCTCGCCGGGCGGGGCCTCCGGGCCGGGCCCCGGCTGCTTTGACAGGCGCCCTGATGGCCCCGTAGACTGGCAGTTCCCGGAGCCGCCGCTCTTCCCGCTGGGCGCCCTCCGGATGCTGGACCCGCGCGCACCCCCATTCCGGGGGGATGCGAGGGGTCGGAGCGATGCGTCCGTCCACACTCGAGACGGGAGCGATCCCACACCCATGAAGACCCGAAACGCCCCACGGCTCGCAGCCGTGCTCCTCCTCCTTTCCGCCTCCGCCGCGGGTGTCCGCGCCCAGGAGGGCTCGGAAGGTCCGGAGGGGATCCCCGTCACCAGCCAGGTGGTGCTCCAGAGCTGCGGACGCTGCCACAGGGCCGACGACCAGGGCCGCATGACCCGCATCTCCTACCTGCGCAAGACGCCCGAGGGGTGGCAGGAGTCGGTGCGGCGCATGGTCATGCTCAACGGCGTGGACCTGGACCCCCAGACGGCCCGGGAGGTGGTGCGCTACCTGTCCGACCGCCAGGGCATCGCCCCCGCCGAGCTGCGCCCCGCCCGCTGGGAGGTGGAGCGTCGCATGGTCGAGTTCACGTACGGCGGCGACACGCTGGCCGCCCGGGTGTGCAGCTCCTGCCACAGCCTGGGACGCGTCATGCTCCAGCGACGCACACCCGAGGAGTGGAACCTCCTGGTCCAGACCCACAGGGGCTACTACCCCCTGGTGGACCGGCAGGTGTTCTACAACCGCTCGGCCCGCCGCAAGGGGCCCCAGCCGGTCGACGCGGCGGTGGCCCACTTCTCCAAGGTCTTCCCGCTCCACACGCCCGAGTGGGCGGCGTGGTCGGCCACCATGCGGCCGCCCCGCCTGCAGGGAAGCTGGTCCCTCACCGGCCACGACCCCGCCCGGGGCCCCTTTTTCGGGAAGGTGGACGTGACGCCGGTGCCCGGCACCGACGACGAGTTCACCACCACCACCACCTACGTCTATCCCGAGGACGGCGGACGGGTGACCCGCAGCGGGCGCTCGATCGTCTACACGGGCTACCAGTGGCGCGGACGCTCCTCCTCGGGCAGCGCCGACGGCGACCTCCGGGAGGTCATGATGGTGGACCGGGGCTGGACGACCATGGACGGCCGCTGGTTCACGGGGGCGAACGACGAGCTGGGCGTGGACGTGACCCTGCACCGGACGGCGGGCGCGCCCCTGGTGGCCGGCGTCTACCCGGTGGCGATCCGCCGGGGGGCCACGGACGCCCAGGTGCGCATCTTCGGCCAGGGGCTGGCGGTGCACTCACCCGCGGACGTGGACTTCGGGCCCGGCGTGACGGTGAAGGACGTGGTCGCCGCCTCGGACGACGGCGTGACGGTGCGGGTGGACGTGGCCCCCGACGCCGCCGAGGGCCGCCGGGACCTCATCGTCGCCGGGGGCGGCTCCAGCGCCCGGGCCCTGGCCGTCTACGACGGCGTGGACAGGATCGAGGTCGTGCCCGGAGCCGGCATGGCCCGGGTGGGAGGCGCCAACCTGCCCAAGCAGTATCAGCAGTTCGAGGCCATCGGCTGGGCCGACGGCGCCGACGGCAAGCCGGGCACCGACGACGACGTGCGGCTGGGCCGCGTGCCCGTCACGTGGAGCCTGGACGAGTATCCGGTCACCTTCGACGACGACGACATCCAGTACGTGGGGTCCATCGACAAGGGCGGCCTGTTCACCCCCAACGTGGACGGCCCCGATCCGAAGCGGAGCGGCGACCGGGACAACGTGGGCGACGTCTGGGTGGTGGCCACCTACAACCCCGGTGGGGGCGCCGCCCCCATCAAGGCCCGGGGCCACCTCCTGGTGACGCTCCCCCTGTACATGCGCTGGGACAACTGGCCCCTCCAGAGCACGGGCCGGAAGAGCGCCAGCGACGCGTCCCAGGCGGGAGGCCGCCGATGAAGCTCGCACCCCGGGAGTACCACGCGTTCGAAGCGGGCGACGGCCGCTTCCTCTACCTGGTGCCCAGCGCCGGCGTGGTGCGCCTCGACGATACCTCGGCGGCCGTGCTCGACCTCCTGGAGGCCGCCGAGCGGAGCGCCGACGAGGTGGTGAGCGCGCTGGCCCCGCGCTTCGGTGAGGACGAGGTCCGGGCCAGCGTGGGCGAGCTTGCCCAGGTACGGGCCATCGGCAAGGCGGCCGTGCCGCCGGAGAAGATGCTCAAGGTGCTGCCGCCGGCGGACTTCCCCCTCACCACGCTGGTGCTGAACGTCACCAACAAGTGCAACCTGGCGTGCACCTACTGCTACGAGTTCGGCGAGGACAAGATCGTCGACCCGTGCGACGAGGAGAAGCCGCGCTTCATGGACGAGGCCACGGCCCGCCAGAGCGTGGACCTCCTCTTCGAGAAGGGGAAGGCCAACGACGTGGTGCACCTCACCTTCTTCGGAGGCGAGACGCTCCTCAACTGGAAGGTGCTCAAGGTGGCCGCCGCCTACGCGAAGGAGAAGGCGGCGGTGGAGGGCAAGGGCGTGGCCTTCAACCTCACCACCAACGGCACGCTGCTCCGGGACGAGGTCATCGACTGGCTGGTGGAGAACGACGTGACCGTCACGGTCTCCATCGACGGCCCCAAGGAGAGCCAGGACAAGTTCCGCGTCTTCAACAACGGGATGGGGAGCTACGACGTCATGATGCCCCGGGTGAAGAAGCTCCTGGAGCGGCACACGCGCCGCCCCATCGGCGCCCGGGTCACCCTGACGCGCCAGAACATGGACGTCATGGCCATCTACCGGCACCTCACCGAGGAGATTGGCTTCCACGAGGTGGGCTTCGCGCCGGTGACCACCGCCCCGGGCCGGGACTACGCCATCGAGGGCGAGGGCTACGACGGCATGCTCGAGCAGTTCCGCACCCTGGCCTTCGAGTTCCTGGAGGCCGCCGTCCAGGACCGTCCCCACGGCTTCTCCAACGTCAAGGAGACGCTGGAGGAGATCCACAAGGGCGTGAGCAAGGCCTACCCCTGCGGCGCCGGCCTCGGGCTGCTGGGCGTGGCCACCGACGGGGAGGTGGCCCTGTGCCACCGCTTCGCCGGATCGGGCGACCACAGCCTGGGCAGCGTGTCCGGCGGCATCGACAGCGAGAAGCAGGCACGCTTCCTGGACGAGAACCACCTGGCCAGCAAGACCGACTGCCATACCTGCTGGGCCCGCCCCCTCTGCTCCGGGGGGTGCTACCACGAGGCCCACACCCGCTACGGGAGCACCACCCGGCCGAACCTCCACTACTGCGAGTGGATCCGCTCCTGGACCCACACGTGCCTGGAAGTCTACGGCGCCCTGAGCGAGCGGAACCCGGCGTGGCTGGAGCGCATGGACCGGGTGGAGGCGTACGCATGAGCGGCGGCCGCGGCCGCCCGGCGGCACAGGCGACGACGAGGGCGAACCGTCCCCACGAGGAGAGGGCATGAAGCACATCAAGGCGGTGAACGGGAAGGCCAGGAAGATCGAGGCCTTCGTGCAGAGCCAGGTGGAGGCGCCCGGCGCCACCGATCCGGCGGGGCGGCCCCTCCCCGAGGGCCACGACGTGGTGGGGCTGGAGGGCCGTCCCGACGGCCCCCACCTGCCCCTGGGCTGCTCCCTCATCTTCGCCCCCGGCTGGGAGGCCGACCGCACCGGCAGCACGGCGGGCCTGTGCCAGCCCGTGGAGCGGGACATCTTCGACTGCCACCTGGGGTGCTACTGGCCCGCCCAGGTGCCGGACCAGCTCAACCACGCCCCCGACTGGACGGGCAAGTGCGCCGCCGCCCAGAAGGACTGGCGCAAGCTCGACCTGGTGTTCCCGTGAGAGCGGCCCTCCGCCTCCGGGGCGCCCTGCTCGTGGTGGCGGCCCCGGCGCTCCTCGCGGCCCTCGCCCCCGCAGGGCTCCGGGCCCAGTCGGGGGGGAACGACCTCCTCTACGTGGGCACGTACGACCGAGCCATCTACGTCCTGGACGAGGCCACGGGAAAGCGCATCGACCAGATCCCGGTGGAGAGCGGCACGCCCCACCTGATGGACATCAACCGGGACAAGACCCGCTTCCACATCGTCGACATGACGTACGAGCAGGTCGAGACGATCGACATTCCCTCGAAGACGACGGTGGACAAGTTCACCCTGTCCAAGGGGAACGAGACCGTCCGCATCTACAGCCAGGCCATCGCCCCGGACGAGAGCTACGCGGTGTTCCTGGCCAAGAGCTACAAGAAGCTCCGGGACCGCTTCCAGGTGAGCGATCCCATGCTGCTCCGGGTCGACCTGAAGACCCACCAGGTCACCGACACCATCCCGTGGCCCATCCCGCCCCAGGACCGGGACCAGTTCATGTTCTCGCCCGACGGGAGCCTCCTCTACTTCTTCGGCGACGACATGGTGGCGCTGGAGACCAAGGGCTTCACCGAGGCCCAGCGCTGGCACTACACCCGGGTTCTGGACGACGGCATGGGCGACTTCAGCTTCCGCTTCCAGCACCAGCCGTACGACCCCGAAGGCATCTACACCGACCTGTTCACGGTGCGGGACCCGGTGCAGGACCGGCGCCTCATGGGGATCGCCCGGGTCGACCTGGCCAACCGCAAGGTCGACTTCGCCACCGTGGGCCCGGCCGACGGGGTCCAGTTCTCCCTGGCCCCGGGCGGCCACCGGGGCTACGGCATCCACTCGGAGACGGGCGACTACCAGTTCTGGACCTTCGACGTGGACAACGACCGGGTCATCAAGCGGGGCCCCTTCCAGGGCCGCCCCCGCATGCGCCTCCTGGTGAGCTCCAACGGCAAGCTCCTCTACGTGTACCAGGCGGGGCAGACCATCGACGTCTACGACGCGGACACGTACGAGCACCTGAAGACCATCGAGCTGAACGCGGACACGACGACCGAGCTGTTCGTGCTGCCCAGGCGGTAGGTGCCTTCCGTGGGTGCGGGTGATCGGTCGGTAACGGGTCCGGAGGCCCCGGCGAGCGCCGGGGCCTCCGCCGTCGGGGGGGCGTCCAGGGGCGATCTGCGCCGGGCCCTGAGGCACCTCCTCCCGTACCGCTGGAAGCTGGCCCTGGTGCTGGGGCTCAGCCTGTCGGGCACGGCGCTGTCCCTGGCCCTCCCCTACCTGTCCAAGCTGCTGGTGGACAAGGCGCTGGTGGGGCGCGACCCCCGGGCCCTGGGGTGGATCGTGGGGCTCTTCCTGGCGGTGACACTCCTCACCTTCGTCATCAACGTGGTGAGCGGGCTCACGTACACGAGGGTGTCGGCCGACGTCCTCTTCGACATGCGGCTGGTCCTCTACCGCCACCTCCAGCGCCTCTCGCCCCGCTTCTACGCCCGCACCACCCTGGGCGACGTGGTGAGCCGCATCAACAACGACATCTCCGAGATCCAGCGCGTGGCGTCGGAGGCGGCGCTGGGGTGGCTGGGCCAGGTGCTTTTCCTCGTCGGCGCGGTGGCGGTCATGGTGTGGCTGGACTGGCGGCTGTTCCTGGCCACCATCGCCGTGCTGCCGCTGTCCGTGGTGGCGCTCGTGCGCTACCGGAGCCGCCTCGAGGAGAGCGTGAACGAGATGCGCGTGCGCTCCGCCGAGATCGGCTCCTTCCTCATCGAGACGCTCCAGGGGATGCGCCTGGTGGTGAGTTCCAACGCCCAGGAGCGGGAGGCCGCCCGCTTCCGGACGAGGAACGACGCCTTCATCGGCGCCCTCATGGGCATGCAGCGGCTGCGCTACCTGGCGGGAGGGCTGCCGGGGCTCCTCCTCTCCCTGGGCACGGCGGTGGTGTTCCTGTACGGCGGCATGCGGGTCATCGGCGGCGCCATCACCCTGGGGACGTTCGTGGCGTTCATGGCCTACCAGATGCGGCTGCTGTCGCCCATCCAGGGGCTCATGGGGCTGTACGCCAGCCTGGCCACCGCCCGGGTGTCGCTGCGGCGGGTGCACGCCCTGCTGGACACGCCGGTGGAGGTGGTGGAGCGGGAGGATGCCCTCCCCCTCCCCGCCGCCCGGGGGGAGGTGCGCCTGGAGGACGTGCACCTCTCCTTCGGCCGGGGCGCCCCGGTGCTGGACGGCGTGACGCTTTCGGTGACGCAGGGGGAGACGGTGGCCCTGGTGGGCGCCAGCGGGAGCGGCAAGTCCACCGTGGCCGACCTGCTGGTGCGCCAGCTCGACCCCGACGCCGGCCGCCTCACCCTGGACGGCCACGACCTGCGGGCCGTGCGGCTGGAGGACCTGCGCCGCCACGTGGCGGTGGTGGAGCAGGAGGCCTTCCTCTTCCACGCCTCCCTGGCCGAGAACGTGCGCTACGCCAGTCCCGACGCCACCGACGCCGAGGTGGCGCGGGCGCTGGAGGCGGCGGGGCTGGGCGCTTTCGTGGCCGCCCTGCCCGACGGCGCGGACACGGTGGTGGGAGAGCGGGGCAAGGCCGTGTCGGGGGGCGAGCGCCAGCGCGTCGCCCTGGCCCGCGCGCTCCTGGCCGACCCCGCCGTGCTGGTGCTGGACGAGGCCACCGCGTTCCTCGACCCCGAGGCCGAGGCCCGGGTGGTGCGGGGGTGGGAGGACGCCATGCGCGGGCGCACCACGCTGGTCATCACCCACCGGCTGGAGCCCGCGCTCCGGGCCGACCGGGTGGTGGTGCTGGAGGAGGGGAGGGTGGTGGAGGAGGGCGCGCCGCGGGAGCTGCTGGCCCGGGCGGGAGCGTTCCGGCGGCTGTTCCGGGAGGGCGGGGGCAGCGAGGCGCCCGCCGCCCTGGAAGCCGTGGCCGAGGCGTGAGCTCGGGGGAGGCACGTTGAGCACCGGGCCCGTGGAGGTCACGTTCGCCCACCCCGCGCTGGCCGGCCGCACCGGCCGGGGCGTTCGCGTGGCCGTGATCGACAGCGGCGTCCACGCCGGCCACCCCCACGTGGGCGGCCTCGCCGGCGCCGTCGGACTGGACGACCGGGGCCGCCCCACCGACGACGTGGTGGACCGCCTGGGTCACGGCACCGCGGTGGCGAGCGCCATCCACGAGAAGGCGCCGGGCGCCGAGATCCACGTGGTGAAGGTGTTCGACCGCACCCTGTCCACCACCATCGTGGCGCTCAGGAAGGCGCTGGCCTGGTCGGCCGAGAACCGCATGCGCCTGGTGAACCTGAGCCTGGGCACGCCGAAAGAGGAGCACGCGCCGCTCCTGGAGGAGTCGCTGGCGCCGGCCCGGGAGGCGGGGTGCATCGTGGTGAGCGCCCGGGAGCACGAGGGCATCGCCTGGTACCCGGGGAGTCTGCCCGGCGCCGTGGGCGTCGAGTTGGACTGGAGCCTGGACCGGGACGCGCTCGTGCTGGCGCGCGCCACCCACGGCGGCGTCGTCGCCCGGGCCTCCGGCTATCCCCGCCCCATCCCCGGCGTCCCCCCCGAGCGGAACCTCAAGGGCGTGAGCTTCGCGGTGGCCAACGTGACCGGGCTGCTGGCCCGGGCGCTGGAGGGGCGGGAGGAGGTCACGCCCGGGGCGCTGGCGGAGCTGCTGGGGCTGGACGGAGCCGCGGTCCAGGGATAGGCGCTTCGCGTGCGGTGACACGAGCGCCGCCTCTACCCCGCGCCGAGCGGGAGGTGTTCACGCCAGCCTGCGGCCCAGCCTGAGCTACCGGGCCTCGACGGGTACCCGCGCCTGCTCGGCGAGGTACTGGTGGATGAGCTGCACCGAGGTAGCCCCCTCGCCGATGGCCGAGGCCACCCGCTTGACCGACCGGAAGCGGACGTCGCCCGCGGCGAACACCCCCGGCACGCTCGTCTCCAGGAGGAGAGGCTGGCGCGCCAGGGGCCAGCCCTCCGGAGGCCGCCCACCCTCCAGCAGGTCCGCGCCGGTCAGCACGTATCCCCGTCCGCTCCGTCGCACCGCGCCGTCGAGCCACCCGGTGTGGGGCTCGGCCCCGATGAGGACGAAGAGGGCCGAGGTCTCGATGTCCTCTGTCTGCCCACTGGCCCGGTCCCGGATGCGGACGCCCTCCAGGCGCGAGTCTCCCGAGCCGTCGACGAGGTCGACCCCGAGCCGGATCCGGACGTTCGGCGTGTTCTCCAACTCGGTGATCAGGTACTGGGACATGCTCGTCCTGAGCGACGGCCCCCGGACGAGAAGCGTGACGGTGGCCGCGTACCTGGAGAGGTTCTGCGCCGCCTGACCCGCCGAGTTTCCGCCCCCCACGACACACACGTCCAGGCCCGCCATGGCCCGGGCCTCGGTCACGGCGGCTCCGTAGAAGACCCCGGCCCCCATCAGCCTCTCCAGCCTCGGAATCCCCAGGCGACGCCACTCCACGCCGGTGGCCACGACCACCGCGCCCGCCCGCACCTCCTGCCCGTCACAGGTGGTGACGACCCGCTCCAGCCCGTCCACCCCGATGGAGGCCACCTCCTGGGTGAAGACCATGTTGGCGCCGAAGAGCCAGGCCTGCTCGCAGGCCCGGTAGGCGAAGTCCTGTCCGCTCACGCCCCAGGTGAAACCGGGGAAGTTGCGGATGCGCGACGTGGTGCCGGCCTGCCCCCCCGAGATCGCCCGCTCCAGGACCACGGTGTTGAGCCCCTCGGACGCCGCGTACACGGCGGCGGCCAGCCCGGCCGGTCCCGCGCCCACGATGACGACGTCGTAGCGGCACTCGAAGCGGGTCCCTCCTCCGAGGGCTTCCACGAGCTCGGCGTCGGTGGGATCCACGAACACGCGTCCGTCCTGGCGCACCACCACCGGGAGCCGGTCTCCGGACTGCCCGGCTTCACGGAGGATCCGAGCGCCTTCGGGCGAATCGGGAGCCAGATAGTCGTAGGGCTCGGACATCCGGGTCAGGAGGTCGCGGACCTGGTGGCCCCGCACTCCCTCGAGAGGCCCCACCACCCGGAACATCTTGAAGCCGGGAACCCGGAAGCCCTCCCAGTCGGCAAGAAACTGGCTCACGGCCGGAAACAGCCCGTGCTCGGGAGACCACGGCTTGACCAGGTGATAGTCGATCTGCCCCCGGGTCATGGCCGGGACGATGGGGTTGGCCGCCGTGTAGTCACGCTGGACCAGGAGGATCCGCTTGGACAAGGGGTGGAGGTCGTGCGCCCGGGAAAGGAAGTCCACCCCCGACATCTCGCTCATGGCGTGATCGGCAATGAGCAACGCCACCGGTTCCGATTCCTGGCCCAGTGTCTTCAGCGCCTCCAGTCCGGCGGTCGGTCGATCCGCCCGCATGATGCGGCAGTCGTTGCCGAAGCGGCGGGTGAGATCCGAATGAAGCGCCCGGAGCACGGATTCGTCGTCGGCGACGAGAAACAGGATCGGCCGTTCCATGGGAATTCCAGGGGAAGAGGACTGCAACGCCGCGGCCTCGCGGCCAGATTCTTTCGAATACGCTCGCTGGATCGCGCCGGTTTCGACCGGTCCGAAGGCCGCAGGTCGCCGCCCGGAGATCGGCCTTGTCCCCCGGCACCCGAGGAAGAAGATTGCGTTCCTTCCCCCCGAGGTAGCGCATGGACTCGCTCTATCCGGATCCGGGCAGTGTCACCCACCTGCTGGCCGTCGCGCGCCGCGGCGACGCGACTGCCCTCGATCGACTCATGCCCCTCGTGTACGACGAGCTTCACGCGCTCGCCGTGCGACAGATGAGGCGCGAGCGGGTCGGCCATACGCTGGGCGCCACCGCCCTCATCCACGAGTCCTATATCCGCCTCGTCGGCAGCGCGGCCGTCGAGGCGATGGATCGCGCCCATTTCCTCGCCATCGCGTCGCGCTGCATGCGCCAGATCCTCGTCGACCACGCCCGCCGTGCGTCGGCTCTCAAGCGCGGGGGTGACCGGCATGCGACCACCCTCACCGACAGCCCCCTGGAGATCCAGCTCGACCCGGAGGAGCTGATCGCCCTGGACGCCGCCCTCGCCGATCTCGACCCGCGGCAGCGGGCGGTCGTCGAGTGTCGATTCTTCGGAGGCATGGAGGAGAAGGAGATCGCCGATGCCCTCGGCGTAACCGAGCGCACGGTCCGGCGGGACTGGGTGAAGGCGCGCGCCTGGCTCTACCGCACCCTCTATCCCGAAGCGCCCGCCCCCTCCCCGCCACCTGCCGGGTCATGAGCGCCGGGCGCCGTTCGATCGAGGATCTCTTCGAGTCCGCCCTCGAGCGGCCTCCCTCGGAGCGCGGCGCGTTCCTGGAGGAAGCCTGCGGGAACGATCCGCCGCTGTTCGAGGAGGTCGCCGCGATGCTGCGCGCCCACGACCGCGCCGGCGGCGTTCTCGAGTCCAGGCTCCCGGTGTCGGCGGCATCGCTCATGGGGGAGCCGGACAGCGGCCCGGCCCCAGGGCCCCCCGGCCCGCGGGATCGCCGGATCGGCCCGTACAGGGTGCTCGAGGAGCTGGGCCGGGGCGGGATGGGGGTCGTCTATCTCGCGCAGCGCGACGACGGTCAGTTCCGCCGACGGGTCGCCCTGAAGGTGATTCGCGACGACGATCCGGCGCTGGCCGCCCGGATCGTCGCCGAGCGCCAGATCCTCGCGTCCCTGGACCACCCCAACATCGCGCGGCTCTACGACGGCGGCGTGTCCGACGACGGGCGCCCCTATCTGGCCATGGAGCACGTGGGGGGCCTTCCCATCGACCTCTACTGCGACCGCATGCGCCTGTCGGTCCGGGAGCGCGTTCGCCTGTTCGTCACCGTCGCCCGGGCGGTCGAGCACGCGCACCGGAACCTCGTCATCCATCGGGACCTGAAGCCGTCCAACATTCTCGTCACGGCGGACGGGCGACCCAAGCTCCTCGACTTCGGCATCGCGAAGCTGCTGAACCCGGCGCTCGCCTCCTTCGATGCGCCGGTGACGCGCCACGAGGGGCAGGTGCTCACGCCCGACTACGCCAGCCCGGAGCAGCTGCGCGGGGAAACGCTCACCACCGCCAGCGACGTCTATTCCCTGGGGGTGGTCCTGCATGTCGTGCTCACGGGACGGCCCCCCTACGACGTGGCGGGGCGTACGGTGCCGGCCATCCTCGATGCGGTGCTCCAGCAAGATCCCGAGCGGCCGAGCTCGCGCGTCCTGCGGCCGGCCGGCGGACCGGACCGGACCCCGTCCGCCACCGCGAGCGAGCTGGCGCAGGATCGCCAGACGACGCCGGAGCGGTTGCAGCGGACGTTGCGGGGCGACCTGGACGCGATCGTCCTCATGCTTCTGCGAAAGGAGCCGGCGCGCCGCTACGGATCGGCGGAGCAGCTCGCGCAGGATCTGGAGCGCTGGCTCCGTGGGGAGCCGGTCCTGGCACACCGCGGCGGCCGCTGGTACCGGGCGGGGAAGTTGCTGCGCCGTCACAAGGTCCCGGCGATCGCCGCCGTCCTCGTGGGGCTGTCCCTCGTCGTGGGGACCGGAGCCGCCACATGGCAGGCTCGGCTCGCCGGGCGTGAGCGGGATCGGGCGAACACCGCCGCCCGCGAGTCGCAGGAGGTCAGCAACTTCTTGCTGGAGCTGTTCCGCGCCGGCGATCCCGGGACGGCGTCGGGCGACGTCACCGCCCGCGACCTCCTGCGCCGGGGGGCGCTACGGGCCGACGCCCTGGCCGATCAGCCCGTCGTCCAGGCTCGCATGCTCGACGTGGTGGGCCGGCTCCACTACGAGCTCGGCCTCTACGACGACGCCGGACGCCTCCTGGACCGCGCCATCTCCCTTCGCCGCCAGCACCTCGGCGCCGACCATCCGGACCTTGCCGAGAGCCTCATCCATCGTGCCTGGGTGCACCGCTCCGAAGCACGTCCGGACGAGGCGGAGTCCCTCGTCAGGGAGGCATTGGACATCGATCGACGCGCCGTTCCTCCAGAGGACCCGCGCATCGGGGACGCCCTGTTCGAGCTCGGCTGGTTGCGCGCCGGCACCGAGCAGGAGGCGCTCTACCGGGATGCCCTCGACGTGTACCGCCTCGGAGGCGCCGATCCCGCGAAGCACCTCCAGGTCATGCAGGGCCTCGGCACGAACCTACGCCGGCAGGGACGTCTCGTGGACGCGCTCGCCATCGAGCGCGAGGCGCTCCGGTTCGCCAACGACCGCCTCGGGCCCGAGCATCCGACCACGGGCTACGCCATGATCCACCTCGCGGACCAGGTCCGGGACATCGCGGGAGATCCAACGGAGGCGCTCGCGCTGCTCCGCCGCGGCATCGACCTCCAGACGCGCGCGTACGGTCCCAACAGCATGCAGCTCATCCACGGTCTGAACAGCCTGGCGTGGACGCTGGCCGGGCAGAGTGACCACGCAGCCGCCGAGGCGCTCTACCGCCGGGCCCTGGACATCCGGCGCGCGGCGCTGGGTCCACTGCACCCGACCGTCGCGTACTCGCTCCTCGCCGTCGCAGATGAGCTCGTGCCGCAGGGGCGCCTCGCCGAGGCGGACTCCCTGGACCAGAGCGCGCTCGAGATCTTCCGCGCGTCGCTGAGCGAGGGACATCCAGCCCTCGCGGACGCGTTCGAGGGTCTCGCCCACGTGCGCGAGGCCCAGGGGCGGATCGACGAGGGCGAAGCCCTGCTCCGCCAGGCCGTCGCTGCCCGCCGCGGAAAGACCAATGCCACTGCGGTGGGCGAGTCCCACCGCACGCTCGGGCGCTACCTCATCCGCCATGGCCGCTACGCCGCCGCCGAGCCGGAGCTGCTCGAGGCCGTGCGCCTCATGGGGGACCTGGGCGACCTGCACCCGAACGCCATCGACAGCAAGCGCGCCTTGTTCGAGCTGTACACGGCGTGGGGAAGGCCCGAGGACGCGGCGCGCTGGAAGGTCCCGCCGGGCGGCTTCATCCCGTACTGAGACGCCCTCCTCCCCCCTCCCGGGGGCCTCCCCCTCGGCGTTGCCGGACCCTCCGTGTCCGCTCGCCGTGAGCGATTGCGCATCTCCTGGACAGAAGCAACCGCATCCACCCGTTCAGGAGACATCGAATGCCCCGGCTCATGCCCGACCCCACCTTCTATCCGACGCCCCGCGACGCCATGGAGGCACCGACCGAGCAGCTGGCCTACGTGGCCCTGTTGAATCCATCGAGGGAGCGGCCGGACGCCATCGGCGTCGTGGACGTGGACCCCGCCTCGCCCGATTACGGGCGCTTCGTGGGCCGCACCGACATGCCCTCGCCGGGCGACGAGCTCCACCACTTCGGCTGGAACGCCTGCAGCTCGCACCTGTGCGCCTACGGCGCCAACCCCCACGTGGAGCGCCGCTACCTGGTGGTGCCCGGCATCCACACCGGCCGGATCGCCATCATGGACACCAAGCCGGATCCCCGCCGGCCGGAGATCGTGAAGGTCATCGAGGGCGAGACCATCGCCCGCAAGACCGGATACACCACGCCCCACACCACCCACTGCGGCCCCGACGGCATCTACGTCAACGCCCTCGGCGGAACCGATGGCAAGGGACCCGGCGGGATCTTCACCCTCGACCACGACAACTTCGAAGTGCGCGGTGCCTGGGAGTCGGACCGGGGTGACCAGTACCTGTCCTACGATTTCTGGTGGCATCTGGGCCACGACACCATGATCACCAGCGAGTGGGGCACGCCCGACATGGTGTCGCAAGGGCTCGACCCGGAGCTGCTCCTGGCGGGCAAGTACGGCAACTCGCTCCACGTCTGGGACCTGAAGAGCCGCCGGCATCTCAAGCGGCTCGAGCTGGGTCCCCAGTACCAGATGGTTCTGGAGCTCCGACCGGCGCATGACGCCGCCAAGGCGTACGGCTTCGCCGGCGTGGTCATCTCCCTGGAAGATCTGTCCGCCTCCGTCTGGCTGTGGCACCTCGAGGGCAGCAACGGGGACCGCGACTGGCGCGTGACGAAGGTCATCGACATCCCGGCGCAACCCGCCGATCCGGAGCTCCTCCCCGACCTGCTCAAGGGCTTCGGGGCGGTGCCCCCCCTGGTGACGGACCTGAACCTCTCCCTGGACGACCGCTTCCTCTACGTGTCCTGCTGGGGCACGGGGGAGCTTCTGCAGTACGACGTCTCCGATCCGTTCCATCCCGTGCAGGTGGGATCCATCGAGATCGGTGGCATCGTGAAGCGCACCGGACATCCCTCGCATCCCGACCAGCCGCTGAACGGCGGTCCCCAGATGGTGGAGATCAGCCGCGACGGGCGCCGCGTCTATCTCACCAACTCCCTCTATTCACCGTGGGACGAGCAGTTCTATCCCGACGGCATCCGCGGCTGGATGGTGAAGGGCGACGCCGACGTAGAGAAGGGCGGCATGGCCCTCGATCCGGACTTCCTGGTGGAGATGGAGCCGGGCATGCGGCCGCACCAGGTGCGTCTCCAGGGCGGTGACGCCTCGTCCGACTCCTTCTGCTACCCGGGCTGAGGGAGGAGACCACGATGAACGGATCCCCGGTCGTGCTCGCGGCGCTGTTGGGGCTGGGTGCGCTGCACGGACTGAACCCGGCCATGGGCTGGCTGTTCGCGGTCGCGCTGGGGCTGCAGGAGAAGCGGGGGCGCGCCGTCTGGCGCGCCCTCGCCCCCCTCGCGCTGGGACACGCGCTGGCCATCGCGGCCGTGGTGGCGGTGGTGGGCGTGGTGGGCGTGGCCATGCCCGCCCGGGAGCTCCGGCTGGCGCTGGCGGTGCTCCTCGTCCTCTTCGGCGGCTTCCGTCTCTTCCGCCATGCCCATTTCCGGTACGGGGGGATGCGGATGGGACTGCGGCAGCTCACGGTCTGGTCCTTCCTCATGGCGACGGCCCACGGCGCCGGCCTCATGGTGCTCCCCCTCCTCCTTCCCCCATCGGGCGCGACGGAGCCCATGGCCATGATGAAGCCCATGGCGCACGGGAGCCACGCCGCCCACAGCACCCTGGCCGCGAGCTTCGCCTCCGGCCCGGTGGGCGGATTGGTGGCAACCCTGGCGCACACCCTCGGCTACCTCGCCGTGATGGGGCTGATCGCGGTCCTGGTCTACGAGAAGCTCGGGCTCCAGCTCCTGCGCAAGGCGTGGATCAACCTCGACCTCATCTGGGCCGCCGCGTTGATCGCGACGGGGGTGGCGACGGCGGTCCTGTGATCCGGAGCCCGCTGAGCCACGGCCGGAGCCCCGCCGCCGTAGCCCACCGGCTCGAGCGCTCGAGGCCGCGACCGAGCGGCGAGGGGCGGGAGGCCTACGTGGGCTACGGCGTGATGGCCGTACCGTTCGCCGGCGGGGATCTGCTCGCGTTCCGGCGCTTCGTGAGCTCCACCATCGGGCCCGGCTACACCGCCGTCTGGCACCGCGATGCCGGGGGGACGTGGACCTTCTACCTGGACGTGGAGCCGTCCCGCGGCTGCCCCCGCTACTTCGGAGCGGACGTGCGGAACGTGGTGGTGACGGCCATCGACGTCACGTGGACGGGCCCCGACGAGGTGACGCTGTCGGCCCCGGCGGTGCGACTCGAATGGGGGCTCCGGCTGGGCTCCACGGGCGCCAGCCGCGCTCTGGGGGTGGTGGCCCGCGCCCTCCCGACGATCCTGTGGCGGCGCGATCCGGTGCTCAGGGCCCTGGGTGCCCTGGGCGCCCGCGTCTTGAACGCCGGACGCCTCACCCTCGCCGGGAGCACCCCCAACGGATACCGCTTCGTCCTCCGTCCGGAATGGATCTGGACCATCGAGGCGAGCCTGGCGACGCTGCGGGGGCGTGAGCTCGGCCGCCTGGGGCCCCTGCTCCACCCGGCGCGCCTGGGTGGATTCCTGCTCCCCCAGGCGCCCTTGTTCGTCGCGGGGTCGGCCACGTTCGAGTCCGAGTGGACGGACCCTCTGGCCCGGGAGGCCGGGTAGGTCCCTGGCTCCCATCCACCCTCTGCCCGCGCGGAGGTAAAGGGGGACGCGGCCGCGGCCGCGAACGGGGGCGCTGACCAGCGACCCGCCTGCCCGTTAGCTTTCACCGATGCCCACCGAGTCCCGCAAGAAGCCCAAGGTCGACTTCAAGAACGTCCGCGCAGAGGCGCTCCACCTCGTGCGGGAGCACCGCCGCACCCTCGCGGTGGGCTTCGTCCTCATGATCATCAACCGGCTGGCCGGGCTCGTCATCCCGGCCATGCCCAAGTTCCTCATCGACAACGTGGTGGCCCAGCACCGGCCGGAGCTGCTCACAGCCCTGGTGCTCGCCGCCGCCGGGGCGGCGGTGGTGCAGGCCGTGACGTCCTTCTCCCTGGCCCGGGTGGTGAGCGTGGCGGCCCAGGGCGCCATCGCCCGCATGCGCAAGGACGTCCAGGCCCACGTGCTGCGCCTCCCGGTGGGTTACTTCGACTCCACCAAGACCGGCGTCCTCATCTCCCGGATCATGACCGACCCGGAGGGCATCCGGAACCTGGTGGGCACGGGGCTGGTGCAGCTCGTGGGCGGGCTGCTCACGGCCGTCATCGCCTTCGGCATCCTGCTGACGCTGAACCTCAAGCTCACGCTGGGCACCGTGGCGCTGCTCCTTGCGTTCGCCGCGTCCATGTCCATCGCGTTCAAGAAGCTCCGACCGATCTTCCGCGAGCGGGGCGCGATCAACGCCGAGGTGACGGGGCGGCTGAACGAGACGCTGGGCGGCGTGCGCCTGGTGAAGACGTACGTGGCCGAGCCCCGGGAGGAGGCGGTGTTCGGCGAGGGCGTCGACCGCCTCTTCCGGAACATCGCCTCCACCATCACGGGCACCTCCCTGGTGGGGGCCATCTCCACGATCATCGTGGGCGGCATCGGCGTCATGATCCTGCTGGTGGGCGGCCGCTCCATCCTGGCCGGCACCATGACCACGGGCGAGCTGTTCAGCTACGTGCTGTACGTGGGCGTCATGGTGGCACCCCTGGTCCAGATCTCCTCCATCGGCACCCAGATCAGCGAGGCGTTCGCCGGGCTCGACAGGATCCACGAGCTGCGCTCGGTGGCCACCGAGGACGAGCTGGACGAGGCCCGGGAGCCCATCGGCGAGCTGGCGGGGGAGGTGGCGTTCGAGGACGTGGCCTTCGAGTACAAGCCGGGGGTGCCGGTGCTGGAGGACGTCTCGTTCCACGCGCCGGCGGGGACCACCACGGCGCTGGTGGGCCCGTCGGGGGCAGGCAAGAGCACGCTGATCGGGCTGGTGATGGCCTTCTACCGGCCGCTCACCGGACGCGTGGTGGTGGACGGCACCGACCTGGCGGAGCTGCGCCTGGGCGATTACCGGCGCTTCCTTGGCGTCGTCATGCAGGAGAACTTCCTCTTCGACGGCACCATCCGGGAGAACATCGCCTTCGCCAACCCCTCGGCCGACGACGAGGCCATCCGGAGGGCGGCGAAGATCGCCCACTGCGACGAGTTCATCCAACGCTTCGACGACGGCTACGACACCGTCGTGGGGGAGCGGGGGGTGAAGCTGTCGGGGGGGCAGCGCCAGCGGGTGGGCATCGCCCGGGCCATCCTGGCCAACCCCCGGGTGCTCATCCTGGACGAGGCCACGTCCAGCCTGGACAGCGAGGCCGAGGCCCTGATCCAGGACGGGCTCAGGGCGCTCCGGCGCGGGCGGACCACGTTCGTCATCGCCCACCGCCTGTCCACCATCCGGAGCGCCGACCAGATCCTGGTCATGGACAAGGGCAAGATCGTGGAGCGGGGCACCCACCAGGAGCTGCTCCTGCGGGGCGGGCTGTACAAGAGGCTCTACGAGAAGCAGCACGGCCTCATGGAGGACCTCTTCATCAACCCCGGGGAAGAGCCCCCCGAGGAGACGGTCGCGACGCTGTAGCGGAGGCCCGCTCCCCGCAGCCTCCCCGTCCATCGAGACGCCCGCGCCCCCCCGTGGGTCCCTCAGCGCCCCGGTGCCAGCACCAGCGAGGCGATCTTCCAGCGCCCTCCCTGGCGAAGCAGCGTGGCCACGTCGGTCACCTCCGTGGAGCGCCCGCCCGGCCGGCGGGAGCGGACCCACGCCGTGGCCACGTCGCCCGACACGCGCACGTCGACGATCGTGCCGGTCCTCCGCTCCCCGCCCGACGCCACGCGGGCGGCGAACGCCGCCACGGGAAGCGACATCATCTCGGCCGCGTCGGGGGCGTCCTCGGCCAGCGCGGTGATCGAGGCGCCGGGCCAGAAGAGGGCACGGAAGGCCGCCGCGTCCGAGCGCACCAGGGCGTCGTACGACGCCTCCACCACCTTGCCCGCTGCGTCCGAGGCGTCGGCCGCGCCCGCCTCCGCCTGGTCGCGGATGCGCTCCACCACCGCCCCCGCCAGGTCGTTGGGCACGGGAATGGTGAGGTCGTAGAGGCCGATCTTCCACGCCCCGTTCCGGCGCACCAGGGTGCCCGAGCCCCGCACCGTTCCGTAGCTGGCGTTGTCCAGGAGCTCGTCGAACCAGGCCGTGCGGCCGTCGGCGCTGATGACCACGTGGCGCACGGCGGGCACGTACGTCCACCCCTGGCCGGCGTCGAAGTAGGGCTTCGCGTACCCCTGGAACTGGGCCACCGTCCAGCGCTCAGCGGGGTCGGTGCCGAGGAACACCCCGCCCGGGGCGAAGTGGCCGAAGTAGCGCTGGAAGTCGGCCTTCGAGGCCGCGTCGTGGAAGTCGTTCAGCACCGCGGAGACGGCGGCGGTGTCCGGCGGCGCCGGAGCCTGGGCGGCCGCCTCGTGGGGAACGGCCAGGACGAGAAGCGGTGCGAGGCGGAGGAGTCGGGGCATCGTGACGGGGGCGGTGGGGGGGTCGGAGGGGATCAGCTCGCCGCAAGGGCCGCCCGGCGCGCCTCCACCTCCCGGAGGCGCTCGGCGGCCTCGGCGAGGCCCGTGTCCAGGAGGTCCTTCTTCTCGGCCAGCATGGCGAAGAGGCGGGCGGAGCGCTCGTAGCCCACCAGGGCGCCGTCCACGTCGCCTGCCAGCTCGGCCCGCAGGCCGTCCACGAAGAGCGTCTCGGCCAGGAGCCAGCAGCGGCCCGGGTCGGGCTCGCCGGTGGGGGCCACCAGCATGACCAGGGTGTCGGGGGTGGCGAAGCGCAGGATGCGCAGGTCGAGCCCCGCCTGGCCGGCCACCTCGTTCAGCTCCCGCTCCGCCTCGTCCTCGTCCACCTCGCCCGCCACCAGCCTGCTGCGCAGCTCGCTCAGGACGAGGCCGGCCTGCTCGATCATGCGGAGCATCCAGTCCCGCTGGCTCACCGGGCGCCCCCTTCCGGGGAGGGTGGGCACGACGGAGGCCCCGGAAAGGACGAAGCCTCCCCGGGGCCGTTCCGCGAGCCGGAGACCGTCCCCACGTTCTTCTTCACCAGACGCGTGGCCACCGGCTGCCCATCCTGGAAAGCACGTCCCGCGCCACGTCGGCCCGGCACCCGTCCACCGAGCGCCAGCCGTGCTCGTCCCGCACCCCGGCGTCGTCCACCCGGCGGGGAGCGTCGAACCACCCGGTCACGATCCCGTCGCCCCAGGGGTCCAGCAGGCTCCGACGGATGGCCTCATGCACGTTCCGGCGCAGCGCCAGGTGCTTCTCGTTGGCGGCGGTGGGATCCACCCGGTTGGTGAGGAGGACCACGAACACGTCCAGCTCGGGGTCGATCCACAGGCTGGTTCCCGTGTAGCCGGTGTGGCCGAACGCCTCGTCCGAGAAGTAGTCGCCCCAGGACGAGTCCCGGGTCGCCATCTCCCAGCCCAGGGCGTAGTGCCCGCTCCGCTCGCCGTGGGTGAACGCCCGCACCACATCCCGGCACACCAGTCGCTCCGGCGCCTCCCACAGGAGCGCCGAGGCCAGCACGCCCAGGTCCCGGGCCGACGCGAAGAGCCCGGCGTTGCCCACCACGCCTCCCAGCCCCCGGGCGTTGGGGTCGTGGACCACGCCGTGGAGCTGGGCGCGGCGGATCACCTCGGTGGGGGCGATGTCGCTCGGGGCGATGCCCGCCTCCAGGGGGCGGAAGGCGGTGCGGGCCATGCCCAGGGGACGGTAGACCCGGCGCTCCAGGAACGCGTCCAGCGGCTCCCCGGCCACGTGCTCCACCACGAGTCCCAGGAGGATCATGTCCAGGTCGCTGTAGGTCTCCCGGGTCCCCGGGGTGGACACCAGGGCCACGTCGGCCATGGCGGCCAGGGCCTCCTCCGGGGAGGTCGCCTTCCGGTAGAGCGCCGCGAAGGCGGGCAGCCCCGAGCGGTGGCGCAGGAGGAGACGGGGCGTGACGAGGCCCCGGTCGCCTTCGGCCGGCCAGCCGTCGAGGTAGTCGGCCACGGGACGGTCCAGGTCCAGGCGCCCCTCGGAGGCGAGAATCATGGCCGCCACCGTGGTGCCCGCCACCTTGGTGAGGGACGCCAGGTCGTAGACGGTGTGCTCGTCCACGGCGGGGCTGGTGGGGTCCCAGTCGACGCGCCCCCAGCTCCGCTCCAGGACGATCCGCCCGCCGTGCCCCACCACCAGCGCCGCGCCGGGCGTGGCGCCGTCGGCGATGGCGTCGGCCATGATCCCGTCCAGCGTCGTCACCAGCGCGGCCGAGAAGCCGGCCGGCGCCGCACCACCCACCGGGAGGGTGGCGGCGACGGGCAGTGCCGGCCTCGGCGCGAAGGGGAGGGCCCGGCTCCCGGCCGACGCGCCGGGCACCGCCGGCGGCGACTGGGCGCGGGCGGGCGCCACGCCGGCCACGAGCACCGACAGGCACGCGAGGGACATGGCCGGGACCAGGGCGCGGCGCACGGCTACTGCCCCCGGGGCAGGGTCCAGAGGTCCACGCGGCCCGCGGCCGGGTACGGCACGGCCACCCTGCCGTGGCGACCGTCGACGCCGATGTCGGCGGGCATGCCGGCGAGGCGGACGATGGGGCGGGTGCCCCCGTCCTCCACCACCTGCAGCGTCGAATCGCTGGCCGCCACCACCGTGTGGCCGTCCCAGCGGGCCACGCTCTCCACACCGGCCCCTCCCGAGGCCACGGTCTCCACCGCACCGTCGGGGGCCCAGGCGAGGATCTGGCCCCTGTCCGTCGAGCTGGAGAGGACGAAGCGCTTGTCCTCCCGGTCCCACGCGATGCCGCCCGGGGCGTCCAGGTCGGCCCCCTCGGCGGCCACGGTGACCTTCCCCTCGCCCATGCGGTACACCCGGGACTTGTCCCGGTCCGTCACGTAGAGGGCGTCGTCCGCGCCGAACGCCATGTCGCTCAGGAAGCCTGCGTCGTGATAGGTGAAGTCCACGAAGATGCGGTGGCCCCCGCTGTGGCGGTCGAAGGCGTGGACGCCCTGGTTGTCGGCCACCCACAGGAAGTCGCCCACGATGGCCATCCCCCGGGGGTCTTCCAGGGGCGTGTCCTGGCTCCCGGTCATGAAGTGGAGGGAGTCCACCACGCCGTCGGCCGACACCCGGGCGATGAAGCCGTCGTCGGTGCTGTCCCCCCGCACCGCCCCCGCGTTGGCCACGAACCACACGTCCTGGTCGGCGTCGTACAGGACCGACACCGGGTCGCTCAAGCCGTCGACGCGAGCGACGCGGGTGGTGGAGTCCCGCAAGACGTCCCATCCCGGCGCGTCGTCCAGGGACGCGCCGGCTCCGCCCGCGGCGCCCCCGGAGGGCTGGCTCGAGCACGCCCCGGCCGTCACGAGGAGGAGGGCGGCGGTCCAGCGGAGGGAAGGCGTCATTCCAGGGCTCCTCACGGGGCGGCGGCGGCGGACGGGCGCACGCGGCCGTCCGGGGGTGGAGCAAAGGGTATGACAACCAAGGTACGCCCGGAGTGGGCGGCGCGTCAGGAGGGACGCGGAAGGCGGCGTGGACGGGGCGCCCGGCGACCCCCCGCCCGACCCTGCACCCGGTCCTGTGCATCGGCCATGCGGTCCAGGAAATCCCGCTCGGCGGGCGTGAGGTCACGCACCCCCCCCGCCCGCACCTTCCCCAGCATGCGGACGACCTCCTCCCGGTTCACCTCGTGGAGGCGGTCCAGGTCCATGGCCTCCCACCGTTCCCGGGCCTCCAGGTCCAGCACGTAGGGAGAGCGGAACTGGGAGTTGGGGCCTTCCACCCGGCGCGCCTTCCCCGCCTTCTTCGCCCTGCGGTAGAGGATCGACACGGTGGCGAGCGCCGCCGTCTCGGCGGCAAGCGTGGCCAGGAGGATGAGGGTGGTGACGGTCACGACGACGTCCCCGGGGACGGCCCCTGCGGGAGGAGATGCCTGGCGGGCGACGGAGGACGACGCCCCACACCAGTTTGGACGCGTGAGCCCCCCCGAAGGTTTCGCAACGTCCATTCCGGCCCGGGACTCATCGCGACGTCACCTCGTCCAGGAAGCCGCCCAGGGCGCGCAGGAAACGGCCCCGGCAACGCTCCAGGAACGCGGCGTGATCGCACCCCCCCAGCACCACCCACTCCTTGTCGCGGGCGGCGAGACCGTCGAACAGGGCGGCCTGCACCGAATCCGGAGCCAGGGGATCGAGCCCCCCCTGGAGGAGGAGCGTGGGCACCCGTAGGGAGTCGGGAGAGAGGGCATCGAGCTCGTCCAGGCGCCCCAGGTCCACCCGCACGGGATCGGCCGCCATGGCCGCCTCCACGTACGCGTCAACCACGGCCTGGTCCACGGCGGTGGGCGTCACGAAGTCGCTAGCGGCGGACGCGCGGGTGTTCGCCCTCCGCTCCGGCGTACCGAGGGGCGTGCGGGGAGCCGTCGCCCGCGGGTCGCGCCAGTAGCCGAAAAGCGCGACGCCGGAGACGAGGTCGGGGTGACGCTGGGCGGTGAGATGGGCCACCGTGGCCCCCATGGACCAGCCGAAGAGCACGGGGGGCGCCCGCACGCCGTCGGCGTCGTCCACCCAGCGGAGCACCGCGGCGGCGTCCTCGGCCATGCGGTCGGGCGTGAGCCAGCCGGTGGAATCCCGGGGGGTGGCCCCGTAGCCACGGGCGTCCAGGGCATACACCGCATACCCCCGCGCCACCAGGCCGTCCATGAGGGAGGCGTCCCGCCCCTCCACCTGGAGATCGAAGTCGGGCACCGAGCTCCACGTGCGGCCGTGGAGGAGCAGCACCGAGCCCCTCGGCCGCTCGGCGCGCTTGGCCCACACGGTGAGAACGTGCCCGTCGTCGGCCGTCACCTCGTGGCGGGTGCGCACCACCGTGCGGTCGCCGTCCACGCTCCACGCCGGCGCCCGCCCGCAGGCGGCGGCCAGGAGCCCGGTGAGGGTGGCGCTCCGCAGGAGAGTCGTCCTCGTCATGCCTGGCGCCTCGTGCTTCCGGAGAAGGGGGACGTCACGGCGTCCCGGGGTCCAGGGGCCGGGGCTCCCGGGAGAGCAGCTCCCGGAAGGGCCCGGCGAAGTCCACCTCGACGTCCAATCTGGCGAGGACGGCGTGGAGACCCCAGTGCAGCCGCTGCAGCCAGATCCACTGGGGCGGCACGGCCAAGCGCCGGAGCGCCCGGTTGCCCGGCCCCGACATGGCCATCATGTCCCGCACGTAATCCCGGTCGAAGTGGAACGCGCCGCCCCGGTAGGGGGCGTACTGGTGCCGCACCACCCGCCACAGGTCGGCCCAGGCGAAGTCCCGCTCCCGGGGAACCCTGCCGGCCGCCAGCACCGCGTCGCGGAAGCCCTTGCGATCGCCGTCCAGCGCCGCCCGGGCGATGCGCCGCTCGTCGTCGACGAAGGCCCGGTCGAAGCGGCGCACGCAGCCGAAGTCCAGGAACCCAACCGGGGGGGCGGGCTCGGGGAAGAGGTAGTTCCCCGGATGGGGGTCGGCGTTCACGGCCAGGAGCTCCCAGAAGGAGCGGTGGGCGAAGCGGAGGAGCACGACGGCCGCCCGCTTCCTCTCCTCCCGGGAGGCGCCCGCGGCGAAGGCGTAGAAGCTCCGCCCCTGGAGCCAGGCGGTGGTGAGCACGGTGTCGGCGGAGCGCTCCCCCACCACCTCGGGGACCACCACCTCCCCGTCGTCGGCGAACGCCCCCCGGAACGCCTCCTGGGCCGCCGCCTCCCGCACGTAGCTGCACTCCTCCACCACCCGCTCCCGGAGCTCGTCGGTGATGGCCAGGGCGTCCATCGCCGTGCCCACGGAGGCCATCCGTCCCAGGGTGCGCAGCCGGGCGAAGTCCGCGTCCAGGGTGTCGGCGATGCCCGGGTACTGGACCTTCACGGCCACGTCCCGCCCGTGGAAGCGGGCCCGGTGCACCTGGCCGATGGAGGCCGACGCCACCGGGTCGGGCCCGAAGGCCTCGAAGAGGGCGGCCGGGGGCGCGCCCAGCGCCCCCTCGATCACGCTCCGTACCTGCTCCGGCGGCATGCGGGTGACGCCGAGCTGGAGCGTGCGGAGGGCCTCGTGGGTGGCGTCGGGGAGCACCCCTTCGAAGTAGGAGAGGATCTGGCCCACCTTCATGGCCATCCCCTTCATCCGGTCCAGCTCCCCGGCCAGCGCTTCGCCCAGGCGGGCGTCCTCCTCCCCCTCCCGGCCCAGCAGCCGGCGAGCACCCAGGCGCGCGGCCGTGGCGGCGATGCGGCCGGTGGAGAGGAGGCGGGAGGCCAGTCCGCTGTCGCGGATGGGGGAGGGGTCGTCGGCCATGGCGCGAGGGTAGCGCCCGGCCCCCGTCTTCGTCGAGGGCGCGCTCCCCGCCGGGGTGGAGGCGCTTCGGGGTGAGGGGACGCGCCCCCCGCCTCAGCCCACCACCACCTCCGCCAGCACCGCCACCGCCGCTTCGAGCTGGGCGTCACTGAGGTAGGGCGCCGGCCCCAGGCGCAGCAGCTCGCCCCTGGCGTCGGTGAGCACCCCGCGCTCCCGAAGCGCCGTGGCCAACCCGGGGGCGTCGGGGGCCCTCAGGGCGAGGAAGCCCGCCACCCCCTCCAGGCGGTCGGGCGCCACCGCGGGCTCCAGCCGCTCCAGGACCCCGGCGCGCTCCGCGAGGCGGGCGAGAAGGGACACCTGGCGCCGGCTCGTGGCCCGGAGCGCCTCCGGGTCCAGCCCCACCTCGGCGAAGAAGTCGAACACGGCCGCGGCCCGGTAGTGGGCGGTGGGGTCGTAGGTGGCGCCGGCGAAGCGGTCGCCGCCCCGAGCATACCCCACCTCACCGGGGGCGCCGCCCCGCTCCACGGCACCGAACTCGGCGAACCAGCCGGTGACGACGGGGCGGGCGCTCTCGCCGTGGGGAGGCACGCGCAGGAAGGCGTTCCCCTCCCCCATCTGGCAGTACTTGTAGCCGCCGCCCACCACCCAGGCGCGGGCCAACCCCAGGGCGCCCACGTCGAAGGGCACCACGTTCAGGTGGTGGTAGGCGTCCACAAGCAGCTCGGCGCCGTGGCGCTCGCACGCCGCCGCCACCGCCTCCAGCCCCGGGACGATCTCGGCCGTCTCGAAGAGCACGGAGGAGACCACCACCAGCGCGGTGCGGTCGTCCACCCGGTCGGCCAGGCGCGCCGCCAGGTCGGCCACCGGGCGGGCGGGCACCCGCCGCACCTCCAGCCCCTCCTCGGCCAGGCGGTCGAGCTGCCTGCGGGCGCTGTGGAACTCGCCGTCGGTGGTGAGGATGCGGGGACGCTCCCGCAGGGGAAGCGCCGACAGCAGCCGCACCAGCAGGGCGTGGGTGCTGGGGCCCAGGGCGATAGCGGCACCGGGATCGCCGAGGAGGCGCCGCCACCCTTCCCGCGCCCGCTCCGCCTTCGCCATGGCCCACTCCCACTTCAGGTCCACGTGCTCGGCGGCGTCCAGCCAGGCTTCCTGCTGGGCGGCGAAGGCGACGTCGGGCCACGCCTGGTGGGAGTGGCCGGTGAGGAGGAGCCGCTCGCTCACCCGGAAGCGGCGGTAGTGGAGGGCCAGCTCGGACGGGTTCACAGGCGCGAGCGGATCTCCCACAGGTCGGGGAAGAGGGGCTGCATGAGCGTCGTCCGGAGGTACTCGGCCCCCGGCGAGCCACCCGTCCCCCGCTTCGCGCCGATGGTGCGCTCCACCATCTTCACGTGGCGGTAGCGCCACTCCTGCACGCCCTCGTCCAGGTCCACCAGCCGCTCGCAGAGCTGGGCGTTCATCGGGTCCTCCCGGTACACCCGCACCAGGACGTCCTGCACGGCCACGGACGCCGCCACGGGCGCCCTGGGAACCCTCTCCAGCAGGGCTTCGGGCACCGGGTAGCCCTCCCGGGCCAGGTAGCGGAGGAAGGCGTCCCACAGGGACGGCTCCCCCAGCCGCCGCTCCAGCGCGTCCCGGGCCCGGCTCCCCTCCGGGAAGCGGGACGCGACGCCTTCGTTCTTCCTCCCCAGGACGAACTCGAGCTGTCGGAACTGGTCCGACTGGAAGCCGCTGGCGGCCTCCAGCCGCTCCCGGAAGGCGCCGAACTCCAGGGGCGTCATGGTCTCCAGCACGTCGAGCTGGGCCACCATCACTTTCAGGATGGTGAGGATCCGCTCGAGGGTGTGGCGCGCCCGGTGGGGATCGTCGTCGGAGAGGAGCCCCCGGGCGTAGTCGAGCTCATGGAGGAGCTCCTTGAACCAGAGCTCGTACACCTGGTGGATGATGACGAAGAGCATCTCGTCGTGCTCCATGCCCTCCCGGGGAGACTGGAGGGAGAGGAGCTCGTCCACGCTCAGGTAGCTGCCGTAGGTGACCGCCTTCTCGTGGGAGGTCACGAAGGGCCGGCGGGACCGTTCAGCTCCTGGAGCCAGTGGAGCACGACGGCGGCCTGCACGGTGGCGAGGCCCTGGGTGTCGGTGGTGGCGTCTTCGTCGGGCATGGGGGGGAAGTTGTAGCGGTCCTTCCCCATCTGCCAGAGGTTGAGGAGCGCGCTGCAGGAGCGCCCCCTGCATGGATTCCTCAGGAGCTCGCCGTCCAGCTCCACCCGTTGGTCCACCTCGCGCTTCAGGATCCACTGGACCATGGCGGCCTCCACCAGGTCGCGCTCCTTCGCCGACACCTCCCCCGGCGAGGTCCAGGCGTCGACGGCGTTCTTCACGTCGCCGTGGGTCGTCGTGGCGGTGACCGAATCGAGGAGCGGCTCGAAGAGGGGCGAGCGGGCCTGGGCCAGGGAGTCGTAGAGGGCCCGCCGGGCGGCGGGCGCCGCCGGGAGGTCGGCCAGGGGCCCCGGCGGCGTGGACGTCCGCTCCGGAGCCTCCTCCGCACCTCCCGGTGACGAGGGCGCCACAGGCCCGCCGCCGGAGACCACGAGGGGCGGCGCCACCACGCCGCCGCGCAGGCCCAGGAACGCCAGCCAGCCCACCGCGGCCACCGTGGCCGCCGCCGCGATGGCGACCAGGCCCAGGCGGCGGCGCTGGCGCCGCCGCTCCGCCTCCGCCGGCGTCGCTGTGGCGGGAGGGGCCGTGTGCGCAGGAGGGGTCGCCTCTTCGTTGGGCGGGCCGCCGGAGCCGTCGCGGCGCGGCCATCCCGGGGAAGCGCCACGCCGCCAGGGAAGCCCGGCCGGCCCCACCGGCCGCGACCCCGGGGCCTGGTCCGGTGTCTGCTCCGGCGCCTGGGGAAGGGCGCCGCGCACGCGAGCCTCGCTTCGCTCGAGGGCCGCCGCGATGGCCTCCAGCCGACGGCGTGCGGCGCGCATGGACAGCAGCGCGTCCTCAATGCGGTCCTCCGCCCGCTGCATGCGCGCCAGCTCGGCGCGGAGCTGCTGGGCCAGCTCGGGGCCGTGGACACCGCCCTCGGTCGTCACGAGGCCTCCTCGGTGGTGGATTCGGCATCCGCTGTCGCACGGTCCGTGCCGGCGCCAGGTCTGGCGCTTGCACAGGATGGAGTGCGTCGAGACCGCGCGCCACACCAGGAGACGCCATGGAGTCCCTTTCCCCCCGGGAACGCCTCACCCTCGCCGCCACGGCCGGCGCGGGGGGGCTGCTGGTCGCCGCGGGGTGGCTGGAGGCGCGTCACCTGCGCCCGCGGGAGGAGGAGGTTCTCCTCCCGGCCCCCGGCGCCCCGGAGCTCCGCATCGCCCACCTGAGCGACCTCCACCTGGGGCGTCTGGGACGGGTGCACTACGATGCGGCGTGGGTCACCAACGCGTTCCGGCCCCACCTGATCGCCATCACCGGTGACCTGGTGAACCGGCGTCGGGGGCTGGCCGCGCTCCACGACTTCCTCCGGCTCCTGGCCCCGGGTCCCACCCTCCTCGCCGTCCCGGGCAACTGGGATCACGGGGCAGGAGTGGTGAAGTGGGCGCTCCCCCACGTCCTGGAACGCCACGAGGGCCGGCTGCTGGTCAACGCCCACCACCGCCTGGAGGTGGAAGGCCGCTCGGTGCTGATCACGGGGCTCGACGACCCGGTCCGGGGCCGGGCCGACCTGGGGGCGGCCCTGGACGGGGCCCCGGCCGCCGACCTCCACGTCCTCCTCGTGCACGCGCCGGCGTGGCGGGATCGTCTGGAGGGGGAGGTGGCGTCCGTGGCCCGGCGCAGGCGCTGCGACCTCGCGGCCGTGCGCCCCCACCTGCTGCTGTCGGGGCACACCCACGGAGGGCAGGTGCGGCTGGGCCCCCTGGCCTGGACGCCCCAGGGAAGCGGCCGCTACCTGGGCGGCTGGTATCGCGGCGGGGGCGTGCCACCCATGTTCGTGTCCAACGGCGTCGGCGCCCTCGTGCCCGTGCGGCTGGGCGCGCCACCCGAGGTCGGGCTCTTCCGCGTGGCGGCCTGCGGCGGCGCCTAGCGCCGGAGAAACCTTCCCGGTCGCCGCCGCGTCTATACCGGCGGTACCCCGAGCCCCGCCCCGTCCGCAGGACCGTGCCCCATGGTCGACGGACCCACCCCGTCCGGAAAGCGCGCCGCGCCCCGGCCGGACCCGCTGGAGCCGCTGGACGGCGACCTCACCGTCTTCGCCCTGGCCAACGCCATGGACCTGGCCCGGGAGCGCGACGGCCGGCCGTGCCGCGTCCTGGAGTGGTTCCGCGAAGGGATGGAGCGCACCATACTCATCGAGCCGGCGCCCGACGGTACCGCCTCCCTGTCGGTGGGCGCCCGCCCGGGCAGCCGGCGCGGGGAGGGTGGCGTGGCCCGCACGCTTCACGAGGGGCTGCGGCCGGACGCCCTGGGCAAGGACCTGCGTCCCCTCCTCCGGGAGGCACTGGACGCCGCGAACGCCTTCACCGACGCCGACCTGACCTGACCTGACCTGAGGAGACCCTCCATCCCCGACGACCGCCGCCGCGCCCTGGAGGCCGTGGAGGAATCCGTGGTCCGCTGCCGCCGCTGCCCGCGACTGGTGGCGTGGCGGGAGCGAGTCGCCCGGGAGAAGCGGGCCGCCTTCGCCGACCAGGAGTACTGGGGTCGTCCGGTGCCGGCCTTCGGCGACCCCGACGCCGGGATGCTGATCCTCGGGCTGGCGCCCGCCGCCCACGGCGCGAACCGCACGGGGCGCATGTTCACCGGCGACCGGTCGGGGGACTGGCTCTACCGCGCCCTGTACCGGGCCGGATTCGCCAATCAGCCCCAGGCCACCCACCGGGGCGACGGTCTCCGCCTCTCCGACGCCCTCGTCACCGCCACCGTTCGCTGCGCGCCCCCCGCCAACAAGCCGGCGCCCTCCGAGCGCCGAAACTGCCGGGAGTACCTGGAGGCGGAGCTGGCCCTCCTGCCCCGCCTGCGGGTGCTGGTGGCGCTGGGCGGCTACGCCTGGAGCCACGCCCTGCGGGTGCTGGCCGACGCCGGCCGGCCCGTCCCCTCCCCCCGTCCCTCCTTCGGCCACGGCGCCGAGGTGGACGTGGGCGGCCTGCTCCTCCTCGGCTCGTATCACCCCAGCCAGCAGAACACCTTCACGGGCACCCTCACCGAGGCCATGTTCGACGCCGTGTGGCGGCGTGCCCGGGAGGCGCTGGCGTCGTCCTGAGGGGGGGCCCGATGCGGAACGCGTTATGCATCCCGTGGGCGCCGGAACACCCACCCCGATGCCGACGGAGGCTCCCATGACCGGCTACTTCATCCTCTTCGCCTTCGTCGTCGCCCTGGTCGTCGCCCTCCTGGTGGCATTCGTGCGGAAGAACGCCGACGGTCGGCGGAGCGGCGTCCACCCGGAGGACGAGCCCCCTTCGCCCCGGGTGCGCTGAGGTTGCCGGCGCGGGCGCGGAGCGCCACTCTGGGCCGCCCCGTCCCCCCGTCCCGGAGCCCCATGCACGACAGCGTCGCCCCCCCCCGCCCGGCCCTGGGCCGGGGCGTCCCGGCCGTCGCCCGGTGAGGATCGTGGAGGGGAAGTGGGCGGGGATGGACCTAGTCTCCCCCGGCGGGCGGGTGCGCCCCACCGCCGAGGCGCTCCGGGTGGCGTGCATGGAGCTCCTGGGGCACGACCTCCGCGGCGCCCGGGTGCTGGACCTGTTCGCCGGCACCGGCGCCCTGGGGCTGGAGGCACTCTCCCGGGGAGCCACCTCGGTGGACTTCGTCGAGAACGGCCCTCCGGCGCTGCACGCCCTCAAGGCCAACGTGGCCAAGGCCCGGGCGAAGCGCCGGACCCGGGTGTTCAAGCGGGACGCCGTCCCCTTTGTGGAAGCCCTGGAGGAGGGCACGTACGACGTCGCCCTGGCCGACCCGCCCTACCGCTCCCGGCTGTCCGACCGGCTGGTGGGGCACTGGCTCGAGGTGCCCTTCTCCCGGCTGCTGGTGGTCGAGCACGCCGCCGACCATCCCCTCCCCGGGGGGCAGGGCTCCCGCACCCTGGGCGACTCGGTCCTCACCCTCTACCGGGCGGGAAAGGCGGGGTGAGCTCGTCGTCGATGATGCGCGCCAGCTCCTCCTCCCGCCTCCAACGCGCCTCCAGGGCCCGGGCCTCCAGGTCGAGGGCCCGCTGCTCGACGCTCTCGCCCAGGGCCACCTCCAGCGCCAGCGTGACGGCCGGGCCCATCTTCCACAGGCTCTGGCGGCGGCTCGCCACCTCCAGGGCGAAGGCCGTCGGCGACCCGGCCTCCTCGATGGCGCGCGCGGCGTTGCGGATGAGCGCCTCCCCCGCGCCCCCGATGTTCTGGTACGCCAGGCAGCGGCGCAGGGCGTCCTCCGCCGCCGGGCCGCGCAGTCGGTATACGTTCGCGGGCGTCCACGGGTCGCAGCGGGAGCACGGAACGCCTACCTCCAGCCGCTCGTCTTCCCCCCGCAGTGGATAGACCCACCAGGAGAGGTCGTAGCGCAGCGCCCGCAGGGCGCTGTTGCAGTAGGGACAGCGGGCCCGGCCGTGCCACGCCGCCCATCCGAAGCGGCGCCAGCGGAGCATATCCGCCACGGGGTGGGCGTCCCAGCCGATGGACAGGTCCTCGTCGGCCAGCCCCACCACCCCCGCCGCCGCGTGGAGCGCCGCCAGCGTGTATGCGGCCACGCGGGAGCGTCGGCTGTCGAAGGCGGCCTTGCGGCGGCGGAGCTCCCGGCCATAGCGCCACCAGGCCTGCTCGGCCAGACCCGCGTCCCCCACCCGGAGGATGCGTGTGTCCCCCACCACCAGGAGGGAAACATTTGCCGTCCTGGCAACAAGCCATGCCCCATCCCGGACCCTGCGCTCAAGATTGTCCAGGGCATCGGAGCGCTCCTCGAGGGGACAGAGGGTCCACCCGTGGCACACTTCGCAGATGCCCCAGAGGCGCCCCCGCACGGGGTCGTAGGCGACCCGGCGGGGTAGGGAAAAACCAGGAAGCACGCGGTTTTCACGAAACGGACGGCTGCAGATCAGGCAGCGTTGGACCAACCCGCCCCCCGGGACATGGCCACCATGGGAACACCGGCGATTCCCGGCGCACCCTCCTCTTCTCCTTCGACATGGCCGATGCCTTGCATGGATGCATGAGGCGGGGCACGTGATCGACCCCGATGTGGGACACGTACGGGTGGAGTCAACGCACTTGGATTCCGCGGACCTGGGGCGGAGGGACGACGCGCAGGACGACGCCGTCACGCCCCGACCCTCCGATTCGTCGTCGCCTGCGACGCCGTACGACCTTCTCTTCGAGGCCTCGCCCGTTCCCATGCTGTTCGAGGCCCTCGACGGGAGGATCGTGCGCTGCAACACCGCCCTGGCCGAGCTCCTGGGGTGGCCGGACCCGGCCGTCCTGGAGGGCCAGCCCGCCTCGTCCCTCTTCGCCGACCGCGACGCGTGGCTACGCCGCCGCCGGGCCCTGGGGCGGGGGGAGAGCGACGCCGGCAACGAGGTCCGCCTGCGCCACCAGGACGGCCGAGAGGTGTGGGCCCTGGACCGGGCCGCCCTGGTGGCCACCCCCGGGAGCTCCGGCGTGGTGCGCCTCCTGGTGGACGTCACCGAACGGCGGGAGGAGGAGGAAGACCTCCGGACCATGGCCTTCCACGACGCCCTCACGGGCCTCCCGAACCGCAGACTCCTGGAGCTCCGCGCCGCCCAGACCGTGGCGCTGGCTGGACGGAAGGGCGACCGGGCCGGCCTGATCTTCCTGGACCTGGTGCAGTTCAAGCAGGTCAACGACCGCCTGGGACACCGGGCGGGCGACACCCTCCTGACGGCGGTCGGGAAGCGCCTGGAAGCGTCGCGGCGCGCCTCGGACATGGCCGCCAGGGTGGGAGGCGACGAGTTCGTCGTGCTCCTGGCATCGGTGACGGACGCCGACGACGCCCGGGCCGCCGCCGGCCGCATCATCGGACACCTGGAGGCCCCCTACTTCGTGGCCGGCCGCTCCTTCCGGGTGGACGCCCGGGCCGCGGTGGCCCTCTTCCCCGACCACGCCGGCAGCTTCCACGAGCTCATGGGCCGGGCCGACGACCTGCTGCGTCGCCTGAAGGCGTCGGACGGGTCCCAGGTGCGCTTCGTGGAAGGGCGTCCGTCGTAAGCAGGGCAGATCGCCCTCACACCCTCAGCACGCTGAGGGTGGGGACATTCTTCGGCGGGTCGTGATGGAAGCCCCACACCCGCAGGATGTGATCGCCCTCCCCGGCAAGCCCCGCCTCCCGCGCGACGCGGCGGGCCTCGGCGTGGAGGGTGTCGGGGTCGCCGATGTCGCCCTCCACGGGCACCACCCCCCAGAGCAGGGTCATGCGCCGCCGGCTCTCGGGCCGGGGCGAGACCGCCAGCACGGGCGCCTGGGGCCGCACCGCGGTCACCATCCCGGCCGACCAGCCGCTGTTCGTGAACACGACGATGGCCCGCACCATCAGGTCCCGGGAGAGCTGGGCGGCGGCCCGGGCCACCGCGTCCTCCAGCTCCAGCGTGCGCGACCCTGGGGGACCGTCCGGAGATGGCACCGGGCCCAGCGCGGGCAGGAGCGAGCCGAACGCGCCCCGGGCCCAGAGCTGCCCCTCGGCCTGGCGCGCCACCCGGTCCATCATGCGCACGGCCTTCACGGGGTGCCGCCCCGCGGCGGTCTCGGCGGATAGCATGACGGCGTCGCAGCCGGAGAGCACCGCTCCCGCCACGTCCGACACTTCCGCCCGGGTGGGGCGGGCGTTGTGGATCATGGACTCCAGCATCTGGGTGGCCACGATCACGGGCTTGCCCCGGCGCCGCGCCTCCTCCACGAGCTGGGCCTGGGCCGTGGGCACCTCCTCCGGGGGCAGCTCCACCCCCAGGTCGCCCCGGGCCACCATGATGCCGTCGCTGGCGTCCAGGATGCCGTCGATGGCGGCGAGGGCCTCGGGCTTCTCGATCTTGGCGATCAGGGCGGGCGCCACGGCTGGGGCGGCATCCTCCACCAGCGCCCGGAGCTCCGCCACGTCCCCGGCCCGGCGCACGAAGGAGAGGGCCAGGAAGTCCACGCCGAGCTCGAGGGCGAAGCGGGGCGTCGTGCCGGTCCTTGGGGGTCAGGGAGGGTGCCGTCACCCGTACCCCGGGCAGGTTCATCCCCTTGTGGTCACGGAGCACGCCCCCCTCCACCACGACGCACGCCACCTCGGTGCCGTCCACCCCCTCCACCCGGAGGTCGAGGGTGCCGTCGTCCAGGAGGATGCGGTCCCCCCGGGCCACGTCCCCGGCCAGCCCGTCGTACTGGGAGGGGATGAGCCCCGGCCCTCCCTCCACGTCCCGGGTGGTCACCGTCACCGCCGCGCCCCGCTCCAGCGTGACGGCGCCGCCCCGGAACGTGCCGGTGCGGATCTTCGGACCGCACAGGTCGGCCAGAACCCCCACGGGGCGGCCCGCCTCCCGGGCCACCTCGCCGACGCGCCGGAAGGCCTCCCGGTGCTCCTCGTGGGTGCCGTGGCTGAAGTTGAGGCGCACCACGTCCGCCCCTGCCGCCACCAGCTCCCGCAGCACGGCCGGATCCCGGGAAGAGGGCCCCAGCGTCGCCACGATCCTCGTGCGGCGACGCTCCAGGCGGTGGACGCTCGTGTCGACCGGCATGGCACCTCCGTGTGGCCCGAACCGGCCCTCCGGCGGAGAGCCGGCGGCGGTGCGGATCCTGCATGGAACGGGGGTCGGTAATCTACACGCAGGACACCCTCACGCGACGGAGGAGCGATGGCACGGACCGTGGATCTCCCCTCCGGGAGATGGGAGTGGACGGTGCACGACGAAGAGGGGAGCGGCGCCCGCCCCCGGCGGGGCGCGCGTGGCCCCCTGGCGCGGACCCTCGTCCTCCAGGAGACGGCGAATCCGGCCAACCGGATGGTGGTACGCGTGCCCCCGCACCTGGGCGAGCCCGGAGACGGGGCCGCCGTCGCGGCCGCCGCCGTCCATCCCCAGCGGCGCTTCGTCCAGGGCGAGGACGGCGTGGTGTGGGCCGTGTGGCCCGTGGAGCACGACCCGGACGTCGCCGAGGCCATGGCCCCCCGCCTCGACCCCTCCCGGGAGATCCGGGCGAGCCGGGAAGGCGATCCGGCGCGGGCGTCCCTCCTGCCCGGGGGCCGCGGCCTGGGCGAGCTTACCGACGACGAGCTCCTGGCGCTGCTCCGGGAAGGTCACGGCCCATGAGGTGCGCCGGCCACCCTACCGCCGCTCCCTCCTCCACAGCACCCAGCCGTACACGCACGCGTTGAGAAGCACGACGCCCACGCCCAGGGCGACCTGGACGCTCCGGGTCAGGTTCACGGGGTAGAGCACCTCCCCCACGTAGTGCTGCAGGAACGACCCCGTATAGGCGGCCTCGCCGGCACGGCGCCGGAGCGCTCCCTCCAGCGGCGTGAGGGGGCAGACCCATCCGGTCAGCTCCACCACGGCGCCCCAGGCGGCGCAGGGCAGGTGCACCCACGCGACCCGCCGCCAGCGCAGCACGAGGAGGCCGCCGCCCACCACGAACAGGACGAACAGGAGGTGGCCCGACAGGACGACGTCGGCCAGGGCGCCCCAGGGCACGCTCACGGTGGAACGCCGGCGTCGCCCACCTCGGGCGTCCCGTCCTCCCGGTACACGAGGAAGACCCCCGCCAGGACCCGGTCCGGCACCCTGTCCCGGTACGCCGCGTACGGGTCGTGGCCCGGGAAGTAGAGCCCGTGCAGGTCGGTGGCGGAGATGACCGTCCAGCGGGGCTCGTTCCCCTTCGGCGCCGTGTCGGCCGGGTAGAGGGGGAGGAAGCTGGGGAGCCCCCGATAGCGGATGCCGTAGCCGGCCGGAGGCGCGGAGCCGAAGTAGGAGAGGTTCACCGCGGCCACGTGCTCCTCGTCCATCCAGCGGCGGAGCTCCAGGAGCCCCTGTCCCCAGTCCAGGCTCGAGTCGGCCAGCACGCGCCACGCCCCCCGTCTGGGTCCGATCCACTCGCTGGCGTACGCCAGGAACCACGGGTAGGCGCTCAGCGTGGAGCCCATGTCCAGGACGACCAGCACCAGGAGGGCGAGGCGGACGCGCCGCCCCGAGCGGCGCCACAGGCAGGCCACGCCCGCGGCCACCAGGACGGTCACGAAGGGGAGGGCCGGAAGGGCGTAGCGGAAGCCGATGTCGAGGTGCGCCCGGAGGAGGAAGACGCCGAATACCACCAGCCCCACCAGGGGCGCTCGCAGGGGGGAAGCCAGCAGCGCCCGGCCCCGCCCGCGCGCGCTCCCCACGTACGCCACCAGCGCCGCCAGCCCCAGGAGGTGGAGGGCCGCGGGGGTCTTGAGGAAGAAGCTCACCGGGAAATACCACCACCACCCCGTGGCACTCGTCCTCCCCAGGAGAAAGGCGGGCGCCGGATGCCCCTGGGCTGCGTGGATGACTGTCATCCAGAACCCGAAGCGCAGCCCCCGGAGCGTCGGATCGAAGCCGTAGATCGCCACCGTGACGACGTAGAGCGCCGCCAGCGCCGCCGCACCGCTGACGGCCAGGGCGCGCCCCCACCCGCGACGATCCCGCCGCGACAGCGCCTCGGCCGCCACCAACCCCACCACCGCCGGCGCGAGGGCGATGGCGCTGAACTTCACCCCCAGGGCGAGGGCCGCCGCCGCCCCCGCGAGGGCGCCGCGCCGGGGGTCCGGGTCGCGGACCCAGGCGTCGACGGCCCACACCGCCACGAAGAACGCCAGCGCCAGCGGCAGGTCGTTGTACGCCACGGCGCCGTGGGCCAGGACGTCGGGGAGGAAGGCCGTGAGCGCCGCCGCCAGGAGGGCCGCCCCCTCCCCCGCCGCGCCCCGGGTGAACCCCCACACCGCCACGACCAGGGTGAGGGCCAGGGCGACCCCCACCAGCCGCGCCAGGAAGGCGAGCTCCACGGGATCGTTCCCCATCCCCCAGAACAGGGTTCGGGCGTAGCGCCAGCGGGCGTCGTAGTCCCAGGTCTCCCCAGCCTCGGGAGGCCTCCGGGGCCGCGACGCGCTCACGGCGGCGCCGTAGAGGAGGGGCATGAGGGGCGGCTGGTCCTGGGCGAGGTTCCACTCTCCCGTCGCGATCCCCCGCACGCCCGCCCCCACCAGCACGATCTCGTCGAAGGTGGTGGACGTGCGCAGGGCGGCGCCCAGCATGGCGGCGGCGGCCACCACGAGGATGGCCGGCAGGATGAAGCGGGAGGGGTGCGGCATCCTCCATGATGCCCCTCCTCCCGCCGCCTCCGCCACGGGGCCCCTCTCGGCCGCGCGGCCCCGATCCTGCTCGTTCCATGAGAGGAAGGCCGGCCGGCCGCCGGCCAGGATACCACGGGAGGAACCCGATGCTACATGACGCCAAGCGCCTCCTGGGCGGGGCGTTCCACGAGTGGAAGGACGACGACGCACCCCAGTGGAGCGCCGCCCTCGCCTACTACGCCTCCCTGGCCATGGCCCCCCTCCTCCTGCTGCTGGTGATGGTGGCGAGCCTGGTGTGGCCAGGGGGGTCGGCCCGGCAGCACATCGTGGACGTCATCCAGCGGGACGTGGGGGGGCAGGGTGCCGACGTGGCACGCCTCGTCCTGCAGGGGAACGGGAACGGCGGCGGCACCTCGGGCTTCTGGGCCGGTGCCCTCGGCGTGGCCTTCCTGCTCCTGGGCGCCACGGGCGTGTTCGCCCAGCTCCAGAACGCCATGAACGAGATGTGGGAGGTGGAGCCCGAAGAGGGGGGGCTGAAGAGCCTGGTGAAGGGACGCATCCTGGGCTTCCTGATGATCCTCGGGCTGGGGGCCCTGCTCCTGGTTGCCGTGGCCGCCCAGACCACCCTCTCCTCCATCGCCGGCGGCGCCTGGATGTGGGTCCTGAACCAGGTGCTCTCGGTGGCCCTCTTCACGGTGGTGTTCGCGGCGGTCTTCCGTACCCTGCCGGACGTGAAGATCGGGTGGAAGACGGTGTGGACGGGAGCCGCCGCCACCGCCGTCCTCTTCACCCTGGGCCAGTACCTGGTGGGGCTCTACCTGGGCCACTCTAGCGTGGGCTCCCGCTACGGCACGGCGGGGACGCTGGTGGCCTTCCTCGTGTGGCTCTACTACTCGGCCATGGTGTTCTTCTACGGCGCCGAGCTGACCCAGGTGTGGGCGCGCCTGTTCGGCGAGGGGCTGGAGCCCGAGGAGGGGGCCCGCCGGATCGGCAGCGTCGAGCTCGGCGGCCAGGCTGGGGGCGCCGGCGGGGACGGGGCGAAGCCGGAGCGGCGCACGCCACCCGAGCGCCCCCGCCGGACCCGGGTCAGAGGGGAGGCATCCTACCTGTGACCTCCCGCCAGCCGGCGGCCGCGCCGCGGCGGGCGAGGAGCCGCGCCACGGCCACGGCCGCCGCGCTCATCCCCGCCCATGCGATGGCCTCGCCCCATCCCACCCTGGGGTCGGCGGGGTTCAGCGGCGGCTCCTGATCTCGCCAGCGGCGCCACGCCGCCCGCATGGCCAGGCGGGTGGCGAGCCCCGCGCCCATGGCGGCGCCCGCCGCCACCAGGGTCCAGGTCATGTCCTCGCGGTCGTCGAAGAACGGGTTGTCCAACGGTCCTCCCGGATGGGGTCAGCGGTGGGGCGAGTCCGGCGCAAGCGCCGTGCCCGTATCGGATGCCGTGTCGGCCGCTTCCACCGCCGGGGCCGTGTCGAGGGGAGCATGGGGCGCCTCCGCGTCCGGCGGGGCAGCGTCGGCCGGGGCCCCGTCCACGGGAACGTCGGGCGTCTCCAGGGCGGGTGGAGCGTCGGGGATGGGGGGGAGGCGGTCGCCGCCCCGGTTCAGGCGCGCCAGGATCATATCCCGCCGCCACGCCATCCGCCCGGGCCGGTGGCCGGGGTTGGAGGTGAGGGGCTGGGGCAGCGTCGCCGCCAGGGAAGCGGCCTGCCCCCGCGTGAGCTTCGCCGCCGACGTGTGGAAGTAGGCGCGGGCCGCCGACTCGACGCCGAACACGCCGGGGCCCAGCTCGGCCGTGTTCAGGTACAGCTCCAGGATACGATCCTTGTCCAGGAACCACTCCAGCCGCTGGGCCACCACCAGCTCCGCGGCCTTGCGCGCCAGGGAGCGCTCCGGGGTGAAGTACAGGTTCTTGCCCAGCTGCTGGGTGATGGTGCTCCTGCCCCGCACCTCGTCCCGGTGGCGCCAGTAGTAGCCCACCGCCCCGGCCGCGGCTTTCAGGTCCCGGAGGCTGGTCCAGGAGAACGGGTGCCCGCCCCGGTAGTGGAGCTCTTCGGCTATGGCCTCCCAGTCGACCCCGTGGTGTTCGCGGAAGCGGCCGTCTTCCGCCACCACCACGGCCCTACGCATGACCGGGGCGATGTCGTCCAGGGCGACCCAGGCGTGCCGGAGCTCCAGGCTGTCGCCCGCACGCCGTGCCTCCCGCTCGCGGTAGCGCATGAAGGAGGTGGTCTCGGGGTCGTGCCAGCGGTAGACCACCGGCCAGGGAAGGGCCAGGTAGACGACGACCAGGGCCGCCGCTACCGTCAGGGGAATGTACAGGGCCAACCGTCGGATCCACCTCCACATGATGGCGTGACTACCCCCGAGCCCGCGCGGTGAGCCTGCCCGTCGTCCTGCTCCTCGTCGCGGGGCTCGTCCTCCTCACGGTGGGCGCCGACGGGCTGGTCCGCGGCGCCTCCCGCCTGGCTGCGGCCGCCGGGGTCTCCCCGCTGGTGGTGGGGCTCACCGTGGTGGCCTACGGCACCAGCGCCCCGGAGGTGGCCGTGAGCCTGCGCTCCAGCTTCACCTCGGAGGGGGGCGTGGCCCTGGGCAACGTGGTGGGGAGCAACGTGTTCAACGTGCTCTTCATCCTGGGCCTTTCGTCCCTCCTGCGCCCCCTGGTGGTGCACCGCCACCTCGTCCGCCTGGACGTTCCCTTCATGGTTGCCGTGTCGTTCCTCCCCCTCCTCATGGGCCTGGACGGGGTGCTGGGGCGCTGGGACGGCATCGGGCTCCTGCTGCTGGCCGTGGCCTACACGGTCGTGCTCCTCCGCCTGGGGCGCTCCGAGCCCGCCCACGCCCCCGTCGAGGGTCGGCCCCGGGGCCGGGCCACACTGGTGAGCGTCGCCTTGCTGGTGGGTGGCCTGGGCCTGCTGGTGCTGGGCTCCGACTGGCTCGTGTCCAGCGCCGTGACCCTGGCACGGGCCGCCGGCGTGAGCGAGCTGGTGGTGGGCCTCACCGTGGTGGCCGCGGGCACCTCTCTCCCCGAGCTGGCCACCTCCGTCATGGCCACCATCCGGGGCGAGCGGGACATCGCGGTGGGCAACGTGGTGGGAAGCAACGTCTTCAACGTGCTGGTGGTGCTGGGGCTGGCGGCGGTGCTGGCCCCCGGCGGCCTGCCCGTCCCCCACGGCGTGGTGACCTTCGACCTGCCCGTCATGATCGCCGTGGCGCTCGCCTGCGTGCCCATCTTCTTCACGGGATGGAGCATCGACCGATGGGAGGGTGGCGTATTCCTCTTCTACTACGCCGTCTACCTCGTGGCCCTCGTCCTGGACGCCACCGACCACCCCGCCCATGGGATGTTCGTCCAGGCGGTGGTGGGCTTCGGACTTCCCCTCACCGTTCTGACCACGGGGGTGGTGTGGTGGCGGCAGCGGCGCAGGGGGGTGGCGACGTGAGCGGTGGCCTCCCACGCCGGGTGGCCGCCCCCTTCCTGGCCCCGCACCCGTCCGCTCCCGCATGTTCCGGAGCTCCTGACGAACCCGGCGGGGCCCGCCCCGCCGCCACCCGGCCGGAGGGCCCATGAACCGGATCAAGGGAAGGACCGTCCTCGTCACCGGCGCCAGCGCCGGCATCGGCGCCGCCTGCGCCCGTGCCTTCGCCCGCCACGGCGCCCGCCTGGTGCTGGCGGCCCGGCGCGAGGAGCGGCTGCGCGTCCTGGCGGCAGAGCTGAAGGAGGAGCACGGCGTCGACGTCGATGTCCTGGTCCTGGACGTGCGTGACCGCGACGCGGTGGCGCGCACGGCCGCGAGCCTGCAGGAGCGAGGGCTCCTTCCCGACGTGCTGGTGAACAACGCCGGGCTGGGGCGGGGCCTCGAGCCCCTCCAGGAGGGCGACGTGGACGGGTGGGAGGAGATGATCGACACCAACGTGAAAGGGCTCCTCTACGTCACCCGGGCCCTCCTCCCCTCCATGGTGGAGCGCGACCGGGGCCATGTCGTGAACATCGGCAGCGTGGCGGGACATTGGGTGTACCCGGGGGGAAACGTCTACAACGCCACCAAATACGCCGTGCGGGCCCTCACCGAAGCCCTCCAGATGGACCTCCTGGGCACCCGCATCCGGGTGTCGAGCATCGACCCGGGGATGGTGGAGACCGAGTTCAGCGAGGTGCGCTTCCGCGGCGACAGCGAGCGCGCTTCCCGGGTCTATCGAGGCTTCACCCCCCTCACCGGCGACGACATCGCCGACGCGGTGTGCTACGTGGTGAACGCCCCGGAGCACGTCAACGTGCTGGACATGGTCATCTTCCCCACCGATCAGCGCAGCGTCACCATGGTCCACAAGGAGAACGCCGGATGAGCTCCGGGAGAGGGACGGGGCGCCGGCCCGCACCCTGTGCCCCACCCGCGGCAGGGCGTAGCTTGTGAGCGGCCCCACCCCCATCCGGCCCCCACCCCGTCGCCCGTGAGCGCCCCCAATTCGCCGCTGAACCTCCGCGTCCTCCTGGCCGAGGACGCCGTGCAGCAAGCCCTCCTCCTGCGCACCATACTGGAGGCGATGGGCATGTCGGTGAGCGTGGCCCAGGACGGCAACCACGCCACCACCCTCCTGGAAGAGCAGGAGTTCGACCTCCTGGTGACGGACCTGAACCTCCCGGGGATCGACGGCTTCGAGCTCACGCGCCTGTCCAAGATGCTCCACCCCGACGTGCCCGTCCTGGCCCTGACCGGGTACACCAATCCGGGCTACGTGGAGGAGGCGTACCGGGCGGGGGTGGACGACGTCCTCATCAAGCCGGTGGACAGGGACGACCTCGAGGCCCACATCCGGGCCCTCTCCATCCCTGCGCGAAGCGGGAAGCCGCTCGAGGCCGTGCTCGCGGTCGGGGGCCTCCCCGGCGACGTGGAGCTGGGGTGCGGCGGAACGCTCCTGCAGCACATCACCCGTGGGGATGAGGTGCTCATCGTGCCTCTGGCCCTCGGCCCCGGCGGGAAGGGGGCCAACATCGTGAGGAAGGCCGCCGAGATGCTCGGCGCCAGGGTGATCGTCACCGAAAGCTCCGTGAGCCACGCCGACGACCCGTCCGAGCACCAGCTCCTCCTGGAGCGGCTCGTGCGGGAGATCAAGCCCCACACGGTCTTTCTCCCCTCCCTGGGCGACGACGTCCCCGACCGCCGGGAGGCGCACCGCATCAGCCGCACCGCCGTCAACGAGGTTCCGAACCTGTACGCCTACGAGACCGCCAGCACCACGCCCCAGTTCCACCCCTCCCGCTTCGTCGACGTGGGGCAGGAGATGGTGCGCAAGCTCGAGGCCCTGACGCCCTACGGGGTGCCCCCCATGGCCCGGCCCGAGCTGCGCCCGGCCTTCGCCCAGGCCCAGGGCCGCTACTGGGGGCGCTTCATCCACTTCGGCGAAGCCGAGGCCTTCGAGGTGCTGCGCGTGGACGGGAGCGACGTGATATGAGGCGTTTCGCAGGCGTGCTGGCGGCGGTGTCCCTCCTCGGCGCGGCCGGCTGCGCGGGCCTCCCCTTCCTGCGGAGCGTTCCTTCGGGCCCGCCCGCGATGGAGCCCCCGCCCGTCGAGGCGGGTGTGGCGCCGCCGCGGGGGCTCTACGACCCGGGGCTGGACGTCCTCCACTACGACGTGGAGATCGGCCTCCCCGACACCGCCTCGTGGATCCAGGGGAAGGCCCGCATCCGGATCGCGCTGCAGAGTCCCGCTCCCGGGGAGGTGGCGCTGGACCTCACGGGCCTCGAGGTGGACCGGGTGAGCGTGGACGGGCAGGGCGTGCCGGGTCCCTTCGACCTGACCGGCGGCAAGCTCCACGTCCCCCTCGCGGGTGCGGCCGCCGGGGACACGGTGGTGGTGGAGGTGCTCTACCGGGGCGTCCCCGACGACGGCCTGGTCCTGGGGACCACCGTGCACGGACGGCGCTCGGCCTTCGCCGACAACTGGCCCAACCGCGCCCGCTTCTGGTTCCCCTCCGTCGACCATCCCTCCGACAAGGCCACCTCCACCTTCACGGTGCACGCCCCCGCCCGCTGGGAGGTCGTGGGGAACGGCCTCCTCGTGGAGGGGCCCACCCCCACCCCCGGCGGCGCCCTGGGGCCCCGGGACGGCCCGCGGCGCACCTGGCGGTGGAGCACCGAGGTGCCCATCCCCACCTACACCATGGTGGTGGGCGGCACCGAGATGGTACGGGACACGGTGGGTGTGGCGGCGTGCGGACAGGCGCCCGCCTCTCCCCGCCCCGACGGCTGCATCGCGGTGGTGACCTGGCTCTTTCCCTCCGACACCGCACAGGCCCGCATCAGCTTCGGCCGGGCCGCCCGCATCGTGGACGTGCTCACGGGGATGTTCGGGCCCTTCCCCTACGCGAAGCTGGCCCACGTACAGTCGTCCACCCGCTTCGGCGGCATGGAGAACAGCTCCGCCATCTTCTACTCGGAGCGAGCGCTGGCTTCGGGGCGGAGCATCGAGGGAACGGTGGCCCACGAGACCGTCCACCAGTGGTTCGGCGACGCCGTGACCGAGGCGGATTGGCACCACCTCTGGCTGTCCGAGGGCTTCGCCACCTACTTCGCCGCCGTGTTCTACCAGAAGGAGGACGGCGAGGCCGCGTTCCGCCGGGAGATGGAGGACGCCCGGCGCACCTATCTGGGCTCCGACGTGGTGGATCGCCCCGTCATCGACACGCTCCAGACCGACCTCTTCGCCCTCCTGGACGCGAACAGCTACCAGAAGGGCGCGTGGGTGCTCCACATGCTGCGGGACCAGGTGGGCGACGAGGCCTTCTTCCGGGGCATCCGGGCCTACCAGGCCGCCCACCGGAACGGCACCGCCCTCACCCGGGACCTGCGCCAGGCCATGGAGGACGCGAGCGGCCAGGACCTGGGCTGGTTCTTCGACCAGTGGCTCCGGAAGCCGGGCTACCCGGTGCTGCGGATCGAGGACGGCTGGGACAAGCTCACGGGGCAGGCCACCGTCATCGTCCACCAGGAGCAGGTGGACGGGCAGGGATGGCCCGCCTTTCGCTTCCCCCTGGAGCTGGTGCTGCGCTGGCCCGGGGGCGAGCGCCGGGAGCGGGTCGACGTGACCCGGCCCCAGGCGGTGTTCCGCTTTCCCCTCCCCGCCCCGCCCACCGAGGTGGTGGTGGACCCCGACGCCCACCTCCTGAAGCGCATGTGGAACGAGCCGGTGCCGGGCGGACAATGAAGGGCGCCCCGTGGGACCGCCGGGGTGCGGGACGGCGACCATGAAGCGGATCTGCGTGTTCACCGGCTCCACGGCGGGCGAGGACCCGCGCTACCTGGATGCCGCCCAGGCGTTCGGCGAGCTGCTGGCGGCCGAGGGCATCGGGCTGGTGTACGGCGGCTCCCGCCTCGGAATGATGGGGCGCCTGGCCGAATCGGCCCTGGCCGCCGGCGGCACCGTCGTGGGGGTGATCCCCGGAGCCCTCATGAACCGGGAGCCCGCCCACCACGAGGTGACGGAGCTGCGGGTGGTGGACTCCATGCACCGGCGCAAGGCCGAGATGGCCGAGCTGTCCGACGCCTTCGTGGCCCTGCCGGGCGGCCTGGGGACGCTGGAATCGTTCTGCGAGCTCCTCACCTGGGGCCAGCTCGGGCTCCACAGGAAGCCGTGCGGCCTCCTGGACGTGGGGGGGTACTGGGCGCCCCTCACCCGACTGCTGGACCACATGGTGACGGAGGGCTTCCTGGGTCGCAGCCATCGTCAGATGGTGCTGGTGGAAGCCGATCCGCGGCGGCTGTTGGAGCACTTGAGGGCCTACGACGCCCCGACCCTACCCCGCTGGATCGAAGAGAGCCAGACCTAGCAGGCTGCCAGGGGCCTCCTTCTCTCCGGGCGGCCGTCCCGGTTACAATACGGATCCTCCGCGCCCCAGGGCGCCCGAGACCCTTTGCCCCGGGAGGCTCCATGGCCGCCCCCGCCCACCTCGAGTTCGAGCGGGACATCGTCGAGATCGAGGGCCAGATCGAGAGGCTCCTGGACATGGCCGAGCAGAAGGGCCTCGACGTGTCGGGGGAGCTGGAGGAGCTGCGGACCCGGCTCGCCACCCTCAAGGACGAGACCTACCGGAACCTCAGCCCCATCGAGCAGGTCCAGGTGGCCCGCCACCCCCGGCGGCCCTACACGCTGGACTACATCGAGCGCGTGTTCACGGACTTCATCGAGCTCCACGGCGACCGGAGCTACCGTGACGACGAGGCCATCGTGGCGGGGTGGGCCCGGCTGGACGGCGCCTCGGTCATGGTCATCGGCCAGCAGAAGGGCCGGGACATGAAGGAGAACCTGCGCCGCAACTTCGGCATGCCCCACCCGGAGGGGTACCGGAAGGCGCTGCGCCTCATGCGCCAGGCCGAGAAGTTCGGACGCCCCGTCATCACCCTCATCGACACCCCCGGCGCGTACCCGGGCATCGGCTCGGAGGAGCGAGGCATCGCCGAGGCCATCGCGATGAACCTGCGGGAGATGGCCCGGCTGCGAACTCCTACGGTGAGCGTGGTCATCGGCGAGGGGATGTCCGGCGGCGCGCTGGGCATCGGCGTCACCGACCGCATCCTCATGCTCGAGCACTCCATCTACTCGGTCATCTCGCCGGAGGGGTGCGCCGCCATCCTGTGGCGCTCGGCCGAGCACCGGGACAAGGCCGCCGAGGCCCTCAAGCTCACCTCGGCCGACCTCGTGCGCCTGGGGGTGGCCGACGAGGTGGTGCCCGAGCCGGCGGGCGGGGCTCACTCGGACTGGGACGCCGCCGCCGAGGCCCTGCGGGAGGCGCTGGTGCGGAACCTGGAGGCGCTGGACGTCCTGGAGGAGTCCGAGCTCGTCCGGCGCAGGATGGCCAAGTACGAGGCCCTGGGCGCGTGGCGCGAAGACGAAACCGCGGCGCTGGCCGCGAGCGACTAGAGAGCGACCGAGAAGGTCGAAGGACGATCCATGCCGGCATTCGCCGAAGTCCGGTTCAAGGGGAACCGGAAGGACTACTTCACCGTCGAAGGCTTCGAGCTGCACCCGGGCCACCGGGTCATCGTCGAGGCTGACCGGGGGGAGGACCTGGGCGAGGTCACCGCCGTGGGGACGGTGGCCGAGCGGAAGTGCTCCTCCTCGGGGGGGTGCTCGACGCCCTACCCCGAGAAGCGGGTCATACGTCCGGCCCGGGACGAGGAGGCGGGGCGGCTGGACGCGCTGCGCCGGGACGAGGAGCGGGTGCGCGTGGAGACCCGCCGTCTGGTGGAGAAGCACGGCCTCAAGATGAAGGTCACCGAGGCCGAGTGGCAGTTCGACAGGAACAAGCTGATCATCTACTTCACCGCCGAGCGGCGGGTCGACTTCCGGGAGCTGGTCCGCGACCTGGCACGCACCTTCCGCACGAGGATCGAGCTCCGCCAGATCGGCGTGCGCGACGAGGCCGCCCTCCTGGGCGGCGTGGGTCGCTGCGGAAGGGAGCTGTGCTGCTCCACCTGGCTCCCCGAGCTCAAGCCGGTAAGCCTCCAGCTCGCCAAGGACCAGCGCCTGTCCCTGAACCCGGCCCAGATCTCGGGCTGCTGCGGGCGCCTCATGTGCTGTCTCATGTACGAGCACCGCACCTACGTGGAGGCCCGGCGGCGCTTCCCCCGGGAGGGGAGGACACTGCGCACCGGCAAGGGGGAGGAGCGGGTGGTGGCCGTGGACATCTGGAGCGACACCGTGACGCTGAAGGGCCCCGAGGGTGAGCGCCGCACCGTGGCGCTGGACAGCCTCAAGTCGGAGGTCGCCGCCAGCGGCCCCGTGCCGCAGCCCGACGAGGGCGGCGAGGAGGGAGGCGAGGGTACGTGAGCGACACCCGCCGCTACCTCACCACCCCCATCTACTACGCGTCCGGCGAGCCCCACCTGGGGCACGCCTACACCACCATCCTGGCCGACGCCCTGGCGCGCTTCTGGCGCCAAGAGGGTCGGGACGTGCTCTTCCTCACCGGCACCGACGAGCACGGCCAGAAGATCCAGGAGGAAGCGGAGCGCCGGGGCGTGACGCCCATGGAGCTGTGCGACGAGATGGCCGCGCGCTTCCGGGCGGCGTGGGAGGATCTGGACATCTCCTTCGACCGCTTCATCCGCACCACCGAGCCGGAGCACATCGCCGTGGTGCAGGCGTTCCTCCAGCGGCTGTGGGACCTGGGCCACGTGTACGAGGGCACCTACCAGGGCTGGTACTGCGTCCACGACGAGCGCTATTGGACGGAGAAGGACCTGGGCGACGACCGCCTTTGTCCCGAATGCGGCCGCCCGGTGCGGGAGATCGAGGAGACCAACTACTTCTTCCGCATGAGCGCCTTCCAGGACGCCCTGGTGCGCCAGGTGGAGGAGAACCCCGACTGGATCTGGCCCGAGGTGCGCCGGAACGAGATCCAGGGCTTCCTGGAAAAGCCCCTCCAGGACCTGTCCATCTCCCGACCCAAGGCGCGCCTCCCGTGGGGCGTCACCCTCCCCTGGGACGACGACCACGTCTGCTACGTGTGGGTGGACGCCCTTATCAACTACCTGACGGCGTCGGGGGCCATCGACCCCGCGAAGCCGAAGGGCGAGCAGGGCTTCGAGGATCCGTCGGCCTCGTGGTGGCCCGCCGACCTCCACCTCATGGGCAAGGACATCCTCACCACCCACGCCGTGTACTGGCCCACCCTCCTCATGGCCGTGGGGCTGCCGGTGCAGCGCCACATCCTGGCCCACGGGTGGTGGGTGGTGGGGGAGCAGAAGATGTCCAAGTCGCTGGGGAACGTCGTGGACCCCCTGGGTCTGCGGGAGCGCTTCGGCACCGACGCGGTGCGCTGGTACCTGCTCCGGGAGATGCCCACGGGTCAGGACGCCTCCTTCACCCCCGAGCGCTTCCTGGTGCGCTACGAGGAGCTGTCCAACGTGCTGGGCAACCTGGCGAGCCGGGCCCTGAGCATGACCGGGAAGTACCGGGACGGGCGGGTGCCCGAGGCCCCCGGCGAGGGTCTGGACGCGGCCATCGAGGCCACGCTGGAGGCGGTGGAGGCGGCGGTGGCGTCCTTCCGGCTCCACGACGCCCTGGGCGCCGCCATGGACCTGGCCCGCGCCGCCAACGGCTACGTGGAGGAGCGGGAGCCGTGGGCCCAGGCCAAGGACCCGGCCCAGGGAGAGGACCTGGACGAGACGCTGGCCAGCCTGGCCCGGGTGTTGACCGTGCTGTGCGCCCTCTTCCAGCCCGTCGCGCCAGGCAAGATGGCGGAGCTGGCGTCGCGCCTGGGGCTGACGACCGTCCCCACGCTGGAGGAGTCCCGCACCGTGCGCCTGGCCGGGCGGGAGGTGCGCAAGGGCGAGCCCCTCTTCCCTCGGGTGGAGGCGACGTAGGATCTGTCCGACGGAGGAACTTGTGAAGAACGGTGCGATCCTCGGAAAAACGGGTTGACACCGCGGCAACAGACGGCGCACCTTTGATATACAGCCGTACCCGAGCGTTCTCCCACACGACCATACCACCGCGCTCCCGGGCCCCGCCCGGTTGCCGCCCTCCTCGTCCCGGCGCTGACGTCCAGGAGTCCCATGACCGGAGATCGGTGGACGTTGCTCCTCGTCAAAGGCGAGGACAGCCCCATCCGGCAATACTCGATATCGCGTCGCGCCATCCATCTCGGCGTCGGCGCGATAGCGGCGGTGGTCGTCAGCCTCTCCGGTCTCACGGCCAGCCTGAGCTTCGACGGCGCGGCACGGGTGCATGCGCACCGGCTGGCGCAGGAGAACGCCCTCCTGTCCGCCAAGCTCGCCCACGTGCAGCAGCGGGTGAGCCAGGTGGAAGACTCCCTGAACAGCCTGGCGCAGATGGACTCCCGCTTCCGCATCATCGCGGGGCTGGACTCCATCGACGCCGAGGTGCTGGAGGTGGGGATCGGAGGTCCCGGCCTGGGGAGCCCCGAGTCGGACCCCCTCTTCGCCGTGAACCCGACGCAGGGCAAGGCGGCCTTCGCCGTGAGCTACGACATCGACGCCCTCGAGCGCCGCGCCCGGCTTCTGGGAGAGAGCATGCGAGAGGCCACCGACAGCCTCGTGGCCCACCGGGATCTGCTGGAGTCCACCCCCTCCATCCTGCCGACCTCCGGCATCCTGAGCAGCCGGTTCAGCAAGGCCCGCTACCATCCCATCTTCCACCGCGCGCTCCCCCACGAGGGCATCGACCTGGCGGCGCCCCGGGGCACCCCCATCCTGGCCGCGGCGAAGGGCCGGGTCACCCGGGCGGGGTGGGTCACCGGCTATGGCCAGATGGTGGAGCTCGACCACGGCTACGGATACGTCACCCGCTACGGCCACGCGTCGAAGCTGCTGGTACGGGTGGGCCAGGTGGTGGAGCGGGGCGACGTCATCGCCCTGGTGGGCAGCACGGGTATCTCGACCGCACCTCACGTGCACTACGAAGTCAGGGTGAACGGAAAGCCCCAGAACCCGTTGAACTTCGTGGTCCCGGTGGGGGCTCCCTAGGGAGCCGGGACGGCGCCGGTGGACCGGCCGTCCCCCCTGGCCGGTGACAGGGCGCCCTCGTGGCGCCTTTTTTGTTGGAGCGAACCGCGACGACGTTCCCCGACCCCGGCCCCCCACGCCGTGCGAAGCCGAATCACCATCACCTCCGCGCTCCTCCTCCTGGCCGCCGCCGCAGGGGTCCGGGCCCAGCAGCCCGCGGACTCCGCCGCGTCCGCCGGGGCGGCGGCACGCCCCCCCCTGGCCGGAGGCGCCGACGCCCTCCGCCCCGCAGAGGTCGTGACGCCCCCCGGCGGGCTCACCATCCTGCGCCTCCCGGTGGACGGCTCTCCCCGCGTGGCGCTCCGCCTCTCGGTGCCGGTGGAGGAAGGCCCCTCGGAGGCGGGGGCGGCCCGCCTTCTCCAGCTCCTGGCCCTGGAGCGGGCCCGGGCGGCCGCCGCGCCCCTGGGGGCACAGGTGGACGGCGCCCGCACCCCCTGGGGCGTGGCGTATACGGTGGAGGGGGCGGCGGTGGACTTCGACCAGCTCGCCTACGTGCTGCGCCAGGCGGTGGCCGAGCCCGATCCCGACCCGGTGGAGTTCGAGCGGGCGCGGAGCCAGGCCCTCGAGGAGGCCCAGCGCCTCCAGGAGACCGCGGCCGGGAGGATCACGGCCATCCTCCGGCAGAAGTCTTCGCCGGAGCACCCCCTGGTGGAGGGCACCCCCGCGGCGGTGCAGGCGCTGGATCCGGCGGACCTCAGGGCGGTATGGGCCCGCAGCCACCGGCGCGACCGCATGACCCTGGTGGTGGTGGGGGACGTGCCGAGGGAGCTGATCCTGGCCTCGTTCCGTGGCGTCGGCGCCCCGCCCGGCCCCGAGGTGGCGCCCTCCACGTCACCGGCGCCCACCGGCGGCAAGCCTCGCCCCCAGGTGATCCGCTCGTGGTACGGGGAGGCTTACGCGGCCGGGGACCTGCGGGACCCACGAGGGCTGGTGGCGGCCACCCTGGTGGGGGACCGCCTGCGCGCCGAGACGGGGGGGCGCACCGAGACGCGGCTCGAGGTGTGGGAGGTGGGTAGCCACCGCTTCCTGGCCGTGGTGGGCGCGACCTACCCTGGACAGCGGGTCGACCTCGCGGCGCTGGTCGACCGCACGCTTCCCCAGGCCGAGACCGACGCCGACGGCGCAACGGTGGAGGACGCCGTGGCCGGGGTGCGGGCGAACCTCCTGGTGGGCGCCCGCACGGCCGCCGGCCTCGCCGCCCTGGTGGGCCGCTACTACGACGCCACCGGCGACCCCGGCGGCGCGGCCGCCCTGGTGAAGGGGCTGGATTCCCTGGACCCCACCGCCATGCGCGCCTTCCTGAAGGAGCTGGAGGCGGGAACCCCGGTGCGCGCGGAGCTGAAGCCGTGAGGCGCGTGGGCCGGTCGGCGGCGCTCCTCGCCGTGGCTGCCCTGTTGGCCGGCGCCGGCCCCGGCGCGGGCCAGGTCCCGGCCACCCCTGCGGCGGACTCTACCCCCGCGGCGGCCGCCGCCCCGGCCACCTCCGCCATGGTGGCCGTGGCTCCCCGCAGCCGGGGCACCGTGGTCGCGACCGTCGTCCTGGTGCCCGGGGGCTCGGCCGCCGACCCGGACGACGCGCCGGGGACGGCGTACCTCCTCGCGGAGGCGCTGGCCGCCTCCGCCCGCCGCCGGGTGAGCCCCTCCGCCCAGGTGAGCGTGCGGGTGGAGCGGGACTGGACGGCCTACACCCTCCTGGCGCCACCCGACGGGTGGCGCCCCTCCCTGGGCGCGCTCGCCAACGCCCTCTTCCGGGCACCCCTGGGGAAGGACGTGGTGGCGTCGGTGCGCCAGGGACTCCTGGCCCGCTTCGCCTTCGAGGAAGGCGCCCCGGTCCGGGAGTTCCAGCGGGAGCTGTACGGCGTCCTCAGCTCCACGTCCGACCCCTGGAGTGGCCCGCCCCGGGGCCGCTCCGAGGTGGTGCGCACCCTCACGCCAGCGGCGCTGGAGGCGTTCCGGGATTCCCACTACGAGGCCGGCGCCAGCCGGGTCGCGGTGGTGGGGCCGGTCGCGCCGGAAGACGCCCGGCCGGCGGTGGCCGCCGCCGGGCTCGGCACCGCCCCGGCGCCACCGGTCACCCCCCGGAAGGGGAGGGCGTGGGACGAGGGCCAGCGCATCCTCCTCTCCCGGGAAGTCACCAACTCGTGGCTCGGAGTGGCGTTCCCCGCCTCGGACGAAGCCTCCCGCACGGCGCTGGAGATGGTGGCCCACCGCATCACCGAGGAGCTCAACCCCACCCCCCCCGACCCCGGGATCTTCTCGGCGTCGTCTCGCGTAGAAGACACCCCGGGCGGCAGGGTGGTCCTGGTGGAGGCGGCGGTCACGCCCGAATCGGCCACCCGATGGGAAAGGCGCATCGTCGACCTGGTCCACCGGATGGAGGATCCGATCGCCCCCCCCTTCTTCGTCTGGCAGCGGCGGCGCTTCAGGAGCGCCGAGCTCCTGGCGGAGGCTCCTCCCGAGGCGGAGGCCCTGCGCATGACGCTGGATCTGCTGCGTGAGGGCGCCGTGCGCCAGCTCCCGGACGACATCCGCTCCCTGGATCCCCGGGCCCTCGCCGACGCAGCCGAGGACCTGGGCGAGCCCCGCATCCTGATCCTGGGTCCGGACCTGGCCGGCCGCTCGTTCTGAGGCGGCCGCCCGGGCGCGGCGGGCCCCGGGGCTTGATGGGGCCGCCTCCGGGACGTACTTTCGCCGCTGATTTTTCCGGAACAAGTCACGGAGTGAGACGATGAAGCGTAGCTGGCTGATCCTCGCCGCGGCCCTCGCCGTCGGCGCGTGCGGACCCGCCCAGGTGGTGGTGACCGCGGAGCTGCAGCCCGAGCAGGCCGCCCAGGGCGTGGGCACCGCGGCCGAGGCCAAGCCCATCGGCGACCTCGAGGTGTGGCTCCTGCCCTACGACCGGGACGTCATCTTCGACTCCCTGGAGGCCGCCGCGTCCACGCCCCAGCCGCCGATCCCGGATTCCCTCGTCCAGGCGCAGGCGAAGGTGGCCGAGGCGCAGCAGGAGTGGCGGGGGTACGAGTCCCGCTGGAACGCCCTCCGCGACACGCTGCAGAAGCTGGACAACGAGATGAAGAAGTACAGCCGGGGCGAGGCGCGCTATGTGGCCCTCTTCAAGGAGTTCAACGACCTCGACGACCAGTATTCCAAGGTCGAGGCCAACATGAAGAAGGCCTTCAGCCGTTTCGACTCCCTGTCGAAGGCCACCATCGGCGAGGCGCAGAAGATCAAGATCGCCCGGGACCAGTGGGCCAACGAAGCCTTCGCCAACGTGGATGAGGCCATCGCGGCCAAGGTGGCGGCCACGGGGCTCAAGGAGAACGCCGACACCACCGGCGCCGAGGGCATCGCGCGCTTCGAGGTGAAACCGGGCAAGTACTGGGTGCACGCCCGCTACGAGGAGCCGTACCAGGAGCTCTACTGGAACGTCCCCATCGACGTCACCCGGGGCGATCCCATCCAGGTGACGCTCACCCGGGAGAACGCCCAGAAGCGCACCAAGCTGTAGGCGTCCCTCCTGCGCGGCGCCGGCCGCCTCCACCGGGCGCGCCGGCTCAGCCGGACGCGAGACCCCGGGCACCCCGAGCGGTGCCCGGGGTTTTTCTCGTGCGGCACCCCGCACCATTCCAGGAGGCACCATGGAGCACGAGCCGACGCCACCCCTGAACGATCCACCCGCCACCCCGCGGCTCGAGGTGGACCGGGAGGGCATCGGGTGGGTCGTTCTCGACGACCCGGAGCGGAAGGTCAACGTGCTCACCGAGCCGGTCATGCGGCACTTCGCCGCCGTCCTGGAAGAGGCCGACGCTCTGGCCCGGGCGGGACAGATGCGGGCCCTGGTGGTGATCAGCGGCAAACCCGATAGCTTCGTCGCGGGCGCCGAGGTGGAGGCCATCCAGGCCATCGAGGACCCACGGGCCGGGGAGGCGGCGTCCAGGCTGGGGCAGGCCATCTTCATGGACCTGGAGCACCTGCCGGTGCCCACGGTGGCCGCCATCCACGGGATCTGCCTCGGGGGCGGCACCGAGATGGCCCTCGCGTGCCGCTACCGCCTCGCCTCCGACAGCCCGAAGACGAAGATCGGGCTCCCCGAGGTTCAGCTCGGCATCCTGCCCGCGTGGGGCGGCACGACCCGCCTCCCCCGCCTGATCGGCCTGCAGGCCGCCCTCGGCATGCTCCTCACCGGCGACACCGTCAGCGCCTCGAAGGCGCGCCGCACGGGGCTGGTCACCCAGGTGCTCCCCGCCGAGATCTTCCACGACGAGGTGGCCGCCTTCGCCCGAGCCGCGGCCGCGGGAGAGGCCGGCCCGCCCCGGCGCAAGCGGAGCTTCATGCAGCGGGTCCTGGAGGACACGGCCCCCGGCCGCAAGGTGATCCTGCGCACCGCCAGGAAGCAGGTCCTCTCCCGCACCGGAGGGCACTACCCTGCCCCCCTGAGGATTCTGGACGTGCTCGACGCCACCCTGGGCTCCAGCATGGAGAAGGCGCTGCGCCGGGAATCGGAGGTGGCCGGCGAGCTCATCACCACACCGGTGAGCAAGAACCTCATCCACGTGTTCCAGCTCCGGGAGCGGGCCCGCAAGGAGACCGGTGCCGGTCCGGGCGTGGAGCCCCGCCCCGTCGAGAGCGTGGCCGTGCTGGGGGCGGGGGTCATGGGGGGCGGCATCGCCCAGCTCCTGGCCTTCCGGGGCCGGCGCGTGCGCATGAAGGACATCCGCCACGAGGCCGTCTCCAGCGGGCTCCAGCACGCCCGCCAGCTCTTCGACAAGGCGGTGGAGCGCCGCAAGATGAGCCGCCGGGACGCCGACGCCGCCATGGAGCGCATCTCGGGCGGGGTTGAATACCACGGCTTCGCCGCCGCCGACCTGGTGATCGAGGCGGTGGTGGAGCGCATGGACGTGAAGCGGCAGGTGCTCCGGGAGGCGGAGGAGCACGTCCACGAAGGCTGCATCCTGGCGACCAACACGTCGTCCCTGTCCGTAGACGCCATGGCCGAGGCGCTGGAGCGCCCCGGCGACTTCGGCGGCCTCCACTTCTTCAACCCCGTGCACCGCATGCCCCTGGTGGAGGTGGTGCGGGGCGAGCGCACCTCGGACGAGACGGTGGCCACCCTCTACCGCCTGGCCGTGGACCTGGGCAAGGTGCCGGTGGCCGTGAAGGACGGGCCCGGCTTCCTGGTGAACCGCATCCTGGGACCGTACCTGAACGAGGCGGGCTGGCTCCTGGCCGACGGCGCCGGCATCGGGGCCATCGACGCCGCGGCGCTGGACTTCGGCATGCCCATGGGGCCGCTGCGCCTGGTGGACGAAGTGGGCATCGACATCGCCCGTCACGCCGGCCAGACGCTTCACGAGGCGTTCGGCGAGCGCCTGCGGCCCGCCCCGCCCCTCCTGGCGGTGGAGGAGAGCGGGCGCCTGGGGCGGAAGGGGGGGCGCGGCTTCTACCGCTACGAGGGAGGCAAGGAGCAGGGGGTGGACGAGGAGGTCTACGGCGACCTGGGCACCAGCGTCCCCGCCGAGCGCTCGACGATTCCGAAGAAGGAGATCCGGCACCGGCTGGTCCTCACCATGATCAACGAGGCGGCCCGCGTGCTGGAGGACGGCATCGTGGGGCGGGCGGGGGACGTGGACCTGGGCATGATCATGGGCACCGGCTTCCCGCCATTCCGCGGGGGGCTGCTCCGCTTCGCCGACACCCTCCACCCCAGGAGGGCGTGCACGGGGCTCCAGGAGCTCCAGGAGCGCTACGGCGTGCGCTTCCAGCCAGCGCCCCTGATCCAGGAGCTGGCCGCCAAGGACCGGACGTTCTACGAGACCTTCGGGGAGTGAGCCTCCCCCGGGTGGCGATCCACTACCTGCGGCCGCCCGACCGCATGCAGGTGTTCCGGCAGTGGCTGGTCCACGACGCCCCCGACGTGAAGGTGACGTTCAGCACGGGGCTCGAGGTGCCGGAGCCCATGGTGGTGGAGGGGGTGGTGGCGCTGGAGGACGGCTCGGACGTGGTGTGGTTCACCTTCCCCGACGCGTGGCACGACATCGGCCGCTTCCACGACGCGAGCGGCCGCTTCACTGGCGTCTACGCCAACGTCCTCACCCCCGTGGACATCCGCCCGGGGCACGAGTGGCACACCACCGACCTGTTCCTGGACGTGTGGATCCCCGCCGGCGGAGCGCCCGCGATCCTCGACCGGGACGAGCTGGACGAGGCGCTGGCGCGGGGGTGGGTGGACGGCGCCACGGCGGAGCGGGCGCTGGAGGAGGCGTCGCGGCTGGTGGCGCTGGAGGGGCGCGGCGCCTGGCCCCCGGAGGTGGTGGAGGCGTGGACGCGGGAGCGGGCCCTCGCCGCCGTGGGCGGGGACCCGGCCGGGGGTTGAGGGCTAGCCCTCCTCCCCGTTCTCCACCCGGTAGGCGGCGCACAGCCGGTCCACGTCGATCCACACGTCCTTCAGGATCGCCGGCTCCTCCCGGAGCGCGTCGATGATGCGCTCGTAGCCCTCCAGGGCGCCCGACGCCACCGCGATCGTTTCCCGGTGGTACTCGCCGTCGTCCACGAAGAGGAGCCGGACCCTGACCATGCCTTCGCTCACGTACGCGCTCCGATGCGGGCGGCCTCGGGGAGCGAGGCCAGGAAGATGAGGGTGATGAGGCCGGCCGACACCAGGCACCACTGGCACCAGGCGTGAATGACGTAGGCCTCCAGGTAGGTCAGCCAGGCGGTGAACGCCACGCCCGCCGCCGAGCCGGCCAGCAGGAGCACGGCGATGGCTCCGGAGCGCCAGCGCTCAGGGGAGAGGCCGGCCAGGGCAACGGTGAGCAGCGCCACGTAGCCCGCCACGCCGATGGCGGCCACCGGGACGGGCCCGAGGCGCGACCAGCGGCTGGCCTGGACCACGCCGCACCCGCCCGTACCACAGATGAGCTGGATGAGCCCCAGGTTGTGGGCCAGGAGGTAGAGGGCGTCGAAGAGGCCCACCAGGGCCAGGACGGCCACCACCATGCGGTTCCGCGGCGGTTCCGCGGCGGCTTCGGGAGGCGTCACTTGCCGCCCGATCCGCCCTCCGGTGCCGGCTGCATCGCCTCCACGGCCTCCTGGATGGCGTCGAAGGTGTTGCGCTGCACCCGCCGGGCCATGCCCTGTCCCCGGCTCACCATGACCGTGGGCGTGCCGTTCACGCCCAGCTCCTGCCCGAGGCGCATGTTCGCCGTCACCACGTCGGCGTGGGCGTCACTCCGGATGCACGCCTCGAAGGTGTCGGCGTTCAGCCCCAGGTCCCTGGCATAGCCCACGAAGGTGTTCACGGGGTCGTTCTCGGCCGCCCAGCTCGCCTGGTTCTTGTAGAGCGTGTCGTGGTAGGGCCAGAACTTGTTCTGGTCGGCCGCGCAGCGGGCTGCCCGGGCGGCGATGAAGGCGTGGGGGTGGTTGTTGACCAGGGGGAAGTCGTAGAAGATGTACTTCGCCTTCCCCGGGTCGATGTAGGCGAAGCGCACCTGCTGCTCCACCTGCTGATAGAACTGGCCGCACGCCGGGCACTGGAAGTCGCCGAACTCGATGATGCTGATGGGCGCGTTCTCGTCGCCCAGCACCATGGGCTGGGCCTTCTGGACCAGCGTGGTCGGATCGTCCAACCCCTGGACGTCCACGGGCTCGGACACGGCCTTGCCGAAGGCGTTGGTGCCGACGGAATACCCCACGACGCCGACGCCGACGACGGCGACGATGCCCAGGATCCAGTAGAACTTGCTCATCGAGGAGCCGCCGGCGGAGTCCCGCCGATTCTTCTTGGCCACGGTGCCGTGCTCCGGTGGTGGGAAACGGATGGCGAGGTCGGGGGGCGTCGGGGCACGCCCAGAAGGGGGTACCCGTGCCCGGGGAAGATGGTTCGGGCGTCACCGCCCGTCCAGCAGCACCTCGACCACGCGGGAGGTGTGCGAGAGATCATCGAAGAGATGGTCCGGCTCGACCCTGCGCAACTCGCCGGCGCTGAAGCGGCCCGTGGCCACCGCCACGGTGCGGCACCCGCCGTGGCGCCCGCACGCCACATCCCGGGGGGTGTCGCCCACGATGACCACCGCCTCGCCGGAGAAATCCACCTCCCACGCCTCCCGGGCCCGGCGGATGGCGATGGCGGGCAGGTCGTTCCTCTCCTCCGAGTCGGAGCCGAAGCCCCCCACCTGGAAGCGCTCCGCCAGCCCGGCCGAGCCCAGCTTGAGGCGGGCGCCCCGGACGATGTTGCCCGTGACCAGCCCGAGGGCCACCTCGCCGGTGGCCTCCAGGGCGTCCAGAAGCCCGGGCACGCCCGGGAGGACGTCCACCGGCTTCTCCGGCAGGCGCGCCTCCAGCTCCTCCAGGTAGCGCTCCCACAGCCGGGGAAAGCCCCGGTCCACATCGGCCTGGGCTAGCCCGGCGCCGGTGAGGAGCTCCCGGGCGATCTGGGGGTCGGTCTTCCCGGAGAAGTCGTGGCCCTGGATGGCCCCGGACGTACCGAAGGTGGACACCATCGCCTCATGGAAGGCGTCCTTGGCGGGGCCGCCCCGGATGAGGGTCCCGTCGATGTCGAAGAGGACAAGCCGTCTCATGCGTTAACCGTCACGGCCCGGGTGATGGCGCGCTCCAGGGCGTCGCGGGCCGCGACGCCGAGGGCAGTGATGTCCAGGAGCGGAAGCGGCCGCTCGTCCGGGGCGGTGCTCACGGCGAACACCACGTCGCCGTCGAAGGGCGTGGCTACGGGCGAGATGCGCCGGGCCAGCGCCGTGGCTGCCATGCGGGCCACCCGTCCCAGGTCTACCCGGGAGAGGGGAGCGTCCGTCGCCACCACCGCCAGGGTGGTGTTACCCCCGGAAGGCGTCTCCCTCCCCCCCACCTCCGCCCGCGCCTCCACCAGCAGCCGGGACGAATCCAGCCACCCGCCGTCGGGGCCCCGGGCGCCGGCCACCACCCGGCCCCGATCGTCCAGGACGTCGCCCAGGGCGTTCACCACGGCCAGGGCCCCGACCGTCCATTCCCGCACCCGTTCCGCCGCCGAGCCGATGCCGCCCGGCGACGCCCGCTCGCGGCCGGCGGCCTTGCCCACCGTAGCGCCGGCGCCCGCGCCCACCCGTCCCTCGGAGACCGGGTCGCCGCGGGCGGCGTCGCACGCCGCGCGGCCTTCCCCGGGGCCGGGACGCGGGCCACCCTCCCGCAGGTCGAAGATCACGGCGGCCGGCACGATGGGTACCCTGGCCACGCCGGTGTCGAAGCCTCGCCCCCGCGCGGACAGCCAGGCCGCCACCCCGTCGGCGGCGGCCAGGCCGAACGCCGAGCCGCCCGTGAGGAGGATGGCGTCCGCGGTGGGCACCAGGTGCTCCGGACGGAGCACGTCCAGCTCCCGGGTCCCGGTGGCCATCCCCGCCACGTGGGCGGCGGCCCGGAAGGGTCCGATCACCACCGTGCACCCGGTGGGCCCCTCGGGGAGGGTGGCGTGGCCCACCGTGAGGCCCGCCACCGCCGTGAGGGTGTCGTTGACGTCGTGGCTCACGCCCGCTCCTCCTTCTGGAGGTCGTGGTTGATGGCCACCGCCGCCCGGGCGCCCTCCGCTGCCGCGACGATGACGAACTGGACGTCGCCGTCGGCGTCGCCGGCGAGGAACAGCCCGGCCACCTCGGTCTTCTGCGGCCCCCGCACCACCACCTCGCCGCTGTCCTCCACCGTGCACCCCAGCATGCCCGGTAGGTCGGAGTGCTGGGTGCGGGCGGTGTGGAAGAAGAGGGCATCGACGGGGCGCGTGGCGCCGTCCTCGAAGGCGACGGTGCGGGCGTGCTCCCCGTCGCCCCGGACGGCCGCCACGACCCCTGCCGCGATGGCCACGCCGTTCCGCTCGAGCTTGTCCCGGGCCTCCGCCGGGAGCGCGCCCCCGTTCGGGAGGAGGGTGACGTCCGGCGACCAGGTGAGCAGCCCCAGGGCCATGGCCACCGCCGCCTCGTCCGAGCCCAGCACCGCCAGGCGCCCATCGGCGTGCTCCCAGCCGTCACAGTAGGGGCAGTGGTGCACCCCACGGCCGTAGTAGCGGCGCACCCCCTCGACGTCGGGAAGCTGGTCCCGGACCCCCGTGGCCAGGAGGAGACGGCGGGCCCGCACGCACCCGCCGTCGGCGAGGGTGACCTCGAAGCGGGCGCCGGTGCTCCCTTCGGCGGGGGGCTCGAGGGCCCGGGCCCGCACCGCCCGCTCCTGGCGCACCGCCACGTCGTAGCGCTCCAGCTCCTCGCGGCCCATGCGCAGGAGCTCCAGGGGCGGCGTCCCGTCCCGGGTCAGGTAGCCGTGGAGGGCGGCCGCGGGTGCGTTGCGGGGCTCGCCGTCGTCCAGCACGAGCACGCGCCTGCGGCAGCGGCCCAGCACGAGGGCGGCGGACAGCCCCGCGGGGCCGCCCCCCACCACGACCACGTCGAACGCCGCGGTGCCGTCGTCCGGTGGGGCGGGAGCGTCGGAGGTCACGAAGGGGCTCGGTCTCGGGTGTATGGCGGAGGCCGCTGCCCGCTAGGCCCGGGCCAGCTCCACCAGGAGGGAAGGGTCCAGGTTGCCGCCGCTCAGGACGGCCGCCGTGGGCCGGTCGGTCGGGACGGCGCCGGAGAGGAGCGCCGCCACCGTGGCCGCCCCGCTGAACTCCACCACCAGCTTGCGCCCGTGGAGGAGGTGCCGGGTGGCCTCCCGGATGGCCTCGTCGGAGACGGTCACCACGTCGTCGGCCAGCTCCCTCACGTGCTGGAAGGTGAGGTCGCCGGTGCGCACCGGGGCGAGCCCGTCGGCGATGGTGGCGATGTGGTCCAGGGTGACCGGATGGCCGGCGTCCAGGGCGGCCCGCATGGAGGCCGCACCCTCGGGCTCCACGCCCACCAGGCGCACCCCGGGGCTGAGACGGCGGAGCGCCGAGCAAATCCCGCTGAAGAGGCCGCCACCGCCGATGGGCACCACCACCGTGCCTACGTCGGGCCAGTCCTCGTGGATCTCGAGGCCCGCGGTGCCCTGCCCCGCGATGATCCACGGGTGGTCGAAGGGGGGCACCATGGCGAGCCCCTCCTCCTGGGCGATGGCCTCGGCCCGCACCTTCCGCTCCAGTGACGTGGTGCCCTCCAGCACCACCCGGGCGCCCAGCCGCTCGGCACCCTGCCGCTTCACCGCGGGGGCGGTGGTCGGCATCACCACAACCGCCTTGACCCCCCGGATGCGGGCCGCAAGCGCCACCGCCTGGGCATGGTTCCCCGACGAGTAGGTGATCACGCCCCCCGCCACGGCGTCGTCGGCGAGCTGCATGACGAAGTTGTTGGCTCCCCGGGCCTTGAAGGAGCCGGCCCGTTGGAGCGACTCGCACTTGAGGCGCACCTCGGTCCCGAGCCGCTCCGACAGGTCCGGGTCGGCGAGGAGGGGCGTGCGCACGATGACGCCCCGGAGGCGGTCGGCGGCGGCGCGCACGTCGGCGAGGCGCACCAGCTCGGAGGTGGCGGCGGGCGTCGAGGTCACGGAGCGTCGGGGGCTGGGGTGGACGGGAGGTGCCGGCAAGCTACCCCGTCCGTCCGGCGGGGGTGCCGGGTCCCTCCAATTCCCGACGAAACCGACTACCTTTACCGTGTTGCCTCCTCCTCCACCCCTCGGAGCCCCATGTTCGAGGCCGTGTCCCACGACGACGCACCGTACCTGAGCATCGTCGTGCCCGTGAAGGACGAAGAGGCGTCGGTTCCGCTCCTCGCCGCCGAGATCGACCAGGCCATGGCCCGCCTGGGCCGGCCGTGGGAGTGTGTCTGGGTCGACGACGGGAGCACGGACGGGTCGCTGGCCGCCCTGCGGGCGCTGGCGGCGGAGCGCCCCGCCCACCGCTGGCTGTCTCTGGAGCGAAACAGCGGCCAATCGGCTGCGCTTCTGGCGGGCTTCCGGGCCGCCCGGGGGAGCTCCTGGGCACCCTGGACGCCGACCTCCAGAACGACCCGGCCGACCTGCCCCGCCTGGTGGCCGAGCTGGAGAGCCGCGACGTCGGCCTGGTGAACGGTGTGCGCGTGTCCCGCCGCGACACCTGGATCCGCCGCGTGTCGAGCCGCATCGCCAACGGTTACCGGAACGCCCTCACCCGCGAGACGGTCACGGACGTGGGCTGCGCCATCCGGGTGTTCCGCCGTGAGCTGGCCGACCCGCTGCCCCCCTTCCGGGGGATGCACCGCTTCCTCCCCACCCTCCTCCGCCTGAACGGCGCCACCGTGGCCGAGGTGCCGGTGGGGCACCGCCCCCGCCGCCACGGCCACACCAAATACGGCATCGGGAACCGCCTGTGGGTGGGCATCCTCGACACGTTCGGGGTGCGCTGGCTCATGGCCCGCTGGGCGCGGACCCGGGTGGGCGAGGCGTCTCCCGTGCGGCAGGACGAGCCGGTGACCTGAGGCGGAGCACCCGGGCCGGTCCGGGTGCCGACGCGCCGGCACGCTCGCCGGCCGCGGACTGCCGGGAACGTGACGCACTTGGCTCGCACCGCTCCCTCCGGCTCCCACCGACCGCCCGCTCCGGCCGCCCCTCGCATGCGCCGTCCCCCCGCACGCGCCGACGCCCCGCGCGGGCGGGCCCGGCACCCTCCACCCCCGACGCACGCGACCCCTGCCGGGCTGGGAGCCGGGCAGGGGTCGACGCGTTCAGCCCGGGGGCACCCGTCCGCTCAGGGCTTCTCCTCCCCGATGTCCGACTCGCCCACGCTGGGCGCCTCGGGGTCGATCTCACCGGCGGCCTCGTCCTCGATGCTGGGCTCGTCCGACCGGGTGGCGGCCCGGTCCGCGGCGGCTTCGGCCTCGGCGGCCTCCACGGCGTCCTCCTCGGCCTCCTCGTCGTCTTCGGGGATGACCCGGGCCACGTCCATCACCCGGTCACCGTCGTCCAAGCTGACGAGGCGCACGCCCTGGGTGGCTCGGCCGATCATGCGGATCTCGTCGACCCGCTGGCGGTTCACCACGCCGTTCCGGGTGATGAGCATGAGCTGCTCGTCCTCGGTGACGGCCTTGATGGCCACCACCCGCCCGGTCTTGTCCGACGTCTTGATGTTGATGACGCCCTGGCCGCCGCGACCCTGGAGGCGGTACTCGCCCACCTGGGTGCGCTTGCCCATGCCGTTCTCGGTCACCACCAGGATGGCCGAGTCGGGCCGCACCACCACCATGCCCACCACCACGTCGCCTTCCCGGAGGCGGATGCCCCGAACCCCCTCGGTGGCCCGGCCCATGGGGCGGGCGTCGGACTCGTGGAAGTGGATGGCCATCCCCTCGCGTGTGGCCAGCACGACCTCACTGTCGCCGCTGGTGATCTGGACGTCGATGAGCTCGTCGCCGTCCCGCACGTTGATGGCGTTGAGCCCCACGGTGCGCACGTTGCCGTAGGCGCTGAGCTGGGTCTTCTTCACCACGCCCTTGCGGGTGCAGAAGAGGAGGTAGCGGTCCTCGCTGAACTCCCGGACCGGCACCAGGGCGGCGATCTCGTCGCCCTGGTCCAGGCTCACCAGGTTCACGATGGGCTTGCCCCGGCTCGACCGGCTGGCCTCGGGAATCTGCCACACCTTGAGCCAGTGGCACTGGCCGCTCCGCGTGAAGATCATGATGTAGTCGTGGGTGGACGCCACGAAGAGGTGCTCGACCCAATCCTCCTCCTTCGTGTTCATCCCCCTGAGCCCCCTGCCGCCCCGGCGCTGGGCCCGGTACGTCTCCACGGGCACCCGCTTCACGTACCCCTGGCGCGACACCGTGAGGACCATCTCCTGGTCGGGGATCAGGTCCTCGATGTCCAGGTCGGCCGACTCGCCCAGGATGTCGGTCCTGCGGGCGTCGCCGTACTTCTCCGACAGGTACTCGAGCTCGTCACCGATGATGCGGTAGCGCCGCTCCTGGCTCCCCAGGATGTCCCGGAGGTCCTCGATGGTGGCGCGCACCTCGGTGAGCTCGGCCTCCAGCTTCTCCATCTCGAGGCCGGTGAGACGGGCCAGGCGCATGTCCAGGATGGCCTTGGCCTGCCGCTCGGAGAGCTCGAAGCGCTCCTGCAGGGCCGTGCTCGCCTGGTCGCTGTCGTCGGAGCCACGGATGATCTTGATGACCTCGTCGATGTTGTCGACGGCGATCTTGAGGCCCTCGAGGATGTGCTCCCGGTCGAGGGCCTTCCTGAGGTCGTACTCGCTCCGCTTCACCACCACGACGTGGCGGTGGTCCAGGAAGTGGAGGAGCATCTCCCGAAGGCTCATCACCTTCGGCACGCCGTCCACCAGCGCCAGCATGATGCAGCCGAACGTCGACTGCATCTGGGTCATCTTGTAGAGCTGGTTCAGGACGATGTGGGGAATGGCGTCGCGCTTCAGCTCCACGACGACGCGGATGCCCTCCCGGTCCGACTCGTCCCGCAGGTCCCGGATGTCGGTGATGCGCTTGTCCCGCACGAGCTGGGCGATCTGCTCGACCAGGCGAGACTTGTTCACCATGAAGGGGACCTCGGTGACGATGATGCGCTCGCCGTTCGGGGTCTCCTCGATGTCGGCCTTGGCCCGCATCACCACGCGGCCCCGCCCGGTCTTGTACGCCTCCCGGATGCCCTCCCGGCCGCAGATGTAGCCGCCGGTGGGGAAGTCGGGGCCCAGCACGATGGCCTGGAGCGCCTCGTCGGGGAGGTCCCGGTTCTGGATGAGGGCCTGGCAGGCCTCCACCACCTCACGGAGGTTGTGGGGCGGGATGTTGGTGGCCATCCCGACAGCGATGCCGCTGGAGCCGTTCACCAGCAGGTTCGGCACCTTGGACGGCAGCACCACCGGCTCCTTCAGCCGGCCGTCGAAGTTGTCGATGAAGGGCACCGTCTCCTTGTCGATGTCCTCCAGCAGCTCCATGGCCAGGTTGGTCAGCCGCGCCTCGGTGTAGCGGTAGGCCGCCGCCGAGTCGCCGTCGATGGAGCCGAAGTTCCCCTGCCCGTCCACCAGCGGATAGCGCAGGGAGAAGTCCTGGACCATGCGGACCATGGAGTCGTACACGGCCGCGTCGCCGTGGGGGTGGTACTTGCCCAGCACCTCACCCACCACCGTCGCGCTCTTCTTGTAGCCCCGGCCCGGCGAGAGGCCGAGCTGGCTCATGGCGTACAGGATCCGGCGGTGGACGGGCTTGAGCCCGTCACGCACGTCGGGCAGGGCGCGCTGGACGATGACGCTCATCGAGTAATCGATGAACGACTCCCTCATCTCCTCCTCGAGGACCCGGGCCACCACCTTCTGGCCGAGGGCGGCGCCGTCGCCCCCGGGCTCCCCCTCCAGCTCGTCCTGCCCCACGTCCTCGCCGCCGCCCGTCTCGTTGTCGTCGAAATCCGCCATGGCTCAACCTTCCGTGGGAAGCGCGAGGGTGACCCGCGCGAGATACCTCAGATCCTGACCGACAGACCGCACCGGGCGCACGAGCGACGCGTCACGCCCTGCTCCATGAGATGCGCCAGCCGCCCGTGAGCGGGAGCGCCCAGCCCGGGACCGCCCGGCAGCCCGGCGGGGGTGGGGGCCGGCCGAAAAGCACGGGCAGGAATGCTTCACCGGACGCGCCGGTGGGGGTGCCGATCGTGGGGCAAGGACAGCCTCGTCTCCGATGCCCGTCGGGTGGGTCGCGGACGATGCCCGGACCCCCCTTCCGCAGCGCGGAGAGCGACCCGGGCTAAAGTATTGAAATATAACGATTCTGGCGGGGATGGGGCAACGGCACGCCCCCCCACTGGAACGGGGGTCGGAGGGGCGTCCCGGGAGGGGCTCCCGGGGTCACGCGACGGCGGCGAAATCCTCCATCTCTCGCCACCCTCGCTCCACCAGGGCCGCCCGCACCTCCTCCCGGGCGCCCGGCTGGGCGACGGCGGCCAGGCAGAACGCCCCCCGGAAGCGGTCCACCCCCGCCGGCGCCACCACCGGCGCGCCATGGATCTCCTGTCCGATCTTGCGGGGGTCCAGCTCCACGAAGGCCCGCACCTCCACCCCGGCCCCACGGAGCGTGCGGGAGAAGGCCTTCCCGGTGGGGCCGGCCCCCCACACCACCACGCCCTCCCGGGAGGGGAGCAGGGTCCTCCCCAGCCAGTGGACCTTGCAGCGCCGGAACGCCTCCGCCGAGTAGGCCGGCGACGTGCGGGAGAGGCGCACCGGACCCTCCCGCCAGCGCAGCAGCACCTCGGGAACGCGCCCCAGGCGGGCGCCCGCGGCCCACAAGCGGAGGAGGAGGTCGTAGTCCTCGGGCCACCCCGCGTCACGGTAGCCGCCCACGGCGGCCACGGCGTCGGCCCTGAGGAAGAAGGTGGGGTGGGCCAGGGGACACTCCACGAACAGGTCGCGCTCGATGGCCTCGGGGGTGGTGAGGCCGTTCAGCCACGCCTCGTAGCGCCGCGCTCCGTCCCGCACCAGGGAGCGGGGGAAGTACTCGACCCCCGTGCCGCAGGCGCCCAGCGCCGGCTCCCCCTCCATGAGGGCGAGCTGGCGCTCCAGGCGGCGGGGGGCCGCCACGTCGTCGGCGTCCATGCGGGCCAGGAACGGCGCCCGGGCCAGGCTCCGTGCCCGCTCCAGCGCCCGAACCACGCCCGAGCGCTCCTGCCGGACCACCCGCACCCGGGGCTCCGCCGCGGCCCACGCCCGCAGGAGCTCCGGCGTGGCGTCGACGGAGCCGTCGTCCACCACCACCGCCTCCCAGTCGTCCAGCGTCTGCGCCACCAGGGAGGCGGCGCACGCCTCCAGGTGCGCCGCCCCGTCCCGCACGGGCAGCAGGACCGTGACCCGGGGGCCGCTCAGCGCCTTCCCCCTCCGCTGGCGTCGGGCAGCGCCTCCAGCTCCATGGTCACCGGCTGTCCCTTCGGCACCACCTTGAGGATCACGTGGGGGGCCGCCCTCCGGGCCCACACCGTCTGGGATCCGCTGCCGCCCACATCCACCCGGTACGCGTCGAACGTGCCCGCGGGCACCGTGACCTCCTCGGTGCCCGCGACCTTCACCGGCGTCGTCTCCAGCACCCCGGTCTGGAGCTGCACCACCGGGAGGCTCAGCTCGGCGCCCGGCGCCAGGTCGGCGATCCACACCGCCAGCTCCACCATGTCGCCCAGGAGGGCACCCGGGGGGATGGGACGATCGACGTCCGGCCCACCGCCGATGCCTTCCGTGGTCCCCAGCAGGCGTCCGTCCCGGATCCGGGCCCGCATGCCCACGCTCCGCCCGCCCACCTCGATGGTGGCCGAGGCCCGCAGGGGCTGGAAGCCGGGGGTGGTGAACACCACCTCCTGCCGCACGGTCTGGGGGCCCATAGTGGCCGTGCCCCGCCACGCCAGCGCCGCCGGGCCGGCCGCCGTGTCCTGCACCAGGTCCCGCACCATGGTGCCCACCGGCTGGCCCTGGAAGAGGATCCGGTAGCGGTAGCGCCCCGGGACCAGGCGCGACGCATCCAGGTCGGGTCGCTCCGGCGTGGGAGGCGCCAGGTCGGCGGCGGTCAGGGTGTCGCCGGCCGCGTCCACCACGGTGACCTTGCCGAACGCCTGCAGACGGGAGCGGAGGGTGCGGGCGTCGCCGGCCACCACCACCACCAGGTCGCGGGAGCTCAGGTGCTCCCGGGCCACCTCCTGTACGTCGGCCGGCCCCAGGGCGTCGATGCGGTCCTGGTACGTGCGGATGGCGCTGTCGGGGATGCCCAGGAGGCGGTTGGTGGCCAGCTGGGCCGCGATCTGCTGGGGGGTCTCGATGCCCAGGGGGAAGGAGCCCACCATGAACTCCTTGGTGTCCGCGAGCTCCCGGGGGGGACCATCTCCTCACGCATGCGCCGGACCTGCTCCAGGACGGCGGCGATGGCGTCGGGCGCCACCTCGGAGCGTGTCTCCAGGGAGACCTCGAAGGTCCCCAGGTCCCGGCGGCGCTCCAGGGAGGCGTACGCGCCGTACGTCCACCCCTTCTCCTCCCGGAGGACCCGGAAGAGCCGCCCCGAGGAGCCTCCTCCCAGCACCTGGTCGGCCACGGACAGGGCGGTCCAGTCGGGGTCGTCGCCCCGCATGAGGACGTGGCCGGCACGGACCACCGCCTGCACGCTCCCGGGCACGTCCACCAGCACCAGCTCGGGTTGGGCTCGCCGGGGAACGGGCTCGTACGTCACCGAGGGGGCGGGGTGCCCGGTCCAGCCCCCGAATGCCCGCTCCAGAGCGGCCCGGGCCCCCTCCACGTCCACGTCGCCGGCCACCACGAACAGGGCGTTGGAGGGTTGGATCCACGCCTCGTGGTACGCCACCAGGGCGTCCCGGCTCCAGGCCGTCACCGACGCCGGGGTCTCCAGCCGCCCGTACGGATGGTCGCCGTACACCGCCCGGGTGAACGCCCGCTCCGCCACCGTCCGGGGCTCACCCAGCGACGCCTTCAGGGACGACAGCGCGCGGGTGCGCTCCAGGGCGAGCCGGTCCTCGGAGAACACGGGATTCATCAGGGCGTCGGCGAGGAGCCCCAGCCCCCGGTCCAGGCCGGGGGTGAGCACCGAGAGGGTGGCGGCGACCCAGTCCTCGGACGAAGAGGCCTCCAGCGTCGCTCCCAGCGAGTCCACCACCCGGGCCACGTCGTCCGGGGAGCGGGTGGCCGTGCCCTGGGTGAGGAGGTCGGCCAGGGCGCCCGACAGCCCCGCCATCCCGGGGGGGTCCACGGCGGCGCCGCCCCGGAACGCCGCCGTGACCGTGACGAACGGCACCTCGTGCCGGCTCACCACCAGGAGCCGGGCTCCGTCGGCGAAGGTGGCCTCCTGGAAGGGGGGGAACGCCACCGGGGCCCTCGGCAGCGGCGGCGGCGGCTCCGTCTCCTGGGCGGCCAGGGCCCCGCCGGGGAGCAGCAGGCCCAGGGCCGCGGCGGCCCACCGCATCCGCCCGCGGCGGGCGCTCATCGGCCGCCCCCGCCGAGGGCGTCCACGGGCGCCGCGCCCCGGTCGGGCGCCCCACCACCCTCGGGCTGGGCCACCACTACCGTTCGGTTGGCGGCGGTCAGGTACGTCCGGGCCACGCGGCCGATGTCGTCCACGGTGACCGCGGCGTAGCGCTCCATCTCGTGGTTCACCAGGAACGGGTCGTCGTCGTGGAGCGCCAGCCGCTCCAGCTCCTCCGCCTTCCCCTGCACGGTGAGGCGGCTCCGCACCTCGGCGGCCCGGCGCTGACTCTTGGCCCGGGCCAGCTCGGCCGGGGTGACCCCGTCCTTCAGGAGGCGGTCGATCTCGTCCTGGAGGAGGGCTTCCAGCCGCTCCGCCGACACGCCCTCGTTGGCGACGGCCCCGAAGCGGAACGTCCCGGTGCCGAGGCGCCGGTCCAGCACCGACACCAGGTCCAGCGCCGCGCCCTCCCCCTCGACCAGACGCCGGTGCAGGCGGCTGGACTCGCCGCCGCTGAAGATGGTGGACAGGAGGGACAGGGCGTACTGGTCCGGGTCGTCGGCCGGCGGGGTGGTGAACGCCATCCACACCAGGGGCAGACGGGCCAGCGGGTCAGGCACCACCAGGCGACGCTCGCCGTCCGTGCGGGGGGCGGAGGGGGGCGCGGGCCGGGGGGGCGGTGCGGCGCCCCGGGGGACGGGCCCCAGGTACCTCCGGACCAGGGTGCGCACCTCGGCCGGGGTCACGTCGCCCACCACCGCCAGCACGGCGTTGCCGGGCACGTAGTAGGTGTCGTGGAAGGCCCGCACGTCTTCCACCGTCGCCGCGTCCAGGTCGTCGCTGGTGCCGATGGTCGGGTGGCGGTAGGGCCCGTAGTCCTGGGAGAGGGTGTCGACGGCGATCTGGGCGCCCGCGTAGGGGCGGTTGCCGTAGCTCCGGCGCCGCTCCTCCTTCACCACCTCCCGCTGCGTGGCGAGGCCCCGCCGGGTGATGCGCAGCCGCCCCATGCGCTCCCCGTGGAGCCAGAGGGCCAGGTTCAGGCGGCTGGCCGGCAGGAGCTCCCAGGACTCGGTCCGGTCGGCGTCGGTGCTGCCGTTGTACACGCCCCCGGCCCGGGTGACGAGGCGGTCCATCGCGCCGGGCTCGAGGTCCTCCGTCTCCTGGAAGAGGAGGTGCTCGAACAGGTGGGCGAAGCCGCTCCTCCCGGGCGCCTCGTCGGCGCTGCCCACGCGGTACCACATGCTCACCGCCACCAGCGGCGCCGAGTGGTCCTCGGAGACGATCACCCGCAGCCCGTTGTCCAGGGAGAACGTGTCCACCGGCAGGGGCGGCAGGCGCAGGGGCGCCTGGGCGGCGGCCCGGGCCGGGAGCGCCGCCAGGAGCGCGAGGATCGCGAGGAGCGCCGGCCGTGCCAGCGGGGCGACCCCCGGTTCGGGGCGGAGGGAGGTGCGGATCATGTCGAGGATCGTGAGGAGAGCGACCGCTCCCGATTATAGCGGGAACGCCCGGTCCGGGGTCCCGGCCGTGTCGCGCACCGGTGGGGGGCCCCATACTTGGGTCAGGGTCGGGAACATCCTCTTCGCCGGGAGCCGCCGTGTCGGACGAGACCGTCACCATCGCCCGCTATCACTACCGCTACCAGGGCGAGTTCGCCCGCCAGGTGCTGGAGGACGCCGGTATCCCCTCTGCCCTGCGGGTGGACGACGCCGGGGGCATCGACGTGGGCATGGCCTTCGTGAACCCGGCGCGTCTGGACGTGCGCCGCGAGGACGAGGCCCGCGCCCGGGAAGCGCTGACCGACGCGGGACTCCTGGACGCGGAGATCGGGGAATGAGGCGGGCTCCCCCCCTCCTCACAGGGGTCGTGGCGGGGGGCCTCAAGGCCATCTACACGCTCCTGCCCTTCTTCCTCCTGCTCGACCTGGGCCTGTTCGGCGTCGTGGGGCTGGTCGTCGGCCGAGGCCGCCCCACCGACTGGTGGAGCGCCGCCGTCACGGCCAGCCTGCCGGCCATGGTGGTGGTGGGGTGGGAGCTCAGCGGCATCGGTCTGGCCAGCCTCGCCGCCGGCGTGGGATTGGGCCACCTCCTCTCGCTGGTTTTGATCCCCGCGTCGGCCCTGGCGGGCGCGGCGGTGGGGGCCCGGCGACCGCCGGGGCCCGGAAGCCAGCCGTGAGGGAGCGGTGAGCCGGGAAGGCCCCCGGGAAGACCACTTCCGCACCCTGGAGCGCTTCTACCACCGGGCGCCCATCACCCGCTGGATGGGGTTCCGCCTGGAGGTGGGGGAGGGCGAGGCCACGGTACGGGTGCAGGCCCGCACCGACTTCCACCACGCGGCGGGCGCCGTGCACGGCTCGGTCCTCTTCCGCACCCTGGACGACGCGGCCTTCTTCGCCGCCCAATCGCTGGACGCCCGCCACTTCGTCCTCACCACCAGCTTCGACGTGCACTTCCTGCGGCCGGTGGTGGAGGGGGAGCTGGTGGCTACGGGCCGGGTGCTCCACCGCTCCCGGCGCCAGACCCTGGCCGAGGCCGAGGTCCGGGATGCCCGGGGGAAGCCGGTGGCCCGGGGAACGGGCACGTTCATGGCCAGCCACATGGCGCTCGAGGCATTGGAGGGGTACCGTTGAAGCACCCCTTCATCTTGCAGGAGCCAACCCCATGCGCCGTATCGCCACGGGCCTGCTCGCGTGCCTTCTCGCCGCCTGCGTCCTCGCCGCCTGCGGCGAGGCGGGGGGGATCAACGCGAAGACCGACGCCGACACCCTGACCCGTCGCCAGAAGGACAGCCTCATCGCCCATTCGAACCTCCCGGGCGCACCCGTGGTGGGACGGGCCATGAAGGCGGCGGACCAGGAAAAGGAGCACCAGCGCATCCTGGACAGCCTCAGCGGCGGCTGACCGCTCGAGGGGAGGATCCGTTCGTGCACGGCATCGACCACGTCTCCGACACCGCCCGCTGGGTGGCGGTCTACCGGGCCATGGAGAGCGAGCGGGACGACGCCCTCTTCCGCGACCCCTTCGCCCGGCGGCTGGCCGGGGCCCGGGGCGAGGCCATCGTGGAGACGGTCCCCAGGGGGCGGGCCATGGCCTGGTCCATGATCGTCCGGACCGCCGTGTTCGACGAGATGATCCTGGAGCGGGTCGCGGACGGCGCGGACCTGGTGCTGAACCTGGCGGCCGGCCTCGATGCCCGGCCGTGGCGCCTCCCCCTTCCGGGGACGCTACGCTGGATCGACGTGGACCTGCCGGGCATCCTCGAGGAGAAGGGCCACGCCCTGGCGGAGGAGAGCCCGGTGTGCCGCTACGAGTCGGTCGCGGCCGACCTGGCGGACGGCGAGGCGCGCCGGGCGCTGCTGGCGCGGCTCCTGGCGGGCTCACGCCAGGCGCTGGTGGTGAGCGAGGGGCTCCTCATCTACCTGGTCCCGGAGGCGGTGGCGGCCCTGGCCCGGGACCTCGCCGAGGCGGGTGCCCGCTGGTGGATCACCGACCTGGCCAACCCGACGCTCCTCCAGTGGATGAAGAAGTCGTGGGGAAAGGCCACGGAGGCCGCCCCCTTCCGGTTCGCCCCCGCGAACGGCACCGGCTTCTTCCACCCCTACGGCTGGCGCGAGGCCGGGTTCCGCTCCACCGTGGAGGAGGCGCGGCGCCTGCACCGTGAGATGCGCCTCATGTGGCTCTGGCGCTTTCTCGGCCGTTTCGCCAACGCCGAGCGCAAGGAGGCGTTCCGCACCATGTCGGGACAGGTCCTCCTCGAGCGGACGCCCTGAGCCCCTCGACGACACGCTCCTTCCACCAAGGACCCCATTCCGTGCGCGCCTTTCCTGCCCTCCCCCTCCTCGCCGCCGCCCTGCTCGCCTCGGCGTGCGCAGGCCCGTCGTCCATCGCCCCGTCCTCCTCCATCATCCTGAGGGCTTCGGGAGGACGGGTGGCGGCGGCGGCCCCGGTGGACCTGGAGCTGTGGAACCGCTCCGATCAGCCCCTGGGCTACAACGCCTGCGTGGGGCTCATCCTCGAGCGGCGGGAAGGGGACGGCTGGGCCCGGGTGAGCCACCAGCCCCCCGGCACGGCGTGCACCCTCCAGCTCGACGTGCTCCAGCCAGGGGCGTCGATGCTGCTCCGGGTGCCGCGGCTGCCGACGATGACGGCGGGCACGTACCGGGCCCACCTCCAGGTGGAGTGGCCGCTGGGAGACGGGAAGGTCGAGGCGTCGAGCCCCGAGTTCACGGTGGAGGGGGGGGCCTAGGCGCCCTCCCTCCCTGCGAGGCGGTCTTCGATCATGGCCGCCAGCGCGTCATCGTCGTAGTCCGCGAGGGTGCGCCCCGGCGGGATCGCCACGCTGAACGCCAGTCCGTCGGGCTTGCGCGTGAACGTGACCCGACCCCCCGTGGCGCCGGCCATCTCGTCCGCGAGGCTGTCGGTGTGGCGGCCCAGCTCCAGCTCCCAGAGCCCCCCTCGAAGGTCACGGATTCCCCGGTTCCGGGGGTCTGCCCGACGTCGTTTGGCCCGCGTCATCCCGCCTCGTTCCGGGGCACCCCCGGTCCTGGTCTATGGTGGTGATCGACGAGGAGGAGGTGCACGGTCCGTGCCCGTCCCGCCGGCTCACGCCGCCGAGGGGGTCTCCGCCAGGATCTCCCTCAGGTAGCGACCGGTGGCGCTCTCCGGGACCCGGGCCACGTCCTCGGGGCGCCCCATGGCCACCACCTCTCCGCCCCGGTGGCCCGCGCCGGGTCCCATGTCCACCAGCCAGTCCGCCATCTTCACCACGTCCAGGTTGTGCTCGATGACGAGCACCGTGTTGCCCGCGTCGACCAGGCGGTCCAGGACCTTGAGGAGCTTCTTCACGTCCTCCCCCGAGAGCCCCGTGGTGGGCTCGTCCAGGAGGTAGAGCTTGCGGCCCTTGCGTCCGGAGGCGCCGGACAGCTCCCGGGCGATCTTCAGCCGCTGGGCCTCGCCTCCCGACAGGGTGGGGGCGGGCTGGCCCAGGCGCAGGTAGCCCAGCCCCACCTGCTGGAGGTGCCAGAGGATCTTCCCCAGCCGGTCCTCCCGGATGAAGAAGCGGATGGCCTCGTCCACGGTGAGCTCCAGCACCTGGGCGATGTTCAGCCCCCGGTAGTCCACCTCCAGCGTCTCCCTCTTGTAGCGCCGGCCGCCGCACACGTCGCAGGGCACGTACACGTCGGCCATGAACACCATCTCGATCTCCACCTGCCCGGCGCCCTTGCACGCCTCGCAACGGCCCCCGGGGGTGTTGAAGGAGAAGGTGCCGGGCTGGTAGCCCCGCTCCCGGGCCAGGGGCTGCTCGGCGAAGATGCGCCGCACCTCGTCCCACGCCTTGATGTACGTGACGGGGTTGGAGCGGGGGGTGCGGCCGATGGGGCTCTGGTCCACCAGCACCACCTCTTCCAGGCGGCTGGCGCCCTCCAGGGCGTCGTAGCCCCCCACCTCCTCGCCCAGGTGCTCCTTGGCGCTGGTCTCGCCGCCGCCCAGCTCCTTCTCCAGGGCCCGGTACAGGATGTCGTGCACGAGGGTGCTCTTCCCCGATCCCGACACCCCGGTCACCACCGTGAGGGTGCCCAGGGGGATCTCCACGTCGGCGCCGCGCACGTTGTGGAGCCGGGCGCCCCGGAGCGCCAGGGAGGGACCGTTCACCGGCCGCCGCTGGGCGGGCACCGCCACGGCGCTCCGGCCCGAGAGGTAGCGGCCCGTCGCCGTGTCCTCGGCCTCCAGCGCCCCGGGCGGGCCCTCGTAGACCAGCTGCCCCCCCTTCTCCCCCGAGGCGGGGCCCAGCTCCACGACGTGGTCGGCGCGGCGGATGGCCTCGGCGTCGTGCTCCACCACCACCACCGTGTTGCCGCCGTCCCGGAGCCGCTCCAGCAGGGAGAGGAGGGCCCCCGTGTCCCGGGGGTGGAGCCCCACCGTGGGCTCGTCCAGCACGTACAGCGTCTCCACCAGGCTGGAGCCCAGGGAGTTGGCCAGGTTGATGCGCTGGGCCTCGCCCCCCGACAGGGTCCGGGTCTGGCGGGACAGGGTGAGGTAGCCCAGACCCACGTCGACCAGGAAGCCGACCCGGGAGCGGAGCTCCCTCAGGATGACCTCGGCGATCCTGGCCTCCATCTCCGACAGGTCGAGGTTCCCGTCGACCCAGGTCCGGAGCTCCTCCAGGGGCATCTCCACCACCTCGGCGATGGTGCGGCCGGCCACCTGGACGTTCAGCGCCTCGGGGCGCACCCGGGCGCCGCCGCACAGGCGGCAGGGCACCGGGCTCTGGTACTTCCGCAGGAAGACCCGGATGTACTGCTTGTAGCGCTTCTTCTCCCGGCTCTCCAGGAACGGCACCACGCCCTGGAACCCCTTCTTCTTCCCCTCGCCGTGGAGGATCGCCTCCCGAAGCTCCTCGTCCAGCTCGTCCCACGGGCTGTAGAGGGACGCCTTCCGGTCCCGGACGAACGCCCGCAGGCGGTCCCGCTCCTTGTGGTAGCGGGGCTTCTCCCACGGATCCACCGCGCCCTCGTCGATGGAGCGGCGCGGATTCGGGACGATGAGGTCCAGGTCGTACTCGAGGGTGGCGCCGAAGCCGGTGCACTCGGGGCACGAGCCGTACGGGTTGTTGAACGAGAAGAGCTGGGGAGTGGGCTCGGGGAAGCGCAGATCCGGGTGCTCGGGGCAGCGGAAGTGCTCGGTGAAGCGGAGACGGCCGCCGCCCTCCGGCAGCACCACCACGCACTCGCCCTCCCCTTCGGAGAACGCCGTCCCCACCGAATCGGCCAGGCGGTCCCGGGCGTCGGGGCGGGCCACGAGGCGGTCCACCACCACCAGCACCTCGCCGGCTTCGGCCAGGTCGCGCCCGAGCCCCTCGACGGTGGCGGCGTCAGCGTCGCCCAGGTCCACCACGTCGCCGTCGGCCAGGATCCGCACGAAGCCCATGGCCCGGAGGTTCTCCACGATGCTGGCGTGGCGGACCTCCTCCGAGCGCTTCAGGGGGAAGGTCACCATGAAGCGGGTCCCCTCTTCCAACCCCAGGATCCGGTCAACGGCGCCGCTCACCGTGTCGGGGCGCACGTCCCGGCCGCACTCGGGGCAGATCGTGCGGCCCACCCGGGCCCACAGCAGCCGCAGGTAGTCGTACACCTCCGTGGCCGTGCCCACGGTGGAGCGGCTGGTCTTGGTGGGGTTCTTCTGCTCGATGGCCACCGCCGGGGCGATGCCCTCGATGGAGTCCACCAGGGGCTTCTCCATCCTGTCCAGGAACTGCTTGGCGTACGTGGAGAGGGATTCCACGTAGCGGCGCTGCCCCTCGGCGAAGAGGGTGTCCAGGGCCAGCGAAGACTTCCCGGAGCCCGACGGCCCGGTGACCACGGTGAGGCGCCTCCTCGGAAGATCGACGTCGATCCCTTTGAGGTTGTGCTGCCGCGCGCCGCGGATCCGGATGGGCTCGTCCATAGCCGGTGTTCGACCCGGGGGCCGGGCCGAAGTTCCCCCGAAGGTCGCCCGGGGAAGGGTCGGCGCTCCCGAGACGCGGCCTACTTCTTGATGCGGACGAGGGAGGCTTCCACGATGGTACCAGATTAATCCCACAGGCACCGGACCCGTGAACCGCACATCCGAGCCCGCATCTCGTCCTGAGGCTTCCCAGGCCTCCGTGGCCCTGGACCGGGACACGTTCTTCCGCTCCCTCCTGCGCCACCTGGCGGGGGTCCTCCAGGACGTGGTGGGGCTGGACGAGGCGGCGGGCTTCATCAGCGTCGTCGGCCAACGCATGGGCGAGGAGATCGGGAAGGAGTACCGGGAGGCGATGAAGCTCCCGGTTCTCTCCAGGGGGATGGTCGGCGACGTACTCGTCGACCTCAAGGCCCGCATCGGCGGCGACTTCCGCGTGGTCGAGCAGGACGACGAGCGCATCATCCTGGAGAACGGGGCCTGCCCCTTCGGGGACAAGGTCCTGGACCGGCCGGCCCTGTGCATGATGACGTCGAACGTGTTCGGCGCCATCGTCGCCGAGGACGTGGGCTACGCCCGGGTCGCGATCGAGAAGGCCATCGCCCGGGGAGACGGGGGTTGTCGCGTCGTCGTCCACCTCGTCCCCGGCGACGAGGGTCCCCTGGGGCCCCACACCCGTGAGTACTTCCGGACCGGCATCCTTGCGGTCTGACGCGGTGGGCGAGCCTTGACGGATCCGGACGTCTTCCTGGACCTGGCCGACCTCTTCCCGGAGCCCCATCTGCTCCTGGAGGCGGACGGCACCATCCTGGCCGCCAACGTGGCGTTCCGCCGGCTGCGGATGCCCAAGGACCCCACGGGCAGCCCCCTGTCCAGCATGGCGGAGATCCCCGGGGAGGCGCTGGAGGCCTTTCTGGCGCGCTGCGCCCGCTCCCGCTCCATGCTCCCGGGCGCCCTGGACCTGCGGGACCACGCCGGCCACGTGCAGCGCTTCCGCGTGGACGGCTGCCTCGCCCGCCCCGGTGACAAGGCCGGTCCCGCCTGGATCCTCCTTCGCCTGAGGGGCAGGAAGCCCGAGGGCTTCACCTCTCTCGACGAGAAGCTGGAAGCGCTGCGGGCCGAGCTGGCCCGGCGGGAGCGGGTGGACTGGGAGCGGGCCCGCCTCCTGGAGGATGCGCGCAAGGCGAGCGCGTCGGCCGAGGAAGCCAACCGTCTCAAGGACGAGTTCCTGAGCACGCTGTCCCACGAGCTGCGCACGCCCGTGAACGCCATCCTGGGGTGGACCGCCCTCCTCCGGGACCCGGAGGTGGACCCGGGCTCCACGGAGCGCGCCCTGGAGAGCATCGAGCGCAACGCCCGGGAGCAGGCCCGCATGGTGGAGGACCTCCTGGACGTGTCCCGCATGACGGCGGGCATGCTCGACCTGGACCTGCGCGTGGTGGATCTGGTGCAGATCGTCCGGGACGTGGCCGACGCCCTGCGCCCGGCGGCCCGGGCCAAGCGCATCACCCTGGAGGTCGTGGTGCGCACCGACGACGGCGCCCCCACCCGGGGCGACTCCCTGCGCCTGCGCCAGGTGGCCTGGCACCTCCTCAACAACGCGGTGCGCTTCACCCCCGCCGGGGGGCAGGTGGTGGTGGCGGTGGGGCGCCTCAACGGAGACGTAGAGCTGGTGGTGGAGGACACGGGCCGGGGCATCGCGCCCGCGTTCCTCCCCCACGTGTTCGACGCCTTCCGCCAGGCAGACCAGTCCACCACCCGCCCGTACGGCGGCCTGGGCCTCGGGCTCGCGCTGGTGCGTTACCTGGTGGAGCTCCACGGCGGCACGGTCGAGGCGTTCAGCGAGGGGGAGGGCCAGGGAGCCCGCTTCCGCGTATACCTTCCCGCGGGCGAGGGCCACGGGGTCGAGACCCCCACCCCCGCCCCTTGACCGCCAACCGGCCTGCCGACTAGGTTCGCGCATCATGTGCTCCAATGCCTCCGCCCGGTACTTTACCCATCATCACGCGGCCCCGACGGGGCTCGTGGTGGAGAGCGCGTAGCGGTCCGGAGCGCGACTCGAGCCACCGCGGCCCGTCGGAACCCCGACGGGCCGCGGTTTTTTTGTGTCCACGAACGCAGGAAGGTCGACGGGTGCTCAGGATCGCACTCCCCAACAAGGGCCGCCTCTCGGAGCGCGCCCTGGAGCTGTTCGAGCAGGCCGGGCTCAAGGCCGAGTTCACCTCGGAGCGGGCCCTCATGGCGTCGCTCGGGCGGGACTTCCAGGCCATCTTCGTGCGGGCCGCCGACATCCCCGAGTTCGTGGCCGACGGGGCCGCCGAGCTGGGCGTGACGGGCGCCGACCTCCTGGCCGAGAGCGGCCGCGACGTGGAGGAGCTCCTGGACCTGGGCTTCGGCCGCTGCCGCCTGGTGGTGGCGGTGAAGGACGAGAGCGCCGCCCAGGGCCCCGCCGACCTGCCGCCGGGCACCCGCGTGGCCACCTCCTTCCCGGGCATCACCAACCGCTTCTTCGCGGAGCTGGGCACCCCGGTGGTGATCGCCCCGGTGAGCGGCGCGGCCGAGATCGCCCCCCACGTGGGCGTGGCCGACGTCATCGTGGACCTGGTGTCCACCGGCTCCACGCTGCGGGTGAACGGCCTCCGGGAGGTGGGCACCATCCTGGAGTCCACGGCCCGCATGGTGGTGAACCGGGACGCCTGGGCGGCGGCCGAGCACCGCACGACGGTGGAGGAGCTCGTCACCGCCGTGGCGTCGGTGCTCCGGGCCCGGGAGAAGCGCTACCTGATGGCCAACGTCCCCCGGGACCGACTGGAGGAGGTGAAGGCCGTCATCCCGGGGCTCAGCGGCCCCACCATCGTGGAGGTCCTGGATCACGGCGGCTGGGTGGCGGCCCACGCCGTGGTGGACGCGGACCTCGTCTACCAGACCATCGCCCGGCTGAAGAAGCTGGGCGCAGAGGGCATTCTCGTGACCCGCATCGAAAGGCTGATGCCGTGAGCGAAAGCACCACGTCCACCCCCGTCCTCGCCGTGCGCAAGCGGCTGGAGGAGCTGGACGACGGAGACCGCCGGATCCTCCTGGACCGGCGACCTGACGACGACGCCAACGTGCGCGACGACGTGCGCCGGATCCTCGCCGACGTGCAGGAGCGGGGCGACGCGGCGCTGCTGGACATGACCCGGCGCTTCGACGGCGTGGACCTGGCGTCGGTGGAGGTGCCCCGCCGGCGCTGGGAGCAGGCCCTGGCCGAGCTGGACCCGGCGTTGCGCCGGGCGCTGGAGCGGGCCGTGACCAACATCCAGGCGTTCCACAGGTCCCAGATTCCCCCCGACGCCGCCCTGGAGGTGGAGCCGGGGGTGGTGCTGGGACGCCGCTTCGTGCCCCTGGACGCGGCAGGGGTGTACGCGCCCGGCGGGCGGGCGGTCTACCCCTCCAGCGTGCTCATGGGCGTGGTTCCCGCCCGGGCCGCCGGGGTGCGGGAGGTGGTGGTGTGCTCGCCCCCCCTCACCCACGGCCTCCCCGATCCGGTGCTCCTGGCCGCGGCAGCCCTTGCCGGGGCCGATCGCCTGTTCGCCGTGGGAGGCGCGGGCGCCATCGCCGCCATGGCGTTCGGGACCGAGAGCGTGCCCCGCTGCGAGGCTGTGGTGGGCCCCGGCGCCAAGTGGGTGATCGAGGCCAAGCGCCAGGTGGCGGGCGACGTGCGCATCGACGCGCCCGCGGGACCCTCGGAGGTGCTGGTGGTGGCCGACGACACCGCCGACCCGACGCTGGTGGCCGCCGAGCTCGTCGCGCAGGCGGAGCACGACCCCGAGGCCTCCGTGGTGGCGGTGACGTGGGTGCCCTCGGTGCTGGACGCGGTGGCCGAGGCGCTGGAGGCACAGGTGGAGGCCACGCCCCGGCGCGACGTGGTGGAGGCGGCCCTGGCGTCCCGGGGCGCCCTGCTCCTGGCCGCCACTCGGGAGAAGGCGCTCGCCTTCGCCCGGGACTACGCCCCCGAGCACCTGGCCCTCTACACGCTCGACCCGGAGGAGGACCTGGAGGAGGTCCCCACCGCCGGGACCGCCTTCCTGGGCGGCGCCAGCTCGGTCGCCTTCGGCGACTACCTGTCCGGCGCGAACCACGTCCTGCCCACCGCCGGCACGGCCCGGGCCTTCTCCGGGCTCTCGACGCAGACGTTCCTCCGTTCCTTCACCTGGCAGGCCCTCTCCCCCGAGGCCGCCAGCCACATGGCCCGCGACGTGGAGCTCCTCGCCGAGGCGGAAGGACTGCCCGGCCACGCCGCCGCCGCGCGCAGGAGGCGCTCGTGACCCGCTTTCCCCGTGAGGACTACGCCGTCCTCTCCCGCTACGCCCCGGACCGGCGTCCGGTGGCGGTGGACCTGAGCGACAACCGCAACCTGTGGGGCGCGAGCCCGGCCGCCGTGGAGGCGGTGCGGAACTGCCGTCCCGAGGACCTGTCCCACTACCCGTACCTGTACGCCGACTCCCTGCGGGAGGCGGTGGCGGCGCGCTGGGACGTGGATCCCGCGGCGGTGATGACCGGGTGCGGCTCCGACGACGTCATCGACTTCGTCTTCCGGGCCGCGGCCATGTCCCGGGCGCCCATGACGTACGTCACCCCGACGTTCGCCATGGTGGAGCCCTGGATGCGGCTCAACGGGCACGATCCCCGTCCGGTGCCCTGGTCGGTGGCCCTGGACGACCCCGAGACGCTGCTGGAGGGGAATCCGGCCCTGGTGTACGTGTGCCGGCCCAACAACCCCACCGGCTCCATGGCCCCCCGGGACTGGCTGGACGGGCTGGTGGAGGCGGTGGAGGCCCAGGGCGAAAACGGGCCCCTCCTCTTCCTGGACGAGGCCTACGCCGACTTCACCGGGGAGACCCTCCTCCGGGAGGCCGCCGAGCGCGCCCGCCTGGTGGTGGCCCGCACCATGTCCAAGTCGTACGGGCTGGCGGGGATGCGGGTGGGCTTCGGCGTGGCCCGTCCGGACGTGACCGGGGAGATGGAGAAGGCCCGGGGGCCGTACAAGGTGCCGCGCCTGTCGGAGATGGCGGCCGCGGCGGCCATCCGGGACGAGAGCGGCTGGCTGGAGCAGACCCTTGCCGACGCCAGGACGTCCCGGGAGCTGCTGACCCGGGAGCTCGAGACCCGGGGGCTCCAGCCCCTCCGCTCCCACACGAACTTCATCTTCGTGCCGGTGGAGGACGGGACCGCCCGGACCTGGGCCGAGGCCATCCGGGAGGGCGACGTGGCCGTGCGCCCCTTCCCCGCCTGCCCGGAGGTGGGCGATGCGCTGCGCATCACGGTGGGGCCGTGGCCGCTGATGGAGCGCCTCCTGTCCGCCGTGGACGCGGCGCTGGAGCGGGGGGTCGTGGCGGTGCCGGAGGCCCGGAGGAGCGCCGGGTGAGGGTCGCACTCCTCGACTACGGCGCGGGCAACCTCCACTCCCTGGGCAAGGCCCTGGAACGGGGCGGCGCCGAAGTCGCCGTCACCGCCGACTGGGACGAGGCGCTGGCCGCCGAGGCCCTCGTCCTGCCGGGGGTGGGCGCCTTCGACGCCGCCGTGGAGGCGCTGCCGCCCGATCCCGCCAGGGTGCGGGAGGCGCTGGAAGCGGGGCTGCCCTGCCTGGGCATCTGCCTGGGCATGCAGCTCCTCTTCGAGTCCAGCGAGGAGGGCGAGGGCACGGGCATCGGGCTCATCCCCGGACGGGTGAGCCGGCTGCGCGCCCGCGTGGTGCCCCAGATGGGGTGGAACGACGTGGAGACCGCCCCCGACCCGCTCTTCGCCGGGACGCCGGAGCTGGTGGCCTACTACGCCAACTCCTACGTGTGCGAGCCCGAGGACGAGGCCAGCGTGATCGGCTGGTCCGAGTACGACGGCCACCGCTTCGCGGCGGCCGTGCGGGCCGGCGCCACCTGGGGGGTCCAGTTCCACCCGGAGAAGAGCTCCCGGCCCGGGCTCCGGGTGGTGGCCAACTTCCTGGAACAGGCCGCCCTCGCGCGGCGCACCCCCGCCGGCCGATGATCGCCCTGCCGGCCGTCGACCTCAGGGGCGGCCTGTGCGTGCAGCTCGTGGGGGGCCGGCCCGAGGACGAGCGGGTCGCCCTCCCCGACCCCGCCGCAGTGGCGCGGCGCTGGTGGCGGGAGGGCTTCCGCTCCCTCCACGTGGTTGACCTGGACGCGGCGCTGGGAAGCGGCGACAACCGGGACGTGGTGGCCGAGGTGCTGGGGGCCACCTCGGCCGAGAGCCAGGTGGGGGGCGGGGTACGGGACGACGCCGCCGTCGAGGCCCTCCTGGCCTCGGGGGCCGACCGGGTGGTGGTAGGGACCCGGGCGGTGGACGACCCGGTCTGGCTGCGAGCGGCCGCCGGCCGCAACCCCGGCCGCCTGGTGGTCGCGGCCGACGTGCGGGAGGGGGTGGTGCTGCGGCGGGGGTGGACCGAGGCCAGCGAGCTCCGGGTCGAGGCGTTCCTGGAGGGGCTCGCCGACGTGCCGCTGGCCGGCGTGCTGTGCACTGACGTGGCCCGGGAGGGCCGCATGGAGGGAATCGACCTGGCCGGCGTGAAGGCGGTGCTGGCCGCGTCGCCCCACCCGGTGCAGGTGAGCGGCGGCGTCACGACCATGGACGACCTGGCCGCGCTGGCAGACGTCGGCGCCGCCGGCGCAGTGCTGGGGATGGCCCTCTACACCGGCGCCCTGGACGCCGCGGCGGTGGCGGCGGCGTGGGGAGGGCGTGGGGGACGGAGCGACAACGAGGAGACCGCGTGAGCAAGCTGAAGAGGGAGACCGGGGAGACCCGGATCGTGCTGGAGGTGGCCCGGGGCTCCGGCGGCATCCGGGCCGGTGGCGCCGTGGCCACGGGGGACGGGTTCCTGGACCACATGCTGATCACGCTGGCGCGCTACGCCGGGCTGGACCTGTCGGTGGAGGCGGAGGGCGACCTGCGCCACCACCTGGTGGAGGACGTGGCCATCGTCCTGGGCCTCGCCCTCAAGGACGAGGTGCCGGCGAGCTGCGCCCGCTACGGCTGGGCCGCCGTCCCCATGGACGACGCCCTGGTGCGGGCCGCCGTGGACGTGGGGGGCCGGGCCTGGTACGAAGGCCGCCTTCCCTCGCCCCTCTACGAGCACTTCCTCCAGAGCCTGGCGGTGAACCTGGGCGCCACCCTCCACGTGGAGGCGGTGCGGGGGCGCAACCGCCACCACGTCGTGGAGGCGGCCGTGAAGGCTACCGGGCTGGCGCTGCGCCAGGCGCTGGCCGAGGGCGGCGAGGGAGTGTTCAGCACCAAGGGCGCCGTGTCGGTGGAGCGGCTGTGAGCCTCCGCCCCCGGGTCGTCGTGTGCCTGGACGTCAAGGACGGGCGCGTGGTGAAGGGCACCAACTTCGAGGGGCTGCGCGACGTGGGCGACCCCGTCGAGCTTGCGGCACGCTACGAGGCCGAGGGCGCCGACGAGATCGTGTACCTGGACATCTCGGCGTCGAAGGAGGAGCGGGGCACGCTCCTGGACCTGGTGCGACGCACCGCCGAGGTGCTCTTCGTCCCCCTCACCGTGGGGGGCGGCGTGCGCGCGGCCTCGGACATCGGGCCGCTGCTGCGGGCCGGGGCCGACAAGATCAGCGTGAACAGCGCTGCCCTGGCCGACCCCACCCTCCTCACCCGGGGCGCCAAGCGCTTCGGCAGCCAGTGCGTGGTGGTGAGCGTGGACGCCAAGCGCAGCGAGGACGGCACGTGGCAGGCGTTCACCCACGGCGGCTCCCGGGCCACGGGAAAGGACGCGGTGGACTGGGCGGTGCAGGCGGTGGAGCGGGGTGCCGGGGAGGTGCTCCTCACCAGCATGGACCGGGACGGGGTGCGCACCGGCTACGACCTGGAGCTCACCCGGGCGGTGGCCGACCGGGTGGGGGTTCCGGTGGTGGCCTCGGGGGGGGCCGGCGAAGCCGCCCACCTGCGGGACGCCTTCAGGGAGGGGCACGCCTCGGCGGCCCTGGTGGCGGGCATCCTCCACGACGGCCTCACGACCGTGGGGGCCCTCAAGGACGCCCTGGCCGGATGGGGGCTCCCCGTGCGGGAGGCGGCCGCATGAAGGACCGGGCACTGAGGACGACCGCGGACCTGGACGGCCTCACCTGGAACGAGCGCGGCCTCCTCCCCGTGGTGGCCCAGGACGCCGCCACCGGGGAGGTGCTCATGGTGGCGTGGGCGAACCGGGAGGCGCTGGAAAACACGCTGGAGACGGGCGAGGCCTGGTTCTGGTCCCGCTCCCGGGAGACCCTCTGGCGCAAGGGCGAGACCAGCGGAAACGTGCTCCGCCTGGTGTCCCTCCACGCCGACTGCGACGGCGACACGGTCCTCGCCCGGGTGCAGCCCACCGGCCCCGCCTGCCACACCGGCGACTGGACCTGCTTCGGCCTGGGCAGCGCGCCCACCGGCGCGGGGAGCCCGGACGAGGGCGCCGCCGCCCCCGACGTCCTGGCCGAGCTCGACCGGGTGCTCGCCGAGCGGGCCCGCACCCGCCCCGAGGGGAGCTACACCACGCGCCTCCTGGCCGACGAGAACCTCCGCCTCAAGAAGCTGGGAGAGGAGACGGTGGAGCTGGTGAGCGCCCTGGTGCGCCAGGATCGGGAGCGCATCCCCGAGGAGGCCGCCGACCTCCTCTACCACGTGCTGGTGGCGCTCCGGGCCACGGGGACGGACCTGGCCGCGGTGCTGGCCGTGCTGGAGGCGCGCCGGGGCTGAGGCCGCCCCTCAGTCGTCGGGGAAGGTGATTCCCGCCCGGCGCGCCCGCGCCACGAGCCCCTCCACCCGCTCCAGGTAGGCGTCCGGGTCGATCTTCCGCTCCAGGCCTCCCCGGGTCATGGAGCGCACCTTCCCGAAGACGTCCCGCTCGCCCCACGCCCGGTCGTGGAGGCCGAAGATCCACGCCACGTTGGCCCACGACGACGGGTCCCTCCCGTCCAGGAACCAGCGGTTGTTCAGGTGAAGGAGCGTACGGAACGCCTCCCGGGGCGTCCGGCTCCACGCCAGCACCTGCTTCCCCCAGTACATGCGCATGTGGTTGGGCATGTAGCCCGTGTAGCGGAGCTCCCTCTGGGCGGCGTTGAAGTACGGGTCGTGGGTCTGCCCCCGCTCCAGCGCGGCCGGCGCGTACCCGGGCTCCCGGGGGTCGTCCCGGTGCTCCTCCAGGGTGCGCCGCGCCCATGCGGGCAGCGCCTCCCAGCGGTCGTAGCGAGGCTCGTGGCGAACGTAGTTCACCGCCAGCTCCCGGCGCACCACCAGCTCCTCCAGGAAGACGTCCCGGGCGTCGGCGGGGGCCCGGGCGTCGTCCACCTCCCGGGCCAGGCGAGCCGCCCCCACCTGGCCGAAATGGAGCCATGGGCTCAGCTCCGAGCCCGCGTCGGCCGCCGGATCGCCCCGCTCCCGGTCGTAGCGGGCGAGCCCTCCGTCCAGGAAGCGCCGCAGGCGCGCCATCCCCTGGCTGGTGCCCCCCTCGAAGAAGGGGGTCACGGGCGGCACGCTCCGGTCCAGGTCCAGCCGGTCCAGGACGCCGTCGGGGTCGGCGGGGTCCAGGGACTCCAGGCCGAGCCCCGTCCCGGGGACCTCCAGCGGCGTCGTGTCCAGGGGCTCCAGGAAGCGCCGCAGGTGCCGTCGAACGCGGGGACGGAAGGTCCGGGCGGCCCATTCCCGCTTGTCGCTGGCCACGTCCACCGGCACCACCACGTCCGCCTCCACCTCCTCCACGGCCCTCCCGGCCTCCCGGGCGACCCGCTCCCGCCATGCCACCTGGTGGCGGAGGTAGCCCCGGTCGCACACCACCAGGGCCGCGTCCCGGGCCAGGGCCAGGGCCACGTCGGCGGGGTCGCCCCTCCGGAGCAGGAAGGCGATGCCCCGGCGCTCCAGCGCCCCCGCGGTCTGGACAAGCCCCTCCAGCATGAAGCGGTAGTGGCGCAGGTTGGCCTCGGGGTAGCCGTCGGTGACGCCCAAGCCCACCACCAGGGGGAGCCCGACGTCGTTGGCCCGGCGCACCGCCCGCTCGAGGGCCGGGTTGTCCAGGGCACGCTGGCTCTGCTGCATCCAGTAGAGCACGTAGGCGCCCCCGGCCACCGCCTCCCCGTTCAGGGGGCGAACACGCTCGGGCTGGACGCTGCGCCTGGACACGGGACCTCCGGGTCGGGGGGACGGACGGGGCCTCACCGACCCGCCAGGGCCCGGCCGTGTTCCGCGCCCGGCGCCGCTCCGCCCCGGAACCGCCGTCCGCGGGGACGGGTACCGCCGGCGTCCCGTCCCCCCACCGCCCCGCCCCACGCATGGCCCAAGGACCCACCCCCGGCATCCACGAGGAAGAAGCCCTCGGCAAGGCGTACGACGCCCGCCTGATGCGGCGCCTGTTGGCGTACGTGAAGCCGTACCGCTGGCAGACCCTGGTGGCGGTGGTGTTCCTGATCCTGGCCGCGGCCATGGAGATCGTCGGGCCTATCCTCACCCAGCGCGCCATCGACGACGCCATCCCGGCCCGCGACGTGGGGATGCTCACCACCCTGGCCGCTCTCTTCGTGGGCGCCAACGTCCTGGGCTTCTTCTTCCAGTACGGACAGGACATCCTCACGACCTGGCTGGGCCAGAGCGTGATGTACGACCTGCGCACGGAGATCTTCGCCAAGCTCCAGCGCCACGACCTGCGCTACTACGACAGGAACCCGGTCGGGCGCCTCATGACGCGCATCACCAGCGACGTGGAGACGCTGAACGAGCTGTTCAGCGCCGGCGTGGTGAGCGTGTTCGGCGACGTGTTCACCCTCCTCTTCATCGTCATCGTCATGGTGGAGATGGACTGGCGACTGGCCCTGGCCACGTTCGCCGTCCTGCCCCTGGTCTTCTGGGCGGCGTTCGTGTTCCGCTCCCGCATCCGGAACGCCTACCGGGACATCCGCGTGCGCCTGGCCCGCATCAACGCGTACCTCCACGAGCGCATCACGGGGGTGCGGGTGGTGCAGCTCTTCAACCGTGAGGAGGTGGACGCCGGGAAGCACGAGGCCATCGAGGAGGACTACCTGGAGGCCCACCTCCGCTCCATCACGTACTACGCCCTCTTCTTTCCGGTCATCGAGGTGTTCACCGCGGTGGCCCTGGCCCTCATCGTGTGGTACGGGGGGCTGCGCATCGTGGACGGCGCCGTGACGGTGGGCGTGGTGGCCGCGTTCCTCCAGTACGCCCGCCGCTTCTTCCGCCCCATCCAGGACCTGTCGGAGAAGTACAACCTCCTCCAGGGCGCCATGGCGTCGTCGGAGCGGGTATTCCGGCTCCTGGACCGGGAGGTGGACGTGCGGGATCCGGCCTCACCCACCTCCCTGCCCGCCGCCACCCGGGGCGAGATCGAGTTCCGGGACGTGTGGTTCGCCTACGGCCAGCGGGAGGACGGGGAGCCCGACTGGGTGGTGAAGGGGCTCTCCTTCCGTGTGGCGCCGGGAGAGAAGGTGGCCATCGTGGGGCACACGGGGGCCGGCAAGACCACCATCATCAACCTCCTCATGCGCTTCTACGACGTGCAGAGGGGGGCCATCCTGCTGGACGGCGTGCCCATCACGGAGCTCCGCCTCCGGGACCTGCGCCGCCGCATCGGACTGGTGCTCCAGGACGTGTTCCTGTTCAGCCAGGACGTGGCGTACAACATCCGCATGGGCGACACCGACGTGCCCGAAGAGCGGGTGCGGGAGGCGGCCCGGCGCGTGGGCGCCGCCCGCTTCATCGAGCGGCTGCCGGGGGGCTACGGTCAGCCCCTGGGCGAGCGAGGCTCGACGCTTTCGGTGGGCGAGCGCCAGCTGGTGAGCTTCGCCCGGGCCCTGGCCTTCGACCCGCCCATCCTGGTGCTGGACGAGGCCACCAGCTCCGTCGACTCGGAGATCGAGGCCCAGATCGAGCAGGCCACCGACGAGCTGATGAAGGGGAGGACCTCGCTGGTCATCGCCCACCGCCTCTCCACCGTGCAGGGCGCCGACCGCATCCTGGTGATGCACCACGGGGAGCTCAGGGAAGAGGGGAGCCACCAGCAGCTCCTGGAGCGGGGGGGACTCTACGCCCGCCTCCACGAGCTCCAGTTCGCCCGGGCGCCCGCGGCGTAGCGCCCCCCGGCGGGAGCCGACGCCCCCGCGAGCTCAGCGCCCGCCCGCCTCCAGCGAGTCGCCCCGGGAAGGCGTGGACGCCGGGACCGCGGGGACGGCCTCCCGGGACGGCGCCGTCCCGGCCCGGGCGGTGTCCGCCGCCAGCGCCGAGTCCCGGGCGGCCTCCCGGGCCTGCCGCTCCGCCAGCTCCAGGGCGTCCTTCCGCTCCGAGACGGGCACCACCCGGTCGGCCACGCGCACGAGGGGCTCCCGCCTCCAGCCGTCCGCGGGCTCCAGCGCCGCCTCGGTGTAGTGACCCGCCGGATTCCACAACAGCCACTCCTCGATGCCCAGGTCCCGGGCCGCCTGGATCTGGGCCCGCACCTCGGGGGCGCCGTAGTCGGGGCTGCCCAGGCTGAAGTCCTGGAGCCACGGCCGGATGGCGCCGGCGCCCTCCACCTCCTTCGAGCGGCGGAGCCCCCGCTCCAGGGCGTTCGTCACGATCTCGTAGGGGTGGGCGTTCGGCTCCTGGAAGCCGAAGCTGCCGCGCCAGTAGTGGGACGGGTAGACCATGGGCTGGGCCGCGTCCACCTCGTCGATGAAGCGCTCCCACACCTGTCCGATTCCCACGTCCCGGGCCGAGGTGGTGACGCCGAACACGTCCGCCGTCATGGCCACGCCCAGGGAGTCGAGGGCGGCTCTGGCGTAGGCCAGGAAGCCACGGATGGCCTCGGGCTTGGTGCGCCCCTCGGCGTCGGGGAACGTCGCCCGGGCCATCTCCGCCCGGGGCGCGTCGGGAAAGCGCACGTAGTCCCACTGGATCTCGGGGAAGCCGAGCTTCGCCGCCTCCCGGGCCAGGGCGACGTCGTACGCCCACACCTCCCGGTGGTACGCGTTCATCCACACCGTGCCGTGGCCGTCGACCCAGGGCCCTCCGGCCGTGTCCTGCACGGTGAGGTCGGGGCGGGCGGCGGCCAGGGGGGGGTCCTTCACCACCACGATGCGGGCGATGGGCCAGATCCCCTCCGCCTGGAGCCGCTTCAGCAGCCCGGGCAGGTCGTCGATCGACACCTTGTCCAGCGCGCCGATCTCGCGGGCCAGGGGCACGCCCGAGGCGTAGCTGAGGTAGCCGCTGGCGTCCTTGAGGTCGATGACGAAGGCGTTGACCTCGGTGCGCCGCGCCAGCCCGATGAGCTGGTCCACGCGCTTCGGGGAGCCGGCGACCCACTTGTTCAGGTAGATGCCCCGGACGTGCTCCGGCCGCGTGAAGACGGGCGGGTGCTCCGGGAGCGGGACCGGCGGCGGCAGCACCCGCGTTCCCTCGGGCTCCCCCGCGGCCGCGCCCTGCGCCGGCCTGGTGGGCTCCGGCCCGGCGTGGGCCACCGCCACCGCCAGCACCGGCGCCACCGCGTCCGAGGCCAGGGCTGGCGGGGAGTCGTCGCCGGCGTTCCGGCCGGGTGCGTCCCGGGCGGCGGAGGCCATCTCGGCGGGGGCCCCCGACGGGTCACCCGCCTGGGCTTCGGCGCCCACGCAGGCCGCAAGGGAGAGGAGGGTCAGGAGTGCGGTGCTGCGAAGGCTCAACGGCATGGAAGGTCCTGCGGGAGGTCGGGGCTCAGTAGGGGCGCAGCGAGGGATCCACGTCTTCGCGCCACGCCAGGATTCCGCCGCGGAGGTTCACGGCGCTCTGGAAGCCCTGTTCCTGCAGGCGCTCCACGGCCCATCCGCTCCGGGCCCCGGAGCGGCAATACACCACGATGGAGGCGTCCGGATCCAGCTCGTCCACCCGGTCGAGGAGATCGCCCACCGGAATGCGCACCTGTCCGTATTCGGGCAGGTCCGCGATGTCCTTTTCGAACGGCTCGCGCACGTCCAGCAGGACCAGGGCGTCGTTGCGGTCCATGCGCTCCTTGAGGTCGGAGGGCGAGATCTCGGGAATGCCCGAGCCTCCCCGGCCCTGAGATGGTGTCACGTCGTGTCTCCGTGAGACGGGGCTTCCGTGGAGGCCCGTTGCAAGGTCCGTGCGTCAGAGAAGGTCCGACAGCCGCCGGGCGGTGCGCACCGCCGCGCCGCGGTGCGCCCCAATATAGTGGAGCGCCGCGCCCCCCGACTCCCGTCGCCGGGAGGCGTCGGTGAGCCAGTCCCTCAGGGCGCCTTCCGCCTCGGCGGCGTCGGCCACCGCCCGGGCCCCTCCGGAGGCGAGCAGATCGCCGGCCGCCCGGGCGTTCCCGTGCCGGGGGCCGAACAGCACGGGCACCCCCGCCGCCGCCGGCTCCAGCACCGAGTGCAGCCCCGCGTCGTGGAAGCCCCCGCCCACCCACGCCACGTCCGCCACCGTGTAGAGCTGGGCGAGGACGCCCACCCGGTCCACCACCACCGCGTCGACCCCCGCGAGCGCCCCCCGGGCCTCCACCTCCCCCAGCCGGGCGGTGCTCCAGCCCAGCGCCCGGAGCTTCCCCTCCAGCGGCTCCACGTGGCCCGCGTCGGGCTCGTGGGGGGCCACCACCAGGCGCAGCCCCGGTGCGGCGTCCCGGACCGCCGACGCCGCCGGCAGGAGCACCGCCTCGTCGGGGGGCCACGTCGAGCCCGCCACCAGCGTGGGGCCCCGACCGTCCCGGAAGGGCCGGAGCCAGGGCGCGTCCGGATCGGCCGCCCCGGCCCGCTGCGCGGCCGAGTCCACGCCCGGATCGCCGGTGACCGCGGTACGCTCCGGGCGGGTGCCCAGGGCCACCAGGCGCCGGGCGTCGTCCTCGGCGATGGCGGCGACCAGGTCCAGCCGCGCCAGGGCCGGCGCCAGCACCCAGCGGGCCGGGGCGCGACGCCGGGAGGAGCCCTTTGGCAGCGTGGCCGCCACCAGGGCGGTGGCCACCCCCCGCCCCGCCGCCTCCCGTGCCAGGGTGGGCCACACTTCCGTCTTGGTGAAGGCCAGCACCGACGGGGCCAGGGCGTCCAGGACCCGGCGGCTCGGTCCCGGCAGGTCCCAGGGCAGGTAGCCCGCCGCGTCCACGGGCATGCGCGCCGCCAGCGCCTCGGCCGAGGGCGAGAAGTGGGTGAAGACGAGCTGGACGTCGGGGCGCTCCGCCGCCAGCGCCTCGGCAACGGCCCGGGCCTGGAGCCCCTCCCCCACCGAGGGGGCGTGGAGCCACACCAGCGGCCGGGTCCGGTCACGGTGCTGCGAAGCCCACGCCAACAACACGCCGGGGGCGTCCGCCCGGCCCCGGATCCCCCGGGCCAGCTTGGACGACCCCCGGCCCAGGAGGGGCGCGGCCCCGCGCGCGCCCCGAACCGCGGCCCGGTAGGCCACCTCCCACAGCGTCATGGCGCCGCCAAGTTGGAAGGCCGGCGGCGGCGGGGAAAGCCTCGGCTCCGCCGCCGCCCGCCCAGGAAGGCTCCCTGCTGGCGCGGAGGCTCCCTAGATTCCGGTCATGGGCACCTACCAGGTCACCGTGCGGCATGGCGGACGCTACCAGCGCTACCACACCTTCACCGTGGAGGCGGGCGACGCCATCGAGGCCCTGCGCCGGGCGGCCGACCAGGTCCCGGAGGAGGTGCGGGAGAGCGCCGACCTGGTGGAGCTGCGGGAGGCCGTCGACCCCGACGCCCGCACATATCTGGGCGAGGACGAAGCGGCCGGGCAGGGGTGACGGAACCCATGGGCGGCATCGGCGTTGCAGGGCTGCCCGCAGATCGGAACCGCCACACCGGAACGACGATGGACGACGCCTGGACCATCTACTTCGACGAGCTCTTCCCCCGCGCCCAGGACATCCCCGACCAGCAGTTCAACCGGGCCGAGGACATGAGCGAGGCGGCCCACGAGGCCTACGAGGCCACGGTGGACCGCCTCGTGAATCAGCTCGACATGGGCGAGGTCGAAGCCCTCGCCCTCACCAAGGCCTTCGGGCGGGAGGTGAAGGCGTGGGTGGACGAGGAGGTGTACGACTGGGACGACCTGCAGGCGCGCCTGGAGGAGGTGCAGGACGCCTTCGACCCGAGCGGCGTCTGACGCGCGGCACCCTCCGGTGAGCCGCCCCCGGAGCCCCGGCCGGCGCCCCCTCCGGGCCCTGGCCGCGGGCCTTCTCCTCCCCCTTCTGGCGGGCTGCTCCCCCCTCTACGTCATCAAGGCGGGCATCGCCGAGGCGCGCATCCTGACGGCCCGCCGCCCCATCCCCGACGTCATCCTGGACCCGACCACCGACTCGGTGACCCGGGGCAAGCTGGTCCTGGCGCTGGAGGCCCGGGCGTGGGCCGCCGACACCCTGGGACTCGACGTGGGCGACAGCTACGCGTCCTACGCCCACCTGGATTCGGACACCCTGGCCATGGTGCTGTCGGCGGCGCCCCGGGACCGGCTCGTGAACAAGACGTGGTGGTTTCCCATCGTGGGCAGCGTGCCCTACCGGGGCTTCTTCTCCCTGGACGACGCGCTGCAGGCCCAGCACGACCTGGAAGGCAAGGGCTTCGATACCTACCTGCGCCCCACCACCGCGTTCAGTACCCTGGGGTGGTTCGCCGACCCCCTCCTGTCGACCGTGGTGCGCCAGGACGCCGTCGACCTCATCGAGACCATCATGCACGAGGTGGCCCACAACACCCTGTGGGCGCCCGGGCACGTGGGCTTCAACGAGAGCTACGCCGACTTCGTCGGGCGGGTGGGGGCCATCTCCTTCTTCTGCGGACGGCAAGGCGGCGGCCCCGACACGGTGAAGTGCCAGCGGTCCCGGGCCCGCTGGCGGGACGACCAGCGCTTCTCGGTCTTCATCGACGGGCTGGTGGCGGAGCTGGACGACCTCTACGCCGATTCCACGGTGGCGTACGACCAGAAGCTCGAGCGCCGTTCGGCCATCTTCGCGGCCGCGCGCCGACGCTTCGTCGAGGAGGTGCAGCCGACGTTCGAGGCCAGCTCCTTCTCGGGCTTCCTGGGCGTGCCGCTGAACAACGCGACCCTCCTGGCCCGCATGCGCTACTACCACCGGCTGGGCGACTTCCAGGCCCTCCTGGAGGCCCACGGTGGAAGCCTGCGCGCCGCGGTGGGCGCCCTGAAGGCGGGGCTGGGAGGGGTCGAGGACCCCTGGACCCTTCTGCCGTCCTCCGGCGGGACGGGGCCGCCGGGCCCCTAGTCCACCGCGGGGCCCAGGAGGGCCCGCACGGTGCGCCCCAGGGCTTCCGGCGAGAAGGGCTTCGCCAGGAACGCCACCCCTTCGCCGTCTTCCACGCCCCCCGCGAACAGCGTCTCCTCCGCGTACCCCGAGACGAAGAGCACCTGGATGCCGGGCCGCTCGGAGCGGATCACGTCGGCCGCCTGCAGCCCCCCCATGCCGGGCATCACCACGTCGGCCAGGAGGAGGTCGATGGCGCCCTCCTGGGCGCGGCTCTCCTCCACCGCCTCCCGACCGTTGGTGGCGGTGAGGACCCGGTAGCCTTCGGCTTCCAGGGTGCGGCGACCCAGGGCCCGAAGCGCGTCGTCGTCCTCGGCGATGAGCACGGTCCCTCCCCGCCGCGGCCGGGTCGCCGCCTCGTCCAGGGGCGCGGCCGTCTCCTCCCGGAGGGCGGCCGCGTCGACCTCGACCCTCGGAAGGTGCACGCTGAACCGGCTGCCCCGGCCGGGAACGCTGTCCACGTCGATGAAGCCCCCCGCCTGCTTCACCACGCCGTAGGCGGAGGAGAGGCCGAGGCCGGTTCCCTTCCCCTTCTTCTTGGTGGTGAAGAAGGGCTCGAACACCCGATCCAGGGTCTCGGGCTCCATGCCGACACCCGTGTCCTCCACCGACAGGACCACGTACTCCCCGGCCACGCCGTCCGAGCCCGGCCGCTCCGCGTCCACCCGCACCACCTCGGTGGACAGGGTGAGGACGCCCCCCCGGGGCATGGCGTCGCGGGCGTTCAAAGCCAGGTTCATGACGGCCTGCTCCAGCCGGCCCGGGTCCACCCGGACCACGGCGCCGGAGGCGCCGGTGCGCACGTCAATCTGCACGTCCTCACCGATGAGGCGTGTGAGCATGCGGCGCAGGGAGTCGAGCTGCCCGTCCAGCTCCACGTCCTCGGGACGGATCACCTGCTTGCGGGCGAAGGCCAGGAGGTCCTGGGTGAGGTCGGCGGCGTGGCCGGCGGCCCGGCGCACCTCGCGCACCTCGGCCTGGAGCTCCGAGTCGGGCGGCAGCGCCGTGCCGATGAGGTCGGTGTAGCCCAGGATCGCGGTGACGATGTTGTTGAAGTCGTGGGCGATGCCCCCGGCCAGGCGCCCCACCGCCTCGAGCTTGCCCGCCTGGAGGAGCTCCTGCTCCAGGCGACGCCGCTCGGTGACGTCGAAGCGGAAGCCCCGGAGCACCACCCGCCCGCCTTCCACCTCCGACGTCACCAGGTCCCGGACCCACACCTCCTGTCCGTCCCGGTGCACCATGCGGTACTCGAAGGTGGTGGAGCGGCCCCCTCCTTCCGCCGCCTCGGCCAGCGACCGGAGGGCGTGTTCCCGGTCCTCGGGGTGCACGTGGCGGATCCAGAAGCCCTCCTCGTGCCACACCTCCACCGGGTGGCCCAGCAGCGTCTCCGCCTGGGGCCCCACGTAGGTGATGCGCGTGGTGGCGGAGTCGGCCTCCCAGGGCACGATGTCCGCCGTCTCCACCAGCCGGCGGAAGCGCTCCTCGCTCCTGCGCAGGGCCTCCTCGGTGCTCCGCCGCAGGGTGACGTCCCGGACGAAGGCCGACAGGTAGCCCCCCTCCTCCCCGGGCTCGTCCAGCGGCGCCACGGCCAGCTCCACAGGGAAGCGCTCCCCCGTTCTCCGGAGCGCCTGGGCCTCCATGCGCTGCCGCAGGGGGCGCAGGTCGCCGCTCCCGGCCCAGGCCCGGAAGGCCGTCGCCCAGCCCTCCTGGTCCTCGGGAGGGACGAGGAAATCGGCGAGCTGCCGCCCCATGATCTCGTTCCGGCGCCACCCGAACATCTCCTCCGCCCGGCGATTCCACTCCATCACCCGCCCCTGCCGGTCGACGGTGACCACCGCGTCCAGGGCGGTCTCCACGATGCTGCGAAGCCGGCGCTGGTGGGCCCGTTCCGCCTCCTGCAGGCGGAGGTCCAGGGCACGCCCGACCTCGGGCTCGCCCTCCAGGCCCTCACGGAAGAGGCGCTGGATGCGGCGGCGGGCCAGCCAGGGAGCGAGGGCTGCGGCGGCGGCCACCCCCAGCACCAGGGACAGGAGGATCGAGACGAAAGGGGTCACGGCAGGAATATAGAGCGAGGCGCCCCCTCTGTAATCCGATTTCCCACAGCGGCTTCTTGGGAACTCCCTACAGGCCCCGGGGACCAACCACCGGCACCGCGACGGCCCCAGCGGGTCGACCTTGTATGCAGGCGGACCACCTCGGGTCCGTCGCGAAGGCGCGCTATCCAGAAGGAGGCGGAATGTTCAAGGCAAGCGAGCGGTATCCCGTCGGGGTCGGCGGCGCCGCGGCGCTCCCTTCCCCCGAGCACGGCCACCGGCTGCCGTCGGGGCGCGGACGCGTGGCGTCCATGCCGAGCCCGGAGACCGGCGCGCCCGTCGCGGTCCCGCGCTACCAGCGGCAGCGGGACCAGTACGGCACGATCGTGGGCCTGGGCATCCTCCTGTCCGTGGCCCTGCACTTCGCGGTGTTCACCCTGTGGCCCGCCATCACGGCCCCGGACGTCTCGTTCACCGCGAACGAGCTCACGAGCATCGAGCTTCCGCCCCAGGTGGAGATCCCGCCGCCTCCGGCCGCCATCGCCCGGCCCGCGATCCCCATGGTGTCGGCGTCGGCCGCCATCGACGAGGACATCACCATCGCCCCGACCACCTTCGAGGCGAACCCGGTGAGCGAGCTCCCTCCGCCTCCGGTGGAGAGCGACAGGGCCAAGCTCGAGAAGGAGGTCTCGGAGGCGCCCACCTTCACGCCCTACACCGTGGCCCCCACGCTGCTCAACCGCGCCGAGGCGGCCGCGGCGGTGGTGAAGAAGTATCCGCCCACCCTCAAGGCGGCCGAGATCGGCGGCAGCGTGCTGGTGTGGTTCTTCATCGACCAGGACGGGGTGGTGCAGAAGACGAAGGTGGCCCAGAGCTCCGGCTACGAGTCCATGGACCGTGCCGCGCTCGAGGTGGCACCCGTGCTCCGCTTCTCCCCGGCCATGAACCGGGACAAGAAGGTGCCGGTGTGGGTGCAGCTCCCCATCCAGTTCTCCGTGCGCCACTGATTCCGCCTCCGGCGCGGCGGAGAACACCACGGGCGGCCGGGGCAACCCGGCCGCCCGTTCCGTTGTTCCCCCTTCCCGGGGTTCTCAAGGGACCTCTGCACCAGTGGGAAGCCCCGCGTTGCGGGCACCACGGGGTCAGTTCCCAGGCGGCGCGCCGAACGCGTAGCCGTGGCTACGGGGAGGTGCGCCAACGACGGAGATGACCCCGCGCTGCCCGCAACCCGAAGGGCGCAGGGGGGTTGCGGCCTCATGCGGCGTTGGACCCTCTCGCCGATGCCAGGGCATCGCCTTCGAAGCTCCGCCGTGCCTGAGACTCGCAAGCCCCCTGCGCGCGGGGCTCCCCACTGGTGCAGAGGTCCCTTAGGTTTGGGGTTCTTCCCGGACCCTTCATCCGTCGAGCGCATGAGCGAAGAGGGACAGAACGGCTACCGCCCCGCCGACGTGGAGCGGAAGTGGCAGGAACGCTGGGAGGAGCGGGGCACCAACCGCTTCACCCTGGACGAGCTGAGGGCGGCGGAGCGGCCGTTCTACAACCTCATGATGTTCCCCTACCCTTCCGCGGAGGGGCTGCACGTGGGGAACATCTACGCCTTCACGGGCGCCGACGTGCACGGCCGTTACCGGCGGCTCCTGGGGGAGGAGGTGTTCGAGCCCATCGGCTTCGACGCCTTCGGCATCCACTCGGAGAACTTCGCCCTGAAGCAGGGGGTCCATCCCATGGACCTCATCCCCTCGAATATCCGCAACTTCACCCGCCAGCTCCGGCGTATCGGGGGGATGTTCGACTGGGCCCACACGGTGGATACCACCGACCCCGCCTACTACCGGTGGACCCAGTGGATCTTCCTGCAGCTCTTCAGGGCGGGGCTCGCGGAGCGGAAGGAGGCGCCGGTCAACTGGTGCCCCTCCTGCAAGACGGTGCTCGCCAACGAGCAGGTCATCGCCGGGGCATGCGAGCGGTGTGACACACCGGTGGAGCAGCGCCGCATCGCCCAGTGGTTCTTCAAGATCACCGACTACGCCCAGCGCCTGCTGGACAACCTGGACCGCATCGACTGGTCCGAGACCACCACCAAGGCGCAGCGGAACTGGATCGGGCGGAGCGAGGGCGCCGAGCTGCGCTTCCCCGTCCTGCCCGCCGGCACCGAGCCGGGCCCGGTGGAGGGCGACCTGGCGGTGGAGGGGCCGGCGCTCCAGGTGTTCACCACCCGCCCCGACACCGTGTTCGGCGCCACGTACATGGTGCTGGCCCCCGAGCACCCGGCCGTGGACCAGGTGGTGGGCGATGCACAGCGGGACGAGGTGGCGCGCTACCGGGAGCAGGTGTCCCGCACCGACCTGGTGGCCCGCCAGAAGGTGGAGAAGGAGAAGACGGGGGTGTTCACGGGCGGCTACTGCCTGAACCCCGCCACGGGCGAGGCCATCCCCATCTGGATCGCCGACTACGTCCTCATGGACTACGGCACCGGCGCCATCATGGCGGTGCCCGGCCACGACGAGCGGGACTTCGCCTTCGCCACCCGCTACGACCTGCCCATCCGGCGGGTGGTGGCCGGCCCCGGCGACGACGTCCACACCCCCCTGGAGGAGGCGTACCAGGGTTCCGGGGTGCTGGTGGCGTCGGGTCGCTTCGACGGCCTCGAGGTGGCCGAGGGCAAGCGGGCCATCGTGGCCTGGCTGGAGGAGCGGGGGCTCGCCACGTGGCGTGTCAACTACCGGCTGCACGACTGGTGCATCTCGCGGCAGCGCTATTGGGGCCCGCCCATCCCCATCGTCCACTGCGACCGGTGCGGCACGGTGCCCGTTCCGGAGCAGGACCTGCCGGTCCTGCTCCCCCGGGTGGAGGACTTCAAGCCCGGCGACGACGGCGTGAGCCCCCTGGCCCGGGTGGCGTCCTGGTACCGGACCACGTGCCCCTCGTGCGGAGGTGAGGCGCGCCGGGAGACCGACGTCTCGGATACCTTCCTGGACAGCGGCTGGTACTTCCTCCGCTACCCGTCCACCGACTTCGACGACAGGCCCTTCGACCCGGAGATCACGGCGAAATGGCTGCCGGTGGACACGTACATCGGCGGCAACGAGCACGCCGTCCTCCACCTCATGTACAGCCGCTTCCTCACCATGGTGCTCCACGACCTTGGGCACCTGGGCTTCGAGGAGCCCTTCACCACCTTCCGCGCCCACGGCCTCATCATCCGGGACGGCGCGAAGATGTCCAAGAGCAAGGGCAACGTCATCGTTCCCGACCCCATCATCCAGGAGTACGGGGCCGACACGTTCCGTCTCTACCTCATGTTCCTGGGACCCTTCGAGGAGGGCGGTGACTACCGGGACGAGGGCATCCAGGGCCCGTTCGGCTTCCTGCACCGTCTCTACGACACGGCGCTGTCGGCGACGGAGGGTGAGCCCGACCCCGACGTGGAGCGGAAGCTGCACCAGACCATCCAGCAGGTCACGGAGCAGCTCGCGAGGCTCCAGTACAACACCGCCGTCGCCGCGATGATGGAGTACCTGAACGCGGTGCGCTCCGGGGGACGGCAGGCCGTGCGCTCCGAGGTGGAGCCCCTGGTGGTGATGGCGGCGCCCTTCGCGCCTCACCTGGCCGAAGAGCTGTGGGAGGCCCTGGGCCACGAGGGAAGCATCTTCGACGCCGCCCCCTGGCCCGAGGCCGACCCGGGGAAGGCCCGGGAGGACACCGTGGACATCGCCGTGCAGGTGAACGGGAAGCTCCGGGCCACGGTGCGGGCCGGCCGCGGCGCCGAACGGGCCGCGGTGGAGGCCCTCGCCAGGAGCGAGGAGAACGTGGTGCGCTACCTGGACGGCGGCGAGATCCGGCGGGTGGTGCACGTCCCGGACCGACTGATCAACTTCGTCGTAGGCTGAGGCCGAGAAACCCATGAGCGACCGCCCCACCCGCCAGCTCGAGCAGCGCATGATCGACACCATCCGCGTCCTCTCCATGGACGCGGTGCAGCGCGCCGACTCGGGCCACCCCGGCACGCCCATGGCGCTCGCCCCCGTGGGGTACGTGACGTGGACCCGCCACCTCCGGCACAACCCCCTGAACCCGGGCTGGATCGACCGCGACCGCTTCGTCCTCTCCTGCGGCCACGCCTCCATGCTCCTCTACAGCCTCCTCCACCTCACCGGCTACGACCTGGGGCTGGACGATCTGAAGAGCTTCCGGCAATGGGGCTCCCGCACGCCGGGCCACCCCGAGAGCTTCGAGACCCCGGGCGTGGAGACCACCACCGGCCCCCTGGGCCAGGGGGTGGCCAACTCCGTGGGCATGGCCATGGCGGAGCGGTGGCTGGCCCACCGCTTCAACCGTCCCGGTCACGACGTCATCGACCACCGGACGTGGGTCTTCTGCTCCGACGGCGACCTCATGGAGGGGATCAGCCACGAGGCGGCGGCCCTGGCCGGCCGCCACCGGCTGGGCAAGCTGACGTGGGTGTGGGACGACAACCACATCACCATCGAGGGAAGCACGGACCTGGCCACGTCCACCGACCAGGCGAAGCGCTTCGAAGGCTACGGCTGGCACGTGTTGCGGGTGGAGGACGGCAACGACGTGGACGCCATCGACCGGGCCCTCTCCGACGCCGCCGCGACGGACGACCGCCCCACGCTGATCATCCTCCGCACCACCATCGCCTGGGGGAGCCCCCACAAGGCGGGCACCGCCGGCGCCCACGGCTCCCCCCTGGGGGAAGACGAGGTCCGGGCCACCAAGGAGAACCTGGGCTACCCCTCCCAGGAGCCCTTCTGGGTCGACCCCGAGGCCCGTGAGGCGTGGCTCCGCACCCGGGAGCGGGGGGAGGCGCTGGAGGCGGCGTGGCAGGAGCGCTTCGCGGCCTACCGAGCCGAGCACCCCGACCTGGCGGCCGAGTTGGTGCGTAGCATGTCCGGCACCCTCCCCGAGGGATGGGACGCCGGCATCCCCGACCTGGGCGGGAAGGACGACGCCACCCGCTCGAGCTCCGGAAAGGTGCTCCAGGCGCTGGCCGCCGGCATCCCCGAGCTGGTGGGCGGCTCCGCCGACCTGGGCTCCTCCAACAAGACCGACCTGAAGGGGTGGGACAGCTTCTTCCCCGCCACCCCGGGGGGGCGTACCCTCCACTTCGGCGTCCGCGAGCACGGCATGGGCGGCATCCTGAACGGGATGGCGTACCACGGGGGCGTGCGCCCGTTCGGGGGCACGTTCCTCATCTTCTCGGACTACATGCGGCCGGCCATCCGGCTGGCGGCGCTGGCCCGCCTTCCCGTGGCGTACGTCTTCACCCACGACAGCATCGGGCTGGGGGAGGACGGCCCCACCCACCAGCCGGTGGAGCACCTCATGGCGCTCCGGGCCATCCCGAACCTGATGGACCTGCGTCCCGGCGACCCCGCGGAGACGGCGGTGGCGTGGAAGGTGGCGATGGAGCGTCACGACGGGCCCGCCTTCCTGGCCCTGACCCGGCAGAAGGTGCCGGCGCTCGACCGGGAGGCCATGGCATCGGCGGAGGGGCTCCGGAAGGGAGGCTACGTTCTGGCGGAGGCGTCCGGCGGCCGTCCCGACGTCATCCTCCTCGCCAGCGGCTCGGAGCTCCACATCGCCGTGGAGGCCCGGGAGCGGTTGGAGGCCCGGGGCGTGGCGGCGCGGGTGGTGAGCCTCCCGAGCTGGGCCCTCTTCATGGCCCAGGACGAGGCGTACCGCGCCACCGTCCTGCCTCCCGACGTGGCGGCCCGCGTCTCGGTGGAGGCGGGTGTCACGCTGGGGTGGGAGCGCTGGATCGGCCCGGCGGGCCATGCGGTGGGGCTCGACCGCTTCGGCGCCTCGGCGCCCTGGCAGGTGCTCTACGAGCGCTTCGGCTTCACGCCGGAGAACGTGGCCGAGCAGGCCATGCGCTGCCTGGAAAGCGTCCGGACCACGCCGGCCCATGCCTGATCCGGCCCCGTGACCCGCCGCACCGGCTGGAAGCACCTCCTCTCCAGCGCCCCATCCAGGGCCCGGGTCCTGGTCGTGGACGACCAGGCCGACGTGCGCCGGGGGCTGGAGAAGCTGGTGGCCTCCTACGGTCACGAGGTAAAGACCGCCGCCTCCGCCGAGGAGGCGGACCATTGGCTGGGTGCGCTCCGCTTCGACGCCATGCTGCTGGACATCCAGCTCCCCCGCATGACCGGCGTGGAGTTCCTGGAATGGGCGCTGGAGCGGGACCCGGAGCTCGCGGTCATCATGCTCAGCGGGCTGGACGAGCCTGAGCTGGCGACTCGCTGTCTCGATGCGGGTGCCCGCACCTACCTCGTGAAGCCGGTGGAGGGGGAGTTCCTGCGGCGGGCCCTGCGCGACGCGCTGGCCGTGCGGCGTCTCCTGGTGGAGCGCAACGCCCTCGAGGGCCAGTCGCCGCCGATCCAGGAGGGGTGAGGGAGGGTCCGCCCCTTCCTACGCCGCCGCCTCCCGCGCCCCAAGCGGGAGGGGCGGGACCCGGGTGACCCGGTGACGGGTGTGGACCCGCTGGACGATGGGAGAGTCCGAGCACACCACCGCGCGGCAGCCGGCGAAGCGGGCCCACGACCGCCAGCTCTCCCCGTGGTCCCGGTTTCCGTCGAAGAGCCAATCCGCCGCGTGGGCCATCTCGTGAAGGAGCGTGTCCAGCCGCTCTCGCCCGTTGCCCTCCAGCATGAGGTCCACGTTGAGGGCGATCTCGATCACCACGCGCCGTCCCCCCCGCACGCCCGGCACCATCTGCCCGAGACGGGAACGCATGCGATTGCTCAGGCGCAGGGGAAGGCGGTCTGGGAGCCGCCCTTCGAAGCGGGTCCGGTTGAGGTAGCGGTACAGGTGACGCAGGTAGCGCCGCTGCTCCGCGGTGGCGCAGCACGGCCCCGGCGTCCCCTCGTCGCGCCGGGCCCGCCGCCGGCGGCGCGGTCGGCTCCGCCGGCGGTGGGCGGTGCGGGCCTTCCTGAGCCCCTCCTCCACTCCCGGCCAGGAGCGTACCCGCTCGGCCGCCTCCCGGTAGGCCGCCGACCCCTTGAGCGCCTCGCGGGCGATGGTGGCCAGGGCGTCCACGATGGACGGGGGTGCCCCGCGGAAGGCTTCGTGGAGGTTCAGGGCGGTTCCGCCCTGGGTCAGGGACCAGATGGTGGCGCGGTTCTGCCGGAAGGCCACGCTGCGCAGACGCCGCGCGCCCCGGGCACGAAGGGCGGAGAGAAAGGCCTCGTCGGAGCGTCCTGGCATGGGTCGCGAGGTGCGGGGTTGCGAAGGCCGACAGCTTCAAGATGGCGACCCCGGCGAGGGGTTCAAGTACCTCGTGGGGCCGCCCTCAGATGTTTACCGATTCTTGCCCGATTGGAAAGTCGGGGCACCCCCCTGCGGTACCCCTACATGTAGGGTGGGATGCGGCCAGTGAGCCCCGAGATGGAGGTCAGACGGAGTTCGGGCGGCCTTGAAAAAAAGATTGCTTTCCCTTCGCGACGGTCGTTAATTGGAAATCGTTCGGCGCAGTCCCCCATCTACCCGGAGGACCTCGTGGCGATGAAGAAGAAGAGCGGTGCCAAGAAGACCGCGGCCAAGAAGCCGGCCGCCAAGAAAGCCCCGGCGAAGAAGACGGCTGCGAAGAAGACGACGCGCAAGCCGGCCGCCAAGAAGACGACGGGCAAGAAGACGACGGCCAAGAAGTCCACGGCCAAGAAGTCCACGGCCAAGAAGTCGAGCGCAAAGAAGTCGACCGCCAAGAAGAGCACGGCCAAGAAGTCGACCGCGAAGAAGTCCACGGCCAAGAAGAGCACGGCCAAGAAGTCGACGACCAAGAAGAAGAAGAAGTGAGCCGGCGGCCCGCCGCTCCGGCGGGCCGCCCCTGAATCCAGCCTGCGGGGTGCGCGGGGCCGGCGGACACAACCGCCGGCCCCGGGGTCCTTCCAGACCCCGACGACCTCAGGTGTAGGAGCCCTCCAGCAGGTCCTCAAGGAGCGACGGTCCCGTGGGACGCCAGCCGGTGCGCTGGGCCGCCCGGCGGCCCGACACCCGCTGGCCGAGGGCAAGGGCGTCGGCGTAGGACCCCAGCTCCTCCCGAGCCTCGTCCAGGGGCCAGAACACCACCTCGACCTCCTCCCCCACCGCCCGGGCCGCCGCCAGCGCCACGTCCCGGGCCGCATACGAGGGGCCGGCCGCGGCGTGGAGCAGCGTACCGGCGGGCACGTCCAGCGCCCGCACGTAGAGGTCGGCCAGGTCGTCGCGGTGGACCATCGGCCATTCCTGCCACCCGTCGCCCACGACGCGCACCCGCCCGGTGCGGCGCCCTTCATCCACCAGGGAGCCGGGGATGCCCCCACCCCCGCCGTACACGATGGCGGGGCGGAGAATCGCGGTGCGCACCCCGTCCCGGGCGGCCGCCAGCACCTCCCGCTCCACCTCGGCGCGCCAGGCGACGCTGGGGAGGGGCCGGAGCGACCAGTTCTCGTCGGCCACCGCCTCCCCCGTGTCGCCCAGCACCCAGACGCCCGACGTGTACAGGAAGGGACGCTCGCTCCCCCGAAGGGCGCCGAGCACCGCCAGGGTGGCGGCCCGATCCACGTCGCCCTCCACCGAGGCCGCGTGGATCACGGCGTCCGCCCCGTCCGCCAGCTCCGCGACCGCCGCCGCGTCCTCGAGGTCGCCCTGCACCGGATGCGCCCCCAGCCCTTCCACCGTGTCGGCCGCCCCCGGGGAGCGGGCCAGGCCCAGAACGTCGTGCCCCCGGCGGAGGAGGGCAGCCGCCACGGCCCTCCCGATGTAGCCGCTCGCTCCCGTCAACAGCACGCGCATGGTGGCTCCCCAGCAGGTGGTTACCGGACGCCGTCGTCCGGGCCCGGGACCATACCCTCGGGCCGCCTGCGGGTTTGTGGGGGGAGCGGGTGCCGCGGGCGCCGCTCAGCGTCCCGGCGCCGCCGCGGGTCCCTGATAGTGGGAGCGGTCGCGATCGGCGACGGAACGTCCGCCCCGGTCGTGCACGATCACCACGACGGCGAGCAGCGCCGCCACGGGAAGGGCCAGATCCTGGAAGACGCCGAGGGACGTCGCCGCCGCGGTGGCCACCACCGCCCACAGCCCCGGAACCACCAGCAGGTGGAGCGGCACGGGATCACGGCCCCACACCAGCAGCGCCAGCGTGAAGATCGTGGTCGGACAGGGCGCCCCGAACGTGGGGAAGGCCGGGTAGGCCTCGCCGAACGCCAGGCCCAGGATCGGGTACAACAACAGCGCGTACCCCGCCAACGCCCAGCCCAGCACGTGACGTGACGGCCGCTGCGAGCGGAAGCGGAGCCCCCGGGAGGAGAAGCCCGCCCGGATCAGCAGCGCGCCCTGGAGCAGGAAGGCCCCGCCGAAGAGACGAGCCGCCGGGTTGACCCTGGTGAAGAACGCCAGGTGATAGACGCCGCCGCCCCAGAGCCACAGGACGCCCAGCAGGACCGCCGGAAGCCAGGGCGCCCTCGCGGAGGGAACGTCGGCGAGCCGGAGCACCGCCAGCGCCAGCACGAGCAGGACGATCTGTGCCGGCCACACGGCGGTGTTGTAGGCGGCGAAGACGCCGAAGAACTGCTCCACGGTGAACAGGACCATGCCCGGAAGGTACGGCGCCGGGGCACGGCGGGCCGTGGGGAAAGGACGGACGCCGGTGTGGGGCGGACCCCGATGCGGGGACCGCCGCGAGGGTCTCGTGAACCCTCTTTACCACCACCGGATGCACGGCGGCGCCAAAAGCAGTATGGTATCGCGGAGGGCGGGCGCCAGAACGGCGCGTGGCGGGATGATCGAGGTGGCGGCGGCCGCCCGGACGAACCGGTATGGCACCCCCAGGGTGGGGGCGCCCCGGGCCGCCACCACTTGGACGAACCACGGAGGACCCAACGGATGAAGACCGGTACGAGGCAAGCGCTGCCCCTGTTCCTGATGCTGGTGGCCGCGGCGGCTCTCGCCCTGGCCATGCCGGGATCGGCGCGGGCGCAGGAGCAGAAGGCGGATGCGCAGGCCGAGCAGATCACCCCCGATCAGCTCAACGAGTACGCCCAGGCGTACGTCGAGATCTCCAAGGTCCGTGAGGAGGTCGACAACGAGCTCGCCCACACGTACAAGGACGAGGACAAGACCAAGCTCCGCCAGAAGCTGACCGATCAGGTGGACGCCATCTACAAGAAGCACAGTCTGACGCCCAAGGAGTACGAGCGCATGACCTTCGTGGTCAGCGTCGACGCGGCGCAGCGGAAGGCCTTCCAGGACCTGGTCACGAAGATCTCGGGCGGCAACGGCGGCGAGAACGGGGGCTGAGCCCTCGGGAACCGATGGGCCGTGACCGGCTTCGGCCGGTGACGTGCGAAGGGCCCCGCGGGCGTGCGCCGGCGGGGCCCTTCGTGATTCCGGGGAGCAGCCGCCGTCAACCGCCCGCGGCTTTTCCCGGAGCCAGGCGCAGCCCGAGGAGCCCCGCCAGCGCGGCGAAGGCGAAGACGGCGGCCTCGTTGAAGCGCTGGACCCCCACGTCCACCTGCAGCAGGCTCACGCCCACCGCGTAGTAGACGACGGCGGCGAGCAAGCCGAGAACCAGCCCCCGCACGACCGCGTCGCGTGCCGCCCGCCCCTTGTCCCCCCCCGACAAGGCCGCCGCCAGTCCGCCCAGGACCCCGCCCAGGAGCGCGGCCAGCAGGAAGGGCACGGGCCAGGTGTACGAGAAGGCGACCCGATCCTCGCCCAAACCCGGGGCGAATGCCCGGATCGAAGCCGGGCCGATGCCCGCCGAGCGCACCCGCACCTCGGCCAGGGGACGGTCCGGGTCGAGGGTCACCACGGCGGGCTCGAAGGACCCCTTGTCCGTGTCGAAGCTCACGGTGACGGGCCGGGTGAGCCGCCCCCCCCGGATCGAGACGGTGACGGGCGCGCTCTCGATCCCGAGCCCCTGGAGCGCCCGGGGCGGCGTCTCGATGACCAGCGCAGGCTCCACCGGAAGCCACACCGCCGTGCCGGAGAGGTCGAACTCCGGGATGATGCGGATCATGACCGAGTCCTGGGCCCGGCCGGAGGCCAGACGCACCTGCTTGAGCGGGAAGTTGGTGCTCTGGAAGACGAGCTCGTCCGGTGCCAGCGTGTCACTCGCCGCCAGGACGCGGAGGTGGACAGGGACGGGCAGGGGACGGCTCTCCGAACGGTGGGCCGTGTCTTCCATGGCAAGGTAGAACGATCCCCGGAACTCCCGCTCCACCGGATCGAAACGGAGCGGCCCCGCCGTCTGCAGCACGGGCCGGAGCTCCCATACCCCCTGCCCCGCGCCGTCGGCCATGAGGTAGCGGTAGGGGAGGGCGTAGCGCTTCGCGTCGGGGGCGGGTGCGACCTCCCCAACGGGCTGCTGGTTGGCAGTCGCCTCCACCGGGGCAACGGGCTGGTGGCTGGCGGTGGCCTCCACCGGGGCCGCGTGCCGGATTTCGGGCGCCGCCTCCACGGGGGCCGAGACCGCTCCGCCGATGGCCTCCGCGACCGATCCCGTCTGGATGGCGAGGAAGTGCTTCCGGTCCAAGGTGATCCGGGATCCCTGGGAAGCCACCGTGTCGACGCCGGCTCGCGTGACCATGGGGATCGCTCGGGTGGTGAGGCCCGGGAAGCGGCGCTGAAGGTCCTGCCGGGACACCGTCACCTGCTGCCCCGCTCCCGGAGAGGTCAGGGAGGCCAGGAGGACCACCCCCTTCCACAGAACGGAAAAGGACGCGCGCAGGGGACTGCGGATCGTGGCCATGGAGGACCCTCGTCTGGGAGGCGCGGCGAAGATGCCGCGGGGGGGCGGTTCGACTCCATTCATGGAGAAGGGCGCGCGCCGGGGCAAGCGTCCGAGGCCGCCGCCGTCACGGCCGGCAGCTCCCGTCAGCCGGGTGGACCCTCCAGCAACCCCGGCAGCAGCACCCCGTCGGGCGCGTCGAAGTCGACACCCAGCAGCGCCGCCACCAGCGGCGCCACGTCGGTCAGCCGGAGAAGGGGCACCGTCCCCCGCCGGCGCACCCCCGCCCCGGCCGCGACCAGCCCCGTCCGCATCACCTCCAGGTCGGGGTGGTGCCCGTGGCCCGCCCCCGCGGCGGCCCGGAGCGGCGGGCCCGAGCGGTCCTCGCCGAACACCACGCCCGGCTCGCCTGCCAGGGCAAAGGCGGCTGCCGGGTCGGCCCCCAGGGCGTCCAGCTCCTCCCGCTCCACCACCCGGAAGAGCCCCCGCGGCCCGGCACCGATGCGACCGATCGTCTCCCGGACCCCGGAGGCCGCGCCGTCGTCGCCGGGGTCCCGCACGCGGAGGAACGCCGAGCCGCCGCTCGCCTGGAAGAGGGCGCGCCACTCCCCGTCCTCCTCCAGCAGTCCGGCGCCGGCGAGCCACACGTTGGGCTCGAGGCGGGTGTGGACGTCCGTGGTGCCGTGGTCTCCGGTGACGACCACCGCCGTGCGACCCCGGGCGCCCACCCGCTCCGCCACCTCCAGGAGCTTGCCCACCGCCCGGTCCGCCACGGCCACCGCCCTCCGGATCTTCGGATTGGTGCCGCCGTTCTCGTGCTGCAGGTGGTCGGTGCCCACCAGGTGGACGAGCAGGAGGGTCGGCCGGTGGCGCTCGAACAGGTACGCCGCCATGTCGCCGATGCGGTCGTCCCGGGCCAGGGTGCCCAGGGCGAAGTTGTCGGGGCGGAGCGCGCCGGTGGCCTCCCGCTCCAGCTCCTCGAAGAGGCCGGGCGGGGTGGTGTGGGCGCGGATCTCGGGGACGGACTCGTCCTTCCTGTCCGGACTCCACACGTCGGGGACGTTCCAGTCCAGGGCCGCGCCCACCGTGGTGGGCCACCCCACGGCGGCGCAGGTGCCGCCCGCCGCGGCCACCGCCTCCCACAGCGTGGGCGCGTCGATGGCGTCGGCGCACCAGTGCCAGCGGCCGCTGGCGCCCCCTGGCTCGAAGGGGCGGTTGTGGGTGACGCCGTGGCGCGCCGGCAGGGCCCCCGTCACCAGGGTGGTGTGGGCGGGATAGGTGAGCGCCGGGAAGACGCTCCGCACCGAGCGGGCCACCGCCCCCTCCCCCGCGAGCTGCTGCAGCGTGGGTGCCGGCCACGTGTCGTCCTCGTAGAAGGCCGGGCGCAGGGCGTCGATGGAGACCAGGATCACGTGGTCGGCCCGGGGGCGGAGTGGCTTGGCCATGCCCGCCCGGGGTGCCAGACGTGTGCCAGCGCCCCCCCGGCTCAGCCTCCCCCGGCGGCCTCCCGCGCCCGCTCCAGGGCGGCGGCGGCCGCGTCGAAGCGCTGGGCCAGGTCGTCGATCTCCCGGGTGGTGAGGGCCTCGTCGCCCGCCCGTATGGCCTCGTTCACGGACGGGAAGACCATGTTGGCGTAGCCGTTATTCTCGTCGGCTACGTAGATGAGGTTCCTGAACCAGGGCCGCCCCCGGAGGCCGCTGGGACGGGTCAGCGCCCGCTCCACGTCCAGCAGCGCCGCGTTGGTGCGCTCCAGCGTGGTCCGGGGTGGCGTCCCCGCCTCCAGGAGGGCGTTCCGGACCGACCGGAAGCCGGTGGCGGCCCGCTCGAAGCGGTCCAGCGCCGCCGCCACGGGCGCCGTGGTGCCCGACCAGTGGCGCGCCGCCAGCGCCCGGTCCACGGAGGGGAGGTAGCCCCGCATGGTCCGGGCGAACTCCACGTAGTCGTACGGGAGGACGTCGGCGTTGGCGAGGCGCAGCACCATGGCGGCCGCGATCTTCGCCGCAGTGGCGTGGTAGCGGTAGCCTGGGTCGCCGAAGGTGGCCATCCACGTCGGGTCGTCGTACTGGGAATGGTAGACGCCGCCGGCGCCCCCGAAGCCCCACTCGAGGATGGGGATGCCCAGGTGGTTGTAGAACCCGGCGAAGTCGGAGCCGCCGCCGGGGTCGCCCATGGCCGGCTCGGCCGTGTCGGGCACCGCCGAGGCCTTCCGCCACACCGTGTAGACGCTCCCCTCGCCGCCGGGGTCGGGCACCTCCCGGGCCACGTCCCGGAGCGTCTCCCGCAGCGAGGGCGAGCCGCCGCCACCGAAGCGCGGCCCCTGGGCGGCCACGTCCTGGTTCAGGTAGGCGACGGCGCCGTTCAGGAGGCGAAGGGAATCGTCCTCCACGTACTCGGTGGAGCCGATGAGCCCCCACTCTTCGGCGTCCCAGGTGGCGAAGACGATGGTGCGCCGGGGCCGGTGGCCGGCCCGCACCTGGGCCGCCACCGCCCGGGCCGCCTCCAGCACGCTCACCGTGCCACTCACGTTGTCCGCCGTGCCCGGCCCCCAGGCGTCCCGGTGGCCCCCCACCAGCACCATCTCGTCGGGGAAGTCGGTGCCCCGCACCATGCCGAAGGTGTCGAAGATGGACTTGTAGCCGGCGCTGGCACGGTCGTCGTGGACCACCACCCGCGCCTCCACCGGCCCCGGCCCCACGTGGTAGCGGAAGGGAAGCCCACCCTGCCACCCCTGGGCCGGGAGGTCGGCGCCCGCCAGGTCCTGGAGGAGGCGGGTGGCGTTGCCGTAGCCCGTGGCGATGACGGGGATGTGGGGCACGTCCATGGCGTCCGGCGACAGCCGATCGGCGCCGGCGGTGCTGGGCCGCCCGGGGGTGGAGGGGTCGCCGTCCTCGTTCATGACGCTCCCCCGCTGCACGCCCGCGGGGTTGCGCATGGGGCCGTCGGGGTAGACGTCGCCCCGCACGTAGCCGTCGTCCTGGGGATCGCTGTAGAGGATGAGCGCCACCGCCCCGTGCTTCTCGGCCTCCCGGGCCTTGATGCCCCGGAAGCTCCGCCCGTAGCGCGCCACCGCGATCTTCCCCTGGACCGACACCCCCGCCGAGTCCAGGGCCGCGTAGTCCTCGATGAGCCCGTAGTTCACATAGACCACCGGCGCCGTGACGTCGCCCACGCCGCTGTAGCCGTTCACCGTCGGGTACTGGGGGAGCGCCGAGGTGGGGTCGCCCGCCACGGGCGGCTCCGCCAGGGGGAGCTCCACGGGCGTGCCGTCGGTGCGCCACAGGTGCACGTCCGTGGGGAAGGGCATCCACACGTCGTAGCTGCGCACGCTGGTGTCGAGCCCCCACGCCTTCATGCTGTCGATGACGAGGTCCCGTGTGCGGGCCTGGGCCGGCGTGCCCGCCACGTGCACCTGGGCCGAGAGGGCGTCGGACGCCGCCTGGGCCCGTGCGGGTGCAGGCACGGCGATGGCAGCCGCTTCCAGGGCCCGCTCGCGCTGGGCGCCGGCGGAGGTGTAGCCGGGGATCTCCTGGGCGGCGGCGGGAGAGGCGATCAGCAGGGCGAGGAGAGCGAGGCGTCCAGTCGTCACGGGGTGGCGTCCTCCGGAAGAGTCGTTGGCAGGGGAGACGGGCCACGGGAATGCCAGGCCGCTACCGCCCGAGCTTGCGTGCGAGGTAGGCGTCGGAATAGTCGATCTTCAGCTCGACCCACATGGGGAGGTGGTCGCTCATCTGCTGCGTTCGCCAGTACGTACGGTAGTAGTTGGTCTTGCCCCCCGCCGTCCTCGGTGTGCCGCTGGACGTCGTCTCGTACGCGCTTCCCATGTGGCCGACGTAGATGGCCTGGTCTTCCTCGCGGAAGACGGACTCGTAATAGTCGAACACGCCAGCGCTCACCAATTCCAGGGAGTCGGGGCGCACCCTGAAGGCGATCTGGTCGTAGTGGCGCACCTTCTGGGCGTTGGAGGGAAGCTGCTGGAGCGCCGCGGGGATGATGAATCCCGCCTCGGTGAGCTGGGCGAAGGTCTCGTTGTCGATGTCGTAGATGTTGAAGTCGCCGAGGAGGATGAGGTTGCGGGCCCACGCCGTCTCGTCCTCCGTCCGCGCCTTCAGGAACTGGGCCACCTTCCGTATCTCGGAAACGCGCGCCGCCGGCTCCGCGCCCGCGCCCCCGTACTGGATGTGGACGGTGGCGAGCATGAACGTGGTCCACCCCGAGCGGAATCCGGCGATGATGGGCGTCCGCCAAAGCTGCTCCGCCGGAACCAGGTCGCCCGCGGCATCCCTCACCGGAGGGAGCACGAGCTCCCCGCTGAGGCCGCCGAAGCGCACCTTGCGCGTGTCGTAGAGGAACGCCATGCGCTCGTCGTTGCCCTGCCTTCCCGCCGTGACGTCCGTGAAGATCGTGTCCCAGTGGCCACCGAGAACCTCCAGCACCCGATTCAGCCCGGTCAGGTCCTTGTAGACCTCCTGCACGGCCACGAGATCGAAGTGCGCGATGATCTCGGCGATGTAGTATATGGCCTCGTCGAGGCGCGCCCCGTACGCCGGACGGTCGAAGTCGCGGATGTTCCAGGACGCGAGGAGGAGCGTCTCGTTCAGTGTCCGCCTGGGTATGTCCCGCCTCAACTGGTCCCGGAGCGTGAGGAGTCGATCGAGGGTGCGGGCGTCGTCGGGTCGCGACGCGTTCAACCGCTGGTAGAAGGGCATCGCGTCACCCTCCGATGCGCCGGTAGGTCGCGTGGGACACGGATTCCCTGCCCGCGTCGTCGGTGCGCCGGTACTCGTTCTCGATGGTGTTTCCGTCGGGAGACAGGACGTTGAGGATGACTTGGTAGACCTTGCCGTCCCGCTTGTTCAGGATGCGGGTGGTGCGGGCGTCCACCACCTCCACCGCGGTCTCGGCGCCCGCCTGACCCTCCACGGGGCGGAACACACCGTCGAAGCGGGTCACGTAGGTCCACGTCGTGGACGCGCCCCGGGCGTTGGTGGATTCCACCGTGACCCGCATTCCGTCCGTCTCCCAGGGCTCGTAGGTCATGACGTTCCTGGCCGGCGGCGGCGCGTCCGACTCCAGGAGCCAGCGGCCGAAGCGGAGCGAGCCCGCCGTCGGAGGGGCTTTCTGGGCGGAGGCCGGGCTCACCGGAAGGAGGGTGGCGACGACGAGGACGAGGGCCGAGAGGAACGGGCGCTTGAGCATGCCTGGGGCTCCGGTACGGGGGAGGCTCCCGGAAAGTCTGGGGTGCAGGGGGCCGGCGCGCCACCGGGCACGCCCCGACGCGGTTGACCCGGCCGTGTCTCCGGGCCGACCCCGACGCCTACAGCCGCGGCCGCTTCAGGTTGAACCCGGTGGCGTCCTGGTACGCCTTGGCCAGCCGCAGTATGTCGGCCTCGCCGTAGACCTTCCCCACGAAGAGGATGCCCGTGGGCGTGCCGTCCGGGCCGAAGCCGTTGGGAACGGAGACGGCGGGGTGGCCGGTGAGGTTCGTCGTGCTGACGAGCGGGCTCCCCCCGCTGGGGGCGACGAACACGTCGACGGGCTCCATCGCCGCGGCCATGCGCTGCATCAGGAGGAGGCGGCGGCGGTTCTGCTGGACGTACTCCACCGCGGGAAAGAGGCGGGCCGTGCGCATGAGCATGGGCTCGGGCTCGTCCCGGTCCTGGATCATGAGGTCCACCCGCCCCGTCTGGATGAGCTCGTCGAAGGCCGCTGCCTCGTCCACCAGCAGCACCTGGAGGGCGTCCATGTCGGCGTCGTCGGGGAGGGCGAAGGGCTGGAGCTCGACCCCCATCCCCCGCAGCACGTCCAGGGTGGCCAGGTCGTTCTTGCGGGCCGCGGCGCCGGCGGCGCCACGGGTGGGGCCCTCGAACGCGGCCTTCAGCCAGCCCACCCGGAGCCCCGCCAGGGGTGCGGCCGCGTCCCAGTTGAAGGGCCGATCGGTGACGGCCAGGTCCATCAGGTCGGGCCCCCGCATGGCCTCCAGCACCAGGGCGCAGTCCTCCACCGAGCGGCAGATGGGGCCCACCTTGTCCAGGCTCCAGCACGCCGGCATGACCCCGTGGCGGCTGACCCTGCCGAAGGTGGGGCGGAGCCCCGTCACTCCGCACGTGTGGGAGGGGCCCAGGATGGAGCCCAGCGTCTCGGTGCCCACCGAGAAGCCCACCAGCCCCGCCGCCGTGGCCGACGCCGGCCCCGCCGACGAGCCCCCCGAGCCCTGCTTCGGGTCCCACGGGTTCTTGGTCTGCATCCCCCCGAACCAGCGGTCGCCCCGGGCGATCTCGCCGGTGGCGAGCTTGGCCAGCAGCACCGCCCCCGCCGCCTCCAGCCGCTGCACCACGGTGGCGTCGTAGTCCAGCACCTGGTCCTTGTAGGCCTCGGACCCCCACGTGGTCGGGTAGCCGCTCTTGGCGAAGAGGTCCTTCACCCCCCAGGGGATGCCGTGGAGGGGGCCCCGCCAGCGCCCGGCGGCGATCTCCTCGTCGGCCCGGGCCGCCTGCTCCAGCGCCAGGTCCTCGGTGAGGGTGACCACGCAGTGGAGGGTGGGGTCGTAGCGCTTCAGGCGCGCCAGGTACATGCGGGTGAGCTCGGTCGACGTGGCCTGCCCGGAGGCGAGGAGCGCGGCCAGGTGCGTCACGGGCCAGAACGCGGCGTCCTCCAGGTTGGCCGGCCGGGTGACGGCGGGCGTCGGGCTCGGGCGGAACGGACGCCGCTCCTCCTCGAGGCGCTGCCCCGGCACCACCGGGTTGAAGTAGAGGGGCGGCGCCACGTCCTGGTCGATGCGCATGGCCGCCAGCTCGGCGTAGATCTTCAGGTTCCCCTGAAGCGCCTCCACCATCTGCCGCCGGTGCTCCAGGGAGAAGTCCAGCCCCGCGAGGCGCGCCGCGTCGTCGATCATCTCGGGCGTGATGGCCTCCTGGCCTCCTTCGGTCTTCGCCCACAGCGCGCCGGGGAAGAGGGTGGAGCCCAGTCCCAGGGCCGAGCAGCGGGCGAGGAAGGCGCGGCGGCGGAGGGCGTCGGGGGCGGCGTCGGGCACGGCGGGCTCCGGGAGGTCGTGAAGGGGAGGTGCCAGGTTGGGGGAACGGCGCCCGTCCCGCCATCCCCCCGCCCCGCCGGCGCGCCGACCTTCGTTGTACCGGTCGGGTGCCGCGCCTAGCTTGGACGGGAGGAGGGGATGCCATGGAAGCCAACCGAAGCCGCGGCCGCTGGACGTGGGAGGAGTTCGCGCGTCTCCCCAGCGAGGGGAGCTCACGTGGAGGCCGGAGCCGGGCGGGCCGACGCTCGTGGTGCCCGTCGCGGAGCTGATGCGGGGGGGTTGAGCGGCGCTGCCCCCGAGCTCCACCTGAAGGGCCTGGGCGCCGTGGCGGTGCGGACACCGTCGGGCTAGCTTGGCCCCCGGCTGGGGCCGACGCCCCGTCCCGCGGGAACCCCCGGCCCCTTCCCGACCGGGGAGGCTCCCTTCCAGCCCGGTGGCTTCCATGCGTCCACCTCGAGCCCGCCCCCCCCTTCCCCGCCGCCGCTCCTTCGCCCAGCTCATCGGCGTAGCGACCCTCGCGGCCCTCCCATGTCTCTTTGTCGCTCGGGGACTCGCGGCCCAGGAGATGGGGTTCGACAGCACGGCCTCCACCCGGACCCACGTGCACGACGGCTTCACGGTGGTCACGGTCGGCGACGTGATCCTCGGCCGCCGGGTGAGCACGGGTCGGGACCCCGACCTCGCCGCCGTGGTGAGGCTGGCGCGGGACGCCGATGTCGTCTTCGGCAACCTGGAGGGCTCCCTCATCGACTTCGCCACCTTCACCGGCTACCCGGCAGCCGAGAACGGAGGCGCCTACCACGTGGCCCCGCCCGGCGCCGCCGACGACCTGGTGGCCATCGGCTTCAACATGGTGAACCTCGCCAACAACCACGCCCTGGACTGGGGCGTGGAGGGCATGCGATCCACCATCCGGGCCCTCGACCGGGCAGGCGTGGCGCACGCGGGCACGGGAGAGAGCCTGGGGAGGGCGCGCGCGCCGGCCTACCTGGAGACGCCGGGCGGGCGGGTGGCCCTGGTTTCGGTGGCGAGCAGCTTCACGCCCCTTTCCCGGGCGGGCGCGCCCACGCAAACGGTGGCGGCGCGGCCGGGCGTGAGCGTGCTCCGGCTCGAGCGGACCGCCGTGGTCCCCGGGTCCATGCTTGAGGCCCTACGCCGCGTGCGGGACACCCTGCCGCCACAGCGGGAGCGGGCGGAAGCGGAAGACCCGAACGCCCCGGTGACGCTCCTCGGGCAGCGCTTCCAAGCGGGAAACGAGCCGGGCTTCACGTACGAGCCCGACACCTCGGATGTCCGGGGCGTGCTCCGGTCGGTCCGCGAGGGCAAGCAACTCTCCGATTTCCTGATCCTCACACAGCACGCCCACGAGCCCGGCAACTGGAGCGGGGAGCCGGCGAACTACCTGCCCGCGTTCGCCCGCAGCGCCGTGGACGCCGGCGCCGACATGTTCGTGGGCCACGGTCCGCACCAGCTCCGGGGAGTCGAGATCTACCACGGGCGGCCCATCTTCTACAGCCTGGGGAACTTCATCTTCCACGACAGCCTCACGCCGGTGCCCCGCACCATGTACGAGCGCGAGGGCCTGGACCCGGCGGCAGCGACGGACGGCGACGTGAACGCTTCCATGGGAGCTCGCTTCGACAACGACGGCAACTACGTGAGCGCCGTCGCCGTGAGTCGGTTCGGCGCCGATGGCAGGGTCGCCGAGATCCGCCTCTACCCCATCGAGCTCCGGCGGACGGCGCGCCTGGCCGACCGCGGCACGCCGCGACTCGCGCCCCCGGACCTGGCACGTACGGTCCTGGAGCGGCTGCGGGACCTTTCCGCTCCGTTCGGCACGGTGGTCGAGATCCAGGGCTCCGTGGGCGTGATCCACGGGCCCGAGTGATCCCACCGACCACGGCACCCCATACCCGTCAACAAAGAAAAGCCCCGCACGGCATCACCGTGCGGGGCTTCAACGAAGGACGCTTTACCGTCCACGGAGGCGGAGGGACTCGAACCCCCAAGGGCTTGCGCCCGCCGCATTTCGAGTGCGGTGCCTTACCAGTTAGGACTACGCCTCCTCGTCGCGCTCGCACCCCCGGAGGGGAGGAGCCACGGAAGGCCCGGGACCTTCCAATCGGGGCGCCCGGATTCGAACCGGGGACCTCTGCGACCCGAACGCAGCGCTCTACCGGACTGAGCCACGCCCCGGGACAACGCCGGCGCCACCAGCGCGCCGGTCCCTTCAGCGGACGGGGTGGGATTCGAACCCACGTGGGCGTAAACCCACACGATTTCCAATCGTGCGCCTTAAGCCGCTCGGCCACCCGTCCAACGCCGGCCGGTCGCGGTGCACGACCGTCGGAACTGTCTTGCCGGCCCCGCCGCATTTCGGGTGCGGTGCGGCCGGTCCACGGAGGGGGTGGGATTCGAACCCACGCGGGCCTTTTGAGCCCAACGCCTTAGCAGGGCGCCGCCTTAAGCCACTCGGCCACCCCTCCAAGGGGGAACGGCCCGGGAGCGCGGACGGTGCCGCGCCCCGGGCCGATCCAGTAGCCCCGCCTGGGCTCGAACCAGGACTCTTCTGATCCAGAGTCAGACGTGTTGCCAGTTACACCACGGGGCTACGCTATCAAACAACCACTCCGGAGCCGCCCGGAGGTTCCGCTCCGGAGACACCAGAGAGCCACCAGTCGGACTCGAACCGACGACCCCGTCATTACGAATGACGTGCTCTACCAGCTGAGCTATGGTGGCGAAACCGTCCGGAAAGTGGAGCCGAGGGGAGTCGAACCCCTGACCTCTAGAGTGCGATTCTAGCGCTCTCCCAGCTGAGCTACGGCCCCATGCCCCAACGATGGGCGCGAGAGGACTCGAACCTCTGACCTCTACGATGTCAACGTAGCGCTCTAACCAACTGAGCTACGCGCCCGCCTGCCCACCCGCCGGTCCCACGTTGTTCCTACACGAGTGCGCCCGGGAGGAGTCGAACCCCCGACCTTCTGATCCGTAGTCAGACGCTCTATCCAGCTGAGCTACGGGCGCATACCCACGCCCCCAAGAACGGCGGGGCGCTGTCCAAAGCTCCGAGCTTTTCGCGAGGAGCTCTGGTGTCTCGCAAGGCGGGCAAGGCGCGCCGAATGAGGCGTACGACCGTACGCCGCAGTGAGGCGCGACCGCAGCCCAACGCCGCGAGACGCCAAAGATCCGAAGCGAAAAGTGCCCACGACAGGACTCGAACCTGTACGCCCTTTCGGGCACTGGTCCCTCAAACCAGCCTGTCTACCAATTCCAGCACGTGGGCACAGCTACCGAGAGCGGCCGCGGCCGAGGGCCACGGGAACACCGTCATCGAAAACGAAATGCTCGGGGAGGGACTCGAACCCTCACGGGGTTGCCCCCACAGGATCCTGAATCCTGCGCGTCTACCAATTCCGCCACCCGAGCCCTGACCGTCGACCACTCTCACCTGCAGTGGAGCCGAGGGGAGTCGAACCCCTGACCTCTTGAATGCCATTCAAGCGCTCTCCCAACTGAGCTACGGCCCCGACACGACCTGCGTCCTGCACCTGGCGATCCGGCGTCGGATCGTATGTCAAACAACCTTCCAGCGGGGCTGACGGGACTCGAACCCGCGGCCTCCGGTGTGACAGACCGGCACTCTAACCGACTGAGCTACAGCCCCAGCACTGCGACCTCGACCTGCCTCCTGCGCGATGCCCCCACGGGGAATCGAACCCCGACCGCCACCTTGAAAGAGTGGAGTCCTAGCCGTTAGACGATGGGGGCCCTCGGGGATCCACCCTTTGTCCCCGGCCCCGCGGGGCCGCATGTCTCACAGGCCCGGAGGGACTCGAACCCCCAACCGCCGGTTTTGGAGACCGGTGCTCTACCAGTTGAGCTACGGACCTATGCCATGGCCAGGGACGGAATCGAACCGCCGACACCACGATTTTCAGTCGTGTGCTCTACCAACTGAGCTACCTGGCCCCAACGAAAACCGCCCGGGCCTGTCCGGGCCTCGGGCGGGGAGAGACGGAGACGCGCGTTGCGCTACCGCCGCGTCCCTCCCGCCCGGCCACGCGGGCTAGACCACGTGTCCGCCATGGTCCAGCCGCGGGCCTGCGAAGCATCCGACCCCATGCCAGACTCGCTTCGCAGGAAACGCTGCATCGGCTTCTCCGGTTTCGTTCTACGCGCCGGGGAGCCGGGCTCTCCCAGCCTCCTACATGGGAAACGCCGCCCGAGGCGGCGTTTCCCGTTTCATAGCGGGGGCGGGATTCGAACCCGCGACCTTCGGGTTATGAGCCCGACGAGCTACCAGACTGCTCCACCCCGCAACAGGGCCCAAAGTATACCCAAGCGGGCCGGAGGGTGTCAACCCCGGAAACGGCTTGTGCTGCACGCCCTTTCGGCGTCCGCTCGCGCCTTCGGCGAGGCGCTGCACGGGGCCGGGCGGCCCCACTCCGCCGCGGCAATTAAACACTCTTGACGCCTCATGCGTCCTACCTACACGAGGTCGCAACGCCAGGCCCGCGGGCGCGGGTCGACAGGGCCGGACCGGCCGGTCCATCGGAGCCCTGGATCGCGACCGTCCGAAGCACTTCCCGGACCACGAGAAGGCTGATGATCGCACCGCCACATCGGCGCAATCGGACCGATGGCCAGGGCAACCCCGGCGGGTCGCACTGCCTCGCCCTGCTCGTGGGGTACGGCCGCGGAGCCGCAGCCCTGGCCGACGCGCTGGAGGCCCGAGACATCCGCGTGCTGGAGCTCGACGAGTTCGAGACCGGCCAGCGGGAGGTCCAGCGCCTGCGGCCGGACCTGGTCCTGGTGGGCACCGACCCCGCCGCGGGCGACCCGCTGGCCTTCATGGAGACGATGGCGAGCGGTCACCACGTGGTCCTCTACCTCGCGGACCGCTCGGACCGGGACATGGTGGGTCCGGCGCTGGACATGGGCGCCGACGACGTCGTGTGCCCTCCCCATTCGGCGGCGGCCATCGAGGTTCGCTGCGAAGTGGCCCGCCGGCGCCTCGGCGTCGCCCCGGCCGGTGGGCTGCCGCCTCGGCAGGTCAGCTTCGGCACGCTGAGCATCGACCTCACCACCCGGCAGGTCATGGACGGTGCCAAGCCCCTGACCCTCAGCGGGCGCGAGTTCGAGCTCCTCGTCCACCTCATGGAGGCCGGCGGGAAGGTGGTCTCCCGCGGCCAGCTCCTCCAGACGATCTGGGGGGAGGACCAGGCCAGCGAGGCCGTCCTCGACGCCACCGTCCACCGCCTGCGCAGAAAGCTCGACGAGGTCCTGGCGAGCCCCGACGTGGTGGCCACGGTTCGGGGCGTCGGCTACCGCCTCGAGGTGCCGCCCGAGCCCACGGCTCTCGCGGGGGACTGAGCCCAGGGAAGGGCCGGCAAGCACGGTCGTCCCAGGCTTGAGGCCCCCCAGGGCCGCGGTTACCTTCCAGCCTGTTCCGGGACGTGGCGCAGTCCGGTAGCGCACCTGAATGGGGTTCAGGGGGTCGCCGGTTCGAATCCGGCCGTCCCGATCAGCGGCCTCACAGCTTCGGTTGTGGGGCCGCTTTGTTTCTCCGTCGATCCGGGCAGCCGGATTCCCTCCGCGAGACGAGCGAGGACGGCCGAAGGCCACCGCAGTGGCGGGGCTACCGCCGGCGGAGTTCGGTCCCCTACGGGTGGGTCAGCGCCGCCACCGGGTCCACGCTCGTCGCCCGCCGGGCAGGCAACAGGCACGCCACCAAAGCCACCAGGCCCAGGATCACGGCCACCACGCCCATGACGCGGGGGTCCGTGGGGCTCACGTCGAAGAGGATGGAGGTCATCAAGCGGGTGAGCAGGAGGGACGCGACCACCCCGAGGACCAGCCCCACCCCTGCCACCCGGAGGCCCTGACCCACCACGATCCCGAAGATCTGCTTCGGTGTACTGCCCATGGCCACGCGGATGCCGATCTCCCGGGTACGCTGCGTCACGGAGTAGGCCAGCGCGCCGTAGATGCCCACCACGGCCAGGAAGAGCGCCACCCCCGCGAACACCAGCAGCAGCATCAGCGGCAGCCTGCGCGAGACCAGCGAGTCCGCGATGCGCTCCTCCATGGTGCGGACGCCGAACAGGGGCAGCTCCGGATCGATGCGCTCGAGGGCCGCGCGCACCCCGGAGGTGAGGCTGGTCGGCTCCGCGGCGGTGCGCACCACCAGGCTCATGGAGCCGGGAGGGCGCTGGCGGTACGTGAAGTAGTAGGCGCCCACGTGCTCCGAAGCGGGCGCGGTCAGATCGTTCTGCTTGATGTCTTTCACGACGCCGATGATGGTGAAGAGTTGATCCGGTGGCACGCTGTCGCCGGGTGCGACCCCCCACACCATCCGGTGGCCCAAGGCACTCGAGCTCGGCCAATAGCGGTGGGCCAGCCACTCGTCGATGATGATGACGGGAGGCTGATCCGGACCGTCGGACTCCTGGAAGGGCCGCCCTTCCACCAGCGGGATGCCCATGGCCTCGAAATAGCCCGGCCCCCCCCACGTCTGGCTGGGCGACAGGATCGACTCTCCCGGGCGCAGGACGTAGCCCTCCGGGAGAATGACGCTGGCCGAGTTCTGTCCGGTGAACGGCAGGTTGCTGGTGATCGATGCGGCCTGCACGCCCGGGAGCGTCCTCACGGCGCCCAGGAGCTCGTCCGTGAACTGGCGCCGCGCTTCGCCGGTGCCGTAGTGGGCCTGGGGCAGTGAGACGAAAGCGGTGAGGGTGCCCCGAGGATCGAAGCCCGGGGAGACCCCCAGGGCCGCACGGAAGCTCACGAACATGAGGCCCGCGCCCACGAGCATGACGAACGCGACGGCCACCTGGGTCGTGACCAGGCTGCTGCGCACGAACACCGACTTGCGGCTCGCGGTCCCGGTGCGCCCCTCGGTGCGGAACACGGCGCTCAGGTCACTGCGCATCACGTGCACCATGGGGATGGCGCCGAAGAGCACGCCCGCCCCGATCGCAACGGCCAGGGTGAAGAGGAGCACCGGCCCATCGATGGAGACATCGGCCCAGCGCGGCATCCCCTCGACGCCCATGGTGTTGAGGAGGCGCAGCCCCAACGCGCCCACCCCCACCCCCAGGGCTCCTCCTAGAACGCCGATGACCACGGACTCGGTCAGCACCTGACGGGCCACCCTCAGGCGTTCGGCACCCAGCGCCAGCTTGGTGGCCATCTCGTTCATGCGCACCTGGGAACGGGCGAGCATGAGGTTGGCGATGTTGACGCAGCCGATGAGCAGGACGAACGCCACCCCCGCCCAGAGCATGTAGAGCACGGGCTTGATGTCGCGCACCAGGTCGTCCCGTGTCAGGACCACGATGGTGCGGAAGCCGGCGTCCTTGAGAAGCTGACGGCCTCCCTGAATCGGCCACTGGTCGATGAGGGACTCGTTCAACGCCGCGATCTGTGCCGACGCCTGCTCCACCGTGGCATCGGGACGCAGCCGGGCCATGAGCTCGTAGTTGTTGCTGTGCCAGTTCTGGACGCTGCGCTGCTCGTCGGTGTAGGGGATGGGCGCGAAGAGGCGGGTCTCGGGATTCCCCACCACGCGGAAGCTCTCGGGGAGCACGCCGACCACGGTATACGGTTCGCCGTCCACCCTCAGGTCCCGACCGACGACGTCGGGGGACCCGCCGAAGTGCTCCTGCCAGTAGCCCCAGGTGAGCAGCACCTTCTTGTGGTTGCCGACGTCCATCTCGTCGTCGGTGAAGGTACGGCCGAGCGCGGCCTGGACCCCGAGCATGGGAAAGAACGACGGTGTCACCCGCATCGCCCGCACCCGCTCCGTGCTGCCCGCCTCGCCCACCGTCGGGCCCCAACCCTGGTACTGGGCTTCTTCCTCGAAGGCGGCGATGTGGCCGCGCTGCATGAAGTAATCCGTCGAGCTGCTGGACGCCCGCTCGGCGCCCGCGCCCGGATAGCTGTTGTAGATCGTGACCAGCTGTTCCGGATGGTCATACGGGAGGGGCTCCAGGAGCACCGCGTGGATCACGCTGAAGATGGCGACGTTGGCGCCGATGCAGATGGCGAGGGTGAGAAGCACGGTGGCGCTGAACGTCTTCTCCTTGAGGAGGAGCTTCAGGCCGTAGCGGACGTCTCTGAACAGGGTTTCCATGATCAGCGCGCGCCAAAGATAGATGCGTTCACCACCTCCATACCGACGATGAGGGCGTCCCTCGGGTTTCGCGGTCCGGCCGGCCGGGCTCCGGTCCCCGACGTCGTCAGGCGAGGGTCGCCATGGACGGCGGCGCCAGCACCCCGAGCGACATGATCATCGTCACGCCCTCCTCCATGGTGAAGTCGGTGTGGATGACCTCCGATGCCCGCACCACCTGGAGGAAGCCGGTGGTGGAATTGGGGGTGGTCGGCACGGAGAAGGGCCCCGGAAGGCGGCGACCACCTGTTTCGACGCGCAGGGAGATTCGGGTGAGTGGACATATCTCCCAGCGCGTGTCACACCCGCGCTCACCCGGTCATGTCCCGCCGCCTCCGCACCCCGGACCCAGGCCCAACTGGCGTCGGCGAAGCTCCAGGTACTCCTGGAGCGGTCCGAGGCCCACGGCGGCTCGGCGGCGATCCACGCCGTCCGGGTCTTCGATGGGGTAGGGAGCAGCATCAGGGCCCACATCCGCATGGATCCCATCGCTCTTCCTCCAGCGTGATTCATGGGAGGCGGCGGTGTGACGGCGCCGGCCGGCCGTGGTACGTTCGCGCAGATGCCTGCCACCGCTCCGAGCGCCCCTCCCGCCGACCTGCGACGCCGCGCCGCCCTTGCGGCCGTGGCCGTCTTCGCGCTGCTGGCGCTCCTCCCGCACATCAGGATTCCCGAGATCCTGACCGACGACGCGCTCATCACCTTCCGCTACGCGGGCAACGTGGCCGCGGGCCGGGGCCTCGTCTACAACGCGGGTAGTCGGGTCCTGGGGACCACCTCGCCCGGCTGGGCCCTTCTTTTGGGAGCCGGCGGCCTGGTGGTGGGGTGGAACGGCATCCCCCCCCTCGCGCAGCTCCTGAACGGGCTCCTCATCGGGGCCACGGGGGCCGTGCTGGGGTACGCCGCCACCCGCCTGTTCGGCAGGCCGCTCCTGGGCGCGGCGGTGGCGGGGGCGGCCATGGTGGGCCCGTTCACCCTCTTCGCCGGCGTCTCGGGGATGGAGACACCCCTCTTCGGCTTCCTCACCGCGCTGGCGTTCCTCGCCTGGAGCCGGGAGGCGTGGGGATGGATGGGGGTCGCAGCGGGCCTCACCGTTCTCGTGCGACCCGAAGGCGTGTTCGTGGTGGCGGTGTTCGGGGTGGAGTGGCTCCGCCGGCGGTCCCCTGGCGATGTGGTGCCCGCTCTGGCCCTGCTCCTGCCGGGCGCCCTCCCCGCCGCCGTGGCGTGGGCGTACTACGGCAGCCCGGTCCCCCACTCGGTGACGGCGAAGGCGGCGGGCCTCTACCCCCTCACCGTCGCGGATTCCTTTGCCCGCTTCCGCCTGTTCGTGGTGGAATCCCTCACGGGCGCACACCTCGTGGGACCGTGGGCCGCGCTGGGCATCCTCGCCCTGGGGTGCGGGGTGCTGCTCCGGCGCCGCCTCGACCTCTGGATGGTCCCCGCGCTCCTGGTGATCCTCTCCACCTTCTACGCCACCTCGCGCACGCTCCTCTTCCCCCACTACATCGCCCTCCTCGAGCCGTGGGCATTGCTCGCCTGGGGCGCCGCCCTCTACGCTGCGGGGGCCTTCCTCCTCCGCCGCCTCGGCGCCGGCCGTTGCACGGGCGCGCCCCTCCTCCTGCTCGTGGCGGGCGTGGTCCTCGTGCGGCCCCTCGCATACTACCCGTGGCACAGCGTGGCCGAGGGACGGGCCGACCTCCGCGACGCCACCGTGACCCAGGACGCCGTGCGGACCCGCTACTACCGGGCCCTGGCGGAAACGCTGGCGCCGTCGCTGCCCGCAGGGACGGTGGTGCTCATGCCCGAGATCGGGGAGCTGGGCTTCCGCCTGCCCCAGGTGCGGGTGCTGGACGCGGCGGGGCTGGTGTCGCCGGAGGCCCTGCCGTACCTCCCCGTGCCGGCGCCCGAGCGGGTGGGACCCGAGGTCGGCGCCATCCCCACGGCCCTGGTGCGCGCGGCTCGGCCCGACGTGGTGATCACCCTCGAGATCTTCGCGGTGCGCTCGATCCGCCGGGACCCCTGGTTCGAGGAGAACTATAAGAGCGTGCTCACCTGGGCCGATCCCGGCATCATGTGGGGCCCCCTGCGGGTATACGCCCGCCGGGACTTCGGTATGGAGGACGGGCCGGGGGGAGGCTGATCACTCCGTCTTGATGGCCGCCGCCGGCTCGATGGCCAGCGCACGGGCACCAGGCACGCCACCAGCCCCGCGCCGAGGAGGACGACGCCCACCACCGCGAGCGTGCCGGGCCCCCGGTCGGCCACGCCGTCCCAAAGGACGGGCACCGCGATAGGCCGCCCAGGACGACGCCGCACAGGAGCTGGGCCACGGCCCTGCCGAACACGCTGCGCAGCACCTCGACCTGGGAGAGACGGAGCGAGGGGTCCACGGCTGCCGCCATCCCGTACAGCCGTCCGGCGAGGGGCGGCGAGCCGGGGCGCGTCCGCACGAAGAGCTGGGTCGCGGGGGGCTGGGGCATCCCCACCAGCCCCACCGCCCTCGGCGTCACCGGCGCCAGGTCCAGCGGAGGCAGCTGCCCACTGGATAAGCCTGCGCTCTCCGGGATCAGTGCCGGCGTAGCACCAGCCACCCCAGGGGAATCGTGCTGGCCGCGCCCACAGCCAGCAGCGCCCACCCCAGCCGTGCCCGCCGCTCCCTCGGCACCCGGGACGAGATCAGGAGCCCGATGCCGACGCCGAGCATGGCGCGGGTGCCGGCCATGGCAGCCAGGACGGGGACGTCCACGGTCACCTTCTTCATGTCACTCCTCCTGGAAGGACGGGGGTTGCAGGTTCCGCCCCTCCCCGGAACTGCCACTTTGATGCCGCGGGGGGAAGGGGGGTGGCCCTGGGATCAGCCGCCGTTGCACTGGTCTGGGTCCTGGCGGCACGGTGAGGAGGCGACGAGCCGACCCTTCCCTTCCCCTGGCGACGAGCCTCCGACGAGGAGCAGAGCAATGACAGAAAGGCCCCGCTACCCCCGGGCCAGCCCCGGCGCATACCGCGCCATGAAGGCGATGCAGGACCACGTCGACGCCTCCGGTCTTGAGCACGGGCTGCTGGAGCTGGTGAAGCTCCGGGCGTCGTACATGAACGGCTGCGCGTTCTGCGTGGACATGCACACCAAGGACGCCCGGGCCGCCGGCGAGAGCGAGCAGCGCCTCTACGCCGTTCCCGTGTGGCGGGAGACGCCCTTCTTCACCCCCCGGGAGCGGGCCGCCCTGGCGTGGACCGAGGTCGTCACCGACGTGGCGCGCTCGGGCGTGGACGACGCCGTGTACGCCGAGGCCCGGGAGCACTTCGACGAGGCCGAGCTGGTGGAGCTCACCCTGGCCGTGGTGGCCATCAACGGCTGGAACCGGCTGGCCATCGCCTTCAGGAGCCCGGTGGGAAGCTACCAGCCGCATCCTCCGGCGGGCTCCTCGGGAGCGTAGCCAGGGCAGGCCGAACGCTAGGCCGCCGCCCTCCGGTCCCGGGCCTCGGCCGCCGCCTGGATGCGCCGGGTCCAGCGGGCGTAGCGCACCGCCAGCGCCGTGGAGCCGATCGCCGCCGCCAGCACCGAGGCCGCCAGGACGCTCAGCTTGGCCAGGGCCAGGGTCTCGGGGTCGCTGAACGTCAGCCCGGCGATGAAGAACGCCATGGTGAAGCCGATGCCGCACAGGGCCCCCGCCCCGGCCACCTGGGACCAGGCCACGTCGTCCGGCCGCGTGGCCACGCCCAGCCGGGTGGCGATCCACGCCCCCGCCGTGATGCCCAGGGGCTTTCCCACCAGGAGGCCCAGGGCGACGCCCAGGCTCACGGGCTCGAGGAAGTCGCGGGCGTGCACGTCCATCTCCACGCCCGCGTTGGCGAAGGCGAACAGGGGCAGCACCAGGTAGGCCGACCACGGCTGGAGGGTGCGGGCGAGACGCTGGGCGGGGGACAGGAGTCGATCCACCACGCCCTCCAGGGCACCCGCCGCCGCCTGGTAGCTGCTGGCCGTCACCTCGCCCACCGGGGGCGTCTCCACGCTCTGGAGGAGCGACTGGGTCTGGCCCAGGAGCGCCGTGGGGCTCGGCGGCCCCCGGGTGGGGATGGCGAACGCCAGGAGCACCCCCGCCAGGGTGGGGTGCACCCCCGCATCCAGGACGGCCAGCCACAGGAGCAGCCCGATCACCCCGTAGGGGAGCGTGGCGTACACCCGCCCCCGGTTCAGCGCCAGCGCCAGCAGCCAGAGCAGGGCGGCCACCCCCAGGCTGGCGAGGGCGATGTGCTCGGTGTAGAAGACGGCGATCACCGCGATGGAGCCCATGTCGTCGGCGATGGCGGCCGCGGCCACGAACACCCGCAGGGACAGGGGCACCCGGGGCCCCAGGAGGGCCAGGAAGCCCAGGGCGAACGCGGTGTCCGTCCCCATGGGCACCCCCCAGCCATGGGCCGCCGGGCCGCCCGCGTTGAACGCCAGGTAGAGGAGGGCGGGGGCGAGCATGCCGCCCAGGGCGGCGGCGATGGGCAGGGCGGCCTTCCGCGGGGTGGCGATGGCGCCGACCGTGACCTCCCGGCGGATCTCCAGCGCCACCACGAGGAAGAAGATCACAATCAGCCCGTCGTTCACCCACCCTTCCAGGGGCATGGCCAGGACGTGCCGTCCGACGCCGAGGGCGAAGGGTGTGGCCCACAGGCGGTGGTAGGCGGCCCTCCACGGCGAGTTGGCCCACACCAGCGCCGTCACCACGGCGAGAAGCATGAGAAGCCCGCTGGACATGGAGAGCCCCGCGAACTGCTCGCCCAGCAGGCGCAGCCGCCACCCCAGCGGCTTGCGGATGGCGTCCAGGAGCGACTCGTGGTCCCAGGGGCCGTCGTAGCGGCGGCCGTCCACGTAGAAGGTGGGGGTCGCCCGGGCGCCGCTCCGCTCGGCGCTGGCGAGGTCCTCCTCAACGCGCTCCCGGTAGCGGTGGTCGTCCAGCTCCCGGGCGAAGCGCTCCACGTCCAGCCCCAGGTCCCGGGCGATTCCCACCAGCGTCTCCCGGTCCAGCGTCTCCTCGCTGGTGAAGAGGCGGTCGTGCATCTCCCAGAACCTGCCCTGGGCGGCGGCGGCCTCGGCCGCCTCGGCGGCCATCTCGGCGTGGGGGTGGGCGTTGCGGTTGGGGAGGTGGCGGAAGACGTAGCGCACCTGGCCGGGCATGCGCTCGTCCCGCAGGCGCATCACGCCGTCGTGGGCGCCCCGGCAGTGGGGGCACTCGAAGTCGCCGTACTCGACGAGCGTGACGACCCCGTCCGGGGCCCCCGACACGTGGTCGCGCTCCGGGTCCACGGGAGGCTGGAGCCGGGGGGTTGCGACCCTGGCGGGCATGGCGGCGGCGGCCCGGGCGGGCTCAGGCGGAGGCGTCGCCGCCGGACGCCGGAGCGCTCCGCTCGAGCGCCCCCCGGGGCCACCCTCCCAGGTCGGCCGCCGCCCCGTACGTGCTCTCGAGGAAGGCGGTCACCAAAACGTCCGGGTCCTCGGCCTCCCGCACCGCGGCGTATGGCAGGATCCACTCGTGCAGGTCTGCGTCGTAGCGGGCGGAGGCGGGGCGGATGGGCGCACGGGCGCACCCCTCGGGCTCCGGATAGGCATAGGCGTAGAAGGCTGGCTCGGCGACCGGGCCGCCCGCGCTGCCGGGCCACCACCCGGCGCTGATGCACTCGTGGGAGTAGGCCTCCCGGGTCACCCAATCGGCCAGGTTCGGGAAGCCGCCGGGGTGCTCGGGGGCGCGCCGCCCGGAGAAGCGGGTGCACGCCAGGTCGAAGCTGCCCCAGAAGAAGTGCACGGGGCTGCACTTTCCCAGGAAGCCGCTCCTGAACGCATGGAGCAGGCGGTCGGCCTGGGCCAGGGCGCGCCAGCAGCGGTACGCGGCGTCGGGATCGTAGGCCCGGTGCTCGTCGTCCTCGGGAAAGGGGATGGCCCGCTCCACCTCCACCGGGTGCGGCCAGAGGGGGACGTCGATCCCGAGGGAGCCGAGCCCCTCCAGGTACTCGCGGTAGAAGTCGGCCACCGTGCGAGGCGCGAGCCCCGTGGACCAGCGCCCCCCTTGGTCCGTCTCCACCACCAGCTCGTGGGCGATGAAGTCGAAGCGCACCTCGAAGCCGCCGTGGCCGTGGGGAACGCGGGACGTGGTGAGCCCCCGGGCCGACACGTACAGGGGCACCTGCCACCAGTGGTTCTCCATGGGCGCCAGGGCCAGGCGGGTCTTCCCCACGACCTGGGTCCACATGTGGAGGGTGGCCCGGGTGTCCTCCCACGGTTCGAGGGGGAGGGGCGGCCACGCCTCCCCTCCGGGGGCCGGAGCCCTCTCGCTACGCGCTGCACTCGTGGTCATCGGCACCGTCCCGTATGGAGGAGGCTGGGGGAGGAGAATCATCGTCCCATCCCCACCTCCACGACAGGGGCGAGGGGACGGCGGGAGCGTCGACGGCGCCCACCCGCTATCATCGTCCCGGACCCACCCAGCCGAGGAGCATGACGTGGACGAGAAGCACATCGAAGTCGAGGCGGAGGGCGGACGCATCCCCGTCCTCGAGGTCCTCCCCGACGGCGAAGGGCCCTGGCCCCTGGTGGTCTTCTACATGGACGCGTTCGGGCCCCGCCCCGCCCTCACCGGGATGGCGGAGCGCCTGGCGGGGGCCGGCTACGCCGTGGTGCAGCCCGACCTCTACTGGCGCTCGGCGCCGTACGAACCCTTCGACCCCACGAAGGCCTTCAACGACCCGGAGGAGCGGGAGCGCCTCATGGGGCTCCTCCACTCGGTGACGCCGGCGCAGGTGGCCAGCGACACCCTGGCGGTGGTGGACGAGGTGGCCTCCGACCCGAGGATCGAGGCCCAATGCTTCGGCACCGTGGGCTACTGCATGGGCGGGCGCCTGTCGTTCACCATGGCCGAGGAGCTCCCGGACCGGGTCGCGGCCGCGGCGGGCTTCCACCCCGGCGGCCTCGTGACCGACGCCCCCGACAGCCCCCACCGCCGGGTGGACCGCATCGGGGACGCCACCATCTACCTGGGCGTCGCCGACGAGGACCGGAGCTGCACCCCCGAGCAGCAGCAGACGCTGCGGGAAGCCCTGGACGAGGCGGGCGTGGACTACACGATGGAGCTCTACCAGGGGGCCAAGCACGGCTACGCCGTCCCCGACCACTCGGTGTACGACGAGGACGCGGCCGAGCGCCACTGGGCCCGCCTGCTGGACCTCTTCGGCCGTGCGCTGAGGCCCGCCGGCCGCTGAAGCGGCCCCCGGCTACTCGGTCCTCAGGGCCCGCACGGGGTCGATGCGCGAAGCCCTGAGGGCGGGGACCAGGGCCGCCAGGAGCGCGGCGCCGGCCAGGGTCAGGGCGGTTCCGACGAAGGTGGCGGCGTCGGTGGCCGACACCCCGTAGAGGAGGCTCGCCAGCACCCGCGTGGCGGCCAGGGCCCCGGCCACCCCCAGGGCGATCCCCACGGCGGCCGTCACCGCTGTCTCCCCCAGGAGCAGGCCCACCACGTCGCGCCGCTCGGCCCCCAGCGCCACCCGCACCCCGATCTCCTGGACCCGCTGCTCCACCGTGTACGCGGTGACGCCGTAGATCCCCACCACCGCCAGCCCCAGGGCCAGCAGGGCGAAGAGCCCCACCAGCGTCATGTTGAAGCGCCGCGACGCCGTCGAGCGGCTCACCATCTCGCCCAGCGTGGTGACGGTGGCCACGGGTTGCTCCGGGTCGATGGCCCGCACCGCCCCCCGCACCGCACCGGCCAGGGCCAGGGGGTCGCCCTGGGAGCGGGCCACGATCCACGCGCCGTTGCCGAGCCCGCCCGGGGCCTGGGCGAAGGGCAGGTAGATGCCCGGCATGACCGGGGCGGTGAGGGACGCGTAGTGGAGGTCGCCGATGATGCCCACGATGGCGACGTTCGTGGGCGGCTGTCCCCGGGCGCCGGGCCGCCCCAGAGGGATCGACCTTCCCACGGGGTCCTCCCCGGGCCACAGTCGCTTGGCCAGGGCCTGGTTGATCACCGCCACGGGCTGGGCGTCCTCCCCGTCCTGATCGGTGAACGCCCGCCCCTCCAGGAGCGGGATGTGGAGCGCCTGGAAGAAGTCCGGACCCACCACGCCCGTGGCCATGGGGAGGAACGGCTCCGGGTCGTCGGGGCGCACGGTGCGGGGGTCGATGGCCATCACCTGCATCTCGCCGCTCATGGGGAGGATGCGGGCCACCGACGCGCTCTCCACCCCCGGCTGCCGCCCGAGCTCTTCCACCACCCGCCGGTAGAAGTCCATCTCCTGGGCCGGCTCCTGGTAGCGGGCCGGGGTGAGGCGCACACGGGCCGCCAGCACGCCCCGGGTGTCGTAGCCCGGGTCCACCTGGCTCAAGCGGACGAAGCTCCGCACCAGGAGTCCGGCGCCCGTGAGCACCACCAGCGCCAGGGCGATCTCGGCCACCACCAGCCCCCGCTGGAGGCGGTGGCGCCGAGGGCCTGCGGTGGCGCTGGCGGCGCCCTCCCGCAGGGACGTCTCCAGGGAGCCGCCGCTGGAGCGGAGCGCCGGGGCCAGCCCGAAGGCCAGGCCGGTGACCACGGAGACCAGGAGGGCGAAGGCCAGCGTGGCGCCGTCCAGCCCCATGGCGTCGGATCGGGGCAGCACCGCGGGCCACGCCGACAGGATGGCCCGCAGGCCGAGCTCGGCCAGGGCCACGCCCACCACCCCCGCCGCCGCCGCCAGGAGCACGCTCTCGGTGAGGAGCTGCCGGACCAGGCGGCCGCGCCCGGCGCCCAGGGCCCGGCGCACGGCCAGCTCCCGCTCCCGGGCGCCGGCCCGGGCCAGGAGGAGGTTGGCGGCGTTGACGCAGGCGATCAGGAGGACGAAGCCCACCACCGCCAGGAGCACGAGGAGGGGCGTGCGGGCGTTGCCCGCCGCCTGGTCGCGCAGGAGCTCGACCTGGAAGCCGGGGGGCGCGGGCGCCGCCGACGCCGTCACCTTCGAACCCCCGCCGCTCCCGCCTCCGGGGGGCGGGCCGCCCCCCCGCACCACCCGCATCTCCCTGCGTCCGCCCTGGGCTCGCCCCCCCTGGAGGCGGGCCGCCACCACGGCCAGGTCCGGCTGCAGCCGCTCCAGCCCCACCCCTTCGCGCAGCCGGGCGACGGCGCCGAAGACGTGGTAGTCGGGGTCCGTCTCCATCTCGGGGCTCTTGGCGAACGCCTGGCCCAGGGGCGCCCACAGCTCGGTGCCCTCGTCGGGGAAGGCGAAGCCGGCCGGCATCACCCCCACCACCGTGAACCCCCGTCCGTCCAGGGTCACGGTGCGGCCCACCGCTTCGGGGTCGGCGCCGAGGAGGTCGGTCCAGAGACCGTGGCTCAGGACTACCACCGGCTCCCGCAGGTCCGCGTCGGCGAAGCCTCGGCCCAGCGCCGGGGCGACGCCCAGCACGCCGAAGAGTGAGGGCGTCGCCAGCTCCGCCTGCACCTCCCGGGGCTCCCCCACGCCAGTCAGGTTGTAGCGGGTGGCCTGGTACGCCGCGGCGCCCGTGAGGTCGTCCTTCAGCCCCTGCACCCCCTGCACCTCCGGCCAGGAGAGGCCGAAGCGGCCGCCGGCCGGGCCGGGGACCCCTCCGGTGCTCCACAGCTCCACGAGCTGCTGGTCGTCGGGGTAGGGCAGCGGCTTCAGGAGCACCGTCTCCACGGCGCTGAAGATGGCGGTGTTGGCGCCGATCCCCAGGGCGAGGGTCAGCACCATGACCAGGGTGAAGCCCGGGCTTCTCCCCAGGGTGCGGAGCGCGAAGCGGAGGTCCTGCATCACCGTGTCCAGCATGGCTCCCTCCAGGTGTCCTGTGATCCGGGCCGACGACGCGGGTCGGCCATGGGATGCCGGTGGCCCCCCCGGTCGTTGCCCGCCCCCCTCACGCCCCCTTCACGCCTCCCTCACGCTCCTTTGCCGACACCGCCGGCCACAACGCCGGTGGGCTCCGCCCCCGACGCCGCCCCGGGGCGCCCCACCAGCTCCCGGTGCCCGTCCACCCACCAGCTCCAGGGCACGAACAGCCACAGCCCCAGCGCCGACACCGCCACCACCCTGGGCGCCGGCGGCGCGCCCCCCGCGAAGCCGCTCAGGAAGATCCCCCACAGCACCACCACCATGGCCCACAGCCCCCACCGGCCCACGGCGTCCCGGGCCCGGGTGCTCTTGAGGTAGAGGGCCAGCCCCGCCATGAAGATCCCCCCGTCCAGCAGGATGGTGAGGGGGACGGAGCGCCACGCGCCCAGCCCCACCTTCACGGGCGAGCCCGGCCACAGGGGGAGGTCGGGACGGTGCATGGGGAGGTCCAGCAGCCAGTGGCTCGCCACAAGCGCCCCCACCACCAGTGCGCCCCGGCGGTCCCGGCGCAGCAGGCCGTAGGCTCCGCCGATGAGCACCGCCCACACCAGGGCCATGGCCAGGCTGTGGGAGAAGGGATAGGAGACGAAATCCAGCGGATTCGCCGCCATGAGCCCCGGCACCACCCGCACCTCCTCCACGCCGACCAGGAGCAGGATGGGCCACAGCTCGTCCAGCCACTGGGCGGCGAACGCCAGGGTGCCGAGGGAGGTTCGGGGCGCCCAGCGCTTGGCGCCCAGCCCGACGCCGTAGTGACCGAGGAGCATGGGTCCGTCGTCCGTTCCGGGGGAGGGTCAGCCCTGGAGCAGACTCTGCCCCAGGAGATACACGAGGGCGTGGTGGGCCGCCGACGTGAGGGCCAGGGCCCAGCCGAGGGCGGGGGCGCCGGCCGTCCCCAGGGCCAGCGCCGCCAGCCCCGACACGGCCAGCTCCTGGACCAGGCGCAGCGGCTCGGCCAGGGCCCCCGCGCCCCGGAAGTCCACCAGCCCCCAGAAGCCGAAGCCCAGCAGCGGCGCCCCCACGGCCAGCGCGACGCGAGCGGCACCGGAGCCGCCGGCGTGCCAACCCCAGTACCCGAAGCCGTACACGACGCCCATCTCCATGAGGGCCCTGAGCGCCAGGTTCACCCGGCTCAGCGTGGTGTCCACCCGCCTGTCCCGTGATAGAGTGGTGAGCACGCAACGTGGCGTTCCCCGTCCGTTTCTTCAAATCCGCCGCCGTTGTTCGCCGACGGCCGCCCGCCTATTCTGGTCCCGCTCCGCGGGCCGCCCTCCCCTCTCCGCCAGACGCCATGGCCGACCACGCGCAGGGCCGCATGCCCCACGCCGTCGTGATGATGCTCCTCATCGTGGTGGCGGCGGTGGCGCTCACCTGGATCGTCCCCTCCGGTGCGTACCAGCGGGGGAAGGACGGCAGGGTCGTGCCGGGCACCTTCCACGTGGTCCCCAAGGACTACGCCACCGGCGACGTGCTCCTGGGGCGGCCCTCGACGGAGACGCAGGCGTACCCCGCGAGCCCGGTGGCCATCTTCTCCTCCATCCCCGCCGGGATGGTGTCGGCCGCGTCCCTCATCTTCATGATCCTCTTCATCGGGGGGATGTTCGGCGTCCTGCGGGAGACGGGCGCGGTGGACGCCGGCATCGAGCGGCTGCTGGCCCTCACCGGGGGCAACGTCTACGTGCTGGTGCCCCTCCTGATGGTGGCGGTGGCGTGCGGCAGCACCTTCCTGGGCCTCATCTCCGAGTACCTGGTTCTCATCCCCATCATGGTGCTCCTCGCCGAGCGGCTGGGGATGGACGCCCTGGTGGGGACCGCCATCATCGCCATCGCGGCCAAGATCGGCTACATGACGTCGGTCACGAACCCGCTCCCCCTGATCATCGCCCAGCCCATCGCGGGCGTGCCCACCTTCAGCGGCGCCGGGTTTCGGGGAACGGCCTTCGTGCTCTACCTCACCATCGGCATCGCCTTCCTGCTCCGCCACATCGCCCGCACCGGCTGGGAGCGGCCCCGGACCGAGACGTTCACCGCCGAACGAATGTCGGGGTCCCACGTGGCGGTCATCGGCCTCCTGGCGGCGCTGGTGGCGGCCATCATCTGGGGCGCCCAGGCCCGGGACTGGGGGAACCCCGAGCTCGCCGCCCTCTACCTCTTCGCGGCCTTCGCCATCGCCGTGGTGGCCCGCCTCCCCTCCCGCCGGGCCGCCACGTCGTTCCTGTCGGGCATGTCCGCCATGCTCCTGGCCGCCGTGCTGGTGGGGCTCGCCAAGGCGGTGGAGATCATCCTCAAGGACGGCATGATCCTGGACAGCGTCATCCACGCCCTGGCGCTGGCCGCACAGGGGCACCACCCCGTGGTGGTGGGGCAGATCATGGTGCTCATCCAGATGGGGATCGACTTCTTCATCCCGTCCACCTCCGGGCAGGCGGCGGTGACCATGCCCATCCTGGCCCCCATCGGGCACCTGGCGGGGGTGAGCGGCCAGAGCTCGGTGCTGGCCTTCGTGTTCGGCAACGGCCTCACCAACACCATCACCCCCACGTCGGGCATGCTCCTGGCCTACCTGTCGGCCGGGAAGGTGGCGTACGGGACGTGGGTCCGCTTCGTCTTCCCGCTGGTGGCCATCCTGCTGGCCCTCTCCCTGGTGCTGGTGGGGGTCGCCGTGGCCATCGGCTACTAAGGATCGGCTACCGGAGATGGAGCCCTTCCGCATCCTCCGCCCCCAGGCAGCGGCCGCGCCGGTGCTCTTCGACTCCCCCCACAGCGGCCGCCACTACCCCCCCGACTTCCGTCCGGGCTCCACGTCCCTGGAGCTGCGCCGGGGGGAGGACGCCTACGTGGACGAGCTCCTCCAGGACGCGCCCACGGTGGGCGTGACGGTGCTGTCGGCCACGTACGCCCGCTGCTGGATCGACGCCAACCGGGACGAGGACGACCTCGACGTCACCATGCTGGCCGACGAATGGCCCGGACCCCTCCGGCCGACCGAGAAGAGCCGCATGGGGCTGGGCCTGGTGCGCCGCTACGTCACGCCGGGCGTGGCCGTGAACGCCGGCCCCCTCACGGCCGCCGAGGTGCGCAGGAGGATCGAGACGGCCTACCGGCCCTACCACGAGGCGCTGGACGCCCTGGTAGCCGCGCTGCGGAGCGCCCACGGCCGTGTCTGGTTCGTGGACTGGCACTCCATGAAGTCGGTGGGCAACGCCATGACCCCCGACGGCCCCGGCGCCCCCCGCCCCGACTTCGTGGTGAGCGACGACCTGGGGCGCACGTGCGCGCCGGAGCTCACCGACGTGGTGGTCTCCGAGCTCCGGGGCATGGGCTACGACGTGCGGGTGAACGACCCCTACAAGGGCGGCCGCATCGTGAAGCGGGTGGGACGTCCCGGGGAGGGCGTCCACACCCTCCAGGTGGAGGTGAACCGGGCCCTCTACCTGGACGAGGCGGCGGTGGAGAAGACGGCCGGCTTCGACGGGGTGCGGGCCGCCCTGCTGCGCCTCGCGGAGGCGCTGGTGGAGGCGGCGGGCCAGGAGGGCTGAAGGGCCTGCGGCCCGGGCCGCCTAGAGGTACAGCACCAGCGTGACCCCCAGCAGGAACGCCACCCACAGCAGGGTGCTCCCGGTGGGCCACGTGCGCGCCAGCGGCCCCTGGGGTCCGTGCTGCCGGGCCGCGCCCCGCACCAGCCCCCGGGCCGCCCGCACGGCCGCCCCCCGCACCGCGGCGTCCGCGCCCCGCACCGCCCCCCCCACCGTGCGCACCAGCCAGGGACCCAGGCGCCGGTAGACCCAGTCCACGTCCAGGTTCACGGACGGCGTCTCGGGGGGGTACAGCCCCGTCTTGATGAGCACCGCCACGGCCAGGGCCCCGAACACCAGCACCTGGGTCTGGGTGACGACGTGGGTCACGTCGTAGGGGTGGTACGTGGCGGCGAAGGGCAGCAGCGAATACAGGATCGCCGGGAACGTCCCCAGCAGCACGCATAGCATGGCCCCCAGCGACATGGCCACGAGCATGTTCTTCGGCGGCTCCTTGGCCCGGATGCCCGAGTCGTGGGCGAAGAAGGCGAAGTAGGGAATCTTGATGCCCGCGTGCTCCAGCACCCCCGCCGACGCGAACAGCAGGAAGGGCCACACCCAGGTGTGCCCCTGCTCCAGCGCCGCCGACATGATCATGGACTTGGTCACGAAGGCGCTGAACAGGGGGAACGCCGAGATGGTGAGGGCGCCGATGATGCACAGGAACGCCGTCACCGGCATGGTCTTGTAGAGCCCCCCCAGCTCCGAGCCCTTCACCCGCCCCGTCATCTTGAGCACCGCCCCCATGCTCATGAAGAGCAGCCCCTTGAAGATGACGTCGGCGAAGGCGTGGGCCACCGCGCCGTTCAGCGCCAGCGGCGTGCCGATCCCCACCCCCACCACCATGAAGCCGATCTGGTTGATCATGCTGTAGCTGAGGACGCGGCGCAGGTCGTTCTCGATGACGGCGTAGAAGATGGGGAAGCACGCCATGACCACGCCCACGTACAGCAGCAGCTCGGTGCCCGCGTACGCCCGCACCAGGGCGTAGACCGCCACCTTGGTGGTGAAGGCGCTGAGGAACACGGTCCCGGTGGGCGTGCCCTCGGGATACGCGTCCACCAGCCAGGAGTGGAGGAGGGGGAAGCCCGCCTTGATGCCCAGCGCCAGCAGGATCACCCACCCCGCGGCGCCCGTGTCCACGAGCCCGATATGGTCGAACGCCAGCGACCCGGTGCGCCGGTACCAGAGGAGCGCCCCCGACAGGAGGAGCACGCCCGACAGCACGTTCACCACCAGGTAGCGGAGCCCCGCCCGGTAGGAGCGCTCGGTGCCCCGGGCCCACACCAGGAACACCGAGGTGAGGGCCAGCAGCTCCCAGAACACGAACAGCGTGATCAGGTCGCCGGCGAACACCGCCCCCAGCGCGCTGCCGGCGTACAGCAGCGCCGCCGTATGCTGGAGGCCGGCGTGGTCGTCGTCCCCCAGGTGCAGCGCGAACAGGTTGCCCAGGAAGGAGGCCAGGGCGAACAGGTAGCCGAACAGGAGACTCAGCCCGTCCACCCGGAGGGGCACCAGCTCGAGCCCCATCACGTGGAGCGTCAGGTGGGTCCCCTCGCCCAGCGCCAGCATGGACAGGCCCGCCAGCGCGGGCACCGCCAGGAGGAGCGCCTTGCGCACCCGGCCCCGGGTGAGGGCCACCACGAGCGCCCCCGCGAAGAAGATCAGCACCGGCGGAAGCTCAGCCCAGGCCATGGGAGTCGTCCTCCGGCTCGTAGTAGTCCTCCGGACGCATCACCGCCCGGCGCAGGAGCTTGGCCAGGAGCACCAGCACCACGATGGAGACGAAGCCGTACAGCGGGTAGAACGCGGGCAGCCCCTCCCAGGGGTGGGCCTCGTGGCGATCGACCACCACCTCTAGCAACACCAGCAGGCCGCACAGGACGTAGAACGCCGTGAAGAGGCGGCGCACGTTTCCGGGCCGGTCCAGGAAGCCCGGCCGCTCGTCGCGGGGCTCGTTCATGGCGCCACCACCTGGCTCGCGAGGTCGTACACGGGAGTCGGATCGACGAAGAGGGCCAGCGTCGCCGCCGCGGTGACCACGATGGCGACCAGGCACAGCGGCGGCGCCTCGTGGACACCGGGAGGACGGTGGGCGTCGTCCGGGGCCGCGTTGAAGAAGGCCCGCACGGGCACCTCCAGCAGGTAGCCCAGGCTCAGGAGCGAGCTCAGCATGAGGGTGGCCAGGAGCCCGATCTGTCCCGCCTCGAGGGTGCCCATCCCCAGGAACCACTTGCTCCACGCTCCCCCGGCGGGGGGAAGCCCGATGATGCTCAGCGACCCCAGGAAGAAGGCGCCGAAGGTGACGGGCATGGTGCGCCCCAGCCCCCGCATGCGGCTGATGTCGGTCTCGTGGGCCGCCACCAGCACCGCGCCCGCCGCGAAGAAGAGGGTGATCTTGCCGAAGGCGTGCATGGCGATGTGCATGCCGCCGCCGATGATCCCCATGCGGTTGGCCAGCAGCGCCCCCAGCACGATGTAGGAGAGCTGGCTCACGGTGGAGTAGGCCAGACGCGCCTTCAGGTTGTCCTTGGTGAACGCCACCAGCGACGCCAGCAGGATGGTGGCGGCCGCCACCCACGCCAGCCACGGCGTGGAGGGGAGCGTCTTCAGCAGGTCCAGCCCGAACACGTAGACCGCCACCTTGAGGATGGTGAACACCCCGGCCTTCACCACGGCCACGGCGTGCAGCAGCGCCGACACGGGCGTCGGGGCCACCATGGCCGCGGGCAGCCAGCGGTGGAAGGGCATGACCGCGGCCTTGCCCACGCCGAAGACGAACAGCGCCAGGATCACCGCGAGCACCGCCGGCGAGGCGGTCCCGGCCAGGATGCCCCCGGGGCGGAAGTCCACCGTTCCGGCGAGCTGCCACGTCCAGATGATGGCCAGGAGCTGGAAGAGGATGGACGTGGTGAAGAGGATGCCCAGGTAGACGCGGCCGGCCTTCTTCGCCTCCTCGGTGCCCGCGTGGGTCACCAGGGGGAAGGTGCACAGGGTGAGCGCCTCGTAGAACGCGAACAGCGTGAAGAGGTTGGCCGAGAAGGCCACGCCCATCACGGCCGCGATGGACACGGCGAAGAAGAAGAAGAACCGGGTCTGGTGCTCCTCGTGGTGGCCGCGCATGTAGCCGATGGCGTACAGCGAGGTGACGATCCACAGGAACGACGCCACCAGCGCGAACAGGAGGCCCAGCGGCTCCACCTGGAGCGCCAGGCTCACCCCGGGCACCACCTCCACCAGGGAGAGGGAGGGCGTCGCCCCACCCCGCACCGGTCCCCACAGCGACAGCACCAGGGCGAAGAGGGCCCCCGACGTCACCAGCGTGGCCGCCTCCCGGGCGTTGGGCCGCCGCCCCAGCGCCAGCACCGCAAACCCTCCCGCAAGGGGCAGGAGGAGCGCCACCAGCGCCGTCACGCCGGCGCTCACGGGGCGCCTCCCACCAGGAAGCGGGCCGCCCGGCTGGCGACGCCCACCGTGAACGTGGCATGCACGCCGAACCAGAGGTTGGTGAGCACCAGCGCCCAGGTGGGCACGAGCATCGCCAGCGGCGCCTCCCGCACGGCCGGGCCGTCGGGCGCCGGCCGGAGGTAGGCCACCTCCACCACCTTCCACACGTAGACCACCGCCAGCAGCGAGCCCACCAGCACCACCACGGCGATCCACCACAGACCCTGGGCGAGGGCGGCCTGCACCAGGTACCACTTGCTCACGAACCCCACCGTGAGCGGCACCCCGATGAGGGAGAGCCCGGCCACCACGAAAGCCGCCATGGTGAAGGGCATGCGCCGGCCCAGCCCCGCCATGGCGTCGATCCTCACCGACCCCACCCGGTACATGACGCAGCCCATGGCCATGAACAGGGCGCCCTTGATGACCGCGTGGTTGAAGATGTGGAGGACCGCGGCCGTCACCCCCAGCACCGACGCCAGGCTGATGCCCAGGACGATGTAGCCGATCTGGGCCACGCTGGAGTAGGCCAGCAGCCGCTTGCCGTTCTCCTGATAGACGGCCACCAGCGACATGGACAGGATGGCCACCAGCGCCAGGGGCATGAGGACGCGGTCCAGGTGCATGACGTCGAAGCTGAACGCCGCCCCGAAGACGGTGAAGAAGAAGCGCAGCAGCATGTAGATGGCCACCTTGGTCGCCGTGGAGGCGATGAAGGCGGTCACGGCCGACGGCGCGTAGGTGTAGGCGTTGGGCAGCCACAGGTGGAGGGGAAAGAGGGCCAGCTTCAGGCTCACCCCCACCGTGAGGAACGCGAACGCCACCGGGATGGTGCGGGTGCCCGCCACGGCCGGGATGCGCTCCGCCAGGTCGGCCATGTTCAGCGTGCCGGTCATGCCGTAGAGGAGGCCGATGGCGATGACGATGAACGTGGCCCCCACGCTCCCCATGATGAGGTACTGGTACGCGGCGGTGAGGGCGCGCCGGTCCTTTCCCAGGGCCAGGAGTGCGTACGCCGACAGCGACGAGATCTCCAGGAACACGAAGACGTTGAAGATGTCGCCGGTGATGGCGATCCCCATGAGGCCCGTCATGCAGAGGATGAAGGCCGTGTAGAAGAGGGGAATCCGCTTCCGCTCGATCTCCCGCTCGACGCTCAGGCGCGCGTAGGGCAGCACCACGGCCGCCATCCCCGCCACGACGAGCAGCACGAAGGCGTTGGCGGCGTCGATCCTGTACTCGATGCCCCACGGCGGCGCCCAGCCGCCCATGGCATAGCTGACCGGTCCCTCCCTGAGCACCCGGGACAGGAGGGCCAGCGCCCCCCCGAAGGCCCACACGCTGGCGCCCACGGCCACGCCCCAGGCGAGCCTCGGCCGGCCCACCAGGAACGCCAGGGGCGCCGACAGCAGGGGGACCACGATCTGGAGGGCCGGCAGGTTGCCGCCCATCACATCACGTCGTCCAGGAGGTGGATCTCGTCCTCCTCGATGGTGCCGTAGGCCTCCTTGATGCGCACCACCAGGGCGAGCCCCACCGCCAGGGTCGCCACCCCCACGACGATGGCGGTGAGGATGAGAACCGAGGGGATGGGGTTGCTGTAGACCACCCCCTCCCGGCCCTCGATCAGGATGGGAGCGGTGCCACCCTCGATCTTGCCGAGGCTGATGTACATGATCATGACCGAGGTCTGGAAGACCCCGAGCCCCACCAGCTTCTTCACCAGGTTGCCCCGGGAGATCATGGTGTAGAAGCCGATCATCATGAGGAGCACGACGATCCAGTAGTTGTAGAGCCCCAGCGCGGTCATGGCGTCCTCTCCCGGCCGGCGAAGGCGTAGAAGATGGACACCATGACGCCGAAGACGGTGATCAGCACGCCCATCTCCACGGAGAAGATGCCCCAGTGCTGGCCGTGGTGGGGGTCGTGGGCCAGGGCGTCGTAGTCCAGGAACGCGCCCCCCAGGAGCACCGTCACCACCCCCGTGCCGGCGTAGATCATCACCCCCAGCGCCGCGCACGCGTGGACCACCGACGGGGGGAGCACCCGCTTCACGTCCACCAGGCCGAACACGAGCCCGTACAGGATGAACGCCGAGGCCGCGATGACGCCGGCCTGGAAGCCTCCGCCCGGTCCGTAGTCGCCGTGGAACTGGACGTACAGGGCGAAGACCAGGATGAAGGGGATCAGGAACTTGGTCCCCACCCGGAGGATGACCCGGTCATCCACGTCGGTCCTCCCTCTTCGAGACGGACAGGAGGAGGAGCACGGCCACCACCGCGGTGAAGATCACCGTGGTCTCCCCCATGGTGTCGTAGCCCCGGTAGGAGGCCAGCACCGAGGTCACGATGTTGGGCATCCCCACCTCGTGTCCCGACTCCTCCACGTAGCGAGGCGCCACATGGTGGTGGGCGGGGTTGAACGGGTCGCCCAGCGGCGGCATGTCGCTCATCCCGTACAGGAGGACGCCGCCGGTGAGTAGGACGATGAGCAGGGGGAGGAGGGGGCGGCGAGCCGGCCTCTTCTCCTCCCCCCCCACCAGGGCCAGGGTGCCCAGGATCAGCACCGTGGAGATGCCGGCGCCCACCGCTGCCTCGGTGAAGGCGACGTCCACCGCGTCCAGCATGGTGTAGAGGGCGGCGCACAGCAGGGAGTAGATGCCCGCGAGCATCACCACCGCCACGAGGTTCCGCTGCCGGAGCACCGCCAGGCCGGTCACCACCAGCAGGGCCAGGAGGGCCGCGTCGACGAAGGCCTCCACGTCAGCGCTTCCCCCCCGGCCCCGCACCGGCTCCACGCCACCCGACAGCGCGGCCCGGGCAAGGGCGTGGGTGGCGATGGGGCTGGTGAAGAGGAGGAATGCGTAGACCAGCACGAAACGGAGCGCCAGGAGCCCGAAGCCCGCCTGCAGCACCATCCCCAGCAGGAGGAAGCCGGCGCCCATGGTGTCGGTCATTCCGGCGGCGTGGAGGCGCGTGTAGACGTCCGGCATGCGGATCACCCCCACCGTGCCCACGATCATGAAGAAGAGGCCGGCCAGGATGGCGGCCCAGGAGGCCAGCTCCACGGCGACGTGCATCACTCCCCCTCGGCCCGGGCGGGACGGCGGTAGCCCAGGTCGCCGTACTCGAAGAACTTCAGCGCCGCGATGGTGCCGATGAAGTTGATGAGGGCATAGACCAGGCTCAGGTCCACCCAGTCCGGGCGCCCCGTGAGGAAGCCGATGACCGCCAGGAGGAGCACGGTCTTGGTTCCGAAGGTGTTCACGGCGAGGATGCGGTCGTAGACGGTGGGACCCAGGAGGGCCCGGGCCAGGGCCAGGGACATGCTCACCAGGATTCCGGCCGCGGCGGCAGCGAACATCAGCGCCCACCTCCCTGCTCGACCCACGTCACGCGCTGATTCATGGCGTCCTCCTCCCCGATGTGCGCCTCCACCCACGTGAGGGAGTGGACCTCCAGCTCGTCGCCGGTGACCAGCGTCGTGATGGTCCCCGGCGTGAGGGTGATGGAGTTGGCGTACATGGCACGGCCCAGGTCGGTGATCTGGCTGCCGTGGTACTTCACCAGGACCGGGTCGATGGGGAGGCGCGGGTCGATGATGATCCTGGCAACCCGGACGTTGGAGACGAAGATCTCCTTCATCAGCCAGAAGAAGTAGGCGGCGAAGCGGCCGGCCACGTCCAACGGCACGCCCTCCCGGTCCACCAGGCCCATGCGCACGGCGAGGGCGACGGCCAGGACCACCGAAGCCACGCCGAAGCCCAGCAGGAGGGGCTCGAAGTGGCCCGACAGCACGACCCAGAAGGCGAAGAGAGAGAGGCCCAACCCGACGGCTCGGAGCAACGTGGTCTCCTGTGGGGGCCATGCGTCCGACGTCAACCGGCGGACCCTTCGGTCCCCCGGGCGGACCGGGAATATGTCCCCGGACGCCCTGCCGGTCCATCCGTCTCCTGCTGCTGCTGCCGTTCGATGGGGGCGAAGGGGCGCCCGCCCGCCTCAGGACCCCGCCCGCCAGGTGGCGTCCAGGGGCTCCAGGTAGGCGATGTTCTGCTCCGCGCGGATGACGTAGCAGCGGTTGTAGCTGAGGGTGGTGGAGGTCGCCGTGACGGCCGTGGCGGCCCCCCCGTCCAGTCCGCCCACGAGCATGCCGTCGATGGTGGACGGGTAGTAGCCCGCCAGGCTGCCAATGGAGCCGGCCAGGATGATGCCCTTCCACTGGAAGTAGCCGTAGCCGACGCTGAAGGTGCCCGGAACGATGAGCACGCCCTGGCCGCTGTAGAAGCTCCCGTTGAAGCCGTCCTGGGCCCGCAGAACGGGGAAGGAGTCGGCGGGGAAGCCGCTGAACGAAGAAGGCCAGTTGGCCTCCAGGTCGAACGGCCCCACCGGCTGGGCCGGATTCTGGAGGAGGTCCCAGCGTACCGCGGCGGTGTCGATGACAGCGGCATTGCTCGCCAGGTTGACGTAGCCCGGAGACTTCCCGCTCACGCTCCCGGTGGGGGCGGAGGCGCCGCTCTTCACGACGCCGTAGATGTTACCGGTGGGGTAGGTGCAGGAGGCGCCGCCGGCGTCGTTTCCGCTGATGGACCCGGAGCTCACGCTCACGTCCGGGTACGCCGCCTGGAGCGCCCCCTTGATGTTCAGGGGCATGCGGTGCAGGTAGGCGTACTCGGACACCACGCGCGTGGCCGGGCTCGACGGATAGCGGGCATCGGCCACCTTCCCCTCGGAGCGGATGACGTAGAGGTCCACGTAGGGGTCTCCGTTCACGTCGGAGACCAGGCGGCGCGGGTACACGGTGGCGGTGCCCCCGCCGACGGCGTACACGGCCGTGTCCGGCATCCCCAGCGACTCGGCCAGGTAACGCTGGAGCCCCCCGTCGGCCACGTCCAGCGCGTCGTTCACCTCCTCGTTCCCCACCGACAACTCCGCCTCGACCCGCACCACCTGGTACGCGGTGGCCGCTGCGACGCCCACGGCGAAGAGGAGGAGCACCACCATGGTCAGGGCGAAGCCGCCCCGGCGCCCCTGGGCCCGGTGGGATGGCCGCCGGATCACGGGACGTTCCTCAGGGGCACCACGCTCACCAGCTCGAAGTCCAGGTTGCGCTGGCTCGAGGCGTCGGCCGGAGTGAGGGCGTGGGCGTCGATGCGCACCTGGTCGATGTCGGTGAGCCCGGAGGTCACCGAGGTCTGCCAGCTCCCCGGGCCCTTCTTGTACTCGAAGTGGGCGTCGGCGGCCATCCCGGTGGCGAGCTCCACGGGGGTGCCGCCCTGGACGCCCACGTAGAGGGCGGTGGTGGTGCTGTCCAGGGCCGAGGTCGCAAAGGTGTACTCCAGCGTGCCGTAGAGCATGATGGGCGTGCCCTCCACGGGAATGCCTGCGGTGACCCCTCCCAGGTGCAGCTGCACGAACTCGGCGGTGACCCCGGTCGTGTCGGCGCCCCGGTCGTAGCACTGCCTGGCGTCGTCCGAGCGGGGGTTGTAGAGGTTGGACCAGGTGGCGGAGTAGTACGTCCAGGTGTCGTCGGAGGCCCAGACCGCCACCCCCGAGACCCGGGCGGTATCCACCGCCGCGGGCCCTCCGCTCAGGTGCACCACGGCATCGCCTTTCTTCTTCCTGCACACCATGGCCAGCGTGAGGGGCACCCGGGCCACCAGGGTGGCCGAGTCCGCCTGCACGATGCCGTCGTACATGAGCGAGCGCAGGTCCCCCCCACTACGTCGGCCACGCTCCGGGCGTTGTCCTGGGTGCGGCCCCGCTGGAGGATGTTGGCGTAGAAGTTGTTCTGGGCCAGGAAGGTGGAGCTCACCAACATCACCAGGATGGCGGACAGGGTGAGGGCCACCAGGGCCTCCACCAGCGTGAAGCCACCTCGGGCGCTCACCACCGGTCGCTGCTGTAGGACGTGCTGGTGCGCGAAGGGCCCGACCCCGACACCGGCTGCATGGAGATGACGATCCGGCGCAGGAGCGGGCTGTACTGGCTCACGGTGGTGGTGCGCCGGTAGGACACGCCCCGGACGGTCTCGGTCACCGAGGACGAGCCGACGACCACGGACGTGTACGGCAACGCCGTGAGGGAGTCCATGTGCTCCTGGACCTCCGCGGTGATCACGGAGGCGACGGCCGACCGCTCCATCTGCACGCTCAGCGTCCTGGAGAGCTGGATCACCATGAGCACCCCGGCCGAGAAGATCAGGATCGCCCCGACCACCTCGATGAGCGTGAACGCGTCCCGTGGGGACCGACTCTGCCGCTGCACGCACGTCAATGCTCGTTCACCCGGGACGAGCCCAGGCTGTTGAAGTCCACCTCGTAGGTGACGTCGCCGGCCGTGAACAGGGCCTCCCCCAGGGAGCCCACGATGCCGCTGAGGTCCGCCACCCCCCGGGCGTCGAACACCAGTGAATCGCCCGGCGTCTGGAGGTCGATGGCGGACAGGTACACGTCGCCGTCCGGGCCGAAGCGGCGCCGGGCCATCTCCCGCCCGCTACCGGTGGTCACCGTGTACCAGCGGCCGGATTCGTAGAAGCGGACGACCACGGCGTCCTGCTCCCGTGCCGCCGATGAGCGGGCCACCGTGAGGTCCCGGGCGAACACCTGGGCGGCCCGCCGGGCCGAGCTCCGGTCGCGCCACTCCGTGAAGCGGGTCGCGGCCACGGCCAGGAGGATGGCCACCAGGACGAGCACCACCATCAGCTCCAGCAGACTGAAGCCGCCGGGCGCCGCGACGGGGCGCATGGGGATGCCGGGCTCGTGCCTCACGAGAACGCTCACGGGGGTGCCGCTTCACAGGGGCGGCGGATCGGAGGGGCTCTTTGGATGATGTTCTAATCTTCCACCACAGGCCCCCCCCGCTCAACGGTAGAATTGCGGGCGGGATGGGGCGGCCGCTCCCGCGGCGCCACCCCCTCGTGTAGTATAGCTCGGCTCCACACCGGTTCGCGCACCTTCTCGACACGACCCAGACGAGGCGACGCTGAGGCTCTCCATTCTCGGAGCGGCCGTCCTGGTTCCGCTCCTGGCGGGTTCGACCGCCGCCCTCCGTCCGCTCCGCGCCCAGCAGTCCGAGGACGCGCTGCCGGGCCTCGTGGTCAGCGGCGGCGTCCGCGCCACCTCCCTCGCGAACCACACCGTCTTCCTGCCCGGCGGGGGCCTGCGGCTTCGCCTGAGCCCCCGGGTCGAGGTCGGAGGGGTGGCGTGGGCCCTTCCCTCGAACCTCCACCTTCCGGAGGCCGGCGTCGACCTCGGCTTCGGCTACGGCGGATTCCTCGTGAGGGTCCAACCCGTCCGCGAGCGCCCTGCCCTGGGCGTGACGCTCCTCGTGGGCGCCCTGAACGCGGTGGTCCACGACGCCGTGGTGGGCACCGAGATCGACGCCGACAACGCCCTGGTGGTGGAGCCCGACGTCGCGATGGCGTGGCGCCTCGCCGGGCGGGTCCGGGTCCAGGCATCGGCCGGTTGGAGGCTCGCCTGGGGCGTGAACGCCCTTCCGGGGGTGGCTCCGTCGGAGCTGCGCGGGTGGACCCTGGGGCTCTCCCTCCATCTGGGTCCCTTCTGAAGGACGCCGCCGACAGTCGCACCGCAACATCACGACTATCTTACGATTGTCGTAACGCATTCATGTTGACATTGTCCATAGTCCTGCCTTTATTCCGACGAATTCGGGCATAAAATCACGTTCCCCCGGGGCCGTCCACCCGATGGCCAGGAGACGAAGCCGTTATGGCGAAGGCAGACGACAAGGTGATGGCGCTGGTGGAGCAGGAGTTGGAGAAGAATCCGGACGCCACCACGGAAGAGCTCTTCGGGAAGGCGAAGTCGGCGAACGCCGCCATCGGCAAGCTCACGCTGCGACAGTTCAACGCCCGCTATCCGCTCCAGGTGAAGCGTCGCAAGAGCGGCGGCGGCCGGCGGCGCAGCCGCAAGACCACCAAGGCCTCCACCCGCCGGGGCAAGAGCACCGCCACCGGGAACGGACGTGACGCAGTGCGCGATTCGTTCCTCCGCTTCGCCACCGCGCTGGCCGGCGCCGAGAGCCGCGGCGACGTCGTGAAGGTCCTGGCCTCCGTCGACCGCTACGTGGACGAAGTGATCAAGGCCACCGGGAAGTAGCGCCTTCCCCGGTCAGGGGGCGGTGCCGTTCCGCTCCGACAGCACCGCCATCTCTCGCACCGCCACCGACAGCCCCGAGAGGGAGAGCGTCTCCTCCGCCTGGATCTCCTCCAGGAGGGCCTGGAAGCGCGCCAGCTCCCGGGTGCGGGCCTCCATGATCCGCTCCCGGGCCTCGTCCACGCTACGGGTCTCGGGGCGGGTGCGCATGACCTCGGCCACCAGCCTGTGGTGGGCGCGGGTGAGGTCGTCGGCCAGGGCCTGGGCGGCGCGCTGCTCCCAGCGGTCGTCCTTCGCGGAACGGAAGATGGCCTGTCGCAGCCACGGCACCCGGAAGGCGTCGGACACCTGATAGAAGGCCCGGGCCGTCTCCACGGGATCCGATCCGGTCTCGTTGGCCACCCTGAGGATCTCCAGGAGCTGGTCCAGGAAGCGGAGCGTGATGAGGGTGCGCGCCAGGCTCTCGTCGGCCCCCAGCTCCCGGATCTCCGCCACCAAGGTCTCGAACATCTCCCGGTCGTGGCCGGCCACGATGTCGGCGAACTCGCTCCGCAGGAGGGCCAGCCCCTCCAGGTTCTCCTCGATGATCCCCGAGGTGTCGCCCGGCGCGCTCCGGGCGTTGTGGAGCACCCAGCGGGACGTGCGCTCCAGCACCCGCCCCAGCCCCAGGAGCCAGCGGTAGGCCACGCGGGCGTCCAGGGGGCTTCCCTGCTCCTCCATCTGGCGCAGCAGCGCCCGGTGGCCGGCGAGCCGTGAAGCGATGAGCCAGGCCCGCACCACCTCGTCGGGGGTGCGGCCGGTGTCCCGCACGAGGCGGTGGACGAAGGTGGCCCCCATGAGGTCCACCACGTCGTTGGTGACCTGGCTGGCGATGATCTCCCGCCGCAGGCGGTGGCCGTGGAGGTTGTTCTCACCCGCCTCCCGGATGGCGGCCGGGGGGAAGTAGCCCAGGAGGTACGACTCGGTCACCGGGTCGTCGGGAAGCGGGCTCCTCAACAGGAACCCCTTCAGGCTGAGCTTGGCGTACGCCAGCAGCACGCACAGCTCGGGACGGGTGAGGGAGCTTCCCGCTTCCTCGCGCTCCACCAGCATCTCCATGGTGGGCAGGTGCTCCGCCCCCCGGTGCAGCGCCCCCGCCTTCTCCAGGCTGGTCATCAGGTCCCGGAAATCGTCGACCCCGTCCTCCACGCGCATCTCGTCCAGCGACACGGCCAGGCTCTGGGAGCGGTTGTCGTGGAGCACCAGCTCCGCCACCGGGTCGGTGAGGTCGTGGAGGACGACGTTCCTGCGCTCCAGGTCGATCCTGTCCTGACGCACCGCGGGGTTCAGGAGGATCTTGAGATTGACCTCCCGGTCCGACATGTCGACGCCGCCGGAGTTGTCCAGGGCGTCGGTGTTGATGCGGCCGTCCCGGAGGGCGTACTCCACCCGGGCCGGCTGGGTGAAGCCCAGGTTGCCGCCCTCCCCCACCACCTGACAGCGGAGCTCGGTGGCGTTCACCCGCACGGCGTCGTTGGAAGGGTCGCCGGCGTCGCCGTGGGTCTCGAAGGACGCCTTCACGTAGGTGCCGATGCCGCCGTTCCAGAGGAGCTCCACCGGCGCCCTGAGCACGTTGCGGATGAGCGTCTCGCCGTCCATCACCCCCGTGTCCTCCGGGAGCCCCAGCGCCGCGAGGGCCTGGGGGGCCAGCTCCACCTCCTTGGAGCCCCGGGGCAGGATCACGCCGCCGGCCGACAGGACCGACCGGTCGTAGTCGTCCCAGCTCGAGCGTCCGAGCCGGAAGAGGCGCTCGCGCTCGTGGAAGGACGCCACCGGATCGGGGTCCGGGTCGATGAACACGTGGCGGTGGTCGAAGGCGGCGACGAGCCGGATCTGCCGGGACAGGAGCATGCCGTTGCCGAACACGTCGCCGCTCATGTCGCCCACACCCACCACCGTGAACGGCTCGCGCTGGATGTCCTTGCCCTTCTCGTGGAAGTGGCGCGTCACGCACTCCCAGGCCCCCCGGGCGGTGATGCCCACGGCCTTGTGGTCGTAGCCGTGGGAGCCGCCGGAGGCGAAGGCGTCGCCCAGCCAGAAGTCGTATTCGGCCGCCACGGCATTGGCCACGTCGCTGAACTTGGCCGTCCCCTTGTCGGCGGCCACCACGAGATACGGGTCGGGCTCGTCGAAGCAGACCACGTTCTCGGGGGGAGGATCTCGCCCGACGGATCCAGGTTGTCGGTGAGGTCGAGCATGCCCCGCACCAGCGTGCGGTACTGCTCCTTCCCCTCTTCCGCCAGCGCCTCCCCCTCCAGGCGGCACAGGGTGACGAAGCCGCCCTTGGAGCCCGACGGGACGATGACGGCGTTCTTCACCATCTGGGTGTGGACCAGGCCCAGGACCTCGGTGCGGAAGTCGTCGGGGCGGTCGCTCCAGCGGATGCCGCCCCGGGCCACCGTCGCCCCCCGCAGGTGCACGCCCTCCATGCGCGACGAGCGCACCCAGATCTCATACAGGAGCCGGCTCCGGCCGATGGCCTGGAGCTCCTCGGCGGAGAACTTGAACGACACGTAGGGCACGCCGCCCGACCGGCGCGTAGGGATGCGGGCACCGTAACGGTAGTAGTTGGTCCGCACCGTGGCGTTCACGAGGGTCCACATGCGGCGCAGCGCCCGGTCGTCGGAGAGGAGCGTCACGTTGGCCAGGGCACTCTGGAACACGAGGCGCACGTCCTCGGACGCCTGCAGGCGGTCCTCCACCGAGTCGGACGCGTCGGGGTCGAAGCGCGCCCGGAACAGGTCGAAGAGGATGCGGGCGATGGGCGCGTGCTTCACCAGGGCGGAGGGAAGGGTCAGGCGCGACGGCACGGCGCCAAGCTGGAAGGCGTAGGCGGAGTACGCCCGCAGCACCTCGACCTCCCGCCAGTGGAGCCCCGTCTCCAGCACCAGCCCGTTCAGGGAGTCGTTGCTGGCGTCCCCCGCCCGCACCGCCAGGATGGCCTGCCCCAGGAGGGAGCCCCGGCTCTCGATCTCCAGGGGCTCCCCGTGGGAGTCCTGCACAGCGAAGGTGTAGATGATGGCCCGGGGGACACCGCCGCCCTGCACCTCGAAGGGGTTCACCGCGATGACCCGGAGCCCGCAGTTCTCCAGGATGGGCATGAAGTCCGAGAGGACCAGCCGCTCTCCCCGCAGGTACAGCTTCAGCTCGGTGACCCGCGCCTCCCCCGAGGCGGCGGGGGCGCCGTCCCGGTTGGAGAACGCGATGGAGACCTGGCGCCCCTCGGCCTGCATGGCCTCGAGCTCCAGGATGTCCTGCACCGCCACCGGGGGGGCGGTCGCCGCCTGGTATTCGGGGCTGAACGCGTCGCTGTAGCGCCTCGCCTGGCGGCGGGCCTCGTCCGGCGGCCGCACCCGCTCCAGCCGCTCCCGCACCCGATCCCGCCAGGAGCGGATGAGCTCGCCCACCACGCTCTCGAGTTGCTCTGCCTGGACGGCGCGCAGCCTTTCCGGCGGCACCGCCAGGTAGAAGTGGAGGCGGGCCTGATCGCCCTCTCCCAGGGCGAGGTGGTAGTTCAGGACCTCGCCGTGAAAGGCCTTGATCAGGGCCCCCTCGATGCTCTTCCTCACCTCGCCGCTGAAGCGGTCCTTGGGCAGGATCACCATGGCCGACACGCCCCGGTGGAGGGGGTCTTCGCGCAGGGTGACCCGCACCTCGTCGGTGTGATAGGTGGTGAGGACGGTGCGGACGTCCTTGCCGATCTCCTCCGCCGAGGTGAGGAAGAGCTCCTCCTTCGGCATGGAGTTGAAGATCGTGTTGATCTCCTTGAAGTCGTGCGACCCTTCGGCGACGCCCGCGGCGTCGATGATCTGCTCGAGCTTCTCCCTGAGGATGGGGATCTTCTCCGCGTCCTCCGCATAGGCGCGGGAGGTGAACAGGCCGATGAAGCGGTGCTCGCCCACGACCCGCCCCTCCTCGTCCAGCTTCTTCACCCCGATGTAGTCCATCCGCACCCGGCGGTGGACGGGCGACACCGCGTTGGTCTTGCTGATGATGAGGCTGGGGCCGCCCTCCACCAGCTCCCGGAGCCCCGGCTCCAGGTCGTTCAGGGCGGTGGGCTCGGCGTAGGACGATTCGGCCTCGTTCCTGAGGATGCCGAGCCCCGAGCCGGGCTCCACCACGATGCTCCGCTCCCCATCCACCTCCACCAGGTCGTACGCCCGGTAGCCGAGGAACACGAAGGCCCCGTCCCGGAGCCAGCGGAGGAACGCCTGGGTCTCCTCCAACTCGGCCGTCTTGTCGGGAAGCTCCCGGGAGCGCTCGGCCATCTCGGCCACCACCCGGTTCACCGCGTCTACCATGGGGTGGAAGTCGTCGGTGGCCCGCACCACGTCCTGGAGGCGGCGGGCCAACTGTGTGCGGACGAGCTCGAGGGTGTCGGCGTCGGCGACCCGGGCGACCTCGCAGTGTACCAGCGACTCCCGCCGGTGCCCCTCCCGGGAGGGGCGGATGTCGACGATGCTGCCATCGTCGCCCCGCTCCACGTGGAGCACCGGATAGACGTAGTGCTCGATGGCGAGCTCCTGGGAGTGGAGGAACTCGCGGATGCTGTCGACGATGAAGGGCCGCTCCGAGACGTCGGTGCGGATGACGGTCACGGGGGCGTACCAGCCCTCGTTGTCGACGTCGGGGTTCAGGACCTCCACGTCGACCCGATCGGGGGACGACCGCTCCAGGAAGCGGTACGCGCCCAGGGTCATGTGGGCGAGGGCGTCGGTGCTGCGCTCGTGGAGGAGCTCGGGGGGCGCCTTGGAGAAGAAGATCTCCGCGAAGGCCACCACCCGGCCGCAGTCGGCGGGGTCCACCTGCCGCTCGAGCTGGCGGCAGACGGCGTCCACGATGGGGGAGTCCTTGCGGAGCCGCCGGACCGCAGCCTCGGTTGTATCACTCATGAGACGAATAAGATAGGCGAGGTCCGGCGCCGATCAAAGGAACGAGCGGGGCGTCCGGCACCACCCTGGACCACGCCGGGAGCCAGGGTCTAGCTTCCCAGTACATGCGCTTCCTCCATCTGGCCGACGTCCACCTCGATACGCCCTTCGCGGGCCGCTCCGACCCCCTCCGCCGCAGGCTGCAGGACGCTTCCCGCCGGGCCTTCCGGAGGGCGGTGGACCTCGCCCTGGAGGAGGAGGTCCACGCCGTGCTCGTGGCGGGAGACCTGTTCGACGGCGAGCGCCTCTCCTTCGCCACCGAGCGGTTCCTCCTGCAAGAGCTGGCCCGCCTCGGCGAGGCCGGCATCACCGTGGTGTACGCCACGGGCAACCACGACCCGGGCCGGGACGCCTACCGGAGCCGCTCCCTCCCCTGGCCCGACCACGTGGTGGTGGTGCCCGACGCCACGCCCCGGCGCGTCGCCGTGGCCGACCGGGAGGGGCGCACCGTGGGGTGGGTCACCGCCGCGGGCCACGCCTCCCGGCGGGAGACGGGGGACCTGTCGGCGGCCCTCCCCCCTCCCGAGGGGACACTCCCGGAGGTGGCCCTCCTCCACACCCAGGTGCGGGGCGCCCGGGACGAGGACGCCCACGAGCCCTACGCCCCGTCCGAGCTGGCGCGTCTCCAGGCTTCGGGGCACGACTACTGGGCCCTGGGACACGTCCACGCCCGCCAGTGCCTGTGGACCGACCCCCACATCCACTATCCCGGCAACCTCCAGGGTCGCACCCACAAGGAGTCGGGGGCCAAGGGCGGCCTCCTGGTGGACCTGTCGGACCGGCGGGCGCCCAAGGTGACGTTCCGCTCGCTGGCGCCGGTGCGCTTCGAGACGGTGGTGGTGGAGAGGCTGGAGGAGGCCGACACCCTCGACCGGCTGGGGCACCGGATGGGGGAAGCGTGGGGCGCCGCCCTTGGGGAAGAGGAGTCCGACGCCGACACGGAGTGGATCGTGCGCTTCGTCCTCCGGGGGGGCACGCCCCTGTGGGGTCCCCTGGGCGAGGACGAGGAGCGGGACGCCCTCGCGGCCGACGTGGCCGAGCGGCTGGGGCTGCTGGACGCCGAGGTGCGGGCGGAGGCGATCCACCCGGTGGTGGCGGTGGAGGACCACCTGGGCCGGGAGGACGTCCTGGGCGCGGCGCTCCGCCTGGCGGCGGCCGTGCGGGATGGCTCGGTGGCGATGCCGGGCCTGGCGGAGGAGGAGCTGGCGGGGCTGGACCGCCCCGACGCGGGCGACCCGGCCGCCTACGTGCGGCGTCTCCTGGAGGGGGCGGAGGGGGAGATCGCGGCCCGGCTCCTGGACGCCCCGGCCCGGAGTGGAGGCGGGGACTGATGTGGGTCGAGCGGATCCGCATCGGCGCGTTCGGCGGCCTCCGGGACCTGGACACGGGGGCGGAGCCCCTCTCCCCGCTGGTGGTGGTGCTCGGCCCCAACGAGGCGGGGAAGACCACCTTCTTCCACTTCCTCACGTCCATGCTGTACGGCTTCTACCCCGCCACCCGCGACGCCCACCCCTACACCCCGTGGGGCGGAGGCGAGATCGAGGGGAGCGCGCTGCTGCGCCTGGACTCCGGCGCCGCCCTCGAGGTGAGCCGGCGTCTCCTCTCCTCTCCCGCCGGAACGCTGATCCAGGGCGAGAAGCAGGAGGACCTGCGCAACCGGACCCTGCCGTGCGCCGAGCACGTCCCCCGGGCGGTGTTCCGGCAGGTGTACGCCCTCACCCTGGCCGACCTGGCCCGGCTGGAGGGTGAGGGTTGGGAGAAGGTCCAGGACCGCATCGTGGGGTCCATGGGCACCAGCGACCTCCTCCCGGTCCGGCAGGTGGTGGAGGCGCTGGAGCGGGAGGCGGGCGAGCTGTGGCGGCCGAGCCGCCGAGGCAACCAGAAGGTGCGGACGCTGAGGGAGCGCATCCGGGAGCTGCGGGGGCAGCGCCAGGACGCCGTCGAGCGGGACCGCCAGCTCCGGGAGATGGTGCGGGAGCGCGACCGCCTGGAGGACGAGCTCCGCTCCGCCCGGGAGGAGCGGGAGGCGTGCCGCGTCTACGTGGAGCGCTACCGGGCCCTCCTCCCCATCCGCGACCAGCTCCTCCGCATCGCCGCGCTGGAGGAGGAGGCGGGGCCTCCCGCGGAGCTGGAGGGCATCCCCGCCGACCCGGCCGACAAGCTCCGTGAGCTCCGGCGCCGGACCCGGGACCTGGAGGACCGCCTGGGCGACGCCGAGAGCGCCATGGAGCCCGCCCGCAGGCACGTGGAAGCTTACGGCACCCCCGAGGCCGCGGTGTTGGAGCGGCGGGAGGAGGTGGAGCGCCTCGCGGCCCGGGTGGCCGGCCAGCAGGAGCAGCGCGTGCGGGCCGCCCAGCTCGAGCAGGAGGTGAAGGACCTGGACCACCGGGCGGGGAGCCTGGCCCGGGACTTCCTCACCGTGTCCCCTCCCGAGGTGGACCGGGAGTGCCTGGAAAAGGTGCCCCCCGCCGAGCTGCGGGAGGCGGTGCGCCGCCTGGCCGAGACCCGGGAGGAGCGGCGCGCGCTGGAGGCCGCTGCCACCATGGAGACGGAGGGCGGCCGCACCCCGCGGGTGCCCGTCACCGGGGCGGCGGTGCTCCTGGCCCTGGGCGGCGCCCTCATGGTGGCGGGCGTGCTCTTCGAGCTCCTCTGGGTCGGCCTCTCCGGGGCGGCCCTGTTCGGCGGCGGCTTCGTGCTGGCCCTGCTGGTGCCATGGCGCCTCGACCCTGAGCCGATGGAGCAGCGGCTCGCCCGCAGCCGGAAGGAGGAGGCCGAGGCCCGCGCCAGGGTGGAGGCGCTCCTGGAGGGGCTTCCCGTGTCGCCGGCGGCCCTGGAGCGGACCCCCCACGAGGTGGCCTCGGGGCTGCAGCGTCTCCAGGAGATGCTCACGGACCGGGAAGAGCGGGCCCGGGAGCGGGCTCGCATCGCCGGGGAGCTGGCGGAGGCCGCCGAGGGCCTCCGGCGCCTGGGCACCTCCCTGGGGCTCTCCCTCCCCTCCGACGCCGGGGCGGCGGCCCACTTCCTCTCCACGCGGCTGCAGGAGGCCGAGCAGCGGCGCGTGCGAGCCGCCGACGCCCACGGCGAGCTGCAGCGCCTGGAGCGGGCGCGGGTGCGGGTGGCCGAAGAGCTCAAGGCCGTGCGGGAGGCCCGCCTCGCGCTGGAGGCCCGCCTCCTGCGCCTGGCCGACGGCGATCCCGAGGCCGGCATCGACGTGGCCCGCCAGCGGATGGATGCCCGGGAGCGGGCGCGGCGGCTGCGGGAGGAGCTGGAGCGGGGGCACCACGACCTCCCCGAGATCCAGGAGCGCATCGCCCAGGCGGAGGGGGCGGGCGAGGACTGGATCGTGGACGACGAGGCGGTGGCCCAGCGTCGGGTCCGGGCGGACGACCTCACCGAGACCATCGAGCGGGGGGTGAGCCGGCAGGTGGAGCTGGACCACCGCATCGAGGCCCTCGGCCGGGAGGGCACGGTGGCCAGCCTCGACGGCGAGATCGCCGCCCTGGAGGAGGAGATCGAGCGGCTGGTGGTGGAGCGGGACCGGCGCTTCGTGCTGGCCCGCCTCATCCGCGAGGCCGACCGCCGCTTCCGGGAGGAGCACCAGCCGGAGCTCGTGCGGCGGGCCGCCGAGCACCTGAGCCTCATCACGGCGGGCCGCTACGACCGCATCCTCTCCGGGCAGAACGGCGCAGCGGGGTCGTTCCGGCTCCGGGGGGCCCACCTCACCACACCCGTCGAGGTGGCCGAGCCCGTATCGACGGGCACCCGGGAGCAGGTGTACCTGGCCCTGCGACTGGCCATCGTCGACCACCTGGACCGGCACGGCGAGCCCCTTCCCCTCTTCCTCGACGAGGCGTTCGTGAACTGGGACGTGGAGCGCCTGCACAGGGGGATCGACCGCCTGGCCACCGTCGCCGAGCGGCGGCAGGTGTTCCTCTTCACGTGCCACCGCTCCATGGCCGAAGCCGTCGCCGCCCGGGGCGCCCGGGTGTTGGAGCTGGCGGCGCCGTCGTGAGCGGCGACCTCCCGCTCCACGTCGAGACCCGCGGCGATGGAGCGCCGATCCTCCTCCTCCATGGGTTCGGCGCCAGCCGCGCCACCTGGCGCCCCTGGGTCCCGGCCCTGGAGCGCCGGGGACGGCTCCACCTCGTCGACCTGAAGGGGTGCGGCGACGCCCCCAAGCCTCCCGACGGCCGCTACGGCCCCCAGGACCAGGCCGGCATCCTCCACCGCTACGTCATGAGCGAGGACCTGCGGGACCTCACGGTGGTGGGCCACTCCCTGGGGGGCGGCATCGCCCTTCTCCTCGCGCTGCTGCTGAGGGACGCGGGGGAGGCGGACCGCCTCCGCCGCCTGGTGCTCATCTCCGCCGCGGCCTACGTCCAGGGCCTCCCCCACTACATCGGGCTCGCCGCCCGGGCGCCCGCGTGGCTGGCCCGCCTCGTCCTGGCCCTCGTGCCGGCCCGGCCGCTGGCGAAGAGGGTCCTGAAGGAGATCAGCTTCGACCCCCAGGCGGTCACGGAAGAGGAGGTGGAGCGCTACGCCGCTCCCCTCCGGGCCCGTGGATGTCGCCGCGCCCTCGCCGACAGCGCTCGCCAGCTCCTCTTTCCCGGGCTCGACGCGGTGGTGGCCCGCTACCCCGAGATCGGGGTGCCGGCCCTGCTCCTGTGGGGTCGTCAGGACGACGTGGTGCCGCCCTGGGTGGGGGAGCGGCTGGCCCGCGAGCTCCCCCGGGGGCGCCTCGTGATGCTGGAGCGATGCGGCCACCTCCCCATGGACGAGCGCTCCGACGAGGCCCTGGAGGCCATCACCGGCTTCCTCGAGGAGGGGTGAGGCAGCGCCTCACCCCTCCTCCGGCGCCTCCGCCTCCTCGATGTCGGCGCTCCACGTCACGTCCACCGCCCCCTGCAGGCTCACCGCGGTGGGGCACTTCTCCGCATGGCGCGCCAGCGCCCGGTCGACCTTCTCCCGGGAGCCCTGGGGGATGACCAGCGTGTAGTGGACGTGGATACGGGTGAGCACCACGAGCCGGTCCCTGAGCTCGTTGAAGCCTTCGGCCCGGGCCCGGATCGCGTCCGGCGGCAGCGAGATCCCGCGCACCTCCAGTGCGCCGTTGAGGGTCCCGAGCAGTCACCCGGCGGCCGCCGCCACCAGGTAGTCCACGGGCAGCGGCAGGTTGGGCTGGGAGTCGAGGCCGTAGTGGGCCTTCACCGGCCCGTGCACCCCCACGTCGATCTCGGTGCCGTCCTCGAGGCGGGCGCGGCGGTGCACGCCCTCGACCTTCTCGATGTCGGCGCGGGCCACGTAGAAGGGCTCGCTCATGTTTCCTCCTCTGGTTCTGGTTCCCGGGGGACCGCCTTCCCGGCGGCCTCCCGCTCGTCGTCGTCCTCGGATCCCTCCGACGGAGCACCCGCCTCCCACCCGGGGCAGCGCAGCACCGGCAGGCGCGGATAGCGCGGGTAGCGGGGGTCGCTCTGCGAGCGCGTGCACAGCCAGAAGCGGGAGCCACGCCGGTTCCCCGTCACCCTGGCCCGGGCGCAGGTGGCGCACAGCCCCGCCGGGTGGCTCAGCTCCCGCACCGCACCCCCAGCACGCCGAGCTGCCGCTCCCGGCACCCTCCCCTGTGGGAGAAGAACGGAGAGCCGCCGCAGCGCGTGCAGTGGCCCGACACGGTGACGCATTCGGCGGAGACGCCCGCCGCCACCGCCCTCCTGGCCAGCGCCGCCCGCAGGTCCACCGGCGCCGGGCCGGCGGGGACGTCCAGCCCCAGCGCGGCGTGCACCTCCGGCCCCACTTCGTAGCAGTCGCCGCAGATGGCCGGGCCCAGGTGAACATGGACGCCGGCCGCATCCACGGCCAGCCGCTCCCCGAGCACATGCAGGCCCCGCTCCAGGATGCCGGCGGCCACCCCGCGCCACCCCCCGTGGAGGGCCGCCACCGCCCTCGCCCGGGGCGCCACCACCTGGATGGGCACGCAGTCCGCGGTGGTCACCCCGAGGAGCACGCCCGGCGTCCGGGTGACGTGCCCGTCGCACGGCTCGGCCACGTGGAGCCCCGGCGGGCCGTTCCGGTGGAAGCGCACGGCGGCCCCGTGCACCTGGCGCGCGTGCACCATGCGCGGCGTATCCAGGGCCCGGCCCAGCGCCCACCACCGCTCCAGGGCCTCCCGGGCCGGCGCGCTCCCGAAGAGGGCCAGGTCGAAGGGGGCCTCGCCGTGCCCGCGCCCGGTGGTGCCCTGGGCGAGCCAGGGGAACGCCGCCGCCCATTCCGGATGGACCCAGAGGGGCACCGGGAGGGGGGTGGGCTCCTCCAGTATCGTGCGGAAGGCGGGCGGGGCATCGGACATAGCCCGAATCATGGACGGGACGGCGGGGGGAAGGGAACCCCCGACCTGCGCCTCCGGCCTCGCGTCGGGCACGATTTTCCATAGCTTTCACCCTGCACCATACCAGGACTCCAGACGCGGCCCCGCAGGGCCGCGGGGCAGCCATGAGCGAACCCCTCTTCGATCAGCAGAACGCCGGCTACGTGCAGGCGCTCTACGAGCAGTACGCCCGGAACCCCCAGTCCGTCCCCGAGGCGTGGCGGAAGTTCTTCGCCCAGGGAACGGGGGAGACGGCGCGGGCCGGCCTGCTGACCCCGGAAAGCCTCTCGACCAACGGCCACGCCAACGGCAACGGCGCCACCTCGACCATGGCGCCGGCCCCGCCGGCAGCGCCCGCCGCGCCGGCCGCCGACCGGGAGGCCCTGGAGAGGCTCCTTCCCGCGGTGGCCCGGGCCACGTACTTCGTCCAGGCCTTCCGCGACCACGGCCACATGCTGGCCCAGATCGACCCCCTGGGGAGTCGTCCCCCCGGACACCCCCAGCTCGATCCGGCGTTCTTCGGCACCAGCATGGAGGAGATGGAGCAGATCCCTGCCACGGTGGTCCTCAACGGGGGCGCCCGGGAGGATGAGACCGTGGCCCAGGCCCTCCAGCGCCTCCAGAAGGCGTACGCCGACCACATCGGCTACGAGTTCGAGCACCTGGAAGACCCGGAGCGGGTGCGCTGGCTGTGGCACCAGGTGGAGTCGGAGGTGCACACCCGCCCTATGTCCGACCAGGAGAAGGTGGCGCTGCTGAAGCGCCTGTCGGAGGTGGAGGGCTTCGAGCAGTTCCTCCACCGGACGTTCCTGGGGCAGAAGCGCTTCTCCATCGAGGGGACGGACATGCTCGTCCCCATGCTCGACCTCACCCTGGAGGAGGCCCACCGGAGCGGCGGCCGGGGCGTGGTCCTCGGGATGTCCCACCGGGGCCGCCTCAACGTCCTGGCCCACATCGTGGGCGTGCCCCACGGCGACATCTTCCGGGAGTTCGGCGGGCTCAGGGGCGGAGCGCTGGCCGTGGCAGGGACGGGGGACGTGAAGTACCACCATGGCGCCAACGGCGTGTACCCCATGCCCGACGGCCAGAACATGGACGTCATCCTCTCGCCCAACCCCAGCCACCTGGAGTTCGTGAACCCGGTGGTGATGGGCATGACCCGCTCGCTCCAGTACGCTGGCGAGGAGAAGAGCGCCGTGCGCGACACGGCGAGCTGGGTCCCGGTGCTCATCCACGGCGACGCCGCCTTCGCGGCCGAGGGCGTGGTGGCCGAGACGCTGAACCTCGACCGCCTCGCCGGCTACGGCGTGGGCGGCACCATCCACATCATCGTCAACAACCAGATCGGCTTCACCACCACCCCCGATGAAGGCCGCTCCACGCGCTATGCGTCGGATCTGGCCAAGGGGTACGACATCCCCATCATCCACGTGAACGCCGACCGCCCCGAGGCGTGCCTGGCCGCCGTGCGCCTGGCCATGGCCTACCGGGCGGAGCACGGCGACGACGTGGTCATCGACCTGGTGGGCTACCGCCGCCACGGGCACAACGAGGGCGACGAGCCCGCCTACACCCAGCCCCGCCAGTACAACGCCATCGCCCATCATCCCACGGTGCGCGCGCTGTGGGCGGAGCGCCTCGAGGAGGAGGGCGTGGTGGACGAGGCCGGTGCCAAGGCCATGGAGGAGCGGGTCGCCGACCACCTGCGGGACATCCACGACCACCTGAAGGAGGAGCCGGGCTTCGGGGGCGAGGAGCACGAGCCGGAACCCGGCCGCGCCCCCGAGGTGGACACCGCGGTGGACTTCGACGTCCTGAAGGAGATCGACGAGGCGGCCCTCAGCTGGCCCGAGGGCTTCCACGTGCACCCCAAGCTCAAGCGCTCGTTCGACAAGCGGCGCGAGGCGTTCGGCCTCGACGCCAGGATCGAATGGGCCCACGCCGAGGCCCTGGCGTTCGGCTCCCTCCTCCGGGAGGGCACCGTGGTGCGTCTGAGCGGCCAGGACGCCCAGCGGGGCACGTTCAGCCAGCGGCACCTGGTGCTCCACGACGCCGAGACCGGCGAGGAGTACTGCCCCCTGGCCAGCTACGGCAAGGGACGCTTCGAGGTGTGGAACTCGCCCCTCACCGAGGCGGCCGTGCTGGGCTTCGAGTACGGCTACAGCGTGGCCACCGAGGGGGACCTGGTGCTGTGGGAGGCCCAGTTCGGCGACTTCGTGAACGCCGCCCAGGTCGCCATCGACCAGTTCGTGTCGTCGGGGCGGGAGAAGTGGGACCAGCAGGCGAACCTGTCCATGCTCCTTCCCCACGGCTACGAAGGGCAGGGACCCGAGCACTCCAGCGCGCGCCTGGAGCGCTTCCTCCAGCTCTGCGCCGAGAACAACCTGCGGGTGGTCTATCCCACCACGCCCGCCCAGTACTTCCACCTGCTGCGGCGGCAGGCCCGTGCCCGGCCCGAGCGGCCCATGATCGTCATGACGCCCAAGAGCCTGCTCCGCCTCCCGGCGGCGGCGTCGCCGGTGCGGGAGCTGGTGGAGGGGCGCTTCCGTCCCATCCTGGACGACCCCTCCGCCGCCGAGCGAAGGGAGGAGGTGACACGCCTCGTCCTGTGCACCGGGAAGGTGTACTACGACATCGCGGGTCACGCCGAGCGGGAGGCGGCCACCTCGGTGGCCGTGGTGCGGGTGGAGGAGCTCTACCCCTTCCCCGCCGCGGCGCTGGACGAGCTGGTGGCGTCCTACCCCGGGCTGGAAGAGGTGGTGTGGACGCAGGAGGAGCCTCGCAACATGGGGGCCCTCACCTTCGTGGGGCCGCGCCTCAGAGGCGCCGTCCCCCGGGACATCCCCCTGCGCTACGTGGCCCGGCCGGAGCGGGCCAGCCCCGCCGAGGGACGGCACGTGGACCACAACAGGGAGCAGCAGCGCATCGTGCGGGAGGCGCTGGGGGTGGAGTAGGCGCGGCCCCCGCTACCACACCAGGAGCAGCTTGCCGAACGTCCGGTTCTCCTCCATGCGGGCGTGGGCCTCGGAAGCGTCCTCCGGCGCATAGACGTCGTCCACCACGGGGCGCAGTGCACCCCGCTCGAACAGCGGCACCACCCGCCGGGCGAACGCCGCCGCCAGCGTGCCCTTCTCCTCCAGGGGCCGGGCCCGGAGCACGGTGCCGGTGATGGAGGCGCGCCGGGACATGAGCGCCCTCAGGTCCATCTCGGCCGTCCTGCCTCCGGTGACGCCCACCACGATCCAGCGTGCCCGCTCCGCGAGCACCGCCAGGTTGCCGGCCAGGTAGGGCGAGCCCACCAGGTCCAGGACCACGTCCACGCCCCTCCCACCCGTGAGCTCCCGGACGCGCTGCGGCCAGTCGTCTCCGCCCCCCTCCACGGCCTCGTCCAGCCCCAGCTCCCGGGCCCGCTCCAGCTTGTCGGGGGTGCGCGAGGTGCCGAGGGTGCGGGCGCCGGCGGCCCGGGCCAGCTGGAGGGCGGCCGTGCCCACGCCGCTGCCGGCGGCGTGCACGAGGAGCGTCTCGCCCGACGCCAGGCCGGCCTGGAGGAACACGGCGTCGAAGGCGGTCATGAACGCCTCGGGAACGGCCCCGGCCTCCCTCGTCGACATCCCCGACGGCGCGGGCACCAGCGTGCGCTCGTGGACCACGGCCGCCTCGGCGTAGCCGCCGCCTCCCACGACCCCCATGACCGCGTCACCCTCCGCCCAGGTGGTGACGTCGGGGCCCACGGCGTCCACCACCCCGGCGAGCTCGAGGCCGGGAATGTCGGCGGGCCAGCCCGGGGGCGCCGGATAGCGGCCCATGCGCTGGAGGAGGTCCGCCCGGTTCACGCCCGACGCGGCGATCCTCACGCGCACCTCCCCCCGCCCCGGCTCCGGGAGCGGCACCTCCCTCACCTCCAGCACCTCCGGCCCTCCAGGGCGGGTGACCACCACCGCCCGCATCGTGTCCCCCACGCTCGCCTCCTCCTGGTGTGCCGACCGGGGACGGGAGCTCGCTTCACGCATCCGCTCCCCGCCCGGTATCTTTGCCGCGCCCTCTCCCCGATCCCCCACACTGCGCGGGCCGCCGTGTTCCTTCAGATCCTGTCTCTCGTGGGCGCCACCCTCATCCTGGCGGCGTACATCCTCAGCCAGCGGGGCGTGCTGGGCCGGGCAGACCGCGTCTACAACCTGGTGAACCTGGTGGGCGCCCTGCTCCTGGCCTGGGTCGCCGTGGACGACGGCCGCCTCGGCTTCATCGTCCTGGAGACGGTGTGGGCGCTGGCATCCATCCCGCCCCTCCTGCGGCCCGCCGCGAGGTAGACCCGTGGCCCGGCCCCCCGGTTTCGGTTATCTTTCGGTTCCGCTCCAACCCGCGGGATCCCCATGAAGCTTCCCATCGCGCTGGACCGGCCCCTGGTCTTCATGGACCTGGAGACCACCGGCCTCAGCCTCCAGAACGACCGCATCATCGAGCTGGCCATCATCCGCGTGAGCCCGGGCGGCGACGTCCTGGAGCGGGTGCGCCGCTTCAACCCGGGCGTTCCCATCCCGGCGGAGGCCACCGCGGTCCACGGCATCCGGGAGGAGGACGTGGCGGAGGAGCCGCCCTTTGCCGCCCGGGCGCGCTCGCTGGCGAAGCTCCTTGAGCCGTGCGACCTGGCAGGCTTCAACATCCGCCGCTTCGACCTCCCCCTCCTGTGCGCCGAGTTCAAGCGCTCGGGGGTGCCGTTCGATGCCAAGGCCCGGCGGGTCATCGACATCCAGGCCATCTTCCACCGGGAGGAGCGCCGCGACCTGTCCGCCGCCGCCCGCTTCTACCTGGGGCGGGAGCACCCCGAGGCCCACACCGCCCTGGGCGACATCCGCACTACCGCGGCCGTCCTGTCCGCCCAGCTCGACCGGTACGGGCACGTCCCCCGGGACATGGACGGGCTGCATGCGTACTGCGACGAGTACGTGCCCTTCGAGACGGAGGTGGACCGCTGGTTCCGCACCACGGACCAGGGATGGGTGTTCCGGCGTGGAAAGCACCGGGGACGGCTCCTGAGCGACGTGGCGGAGCAGGAGCCCGACTACCTGAGCTGGATGCTCGGCGCCGAGGACATGGACGGCGAGGTGCTGCAGGTGGTGCGGGAGGCGCTGGCGGCCCGGGACGGCTTGCCTCCGGAGGCCGGTCCCGTCCCCGGCCCCCCGGCCACGGAACGCTAGGCTCCGCCCCGGGAGGAGCCGCTGGTCTCCTTCTCCCGGGCGCCTGGCCCCGACTCCGCCGCCGGATCCAGGGCGCGGAGCCAGAGGGTGAAGCGTGAGCCCCGCCCCGGCTCGCTCTCGGCGGTCACCGCGCCCCCCATCATCGCGGCCAGCCTCCGGCTGATGCTGAGGCCCAGCCCCACGCCGCCGAAGTCCCGGGTATAGCTGCTGTCGGCCTGCACGAACGGCTCGAACATCCGCTCCAGGTGCTCGGGGGCGATCCCGATGCCGGTATCGGTGACGTCGGTGCGCAGCCACTCGCCCGTCCATCCGACGGCGGCGCCGGTGCGCGGACCCTCTTCCACCCGGCTGCAGGTGACGCTCACCCGCCCCCCCTCCGGGGTGAACTTGACCGCGTTGGACACCAGGTTCAGCAGGATCTGCTGCACCCGCTGGGGGTCGCCCCGGAAGCACACGTCGGAAGGGCACTCGCTGGCGACGAGCTTCACGCCCTTGCTCTCGGCCTGGGGGTGCACGGCCGCGACCGCCGTGCCGACCGCCTCCGCCGCCGACCCCGACGACTCCTCCACCCTCAGCTCGCCGGATTCCATGCGGGCGAAGTCCAGCACGTCCTCCACCAGGGCGATGAGGAGGCGGCTCGAGCGGTCGATGCGCTTGAGGTAGTCCCGCTGGGTGTCGGTCAGGGGACCCGGCACGCCGAGCTGGAGAAGCTCGGTGTAGCCCAGCACGGCGTTGATGGGCGTCCGGACCTCGTGGCTCATGGTGGCCAGGAAGTCGGACTTGGCCCGGCTGGCGTCCATGGCCGCCTGTCGGGCCTTCTCGGCCTCCACGTTGGCCTGCTCCAGGGCGTCGGCCCGGCTGCGCTGCTCCTCGTGGGAGCGGGCCACCTGATCGGCCATGGCGTTGAAGGCCGCCGCGAGCCGGCCCAGCTCGTCGCCCCGCTCCATCCTCACCCGCCGGCCGTAGTCTCCGGCGGCCATGGCGTCGGACGCCGCCGCCAGCTCCCGGATCGGCCCCGTGAGGCGCCGTCCCAGCAGCGACCCCAGGGCCATGGCGGCCAGGATGAGGACCAGGGCCACCACCGCGATCCGGCTGAGGAAGGTCCGGGGCCGGGCAGCCACCACGTCCATCGGCATGGCGACGGCCACCGCCCACGGGAAGCCGGCGATGGGGGCCAGGACCGCGAGCCGATCGCTGCCGGCGCCGGTGTAGGTGAAGGGCTGGTCGAGGACCACGGGGGTCTTCGGGGCGGGCTGGGTCTGTCCGGAGAGGCTCACCCAGACGCTGTCGCCCAGGTACGTGAGGTACACCCGGGTGTCCTTCCCCCCCGCCAGCTCCTCGATGGTGGCGGCCGACGTGGCGTTGCCCACCCTGCGCTGCTGGACGAACCACCCCTGCACACGCCCGTTGTCCACGGCGGGGAAGGCGCTCCAGTAGAGGACCTGCCCGTCGCTCCGGCGGAAGGGGCCCCAGGTGGGCACCGGGGCCAGGCCGGCGGTGTCCTCGGCGGCGAAGCCGGGGCCATACGAGCGGCCGGTCGAGAAGACGCGTCGCCGGTGTGCGTTCCACACCTCCACCACCAGCCCGGAGTCGGGCTCGGTCCGGAGCTGGGAGAGCTCCTCCACCAGGCGGGCCGTGTCGGTCGGGGGGCTGCCCGCCAGCACCGAGCGCACCGCGGGCTCCGCGGCCAACTCCTCCACCAGCCCCAGCCGCTGCTCGCTGCCGGCCTCCACCAGGCCGGCGAGTTGCTCCGCAACGCTTTTCAGGCGCTCGCCGGCCGCCATGCGGGCGGAGTAGCGCACCTCGGTGTAGGCGATGGCGACGGTGAGCACCAGCACCGCCATCATGACGCCGGCGAGGACCAGGGTGAGGCGCTGGCGGAGGGAAGCGGAGGGCAGAGGATCCATGGGCGACAGGGGAGGAGGGTCTCTTGACACTCGCGCGGCGTCGCCTCGAAAGCAACGGCGCTTGACGCTCCGCGGCACCCCCGGTTCCCTTCTCTTCCCCAGCGTGTCTTCCAGGAAGGAGGCTCCCGCCATGCGCGTCCGCGCCGTCCCCACTGCGCCCTTCGCGTCCGTCCTTCTCCTCCTCGCGGTCCTGCCCCGCCCGGCCGCGGGCCAGACGCCGGTGACGTCCGGGGACCTGGCGGCGTTCCAACCCCGCCCCATCGGCCCCGCGGTGACCGGAGGACGCGTCTCCGACATCGAGGCGGATCCCGCCCACCCCTCCACCGTGTGGGTGGCCACCGCGACCGGCGGGCTGTGGAAGTCCACCAACCGCGGCCAGACGTGGACCAGCGTCTTCGACACCATGGCGGTGAGCACCTTCGGCGACGTCGCCCTCGCCCCCTCCGACCCCGACGTCGTGTACGCGGGCACGGGTGAGCAGAACAACCGCCAGAGCACGTCGTGGGGCGGCGGCGTCTACCGGAGCGATGACGGCGGCCGCACCTGGCGCCACCTGGGGCTCCAGGCCACCCGCCACGTGGGGAAGATCGAGGTGGACCCCCGCGACCCCGACGTGGCGTGGGTCGCGGCGCTGGGGAACCTGTGGGCGCCCTCCCCCGAGCGGGGGGTCTACCGCACGGCCGACGGGGGCCGCACCTGGCAGAAGGTCCTGTTCGTGGACGACTATACGGGCGCCGTGGACCTGGTGATGAACCCCTCCAATCCCGACGTCGTCTACGCCGCCACCTACCAACGGCTGCGCTCGGCGTGGGGCTTCAACGGCGGCGGCCCCGGAAGCGCCATCTGGAAGACGGTGGACGGGGGCCGGCACTGGGAGCGTCTGGGTGGGGGGCTGCCCCCCGGAGACCTGGGGCGCATCGGCCTGGCCCTGGCCCGCTCCGACCCCCGGGTGGTCATGGCGGTGGTCCAGACCGCCGACCCCGGGACCACGGGCACGTACCGCTCCACCGACGGGGGCGCGTCCTGGGCCCGGGTGAACCCGCTGGACCCGCGCCCCATGTACTACTCGGAGATCTTCATCGACCCCACCGACGCGGACGTGGTCTACGTCCTGGGCACGGAGTCGGCGCGGAGCGACGACGGCGGACGCACCTTCACGCCCATCGCCGAGGCGCCCTCGTACGACATCGGCGTCCACGCCGACCACCACGCCCTGTGGATCGACCCCAGCGACCCCGAGCACCTCTACCTGGGCGAGGACGGCGGGGTGTGGGAGTCGTACGACCGGGGCGCGCGCTTCCGGAAGGTCAACAACCTCCCCATCGGCCAGTTCTACGCCATCGCCGTGGACGTGCGGGACCCCTACCGGGTGTACGGCGGCATGCAGGACACCCACTCGTGGATGGGGCCGTCCGAGACCCGCCACTGGTCGGGCATCCTGGGCGACGACTGGAAGCAGATCGGCTTCAGCGACGGCATGCACTGGGCGGTGGACCCCACCGACTGGCGCTTCGCCTACGGCTCGTCGAGCGGGGGGAACTACTTCCGCTTCGACGGCGAGACCGGCGACCTGCTGGACATCACCCCCGTCCCGCCGGAGGGGGAGCCGCGCTACCGCTTCGACTGGACGTCGCCGCTGCTCCTCTCGCCCCACGACCCGAGCACCGTCTACGTGGCGGGCAACCGCCTCTTCGTCTCCCACGACCGGGGCGGGTCCTGGGAGCGCACCTCCGACCTCTCCAAGCAGATCGACCGGGACACGCTCCGCCTCATGGGCGTGGCCGACTCGGCCATCACCATCTCCCCCAACGACGGCACCTCCTCCTTCGGCGAGGCGGTGACGCTGGACGAGTCGCCGCTGGACGCCGGGATCCTGTGGGTCGGCTTCGACGACGGCAACCTCCAGGTGAGCCGGGACGCCGGCCGGACCTGGAGCGAGGTGTCCGGGAACGTGCCCGGGCTCCCCCCCGACACCTATGTGAGCCGGGTGACGGCGTCCCGGCGGGGGCCCGGGGTGGCGTACGCCACCTTCGACGCCCACCGGAGCGGCGACTTCGCCCCCTACGTGTACCGCACCGACGACTACGGCCGCTCCTGGACGGCGCTGGGCGCGGGGCTGCCCGAGGGGTCCGCCAAGGTGATCGTGGAGCACCCCGACGACCCCGACGTCCTCTTCCTGGGCACCGAGCACCACCTCTTCGTGAGCACCGACGCGGGACGGACCTGGGCCCGCCAGCCCAACCTCCCCACCACCCTCTACGACGACCTCGTGGTGCACCCCCGGGAGAAGGACCTGGTCATCGCCACCCACGGCAGGAGCGTGTGGATCCTCGACGACACCCGCCCCCTGGTCGAGTGGAGCGGGGCGGCACTGGCCGAGCCGGCCCACCTCTTCTCCGTGGCCCCCGCCACCCTCTTCCAGCACTGGAAGGACACCTCCTACCGGGGCAACGCCGAGTGGCGGGGGGAGAACCCTCCCGACGGCGCCCTGGTGACGTACCACCTGGGCGCGGGGACGGGGCCGGCGCTGCTGAGGATCACGGCCCCCGACGGCGCCGAGGTGCGGGCCATGGAGGTGCCCTCGGATGCCGGGCTCCACCGCGTCACCTGGGACCTGCGCCACGCCCCGGCGACGGGGCCGGACCGCTGGGCGCCGTTCGAGCCCGCGGACCCCGACGTGGAGCGGCCGCTGGAGGGCAGGGCGCCCCTGGTGTCGCCGGGGACGTACACCCTCACCCTGGAGGCCCGGGGGGTGCGGAGCCGGCAGCAGGTCGAGGTGCGTCCCGACCCCCTCCTCCCCTCCCTCACCACCGAAGACTACCAGGCCCGGGAGCGCTTCCTCCTGGACGCGGAGGCGCTGGCGGTGCGCGTGCAGGCGCTGGCTCCCCGGGCAGCCCGCTCGGGCGACGCGGCGCTCCCGGGCGCGGTGCGCCGCCTCCGCTCCCGGGTCCGGGGCCTGGTGTCGGGACTGGAGGGGAGCGGCGTGGAGCAGGGCTCCCTCCACCCCCCCACCGAGACCATGCGGGGGGAGATGGAGGACGTCCGGGGGGCGGTGGAGGCGCTGGAGGCGCGCCTGCCGGGCTGAGGGAGGAGGGGGGCGCTGGCCCGGCACCCTCCTCTCCCCTATCCTAGCGCGCCATGATCTTCCTCTACGCGCACTCCGGACTCCGCTACCTCATCCTGCTGGTGGGGCTGGCGGTCTTTCTCTACGCCCTCTGGGGCGCCTTCACCCACCGTCCCTACGACCGCTGGATGAAGCGGCTCGGCTCGGGCTTCGCGGGCCTCATGCACCTGCAGATCCTGCTGGGGGTGGGGGTCCTCTTCTCGGGCCGCTTCACCCCGGCCGTCACCGGACACATCCTCCTCATGGTGATGGCCGCCGCGGTGGCCCAGATCGTCCCCTCGGTGATGCGCCGCCGCCCCATCGCCCAGCGCACCTACCTCCCCCACGCGGTGTCCGCCGCCGTGGCGCTGGCCCTGGTGGCGATCGGCATCCTGGCCATCGGCCGCTCGGTGCTGGGCTCGTCCCTCTACTGAGGAGGGAGGCCGGCCCCCGCCGGCCCCCGGATCAGCGGGGAGCGCCCGCGGGCGCGGTGACGCTGAACTGCACGCTGGCCGTGTCCGTCTGGCCCGTCGACTCGTAGGCGATGGCCCTCACCAGAAAATCCCCCGAGTCGCTCCAGGCGTGGGCGAACTTCCCGCCCGCCTTCTGGGCCGGGTAGTTGATGTAGGTGGTGTCGGTCGCCCCGTCGCCGTAGTCCACGGTGATGCCCACCAGGGCGGTGCCCACGGCGTTGACCTGGAACTGGGCGCTGTCGCCCACCGCCGCCTGCGTGCGGTCCGGGTCGATGGTGACGCTCACCGGCTGCCCCGGCTGGACGCTCAGGTCCAGGCATCCGGCGAGGAGCACGACGAGGCCGGCGAGAAGGGCCGGACGGACGAATCCGGGACGGATGGGAGCCTGGGTTGCTGACATCGTGAGCCTCGGGGCGCGCGGTGAAGGCCATGGACGGGGAGAGGGGGAGCACGCTCCCCGCACCCCAACCTATGCAGAGGATCGCCCTTCCGCCCACCCCCCCTCCCTGGGGGGTGGCGCGCCGCGGCCATGCCGCGCCAGCCGCCACGCCTGGCTGGCCAGGAGCGGAAGGAGCGCCGCACCCACACACACCGCCCAGTCGCCCGGAGCCAGGGGCGCCGTCTCCAGCACCCTGCGGAGGAAGGGCACCTGCACCGCGGCCACCTGCGCCGCCCCGGTGAGGGCGAGGGCGGCCCACACCCACCCGTTCTCCAGGAGCCGCCGCGACAGGAGCACGGGGTGGCGGCTCCTGGCGTCCAACACGTGGAAGAGCTGGGCCAACGCCAGGGTCATGAACGCCATGGTCACGGCCCGGGCCTCGGAGGCACCGCCGGCCAGCTCCCCGCCGAACACCCCCAGGGTGACGCCGGTGAGGAGGACGGCGAAGGCCGTGATCTGGAGGGTGAAAGCCCGGGACAGGATGGCCGCCTCGGGATTGCGGGGAGGGCGGCGCATCACGTCCGGCTCGGCGGGCTCGGCGGCCAGCGCCAGGGCCGGGAAGACGTCGGTGACCAGGTTCAGCCACAGGAGCTGGAGGGGCCGCAGCGGCAGGGGAAGGCCCAGCACCCCGGCCAGCAGCAGGGTGCCCACCTCGGCCAGGTTACAGGAGAAGAGGTAGAAGATGAACTTGCGGATGTTGTCGAATACCACCCGCCCCTCCTCCACGGCCGCGGCCACCGTCTCGAAGCGGTCGTCCAGGAGCACGACGTCGGCGGTGTCCTTGGCCACGTCGGTGCCCCGCACCCCCATGACCACCCCCACGTCGGCGCGCTTGAGGGCCGCGGCGTCGTTCACCCCGTCGCCCAGCATCCCCACGACCTCGCCCCGCCCCTGGAGGGCCTCCACGATGCGCACCTTGGCCTCGGGGCTCACCCGGGCGAACACCGACGCCTCCGCCACGCGCCGGGCCAGCTCGGGCCCCTCCGCCTCGGCCTCCCGCCCCGACACGACGCCGCGGTCGTCGATGCCCACCCAGCGCGCCACGGCGGCGGCCGTCGAGGGGTGGTCGCCGGTGATCATGACGGTGCGCACGCCTGCGGTGGAGAGACGCCGGATGGTGTCCTCCACCCCGGCGGCCGGCGGGTCCACCAGCCCCACCAGCCCCACCAGCGTCAGCTCGCGGACGGCCTCCTGGTCAACGGGAGCGCCCTCCCCGGGGAGGGCGCGGGTGGCCAGCGCCAGGACCCGGTAGCCGTCCCGCGCCATGTCCCCGGCGGCGGAGAGGAGGGCCTCTTCCTCCCCCGCCTCCAGGGCGCGGGCGCCGGCGGCGGTGAGGGCGCGGGTGCATGCCGGCAGCACCCGGTCGGGGGCGCCCTTCACGTGGAGGACGCGCCCGCCCCCTTCGCCCCGGTGGAGGGTGGCGGCGTACATGCGGGCGCTGGAGAAGGGGATCTGCCCCACCTCGGGGGACGTCTCAACGAGCGCCTCCCGCTCCAGCCCCGCCTTGCGCGCCGCCACCAGCAGGGCCGCGTCGGTGGGGTCGCCCGTGACCGTCCACCCCTCGGGCCCCTCCTCCACCCGGGAGCGGTTCACCAGCGCGCCCACCTCCAGCGCCGCCCGCAGGGTGGGATCCTCCAGGGGGTCGACGGGCGCCCCGTCCCGCCTGAACTCGCCCTCCGGCCCGTACCCCGAGCCCGTCACCTCCACGGCCTCGCCTCCGGGGAGGAGGAGACGGTGCAGCGTCATCTCGCCGGCGGTGAGGGTGCCGGTCTTGTCGGTGCACACCACCGTGGTCGAGCCCAGCGTCTCCACCGCGGGGAGCCTCCGGAGCAGCGCGTGGCGCCGGGCCATGCGGCGCATCCCCGCCGCCAGCGTGATGGTGGCCACCACCGGGAGGCCTTCGGGCACCGCCGCGATGGCCAGGGCGATCCCCGTCTCCACCATGAGCCACAGGTCCTGGCCCCGGAGGGCCCCCACCGCCACCACCAGCCCCGCCACCCCGAGGGTGAGCCCCACGAGCCGCCGCCCGAGGCGGTCGAGGCGCTCCTCCAGGGGGGTCTCCTCCTCCCCCGTCGCCGCCACCAGCTCCGCGATCCGCCCCACCTCGGTGCCGGCCCCGGTGGCGGTGACCGCTGCGACCCCGGCGCCGTCCACGACCAGGGTGCCCTTGTAGACCATGCACGCGCGCTCGGCCAGCGGCACGGCGTCGGGCGCGTCCACCCCCACCGGCGCGGGGTCCTTGGTGGAGGGCACCGACTCCCCGGTGAGGGCCGCCTCGTTCACGGTGAGCCCGGTGGCCTCCAACACCCGGGCGTCGGCCGGCACGGCGGCGCCGGCCTCCAGCACCACCACGTCGCCGGGCACCAGCTCCCGGCCGTCGACCGTCCGCTCCCGGCCGTCCCGCACCACCCGCCCCTGCTGGAGCCCCAGGCGGCGCAGCGCCTCCATGGCCCGTCGCGCGCGCCATTCGGTCCAGAACCCGAGGATGGTGTTCACCACCAGCACGGCGACGATGGAGGCGGCCTCGAGCCTGTCGCCGGTGGCCCACGCCACCCCCGCCGCCGCCGCCAGGAGCGCCACCACCAGGCTCCGGAGCTGGTCCCACAGGATCCGCCACGCCGGCGTCGGCCGCGGCGGGCGGAGCTCGTTGGGGCCGTGGAGCTCCAGCCGGCGGGCGGCCTCGTCCGGAGAGAGCCCCTCCCTTCCGGTGCCCAGGCGCTCCAGGACGTCGTCCGCCTCGAGGGCGTGCCACGCCGCAGCGGGCGCCTCCCGGGGGCGCGCCCGGGCTGGGGACGAAGGATGCGGAGTCGTGGAATCCATGCCGTGGAGTCCGGGCGTCGTGGAACGAGGGGGCGGCCGAGGTTGACCGCGAGCCCCGCGCCCTCCGAGAATGAGCCGCCGATGCTCTCCCCGACCCCGCACATGACGCCACGATCCCTCGATCCGGATACGCATCCGCTGGAGGAGCTGTCGCTCCCCGCCTCCGGCGGCGGCGGCGACCTGGGGCTGGCCATGGGGGGTGGAGGCGCGCGGGCCGCCTACCAGGTCGGCTTCCTCCGGTTCCTGGCGCGCCGCTTCCCCGACCTCTCGATCCCCTACATCACCGGGGTCTCGGCCGGGGCCATCAACGCGGCGCACCTGGCCGCCCACCACGGCTCGTTCGGCCAGGCCATGGACGAACTGAGCCAGCTGTGGGGGAACCTGGAGGTGGACGACGTCTTCCGGGTCGACCTCAGCTCCCTGGCGGGAAACGTGATCCGCTGGGGCTTCCAGCTCATCTCGGGCGGTGGGGGCGGGCCGCCCCGGGTCCGGGGGCTGGTGGACACCGAGCCCCTGCGCCGGTACCTGACCGAGGTGCTCCACGCGGTGGACGGCGAGATGACCGGGGTGCGGGCGAACCTCCAGCGGGGACGGCTGAAGGCCCTCGCCCTGAGCACCTCGAGCTACACCACCGGCCAGTCCATCACCTGGGTCCAGGGCAACGACGTGGAGGAGTGGCAGCGGCCCCAGCGCCGGTCCCGCAACGCCACGCTCACCATCGAGCACGTCATGGCGTCGGCGGCGCTGCCCCTCTTCTTCCCGGCGGTGAAGCTCCCTGACGGGTGGTACGGTGACGGCGGCATCCGCCTGGTCGCGCCCCTGTCGCCCGTGCTCCACCTGGGCGCCCGGCGCATCATCGCCATCTCGACCCGCTACGACCGCTCCCACACCGAGGCCGAGCGCCCCTCCATTCTGACGTACCCTCCCCCGGCCCAGGTGGCGGGCGTCCTGCTGAATTCCGTGTTCCTGGACCTGCTGGATCACGATGCAGTACGGCTGGAGCGGCTGAACCAGCTCCTGGAGCGCCTCCCCCCCGACGAGCGGCTGGGCATGCACCGGGTGCAGCTCCTGACGCTGCGCCCGTCGGTGGACCTGGGGCGCCTGGCCTCCCAGCACGAGCCCCGGCTCCCCACCGCCTTCCGCTTCCTCACCCGGGGCCTGGGCACCCGGGAGACCGAGAGCCCCGACATCCTCTCCCTGGTCATGTTCCAGCCCGACTACCTGCGCCACCTCATGGAGATCGGAGAAGGCGACGCGGAGGCCCGTTCGGACGAGATCGAGGCGTTCATCAGGGGGGAGACCACGGACGCCCTCGACTCCCAGACCAAGGCCGAGCTGGAGGGGTCGACTCCCCCCTGAGGGGCGATCCCCCACGGGCCCCGGGGAGCCTCCCCGATGGACGCACCCCCGCCGCGAGCCGATCTTTCGAGGGTAAGGACCCGCCCGTCCGGCCGAGCGGCACGGCGGCGGTGTGTCCCCAGTCGACGACGGAGCTGCAGATGTCCGAGTCCCGCAACGCCCTCGCCAGCGAGCAGGAGGCCCGGGAGGTCGCCGAGGCCGCCAGGGAGCAGGAGTGGGAGAAGAGGAGTTTCGCCAAGGCCCTCTTCTCCGGGCACTTCAACCTGGACCTCTTCTGGCCACCCCCCGAGCCCGACCCCGAGGAGCGAGAGCGGGCCCGTGCGTGGCTGGACCGGCTGAAGGCCTTCGCCCGCGACCACATCGACGGCGACGCCATCGACCGGGACCGCTGGGTGCCCGACGAGGTGCTCCAGGGGCTGGCCGAGCTTGGGGCCTTCGGCATCAAGATCCCCCGGGAGTACGGCGGGCTGGGCTTCTCCCAGACCACGTACAACGACGCGCTGCAGATCGTGGCTAGCCGCTGCGGCTCCACGGGCGCCTTCCTCTCGGCCCACCAGTCCATCGGCGTGCCCGGGCCCGTCATGTACTTCGGCACCGAGGAGCAGAAGAAGAAGTACCTGCCCCGGCTGGCGAAGGGCGCCCTGTCCGCCTTCGCCCTCACCGAGCCCGACGTGGGCTCGGACCCGGCCAACGTCACCACCCACGCCGAGCCCTCCGAGGACGGATCCCACTGGATCCTCAACGGCGAGAAGCTCTGGTGCACCAACGGGCCCCGGGCCGAGCTCATCGTGGTGATGGCCCGCACCCCGTCGCCGAAGGGGAAGGAGGGCCGCCGCCCCATCAGCGCGTTCATCGTGGAGACGGCCTGGGAGGGAGTGGAAACCGTCCACGAGTGCTCGTTCATGGGGCTCAACGGCCTCTCCAACGGGGTGCTCCGCTTCACCGACGTGAAGGTGCCCCGGGAGAACCTCCTGTGGGGCGAGGGGAAGGGGCTCAAGCTGGCCCTCATCACGCTGAACACCGGACGCCTCTCCCTGCCCGCGTTCTGCGCGTCGTCGGGAAAGGCGTCCCTGGAGGTCTGCCGCAAGTGGGCCGCCGAGCGGGTGCAGTGGGGGCAGCCCGTGGGCAAGCACGACGCCGTCGCCCAGAAGATCGGCCGCATGGCCGCCGACACGTTCGCCATGGAAGCGGTGGTGGAGCTCACCAGCGGCATGGCCGACGCCCACACCTTCGACATCCGTCTCGAGGCGGCCATCGCGAAGATGTGGAACACGGAGCGGGCCTGGGAGATCGCCAACGACTGCCTCCAGATCCGGGGCGGCCGGGGCTACGAGCGCCACGATTCGCTGGAGGCCCGGGGCGAGACCCCCTGGCCCGTGGAGCGCATGGTCCGGGACCTGCGCATCAACCTCATCTTCGAGGGCTCCAGCGAGATCATGCGCCTGTTCATCGCCCGGGAGGCGGTGGACGACCACCTCAAGGTGGCGGGCGACATGATCGACCCCAGGGCGCCCATGGGGAAGCGGGCGGCCGCAGCGGCCCGGGCGGGGCTCCACTACGCGTGGTGGTACCCGAGCCGCTTCCTCGGATGGAGCCTCCCTCCCCGCTTCGGCGAGTACGGACCCCTGGCGCCCCACCTCCGCTACGCCGAGCGCCAGTCGCGCCGGCTGGCCCGGGCGGTGTTCAACGCCATGGTCCGCTTCGGTCCGTCGTTGGAGAAGAAGCAGGCCGTGCTCGGGCGCATCGTCGAGATCGGTGCCGAGCTCTTCGTCACCGCCGCCGTGGCCGTGCGCGCGCGCCGGAGGGTCGAGGCCGACCCCTCGGACCGGACGCCCTACGAGCTGGCCGAGCTCTTCTGCCGCCACTCCCGGCGCCGCATCGAGGAGCGCTTCGATCGCCTCTTCGACAACGACGACGACGCCACCTACAAGGTGGCCCGTCACGCCATGGACGGCGCCTTCACCTGGCTGGAGAAGGGCGTGGTGGGCATGTCCACCTACGAGAACCTCCCCATGGAGCACGCCATGACGCCCGAGGGCGACGTGGTGCACCGCCAGCCCACCAAGCCCGCCACGGCGGCGGGGGCCAGCGGCTGACGAGGGCGGAGCGTCGGCGGCCTCCCTGCCCCGTCCGCGGCTCCACCGGGTCCCCGTCGGCTTTCGCCGGCGGGGACTCCCTACATTCCCATCCTCCCGTTCCCCACAGCCACGGCGGACGCCGGGCGCGAACGTTCGGGGAGAGGGCCGCGGGCCCGCGGCCCCACGACCCGTCCGCCGGAGAAGGACCATGACCGAGCTGAGCGGCGCCGCGCCTGAGAAGCGCTTCCGCATCCGGGTGGTGCAGGAGGAGGGCTACCGCTTCCGCACCGACTTCGACACCGAAGGCGAGCTCGTCATGGACGAGCCGGCACCCCTGGGCACCGGCACCGCCCCCAACGCCGTCCGGGTGCTGGCCGCTGCCGTGGGCGATTGCCTGAGCGCGAGCCTCCTCATGTGCCTCACCCGGTCGAGGGTCCCGGTGGAGGGCATCGAGACCGAGGTCGACGCCGAGTTGGTGCGGAACGAGGCCGGCCGCCTGCGGGTGGGCAAGCTCACCGTCCGGCTCTCCCCCGGCGTGGCCGCGGAGGACCGGGCGCGCATGCAGCGCTGCCTCGGGCTCTTCGAGGACTACTGCGTGGTGACCCAGAGCGTGCGGGAGGGCATCGACGTCGAGGTGGAGGTCGTGGCCGCGGAGGGCGTGGGCGCGGGCTGAGCCGACAGCAGGAGGGCGGCCACCCCTCCCGCGGGGGTGGCCGCTTCGCCAGACTTGAGGCCATGACCCGAGCCAAGCGTCCCCTGCCCGTCTTCTACGATTGCGGTAACTGCCCCGCGTACTGCTGCTCCTATCCCCAGATCGAGGTGTCGGAGCACGACGTGGCCCGCCTCGCCCGGGGCTTCGACATCGCGGTGGACGACGCTCGGCGGCGCTTCACCACCGAGGGGCTGGAGGAGGGCACCCGCGTCCTCCGCCACAAGGACGACGCCATCTTCGAGACCGTGTGCCGCTTCCTCGATTCGGAGAAGCGGCGCTGCACAGTCTACGAGCACCGCCCCTCCGCCTGCCGCGCCTACCCCGGCACCGTGCGCTGCGGTTACTACGACTTCCTGGCCTCGGAGCGCCGCCGCCAGGAGGACCCCGACCTGGTCATGACGGCGTACGAGACGGACCTGGGCTGACCTCCTCCGGATACCCGATCCCCACGCGCTTGCCGGCCCACGCCCCCGACTCCAGGGCGTCCAGCATGAAGGCGGCCAGGTCCCCGGTGGCCATGGTGGTCCCGGTGCCCTGGGGGTGGACGTCGGCCGCGACGCGGTAGCCTCCCACGGGCGGCCCGTCCGGGATGTCCGGGGGGCACACCAGCGTCCACTCCAGGGGCGTGTCCCGCACCGCCTCCCATGCCCTGCGGTGCTCGGCGGTGACGGCCCGGAACACCTCCGGAAATCCGGGGCGCTCGGCCCTCAAGCCCCCCTCGGGGTGGTCCAGGGAGCCCCTCCCCCCCACCGCCGCCAGGCGCGCGATGCCCAGGGCCTCCATGGCCGCCGCCACGTTGGCCAGCCCCTGGGAACGGGCCCGTCCCGGGTCCTCCAGGGTGCCGCCGCCCAGGGCCGCGGCCACCGCGTCGACCCCCTTCAGCGCCTCCACCACGGCGTCGGGGTCCAGCACGTCCGCCGCCCGGGCCTCCACACGCCCCTGGAGCTCGTCCGGAAGCGCGTCCGGATCCCGCACGACCGCCACCACCTGGTGGCCCCGCTCCAGCGCCTGGGCCACCAGCCGCCGCCCCACCCGCCCGGTCGCACCCACCACCGCGATTCTCACATCCACCCCTTTCGCTTGAACCACACGAGCATGCCGAGGCCCACGACGAGCATCACCCCCCACACGGCGGGGTAGGCCCAGCGTTGATCGAGCTCGGGCATGTACCTGAAGTTCATACCGTACACGCCCGCGATGAACGTGAGGGGGATGAAGATGCTCGCCATGATGGTAAGCACCTTCATGACCTCGTTGGTGCGGTTGCTCACCGCCGACAGGTAGATGTCGATCATGCCGCTCACGACGTCACGCAGGCTCTCGACGGTGTCGATGAGCTGGACGGCGTGGTCGTACACGTCCCTCATGAACACCCGGGTCGGCGCCTCGATGAGGGGCGTCTCCAGGCGCAGCAGCGTGCTCATCATCTCCCGTACGGGCCAGATCGCCCGGCGCACCGCCAGCAGCTCCCGCTTGAGCTCGTGGAGCTGGGCCATGGTCCCCGGCGTGGGATCTTCCAGCACCTCGAGCTCCATGCGCTCGATCGTCTCGCCCATGCGCTCCAGCACCGCGTAGTAGCTGTCCACCGTGGCATCCACCAGGGCGTAGGCCAGGTAGTCGGCGCCGCGCTGGCGGATGCGTCCCTTGGAGGTCCGGAGCCGCTCGCGCACGGGGTCGAACACGTCGCCGTGGTGCTCCTGGAAGCTGAGCACCCAGCGGGAGCCCACCACCAGCGAGATCTGCTCCTCCGAGACCTGCTGGGCGGCCTCGTCCCAGTGGAGCATGTAGAGCACGACGTAGAGCATGTCGTCGTACTCCTCCGCCTTGGCCCGCTGTCCCACGTGGACGATGTCCTCCAGCACCAGGGGGTGGATGCCGAAGTGCTCGCCGATCTTCTCGACGAGTGCCACGTCGTGGAGGCCGTCCACGTTCACCCAGCTCACGGTGGGGGAGTCGCGGAAGGGCCATACCTCCTCGATCGCCTGGACCTCCCGCTCGTTCAGGGACGCCTCGTCGTAGTCCAGGAAGGTGATGCGCGGCGCCTCCATCCTCTGCACGCCGGTGTGGACCAGCGTCCCGGGCGGGGCCCCCCGCTGCTTCCCGTGGCGACGCACGAAGCGACCCATCACCCGGAGGCGGCGCACCGGGTTGAGGGCCTTCGGGACATAGCTCAGCGGGTTGAGCGCGTCGGGGACGACGTGACGATGCTCATGCTCTCGGACCATGGATGCGGGTTCCGGCTGGGGCGAGGATCGGTGCCGCCCCAATGTCCGGACGCGGCCGCCGGGCCGCAATCGCCCTCGGGCCGAGGCGCCGAGGAGCTCGGCGTGGGTGAGCACGAGCTCCTGGTCCGGCCGGCCTTCCTGCGGGCGGGCGCGCCCCTCCGGCCACGCCGCGCCTCCCATTATCTTTCGTGCCGGGCGCGCGCCCCCTCGCTCGCGCGCCACCCCCGGAATCGCACCATGAGTCGAACCCTGCACCATCGAGCCTTCGCCGTGAGCGTGGGCTGGACGCTGATCCTCCTCTTCCTGGGCAGCGTCGTCCACGCCACCCATTCGAGCCTGGCCTGCCCCGACTGGCCCACCTGCTACGGCACCATGGTGCCCGTGATGCAGGGCGGCGTGTTCTGGGAGCACCTCCACCGCCTGGTGGCAGGTGGGCTCATCCTCATGTGGGGGCTGGCCACCTGGCTGGCGTGGCGGGAAGGGGCCCCGGCACGGGTGCGCCGCTGGACGGTGGTGGGGATCGGCCTGATCCTGCTGCAGGCGGTATTCGGCGGCATCACGGTCCTCTACCGTCTGCCCCCCGCCGTGTCCACGACCCACCTGAGCCTGGCCTTCCTCTTCCTGACCCTGACGGTGGTCCTGGAGGAGGTGACCTCCCGGCCCCGGGCCGAGGGCGCTCGGAGCCTCACCCCCGCCGGCCGCCGCGCCCTCCGCCGCTGGGGCGGCTTCGGCGCCGTCGCCGTGTTCGCCCAGAGCGTGCTGGGGGCGCTGGTGCGCCACACCGGCGCCGGCACCGCATGCGGCCTCTCCGGCTTCCTCTGTCTCCAGTACCGGGGCTTCCCGCCCCTGTCCGACGACCTGGCCTTCATCCACTTCCTCCACCGCTGCGTCGGGGTCACTCTCGCGCTGGTGGTGGCGGCCGTGGCGGTCGTCGTGAGCCGGAGGGCGCCCCTGCCCCGGGTGCGGGCCCTGGCGGCCCTGGCGGTCGCCCTGGTCCTGGTGCAGATCACCCTCGGCTTCGCCGCGGCGTGGACCGGGCTGTCGGTGGTGCCCGACTCGCTGCACACGCTGGGCGCCGCTTCCCTTCTGGCCACCCAGGTGGCGCTGGCCACCAACGGTTGGGCGCCCGCCGCGGCCCCCCGCCCGTCCGGAGCCCAGGCCCGGGCCGCCGCATGAGCGCCGAGGCGTTGGGCGACTTCCTGGCACCCGTGAACGCCAGCCTCAACTTCTTGAGCTTCCTGTTCCTGCTCACCGGGCTGGTGCTCATCCGCCGCCGGAACCTCCGCGGGCATCGTCTCGCGATGATCGGTGCGGTGACGGCCTCGGCCCTGTTCCTGGCGTCGTACCTCACCCGGGTGGCCCTCAGCGGCACCCACCGCTTCGCCGGCACCGGCTGGTCGAAGGGCATGTACCTGGGAATCCTCTTCTCCCACATGACCCTGGCGGTGATTGTGCTACCCCTGGTGCTCCGCCTCCTGTGGCTGGTGCGCCATCGCCGCTTCCGCGCCCACGCCAGCCTCGCCCGCAAGACCTACCCCATCTGGGCCTACGTGTCGGTCACCGGAATCGTGGTCTACGTGCTCCTCTACCAGGTGTACGGGTACCTGTAGCGGCGGCCGAGGGGAGGTGCCCCGGCGCCCGAAGCGGTTGCCCTCGTTGACCTTCGGGGGTATCGTGGGGCCGCCGCCGCCCTACGAGGCGACCCCCGCTTCGGAGCGGCCGACTCCATCCTCCGCCTGACCCCCACGTGTACGATCGAGAGCGCCTCCTCAGGGTCCTCCGGGAGAGCGGTGACGCCCACAACCCCGGACCCGACGCGATCTACCGCATCGTGAGGGCGACGGAGCGCATCGCCGTGGTGGGGCTGTCGCGCGACCCCATGAAGCCCGCCCGGAGGGTACCGTCGTACCTGGCGGCCAAGGGAGCGGACCTGATTCCCGTGAACCCCCACGCGACCCGCATCCTGGGGAAGCGGGCCCGGGCTCGGCTGGAGGACGTGACCGAGCCGGTGGACGTGGTGCTGGTCTTCCGCCCCTCGGAGGAGGCCGGAGCCGTCATCCGCTCGGCCGCGGCCCGGCCCGAGAAGCCGGTGATCTGGCTCCAGGAGGGAATCCGGGCCGACGCGGAGGCGGCGGAGGCCCGGGCGCAGGGCCTCCAGGTGGTGCAGGACCTGTGCATGTACAAGGTGCACCGCGCCATGGGCGGCACCCTGCGCAAGGAGCCCCTCTAGCAGGGTGCCGAGGAAGGGGGGCCTCCGGCGCTACGCGTCCTGCTCGATGCGCCCTGCCACGAGCTCCGCGTGGCCGGTGGGACTCACCTTCCGCCACAGCTCCTCCACCTTCCCCTCCTCGTCGATGAGGAAGGTGCTCCGCTCGATGCCCATGTACTTCCGCCCATACATGGACTTCTCCTTCCACACCCCGTAGGCCTCCGATACCGCGTGGTCCTCGTCGGCGAGGAGGGGGAAGTTGAGGTCGTACTTCTCCTTGAACTTCCGGTGCGCCTGGATGGAGTCGGGGGAGACGCCCAGGACCACCGCGTTCAGGCCTTCGAAGCGGGGCAGGTCGTCCCGGAGCTCACACGCCTGTTTCGTGCACCCGGGGGTGTCGTCCTTGGGATAGAAGTAGAGCACCACCTTCTGGCCCCGGAGGTCCGACAGCGAGACGGTGGAGCCGTCGTCGGCGGGGAGGGTGAAGTCGGGGGCGGGGGCGTTCTTCTCGACCATCGTCGTCATCCGGTCTCGAGCTCGGGGTTCATGAGGAGCCCCTCCAGGGACTCCTCGCGGGTCCGCTCCTCGGCGAGGACGGTCCAGCGGCACAGGTCGTCACCCCGGGACTGGCAGCGCGTGTGCGCCACCCGGGCGTGCTCCCCCACGTACCGCCTGAGCACGGCCTCGCAGAAGCCCGACACGAAATGACAGGCGTCGCCCCCGGGGTCCGACTGGATGAAGAGGTGGGCCCGGCCCTCCAGGGTGAAGGGGCCCGCAGCGAAGCCGCCGATGCGCCGGCCGAAGAGCCGCCGGAGCTGACGGGCCGCCCGCCGCCGCGCCATGGCGTACGCCAGCCCGGTGGGGAGCACGCGCGAGAGGGACGAGCCGCCCTTGCCCCCGGCCAGGTGGCGCCCGGCCCGGAAGAACACCTCGTCGGAGTCCGGGCGGCGGATGACGAGGCGCACCAGGTCCGTGATCTCCTCGTCGGAGACCCGCCTGCGCTTCCTCACCTCGCCCCGGTAGCGGCGGATCTGCTGCTCCACCACCTCGCTCAGCCCGAAGCGGCGGGGCATGGTGCGCGAGGTGTCCTCCTCTTCCAGGACCTCGCTGGGAAGGTCCTGGCGTCGGATCGTCTCAAGGAGGGTCAGGGCGACGACCGGGGCCACGCGCCGCGTCGGCCGCACCTCCTGGCTCACTGGGCCCTCGCTCACCGTCGCTCCTCTCGCCGGATCGCCCTCGAACGGAGACGTAATCTCGCCGGGGCCGCATAGAGGAGCAACGACCGGGCCGATTTCGGAAACGTACCAAATTGAGAGTGACCGGGAACGCCCGAGGGGCTTAATTGGAACGCAGGGCGGGGAAGGTCGGAGGATCCTCCGAGGCGAATCAACCTGGGGGGGCTGGTCTAGCCCGAAGGCCTCCACCTTCCCCCGCCCACCTTTTTTTCTCCCCACATCACCGCCGTTCAACCCGCTCGCCGCCGGGCGTGCGCGCGGCCGCCGCCGTGCGACGGCGTTCCGCCGCGCCCCGATGCATCGAGCCGACCCGGGGGGGCGTTGCCCCGCCCGTCCGCTCCGTTACCTTGGGCGGCATGAAGCGCTATCCCGCATTCGATCCGCCCGAGTACCTCGACTGGCGGGCCGATCCGGACCTGGTGCGCGCGTTCGGCGCGAAGATCCAGGACGATCCGGAGCGCGCCGCCACCGTGGACGCCCTTGGCGATGAAGGCCTCCTGGGCCTCTACCGCGACCTCCTTCGCACCCGCCTCCACGACATCGGGCTCAAGCGCTGGGTCCGGACCGGCGTCATCTCCAAGGCGTGGCTGGGGACCGGCGAGGAAGCCACCACGGTGGGGGCCGTCGCCGCCCTGGACCGGGGGCGCGACGTCGTGCTCCCCATGATCCGGAACGCCGGCGCGTGCCACATGATGGGCATGCCCCTGGCGGACATGTTCCGGGGCTACCTCGCCACGTCCGACTCTCCCAGCGGCGGCCGGGACCTCCACATCGGCGACCTGGAGAAGGGGCTGCTCCAGCCCATCAGCCACATGGGCACGAACGTCCCGGTGGCCGCCGGCCTCGCCCTGGCCTTCCGGAACCGGAACGAGGACCGGGTGGCTTTGACATGGGTGGGGGATGGCGCGACCAAGACCGCCGCCTTCCATGAGGGCATCAATCTTGCGGCCGTCCAGCGCCTGCCCGTGGTGTACGTGATCCAGAACAACCAGGTGGCCCTGGGCACCCGGGCAGAGCAGCACGGCGCGGGGGATCTGCGGGCGTGGCCGGCCATGTACGGGCTCCCGAGCCGCCCGTGCGACGGGAACAACGTCCTGGACGTGTATGCGGCGGCCCGCCTGGCCGCCGAGGCGTGCCGGAGGGGCGAGGGGCCCGTCGTGCTCGTGTCGGAGACGTTCCGCATGGGCGGCCATGCCACCCATGACGAGCGGGAGGCCCGGGAAACCTTCCCGCCGGAGCTGTTCGAGACGTGGGGCCGGCGCGATCCGGTCGGCCTGTACGAGGCGTGGCTCACCGCCGACCGCGGGGTGGCGCCGGACGTGTTGGAAGGGATCGAGGCGGAGGTGACGGCCGAGATGGACGCCGCCGCGGACGAGGCCTTGCTGTCCAAGGATCGCACACCCGATCCCGAGGCGGCGCTGTACGAGGGGTTCTCCAGGGGAGGGCCGCTGGTAGGGATCGAGAACCGCCCTATCTAGTGGCTTTTCCGGCGCCAGCCCTTGAATCGAAGGGCCTGGAGGGCCATGTTAGATCTCTAAAGTGAGAACGATTCGTGATATGTCCGCACAGGGTCCGGGGCATGGCTCGTCCGAAGGACGATGCCGCCCTTTTTTGTCCCCGGCGGCCCGTGCGGAATTCCGTTCGCCATCGAGGGGAACCCGCACATGGTGAAGCCCAATCCGGATAGAGAGAAGGGAGCGGTCGTGGAGAAGCGGCCGCTCGTGGATCTGACCGACGAGGAGCTCGTCACGTCACACCTGGAGGGCCGGCCCGGCGCCTTCCAGGAGCTGTACGACCGCTACCGGGACCGCCTGGTCCATTTCATCACCCGGAAGACGGGTGATTCCGATCGGGCGCAGGATCTGGTGCAGGAGGCGTTCATCCGTGTGACGCGCCACCTGCATCGCTTCGATACGTCGAAGAAGTTCTCGACCTGGGTGTACACCATCGCCAGCAACCTGTCGAAGAACGAGCTCCGCAACCGTTCCCGGAGCCCCCTGGTGCTGTTCCAGCGTCTCACCAGCAACTGGGACGACGACCACCGTCCGCTCCAGTTCGAGGACTTCAGCATGCGTCCGGACGACCTGTACCGGAAGCGCTACCTGAAGGCGCTGGTGGAGCACATGGTGAAGGAGCTGCCGGAGCACCACCGGTTGGTCTTCCGCCTCCGGGAGCTGGAGGGGAAGAGCTACGAGGAGATCAGCGAGATCACCGGCGTGAACCTGGGCACCGTGAAGAGCCGGCTGCACCGGGCCCGGAACTCCTTCGCTCAGCGCATCGAGCCCTTCCTGAACTGAGAGGCCGCCGCCGGCCCACACCGGCGACGAGGCACACGAGCCCGGACGGCCCCTCGGCCGTCCGGGCTTCCTCTTCGGCACCCCGGGGATCGGTTCCGCCCGTCCCGGCGCCGCTGTAGGTTGTGGAACCGCCCACCCCGGAGAGACGCCAGCCATGAGCGGCATGTTCGACGAGTTGCGCGACGCCTTCCGCGAGGCCGTGAAGAACTTCAAGCGGGAGCTGGACCGCGACCACATCCCCGAGACCGTGGACCGTCTCCTGGCGGGCATGCGGGACGAGGCCGCCGACGCCCTGGCCCACGTGCGGCGCCTGGAAGAGGACCTGGAGAAGTCGCGTGGCGCCCTGGCCCGTGAGAAGGAGGGCGAGGCCACGTGCCGCCGCCGGGAGGAGATGGCCAAGAAGATCGGCGACGAGGAGACCGCCCGGGTGGCGGCCGAGTACCACGAGAAGCACGCGCGCCGGGTGGTGGTCCTCCAGCGCAAGGTCGAGGCGCTGGAGCAGGAGCGGGCCCTGGGCAAGGCCGAGGTGGAGGAGATGCTGGTCCGCATCAAGGAGGCGAGCCGCGACCGGGACGGCCTCGCCGCCACCATGGGCCGGGTCAACGCCCGGGACTCCATCCGCCAGGTCGACGACCTCTTCGCCGAGCTGGACCGCATGGCCGAGAAGGTGGGCGACGACGAGCGTCGGGAGGCGGCGGAGGAGTCGCTGGACCGGGACGTGGCCAGGGGCGGCGGCGGCGAGGACGACCTCACCATCGACCTGGATGCGCCGCCCCGGGCCCCGGTGGACGTGGACGCCCGCCTCGCCGAGCTCAAGCGGAGGATGGGAAAGGAGTAGGCCTGGCCTGCTAGTCCTCGTCCGGGTCGGGCGGCGACGTCGCGCCCTGGGCGAAGTCCCGGTAGAAGAGAAGGCCGGCGCACTCCCCCGAGAGGAAGAGGATGTCTTCCCGTACCCGCCGGTCCAGGGGCTCCCTCCGTCCGCTCACCCCGTCCACCACCAAGTGCCAGCGGCGGTCGTCGTGGTCCCCGAGGAACACCACCACCGACTCCTCCCGCTCCTCGAGAACCGGCGCCAGCGGAGCCTCGGCACCGTCCCGCTCGTCGCTCTCCACCAGGCGGGACGCGTACTCCAGCCGGGCCGGATCGCGGGATAGGTCCAGGACCACGAAGGGCCGCGGCTCCGGATCGTCCCGTGACGACCAGATCAGGCCGCCCCGGGTGCCACCCGCGAGGAACACGGCGCGCCACAGGGGAAGGGCGAAGCGGGCGCGCTCCCCCTCCCCGCCCCACACCGCGAAGGTGGTGCGGTCGCTGCTCTCCTTCTCCCGCCGCCGGGCGTACTCGCCCAGGTCGATGACGTCGTCGCTCATTGTTTCATGGGCCTCCCACCGGATCGTGGCGCCCCGGCGGGCCCGCGTCAACGCGGGGGAAGCCCCGGGGTGGTCGCGGACGGGGGAGGGGGATAAATTCCGCCGTTCGCACGTGGACAAGCACCCCGCTCGGCAGGAATCTGGAACAGATATGGAGAACTGGATCGGCGTTGCCATCTGGATCGTCCTCGGCGTCACAATCGGGATGGTGCAGAAGGTCGTGGTGAGGCTGCCCGAGGAGAGCGGCGGCCACTCCGTGGTGCTCGGCGTGCTGGGCGCCTACTCCGCCGTGATCGGTGGCATGCTCGGCGTGGGCATCGCGTCGTTCTACCACCCCACCGCGCTGAGCCTGGGCGGCATGGGCGGAGCGATCCTCTTCTCCGGCCTCATGACCTGGACGTACCGCTGGGGTGTGAAGGGCTGGCTCTAGGGGCGCCCGAACCCCTCCCGCGCCTCAGGGTAGCATCCGCGACGCCCGAACCCCGTCGCGGAGACCCTGACATGAGCGACCCCCGAGCCACGGCCCAGAAAGAGCTCCCCCGCTACCGGGAGGAGCTCTTCGATTTCCTGCGCATCCCCTCCGTCAGCGCCAAGTCCGAGCACGACGCCGACACGCGCCGGGCGGCCGAATGGCTGGCCGACCGCATGCGCGACGCCGGCCTGGACGCCGAGATCATGGAGACCCCCGGCCACCCCGTGGTCCTGGGGGAGTGGCGGGGGGCCGGCGAGGACGCCCCCACCGTGCTCATCTACGGGCACTACGACGTCCAGCCCCCCGAGCCGCTGGACGAGTGGACGTCGCCGGCCTTCGAGCCCGAAGTGCGGGACGGCCGCATCTACGCCCGGGGCTCCGTGGACGACAAGGGCCAGCTCTTCATGCACGTGAAGGCGCTGGAGGCGTCGCTGGCCGACGGCAACCGGCTCCCCGTGAACGTGGTGCTCCTGGCCGAGGGGGAGGAGGAGGTGGGCTCGCCCTCCCTCACGCCCTTCGTGAAGGAGCACAAGGACCGCTTGGCCGCCGACGTGGTGGTGGTGAGCGACTCGGGGATGTTCAAGGAGGGGCTCCCCTCCCTCATCTTCTCCCTGCGCGGGCTCGCCTACTTCGAGCTCAAGGTGCGGGGCGCGAAGAGCGACCTCCACTCGGGCGAGTACGGCGGCGCGGTACCGAACCCCGCCACGGCCCTGGCCAGGATCATCGCCACCTTCCACGACGCCGACGGCAGGATCGCCATCGACGGCTTCTACGACGACGTGGTGGCGTGGGACGAGAAGACGCGGCAAGCCATGCGGAACCTGCCCTTCGACGAGGAGGAGTTCCGGGAGGAGGTGGGCGTGCCCGCCCTCTTCGGAGAGAAGGGCTACACCACCCTCGAGCGCCTCTCCATCCGCCCCACCTGTGAGGTCAACGGCCTCCTGTCGGGCTACACGGGCGAGGGAGCCAAGACCGTGCTCCCGGCGAAGGCCATGGCGAAGGTGAGCTTCCGGCTGGTGCCCGACCAGACGCCGGGACGGGTGCGGGAGCTTCTGGAGGCTCACCTGGCGAAGGTCACGCCCCCGGGCGTCACCGTGGAGGTGTTGGAGCACCACGGCGGCTATCCGTGGAAGGCGGAGATCGGCGGGCCCTACTTCGAGGCCGCCGCCGACGCCCTGGAGGAGGCCTTCGGCACCCGGCCGGTGCTCACCGGCGAGGGCGGCTCCATCCCCATCGTCGTGGACTTCGAGCAGATCCTCCACGCCCCCGTCCTGCTGGTCGGCTTCGGCCTGCCCGGCTCGAACATGCACGCCCCCGACGAGTGGCTGAGCGTGGAGAACTTCGAGAAGGGTATCCCCTCCCTCGTTCGGCTCTACCAGAACCTGGCGGAGGCGGCGAAGGCCACGGCGCGGTAGGGCGAAGGCCGCCGGGCACGAGCATCGAACTTGCTCCAGGGAGGGCGGATCACGTCCGTTTCCGGAGCGGGAGGGTGCCGTCGTGCTGGACACGCTCGAGCGGAGCTGGAAGAAGCTGAAGGCCAGCGACCCCGGCTGCCGCTTCCAGGACCGCTACCAGCGCAAGCACGAGGATGGTGAAGGAAAGACCAAGCGCGTCCTCACGCTGGGCGCAGGCATCGTCGTCTTCCTGGCCGGCCTCTTCTTCCTTCCAGCCCCCGGCCCCGGCTTCATCGTGGTGGCCATCGGCGCCGGCATCATCGCCCAGGAGTCCCGCCGGGCCGCCCGCTGGCTCGACCAGGGCGAGCTGAAGCTCCGGGCCGCCTGGCGCTGGGGGAAAGGCTGGTGGGAGGGGGCGTCGGTCGCGCTGAAGGCGGTCGTCGTCACGGTAGCCGCCGGCCTGGGCGCCGCCACCGCCTGGGTGGCGTGGACGGTGCTGGTCGCGTAGGGCGGAGCGAAGCGCGCCCCCGGGGACGCGGCGCGCCCGCCCGCCGCGACCTGGCCCCCTACGCGTTCCCCGGCCCCGCCACCATGGCCCCCGCCCTCAGGAGCGCCCGGGCCTTGTTGAGCGTCTCCTCGTACTCCTTCCCCGGCACCGAGTCCGCCACGATGCCGGCCCCCGCCTGCACGTACGCCTTGCCCCCGGCCACCGCGACGGTGCGGATGGTGATGGCCGTGTCCATGCGCTCGCCCCCCCACGACACGTGCCCCACCGCGCCGGCGTACGGCCCCCGGCGACCGGGCTCGAGCTCGTCGATGATCTCCATGGCCCGCACCTTGGGCGCCCCCGAGACAGTCCCGGCGGGGAAGCACGCCCTGAGCACGTCGAGGGCGGTGAGTCCCTCCCGGAGCGTGCCCTCCACCTGGCTCACCAGGTGCATGACGTGGGAGTAGCGCTCCACCACCATGAGGTCGGGCACCCGGACCGAGCCGTACTCCGCCACCCGCCCCACGTCGTTCCTGCCCAGGTCCACCAGCATGCGGTGCTCGGCCAGCTCCTTCTCGTCGGCGGCCAGCTCCTCGGCCAGGGCCCGGTCCTCCTCGGGCGTGTGCCCCCGGGGGCGGGTGCCGGCAATGGGGCGCACGGTGATGGTGCCGTCCTCCACCCGCACCAGCACCTCGGGCGAGCTCCCCACCAGCGTGAGCCCGTCCAGCTCCAGGAAGTAGAGGTAGGGCGACGGGTTCAGGGAGCGGAGCGCCCGGTACAGGTCGAAGGGCGTGGCCCGGAGTTCCATCCCCAACCGCTGGGAGAGGACCACCTGGAAGGCGTCTCCCGCCCGGATGTACTCCCGGATGCGCTCCACCCCCGCCTCGAAAGCCTCCTTCGTGGTGCTGCTCGTGAAGGAGGGGTCCCGCTCGGCGGCGGCCTCGTCCAGCTCCAGGGGAGCGGGTGCCTCGCCCGTGGCGAGGGTATCCACCGTCTCGGCGGCCCGGGCCGCGCCCGCCTCCCACCTGCGGCGCAGCTCGTCGTCGTCCAGCCCGGCCTCGACGTGGACGGCCGCGATGGCCATGGCCCGGCCCCGCAGGTTGTCGATGGCCAGCACCACGTCGGTGAACAGGAAGAGCCCGTCGGGGAGCCCCAGGTCGTCGGGCGGCGCGTCGGGAAGGCGCTCGAACTGGCGCACCACGTCGTAGGCGAAGTACCCTACGGCCCCGCCCCAGAAGCGGGGCAGCCCCGGCACCTCGGCGGGGCGCGCGGCGGCCAGGCGGCGGTCCAGGTCGGCGAGGGGCTCGTCGGTGTCCACCGGCGACCACCCACCGTCCGGCGTCCACCAGTCGACCCGCCCGTCCCGCAGGCGCCAGGCGCCCGACGGGCTGGAGCCGAGAAAGGTGTAGCGGGCCCACTGCTCGCCCCCCACCACGGACTCCAGGAGGAAGCCGAAGGGGGGGCGGGCCAGCTTGGCGTAGGCCGTGACGGCGGTGTCGGTGTCGAAGAGGAACTCGCGCCACACCGGCACGACGCCGGCGCCGTTGGCGAGGGCCTTGAACTCGTCGAAGCCGGGGTGGACGCGCATGGAGCCCCGCGGTGGTGGCCCGGGGGGCGTCCCCGGGTCCGTGAAAAGAAGGCGGAGGAATGTCCCGACAGCCCCGGCAGGAGTCAACCGAGCCCGCCCAGGGCGCGCCGTCCGCGATCCTGGCCGTGGACACGGGGGGCACGTTCACCGACCTGCTCCTCCTCCGGGGCGGCCGCCTCGAGACGTTGAAGGTGCCCTCCACCCCCCACGACCCCGCCGAGGCCGTGCTGGAGGGGATCCGCCGGCTGGTGCGGGACGGCGAGGACTTCCTCCTGCTCCACGGCTCGACCGTGGCCACCAACGCCCTCCTGGAGCGGAAGGGAGCCCGGGTGGCGCTGGTCACCAACCGGGGCTTCGAGGACGTCCTGGAGATCGGGCGTCAGAACCGACCCCAGCTCTACGCCCTGGTGGGGCACCGGCCACCGCCCCTGGTGGACCGGGGCGACCGCCACGGGGTGGCGGGGCGGCTGGGGCCCCGGGGCGAGGAGGTGGAGCCCCTCGACTCCGCCGAGCTGGCGTCCCTCGCCGAGCGGGTGGAGGGCGCCGAGGCCCTGGCCGTGGTGCTGCTCCACAGCTACGCCGACCCCGCCCACGAACGGGCGGTAGCGGCGGCGCTGGCGGACGTGGGGGTGCCCGTGTCCGTCTCCTCGGAGCTGCTGCCCGAGTACCGGGAGTACGAGCGCACCTCCACCACCGTGATCAACGCCTACGTGGCGCCCGTCATGTCCCGCTACCTGGGCCGGCTGGCGAAGGAGGCGGGAGCCCGGCGCACGTCCATCATGGGCTCCAACGGCGGTGCGCTTCCGGTGGAGCGGGCGGCCCGGGAGCCCGTTCACACCGTGCTGTCCGGCCCCGCCGGGGGCGTGGTGGGCGCCCTGGAGTGGGCCCGCCGGGCCGGCCACGACCGGGTGATCACGTTCGACATGGGGGGCACCTCCACCGACGTGTCCCTGTGCCCGGGGCGGCCGCTGCACACCCGGGAGCTCACCATCGACGGCCAGCCCGTGGCGGTGCCGGTCATCGATATCCACACAGTGGGGGCCGGGGGCGGATCCCTGGCCCGCCTCGACGCGGGGGGCGCGCTCCGGGTGGGCCCCCAGAGCGCCGGCGCCGACCCGGGACCCATCGCCTACGGCCGGGGTGGCACCGGCGTCACCGTCACCGACGCCCACGTGTGGCTGGGGCGGCTGCCCGACGACGCCTTCCTGGGAGGGGCGGGGACGCTGGACCGCGACGCGGTGGAGGGGCCGCTCCGGGCCCTGGCCGGCGGCCTCGGCTCGAGCCTGGAGACCGCCGCGGAGGGCGTGCTGGCGGTGGCCGACAGCGCCATGGAGCGGGCGCTCAGGGTCATCTCGGTGGAGCGGGGCTTCGACCCCGACGGCTTCGCGGTGGTGGCGTTCGGCGGCGCCGGCGGGCTCCACGTGGCCGAGCTCACCGCACGGCTGGGGGCCGCCCGGGCGCTGGTCCCCCCCGACCCGGGGCTGCTGTCGGCGTACGGGATGCTGGCCGCGCCGGTGATGCGGGAGGCGTCCCGCACCGTGCTCCTGTCGTCGGACACGCTGGGCATCGCGGGCTCGGTGGACGCCGCCCTGGACGACCTGGCCCGGGCCGCCACCGCCCAGCTCGTGGAGGAGGGGGTGGAGCGGAGCTCCATCGCCGTGGAGCGGTGGGTGGACGCCCGTTACCGGGGCCAGAGCTACGAGTTGAGGGTCCCCGCCCAGGGGTGGATCACCCGCTTCCACGACGCCCACCGGGACCGCTACGGCTACGCCCGGGAGGGCGCCCTGGTGGAGGCGGTGACGGTGCGGGCCCTGGCCCGGGCGCCGGGCCCCCAACTGGAGCCCCGCCCCCTGGAGGAGGCGTCGGGCGCGCCGCCCCTGGAGAAGCACCCGGTCCACCACCGGGGCAGGGCCCTGGAGGCGACCCGGGTGTGGCGCAAGCACCTGCGGGCCGGCCACCGGCTGGACGGCCCCCTGCTGGTGCTGGAGTACAGCGCCACCACGTGGGTGCCGCCGGAGTGGACGCTGGAGGTGGACGGCTGGGGGACCCTGCACCTGCTGCCGCCGGGGTAGGGACCGGCACGGCCGACGACGGAAGCGGCCGGCGGGCGCCCCTCCGGCCCCTCAGCGGAAGCGGAAGCCCGCCACCACCCCCAAGGCATCGTGGGAGCCCGACAGCCCCCGTACCTCCAGGCGGAGGGCGCGGCCGCCTCCCGGGAGGGGCACCTCGACGCCGACGCGCGCCATGCCGGCGTGTCCACGCCCGCCGCCCAGAAACCAGGCGAGGCCCAGGCCGCCGTAGACGCCCACGGCCCCCCCGGCGCCGGACGGACGGAGGTAGAGGACGGACGCCGCGCCGACGGCGCCGTCGCCCCCCACGAGCAGCTCGGGGGCCAGCCGCAGGGGGCGGCCCACCTCGACCGCCGCGCCGCCCACCCCGTCCCCGGCGAGGACCCCTGCCTCCGCGACGACGTGGACGGCGCCGGGGCCTTCCTGCGCCTGCAGCGCCGCCGGCCCCGCCGCGGCGGCCAGGGCCAGGAGGGCCGGGAGCGCGGCTCCGGTCGGTGCTCTCATGGGTGCCTCGGGGCGTGAAAGGAGGACGGCGGGGCGCCGTACCATGACCCGACGCCCCGATCCACTCCTCCGAGGCCGCCGCCATGCACCGCGCCCTGCTCCTGTCATCGACGCTCGCCGCCGCCCTCGGGTTCGTCGCGTGCACCGGCGACGCGCCGGCCGCGCCCCCCGCCGACCCGTCGTCCCTCATGGAGGCCGACCGGGCCTTCGCCGCCGACGTGGCCTCGGGTGGCAGCCGGGCGTGGGCGTCCTGGATGGCCGACGACGGCGCCCAGATCGTGCCGGGGGCGGGGGAGGTGCGGGGCCACGAAGCCATCCTCGAGCTCATGGCCGGGCTCGACGACCCCACCTCCACGCTCACCTGGGAGCCGGTCCGGGCCGACGTCGCCGCCAGCGGTGACCTGGGGTGGACCACCGGCACGTACGTCTCGGAGGGCACCGGCCCGGACGGGGCCCGTCGCCACGCCGAAGGGCGCTACGTCACCATCTGGCGCAGGCAGCCCGACGGTGCGTGGAAGGTGGTCATGGACCTGGGGAACCCGACGACCCCGCCGGCGGCGGAGGGCGGAGAAGAAGGCTGAGCCCGGGGGCTCAGGGCTCCGCCGTCCCGAGCCCCACGAGCCGGAAGCGCGCCGACCGCACCCGGTAGCGCTTGTTGACGCCGACCGCCAGCAGCGTCATGTGCTCCAGCGCCCGGGCCGACGCCAGGCCGCCCGCGTCGACGGGTCGAAGGCCCGGGATGCGGACCAGGACGTCCATGGTCCGGCGCACCGACTCGGGAGCGTCGCCGCACACGAACGTGTCGCAGTCGAGGGCCACGTCGGGCGCGTCCATCACGTGGGCCGGGATGGTCTTGAGGGCGGCGGCCAGACCGACGGACGACGGGAGGCGAGCCCGCAAGTGCTCGGCGGCGGAGCCCTCCGGGGGGATGTCGAGGCTGGGCGCGCCCTGCTCGAAGCGGAGGGGCACGGTGACATCCACCACCACGGTTCCGGCACGGAAGGCGCCCGCGTAGCTTTCCACCACCGCCGCCGCGGCCCCGAACGGCACGGCGAGGACCACGAGGTCGCTCCGGTCCACCACCTCGTCGTTCGTGGCCGGCTCCAGGGGCAGCGGACCGCGCCCCGACCAGCGCTCCACGGCGGCGCGGGCCCGCTCCCGCTCCCGGGAGCCCAGGAGCACCGGGACACCGGCGGCGGCCAGGCGCACGGCGAGCCCCCGGCCTTCGGGGCCGGTCCCGCCCAGGATTCCCACGTTCCGAGGAGACGACATGGCCGACATCCCCACCTCGCATCGCGATCTGTTCGAAAGGCCCGCCTTCGCCCACCTGGTGACGCTCATGGCCGACGGCAGCCCCCAGGTCACCCCGGTGTGGTGCGACCTACAGGACGGCGAGGTTCTCATCAACACCGCCAAGGGGCGGGTCAAGGAGCGTAACGTGCGCCGGGATCCCCGCGTGGCCCTCGACGTCACCGACCCCGAGAACCCCTATCGCTACATCCAGGTCCGGGGCCAGGTGACCGAGCTCACGGAGGAAGGCGCCGACGCCCACATCGACCGCATGGCCAAGAAGTACCTGGGCAAGGACGAGTACCCTTTCCGGCAGCCCGGCGAGGAGCGGATCATCCTCCGGATCCGGCCGGACCGGGTTCAGACGTCCCAGTGAGGACGGGGGCCCGGGCTCCCGCCGACGCGGTGAGGTCGGACCAGGCCGCGGGGAGGAAGGCGATCCCCAGGAGGCTCCGGGTGGTGACGAAGGTGAGCTCCGCCGCCAGGCTGAAGGCCAGCAGCGCCCCCGGGTCGGTGAAGCGGCCGAAGAAGAAGACCCACGCGGCCTGGGTCGTGCCCAGGCGCGCCACGGTGATGGGCAGCGCCGCCACCATGAACACCACGGGCAGGAACGCCACCATGTAGCCGAAGGGGATGGCGACGCCGAAGGCCCGGGCCGCCGCCCAGTGGAGGCACAGGGAGACGAAGAACATGGGGGCGCGCAGGAGCACGATGAGGACGTAGCGGTCCCAGGAGGCCAGGCGGAAGCTCCGCAGGAGCGCCCACTCCCGCGGGGCAGCCAGCCATCGGACCGGTCCCGCGGCGGTGGAGGCCGGGCGCCGGGGCGCCCGGGCATAGAGCACCACCGCCAGCCAGAGGAGGGCCACCGCGGGTGGGGCCCACAGGAGCTGCGGTGGCACGTCGGAGCGCACCCGCAGGATCCCCACGGTCGCCCACGCCGTGAGGTGGAGGAACTCGGTGAGCACGAGGAACACCACGGTGCTCCCGAGCTCGAGGAAGGGCGTGCCCAACCGCCGGCTCAGGTAGGCGGCCAGCGCACCCCGCCCGGCGTTGGTGTTGAAGAACCCCACCACGTAGGACGCGGCCCGGGCCGGGAGGAGCTCCCGGTAGCGCACCGGCCCATGGAACCAGCGCACCACCACCGCAAGCACCAGCGTGTCCCAGCAGAAGTAGAACACGGTGTTGGGGATCATGAGCGCCAGGAAGAGGCCGTAGTCGGCCCTCCCCAGCGCCTGTGCGAGCCTCGCCAGCGGGATGCGGGTGAGGAGCAGTGCGAAGATCGCCAGCGTGACCAGCGCAGCCGCGCCGCGGCCCCGGAGCAGCTTCGCCCAGCCCCCCGATCTGCCCGCCCCCGGAGCCGTCACGGGAAGAGGTCCTCCTCCCGAGGCCGGATGAGCGACCGCCCCCCGTCCTCCGTCGCGGCCCCCGTTCCGAGACCGGTCCCCCGGACGAGGGCCACGGGCACCCCGAGGGTCTTCCCCATCACCAGCTCCGCCGCCCCGGCCAGCTCGTCCGCCACCGCGGTGCGGGTGGAACGGAGGGGACGCCCGTGGGCGTCGACGCTGCCCCGGTAGTCCCGGATGGGCGCGAGCCCCGCCACCCCCAGGGCCACGTCCGTCTGCCCCTCGCGCCACGGGCGGCCGAAGGTGTCCGAGACGACGACGCCCACGCCGACCCGCGCCGCGTCCCGGAGCGCCTCGCACAGCCTCCGGGCCGAGGCGTCCGGGTCCAGGGGAAGGAGCGCGGCCTGCCCCTCCGGCACGTTGGACGTGTCCACGCCCGAGTTGGCGCACACGTAGCCGTGGTGCGTCTCCGTGATGAGCACGCCCCGGTCCATGCGCACGATCCGCTGCGCCTCCGAGAGGGCCAGCTCGATCACCCGCGCGTCCCGCTCCCAGCGCTCCGCCCACCGGACCGCCAGGGCCGATGGCGCGACGCCGTCCAGGTGCACCAGCCGGCCTTCCGCCTTGGAGACGGCCTTCTGGGTGAACACCAGGACGTCGCCCTCCTCGAGGGCGAGGCCGAGCCGCTCCGCCCCCGCCAGCGCCAGGGCCGCCAGGTCGTCGCCCTCCCGGATCTCGGGAAAGCCGGGAAGGCCCACGATGCTGAGCGGGGGGAGAGGGTCGGAGGCGTGGCGGACGCTCATGTCCGGGATGGTATCAGTCCCGCGTCAGCGTGCACAGGCGAGAGGGAGGGCACCCCGGGCCCGGCAGTGGAGGGGGAGGCACCCGCCCCGACCGCAGGGCCGGGTCCGCGCACCCCCGTGAGCGAGACGAGCGCCATGGACCCGACCCCGACGCGCTACACGTGGAGCTACGACGAGTATGCCCGCCTCCCGGACGACGGGAACCGCTACGAGGTCATCGACGGCGAGGTGCTGGTGACGCCGGCGCCGAGCACCGGCCACCAGCACATCGTGGCGAACCTGCTGATGGCGCTTCGCCCCTGGGTCGAGCGGGAGGCCCTCGGCGTGGTCCTCCCCGACGTGGACCTCCTCTTCGTGGAGGGCCAGTTCCTGCGCCTCCGCCCCGGTCGCGAAGCGCCACTCACGTGGAGGCCCCAAGGCGCCGTCGAGCCCTTGGTGATCGAGGCGCAGGAGCTCTTCCGGCCCATGCAGGGGTCAGGGGACGCGCAGGCCCACCAGCAGCATCCCCGAATGTTGCCCGCCCGTTCCGATCACCTCCCGCCCCTCCAGGCGGATCCCCGTCACCGGGAGGGGGATGTCCATCCCGACGCGCACGGTCGCAGCTCGCACGACGCCGCAGCATGCCACCACGACCCCGGTGATGCCGGCCGCAGCGTAGAGCCCCACGGCCCGGCCGTCGCCCGGCGGGAGCATGTAGAGGAAGGAGGCCGTGGCAATCCCGCCACCCGGCGCCAGCAGGAGGTCCGGGGCGAAGCGGAAGCGGCGGCCGAACTCCAGGCCCACGCCCAGGGCCGAGCCCTCCAGTCCGAAGGCGGCCTCGCCCACGGCATGGAAGCGCCGGGGGGCCGGCGGCGGGGGCTTCGACGCCTGCGCCCGGACCCGGGCAGGCATCAGGGCGAGGACGAAGGGCAGGAGGACGACGAGCCAGGACGAAGGGGAGGGGCGCATTGATCGGGGGCGTGGCGGGAGAGGCGCTCTGAGGGCGGGCCATGAGATACCATACCGTATGGTATGGTATCGTAGGGACGCAAGGCCGGTGGGGGCACGTTCTCCCTTCAGCGCCCTCCGCTCGCCGGCAGTGGCAGCGGCGGCACCGGCCCGTCGGCGGTCAGCGCGCGGGACGACTCCAGGAGGGCGTCCACCTCCCCCCGCCCCATCCCCGCCCACACCATGAGCCCCTGCACCTTGGCGTCCAGGTCAGCGTCGGAGAGGGGCGCCTCGGGGTCGCCGGTGGCGGCGCGGCGGCGCGCTTCGAGGTGGCGTCCGTCGGCCGTCTCCACGTCGAGGAAGCCGCCCCACGCGCCGGGGTAGGCCGCCTCCAGCTCCGGCTCCACCGCCACGGTGGTGCGGGCCAGCAGGGCGCGCACGGCGGGGTCGTCCAAGGCGGACGGCTCGAAGGTCTCCAGGCCGGGGCGGCCCCGCACCAGCGCGCTGGCCACGGCGTATTGGAGGCTGAAGCGGCCCTCGTGGGGGGTGCGGGGGTCGGGGCGGTCGGTGACGCCCAGGGCCGCGGCGTACGTGCCGACGCGGAGGGAGGCGGGGAGGGCGTCGTCGCGGAGGCGGGTGGCGCTGTCGGCGGGGCGAGGCGTTTCAGCTGAAGCGCCTCCCGCCGCGGCCGCCACCCCCAGCAGCGCCTCCCGGACTTCCAGCGCTGCGTCGATGGCCGGGTGGACGTGGCGGCAGCAGGGGTACGGCTTGATGGACGTCTCGTGGAGCTTCCACCGCGGCGCGTCGGCCAGCAGCGCGTCGGGGCGGGGGTCGGGGCAGAGGGCCGCGAACACGCCCCGCTCCCCCTCCAGGATGGCCTCCGCGCCGGTGAGGCCCGCCTCGGCGAGGAGCGCGGCCCGCAGCCCGGCGCTCGCGGCATGCCCAGCGTGGAGGGGCTTGCTCATGGCCCCCTCCTCGTTGAACTGCCAGAGGCCTGCGGCCTGGGTGCCGGCGCTCCCCAGCGCCCACGTCCAGCCGTCCTCGTCCAACCCCAGGAGGCTCGCGGCCGCCGCGGCGGCGCCGAACACGCCCGCGGTGGCGGTGGTGTGGAAGAGGCGGTAGTGGCCGGGGCCGAACGCCTCGCCCACCCGGGTCATGACCTCGTAGCCGGCCAGCACGGCGTCCAGGAAGGCGTGGCCGGCGAGGCCGCGCTCCCGGGCCAGGAGCCACGCGGCGGGCACCACCGCGCACGCCGGATGGGTCACCGACGCCCGGTGCAGGTCGTCCGTCTCGGTGACGTGGGAGAGGGCTGCGGCCAGGAACACGCGCCCCTCCAGGTCGCGCGCGCGCCCGCCGTACGCGGCCAGAATGCGCCCGTCGCGGGCGGCGGAGCCCGCCACCATGGAGCCCAGCCAGTCCCGGACGAACGTCTCGGCACCGGAGCGGTCGGCCGGGGCGACGGCCTGCCCGCGGACGCGCCGGGCCAGGCGGCGGGTGAGGCTCGGGGACGGGCCACGCCCGCTCACGGGGGCCCCTCCCCGCCCCACCCTGCCGACGCCCTCATGGCCGTGCCCCGGGGACCCGCCACCCAGACGTCCACCGCCCCCGGCGCGTTCCCCGGCCCTCCCTCCAGGCGGAACGCCTCCCCGGCGAAGAGGGGGCTCACCGCCCGGTACTCGAAGCGGTCGGGAGGAGGGCCGCTGCCGGCCCTGCGGGTGGCTGCGTCCAGGAGGAGCAGCGCCAGGAGCGGCCCGTGCACCACCACGCCCGGGTAGCCCTCCTCTCCGGTGGCGTAGGGCTGGTCGTAGTGGATGCGGTGACCGTTGTACGTGAGGGCCGAGAAGCGGAAGAGGGTGACGGTGTCGGCGGTGAAGGGCTCGCTCCACGCGGCCTCGGCCGGCTCCGGGCCCCGGGGCGGCGGGCCGCCCTCCGACGGACCCCGATAGACCAGGTCCTGCTCCTCCTCCACCGCCACGCCGCGGGAGGTCTCGACGCGTTGCCCCACGGTGACGAACACCAGGGGGCCCGAGCGCCCCTCCTTCTCGGTCACGCTCAGCACCGTAGAGCGGCGCACCACGGGCTCCCCCACGCGCAGCTCGCCGGGGAAGCGGAGGCGCCCCCCCGCCCACATGCGCCGGGGGAGGTCGACGGCGGGGAGGAACGCGCCCCGCTTCTCGTGGCCGTCGGGCCCCACCTCGGAGCGGCGCGCCGTGGTGCGGAAGTAGAGCCAGTGCCACCCCCGGGGGAGGGGGGAGCCCTCGGACACGGCGCCGGGGTCCCGGTCGAGGAGCGCGGTCATGGCCCGGGCGGAGAAGGGGGTGAGGACGTCCTCCTGGACGCGCTCCCGGCCCACGGCGCCGGCGGGGCTCACGGACGGGCCTCCTGGCGTGCTCCCGCGGCGCTCACGGGACGGCCTCCTCGGCTGCGAACTCGGCCCGCAGCACGGCGCCGTGCTCGTCCAGCGCCGGCACTCGCGGCACCCCGGCTTCGCCCGCGTCCTCCCCCCACAGCACCGGCTCGGCGGGCAGGCGCACCTCGCCCCCTTCGGTGTCCACCGCGCCCAGGCGGAGCTGGGGGTGGCGGGCGAAGGCCTCCACGGTGTTCACCCGGCCGAACGCGACCCCGGCCTCCCGCAGCCGGTCGCACGCGTCGTCCGTGGCCAGGGCGCCGAGCCCCCCCTGGATCTCCCCGCGCAGCGCCTCCCGGTTCGCCACCCGGGAGGGGTTGTCGTGGAAGCGTGGGTCCGTGGCCAGCTCGGCCCGCCCCAGCACGTCCGCGCACAGCCGCCCCCACTCCCGCTCGTTCTGCACGGCCACCAGGAGCACGTCGCCCTGGGCCGTCTCGTAGGGACCGTAAGGGGCGATGGAAGGGTGGGACAGGCCGGTCCTCGCCGGCGCCTGTCCGCCGTACACGGTGTGCAGGTAGGGCACGGCCATCCAGTCGGCCAGGGCGTCGAAGAGGGACACGCCGAGGGCGCTCCCCCGCCCCGTCCGCTCCCGCAGCAGCAGCGCCTCCAGCACCGCGCCGTACGCGTGCATCCCCGCGGCGATGTCGCATACCGAGATGCCCACGCGTGCGGGCGATTCCGGTGTGCCCGTGACGGCGTGGAGCCCCGCCTCGCCCTGGACCAGGTTGTCGTACGCCTTCATGTCCCGGTACGGGCCCTCCTCGCCGTAGCCGCTGATGGCGCACGTGACCAGGCGCGGGTTCGACGCCCGGAGCGCCACGTCGCCGAAGCCGGCCCGCTCGGCCGCGCCCGGCGCCAGGTTCTGCACGAACACGTCGGCGGCGTCCACCACGCGGTGGAGGAAGGCCGCGTCGCCCGGGTCCTTGAGGTCCACCACCACCGACTCCTTGCCGCGGTTGAGCCACACGAAGTACGCGCTCCCGCCACGGGCCACGTGGTCGTAGCCCCGGGCGAAGTCGCCGCCGGCGCGCTCCACCTTCACCACCCGGGCGCCGGCGTCGGCGAGCTTGCGGGTGGCCAGGGGGGCAGCCACCGCCTGCTCCAGCGACACGACCAGCGTGCCCTCCAAAGGGCGGGGGCGGCTCACGGACGCGTCCCCGCCCATGCGCCCGCGGAGGGCCGGGTGCGCCTCACGCCCCTTCCTCCGCCGGCGCCCTGGCCAGCACCCGCCGGGCGCCCAGCACGATGGGGCGGTCGACCATCTTGCCGTCCACCACCACCACGCCGCCTCCCGCCGCCGCGTCGGCCTCCACCACCCGGCGCGCCCACGCCAGCTCCTCGTCGCCGGGGCGGAGGGCCCGGTGGATGTGGGGCACCTGGGCGGGGTGGATGGCCAGCTTCCCGGTGAAGCCAAGCCGGGCCGCCCGGCGGGTCTCGGCCTCCAGCCCTTCGGGGTCGTCCAGGGGCGCCCACGGCACGTCCACCGCCCCCACACCGGCCAGCGCAGCCGCGTGCACCACCCGGGAGCGGGCGTAGAGGAGGGGCTCCCACTCGAAGCGGGCGCCCAGCTCGGCGGAGAGGTCCATGCCGCCGAAGATCACGCCGGCCAGCCCCTCCATGCGCGCCGCCTCCTCCACCCGGTGGAGCCCCGCCACCGTCTCGATCAGGGGGAGGAGCCCGGGACCGCGTCCCCGGCCCGGTACCGAACCGCCGGAGGCGGGGCCCTCCCCCAGCGCCTCCGCGACCCGCTCCATCGCCCCGGTGCCCTCCACCTTGGGGAGCATGACGAGGTCCGGCCGACCCACCCGGGCCAGCGCCTCCAGGTCCCGAGCCCCGTCGTCGGTGCGCACGTCGTTCACCCGCACCACCACCCGGGGACCGTCCGCGCGGGCGCCGCTTCCGGGGTCATCCGGCCCGCGGGCGGCCAGGAACGCGACGACGGCCTCCCGTGCCTCGTCCTTGGCGGCCGGCGCCACGCCGTCCTCCAGGTCCAGGCACACCGCATCGGCGCCGGCGGCCAGCGCCTTGGCGAAGCGGTCCGGACGCGAGCCGGGCGCGAACAGGATGGAGCGCAGGAGGCGCACGCCCGCACCGGCCGCCCCCGGCCCGCCCCCGGAGCTTCCGCCGCCGGGACCCATCAGAACGACCGGGGGAGCCCCAGCACGTGCTGCCCCACGTGGGCCAGGACCAGGTTGTTGGACACGGGCGCCACCAGGTACAGGCGCGCCTCCCGGAACTTGCGCTCGATGCCGTACTCGGACGCCAGCCCGTAGCCGCCGAAGGCGTCCATGGCGGCGTTGGCCGCCTCCCACGCCGCCTCGGACGCCAGGAACTTGCTCATGTTGGCCTCGGTGCCGCACGGCTCGCCGGCGTCGTAGAGCTCGGCGGCCCGGTCGCGCACGGTCGCCGCCGCCCGGGCGTGCATGTACGCCCGCGCCAGGGGGAACTGGATGCCCTGGTTCTGGCCGATGGGGCGGTCGAACACCACGCGCTCGTTGGCGTACTTCGTGGCCCGGTCCAGGAAGTAGAAGGCGTCGCCCACCGACTCGGACGCCAGCAGGATCCTCTCGGCGTTCATCCCCCCGAGGATGTAGGCGAAGCCCTTCCCCTCCTCGCCGATCCTGTTCTCCACCGGCACCTCGAGGCCGTCCAGGAAGAGGGCGTTGGTCTCGTGGTTGATCATGGTCTCCACGGGGCTCACCTCCAGGGCGTCACCCGCGTCCCTGAGATCCACCAGGAAGACGCTCAGCCCGTGGGTGCGCTTCTCCACCTTCTCCAGGGGCGTGGTGCGGGCCAGGAGCACCATGAGGTCCGAGTGCTGCACCCGGGAGATGAAGATCTTCTTGCCCGTCACCACGTAGCGGTCGCCCCGGCGCTCCGCGAACGTGCTGATCTTCGTGGTGTCGGAGCCGGCGTCGGGCTCGGTGACGCCGAAGGCCTGCAGGCGGAGCTCCCCCGCCGCGATGGGCGGGAGCCAGCGCCGCTTCTGCTCCTCCGAGCCGTGCCGGAGCAGCGTGCCCATGGTGTACATCTGGGCGTGGCAGGCGGCCGAGTTGCCGCCGGAGCGGTTGATCTCCTCCAGCACCGCGCACGCCTCGCGCATGCCCAGCCCGGCGCCGCCGTATTCCTCCGGGATGAGGCAGGCCAGGAAGCCGGCCTCGGTGAGCTCGCGGACGAACGCCTCGGGGTAGGCCTTGTCCCGGTCGAGGTCCTGCCAGTACGACTCCGGGTACTTCGCGCAGAGGCCCCGGACGGCCTCCCTGAGCTCCTGGTCCATGGCACGTCGTCGGGGGGGAGAGCATGCCGCCGCGGCGGCTGGACCCGCAGGGTAGCGCGGCGGGCTCGGGCGGGCCAGGGTGAGCGTCGGTTCAGTCCGCGCCCCCGAGCGCTTAGCTTTCCGGGATGTCCGTGTCCCCCTGCCCGTGGCCCCCGTGAGCCCGACGTGAGCGAAGCCGCCCTGGAGACCGCCCCGGACCGCTCGTCCCCGGGTGCCGTGCCCGCCGACGCTCGCCCGCCCTACCTGTGGGCCGCCCTGGCCGGTCTCGTCGTCTTCGCCCTCTACGCCGTCACCCTCTCCCCCACTACGGCGTTCTGGGACACCAGCGAGTACATCGCCACCGCCCACATCCTGGGCATCCCCCACCCCCCCGGGAACCCCCTCTTCGTGGTGCTGGCCCGGAGCTGGACCGTGCTCCTGGGGTGGACGGGCCTGTCGGTGGCGGTGCGGGTGAACCTGTTCAGCGCCGCCATGAGCGCCGGGGCCCACGCCCTCTGGTTCCTGGTGGTGCACCACGTGCTGCGCCACTTCAGCGACGACCGCCGCTTCCGCCTGGCCGGCGCGTTCGCCGCGGTGCTGGTGAGCGCCACGGCCTTCACGGTGTGGAACCAGTCCGACGTGAACGAGAAGGTCTACACGGTCTCGCTCTTCACCATCGCGCTGCTGTCGTGGCTCATGTTCCGCTGGCAGGAGAACCTGGGGCGGGGCAAGGACGACAACCTCCTCGTCCTCATGGTGTTCATCCTGGCCCTGAGCGTGGGCAACCACCTCATGGCCTTCCTGGCGGCGCCCGCCATGCTGGTGTTCCTGCTGGTGGTGCACCCCCGGGCGCTGCTGTCGTGGAAGCTGTACGTGGCGGCCGTGGTGGTGGGGGTGCTGGGGCTCACCATCCACCTCTTCCTGCCGCTCAGGGCGGGGCTGCACCCGGTCATCAACGAGGCCGAGCCCACATGCTCCAGCGTGGGCTCGGCCCTGGTGAGCATCGTGACGTACGGAAAGGCGGGGTGTGCGGCGCTCTCCGACGCCCTGGCCCGGCGCCAGTACGACAAGCCGCCCCTGCTCCCCCGCCTGGCGCCCGTCCACGACCAGATCCTGAACTACATCCAGTACTTCGACTGGCAGTGGGCCCGCTCGCTCCAGCCGGAGAAGACGCTCATGGCGGCGGCCCGCCTTCCCTTCACCATGCTCTTCGCGGGGCTGGGGGTGTGGGGCGCCAGCGAGCACGCCCGCAGGGACAAGGCAAGCTTCCTCTACGTGCTCACCCTGTACGTGACGCTGTCCCTGGGGCTGGTCTGGTACCTGAACTTCAAGTACGGCTACTCCATCGGCTCGCCCGTCGACGACGTGAACCTCCACGAGGTGCGCGAGCGCGACTACTTCTTCGTGGTGAGCTTCTCGGTGTGGGGGCTGTGGGCCGGGGTGGGCATCGCGGCCCTGTGGCGGGAAGCGTGGAGCCGCACGCGCAAGCTGGGCGCCACCGCGCCCGTGCTGCTCCTGGCCCTCATCCCCCTGGGGCTCAACTGGACGTGGGCCAGCCGGGCCGACAACTACGCCGCCCGGGACTGGGCGTACAACCTCCTGGAGAGCGTCGAGCCCTACGGGGTGCTCTTCACCAACGGGGACAACGATACCTTCCCCCTCTGGTACGCCCAGGAGGTGGAGGGCGTGCGCCAGGACGTGACGGTCATCGTCACCTCGTACCTGAACACAAACTGGTACCTGAAGCAGCTCCGGCAGCTCACCACGCCCTGCCCTGCGGGGGTGGACCCCTACGACCACCCCACGCGCATCGTCTGCCAGCGCCCCTACGACCCGAGCCGGGGAGGGCAGGGCGGCGTGTACACGGCCGACTCCACGTCCGTCCCCGCCGGGAAGGCCGCGCTGGTCATGAGCCACCCGGTGACCGCGCCCACCAAGCCCATCGTGAACCTGGACGACGAGACCATCGACCGGGTGGCCGCCTCGTACATCCCCCTCCAGCAGTCCCGGACCCTCCAGCTGGGACACATCACCGCCACGCTGCCGGGCAACCAGTACCTGTACCCCTGGCAGCAGTTCGCCCTGGCCATCATCGCCAACAGCCTGGACGACCGGCCCATCCACTTCGCCTCCAGCGGCAACGCCGCCGAGTCCCTGGGGATGTCCCCGTACCTGGTGCGGCAGGGGCTGGCCTTCAAGCTGTACGACGGCCCCGATCCCACCACGGAGCCCGGGGTGGTGGCCATGAAGTCCTCCCCCCTCACGGCCGTCACCGGCCAGTACGTGGACGTGCCCCGCACCGAGACGCTGCTGGACAAGGTGTTCATGCACCGCTCGGGGCTGCCCCACTGGGACCACTGGCCCGACGCTTCCACCATCGGCATCCCCAACTACTACGCGTGGGCCTACTACGCCGTGGCCCAGGCCGAGGCCCAGCAGGGTGACACCGAGGAGGCGAACCGCCTGCGGGAGGCCGGCGACCTCTGGAGCGTCCTGGGACGCTGATGCCGGGCGTCGGGAAGAGCCGGCGGTGACACCCTCCCCCGGGCGCATCGTCGTCGTGGGGGGCGGCGTCTTCGGCGCGGCGGCCTCCCTGGAGCTGCGGCTCAGGGGATGGGACGTGGCGCTGCTGGACCCGGGGCCCCTCCCCCACCCCCGGGCCTCCTCCACCGACGTGAGCAAGATCGTGCGCATGGACTACGGCGCCGACGACCTCATGACCGGCCTGGCCGCCGAGGCGATGGAGGCGTGGGAAGGCTGGAACCGGGCGTGGGCGCGCCCTCTCTTCCACCCCACCGGCTTCCTCCTCCTGCGCCGGGACCCCATGGAGAAAGGCTCCTTCGAATGGGAGAGCCTGGTGCGGGTGCGGGAGCGGGGCCCCGAGCCGGAGCGCTTCGACGCGGCGGGACTCGCCGACCGCTTCCCGGCGTGGCGGGCCGGCGTGCACGTGGATGGCTACCTGAGCCCCCGTGCGGGGTGGGCGGAGAGCGGCGCGGTGGTGGCGTGGATGCTGGAGCAGGCCCGGGCCGCCGGCGTGGAGCTCCGGGAGGGCACCGCCGTCACCGGTCTCCTGGAGGAGGGGTCGCGGGTCGCCGGCGTGCGCACGGCGGGAGGCGGACGGGTGTCCGGCGACCGGGTCGTGGTGTGCGCCGGGGCGTGGACGCCAGCCCTCCTCCCCTGGCTGGAGGGCGCGCTCCGCACCGTCGGCCAGCCGGTGCTCCACTTCCTCCCCGACGCCCCCGAGCGCTTCCGGGAGCCCGCTTTCCCCACGTGGGCCGCCGACATCGCCCGCACCGGGTGGTACGGCTTCCCCGCCCTGGCCGACGGCCGGGTGAAGGTGGGCCATCACGGCGCCGGCTACCCCGTCGCCCCCGACGCCCCCGACCACGTCCCCGACGAGCACGTGGCGCGCTGCCGCGCCTTCCTGGCCGAGGCCCTCCCCGCCCTGGCCGACGCGCCCCTCGCAGGGCGCCGACTCTGCCTCTACTGCGACGCCTTCGACGGCGACTTCTGGATCGACCGGGACCCGGACCGGGAGGGGCTGGTGGTGGCCGCCGGCGGCAGCGGCCACGGCTTCAAGTTCGCCCCCGTGCTGGGGCCCATCATCGCCGACGCCCTCGAGGGTCGTGAGAATCGCTGGGGCCGCCGCTTCCGCTGGCGCGAGACGGGCCCGGTCACCAAGGAGCACGCCCGCTACCGGGGCTGAGCGCCCCTCCCCACTACGCGACGGAGCGCCCGGAGCGCGCCGCCGCCCAGCCGAGAAGGACGCCATGCGCACCGTCGAGACCGACAAGGCCCCCCGCCCCGCCGGCCACTACAGCCAGGGCGTCGTCCACGGCGACACCGTGTACGTGGCCGGACAGCTTCCCCTGGACCCGGACGATCCGCAGGCGCCGCCGCCCCAGGGGATCGACGCCCAGGCGCGCCTCGCCCTGGCCAACGTCGGGGCGGTGCTGGAGGCGGCCGGCTCGGACCTGTCCCGGCTGCTCCAGGTGACCGTGTACGTGGCCGACCTGTCGCTGTGGGGGGAGCTGAACCGGGCCTACGCCGACGTCCTGGGTGAGCACCGGCCCGCCCGGGCCGTGGTGCCCACCGGGCCGCTCATCCCGGGGTGCCTGCTGGAGATCGCGGCGGTGGCGGCGCTGGGTTGACGCCCTCCCCGGCCGCCGCCGCGGCCACGGCCTCCTCCACGGTGCCGTGGAGGGCGTCGTCGCCCAGCTCGTCTAGGAGACCGGAGCGGGCCATGGCGGCCAGGGGCTGGGCGTGGACGCCCGCCAGCAGGACGGTCGTGCCCTCGGCCCGGGAGCGGCGCACCATGTCCCGCAGCGCGTGGAGCCCGGTGGAGTCCATGGCCAGCACGTCCCGCATGGCCAGCACCAGCACCCGGGGCGGGCGCTGCACCTGGTGGAGCGTGTCCCTGAACTTCTCGGCGGCGCCGAAGAAGAACGACCCCCGGATGCGGTAGACCAGGACGTCCGGCGGCGTCTCGGGGAGGGCCGCCCCCGCCCCGCCGGCGCCCCCCGCGCCTCCCTCCACCCGGCTCACGTCGGTGACCTCGGCCATGCGCCTCATGAAGAGGAAGGCGGCCAGCACCATTCCCACCTCGATGGCCACCGTGAGGTCGATGAACACCGTGAGGAGGAAGGTGGTGGCCAGCACCGCCACGTCGCTCTTCGGTGCGCTCAGCTCGCTGGCGAAGGTGCGCCAGTCGCCCATGTGCCACGCCACCATCACCAGGATCCCCGCCAGCACGGGCAGGGGGATGAGGGCCACCCAGCGGCCGAAGAAGAGGGTGATGAGGAGGAGGCTCACCGCGTGCACCATGCCCGCCACGGGGGTGCGCCCGCCGCTCCGGATGTTGGTGACGGTGCGGGCCACGGCGCCCGTGGCCGGGATGCCGCCGAAGAGGGGCGACGCCAGGTTCGCCACGCCCTGGGCCACCAGCTCAGCGTTGGAGTCGTGGCGGTAGCCCGTCATGCCGTCGGCCACCACCGCCGACAGGAGCGACTCCACGGCGGCCAGCAGGGCGATGGTCAGGGCAGGCCCCACCAGCGCCCCCACCCCCGCCAGGTCCACGTGGGGGAGGGAGGGACGGGGCAGACCCACCGGCAGCGCGCCGTAGCGGCTCCCCACCGTCTCCACGGGCAGGTGGAGGAGGTGGGCCGCGCCGGTGAGGAGGACCAGCGCGGCGAAGGGGCCAGGCACCGCCCGGGTCACGCGGGGCCACAGCGCCAGCACCGCCACGGTGGCCACCGTGAGGCCGGCGGCGGCGGGGCTCAGCGTGGGAAGGGCGTGACCGTAGGCGCCCCACTTGTCCACGAACGCGGCGGGCACGTCGCCCATGCGGAGCCCCAGGGCGTCCCGGATCTGCCCCGACAGGATCACCACCGCGATCCCGCTGGTGAAGCCGGTGGTCACGGGGAAGGGGATGAACTTGATGGCCGCGCCCAGGCGGGCGAGCCCCATGACCACCAGGATGGCGCCGGCCATGAAGGTGGCGATGGCCAGCCCTTCGACGCCGTGGCGCTGGACGATCTCGTAGACGATGACCACGAACGCGCCGGTGGGCCCGCCGATCTGGACCCGGGAGCCGCCCAGGGCCGAGATGAGGAAGCCCGCGACGATGGCCGTATAGAGCCCCGCCTCGGGGCCCACCCCCGACGCCAGGGCGAAGGCCACCGCCAGGGGGACGGCGACGACCGAAACGACGAGCCCCGCCAGCGCGTCGTTCGCGAGCTGACGGGGAGAAGCACCACGGAGGGCGCCGAAGAGCGCGGGTTTGGCCACAGCGCGAGGAATCTAGCGACGCCGCCCCCCCTGTTGTACTGGCTGCGGCCCCGCCTCAGCGGAGGACGAGGAGGCCCGTCCCCACGGGCAGGGGCCGGGCCCACGCGCCCCGGCCCTCCCCCTCCAGCTCCACCGCCTGGTCGAACGCCTCGGGGCGCCGGTCCACCGCGCGCCCGTCGGTCACCACCACCACCCGGGGCACGCTGCGCAGCAGCGCCCGCAGCACCTCCACGGCCCGGAGCGCGTCGGTGGCGGCAAGGGACTCGAGCGTCCCTTCCGGGAGCAGCAGCGTGGAGCCGGGCCGGGACGCGGCGAGGACGGCGAGGAGCGCCAGGCGCACCGCCGCCGCCTCCTCGCCGGCGGGGTCGTCCAGGGGACCCTCGTGGCCCTCGGGCCGGGGCACGCCGTCGTCGCCCACCGAGACGAAGGCCACCCGTCCGCCCGTGATCTGCTCCACCACCCGGGAGGTCCGGAGTACCGCGCGCCGGCGTGCCTCGCCGTGGAGCTCGGCCCGGAGGCGGCGGAGGGCGGAGGCGGCGGGGGAGGTGTCCCGGACGTCCGGGGGAGGGGCTGGAGGAGGCCCCTCGCCGGCGGGCCCCTCGGCCGAGCTCGGCGGCCCGGCCGGGGCGGGCGCCGACGCCAACGCCCGGGCTCGGGCCCGCTCCAACCGCTCCGCGCACGCCTCCACCTCGGCGTGGACCCGGAGGGCCCGCCCCTCCAGCTCCCTCAGCGCCGACGGCTTGTCCTCGAGCTGCTCCCTGCGGCGCTTCCACCAGCGTCCGTCCTGCACCACCGCCTCCCACTCGTCCCGGAGCGTCTCCACCACGTCGGCGAAGTGGTCGGTGAGGGGACGCCCGCACGTAGGGCACGGCGTGCCCTCGCCGGCGGCCTCGAGCTGGCGGAGCCGCACCTTGAGCTCCCGCGCCCGGTCCCGGTACGCCGTGAGCTGGGTCTCGGCGTCCTGACGCTCCCGCGTCCACTCCATGGCGGCCTGCTCCACGTCGCCCATCACCTCGACGTCGTTCGCCCGGAGCTCCCGGAGCTCCCGCTCCAGTGCCCGGAGCCGGCGGGGCGGCGCCTCCGCCGCCCCGGGGGGCGACGGGCCGGTGGCGGGGGAAGACGCTCCGGGGCGCCCCCGGCGGATCCCCTCCAGCGCCCGGTCCACCCCCTCCACCCAGGGCCCCGCCAGCCGGAGCGTCACCGCCTCAAGCAGCGCGGCTCCGTCGGCGTCCATGGCCCAGGCGTCCTCCTCGGCAGCGTCGCGCAGCGCCCGGCCCAGCGCCCACCGCTCCCGAGGCTCCCGCCCCACCAGCGCCGCCAGCCCCCTGCGGGCGAGACGCACCTGGACGCCCCCCACCCGAAGCTGCCGGGGCCCCGGCCCGGGAGGGTCGCCCTCGACGTCGGTCGGGCGGGGGAGGAGGGCCTCCGCGTCCCCGGGGGACCCACCGGCCGACTCCAGGAGACGGGCCAGCCGCTCGACCGGGTCCCGCTGGGGAGGGGGCGGATCGTCGGGCTCCTCCACCACCACGCCCAGGTGGAGGGCCCGGGCGCGCAGCTCGGTGAGGAGGCCCCCCTGGAGGGCCCGCAGGTCGGCGGGCGCGGGTCCCTGCAGGCGGAGGCGGACGATGCGGTCGTCGATGCCGCCGGGAACCTCGTCGGTGACCTCCCGCACCCGGCGCAGCAGCCGCCCCGGGTCGCCCGGGGGCACCCGGATGGGGGCGAGCGCCACCACCGGCCGCACCGGCAGCGGGTGGAACGACGCCCGCCCCTCCTCCAGGTCGACGCTCACGAAGCCTTTCTCCTCCAGGGCCTCCCCCCAGGGCGTCCACCCCACCCGCTCCAGCGAGCCGGCGTAGCGTGCCTTGTAGGTGACCTCCCGATGGCCGTGCTCGCCCCCCAGGGCCACGTAGTCCCAGGCTTCCAGGTCGACCATCGCGCCGGCGCCACGGCCGCGGCCGCCCTCCCCCCGGGCCACGCGGCCGTGGGCCGCCAGCACGTTGAAGCGGGCGTCGGAATCGGGGGGCGGGAGTCGAACCTCGTCGGCCACGAGGGCGCCGTGGGGTGCCAGGGCCAGGTGGAGCCGGCCCTCCCCCAGGCGCAGGGAGCGGCACTCCAGGGTGGCGGCGACCACGCCGTCCCACGTACCGGCCACGTCCAGGGGCCCGGCCTCGTCCCGGTGGAGGGGGAGGTCCCGTGGTCCGGCCAGCAGCGCCACCGGCAGTCCGGGAAGGGCGGCCTGCAGCGCCTCCAGCGCCCGGGCCAGGGTCAGGATGACCCCGGCGTCCGGGTCGGCCCGGTCGAAGACGTCGCCCGTGACGACCACCACGTCGGGCCGGAGGTCCTCCAGCTCCCGCACCGCCCGCTCCAGGACGTCCAGGACGTCCCGCTCCCGGGCGTCCCGTCCCCGGTCCCGGCGCCCGTGGGCCCGGAAGCCCAGGTGCAGGTCCGAGAGGTGGGCCAGGATCACGCCACGGGCCCCAGGCTCCGCCAACCCTCCGGAGGCCGCGGAGGCGATCCGGGGGCCTGGGCACGCCGCAGGACGAGGAGGCCGTCGTCGCCGGCCTCCTCGTCGGGGCGCCCGCCGTTCCTCGCGCCCGTTCCGGCCGCGTCCCCCCCCGCGCCCACCGGAGCGTACGCCAGCGCGGGTGCGAAGCCCGCGGCAGAAGCGGCAGCGGTGGCGCCCTCCAGGGCGGAAGAGGCACCGTCCTCGTCGAGGCGCACCCCACCCATCACCAGGAGCCCACCGGGCTCCAGGGCCCGGCCCAGGGCGTCCAGGGTGCGCACGGGCAGCCGGGGCACGGGCGCCCGGCCGCCCCAGGCGGCGGCGTCCAGCACCACGGCGTCCCAGGGACCCCGGGGAAGGACCGCGTCCCGGAGGTCGCAGGGGCCGGTGGAAGGCGTCTCCACCCGGCCGCTGAGCGGAAAGTGCTCCCGGGCCAGCTCGGCCACCACCGGGTTGGGGTCCGCCACCTGGACGTCGATGCCCGCCGGGAGCAGCGAAGGCAGCGCCGACGCGCCGGCGCCGATGACCAGGACCCGGGCAGGCGGCCCCTGCTCCACCAGGAGCCGTGCGGCGCCCGTCTCCCAGCGGCGCACCGGGGCGCCGGCGTCGTCGCACCCGCCCCGGAGCGCCCCCGCCTCGAGGAGCACCACCTCCCGGCGCCGCAGCTGCCCGTGCACCCGCTCCTCCACCCGCACCGTGCCGCCGGCCGAGGGCCGGGTCACCAGCGTCCTCACCCGGGTGCGGCGGTCCAGGGCCCGGCCGTGGACGAGGGACGCGGCGGACAGCACCACCAGCGTGCCCAGGTAGGTCGACACCGGCGGAAGGCGGGGCCCCATGAACCCGGTGAGGGCGGCGCCGGCGGCCGCTCCCAGGGTGGCGGCCGCCCCCACGGTGGAGGGGAAGGGATCATCCGGCGCCACCGCCGACATGGCGCCCAGGAGGGTCCCCGAAGCGTAGAGGGGGAGGGCCGCCAGGAGGGCGAGCCCCACGCCCCGGAGCACCGCCGCCGAGGACAGGCCACCCAGGGCGCTCCACCCCACCGCCGTGGCGGCCGCCACCGTGTAGGAGACCAGCACCAGGAGCCAGCGGCGGCGCACGGGCTCCCAGGCCGGGCCGGGCTGGAGGGGGGCGGACCACAGCCCGGCGCCCAGGGCGGCCAGCTCCACCACCAGGATGAGGGTGAGGGCCTGGAGGAAGCCCCGGGCAGAGTAGAGGAGGAGCCCGGCCGCCAGCTCGCCGCCGGCGGCGGCGGCCAGCCCCACCGCCAGGGGCGGCACCCACACCAGGGGGCTTGAGCGCCTCACGACGTCATCCGCCGGTACTCGCCACGGTAGAAGAGCAGGGGCTCGCCGTGGCGGGCGTCGCAGGCCACCACCTCGCCCACGACGATGGAGTGGTCGCCCCCCTCGTGGACGTCCGTGACCCGGCAATCGAGCCAAGCCAGTGCCCGTTCCAGGATGGGGCTCCCCGTGACGCCCTCCCTCCACGGCAGCTCCTGGAAGCGGTCGTCCCGCCCGCCCTCGGCGAAGCGCCGGGCGAGGGCCTCGTCTCCCGACTCCAGGATGGAGACGGCGAAGGCACCCCCCTCGATGATGCAGCCGTGGGAGGCGGCTTCCCGGTCCAGACACACGAGGACCAGGAGGGGGTTCAACGACACCGACGCCACCGAATTGGCCGTGAGCCCGCAGGGGCGGCCGTCGGCCCGCCGGGACGTCACCAGGGTGACGCCCGTGGTGAAGTGTCCGATGACGTGGCGGAAATGGCTCTCTTCGGGCATTCGACCTCGGCTGACTCCACGGGCGGCGCCCTCGTGGCCCCGGCCTTGCTTCCACCAGGAGCGGAAGCGCCGCTCCTGGAGCCCGGAGGGGCGGCGCCGGCTTTGCGCCCCGCTGTGGCGGGGAATAGCTTCCAGCAGCATGAGGGCCGGAGCGCGACGGGCGCCCCGGCCCCTCCCATCCCGAGCCCGGAAACGCTGAAAGACCTTGGCCTACAAGGCGCTCCGCTGGCTGGCAACGGCCGTGATGATAAGCGGCACCACCGCCTGCGACAACGTCGCGTGGGGGGGCGTCGAGGTCCACCTCCAGGCTCCCCCGTCGGCGGAGCTGGGAGCCCAGTCGGATACGTCCCAGGCTCCCGAGAGCGACCGCTCCGTGCGTCTCCCCGAAACCCCCGTCCTCTACATGGGGCGCGCCGACACGACGGGGCAGGTGACCCTCGTGCCCGTGGGCGCCATCGCCGGCGACTCCCTCTCGCCGTTCCCCAGCGAGGACGAGCAGCCGGGCTACCGCGCCGCCTTCGCCCGGGAGTTCCTCGAGCCGGGCAGCGAGTTCGTGCTCTTCTCCCGGGGGGTGCGGGTGGGCCACTTCACGGTGCAGGACCTCACCACCGACGAGTCGTTCTGCACGCCCCGGCCTGCCGCCCACGGGGTGGCGGAGCTGCGCCACGACGCCATGGACGCCCGCACCTTCCTGGCGCTTCCCGAGGACGTGGCCAAGGACGTGAAGTTCAAGCGCTACGCCCCCACCGAGGACGACCGGGCCCAGCGCATCGCGCTCCTCAACATGACCGGCGAGCTCATTCCCCAGGTGGGTGCCCGCTGGCCCACCTCCCTGGTGGCGGCCCGCAAGGCCATGGACGTATTCCCCCTCCAGCAGGACGGCACCGCCATCGCGGGCACCTTCCTGTTCCGGGACGAGCTCGCGGTGCAGCCCACCGAGCCCAGCGCGTACTCCCTCTTCGTCATGGCCACCCCCAAGGGCGACGGCGGCGACTACGAGCCGGCGTACGTGTGGTACCGCCTGGCGAGCCAGGAGGGGAAGGGCGCCGCCCGCTACTTCGACGAGCTCGACTGGGACGGCGACGGCAAGAGCGAGGTGCTCCTGGAGGTGCTGGGCGAGCGCAAGCGCTGGAACGCGGCCCTGGCCCAGCGGAGCGGCGGATGGCAGCGCACGTTCGAGGACCCGTGCGGGGCGAACGCCCCGCCGGTGGAGGCCACGGGCCGCTGAGGCCGTGACCCCGTCCGGGCCGGGCCTGGCCCGCGCAACCCTTCTCGCCACCGCACTCCTCGTCCTGGGCGCGTGCGGCCGGGACGCCCGGCCGCCCGCGGCCGGCGCGCCCGACAGCCTGGAGAGCGGCCTCCCCGCCGGCCTGTCCGCCCCCCGCCGGATCGTGTCGCTGGTGCCGTCGGCCACGGAGACGCTGGTGGACCTGGGCGCCCGTGACCGCCTCGTGGGGCGCACCGACTACGACACCGCCGCCGCGCTGGCGTCCCTCCCCTCCGTGGGCGGCGGCATCCAGCCCGACCTGGAGGCCGTCCTCGCCCTACATCCCGACCTGGTGATCCGCTTCGCGGGTCCCTCCGATCCCGAGACCCCCCGCCGCCTCGAGGCCATGGGGATCCCCACCCTGGCCGTGCGCCCCGACGGGATCGACGACGTGCGCCGCATGGTCGGCCGGCTGGGGGCCCTGGTGGACCGCCGGGGCGAGGCCCGGGCCCTCGTGGCCCACATCGACAGCGCCCTGAGCGCGGTGCGCGCGCGGGTGGGGAGCCTCCCCCCGGTGCGGGTAGCCTACCTCCTGGGCGGCTCCCCTCCCTGGGTGGCGGGAAAGGGCACGTTCATCGGCCAGCTCATCGAGGTGGCCGGCGGCACGAACGTGTTCGACGACCTGGAGCGGCTGTACGCGCCCGTGAGCGCCGAGGAGCTGGCCGTCCGCCACGTCGACCTCTTCCTGGTCGAGCCCGGCGCGGGGGTCGACCGCTCGGCCCTGGGGAAGACCCCGGTGCGGGACGCGCCTCCGGGGTTGGAGACGCCGGGCCCCGACCTGGGCGAGAGCGCCGCCGCCCTGGCGCGCATCCTCCACCCCGAGGCCTTCCCGTGAGCCGCCGGCACTGGGGAGCGGTGGCCGCGCTGTTGGCCGCCGCCGTACTCGCGGTGCTGGCCGCCGTCCGCTTCGGGTCCGTGCCCCTGGGAACCGGCGCCACGGTGGACGCCCTCCTGGGGCGGGGCGACCCCACCACCCGCTTCATCGTCACGGGCATGCGGCTCCCCCGGGCACTCCTGGGCCTCCTGGTGGGCGGCGGCCTGGCTCTCGCCGGCGCCACGTTCCAGGCACTCCTCCGGAACCCGCTGGCCGAGCCCTACATCCTGGGAATCAGCGGGGGCGCCGCCGCCGGCGCGGTGGCCGTCCTCACGCTGGGACTGGTGGCGGCGGGGTCGTGGGTCCTCCCCGCGGCGGCGTTCGGCGGCGCGGTCGTGGCCATCGTCCTGGTCTTCCGGGTGGCCGCCGCCACGGACCGGGGCATGGACGTGCGGGTGCTGCTCCTGGCCGGCGTCGTGGTGGGCGCGTTCTTCACCGCCTGCATCGCCTTCCTCCTGTCGGTGGCGTCGGCGCCCACGGTGCGCAGCGCGGTCCTGTGGATGATGGGAAGCCTCTCGGGCGCCGGGTGGCGTGACGTGGTGGTGGTGGCGGCGTACACGCTCCCGGCCGCGGTGGCGCTCCTGGCCCTCGCGCGGCCGCTGAACCTCATGGCCGTGGGCGAGGAGACGGCCACCTACCTGGGGACCGACGTGGAGCGGGTGAAGCGCGTCGCCTTCGCCGTGGCCTCCCTCATCACCGCGGCCGGCGTCGCGGTGGCGGGCGTCATCGGCTTCGTCGGGCTCATCGTGCCCCACGCCGTGCGCCTGCTCGTGGGCTCGGACCACCGCCTGCTCCTGCCGCTGTCGTTCCTGGCCGGCGCCACCTTCCTGGTCCTGGCCGACCTCCTGGCCCGGGTGGCGCTCGCGCCGTCGGAGATCCCCATCGGCGTGGTCACGGCGTTCGTGGGGGTGCCCCTCTTCCTGGTGCTGTTGCGCCGGAGCCTGCGGTGAGGGGGCGGGGGTGAGGGTCACCGCCCGGGGGCTGGTGGCGGGCTACCCCCGCGCGCCCCGTCCCGCCCTGGACGGCGTGGGCCTCGACGTGCCCGCCGGGAGCCTCTACGCCGTGCTGGGCCCCAACGGCTCGGGGAAGTCCACGCTGCTCCGGGTGCTCCTCGGGGCGCTTCCCGCCCGGGCCGGGGAGGTGGAGCTGGACGGCCGCCCCCTGGCCTCCTGGGGCCGGAAGGAGCTGGCCCGGACCGTGGGGGTGGTCGCCCAGAGCGAGAGTGTCGCCTTTCCGCTGAAGGTGCGGGAGATGGTGGCCATGGGCCGCTACCCCCACCTGGGCGCCCTCCGGGCCGAAGGCCCCGCCGACCGCCGGGCGGTGGACGCGGCGCTGGCCCGCTGCGACGTGGGCGACCTCCGAGAGCGGGACGTCACCACCCTCTCGGGGGGCGAGCTCCAGCGGGTGCGCATCGCCCGGGCCCTGGCCCAGGAGCCCCGGGCCCTTGCGCTGGACGAGCCCACCGCCAGCCTGGACGTGCGCCACGAGATGTCGATCATGGAGCTGCTCAGGGACGCCGCCGACGCAGGGCTCACGGTGCTCCTGGTGACGCATCACCTGAACCTCGCCGCCCGTTTCGCCGACCGGGTGCTCCTCCTCCACCAGGGGAGGGTGGCGGCCGAGGGTACGCCCCGGGAGGTGTTCCGGGAGGACGTGCTGGAAGCGGTGTACGCCTGGCCGCTGCGGGTGGACGAAGACCCCGTGGCGGGGGCGCCCCGGGTGGTGCCGCTGCCCGGCGGCGGGGCTACGCCGCTCCCGCCTCGTCCCTGAGGGCGCGGTAGCTGGCGTAGCGGCCGGCGTCCACGCCCGCGCCCACCGCCGCCAGCACGGCGCAGCCCGGCTCGTGGGTGTGGGTGCACGCCCGGAAGCGGCAGTCCTCCCTCAGGCGCACCATCTCGGGGAAGCACAGGTCGAGCTCGGCGGGATCCACGTCCCACAGCCCCACGTCACTGAAGCCCGGCGTGTCGGCCACCCTCCCGCCGCACGCCAGGGGGAGGAGGCGGGCCGACACGGTGGTGTGGCGCCCCGAGCGTGCCCGCTCCGAGACGTGGCTCGTGCGGAGCTGGAGGCCCGGCTCCAGGGCGTTGAGGAGGCTCGACTTCCCCACCCCCGAAGGACCCACCAGGGCCGATGTCCCTGAGCAGAGCACCCGGGCCAGCCGGTCCATCCCCTCGCCGGTGCGGGCGCTCACCCGTACCACGCCGTAGCCCAGCCCCCCGTACAGCCCCACCAGGCGTCCCGACGCCTCCCGTGCCCCCGGGAGGTCGATCTTGTTCACCACCAGCAGCGGCTCCACGTCGTCGGCCTCGGCGATGACCAGCAGCCGGTCGATGGTCTCGGGCCGGGGCTCGGGGTCGGCGCCGGCCACCACCGCCACGAGCCGGTCCACGTTGGCGGCCACCACCTTGGCCTTGCGCCCGCCCGGCGCCCGGCGCGCGATCTCGCTGGTGCGGGGCTCCACCTTCTCCACCGACCAGCCGCCTCCCTCCCCCTCCGCTACCTGGACCCGGTCGCCGATGACGACCCGGTCGCCGGTGCGGGCCTGCTGCTTGAGCCGGCCCCGGAGCGACGCCTCCACGGTGGGGCCCTCGTCCAGGGCCACCCGGTACACGCCGCCCCCCACCTCCACCACCACGCCGGGCGCGAAAAAGCCCCGCCCCCCCTTCGGCTCCCCGTGGGAGCCCCCGGGGGGGCGGGGCGTAGCGGACCACTCCCGGTCCGGGGGCGACGTCACGCCGCGAAGGACTCCAGCGCGGTGCCCTTCTGGCCCTCGCGCAAGCGGCGGAGCGCCCGGTCACGGAGCTGGCGGATGCGCTCACGCGTCACGCCCAGCATGTTGCCGATCTCCTCCAGGGTGTGCTCCCGCTCTCCCTCCAGCCCGAAGTACAGGCGCAGCACCTTGGCGTCCCGGGCGTCCAGCGTCTTGAGGGCGTCGGTGACCGCCTCGGTCAGGAGGCGGTTCTCAACCTCCAGCTCGGGCTCGGCCGCCTCCTCGGTGATGAAGCGCTCCACGAGCTGGGAGTCCTCGCTGTCGCCGATGGGGGCGTCCAGCCGGATCTCCGCCGCGTTGAGCGTCTGGAGCGACTCGATCATCTCCGGGCTCAGGTCCGTGGCCTTGGACAGCTCCTCGGGCGTCGGGTCCCGGCCCAGGTCCTGCTTGAGGCGCTCCTTCTCGCGGAAGATGCGCGCCAGGTCGCTGGCCCGGTTGAGGGGCACGCGCACGGCGCGGCCGTGGTTGGCCAGGGAGGCGAGGATGGCCTGCCGGATCCACCACACCGCGTAGGAGATGAACTTCACGCCCTGCTCGGGATCGAACTTCCGGGCGGCCGTGACCAGGCCGACGTTGCCCTCCTGGATCAGGTCCGTGAGGGACACGCCGCGGTTCTGGTACTTCTTGGCGACGCTGATGACGAAGCGCAGGTTGGCCTTGGCCAGCTCCTGCACCGCATCCTCGTCACCGGCCTGGGCCCGCGCGCCGAGAATCTTCTCCATCTCGGGCGTGATCAGCTCGTGCTTGCTCACGTCCTTGAGGTACTGATCGAGCGCGGTCTGCTCGTCGAGGCTGGCGTCGAAGCCGGTGAGCGGGTTGCCGCTCCGGCCCTTGCGCTTGCGCCGAGTCTTCGTGGCAGTGGCCATCTATGTTATTCTCCTGAACGCCAGCAGCGTGGTGTTGGGCACCCTCGCCGGCCCTGGGTAACTGGTAGGGTCCAGAGCCCTTTACTGTATTGGGACGGCGCCTTGCGGTCAAGGGTATCGCAGGAGTGTAACCCGGCCCCGTTCGACGTGTTCCACGACGCTGCGGCCACGGCACGCTCTCCCGAACCGGCCCTTCCTAACCCGGCCGGTCAACAGGGTTCCGGGCCTCCTTTCCGGTGCCACCCCGACGGGCTGACGCGTGCCGGGCGTGGCGCGCCCGCGCGGCAACCGGACGTTGCCGCGCCACCTCCGCCCCACTAGCCTGGGGGCCGTTCCCTCCCCCCAAGGAGCCCCTCTTGCCCCTCACCGTGGACGTGTCCGGCCGGAGCGACCCGGGCCGCGTGCGCGAGCGCAACGAAGACACGCTGGCGGTGCTCGCCGACCCGACGCTGGTCGTCGTGGCGGACGGGATGGGCGGCCACCCCGCCGGCGACGTGGCCAGCGCCCTGGCGGTGGAGGCGGTGCGGGGGGTCCTGGCCGACGGGAAGCCCCTTCCCGGCCCGGGCGGCGGCGACCCCGATCCAGAATCGCCCAGCCCTCTGGGCGAGAGAATGCTCCAGGCGGTCGACGCCGCGGAGCGGGCGGTGACGGAAGATTCGATGCGCACGCCGGGCCACCAGGGGATGGGCACCACCCTGACAGCGCTCGTGGTGCGGCCCGACGACGGCCACTGGGTCATCGGCCACGTGGGTGACAGCCGCGCCTACCTGTGGCGGGACCACACCCTCAAGCAGCTCACCCGCGACCATACCTGGGTACAGGAGCAGGTGGACCGGGGCGCCATCCCCCCCGAGGAGGCCCGGGGCCACCCCTGGGGGAACATCCTCTCGAACGCCCTGGGGAGCGGCGAGCCCCACGCCCAGCTCCTGGAAGGACGGGCCCACCCCGGCGACGTCTACCTCCTGTGCAGCGACGGCCTCACCGCCATGCTCACCGACGTGGCCATGGAGCGGGTGCTGGAGGACACGCTGGCGGAGGGGCTGGACGCGGCCGTCGAGGCGCTGGTGGCGCTGGCCAACGACCGGGGGGGCGTGGACAACATCACCGTAGGGCTCCTCCGCGTGGGCGGCGGCCCCCCGGGGCGCGAGGCCCCCGAAGGCGGGACCCTCGGCGGCGGGACCCCTGGCGGTGACACCCTCGGAAGCGGGGCCCTCGACGCTGGCACCCCCGACCCTGGAGCCCCTACTCGGGGCGGGTGATCTTCTCCAGCACCAGGTCGGCGGACACCTCGCGCCGCTGGAAGGTGAACACCCGCAGCACACGCGCCGTCCGGTAGAGCTCCTCGGCCAGGCGGGGAAGGTCCAGCAGGCCCGGGATGCCGCCGGCGCCGCTCCGGTCCACCCGGCCGCTGCGCCGCTCCACCAGCAGGTCGAGCTGGAACATGGCTCGCTTGGCCGGGAAGTCGATGACCACCTCTCCCGACTCGAGCCCCAGCTCGGAAGCCATCTCGTCCTCCACGGCGCGCTTCCACGGCGAGTCGCCCACGGCCCAGTCCTCCACCCTGCGCCCCCGCAGGTCGGCCGCCGTGAGCTCCAGCGCCCGCTTGGGCAGCCGCCGGCTGCGGAGCGCCGGAATCCAACGCTGGGACAGCCGCTCCGCCACCTCGCCCCCGTCCTCCAGTGCCCGGCGCAGCACCTCGTAGAGGAGCTCCTCGTCGGTGGGGCCCACCAGCTCCTCCGGGTCCAGGAGGCCCCCCTTCACCGCGTCCTCCACGATACGCTTGTAGAGGGCCGTGGCCGCCCGCACCGCGTGGTGCCAATAGACGTTCCGGAACATCTGATACTTGGCGAAGAGCAGCGACTCCAGGGCCGCCACCGCCTTCTCGTGGACGCCCACCTCCCAGCGGCCCGTCTCCGGGTCCTGGAGGAGCACCAGCCCCTGGAGGAGCCGGTCCACGTCCACCTCTCCGTAGGGCACGCCGCAGAAGCGGGCGTCCCGGCGCAGGTACTCCATCTTGTCCAGGTCGAGGCTGCCGCTCACCAGCCCCCGCAGCGGCACCTCCGACTGGCCCCGGATGAGGGCGAAGATGCGGTCGGCGGCGGCGAGCCCCAGGGGCGCCAGGGCGTCCCGTAGCTCCGGGGACTGGAAGAAGCGCTCGCTCGCCGCCTCGTGGTCGGCGGGGATGCGCTCCGACTCCAGCTCCTCCAGGGCGTGGGAGAAGGCATAGTGGCCGATGTCGTGGAGGAGGGCGGCGTAGGGGATGAGCTCCTCCCCATCCCACGCCTTCGGCGGCACCCCGCCCCGCTCCCGCAGCAGACGGAGCGCCGTCACGGTGAGGTGGTAGACGCCCAGGGCGTGGTCGAAGCGGGTGTGGCTCGCCCCCGGATAGACCAGGTGCGCCAGCCCGAGCTGGCGGATGTAGCGCAGCCGCTGGAAGGCGGGGGTGTCCACGATGCGCACCGCCGTGGCGTCCAGGCGGATGGTGTTCCACAGCGGGTCGCGAACGACGCGGGGGTGCTCGGCGGCGTTCATGCGCGGGGGTCCCGGACGGCGAGGGGGCGCTCGGCAGCGTTCATGCCGGGAGCGTAGCGGCGCCCCGTGGGCATCAGCAATGGCGGGGCGGGACAGGGGGCGCAGGCTGCCCCCTCGCGCCGGGGCGGGAGACCCTCGCCACGTCGTGGCCGCGGCGTCGTGGCCGCGGCGACCGACTTGCCGGGGCGGCATGCTGCGACAATGTTGGCGGCGACCAACCGAACAGAAGGCGAAGATCGCCCTCGTCGAGCCGCTCCCAGCCGCCCCGCCCCATGCGCCCCAGCCCCGCCCTCCACGCCCACGTCCGCTCCCACGCCGAGGACCGGCCGGGGGTGTACCGCATGTACGGGGAGAACGAGGAGCTGATCTACGTGGGGAAGTCGGTGCGGGTGCGGAGCCGGGTCCTCTCCTATTTCAGCGCCCCCGAGGGGGAGAAGGCCGCGGACGTGATCCGGGGCGCCCGGCGCATCGCCTGGCGCTACGTGCCCAACGAGTTCGAGGCGCTGGTCACGGAGATGAAGCTCATCCAGCGCCACCGGCCCCGCTACAACGTGGAGCACAAGCGCCGCCCCTCCTACGCCTTCGTGAAGATCACCCGGGAGGCCGCCCCGCGCCTGGTGCTCACGGCCCGCGTGGGCGACGACGGCGCGCTCTACTTCGGGCCGTTCCCCCGGGTGCGGCGGGTGAAGGACACGGTGCGGGAGCTGGCCTACGTGCTGGGGCTCCGGGACTGTCCCGCGTCGACGCCCATCCACTTCGGCGACCAGCTCGACGCGTTCGCGGCAGCCGGCGGGGCCCTCCCCGCCCTCGCCCCCCGCTGCCTCCGTGGCGAGCTGGGCACGTGCACGGCACCGTGCGCGGGGCGGGTAGCCGAGTCCCGCTACCAGGAGCGGGTGCGCATGGCGGTGGACTTCCTGGAGGGCCGGGGGTCGGGCACGCTGGAGCTCCTGGCCCGGCGCATGGACGAGGCCGCCGCCCGCCTGGAGTTCGAGCACGCCGCCTTGCTCCGGGACCGGGCGGAGCGGCTGCGGGCCTTCCGGGACGAGCTCACCGGGTGGAGAGGCCAGGTGGAGAGCCTCACCTTCCTCTACCGGGTGCCGGGGTTCCGGGGTGGCGACCGGGTCTACCTCCTGCGGCGGGGGAGGATCGCCGGCGCCACCGACCCACCCCGCACCCCCGCGGCTCTGGCGCGTCTCAGCTCCATGGTGGAAGAGGTGTACGGCCGGGGCGACCCGGGGCCCGGCGCCCTCACCGCCGAGGACGCCGCCGAGATCCTCCTGGTGTCCCGATGGTTCCGGCGCCGGCCCCGGGAGGCCCGGCGCACGGTGGCGCCGGGGACCTGGCTGGCGGGGAAGCGTGGCTAGCGACCCGGGCGCCCCGCCCATCGATCCGGTGGAGGCGCTCCGCTCCGGGTCAGGCGCGGAACTCCACCCCCCGACCGCCCTACAAGGTCAGACATCGGAACCGCCGGCCCCCGACGGACCCAACCCTCAGGGCGGAACGAACATGAACGGCATGACGCTCTCCCACGCGGCGCGCACGGCCCTGGCCGCCGCCGCGCTCTCCCTCCTCGCCTCCTCCCCGCTGCTGGCCCAGGCGGCCCCGGTGGAGCACGGCGACACCTCGATCTTCCGGCGCCTTGATCTGCGGGCCCCGAACGAGTACCGCTCCGCGTCGGGCAAGCCCGGGCCGGCCTACTGGCAGCAGCGGGCCGACTACAAGATCACGACCTCCCTGGACACCGTGGCCAAGGCGGTGTCGGGGCAGGAGACGCTCACGTACACGAACAACTCTCCCGACACGCTGAGCTTCCTGTGGCTCCAGGTGGACCAGAACCTCTACCGGGAGAACAGCCGGGGGTCGTTCCTCTTCCCCGAGAACGCCCGCTTCGCCGGGGGCGGATTCCAGGGCGGGATGGACATGAGCTACGTGCGGGTGGCCGGCCGCACCGTGGAGCCGTACGTGAACGGCACGACCATGCGGGTCGACCTGCCCCAGCCCCTCGCCCCCGGGCAGCAGACCACCGTGGACATGGGGTGGTCGTTCAAGGTGCCCGAGCACGGCTCCGACCGCATGGGCCGCCAGGGCTCCCTCTACGAGATCGCCCAGTGGTACCCGCGCGTGTTCGTCTACGACGACGTGCACGGCTGGAACGCCGACCCCTACCTGGGGCAGGGCGAGTTCTACCGGGAGTTCGGCAGCTACGACGTCTCCATCACGGCGCCCGCCAACTACATCATCGCCGCCACGGGCACCCTCCAGAACCCGGGTGACGTGCTCACGCCGGCGCAGCGCCAGCGGCTGGAGCAGGCGAAGAGCAGCCGCACCCAGGTGCCCATCGTCACCGCCGAGGAGGCCGGGACCGCCGGCACCCGTCCCACCACCCGGGGCACCCTCACCTGGCACTTCACCGCCGACAGCGTCCACGACTTCGCGTGGGCCGGGGCCCCCGACTTCCGCTGGGACGCCATGGCCTCCAAGCGGGGCGTGCTCTGCCAGGCGTACTACGAGCCCCAGGACACCACCTGGCAGACCGCCGCGGACATGACGTGCTTCTCCATCGACGAGTACAGCGACCGCTGGCACCCCTTCCCCTGGCCCCAGGCCACCAGCGTGGCGGGGCCGGTGGGCGGAATGGAGTACCCGATGATCGTGTTCGTCCACGACCGGGGGAGCTCCCAGGGGGTCTTCGGCACCATCGCCCATGAGCACGGCCACGAGTGGTTCCCCATGCTCGTGAGCTCCAACGAGCGCCGCTACGCGTGGATGGACGAGGGCTTCAACACCTTCATCAACGCGTGGGCCAACGACCTGCGCTACCCGGGGACGAACACCAACGCCAGCTACCTGTCGGCCTACTACATGGGGCTGGCGGCGGGCTACGACGAGCCCCTCATCACCCCCCCCGACCGCATCGACCCCCAGGCCCTGGGGCTGGTGGGCTACCGCAAGCCGGCGATGGTCCTGGACCTCCTCCGGGACCAGGTGCTGGGGCCCGACACCTTCGACAAGGCGTTCCGCGCCTACATCGACCGCTGGGCCTACAAGCACCCGACCCCGGCCGACTTCATCCGCACGATGGAGGACGTGTCGGGACAGGATCTGAGCTGGTTCTTCCGGGAGTGGGTCTACTCCAACGACCGGCTGGACCAGGCCATCGTCTCGGTCGACCAGAAGCAGGTGGAGGACGGGGGCGACTGGCAGGTGGCGGTGCGGCTGGAGTCCCAGGGCGACGCCGTCATGCCCGTCGCGCTGCGGATCACCCTGGCGGACGGGCAGACGAGGAGCGTGAAGCTGCCCGTCCAGATCTGGTACCGGGGCGACAGCTATACCCTGAGGGCCCTGGTGCCGGCCAAGGTGAGCTCGGTCACCATCGATCCGGACCGGTCCTTCCCGGACGTGGATCGGAGCGACAACACCTGGACCCCCGCGGCGGCCGCGGGGGGCGGAGGCCGCTAGAGGGATCGGCGGCTCACGCCACGGCGTCGCAGGCGCGGCCCAGCCGCTCCAGCGCTTCGTCCACCTCGGCGTCGGTGACCAGCAGGTGGGGACCCAGGCGTACGATGTGACCGTGCAGACCGCCGAGCCCCACCAGGAGGCCCTCGCGCCGGGCCGCCTCCAGCAGCGCCTTCGCCCTCGCCGGCGAAGGCGCTTTGCTTTCCGGGTCCTCCACCAGCTCCAGGGCGCGCATGAGGCCGATGCCCCGGGCGTCGCCGATCCAGGCGTGGCGGGCGGCCAGGGCGTCCAGCCCCTCCTGGAGGCGTCGGCCCCGGGCCTCGGCGTTGGCGGGAGCGTCCGCCTCCACCAGCACGTCCAACGTCGCCACCATGGCGGCCATGGCCACCGGGTTGCCGCCGAAGGTGGAGATGGTCTTGCCGGTCCAGCTCCCGGCGATGGCGTCGGTGGTGATCGTGGCACCCACGGGCATGCCGCCCGCGATGCCCTTGGCCAGGACCATGATGTCGGGCACCACCCCCCAGTGGTCGATGCCGAACCAGTGGCGCCCGGTCCGGCCCAGCCCGGCCTGCACCTCGTCCGCGACGAACAGCCCGCCGTGGCCCCGGATGATCTCCGCCACCCTCTGGAAGTAGCCGGGGGGCGGCACCACGTAGCCCGCCACCCCCTGCACGCTCTCGGCGATGAAGGCCGCGGGGGCCCCGTTGGTGGTGGTCTCGATGACCTCCTCCAGGTCCCGTGCGTACGCCTCGGCACACGCCTCCCCGCACGCCTCCCCCTCACGGTGGAAGCGGCACCGGTAGGGGTAGGGCGCCAGCGCGTGGCTCACCCCCGCCACGGGCGACGCCAGCGCCCGCCACGGCGCCTGGGCGGTGACCGCGGAGGCCATCTGGCTCCTGCCGTGGTAGGCCTGGCGAAGCGCGATGACCTCGCTCCGGCCGGTGTGGATGCGGGCCAGGGTGAGGGCCGTCTCGATGGCCTCCGACCCGCTGTTGGTGAAGAACGACCGCTTCAGCTCGCCGGGCGCCAGGGCCGCCAGCCGCCGCGCCGCCTCCACCTGGGGGCCGGTCACGTAGAGCGTGGACGTGTGCCCCAGCCGGGCCGCCTGGGCCTGGACGGCCTCTACCACCCGGGGGTGGCAGTGCCCCACGCTGGTGGTGAGGATGCCCGCGAAGAAGTCCAGGTAAGCGGTGCCGTCGGCGTCCCACACCCGGGTGCCCTCGCCCCGCTCCAGGACCACCGGCTCCTCGTAGTAGGGGCGGACCGCCTGGAAGAGGTACTCCCGGTGACCGTCCAGGAGGTCGGCGCGCTCCTCGGGGCTCATTCCGACAGCGCCAGCACCTTGCGGAACTCGGCCTCCTTCACGGGCTGGACGGAGAGGCGGGAGTTGTTCACCAGCACCATGTCGCCGAGCGCCTTCTCCTTCTTGATGGTGGGAAGCGGCACGGCCTTGTCGAGCTTGCGCACGAAGCCCACGTCAACCAGCCACCAGCGCGGCTCGTCCCGGGTCGACCGGGGGTCGTGATAGTCGTTGTCCGGGTCGAACTGGGTGGGGTCCGGATACGCCTCCTTCACCACCTTTGCCACCCCTACCACGGCGGGGGGCGATTGGCGGGAGTGGTAGAAGAGGACTTCGTCGCCCTTCTTCATGTCCCGCATGTGGTTGCGCGCCTGGTAGTTGCGAACGCCGTTCCACATGGTCCGCCCGTCGCGCTCCAGGTCGTCGATGGAGTAGACGTCGGCCTCGCTCTTCATGAGCCAGTAGTGCTTTGCCATGCGCTCGTGGGCTGGGGGAGGGTGGAGAGGGCCCCCAAGATGTCCTTCCCCCACCCCGGCGGCAATCGCCGGTCGGCCCCGCCACAGCCGCCCAGGCCGGGGCCGCCGGAGCGCCGGCGGCCGACCCGGCTCAGGACAGCACCACCGCCGCCGTGACCGCCGCCCACGCCACGAGCAGCCCCGCCAGGATCCACACCTCGAGCGCGGGCACCCGCTGGCGTCCCCGTTCGCCGTGGAACCAGGCCACCACCAGGGTGGCCGGCAGGCCGAACGCCACCAGCACGACCGTGAGCGTGTAGCCCACCGGCGGAAGCCACCCCACGTCGACGAACTGGGAGGCCAGCTCCAGCGCAACGCCGCTGGCGGTCCCGGCCAGGAGCACGAACCAGGGGATGCGCCGCCGGCCGAAGAGGCGGGCGATGGGGTGGCCCTCCGCCTCCCCCCCCTCGTCCAGCGCCCGGGCCACGTCCGACGTCGTGGGGCGGCGGGAGGGTTCCTTGGCGAGGCAGCGGAGGAGGAGGCGCGCCAGGTCCGGCTCCACGCCTCCCTCCACTGCCAGGTCCAGCGGATCGTCCTTCATGTGGGCGATGGCCAGGCGGGCACCCCTCGCGTCGCCGTAGGGCCCCCGCCCCGACAGCGCCTCGTAGCCCAGGACCCCGAGGCCGTACACGTCGGCCTGCTCGGTGAGCTCCTCACCCCGGAGCGCCTCGGGCGTCCGGTAGCTCGGGTCGCCCACCACCTGTCCGGTGGCCGTGAGGCGCGGCGCCCGGAACCGGGCCGAGGCGAGGGGACGGGCGATGCCGAAATCGGTGAGGAGGACGCGGCCGGTGTCCTCCTCCAGGAGCACGTTCGCGGGGCGCACGTCCCGATGCACGATGCCGTGCCGGTGGGCGGCGGCCAGGGCCGCGGCCACGGACGAGAGGACCTCCCTCGCCTCGGCCGGGGGAAGAGGGCCGCCCGCGTCGAGCCGCTCCGCCAGGCTGCGCCCCTTCACGTACTGCATGACCAGCCAGGGGCGGCCGTCGGAGGCGTGCCCGAAGCGGTGCACCTGGACCACGTTGGGATGGGAGAGGGAGGCCAGCGCCCTCGCCTCCCGCTCGAAGCGCGCCCGGGCCGCCGGGTCGGCGCTCACCGCGTCCGGGCGGAGCACCTTGAGCGCCACCAGGCGCCCCAGCTCCGGCTCCCGGGCCAGGTGCACGTCGGCCATGGTCCCGCGGCCCAGGAGGCGGATCACCTCCAGGCCTGGAACGGAAGGCGCGACCGAGCCGTCCACGTCCATGGCGGCGCTCCGGGGGGAGAGGAAGGCGCTCGGGTCACGGTACGGCGCCGCGGGCGGCGCTACAAGGAGCCCCGCGGCGCCCGGGCCACGTGGCGCTTGCGCTGCCGCACCCACCCGTGTAACACTGTATTGGTACAACGATACACATGGAGCCGCACCACCCGACGGAGTCCGATGTTCGAAGACCTGGATCCACGGAGCCCCACGCCCCTCTACGAGCAGATCGCCGCTCGCCTGCGGGTGGCGGTGGCGGCGGGCGAGGTGGCGGGAGGTGAGGCACTCCCCTCGGTGAGGGCCCTGGCCAGGGAGCTCCGGGTGAACCCGGCCACGGTGGTGCAGGCCTACCGGGAGCTGGAGCGGGAAGGCTTCGTGGAGATGCGCCACGGCGCGGGCACCTTCGTGCGGGAGATCCCCGCCGAGCGCCGCCAGGAGGAGCGGGAGCTGCGGGCTCGGGAGATCGCCCGGGGCGCCCTCCTGGAGGCGGCCCGCCTGGGTCTCGCCGCCGGAGACGTCCTCTCGGCCATGGAGGCGGAGGTGGAACGGGCCGAAGCCGCCGCCTCCGGGAGCGGGGAAACCGCCGAGCCGGCCGAAACCGAAGGCGCCGGCCAGGCGGCGGATTGAGGGCGCGCCGGCAGGATGCCGCCCCGGCGGCGAGCCGGGGCCAGCGGACGAGCGGGGGAATCATGAACCGCCACCAGCCAGGGGATGCCACCGCATGACGAACGCCATCGAGATGGACCACGTCGCCTGGAAGGCAGGGAGGTCCTTCGAGATCCGGAACCTCGGGCTGACGGTGCCCCGGGGCTCCATCTACGGCTTCCTGGGGCCCAACGGAGCGGGGAAGTCCACCACGATCCGCATGATCATGGGCATGCTCCGCCCCGACGCGGGCGCCATCCGCGTCCTCGGGGGTGACGTGCCCCGGGACCTCCCGGCGGTGCTGGCGAAGGTGGGCTACGTGCCCGAGCGCCCCCACCTCTACCCGGCCCTGTCGGTGGACGAGGCGCTGACCTACCACAAGGCCTTCTACCCCCGCTGGGACGACGTGTGGTCGCGGAAGCTGGCCGAGCGCCTGGGGCTGCAGCCGGACCGCCGGGTGGGGCGCATGTCCAAAGGGGAGGCCGGCAAGCTCATGGTGCTGCTGGCCCTCTCCCAGCGGCCCGAGCTCCTGGTGCTGGACGAGCCGACCGACGGGCTGGACCCGGTGGTGCGGCGCGACGTCGTCACCACCGTCCTGGACTACGTCTCCGAGACGGGCGCCACGGTGTTCGTCTCGAGCCACCTGGTCCACGAGCTCGAGCGCATCTGCGACTGGGTGGGCGTGCTGGACGGCGGCCGGCTGGTGGCCGAGTTGCCCATGCACGACTTCAAGAGCGACATCAAGCGGCTCAGGGTCATGGGCGCCCCGGAGCGTCTCGCCGAGCCGCCTTTCGTGCTCCTCTCCCGCCACCGGGTGAACGGCTTCGCCTCGGGCGAGACGTGGGTCGTGCGCGGCTGGAGCGACCCCATGCGGGGATGGCTCGAGACGGTGGGGGCCGAGGTGAGAGACGTCATCGACCTGGACCTGGAGGACGGTTTCGTGGAGCTCCTCCGGTCGTCCCGCTCGCCTTCCGACGCGGAGTAGACCATGACCCGGCAGATCCTCTGGCTCCACTGGAAGGCGGGGCGGCTGGCCCTGCTCCCCTTCGTGCTGGCCGCCTTCGGGCTTCCGCTGCTGGTGGTGCAGGGCTGGGGTCCGGCCTCCAACGGAGCGGAGGCCATGCGCGCCACGGGCGTGGTGGCCGCCATGGGCTTCTGGGAGCCCCTCTTCCCCGCGCTGGCCGCCCTGGTGGGCTCGGTGGTGGCCCTCACCGCGTGGAGCTGGGACCAGCAGGCGGGCCACGTGTACGCCCTCACCCTCCCCCTGGCCCGCTGGCGCTACGTGCTCCTGAAGATGGGGGGCGGCGCGGCCCTCCTCCTCCTTCCGGCGGCGGCCCTCCTGCTGGGGTCGCTGGTGGCGACAGCCGCCGTGGACCTGCCCCTGGGGCTCCGGGCCTACCCCCTGGCCGTCACCTTCCGCTTCCTCGCGGCCTCCACGGTGGCCTACGCCCTCCTCTTCTCCATGGCGGCGGGGTCCATCCGCACGACGCTGTGGGTCATCACCGGGGCCATCGTCTTCCTCGTGGTGGGGTCCGCGGCGGCCGACGCCCTGACCTCTATGGGCGTCCTGCCCGGCGACTTCAGCCTCCCCGAGACCGTGGGACGGATGTTGAGCGCCCCGGCCGGGCCCCTCCACGTGTTCGCTGGCCATTGGAGGCTGTTCGATGTCTAGCGCGGGCGGCTGGCGGGTCCTCGCTGCCGCTGCCGCCCTGACGCTGGGGACGGCGGTGGGGGCGGCGGCCCAGGACGCCGGAGCGGGGGCGCGGACGAAGGAGCCCGCCGTCGCCACCCCGGCCGACCGCTCCGCGCTGGAGGCCCGCCTGGAGGCCCAGGTTGCGGACCTCCGAAGTCGCCTCGACGAGGCGAGCGCCCGGGCAGAGGCGGGCGCGGCCGCCGCCCGGGCCGAGGCGAACCGGCACCCCACCACGCCCATGGACACGGTGGCGGTGGGGCCCTTCGCCGTGGTCACGCCCGCGGGCCAGGCCGAGCGCGCCCGCGCCCTCTGGTCCGCCGCGTGGGCCGCCCTGGACGGCGTGGCGCCAGCCTCCAGCGCCCTGGACGGGCGTCACTTCGGCTTCCAGTGGCGTACCCAGGTGCCCCTGGCCCCCTACACCGACGCGCCCGCCGTGCGGGTCGGGACTCGGTGGCTCGGCCCGGCCGCCGCCCCCGCCGCCGTCCGCGACGCCCTGGGCTCCGTGCTCGTCCACGACCTCCCCGACGACGTGCGCCGCTGGATCCGGGACCGACCCGTGACGCCCCCCGACTGGCTGGCCGTGCACCGAGCGCTCCTGGCCGAGGGCGGCGCGCCCGGGCAGGCGTGCGTGGCGGGGGACGCCGCCGCGTGCCTCCGCTCCCTCGGTGACCTGGCAGGAGAGACGAAGGCGGAGGCGGTGGCGTCCCTCTCGCCCGCCGAGCGGCGCGCCCGGGTGGCCGCGCTGAAGCGCCGCCCGGTCGCGCCGTCACGCCGGGCCTGCCTGGCCGGCCACGACGACGCGTGCGCGGCCGTGCTCCGGGGCGCGCCCTTGTCCGCGACGCTGCCCCTGCTGGACGACGCGCCCCCGTCCCTCCTCTGGGTGGCGCTCGAAATGGGAGGGCCCGGGGCGTTCGAGCGTCTGCGCGCGCCGGCTCCCGCCGGAGCCGCCACCGACGGCTTCCTCTTACGCCCGCGCCTGGCCGCGGCCGCGGGCGTGCCCGCTGACAGCGTGGCCGCGGCGTGGCGTGCCCGGGTCCTGGCCGCCCGCCCCGAGCGGGGCTCGGTGGGCGGCGTGGCGGGCCTGGCCGCGCTCCTGTGGGTCTACCTGCTCGCCTTCCTCGCCACCAGGAGCACGAGATGGCGCTTCGGCTGAGGCACTGGATCTTCCTCGTGGTCGCCGGCGCCGCCTTCCTGGCGGCGTGGGCGCTGCCCCCCGGGAGCCGCTCGCGGTTCCCCACGGCCGAGCGCTCCCCCGCCGCGACCGCGCTCAGGAGCCTGGCCGCCGCGTCCGGCCGCCTCACGCGCCTGCGGCGGGCCGACTCCGTGGAGGCCCGCCTGACGGCGGCGCCCGGGGGCGTCGCGGCGGCCGTCTGGGGTGACCCGGGGGTGTCGGAAGGGGCGCTCCGGGAGCGGGTGGCGGAGGAGGTGGCCGCCCTCCCCCGCCGCTCGGACGTGCGGGTGGGCGCCTTCGCGGCCCCGCGCACCTTCCTGGAGGCCGAGGCGCGCATCCCGGTGGGCAGGAGGGTCGAGTACTACCGGGGCAGCGTGGACGGGCACGCCTACTGCGCGACCCTGCGCACCGACGACGGCATCGACCTGGGCAGCCCCCGCGATTGGTGGGGGCGCGCACCCGGCGCCGCTCCCGACGACGTGCTGGGGGCGTGCGCCTTCCTGGCGGCCTACGGCGAGCCCGGAGCCGGCGTGAACGCGTGGCTCGGTCGGGGCGGCTACGCCCTCGGGGGCCTCCGCCTGGGGAAGGAGCGGGCCGGCGCCGGAGACCCGGAGGACGCGCCCCGCCGCCTGGCCACCCTGGACGCCTGCCTGGTGGACGGCGGCCAGGCGTGCAGGATCCTGGTGCTGGGGCGGGGCACGGCGGACCCCACGGCCGCGAGCCACGCCGCCACCCCCGTGGTGGGCAACGCGCAGGTGCCGAGCCCCGAGCTGGGCTTCTTCGGCAGCCGCTTCCTGGCCGACCTGGAGGCCGCCATGGGCCCCGACCGCTTCGCCCGCTTCTGGGCCTCTCCGGACCCCATGCCCGAGGCGTTCGAAGGGGCCTTCGGCGTGCCGCTGGAGACGTGGGTGCACGGGTGGCTGCTCCGCCGCTTCGAGCCGGTCCGGGCGGGCACCGCCCTGGGCGGCGGCGAGGCGTCCTCCATCCTCCTGTGGATCGCCCTGGCCTTCACCGCCGCGGCCGCCGTCCAGCGCAGGCGCCGCATCGGCTGACCCCGGCCGGAAGGCACGGGGCCGGACGCACGGAGGCCCCGCCCGGATCCTCGACCGGACGGGGCCTCGTCGCTCCGGAGGCGCGCCCAGCCCCCCCGCGGCCTCAGCCCTTCGGCCCCGCCGCCTTCACCTCGGCCGGAACCTCGGCCTCGTACTTCTTGAAGTTCTCCCGGAACATGTCGGCCAGCTTGGCCGCCTGGGCGTCGTACGCCTCCGGGTCCTTCCAGGTCTTGCGGGGGGTGAGGACGTCGTCGGGCACGTCCGGCACGTGGGCGGGGATGTGGAGCCCGAACACCGGGTCGGGATGGGTCTCCACGTCGTCCAGCCGTCCCGCCAGGGCCGAGCGCACCATGGCACGGGTGTAGCCCAGGTCCATCCTCCGGCCCACGCCGTAGGGGCCGCCCGTCCATCCCGTGTTCACCAGCCACACGTTGGCGCCCGTCTCCCGGAGCTTCTCGCCCAGCATCTTCGCGTACACCGAGGGGTGCCGGGGGAGGAAGGGCGCGCCGAAGCAGGTGCTGAACGCGGCCTTGGGCTCGGTCACGCCCCGCTCGGTGCCCGCCACCTTGGCGGTGTAGCCGGACAGGAAGTGGTACATGGCCTGCTCGGGCGTGAGCTTCGAGATGGGAGGCATCACGCCGAAGGCGTCGGCGGTGAGGAACACCACGTTCCCGGGCTGGCCACCCATCCCCGGGATGACGGCGTTGGGGATGTAGTGGATGGGGTAGCTGGCCCGGGTGTTCTCGGTGATGGAGCCGTCGTCGAAGTCGATGGCCCGGGTGTCCTCGTCGAGGATCACGTTCTCGAGGATGGTCCCGAACATCTGGGTGGCGTGGTAGATCTCCGGCTCGCCCTTGGGCGAGAGGCGGATGGTCTTGGCGTAGCAGCCGCCCTCGAAGTTGAACACGCCCCGGTCGCTCCAGCCGTGCTCGTCGTCGCCGATGAGGCCCCGCTCGGGGTCGGCGGACAGGGTGGTCTTGCCCGTGCCGGACAGGCCGAAGAAGAGGGCCACGTCGCCGTTCTTCCCCACGTTGGCGGAGCAGTGCATGGGTAGCACGCCCTGCTCGGGCAGGATGTGGTTGAGGACGCTGAAGATGGACTTCTTGATCTCGCCGGCGTAGCGCGTGCCGCAGATGAGAATCGTGCGGTCCGAGAGGCTCACCACGATGGCGGCGTCGGAGCGGGTTCCATGCTCGTCCGGCGAGGCCTTGAGCTCCGGAGCGTGGAGGACGGTCCACTCGGGCTCGTGGTCCTCCAGCTCACGGGCGGGCGGCCGCAAGAACATGTTGTAGGCGAAGAGGTTGTGCCACGCGTTGGGGGTCACCACCCGGATGTCGATGCCGTACTCGGGGTCGGCCCCCGCCCGGGCGTCGCGGACGAACAGCTCCGGCTCCTCGTTCAGGTACGCCACCACGTGGCGCCTGAGGGCCCGGTAGTGCTCGGGGTCCATGGGGACGTTCACCTTCCCCCAGTCCACCACGTCCTCGCTCTCGGGCTCCCGCACCATGAACTTGTCGTTGGGCGAGCGCCCCGTGTGGGGAGCCGTGACGGCGGCGAAACCGCCCATGTGGGCGAGCTGGCCCTCGCCGCGACGGAGGGCGTGCTCGACGAGCTGCGCAGGAGGCAGGTTCCAGTACACCTCGCCCTTGGGCTCCAGCCCCGCGTGCTCGAGCCCGTAGCTGCTTTTCGTTTCGCCTCCGGTGCCCTCCGCGGGCGCTCGCTCCGTCGTCTTTACCGTCATCGCTGGCCTCTTCGAGTGAGCACGGGCCCCGCCCCGCGGGGGGGCGGAGGCCCGCGATGAATCATCGTGGTCCAAACACCTGCCAGGCTCTAATGATGGCCGGCGCGGGCCTGCGCGTCCACCGACGCGATGGTCACCAGGTTGAGCACGTCCTGTCCCGTGCTGCCCCGCTGGAGGATGTGCACCGGCCGGGCCATCCCCAGGAGCACGGGACCGATCACCTCGGCCCCACCCAGGCGGTCGAGCAGCTTGTACGCGGCGTTGGCCGCCGACAGGGTCGAGAACACCAGCACGTTGGCCGCCTGCTGCAGGTTGGAGAAGGGATAGATCTCCTCCAGCTTCACCGGGTCGACCGCCGTGTCGGCCTGCATCTCGCCGTCGATGCACACCCCGGGGTCGCGCTCCCGCACGATGCGCACGGCCTCGGCCACCTTCTCCGACTCCGGGTGGCGGGCCGAGCCGAAGTTGGAGAACGACACCATGGCGATCCTGGGCTCCAGCCCCAGCTCCCGGACGAAGTCCGCGGACAGGAGCGCTACGTCGGCCAGGGTGTTGGCGTCCGGATTGATGTTCACCGTGGTGTCCGCGAAGAAGAGGAGGTCGCGGTTGGGGAACGCCAGCATGTAGAGGCCCGCCACGTGGGCCACGCCGTCCCGGTGGCCGATGACCTGGAGGGCGGGCCGGAGCGTCTCGGGGTAGTTGGACTCCATCCCCGCCACGATGGCGTCGGCGTCGCCGGCGTCGACCATGGAGAGGCCGAAGTAGATGGGGCGGTAGAGGTTCTGGCGCGCCTCGTTGAGGGTCATCCCCTTGCGCAGGCGCCGCCCGTAGAGCGCCTGGGCGTAACGCTCCCGGGCGTCCTCCTCCCGGGCGGCGTACTTCACGTCGACGCCCCGCAGGTCCACGCCCATCTCCTGGGCCCGGTTCTGCACCCGCTCGGGGATGCCGATGAGGATGGGGTGGGCCACCCCCTCCTCCACCATCTGGGCCGCCATGCGGATGACCTTGTCGTTGTGTCCCTCGGTGAGGACCACCCGGGCCGGCGCGCGCCGGGCCCTGCCGGTCATCCAGCGCATGACCTCGCGGCCGGGTCCGAGGCTCGCCCTCAGGCGGTCCCGGTATTCGTCCAGGTCCACCTCGACCCGGGCCACCCCCGACTCCATGGCCGCCCTGGCCACGGCGGGTGCCACGTAGAACAGCACCCGGTGGTCGAAGGGGGTGGGGATGAGGTAGCGTCGTCCGAACTCGAGGCTCCGGTCGCCGTACGCCGTCATCACGGCCTCGGGCACGTCGGCCCGGGCCAGCTCGGCCAGGGCCCGGGTGGCCGCCAGCATCATGGCCTCGTTGATGGTGGTGGCCCGCACGTCCAGGGCGCCCCGGAAGATGAACGGGAAGCCCAGGACGTTGTTCACCTGGTTGGGGTAGTCGGAGCGGCCGGTGGCCATGATGGCGTCGCTCCTCACCTCGGCCACGTCCTCGGGGAGGATCTCCGGGTCCGGGTTGGCCAGGGCGAAGATGATGGGGCTCTCGGCCATCCCTTCCACCATCTCCTTGGTCACCGCGCCCCCCACCGAGAGGCCGATGAACACGTCCGCCCCCTGGAGCGCGTCGGTGAGGGTTCGCCGGTCGGTCTCGGCGGCGAAGCGCTCCTTGAAGGGGTTGAGCTCCCCGTCCCGGCCCTTGTAGATGACCCCCTTGGAGTCGCACAGGAGGATCCGCTCCCGCTTCACCCCCAGGCGCACCAGGTGCTCGGCGGTGGCCACGGCGCTGGCACCGGCGCCGCTGAAGACCACGTCCACGTCGCCGGGGTCCTTCCCGCTCACCTCGAGGGCGTTCAGCAGGGCCGCGCCGGCGATGATGGCGGTGCCGTGCTGGTCGTCGTGGAAGACGGGAACGTCCAGGGTGCGCTTGAGCTCCTCCTCGATGCGGAAGCAGTCGGGGGCCCGGATGTCCTCCAGGTTGATGCCCCCCACGGTCGGCTCGAGGAGCTGGCAGAAGCGGATGATCTCCTCGGGGTCGACGGAGTCCACCTCGATGTCGAAGACGTCGATGCCGGCGAAGCGCTTGAAGAGGACGCCCTTCCCCTCCATGACGGGCTTGGCCGCCAGCGGACCGATGTTGCCCAACCCCAGCACGGCCGTGCCGTTGGAGACCACCGCAACCAGGTTGCCCCGGGCGGTGTAGCGGAACACCTCCTGGGGATCGCGGGCGATCTCGCGGCAAGGCTCGGCCACGCCGGGGCTGTAGGCGAGGGACAGCTCACGCTGGGTGGCCACCGGCTTGGTGGGCACCACCTCGATCTTCCCCGGTCGCCCTTCAGCGTGATAATCCAGCGCCGCCTGACGTCGTGCATCCATTCCCGTCCTCCCCCTTTCGATCGGACCGAGCCGGTCGCTCGTGGCCTTCTGCTATCCCTGCGAGGGCCGTCCCGTGCCATTCGGCGGCCCAGGGCGTCGCCCCTCCGGGCCCCGGTGCAGGACTTGCTCCGCTGGGGTACCCTACTGCGTGATCCCACATCGACGCCACGTGACGCCCCTGATCCTCCCCTTTCTCCTGGCCGGAGCGGTGGCCCTCCCCCCGGCCCCCCTCTCGGCCCAGACGTGCCAGCAAGGCACGGTCTCCCACGTCTTCATCGACAACCACTCCATCTTCGACACGGAGGCGATGGACCCGGACCGGCCGTTCCGCTGGGCCTACGACCTGGCGAACACCCTCCACATGCGCACCCGGGCCGATTTCATCAAGAAGGAGCTGCTCTTCTGGGAAGGGGACTGCTACGACCCCTTTCTCCTCCAGGAGTCGGAGCGGCTGCTGCGAGACTACCCCTTCATCTCCCGCGTCGACGTCTACGGCATCAAGCAGCCGGACGGAAGCTGGCACGTGGTGGTCGACACCCAGGACGAGTGGACCACCAAGCTCGACCTGGGGCTGGCCTTCCGGAACGGCTTCGGCTTCAGGCGCATCGAGGCCGCCGAGCAGGACTTCCTGGGGCAGGGCATCCTGCTGGGGGCGTTCTTCAGGGAGCACGACGAGGAGCGGGACATCGGCGGCCAGGTGGCGCTCCCCCGCACCTTCGGCACCCGACTGGACACGCGCCTCTCCGGCGGCCGCACCCGCATCGGCAATTTCGTGAGGGAAGAGCTGTTCTATCCCTTCGTGGGTGAGGTGGGGCGCTACGCCGGACGTCAGCTCTACCTCCGTCAGGAGACCCTCTTCCCCTACTCGGTCCAGGGAACCGCGGAAGGCGCGGGGGACGTGACCCACGTCCTCCTGCCGACCTTCGAGGAGCGCTTCGAGATCACCGGGGCGGTGCGCCTGGGCCCCCCCGGAAACCTAACCGTGCTGGGGATGGGCTTCTCCAACGAGACGCTCAACTTCCCCCGTTTCCCCGGCGACCTCGAGGCCGCCCACGCCGAGAACTTCGGCACCACGGGCCCGGCGGACTCGGCGGCGGCCGACGCGGTCCGCCCTCAGACCCTCCACTCGGCGGGCACCCGGGTGAACCTTCTGGTGGGGCAGCGCAACATCCACTTCCGCCGCTACCGGGGGCTGGACGCACTGCGGGGCGTCCACGACGTGGCGTTGGGCAGCGACGTGTCCCTCACCATGGGGCGGAGCCTGGCCCTCCTCTCGGCGGGCCACGACCAGCCCGACGACCTCTACACGCGGCTGCGCGTCTTCGCGGCGGGAGGCGGCGACCACTTCCTCTTCACGGCGGCGGCCTCCCTGGAAGGGAGGGACATCTTCTCCGGCGGCCTGGCCGGGGACGGCTGGAAGGACCTCCTGGCCGAGGCTGACCTCTACATGTACTGGCAGCCGCCGGCGGCCACCGGCCACACCTTCTTCCTGCGTGCCTCCGGGGCGGGAGGGTGGTCCACCACCATGCCCTATCAGCTCACCCTGGGTGGTGAGGAGGAGGTGCGGGGCTACCCCGACCGCTTCTTCCCCGGCGGCCGCCGTCTCGTGGTGACGGCGGAAGACCGGATCTACGTGCCGTGGCCCGCCCCCGACCTGTTCGATCTCGGCTTCACCCTCTTCGCCGACGCGGGGGTGATGGAGGCGGGCGACGTCCCCTTCGGCGTGAACTCCGGGCTCCAGGGCACCATGGGGGCGGGCCTGCGCGTGGGCTTCCCGGCCGGCACCCGGGGCGTCATCCGCCTCGACGCGGCGGTGCCGGTGGGCTCGGAGGCGGGGCTCTCGAAGACCCTCTTCCGCATCTCCGTCCACGACCTGGTCGGGCTCTTCTCGGGCTTCGAGGACGCCCAGTTGAACCGGAGCCGGAGGAGCGCGGTGGGGCCCGACTTCTTCGTCCGGACGGAAGGCACCCGGTGACCAGGGACCCCGCGGCTCGGGCCGAGGAGGTGCGGCGCGTGCTCCGGGACGTGCTGTGGATGAACCTCGGTCTGGTGGCGCTCAAGATCGTCGCCTTCTTCTCCTCGGGAGCCCTCAGCCTGGTGGCCGAGACCCTCAACTCCTCCCTGGACGCCTCCAACAACGTCTTCGCCCTGTGGATCGCCCGGGTGGCGGGGCAGGAGCCGGACGAGCGGCACCCCTACGGCCACCACAAGTTCGAGACGCTGGGGGCGCTGGTGCTGGTGGGGATCCTCTCCATCTCCGTGTTCGAGCTGGCCCGCAGGGCCCTGGGCCAGCTCCTGGGGGGAGCCGGTCCTGAGCGGGTGGTGGCCACGCCGCTGGCCCTGGGCCTCATGGTCGTGTCGCTGGCGGCCGGGATCGCCATCAGCGTGTACGAGGCGAGGCGAGGAAGGGCCCTGGGCTCGGACATCCTCCTGGCCGATGCCGCCCACACCCGCTCCGACGTGTACTCCATGCTCGCCGTGCTGGCGGCGCTGGTGGCGATCCGCCTGGGCTGGTCCCAGGCCGATCCGTGGATCACCCTGGTCGTGGCCGCCCTCATCGCCCACACCGGGTGGCACATCATCCGGGAATCGGTGCCCGTGCTCATGGACGAGCGGGCGGTCGACCCGGAGCGCATCCAGCGCATCGCCGAGGGCCACGCGGGGGTCCACGCGGCGTACGGCATCCGCTCCCGGGGACGCCCCGGCGAGATCTTCGCCGAGCTCACCATCTCGGTGGACCCGGAGCTGGACGTCACCCGCTCCCATGCCATCGCCGACGCCGTGGAGGAACGGGTCGCGCAGGCGCTGGTGGCACGGGAGGTAGTGGTGCACGTGGAGCCGGCCCGGTGAGGGAACGCGTCACTCGGGGAGCCGGTCCGGGGGGCCCACGGCCGTGAGGCCTCCGCCCCGGGTGCACGCCGCCGAGCTCCTGGACGCTCCCGTCCACGACGACGCCGAGCTACGCCACTCCCTGGGGCAGGTGGCCGACGTGAACCGCTGGCTGGGCGGACTGCGCTCCCTGGAGCGGCACCTGGAGCCCCTCCTGGCGAGCCGCCGCCGGGCCCGCCTCCTGGACGTGGGAGCCGGCAACGGCGCGGTGGCCCAGGAGGTGGTCCGCTGGGCGGGCCGCCGGGGCGCCCCCTGGAGCGTCGTGGCGCTGGACGTCCACCCCCAGATCGCGCCCCTCGCCGCCGGTCGCTTGGGGGTGGTGCCGGTCCGGGGCGACGCCCTGGCCCTGCCCTTCGAAGACGACGCCTTCGACGCCGCCTACACCGTCCTCACGCTGCACCACTTCGCCGACGACGACGCCGTGCGGCTGGTGGCCGAGATGGCCCGGGTGAGCCGGGAGGTGGTGGTGGTGAACGACCTCGAGCGAAGCCGGCTGCACCACCTGGGCGCGCGCCTTCTGGCGGCCACGGTGTGGCGCGGGAACCGCCTCACCCGCCACGACGGGCCCCTGTCCGTGCTCCGCTCCTTCACCGCCCCCGAGCTGCTGGAGGTCGGGCGCCGGGCCGGACTGTCCGACCCCCGGGTGCGGCGCCACCTCCCCTGGCGGGTGGTGCTGGAGGGGCGCCCGTGACCGCGCCCGGCCCACGGAGGGGGGCCTGATCCCCCCGCAGCGAGGCGCCGGGAGCGCCATCCCCGACGTGCTGGTGGTGGGGGCGGGCCCGGCGGGAAGCACCGTGGCCGGCCTCCTGGCGCTGCGGGGGTGGCGGGTGGACGTCCTGGACCGGGCCCGCTTCCCCCGCCCCAAGCCGTGCGGCGAGTGCATCAACCCCGGCGCGGTGGCGGCGCTGGAGCGGCTCGGGCTGCTGGACGCGGTACTGGCCCTGGAGCCCGCGGTGCTCGACGGCTGGGACGTGTACGCGGGAGCGTCCTCCCCGGCCCGGGGCCGCTTCGGCGGCGCCCTCCGGGGGCTGGGGGTGGACCGGGAGCGGCTGGACGCGGCGCTCCTGGACGTGGCCCGCAGCCGGGGTGCCCGGGTGGAGGAGGGGGTGCGGGTGGCGGGGGTGCGGCCCGCCACGCCCCACGTCCTCCCCGCGGCGGTGGTGCGGGCGCCGGGGGGTGGCGTGGAGCACCGTCCCGCCCGGGTGGTGGTGGGGGCCGACGGCCTCCGCTCCGTGGTGGCCCGGAGCATGGGGGCGGTAACCCGGGCGCCCCGGGTGCGGAAGCTCTCCCTCACCCTGCACCTGGAGGGCGGCGGCCCGCCCACCGACCGGGGCCGGCTGGACCTCCGGGACGGGCTCACGGTGGGGTCGGCCCCGGTGCATGCATCGGGGCGGCGATGGAACGCCACCGTGGTGGTGGACGCGGACCGCTCCGGCCGGACGGTGGCGGACGGCCCCCTCCCCTTCGCCGAAGACGCCCTCACCCGGGTCCTGGGCCCCTGGAGCGGCGGACGGGCGGTGGTGGGCGGCCCCTGGGCCAGCGGCCCCTTCGACTGGCCGGTGCGGCGGCCGGCCGGCGGCGGCATCGTGCTGGTGGGGGACGCCGCGGGGTACTTCGACCCCCTCACCGGGCAGGGCATCTACCGGGCCCTGCGCTCGGCCGAGCTGGCGGCCGATGCCGTTGACAGGGCGCTCGCCGCAGGCCGAGTGTCAGAGAGGGGGCTGGCCGCGTACGCCCGCCGTCTGCGGCGGGAACTCGCCCCCGGTCGGCGGGTGCAGCGTGGGGTGGAGGCCGTCGTCTCACGCCCCCGCCTGCGACGCGCCACCCTGGGCCGGCTCGCACGGGCCGCCCGGACCATGGATGCCCTGGTCAGGGTCACCGGCGACGCCGCGCCCGCGACCTCCCTCCTCCAGCCTTCGGCGTGGCTTCCCCTCCTCCGCAGTGGAGTCCCATGAGGACCATCGACGAGCACGACGCGGCCGCGCCGCCCGACCTCTGCTTCCGCACCGCCGCGGACGTGGAGCGCTGGCCCACGATCCTGCCCCACTACCGCTGGGTGCGCTTCCGCAGGAAGGACGGCTTCGCCGCCGGCCTGGTGGAGATGGCGGCATGGCGCCGCTTCGGCCCCGTCGGCTGGCCCACCTGGTGGGTGTCTGAGATGGACCACGACCCCGCCGCGCGCACGGTCACCTACCGCCACGTGGACGGCGTCACCCGGGGCATGGACGTGGTGTGGAGGGTCGAACCCATGGAAGGAGGGGGAAGCCACCTGAGCATCGTCCACGAGTGGACGGGCCCTGGATGGCCGCTGCTCGGACCCCTGGCCGCCGACGCGGTCATCGGACCGTGGTTCGTGAGCGCCATCGCCGGGCGGACCCTGGCCGGCGTGGCCGCCGAGGCCGAGCGGGCCGCCCGGGCCGCTGCCGCGGAGGAAGCGTCGTGAGGGGAGAGGCCGAAGGGGAGTCGCGGCGGGTGGTGGTGACGGGCCTCGGGCCCATCACCGCGTCGGGTATCGGCGTCGACGCCCTGTGGAAGGGCCTCCACTCCGGCGTCTCGCCCATCGCGGCGGTGACCCGCTTCGACGCCTCCCCCTTCCGCACCACCATTGCCGCGGAGGTCCGGGACTTCGAGCCCGAGGACTTCATGGAGCGGAATCAGGCCCGCCGCCTCGACCGCTACGGTCAGTTCGCCCTGGCCGCCACGCGCCAGGCGCTGGACGACGCCGGCCTGGAGGCGAGCTCGGTCGACCCCGAGCGGGTGGCCGTGCAGATGGGGTCTGCGCTGGGGGGGCTCGCCCACGCCCAGGACGAGATGGTGCACTACCTGGAGGGCGGCGTTCGCGCCGTGGACCCCCGGGTGGCCATCACCACGTTCTGCGGGTCGGCGAGCTGCCAGACGGCCATCGAGTTCGGGTTCACCGGCCCCAACTCCACCAACGCCATGAGCTGCGCGTCGGGCACCATCGCCGTGGGCGACGCCTTCCGCCTCATCCGCTCCGGCGAGGTGGACGTGGCGGTGGCCGGCGGCATCGAAGCTCCCCTGGCGCCGTTCTCCTACGGGGCCTTCGCCATCATCCGCGCCATGAGCACGCGCAACGACGACCCGGCGCGGGCCTGCCGCCCCTTCGACCGGGGCCGGGACGGCTTCGTCATGGGCGAGGGTGCCTGCATCGTGGTGCTGGAGGAAGCGGAGAGGGCCCGGGCGAGGGGAGCCCGTATCTACGCCGAGGTCATGGGCTACGGCACCACCAACGACGCCCATCACATGACCGCCCCCCGCCCCGACGGCACCCAGGCCGCCCGGGCCATGCGCCGGGCCCTGGAGTCGGCGGGGCTGGCGCCCGAGGAGCTGGACTACGTGAACGCCCACGCCTCCTCCACCCCCCTGAACGACGCCACCGAGACCCTCGCCATCCGCTCCGTGCTGGGCGAGCACGCCTACCGCATCCCGGTGAGCGGCACCAAGCCCTACTACGGCCACGCCCTGGGAGCGTCGGGCGCCATCGAGGTCGCCGTCACCTGCCTGGCCATCGAGCGGGGCTGGATCCCTCCCACCCTCAACCTGGAGGAGCGGGGGGAGGGGTGCGACCTGGACTACGTGCCCTGCCAGGGCCGGGAGCAGCGCATCCGCACCGCCGTCACCAATTCCTTCGGCTTCGGCGGCATCAACGCCTCCCTGGCCCTCTCGGCGCCGTCTCCCCGGGACTGACGTGAGCCAGGCTGCGGTCCTCCTGGCCGCCGCGCTCCCCCTGGCGCTGGCGGTGGGCACCGACCTCTACCTCACGGTGGCGGTGCTGGGGGCGGCGCTGCGCATGGGATGGGAACAGGCGCCCCCCGGCGGCCTGGCCGACCTGTCGGCGCCCTGGATCGTGGCCATGGCCGCGCTCCTGTGGGCCATGGAGTTCTGGGTGGAGCGCACGCCCTCCGCCGCGCTGGTGTGGAACGTGGTGCACGGGGTGGTGCGCCCGCTGGCCGCGGGGCTCCTGGTGGCCCTCCTCCTCCAGGGCTTCCCGCCCCTCTGGGTGATCCCCGCCGCCGTCGCAGGAGCGCTGGTGGCGTTCCTCACCCAGGCGGCGCGCACCGGATGGAGCCTCCTCCTGTGGCTCACCCATCAGGTCCACCCGCCCCGCCTCCTGGTGTCGGCCGCCGAGGACGCCCTGGTGCTGGCCCTGGTGACCCTCCTCATCGACCAGCCCCGGGCGGCCGTGGTGGCGGGGGGCTTCGTGCTGTCCGCGGCCGTGCTGTGGGCGCCGGCCCACCTCCGGGCGTTCCGCTTCGCCGTGCGCCTGGTGTGGGCGCGCACGTGGGGCTCCCTGGGACCCCGCCGCTGGAGGGAGCCCGGACGCTTCCCCCGCTGGCTGAGGCGGGCGCTGGAGGACGACCGCATGGCGCCGGGGGGGGCGCTCCGGGGTAGCCCTGCCGCGGCCGTGGCCTTCCCCGACACGGGGACCTACCGCGGCGGATGGCTGGTGGTACGCCCCGGCCAGCCCCTCTTCCTGTGGCGGGGCGGCGGCCAGGTCCATGCGGTGGAGCTCACCGGCGCCCGGACCCTGGACATCCACCGCACCCTCTTCTTCAACCGGGTGGAGCTGGCGACCCCCGAGGGCCACGGCGCGGCCCTGGTCTTCCCCATGGACGGGCCGCGCGTGGAGGGGCTGCAGGCGGAATTCATGGTCTGAGCGCCCCTTTCCTCCCATCAGGGCGTTGATTTCGAAAACCGGCTTTTATACTCTTGACCTGATCCGTCTCTACGGGAACGGCCGTTTCCACCCCCCCGGCCACGCTCCCGTCCGCAACGCAGGCACGGCCACTCCGGCAATACGCCGTTTATCCAACAAGTCCTTCCCCCCCTAGGCGAGGCGCCGAAAACGCATGTTTTCCCCTTCCCGTGGCCTGGACTCCTTCGACCAGTACCTGCAGGACGTCGAGAAATACCCCCTGATCCAGGACCCGGAAGAGGAGCGAGCCCTCGCCCGGCGCGCCCGCACCGGTGACAAGGAAGCGGCGGAGCGCCTCGTGACCGCCAACCTCCGGTTCGTCATCTCGTACGTGAAGAAGTACCAGGGGCGGGGACTCGGCCTGGCCGAGCTGGTGTGCATCGGCAACGAGGGTCTGCTGAAGGCGGTCAAGAAGTTCGATCCCGACAAGGGCGTGAAGTTCATCTCCTACGCCGTGTGGTGGATCCGTCAGACGGTGCTCCAGGCGCTGGCCGAGCAGACCCGCTCAGTGCGCATCCCGCTGAACCAGAACTCCAACCTGGCCAAGCTGGCCCGCACCGACACGCTGCTCACCCAGCAGCTCGGCCGCTCCCCCACCGACCAGGAGATCGCCGACGAGATGGGCGAGCCCGTGGACACCATCCGGGCCTTGCGCCGGGTGGCCGCCAGCGAGCTCTCCCTCGACGCCCCCATCGACAGGAGCGACCGGGACAGCGCCAGCTTCGGCGAGCGTTTCGCCGGAGTGGATGCCGGCGACATCGAAGAAGACGTGGAGGCCGTCGCCCGCCGGGACTTCCTCGAGACGATGTTCGAGCAGTACCTGACCGAGCGGGAGAGGAAGATCCTCTACCTCTACTACGGCCTGGACGACGGCGAAGAGCGCACCCTGGAGGAGATCGGCACGCTGCTGGGCGTGACCCGGGAGCGCATCCGCCAGATCCGGAACCGGGCTTTCGAGAAGCTCCGGGAGAGCCCCCACGGCGAGTCCCTCTCCGGGTTCTGGAACGCAAACTAGGGAGGTCGGAACCGGCGCCTCCAGCGGCGCGTACCACAGGAGATGTCTCTCCCGTGGCGCAACCGACGGCCCTCCCGCCCCTCCACTCCGCGCCACCCCGTCCGCGCCGCGGCGCTGGTCGCCGTCGCTGTCCTCGTGGGCGCCGCCCCGGCCCGGGCCCAGGACACCCTTCCGTGGAACAGCCCCCGCGCCCTCGAACTGGTAGCCCGCGCCCGGGCGCTCCGCCACGGCCGCGTGAGCGACACCACGCTGCACTCCTACTCCGCCGTCGCCCGGGGCCACGTCTACTTTCTGGTCGACCGTCCCGACACGGACGAGCGCACGCTGGTGAAGGCCGACCAGATCGCCCTGGAGGTCTACTGGAAGGCCCCTGACCGCACGCGCCAGCGCATCGTGGGACGGCGCGACAAGAAGGTCCTCCCCACCAACATCCACTACCACCTGGACCACCTCACGGTGGTGCAGGACGAGTTCGAGGACAGGATCCGCATCGGCGACGGGGACGAGGTATCCACGGTGGTCCACCCCGTGGCGCCCGGCTCCGAGAAGGTCTACGACTTCCGCTTGGCCGACTCCCTCACCCTGTCCTTCGGCGGCACCCGCCCCGAGGTGCGCGTCTACGAAGTGCAGGTGCGACCCCGGAACATGGACGCCCCCGGCTTCGTCGGGAGTATCTACCTGGACCGGGCCACGGCCGCCATCGTGCGCATGACCTTCACGTTCACGCCGGCGTCGTACAACGACCCGTACCTGGACTACATCCGCATCGTCCTGGACAACAGCCTGTGGGAGGGCACCCACTGGCTCCCCTACCGCCAGGAGGTGGAGATCCGACGGGAGTTTCCCGAGCTCGACTTCCTGGTGGGGAGCATCATCAAGGGGCGCTTCGACATCGGCGACTACAAGCTGAACCCGGACCTCCCTCCCGGGCTCTTCGTGGGTCCCCGCATCACCACCGTGTCCGAGGCCGAGCAGAAGGCGTTCCCCTTCCAGGAGCCCCTCATCCCCCCCGACGAGGCGGCGCACCTCGCCCCCACCCCCTCCCTTGAGGAGGTGAAGGCAGCGGCGCGGCGGGTGGTGGGACGCCGGGCCCTGTCGGGGCTCCACCGCTTCCGCCTCCACGCCGCCGCCGTGTCCGACGTCTTCCGCTTCGACCGGGCCGAGGGGGCCTTCGTGGGCATCGGGTTCGGCTGGCATCCGGCGGCCGGAGCCCACCTCACCGCCGACGGCGGATGGTCGTTCGGGCGCCGGCAGCCTTCCCTCACCCTGGCGCTGACGGCCGGCGGCGAGCCCCCCGTGACGGCGGGCCGGCTCATGCTCCATCAGCTCCGGGACATGGGACCGTTCCCCGGGGCCAGCGGGGTGATGAACAGCCTGTCCACCCTCCTGGGCGGGGAAGACTATCTGGATCCCTGGTTCGCCAGCGGCGCAGCCGTGACCCACGACCTCCGGGGCCTCGGGTTCCCCCTGGAGGTGACGGCCCGGGCCGAGCGCCAGCGGAGCGCGCGTTACGTGGTGGGCGGCGCCGCCTTTCCGGCAGGGGCCGACCGCCTTCGCCCGGTTCGTCCCATCGAGGACGGCGACATGCTGGCCGCGGACGCCACCCTCACGGTGGGGAGCGAGGACGGCGCGGCGCTGCACGTCACCGCCTCGGCCGGCCGCTTCGCCCCCACCGCCCCGTTCCAGGGCCGCCCCGCCGGCGACCCCCGGGGGTGGAGCCGGGTGGTGGGCGGCCTGACGTGGACCCGGGCCAACGACGCCCGCCCCCTCCAGGTGCGCGCCTCCGTGGACGGCGGGCTGGCCAGCGCTGGCGCCCCCGCCCAGGAGCTCTTCCTGCTGGGCGGACGAGGCACGCTGCTGGGCCAGCCGTACCGCGCTTTCGTGGGCGACCGCTTCTGGCTGGCCCGGGCGTCGCTGGGGCGCACGGTGGCGGCGCCCTGGCTATCGCTGCGGGCCTTCGGGGCTGTCGGCCAGGCCACGCTGGAGCACCATCCCCTGGTCCCGGCAGCCTGGGACGCCCGGCCCCACGCCGGCGTGAAAGGCTCGCTGGGGGTGGGCGCCGGCCTGGCCTGGGACATCGTCCAGGTGGACGTCGGCCGGGGCGTGGGCGGGGGCGGATGGGGCACCGCCGTCTCCTTCAGCCGCCGCTTCCAGGGGTGGCTGTGAGGACGCCGGAACCCCGCCCGCTCCGCGCCACGTAGGCCTCCCTGCCCCGGGGGCGCCGCCCACCTCCGCGGACGGCGCCCCCCGCCGTCACACCTGGGCCGGCACCGGCTTCGGCGACAGGAGCACCACCTCCCGCACCGTGATCTCGGCGGTGGGGATGGTGACGCCCTCCCGCTCGAAGGAGTCGTACTCGAGGCGCCCCTCGACGTAGACCCGGTCGCCCTGCTTCACGTGGTCCTCGGCGAACTGAGCCAGGCGGTTCCACATCGTGAGGCGGTGCCAGTCGGTGCGCTCCTTCCCTTCCGTCTCCTCCCCGCCCGGGAGCCACCGGTTCGTGGCCAGGGAGAGGTGGGCCACCTTGGTGCCGTTCTGCGTCTGCTGGATGTCGGGGTCCCGCCCCACGTTCCCCACCAGGATGATCTTGTTCACCGAGCGGGCCATGGCACTCCTCCATTCCGGGCGTGATGGTGCCGCCGCGAACGGGCGCGGCGGATCGTCACCGGGAGGATGGAGGCGGCGGAGGGGCGCCCCCATGGCCGCATCGGCCGTAAAGACCCTACGTCCAGCTCCGCTCCAGCACGTCCAGCCAGTTCTCGAAGCAGATGCGCCGCAGCGCGTGGTCGTCGTAGCCGGCCGCCCGCAGCGCGTCCACCAGGCGGGGGAGCCCCGTCACGTCGCCGATGGCCCGAGGAAGGGTGGCGCCGTCGAAGTCGGAGCCCAGGGCCACGCCCTCCAGCCCCAGGTGCTCCACCAGGTGGTCCACGTGGCGGACCATGCGCTCCAGGGGGGTGTCCCGGTCGCGCCACCCGTCCTCCCGGAGGAACGTGACCGAGAAGTTGAGCCCCACCAGCCCTCCCGACTCCCGGATCACGGCGAGCTGGTCGTCGGTGAGGTTGCGGCTGCTCCGGCACAGGGCCCAGGCGTTGGAATGGCTCGCCACCAGGGGTGCGTCGCTGAGGCGGGCCACGTCCCGGAATCCGGCGGCGTTCAGGTGGGACAGGTCGACGACGATACCCAGCTCGTTGCACGCCCGCACGAGGGCCTTGCCGGTGTCGGTGAGGCCGGGGCCGATGTCGGGGTCGGCGGGGTGGCGGAAGGGAACGCCGGTGCCAAAGCGGTTGGGGCGGCTCCACACCAGGCCGAGGGAGCGGAGCCCCGCCCGGTGGTAGAGCTCCAGGGCGTCCAGGTCCCCGTCGATGGCCTCCGCCCCCTCGATGTGGAGCACCGCGGCCATGGCGTCGGCGTCCACCGCGGCCCGGATCTCGGGCACGCTGCGGCACACCCGGAGCCGCCCCTGCGACGCTCGCTCCATGCGGAAGAGGGTGGCGGCCAGGGTGCGGGTCACCTCCTCGGCCCGGGCCTCGTCGGGGGTCCGGGACATGGGCAGCTCGTAGCCGACGCCCCGCTGCTCGTCGGCGGGCGGCTCCGGCCGCTCCAGGGGCGGCACGAAGCAGGCGAACAGCCCCCCCACCATGCCCCCCTCCCGCGCCCGGGGGACGTCCAGGTGTCCCTCGTCGCTCCTCCGGAAGAAGGCGGACGGATCGGCCGTGAAGCGCTGGAGCGCGTCGTTGTGGCCGTCGAAGACGGGGATGGCCGCCGGCGCCTCCTCGCTCACCTCACTTCGCCTCGTACCAGCTCTTGCCCACACCCCACTCCGCCACCAGCGGCACCGCCAGCTCCATGGCGCCCTCCATCTTCTCCACCACCATGGTCCTAACCTCGTCCAGCTCGCCCTCGGGCACCTCGAAGAGGAGCTCGTCGTGCACCTGGAGGAGGAGGCGCGCACCGCCCTCGGGGGGCCCGCCCACGTCGCCCGAGCCCAGGCCCTCGGCGGCCCGTCCCCGCCGCCGCTCCAGCTCGGCGTCGATGTCGATCATGGCGCGCTTGATGAGGTCGGCGGCCGTGCCCTGGATGGGGGTGTTCTGGGCCACCCGCTCGCCGAACTGGCGGATGTTCCAGTTCCGGCTCCTCAGCTCGGGGATGTAGCGGCGCCGCCCCAGGAGCGTCTCCACGTACCCCTTCTCCTTCGCCGTCTCCACCTGCTCGTCCAGGAAGTGGCGCACCCCGCTGAAGCGCTCGAAGTACTGGTCGATGAACGCCTTCGCCTCCTCCCGCGAGATGCCGAGCTGCTGGGCCAGGCTGAACGGCCCCTGCCCGTAGAGCGTGGCGAAGTTGATGGTCTTGGCCCGGGCCCGCATGTCCCCCGTGACCTCGTCGATGGGGACGTCGAAGATGACCGAGGCGGTCTGCTTGTGGACGTCGATCCCCTCCCGGAACGCCTTCACCAGGGGCTCGTCGCCGGAGAAGTGGGCCAGGATACGCAGCTCGATCTGGGAGTAGTCCACCCCCAGGAGCACGTTGCCCTCGTCGGCCACGAAACCCTTGCGGATCTCTCGCCCCAGGGGGGTGCGGATGGGGATGTTCTGGAGGTTGGGCTCGGAGGACGACAGGCGCCCGGTGGCGGCCACCGTCTGGTTGAAGGAGGTGTGGATGCGCCCCGTACGGGGGTTCACCAGCTTCGGCAGCGCGTCCACGTAGGTGCTCCTGAGCTTCTCCATCTCCCGGTACTCCATGAGGAGCACGGGCACGCGGTGCCCCTGGGCCGCCAGCTCCTCCAGCACCGAGGCATCGGTGGAGGGGCCCGTCTTGGTGCGCTTGATGACCGGCAGGTCCAGCTTGTCGAAGAGGATCTCCCGGAGCTGGGGCGTGGAGTTGATGTTGAACTCCGCTCCGGCCTCCTTCCAGATGTCCTCCTGGATCTGCTCCAGCTCCCGGTTGAGCTTCACGCTCATGGCCTCGAAGAAGGCCGCGTCGATCTTGATGCCCGCCCGCTCCATGCGGGCCAGCACGGGTACCAGGGGCATCTCCAGGCGGTGGAAGAGCTCCTCCATCTCCTGGGCCTCCAGCTCCTCCTCGAACTTCTCGAAGAGGCGCAGCGCGCAGTCCGCGTCCTCGCACGCGTAGTCCCGGGCCACGTCCAGGGCCACCTCGGCGAAGCCGATCTGGCGCTTGCCCGTGCCGGTCACGTCCTTGTAGGTGGTGGTCTTGTAGGCCAGGATCTCCAGGGCCAGCACGTCCAGCCCGTGCTGCCGGCGGCTGGGGTCCAGGACGTAGGAGGCGATCATGGTGTCGAACCACAGCCCCGCCGGCTCGACGCCGCAGTTCCACAGCACCACCAGGTCGTACTTCAGGTTCTGCCCCACCTTGCGCACGGTGGGATCCTCCAGGAGGTCCACCAGGGGCGTCATGGCCTCGTCGCCCAGGGGCGGCAGGTTGGGGATGGGCTCGAAGTCCTGGTCCAGCTCCGGCGCCGACGGGTGGCAGTGGGCGATGGGCAGGTAGTAGGCCTCCCCGGCGTTCACGGCCAGGCTGATTCCCACCAGCTCGGCCCGCATGGGGTCCTCGCTGGTGGTCTCGGTGTCGATGGACACCCACCCCCGCTCCCGGATGGCGTCCACCAGCTCCGCCACACGGGCCACGTCGTTGACGAGGACGTAGCTCGTCTCCGCCCCGATGGCGCCCTCCACCGCCCCCTTCTCCAGCGCCTCGTGGGTGAAGCGCTCGGTGAGGGTGCGGAACTCCAGGTCCATGAAGAGGTCCCGGAGCGTGGGGTAGTCGGGCTCACCCAGCCGCAGCGTCTCCAGCTCCAGCTCCAGGGGCACGTCCTGCTGGATGGTCACCAGGCGCCGGGACAGTCGCACCTGCTCCTCGTTCTCCTGGAGCGACTCCCGGGCCCGCTTGCCGCTGATGTCACCCGCGTGGGCCAGCACGCCGTCCAGGTCGCCGTACTTCTCCAGGAGCTTCACCGCGGTCTTGGGTCCGATGCCCGGCGCCCCGGGGACGTTGTCCGAGCTGTCGCCGATGAGGGCCAGGTAGTCGATGACCCGCTCCGGCGGGATGCCGAACTTCTCCGAGGCGTTGCTCTCGTCCACCCATTCGGCCTCGACCCCCGTGGGGCCGCCCCGGCCGGGGTTCATGAGGTGTACGCCCGGGCGCACGAGCTGGTAGAAGTCCTTGTCGCCCGAGACGATCACGGACTCCAGACCCGCCGCCTCGGCCTGCCGCGCCAGGGTGCCGATGACGTCGTCGGCCTCGTACCCCTCCACCTCCACCACCCGGTCGCCGAACGCCTCCACCACCGCCCGGATGCGGGGCAGGCTCGAGGCCAGCTCGTCGGGCATCTTCTCCCGTGTGGCCTTGTACTCCGGGTACTCCTCCTCCCTCTGGCTCGTCCCGGCGTCGAACACCACCGCCAGGTAGTCGGGCTCGAAGTCGTCCCGGATCTGGATGAGGAAGTTGGTGAAGCCGAAGGTGGCCGACGTGTTCTCGCCCCTGGAGTTGATGAGGGGGCGCTGGATGAACGCGAAGAACGCCCTGTAGATGAGGGCGTACGCGTCGATGAGGAACAGGCGCGGCGCGGTCTTGGGAGGGACTTCCACGGGTTCGGGGCGCGGGGGATGTGTGGTGGCGCGAAGCGCCCCCGGGCAGCCAGGGCACCGGAGGCGGAGTCGGGTACCCGTACGGGAGAGAAAGGCTCCGGCACCCGCCCGCCCCACGCCCCCTGACGCAACGGCGCCCCCCGGCCGACGTCGGCCGGGAGGCGCTTCGGGGGGGCTTGCTCCCCAGGACCGTGGACTTCAGGCGCGCAGCACGTTCGCGGCGTGAAGCCCTCTGTCGGTCTTACGAATCTCGAACTCCACCTCGTCACCCTCGCTCAGCGTTCGAAAGCCGTCGCCGACGATGGACGAGAAGTGGACGAATACGTCGTCACCCGCGGGTGGCTGGATGAAGCCGTACCCCTTCGAGTCGTTGAACCACTTCACGGTCCCTCGCATTCCCGTACCTCCGGACAGGGTGAGACATGGCCGGTGTCCGACCGGGTGAAACGTGTCCAGCGGGCGCCGGGAAGGTCAAGACAAAACAGACGGCGGGCCCCGGGGAGCCCGGCGTCACGCGACCGCTACCGACGCGTCGCTGCCACGACACCCGTGGATGGTCGACTCAGTGCCGGGAATCCTCGACGACGTCGCCCCACAGCGCCTGGTACAGCGCATGGTTCCGCGTCACCTGCCTCACGTAGTCCCGGGTCTCGCCGAAGGGGATGCGCTCCACGAAGCGGGTCCAGTCCCGGGCCTCCGGGAAGTGCTTCCAGGCGTCGGCCCGGTCGGGGCCCGCGTTGTACGCCGACAGCACCAGGGGGATGATGCTGTCGTAGCGCGCCAGGTTCTCCTGGAAGTAGCGGGTGCCCAGGTGGAGGTTCACGTCGGGCTCGGTCAGGGCGTCGGCGGTGAAGTCCTTCGGGCCGATGCTCCGGGCCAGGGTGCGGGCCGTCACCGGGAGGAGCTGCATGAGCCCCACGGCCCCGGCCCCCGAGACGATGCTCGGGTCGAACGCCGATTCCTGGCGGATGATGGCCACCAGCCACCACGGGTCGGCCCCGTCCTCGCTGGCCTCCCGCAGCACCGCCTGGCGGAAGGGGAAGGGGTACGCGGCCCGGGCCAGGCGCAGCGTCCACGGCTCACCCCGGGCGCGGAGCGCCCACACCAGGTTGATCCCCGGGATGGTCTCCCCCCGGGCCACCAGCTCCTCGGCCAGACGGAGCATGGCGTCCCGGTCGGTCCGGGAGCGGGCCACCAGCCGCCCCACCTCGACGTCGGCCCCGTCCTCCAGGCCGGCGGCGGTGAGGACGTCCAGCCGCCGCAGCCCGCCGGCCAGGGCGGTGGGGAGGCCCGGCTCCTCCCCGGGGGGGAGGTCGAGGGTGTACGGCTCCCCCTCCACGTCGGCGGCCAGGACCGCGTAGTACCCCAGGGGATCTTCCTTCCGGATGCGGGCCAGGTGGGCCCGGGCCCGGGCCGAATCGCCCAGGGCCAGGTCGGTGCGGGCCGCCCAGTAGGACGCCTCCTGCCACCGGCGCCCCTCGGGGAAGTCGGCCAGGTACGACTCGAACGTCTTCAGCGCCTCCCGGGGCTCGTCCCGGAGGAGGTGGATCTGGGCCATGCGCATGCGGGCCAGCCCCGCCTCGTCCCGGGTCGGCGCCATTTCGGCCACCGCCCCGTACTGGCGCAGCGCCTCGGGGTAGTCGCGCCGGTCGTGGGCCGCGTCACCCCGGAAGAACACCAGCCGCGTCGCCTCCCGGCTCCCCGGGTAGCGCTCCACCAGCCACTTCTGGATGGTGGCCACGTCGCCGCTCCGGCCCTGGCGCCGCCGGAGGTCCGCCCAGGCGTCCAGCGCCACCGCGCCTACCCGCTCGTCGGGGTTGGTGGAGAGCACCCGGAACTCCTCCACGGCCCCGTCCTGCCGTCCCGACGTCGTGGCCATGAGGCGGGCCCGGTCCAGCCGGACCCGGGGGCTGACCTCGGCCACGCCGCCCTCGAGCTTCACGTGGAGGTCGTAGGCCTGGAGCGCCCGGGCGTCCTTCCCGGCCCGGTCCAGGGCCTCGCCGGCGAGGACCGCCGTGCCGGCGTCCAGCCCGCCAATGGCCAGGAGCCGGTCGGCGGCGCTCGCGGCGCCCGGCGAGCGGGACGCGGCAGCCAGGGCGTCCAGCGACACGCGCCGAGCGGCCGCCGTGTCCCGGGCGGCCAGGGCGAGGGCGGCCTGCCGGTCCCGTGCCTCGGCCCGGCGGCTCCCCGTCACCTCCTCCGCGGCCGACGCGAAGGCCATGCGGGCGGCGGCGCTGTCCCCCGCTTCCAGCAGGGCCCGGGGCAGCAGGTCCCACGCGCCTGCGCGGGCCTCGGCGTCGTCGACCCGGGCCAGGAGCGCGCGCACCGCGTCGGGGCGTCCCCCATCGGCGGGGACCCTCGCCAGGTCGGCGGCCGTCCAGCTGGCCACCACCGCATCGGCGGCGGCCACCGAGTCCAGCCCGGCCAGGGCCCGTGCGCTGTCCCCGGCCCGCCACAGCACCCGGGCCCGTCGAGCGGCCACGGCCAGGGCCAGCGTGTCGCTCCGGCCGGCCGGTGAGCCGAGCCAACGGGCGTAGGCGTCGGCGGCGGGCGCCCAGGCTTCGGCGTCCTCCCGCGCCCGGCCCAGGAGGCGCCATCCGTCCCCGCCGTCCACGGCGTCGAGCCAGGGGGCGTCCTCCAGCAGGGCGTCCACGGCGCTCCAGTGGCCCCACCCAGCCTCGCCCCGGGCCAGCAGGAGGCGCCCCTCGGAGCCCAGCGTCGCGGCCCGGGGGGCCAGCAGCCGGGTCAGGTGCCAGGGCCGGCCGGCCCGCAGCTCGGCCCGGGCGGAGTCCAGCAGGGGAGTCTCGGCACCCGAGGAGGCGCCGGAGGGGACGTCCTGGGCGCAGCCCGGCACGCCCGTCCCGAGGACGGCGAGGAGCGCGAAGGCGGGGAGGATGAAACGGCGCATGCTGGGGGGGTATCGTCCTGTCGCGGCGGGTGTCGGTCCAGCCTTCCTACACCGAAGCCTCGTGCAGGATGTGCACCAAGACGAGAGGAGGGGCCACCCCGTGGGATGACCCCTCCTCTTCACCGCATGAGCGGCGGCGTCGGCCTTCGGTTCAGACCGCGGCGCGGTGCTCCATGGCGTGCAGCGTATCGATCATCTTCTGCGCCGACTCCTCCATGTCGATGACCAGCGCATCGATGCGCGACACGAAGTAGTTGTGCGCGATGCTCACCGGGATGGCGATGATGAGACCCGCCGCGGTGGTGAGCAGGGCCACCTTGATGCCGCCGGCCACCAGGGTGGCCTCCACCTCGCCCGCCGCCTCGATGGACTGGAAGGCGATGATCATCCCGAGCACCGTGCCCAGGAAGCCAAGCAGCGGCGCCACGTTGGTGAGCGTGGCCAGGATCACGAGGCCCTTCTCGAGCTTGCTCAGCTCGATGAGGCCCTGGTTCTCGATGGCCTTCATCACCCGCTCCGTACCCTCGTCGTGCCGCTCGAGGCCGGCGTAGAGGATCTTGGCGGCAGGCGAGTTCGAATCACGGGTGACCTCAAGGGCCTCCTGGATCCGGTGCTGGGCGAGGAGCTCGTCCACGTCCTTCAGGATCTTCTTCGTCTTGGAGCTCTTGGACGTCAGGTCGAAGAACTTCCAGATGATGACGATGATGCCGAGAATCAAGCAGAGGGCCAGGGGCCACCGCATGATCCCGGTCTGATCCCAGACCTGCGCGGCCTGCTCCTGCCAAGTGAGATTCGGGGCTTCCATGCCCGGAATCTGGAGCAACGCTCCGTACAGTCGCATCACACCGACCAAGGGGACCTCCAGCCGAAGTTGTGTTCGCCGTCAAACGGCTTTGCTGCGTTGTGGGGGGACCCAGAGGGGCCTGCCCGAACAGGGAGGCGGCATTATGGGGATGGCGCGGTGGGGGTGTCAACCCCCTCGACATCCCTGTGTGGCGCGGTTGAAAAGAGCACTCGTCACTTGCGGAACGCAGGGAGAGAACGGGTCTTCCCCCCCTCCACCCCGGCCGCGGGCTCCTTGATGCACGCGGCCAGATGGCCCGCCGACTTGGCCTCCAGCGGCGGAACCACCCGGGCGCAGGCCTCGTCCTTGGCCGGATGGGGACAGCGGGGATGGAAGGGGCATCCGGACGGGGGCGACGACGGGGCTGGGGACGTCGCCCTGGAGGACGATGCGCTCCTTGGTCCGGGCCGCGGCCGGGTCGGGACGGGGCACGGCGGAGAGGAGGGCCCGGGTGTACGGGTGCCGCGGATGGCTGTAGAGGCCTCGCTGGCGGGGGCCAGTCTCCACGATGCGGCCCAGGTACATGACCGCGACCCGGTCGCTCACGTGCTCCACCAGGGCCAGGTCGTGGGCGATGAAGAGGTAGGTGAGGCCCATCTCCGCCTGGAGGTCCTCCAGGAGGTTCACCACCTGGGCCTGCACCGAGACGTCCAGGGCGGAGACGGGCTCGTCCAGGATGATGAAGTCGGGCTCCACCGAGAGGGCCCGGGCGATGCCGATGCGCTGCCGCTGTCCTCCGCTGAACTCGTGGGGGTAGCGGTCCACGTGCTGGGGGCGGAGCCCCACCCGCTCCAGGAGCTCCTCGATGCGGCGCCTGCGGGAGCGCCGGTCTCCGCCCAGCCCGTGGACCTGGAGCACCTCGTCCAGCGCGGCCCCCACCGTCATGCGGGGGTTCAGCGAGCTGAAGGGATCCTGGAAGACGATCTGGGCCCGGCGCCGGAAGCGCCGGAGCGCGCCGGGTCCATGGCCCCCACGTCCTCACCCTCGAAGCGGACGCTCCCCGAGGTGGGCTCGATGAGGCGCAGGATGGCCCGCCCCGTGGTGGACTTGCCGCACCCCGACTCGCCCACCAGCCCCAGCGTCTCGCCGGGGCGCAGCCAGAGGGTGACGCCGTCCACGGCCCGCACCTGGGCCACGGTGCGGCCCAGGAGCCCCTTCCGCACCGGGAAGTGCTTCACCAGGTCCCGCACCTCCAGGAGGAGCTCGTCGGAGGGGGGCACCACCTCGTCCACGGTGGGCCCCTCGCCCAGGTGCGTCGGCTCGACGGTCCCCTCGGAAGGAAGCGCCTCCGGCCCCTCGCTCACCCCTCCTCCTCCGCGGCGAACGACGCCGCGCTCCGGCGGGCGGGCTCCTCCAGCAGCCAGCAGCGGGCCGCCCGCCGCCGTCCGGGCACCCCCGCGTCCGCGGCCTCCCGAGCCCCCTCCTCCACCGCCACGTCCAGGAGGGGCGGCGGGTCCGTCAGGCAGCGCTCCCAGCCGTAGGGGCAGCGGTCGGGGAAGCGGCACGCCGGGGGCCAGTCGGTCGGGGGCGGCACCGTGCCGGGGATGGGGTGGAGCCGGGCGGTGCGGTCGTCCACCCGGGGCAGGGAGGCCAGCAGCCCCTCGGTGTAGGGGTGGGCGGGGGACCGGAAGATCTCCTCCACCGTGCCCTCCTCCACCACCTGGCCGGCGTACATCACCACCACCCGGTCGCACACCTCCGCCACCACCCCCAGGTCGTGGGTGATGAGGAGGACGGCCATGCCCAGGCGCTCCTGCAGGGCGGCCAGCAGCTCCAGGATCTGGGCCTGGATGGTGACGTCGAGGGCGGTGGTGGGCTCGTCGGCGATGAGGAGGTCGCGGACTCGAGGCCAGCGCCATGGCGATCATGACCCGCTGGCGCATGCCCGCCCGAGAGCTGGTGGGGGTACTCGTCGTCGCGCTGCGCCGGCTCGGGGATGCCCACCTCCCGGAGCGCCGCCACCCCCCGGTCCCGGGCCGCCTTCCGCTTCAGCCCCAGGTGCAGCCGCAGCGCCTCCTCGATCTGGCTCCCCACCGTGAACACCGGGTTCAGCGAGGTCATGGGCTCCTGGAAGATCATGGAGACCTCGTTGCCCCGGAGCCGTCGCATGCGCTTCTCCGAGGCACCCACCAGCTCGTCGCCGGCGAAGCGGATGGAGCTGCCCCTCCATGATGCGGCCCGGCGGCTGGGGGCACGAGGCGCATGATGGACAGCGACGTGACGGACTTGCCGCAGCCGCTCTCGCCCACGATGCCCACCGTCTCGCCCTCGTCCACGTGGAACGACACGCCGTCCACCGCCCGGGCCACGCCCTGGTCGGTGTGGAACCACGTGCGCAGGTCCCGCACCTCGAGCAGTGCCATCCGACTCCTACCCCTTCCTCAGGCGCGGGTCCAGGGCGTCCCGGAGCCCGTCGCCCACGAGGTTGAAGGCGAGGACCACCAGGACGATGGCGAGGCCGGGAAAGGTGGACACCCACCAGGCGTTGATGAGGACGTTGCGCCCGTCGCTCACCATGCTGCCCCAGGAGGGCGTCGGCGGCTGCACCCCGAGCCCCAGGAAGCTGAGCCCCGCCTCCAGCACGATGGTGTTCCCGATGCCCAGCGTGGCGGCCACGATGACCGGCGCCAGCACGTTGGGGATCACGTGGCGGAGGATGATCCTCGTGCGGCCGAAGCCCAGGGCCCGGGCCGCCTGCACGAACTCCCGCTCCCGGATGGAGAGCACCTCGCCCCGGACGATGCGGGCGGTGCCCGGCCACTGGGTGAGGCCCAGCACCGCCACGATGAGGAAGATCGACGGCTGGAAGAGGGCGATGATCGTGATGAGGAGCACCAGGCGCGGGAAGGAGATGACCACGTCCACGAAGCGCATGATCACCGCGTCGATCCACCCGCCGAAGAAGCCCGCCACCGCCCCCAGGAGGGTGCCGATGGTGACGCTGATGCCCACCGCCACGAAGCCGATGGCCAGCGACACGCGGGCGCCGTAGAGCAGCCGGGAGAGGACGTCCCGGGCGAAGCCGTCGGTGCCCAGGAGGTGGGCGCCCCCGGGAGCGATCAGCCGCTCGGTGAGGAGGTTGCCCTGGGCGGCCGGATCGAAGGGGGCCACGAGCGGCGTGAGGAGCGCCACCAGGTAGAAGGCGAGGATGGCCATGGCCCCCACCACCGCCGTGTGGTTGCGGGCGAAGGCCCGTCCGGCCAGCGCCCACTGGCCGATGCCCTCGAAGCGCACCTCCCCCTTTGCCGCGTCCCGCAGGGACCACGCCCACGCCACCACGAGTCCGGCGCCCAGCGTCGCCACGGCGACCCGCCCGTCCAGGGAGCCCGAGACGGCGCCTCGGATCCGCCCCCACCGGGCGACCAGGATCCACAGGGAGCCCACCCACACCAGCAGGGCGCTGGCCCCCACGCCCCACCGCCCCGCCAGGAGCTGGGGCGCCCCGGGGAGCACCGCCGACAAGGGCGCCCCGCCCCGGGTCCGGCGGCCGACCGGCGGCCCCGAATCGGGCACCCCCCCGGGACCCTCCACGGGCACCGGCAGGGGTCCCCGGCCGCCGACGTCGGCGCCGATCTCGCTCATCCCCGGGCCTCAGTCATAGCGGATGCGGGGGTCCACCAGGGCGTAGAGGATGTCGGCCACCAGGTTTCCCACCACCACCATGACGGCGAAGATGAAGCTGGTGGCCATCACCAGGGGGTAGTCCCGGGTGCTGATGGCGTCCACGATGGTCTTCCCCATCCCCGGCCACGCGAACACCGTCTCGATGAACACCGTGCCGCTGAACAGCACGGGGAGGTAGAGCCCCAGGAGCGTGATGACGGGGATCAGGGCGTTCCTCAGGGCGTGGCGGAACACCACCGTCCGCTCGGGCAGCCCCTTGGCCCGGGCGGTGCGCACGTAGTCCTGGCGTATGACCTCCAGCATGCTGCCCCGGGCGTAGCGCGCGACGCCCGCCGCCAGCACCAGGGCCAGGGAGGCCACCGGCAGGACCATGTGCATGAGGGCATCCTTCCAGCGCCCCCACGTGGACAGGAAGGCGGCGTCCACCCCCGCCCGCCCCGACGCCGGGAAGTAGAGGGGCCAGTGCCACACCGTCTGGGCATACAGGCTGAACACCAGGATCAGCATCAGCGCCAGCCAGAACGACGGCATGGAGTAGAAGAACAGGGCCACCACGCTCAGCACCGAGTCGGCGGCCGAGTACTGGCGCACCGCCTGGACGATGCCCAGGAGAACGCCCACCACGAACGACGCCAGGAGCGCCAGCCCCGACAGCACCAGGGTGTTGGGGAGCATGTCCTCGATGACCGAGAGGACGGGGCGGCTGTGGGAGAAGGAGTAGCCGAAGTCGCCGTGGAAGAGGGCGATCATCCAGCGCACGTAGCGCACGTGGAGGGGCTGGTCCAGCCCGAAGTTGTGGCGCATCTGGGCCACGACCTCGGGGCGTAGCCCCGGCGAGATGAGGAGCTGGGTGGGGTCGCCGGGGGCCAGGTTCACTACGAAGAAGACGATCGTGGCGATCCCCAGCACCAGGGGGATCGCCCCCAGGATGCGGCGAAGGACGTAGGACGTCACGGGTCGGTCGTCGCGCCTCCGTTCCGGCGCTGGTCGGCCGGGATCCACCAGTCCTTGACGTTGATCCACTCGCCGCGGACGTCCATCTGCACGTCGTGCACCCGCTTGTTGATCCCGTCCAGGCGCTCGGGATAGTAGAAGTAGGTGTAGGGCTGCTCCTTGATGATCTCGTACTGGTACTTCCGCCACAGGGGGAGCGCCTGGTCCCGGTCCACCACCACCTGGAGCGTGTCCAGGAGGTGATCCAGGGTGGGGTTCTTCGTGCCCGAGAACGCGTAGGGCTGGTCCAGGCGGTCCGAGTGGAACAGGTCCCGGTCGTCCAGGTGGAAGTCCACCACCCACGCCATGACCACGCCGTCGAAGTCACGCTGCTCGGGGCTGGAGATCTGGTTCAGGAGGGTGGCCCACTCCACCACCTGGGGCTGGATGTCCACGCCCACCTTGGCGAGCTGGGACTGCATGATCTCGGCGACGTCCTGCCGCGTCTTGTTGCCCTGGTTGTACTTGACCACGATGTGGAGCGGCTGCCCGTCCTTGTCCCGGATGCCGTCACCGTCCGTGTCCTTCCACCCCGCCTGGTCCAGGAGGCGCTTGGCCTGCTCCGGGTCGTACTGGAGGGAGTCCTTCAGCGACGGGTCGTACGCCCAGTGGAAGGGGGGCACGCCCGAGTTGGCCACCTGGCCGTACCCCTGGAGCAGCGCCTGCACGATCTCCTTCCGGTTGGTGCCCACCGTGAGGGCGCGCCGCACGCGGGGGTCGGAGAGCTGGGGCCTGCGGGCGTTCCAGCCCACGTAGACGTAGTCCCGGCTGATGTAGTGGAGGAAGTCGAGGTTGGGCGCGTCGATGATCTTCTGGGCCTGCTCGGGGCGGGGCGCCACGTCGATATCCACGTTGCCCGTGAGCAGCTCCGTCAGGAGCGTGGTCTGCTCGGGAATGACCCGGTAGACGTAGCGGTCGATGTAGGGCCGCCCGCCCAACCCTTCGGGGAAGTCGGGGTTGGCCACGAAGGTCCAGCTCTCCTGGGGGCGGTGCTCCTGGAACACGAAAGGCCCGTCGCCCACCGGGCAGACGGTGCCGTAGGGGTGCTGCTTGAGCTCTTCCGGCGGTACGTCGCCCAGGAGGTGGACGGGCATGATCGAGGTGGGGCGCCAGGGGTCCATGTAGCCCGCGTGGGGCTTCATGTGGATGCGCACGGTGAAGGAGTCCAGCACCTCCACCCCCTCCTTCCCCTTCACGTACTGGTCCCAGTAGGCCGCGTTGGGAAACGCCGTCCTGGGGTCCGTGGCCCGCTCGTACGTGAACGCCACGTCCTGAGCCGTGACCGGCACGCCGTCGTGCCAGCGCACGTCGTGGCGCAGGTGGAAGGTGACCTCGGTGGGGTGGGCGGGGTCGTCCACGTCCCACGACTCGGCCAGGTACGGCTGGGGATTCAGGTCCTTGTCGTACCTGATGAGGGGCATGAGGTTGACGAACGACTGGGTCTGGGTCGCCGTGTAGTCCTGCGACACCAGGGCGTTCATCCCGTCGGAGAGCTCGCCGATGGAGCCCACCACCACGGTGCCCCCGTACTTCGGGTCGGTGGGGGCGGGCTTCGACGCCTTCACGGTGGCCATGAACGAATCGACCCGGGCCAGCGCCGTCCTGCAGAAGTCCGGCATGCCGGCGGTGCGGTCGCCCTCTCCTCCTCCGCAGGCCGCCAGGCCCAGGGCGAGGAGGGAAGCGGCGGCGATGGATGTCCTGGTGCGCATGATGCGACCTCCTGCTCCGGGATCGATGTCGTTCTCGCGACCGCTCACCGCCGCCACGTCCAGTCGGCCGAGCGGTAGCGGGCCTCGAGCTCCTCCTCCACCTCCGCCCACCGCGGAGGGCCGGGACCCCCCGCCTCCTCGTCCTCCTCCCATGCCCCTGGAAGCACGGCGCGGAACCCCGCCACCACCGCGTCCATGATGCGCTCCGTGGAGGGCGCGGCGCCCAGCACCCCGCCCAGGGTGGCGGGCGGGGGGCCCCCCGCAGCCGGCCCGGAAAGGAAGGATCCCAGCCGTCCCTGGTCGTCGTCCACCAGGATGGAGCCGTGCTGGAGCAGCGCCCCCCCGACGCGGGCCTGGGCGCTTCCCACGAGCTTCCGCCCCCCCGCCACCACCTCGCCCTCGGCGGGCTCCAGGAAGCAGGGGCCGGCGTCGGGCCGGGCCGTGCGCCCCGTCCCCCGTGAAAGTGCCGCCTCCACGCCCAGCAGGGAAAGGCCCCGCACCAGCGCCCGGTTGAGGGCCCGGTAGGCCGGGCGCAGTCCTCCCAGGGCCCGCAGGGGCAGCACGGCGGCGTAGGTGACCTCCCGGTGGTGGAGGACGGCGCGGCCCCCCGTGGGGCGGCGCACCACGTCGACCCCCTCGGCCGCCAGGGCGCGCCGGTCCAGCCCGGCGGACGGCTCGTTCCGCCCCAGGGATACGGTGGGACGGCGCCACCCGTACAGCCGGAGCACCGCCCTGTCCGGCGACAGCGCCCGCGCCAGGGCGTGGTCCCGGGCCATGTTCAGGGCGCCGTCCAGCGCCCCGTCCCGGAGCACCGACCAGCGGAGCCGGTCAGAACTCGTACGACTCCCCCGGCTTGAGGAGGGCGACCCGGGCCCGGTTCGCCACCTTCTGGCGGAAGTCCTCCGGGTCCTGGGCGATGACGTCCCAGGTGTTGTAGTGGATGGGGATGACCACCTTGGGCTGGATGAACTCCACCGCTCGCACGGCGTCGTCGGGACCCATGGTGAAGTTGTCGCCGATGGGCAGCATGGCCACGTCCACGTCGCCCCGCAGCAGCTGCATGTCCATGAGCAGGGCGGTGTCACCCGAGTGGTAGAAGCGCTTGCCGTCCATCTTGATCCAGAAGCCGCCGGGGACGGTGGTGAACTGCCCCTGGTCGTCGCCGGCCACCTGACCGCCGTGGAGCGCCGGCGTCATCTTCACGTAACCGAAGGGGAAGGTGTAGCCGCCGCCGATGTGGAGGGGGTGGACGTTCTCGATGCCCTGCGCCTGGAGGAAGTTGATGATCTCGAAGGTGGAGATCACCATGGCCCCGGTGCGCTTCGCCAGGGGGATGCAGTCGGCGAAGTGGTCGAAGTGGCCGTGGGTGCAGAGGATGTAGTCGGCCTCGATGTCCTCGAAGTCGCCCTCGAACGAGGGGTTCTCGTTGAAGAACGGATCGATGACGATCTTGGTCCCGTCGTCCGTCTCCAGCGTGCAGGTCGCGTGACCGTGCCACGTCACCTTGGCCATGGGGCCTCCTTTCGGCTGCGATGAGCGTCTCGTTCGGCCGGGACCCCGACGGAGTCACCTCGGCCGTTCCTTCAGCGGGGCGTCGCCTCCTCCCTGTACGCCTCCACGGGCGGGCAGGCGCACACCAGGTTGCGGTCGCCGTAGGCGTTGTCCACCCGGCCCACGGAGGGCCAGAACTTGTACTCCCGGGTCCAGGGGGCGGGGAAGGCGGCCTGCTCCCGCCCGTAGGGGTGGCTCCACCCGTCGGCCGTGACCACGGCCGCCGTGTGGGGCGCGTTCTTGAGGGGGTTGTCGTCCCGGTCGGCCAGCCCCATTTCGACCTGCTGGATCTCGGCGCGGATCGACACCAGGGCGTCACAGAAGCGGTCGAGCTCGGCCTTGGGCTCACTCTCCGTGGGCTCCACCATGATGGTGCCCGGCACCGGCCACGACATGGTCGGGCCGTGGAAGCCGTAGTCCTGGAGGCGCTTGGCCACGTCCTCCTCGGTCACCCCTGCGCTCCGGCGGAAGGGCCTCAGGTCCAGGATGAACTCGTGGGCCACCCGCCCGGTGCGCCCGCGGAAGAGCACGTCGAAGTGGGACTCCAGGCGCCGGGCCATGTAGTTGGCCGAGAGGAGGGCCACCTCCGACGCCTTCCTAACGCCGTCCCGCCCCAGGAGCGCCATGTAGGCCCAGGAGATGAGGAGGATGCTGGCGCTCCCGAAGGGCGCCGACGCCACCGGCCCGATCCCCTTGGCGCCCCCGGTGGGCACCAGGGGGTGCCGGGGCAGGAAGGGCGCCAGGCGCCCACTCACGCAGATGGGCCCCATCCCCGGTCCGCCACCGCCGTGGGGGATGGCGAACGTCTTGTGGAGGTTCACGTGGCACACGTCGGCGCCGTAGTCCCCGGGGCGGGCCAGCCCCACCTGGGCGTTCAGGTTCGCCCCGTCCAGGTAGACCAAGCCCCCGGCCTCGTGCACGATGTCGCACACCTCCCGGATCCGGGCCTCGAAGACGCCGTGGGTGGAGGGGTAGGTGACCATGATGGCCGCCAGCCGCTCCGCGTGCTGGGACGCCTTGGCCCGCAGGTCGTCCATGTCGATGGAGCCGTTCTCGTCCACCCCCACCACCACCACGCGCATGCCCGCCATCACCGCGCTGGCGGGGTTGGTGCCGTGGGCGGAGGAGGGGATGAGGCACACGTCCCGGTAATCCTCCCCCCGGTCCATGTGCCAGGCCCGGATCACCAGGAGCCCCGTGTACTCCCCCTGGGCCCCCGAGTTGGGCTGGAACGAAACCGCCTCGAAACCCGTGATCTCGGCCAGCCAGCCGGATAGCTCGCAGATCATCTCGCCGTAGCCCCCGGCCTGGTTCAGCGGGGCGAAGGGGTGGAGATCGCTCCACTCCGGCCACGTCACCGGCTCCATCTCCGTGGTGGCGTTGAGCTTCATGGTGCACGACCCCAGGGGGATCATGCTGGTGTTGAGGGAGAGGTCCTTCGTCTCCAGGCGGTGGATGTAGCGGAGCATCTCCGTCTCGGAGTGGTGCCGGTTGAAGACCGGGTGCTCCAGGTAGGGTGAGGTCCGGGCCAGCCCGTCGGGGAGGGGCGGAAGCTCCGTGGCGGCCGCGACGCTGCGGGCGCCTTCGCCCTCGCCGCCGAACGCCGCCAGCACGTCGTCCACGTCGTCGGGCCCCACGGTCTCGTCCAGGGCGACCCCCACGGTGCCGTCGTCGAAGCTCCGCAGGTTGATCCCCCGCTCCCGGGCGGCCTCCATCACGGCGGCGGCCTCCCGGCCCGAGGGGCGCACGCGCAGGGTGTCGAAGAACGCCCCGTGCACCACCTCGTGACCCCTCCGGCGCAGCCCCTCGGCCAGGGTGGCGGTCAGGGAGCGCACCCGCGCCGCGATGCGCCTCAGCCCCTCGGGGCCGTGGTACACCGCGTACATGCCGGCCATGATGGCCAGGAGCACCTGGGCCGTGCAGATGTTCGAGGTGGCCTTCTCCCGGCGGATGTGCTGCTCCCGGGTCTGGAGCGCCATCCTGAGCGCCGGGCGCCCCTGGGCGTCCACCGACACCCCGATGATGCGCCCCGGCATCTTCCGCTTGAAGCGCTCCCCGGCGGCGATGTAGGCGGCGTGGGGACCGCCGTAGCCCATGGGGACGCCGAAGCGCTGGGTGCTCCCCACCGCCACGTCGGCCCCCCACTCGCCGGGCGGCGTGAGGAGGGTCAGGGCCAGGGGGTCGGCGGCCGCCACCACGAAGGCGCCGCCCTCGTGGGCTCGCTCGCACAGGGCCCGGAAGTCCCGGACGCGCCCGTCGCTGGAGGGGTACTGGACCAGGGCCCCGAACACGCCGTCGCCGAAGCCGAAGTCGTCGGGGTCGGCCACCTCCACCCGGATGCCCAGGGGCTCGGCCCGGGTCTTCACCACGGCGATGGTCTGGGGGTGACAGTCGTCCCCCACCAGGAACACGTGGGGCCCCTCCCCCGCCTCCCCGGCCAGCATGTGCATGGCCTCGGCGGCGGCGGTGCCCTCGTCGAGGAGCGACGCGTTGGCGATCTCCAGCCCGGTGAGATCGATGAGCATGGTTTGGTAGGTGAGCAGCGCCTCCAGACGGCCCTGGGCGATCTCGGCCTGGTAGGGCGTGTACTGGGTGTACCAGCCCGGGTTCTCCAGGATGTTGCGCTTGATGACCCCCGGCACGAGGGTGCCGTGGTAGCCCATCCCCAGGTAGGAGCGGAACAGGCGGTTCTTCGAGGCCAGGACCCGCAGGCGCGCGAGGAGCTCGTCTTCGGGGAGGGCCTCCGGAAGGCGGAGCTCACGGTCCAGGCGGATATCGGCGGGCACCGCCTCGTCCACCAGGGCTTCCAGGGAGTCGAGCCCCAGGGTGGCGAGCATCTCCCGCACCTCGCCCTCGTCCGGACCGATGTGACGACGGACGAAGCCCGGGTCCGGGTCGATCCTCACGGGCCCGCCTCCTACCCTTCTCCCACGTGGGCCTCGTAGGCCTCGGCGTCCAGGAGACTCCCCAGCGCGGCCGTGTCCTTCACCCGCAGCCGCACCATCCACCCCTCGCCGTAGGGATCGCTGTTGACCAGGGCCGGGTCGTCCTGAAGGCTCTCGTTCACCTCCACGATCTCGCCAGCGGCGGGACAGTAGAGGTCGCTCACCGCCTTCACCGCCTCGATGGTCCCGAACGCCTCCATCTTCCCGAAGCTGTCGCCGGGGGAGGGCAGCTCCACGAACACCACGTCGCCGAGCTCTCCCTGGGCGTAGTCCGTGACGCCGACCAGGTAGACGTCGTCGTCGTCGGTGGGCTTCAGGTACTCGTGCTCCTTGGTGTAGAGCAGGCCCCGCGGGATGTCGGACATCCACAAATCTCCGGGCTGGGCTGAATCGGGCTCGGGGCCCGGAAGATACGAGGAGCGTGCCACGAAGTGGAAGGTGGGCCCCGCGCGCGATAGCTTGTCCGCGACGCCCCCCTCCGCCGGAGCCCCGCCCCATGGACCTGGATGCCCTGGTGGCCCCCCTCCGCGCCGACGTCACCAGCGGCGCCGCCCGGGTCGCCCGGGCCGCCGCGGACGTGGCACGCCAGGCCGCCGTGCGCCTCCCCGCCGCCGACGCCGCCGAGCTGCGCCACGGGTTGGGTCAGGTGGCGGTGCGGGTGCTCGACGCCCAACCCGCCATGGCGCCCCTCGTGGCGCTCCTGCGGGACGTGCTGACGGCGGTGGAGGGGGTGGCCGACCTGGGGGAGGCGCGCCGCCGGGCGGCCCACGCCGCGGAGCGCTTCCACGTGCGCCTGGACGAGGGGAGCCGCCGGGTGGCCCGCTGGGCCGCCAGGATCCTGGCGCGGGACGCTACGGTGGTCACCGTGTCGTCGTCGTCCACCGTGCGAGGCGCCCTCCTGGAGGCCGCCCCCAGGGGGGTGGCGGTGGTGTGCCTGGAGGGTCGCCCGGGGCTGGAGGGGCGGGCCCTCGCCGGCGCCCTCGCCGAGGCGGGCGTGCCGGTGACGCTCGCCGTGGACGCCGCGGCCTCCTCGCTCCTGGCCGGCGCGGACCACGTGCTGCTCGGCGCCGACTCGGTGGGCGACCGGGGCGTGGTAAACAAGATCGGGAGCGCCGCCCTGGCCCGGGAGGCCCGGGCCCGGGGCATTCCCGTGCACGTGGTGGCCGACGCCACCAAGCTGCTCCCCACGGGTTTCCCCCAGCCGTTGGACGATGACCGCCCCGCCCACGAGGTGTGGGAGGCGCCCGCCGGCGTCCGGGTGTGGAACCGCTACTTCGAGGCGCTGCCCCTGGAGGCGGTGGACGGGCTGGTCACGGAGGAGGGCGTCCTGGCGGGCGCCGACGTGGAGGCGCTCCGCGGCGCCATGGACGTGCCGCCGGAGCTTCGCCATTGGGCCGCGTCCCGCGGGAGCGCCGGCGCGGCCGGAGGAAACGGAGAGCCGCCGCGGGGGTAGGGACTTTCGGCCATTTCCCCCGCCATCCACTACCAAGACGACGCCCGAGGCTGCCGTAAATGTCCGTACTCGCCGAATCCCCCCGCCCCGCCCTGTCCGTCCTCTCCGAGGACGAGCAGATGTTCCGGGACGCCGTTCGGGACTTCGCCACCTCCGAGATCGCCCCCCGCGTCCACCACATGGACGAGGCGCAGGAGATGGACCCCGACCTCATCCCCCAGCTCTTCGAGCTCGGGCTGATGGGCATCGAGATCCCGGAGCGCTTCGGGGGCGCCGGATCGACCTTCTTCACCTCCGTGCTCATCGTGGAGGAGCTGTCCCGGGTCGATCCCGCCGTGGGCGTCCTCGTGGACGTGCAGAACACGCTGGTGATCAACGCCATCAAGCGGTGGGGCACGGACGAGCAGAAGGACCGCATCTTCCAGCGCCTGGCGGCGGACACGGTGGGCGCCTACGCCCTCTCCGAGGCCGGCAGCGGCTCCGACGCCTTCGCCCTCTCCTGCCGCGCCGCCCAGGACGGTGACGCCTGGGTGCTGAACGGGCAGAAGCTGTGGATTACCAACGCCAAGGAGGCGGGGCTCTACATCGTCTTCGCCAACGTCGACCCCGAGCAGGGCTACAAGGGCATCACGGCGTTCGTGGTGGAGCGGGACATGGAGGGCTTCAGCGTGGGCAAGAAGGAGGACAAGCTGGGCATCCGCGCCTCCTCCACCTGCGAGCTGGTCCTCCAGGACGTCCGGGTCCCGGCGGAAAACGTCCTGGGCGAGGTGGGCAAGGGGTACAAGGTCGCCATCGAGACGCTCAACGAGGGCAGGATCGGCATCGGTGCCCAGATGATCGGCCTGGCCCAGGGCGCCCTGGACCACACGCTCAAGTACGTGCAGGAGCGCCAGCAGTTCGGCCGGGCCATCGGGGACTTCCAGGGCGTCCAGTTCCAGCTCGCCGAGATGGCGACCGCCATCGAAGGCGCGCGCCTGCTGGTGTACAACGCCGCTCGGCTCAAGGACGCGGGCGAGCCGTTCCTGGTGCCCGCCGCCATGGCCAAGCTGCAGGCCTCCCAGGTGGCCCAGAGCGTGGCCTCCACCTGCATCGACCTGTTCGGGGGCTACGGGTTCACCAAGGAGTACCCGGTCGAGAAGTACTACCGCGACGCCAAGATCGGGACCATCTACGAGGGGACGAGCAACATGCAGAAGCAGACGATCGCGAAGATGCTGCTGAGGGGGAGCTGATGTTCGGCCTCGGGATGGGCGAGCTCGTCCTGATCCTCCTGGTGCTGGTCCTCCTCTTCGGGGCGAAGCGGATTCCCGAGATCGCCAAGGGGCTGGGCTCGGGGATCCGGACGTTCAAGACCGAGCTGAAGGGGCCCGACGAGGAGGAAGAGGAGGCGCGCAAGAAGGGGGAGCGCACCCTCCCCGAGGACACGCACCCCCGGGACTGACATGACGGAGCGGCAGCGGCGCCTCCGCGACGGCGACGACGGGGAGGTGCCGCCGGTTCTGGACAACGTGGTGGTGGTCCTCAACGAGCCCCAGGACCTGGTCAACGTGGCCGCCGTGGTGCGCGCCATGAAGAACATGGGGCTCTCCCGCCTGCGTCTCGTACGCCCCGCCGAGTTCGACCCGTGGCGGGTGGAGGGCATCGCCCACCGCTCCACGGACGTGGTGGAGGCGGTGGAGATGCACGACACCCTGGCCGAGGCGGTGGCCGACGCCACCTGGGTGGTGGGCACCAGCGCCCGCGCACGCACCGCGAACCGGAACTACGTGCGCCCCCGGGACGCCGCGCCGGGCATCGTGGCCCGGGCGCGGGAGGGTACGGCGTGCCTGGTCCTGGGACGGGAGGACCGGGGTCTCAGCAACGAGGACCTGGACCTCTGCCACGCCATCGTCACCATCCCCACCGCCCCCGAGTACTGGAGCCTGAACCTGGCCCAGGCGTTCCTGGTGGTGGCGTACGAGATCTTCATCGCCGCCGGAGGGGACGAGCGTCCCCTTCCCCGGGGGCGCCGCGCCACCCGTCCCGCCACGCGCGAGGACCTGGAGAGCATGTACAATGCCCTCCAGGACGGGCTCGGCGCCCTGGGCTTCTACAAGGGGAGCCGGCGCCCCGAGGCCGTCATGCGCACGCTGCGCACCGTGCTGGGACGGGCGGAGCTGGACGTGCGGGAGTCGCGCCTGGTGCGCGCCATCGGCTTCGAGATGCGTCACTACCTCGAGCGCATCGGCGCCGTGTCGGAGCGGGGGAGCTACGACGACTGAAGGGGCCCCCGAGGACGAGCATCATTGTGGAGCCACGGGCGCCGGGAGTATCCTGAAGGAGAGAGGGAAAGTCTGTTTCCTTCCCGGCACGACGCCACCGAGAGCCCCCTCATGCCCCCTCCTCTCGAGGCCGGCACATCCCATTCGGACCTCGCGGAACGGTACCGCGTCCTCCTCGACATCGGGCGGACGCTCACCGGGACGCTGAGCCACGAAGACCTCTACCGCACCATCTACCGGGAGACCACCCGCGTGCTGGAGGCGGGGGGGTTCTATATCTCCCTTTTCGATCCCCAGCGCGACCTCGCCACGATCGTCTTCTACGCCGACCGTGGAACGGAGCGCCACGTCGAGATCAGCTACCGGGGATCGGACAGCGACGTCATCCGCACCGGCGAAGGGGCCCTCGTCGAGGACCGGATCACGGTGCGCTCCCTCATGGTCGTGGGGGACGAGTCGACGGAGATCACCCGCTCGGCCATCACGGCGCCGCTCCGCCACAAGGGCAGGGTGCTGGGTGCCATCAGCACGCAGAGCTACCGGGCCCGGGCCTACGGCTCCGACGAGCTGGAGCTGCTCCAGGGCATCGCCGACCTCGCCGCGGTGGCCATCGAGAACTCCCGCTTCGTGGCCGAGCTCGACCGCCAGCGGATGGAGGCGGAGAAGATCGAGGAGATCGGCCGGGCCCTTGCCAGCTCCCTCGATCCCCAGGACGTCATCCAGAAGGTCATCGACGCAGCTCTCCCCCTCGTGGCTGCCGACGGCGTGGTGGTGTGGCTGGTGGAGGAGGGCACGGTGGTCCGGGCCGCCGCAGCCGGGGGCGAGGTGCGGGTGCCCGACGGGTCGGAGTGGGACCTCCGGGGCACCCTCTTCGACCGTCTCTGGACCGAGCGGCTCCCTGTGGTCATCGACGACCTGGCCGGGAACGGCCTGGTGCCGGAGCATCTGCGGGATGTGCTCCAGGGCGGCTCGGGCGTGGCGGTGCCGCTGGTGGTCGCCCGGGAGGTGGCGGGCGCCCTGGCGGCGGGGAGCAGGCGCACCAACGCCTTCGGCGATGACGACGTGCGCGTCCTCCAGCGGCTGGCCAGCCAGACGGCGGTAGCCCTGGAGAACGCCCGCCTCCACGCCCACCTCCAGGCCCTCTCCCTCACCGACCCCCTCACGGGGCTCCCCAACCGGCGCCAGCTCCAGATCCACCTGGAGCGGGAGACGGCCGCGGCACGCCGTGGGCGCGAGGTCGTCGTGGTCCTGTTCGATCTGGACAACTTCAAGGGATACAACGACTCCCTGGGCCACCTGGCCGGCGACGACGTCCTCAGGGCTTTCGGCCAGATCCTGGACGAGGAGAACCGGGCCATGAACCTCGTGGCCCGCTACGGCGGTGACGAGTTCATCTCGGTGCTCTCCGAGAGCACGATCGAGGGTGCCAGGATCTACGTTGAACGCGTGGCGGAGCGCGTGGCGGAGGACCCGGTGCTGGCGCCCGCCGGCATCACCGTAAGCCACGGCCTGGCCACCTTCGACCGCGAGGCCATGCGTCGCCCCGACGACATCATCCACGCCGCCGACGCCGACCTGTACCGGCAGAAGGGCATGCGCTGACCGGCCCACCCCCCGTTTCGCCGGCGGCGCGATGGGCGCAGATTCCGGCTCCACATCACCGACGACAGACCCTTTCCGAGAGGGAGTTCTCCATGCCCGTGTCCGACACGGACCAGATCCGCACGCTCCTGGATGCCGCCACCGAGTTCGGCCGGGAGGCCGGGCAGCTCGCCATGCGCTGGTACGGCGGCGTGGTGGACAGCGAGCCCAAGAGCGACGGCAGCCCGGTGACCATCGCCGACCGGAGCGCCGAGGAGCTGCTCCGGGAGCGCATCGCCACCCGCTTCCCCGACCACGGGGTGCTGGGCGAGGAGTACGAGGAGCACAACCCGGGCGCCCGGGTGCGCTGGATCCTGGACCCGGTGGACGGCACCCGCTCCTTCATGCGAGGGGTCCCCCTGTTCGGCGTCCTCATCGGCGTCGAGGTCGAGGGCGAGTCGGTGGTGGGGGTGTGCTACCTGGCCGGGCTGGACGAGATGGTGGCGGCGGGCAAGGGGCTGGGGTGCACGTGGAACGGCAAGCCGTGCCACGTCTCGAAGGTGGACAGCATGGAGCGGGCGCTGGTGTGCACCACCGACGTGGAGCGGCTGCTCCGCCGCGACGAGGGGCCCGGGTGGCGGAAGCTCCAGCAGACCGCCGCCTTCAGCCGCACCTGGGGCGACGCCTACGGCCACTGCCTGGTGGCCACCGGTCGGGCCGAGGTCCAGGTCGACCCCATCATGAAGTCGTGGGACGCGGGCCCCTTCCTCACCATCGTCACCGAGGCCGGCGGCCGCTTCACCACCCTGGACGGCGAGGCCACCGTGCACGGCGGCTCGGGCATCTCCACCAACGGGCTCCTGCACGACGAGGTCCTGGCCACCCTCAAGGGGGGCTGAGGAGCCCGTCTCCCGCCGGGGGGCTCAGGGCGGGAAGAGCAGGGACAGGACGTCGGCGAGCTCGCTCACCGCGGTGAGGGCGTCGCCGATGTCCGTCTCCCGCTCGGGCTCGATCTCGGGCTGGTCGTGGAGCACGTGGTTGCCCGCCCACTTCAGGCGCTCGGCCCGCCACAGGGGCGTCCCCTTCTTCGCCCGCCACCCCCTCCGGGAGGACGTGCGCTCCAGCCCGTCCAGGATCTCGAGCTCGCCGGCGATGCGGAGCAGGTTGTCCAGCGTGGGCTCCCCGTCCAGCTCGATCTCGTCCGACACCCGTGAGGTGAGGGCCGACTCGAGGACCGAGCGGCACAGGATCACGCACTCCGGGTCGAAGCCCCATAGGTAGAGGCGTGTGGCCCGGTCCAGAAAGGACGCCGCCCGCGGCGTGACGGCGCGGGCGGCGATGAGCCCCATGAGGTCGGCGATGCGCGCCTCGGCCCGGGGGAGAAGCTCCCCGGTGGCCTCGAAGCCCAGGCCGATGCGCACGTTGTCCCGGACAATGGGCGTGCGCCGGAGCGCCTGGATGACCTCTGCGGCCGCCTCCCGGGGGTGCTCGTCCTCGGCCACGTCCACGAAGGCACGGATGGTAGCGACCGCCTCGGCGTCGGGGGAGAGGGTGTGGAGGAGCTTGCGCACCGCCGTGCCGATGGCCTCCAGCTTCCGGTGCACCGCCCGCACCTCCGGCGCTCCCCCTGCCTCCTCCCCTGCCTCTCCCGGGGCCGCCTCGCCCCGCAGCCCCCAGTAGTCCAGGTAGCTGCTCCAGTAGGCCCCCAGGTGCAGCGAGAGCCAGCTCGACATGGCCTCGGGGCGCTCCGGGTCGTACGCGTCGATGAGGGGGAGGGGCGAGCGCCCCTCCCCCTGCTCCTCGCCCTCGTCGTCCGCGCTCACGGCGCTCCGGTGGGCGGGACGGCCACCCGGGCCGTGTCCACCTCCAGGCGGTCGCCCTCCGTGACGCCGTGGCGGGCGAACCAGCCCTGGTTCACCTCCAGCGCCCGGGAGTAGGGCACCCCCGGGTTGTACTGGTCGCACCACTCGGGGTAGGGGCTCGTGCACGGCGGCATGGCCAGCACCGTGTCGATGGTCCCCGTGGAGTCCATGAAGGCGATGTCCAGGGGGATGAGGGTGCGCCACATCCAGAAGCCGGCGCTGTCGGGCTGGACGCTGTCGAAGACGAAGAGCATCCCCGACGTGGAGTCCAGCGCGGGCCGCCGCATGAGCCCGAAGGAGTGCTGGGCCTCGCTCCGCGCCAGCTCCACCAGGAGGGGCACCGAGTCGCCGGCCCCGGTGCGGACCCAGGCGCGGGCGCTGTCGAAGGTGACGGGCAGCGGCGCCGCCGCCTCCCGCCCCGAGCACGCGGCCAGCAACGCCGCCAGGACCAGGACGAGGCGGCCGCCGTGGCGCCGCAGATGGAGGCTCACGCCGTCCCCTCGAAGCGGGCCTCGCTGAAGCCAGCGTCCCCGTCCCCCTCCAGGAAGTCGGCGACGGGCACCACCACCCGCGCCGGCTCCGCCAAGCGGCCGCTCTGTTTGAATTCCCGGAACATGTCCACCGCGGGGAAGTCCTCCTTCGACTGGGCCCGGGCCTGGTCCTGCATGTCCGTGGCCACCGTGCCCGGCTCGTACGACAGCACGGCCACCTCGGGCCGTTCCAGGGGGCCCAGCTCGGACCCCAGCACCATGCCCGCCATGCGCAGCGCCGCCTTGCTGGCGCAGTAGTCGGCGAGGCCGGGGATGGGGTGGAGGGCGGCACCCGACGACACGTTGACGATGCGGAGCGGCGTCCCCCGGGGGCACGCCCTCAGGAGCACGCCCATGAGGGCCATGGGGGTCACCACGTTCAACGCCACCTCGTCCAGCAGCGCCGCCGGATCCAGGCGGTCCAGGGTGAGGAACTGCCCCAGCCCGGCGGCGTTGTTCACCAGCCCCACCCGCGCCCAGGGCGTCTCTGCCACCGCCGCCTCCAGCCGGGGCGCCAGTCCGTCCTCGAAGGCGGCCACGTCGGACAGGTCGAAGCGCACGTGCCGGTAGCCCGGCTCCGGGCGTTCCACGGCGCTGCGTGCGATGCCCAGCACCGTCCATCCCCTCGCCAGAAGCTCCCCCGCCAGCGCCGCGCCGATCCCCGAGCTGGTCCCCGTCACCACCGCCAGCCTGTCCGCCATGCTCTTCCGCCTCTCTTCGGCCCGTCCTAGGTTGCCCTCTTCCACCCTCGACCGCCGCCGCGGGAGCCCCGCGGCACACCCAGAGGTATACCCATGCCCGCCACGCGATGGCTGTCCGCGCCCGCAACGATGGTCCTGGCCCTCGCCGCCCTCGCCGCACCCGTGTCGGCCCAGAACCGGCGGCCTCCGCCTCTGGTCCTCACCACGCCCGCGTTCCCCGACGGCGGCGACATCCCCGTCCGCTTCAGCCAGGCGGCGCCGGACGCCGCGCCCGGGGGCGGCACCTCGCCCGAGCTCAACTGGAGCCAGGTGCCCGAGGGCACCCGGAGCTTCGTGCTGTCGATGCACGATATGGAAGTGGCCCGGAACCGGACAACGACCGACCAGGCTCACTGGGTGGTGTGGAACATCCCCGCCGACGCCACGGGCCTCACGGAGGGCCAGCCCCAGGGCGCCACGCTCCCCGACGGGGCCTACCAGGTCAGCGCCTCGGGCCGCATGTACCGGGGGCCCGGCGCCCCCGCCGGCGGGCCGAAGCACCACTACGTGTTCGAGCTCTACGCCCTGGACACCACGCTGGACGTCCAGCCCACCGACGACGCCTTCGAGACGCGGGACCGGGTGATGGCCGCCATGCAGGGGCACGTCATCGGCAAGGCGGTCTACCTGGGGCTGTTCCGCCGCCCGGAGTAGCGGCCCGGCGTAGAGGAGGGAGCGCGCCGCGCTTCAGCCCTTCGAGGCGCTGGCCTCCAGGGCACGCCGGAGGGCCTCCACGCCGTCGTCCACGGCCCGCTGGTTCCCCCACTCCTGAACCCGCCACGTCCAGGCGAGCTGATCGGCCAGGTAGTGGATGAAGACGCGGGGAAGGAGACGCTCCGGGGGCTCCAGCCCGTACCCCTCCGCGGCCAGGTCGAGGAAGGCCGGGCCCCAGTCCTCGTACACGAAGATGAAGTCACGGGCGGGGTCGCCGATGCGGGCGTCGCCCCAGTCGATGACGCCCTGCACGGCGGCGGCGGCCGGATCCACCAGCACGTGCCCCGGCCCGAAGTCGCCGTGGAGGATGGCCGCTTCGTAGGCCCACCCGGGCCCGCCCTCCAGGTAGGCGGCGAAGCGCCGCCCCAGGGCGTCCCGCAGATCCGGGGGCAGGAAGTCGCCCTCCTCCTCGACCCGGCCCGCCAGGCGGGCCACGTCGGCGGCGGGGTCGGTGACGGGCAGCTCGCACGCCTCTCCGGCGGCGGTCCCCAGCCCGTGCAGCGCCGCGAGGAAGGCCCCCATGCGGCGGGCCATGTCGCCCCGGGCGGGCTCTGGCAGCCCCTGCCAGCGGCCAGGCACCAGCTCGACACCCACCACCTCCTGGTGGAGCGAGACGACGTTGCCCGTGGCGTCCCTGCCCACCCGGGGCTGGGGAACAGGGAGGGGCAGCGCGTCGGCGATCTTCGACAGGAGGCAGGCCTCCCGGCTCAGGGCACGACTCGCCTCCTCGTGCTTGGCGACGCGCACGGTCCAGGTGGCGTCCACCCGGTACGCGGCGGTGAAGTCGCCCTCTCCCAGGAGCTCCAGGGAGAGGATGGAGAGCTCGGGGAACGCGGTGCGGATGCGGCTCGCGACGGACGCGCTCAGAGGGTGCCTCCCCCCGCCAGCCCGTAGGCCTTCCGCACCTGCTCGACGTAGTCCTCCATGGAGGAGAGGCCCAGCTTCTCCCGCCGCTCATCCACGCCCTCGGGGTCTTCCAGGGGGTCCACCACCAGCTTGCCGTTCTCCACGTGGAGCTGGGTCCCGTAGAGCTGGGGCTTCCCCTCCGCCTCCCGCACCCGGTCGGTGAGGTCGGCCACGGCCGCGCCCGGGGCCCGGCCCGCGTCGAACTCGTCCTTCAGGAAGGCGAGGTAGGCCTTCTGGAAGCCCACGGCGCCGCGGGCGTTCTGCACCAGGAGGAAGGCCGCTCCCGCCACGTCGCGGCCTTCCCGGTCCCGCCGGGGGCCGCCGAAGACTCTCACGATCTCCTCGAGGCGCGCCGTGCTGGCCCGGGCCACGGAATCCTCCCGCGCCAGCACGCGTGCCGCCGCGGCGCTGTCGGCGGCAGCGCCCTGCTTCACGAGGGGGATGGCCGCCTCCCGGGCCGCCTGCTCGTCGGCGGCCATCTGGAGCACCGTGCTCTTCACGGAGTCGGGCCAGGGCCGGCCACCCGGCTCCTGGGCCGCCGCCGCCGGCGCCCGCAGACCGAGCAGGAGCGCGCCCAGCGCCAGGGCGGCGGCGGGAAGGCGGGAGTGGATGGTCTGCCTCATGGATCTTCCGCTGGAGAGGGACACGGTGGCGGGGCGGCCGTCGCGCCCGCCGCGGCCCGCCCGGGCCGCACCACGAAGGCGAGCATAACGCACGCCGCCACCGCCGCGCACCCTCACCCCTCGTGGGCCCCGAGGTACACGAAGGCGTGCTCCTCCGCCGTCTTGGCGAACATGACGTGGTCGCGCCAGGCGCCGGCGATCTGGAGGTAGCGCTCCGCCCGCCCCTCCCGCCGCATCCCCACCTTCTCCGCCACCCGCAGGCTGGCCGCGTTCTCCGGGATGATGTTGGCCTGGACCCGGTGGAGGCCCAGCCCGGCGGGGGAGAACGCCAGGTCCAGCATGCCCGCCACGCCCTCCGTGGCGATCCCCCTCCCGACGGCGTCGGCGCTCACCCCCCACCCGGCGTACGCCGACTGGAAGGCGCGGCGGACGATCTCGTTCAGCCCGAAGGTGCCGGCGATCCTCCCGTCGGCCAGGACCCCGATCCAGCGGGCGTGGGTCCCCTTCTGCCAGCCCAGGTGGCCCCGCTCCAGCTCCTCCTCGAAGTGGGCCTCCGGCCCGCCCTTCCGCACCGGAACCCAGGGGCGGAAGTGCTCCTCGCTCACCTGTTGCATGCGGATGAACGCCTCCCGGTCGTCCTCCTCCATCGGGCGGAGGAGGAGGCGGTCGGTCGTGAGCGTGGGGAGCGGGGGGGTCTCGAGGAGCCCCTCGGGCTCAGGGGGCATCCGGACCGTCCTCCAGGACCCGGTACACGTCGCCGGCCGACGCCCGCTTCCCGTCCTCGTAGGGCGCGGCCAGCCGGCGGTACAGCTCGAGCTTGGCGCACTCCAACGCGCCCACCACCTCGTTCAGGCGGGCGTAGCGCAGCCCGCCCCTGCGCACCAGGTAGTCGTCCACCAGCCGGGTGAGGGCGTAGTTCAGCTCCCCGGCCGTCTCCGGGGCGCCGCCCCCCTCGAGGCGCAGCCGGGCGTCGGGATCGATGTAGGGCATGGCGTGTCTCCCGCTGGAGGGTCAGGCGGGGCCGGCGACCGGGTCGGCGGCGTGGAGGGGCGGCCCCACGAGCTCCAGCCCGAACTTCGTGCACTCCCTCGCCAGCGCCTCGACCTGCTCCCGGGTCGGCGGCCCGGAGGGGGGCGGCAGCTCGGCCCTCTCCGCCGGCCGGCCGAACGCCCGTACGAACCGCTCGAAGTCGCCGGCCGCCGTGAGGGTGAGCCACCGGCCTCCCGCCGCCGACTCGACCCGGTAGGTGTGGGGCACGCCCCTGGGCGCGACCACCGTGGCGCCGGCCCCCCGCCGCACCTCGGCGCCGTCGAGGAGGAAGCGGAAGTCCCCTTCGAGGATGTAGAAGATCTCGTCCTCGGTGTGGTGCACGTGGAGGGGCGGCGAGTCTCCCTGCCGCCCCCGGTGCTCCAGCACGGAGATCCCGTCCGCGCTCGCCTCGTGACCCACCTGCACGGTCACCAGGGTATCCAGGAACCAGATCCGATCCGCGCCGGCGACGTCGACCGCCATGACACCCTCCGTGGTTGCGGGAAGCGCTCCATCATGTTGGGGAGCCGCCCCAGCATGGTGGTGGCCGCCCGGTCCCGCTAGCTTCCTTCAGCCGAAGGAACGACGCCCGGCGCGTGCACCGCCGTCCGCCGGAGCACGACCCAGGGGACTTTGGCCGTGGGCCAGGTCCCCTCTTTTCATGCGGGTCCGCCGCATTGGCCGGCGCCCGCGCGGCCGAGGAGCTCCCATGGACGACGCCCCCACACCCTACGAGGGGCCGCCCCGGGGACGGCGCGACGTCCGCGTCGACCCGGACCAGCACCCCGGCTGGATCAGCGGCATGGAGCGGCTGCCCAGCCCCGGAGAGCGGGTGTTCACCCACGAAGGCGCCGCGCTGGTCGTTCGCGTGCTGGGCAAGACCAGCGGTGGCGGGCGCCTGCTGGAGCTCTCCATGGACGACGGCCGCAAGCCCGCGTTCTTCGCCGCAGCCGCCAACGTCCTCGTACGGCCGGAGAAGCCGGATTCCCCCTAGGGGCCCCTGGCCCCCGGTCGGCCGCACCCTCGCGGTCCGACCCCCACCCCATCGGAGAAGGTCCCATGGCCAAGATCAAGATCCACAAGAAGGACGGCTCCGCCGGTCCCTACTTCTGGTCCGAGGACGACGGCAGCGAGCGCAACCACAAGACCGTCTACAAGCAGACGAGCAGCGGCGTGAAGCGGATGACCGGCGTCTACTTCGACGCCGTCGAGAACCGGCTGCACAAGGACTGACAGGGAGGGAGCCCCCGGGTCACGACCCGTGGGCTCCCGCAGTCCCCCTCCGCCGGGTCACCCGCCCCGGGCCGTGAGGATGCGGTCCAGCGCTGAGGCGAACTCCCGCTTCTCCCTGGCACCGTAGGGCTTGGGGCCCCCCGTCTGGACGCCCACGTCCCGGAGCGACTCCATGAAGTCCCGGATGGAGAGGCGCTCCCGCACGTTCTCCTCGCTGTAGAGCTCGCCCCGGGGATCCAGCACCGTGATCCCCTTCTCCACCAGGATGGCCGCCAGGGGGATGTCGGCCGTGATGGCCAGGTCGCCCTCCTCGGCGTGCTCGGCGATGTGGCGATCGGCCACGTCGGGCCCGCCCTGCACCCACACCGCGCTCACGTGGGGGTTGTTGAGGGGCACCGAGAGGCGTTGGTTCGCCACCAGCACGGTGGGAATCTCCAGGCGCTTGGCCGCCCGGAACACCACGTCCTTCACGTCGTTGGGCGCGGCGTCGGCGTCCACCCAGATGGTCAGCTCGAGGCTCACGTGGTTCCCCCCGGGCGTCGGGCGCCGGCCCTGGCGCGGGCCTCCTGCAGCGCCCGGAGGAGCCGCTGGGGCTCGTCCGTTCCCACCATGAACCGGCTCTTCACGGTCTCGATCTCCACCGCGTCCAGCCCCGAGACGCTGTACAGCCACCCCCGGGGCGTCACGTGGATGCCCCACCCGTAGTACCACGGATTCCGCACCGCCCGGACCTCCTCGATGTCCCGCAGGGGGATGCGCTTGCGGACGAGGCCCACGCCGAAGGACACCACCATCTCCTCGTCGGTGACGCGGACGGTGAGCGACACGAAGAGCGCCGCGCTCGCCAGCAGGAGGACGAACACCAGGATGCCCACGGGCAGCGCGTCACCGGGCTGGGTGGAGATCACCCACGCCATCACCGCGCCGGCCGCCACCAGGGACAGGACGATGGCGGCGCCCATCTGCGTGTGCTCGTAGCGCACGGTCTCGTCTCGGCGCGTCACGGCGCGAGGACCTCCTCCCCGATCGCGCTGCCGCAGTGCTTGCACGTCCGGGCCCGGGGCCTGACCCGCTCCCGGCACGCCGGGCAGCGTATGGGCGAGCGGCTCATGGGGAGAAGCTCCGTGGCCGACAGGAACCCCGCCAGCGCGAGGCCGCCCACCAGGATAGGCAGGGCCCAGCGGAGCCCTGCCGAGCGCCCCGCCGCCCGGGCGTCCTCCACTGTGAAGTCCCCTCCCGCCCGCGCCGCCGCCGAGCCCGCCCGGACACCCGCGAGGGCGCCCACCAATCCCGTCGCCGCGAAGTAGAAGACGACGGTGAACAGGGCCGCCACCAGCACCTTCCTCACGGGGAGGGCGCCTCCGAGCCGCTCCGCACCACCTCCACCCCGTCCCCCACCGCCACCCGCCCCCCCTCCAGCACGCGCATGTAGACACCACGGAGGTTCAGGTGCCGCAGATCCGTCCCGGACACGAGACGAAGCGCCGCCGTGCCGAAGCGTGCCTTGAACTTCCGGCACCCGTCGTGGGGCACCGGGGTCACCACCAGGACCGCCTCCCCCACCTGCACCCGGGTCCCCGTGGGTAGGTTGTCCCGGGAGAGGTCGAGCTCCAGGAAGAGTTGGTCGCCCCACAGGGCGAGGGGCTGGCCGTTGGCCACCAGGCGGGCGACGTCGGCCTGGACCACGGTGAGCTGGGTGTCGGGCGAGCGCCCGGGCTTGCTGCCCCAGCGGTCGCCCACGAGCCCCTCCTCCGGGGTCAGGTCGGCGGCGTCGAGCGTCTCCCGCACGCCCCCCTCGCCCCTGCGCACGAGGAGCGCCACCCGGCCCCTGTCCTTCGGCGCCGGCGGCAGGGCGGCGAGCCCCCGTTCCAGCGTCTCCAGGTCCAGGTGGCGGTCGGGGTCGCCCACCGACGTGGAATCGATGCGTCGTCCGGTCGTGGCCTGTTCCGACATCATCCGGTCTCCATCTCCCAGACCTCCCCTTCCAGGTCGTCCAGCTTGCGCCGCATGCAGGTGGAATCGATGCAGTGGTGAAAGGTGATGCGGAGCCCCTCCCCTCGTCCAATCCCCCCATGGAGCGGCCCCCGCGCAACCCCCCGCAAAGGTGGCACGATGCCCCGGGCGAGGGCCACGAGCCCCTCGGCGGCCTCGAGCGGCTCGCCGTGGCGGAGCGGGCGGCGGAAGGCCCCCTCAGCCCTCCAGCGTCCGCAGCGTGAGGAGCCAGCGGGCCTCCCGCTCCAGGTCGTCCAGCGAGCTGTAGCCCATGGTGCGGATGGGCTTCCCCTCCAGCAGCACCCGGGTGCCGTGTGCCCGCCACGCGTCGGGCGCCCGGGCGGCGAGGTCCGTGATCAGCAGCTTGAGGTTGCCCATGGCCTGGTAGAGCATGCGCTCCTTCAGGAACGAGAAGTCGAAGTCGGAGGCCGCGATGCGCACGCGCCGCGAGGGGCTCGCGTAGTGGAGGTCGGCGTAGAAGGACAGCGTCTGCTCCTGCTGCGTCTTCTCCACCGTGCGCTTCTTCCCGCCGATCTTGATGGGGAGGCCGGTGGTCATCATGATCGCCGCGCTCACCGCCTTCTCGGCGCCGCTCGGCCCCTGCTTCTGCATGGTGGTCTTCGCGGTGGTGGTGGTGACGGCCGCCACCGAGATGAGGACGGGCTGGCCCTCCGGCACCTCCGCGATGGAGGTGGCCGGCTCCTCATCCGGCAGCACCGGCAGCGCCGCCACCGGACCCACGGCGCACTCAACCCCCGCCTCCCGGAGCGCTCGGCCCAGGGCCCGGGCGGCCTCCTCCGGCAGGTCGTCCGCCACGATGCCCCAGGCGCTGCGGGCCGCGATCACCTGGTCGTGGACCGGGGTGCCCCGGGCCGCCGCCAGCGCCTTGGCCAGCGCCATGGGGTCGCGCTCTCCACGGTCGAGCTGAAGGACGGCGAAGGGGGCGGGAGAGGGAGCGTCGCTGATCATGTCGAAGGCTCCTGGTGGAGCGGAGGGGGGCGAACGTACCGATAGCGGCGGTCGATGGCTGAGGTACACGAGAGGATGCTGCAGGTGCGCCCTGCCCCCATCACGCCGCACCGGGGGAGAGGCGGCCCAGGAAGAGCTCGGTCTCGTAGGCGAAACGCACCGTTCCGTCCACCGCGTGCTCGTCGAACAGGCGGCGCAGCTCCTCCATCATCGGCTCGTGGGAGGGATGGCCGGGCGCCGGGGCGTAGGACGACGACAGCAGCCGCCCCCTCAGGCCCTCGAAGTCGAAGACCTGCTCGTTGGGCATGCGACGCTCCTCGGGGCGGCCGCCGAAGAAGGCCTCGATGGCGGGGCGGTCGGCCCACCGGCTCCGGACCCGGCCGTAGTCTGTGCCGTGCCGCTCGAGGAGGCTCTCGTAGCCCCGTGCGAAGGCGTCGGCGTCGCTCAGGCGCATGTTCCAGAACAGCGCCGCCCACCCGGGGTCGCGGAGGATGCGGGCGCTTTCCTCCCTGGCCGCCGCGGGATCGAACCAATGGAAGGCCTGCCCCGCCACCACCAGGTCGACGCTTCCGTCGCCGAGCCCCGTGCTCTCGGCGGTCCCCCCGACGCTCCGGAAGGCGGGGAAGCCGGCCAGCGATGCCTCGGCCGCCCCCCGCATCCCCTCGTTGGGCTCCACCCCCACCACCGGGTTCCCGTGCTCGAGGAACGGCCGGCTCGACAGGCCGGTGCCGGACCCCAGGTCCGCCACCACCCACGCCGGCGTCAGCCCCACGGCCTCGCGGATCGCCGGCACCAACCCCTCGGGATACGACGGGCGGTAGCGGGCATAGTCGGCGACCCGGTCCGAGAAGCGCTCGGTACTGTCCCTCACCCCTCGCCCTCCTTCCGTGCCACCGCCACCAGCCTCCGGGCGGTGGCGCCGTAGGGCTCCCCCGAGAGGTCGCCGTAGAGGCTCACCCGGCCGAAGCCCACGGTGTGGAGGAGGGCCTTCAGCTCGGCGCCCGAGTAGACCCACAGCCGGAAGTGGAAGCGCTTCACCCGGTCGTCCTCCACGACCAGCCACTCGTTGGACACCCGGCTCCATCCGTCGGAGATTCGGTGCCGCTGCACCAGGAGGCCGGCCCCGGGCACTTCCTGGGAGACGGTCTCCTGGTAGCCCCTAGCCAGGATCTCCTTGCCCATCAGGTCCATCACCAGGACGCCCCCCGGCCCGAGGCTCGCGTGGAGGTTCCTCAGGACGGTCTCGTTCTCCTCCTCCGTCTCGAAGAAGCCGAAGGAGGTGAACATGCTCACGGCCAGGTCCCACGCCGCCGGCCGCCGGAAGAGGCGCATGTCGTCCTCCACCCACTCCACGTCGACGCTCTCCTCGGCCGCCAGCTTCCGGGCCCGCTGGAGGAGGTAGGGCGAGCGGTCGAGGCCCGTCACCTCGAAGCCCCGCCTCGCCAGGGCGACGGCGTGGCGTCCCGGGCCGCACGCCAGGTCCAGCACCCGCCCCTGGCGCACGCCTGCGAGGGCCACGATCCGCTCCACCTCCTCGTCCGCGCCCACGAGCCGGCTCGGCGGGAACATGAAGGGAAAGAGGGTCTCCCAGAACGCGTCGTCCGCGAACCAGTCGGCATTCGATTTCGTCACGGACCCTCCTCACGCGGCCTCGGGGTTTGTCGTACGTTCCTCGCACGCAGACGAGAACGCAACACTCCACGCGCCACGCGCGCGTTCAGGCGCTTTCGGGGTAGATTCCTGCCATGACTCCAACACCACCGGCCTCCGGCTCGCTGGAGGCGAAGATCGCCGCCTGGGCGGCGGAGCGCGCCGACGTCCGCGCCGCCCTCCTCATTGGCTCCCGGGCGTCGCCCCAGGGGGCCAGGGACCACCTCTCCGACCACGACGTGGTCCTCTTCCTCGAGCCGGAGAGCCCGCTCCCGGAGCGGGACACCTGGCTCCAGACGTTCGGCCGGCCCCTCCTCGTCCTGCGCGAGACCACCGAGCACCGGGGGGAGAGCGTGCCCACCCGCCTGGTGCAATACCGGGGCGGCCACCGGGCGGACTTCACCCTTTCGCGCATCGACCTGCTCCAGAGGATCGTCGAGCAGGACGCGCTGCCCGACTGGCTGGGCGCCGGGTACCGCGTGCTGCTGGACCGGGACGGGGTGGCCGAGCGGCTTCCCCCCGCCTCGGCCATGGCGTACGTGCCGCGCCCGCCGACGGCGGGCGAGTACCGGGCGGTGGTGGAGGAGTTCTGGTGGGAGACCCTGTACGTGGCGAAGCACGTGGGCCGGGGTGAGCTGCTCCCAGCGCGCTACAGCCTGGAGACCGTGCTCCGCTTCCGCTGCCTCATCCCCATGCTGGAGTGGTACGTCCAGGTGGAGCGGGGATGGGAGCAGAGCCTGGGCGTGCGGGGCAGCGGGCTCCGCTGGCTCCTGGAGCCCGGCGAGCGGACGACGCTGGACCGGACCTACGCCGGGGAGACGCTCGATGGCCACCGCGCCGCCCTCGAGGCCATGATGGACCTCTTCGCCCGCGCCGCCCACGGCGTGGCGCGCGACCGGGGGTTCACCTACCCGGGGGAGCTGGAGCGGGATACGCGGGAGCTGCTGAAGCGGTGAAAGGAGCGGCCTCTCCGGTCGTCTCCAGCCGCGCGAACACCACGGCCAGGCACCACGTCGTCCCCGGGAAGGTCACGGCCCACAGCGCCGCCACCCAGATGAGGCCGTGCACGTACATCTGCAGGGCGAGGAAGGGCACGATGAGGCCGTTGGCGAAGAGGAAGCCGCGCGTCAGCCGCTCGATCCCGGGGCCGGTGAAGACCATGGCGGCGAAGAGCGTCGACACGCTCATGAAGCTGTAGCCCAGGATGTCCACGGCGTAGAGGAAGGAGTCGAAGGGGGTGAAGAGGAAGGGCTCCATCCCCGCCACCTCCCCCCGGGCCAGGCGCGGGCCCACCCACGCGAGCTGAACGTAGTAGTTCATGCTGATCAGCACCGCGTACGCAGTGGCGAACGCCAGCGCCGCGTGGCTCCAGATCCTGCGCTCCGGCGGCGTCATCTCGTGGACGCTCACCATGAGCACCAGGAACGACGAGCCCAGGAAGAGGGAGGGGGTGAGCAGCACCACGATCCCCAGGGGCGTGCTCGAGCTCTCCGGCCCGCCGGCGGAGCCCAGGAGCCCCATCCACTCGGCGATCTGGCCCACGTCGTACGTGACGGCGAAGACGGTGGCGAGGACGGCGGACCAGAGGCCGACCTTGCGGAGCGCGGGAGATACGGGACCGAGCATCGTCGCCCTCCTGGGCCTCGGTGGTGCGGCGGACTGCCCGTGCTCTCGCACGATGGCCCCTCGGATGACGCTCGTCTGTCGGGGATCGGATGAAGCGTGGGCGGGAGGTTGCCCGCCACCGGGGGGGAGGCCCTCAGAACTCCTCCGCCCCCCGCCGCCTCCGGAAGATCCGGCGCCCCATCGCCTCCCCGTGGACCCGCAGGAACCACCCGACGAGAAGGAGCTCGGGCAGGTCCGGCCGGGCGTGGGCGCGCCGGCTCAGGATCACCCGGGTCTCGGTGCGCCCGAAGCGCAGGAACGTCGGCCGGAGCCGGAGCAGCTCCTCCCCCCGGGCGTCGAACAGCAGGTGGGTGTACATGCGGGTGAACGCGTGCCGCCAGCGCATGACCTCCCCCCCGGGGGTCCGGATGCGGCCCCAGGCGTATGCGGGCCCCCGGAAGCTCGGCCCCTCCCGCCCCTCCATGGACGCCCGGCTCCCGACGCGGACGCCGCCGAACAGGCTGGTGTCCAGGCGCAGCTCCAGGGAGCTCCCCAGGCACTCCCCGGTGGCGTCCATCCCGTACATGGAGGCCGGCTCCATGTCCCCGATGACCCGGTCGCCCTGGAGGAGCTCGAAGTAGGGGGCGAGGGGCACCGTGCGGCGCCAGATCAGCGGCAGATCGGGGTCGAGGGAAGGGGGGCCGACCCCGCCCCCCCGGGAGGCCTCGACCGCGCTCACAGGACCTCGAGGTGCATCTCCGTGAGCCCGCTCGGGTGCGGCCGGACCGCGAGCAGCTTCAGCGGCGGCTTCACTATTCTGCGCGTGAACAGCCGGGAGCCGCTCGTCAGGATGACGGGGGCGATCGTCACGATGATCTCGTCCAGCAGGCCCTGGTCGTGGAACTGGGCCGCGAGGTCTCCTCCCCCCGCCACCCACAGGTTCTTCCCGGCGGCCGCCTCGCGCATCTCGGCGTGGACGGGCGCGACGTCGCCCCGGACGAAACGGACGTCCGCCCCCGGAACGACCCGGAGCGATCGCGACGTGAACACCCACGTCGGCTGCTCCTGGGGCCAGGCCTTGGGAGCGGCGGGGTCCTGGTAGACGTGGTTCCTCAGCAGCCACTCGTACGTTCCCGACCCCATGGCGATCGCGCCCACGTCCCGGATGAAGGTGGGGAAGCTGCTCTCGTCCCCGTCTCCGAACTGGAAGAGCCAGTCCAGGGAATGGTCCGGGTCCGCGATGTACCCGTCCAGGCTCACGGCCGTGTAGTAGATCGCCTTCATGGACCTCCCGCTCCGAAGGAAGGGGGGGCTCCTCTCCGGCAATATAGAGGGCCCGGGGAGGCTTGCATCAATCCCCCGGGGGAGGGCCATGATCACGGGCCGGAGCGACGCCGATTACATGCGGAACGGGAGGGTGGGCGATGGCCGAGCACGGGGTGGTGATCGCGGGAGGCGGTCCGACCGGGCTGATGCTGGCGGGGGAGCTGGCGTTGGCGGGGGTAGACGTCGCCGTCGTCGAGCCGCGGGCCAGCCAGGACCTGGCCGGGTCCAGGGCAGGCGGCCTGCATGCGCGCACCCTCGAGGTCCTGGATCAGCGGGGCATCGCGGACCGGTTCCTCGCGGAGGGGCAGGTGGCCCAGGTGGCCGGCTTCGCGTGGATCCGCCTGGACATCAGCGACTTTCCCACGCGACACAACTACGGGCTCGCGCTGTGGCAGAGCCACATCGAGCGCATCCTCGCCGGCTGGGTCGACGAGCTGGGCGTGGTGATCCACCGGGAGCGCGAGGTGACCGGCTTCGCCCAGGACGACACCGGCGTCGACGTGGAGCTGTCCGAGGGCCCTCCCCTGCGGGCCCGCTTCCTCGTCGGGTGCGACGGCGGACGCAGCGTGGTCCGCAAGGCCGCCGGCATCGACTTCCCCGGGTGGGACGCCACCGTCAGCCACCTGATCGCCGAGGTCGAGTTGGCCGAGGAGCCGGAGTGGGGGCTCCGCCGCGACGCCTTCGGGATCCATTCCCTGAGCCGGATGGGGGAGGGCGGGCCGGTGCGCGTCCTCGTGACGGAGCGGCGCCCGGGCCGGACCGACGAGCCCACCCTGGACGATCTCAGCGAGGAGCTCATCGCCGTCTACGGGACCGATTTCGGCGTCCACCCTCCCGCCTGGGTGTCGAGGTTCACCGACACGGCCCGGCAGGCGGCGTCCTACCGGAGGGGACGGGTGCTGCTGGCCGGCGACGCCGCTCACGTCCACTACCCGGCGGGCGGACAGGGCCTCAACATCGGCCTGCAGGACGCGGTGAACCTGGGGTGGAAGCTGGCCCGGGTGGTCCGGGAGACGTCGCCCGAGAGCCTCCTCGACACCTACCAGGCCGAGCGGCACCCCGTCGCGGCCCGCGTGCTGCGGGACACCCTGGCGCAGGTCGCCGCGCTCCGCACCGACGAGCGCACCGACGCCCTGCGCGAGATCCTCTCCGAGCTCCTCGCGATGGACGAGCCTCGCAAGCGGCTCGGTGGGATGATGTCCGGCCTCGACGTGCGCTACGACCTGGGTGAGGGGCACCCCCTGCTGGGCCGCCGCATGCCCGATCTCGACCTGGTCACCCCCGCGGGCCCCCGCCGGGTGTTCACCCTGCTCCACGACGCCCGGCCCGTGCTCCTCGACCTCGGGGAGCCCGGAGAGGTCGACGTCGGGCCCTGGGCCGATCGGGTCCAGGTGCTCGACGCCAGCTACGTCGGTCCGTGGGAGCTGCCGGTGCTCGGGGAAGTCCCGGCGCCGACCGCCGTGTTGGTCCGGCCCGACGGCTACGTGGCCTGGGTCGGCGAGGGCGACTACAGCGGGCTCGAGGATGCGCTGACCACCTGGTTCGGGCCGGCCGGCATCTCCCACGTCCGGTTATCTTGAAGCGTGGCACGGGCGCCCCCGGAGCGCCCCCGACTCCCGCACCACCAGCACGGGCCCATGACGAAGCTCTCCTCGACCCTGTCGGCCGGATGCACCGCGCTCCTGCTCTCGGCCCCGTCCGCGGCCGACGCCCAGGAGGCGCCCGCCTTCTCGGTGGAGCTGGAGGGCGGCGCCGTTTGGCAGAGCCGGAACGACGTCCAGATCCCCAACGACGCCTCGGCGACCCGCTTCTCGCTCCAGAGCCTGACCGGATCGGGGCCGTGGCCCGCGGCGCGCGTCTACGTGTCGTGGCGCATCGGTGAGCGCCACGAGCTCCGCGCCCTGGCCGCCCCCCTCACCATCCGCGAGACCGGCAGGCTGGCCGCACCCGTCCGCTTCGCCGGGGCGGCCTATGTCCCGGGCGCCGCGACGGAGGCGACGTACACCTTCAACTCCTACCGCCTCACCTACCGCTACCGCTTCCACCAGGGCACCGACTGGACCGGGTGGGTCGGCTTCACGGCCAAGATCCGTGACGCCGACATCGCGCTGCGCCAGGGAAGCGTGTCGAGCCAGAAGGCCGACCTCGGCTTCGTGCCCCTCCTGCACCTCGCCGCCGACCGCCGCCTCGCGCCCAACTGGCGGCTGCGCCTGGACGCCGACGCCCTCGCCGGAGGCCCCGGCCGCGCCGAGGACGTCTCCCTCAAGGCGGCGTACGACCGGGGCCCCTGGACCCTCGCCGGCGGGTACCGGACGGTGGAGGGGGGTGCCGACGTGGACGCCGTCTACACCTTCGCCTGGCTGCACTACGCCGTGGTGTCGGCTGCCGTCCGGTTCTGAGGGGGGCCCGCGTCAGCCCCGGGCCAGGGCGCGGATGGCGCCCCACTCCAGGACCTCGCAGCCCGTCGCCGGCGAACGGAGGTCCAGGGCCATCGCCCGACCCAGCTCCTCCACCCGGATGCCCCGGTAGCGGCTCCAGCCGCCCCGGAGGAGGAAATCCAGACGCGGCCAGAGCGCCAGGGTCACCGCCTGGGACAGCCCGTAGCGATTGGTCGGGGTCAGGATCATGGAAGGGCGGAAGAGGCTCAACCTCCGGAAGCCCAGCCCCCTGAGCCCGTCCTCGAGCTCACCCTTCGTGCGCAGGTAGAACGACGCGGACCCGGCGTTGGCGCCGACCGCGCCGAGGAGGCTGAAGTGCTGCACCCCGGCCTGCTTGCAGGCCCGGGCGAAGTCCAGGACCGCGTCCCTGTCGATCCTGACGAACTCCTCCCGGCTCATCTTCGAGGGCTGTCCCACGCCCAGGGTGCAGATGGCCGCGTCGTGGCCCGGCAGGAGGTGCTCGTACGAGGCGGGGTCGAAGATGTCGATGGTGTGCTGGGCGACCCGCTCGCCCCCCACGGACTCGAGGGGCCTCCGACCCAACAGGGTCATGGAGGTGACGTCGGGCATGGTCGCCAGCGTCTTCGCCACCTCGGAGCCCACCGCGCCCGTAGCGCCCACCATCACGACGGAGAAGGAAGGGCTGTCCGCCGCCCCACGCCGCTTCACCCGTCGAGGTTCCGACGCATGATCGCTCCCGCGGCGCGCTCCACCGGGTCGGCGGACCGCTCCAGGTGGTCGGCGACGCCGCGCTGGTCGGCCCGGGACCGGTTCTGATTGAACTTGAACGTCCCCTCGAGGGTGTCGATGGGGATCTCGAAGCCCACGATCGCCTTCAGCTCGGCGGGCATCCCCGGCTCCATGAGCCCACGATCCCACCCCGACCCGGCGTGGTCCTCGTGGAGGTCGACCAGGGCCGTCACCAGCGGACGCAGCGCGTCCGGATCGTGGATGACCCGGGGAGTGCCGCCCGCGTGGACCGTCGCGTAGTTCCAGGTGGGCACGGTCTCCTGGGACTCGTACCACCCCGGCGAGACGTACGCGTGGGGCCCCTGGAAGATCGCGAGCACCCGGGTCTGGTCGGTCCAGCTTTTCCACTGGGGATTCGCCCGGGCCATGTGGGCGATCAGCGTTCCGTACGGCCCACCCCGTCCAGGGTCGATGTGGAAGGGAAGATGGGTCGCCACCGGCCGGTCCCCGTGCTGGCTGACCAGGATGCCGAAGCTATGCTCCCGGATCAGCGCGTGGAGCACCGCGAGATCGTCGATCCGGAAGGATGGAGGCGTATACATGGAACCTCTGGGCTACGGGCTTTCGGCGTACAGAGACCGGTACAGCGCGAGCGACCGCCTGTGGATCCTCTCCTTCTCCTTCCGAACGTCCGCCACCCGATCCGGAACGACGACCCCAGCCTCGATCCAGTCGGCGAGGGGATCGATCACCCAGTCGAGCAAGGAGGCACGTCCCAGAAGGGTCAGGCGGTCCGTCACGTCGCGGCCGACCACCTCTTCCACCACCTCCAGCCCCTTCAAGGGAGTCAGGTCCCGGGGCGTGGGACCCACGAGCATCGCGACATCCATCGCCGGGTCGCCGATCTGGAGGTCGTCCCAATCCACGATATGCCACGACGCACCGGTGTCCCAGACGACGTTGTCCAGCCACAGATCGCCGTGGATCGGCGTCGAGAGGGCCTCCCCGAACGCCGGATCGGCCTCCACCGCCGCCCGCAGGTGATCCACCTCCCTCTTCATGAACTCCAGGTCCCGGGTCGCGAGAAAGGGCGGAGATCCATCCTCGATGCCGCCCAGGTCCTCCGTGAACCGGTCGTGATAGGTGTCCAGGTAGCAGCTCGCCGCGGTCCGTCCATCACGGTTCGGGAGCCGGGATGCGATGCTCGCATCGGACCACAGCCCCTGGAGGCACCCGAGCACGGCTCTTGTCACGTCGTCGGAGAACGGCGGCCTCGCACCCCGCACCACGGGGAAGACCAGTCCGCTCGTCCCTCCGATCTCCACCTGCTCCAGGATCGGAGGCGCGCGATGCCTCTCCAGGGCCCGCCCCACTCCATGCCATCGCCTCAGCGCCGCCCGCGCACCCGCCGAGACGGCCAACTTCACATGAAGAGCCCCGCTTCCATCGGAGACCCGGAAGGAACGGTTGACGAACCCGCCCCGGCTGAACACGTGCCGAACCTGGATGGCGCGAGCATCGAGGCCGAATTCCCGGGCGTGCGCACCGAAGAAGTCCCGGACCTCGCCGGCGAGCTCGTCTGCTCGAATGCCGCCCTTCTCACACCGTTCCCGCATACACGATGACCTGGACGCCGTTGGGGTCACGAAGGTAGCTGTAGACACTCCCCCAGGGTCGCTCGTGCGGCCCGTCGACCGCCCACCGGTCGCCCAGCCGGGCGAGAAAGCCGGCCATGTCGTCGACCCGGAGCTGGACGGACGCCGCACCGTTGTCCGGGGACGCCACCTGCCCGAACTCCAGAAAGGCCGAACCGGCCACCCCACCCAGACCAAACACGATGCCCGAATCATCCGCTCCCGACCAGCGGTCGACGACCTCCAACCCCAGTACGTCCCGGAAGAAGAAGGTGGTGGCCGCCAGGTCGGCGGCCTGGAGCCGCACCTTCAGCCCCGTGAGCTCGTGTGTCTTCCCGGGCGGCTTGCGCATTGGTAAGTTGCAGCTTACCGTAAGCTATGGCTTACGATGAGGTCATCACGGCGCTGGCAGACCCGACCCGCCGCGCCATCCTCGAGTCCCTGAGGTTCGGCCCTCGGAGCGTCGGTGAGTTGGCGGCGGAGCAGCCCGTGAGCCGGCCTGCGGTATCGCAGCATCTGAAAGTGCTCGAAGCGGCGGGCCTGGTCGGCGTGGAGCCCCGAGGCACCCGCCACTTCTACTCCGTTCGCCGCGAGGGCCTCAACGAGCTGCGGCACTACCTGGAGAGCTTCTGGTCCGACGTGCTGAACGCCTACAGCACCGAGATCGCCCGACGTATGGACAGAAATCCCTGAAAAGGACGATGCCATGCTGGAGCCCCTGGTCAAGACCATCGAAGTGCCCTGCGATCAAGAGCGGGCGTTCACCGTCTTCCTGGAAATGGATAGCTGGTGGCCGAAGCACAGATTTGCCACCTCCGTCATGCGCGGGCAGGCGGTCGCCACACTGCGCGTGGACGCCCGCGAAGGGGGCGAGATCGTCGAGGTGGCGGCCGACGGCGTGGAGCACCGCTGGGGCGTGATCACGGTCTACGACCCCTTCGACTATCTCGAGATGGACTTCCACGTCCCCCACCCTTCCGAGGAGGACCCGGGCTTCAGCACCGTAGAGGTGCGCTTTTCGCCACTCGGCGAAGACATGACGCGCGTGGAGCTCACCCAGAGCAACTGGGAAGGACTCGGCCCCGTCGCAGAGATGGTCCAGGCCGGCTACCGGCAGGCCTGGGATATCATTCTCGACGCGTATAACGAGAAGGTCTGACCCCTGCGATCGGGGACGTCAGCGCCTTCAAGCCGCCCTCCCTTCCGTCTTCCTCCGTCGGGACCGCACAGTCACCAACCTCCGCCCCTACCGTGACCCCGGAGAACGCAGGAACGGCAGAATCCCCAGTGCCCCTCCGATGAGCAGAATCACGATGCCGATCCACAGCGACAGCGGCTCCGCCACACCGTCGTCGTACCAATCCGCCAGGTACAGGCCGACCTGAATTCCGCCGACGACGAGCACGATCACCGTAAGCGAGAGCCATCCAAGCGAGAATTCAGCGCGTGTCGTCAACGGTGTAGGCCACGAGCACGACCAGGACGGAGTACGCCAGCGGACGATGTCCCCTTTCCTTCTTCAGGGCCATGCCAAGGATCGCGGCAACGAAGAAGATGCCGTGGAAGGCGAGGTTCAGAGGATCACGAACCCCCGTGATGCCGGCCTCGATGTACGGCGCGTTCATGCAGGCGCATAGGTCAACTTGAGCACGTCGTCCCCGATCCGCTCACTCGCCATGAGGCGGAGCCGTGGTCGCGGCCCGGCGAAATAGGGCGTGCCGCGCCCAAGCACCACGGGGTGCAGGTAGATCCGGTACTCATCGATCAGGTCGAGGTCGGTGAGGCTTCGCGCCAGCACCGGGCCAGCGACCTCGATCTCCCCGTCGAGCTCGTTCTTCAGCTTGCGGATCGCACTCCCGAGATCACCCTCGACGAGGGTGGCGTTGGGGCCGACGGTCTTCAATGAGTGGGAGACGACCCATTTCGGCTGGGCCCGCCACGCCGCTGCGAACGCACGTTCATCCGCATCCCACTCAGCATGATCGTCGTCCCAGTAACGCATGATCTCATACATATGGCGACCGTACACACTGCCCGCCTGCCCCCGAGCCTCCTCGATGAAGTGCCGGAAGAGCGTGGGACCCGGCGAAAACGCCGCATGGTCGACGTACCCGTCCAGGGACTGGTTCATTCCAAAGACAAGCTTCGCCATCTACGATCTCCCCGTTGCGCGTTCTCTTGCCTTACAGCTCAAGACGGAAATGGTGCGCGAAGGTGGTCATGCCCTGCGCGTGGTAGAACCGGTGCGCGTCGTGTCGCTGGACTCCGGAATCGAGATCCAGCTTCGCGCAGCCCGCGAGCCGCGCCTGGTCGGTAAGCCACCGAAGTAGCTCTGCCCCGTACCCCTTCGACCGCCGGGCGGCATCGGTGACCAGGTCATCGACGTAGAGCACGCGGCCAGCAGAAAGGTTCTCGATCACCCTGAACCCTGCGGTCGCAACCACCTCACCCTCATCCTCGAGGAAGACGAGCCGGTAACCATCGCGCTGCTGCAGCCGGACCCGCGGGACGAATTCTTCTTCCCTGAGGTGAAGCCGCAGCTGACGCATCACGGCAAAGCAGCGCGCGATCTCCGTGTCGGTATCAGCGACTCCGATCCGGCGGCCCCCACTCATGGCTCCATCCCTCTCTCGGCGTTGCCGCAGCGACTCGCCCTCCCGATCACCTCAAGCGGCGGAAGGGGCAGCCCTTTGATCCTCCGCTCCACCGCTCCCGGATCAGCGCGCGGCTGCCCAGAACACAGGGAAGCGGTACTTCCCCCACGCGGACATGAGGCGACACCCTACGCCGCGCGCGAGGGGCGCGCCTTATGGTGAATCCCTGCACCCGCGATTCGGTGCGCCGGGGCCGGCGTCGGGGCCCCGGATGGCGGGGTGGCAGCGCAGGCCATTTCGCCCGCCGGCAGGAGGAGCCACCATGCTATTCGACTCGCATCGACTCGCCACCGGAGCGGCCCTCGCCGCAGCCCTGGCGCTGCTCGGCTGCCGCGATCAGGACGCCGCGGGACCTCAGCCGCAGCCGAACCTTTCCAGGGCATCGATGGAGGGGGGCAGCTCCGTCGATCTCGGTCGCCAGGTATTCTTCGATACGCGGCTCTCGCTCCACGGCAACCAGGCGTGCGCAGCGTGCCACGACCCGGACTACGGCTTCACCGGTCCACTGGGCGGCGTGAATGAGCGGGGGTCCGTATATCCCGGATCCGTCCGGTCGCGTTTCGGCAACCGCCGTCCGCCGGCGGCGGCATACGCCGCTCAGGCTCCCGTCCTCCACTTCGACGTTGGGGAAAACGCATGGATCGGCGGCAACTTCTGGAATGGTCGAGCGACCGGTGAGGTCCTGGGCAACCCAGCCGCCGACCAGGCAATGGGTCCCTTCCTCAACCCCGTGGAGCAGGCGCTTCCCGACGCCGCCTGCGTCGTGTGGCTCGTGCGGGAAGGTTGGTACGGGGGCGTGTACGAGGACGTCTGGGGCGACGAGCCCTGGAGCATCGATTTCCCCCTGGACATGCGCGCCCTGTGCCGGACAGAGGGAGTCGAGGTCCCCCTGACGCCCCCGGATCGCCTGAAGGTGACCCGAGCCTACCAGAACATCGCCCGATCGGTGGCCGCGTTCGAAGGATCGCCCGAGGTAAGCACCTTCAGCTCGAAGTTCGACGCCTATCTCGCCGGGGAGACGTCCCTCACGGATGACGAAGCGGCTGGGCTCGCCCTCTTCGACGGAAAGGCCGGGTGCTCGGGATGTCACTCCTCGGCGGGGCCCGCTCCCCTGTTCACCGACTACACCTACGATAACCTGGGCGTGCCGAGAAACCCACTGAATCCCGTGTACGACACCGATCCAGGCTTCGTGGACCTCGGGCTCGGGGGCTTCCTGGGCGACCCTTCCCTCTACGGCGCCCAGAAGGTACCCACGCTCCGGAACCTCACGGCAGGGCCCGGCGGGGCTCCTCAGTCGTACATGCACGATGGAGTGTTCAAGAGCCTGCGGCAGGTGGTCCACTTCTACAACACACGGGACGTCCTACGCCGCTGCCTCGAGGGCGAGGTCGCAGCGACGCCCGCCGGCCTCCGCACGGTAGGCTTCCGCCCCGCGTGCTGGCCGGAACCCGAAGTGGCCGCGAACGTGAACACGGATGAGCTCGGGAACATCGGCCTGACCTCGGCGGAGGAGGAACAGCTCGTGAGCTTCCTTCTCACGCTGAACGACGGCTGGAGGCACTGAGGTCGTCGGAGCACACCTTTCTCCGGTCCCCCGGTCACCTCGGTGACCGGGGGAAATCCGCCACCAGTGAGGCCTTCCCCGGCGCCGCCGTGGCCGAGGGACAAGTGCGGCGGAGAGTCCGTAGGACATCTGCTACCGGGTCAGTAGTCTGGCCCTCTCCTCATCCAAGCTGGCGATCAGTCGCTCGGCCAACCTCGCCCGCTTTCCTCTGGGAAGCGCGAGCACAGCCGACCCCCCTCCTCAACGAGGCCCGCTCCTGCGACGCCGGCACGTCGGTGTTAGATCGGAGAGACGTCTGAGTGCCACTGCGCCGCCGAAGTCCACCGCGATGGCGGCCACACGGTCCTGTGCGATGGTCAGAGGCACGATTTCACCACCTATGTGAAGAGGACACGCCACGAGGGACACGTGATCTTCTGCAACGTCAATGAGCGCGGCCCTCAAAGTAGTCACCGTATCCCCTTCCTCCGCTAATGGCGAAGCCAGCGAGAGCTTCGCCGTCCAAGATGCTCCACCGCCGAACGACTGGGACGCATGAGGATAGAGTCGGGCACCGAAGACGCTGGCGCTCGGGATCAGCGCGAACAGCACGAGTCCCAGCGTCGCGTAGAGGAAGAGCTCCCGCGGTGCAGGGTGCTCTCGATGCCACAGCACATCAACACCCCTTGTTAGTGGCCAAACCAACACCATCAGGCTCGGCAACGCCACACAGAGCAAGAGTGTTGGAAGGGACCAAGCATCGTCCACCGCCACGAGGCCAAAGAGCGCGGTGGGATAGAGTAGGGCGCTCATGAAACCCCCAACCATATTGCCGGCCGCATGCAGCCGGTTGCGTCGCCCGCTCCGTGTCGGATGGGAAAGGGAGTGGGCGGCACCTCGTACCCCGAGCCACGTGACTGCTACAGACGGCCCAACGACCATGCCGTAGAGCAAGCCCGCCGCCAAGTATCGACCACGAATTAGATCGAAGCCCACTGGTGCGAATGCGGCGAGGTACGCATTGGTAACCACGAACCCGGCCGCGTACAGGATGGCCGAGATCAGCGACAGACTCACTATAGGCAGCTTCTCCCGCATGGTCTTCCTCTCTTCCCCTGCGTACCCGCATGGCGGCTAACGAATCAGCCGTTCGCGGCGGCCGCCTGAGCGAATGCGGAGGTGGCTGCCCCGGGGAGAGCGGGATGGGCCGAATGAGTCCTCACTGAACAGCCATGCCGGCGAGCTGTTGCTGCATGCTGCCCAAGTCCGGCAAGAGCCACTGCTCGGCTATGTGACCATCTTCGATGCGGAATATCGAGATCTCGTTGACCTGGACCCTCCTCCCCGTGGGAGGCTTGCCAAGCCACGGACCCCGATTGGTGCCGCTAGACACGTAGTGAATCACGACCAACTCTCCCTCGGCAACAACGAGCTTGATGTCTTCGCTCCAGTCTGGAAACGCGTCGTGTAGGTCTCGTACGTGTTGTTGCAGGCCTGCGATGCCTCTTGTCTCGGAACCATCGGGCAGGAAGTGAAGAACGAAGTCAGGTGCGAAGAGCTCGTCTATGGCATCGACGTTGGCCTTGTTCCAGACTTCCGCGTTCATGGAGCGCACAAGCTCCTTGTTGCGCTCCAGTGCCTGGTCGGAATCTCTTGTGTCACACCCTGAGATGGCCGCCGTGGCCATGAGGATCAAAGCAAGGGCCAGAGAGGTGATTCTGCTGGAGGTCCTGCCCATCATTGTCTGCCCCCCTGCACATTCAGTTTCCGGGCCTACATCCAACCAAGCTGGGCAAGGCTAAAGCCGTCGTTCCAGATCTTCGTCATGTGTCGGATGCGGTCTCCGTCAAAGTCCATCACGTACACGTAGTCCGCGGCGACGCTCTTCCCCGTCGGGGACACCGGGCCACCTTCTCCCGTGTGGGTCCCCCGGAAGACGGCGTACGCAGACACATTCCCTCGATCCTCGTCCACCGCGAAGGACCGCAGTTCATAGGAACCATCCGGCACTGGGCCAAACAGCCCCTTCATCCACTCGGTGTAGCCCTCCAGTGTATCAACCTCTGCAAGCGCGCCAGCTTGCGCCGAGAAGGTCGCGTCGGGGTGACAATACCCGCGGCAGGCCTCCCAGCCGCCTCCGGTTTCGCATGCATCGAAGAACTTGGCTGCAACATCGCGCATGGCACTCATGCTCATCTCCTTTTACAGGGCAGGTCCGGCCAGCCGCTGACTTCCGCAGAATCCCGCGTCAGGACGCGGGCACCACAAACGCCAGAGTGCTGCGAACCTGTGCATGGGTCACCTCGTTACGCAACGGAAATCGTCGTCTGGCCTCACGTGAAGAGCTCGCCAGCAACAATGCCGTGTAACGTTCCTGGGGCACCGATGCGGCGCGCCTCGCGCGCCGTCGACCTGGACGAGGAGAACAACAGAGAGTGCCCCGCGCTTCTCAACATTTCCTCGAGGTGTAACAGCAACGTTCTACCCACCCCCTTTCTTTGATACGGATCGAGAACACGAATGAGGGCGATGTACGGCCGAACGTTCCACCAGAACTCGATTCGGAGATAGCCCGCCAGCTCTCCATCTACCTCGGCGACCAGGACTTCCCCATCTTCTATCTTCCTCTGGACGACGTCCGCACTCACATATCCGTCCTGACTCACGAACGCCAGGTCCTTCTCTTCAGCCGACCGTACCAAGATCCCCATCTCAGAGGCCTCATTGTTATCGGACGTGCCTCCGGGCGGAATCCAGAGCGCTCACCCAACCTCCAGGCGAAACTCGAACATGGCTGGACCCGGATTGACCCGCTGACCACCAGCACGTTCGTAGAGCGCGACCGCACGGTCATTGCCCCCCTCTGTCAGCACCCAGGCTGAACGGCAACCAAGCTCACTGCCTCGGTCGAGAAGCGCCTGCAGAAGGCGGTGGCCTATGCCTCGGCCCCGGTACGATTCGGCCACGCCGATCTCATTGATCCACAACTCGGGCGGTTTGTCCGGATGTATGTAGTGAACGGCCGAGGCCATCCCAACCACCCATTCTCCGGACAGAGCCACCGCGAGATGATGCCTTCGGTCCTCCAAGAACTCTCGCACCAGACCCGGGTTGAGCTCGTGGTCGAACACGCCTGGCACCACCCTCGCAAGAACTTCAGATCGACTGCCATCGAGGAGTGTTAACTGAATATCGTTGCCGGACACGATGACTCCTGCCGAAACGCACCAAGACTCAGACGGAGGCCAAGCTCCTTCTTCTCGCCGCCACCTCCAAGGTTGTGAGGTGCAAGCCGAACAACTGTCCGCCCCTCCCGCCTACCCCGTCAGGTTCAAACCCTTGTCAGATCGCTCACCGCCGGGGAGGACGCGCACACTTCATTCTTGGACATTGGCTCCGGAGCCTGGAACGAGATACGCCACCTAGGAGCGAGCAGGCGGGTCTCAGGCCTCGCCTCCGCCACCGCACGCCTATGTCTCGAATGGGCCCACGCAGTAGCACCCATCATCAGGCCATTCGCAGCCACCATTCCGGCAGTCGCCACGTCGCCCTCTGGAAGGAAGCCGACGATCCAGAGGATCGCAGAATCACTTAGCAGCAAGGTGCTCGTAATCAAGAACGAGTACGTCACGTAGAATCCCGGAATGGCTTTCACTGGAAGAAGTGCTCAGTAGGCACTTCGGTAGTGTACCCATGCCCATCCGCACATCGTCACGACGAGAAAGGGGTACGCGAAGAACGGAAGAGGCGCCGAAAGGGGAGTAAGCTCACGTCCCGAGAAGATCTGAAGCGCCACGATCCCAAGCAGGCCCGCCGCGATCAATCCCGTGCCCCGAATCCAGAGAGGAATGAGCCGGCTGACACTCACCATGATCAACGAGGCAGCCCAAAGTCCGGCGCCCGCGCCAAATGATGGTGCGCTTGTGAGCGGATCCATTGCGGCGCCTGATACGACCAGTCCCTGACCAATGGTGAAGACGAGAAAGCCCCCGGCAAGCAAGTCATTGCCTTGCCTCACGTGGTGGACTGAATCGCCCCGGGTTTATCGGAGACTCGGTGAGTTGAGTCCGGAGGGCTCGGGCTGAGCCTCCCGGCGACGATAGTACTCCTCTTCGTACTCCACCGGGGGAACGTGGCCGATGGGTCCGAGGAGGCGGTGGTAGTTGAACCACCAGACCCATTCCAGGGTGGCGAACTCCACATCCTCGAGGGTGCGCCAGGGCCCCCGCCGGCGAATGACCTCGGTCTTGAAGAGACCGATCACGGATTCGGCCAGGGCATTGTCGTAGCTGTCGCCCCTGCTCCCGACCGAGGGCTCGATGCCTGCCTCGGCCAAGCGCTCGGTGTAGCGAATAGAGAGATATTGCACCCCCCTATCGCTGTGGTGCACGAGGCCGTCTTCCACGTCGGCCTGCCGCTCGCAGATGGCCTGCTCCAGCGCATCCAGGGCCAAGTCGCTGCGAAGCGAGCTCGACACGCGCCAGCCGACGATCCGGCGCGAGAACACGTCGATGACGAAGGCGACGTAGACGAAGCCCCGCCACTTGGCCACGTACGTGAGGTCGGAGACCCAGAGCTGGTTCGGCCGCTCGGCCGTGAAGTTGCGCTCCACCCGGTCGAGGGGGCGAGGTGCGCTCTCATCCGCCTCGGTGGTGATCTTGAAGCGACGGCCGCGCGTCGCCCCCCGCAGGCCCAGCTCACCCATGAGCCGTTCCACCGTGCAGCGGGCGGCGCGGATCCCCTCCCGGTTCAGTTGGATCCACACCTTCTTCGCCCCATAGACCGCGTGATTCGCGTTCCACACCCGCGTGATCTCGGCCTTCAGCACCGCTTCCCTCTGGGCCCGCGGCGAAGCCAGCGAAGGATCGGCCTGGCAGGCCTTATGGGCGTAGTAGGTCGACGGAGCGATCGGCAGCACCTCGCAGATCGGCTCGACTCCGTACGCCCCTCGGTGATCGTCGATGAACGCCACCATCACTTCGCTCGGCGGTCGAGCTCCGCCTGGGCGAAATACGCCGACGCCTTGCGCAGGATCTCGTTCGCGCGGCGGAGCTCGCGGTTCTCCCGCTCCAGCTCCTTGATCCGCTGCGCGCTCCTCCGTCGTCAGCCCGCCGCGGCGCCCGCTATCCCGCTCGGCCTGCCGGACCCACTTCCGGAGCGTCTCACCCGTGCAGCCGATCTTCTCCGCGATCGAGCGGATCGCCGCCCACTGCGACTCGTATTCCCGCTCGTGCTCCAGGACCAGCCGGACGGCCCTCTCCCGAACCTCCTGGGAGTACTGTCTCGGTTTGCTCATGACCCCAACCTCTCAAGCGCTGGAGCCTCCGGCAAACCCGGGGCGATTCAGGGTTCAACATCAGCGCACCGACGGGCTCACCCCGGAACCAGAGGAATACTTCGGTATCCCACGACGCGTAATGCCTCTCTACGGCATCGATGAACTCCTGAACGGTCGATGCCCGGATGCAGGGTGTGGGATTCATACTCTCACTCCGCGTGTTGCGGATAGACACAATGGAAGGGCTGGCCTCCTGAGCTGAGCGCGGATTAGCGTCCCCGATTCAGCGACGGAGCGCCAGAGCCACATGCGGCTCTCGGGCCGCACGAACAGGAGACCAGCCCATGTCCTCCACCGTTGCTGCTGCTACGCCCATCTTCTGGGTCGGACTCGACGTCCACAAGGATTCCGTCACCGCCGCCGTCTTCAGGAACCGGGACCCCGAGGCGATGCGGATCGACCGCCTGCCCAACGATCCCAAGCGGATTCGGCGCTACTTCCAGCGGCTTTCGGAGGCCGGAGCACCTCGCGTCTGCTACGAGGCCTCCGGCGCCGGCTACGTGCTCCAGCGCGCCCTGGGCGAGTGGGGCATTCCCTGCGAGCTCGCCGCCCCCTCGCTGATCCCCCGGCGCCCCGGCGAGCACCAGAAGACCGACCGCCGCGATGCCATCAAGATCGCCCGCGACTTCCGCGACGACCGCCTCGTCCTCATCCACATTCCCACCGAAGCTGACGAGCGGGTCCGCGATCTCGTCCGCTGCCGCGAGACCTTCCAGCGCGAGCTCATCAAGTCGCGCCACTATATCCTCAAGTTCCTTCGGCGCCGCGGCTTCATCTACCGTGAAGGCACCCACTGGACCACGCGGCACATGAACTGGATCCGCCAGGTCCTCCAGCCCGGCACCCTCGCCGCCGACGACCGTACGGTCCTCGCCGAATATCTCGCTCTCCTCGAGTACAAGCTCCAGCGCAGAGACGCGCTCGACCGGCGCATAGAGGAGCTCGCGCTCACCCCGCGCTATCAGCCGATCGTCGACCGCATCGCCTGCTTCCGCGGCTTCAAGACCCATGCGGCCATGGTCCTCGCCACCGAAATCGGCGACTTCAGGCGCTTCGAGAGCCCTCGCACAGCTCATGGCCTATCTCGGCCTCGTCCCGAGTGAGCACTCCTCCGGCGAGCGCAGACACCAGGGCGCCATCACCAAAGCCGGCAATGCTCGCTGCCGCCACGTCCTCGTCCAGGCCGCCTGGTGTTACCGGCGACGCCCCACCGTGGGCGCCTCCCTTCGAGCGCCGCCAAGAGGGGCAGGACCCCGTCGTCGTCACCCACGCTTGGAAAGCCCAGCACCGCCTCTACAAGGTCTTCCACCGTCTCGCCGCCAAGAAGCCCAAGCAGGTGGCCGCCACCGCCGTAGCCCGCGAGCTCATCGGCTTCATCTGGGCCGCGCTCCAGGACATCGATACCGCCGGCCTCTCCCAAGCTCCTGGAAATCCGGAGGCCGCGCACGCCGCTTGAACCCGAAACCGCTTCGCCATCAGAGGGGGGCGGTTCGAGGCACGATAGGAGAACGCCCGAAATTCGTTAAGGGGTCTGGCTTCGTGCCCAATCCCCGCGTATAGACAGGGCCAGCTCCCGACGGATCCGTTTCATGATGCTCTGAGTCCCGGACTCAACCATCGAATATCAGCAGGATTCATCGTCGAAGACGCCTCGGCCGCCCCTTCCCCTGCCCTGAGTGACCCGACGTCACTCCGCTCATTGACAGGCCCTTCCATATCAACGTTCTCAAACTGCCGACGTGGCCCTCCAAGACTACGTCGCACGCTCCGTAGAGCGATACAACACCAACCCGTGCAACGAGCCTCTGGCGGCCAACGGGCCATGTTGCACCGGAGTGAGCGCAGCGAACGGAGGCGGCAGTTGTTTGTTATAGGGTGTGAGCCGTACCGGCCTCAACTGCTAGACAAGTCGAGAGCCTGCTCAAGTCTATTCTTGGCCACGAGCAGTCTGTACGAATCCCGCCCGTCCATGACTAGGTACCTCCGGGCACGTCCAGGCTGCACGGCAAACACTCGGAGTGTCTCCCTCACAGCCGGCAGTACTTCATGCGCATGTTGGACAACCAGGAGCGACGCCGGTTCTGAGGCAAGTCGGACGATCTGGTCGTTGTTCTTCCCCAGATGATTGAGACCCATCGGCTTGAAGGAGCTCGGGCCTTTCAACAGAAACGCGGCTGTGTGGCGAGCACCAGACAGCGTCAAATGACTCGAGTAGTGGTCGGAGGTCTCCCCTCCCCAGTCCTTGCCAGCCTCCTCACCCAAGATCTCAGCGAGGCACTGCTTGAAGGCCTGTTCTTGAATCTGCTGCATAGCCGTCTGCCATTCTTCCTCTGATGGCTTAGGCACGTCGGTAATGGGCTGGAACTCGTCCACATCCTCCACGAAATGCTCGAAGAAGTGGAAGCTGTACCATGGAGCCCGATCCGCCCACGCTGGGTCATCGGCGTGCAGCCATGGACCTCCGATGACGAGTGGCTGAACGACAAGCGTGTCCCCTTCGCGGTCTCTGATTCGGCCCACTATGGCCTGCTCCGCTCCCTTCGCGAACTCCCCCCGAGTCGTGTCGCTTCGGACCCGATTCGTCGTCAACTCCACCCGGACCTGAAACTTGTTATTGCCCTTGGGCACGAGCGGAAGATCGGCACGGTCCACTTCATAGATCTCGGGACAGGGACCGATGAACTCAGTGGAGCAAAAGAGGGCGCCCTTCTCGGTCGCCAACACCTCGCCAAGCGACGGCACTTTCAGGAACTCGCAAAACGCCAGAAGCGTCTGAGTATAGATATGGTCTACACGGACCTCGAGCAGATGCTCGGGAAGCTTCGGGAGAGCGCCGATGCGGCGATCGATCTCCTCTTGCCCTGGCTCTCCAACAACGGTCTGAATCAAGCGCCGGTTCACCATTCCGGGATCAATTCCGAGCCGCATGGACTGAGACCGCTCTTCGGGCGTCAGATCGAGACGCCAAGAATACTCGTTCTCCGTCATCGACGAGCACGCTGGTCGACTGGGTGCACACCGTGCCTACGCGGTGCCCGCTCACGCGAGCGTCGCTCTGCACCACCGATCCAGGTCTCCTAGGCTCATGCCCTATAACGGTCAAAGTTGCCGGCGTGGCTAAGCCGACAGGCGAAGCCATGCTCGTCGAAGTGAGCGCAGCGAACGAAGCCGGCAACTGTTTGTTATGAGGCGTTCAGGGTACCACGCTCGCCACCTTCGTTGCCACGGCGGTGAGCAGAGCGAGGACAGCCATCCAAAACCCGCTCTTCTTTATCCCATCTCGGTCCCAAAGCCAGCCTCCGCCGAGGACCAAGATCGCACCACCGAGCACCCCGCTTGCCAGCTTCCATCCTGCGGTCGGAAGAAGTGGCCAAGCGAAGTAGAGCGCCCCAACGGTGAGCGCTAGCAGCGCCGCGAAGACAGTTCGCTTCAGAGCACGATTCTCGCTCTGGATACTCCCGAGGTCAGCCCCGATCTCTTCCGCCCGCCCCTTTGCGGTGTCACGCTGGCGCTCGAGGTCCCTGGCCAACTTGGCGAGGTGTTGGATCTCATCAGACTGCTTCTCGATCCGAGCACTCTGATCGCGCAACAGGTCATCATGCTCTTTCAGCCCGTCCGCCAATGTCGTCGCAGTGACCGTCGCCCGATCTCGCTCAAACTCACTCCGCTGCAATTGGGCCTCAAGCTTCGAGATCCGCTCGTCGAGCACGGCCGAGACCTTGGCCACCTTGGACTCGACAAGCTGCAGCTCCTCTTCTTCCGTGGTCGCCTCCACGAAACGGCGTACGAACTCCTGCTCCGCAATCATGCCGGCGACCACACGCTCCGTTAGGCCCTCGTAGCGTTGCAGCCGATCCAACGCCCCAACCACATGCCGAATCGGTACGGCCCGCTCATCAGCGAGCAGGGGAGATGCCACCATGGAGAGGAAGGCCGCGTTGTAATCGTCCGTCCTGGGTAGGAACTGCCTAACGATCTGAAGCCAGTCACCGGCTAACAGGGTGAAGGGAACCTCCCCATCTTTTGCTGTTGAATAGGCGAATTTCGTGAGGCGGCGGTCGTAGTCAGGAACCAAGCGCTAACATCCTTCAGGCCCCCGACCCTGCTGCTCCTCAGTCGATTGATATAGTGCTCAAGAAGCACGTCGTGATCGCACGATGGTCTTGATCGGTCTCCGTTATGCCAGGAGAACAGTTGCTGAGAGCGACCGGCTAGAGAGGCGGCAAGCTGATCGTCCCACTCCATCGTTTCATCGATCTCGATGGCCCAATCCTCGAGGGCCGTCTCGATCTGCATGTACTTCCGTTCAAAGTCGTCCGGATCCGTTATAAGGCCTGACTGCATCTCACGGTAGAACTGGCCCATGAAGTCGACATCAGTCGTTGGATACTCAGCGGCGAGGCGCTGGAAGTCCTTTCGCTTCAGCCAGTGGCGGCGAATGTCGCCGGTGCGGTGCTTGACCGTGGACTTGAACTCTTCAACGGTCGCCCGCGCGACTCTGACACTTGATCCGATGTCGCCCGCCATGTTCACAATGAACGCCGGAGCGTAGGCCTGGCGTGGGCCGTGCAGGGCCAGGAGCCGGAAGAGGAAGTTCGTATCTACGTAGAGGTGCTTCCCCTGCACGACCGACTTCACAAGACGGGAGGCACCGCCATCAATACTGAGGAGGTGGAAAAGGAAGGCGCGGTTCAGATTGGAGAGGAGGTACTCAGTGCGATTGGGCCCAGCGCTCTGCAAGTAGGGCACCACTTCCTCGGCGGCTATCTCATCCAGATTTTCATCTTCCGGTACCTTTATCGCGCTCCGCGCCTCGTTCAGTGCTGCCTCGAACCCAAGTCGGGCTCCGGGGTTGTCAACGTAGAGAAAGCTCGCTGCCTCGGCCGAACGAGCGTTCATCATCTGCACGACAAACTTGTCGACTGCCTCCCAGACCCACTCTGCCTGCTCATAGGACAGGTCGGACCGGCGGGCTAACAGGTTGCCGATAAACTCCTCCTGCACCATTTCCTTGAGTGCGACCCGCTCAACCGATCGCTGGGAAACTTCACGCAGCGCTTCGGTACGGACTACGAAAGAGTGCTTGTCACGATCGGTGAAGCGGATCTTCTCGTCGTCCTCGAGTCGAGCCAGAACCGAATGGATCTCGCCGGTTTCGAAGGCTAGGCCACAGCTGGTATCGATATGGCGGGTGACCTCCTCAACCGAGATGACCTTCCCAGCGGGCCCCGGGCCTGACACCTGTGCGGACGCCGCAAGGACGAAGGACTCCATTGCGTCCACAGCGCCCTCTCCGGCATCCAGGTCCGGAAAGGATGCCAGAAGGTGTCCCAATTCTTCAGAGCGGGTCGCCATCTTGTATGAGTGCTCGCCTGATGGGAATGCCAAGCTAGGTCCATGCGACTTGAGGAGCTTTCCGCTCGGAGAGTCGCCTATGTGAATGCCTCATAACGACATCATTCCCGACCCCCATTTCGCGTAAGACGTCCTCCGCCGGTTGATTGGCGGTGGGGTTCGGGCATTTGGCTTTGGGCAGCGCCTTCGGGGGGGGCGGTCAGTGCTTTCGCAATGTGTGCGCAGATCCGCCGTCGTGCCAGCCTTTAGCGCCCGTCTATGGGGCGGGAGGCGCGCCGGGGCGCCTGCCGATCGCGTGGTCCTCCGGGGGGCGGGCGATGTCCCTCCGCCCACTCCCCGGCCTACTCCTCCCCCTCCCCTCTCGGTCCCTCCATGTCCAGCGGGCTCCGAATCCGCCTCAGCTCCCGGTTCGAGACGTGGGTGTAGATCTGGGTGGTGCGGGGGCTCCGGTGTCCCAGCAACTCCTGGATGAAGCGCAGGTCGGTGCCGGCCTCCAGCAGGTGGGTGGCGAAGCTGTGGCGGAGGGCGTGGACGGAGAACTTCTTCTGGATGCCTGGCTTCGAGGCGCGCGCTGCTCCACGATCTTCTGGACCGAGCGGGTGGTGAGGTGGCGGGAGGGACGGGCGCCGGGAAAGAGCCAGGTCCCGGGGTGGGTCCGCTCCAGGTAGGCGGCGACGGCCGCCTGGGCGCCGTCGGCCAGGAGGGTGTAGCGGTCCTTCCTGCCCTTGCCCTGGCGCACGCGGATGAGGCCCCGGTCCAGATCCAGGTCGGCGGGGCGCAGGCACACGACCTCGCTCACGCGCAGGCCCGCCGAGTATACGAGCGCCAGCAGCGCGAGGTGCTTGGGGTTGCGCACCGCGGCCAGGAGGCGCCTCACCTCGCCGTGGCTCAGGACGGTGGGCAGGGCGTGGGTCTTCTTGGGGCGCACCAGGGGTAGGTCCTCCACGCGCCTCCCCAGGACCAGCTCCGAGAACCGGCGCAGGGCGCTCACGAGTTGGTCATGGTACGCCCTGGAGATGCCATCCTCGGCGGTGCGGCGCAGGAGGTGGGAGCGGAGGGCTTCGGGGAGACCGGCTTCTGCGCCCGCGGCCGCCTCGGCCGATTGCAGGAACCGGCGCACGTGGCCGACGTAGGCCTTCCGGGTGCGGGCGCCGAAGCCCCGGAGGCGCATCTCCTCCTCGAAGCGCAGAAGGAGAGCCGACGGGTCGGGGCCGCGCCGGTCGGGCGTGCTCGAGCCGGTCCCGCCGAAGCGGCGTCCTTGCGGGCTCCGGCCTCCTCGCTGGCGGCGTCTCCTTCCCAGCGGGCGGTGGGGAAGGCGCGCCGGAGGGCCTCTTCCGCCTGCGGGGTCGGCGGGACGCGCCACACCTTCTCCCTCGGCTCCCAGCGGCGGCCCGGCACCACCCGAATCGCCGCCACGCGCGCAGGCTCGTACGGGAAGCGGACGACGAGTTCGCCGGACTCCGGGTCGCGACGGATGGTGACGGCTTCGGCCATGCCGCCAGGGTGTCACGGCCGGCGGGGCGTCGCCATGGGCCGATCGGCCGCGGGGTGCCTCGTGCGGGCGCGCAGCCGGATCGCAGGCGCCGCCGGCCCTACCCTACCACCCCCGCCGTCCGGTCGGCGTCTCCTTGTGTCCGACGCCGGGCAGGAGCTCCTGCTCGATCTCGATCATCTCCTCGGGCACCGGGGGCTGCCACACCTGCATCACCGGGAAGGTCGACAGGAACCAGCGCACGCTCCCGATGAAGGGGCCCAGGAACATGAGGGCCACCAGGGGCTGCCACCACGGGAACACCATCTCGCCGGCGTGGTGCACCGACGGCGCGAGCAGCAGGAAGCGCTCGAACCACAGGCCCAGCAGGATGGAGCCGGTGAACGTCATGAGCAGCGCCGGCTTCATCTTCGGCTTGCGCCCCAGCAGCCCGGCGAAGGGGATGATGAAGCACAGGAAGAGGGTCGCGAGCGAGAGCCAGCCGTAGGGTCCGTGGGAGCGGTGGATGATCCACGCCTGCTCCCAGGGCAGCTTGCCGTACCAGATGACGATGTACTGCGACCAGAACAGGTAGCCCCAGAAGACCGTGAAGGCGAAGGACAGCTTGCCCAGGTCGTGGCGCTGCTGCAGGCCCAGCCAGTTCCGCCACAGGGGCTTGCGCGCCAGCAGCGCCACGGTGAACGCGGTCACGGCGATGCCGCCCCACCAGGCGCCCATGAAGAACCAGGCGCCGAAGATGGTGCTGTTCCACTCGGGCTCGAGGCTCATGGCCCAGTCGAACGCGAACATGCTCATGATGACCGCGTAGACCAGCGCCAGGGCGGGGGCCAGCGTGTTCAGCCGGTGCCAGCTCCGCACCTCCTCGGCCTCCTGTCCGGCCCAGCCGCCCATGAGGCGTTCCCGCCAGCGGGAGCGCCGGTCGTCGGCCGAGGCCTCCTCCGAGGTGAGGCCCATGTCGGGGCGAACCGACAGGTAGGCGAAGTAGAGGCCCAGGCCGAACAGGACCAGGGCGCCCACCACGTTCCGGGTCACCAGGAAGGGGATGTTCAGGTACGCCTGCTTCTTCTGCAGCGCGACCTCGTGGGCCATCTGGCTGATCCAGGGGAAGTAGTTCTCCCTCAGGCTCAGCATGGGCAGCAGGAAGAGGAAGGCGAAGGGCAGGAACGCGGCGAACGCCACGCTGATCCGCTTCACCGACCAGTTCCAGCGGGCCTTCACGATGGTGGTGCCTGCGGTGAACATCACCGCGCCCATGGCGATGCTCGTGCTCCACAGCCAGTTGGACACGTAGCTTACCCACGCCATGTGGGCGTCCACGCTGAGGCCCACGATGAACGCGGCCAGCCCGATGACGAACATGAGCCCGGGCAGCAGGATGCCCGGCCGGTCCAGGTAGCGGACCTCGATCTCGTGGGGAATGTGGATCTGGGCCATGGCTCAGTCCTCCTCCCCCGACGGGGCGGGCGGTGGGGTCAGCGTCAGGGGCAGCCCCAGGGAATCGGCCCGCTGCTGCAGGTGCCGTACGTAGTTCACGATGTTCCAGCGGTCGTAGTAGGCGATGCGCCCCCCGTAGGCGGGCATCATGCCCCGCCCCACGGTCATCATCCCGAAGATGTAGCCGTCGGTGTAGGTGCGGGCGTTCCCGGTGGCCAGGTTGTAGACGGCCACGATGGGGAGCTTGGGCAGGATGAGCGCCTCGGAGCTGATCCCGTTGGCCCCGTGGCACACCGAGCAGAAGCGCTGGAAGACGGTGTCCCCCCGGGCCAGCGACACCTCGGTGGGCGCCACCGGGTTCACCAGGTCGTTCACCACGGGCTGCCCCGGAGGGGGCGTCACCGCGGCCTGGGTGAAGGGCGGCAGGTCGGTCATGAGGCCGTCCGTCTGGCCCACGTCCACCTGGCCCATCTGCGCCGGGTAGTTGCCCGCGGCGAAGGGGACGGTGCCGTCGGGCGGCAGCAGCGTCATCTCGTACGGGTCCATGGAGTTCTGGTCCCGCATGCTGCGGCCGAAGACGGTCTCCATGGCCCGGTCCAGCGGGGTGCAGGCGGGGGTGAGGGCCGCCAGCGCCAAGACCAGGGCGGCGCGTGCCTTACGCATGGGCCGCCTCCTCGCTGCTCCGCAGCGTCTCCGGCTCGTGCCGCTCCAGGATGCGCCGGGCCTCGGCGGGGTCGCCCTCCGAGGCGGGGACGAACACGCCGAAGCGGCCGCCCATGAACTCGGGGTCGTAGATGGGCTCCCCCCGGATCTTCGGGATGCGGCTGTTGATGAACAGCCCGAACACGGTGGACAGGGCGCCGAAGAGCACGGTCAGCTCGAAGGCGATGACCACGAAGGGCGGGATGGAGACGATGGGCTTGCCCCCCGTCACCAGCGGCCAGTCCAGGCTGGTGAACATGGTGAAGGCGAAGCCGGTGGCGGCGCCCGTCAGTCCTCCCACCAGCGCCCACACCCGCACGGGGCTCTGGTCGTAGCCCAGGGCCTCCTCCAGGTGGTGCTCGGGATAGGGCATGTACGCCTTGATGCGCTTGAACCCCTTCTTCCTCAGCTCGTGGATGGCGTCCACGGCGGAATCGAGGTACTCGAAGGAGGCCAGGAGCCCCCCCTCGCGATCAGCCATGGTGCACCTCCTCCGCCCGCTCCTTCCTTCGCATGGGTGCGGGCATCACCTCCTTCAGCTCCGAGATCGCCACCGGGGGTATGATCCTGGTGAACAACAGGAACCAGAAGCTGAACCAGGCGAAGCTCCCGAACAGGATCCCCATCTCCACGATGGAGGGGCGGTAGAGCCCCCACGCGAAGGGATCGAAGTCGTGGTGGAGCGACGTGACGATGATGACGTAGCGCTCGAACCACATCCCGATGTTGATGAAGATCGAGATGACGAAGAGCGCGGGGATGGAGCGCCGGAAGCGCTTGAACCACAGCATGATCGGCACGATGCCGTTGCAGGTGAGCATGGTCCAGCTCGCCCACCAGTAGGGCCCGAACAGCCGGTTCCAGAACATGGCCCGCTCGATCTCCTCTCCGCTGTACCACGCCATGAAGAACTCGGAGAGGTAGCTGTAGAGGACGATGAGCGAGGTGAGGAGGCAGAGCTTCGCCAGGGCGTCGAAGTGCTTGGTGGTGAAGTACGGCTCCAGGTGGAAGTACTTCCGCATGGGCACCGCGAGGGTGATCACCATCCCCACGCCCGAGTAGATGGCGCCCGCCACGAAGTAGGGGGCGAAGATGGTGGCGTGCCACCCGGGGATGATCCCCATGGCGAAGTCCCACGACACCACCGAGTGCACAGAAAGCACCAGGGGCGTGGCCAGCGCGGCCAGGAAGATGTACGCCTTTCCGAAATGGTGCCATTCGCTGTCGGTGCCCTTCCACCCCAGCGACACCACGTTGTAGAACTTCCGCCTCAGCCCCGTCGCCGACTCCCGGGCCGCGGCCAGGTCGGGCACGCACCCCAGGAAGAAGAACACCGCCGACACGGTGAAGTACGTGCTCACCGCGAACACGTCCCACACCAGCGGGGAGCGGAAGTTGGGCCACAGGAAGCGGCTGTTGGGATAGGGGAACAGCCAGTACGCCAGCCAGGCGCGGCCCACGTGGATGAGGGGGAACAGCCCCGCGGTCATCACCGCGAACACGGTCATGGCCTCCGCCGTCCGGTACACCGCCTGCCGCCACGGCGCCCGGAACAGGAAGAGGATGGCGCTGATGAGCGTGCCCGAGTGGGCGATACCCACCCAGAACACGAAGGACGTGATGTAGACGCCCCACCCCACCGGCTTCATCAGACCCGAGACGCCGATCCCCCTCACGAGCTGGGTGCCCCAGCTCAGGAAGAAGATGCCCACGCCCACGGTCGCCATCGCGAAGAGGATCCACCACCCCTTGCCGGGGCGGCCGAGCACCTTCAGGACGTCCTTGTTGACGTCGCTGTAGCGCTCCACGTCGGGGTGCGTCGCCGCGCCCCGCGGGATCTTCCCTACCTCGGTCGCTGTCGTCGCCATGTATTACTCCGCGGCCTCCACCGCGTGGAACGTGACCTTCTTCAGGTAGCTCACGCCCGGCTGCGTGTTGATCTCCTCGTCCAGCACCCGGTACGTGCGCGTGTTCTGGATCTCCTGGGCCACCGCGCTCTTCTCGTCACGGACGTTGCCGAACGTGATGGCCTCGGTGGGGCAGGTCTGGGCGCAGGCGGGGACGATCTCGTCGTCGTTGAGCGGCCGGCCCTCCACCGCGGCCCGGTTCTGGGCCTGGCGGATGCGCTGCACGCAGAACGTGCACTTCTCCATGACGCCGTTCTGCCGGACCGTCACGTCGGGGTTGTACTGCCAGTTCAGCGGCTCGGGCACGTCCGTGAACGTGTACCAGTTGAACACCCGGACCTTGTACGGGCAGTTGTTCGCGCAGTAGCGCGTGCCCACGCAGCGGTTGTAGACCTGGCCGTTGATGCCGTCGGGCGTGTGGTACGCGGCGTACACGGGGCACACCGGCTCGCACGGCGCGTTGCCGCACTGCTGGCACAGCATGGGCAGGAAGCGCACGTCGAGAGGCGCGGCGCGCGTGGCGTCGACCTGCTGGTAGTAGCGCTCCAGGCGAATCCAGTGCATCTCGCGCCCCATGCGCACCTGGTCGATGCCCACGAACGGGACGTTGTTCTCGGCCTGGCACGCCACCACGCACGCGCTGCAGCCGGTGCACTTGTCCAGGTCGATGGCCATGGCCCAGCGGGGCTCGTTCTGGTGGGCGTCCGAGTACATGCCGTACTGGGCGCCGGGCTCCGGGTAGCCGGTGGGGTCGGTGGGCACCTCGGTGGGCACGAAGCCGCCGAAGAGCTGGAGCTCCTGGCGCGTGCCCTCCTCGCCCTCCCCCTCGGCTCCGGCCTCCTCGCCCTCGGCCATGGCGGGCTCGGTGCCGCCGGCCGGGCCACCGGTGATGGTGCTCAGCGCCACCGCGGGGGCGATGGGCCGGTTGTGCTGCGTGTCCGCCCCTTCGATGTCGGCGAAGCGGATCTGCTGCCCCGTGGGCTCCACCGACACCCGGGTCGCCATCTGCACCAGGGCGCCCGAGGGCTGCTCGGCCTCGGCGGGCAGGAGCTGCATGGGGTTCACACCGAACCCGTCGGCGTAGCGGCCCATGCTCGTGTGGCCGCCGCCGGTGGGAATGGCGATCGCGTCTTCCCGGATGCCCGGGTAGGGCCACACCGCCACCTCGAGCGAGCCGTGGGGCGACGTGATGGTGACGACGTCGCCCTTCACCAGGCCCAGCCGCTCGCAGGTGGCGGGGTTGATCTCGACCCAGCTGTCCCAGGTGATCTTGGTGGCCGGGTCGGGCAGCTCCTGGAGCCACGGCTTGTTCGCGCCGCGCCCGTCGTAGAGGCGGGACGACGGGTAGACCAGCAGCGTGAAGTCCAGGCCCTCGCCGTCGATCTGGGGCGGGTCGAAGGACAGGGGGCTGTCGGGGGAGCGGAGCGCGATGGTCTCCGTCCCCTGCACCGGCACCTCCAGCACGCCCTTCTTCAGGGTGAGACGCCAGAACCTGCCGAAGTCACCGGAGGCGTCGGGGTTGCCCGCCGCCTGCCCCTGGAGCTGCTGCCAGCGGGTCTGCACGTGGTCGTGGAACGACGTCGCATCGAGGGGCTGGCCGAGCTGGGTGGCCACCTGGATGAGGACGTCGCCCGTGCTCTTGGCGTCGAACAGGGGCACCGGCCGCATGGCCGGCTGCTGGATGGCCCACAGCCCAGGCCGGGGGTTCGAATCGCCCCACGACTCCAGGTAGTGGGTGTCGGGCAGGATCAGGTCGGCCAGCGCCGCCGTCTCGTCGGGCGCCGTGGCGAAGCTCACCTTGAAGGGCACCGCGCCGAACGCCTCGGCGAAGCCGGCTGCGGGCGGCAGGGTGAACGCCGGGTTGGCGCCGTGCACCATGGCCACCCCCACGGCCCCCGACGACATGGCCTGGATGGCCGACTGCACCTCGGCGAAGGGGCGGTCGCTCAGGCCGGTCCAGCCGGTCTGGAGGTGGACCGTCTTGCCCACGCTGCCCGCCACCGCGTTCAGCACCAGCACCGCCACGTTGGCCGCGGTGGCGTTCCGGTGCTGGCCGCCCACCCCCGGGCCCACGGCCACGCTCGGCCCCTCGGAGACAAAGCGCTCGGCGAGCTGCTCGATGTCCTGGGCGTCGACCCCGGCGGCCTCGGCGGCCGAGCGGGCGTCGAACTCCCGGAGCATGGCCGCATAGGGGCCGGCGTCGCCGCCCCCGTTCTGGGCCAGGATGCTGGCCATGGCCAGGGCCACCGCCGCTTCGGCGCCCGGCTTGATGGGCATCCAATCGTCGGCGTTCAGCCCCGTGAGGCTCAGGTGGGGCGTCACGGCCACGAAGCGGGCCTTGGAGCCCATGGCGTCCACGGCGCTGGCCCGGGCGAAGCCCCGGCCGTACTCCACCGGCGAGCCGAACGTCTCCAGGAAGTCGGCCCCGAACGACACGATCAGCCGCGCCTGCTCGAAGTCGTAGCGGGGTACCACGGCCTGCCCGAAGGCGATGCGCGCGGCCTCCCGGAGCGGCGCCTCCGAGAACGCGTCGTAGCGCACCCGGGTGCCGCCAACCTTGGAGATGAAGCTGTCGAAGAGGTCGGACAGGGAGGGCCCCGCCGTGCCGCTCACCAGCATGACGTTGCCGGCGGCGCCCTGGATGCGCTGGGCCAGCATCTTCTCGGCGTCTTCCCAGGTGACCTTCTTCAGCTCACCGTTCTCCCGGACCATGGGCCCGGTGAAGCGGTCGGGGTTGTAGATGCCCTGGAGGGCGGCGTGACCCCGCTGGCAGAGGGCGCCCCGGCTCACCGGGTGGCGGGGGTTGCCCTCCAGCTTCACCACCCGGCCCTCCCGGGTCTTGGTCCACACGCCGCAGCCGGCGGGGCATTCCTGGCACACGCTCGTGTACCAGGTGGCCACGCCCGGCGTGACGTCGTCCGGGGGAGTGACGTAGGGAAGGAGCTTCTCGGGCTCCTTGGTGGAGCAACCCGCCAGGGTCGCCGCTCCAGCCCCCGTGACGCCGAGGACCTTGAGGAAATCGCGCCGCTTGATGCCGTCGCTCATCGGATGCCGGCCGTTGTCGTCTTCATCTAGATCAAGAGCTGCCTAGTAGTGGCAAACCTCGCAGTCCTTCTTCACCCCGCGCTGGACGTGACAGGTCACGCACCAGCCCATGTTGTCGCCCCCCCACGCCGGATCCTTCTTCTCGATGGCGCCCATCTCCTGCACCTGACCGTGACAGGTCTGGCAGGCGATCTTGGCCACCTTCACGTGGCGCATGTGGGGGAAGTGGACGAAGTCCGCCACCTTGTAGACGCGGACCCAGGGGATGGGCTGCCCCTTGTTGTAGTAGTCCATCACCTTGGCCACTTCCTGGGGGTTGTTCGCCCCGGGAATGGCCTGGTGGCAGCCCGCGCAGGCCGACACCGGCGGAAGCCCCGCGTCGACCGACCGCTCCGCCGAATAGTGGCAGTACTGGCAGTCGATCTTGTAGGTGCCGGCGTGGATGTTGTGGGGGAAGGCGATGGGCTGGATGGTGGTGTCGGACTGGGCCGGTGCCTGCTGGCTGGCTGGCGGGGCCGTCTGTGCGTCCTGCTGCCAGGCGAAGGCACCGAGGCCGCCGACGGCCAGGAGGGCCGCCACGACCGCGATCATCCAAGGCTTCTTCATCGTATCCCAGGCCCTGCGGGTCCGGAGGGATCTGGCCGGCGGCCTCTGCCGCTCGGCTCGTCATGTTGTCTGTCTGTGCGTCGGTCCGGGACGGGCCGGACGGACCCTGTGACGGCGCTTGCGCATTTTGTCACAAGGCCCCGACCCGCAAACCGCGCCAAGTTAGAGGAGCCCCCGCGGGGGTGTCAACGCGCACCGTCTGCGGGGCAGGACCCTTTTCCGCCGGGGAGGGGTTACACGGAGTCTGGCCCCCTCGACGCCGCCCCGTTCCGCCGGCCGCCCGCGTACCCGTGGGGCCGGCTCCAGGTCCCCCACACCCCCGCGTCCATGCCCGACACCGCTCCCTCGGTGAAGGACATCCGGCCGTCCCTCGAGCTCCTGGACCGGCTCGTCGATGAGGTGGAGACCGTCTTCCACGGCAAGCGCGAGGTGGTCCGCCTGTCCGTCGCCTGCCTCCTGGCCCGGGGGCACCTCCTCTTCGAGGACGTGCCCGGGGTGGGGAAGACGACCCTGGCCCATGCCCTCGCCGGGGCGCTGGGGCTGGGCTTCCGCCGGATCCAGTTCACCAGCGACCTCCTCCCCTCGGACGTGCTCGGGGTGTCCATCTACGACCCCCGCACCACCGCCTTCGAGATCCGCCAGGGCCCCATCTTCACCAACGTGCTCCTGGCCGACGAGATCAACCGGGCGCCGCCCCGCACCCAGTCGGGGCTGCTCCAGGCCATGCAGGAGGGCACGGTCACCATCGACGAGGAGACGTTCGCCCTCCCCTCGCCGTTCCTGGTGATGGCCACCCAGAACCCGCTGGAGCACCACGGCACCTACCCGCTGCCGGAGAGCCAGCTCGACCGCTTCCTCATGCGGCTCTCCATCGGCTATCCCGACCCCGAGGCGGAACGCCGCATCCTCATGGAGTCGGCCCGGGTGGCGCCCCTCCTGGACGACGTGGAGGCGGTCCTCACCCCCGCCCAGGTGATCCACCTCCAGGACGAGGTGGAGAGCGTGCGGGTGGACGAGTCCCTGGTGAGCTACCTCATGGAGATCGTCGGGCGCACCCGAACCGCACCGGGCCTCCGGGTGGGCGTGAGCCCCCGGGGCGCCATCGGGCTGTTCCGGGCGGCCCGGGCGTACGCCATGACCCGGGGGCGCCGCTTCCTGGTGCCCGACGACGTCCGGGGCCTGGTGATCCCGTGCCTGGCTCACCGCCTGCTCCCCGCCGGCGCCACCGCCGCCACGCGGGAGGCCACGGACCACGCCGCCGCGATCCTGGAGCAGATCCTCGAGGAGGTGGAGGTCCCGGTCTGATGGACGGGACGCTCCGCCGCGGGCTGGCCCGGGCCCGGGCGATGTGGAGGGAGATCCGCGCCTGGCGCCGCATCTCCTTCACCCGGGGGGGCGCCGTGTTCACCATCGGCGCCCTGGCCGTGGGGTTGGCGGCCATGAACACGGGCAACAACCTCCTCTTCCTGCTCCTCGGCGCCATGCTGGGCTTCATCGCCATCAGCGGGTGGCTGTCGGAGCTGGTCATCCGGGACATCGAGGTGACCCGCAGGGTCCCCCGGGGCGCCACCGTGGGTCACGACGTGCGCATCGCCTACGAGGTGCGCAACCGGAGGAAGCACCTGCCGTCCCTGGCCCTCGAGCTGGGGGAGGAGGGGCTTCCGGAGCGGGCCTTCCTGCCCCGGGTGCCCGCCCAGGGAGAGGCCGACGCCCGCTCGGTGAACGTGTTCGTGCGCCGGGGCATCTATCCCCTCCGGAGCGTCACCCTGGCCACCGCGTTCCCCTTCGGGCTCTTCCTCAAGGAGCGCGACCTGTCGCTGCCGGGCGAGCTGGTCATCTGGCCCCGCCACGACCTCCCCGTGCGCCCGCCCCGCCCCGCCGGGGCCCGGGCGCTCCGCATCGGCGCCGCGCCCGTGGGCGCCGCCGGCGCACGGGGCGAGTACCGGGGGCTGCGGGGCTACCGCCCGGGCGACGACCCCAGGGACATCCACTGGCGCACTTCGGCCCGCCTCGACACGCCGGTGGTGCGTGAGTACGAGCGCGACGGCGCCGAGACCATGTGGATCTGTCTGGACGTGGGGGGGGAGCCCGGCGAGGCCGCCGAGGGCGTGGTGGAGGTCGCGGCCTCCCTGGCCGCCGGCGCCGCTTCCGAGGGGAAGCGCTTCGGCATCGTGGGCGGCGGGCACCGGCTGGAGCCCGGTACCGGCTCGGGGCAGCTCGAGGCGGCGCTGGACCTCCTGGCCCGGGTCGACTTCCGCCCCGACGCGCCGCCCCCCGTCCCCCCGGCCGAGCCGGCCCGCTGCGTCCTGGTGGCCCTCACCGCCCGGGCGTCGGGCGCCTTCGGCGACGCCTACCTGGGGGCCGAGTGAAAGCCCGCCTTCTCCACCGGCGCCTGGCCATCCTCATGGGCATGGCGGGGTTGGTGGCCTTCGCCGCGGGGGCCGGCTTCGAGCCGGTGGCGGCGGTGCTGGCCGGCGCCGCCCTCACCCTGGCCCTCTTCAAGCGGCCGGGGCCCGAGCTGTCGAACAAGCTGGAGCGGGTGTGGCTCCCGGTGGCGGCGCTCCTGGTGGTGCGGGCCCTCTGGCACGTGTTCGTCCTGGGCGACGACGTGGTGATCCCGGTGGTGGACCTCCTCCTGCTGCTCCTGTCGGCCGAGGCGCTCCGCTCCCTGGACTCGCCCAACGACGTGCGCCTCTACGCCCTCTCCTTCGCTCTCCTGCTGGCCTCCACGGCCTACCGGCCGGGGGTGTTCTTCCTCCTTGCCTTCATGGCCTACGTCGTCATGGCGGCGGTAGCCCTCATGCTGGGCCACCTGCGCCGCCGCGCCGAGCGCTACGGGATGAGGGACGTGCAGGTCGACCGCTCCATGGTGTTCGCCACCATGGGGCTGTCCCTCGTGAGCCTCGGCATGAGCGCGGTGGTGTTCGTCATCTTTCCCCGGGTGTCCCGGGGATGGCAGGGGCGGGGCGACGCCATGGCCACGTCCATCGCGGGCTTCTCCAACGAGGTGTCGCTGGCCGAGCACGGCGCGCGCATCTACTCGAACCCCGAAATCGTGCTCCGGGTGGAGTTCCCGGGGGGGGCGCCCGACGACCTGGCGAACCTCCACTGGCGAGGCCGCTCCTACGACCACTTCGACGGCGTGCGCTGGTCCCGCTCCCGCCCCCTGCCGCCCGCGTCGGCGCCCACCTCGTGGTACCGGGAGCGCTGGCCCGGGGGCACCATCGCCCAGCGCATCTACGCGGCGCCCCTCGACGTGAAGGTGTTGTTCGCCCTTCACCCCGCCCTGAACGTGGACGCCAACTCCCGCATCCAGCCCCTCTTCGACAACACCGGCGACTACTTCTACTGGGGCTCGGACGCACCGGTCTACACGGTCTACTCCGCAGCGGGGCGCCCCTCGCCCGATGCCCTCCGCTCGGCGGACAGCGGCTTCCAGCCCTCCCCGGGTCACTTCCTCCAGCTCCCCCGCCTGCCGGCACGGGTGAAGGCGCTGGCCGACTCCCTCACCGCCCCGTACGACACCCGCTACGACAAGGTCATGGCGGTCCAGCGGTGGCTGCGGACGCAGTTCACGTACACGCTGGAGCTACCCGACACCCCCGCCCACACCTCGCTGGACTACTTCCTCTTCCAGCGCCGGGCGGGCCACTGCGAGTACTTCTCCACCGCCATGGCGGTGCTCCTCCGGGAGGAGGGGATCGAGGCCCGCAACGTGAACGGCTTCCTGGGCGGAGAGTGGAGCGAGATGGGCCACTACCTGGCGGTGACCCAGAACCAGGCCCACTCCTGGATCGAGGTGTGGTTCCCGGGCTACGGCTGGGTCACCTTCGACCCCACCCCTGCCGGCGCCGGCGGGGGGAGACGGCCACGGCCTGGTTCTGGCCGGGGCGCCTCCTCTTCGACGCCGTGCAGCACCGCTGGAACAAGTGGGTGCTGGACTACTCCCTCCAGAGCCAGTTCGGACTCTTCCAGCGCATCGCCGACGGGCTCCGGGGCCACGGCGGTGACCCGTCGGAGGGCCCGGGCGGCACCGGGCCCCGGCACGGATGGATTCTACTGGCGCTGGCCGGCGCGCTGGCCCTCCTGGTGGCAGCGGCCGCCCTGCTGCGGCGGCGGCGTGAGCGCACCCGGGAGACCCGCCTCTACCTGGCCCTGGTGGACGCGTGCAGGAAGGCGGGGGTGGTGAACGGGGGCCCGGTGACGCCCCTGGCCCTGGTGGAGGCGCTGGAGCGGAGCCCCGGCCCGGCTGCGCGCTCGGCGGCGCCGGCGGCGGCGAGGCTGGTGGACCTCTACCTCCAGGCCCGCTTCGGCGGCCGCGAGCTCCTGCCGGAGGAGCGCGAGCGGATGGCGGCCGCGCTGGAGGGCGCCCGGGGAGCGCTCCGGCGGCGAGGCGGGTATCTTCCCGCCGACCCGGCTTCCCATCCTGGCACCCTCTCCCCCACGGCCTGACGACGGCGTGACCGACGACCCGACGGGCGACGTGAGCGACGACGCCTCCCAGTCTCCCTGGCGCACCCAGACCCTGCCCCGGGACGGGGCGGTGGACGTGGGCATCGGCCCCCTCCACCTCCTCCTCAGGGAGAGGGCAGGGGAGATCCAGCTCGCCCACCGGCGGGACGACGACCCCCCTGACAGCGACCTCCAATGGGCCCGCTTCGCCCCCGGCTCCTGGAACGGTGAGGTGACCGTCACCCCGGCGTTCCCCGACCGCACGGTCATCGTGGCGCCCGACGACACGTTCCGCCTGCTGGAGGGGGCCGAGGCGCGCATCTACGTGCGCCTTCCACTCTTCGCCCAGGTGCAGGTCCAGGGGCGCTCGGGCACCACGGTGCTGGCCCGCATCCCCACCGTGCACTACTCGGACACCTGGTGGGGCGTCCCCACGGAGGGGGAGCTGTGCTACTGGCTCTCCACCTCCGCCCGGCGGTCGGTGACGCCGGAGCTGTTCGAGGACCACCTGGCCCTCTGTCCGCTCCAGCTCATGAACCGCTCCGAAGGCGACCTGGACGTGGAGAAGATCGCGCTGCGGGTCGCCTTCCTCTCCCTGTTCCAGCGGGACCGGCGGCTGTGGGCCGACGAGACCCGGGTGCGTTACCAGGGCGAGGCGGAGGGCAGCACGCTGGACATGGCCGGCGCCCCCCCGAAGGAGGAGCCCGGGGCCGAGCTGGTGCTGGGCGCCCGGGAGCGCATCGGCCGCGGCTTCCGGGCCCGCACCTTCGCCCGCCTGCGCTCGCTGCAGCACTGGATCTGATGGCGCCGCCCGCCCCCCTCACCGCGCTGGGCGCCCTCGTGGCCCAGGCCGCCGACTCGGTGGCCGTGTCCAACGTGCGCACCTTGCAGCGGCTGATCCGGTTCGAGGACCCCGCCGCCCTCATCCGCTCGGCGATCCTGGTCTTCGTCGGCATCCCCCTGGTGTACCTGGTGGCGGGGTGGCTGAGGCGCTGGATCACCGGCCGCTCCACGCCCCAGCGGGGCATGATCGCCCACAAGCTCACCTTCTACACGGGGCTGGCGGTCATCCTGGTGATGACACTGGACGAGCTCGGCTTCAGCCTCGCGCCGCTGCTGGGGGCCGCCGGCATCCTCGGCATCGCACTGGGCTTCGCCTCCCAGACGTCGGTGTCCAACGTCATCAGCGGCTTCTTCCTCATGGCGGAGCAGCCGTTCGTGGTGGACGACGTCATCCAGGTGGGGCAGACCACGGGGCGGGTGCTCTCCATCGACATGATGTCGGTGAAGCTGCGCACCTTCGACAACAAGTTCGTGCGCATCCCCAACGAGCAGATCATCAAGAGCGAGGTCACCACCATCACCCGCTTCCCCATCCGGCGGTTGGACCTGGACGTGGGGGTGGCGTACAAGGAGGACATCGGGCGGGTGCGGGCGCTGCTCCTGGACATCGCCCGCGCCCATCCCCTGTGCCTCATGGAGCCCGAGCCCCAGGTGTTCTTCCAGGGCTACATGGACTCGGCCGTGGGCTTCCGCTTCGCCGTGTGGGCCACGAGGGAGAACTGGTTCCGGCTGAAGAACGAGGTCGCCGAGGAGATCAAGCGGCGCTTCGACGAGGAGGGCATCGAGATCCCCTTCCCCCACCGCACCCTCTACGCCGGATCGGCCAGCGAGCCCTTCCCCGTGCGCATGGTGGCGGAAGGCGCCCCCGGAGCGTCGGAGAGCGAGGAAGGCTTGGAGCAGGGCCCCCCGCCATGATAGACTCCTGACGATGACCCCGCCTCCCTCCTCCACGCCCCCCGGCCGGCAGCCGCCCTCCCCGGGCCGGCACATGGGCATGGTGAGCCACCGCGGCCGTTTCTGGGACATCTTCGTGGAGTTCGAAGACGACCCCCGGAACCCCAACAGCGGCCGGGCCCGCCTCTGCTTCTCCCCCTCGGACCTGAACGAAGGGGAGACGCCGGTGCGCACGGCGACGATCATCATCGAGCCGTCGCCCGAGGAGGCGTTCCGCAAGGCCCGCAGCTTCGACGACCACCAGCTCCTGGGGCTGCTCCGCTCGGCGCTGCCCGACTAAACGCCCCGTCCTCTCCGGCGGCTCCCCACAGCCGCTGGCGGGGCTTTCCCGATGGCGGAGCCGCAACCGCCGCGGCATCCATGGCGTCCCAGGGATGACCCCGTCCCGAGGCACCCATGGAACGCGCCCTGCTCCAGCTCCGCCACGCCGTGCGCTCCCTCCTCAGGAGCCCGTCGTTCACCCTGCCCGCCGTGGGTATCCTGGCCCTCACCCTGGGGGCCGCCACCGCCATCTTCGCGGTGGTGGACGCGGTGGTCCTCCGCCCCCTCCCCCTCCCCGCCAGCGACCGCCTGGTGGCGCTGTGTGAGGACCATCCCAGCCTGGCGGGCGCGTGTGTCGTCTCGCCTCCCGACCTGGAGGACCTGCGCGGCGCCACCCGTACGCTGAGCGCGGCGGGGTTGGGACGGAGCTGGGCGTTCCTCATGGACACGGGTGCGGGGGTGCGCCGGGGCGTGTCCGGGGGCATCGCCACCCCGTCGCTGTTCACCACGCTGGGCGTCCGCCCCGAGCTGGGGCGACTCTTCACCGCCGACGAGGTGGGCCCGGGTCGGGACGGCGAGGCGCTCCTGTCCCACGCCCTGTGGACCACCGCCTTCGGCGCCGACAGCGCCGTGGTGGGGCGCACCGTGGACATGGACGGGCAGCCCGTCACCGTCGTGGGCGTGCTCCCGGCGGGCTTCCAGGTGCCCCGCCTCGAGTGGGTGGAGCTGTGGCGCCCGCTCCACATCGACCCCCGCAACGAGGAGAACCGGAGCTGGCGCGGCTTCGACGCCTACGGACGGCTCGCCGAGGGCGTGTCGCTGGACCAGGCCCGGGCCGAGCTGGAGGGGCTGTACCAGGCGCTGGGGGAGGAGCACGCCGAGGTCACCCCCGAGTGGCAACTCCGGGTACGGCCGCTCCTCCACGTGGTGCTGGGCGACACGCGCCCCGCTCTGTTCGTCTTCCTGGGGGCCGTCGCCCTCCTCCTCCTCATCGGCTGCGCCAACGTGGTGAACCTGCTTCTCGCCCGGGGGATCCGCCGGCGCCACGATCTGGCGGTGCGGGCGGCGCTGGGGGCGGGGCGGGGCCGGCTGGCCGCCGGCGTGGCGGTGGAGAGCGGGCTCCTGGCCCTGGCCGGCGGCGGGGTCGGTGCCCTCCTGTCCGTGGGGCTGGTGCGCCTGTTCGTCGCGCTGGCGCCACCGGGCGTGCCGCGGCTGGCGGAGGCCGGAGTGGGCTTCCACGCCCTGGGCTTCACCCTGCTCCTCTCCGTGGCCGCCGCCCTCCTCTTCGGTCTGGTGCCCGCCGTGCGCATGGGCCGGGGCGGCGACGTGGGCGACCGGCTGCGGGCGCTCCGGGGGGGTGAGGGGCGGCGGGCCGGACGCCTCCGCTCCACCCTCGTGGTGGCGGAGCTGGGCCTCTCTCTGGTGCTCCTCGCGTCGGCGGGGCTCCTGGCCCGCTCGTTCCAGGGCTTCCTGGCGTGGCGTCCGGGCTTCGACCCATCGGGGATCCTGGTGGTGCCGGCGCTGGTGCCCCCCGGCCGCTACCACAACCAGGACCTTCCGGGCCTCTTCCGGCGCACCGAGGAGGCGGTGGCGGCCGTCCCCGGCGTGCGTTCGGTGGGCATGACCTCGTCCAATCCCCTGTTCGGCGGCCGGGAGACGTTCCGGATGGCCCCCGCCGGCGCCCCCACCGGCGACCTGGACGCGCTCCCCACGGTACGCTGGTTCGACGTGAGCCCCGGCTACCGGGCCACGCTGGGCGTGCCGCTCCTGGAGGGCCGCTGGATCGAGGAGGGCGACCTTCCGGGGACGCCGCAGGTGGCGGTGCTCAACGAGACGGCGGCCCGTACCCTGTGGCCGGGGCAGGACCCCGTGGGGAGGGAGGTGGTGGTGCCGGAGCGGGACGTCACCGTCACGGTGGTGGGGGTGGTGAAGGACGTGCCGCCCCTCACGCCGGGCACGGCCACCGAGCCCGAGCTCTACTGGTCCAACCGCCAGTTCGGCCGCTACTACCCCTACTGGGTGGTGCGGGTGGACGGCGACCCCCTGGCCGCGGCCCCCGGGGTGAAGGCCGCGCTCCACTCGGTGGAGCCGGACCTGGACGTGGGGCCCTTCCGCACCCTGGACGACTACGTGGGGGGCGCCCTGGTGCGGCCCCGCTTCAACCTCCTGCTCCTGGGCGCGTTCGCCGCCACCGCCCTCGCCCTGGCGGTGGTGGGCCTCTACGCCGTCATGTCGTTCCTGGTGGGTCAGCGCATGCGGGAGATGGGGATCCGCGTTGCCCTGGGGGCCACCCGCTCGGCCATCGTGCGCAGGGTGCTGGCCGAGGGCTCGTGGCTGGTCGCCCTGGGCGTCGTCCTGGGCCTGGCCGGCACGGCGGCCGCCTCCGGGCTCCTCGCCCGGGTGGTGTTCGGCGTGGCCCCCACCGACGCCCTCACCCTGGGGGCCACGGCGGCCCTGCTCGCGCTGGTGGCCCTGGGCGCCACCCTGGGGCCCGCGCTCCGGGCCAGCCGGGCCGACCCCCGCGCGCTGCTGGAAGACTCGTAGGGGCGGCCGCCGTCCCGGCACGACGCGAACACCATGCGGACGTTGACGAGGTTCATATATGTGATAATATTGTCACATATGCGACACCGAGGCATCCTTCCGCGCACCCGGGCAGAGGACGACGAGGACGTGTGGAAGGCGCTGGCCAACCCGGTGCGGCGTGCCATCCTCGACGCCCTTCGGGACGGGCCCGTCACCACCGGCGACCTGGCCGAGCGCTTCCCCGACTTGAGTCGCTTCGCAGTCATGCAGCACCTCAAGGTGCTGGCGGCCGCCGAGCTCGTGGTGCCCCGCCGGGAAGGCCGGCGGCGCTACAACTACCTCAACCCGGTGCCCATCCAGGGCATCTTCGACCGCTGGGTGGTCCGCTACACCCGGCCGTGGACCGAGGCCCTCGTGGACCTGAGGAACGAGCTGGAAGACGCGGCGCGGGACGAGCGCGCCTGAACCGTCGGGCGCGCGGAAGCGCGTCCCCATCCCGGAGCCGGCCATGACCGAGCCGTCGAGCCTTCCCGCCCACGTGGTCTCCATCCACATCGACGTGCCCGTCCAGAGGGTGTGGGACGAGATCACGAAGACCGGAGGGGTTCAGAAGGCCCTCTACAACACCGTCCTGGAGTCGGACCTGCGGCCGGGAAGCCGACTGCGCTACTACAGCCCCGACCGGAAGCGGGTGTTCATCGTGGGCGAGGTGGTGGAGGTGGACCCGCCCCGGAAGCTCGCCCACACCTACTGGTTCACCACGTGGAAGAGCGGTGGGCCGACCCTGGTGACCTGGGAGCTGGAGGAGGAGGCCGGGGGCTGCCGGGTCACCGTCACCCATTCCGGGTGGACCACCGAGCACCAGGCGCCGGAGAAGGTGGCGGCGGGCTGGCGGGAGATCCTGGGGCTCCTCAAGGGGGAGATCGAGACGGGGAAGCTCCCTCTCAAGACGCGGGCGCTCTACCGCGTCATGGGGTGGTTCATGTTCGCCCTGCCCCGCACCACGACGACGGCGTACGTGGACGAGCAGGGGTGGTGATGGGCCACCTCCACGACGCCGGTGGTCACGACTCCCGCATCCACCGCCACAGCTCGGGAAGGGTGGGGCGCTTGCCGGTCATGAGGATGCCCACCCGGTAGATGCGTCCCGCCACCCAGGCGATGAGGGGCACGGTGGCCGTCATGAGGGCGATGGACAGGGCGATCTGCCACCAGGGCGCCGCGTGGGCGGCCGCCCGGGCGAACATGAGCACCGGGCTGAACAGGGGGAACAGCGACAGCGCCGTGGACAGGGCGGAGTTGGGGCTCTGGATGACCCCCACCAGGAAGACGACAGGGACGACCAGGAGCATCATGACGGGGAGCTGGGCCTGCTGCGCCTCCTCGTCGGAGTTGCACATGGCCCCCACCGCGGCGTACAGCGCCGAGTACATGAAGTAGCCGCCCAGGAAGAACACCAGGAAGTACCCCAGGTAGGCGAGCCCGGGGAGGTACTGCTGGAGCTGGGAGAGCTGCCCCAGCTCGGGGCGGGCCGCCAGCAGGCTGGGAATCCCCAGGGACGCCATGAGCACCCCCGCCGCCACCCACACGGCGAGCTGGGTGAGCCCCACCGCCCCCACCCCCAGGATCTTCCCCAGCATGAGCTGCCACGGGCGCACCGAGGCCAGCACCACCTCCACGATGCGGCTCGTCTTCTCCTCCAGTACGGAGCGCATGACGGCCACGGCGTAGATGAGCACCACCATGTACAGGATGAAGGAGCCGATGTAGGCGACGGCGAACACGGGGTCGTCCATGCCGCCCCCGGTCCCGCCCGTGGTCTGGACATCCAGCTGGCCCCCGTGGAGGAGGACGTCGGTCTGGGTGCCGCCGCCCAGGCGCCGCTCCAGCACCGACTGGGCCACCGCCTGCCGGATCACGAGCCGCCGCACCGGGGCCGGCGGGTCCTGGCTCACCCAGCGGGCGTGGCCGTCCACCAGCGTCTGGTCGTCCAGCACCAGGTAGCCGCCGATGTCCCCGGCCAGGACCTTCTCCATGAGGCCGTGCTCGCTCTCGTTGAAGTCCGAGAGCTCCACGGTGAGCCCCGCCTCCCTGAGCCGCTCGGCCACCGCCGTGCCCAACACCTGGGAGTCGTCCAGGATCACCACCTGGTTGTCCCTGGATTCCCCCCGGGACGAGAACCAGATGGGTCCCAGCATGGTGGCCATCACCAGCGCCGGAACGCCCACCGTGGCGAAGAGGAACCACTTCGAGCGCACGCGCTGCAGGTATTCCCGCCGGATCACCGCCCACACCGTCCTCATCGGCTGCCTCCCGCCGCCAGCGCCGCTTCCCTCTCCCTCGCCTCCCGCTCCTCCGCCTCGGGGTGGCCCCCGGCGTGGCGAACGAAGATCTCGTGGAGCCGGGGCTCCACCAGCTCGAAGCGGCGGATCACGGCGCCCGCCGCAACGCCCCGCCGCAGCAGCCCCTGGGGGTCGGCACCCGCCTTGAGGAGGAGGTGCACGCCGTCCGCCACGTCCTCGCGTCCCGCCACCTCGGGCCCCTCGAGCCACCCGTCCGGGCCGTCGAAGGCCACCGCGACCACGCCCCGGCTCTCCTGCCGCTTCAGCTCCTTGAGGTCGCCGTCCAGCACCTTGCGGGAGCGGGAGATGAGGCACACCCGCTGGCACAGGCGCTCGGCCTGGTCCATGAGGTGTGTAGAGAAGAGGACGGTGGTGCCCCGGGCGTGGAACTCCAGGACGATCCTCTCCAGCACGTCCTGGTTTATGGGATCCAGCCCGCTGAAGGGCTCGTCCAGGATGAGGAGCTCGGGGTCGTGGAGCACCGTGCCGATGAACTGCACCTTCTGCTGCATCCCCTTCGAGAGGTCCTCCACCTTCCGGTTGGCCCAACTCCCCAGCTCCAGCCGCTCCAGCCACTCCGATGCCCGCTCCCGGGCCAGCGCCCGCCGCACGCCCCGGATCTCGGCCAGGAACACCAGCAGCTCCAGCACCTTCATCTTCCGGTACACGCCCCGCTCCTCCGGGAGGTAGCCCACGCGCCGGCGGCGGGTGTCGTCGGGCTCGTCGCCGAAGAGGCTCACCGTGCCCGCGTCGGGGTGGAGGATTCCCATGATCATGCGGATGCTGGTGGTCTTCCCCGACCCGTTGGGGCCCAGCAGCCCGTAGATGCTGCCCCGGGGGATCTCCAGGTCCAACGCGCTCACGGCCGTGTGCTTCCCGAAGCGCTTGGTCACGCCCTGGAGGCGCACGGCAAAGGGGGTTTCGAGCATGATGGTGTGGGGGCTCCCGGTCACGGGCTCGGCGGCGGAGGGTCGTCTGAAAGGGTACGTACCCCGGTGTACGGCGGGGAGGGCCGCGGACTTCAGCCACCCGACCGCAGCCGACGAGCAGCGCCCGTCCGGCCCGCAACCGTGCGGCGAAACGTTGCCGCCCGACCCAAGATCCATAGATTCAGCACGCTACGGACGAACCGGAGCCCCAAGGAGGCTGGATGGCCATTTACCGGACGCTCTATTACGGCGACGTCACCGTCGGGGTGGGCGGACGGATCACGATTCCCCAGGACATGCGCGACGACCTGGGGATCGACGAGGGGGACACCCTCACGGTCCGTGTCGAGGAGAACCCGAAGGGTACGCGCCAGATGGTCGTCTGGCGTGCAGAGCAACAGCCGGAAGAGTAGCTCCGGAGCCATCCGACCATGGCGCCGCTGATCCGCGTGGAGAAAGGCGACATCGCCGGCTTCGACGGCGACGCCGTGGTCAACGCGGCCAACAACCACCTGGTGATGGGCGCCGGCGTGGCGGGTGCACTCGCCCGCAGGGGCGGCCCCTCCATCCAGCGCGAGTGCAACGAGCACGTGCGGCTGCACGGGCCGCTGCGCGTGGGTGAGGCGGCCGTCACCGGCGGCGGCGACCTGCCGGCCCGCTGGGTCATCCACGCGGCCGCCATGGGCGACGAGCCCGCGTCGGCGGAATCCATCCGCTCCGCCACCGAGGCCAGCCTGCGCCTCGCCGACGAGGGGGCGATGGAGAGCGTGGCCTTCCCCGTCCTGGGCACGGGCGTGGCGGCCTTTCCCTTCGACGAAGCCGCCCGGGTCATGCTGGAAGCCATCCGTGGCCACCGAGGCGCCAGGCCCTCGGTGGTGGTGATGTACGGCTACGGCGAGGACCAGGCCCGGGCGCTCCGGCGGCTGGTGGAGTAGCGCCCCCTCACCCCCGCCCCTCCAGGTCCACCCAGCGCACCAGGGCCTCCAGGGGCCCCTTCCCGTCGTGGTGCCACCACGGCGGCGGCCAGGGCATCGCTTCGAGGGTGGTGATCCGCACCGCCCCGGCCCCGGCCAGCGCCGCCGCCACCGCCTCCCGGCGAGCGCCGAGCCCCGCCAGCCCGAACGTCTGCATCCACGGCCCCAGCGCCTCCAGCAGCTCCGCCACCTCCATGGCGTCGGCCACCGGCGCCACCCGCACGGTGCGGTTGAGGCACGACGACTCGAACCAGGGGACGGGGCTCAGCACCACCGTCCAGGGCGCGTCGCCGCCGCTCCACACGCGGGCGCCCTCGCCGGCGGCCTGGGCCAGCTCGGCGGTCCCCCGGAGCTGATGGAGGGCCGACGCCTCGGCGTCGTCCAGCGGGCCCGGGGGCAGCGACTCGTGGAGGCGCTCCAGCTCGGCCGCCACCGCCGCCGCGAACGCCTCGGCGTCGGCCAGGCTTCCCTCCACCCACACCTGCTGGGGCGACACGCAGCCCCGCTGATCGTAGGTGGCCACCGCCAGCGCCAGGTCGGCCGCCGCGGGCTTCATGGCGGCACCGCCGAGGGCCTCCCTGCCCACCACCGCCCCGCTGATGCGATGGCCGTAGGCCACGAAGCCCACGTGCAGGGGCAGCCGGCTCCGGAGGGCCTCGAGGGTGGCGTCGGCGCCGTAGGCCACCACCAGGTCGGCGTGGTTGAGGGCGGCCTCCTCCTCCTCCGCCCCGCCCCCGGGCCACCAGGTCACGGCCAGGGCCTCGGCCAGCGCCGGCGCCTCCTCGGCCACGGCCCGGGCCAGGAGCACGGGGAGCACCACGTCGCCCCGCCCCGGCTTCAGCAGCACCGCCGAGCCCACCAGCAGCCCCCGCAGCGCCGAGGTGGCCGACACCCCCGGCACCGTGCCGGCTCCCACGTGGAGGGAGAGGGCGTGCCCCTCCGCCCGCACGCGCCGCCCTCCCGGGGCCGGCACCCAGCCGTCGAGCGGACACGGCTCCCCCAGGTCGGTGGCCAGGAGCGCAAGGAGCCGCTCCTCCGTCCAGTCCCTCGCCATCCCCTCCACCACCCGGGCGGCCATGGCGGGGGAGATGCCGGCGGTGGCGGGAAGCCACGCCTCGGCCTGCCGGCGCAGGGGGTCGGCCGGATCCAGGAACCGCCGGCCGGCCCGCCCCAGCGCCCGGGCCCGCCCGGGGGCGTCCACGGCCAGCAGGGCTCGGCGCCCCTCCCGGAGCCGCTGCACCAGGCTCCACACGCCGTGGGCCCCGAGCTCGGCGGTGCGCAGCTCGGCGTCTCCGTGGGGCACGTACGAGGAGAAGCCGGGCGGGAACGCGAAGGCGTCGAAGCGCCCCTGCTCGTGATCCGGGCGCATCATCGGGGTCTCCCCGAGAGCAGCTCGTCCATGGCCCTCGAGCACCCCCGGGGCTCGGCGCCCCGCACCCGCCCCAGCACCCGGAAGCCGTCCTCCACCCGCACCCCCCGGTCCTCCGTCAGCACGGCGCACACCGATCCCAGGTTGGCCAGATCCACGTGCTGGAGCAGCCCGGGCGCGCCGTCCGGGACGGGCTCGAGGGTCACCGGATCCAGGATGCGGGTGCGCATCCAGGGCGGGCCCACGTGGCGGCGCGCCGCCGGGTCGCCCCCCCGCCCCTCCCGGAGCACGGGCTCGTAGAACTGGGAGAGGAGCTCGGTCATGCCGTACTCGTTCACGATGCGCCGGGCCGGGAGCCCCAGCCCATCGGACAGGGCGCGGTACAGCTCGCCCCGCTCCACCTCCCGGGCCCGCCCCTTGAAGCCCCCGGTCTCCAGGAGCCGGGAGCCGTCGGGAAGGGCGAAGCGCCAGCGGTTGCGGGCCATGGAGTCCAGCCAGTGCACCAGGGCGAAGGCGGTGCCCGCCACCAGCACGGGCCGGCCGTCGGCCTCAGCGGCGGCCAGGGCGTCCCGGAGGGCGTCCTCCCGGATGCGCCCCTCGGCCTCCACGAACCACCCGGCCTCGCCCGGGGGACAGAGGGCCTCGGCCACGAAGCCCATCATGGCCGAGAGGGAGGAATCGGGGAGCCGCTCGGGCGAGGGGATGAGGCTCACCAGGGGGAGCCGGGCGCCGTCCGGCAGAAGGTGGGCCTGGAAGTTGGGCAGGGCCGCCGCCCGGTAGAGGGCGAGGCGGAGCACGTGGTGCTCGCCACGGCGACCGTGGCCTGCGGTGGTGCCGCTGGTGCGGAACACCCTCTCGACCCGCCCGGGATCGCCCGACACCAGGCGCAGGTGCTTGAACGCCGTGGCGGGCACCGCGGGCAGGTCCGTCCAGCTCCGCGCCGTGTCCGGCGTCACGCCCCGGCCGGCGGCGAATCCCCGGTAGGCGGCGTTTCCCTCGAACTGCCAGCGGAAGGCCCGCAGCGCCAGCGCGTCGAAGGCGTCGTCGTCCAGGGGGGCGTCCACCCCCCGGGCGAAGAGGGCCTCCAGCTCGCCGGCCAGCGCGTCGAAGGGGTCCATCCCCCCGGGCGTCAGGAGGAGGAGCGGCGCACCCGCCCCGGCTCCAGGCCGCCTGCGTGGAGCACCTTCTCCTGCAGCCGGCGCGCCTCCTCGTCCACGAAGTCCAGGGCCGAGTCCAGCCGTCCCCGCAACGCGTCGTAGGCCTCGCCGGGGAAGTCCTCCCCCTCGGCATGGCGCAGCGCCGCCTCCAGTGCGTCCATCTCCTTGAGGCTCTTCTCCACCGCGCGCCGCAGCCGGTTCAACGCCTTGCGGGCCTCGCCTTCCGCTCCGCTCATTCCGCCTCCTCGCTCGCTTCCGGACTCCACTCCCCCGCGTGGTCGCCCCGGAAGCGCCCCTCCATGAGCCGCTGGCGGGGCCGCCGCGCCACCTGGAACGCCACCGCCGCACCCCCGGTCAGGAGGGCGACGCCGCACAGGAGGAACACCTTCTGGACGGGGCTCAGCGGCCCCTCCGTGACCACCGCCACGACGAGCGCCGTCACGACGGCCAGCGTCGCCGTGGCCACGGTGGTCACCCGCGGGTCGTTGCGCCGACGCATTCTAGACCAGCCCGAGGACGTTCAGCACCGCCCTTCCTCCCAGCACGAGCGTCACGATGAGCACCACCGCCCCCACCACGTTGGCCACGGGTCCGTTCACCCGCGCGCCCATGCGCCGACGGTCGTTCACCGCCAGCAGGAGGAACACCGCCACCGCCGGCAGGAGCACCCCGTTGGCGGCCTGGGCGAAGAGGATGGCGGGCACGGGGCGGATGCCCGTCATCGCCAGCCCGAACCCCACGGCCAGCACCAGGATCCACACCGCCCGCACCCGGGGCGAGCGCAGATCCCGCTCCCACCCCAGGGCCCCGGCCGTGGCCCAGGCCGCCGCAAGGGGCGCCGTGATGGTGGAGGTGGCGCCGGCCGCGAACAGCCCCAGGGCGAAGAGCGCCCGGGCCCAGCCGCCCAACACCGGCTGGAGCTGCCGGGCCATGGCCGCCGCGCTCAGGCCCGAGGCGTCGGCCGCCGAGAGCGGAAAGAGCACGCCCGCCGACGTGACGAGCACGGCCATGCTCACCGCGCCCCCCACGGCGATGGACACCACCAGGTCCCGGCGGGCCCTGGGGAGGTCCTCCTCCCCCTCCCACGCCTCGCCCACCGCGGCGGCGTGGAGGAACAGGTTGTAGGGCACCACGGTGGTACCCACGAGGCCCACGGCGAGGAGGATCGAGCCGGGGGGAGGGAGGGCAGGACGAGCCCGGGCAGGAGCCCCTTCGCCTCGGGCAGCACCCGGACGGCCGTGGCCAGGAACGTCACCGACATGAGGCCCACCATGGCCACCATGAAGCGCTGCACCACGCGGTAGCTCCCCGACCACAGGAGGGCGAAGCCCAGGAGCGCCGCCACCGCGGCCCACACCCGCACGTCCCCGCCGGCCAGGGCCTGCAGCCCCAGGGCGCCGCCCAGGAGGTTGCCGGTCTCGTACGCGGCGTTGCCCACGGCGATGGCCGCCACCACCAGCGCCACGGCGGCGAAGCGGGCGGCCGGCGCCTGGAAGCGGGCCCGGATCGCCTCGCCCAGCCCCTGGCGGCTCACCAGCCCCAGGCGGGCGGCCATCTCCTGGAGGGCCATGGTGGCCAGCGTGGAGAAGAGCAGCGCCCACAGGAGCGCCGTGCCGAAGCGGGCGCCGGCCAGGGTGGCGGTGGTGACCGTGCCCGGCCCGATGAACGCCGCCGCCACGAGCCACCCGGGACCGGCGCCCGGGCGGCGGCCCGGAGCGGCCGCGTCGGGTGCGTCCCAGGTGCCCTGGGGAGGGGACATGGCCTACCTTGAGGGGGTGGTGGACACCGGCCGAGGCGCCGGGCAAGGTACGGGCGCCCGCCCGCCCCCGTCCACCGTCCGCCGCACCCTCCACCCCATGCGTACCAGCCTCCTCCTCGCCGGCTTCGCGGTCTTCGTGGCCGCCTGCGACCTCCCCACCGGGCTCCCCCACTGGGACACCGCGTGGGACCTGGTCCCGGTGCGGGACACGCTCGTCACGGCCGACATCCTCCCCGCCGCCGTGCACGTCGTCCCCGGCGGCTTCGTGGTGGACTCCTTCGCGGCCGAGAGCCGGGTGCGGCTGTCCGAGGTGTGCGAGCTGTGCACCTGCTTCGACGGCCCCGTCCCGCCCCTGGAGATCGCCCCCCACGACTGGCCCGTGCAGCTCCCGCCGGGGCTGGTGGAGGCGGATCTCACGGCCGGCAGCGCCCGCCTCGTCCTCCACAACGAGCTGGGCTTCGACCTCCTGGACGACGGCCAGGGGAACCTGGGCAACCTCCAGGTGCAGCTCGTGGACACCCGGAGCGGAGACACCCTACAGACGGAGCGGGTGGCGCGCTCCTTCCCCTCGGGCGACTCCATCACCATGGCCTTCGACCTGGGCGGCCGCCGCCTCCAGGGCGGCCTGGTCGCCCGGGTCAGCGGCCGCACGCCGGGGACGTGCCGCAGCGTGCACCTGGAGCCCGACGCCGGCGTCCGGGCCCGGGTCGACCTGGTGGGCGTGGAGGCTTCGAGCGTGGACGTGATCCTGAGCGACGCCGCCGTGTCGCCCCGGGACGCGTCCTTCGAGGTGCCCCAGGCGCTGGCCGACCGGCTGAGCAGGGGCGACGCCCGCGCCGTGGTGGACGTGGAGCTCGTCTCCACGCTGCCCACGTCGCTGGAGGCGGGGCTCTCGGTGGCCGCCGCGCCCGAGGCCCTCTTCACCGGGAGCGCGGCGCTGGACACCCCCATGCCCGTGGCGGCGGGGGCGCCGGGCACGCCCGTGCGCTCCGGCGGCCGCTACGTCCTGGACCTGGCCGCGGTCCAGGGCGCGACCCGCCTGTGGGTGGCCGCCCACGACCGCATCACCGGCGAGCGCCGCATCCGGGTCACGGGGCAGGAGTCGCTGGCGTTCCGGGTGCGGCTCCTGGCGACGGTGCCGGTCCAGTGAGGCGGGGCACCGTCCCGGGCGGTGCGTGGCTGGCGCTCCTCGTGGCGGCGTGCGGGCGCGGCCCCACCGGCCCCGCCGACCCGCCGCCCCCTTCCAGCTACGTGCGCACGCTGGAGGTGATCCAGGGCGCCGGCCAGAGCATCGGGAGCGGGCGCCGCTCCCCGGAGCCGTTCCGGGTTCGGGCCCTCGACGGGGCAGACGCGCCCGTCGCCGACGCCGAGGTGCACTTCGCCCTGGAGCGCGCCAGCGGCCGCCTCACCCAGCCCGTGGCCCTCACCGACTCGGCTGGCGTGGCCACCACGTGGCTCCTGGAGGCCCGGCCGGGGGAGGGGCGCCTGCTGGCCACGTCGGGGCAGGCGCTGGCCACCCTCCCCTTCGACGTGGAGCGCGCCCCCGGAAAGGTCGTGTTCGAGCCGGGCACCGGCGCCGTCGGCCTTCCCGGGCTCCCCCACCCCGACAGCATCGTGCGCCTGCAGGCGTTCGACTCGGAGGGGGCCCCCCTGGCCGGGGAGGAGGTGTGGTTCGCCGGTCCCGCCGCCCTGTCCCGGTGGGTCGACACCACCGACGCGGAGGGGCGGGCCAGCACCGTCATCCGGAGGAGCCAGCTCGACGTCCGGAGCGGAGGCGTGTGGGCGTTCTTCACCGACTATCCGGCCGTGCGCGGCTACACCCCCCGCCCCCTGGAAGCGGCGGCGCACCGGGTGGTGCTGGTGAGCGTGGACGGGCTCCGGGCCGACGCCCTCGAGCGCTGGAGCCCTCCGGCCCTTCTGCGTATGGCGGAGGAGGGCGCCCTGGCGCCCCGGGCCCGCACGGTGGTGCCGAGCCTCACCACCCCCGCCACCCTCTCCCTCCTCACGGGCGTGGGGCCGGCCACCCACGGCGTGTGGGGCGAGGAGCTGGCCTACACCGACGGCATGGCGGCGCTGAGCCCGCCCTTCCGCCGGGCCCTGGACCAGGGGCTCGCCACCGCGGCCTTCACCAGCTCCCCCGGCCCCCTGGACGCCCTCCGTGACGCCCTCCAGTGCCGCCTGGCGCTGGGCCTCGATTCCCTCACCATGGCGGGATCCGGCGCCGCCGGGGTGGTGGACGCCGCCGCGGCCGACCTGGCCGACCCGCACCGGCGGCTCGTCTTCCTGGAGCTCCCCGACCCCGACGAGGCCGGCCACGCCCAGGGCTTCACGTCCGACGCCTACGGCCGGGCCGTGCTTGCCGCCGACTCCGCGGTGGCCCGCATCCTGGCGCTGGTGCCCGAGGGGACCCTGGTGGTGGTCACCTCCGACCACGGGGGCGGGGGCGCGTGGGGCGCCCGCCTCACCGGCTCCGACGCTCCCGCCGACGTGGACGTCCCCCTCCTCCTGTGGGGGCCCCGGGTGGACCCCGGCGTCCGGCTGGACGGCGGCTCCATCCTGGACGTGGCCCCGACCCTCCTGTGGGCGCTGGGGATGGCGCCGCCCCTGGGCTACGAGGGGCACGCGCTGCTGGGAGCCTTCCGCTGAGCGGCGGCGGGGCCCTCTTACTAACAATGTTATTGACGAACCCCGGACACCGCCGTATCCTGCCCTGAACTAACCCTGTTAGTGGAGGCGGCGGTGGCGCGCAGCGGGCTCGGGGAGTTCGAGCAGCAGGTCCTCCTCACGATCCTGAGGCTGGGGGGCGAGGCGTACAGCGTCCCCATGGTGGTGGAGCTGGAGGAGCGGAGCGGACGGGAGGTATCGCAGGCGGCGGTATACATCACGCTGCGCCGCCTGGAGGAGAAGGGGCTCCTGTCGTCCCGCATGGAGGAGGGCGAGCGCACCGAGACGGGGCGCGAGCGCCGCTGGTTCCGCCTGGAGGCGGAGGCGCTGGAGCTCCTCCGGGAGGCGCGCCGCACCATGGACCGCTTCTGGGAGGGGCTGGACCCCGACACCCTGGAGGAGGCGTGAGCGCCCCCCGGCCTCCCCGCACGCCCCGCTGGGTGGCGTGGGCGCTGGACCGGCTGCTCCCGCCGGGGGAGCGCGGCGTCGTCCTCGCCGAGCTGGCCGAGCTGCACGCGCACTGGGCGGAGCGGCGGGGCCGGTGGGAGGCGGACCGGCGCTACCTCCGCCAGCTCCGCCGTTACCCCCTCCACCTGGTGGCCGACAGGATCCGCTCGGTGGCCGCAGGCCCGCTTCCCGGCGCCGGGGACGTCCGCCAGGCGGCCCGGAGCCTCCTCCGCTCTCCCGGCCTCGCCGCCACCATCGTCCTGACGGTGGGCCTCGGCATCGGCTCCTGCACCGCCATGTTCGCCGTGGTGGACACCCTCTACCTGCGGGCGCTCCCCTACCCCGACGCCGGCCGCATCCAGCTCGTCGACTCCCGGGAGGGCTCCAACCGCTGGGCGCTGTCCGCGGTGGACGTCCTGGCCATGCAGGAGCAGGTCACCGCCTTCTCCTCGGTGGGCGCCTACGCCCGGGCGACGCGCACGTTCTCCACGGGCGCCGGAGCGGCGGAGCGGATCACGGCGTGGACCGTCTCCCCGGCCTTCTTCCACGTCCTGGGCATCCGCCCGCTGGCCGGCCGCCTCCCGACGGAGGCGGAGAGCCGGCCCGGCGCGCCGCCCACGGCCGTGGTCCCCCTGGCCTTCGCCCGGGACCGCCTGGGGGCCCGCAGCCCCGATGGCTCGGACGTGGTGGGGCGCACCATCCGCCTCGACGGCGAGCCCCACGAGGTCGTGGGGGTGCTCCCCGCCGACCACGGACCCATGGCCCGGTCGGCCCAGGTGTTCGTGACCCTCCAGATCGAGCCGCCCACCCGGAAGGGGCCGTTCTTCCTCTTCGCGGTGGCCCGCCTCGCCGACGGCGTCACGCCCGGAGCGGCCCGGGACCAGCTCCACGCCGTCACGCGCCGCCTCTTCCCCCTGTGGCGCTCCTCCTTCCAGGACGAGGACGCGACGTGGGGGATGGAGCCCCTGGCGACCGCCCTCCAGGGCAGCGCGGGGCGGCTGGTGGGGATCCTCCTGGGGGCGGGGGCGCTCGTACTCCTCATCGCCACGGCCAACGCCGCCGGGCTCCTCCTGGCCCGCGTGGACGGGCGCGCCACCGAGCTCGCCGTCCGCTCGGCTATGGGCGCCTCCCGCGGGCGGGTCATGGCCCACCTCCTCACCGAGAGCGGGCTGCTGGCCGGCGCCGGCGCCCTGGTCGGCGTGGCCATCGCGCGGGGGGGCATCGCCGTCCTCCCCGCCGTCGCCTCGGCCTACCTCCCGCGCCTGGACGAGCTGGCCCTGTCGGGGCCCGTGCTGGCCTTCGCCGCCCTCGCCGCCGCCGCCAGCGGCCTGACCTTCGGCCTCGTCCCGGCGCTCCGCTGGGGCGCGGCGGCCAGCCTCCCCGGGGAGCTCCGCGCAGCCGGGCGGGGCGGCGTCGGCGGGCGCGGGCGGCTCCAGCGGGGGCTCGTGGTGGCCCAGCTCGCCGTGTCGGTGCCCCTCCTGGCCGGCGCCGGGCTCCTCGTGGCGAGCTTCGCCCGCCTCCAGGCCCTGGACCCCGGCTTCCACACCGAGCATGTGGTGAGCATGCGCCTCTCCCTCCCCTCCGCCGCCTACCCCGACGAGGCCGCCCGCGCGGCCTTCTGGGCCCACGCCCTGCCGCGCATCCGGGCGATCCCCGGCGTGGCCTCGGCGGGGCTGTCCGACGGGCGCCCGCCCGCCGACCACCCCCAGGACAACAACTTCGACCTCGAGGACCGGCCCGCCGGCACCGGCGGCCAGCCGGTGGTCCCGTGGATCGCCGCCGACTCCGGCTTCTTCCGGACGCTGGGCATCCCCCTCCTGGAGGGCCGCCTGTTCGACGCCCACGACGCGGGCTCCGCCGACCCCGTGCTGATCGTGGACCGGGCCTGGGCCCGGCGCTTCTTCCCTGAGGGCGACGCGCTGGGCCGCCGACTGCGGAGCGGCGGGTCCACCACGGGCCCCTGGACCACGGTGGTGGGTGTGGTGGGCGACGTCCCCTGGGCGGGGCTGGGCGAGCCCGACGGGGGGGTGGCCTACTTCCCGGACGTGGCGTCCTTCGCCTGGCAGCCCTACGTGTACCTGCGTACCCAGGGGGACCCGGCGCCCGCGGTGGCGGCCGTGCGCTCCCTCGTCCGGGGGCTGGACCCGGGCATCCCGGTCACCGACGTGGCCACCGCCGACGAGGCGCTCCAGGCGTCGCTGGCCCGGCCCCGGAACCTCACCCTGGTGGTGGGCGCCTTCTCGGCCGTGGCCCTGGCGCTGGCGGCCCTGGGCCTGTACGGCCTCATGGCGTACAGCGTGCAGCGGCGGCGGGGCGACATCGCGGTGCGCCTCACGCTGGGCGGCACGCCCAGAGCGGTGCTGGTCATGGTGACCCGGGACGGCATGCTGCTGGCGCTGGGCGGGCTGGCCTTGGGCCTGGCCGCCTCCCTGGCCCTCACCCGCGTGCTGGCCGGCGTGCTCTACGGCGTCGGGCCACGCGACCCCCTCGCCCTGGCGGGCGCCTCGCTGGTGCTTCTGACCGTGGCCGCGCTGGGCTGCCTCGGCCCAGGGCTCCGGGCTGTGCGCACCGACCCCGCCGCGTCGCTGCGGGAGGAGTAGCGCGGACGGGCCCCCGGGGAGGGGCCGCGCCCGCCCGGCCGGGAAGATGCAGGGACCCGGAACGAACCCCCGCCGCACGGGGTTTTTCCCGGACGACGTTCCTTCCGAAGGTTGATCCATGCGAGAGCGATTCGAACTGGCCGTTGTGGGCGCCGGACCCTGCGGCATCGCGGTGGGCGCCGCGGCCCGCCAGGCGGGCGTCGAGGCCGTGCTCTTCGACAAGGGGGCGATCACCCAATCGCTCCTGGGCTACCCCTGGTACATGACGTTCTTCAGCACCGCCCGGAAGCTGGAGATCGCCGGCGTGCCGTTCACCATCCCCGACAGCAAGCCGTCGCGCCGGGAGGCCCTGGCCTACTACCGCTTCGTGGTGGAGCACCACGGGGTGGACGTGCATCAGTACGAGGAGGTGCTCGAGGTCACGGGCGCGGAGGGCGACTTCCGCATCCGCACCCGCAAGGCCGACGGCAGCGAGCACGCCTACGGGGCGTCGGCCGTGGCGGTGGCCACGGGGGGCTTCCAGGAGCCCAACCGCCTGGACGTGCCGGGGGAGGATCTCCCGAAGGTGCTCCACTACTACCGGGAGCCGTACCCGTTCTACGACCAGGACGTCCTGGTGGTGGGGGGGCGCAACTCGGCCGTGGAGTCGGCGCTGGAGATGTACCGGAACGGCGCCCGGGTGAGCATGGTCCACTACCGGGACGCCATCGACAGCGGGGTGAAGGCGTGGGTCATGCCCGACATCACCAACCGCATCAAGAACGGCGAGATCGCCATGCACTGGCGCCACCGGCTGGCCGAGGTGAAGCCCGGCAGCGTGGTGCTCCGGGAGGAGGGGACGGGGCGCACCACGGAGATCGCCAACGACTGGGTGCTGGCCATGACGGGGTGGAGGGCGCGCCCCCGCCTGCTGCACGATCTGGGCGTGGGCATCGACTCCGAGACGGGCATCCCCACCCACGATCCGGCCACGATGGAGACCGACGTGCCGGGGGTCTACGTCGCCGGTGTCCTGGCGGCGGGCAACAACGCCAACAAGATCTTCATCGAGAACGGGAAGGAGCACGGCGGTCTCATCGTCCGGGCCGTGCGCAGGAAGGCCGGCGTGGCGGGGGACTGAGCCCCCGCTCTCTCGGCCCGCGATCCCTACGCCTGGGCCTCCAGCGCCTCAACCCCCACGGGGGGCCCGTCCGGGCCCCCCAGTCGGACCTCCCCCGGCACCTCCACCTCCCGCCGCACCCAGCCGAGCCCCAGCGTCTCCCCCGCCCGGGGCGAGCGCACGGCGCTGGTGACCTGGCCCACGGGGCGCTCGCCCCCCTCCACCCACAGCTCGGTGCCGGCGGCCGGCGGCTCGGCGCTCCCCAGGCGGAGCCGGCGGAGGTGCCGGTTCACGTGTCCCCGGTCGCGGATGCGGACGATGACCTCCTGCCCCGTGTAGCACCCCTTGCCCCGGTCGATGGCCCGGGGGCCGAGGCCCGCCTCCAGGGGGATGGTGGCGTCGTCCAGGTCGGCGCCCCACGCGGGGCGGCCCGCCTCCACCCGGAGCGCCTCCCAGGCCTCCTCGTCCAACGCCGCGGCGCCGCTCGCCTCCAGCCGGCGCCGGAGCGCCTCCACGGTGGCCCGGTCGGCCAGGAGGTCGAACGCCGGAACGCCCACGTCGCCGGTGCGCACCGCCACCACGTGGTCGCCCCCGGGCTCACCCACCAGGACCAGCCCCCCCTCCTCCAGCCTCTCCAGCCCGGCCTCATCCACCCGCAGGCCCAGCGCCTCCCGGGCCACGAGGCCCGCGGCTGCGGGTCCCACCACCGTGAGCTGCCCGGTGGCCCCGGACACGTCCTCCACCGTGGCGAAGCGGGGCGGGATGTAGCGCGCCATGTGGGCCCGGGCGGCGTCCGCCCCCTCCGCCGGGAGGTCCAGGAGGAGCCCGTGGGCCTCCTCGTTCCCCGGGCGGAGCACCCGCAGGTCCGACACCATGCGCCCCTTGGGGGTGAGGAGCGCGGCGTAGGCCGCCCTTCCCGTCCACACGCCGTCCCCGGCGGCCTCCAGGAGGGGGGGCACGCTGTTGGTGATGAGCCCCTGGATCATCTGGGTGGGGGCCCGCCCGGTGACCTTCAGCCGACGGCGCCGGCTCCGGTCCCGCGCGGCGGCCCCCTGAACGGCCTGTTCGTAGCCACCCGGGGCGCTCCCGCTCATGGCTCCCCCTCCACGTCGTCGTCCCCCTCCATGGGATTGTCCCCGGCCCTGAGCCGCCGCACCAGCCGCTGCACCCGCTCCGAGTCGGCGGCGGCGGGCGCCACGTCCAGGTACGTCTCGAGCTGGCGCGCGGCCTCGTCGGCCCTCCCCAGGCGGGCCAGCAGGAAGCCCCGGGCCCGGTTCTCGGAGGGGGCCTCGGGCGTGAGGAGGAGCAGCCGCTCCACCGCCGACAGGGCCCGGGCGTGGTCCCGCACGTTCACGTAGACGGCCTTCAGGTTCGTCAGCATCCTCGCCAGCATGTCCCGCTTGGAGGCCCGGCGCAGGAACGACGCCTGGACCCGCACCATTCCGCCGTACACCCGGTTCAGCAGCACCTGGGCCTCGTCCTGGAAGCGGAGCGCGCCCTCCCTCGAAGGGGTCCAGCAGGATCGGGGCGTCCTCGCCCCGGAAGCGCAGCAGGAAGTGGTGGGGGAAGTTCACCCCCTCCAGGGGGAGCCCCAGCCGCCACCCCACCTCGAGGGTCACGATCCCCAGGGTGAGGGGGATCCCGAGCCGCCGGTCCAGGACGTCGTTCAGGAAGGAGTTCCTGGGGTCGTAGTAGGCCTCCTGGTTTCCCCGGAACCCCTCGCGCCGGTAGAGCGTCTCGGTGAGCTCCTGGAGCACCACCAGGGGAGCGGTCTCCTCGTCCAGGAGGTCGCGCACCGCCTCGGCCAGGTGGTCGAGCCTGCCCAGGTAGCGCTCCACGGGGAGCTGGGGGTACTCCTCCTTGGCGACGAGGAGCGCCGCCCGGGCCAGGTCGAGGTCCGGCTCGGCGCGCCGGATCTCGTCGGCGAAGAGCTGTCGGGACGAACGGACCGGTACGCTCATGCTTCCGGGGGTGGTGGGACGGGCGCGCCGGGCGTTGGATTCGCGCGACCGTCGTGCCCAGGACGCGGGGCTCCCTGCTCGTGCAGAGGTTCCCTAGGTTTCGTGGCCGGCCGCCGCCGATCGCGGTCCCCGTGCGTACCCGTCACCATCCGCTGGTTTCCGCGCCGGCGCGCACAGCGCGAGCTCCACAACCCACGGAACGTCCATGAGCGACACCCCCGGCCTCCGCCTGATGCACCTGAGCCACGGCGCCGGGTGCGCCTGCAAGCTCGGCATGACCGAGCTTACCCACATCCTCCAGGGGCTCCTCCCGTCGGAGCGCCAGGACGCCGTCATGGTGGACGCCTTCACCAGCGACGACGCCGCCGTCTACCGCCTCGACGCCGAGCGGGCGCTGGTGGTGACCACCGACTTCTTCGCTCCCGTGGTGGACGACGCCTTCGACTACGGGCGCATCGCCGCCACCAACGCGGTCTCGGACGTCTACGCCATGGGGGGCCGCCCCCTCTTCGGCCTCAACCTCGTGGCGTTCCCCAGGAAGCTCCTGGGCGACGGCATCCTGGCCGAGATCCTCCGGGGCGGGGGCGAAGCGTGCCGGGAGGCGGGCATCCCCGTGCTGGGCGGCCACTCCATCGACGACCCCGAGCCCAAGTTCGGCATGGTGGTGGTGGGCGAGGTGCACCCCGACAAGGTGGTGACCAACCGGAACGCCCTGCCGGGCGACCTCCTGGTCCTCACCAAGCCCCTGGGCACCGGCGTCGTCACCACCGCCCTCAAGGCGGGGGCCGCGCCGCCCGAGGCGCTGGAGGCGGCGGTGGCCAGCATGACCACCCTCAACCGGGCCGCCGCCGAGGCCATGGAGCGCCACGGCGTCACCACGGCCACCGACGTCACCGGCTACGGGCTCCTGGGCCACCTGAGGAACGTGACCCGGGCGTCGGGCGTCCGGGCCGAGGTGTGGGCCGGCGACGTGCCCCTCCTGCCCGGCGCCGAGGCCCTCGCCGAGGCCGGGCACGTTCCCGGCGGCACGCGGCGCAACCTGGACGACCTCATGGAGGACGTCCTCTTCGACGCCGCCGTGGGCGACACGGCCCGCACCCTCCTCGCCGACGCCCAGACCTCCGGAGGGCTCCTCATGGCGGTCCCTCCCGCCCGCGTCGAGGCCCTCATGGCCGACCTGAAGACCACCACGCCCGCGGCCGCCGTGGTGGGCCAGATCGTGGACGGCCGGCCCGGCTCCATCGCGGTGCTCTGACCCCCTCCCCACCGGCCCGCTGGTCCGGCCCTTGCCCTTCCATGGGGATGGAAGCGGAACGGAGCCGGCACCGGAGGAACGGTCGTGTCGAAGGAGAAGAGCGGTCGATGGAGAGGGCTCGCCAGGGCAGCCAGGGCGGCCCTGGTGCCCCTGGCCCTGGCGGCGCCCACGGCGGGGCGGGCGGCGGCGCAGGACTCCACGGTCATCGCCCGGGGAGAGGCGCTACTGGAGCACGGGAACCTGGACGCGGCCAAGGACCTGTTCGAGACGGCCCTGGCCAGCGATCCCGACGTGGCTGAATACCACTACTGGGCCGGACGCGTGTACGGCGAGCTCGCCCAGCACGCCAGCGTATTCCACCGCATGGGCTACGCGAAGAAGATACGGAAGGAGTTCGCCCGGGCCCTGGAGCTGGACCCCGACCACGTGGGCGCCCGCATCGGCCTCATCAACTTCTACGACCGGGCGCCCGGCATGGTGGGGGGCGACGACGACAAGGCCCTGGCCGAGGCCGAGGAGCTGGTGCGCCGCCACCCGTGCGCCGCCCAGCAGATGCTCTCCGACTCGGTGGACGAGGTGAGGGACACCGTGCGTGAGGCGCTGGAAGAGGTGCGGGAGGAGCGGGCGGACGCGCGCGAAGAACAGGGACGACGCGCGGAGGGGGAGCGACCAGGCCGCTCCCCCCCGCTGCCGGAGCTGAGCCCCGGCCGTTCCTCTCCGGCACCCGCCGCCGGCCGCCCCAGGCCGCTTCTCCCTAGCTCGGGGCGGAGGCAGCCCCCGCGGCGGAGGGCGTCTCGTCGGCGGACGCGGACTTCCGGGCGCGCCGTGTGCGACGCGGCTTGCCGTCCTCCGGGATCATGGCCACCTCAACCACCTCGTCCAGGTCGTGGACCAGGTGGAAGTGGAGCTGCTCCATCACCTCCGCCGGGATGTCGTCCATGTCGGCGGCGTTCTCGGCCGGCAGGATGATCTCCTTGATCCCGGCCCGGGCGGCGCCCAGCACCTTCTCCTTGATGCCGCCGATGGGCAGCACGCGGCCCGTGAGGGTGAGCTCGCCCGTCATGGCTACGTCGCGCCGCACCTTCCGGTTGGACAGGGCCGACACCAGGGCGGTGGCCATGGTGATGCCCGCCGAGGGCCCGTCCTTGGGGACGGCGCCCGCCGGCACGTGGATGTGCACCTCCCGCCCCTTGATGGCCTCCTCGTCGATGCCGAGGCGCTTCCAGTTGCTCTTCGCGTAGGTCAGCGCGGCCCGACCCGACTCCTTCATGACGTCGCCGAGCTGCCCGGTGAGGACCAGGCCGCCCTCGCCGGGCATGACGCTGGCCTCCACGAACATGATGTCGCCGCCCATGGGCGTGTAGAACATGCCCGTGGCCACGCCCACCGTGTCCTCGGCCGCCATGCGCTCGGGGTGCACCCGGGGCCGTCCCAGGAGGTCCTTCACCTGGTCCACCCCCAGGACGACGTGCTCCACCTTACCCGCGGCGATCTTTCGGGCCACCTTGCGGCACAGCTTGCCCAGCTCCCGCTCGAGCTGCCGGACGCCGGCCTCCCGGGTGTACTTCTGGATCACCTCCAGGGCGCCCTCGTCGGTGATCTCGATCTCCCCCTCCTCCAGCCCGTTCTCCCGCATGGTGCGGGGAATCAGATAGCGCTTGGCGATCTCCAGCTTCTCGGCCTCGGTGTAGCCGGCGAAGTCCACGCGCTCCATGCGGTCGGCCAGCGGCGGCGGAATCCTGTCCCCGTAGTTGGCGGTGGCGATGAAGAGCACCTCCGACAGGTCGAAGGGAATGCCCAGGTAGTGGTCCACGAAGGTCGAGTTCTGGGCCGGGTCCAGCACCTCGAGGAGCGCCGAGCTCGGGTCGCCCTGGAAGCTCACGCCCAGCTTGTCCACCTCGTCCAGCAGGAACACCGGGTTCTTGCTCTTGGCCTGGCGCATGCCCTGGATGATGCGACCCGGCATGGCCCCAACGTAGGTGCGGCGGTGGCCCCGGATGTCGGCCTCGTCCCGGGCGCCGCCCAGGGAGATGCGCACGTACTTCCGCCCCAGGGAGCGGGCGATGGACTGGGCGATGGAGGTCTTCCCCACGCCAGGCGGGCCCACGAAGAGGAGGATCGGGCCCCTGCCCACGTAGTCCTCGGGCTCCTCGTCCTCCTGCCGGGGCGCCTTCTCGACGGGCTCCTTCTCCCCGGTCGGAGGCCCCTGGGGCGCCGGCGGCTCGCCCTCGTCCGCCGGCATCTCGGGCGCCTCGGCGGCTCCCTCCGTCTCCCCGGCCGCCGCGCCCTTGGCGTGGCCGTTGCCCTTGCCAGACGCCGCGTGGGGCTCGCCCCCGCCGGGCGAGCGCTGGGCGGGCACGTCGCCGCCGTCTCGGGGCTGGGGGCCCGGCACTTCCCCGTCCTTCACCTGGAGGTCCCTGGCGGCTTCGGCCGCCGTGGTCCGCTCGAGCTGGAGCTTGCGGACCGCCAGGAACTCCAGGACCCGGTCCTTCACGTCCTCCAGGCCGTAGTGGTCCTCGTCCAGGATCTCCTCGGCCCGGGCCAGGTCGATCTTGTCCTCGGTGCGCTCGTTCCAGGGGAGCTCCGTCACCCACTCCAGGAAGGTGCGGATGACCTGGTACTCGGCGCTCTGGGGGCTGGTGCGCTCCAGGCGGCCCAGCTCCCGCTCCACCTCGGAGCGCTGCCCCTCGTCGAGGTCGAGGGCTTCGATGCGCTTCTTCAGCTCCTCGATGTCGTCGCGCTCCTCCTCCTCGCCCAGCTCCTTCTGGATCTGCTTGAGCTGCTCCCTGAGGAGCATCTCCCGCTGACGCTCGCCCAGCTCGCTCTGGACCTTGGCCTGGATCTCCTCCTGGGCGTCGATGCGGGCCAGCTCCCGCTCCACCGCCACGAGGGCCCTGCGCATGCGCTCCTCGTCGTCCAGCGTCTCGAGGAGCTTCTGCTTGTCCTCGGTGGGCAGCTCGAGATAGAAAGCCACGAGGTCGGCGAACGCGCCCGCCTCGCCCACGCCCTGGATGAGCTGGTTCAGCGCCTCGGCGGGGACCCCCCTGCGGGTGCCCAGCTCGGCGGCCCGGTCCCGGAGCTCCCGGTCCAGCGCCTGGAACGCCGGGTCCTCCTCGTTGGCCGGCTTCTGCCGGTCCATCTCCAGCAGGAGGGCATGGAGCATCTGCTCTCCCTCGGGCTCGTACGACAGCGCCTGGGCGCGGCCTTCGCCCTGCACCAGGAGCTGGACGCCGCCCCGCACGCGGTGCGTCTGGATGATGCGCACCACCGTCCCGACGTTGTAGAGGATCTCCGGCGTGGGCTCGTCCACGTTCTCGCGCTGGGCGACGGCGAACAGCCGCCGGTCGCCCTCCAGCGCCTCCTGCACCGCCTCCACCGTACCCGGCCGGCCGGCCGAGATCGGGACCGCCACGCCAGGATAGACCACCGTGTCCCTCAGGGGGAGCACGGGAAGCCTGTACCGTTCACCCATTGATTCCTCGCTATTCGAGCCGCCCGCTGGAAACCCCGGCGGAGCCGGGAGCGGGCGGCGGTACGGAGCCGGGCGGTGCCGCCCGCTCTCGCGGCGGCCTACCGCCCCTACCGTCCTCAGGTCCGGCATCCGCCGGGTGGTGGGTCCGATTGCACGTTTCCTGCCACTTCCCGGCTCCGATTTCGCGCCGCATCAGCAGCGTCGCCTGCCAATGTGGCGCGGCCGGGGTCCGAGCGCACGACACTTTATCCACCGTGGGCCTCCGCTTAGCTTGGAGTCCACCGTCGAGCGGGTGCCTCCGGGGGCTCGCTGGCCGGGGCCGCGGCCTCCCCGCCGCACGACCTCCACGGAGTCACCATGACCGACCTGCTCGAGGGCATCACCTGGTTCCGGGGCTCTTCGGTCCGGATCCAGCGGGCCGGCGTCGAGGTGCACATCGACCCGTGGGGGGTGGAGGACGGCGCCGCCGACTACATCCTCCTCACCCACCCCCACTTCGACAACTTCTCCGAGGACGACATCGCCCGCGTGCGCGGTCCAGGGACGGTGGTCATCGCCCCTGCGTCCATGAAGAAACAGCTCGAGGACGCCGACCACCTCATGCGCCCCGGCGACATGCTCCAGCTCGAGGGGCTCGACGTCCTGGCCGTGCCGGCCTACAACGTGGACAAGAAGTTCCACCCCCAGGAGAACGCCTGGCTGGGGTACGTCTTCACCCTGGGAGACGTGACCTACTACCACGCCGGCGACACGGACTACCTGGACTCCATGGAGGACATACGCTGCGACGTGGCGTTCCTCCCGTGCGAAGGGCATTACACCATGGGCCCCGAGGAGGCCGCCCGGGCCGCCGTCGCGTGCGGAGCCAGCGTGGTGGTGCCCATCCGCTGGGGCGAGTCGGGGAGCTCCCGGGACGACGCGGAGAGGCTCGCCGAGCTCTTCCCCGGCGACGCCCGCATCCTGGAGCGGGTCGCCTGACGCTACCCCTGCCTTCCTGGCGGCGCCCGTGAGCGGCCCCGGCATGGCGGGGCGCTCCACCGTGTACGCGCCCCGGGCCGCCGCCGCCACCAGCCACCCCCTGGCCAGCGGCGCGGCGCTGCGCATCCTCGAGGAGGGCGGCAACGCATTCGACGCCGCCGTGGCCGCCGTGGCGGTGCTGGGGGTCGTGGAGCCCCACATGACCGGCGTGGGGGGCGACATGTTCGCCCTCTGCTGGTCGGCCCGGGATGAGCGCCTGGTGGGGCTGGACGGTAGCGGCCGCTCCGGCTCCCTGTGCACCCCCGAGCGCATCGCCGCCGACGGCCACGAGGGCGTGCCCTCCACGGGCGCAGCCGCGGTCACCGTGCCCGGCGCCCTGTCGGGGTGGGCCGCCCTGCTGGAGCGCCACGGCACCCTGGACCTTTCCGACGTCCTGGCCCCCGCCATCCGCGTCGCGGAGGAGGGCTTTCCCGTCTCCCCCATCATCGCCCGCCAGTGGCGGGGCGAGGAGGCCAAGCTCCGGGGCGATGCCGGGGCGGCCGCGACCTACCTGGTGGACGGCGGACGGGCGCCCCGGGAGGGGGAATGGTTCGCCAACCCCGACCTCGCCCGCACCTACCGGCGCATCGCCGCCGACGGTCCGAGGGTACTGTACGGTGGATCGCTGGGGCGGGAGGTGGTGGAGCGGGTGGAGGCGCTGGGCGGCTACCTCACCCTGGAGGACTTGGCGGACCAGGCGGTGCGCTGGGTGGAGCCCCTGTCCGTGGACTACAAGGGCCACACCCTCTGGGAGCTGCCCCCGGCGGGGCAGGGGGTGGCGGCGCTGGAGATGCTCGGCATGCTGGAGGGCTTCGACCTGGCGGGGATGGGCCACAACAGCGTGGAGTACCTGCACCACCTGGTGGAGGCGAAGAAGCTCGCCTACGCCGACGCCGCGCGCTACGTGGCCGACGCCGACCACCTGGACGCGCCCGTGGAGCGGCTGCTGGAGCCGGGGTACCTGGCCGGGCGGGCGGCCCTCATCGACCCGAGCCGGGCCGCAAACGATCCGGACCCCGGCGCCCTCTCCACCGCCAGCGAGACCGTGTACCTGGCCACGGCCGACCGGGAGGGCAACATGGTCTCCTTCATCTGCAGCATCTTCGGGTACTTCGGCTCGGGGGTGGTGGTGCCCGGCACGGGCTTTGCGCTCCAGAACCGGGGGGCGGGGTTCTGTGCAGAGGAGGGCCACCCCAACCGGGTGGGACCTGGGAAGCGGCCCTTCCACACCATCATCCCGGCGTTCGTCACGAAGGACGGCAAGCCGTGGATGGCGTACGGCGTCATGGGCGGGCCCATGCAGCCCCAGGGGCACGTTCAGGTTCTGCTGAACCTGCTGGAGTTCGGGATGGACCCGCAGGAGGCCATCGACGCCGCCCGCTTCCGCCACCTTTCGAGCCGCCAGGTGGCGGTGGAGAAGGCGGACCCGGAGCTGGCCGCCGGGCTCGAGGCCCTCGGCCACGAGGTCGTGGACTGGAGACGCACCGACTTCGGCGGCTCCCAGATGGTGGTGCGCCTGGAACGTGGGTGGGCTGCGGCCTCGGACCCGCGCAAGGACGGGCTGGCCATCGGGGGCTGACCCCGCAGTACACATCGGAAAAGGGAGACCATGGCCCGGGAGGCAGGGGAGGGGACGGCGCGGCGGCGGACGCCGGTCCCCGGCATCCAGCTGGGATCGATCGCGGGTGTCGAGGTATCCCTCGACTACTCCTGGTTCGTGCTGTTCTTTCTCATCTTCGGCACGTTCACCGGGGTGGTGTTCCCGGCGTACGTGCCCGGGCTGGGCCGTGGTACGTACGTGGCCATGGGCGTGGTGGGGACCCTCCTCTTCTTCGCATCGCTCCTTGCCCACGAGCTGGCCCACGCCTTCGTGGCCAGGTGGAATGGGATGGAGGTGGAGGGGATCACCCTCTTCATCTTCGGCGGCATGGCCAGGACCAAGGAGGAGGCGTCCCGCCCCGTGGACGAGTTCCTCATCGCCGGGGTGGGCCCCCTCATGAGCGGCGCCCTGTCCGCCGGCTTCTACGCCCTGGCCGTGGCCGCCGACCAGAACGGCTGGCACCCCGCCATCTTCGGCGTCGCCGGCCACATGGCCTTCCTGAACCTGGCCCTGGCCGTGTTCAACGTCCTGCCCGGCTTTCCACTGGACGGCGGGCGTCTGCTGCGCTCGGTGGTGTGGCAGATCACCGGCAACCTCACGAAGGCCACCCACGTGGCCACCGCGGCCGGGAAGGCGCTCGGCTGGCTCATCGTGGCCGGAGGCGTCTACCTCGTCCTGGTCTCCGGCGAGCTGGTGAGCGGGCTGTGGTTCGTGTTCATCGGCTGGTTCCTGGCCAACGCGGCCGACACCACGTACCAGCAGGTGCTGCTGCGCCAGGTGCTGGAGGGGAGGACGGCGGCCGACGCCATGACCCCGTTCCCCGAGGTCGTGGAGCCCGACCTCACGCTGGACGTGCTGGTGAACGAGTACTTCATGAAGCGGCCGTACAACGCCTTCCCCGTCACCGAGGACGGCATCGTCATCGGCCTCATCACCCTGTCCCACGTGAAGCAGGTGGACCGCAGCGCCTGGAAGCTCCGCAAGGTGGCCGACGTCATGACACCCATGGTGGACACCCTCATCGTATCCCCCGGCTCCCCCATGACCGACGTGGTGGAGCGCATGAGCGAGAACGAGACGCGCCGCGTGGTGGTGGCCGACCAGTGGGAGCTCAGGGGCATCATCACCGGGGGCGACGTGGCCAACTGGCTGGACCGGGCGGGGCTGATGGCGGGTAGGGGCTAGGCCCGCTTCCCCGAACACGCCCTGCGGAGCCGCCCGCGCCATGGCCGACCCCGAGTTCACCATCCCCGAAGACCTCCTCCCTGAAGGCTTCGCCCGGACCCTCGAGAGCCCCCCGGAAGAGCCGGTGGAGCCCCGCCCCGCCGCCACCATCGTCCTCATGCGCGAGGGCCCCGGCGGCCGGGGGGAGGGGCTGGAGATCCTGCTGCTGCGGCGCGTGCGCAGCGCCGGCTTCGTGCCGGGGGCCTGGGTATTCCCGGGGGGGAGGGTGGACCGGGACGACGCGACGCCCGCCCTCCTGGAGCGGCTGGAGGGGCTGGCGCCGGCCGACGCATCACACCGCCTGGCGCTCCACGAGGACGCCGAGCCGCCCGCCGTGGCCTACTACGTGGCGGCCATCCGGGAGGCGTTCGAGGAGACCGGGATCCTGGTGGGGCGGGACGCCGACGGCGCGACGGCGCCCTCCATCACCCGGCGGCCCGAGGTGCGCACGCTGAGGGACGAGCTCCTCGCCGACGAGGACCGCTTCCCCTCGGTGCTGGACCGCATGGGGTGCAGGATGGACGGCGGCGCGGTGGCGTACGTGGCCCACTGGATCACGCCGCTGGTGGAGCCCCGCCGCTATGACACCCGCTTCTTCGCCGCGGCGGTGTCCCGGGAGCAGGAGGTGGCGCTCGCCGAGGCCGAGCTCACCCACCACGCCTGGCTCACGCCGGCCGCCGCGCTCCGGCGTCGGGAGGAGGGCACGCTCCCCATGGTCTTCCCTACCATCAAGACGCTCCAGTCGCTGGCCGGCTTCGACAGCCCCGCCGAAGCGCTGGCCGCCTTCCACGAGCGGAGCATCCCCACCATCCTGCCGCGCCTGGTGCGCACGTCCACGGGCGTGGGCATCGAGGTGGACGAGGACCACGAGGTGTAGCGGGGCGCCCTCCTACATCCTCCGGTACTGGGGCCCGCTCCCGCCCTCCCGGGGCGTCCAGCGCGGACCCAGCACGTCGGTGGCCTTGCAGTCCACGCAGTTGGGGGCGTTCACCACCAGCTTGTCGCCATCCCGCTCGTACACCCCCGCGGGACACATGTGGACGTACACCTCGGCCAGCTCGGCCGGCACGTCCTCGCCCACGATGAGGTGGGGGGGGATGTCGTCCCGGGTCTGGTTCCCCGACTTGTAGACCGCGTCCACCTTGGAGAAGGTGAGCTTGCCGTCGGGGGTCACGTCCACCGGCTCTCTCACCACCTTGGGCTCCTCGGCGTCCTCCTCGCAGGCGATGCGGCCGCCGGGGAAGGCGCCTCCCGTCAACGTCATGAGCCCCGCCTTCACGCCGCCCACCATGAAGCCCTTCTTGAAGCCCAGGCGCATGTTGCGGGTCTTCTTCAGGTCCGCCATGACGAAGCTCTCGTCCACCGCCTTCGTGTAGCCGGCCAGCCCGCCCTCGGAGGTATCGTCGGCCTTGAGGGCCTTGAAGATCTGGCGCGCCGCCAGGATGCCCGAAGTCATGGCGTAGTGGATGCCCTTCAGCGACGGCACGTCCACGTAGCCGGCCGCGTCGCCCACCACCAGCACGCCGTCGCCGTGGCGCCGCTCGGGCACCGCCCAGTAGCCCCCCTCGGGGATGGTCTTGGCGCCCCACTCCACCATCTCCCCGCCCTTGAGCACGTCCCGGAACAGGGGGTTCAGCTTGAGGCGCTGGAGGAGCTGGTGCACGTCGAGGCGGGCGTTCCGGTAGTCGAGCCCCACCACGAGGCCCAGGGCCACGAGGTCGTCGGCCATGGGGTACATGAAGCTGCCGCCGAAGGCGTCGGAGGGGAGCGGCCAGCCCATGGTGTGGATGATCCGGTCCAGGGGCTTCTTCACCTCCCACAGCTCCTTCACCCCCAGGGCGAAGATCTGCGGGTTCTTCGAGCCCACCCCCTGCCACGTCGTCCACGCCTGGGAGAGGGGGCCCCGGGTGCCCTCGGCCAGCACGGTGACGCGACCCGTCAGGTCCATGGCCGGCATGGCGTCGGCGCCCGAGGGGTTCCCCTCCCGGTCGAGCCCCGAGGGGGTGGTGCGCACGCCGATGACCTTCTTCCCCTCCACCAGCAGCGAGTCCACCGGGAAGCCGGGAAAGACGTTGACGCCCAGCCCCTCCGCCTTCTCTCCCAGCCAGCGCACCATCTCGCACAGGGAGGCCACGTAGTTGCCGTGGTTCTTCATGGTGGGGGGCGTGGGGATGCGCGTGGCGCCGCCCGAGCGCATCAGGTACACGGCCTCACCGGTCACGGGCTTCCGGAAGGGGAAGTCGTCGTCGGACAGCTCGGGGAAGAGCTCCCGGAACGCCCGGGGGTTCACCACCGCCCCCGACAGGCAGTGCTCGCCGAGCTGCGCCGCCTTCTCCAGCACGCCGATCTCCACCGGACCGAGGCCGCCCCCCTCCTCCTCGTCCTTCTTCACCAGGCGGGCGAGCTCGATGGCCCCCGCCAGCCCCGCGGGCCCACCGCCCACGAACACCACGTCCATGGGCACCGCCTCGGCGTCGGGTTGGTCCTCCACGATGAAGCGGTCCACCGGGAGGGGAGGCTGGTGGTCGGAAGGGCGGACGCGGGCTCCGGGGGTGAGGCTGTCGGACATGCTTCCTCGCTCGGCGGTCTTCCAGGACCCTCGCTTCGGGGGTCGGGGTACCCTCTCCTCCTTCGGCGGATCCCTTCCTCCCGAGAGATGCATCGATGAGCGAAACGAGGCCCCGCACGGTCGGAGAGCTGCGCTCCTCCGGCTACCGGCCCCGCCCCGTGAAGGACGAGATGCGCGCCAACCTGGTGCGCAAGCTGAGGGACGGCGACGAGCTCTTCCCCGGCATCAAGGGCTACGAGGAGACGGTCATCCCCCAGATCGTGAACGCCGTGCTGGCCAAGCACGACTTCATCCTCCTGGGGCTGCGTGGCCAGGCGAAGAGCCGGATCCTGCGCCAGCTCGTGAGCCTCCTGGACGACGCGGTCCCCATCCTGTCCGGGAGCGAGGTCAACGACGACCCCCTGGCGCCCATCTCCAAGTACGGGCGTCTCCTCCTGGAGGAGGAAGGCGACGCCGCCCCCATCGAGTGGGTCGACCGGGAGCACCGCTACGTGGAGAAGCTCGCCACCCCGGACGTCACCATCGCGGACATGATCGGCGACGTGGACCCCATCAAGGCGGCCCGGGGCGGCCACATCCTGGCCGACGAGCTCACCATCCACTTCGGGCTCCTGCCCCGGGCCAACCGGGGGATCTTCGCCATCAACGAGCTGCCGGACCTGGCCGGCAAGATCCAGGTGGGGCTCTTCAACATCCTCCAGGAGGGGGACGTGCAGGTGAAGGGCTACCCCATCCGCATGTCCCTGGACGTGTTCATGGTCTTCACCGCCAACCCCGAGGACTACACGGCTCGGGGCAAGATCATCACGCCCCTCAAGGACAGGATCGGCTCGGAGATCCGCACCCACTACCCGGAGGACGTGGAGACCGGGGTGGACATCACCCGCCAGGAGGCGTGGACCCAGCGGGAGGGCGTGTGCGTCGAGATCCCCGACTTCATGGCCGAGACCGTGGAGCGGGTGGCGTTCCTGGCCCGGGAGGACAAGCGGGTCGACCAGCGCTCCGGCGTGAGCCAGCGCATGCCCATCACGGTCACCGAGAGCGTGGTGTCCAACGCCGAGCGCCGGGCGCTCCGCCTGGGCGAGGACATGGTGGTGCCCAGGATCTCCGACCTGTACGCATCGCTCCCGGCCATCACGGGCAAGATGGAGCTGGAGTACGAGGGAGAGCTCCACGGGCACGACAAGATCGCCCGGGAGCTCATCCAGGGCGCGGCGCACCTCACCTTCCAGGAGCGGGCGGGCGGCGCGGACGTGGAGGACATCGTCGAGTACTTCGAAGGGGGCGGCGCCCTCCAGGTGGGCGAGGACTCGTCGGCCAGCGCGTGCGTGAAAGGCTTCGAGACCGTCCCCGGCCTGCTGGAGCTGGTGGAGCGGGTGGGGCTCGCGCCCAGCGGCGCCTCGGACGGGCAGCGGGCGGCCGCCTGCGAGCTCACGCTGGAGGCGCTCGTGGCGGAGAAGCGGGTGAGCCGCACCACGTCGGGCGGCTACACCCGGGCGCGCCACGAGGGGCCCCAGGGAGGCAAGGGCTACAAGGGATTCGACCCCTTCGGCGGCGGGATGGGGGGCTGAGGGGGAATCCTAGTCCCGGGGGCGGCGCCCCTCGAAGCGGCGCGAGCGCAGCGCCCACGCGAGCACCAGCACGAAGGGGAGGATCGCCACCAGGGTGCCGGCGAGCAGCGGCACGCCCCACGGGGGAGCGCCCAGGGCTCCCAGGGTGACCACGAGCGCCAGGCCCAGCCCCAGCCAGGTGAGGGAAATCCGCAGCAGGCCGTAACGGCCCAGGCGATCGATCAGCGTCGTCATGGTCGCTCCTGAGATGGTCGTCTACGACGTCTGTGGAGCAAGAGGCAGGCCTGGACCGGCCGCGCCTCAACCGTCCGGCGGCTCCGCGTCCCGAAGCGCCGCCAGTGCCCGGGCGGCCACCTTCCGCTGGGCCACCGGGAGCGCCAGCGCCCCCAGGTCGTGGAGCGGGCGCCACACCGCGTCGGGGCCCGGATCGGCAGCCTCCCCGACGCCCCCACCGCCTTCCGCTCGGAGGAGCACCGGCTCGTACACCGCCCTGAAGTGGGAGAACGCGTGGCGCACCGCGGCGAGGGGCCGAGCGTCCTCCGGGTGCACCTTCACGCCCTGGTCCGCCACCGCCCTCCTCGCCCCCCGAGCTGGCGCCTCCCCCCCGGCCAGCTCGTCCGAGGGGAACTCCCAGAGCCCCCCCAGGAGCCCGTCCGGGGGACGCCGCGCAAGGAGCACCCGGCACCCGGCGTCCACCACCACGCCCACACCGAAGCGGCGGGTGGGCACCGCGGCCCGTCGTCGGGGTGCCGGACGCTCTTCCACCGTGCCGGCCCTCCGGGCTGCGCAGGCCGACGCCACCGGGCACGCGCCGCAGGCAGGATCCCGGGGCACGCAGACGGTGGCGCCCAGCTCCATCAGGGCCTGGTTCAGGTCACCCGGCCGCTCCGGCGAGACCAGCGCCGCCGCCGCGTCCCGGAGCCACGCGGGCGTGGGGTCGGACTTGTCGTGAAGCCGGGCCAGCACCCGGCGCACGTTCCCGTCCACCGCGGGCACGGCCTCGCCGAAGGCGATGGAGGCGACGGCGCCCGCCGTGTACTCCCCCACCCCCGGCAGCGCCCGCAGCCCCTCGGCGGTGGAAGGCAGCGCCCCCCCGTGCCGGTCCCGCACGAGGACGGCGGCCCGGTGGAGCGCCCGGGCCCGCCGGTAGTATCCGAGTCCCTCCCACGCCCGGAGCACCTCGTCCTCTCCGGCGGACGCCAAGGCGTCCACGTCCGGGAAGCGCCGGAGCCACGAGCGGTAGTAGGGAACGACCGTGTCGACCCGGGTCTGCTGCAGCATGATCTCGCTCACCCATACCGCGTACGCGTCGTCGGTGCGGCGCCAGGGAAGGTCACGGGCGTGGGCGTCGAACCACGCCAGCAGGGCGGCGCGGACGTGGACGGGGGCCGCGGAGGATGAGGACATGGGGCGAAGCTAGGAGCCGGAGGAGAGCCTGTGAACGCCCGGCGGACCCGCGCCCCTATCTCGGAGCAACCACCGGCCCCCCGGGGGCGTCGAACAATATCGAGGAACGTAGCATCGTTTCACGACATTCTTCGGGGGAGCCCCATGGGCATCGACGTCGTCCCGCCCGCCGAGTTTCGCATCCTCCTGGCGCTCATCGACGGCGTCCGGCACGGGCACGGCATCCGGCTCGAGGTGCGGGAGGGCACAGGCGGGCGGGTGGACCTGGGGCCGGGCACCCTCTACGGCGCGATCAAGCGCCTGCGTCGCCGTGGGTGGATCGAGGAGGTCGTGGCTCCCGAGGGAGAGGAGGGCGACGGGCGCAGACGCTTCTACGGCATCACGCCCGCGGGCAGAGACGCCGCTCGCGCCGAGGTCGCCCGGATGGCGGAGCTGCTCGCCACCGCCCGGGCCAAATCCCTGAAGCCCGCAGCCGGGGCGTGAGAGCCCCATGGGCGCCATGCTTGCGCTGTACCGCCTCGCCCTGCGCCTGCTTCCGCCCGGATTCCGCCGGGCGTACGGGTCGGAGCTCGCCGACGCGGCCGCCGAGCGCCTCGGCGAGGCCCTGCATCCCGCGGCCAGGGCGCGGGCGGCCCTCCGCCTGGGCGCGGACCTCGCCGCCGCCATCGCACGGGAATGGTGGGACGTTCTCGTCCAGGCCGCCCGGAGGGGACGGGGGGGAGGCCTGATCGCCGACGGCCGCCATGCGCTCCGGTCCGTGCTCCGGGCCCGGGGCTACGCCACCGCCGTGGTGGTCACCCTCGGCCTCGGGATCGGCGCCACGACCGTCGCCCTCGGCCTCGTGGACACCTATCTCATGCGCTCCCTCCCCTACCCCGGAAGCGACCGCCTCCTGGCGCTGTGGCCGGCGGAGAACTGGAGCGCCCGCATGGTGGACGTGGCGCGCCGGCGGCTCCCCTCGGTGCAGGGCGTGGCCGGGGTGGGGGGCGATCTCCTCGTGCTCCAGGAGGGTGAAGAGCCGGAGGAGCTCTTCGCGGCAAGGGCCACGACCAACCTGCACCAGGTGCTCGGGGTGAAGGCCGCCCTCGGCCGCGACTTCGTGCCGGATGACGCCACGCCCGGCGCCGAGCCGGTGGTCATCCTCTCGCACCGTCTCTGGGTCGAGCGCTTCGGGGCGGACCCCGGCGTCCTGGGAAGGAGCATCGCCCTGGGCGGGGAAGGCCACCGGCGGCGCACGGTGGTGGGGATCATGCCGGAAGGCTACCTGCCCTTGCAGGGTCCGGGGGTCGACGTCTGGGTGCCCCTCGTGGTCGACCCCGCGACGGACGAGTACGGCGACGGCTACTTCATGGACGCGGTGGGGCGCCTCGCGCCCGGCGCCCGGCCGGAGGATGCCGCCCGGGAGATGGGCGCCGTGGCACGCCGGATGGGTGAGCTGGACCCCGGCTGGTTCACGGCCCAGCGGATGGCTCGGGCCACCGCCCTTCCGTTGTCGCGCCAGCGGACCGCCGACCGCCGCACCCCCGTCCTCATCGCGCTGGGCGCGGCGCTCCTCGTCCTCCTGGTGGCGTGCGCCAACGCGGCCAACCTCGTGGTGGCGCGCACCCTGTCCCGGGAGCGCGAGCTCTCCGTGCGCCGGGCCCTGGGCGCAGGGCGCCTCCGCACCGCACGCCTCGTCCTCTCGGAGGTGGGCCTGCTGGCCGTGGGCGGGAGCGCCCTGGGATGGGCCGTCGCCTTCGCGCTGATCCGCGTGCTCGAGATCCGCTACCCCGGCGCCCTGCCCGCCTGGGGCATGGCCGTCGACCTGCGCTGGATCGCCTCCGCCGTCGGCGTGGTCCTCCTCTCCGCCCTGGCGGCGGGGCTCCTGCCCGCCCTGCGGGCGGCGCGCCAGGATCCGGCCCGGGCGCTGGCAGGCGGCCGTGGCTCCTCCAGGTCCGGGCGCCTCGCCCGCCTGCAGGGGCCCTTGTCCGCACTGCAACTCGCCGTCGCCACCGCGGGGGTCGCCGCCATGGCCCTGTTGGGACGGAGCCTCCTGGAGCTGGGGCGCGTCGACCCGGGCTTCGACGCCACCCGCGGCGTCACGTTCCGCGTGAGCGTGCCCCCCTCGGACTTCCCGGAGGACGCCGACGTCACCGCGTTCTTCCGGAGGGCCCGGACCGCGCTGCAGGCGGTCCCCGGCGTCGAGGTGGCCGGCTTCACGTCGCGGTTGCCCCTTTCGGGCGGGGACAGCCGCATCACGGTGACGCCGGAGGGCTGGACGTTCCAGGAAGGCGAGCCGCGCCCCGTGGCCTGGCAGCGCCTCGTGACGCCGGGGTACCTGGAGGCCATGGGCGCCCGGCTGGTGGCCGGCCGCATCCCCGGCCCTGCCGACGACCGTGCCGGCCTTCCGGAGCTCGTGGTGATCAACCGCGCGGCCGCATCCGCTTTCTGGCCCGGCAAGCCCGCGGTCGGCAAGCGCTTCTATGGGCCTGACCATACGGAGTGGCTCACCGTGGCGGGGGTGGTGGACGACATCCTGGAGAACGGCCAGACGGCCACCGTCCTCCCGGGCCTCTACCTGCCCCAGCGCGACTGGCCGTGGCGCACAATGTACGCCGTCGTCCGGGCGCGCCGGGGCCAGGATCCGGCGGCGCTCCTGCCGGCCCTCGAGCACGCCGTCTGGTCCGTGTCGGCCGGGGCCCCCATCTCCCACGTGGAGACCCTGGAGGGCGTGGAGGCGCGCGGGCTGGCGCAGACACGCACCCTCGCCCTCCTGGCGGCGGTCACCGGCGCCGTGACGCTCCTCCTGGGCGCGCTCGGGATCTACAGCGTGGTCAGCCACGCCGTGGCCCGGCGCATCCCCGAGCTCGGCGTGCGCGCCGCCCTGGGCGCCGGACGGGCGCGGCTGCTCCGGGGCGAGCTCGTCGGCGCCACCCGCATCGTGGCCGCCGGAACGGTCGCGGGCCTCTTCCTGGCGTGGCTCATCGGCCACGCCCTCGGCGGAAGCCTCTACGGCGTCACGCCCCTCGACCCGGCTTCCCTCGCCGGGGCGACCATCCTGCTGGGCTCCGTGGCGTACCTCGCGGCGTGGCTGCCCGCGCGGCGGGCCTCCCGGGTGGACCCCGCGCGTGTCATGCGCCGGGAGTGATGGCCGGCGATCCTCCCCCTCCCTTGGAACCCGGACCCCCTCTCCCGCATCTTACAGGGACCCACCCGTGCCGCCGGAGGCTCCATGCGATTCACCACCTACACGAAGTACAAGGGCAGCCTGCTGGACGCCCTCAACCTGGAGAACCTTCTGGAGCACCTGTCCGACTTCCTCATGGACGGGGGCTTCGCCGGCGGACCCCACTACCATCCCTACTGGGGCTGGTCGGGCGCCGAGGACAACAACTCCATGGACGCCCTGAAGCGGGCCCTCCTGGAGGCGCTCATCGAAAGCGGCCAGCTCACCCCCGAGATGCTGGAGGAGCTCCGGGGCGAAGGGGAAGGTGACGCCGACGTCCAGCAGCAGATCGCCCAGCTCCTGGACGACCTCATCCAGAAGATGGTGGAACAGGGCTACCTGACCCTGGAGGGGGGCGCCCCCCAGATGCCGGGCGGGGTGCAGGACGTCACGGGGCAGGGCGACATCGACGAGGCCAAGGAGGCGTCGAAGACCGTCAACTTCAACCTGACCCAGAAGGGGATGGACTTCCTGGGTTACCGGGCCCTCAAGGGGCTCCTCTCCTCGGTGGGGAAGTCCAGCTTCGGCAGCCACGACACGCCCCACCTGGCCACGGGGGTCGAGGCCGAGGCCGCGAGCCGCCCCTACGAGTTCGGTGACACCATGAACCTGGACATCCCGGCGACCCTCAAGAACGCCATCGCCCGGGAGGGGCTCGAGGTGCCGCTGAACCTCGAGTACGGCGACCTCATGGTGAACCAGGCGGAGTACCGCTCCTCGTGCGCCACCGTGCTCATGCTGGACGTGTCCCACTCCATGGTGTTGTACGGCGAAGACCGCTTCGCGCCGGCCAAGAAGGTGGCGCTGGCCCTGTCCCACCTCATCCGCACCCAGTTCCCGGGCGACACCCTCAAGGTGCTCACCTTCGGCGACCGGGCCCAGGAGATCCCTCTCTCCCAGCTCGCCAAGGCGCAGGTGGGGCCGTTCCACACCAACACGGCCGAGGGCTTCGAGATGGCCCGCCGGCTCCTCATGGCGCAGAAGAAGGACATGCGCCAGATCATCATGATCACCGACGGCAAGCCGAGCGCGGTGACGCTCCCCGACGGCCGCATCTACAAGAACTCGGGGGGGCTGGACAACGTGATCCTGAAGAAGACGTTCCAGGAGGTGGCCGCCTGCAGGAAGGCGGGCATTCTCATCAACACCTTCATGCTGGCCCGCGACCCCTACCTCGTCCAGTTCGTGAAGAAGGTGAGCGAGATCGCCCGGGGGAAGGCCTACTTCACCACCACCATGACGCTGGGCCAGTACATCATGATGGACTTCATGAAGCGGAAGCGGAAGCGAATCGCCTAGGAGCCTGCCCGAGTAATGGAGCGGGCCGCGACAAGGCTTCGCCTTGTTACCGGAGCGCCACGGCCCCAGATCCTAGGCGGTGTGCCGCACGCGTAGCGACAACGCTCCGCGTTGTTACCGCTGCGCGAAGGTGCACCAACGACGGAGATGAGGCCGTGCCGCCCCAACCCGCGAACATCTATGCTCAAATGACCTCTATCGTTCGGGCGAAGGGGGGTCACGCCGCGGTAACAACGCGAAGCGTTGTCTGGGCGTCTCTCCTCCTCGCCGTAGCTCTGCTACGACTCGTCGTCGTTCCTACGCTGAGCAGCGTGAGCCCGGGCACCGCCGCCGAAGGCGGGGGTCGCGCGGCCCACTCCATTACTCGGACAGGCTCCTAGTGGCGGATTCGCGAAAGAAGGTCGTCGTGCTGGGGGCCGGCCAGGTGGGCGCGGCCATCGCCGCGGACCTGGCCGTGGACCCCGCCCTGGCGGTGAGCGTGGTGGACCGCTCGGGCACGTCGCTGGGTCGGGCAGCCTATGCGGCGCACCGGCGGGGTGTCCGGGAGGGGCACCTCGCCACGTACGTGGTGGACTGCTCCGACCCGGGGGCGATCGCCGACGCGGTGGCCGACCACGACCTGGTGGTGGGGGCGCTTCCCGGCTTCATGGGCTTCGAGGCCCTCCGGACCGTCCTGGAGGCCGGCCGCCCCTGCGTGGACATCTCCTTCTTTCCCGAAGACCCCTTCGAGCTGGATGCCCTTGCCCGGGAGCGGGGCGTCCCGGCGGTGGTGGACGCCGGCGTGGCCCCGGGGCTGAGCAACCTGGTGGCCGGGCACTTCGACGCCCGTCTCGACGCCACCGAGCGCTTCGCCTGCATGGTGGGCGGCCTCCCCCAGGAGCGGCGCTGGCCCTTCGAGTACAAGGCTCCGTTCTCGCCCATCGACGTGATCGAGGAGTACACGCGCCCTGCCCGGCTGCGCAGGGACGGCCGTGAGGTCACCCTCCCCGCCCTCTCCGAGCTGGAGCTGGTGGACCTTCCCGGCGTCGGGACGCTGGAGGCGTTCAACACCGACGGGCTCCGGACGCTGCTCCGCACGGTGGCGACGCCCACCATGAGCGAGAAGACACTCCGCTACCCGGGCCACGCCGAGCGGATGCTCATGCTCCGGGAGGCGGGCTTCTTCGGAAGCGAGCCGGTGGACGTCGACGGCGCACGGGTGCGGCCCCGGGAGGTGACGGCGCGCCTACTCTTCGATGCGTGGCGGTTGGAGGAGGACGAGCCCGAGCTCACCGTCATGCACATCGAGGTGGAGGGCGTCCAGGACGGCTCCCCCGTCCGGCACGTGCTGGACCTGCTGGACCGGAGGAATCCCGAGACGGGTGCGTCGTCCATGGCGCGCACCACCGGCTATACGTGCACGGCGTTCGTGCGGCTCGTGCTGGACGGGGTCTGGACCCGGCCCGGGATCGCGCCCCCCGAGATCGTGGCCCGTGAAGACGGCGTCCTGGAGCACGTGCTGGAGCACCTGAAGGAGCGAGGCGTCCTGGCGCACCTGCGCCGGGAGTAGGCGCCTACTCCGACCCGCCGCCCACCTGGAAGCCGCTCACGCGCAGGTCCAGGCGGTGGTTCACCCGCAGCCCCGCGATGCCGTAGGGATCCACGCGGGCCGTGGGCAGGGTCTCGACCACCTTGCCGTTCGCCACGAAGCGCACCGAGTCGCCCTGCACCCGCACCTCGAGAGCGTTCTCGGGCTCGCTGCCCGCGGTCGCGGCGTGCACGGCGTCCGACGGCGTCCAGTCGACCAGCGTCCGGGTCTGGTCGCTGTCCCGCCGCTTGATGAGGTAGTCTCCCGTCCCCCGGACCAGGAAGTACGTGTACTGCTGGTCCGGCGCCTGCAGGTGGCGGCCCCCTACCATCAGCCCGAACGCCTCCCGATGCCCCGGGGGCGGCTTCAGCTCCTGGAAGGTGGCCCGGGCCGTGAAGTCGCCCTGTTCCACGAGGTCGGCGGGGCGCCAGGTGATGCCGGCGGGCCCCGTCTGAATGTGCCAGCCGCCGGAGTCCGCCACCATCTGGAAGTCGCCCGCCCCGCTCCCGGGGTCGAGCCTCAGGTTCCAGTCCTCCAGCGCGGAGGGGGGCACGGTCTCGGGGCTTCCGGCGGTCTCGCCGTCGGAGCCCACCACCGCGGTACGGGTCTGGTCCTCGTCGCCGCTGCAGGCCGACAGGGCGAGCACCAGCACCAGGGCCTGGATGAGGGTCCGCCGCATGGTCGCCTCCTCGCTCGGGGGCGCGGGCTCAGGCGGAAACGGGCTCCACGTCCATCGGGGGCACCGCGTCCAGCGCGGGGAGCACGCGCCTGTGGGACAGCCGCTCCAGGAACGCTCCTTCCACGATCAGGCCCAGCACTGCAAGTCCGACGCCGAGAGCCGCGCCCTCCCCACCCCAGCGTTCCAGTGCGAAGGGCGCCGCCGCCGCGATGGTCAGCACCCGGAGCACGGCGCCCCACCCCACCGGCCACGGACAGTGGGCCCGGACGAAGAGCCCCTGGTAGTACTGGCGGTGGGCGTACAGGAGGGGGTAGGCCACGGCCAGCGGAAGGGCCCGGGCCGCGGCCTCCAGGAGGGCGGGCTCCAGGCCGAAGCCGGCCCGCAGCACCACCTCCCGGACACCGGGGAGGGCCAGCACCGCCATCACGGCGGCCACGCCGAGGGCCAGCGCTCCGGACCACGTCCGGACCCTCCGGTGACAGGGCCGTCCGTCCACCAGAGCGATGGCGGCGTGCTGGAGCTGCCCCACCGGTGCGGTGATGAACCACGCCACCGCCTCCACCACGGCGAACGCGGCGAGGGCCAGCTCCGGACGCGGCGTGCGGGCCAGCACCGCGTTCAGGAGGAGGGGGGTGCTCCACCACAGGAGCACGTTCAGCATGAGGGGCGTGGAGAACAGGATGATGGGCTCCCCCCGGCCCACCAGGGGCACCACCCCCGGCCGGGGCGCCGCGGCCCACCCCACCAGCGCCGTCTCCACCACCAGGCCGAGGGTGAAGGCCGCGGCGCCCAGCCACGCCCCCGCCGGCAGGAGGGTCAAGGCGAACGCCACCACGGCCAGGACCGCGGTCCTGGCCCCCGTCGCCACGGCGATGGGGTGGGTGCGGTGCCCCGCCACCAGGCGCCCCTGGTGGAGCGCCCGCAGCCCCGTGAGGAAGGGGGCGGGCCACAGGAGCGCCATGGCGCCCCGTGCCTCCTCGAACACCGCCCCATCCACGCCCACCAGCCCCCGGAACACCCACTCCCCGAGGGGGGTGAAGGCCACCGCCGCACCCAGGACGGAGAACCCCGCCCCCAGGGCCAGGGCGAAGCGGCGCACTGGCACCAGGTCCCGGCCGCACAGCAGCCGGTTGGCCGCGACCTGCTGGACCACCAGGAGGGGGCTGTAGAGGACCCCGGCCAGGGCGAACGCGACGGAGTAGCCGGCCAGGGCGTTGGCCGGCGAGGCTGTGCGGGCCAGGGCCGCGGCCAGGAGAGGATTGGTCGCGGTGAGGAGGAGGCTGGTGGCGGCAAGAGGAGCGTAGAAGCGGGCGAAGCGTCCGGGGGTGAGGTCCGATGCGCTCACGCCCCCGCTGCCTCCCCGCCCCGCGCACGGGCCAGGGCCCGCTTCAGCTCGGCCAGCTCCTCCCGGGCGCTCCGGCCCTCCGGCGTATCGGGGAAGCCCTCGGCCAGGCGGGCCAGCTCCGGCGCGACCCGCATGGGCTCCCCCAGGCGGTGGCGGTACAGCTCCACCAGCTCCCGGCCCACCTGACGCTCCTGCTCCGGCAAGACCGGTGCCTTCCACACGCCGGGGGCGGCCCGGGCCATGTGCATTCCCACGGGGATGCCGGCGACGAGCCCGGGAATGCCGCCCCACGTCAACGTCTTCAGCAAGCGGGCTTCGCCGGCCCCGCCCCGATCCCCAGGGCGGCGACCGCTTCCGACCCGCGCCGCGGTCCCGAACTTGCGGCCGTGCGGCCCTTCGATCAGCGTCACTGCGGTTCTCCGAGGGTCGATTCGCCACTGGACGGGTGTTTCCGCCACCGTCCCCCGGGCCGTAGGATGGAACCCGCAGGGCGTGCGGTCGTCGGGCGTCTCGTGGAGAACCCCTCTCCCGTCGGGTGCGACGGGCGCCAGGCCAGCCGTGTCGAGAGGAGAGCGAATGCAGCGAGGGCCCGAAGTCGCATTCTACCAGGTAGACGCGTTCACGGACAGGCCGTTCCGGGGCAATCCGGCGGCCGTGTTCCTGCTCGAAGAGCCCATCGATCCCAGGGGCATGCAGCTCCTGGCGCGGGAGATGAACCTCTCCGAGACGGCGTTCGTGGGCCCCCCCGGGGAGGGTGGCATCCGGGAGATCCGCTGGTTCACGCCGGCGGTCGAGGTCACCGCGTGCGGCCACGCCACGCTGGCGGCCGGTCACGTCCTCATGACCGAGGCCGGCGTCGAGCCCCCCGTCCGCTTCCAGGCCGCGGCGGGCCCCATCACCGTGCGCTCCGACGGCGGCGTCCTTGCCATGGACTTCCGCGCCGACCCGCCCGAGATCGAGCTCCCTCCGTCGGGGCTCCTCCGGGCCCTCGGATGCCACGAGGCCGTCCCCGTGCTCCGCTCGGAGCAGGTGTGGGTGGTGCGCCTGAGCTGGGAGAAGGAGGTGGCGGCGCTGACCCCCAATGTCGCCCGGCTCCTGGAGGTGGACGTGGGAGACGGGGTGTTGGGCGTGGCGGTGACCGCGCCGGGGACCGGCGACGTGGACTTCGTGTCCCGCTTCTTCGCCCCCTGGGTCGGCATCCCCGAAGACCCGGTGTCAGGAGTGGCCCACACGAGCCTGGCGCCCTATTGGGCGGATCAGCTCGGTCGGCCGGAGCTCCGCGGGCGCCAGCTGTCAGCCCGGGAGGGCGCCGTGAGCGTCCGCGTCGACGGCGAACGCGTCATCCTCTCCGGCAAGGCCGTCACCGTGGCCCGGGGCACCATGCGGGTGCCGCAGCTGTGAGACCCTAGAAGGAGCTCAGCACGCTGAACAGGAGCTGCCCGTCGTTGTTGGTGCGGGCACCGCGGGCGACCGCCTGGCTGTCGTAGGCGTCGGCGAAGGTGAGCTTGAGGGCGATGACGTCGTTGAGCTGGTAGGACAGCCCGGTGGTGCTGGTCAGGGTGAACTCGGAGGGAACGTCCACCTGGGGCCGGTACCACGTCTCCTCGCTCAGGGTGAAGCGGCCGTCGTCGAGGAGGGAGCGCTTTGCCCGGAAGCGGACCGACCAGCGGGCCAGGACCTTCACGTCCGAGTCCGGCGCCAGGTCGGTGGGCCGCGTTCTCTCGGCCACGACGGCCGCGCTCAGGTCCACCCGCCGGTCGGGCCTCCGATCGAGGGTGTACTTGGCGCCCACGCCGGCGTTGTAGCGCAGCTCGATGCGCTTCTCCCAGCTGCTCTCCACCTTTGCGAGGAGGAAGGGGCTCCACCGCTCCAGGGGGTGGTGATCGTAGGTGAGGCCCAGCTCCCACGACCGCTTGTTCACGAAGGTTGCGCCTGCGGCATCGCTGGCCTCACCGTAGGCGAACGCCGCCTCGCCGCTGAACTCCCTGGCCGAGTCGGCCAGGGCCGCGCTGAGCTGGCTGGCCAACGTGATCTGGCGCGTGTTGCCGAAGAAGAAGCTCGCGCCCAACTCCCCCGACACCGTCCAGTGGTCGGCCTGCTGGGCACGGAGCCCGCCGGCGGCGGTCAGGAAGGCAGCGACGACGAGCAGGCAGGGTCGGGAGAGGGTCCTGGAGGGCATGGCCGGCCGGATGGAGGAGGAGGATCGGGTCGGGCCGGGCTACCCGCCGGGCGCCCACGGGTTCAGCCCCGCGGGCGGCCGCATCCCGGCGCTCCACCGGGGACGCCTGTCGGCCCGGATCCTGCTGCACGGAGGGGGTGGATCCCGGCGAGCTGCGCCGGCACGCGGCCGGCTCCCGGGGGATTGGACCCATCCTTTCGTTGAAAGGGGTTCTGATGGCCGTGACCAGCACGTCCTCCGCCGAGAGATCCACCTCCAACACCACCCGAACGCCACCCTTCGGGGGGCGCTTCGCCTCCATCGTGAGCCGGGGCATCGTGGCCGGCATCGTGGGCGCCACGACGGTCGCGCTGTTCTTCCTCCTCGTGGACGGCACCCAGGGCCAACTCTTCCGCACCCCCGCCTTCCTGGCCCAGGCGCTCCTGGGCAGTGGCACCGTGAGCGCGGGCTGGGGCCCCGTCCTCCTGTACACGCTGGTCCACTACGGCGTGTTCGTGATCCTGGGGCTGGCGATGTCGTGGATGCTCGCCGGTGTCGAGGTGGGCTCGCCCCTCCTCCTGGGGCTCGTGCTCGGCTTCCTCCTCTTCGACCTGGTCTTCTACGGGAGCGTGGCCGCCACGGGCGTGGACGTCGTCGGCGCCCTGGGCTGGCCCGTGGTGCTGGTCGGAAACCTGCTGGCCGGCGTGTCGCTGGTGGGCTTCCTCCACATGGCCGGCGCCACGCGCCCGGTCACCTGGTGGGAGGGGCTGGCGGAGAACCAGGTGGTGCGGGAGGGACTCATCTCAGGGCTCCTCGGGGCGGTCGCGGTGGCCGCGTGGTTCCTCATCATCGACGTGCTTCGTGGCCGCCAGGCCCTCTTCACACCCGGGGCCCTGGGCTCGGCCCTGTTCCTCGGCGCAGGGGGCATAGCCGACGTGCAGGTCAATGCCCTCACGGCCGGCGGCTACACCGTGGTGCACTTCGCGGCGTTCATGGTGGCCGGACTCCTGGCCGCCGGCATCGTCACAGCCGCCGACCGGACGCCGCCCCTGGCCCTGGGCGCCATGCTCTTCTTCGTCGCCTTCGAGGCGTTCTTCATGGGGCTCATCGCGCTGGTTGCCCAGTTCCTCCTGGGCACCATGTCGTGGTGGAGCATCCTCATCGGCAACCTGCTGGCCGCGCTGGTCATGGGCGGATACCTGTGGATGCACCACCCACGGCTGCGTGAGGCCCTGCGGCACAACCCCATGGACTAGGGCACAGGCGCCGCGTCCGCGAAGAGGATCCCCTTCCAGCGGTGGTAGTCCCAGGCGAGCAGATAGAGGCACGCCAGCCACATCGGGCCGGTGATAAAGGGGGTGCCCTGGAAGCCCACCGCCACCGTGATCACGAAGATGTTGGTGATGATGGGGAAGTAGAGCACCGCGCCCAGGGTGGCGGTCCACGGCAGGAGAAGGAGCACGGCGGCGAGGATCTGGGCAGCGCCCACGAAGCGGTACCACCCGCCCGCCCGGTAGAAGGCGTCGAAGAAGTAGCCCACCGGGGTGTCGATGCCCAGGCTCGTGAAGCGGTGGCCCAGGAGCTTGGTGAGGCCCGCCGGGAGGAACGCCGCCGCCAGGAGCACACGGTTGAGCAGGGCGAAGCGGCCAAGCCACCGGCTGCGCCGTGCGGCGGCGTGGATGCGATCGAGGGCGGCCTCGAGTGAGGTGCGTCTCATGGCCGCACGGGGTGGGCGGCGCACCGTCGGCACCACGTCCGGCGCCGGGGCGGGCTGGCACGGGGGGAGCCGCCCCGCCTACTTTTTCCCTTCCCCGTCAACGAGCCACGGCACGCCATGACCCGCGCCATCGTCACCGCCGTCTTCCTCCTCGTCTCCGCCCTGGTGGTGTGGCTCGCCTTCGCCGTGGGGGTGAACAGCGGCGTGGGGCAGCTCCTCCTCAACCTGGGGGTGGAGATCATGGGGATCGTCCTCACCGTGGCGGTGGTGGAGTGGTTCTTCGAGCGGCGGCGCCTCCAGGGCGACGCCCGCCAGATCGCCTGGAACACCCTCCACGCGGTCGAGAGCGCGGTGTGGGTGTGGCAGGGCGGCCCCCGGGAGCTCGAGACCGATGACCTCCTGGGCCTTCTCCACGCGGTGGACGACGAGCACGCGCTGGCCGATTTCACCGAAGCGCTCTTCTTCAACATCGGCACGCGCAGCAAGCAGGTGCTCCACAGGGACCTGGAGACGGTGGAGGCGCGCCCGGGCCTCATCCACGCCCTGGAGGAGCTGACCCGCCTGAGCGCCATCCGGGAGGGGCACTCGCCCATGGCGCCCACGAAGGTGGCCTCCATCACGGCGGACGGGGTCCGGGCGCTGGCCCAGGTGCTGGGCCTCCCACAGGAGCGGATGCTGGCCAGCCTCATCCGCTACCACGATCCCTCCCTGGAGGCTCAGGCGGAGCGTCACTTCGGCTCGGCCATCCTGCCGGAGAGGACACCCCGGGCGGGCGCCGTGGCCGCCCCTCAGCCCTCCCGGAGCAGCGCCCGCATGTAGGCGGGCCTTGGTCGGTGGGCTACTGGTCTCCTACAGGTGGTAGTGGGGCAGCACGTGGTAGAGGATCATGAGGGCCCCGATCATGAACGTGGCCAGGACCACCCCCGCGACGAAGAGGCCGGTGAGCACCTTGGAGTCGAACTTCAGGTGCATGAAGAACATGACCACCAGGGCGAACTTGGCGGCCGAGAGCGCCAGCAGGAAGACGTCCTGGATGGCCCCCAACTGGATGTAGTAGGTGGCGACCTCCATCCCGGTGAGGACGCCCAGGATGCCTCCGATCAGCCAGTAGAAGCCGATCGAGGCGTGCCCTCCGTGTCCGGGCTCCATGGCCTGGGTGTGCGTATCGGACATGTCCGCTCCTACTGGATCAGGTAGACCAGGACGAAGATGGCGATCCAGACGATGTCGACGAAGTGCCAGTAGAGGCCGGCGATCTCCACCGACAGCGCATGGTCCGGGCCGAGGTTCCCCCTCAGGGCCTTGATGAAGAGGGTGGTCATCCAGATCACCCCCACCGTCACGTGGGCGCCGTGGAAGCCCGTCAGTACGAAGAACGAGGAGCCGAACAGGTTCGTCTGGAGGGTGAGGCCCTCCATGACGAAGTGGGTGAACTCGTAGACCTGCCCACCCAGGAAGATCGCGCCGCCCAGCATCACCCCACCCAGCCAGATGAGCGTCCTCTTCCTGTCGCCCCGCTGCACGGCGTCCAACGCCAGCACCATGGAGAGGGAGCTCATGAGGAGGTCGAAGGTGCTGAAGGACGTGAGCGGGATGTTGAAGATCTCGGCCGGGAACGGCCCCTTCACGCTCTGGCCCTTGTAGACCATGTAGGTCGAGATCAGGCTGCCGAAGAACAGGCACTCCGACCCCAGGAAGGCCCAGAAGCCCACCTTCCACGAGGGGATGCCCGTCGTGGTGTAGTGGTGCTCGTCGTGGGCCGCCACCGCTGCCGCTGCGTTCGCCATGCTCTATCCCCTCAGTGCGCCGTCTTCTTCTTGAACGGATCCTCGAAGGCCCACATGTAGACCCCGAAGGCGGTATAGGCGAGACCGATGAGGGGGATGTACCACACCCCCGTCATCACCAGCCCCCAGGTGAGCGTGATGCCGGACGCCACCACGATGGGCCAGAACGACCCGTTGGGCATCACCGGCTCGTGCTCCGGGTGGGCCAGCGTCACCGCCTCCACCTGCCGCCGCTCCTCCTCGCGCCACAGCGGGTCGCGGGAATGCACCTCGGGCAGCCCCGGGAAGTTGTAGTGGTGGGGAGGCGACGGGATGGACCACTCCAGCGTGGCGGCGCCCCAGGGGTTCGGCGGCGCCTTCTCACCCTTCCGCAGGCTCTTGACCAGGCACCACACCCAGATGAGGGCCGACAGCCCGAAGAGGAAGCCGCCCACCGTGGAGAGCTGGTTGAAGAGCTGCACCCCAAGGGCCGAGCTGTACGTCCAGGTGCGCCGCGGCTGCCCGTAGATCCCCGAGAAGTGCATGGGGAAGAAGAGCAGGTTGAAGCCGATCATGGCGGTCCAGAAGTGGAGCTTGCCCAGCGTCTCGTCGGGCATGCGCCCGGTCACCTTCGGGAACCAGTAGTAGAAGCCGGACATCAGCCCCATCACGGCGCCACCCACGATGACGTAGTGGAAGTGGGCCACCACGAAGTAGGTGTCGTGCTGCTGCAGATCCACGGGCGCGGCGGCGTGCATGATGCCCGACAGGCCACCCACGGTGAAGACGGCGATCATGCCGATGCCGAACAGCATGGCGGTGGTGAACTGCAGCCGCCCCCCCCACATGGTGGCGATCCAGTTGAAGATCTTCACCCCCGTGGGGATGGCGATGATCATGGTGCTCGCGACGAAGAACGAGTCGGCGATGGGTCCGAGGCCCACCGTGAACATGTGGTGGCTCCACACGCCCCATCCGATGAAGCCGATGAGCACGCCGGCGTACACCACCACCGGATAGCCGAACAGGGGCTTCCGGGAGAAGGTGGGCAGCACGTCGGAGAGGATCCCGAAGGACGGCAGGATGAGGATGTAGACCTCGGGGTGCCCGAAGATCCAGAACAGGTGCTGCCACAGGATCGGGTCGCCGCCGTTCTGGGGCACGTAGAAGTTCGTGCCGAAGAAGCGGTCGAAGGCCAGGAGGATCAGCGCCACCGCGATCACCGGGAGGGCCGTGACCAGGAGGAACGAGGTCACGAACGTCATCCAGGAGAAGAGCGGCATGCGCATCATCTTCATGCCGGGCGCTCGCAGGTTCACGATGGTGGTGATGAAGTTCACCCCGCCCATGATGGACGCCACGCCCAGGATGGAGAGCCCCAGCACCCAGAAGTCCACGTGGTGCCCGGGCGAGAACTGGAGGGACGTGAGGTTCGCGTAGCCCACCCAGCTCGTGTTGGGAGCGTCGCCGAAGAACCAGCTCGAGTTGAGGAACAGCGAGCCGAACAGGTAGACCCAGTACGACAGGGCGTTCAGCCTGGGGAAGGCCACGTCGCGGGCACCGATCTGGAGCGGCACCACGTAGTTGAAGAACGCCACCGCCATGGGCATGGCCACCAGGAAGATCATGGTGGTGCCATGCATGGTGAACAGCGAGTTGAACGTCTCGGCCGACACCACCTTCTGCTCGGGTCCCCAGAGCTGGATGCGGATGATCAGCGCCTCGATGCCTCCCACGAAGAACCAGAACAGGGAGGTGACGAAGTACATGATGCCGATCCGCTTGTGATCGACCGTCGTGATCCAGCTCCAGAGCCCGGTGTCCTCGGCGTGGACGGGGTGCTCCAGCGCGGCTGCGCCGTGGCTCGTGGTCTCTTCTGCTAGGGCCATGCTCTATTCCTCGTCACGGCGGGGCCGGCGGCGGCGTGCCGGCCGGCTCCCGCGGCCACGCAGTGGTTCTATCGGAGGCTCGTCAGGTAGGCCGCCACGGCCTTGACCTGATCGGGAGTCAGGTTGGTGGCGGGCCAGCCGCCACCGGGCTCGGCGACGCCGGGCATGAGCGACCCGGGCTTCACCGAATGGGGCGACGTGATCCACTCCGCGAGATTCTCGGGAGTGTTCTCCAGCCACCCGGCGGCGATGGTGGTGCGCCGCCCCACCATCGTCAGGTTCGGCGCCACCACGCCCTGGGCCGTGGTGCCCCGGATGGTATGGCACGCGATGCAGATGTTGTTGTGGAACAGGCTGTCGCCCCGGGCCACCATGGGATCGCGGGCGGGAGCCGCCTGGGCCATCTGCGCTTCGGCCTGCCCCGTGGCCGGGGGTGACGGCTGGGCCGCCGCCGGAGCCGCGGTATCGGCCGGGGCGGCCGCCATGGGCTCACCGAGCTGGGCCGCCACCGAATCGGGGAAGGTGCCACCGTACCAGTCCTTCTCCCACGCCCGGAAATCGTCCTCGCTCTGGGCGACGACCCGCACGCCCATGAGGGAGTGGGAGGGCCCGCAGAACTCGGCGCACTGGCCCCGGTACGTCCCCGGCTTCTCCACCGTGAAGTAGAGCCAGTTGTAGCGGGGCTCCTCGCCGGCCGGCAGCACCACGAGCGGGTTCACGTCCCGCTTGCCGCCGATCTGGGGGATCCAGAACGAATGGATCACGTCGGCGGAGTGGAGGCGCAGCGAGATGGGCTTCCCCACCGGGAGGTGGAGCTCGTTGGCCGTCACCACCCCCTCGGGGTAGCGGAACTCCCACCAGAACTGGTGGCCCACCACGTCCACCACGTAGCGGTCCTCCGGGTCCTCCGGCACCTGGGTGGCGAAGACGGTCCGGATGGTGGGAATGGCGATGGCCACCACGATCAGGGCGGGACCGATGGTCCACCCGATCTCCAGCCCCAGGTGCCCGTGGATCTGCCGGGGCTCGGGCGCCCCGGGCCGGTCACGGAACTTGATCAGGGTGACGGCCATGGCGATCCACACCACCGCCAGGATGAGCATCGTCCACCAGAACACGCTGGTGTAGAGCCCGTGGATCGTATCGGCAAAATCCGTCACCGGTGCCAGGCTGGACTGCGCATAGTCGCCGGCACAAGCAGCCAGCAGGGGCAGCGCCAGGAGGGCCGCCGTGCGGCCGTTCGCGAGCCTCATCTCGATGTCATCTGTACGGTATCGACCGCGCCGCGGGAGTCTCGTTCAATCCAGGGACGAGAGCGGAATCGCCTCGTCGATGAGCATGACGGGGATGTCCTCCCTCACAGGGTACAGGACCTCACCGTCTTCCCGGACCAGCCCTCCATCGAGGGGCTCCGTCACCGTCTCGCCTCCACGGTTCTTCAAGGTGCCCTTCGCGATGGCGGCATTGAGACGGTCCACCAACTCCCTGTCCGCGTCCCGGACGGGCTGCTTGGTCTCGGGACAGACCAGGATCTCGAGGAGCTGGGGATCGACCACTGCGTCGCGTCTCGGTTCTCGATCGGGCGGACCGCAGAGCGGACCGCTCCCTCGTTTCTGGCCCCGGCTTGCCGGGGGCCGCTGTCAGCGTTTCCTTCCCGACCCCGGGCGGCCACGAACGGGCACGCTGGCGGGTCACCGGGAAAGAGCATGGTAAACTATCAGCCTCCCCGTTCCGTGGCCATATCGGCCGCGAACCGGGAGAGGACGGGGCAGCACTGCGGCGGGAGGTCCGATGAAGATAGGCAAAGCTCGTCTTTTTGCCACCACCTTGATGGTCGTGGCCGCCGTGGCCTGTGGTGAGGGGAAGGGGGCCGCGGCCGGCGAAGCAGGGCAGGCGGCCGGGGACACGCCGGGCGAGGGCATCGCTCGGCCCCCCATGGACAGGGCGTGGGTGGTGTTCGGCGGCGACACGGTGGTGGCCGAGGTGGCCCGCTCCCCCGAGGAGCGGGAGCAGGGGTTGATGTACCGGGAGAGCGTGCCCGAAGGGACGGGGATGCTCTTCGTCTTCCCCGACCAGGCGATGCGCGGCTTCTGGATGAAGGACACGCTGGTGCCCCTGGACATCGCCTACATCGACTCGGCGCTGCGGGTCATCGACATCCAGCACATGAAGGCCCAGGACGAGCACACCTACCAGTCGAAGGGACCGGCCATGTACGCCCTGGAGGTGCCCTCGGGGTGGTTCGCCGCCCACGGGGTGAAGGTGGGCGACGTGGCCCAGGTCGTCTTCGGCCTGGGAACCGGGGGCTGAGGCCCGGAGCGCCGACCGGCTACGTGCGCTCCAGGATCTCCGCCAGCGCCGCCAGATCGGAGCGGTCGTTGTAGACGTTCGGGCTCACCCTGAGGGCGCTGCCCCGCAGCGACACCACGACCCCGGCCCGGTCCAGCTCGGCCTTGAGGGCGTCCAGCGCCACGTCGTCCCGCATGCGGATGCCGAACAGGTGCTCGCCGCGCCACCCCTCCTCCTCCACGCCGAAGCCCCGCCGGACCGCCACCTCGAGGAGCTCTGCCGTGAGCCCGCGGCAGTAGGCCTGGATCCGCTCCGGGCGCCACTCCAGGAGCAGCTCCAGGGAGCGGATGGCCACCGGGAGCAGCGCCCAGTTGGCGGTCTCCCCCACGTCGTAGCGCAGCGCCCCCTCCCGGTAGTCGTCCCGGTAGTCCACCAGGTGCTGGAAGTCGTCCGAGTCCCGGCGCCCGATCCAGGTTTCCTCCAGGGGCGCCCCGTCGTCGAAGCGCGGGCCGATCCACGCCAGGGAGAGGGAGTAGGGGCCCAGCAGCCACTTGTAGCAGGCCGTCACCACCAGGTCCGGGCGGAGCGCCTCCACGTCGAAGGGCAGGGCGCCGATGGACTGTGTGCCGTCCACCACCAATGCCGCGCCCACCTCCCGGGCCCGCTCCCCGATGGCGGCCAGGTCGAAGCGGGTGCCGTCGGTCCAGTGGACGTGGGGCAGGGCCACCACGGCCGTGCGTCGGTCGATGGCCTCCAGCATCCGATCGCTCCACCCCCGTCCCCGCCCCTCCCCTTCCGGCGGCCGCACCGTCACCACCTCCGCCCCCCGCTCCGCCGCCAGCCGCCGCCACGCGTACACGTTGCCCGGGAACTGCTCGTGGGAGACGACGAGGGTCTGCCCCCGCTCCACCGGCAGGTTGCGGGCGGCGATGGCCACGCCGTACGAGGTGGAGGGGAGCACGGCCACCCGGCTCGGGTCCCGCGCTCCCAGGAGGGCGGCGAAGCGCTGCCGTGCCCGGTCGGCGGGCTCGAAGAGGTGGCGGGGGAGGATGCGGGAGGGGTCCCGCTTGAGGCGCAGCCCCTCGATCCCCGCCTCTTCGGACGCCCGGGGCAGCGGCCCCACGTAGGCGCAATTCAGGTAGTGGAGCCCTTCCGGAAGGTTGAACGCCTCCCGCCGGCAGGTGAGGGCCTCGTCGCTCACAGGCCCAGCCAGTAGTCCACCTTCAGGATGAAGCGGTTGTCGGCCGGCGCGGCCCACAGGGCGCCCGCGTCCCGGGAGAGGTCGAAGTCCCCGACGGCCACCCGGTCCGACTGGCTGCGCTGCCACACCAGGTACACGGTGGAGCCCGGCCGGTACTCCCAGCGCAGCACCGCGTTGCCCACCAGGGAGCGCACGTTGAAGTCCTTGTCGCCGAAGGCGTAGTCGGGGAGCCCGTCGCCGTCGAAGTCCACCTGCTGGTCCCCATCGGGGTCGCGGCAGATGCGACCGCCCACACACAGGCCCGCCCCCGGCACCCACGTGCCCGCCTGGAAGGTGTCGAAGACGTAGCTCCCGGCCTCGGCGAGCTGTTTGTAGGTGCCGTAGTTCCCCGACGACAGGAGGGGCTGTGCGTAGAGCTGGAGCGTGAGGGCGGGGGAGAAGCTCACGTTCAGGCGGGTCTCCATGGAGACCGTGGTGCGGTGCAGGTCGGCGAACAGGTAGCGGCCGCCGTAGGTGGGGGCGAAGGGGAGCACGTCGGTGTGCCCCACGTACTGGGCCCCGTCACTCTGCCACGACACGCCCGGCCGCACCTCGATCTGCACGTTGGACGAGGGCCGCAGGCTCACCTGCCCCGACAGGCCGAGGTGCCCCCCGGATCCCTCGAAGCCGTGGCGAGCGTTCACGTCCAGCCCATAGTTCACCGCCTGCCGACGGTCCGTGTCGAGCCCCAGGTGCGCGTTCACGCTTCCCGGGTCCTTCATGATGGGGCCGCCCCGGGTGGCGCCCCGGCTCCACAGGTCGGGGCTCCAGGAGACGTTGCCGTTGAGGCCCCAGTAGTTCAGGAAGGTGAGCCGACCGTTCAGGTTGACGTTCCCCGCGGTGTGCGCCCGCGTCCAGGAGTGCAGCGAGGCGGGGTGGTCGAGGGCCTCGTGGCTCCAGTTGTTGAACGTGTTCAGGTTCAGGTTGTACTCCCGGTACCAGGAGCCGGGGTTGATCTCCCGGTACCCCAGGCGGGCGCCCCCGTCCAGCCGCTCGGCGGCCTGGGAGAAGCCCAGGTCGTTCACCTCGAAGCCCTTGGTCACCTCGGCGGCCCACATCGACCAGGTCCAGTGATCCGCCTGCCGCTTGTCGAGCTGGAGGCGCCAGTTCACCCCCGAAATCGAGGTCGCCGTGGAATCCACCCCGAGCCGGGTGGCGTCGGGGCGCTGGAAGTAGTGGTTGCTGGACCGCTGGATGTCGATGATGGCGGTCGAATCGCCCCGTACGTGGCTCGCGGCCAGGAATCCCCACAGGGCGTACGTGCGGTTCCCCCATTGGTGCTCGAAGCTCAGGCCGCCGCTGAGCGCGGTGGAGGGGAGCCGGTCGAAGGATCCGTCGCCCGGGAGGTCGCGGCGCATCCCCGTGACGATCCCGCCCAACTGGGACGCTCCGTCGTTGAAGTCCTGCTGGAGGCGGAGCACGCCGTACTCCGAGCGGGGCTCCACCAGGAACCTCTGGAAGCTGCCGTCGTCGGCGAAGTACGCCCGTCCGTGCTCGGCGTCGGTCGCAGCCCCCAGTGCCCCCACCGAGAGCCCGCCGGCGGTGCGACCGGTGACCTTCGCGGCACCCAGGATGGTGGCGTTGGTCGGTACGTCGGCGAAGTCCGCCCCGTCGGGAGCGCCGCCGTGGGGTGAGCGCCCGATGCGTCGAGAGTAGAAGAGATTGTCCCGCCCCCCCGACAGACCGAAGCGGAAGATCTGGGAATCCTCGACGAAGAAGGGGCGGCGCTCCTCGAAGAACGTCTCGAACGCGCTCAGGTTGATCACGGCCGGATCGGCCTCCACCTGCCCGAAGTCGGGGTTCACGGTGGCGGCGAGGCTGAAGGCCGGCGTGAGCCCGTAGGAGAGGTCGAGCCCGGTGCGGGCGTTCGCCTCGGTCCCGCCGAAGAAGGGGTTTCCGGGCTCGGCGGCCGCGGCCCGGGCGCTGGCGAGGACGTAGGGCTTGAGCTCGATGCGCCGCCCCGAACCCGCCACCCGCATTCCCTTGAGCAGCCCGAACTGGCTCACCACGCCCTCCCGCAGCCGGGAGCGCAGCACGAAGTAGCTCTGCTCGTTGTTGGCCAGCCGCTTGCGCTCGAAGTTGACGCCCCAGGTCTGGGGGTCGCCCGACGCCTCGTAGCGGATCTGGGAGAGAGGGATGCGGATCTCCGCCGTCCACCCCAGGGAGTCGACCTGCACGCCCGACGCCCACACGGCGTCCCAGTTCCCGTCGCGGCGGGTGTCGTCGTAGAGGTAGCGGTCCGACTGGACGCCGGCGGCGCTCACCTGGAAGACGTAGCCGGTGCGCCGGTCCAGGTTGGGGTCCAGGTCAACCGAGAACCAGTCGTACTGGCCGAACTGGTCGCGGCGCACGAGCTGCCGGGCGATGGAGCCAGGGTCGGGGTCGTACATGCGGGCGCCCACGTAGAGCGCCTGGTCGTCGTACAGGATGCGCACCTGGGTGTCGTACTCCGCCGGGACGCCCTCCACCGGCTCACCGTCGATGAAGCCCGACACCACCTGGGCGTCCTGCCACGCCGCCTCGTCCAGCACGCCGTCCACGTGGATGTCGCCGGAGAGGGGGATGGCCTGGGCGCTCACGGCGGCGCCGCCGTGCTCCCCCGCGGGAGGGGGAGCGTCCGGGGCGTCCTGGGCCGCGAGGCCGGACGGGGCGAAGAGGAGGGCGGCCGCGCAAGCGCAAACCAGCGTCGGGAGCGGTCCGGCCACCGCCCTGGCGGCCGGACGCTCCACGGCGTCCGAGCTGTTCACGTTCGTCAATCCTCCAGCGGGGGCCCGTCTGGACCCTTGGATCCTGGGCGGGCTCCTACTGGCCCTGCTGCTGCAGCCAGCGCTCCGCGGCCGGGTGGAGCGGGATGGGTGCGTCCTTCAGGGTGCTCAGGTCGATCTGCTTGGCCATGTCGTGAACCTGCTCGAGCTGCGGCTTCTCGTTCTTGAGCACGTTGAGGAGGTTCGTCACCACCTCGTCCGGCAGGTCCTCCCGGGCCACCAGCCAGTTCATCATGGCGGCCGTGGTCAGGTCCTCCTTCATCCCAGGGTAGGCGCCGGCGGGGATCACGCCCTTCGTGTAGTAGGGGTATTTGGCCCGGAGCGAATCGATCCGTTCGGGCTCCACGGGCAGGAGACGGGCGTTGCCGGTGGTGGTGGCTTCGAGCACCGCGGCCGTGGGGTAGCCCACGGAGAAGATGGCGGCGTCGATGGCTCCGTCGTTCAGCGCCGATGCCGACTCGGAGAACGACAGGTAGCGGACGTCGATATCGTCGTAGGTGATGCCGTAGACCTCCAGGAGCTGCTTGGAGATCTGCTCGGTGCCGCTCCCCGCCGAGCCCACCGACACCCGCTGCCCCCTGAGGTCGGCGATGGAGGTGGCCTTGTTGCCGGCCCGGATCACCACCTGGGTCATGTTCGGATACATGGGCGCCACGATGCGCAGCGCCGTCATCGCGGAGTCGAAGCCCATGGTGCCGTGATAGCCCGTGTACGCCGAGATCCCCAGCGTGAAGCCAATGTCGATCTGGCCGTTGGCCACACGGTTCACGTTCTCCACCGAGCCGCCGGTCACCTCGGCCGTGTACTGCCGGGTGGAATCCGCCGCCGAAAGGCGCGACGCCAGCGCGCCCCCCAGAGGATAGTAGACGCCGCCGGTGCCGCCGGTGCCGATGGACAGGAAGCGCTGGCCGCCTCCGCCCCCTTCGCCACAGCCAGCGAGGGGAAGGAGCAGGAGCAGGGCCCCGAGCACGAGGCCGGAAGACGTGGCTCTCATGGATGATGTCGATCGGTGGGGGAATCGTGAAGCAGCCGAGTCTGCCAATCTGGCCCATTCGAGCCGGGAGCGCGAGCCGGCGGTGCGGCGCCGGGGGGTCGGCCGCCGCCGCTCCCGGCGGGGGGCCTCAGCCTGCCGAGACCGGCGCCTCGGCCACGGACACGGCCTCCGGCCCCCGGGGCGTGGTGGCGCCGCCGCGGACCAGGATCACGACGAACACCGCCACACCGATGGCGTCGCTGGCGAGTCCAGGGAAGATGAGGGCCAGCGCCGCCCCCAGGAGGAGGAGGCGCTCCCAGGCCGCCAGGGGCCGGCGCATGTAGCCGATGACGGCCGCCGCCAGGGCGGTGACCCCCGCCAGGGCGGTGGCGCTGGCGATGACGATCTCGACGACCGAGCCCTGGAGCAGCAGCGCGGGCCCGTACACGAACATGAACGGCACCAGGAACCCGGCCATGGCCAGACCCATTGCCGAGAACGCCGTGCGCATGGCAGGAGCGCCGGCGATGCCGGCGGCGGCGTAGGCCGCCAGCGACACCGGAGGCGTGACGTTGGAGATGCAGCCGAAGTAGAAGATGAACAGGTGGGCCGCCAGGAGCGGCACGCCGAGCTGCACCAGCGCGGGGGCACCGAGGGCCGCCAGCACCACGTAGGCGGCGGTGGTGGGCAGCCCCATGCCCAGGATGATCGAGCCGATGCCGGTGAGCACCAGCGCCGGGAAGAGGTGACCCCCCGACAGGGTGATGATGAGCCCGCTCATGCGGAGCCCGATCCCCGTGAGGGAGGCGACCCCCACGACGATGCCCGCCGCGGCGCACGCGGCCGCCACCTGCACCGCCCCGGACGCGGCCGCCATCACCGCCCGCTTGAGGTCGTTCGGGTCCATGCGGGTGGCGGGCCGCAGCAGCGCCACGGCGGCGCCCGACACCACACCCCAGAAGGCCGCCCGCATGGGCGAGCGGCCGGTGGCCAGGAACGCCACCACGACGACCAGCGGGAGGAGGAGGTGGAGGCGGTTCAGCACCGGCTCCTTGTCGCCCCGGCCGGTGGGCTCGAGCCCCATCTTCCCGGCCCGGAAGTGGATGGCCATGAGCACCGCGCCGTAGTACAGCGCCGCGGGCACGGCGGCAGCCGCCGCCACGTCCACGTAGGGGATGCTGGTCCACGTGGCCAGGATGAACGCGCCCGCGCCCATGACCGGAGGCATGAGCTGGCCCCCCGTGCTGGCGGCGGCCTCGATGGCGCCGGCGAAGAAGGGCTTGAAGCCCGCCCGCTTCATGAGGGGGATCGTGAACGTCCCCGTGGTGACCACGTTCGCCACGGCGCTCCCCGACAGGGAGCCCATGAACGCGCTGGCCACGGCCGCCGTCTTGGCCGGCCCGCCACGGGTGTTGCCCGCCACGCGGTCGGCCAGGGCGATGAGGAGCGCCCCTCCCCCGGCCACCTCCAGGACGGCGCCGAAGAGCACGAAGAGGTAGACGAAGTCGGCGCTCACCCCCAGCGGCACGCCCCAGATGCCCTCGGTGGACAGGTAGAGGTGCTCCACCAGCCGGGTAAAGCCGTAGCCCCGGTGGGCCAGGAGCCCCGGCAGGTACGGTCCCGTGAACGAGTAGATCAGCGCCAGGAAGCAGACCGTCACCAGGCCCCACCCGGTGGTGCGGCGGGCGAGCTCCAGCACCACCACCACCGCAACGGCGCCGAACACCAGGTCGGGGGTGGTGGGGGAGCCCGTGCGCGCCACCAGATCCTTGTTCTGGCTCACCAGGTAGACGCACGCCGCCACGGTGAGCAGCGCGGGGAGCCAGTTGAGGAAGAGCCGGCGCAGGGGGCCGTCGTCCCGGGAGCCGCCGCCGGCCAGCCCCACACCCAGAAAGCCCAGGGAGGCCATGAACGCGAGGTGCACGGGCCGCTGGACCAGCGCCGTGAGGGGAAAGAACCCGGCGGTGATCAGGTGGAAGAGGGCGGCGCCGATGGCCAACGCCAGGATGACCCTGCCCGTTCCCTTCTTCTCTAGGCTGCTGCCCATCCCATCACCTCTCCGGCGCCGGGCCCTGCTCCGGCGGTTCGGGCCGGGGGGGCGGCGCCCTCTCCCGGACATGGATGCTCGTCCCCCTGCGCGCGGCGCGAAGGGACGTTGACGATAGGCGGAACGGCGCTCTCCACAAGGGGCGGCGGCGGGGCGGCGGCTCCGGTCAGGTGGCCGCGGGCGCGAAGATCCCGAACACCAGGGCCAGCAGCAGGGCGAGGCCCAGCGTGACGACGGCGGCCGAGCCCACGCTTCTCCGCCGGTCGATGGCGTGGGCGCCCACGGCCACCAGGACCCACGCCCAGATCTGGAACAGGTCCAGCACCCGGAGCACCCGCACCGGGTACAGGGAAGGGTCCAGCCCCACCGCGAAGAGGGAGAGGTTGAGCGTGAGGCTCGGATCTCCCTGGGCGATCCTGAGGGGCGTCACGAGGAGCGAGCCCAGGGCGGGGATGAAGAACGCGTGGCCCACCACCGCCAGGTACTGCTTGTAGCTCCCCTCGTCCCCCAGCACGAACGCGAAGACGAAGGTGAGGATGGCCGTGAGGACGAACAGCATGAAGAGCCAGCCCACCACGCCACCCACCGCCCCGAACACCTTCTGCATCGTGCCGAAGTTGAAGCCCTCGGGCACCTTCATACCCCGGGCCGCGATCTGCTCCCGGGTGAAGGTGTTCCAAACGTCCACCGGGATGAGCCAGGTCGCCACCAGCACCAGGAGCGCGCCCACGGCCACGGCAGCGGCCCACCGGGGCTGCTCCCTCAAGCGCTCGAAGAGCCGCCCGGGGGCGACCACCACGTCGACGAGGCGCCGGGGCAGCCCCGGGAGGGGAGGAGGGGGCGCGGGGGCTTCGGCCTGGGCGGTGTCCATGGGCGACAATCTCCCCTCCGGCGCCTCGCCACGCCACCGCGGGCCCGGGGCGCTCACCCCGCCCCCTGGAGGCCGATGCGTGTGACCGCCCGCACCCGCACGGGAAGGGGCGCCCCCAGGGAGGGCACGGTCATGGTGCCCGACAGCGCCTCGCTCCGCTCGAGGGAGGCCAGGGCGCTCCGCTCCCGGTCCCACAGGAAGGCGCCCTCCACCGTCCCAGCCACCTCCTGGACGTACTCGGCGCCCCCCGCGTCTCCCCGCACGCGCCGCTCCTCCCGGCCCTGGAAGCGCACGCGCAGGTGGCGGCGCCCGTCCACCAGCGTGTCGCCGGCAGCGACGTAGGTAAGCGTCACCCGTGCGCTCACCTTCCCGTCCGCCTCGTCCATGGCGTAGGTCACGGTGTCGGCCCAGGTGGCGCCGGCGGGAACGGGACCTCCCGGCAGCCCGGGGAAGAAGTCGTGCACCACCGAGGCCGCGCTGAACACGCGGCGGGCGGAGCCCTCCACGGTGGGCTGACGCTCCAGGGTGGCCCTTCCCCGGGGACCCAGGGTGAATACCAGGGGTCCCTCGACCCCCGAAGCGTCGGCCCGGGAAGCGCCCGTCACCGGGTTGTCCACCGTGCCCTCCAGGGCCTGGAGGGTGGCGGTGACCCGCACCCCCCCGCCGTCGCCACCGACCGGTTCGAACGCCATCGCCCAGGTGGCGGCCGAAGCCACCTCCACGCGGTACGAACGGCCGCCGGCGTCCATCTCCACCCTGGCGGTGTCGGCCGCCACGTAGACCAGCGTGTCGGGCGTGGGGACCCGGTAGTCCAGGGGTGCGGGAGGCCGGGGCCCGCCCAGGGCACACCCCGCCAGGACGGCAAGGAGGATGGGGGAGAGCGGGCGAGGGCGCATGGCGGCTCCTGTCGGGCGGCGGGGCGGAAGGGCGGCGGCGGGTCGCGGCACCTCCGCCCCCCGGTACGCCGGAGCCGGGCCGGACGTTCAAGGGCCTTCCCTTGGCCGGCTCCTCCGCCACGGGTTATCGTCAGGATGAGCAGAGCGTCGGCCACCATCAGAGCGAAGGGGCGCCATGGGCTTCAGGACGAATCCCGATCGCATCCTAGAGAACATCGACCGGGCCCGGAGCCGGGAGTCGGACGCGCCGCGCGCCGGCACCGACCGCCAGGCCACCGTACGGGAGCTCGACAGCGAGATCCCCGACCTGGACGCCACGAACCCGGAGCGCATGAAGCGCATCTTCCGGCTGGTGGAGCAGGCATACACGAAGGTCGCCCAGAGCCAGTCGCTGGGCCCCCTGGCCGCCCGCTTCCAGGCCGTCGGCGACCTCCACGCCCATCATGCCCACGGGGACGTGAGCCTCGCCTTCGCCTGGCTCGACGCCGAGCGCACCGACGACATCGCCCTGTCGCCCTTCGAGATCCGACCCGACGAGGTGCAGGAGGCCAAGAAGGAGACCAAGACCTCCCGCCCCGACGTGAACGCCATGAAGGTGCTGCGCAAGGAGCTGCGGGAGGGCGTGCTGGCCGCCTACAAGAAGATCGAGCCGAGGCTCCGGGAGGCCATGCGGGAACGGGCCGACCTGGGCGCCGTCGCCGTGACCGTCACGGTCGACGTCAGGCCCGCCGGGACCGGGCTGCTGGACGAGGCGCCCGAAGACCTCTGAGGGGCGGCCCCGGGCCATGAAGGGCGTGGGACGGCGCGGGCTCCTCCTGGTCCTCCTGGCCCTCCTCGTCCTGGCGGCGGGCTTCGATCTGTCCCGTCCGGACTCCTGGCTCCGCTCCGCCGTCGCCGGCCGGAGCCACACCACCCCGCTGGAGCGCATGATCCGGGACGTGCGGGACGAGCTGCCCCGCTCCCAGCCCCGGTGAGCGCCGCCCCCGGCGGCGCCTTCCTCCTCCTCTTCCTGGACGGCGTGGGCATCGGCCCGGCCGACCCCGAGCGGAACCCCTTCCTGCGGGCCCGCCTCCCTGCCCTCGAGGCGCTGGCCGGCGCCATCCCCACGCTGGAGCATCCCCTCCCCACCGGGGGCAGCGGCGTCGTGGCCCCCCTGGACGCCACCCTGGCCGTGGACGGCACGCCCCAGAGCGGCACCGGCCAGACGTCCCTCCTCACGGGGGTGAACGCCGCCGAGCGCTTCGGCGGCCACTTCGGGCCGTGGACGCCCGTGCGCCTCCGCCCCCTCCTGGAGGAGACGAGCCTCCTCCGCCGCGCCCTGGACCTGGGCTGGCCCGTCGCCTTCGCCAACGCCTACCCCCGCCAGTGGACGCCCGCCCGCAGGCGTGCCGCAGCGCCGCCCCTGGCTGCCCGGGCGGCCGGGCTCCTGGTGCGCCACGAGGAGGCCCTGGCCGCGGGCGACGCCCTGGCCAGCGAGATCGTGAACACGGGGTGGAGGGAGCACCTGGGTCACCGCGACCTGCCGAAGGTGACCCCGGAGGAGGCGGGGCGGAACCTCGGTCGCATCGCCGGCCGGCACCGTCTCACCCTCTACGCCCACTACGCCACCGACACGGCGGGCCACCGGGGCGGTATGGAGGGGGCGGTGGAGGCCCTGGAGCGGGTGGACGCGCTCCTGTCGGGGCTCCTGGAGACGCTCCCCGCCGACGCCACGCTGGTGCTGGCCAGCGACCACGGCAACGTGGAGGACGTCACCGGCGGCCACACCCGGAACCCCGTGCTGGGGCTGGTGGCGGGGCCCGGGGCGGGGGAGCGGGCGGCCGGGCTGCGCTCGATCCTGGACGTGACGCCGGCGCTGCTCGGGTGGATGGGGACGTAGCCCCGGTCCCGTTCGACCATCCCCCCGCCCCACCCCGGCCGCGAGCGTTGGGCGTGGCCATCAAGCCGACCATCCTGGGCCGCCTCCTGGTGGACGCCGGCTCCCTCTCGGAGTCGGCGCTGGGCGAGGCGTTGGAGGAGCAGGCCCGCACCGGCGGGCGCCTGGGCACGGTGCTGGTGCGGCAGGGCTGGGTGGAGGAGGAGGCGGTGGCCCGGGCCCTGGCCCTCCAGCTCGGGCTCCCCTACGGGGCGCCGCCCCTGGAGGCCGCGGCAGAGGCCGTCGCGCTGGTGCGGGCGCGCCTGGCACGGGAGCGGCGGGTGCTGCCCCTGGAGGTGGAGGGTGGGCGGCTGCGGCTGGCGGTGGCCGACCCCCTGGACGTTGCAGCCGTGGAGGACGTGCGCTTCCAGACGGGGCGGCGCGTGGAGCCCGTGGTCGCCTCGTCGTCCGCGGTCGCCGACGGGCTGGCGCGGGCGTACGGCGGCGAGGTGCGGGAGCTGCTGGACGCCCTCCCCCCCGAGCTGGCCGGCCCCCTGGAGGGAGGGCAGAAGGCGGCGCTGGAGGAGGCGTGCCGCTCGGCGCCGGTGGTCCGCCTGGTGGACCACGTGCTGCGCCGCGCGGTCGAGGAGCGGGCCAGCGACATCCACGTGCAGGAGAGCGGAGGCGATGTCCGCGTCCGCTACCGCGTCGACGGCATCCTGAGGGAGGCACTGGAGCTCCCCCGTGGGGTGCGCCGGGCCGTCCTCTCCCGCATCAAGGTGATGGCGGGCATGGACATCTCCGTGCGGCGCCGCCCCCAGGACGGTGGCCTCGAGCTGCCCCATCGGGACGGCGCCGGCGAGCGGCGCCTTACGCTCCGCGTGTCCACCCTGCCGGTGGAGGGGGGCGAGAAGGCGGTCGTGCGCATCCTCGACCCGGTGCGGGGTCCCCGGGACCTGGCCTCCCTGGGCCTCGCGGCCGAGGCTCTGGACCGGTTCAGGGGAATGCTGACGGCCGGGCAGGGACTCATCCTCGTGGCCGGGCCCACCGGGAGCGGGAAGAGCAGCACCCTGGTCGCCGCCCTGGGTGAGGTCGACCGGGAACGCCTCAACGTGGTCACGCTGGAGGACCCGGTGGAGCACCGTCTCCCCGGGGCGAGCCAGGTCCAGGTGCGCCCCAGGGCCGGCGTCACCTTCCCCGCCGCGCTCCGGGCCGTGCTCCGCCAGGACCCGGACGTCGTCATGGTGGGGGAGATCCGTGACCGGGAGACGGCCGAGATCGCCATGACCGCGGCGGTCACCGGCCATCTGGTCCTCTCCACCCTCCACACCACCGACGCCCCCGGGGCCGTGGCGCGCCTCCTGGACATGGGGGTGCCGCCCTACCTGGTGGCGGGAGGGCTGTCCGGGGTGGTGGCCCAGCGGCTGGTGCGAACGGCGTGCCGCGCCTGCCGCGGACGGGGCTGCGGACGCTGCCGGGACGGCTACCGGGGCAGGACCGGTGTCTTCCAGGTGCTGGTCATGACCGACGCGCTCCGGGACGAGGTGACCGGGGAGGCCGCCACCACGCGGCTTCGCCACCTGGCCCTGGCGGGTGGGATGGGGACGCTGGTGGACGACGCCCGCCGCAAGGTGGCCGAGGGCGTCACCACCCCCCACGAGGTGGCCCGGGTGATCCCCTCCGATCCGGGGGCCTCGCTCCCGTGCCGGGGGTGCGGCGGCGACACCCCCGCCGACGCGGCGGGCTGCCCCTGGTGCGGCCGTCCCCGGGAACGGGCGTGCCGCTGCGGACGACGGCTCAGGGAGGGGTGGCGCTTCTGTCCGGGGTGCCTGGCGAAGGCTTGAGGGGCGCCGGCGGGACCAGCAGCGACAGGTAGCCCAGCGCCATCACCGCCAGGAAGAGGGCCACCACGGTGCGCTGGAAGGGGCTCAGGCGCCCCGACACCTGCACAGGCATGGGGCTCTGGATGGCCGCCACGCGCCGGAGTCCCCCGCTCTCCTGGAGGAATGTGTCCATGGCCGCGCCGCAGCGGGCGCACAGGCGGAAAGGCCCGGGGTTCACCATCCAGCAGTGGGGACAGATGGCGGGGTCGCCGCCGGCGGGCGCGGAGGACGGGCGGAGGAGCGTCACCGGGGTCCCCGCCTCCCCTCGACCTCCCTCAGGACCCGACCCACGGGATCGGCGCCGGCCGGCCATAAGTATCGGTCGGACACACGGTTGAGGGCCACGCGCACCTGCTGGAAGGTGCCCGCCACCTCCCGGTAGACGGTCTCCATCCCCAGGGCGGCGGCCTGCGGACTCTCCGAAGCCATGCGGTACCCCGTGGCGCCCATGCGCTCGTAGTAGTCGATGGGCGGGGCGCCCTTGCGGCGCACCCGGGACTCCAGGAAGTCGGGGAACAGGCCGGCGAGCCACAGGGCGTAGTCGCCCAGGTGGGCCTTGAGCATGAACGCCTTCCGCTCCTCGGTGTCGCCCAGGCGGGCGATCATGTCCACCAGGTAGTGGTACTCCTCGTCGTCGGCGTCGGAGACGCGGTAGGCGCGGCGCGCGTTCGAGAACGCCACCACCACCGACGCGGCGAAATCGGCGGTGGAGCGGCTGGCCACGCCCCCCTCCAGGAGGGCCTGGCGCACCAGCACGTAGAAGATGAGCTCGGGCGAGGCGCTCACCGCCTCGTCGGTGAGGAGCGCGTTCAGCACCCGGGGGTCGTCCAGGAGGCTGTCCACCCCTTGCTCCTCGAGGCGCGCCTCGGCCGCGTCCCTGAGCTCCGGGTCGTGGCGGCCGAGGAGCTCCACCAGCTTGCGCGCATCGCTGCGTCCGAAGGACGCCCGTATGGTCGGCAGGATCATCGTCCTTTCCATCCTTTCGACAAGGGAAGCGATCGTGGGGCGGGTTGCCGCCCATCCGGCGGGCCGTCTACGTTTCCGCCGTTCGTTCCCACTTCCGTTCTACCCGAAAAAGCACGATTCGGGCCGGGAACGGGGGCAGGGAGGGCCGGGGAGCGGAAGGCGTGAGGGTGGCACTCCAGCAGTACGGCCCCGCCCGCGCGCGTGTCAAGCGCCCGCGCCCGGCCCGTCCGGGACCCCGTCGCGCCGCCCAGGCATCCCTCGGACAGGCTCCTCGCATGCTCCGCATCCGGAGCTTCCAGACCCGGATCTTCCTCACCATGGTGGCCGTGGCGGTGGTTCCCACCGCTGTGGTCGTTCTCGTGGGCGCCACCGTCCTGGGCAAGCTGGGCTCCAGCACGGGCACCCTGGGGGCGTGGGACGCGGTGGCGCGCTCGGGAAGGGCACTCCTCGACGCGGTGCAGGGTGTCTCCGACCCCGCCGTGGCGGCGGCGGCGGCGGCCCACCGGGAGGCGCTGTCCGAGTCGGTGCGCTGGTCCCGTCTCTACGCCGTGGTGAGCGGTCGGCTCCTGGGGCTCCTCCCCCTGGCTTCCGCCCTGGCCCTGGTGGTCATCGGCGGCCTGTCCGCCCTGGCGGCCCGGGGGCTCTCCCGGGGGCTGGCCGGCCCCGTGTCGGACCTGGTGGAGTGGACCCGGCGCATCGCCCGGGGCGAGCCCCTCCCCGACGCCGACCCCCGCCCAGCCCGCGGCGAGGTGGAGGAGCTGGGCCAGCTCCGGGGGGCGCTGCGCGCCATGGCGGGAGAGCTGGAGGAGGGGCGGCGGCGGGAGGTGGAGGCCGCCCGCCTGCGCACATGGACCGACATGGCCCGGCGCCTGGCCCACGACCTCAAGAATCCCCTGACCCCCATGCGCCTGGCCGCCGCCACCCTGGCCCGGCGCCCCGACCCGGCCGTGGCCGACGCCGCCGGCGTGCTCCTGGAGGAGATCGGCCGCCTGGACGCCATGGCCCGGGAGTTCGCCCAGCTCGGCCGCATGCCCGAAGAGCCGCCTTCGGAGGTGGACCTGGAGGAGCTGGCCCGGAGCGTGGCGGCGCCCTGGGCCGAGGGGCCGGTGGTGGTGCGCGTCCGCATCGAAGGGGCGCCGCCCCGGGTGCTGGGCCACCCCGATCTCCTGGGCCGGGCCCTCAGGAACCTCATCGTGAACGCCGTGGAGGCGCAGGGGGAGGGAGAGGTCGAGGTGGTTCTCGCACCCGAGGGCGTGGGGGCGTCGCTGAGCGTGCTGGACCGGGGCCCGGGCGTCCCCGAGGCGCTCCGCCGGGAGATCTGGCTCCCCGACGTGACCACCAAGACCCGGGGCACCGGGCTCGGCCTGGCGGTGGTGCGCCAGGCAGCGACCGCCCACGGAGGCACGGCGGAGGTCAGCGACCGTGTCGGGGGCGGCGCGTGCTTCCGCCTGGTGCTGCCCCGCCCGGCCCCGGCGCCCTGACCGCCGTGGACATCCTCATCGTCGACGACGAGCCGAACCTGCGGCGCATGCTCCGGGCGCTCCTGGAAGGGGAAGGCTACCGGGTGCGGGAGGCGGGCACGGGCGCCGACGCCCTGAAGGAGGCGGCCGAGCGGGCCCCGGAGGTGGTGCTCCTGGACCTCGCCCTCCCCGACCAGACCGGGCTCCAGGTGCTCCCGCGGCTGCAGGAGGTGGCGCCGGGGGTGCCCGTGGTCATGATGAGCGGCCAGGCCACCCTCTCCGACGCCGTGGCGGCCACCCGCCTGGGGGCCTTCCACTTCATCGAGAAGCCCCTCACCCCCGAGGCCGTGCTCCTCACGGTGCGGGGCGCCCTGGAGGTGGGGCGCGCCCGGGACCTGAGCCGGGCTCTCCGGGAGGAGCTGGGTCCCGACGCCGAGCTGGTGGGAGAGACCCCTGGGATGCAGCGGGTCCGCGACGTGGTGCGCAGGGTGGCCCCCACCGAAGCCCGGGTCCTCATCACCGGGGAGAGCGGCACGGGGAAGGAGCTGGTGGCGGCGGCCATCCACGGTCTCTCCCCCCGTGCGCCCCTCCCCTTCGTACGGGTGAACAGCGCCGCCATCCCCCGGGACCTGGTGGAGAGCGAGATGTTCGGGCACGAGCGGGGCGCGTTCACCGGCGCCAGCGAGCGCAGGCGGGGACGCTTCGAGCTGGCCCACGGGGGCACGCTCTTCCTGGACGAGGTGGCCGACCTGGGACCCGAAGCCCAGGCCAAGCTCCTGCGGGTCCTCGAGACGGGAGTGGTGGAGCGCGTCGGGGGCAGCGGCCCCATCGAGGTGGACGTGCGGGTCCTGGCGGCCACCAACCGCGACCTCCGCCAGGAGGTGGCCGCCGGCCGCTTTCGCGAAGACCTCCTGTTCCGCCTCGAGGTCGTCCCCATCCACCTGCCCCCCCTCCGGGAGCGGGCCGCCGACGTGCCCCTCCTGGTGGAGCACGCCCGGGAGCGGCTGCGGCGGCGCCACGGGCTGGCGGCCCCCCGCTTCTCCCACGACGCTCTCGATGCGCTGGCGCGCCACCCCTGGCCCGGGAATGTCCGGGAGCTGCTGAACCTGGTGGAGCGCATCACCATTCTACACGTGGGCGACGTGGTGGAGGCGGCGGACGTCCTGGCCGTGTTGCCGCCCGAGGCCGGCGACGCGGCCGCCGGGTACGACGAGGACGACGCCCGCTCCTTGCGGGAGCGGCTCGACGCCTACGAGCGCGCCCTCATCTCCGGAGCGCTGGACGCCGCCGACGGCAACGTGGCCGAGGCCGGACGCCGCCTGCGCACGGACCGGGCGAACCTGTACCGCCGCATGCGGCGCCTGGGGCTGCGGGGCGAAGACGACTGAGCAGGCCGTACCGCCACAAGTTCAGGTCCGACTGTTACTTGCGACATTCGTGGACATCCTCCACGAGGAGACCGATGGGTACCATGGCACGCGGCTGGACGGTGGGCTTGCTCCTCTCCCTGCTGGTGGCGAGCGGGCTCGGGGCTCAGGAGGCCGTGGAGGAGGGAGCGCTGCCCCCCGGCGTCGCCGAGGACGTGGTGGAGGTGTTCAACGACTCCACCACGGTGCGGCTGTCGGCCCCGGCCACGATCCCCCCCGGGGGCGCCATCGTGGGCGACGTGGCGGTGCTCGGAGGGCCGGTCACGGTGGCCGGGGAGATCCGGGGCGGCCTCCTGGTGGTGAACGGCGACCTCGTCTTCGTGGGGGAGGGACGGGTTACCGGCGACGTCATGGTGGTGGGTGGCGAGGTGCGGGGGGCGGGGCCCGGGGCCGTGGGCGGCGTCCAGGTGACGTACCGCAGGCCCCTGCGCTACCGGCGCCGGGGCGACCGCATCGAGCTGCCCCCGCCGGAAGAGGAGCGGCGGCCCCTCACCGCCGACTTCGGCCCCGCCCACTCCCGCTTCACCATCCGCGCGGGGACGAGCTACAACCGGGTGGAAGGCTTTCCGGTGATGTTCGGGCCCATCGTGGAGACGGGCACCCACAACCCGTTCAGGGTCGAGGCCCTGGGGGTGTGGCGGAGCGAGTCGGGCCCCACGCTGGAAGGCGATCAGCTCGGCTACCTGCTCCGGGCGGAGCAGCAGTGGGAAGGCCCGCTGGCCGTGACGGTGGGCACCATGGTCCACTCGGAGGTGCTCCCCATCGAGTCGTGGGGCCTCTCGGAGCTGGAGACCTCCCTGTCCACGTTCCTCCTCCACAAGGACTACCGGGACCACGCCAAGCGGGAAGGATGGAGCCTCTACGCCCGGTTGAAGATCCCCCGCTCGGACCTGGAGCTGGGCGCCGAGTATCGGGACGAGCGCCACGCCTTCCAGCCCGTGAGCAGCCCCTGGACGCTGTGGCGCAACGGCGACCCCTGGCGCCCCCAGCCCCTGGTCGGGGAGGGCGACCTGCGCACCCTGGGCGCCAGCGTCCTCTACGACGGGAGGAACGATCGGGAGGATCCCACGGACGGCTGGTACGTCCAGGCCGACGTGACCCGGGGACTGGCCGGGGACCTGGAGCTGCCGCCGTACCGCTTCGTGGGCGCCCCCGCCCCCGTGGCCGACGAGCCCCTGCCGGTGCCCACCGGCTTCACCACGGTGTCCCTGGACCTGCGGCGCCACCTGCGGGTGAGCCCCGAGTCGGACCTGAGCCTCCGGCTGCTGGCGGGAGGAGCCGCGGGGGCGACGCCGCCGCCGGCCCAGTTCCAGCGGGCGCTGGGAGGGGAGGGATCCCTCCCCGGCTACCGTCTCTTCTCCATGGACTGCGGCGCCCGGACGGCCCGCTTCCAGCTCAACCGGCCCCAGGCGCCCGACCAGGACGTGTACGCGGCGTACGGGTGCGACCGCACCCTCCTCCTCCAGGCCCAGTACCGGGGCCAGCTCGACCTGGGGCTGGGGCTCTCTCCCCACGCGCTGGGCAGCGGCTGGGACTGGTACCCCGCGGTGGACCTGGCGCCGAGCTGGATCGCCTTCGCCGACCTGGGCAAGGGATGGGTCCTGGACGGCGCCACGGAGACGGTCCCCGGCCTCCTGCGGGCCGACACCCCCACCCAGGCCGACGTGGGGGTGGGGGTGTTCCTGGGCGACCTCGGGCTCCTGTGGGCGGTACCCCTCCAGGGCGATAACCGGCGGGTGAACTTCTTCGTGCGCCTGAGCCGGCGCTTCTGAGCGTGTCCCCCCACCCCGCTTCCGCCCCCCGCCCACCCCGGTGAGCCGGGCCCGCGCGCTCCGCTTCCTCATGGCGGCCCTGCTCGTGGCGGGGCTGGGGGGACGGCCGTCCCCTGCGGCCGCCCAGGAGGAGCAGCGCGACGCGCCCCTGGAGCTGGCGGTGGAGCCGGGCACGGGGGCCTTGACCGTCACCCTGGGCAACCTCCTCCAGGACCCGGGGCTGCGCCGGGCTCTGGAGCAGGGGCTTCCCCTGCGCCTGCGGGTGGTCACCGAGCTCTGGGAGGACGGCCTCTTCGACCACGAGAGGGGCTCCTCGGAGTGGCGGGGCAGCGTGGTGTACGACCCCATGGAGGGCCTCTACCACCTGGAGGGGGTGGGCCGGGACACGACGCGCTTCGACGCCCCCTCCCTGGAGGCCGCGGGCCGCGCCCTCCAGGGGAGCATCCGGGTGCCCCTGCGTCCCCGGGAGGCGGGGAGCTACTACTACCTCGCCACCCTCGAGGTGGAGACCCTCTCCCTCTCCGACCTGCAGGAGCTCCAGCGCTGGCTCAAGGGCGACCTGGCGCCGGCGGTGAGCGGCCAGCAGGAGATGGAGGGCGCCGTGGCCCGGGGCGTCCGCCGCCTGGTGGTGCGGGTCCTGGGACTGCCGGCGAGGAGGGCCCGGGTGCGCACGCCCACCTTCAAGGTCCAGCCCGGGGAAGGGCGCACGCCCCCGCCGGCGCTCAGCGACCCGCTACGGCCGCACGACGTGGCGTCGGATGGTGAGGTCGGCGATCCGGCTCGTGTCGGGCCGCACGCCGATGCCCGCTCCCGGGGGCGAGACCAGGGTGCCGTCCACCATCTCGAACTCCGGCTCCACCAGGTCCCGCTCCCAGTAGCGCCGGCTCTCCGAGATGTCCCCGGGGAGGGTGAAGCCCGGCAGGGTGGCCAGCGCCACGTTGTGGGCCCGCCCCACCCCCGACTCCAGCATTCCGCCGCACCACACGGGGATTCCCCGGGCGCGGCATATGTCGTGGATGCGCCGGGCCTCGCCCAGCCCCCCGACCCGCCCCGGCTTGATGTTGATGACGCGGCACGCCTTCAGCTCCAGGGCCAGCTCGGCGTCCCGGGCGCTCCGGATGGACTCGTCCAGGCAGATGGGGGTGGCCAGCCGCTCCTGCAGGCGGGCGTGGTCCAGGAAATCGTCGTGAGCCAACGGCTGCTCGATCATCATGAGGTCCAGGGCGTCCAGCTCCTGGAGGAGGGAGGCGTGGGCCAGGCTGAACGCCGAGTTGGCGTCGGCCATCAAGGGCGTATGGGGGAAGCGCTCCCGCACGGCCCGGAGCATGGCCACGTCCCGCCCCGGCTTGATCTTGATCTTGATGCGGCGGTAGCCCTCCTCCAGGTAGCGGCCGATGCGCCACAGGAGGGTGTCGTCGTCGGATTGGAGGCCCACGCTCACTCCCACGGGGACGGGCCGGGGCTCGCTCCCCAGGGCCTCCGCCAGGGGCACGCCCAGGAGCTTTGCGTGGAGGTCCCAGGCCGCCATCTCCACCGCGGCCCGGGCCATGGGATGGCCCCGCACCCACGCCACCGGCGCCAGGACGTCCTCCGGCCCCTCCGCCTCGCTCCCCACGACGGCGGGGAGGAGGATCTCGGTGAGGACGTGCCACGCGGTCTCGGTGGTCTCGTAGGAGTAGTTGGGGATCTCGCCGGCCACGCACTCCCCCCACCCGAGGCGCCCCTCCGCCCGGAGCGCCAGGAGGAGGATCAGCCGCTCCTGCTGGACGCCGCCGCTGGTTTCGAACGGCTCCCTGAGACGCAGTGGCACCAGGCAGAGGTCCGCCTCCTCGATCCTCATCCCTCCTCCTCCGTCCTCGTGAGCAGGTAGCAGGGCCCCTCCGGCAGGCGCAGCAGCTCCCGGACCTCCCAGCCGTTCCCCAGGGCGGGCTCCAGGACGTCCCGGGTGGCCTGCCTCCACGCCCGGGCAAGGGCCGGGTCCCAGGCCTTCACCTCCTGGATCGACCGCGGTAGCGGCACCAGGAAGCGGGGCGCGTCGGGAAGCGCGACGGGGCCCGGGGCGGGAAGCCCGCCCGTGGCCTCCACCGGGAACGCCCGGGGCAGCCCGCTCGCCACCTCCGGCCCAGGCGGCCTCTCGCTTCCGTCCAGGCGGTGCGCCACCCGGGGCGCGTCCATGCGCCACAGGGTCACCAGGCGGTCGGTGCCGATTCCCTCGTGCAGGGGAGAGGCGGCGGCGCCGTACATATCCCGGGCGTATTCCCGGCACACCGCCCCCAGCACCCCCAGGTTGAGCCACGCGTTGCGAGCCTCCAGGGGGTCGAACGACCAGCGGCAGACCGTGACCCCCTGGGCGAGACAGTGGCCCCGCTGGAAGGCCTTCAGCCGACGCCCCAGCCCCCGGTCCCGGTGCCCCGGCGCCACGGCGAGCATGTCCGACCAGTGGACCGGCTCTCCCGCCTCGAGCCCGGTGAGGCCGAAGACGAAGCCCACCAGGCGCTCCCCGTCCCACGCTCCGGCGGTGAGCCCCCCCAGGCGGTCCACCACCTTGAGGATGGACGCCGGGACGCGCTCGGCGAAGCCCTCGCCCCAGGTCGCCTCCTGCAGGCGGACGCACGCACGAAGCTCGTCCAGCTCCCGGAGGGGGCGGATGGCGGCCTCGCTCACGAGCCGATGCCGTCCGGCGGCAGCAGGAGGAGGCGGGCCAGCAGGGCGCAACGCTCCACCAGGGCGTCCACCAGGACGTGCTCGTGGCGGGCGTGGGCCCCGTCGCCCGTGGCGCCCAGTCCGTCCAGCGTGGCGGTGTGAAGGCTGGCGGTGTTGCCGTCCGAGGCGCCGCCGGCCGTGGCCTCCTTGAGCGCCAGACCCATCTCGAGCCCGGCGGCCCGGGCCTGGCTCCACAGGTGGCGGTTCCGGGGCGTGCGCTCCAGCGGCGGCGCCTCCAGCCCCCCCTCGACGTCGACGGTGGTGCCAGGCACCGGCGAGGTGACGGCGCGGACCAGGGCGTCCACCCGCTCCCCCTCCTCCAGGTCCGTGACGCGCACGTCGACCTGGGCGGTCGCCTGGGCGGCCACCACGTTGGGGCGCGTGCCGCCCTCAATCACGCCCACGTTCACCGACGTCCCCCGCTCCCGGTCGTTGAGGGCGTGGAGGTGCTGGATCACGTGGGACATGGCGAGCACCGCGCTCGCGCCGCCGTCGGGATCGAGGCCGGCGTGGGCCGCTCGGCCCTTCACGGTGATGCGGTAGCGCCCCACCCCCTTCCGGGCCGTCTTCAGCCGCCCTCCCGGCCCGAAGGCCGGCTCCAGGACGAAGGCCCGCTCCGCCACCCCGGCCAGCCGTGCCACCCAGCGCCGGGACTCCGCGCTGCCGGTCTCCTCGTCGGAGTTCACCAGGATCACCGGAGCGGCGGCGGGGGGCAGATCCAGCTCCCGGAGCGCCGTCAGGGCGAAGACCATCTGGGCGAGGCCGGCCTTCATGTCGAAGGTGCCCGGCCCCCACACCGCCCCGTCCTCTACCCGCACCGGCATGTCCTCCAGGGTGCCCAGCGGCCACACGGTGTCGGAGTGCCCCAGCAGGAGCTGGGGGCGGACGCCTTCCGGCCCGGGGAAGCGGGCGAAGAGGAGGCCGCCGCTGGCGCGGCCGGGGATGCGGCGGGTGCGGCCGGCCAGGCGCTGGAACGCCTCGGCCAGCCGCTTCTGCACGGGACGCTGCCGCGACGGCTGGTCCGTCGGGGATTCCAGCCGGGCCAGCTCCACCAGGAAGTCCACGAGCTCGTCCTGCCGCCGCCGCACCTTCTCCAGGATGCGGGGTCCGGCGTCCTGGGGGATTCCGGGGGGCGGAGAAGCGGACGGTCCCGGCATGGGGCTGGGCCTCCTGGAGGGGCGTCACATGGACCCGCGGGCGGGGCCTGGGAGGGCCGGCGGCTGTCGGGGAGCCTCCCTACTCGTAGCGGCCGGCCCGACGGTAGCTCTCGTCCAGCAGCTCCACCGGATGGACCGCCCGGCACCCGGATCCCGCCATGCGGAGCCCGCCGCCGATCTGCATGATACAGCCGGGGTTGCCGGTGGCGACAACGCCGGCCCCGGTCTCCTGTACCGCCGCCACCTTGTCGGCGCAGATGCGCCCCCCCAGGTCGGGGTGGGTGATGCCGTAGATGCCGGCGCCGCCACAGCACTCGTCGGCCCCCCGTAGGGGAACGAGCTCCATCTCCGGGATGGCGGCCAGAACCGCCAGCGGTGCGGCGTCGATGCCCTGGCCGTGGAGGAGGTGGCACGGCGCGTCGTAGGTGGCCTTCATCGGGAGGGGGGCTCCCGTCACGGGCCCCCGGGACTCCAACAACTCCGACACGTCACGGACCCCCTCGGCCAACGCGGCGGCGCGCAGCGCGTAGGCCGGATCGTCCGCCAGCAACTCCCCGTACTCCTTCATGACCGCACCGCATCCGGCCGCGTTCACCACCACCCGGTCGACGCCCGACGCCTCGAAGGCGTCGATGTTCTGCCGGGCCAGCTCCCGGGCCCGCTCCAGGTCGCCGCCGTGGGCGTGGAGCGCCCCGCAGCACCCTTGCCCCTCCACCGGGTGCACCCGAAAACCGTTGCTCTGGAGCACCCGCACGGTGGCGTCGTTGACCCGGCCGAAGAGGCCCTCCTGGACGCAGCCCCGGAGGAGCGCGACGTCGGCCACGAAGGCTTCGGCACCCTCGTCACTCCCGGCCGCGGCCGACGCCCGCACGGGCGCCGAGGCGGCCGCGCCCGGTGCGTCATCGGTGCCCCCCGCCAGCGAGGGCGAGCGGGCGGCGGAGCGGTGGTGGGGACGCTCACCCCGGGAGGAGCGGGCGGGGCCCCCGTTGCCCTGGCCGCCTCGGGGAGCCTTCCACGACACCGTGGCGGCCAGCATCGCCATCCCCGTGCGAAAGCGCCGGAAGGGACGCCGATCGGGAAGGACGTGGGCCGCCAGCGCGGGGAGGCGGGTGGCCCGAAGCAGCCGCCCCAGCGCCATGGACCAGCGCGTCGAGCGCTCGCTCCCGAACACCGCCAGGAGCCGGCGGGTGAGCCACCCGGGGCGGCGCGCCCGGGCCGCCACCTCCCGCGCCCGCTCCAGGATCGAGCCGTACTCCACCCCGGAGGGGCACACGGTCTCGCACGCCCTGCACCCGAGGCAGCGGTCGATGTGGGTCTGGAACGCCCGGGAAGCGGGGTCCAGACGGTCTTCCGCCACCGCCTGCATGAGGTGGAGCCGACCCCGGGGAGAATCGCCCTCCACCCCCAGCCGCGTGTAGGTAGGGCACGCCGGCAGACAGAAGCCGCAGTGGACGCAGGTGAGGAGCTTCTCCTCCTGGGCCTCGAGGGGGGCGGTGAGCTCGCTCACCGCGACCGCCGGAAGAAGCCCCTGAGCGCGTTCCACAGCCGGGCGATGCCCGACGACTGTTCGTACTCCAGGAGGGCCCGCACCAGGCGCATGGCCTTCCCCGTGTAGGGGAACCACCAGAGCTCCTTGCCCAGCCCCGTCCGGTGGATGAGCACGGTCCGGGGGCGGGACATCTCCTCCAGGCCCGCCACGCCGCGACGCCGCCCGAAGCCGCTCTCCCCCACGCCGCCCACGGGCAGCCCGGGCAGGGCGTAGTGGGAGAGGGTGTCGTTGATGGACACGCCCCCCGCCCGCAGCCGCTCGGCCACCCGCTCGCCCCGGTCCCGGTCCTCGGTCCACACGCTGGCGAAGAGCCCGTAGGGGCTCACGTTCACCATGCGCACCGCCTCGTCCTCGTCCCGCACCCGCGCCACGGGCAGGATGGGACCGAAGGTCTCCTCCCACAGGACGCGCATGGAGGCGTCCACGTCCACCAGCACGGTGGGGAGGAAGACGTTGGAGCCTTCCGCCATGCGGCGCCCTCCGGCCGTGAGGCGGGCCCCCCGGGCCAGGGCGTCCTCGATCTGCTCCTCCACCACCTCGAGCTGGTGGGGGGTGATCATGGGGCCCACGTCGTACTCGCCCTGGACGCCGGTGCGCAGCTGCTTGGTGAGGTCGGTCACCTTCTCGACGAACTCGTCGTGCACCGCCTCCACCACGAACACCCGCTCGGTGGACAGGCACGTCTGGCCGGCGTTGAAGAAGGCGCCGTAGACCACGCCCCGGGCCGCCCTGTCCAGGTCGGCGTCTTCCAGCACCACCGCGGGGTCCTTTCCGCCCAGCTCCAGCGCCACGGGCGTGAGGGTCTCGGCCGCCTTGGCCATGACTCGCCGCCCCGTGCGTGAGCTCCCGGTGAACACCACCTTGTCGACGCCCGACCCCACCAGGGCCTCCCCCGTGGAGCCGTCGCCGGGCACCACTTCCACCAGGCCGTCGGGAAGGCCCGCGTCACGGCACAGCTCGCGCACCTTCAGGGCCGTGAGGGGGGTGTACTCCGACGGCTTCAACACCACGGCGTTGCCCGTGAAGAGGGCTGCGGCCACCACGTCCACCACCAGGATCAGGGGGTAGTTCCAGGGCGTGATGGCGCCGATGACGCCGTAGGGTTCCCGGTAGACGTACGCCGACTTTCCCACCAGCCAGCCGGTCTTCACCCATTGGCGGCGGAGGATCCTCGGGGCCACCTCCTCGTAGTGCTTCAGCAGATCCAGGCTGACCAGCACCTCGGTGAGGGCCTCCACGGCGGGCTTGCCCGTCTCGTCGCGCACCAGGTCGGCGATCTCCTGGGCCCGGTCTCCCAGCTGCTCGGTGAGACGGCGGAGCTGTCCCAGGCGGGCCTCCGAGTCGAGGGCGATCCAGCGGATCTGCTCGGAGCGGGCCCGCTCCACCGCCTCCAGCACCTCCACCTCGGGAGCGATGGGGACCTCGGCCAGAAGCGATCCGTCGGCCGGACGGTGCACCTCCAGCACGCCGCGGCGCAGGCGTCGGCCGTCGCGGGCCCGGCCCCGGGCCTCGGGGTTCACCAGGCTGGCATCGACCGCGAGCGGTCCGCCGCGACCGTCGGCGCCGTCCGCCGGGAGGTCTTCCCGTTCCAGGAAGGGCTTCCCTCTCGCCTCGGTCACCCTTGGCGTCTCGCCCTCGGGGCGCTCCCTCGGGCGGGTACGGGCCGTCCTTTCGGGAGCCCTGGTCCCGGCCGCGGAGCCCTGCCGCTCCGGCTCGCGCTCGTCCATCAAGCCTCCTCCCTCGTGTCGGGGCGGTCGCCGCCCTCCTCGGCCTCGTCGTCCCCGTCGCTCCCGGCAAGGCCGCGCCTTGTCACCGGGACGACGAAGCGGCCCGGCGCAAGGATGCCGTCCGGGTCGAAATGGTCCTTCAGGCCCTGCACCAGGTGGGCCGTGGCGCCCGCATCTCCCCAGGCGCCCGCCCGCTCCACCACTGCCGGCGGCCCGTGGGCGATCACAAGGCTGCCCCCCCGGGCCTCCAGGGTGCGCCGCAGGTCCTGCAGGCGCTCGGCCCACCGACGGTCCCAGCCGCTGTCGGTGCGCACGTTGGGCACCGCCACCCGGAGGACGCCGGTGGTGGCGTGGTACGCCGACACCAGGGCGGACCGCTCCAGCTCGTCGCGCCCCCCCTTCACCCGGCCCAGCGCCCGGGCCACGTGAAGGAGGTCCAGGGCCGCCGCCGGCGGCATGGTCATGCGCAGCACCATGTCCGGCGCCTCCTCCAGGTCCCGCACGTCACGCCAGAAGGCCGCCGCGGCGTCCTCGTCCAGCGGTGTCAGCTCCGCCTCGGCGGCGCCTTCCAGGAGGGCCGCTTCGGCGGCTACCTGGTCCGCCGAGCCCACCAGCCGCACCGCCAGTGTCGCCGAATCCTCGCCCCGGAGCCCGCCCTTCCGCTCCACCACCTCCAGCGCTGCCGGGGTCACCGCGGCCGTCGCCAGGCGGCGGGCCACCGGGAGCAGCGTCTCCAGTCCCGCGCCTCGCAGCACCCAGGTACGGTCCCGGGCCGGCCGGGGGTAGAGGCGCACGGTCACGGCTGTGACGATGCCCAGCGTGCCCCGGCTTCCGACGAACAGCCGCACCAGGTCGAAGCCGGCCACGTTCTTCACCACCTGGCCGCCCAGGCGCAGCCGCTCGCCCCTCCCCGTCACCACGTCCAGCCCCAGGATCAGGTCCCGGGGCGCCCCGTAGCCGGCCTGGAAGGGCCCCGCGGCGCCGGTGGCCGCCAGCGCTCCGAGGGTCCCGCCCGTGCCGGGGGCGTCCTGAGGGAGCCATTGGCGCTCCGGTCCGGCCCGCTCGGCCAGGGCGTCCAGGGCCAGCCCTGCTCCTCCCGTGAGGGTCAGATCGCCCGGCTCGTACTGCACGATCCGATCCATGCGTGACATGCTCACCACCAGGTCGGGGCTCCGGCCCGGATTCCCCGAGCGCAGCCACGTCCCGGCACCCGCCGGCTCCACGGCCCAGCCCTCCTCCCGGGCCAGCGCCACCAGCCCGGCCACCTCCTCGGCACTCTCCGGGAAGGCCACGGCCCGGGGGCGGCGCCCCGCCACCCTCCACGGCTCGGCGTCGGCGCCGGAGCGGACCCGCTCCCTGGAGAGGAGCCTCACGAGGCGCTCCTCCACCCCTCCGGCCTTCACCGCAACGGCGTCGCTCATCGGCCGCTTCCTGCGTCCTGCAGCGGAAGTACCTTCCCCGGGTTGGCGCGGCCCTCGGGGTCGAACACGGCCTTCACGCCGGCCATGGCCGCCAACTCCTGGGGCGAGTGCACCAGCCGCATGGACTCGCGCTTGTCGAGCCCCACGCCGTGCTCTCCGGTGATGGTCCCTCCCGCCTCGACGCACGCGGAGAGGATCTCCTTCGACGCCTTCTCCACCCGCTCCACCTGCTCCGCGTCCCGCCGGTCGAAGAGGATGTTGGGGTGGAGGTTGCCGTCGCCGGCGTGGAAGACGTTGGCGATGGTGAGGCCGTGGCGGTGGCCGATCTCGTCGATCCTGGCGAGCACCGCCGGGAGCCGCGTGCGGGGGACGGTGGCGTCCTGTACCAGCACGTCGGGGGCGAGTCGGCCCATGGCCCCGAAGGCCTTCTTGCGGCCCCTCCACAGGGCCAACCGCTCGGCCTCGTCCCGGGCGCGCCGCACCTCCCGGGCGCCCGCGGCCTGACACAGCTCCGAGGCCCGCTCGGCGTCGGCGTCCAGCCCCGCCTCCGTGCCGTCGAACTCCACCACGAGGGCCGCCCCGGCGTCCCGGGGATAGCCGGCGGCGAAGATGCTGTCCTCCACCGCCCGGATGCTGGCGCCGTCGATGATCTCCAGCGCGGCGGGAAGGAGCCCGTCGGCGATGATGTCCGTCACCGCCTGCCCCGCCGTCTCGAGGTCGTCGTACATGGCGAGGAGGGTGCGCACGGCGGCCGGCGGCGGAAGCAGGCGCAGCTCGATCTCCGTGGCCACCCCGAAGCATCCCTCGGAGCCCACGAAGAGGCCCACCAGGTCGTAGGCGGCCGTCTCCCGCCCCGCGCCGCCGAGCTCCACCACCTCGCCGTCGGGGAGCACCACGGTGAGGCCCGTCACGTAGCGGGTGGTGACCCCGTGCTTGAGGCAGTGGGGGCCGCCGGAGTTCTCGGCCACGTTGCCCCCCAGGGTGCAGGCGCTCTGGGAGGAAGGATCGGGGGCGTAGTGGAGCCCCACCCTCCGGGCCGCCTCCCCCAGCCGGGCGTTGATGACCCCGGGCTGGACGCGGGCCGTGCGGTTCTCCCGGTCCACGGAGAGGATCCGGTCCATGCGGGAGGTCACCACCAGGACGGCGCCGTGCAGCGCCAGCGCTCCGCCGGAGAGGCCGGTGCCCGCGCCCCGTGGCACGAAGGGGATGCGGTGCCGGTGGAGCGCCTCCAGCACGGCGGCCACCTCGTCGGTGTCCGCTGGGAAGACGGCGGCCCGGGGAAGCTCCCTGTACGCCGGCAGGGCATCCGACTCGTACACGAGGAGGTCCTCAGGGTCGGTCAGCACCCACGGGGCACCGATCCGGTCCCGAAGCTCCTCGAGGAGCGTACGGGGAAGCGCCTCGGTCACGATCTCTCCGGCTCGAAACCTGAATGGGAGGGGGTCCGGCACTGTACCACGGCGCGGCTTTCAGCAGCAACCGTGCCGCGAACGGGCCTGCGCCGCCCGATGCCAGCCCCCAGGCGGACCGTCTACCCGCCGCTGCGGCGGACGTGCTCCACCAGTGCCGACAGGCTGAGGAGCGCCGCGCCCCGCACCCCGGGAGGGAGATCGGGCCCGTACACCCGATCCAGGAGTCGGGCGTCGGAGGCCCCCGGCTCGGCGGAGAGGGCCTCCCGCACCTGCCGGATGCGCTCGCGGCGGTGTGCCTCGAAGCGATCGAGGGCGGCCGCCGGGTCATCCAGGTCGGGGCCGTGGGCCGGGTGAATCACCTCCAGGTCGAGACCTCGCAGGCGCTCCAGCGACGCCAGGTAGTCGGCCACGCAGCCCGGGTAGCCCGCCACCCAGGTGGTGTCACCCCGCCCCAGGAGGAGGTCCCCGGCGAAGAGGGCGTTCCGTGCTGGCCAGTGGAAGGCCAGGTGGTCGGGGGTGTGGCCCGGCGTGGCCACCGCAACCAGCTCACCCGCGTCGGTAGGCACGGCGTCGCCGTCGGCCAGGGTCCGCACGTCCAGGTCGGCGGGTGCGGCCGGGTGGGCGTGCTCCCCCGGTTCGGCGGGGGCAGAGCCCCACGCCCCCGCCACCGGGGCGCCGAGGCGGCGGGCCAGGACGGGAACGGCGCCCGCGTGGTCGGCGTGGCCGTGGGTGAGGAGGAGGGTGACGCGCTCGGCGCCCCGCACGGCGTCGGCCACTGCCTCCACGTGGGACGGGTCGGCGGGGCCGGGATCCACCACGGCCACATCCCGCTCCCCCACCAAAAACGTGCGGGTCCCCTCCAGCGTGAAGGGACCCGCGTTGCCGGCCTGCAGGACGCGCAGCACCAGAGGAGCGCCGCTAGGCGCCCAGGCGCCTAGCGGCGCTCCGCCATGAGCTGTTCGGCCAGCTTCTCCGACACGAGCTCCAAGGCGTCGACGTCCTTCTCGCCGAATGCGTCGGCCTTGTCGGAATCGATGTCGATCTGCCCGAAGATGGTGTCGCCCGCCCGGATCAGCACCACCACCTCCGACTGGACGTCGGGGCCGCAGGGCAGGTAGTTGTCCAGGGCGCTCACGTCACCCACGAGCTGGTTGGTCTTCTCGGCTATGGCGGTGCCGCACACGCCCTTCCCCACCGGGATCTTCGCGTGCTCCGTGGGGGAGCCCACGTAGTTGTGAAGCCAGAGCTCGCCCTCGTCCTCGTTGTACAGGTAGACGCCCACCCAGTCGAAGCGGTCGTCGGAGGAAGCGATGCGCTTGACGGCGCGCCGGAGGAGGGCGTCGGAGAGGTGGCCCTCGTCGCGCATCTGCTGCAGCTCCCGGATCAGCTCCTGGGGATCGAACATCGTTCGGTCGTTTCCTTCAGCGGGACGTGTCGTGGGCGGCCGCCGCCCCGGACGGTGGCGCGGCCGAAAAGCCCTCTAGGCTACCCGGGAGCCCGGGGCGCCGTCAACCTCACCGGGGGGTGAAGTCCACGTCCTCCTCGAGCCCGCGGATGAACGCCGCGATGAGGCGGGCCGCATTCTGGAGGTCGGAGAGGCTCACCAGCTCGTTGGGCGAGTGCATGTAGCGGTTGGGCACCGACACGAGACCGGTGGGGACGCCGGTGCGGGTGAGGTAGATGGCGTCGGCGTCGGTGCGCGTGGCCTTGGGCGAAGCCTGGACGGTGTGGGGGATGTCCTCCGCCTCCGCCGTGGCCACCAGGCGGTCGAACACCACCCCGTGGACGGCCGATCCGCGGCTCAGCACGGGGCCACCGCCGATGGTGTGCTCTCCGACCTCCTTCTTCTCGATGTCGGGAACGTCGGTGCTGAAGGTCACGTCCACAACGATCGCCACCTGGGGCTCCAGGGCGAAGGCGCTGGTGCGGGCGCCACCCCCCGAGTAGCCGATCTCCTCCTGGCAGGTGGCCACGGCGAAGGTGGCCGCCGACGGTGCCGGGCTCTCCGAGAGGAGCCGGAGCGCCTCCAGCACTACGTACGCGCCGATGCGGTTGTCGATGGCCCGGCTCACGATGCGGTCGCCGGCCAGCCGCTTCATGCGGGCGTCCAGGACCATGGGATCGCCCACCCTGAGCCCCAGCGCCGCCACCTCGTCTCGGGAGGAGGCACCCACGTCCACCCACAGCTCCTTGGTCTTGGAGGCCTTGGAACGGTCGTCGGGCTGGATCAGGTGGATGGGCTTCTTGCCGATCACGCCGACGACGTCGCCCTCCCGCCCCAGGATGCGGACCCGCTGGCCCACCAGCACCTGGGCGTCCCAGCCGCCGATCTCGTCCACGTAGAGGAAGCCGTTCTCGTCCACCCAGGTGATCTGGAGGCCGATCTCGTCGATGTGGCCCGCCAGCATCACCCGGGGCCTTCCGTCCGGGTTCATGGCGGCCACCGAGTTGCCGCTCACGTCCGCCCACACCCGGTCGGCGAAGCCCTCCGCCTCTTCGCGCCACGCGCGGGCCGGGCGAATCTCGAAGCCCGAAGGCCCGGGGGCATCTAGGAGGCGCTCCAGGAAGTCGACGCTCATGCTGAGGTTCCAGATCGGCGGTGGGCGGATGGCACCGGACCCCAGGGGCCCCCGGCGCGGACGCCGCAAGGTACCGTCGCCTACGGTCCGGCGCACCCGGCGAGAAGGACTCTGGCGGCTCCGGCTCAGCGTTCACCGGTGTCGCCGCCGTCCTGCCGGATCTCGTGCCTGGGGTCCATTCCGCCGGAGCGTGGCATGGCGTCCGGCGGCGCGCCCCGGTTGGGGTCGAGGAAGCCGGTCCCGAACGTCATGACGCGGATGCTCCCCCGGGCCATCTGGCGCTCGAGCCATCGGCGCATCCGCGCCCCTCATCCACCGGCGCGTGGGGGGCAGGAGGAGGAGCAGCCCGGCCACGTCGGTGAGGAGGCCGGGGGTGAGGAGGAAGGCCCCCCCCACCAGCACGGCCAGCCCGTCCAGGAGTTGGGTTCCCGGGAGGCGGCCGGCGCTCACTTCCCGCTGCACCGCCATCCACGCCCGCAGCCCCTCCCGCCGGGCCAGGGAGGCCCCCAGGATGCCGGTCCCGAGGACCAGGGCGAGGGTGGGCCAGAGGCCCACGACCTGGCCGAGCTTCACCAGGATGACCAGTTCCAGGAGCGGAACCGCGACGAACAGGAAGGCGAGGCGCGCGAGCATGGTGGGAACTACCCCCGGAGGAGGAGGGTCGGTCCGGCCCCTGGGTTCCCCCGGGGCGCCGGAACCCCGCCTGGGCGGAGGTGTCCCACACGCGGCGGCCGGATCCGGCCGTCTCCCAGGACCCGCCGGAGAAGCGCCGATGGAAGAGACGTATTTCAGGAAGGGCTTCGGCCTCAAGGCCGAGGTGCGGCCGGTCATCGACGCCGAATACCACTCGGGGCTGGTGGAACGCATCCGCTCCAACGGATACCAGGACACGTTCGGCGACGTCACCGTCCGCCTCGCCCAGCAGTTCGGATTCTGCTACGGCGTGGACCGGGCGGTGGATTACGCCTACGAGACCCGGCGCAAGTTCCCCGACCGGAGGACCTGGCTCGTGGGGGAGATCATCCACAACCCCCACGTGAACCGGCGCATGCGGGAGATGGGCATCGAGTTCCTGCGTCCGGACGAGAACGGCGCCTTCGACTTCAGCCCCGTCACCTCCGAGGACGTGGTCATCCTCCCGGCCTTCGGCGTCACCCTGCAGGACTTCGAGACGCTGAAGAACGTGGGCTGCATCCTGGTCGACACCACCTGTGGCTCGGTGCTGGTGGTGTGGAAGCGGGTGGAGCAGTACGCCAGCGATGGCTTCACCGCGGTCATCCACGGAAAGCAAGGCCACGAGGAGAGCCGGGCCACGGCGTCCCAGGTGACGCGCCACCAGAACGGACGCTACCTGCTGGTGCGGGACATGGAGGAGGCCCGCATGGTGGCTGACTACATCGCCGGCCGGCCGGGGCACCTGGACCGCGCCGCCTTCCTGGACCGCTTCGGGTCGAAGGCCTCCCCGGGCTTCGACCCGGACCGGGACCTGGAGAAGGTCGGCATGGCCAACCAGACCACCATGCTGGCCGGGGAATCGCTCCAGATCGGGGCCGTCATCCGGGAGGGTATGGTGGAGCGCGGCGGCGAGGCGTACGCCGAAGCCTCCTTCCGGGCCTTCGACACCCTCTGCTCCGCCACCCAGGAGCGGCAGGACGCCGTGCTGCAGATGATGGAGGACCCCCCCGACGTCATGATCGTGGTCGGGGGCTACAACTCCTCCAACACGAACCATCTGGCCCACCTGTGCCGGCAGCACACCCGCACCTTCCACATCGAAGACGCCGCCTGCATCGACGTGGAGGCGGGAACCGTCCGGCACAAGCCGGTCCTGGCCGCTCACGCGCCCGAGGTGGTGGAGGAGCGCTGGTTGCCCGAAGGCGCCTTCACGCTGGGGATCACCGCCGGGGCGTCGACCCCCAACAACAAGGTGGGGGAGGCGCTGGCGCGGGTGCTCGAGTCGCGGGGCATCGAGGCGCCGGACGGAGTGGCCAGCCCGGCCTGATCCCCGGGGGTGATCGCCGGGGGCGCCACGGCGTGGGTCAGGACCTCCCTGATCCCTCCTCCGGAGGCCCGCCGGCGGTCGCCACACCCTTCCCCAGCTTCTTGAGGAGCCGCCGAAGCTCTTCCCGCTCTCCCCGCTCCAGGTGGCGGCACAGCCCCTCGACGAAGGACGCGTGGCCGGGAAAGACCTCGGAGATGAGGCGCCGACCCTCCGGGGTGAGGTGACCGATCACCACGCGGCGATCCTCCGAGGAACGTTCCCGCCGCACCAGCCCCTGCTCCTCCAGACGATCCATCACGTAGGTCACGTTGCCCCCCGTGACCAGGAGCTTGTCCGCCAGGTCTCCGAGGGAGAGGGGCCCCAGGTGATGGAGTGCTTCCAGCACGCCGAACTGGGCGGTGGTGAGCCCGTACTCGGAGATCTTGCCCCCCACCACCCGGGAGAACGTGGCGTAGCAGCGGGCCAGGCTGATCCACACCCGCAGCGCCCGCTCCTCGGAGTCGCTCCAGGTACGGGCGGCGGCCTCCGACCGGTCACCGGCCGGAGGCCCTTCCCCATCGCTCTCCCGCGTCGGCACCGGGGCGGGGCTACACGTGGATGGGGCGACCGAGGGCGGCCAGCGCCCCCTCGGCGACCCCCTCGGACAGGGTCGGGTGGGGATGGATGGCCTTCTCCATCTCCTCCACCGTCGACTCCAGGTGGCGGCCCACCACGAACTCGGCGATGAGCTCCGTGGCGCTCGGCCCCACGATGTGGGCCCCCAGGATCTCCGAGTACTTCTTGTCCCGGATCACCTTGATGAAGCCTTCTGTATGCCCGGCGGCCACGGCGCGGCCGATCCCCACCCAGGGGAACTTGCCCACCTCGATGTCGAAGCCCTGCTCCTTCGCCTGGGCCTCGGTGAGTCCTACGGACGCCACCTCGGGGTGGCAGTACGTGCACGACGGGACGTTGCCGTAGTCCACCGTGCCGTGCCCCTGCCCCGCGATGTGCTCCACGCACACGATGCCCTCGTGGCTCGCCTTGTGGGCCAGGAGCTGGTGCCCGGCGCAGTCGCCGATGGCGTACACCCCCTCCACGTTGGTCCGGAGCAGCTCGTCCACGGCGACGAAGCCCTTGTCGTCGGTCTTCACCCCCACCTTGTCCAGCCCCACGTCCTCGGTGTTGGGCACGCGGCCGACCGCCGACAGCACCCGCTCCACCTCCAGCGTCTGGGCCTGTCCCTTGGCGTCCTTGAACGTGACCTTCACGCCCTTCTTGCCGACCTCGGCCTTCTCCAGGCGGGCGGACACGTGGACGTCGATGCCCCGCTTCTTGTAGCTCTTTGCGATGGCGTCGGAGCAGTCCTTGTCCTCGATGGGGAGGACGCGATCCAGCGCCTCGATGACCGTGACCTTGGTGCCGTACGAGGCGTACACGTCGGCGAACTCCATCCCCACGGCGCCGGCCCCCACCACCGCCAGCGTCTTCGGCGCCTCGGTAGAAGCCAGCGCGCCCGTGGACGACCAGATGCGGTCCTCGTCGATCTGGAGCATGGGAAGGTTACGGGGACGGGAGCCCGTGGCGATGATCACGTGCTTGGCCTGGAGCGTCTGCTTCTTCCCGTCCTTCCCCTCCACTTCGACCTTCCCCTTCCCCACCAGGCGCCCGTAGCCCTCCACGTGGGTGATCTTGTTCTTCTTGAACAGGAAGCCCACGCCCTTGCTGAGCTGGTCGGCCACGGCGCTGCTCCGCTTCTGCGCCGCACCGAAGTCGAAGGTGAGGCCCTCGGCCATGATGCCGTGCTTCGCCCCATCCTTGACCTCGTTCACCAGCAGGGCGCTGGTGAGGAGGGCCTTGGTGGGGATGCAGCCGATGTTGAGGCAGACGCCACCGATCTTGTCCGCCTCGATGCACGCCGTCTTCAGGCCGAGCTGGGACGCACGGATGGCCGCGACGTAGCCGCCGGGGCCGCTGCCGATGATCACCAGGTCGAAGCTCGTATCGTTCGCCACGTTCACCTCGTGTCGCGTTGCCGTGTGGGCCCCCGGAGGCCGTCCCCCGGGGAGTCGCCGAAGTTAGACCGCGTCCTCCCGCCAAGTAAACCCTGGCAGGCTCCCGTGGATCCGCCGCTCGAGGGGGCGGGCGGCCGCCGCGGCGAGGACGCCCACCACCGCGCCCACCAGCACGTCGGTGGCATAGTGGAAGCCGCCGTAGACGGCGCCCGCGGCCAGGAGCGGGGTGATGACCACCAGGGCCCTCCCCACCCGGGGCTGGAAGCGGAGCGCCATGAGGGTCTGGGTCACGGCCACCGCCACGTGGGACGAGGGAAAGGCCGCGCCCCGGGACGACCCCCTCTCCAGGATCCCCAGCACCAGCGCCCGCACCGGTCCCGCCGGCACGCCAGGGGGAACGCCCAGGTAGCGGGGGCCCTGGACCGGCCACACGACGAAGACGGCGTAGCAGGCGAGGATGGAGAGGGCCAGGGCACCCGTCGTCGTGCGGAAGGCGTCCAGTGCGGGGGTGGACACGCCGCCGGCCCCCGGGGCGTCGGCGCCAACCTCACTCCGGCGCCACGCCGTCCGGTAGAGGAGGAGGGGCGGCACGTAGATCACGGCGTAGAACGACACGTACGCGGCGTGGAGCGTCTCGCTCAGCCAGGGGAAGGGCCACGCCCCGGCCCATGCGTACGACGGCTCGGTCCCGAACAGGCCCACGTCCAGCGCCGCGATGGCCGGGTCGTGGTATCCGCCGCTCCAGGGTCCGATCAGCCAGGGGATCTCGGCGTAGAGGGCGGGAAGCAGGAGGAGGAGGAGCCACCCGTCGGCCAGGACGCGCTCCAGGAGCCCCCGCCCGGCCCGGCCCCGCCGGGCCTCGAGGAGCGCCACGGCGCCCAGGCCGATGACGTGGACCGCCATGACGCCGCCCCGGGGGCCTCCGACGCCCCCGGCCACCAGCGGCGGCAGGGTGGCCACCAGGTACCCCATGAGCGCCCCACCCGCGAGGGAAGGGCGGAGGCGGCGGGACGCCGCCGCGAGGGGGGCCCCCTCAGCCGTGGCCACGGGCGCCTCCGGGCCGTCCGTGCCTTGCTTTACACCCGTAGCGGAGGGCGTCTATCATCGAGGGGGCCAGACACCGTACGGGTCCGGCTCCACCGTCCGATGCTCCGTCGATTCCTTCTCCCGGGACGCGCACATGTGGGCACTCCTGGTGCTCTCGGCCGTGGTGGCGGGTGGGGCCCTGATCTTCAACTCCCTGGTCAAGCTGCGCGAGCAGGCGGACGCCGCCTGGTCGGACATCGACGTGCAGCTCAAGCGGCGCCACGACCTCATCCCCGCGCTGGTTGAGGTCGTGAAGGGGTACGCGGACCACGAGCGGGGCACCTTCGACGCGGTCATCCAGGCGCGCTCCGCCGCCATGGCCGCCGCCGGCCCGGCCGCCCGGGGCGAGGCCGAAGGGCGCCTCCAGGGCGCCGTCCACTCCCTCATCGCGCTCTCCGAAGGCTACCCCGAGCTGCGCGCCTCGGACAACTTCCGGGATCTTCAGAACGCCCTCGTCGACGTGGAGGACCATATCCAGGCCGCGCGCCGCTACTACAACGCCGTGGTGCGGGACTACGACACCCGGGTGGGGCAGGTACCCTCGAACCTGGTGGCCCGCACCTTCGGCTTCCACGAGCGGGAGTTCTTCCAGATCGTCGAGCCCGAGCGGGCGGCCCCCCGGGTGGGCCTCGAATGAGGGCGTCCCGTCCGTGACCCTCTCCGTGGTGCGCGTGGAGGGCGGGCGCGACCTGCGCCGCTTCATCGACGTGCCGTGGAAGATCTACCCGGCGCTGCAGGAGTCCCACTGGATCCCGCCTTTGAGGATCATGGTGAAGGACCTCCTGGACACCCGGAAGAACCCCTTCTTCCTGAACGCCGACCGGGCCCTCTTCCTGGCATTGCGGGACGGCCGTCCGGTGGGGCGCATCGCGGCCATCGAGAACCGGGCACACAACCGCCACCACGGCGACCGGGTGGGCTTCTTCGGCTTCTTCGAGTCCGAGGACAACCCGGCGACGGCGGCAGCCCTCCTGGACGCCGCCGCGGGCTGGCTGGGGGCGCGAGGGCTGGACCACATGCGTGGCCCCGTGAACCCCTCCACCAACCACGAGATCGGGCTGCTGGTGCGGGGCTTCCGCTGGGACCCCTTCTTCCTGACACCGTGGACCCCCCGCTACTACCAGGGGCTGCTGGAGGCCTGGGGGCTGGAGAAGGAGAAGGACGTCCTGGCCTACTTCCTTCCCGCCGACGCCGAGCGCTTCCCCCTCCCGGAGGGCGTCTTCCGAGCCGCCGACCGAGCGCTCAAGCAGGAGGACCTGGTCTTCCGGGACCTGGACCTCTCCGCCCTCGGCGACGAAGCGGAGGAGTGCCGGGTCATCTACAACGAGTCGTGGGACGGCAACTGGGGCTTCGTCCCCATGAGCCGCGAGGAGTTCGCCTACATGGCCAAGGAGCTGAAGCCGCTCCTCGTGCCCCAATTCAACTTCCTGGCCGAGGTGAAGGGCGAGGCCGCAGGCTTCGCGGTGGTCATCCCCGACTTCAATCAGATCTTCAAGCGGATCCCGTCGGGGCGGCTGCTGCCCACTGGCCTGTTCAAGCTGCTGCTGTTGAAGGGGAGGCTGCGGACGGGGAGGATCATCCTCATGGGCATCCGGCCACGGTTCCGCCGGAGCCGGAGCCTCTTCCCCCTCTTCGCCGCCGAGCTCATGCGGCGGGCCCGGAGCTACGGCGCGCTGGGCGCCGAGGCCTCGTGGGTGCTGGAGGACAACGAGGAGCTCAACCGGCCCATGCGGGCGATGGGCGCCAAGGTGTCCAAGGTGTGGCGCATCTACGGGAGGCCCCTGCCGCCCTCCGGGCCGTGACCCCGGGCACGTGAACCTGGTCACCGGCGCCACCGGCCTTCTGGGCAACACCCTGGTGCGGCGCCTCCTGGCCGACGGAGGGGCGGTGCGGGCGCTGGTGCGGGAGGGCTCCGATCGCCGCCCCCTGGAAGACCTCGACGTGGAGGTGGTGCGGGGTGACGTGCGCGACGCCGACGCCGTGGCCCGGGCGGTGCACGGGGCGGAGGTTGTCTACCACGCCGCGGGCCGCGTGGGCATCGGCCGCCGGGACGCCGCCCTCTTCCACGACGTGAACGTGGCGGGCACCGCCGTCGTGGCCGGCGCGTGCCGCCGGGGGGGCGCCCGCCTCCTCCACGTGTCGTCGCTGGACGCCCAGGGGTGGGGTAGGCAGGACGCCCCCGCCGACGAGGACGCGCCTCCTGGCCCCGGCGGGGACGTGCCCTACTGCGCGTCCAAGCGGGCGGCGGAGGCCGCGGTGCGGGCGGAGGCCGCGGTGGGGCTGGACGCGGTGATCGTGCGCCCCGGCTACCTCCTGGGGCCGTGGGACTGGAAGCCCTCCTCCGGTCGGCTCCTCCTGGCGGTGGCCAGGGGAGCCGCCCGCGTCGCCCCTCCCGGAGGGAACGACTTCTGCCACGCCGGCGACGTGGCGGAGGGGTGCGTCGCTGCGGCGCAGCGAGGCGCCCCTGGAGACGTGTACCTCCTGGGGGGCGAGGCCCTGAGCTACGCCCGGGCCTTCCGCCTGTTCGCCGACGTGACGGGGGGCCCCGCGCCCCTCCTCACCGCACCCGCGTTCCTGGTGCGGACCGCGGGCCGCCTCGCCGGCCTCGCCGGCCGTATCCTGGGGCGGGAGCCGGGCCTCAACGCCGCCAGCGCCGACCTGTCGTGCCTGCCCCACCACGGCAGCGACGCCAGGGCGCGGAGCGCCCTCGGCTACGCGCCCCGGCCCGCCCGCGCGGCCGCGGAAGACGCGTGGCGGTGGTTCCTCGAGCACGGTTACGCCCCCTGAGCGGAGGAGCAGCGTGACACGACGTCCCCGGGCCGAGAGAGCCGGATTTTGGGCCCACTGCCGTGCTTGCGCCGCCGCCCTTGCCGTGGCGCTGCTGGTGGCGCCGCCCCCGGGCGCCCGTGCCCAGGAGCGCTCCCTGGTGCTCCAGGACTTCGCGTCCGAGCTGCGGGTGGACTCGGCGGGGACGCTCACGGTCACCGAGGCGCTCCAGCCCCGCTTCACCGGGTCGTGGAACGGCATCCTGCGGGACGTGCCCCTCGCCTACCGCACCCCCGAGGGACTCGCCGGCCGCCTCCACCTGGAGGTGCTGGGCGTGCACGACGGGAGCGGCGCGCCCCTGCGGGTCGAGGAGGAGCGGGACCGGCGCACCCTCCACCTGAAGATCTACGTGCCGGGCGCCCGGGACGCGGTGCGCACGGTGGTGCTGCGCTACCGGGTGGACGACGCGGTCCTGTTCTTCGACGACCACGACGAGCTCTACTGGAACGTCACCGGGGACAGCTGGTCCATCCCCATCGAGCACGCGTCGGCCCGGGTGATTCTTCCCCCCGGCGTGGCCGGCCTGCGGGCCGGGGCGTGGAGCGGCCCCTACGGCTCCCGGGATGTGAGCGGCGTGCGCACCGAGAAAGAAGAACGAGGATTTCGGTTCGAGACGGCCCGGGCGCTGGGTTTCCATGAAGGGATGAGCGTCGCGGTGGCGTGGGACCCCGGCGTCGTCAGCCGCCCCACCCTGGCCGAGAAGATCTGGCGGGTCCTGGCTGCGAACCTGGTGCTCCTCCTCCCCCTCCTCTCCCTGGCCGTCATGGCGCGCCTGTGGTGGACCCGGGGGCGGGACCCGGCCGCCGGGCCCCTCGTTCCCCGCTACGAGCCCCCCGAGGCGATGGGCCCCGGAGAGGGCGGCACGCTGGTGGACGACCGGCCCGACACCCGTGACGTCACCGCCATGCTGGTGGAGCTGGCCGTCCGGGGGTGGCTCCGCATCGAAGAGCTGGGTGGCAACCGCTACCGATTCGTCCACCTGCGGGAGCGGTCGGAATGGACGGCCCTGAAGGAGCCGGAGCGGCTCCTCCTGGAGGCGGTGTTCGAAGGCCGGGGCGACGAGGTCACCACCGACGACCTGGAGAATCGCTTCTACGCCGACCTGCCCGGGATCAAGAGCGCCCTGTGGAGGAGCCTCATGGAGGCGGGGTGCTACCGCCGGCGGCCGGACCGTGTACGGGGCGCGTGGCTCGCCGTCGCGGCCGGGCTGCTGGTGGCCGGCATCGCCCTGGCCACCCCCCTGACCGCCAACGGGCTCCTCGCCCCCCTGGCCGCCTTCGGCGCCGCTCTCTTCACGCCGATCCCGGTGGCCGTCTTCGGCTGGCTGATGCCCGCACGTACCCGGGAGGGCGCGCGGCGGCTCGACGAAGTGCTGGGGTTCCAGGAGTTCCTGGACCGGGTGGAGGAAGACCGCTTCAAGCGGGTGATCACGGGCCCGGAGATGTTCGAGCGCTACCTCCCATGGGCCATGGCGCTGGGGGTGGAGCGCCGCTGGGCCCGGGCGTTCCGCGACATCTACCGCCAGCCTCCCGACTGGTACCGGGGCGGCAACGTGGGGGCGTTCAACGCAGCGGTGCTCACCGCGAACCTCGGGGGGATGGCCCACCACACCGCCGCGGCCATGACCTCGGCACCCCGCAGCGCCGGGGGTTCGGCCTTCTCCGGCGGGGGTGGCGGCGGCTTCAGCGGCGGCGGCTTCGGAGGCGGAGGGGGCGGCGGCTTCTAGTGGGTGCGCGCCGCGCCCCCCACGGGGTCACAGGGTGACGATCCCCGGCTCCTCGATCATCGCCTTGAGGGTCTGGAGGAAGCGGGCGCCGGTGGCGCCGTCGACCACCCGGTGGTCGCAGCTCATGGTCATCTTCATGCGGGGGCGCGCCACCACCTCCCCATCCACCACCACCGGGATCTCCTCCACCTGACCCACGGCCAGGATCCCCGCCTCGGGAGGGTTGATGAGGGCCGTGAACTCCTGGATGCCGAACATCCCCAGGTTCGAGATGGAGAAGGTGGCGCCCGTGTACTCCTCCGGCTTCAGCTTCTTCTCCCGGGCACGGCCGGCCAGCTCCCGCACCTCCCGCCCGATGGCGGCCACGCCCTTGGCATGGGCGTCCCGAACGACCGGCGTGATGAGCCCCTCGTCCACCGCCACGGCCACCCCCACGTGGGAGCGGTTGTAACGGCGGATGGTGTCGCCCTGCCACGCCGCGTTCACCTCGGGGTGGTGGCGCAGGGCCACCGCCACGGTGCGGATGAGGAGGTCATTGAGGCTCACTTTCTCGCCCCGGGGCTCCAGGATGGCGTTCATGGCCTTGCGAACCTCGAGGGCCCGTCCCATGTCGGCTTCCACCGTGAGGTAGAAGGTGGGGATGGGTCCCAGCGACTCCACCAGGCGACGGGCGATGGTCTTCCGCATCTGGGAGACCTTCACGTCCTCGTACTCGGGGCCGGTGTCCCCGGCCCACGCCGGGGCCGCCGCCGGCACGCCCCGCTCCGCTGCCTCTTCCACGTCCCGCTTGATGATGCGGCCGCCGGGGCCGGAGCCCTGCACGGCCCGCAGGTCGATTCCCGCCTCGTCGGCGAGGCGCCGGGCCACGGGGGACGCCTTCAGGCGGCCGCCGTCGCCGGAGGGCGCCGCGCCGCCGTTCGTCCCGCCGTGGACGGGCGCGGGGGCCGGGGCCGGGGCGCGCTCCTCCTCCTCGGCGGGGGCCGCCGCCGTGGCCGTCGAGGCCTGCTTCTCCCGGGCCGCCTCCAGCGTGCTCTCCGGGGCGCCCGTGGAGGGCGCCTCCCCGGCCGCCGCCGCCGCGGCACCCTCGCCCGCGGCGCCCTCGACCAGCCCCGAGATGTCCTCGTCCGCGCCGCCGATGATGGCGATGACGCTCCCCACGGGAGCCGCCGCGCCCTCCTGGAGGAAGACCTTGCGCAGCACGCCCTCGCCTCGGGCCACCAGCTCCATGGTGGCCTTGTCCGTCTCGATCTCGGCCAGCAGGTCGCCGTTGGCCACGGCGTCGCCCTCGGCCTTGTGCCACTTGACGAGTTGCCCTTCCTCCATGGTCGGAGAAAGCGCCTCCATGTAGACTTTTGTGGCCATATGTCTGTGCGCGCCGCTGAAATCGGCGCAGGGGGGCGTCAGGCTCCCTACCCCTGCATCCGATTTGAGCGGCTTTCGGTTGAGGGACGTTCTTTACTGCTTGCCGTTTCGGTACAGCACGCGGTGGCAGGCCTCCACCACCAGGTTGGCGTTGGGCTTGGCCAGGTTCTCCAGGTTCTTCGCGTAGGGCATGGGGACGTCCGCCTGGCTCACGCGCAGGACGGGGGCGTCCAGCCAGTCGAAGGCCTCCTCCTGGATGAGGGAGACGATCTGGGCGCCGATGCCCACGAAGTTCCACCCCTCCTCCAGGTAGACCACCCGGTTCGTCTTCTTCACCGTCGCCAGGATGGCGTCCACGTCCAGGGGCCGCAGCGACCGGAGGTCGAGGACGTCGGCACCGATGCCCTCCTTCTCCAGCTTCTGGGCCGCCTGCAGCGCCACGTGGACCATCTTCCCGTGGGTGATGATGGAGACGTCGTCGCCCTCGTGCTTGAGCTCCGCGACGCCCAGAGGGATGACGAAGTCGTCGTCGTCGGGGACCTCGCCCTTGAAGTTGTAGAGGAGCTCGCCCTCCATGACCGCCACCGGGTCCGGGTCTCGGATGGCCGCCTTGAGCAGCCCCTTGGCGTCGGCGGGGGTGGCGGGGGTGACGAGCTTCACGCCGGGGGCGTGGACGTACCACGTCTCGCACGCCTGGGAGTGCTGGGCCGAGAGCTGCAGCGCCGCCCCGGTGGGCCCCCGGAACACGATGGGGCAGGGGATCTGGCCGCCGGACATGTACATCATCTTGGCGGCGGAGTTGATGACCTGGTCCAGGGCCAGGATCGAGAAGTTGAACGTCATGAACTCGATCACCGGCTTGAGCCCCGCCATGGCGGCCCCCACGCCGAGGCCGGCGAAGCCCAGCTCGCTGATGGGGGTGTCCACCACGCGCCGGTCGCCGAAGGCGTCCAGGAGCCCCTTCGACACCTTGTAGGCGCCGTCGTACTCGGCCACCTCCTCGCCCATGAGGAAGACGTCCTCGTCCCGCTCCATCTCCTCCCTGAGGGCGGCACCCAGCGCGTCCCGATAGGTCATCTCGGCCATGTCAGTGCCCCTCCCCGCTCGAATGCGGTCGGCCGAAGCCGTCGAAGAACAGCCGTCCGTTCTCGTTGATCCGGGAGTAGACGTCCTGGTAGAGGGCGTCGGCGTCGGGGGCCGGGGAGGCATCGGCGAAGTCCACCGCGCTCTGGACCCGCTCCCGGGCCTCGGCGTCCATGGCCTCCAGCCCGTCCTGGTCCAGCACGCCCGCGTCGAAGAGGATCCCCTTCAGGATGACGATGGGATCGTCCTTCTTCGTGTGGGTCTCCACCTCCTCCTTGCTCCGGTACGTCCCGGAAACCGGGTCGGACATGGAATGGCCCTTGAATCGGTACGTGTGCAGCTCCACGAAGTGGGGTCCGGAGCCGCCCCGGACCTCCTCGGCCAGCCCCTGGAACGTCGTGTACGTCTCCAGGACGTGCTGGCCGTTCACCACGTGGGCGGGAATGCCGTAGGCGCAGGCCCGCTCCCGGACCTCTGTGGCCGACACGCGGCTGAACTTCGTGCCCATGCCGTACTCGTTGTTCTCCACCGCGAAGATCACGGGCAGCTTCCACACGGCGGCCAGGTTCATGGACTCGTGGAAGGCTCCCTGGTTCACCGCCGCGTCGCCCATGAAGCAGAGGACGACCTTGTCCTCGCCCCGGTACTTCGTGGCGAAAGCCAGCCCCGTCCCCAGCGGCACCTGGCCACCGACGATGCCGTGGCCCCCCATGAAGCCCCGGGAGGGGTCGAAGATGTGCATGGAGCCGCCCTTTCCGCCGGATGTGCCGTCCTTGCGGCCGAACAGCTCGGCCATGACGGCCTCGGGGGGAACGCCCTTGGCCAGCGCCTCGGTGTGCTCCCGATACGCCGTGATGACGTAGTCGTCCTCTCTGAGCGCTCCGATGCACCCGGCGGCCACGGCCTCCTGACCGATGTGGAGGTGGCAGAACCCGCCGATCTTGCCGATGGCGTACGCCTCCTCCGCCTTCTCCTCGAAGCGGCGGAAGAGGAGCATGTTCCGCATGAGCTCCAGGGCCCGCTCCTCGCTCACGCCTCGGAGGGGATCGGCGCCCTTGTCCCGGGCCGCCTTCCCCTTTCCGTTCGCGGTCTTCGTCTCCGCCATGGCTCCGCCTCTCCGGTCCTTCGTTAAGCGCCGTTCGCCGCCCGTTCGTTCCGCCGTCCGACTTCGAGCTGTACCAGCCTCGGCCCGACGACCTCCGCCGGTGCCGGCACGTCCGCCTCCATCACGCGCTGGATGCGGCCGGGGCCGCCGGCCTCCACCTCCCGGGCCTGCTCCTTGGCATGGTAGCTGGAGCGCACCAGGGGGCCGGCCTCCACGTGCCGGAAGCCGAGCTCCTCCTCGCCCACCCTCTTCCACTCGGCGAACTCGCCGGGGCTGACCCAGCGGGCCACCGGGATGTGCTGGGGCGAAGGCCTCAGGTACTGCCCTAGCGTGAGGATGTCCACCCCTGCCTCCCGCAGGTCGGCCATGGCCTGCCGCACCTCGGGGCCCTCCTCCCCCATCCCCAGGATGATGCCCGTCTTGGTGAGGATGTCGTTCCGGATGCGCTTGGACGCCCCCAGGAAGGAGATGGAGCGCCAGTAGCGTCCGCCCGGACGGACGTCCGGATGGAGCCGCTCCACCGTCTCGAGGTTGTGCCCGAGGATGGCTGGCTCGGCGTCCAGCACCGTGGCCAGGGCCGCCTCGTCGCCCTTGAAGTCGGGCACAAGGACCTCCACCGAGCAGTCGGGCAGCCCCTCCCGGATACGGCGGATGGTCTCGGCGTAGATGCCGGCCCCCCCGTCGGGAAGCTCGTCCCGGTTCACGCTGGTGATGACCACGTGCTCGAGACCCATGGACACGCAGGTCTCGGCCACCCGGCGGGGCTCGTCCTCGTCCAGACCGGAGGGCATGCCGTGGGCCACGCCGCAGTACTTGCACGCCCGCGTGCACACGTCGCCCAGGATCATGAAGGTGGCCGTGCCGGCCTCCCAGCACTCCCCGATGTTGGGGCAGCTCGCCTCTTCGCAGACGGTGTGGAGCGAGCCGCTCCTCATCAGCTTCTGGAGGCGCAGGTAGTTGGGGCCGCCGGGGGAGCGCACCTTGAGCCACTCGGGCTTGCGGGAGCGAAGCGGCACCACGTCCAGCCCCTCGTGGGCCGGGATCCTGGACGTGCCCTTGGGCTTCACGACGCCCGTGTCCTTCCCGACGGGGGCGTATCCGCCCCCGTGAGGGGCGTAGCCGCCCTCGTGAAGGGCGCAGCCGCCCGGGTGGTCCTTCGCAGGTTCGCTCACCGCTCCCTCTCTCCCGCTGGTGGTCTGCCGCGCCGTCCGGCTCCACCTGGATGGTCCGCCCGGAGCCGGGAAAAAAATCGCCGCCCTCCCGGGCAGCGCTCCGTGCCGCGTTGCAGGCGGCGGTCGACACCGGGGCGGGACGGTGCCGGGGATGGATCCATCTGCGGCCCGAATCATAGCCCGGAGCGGGACGCCCGTTCAAGGCGGAGGGCCGCAGGAGACGCTCCTGCCGACCGACTCGTCTGCGCTACAGGCCCAGCCCGGCCGCCCGGGCGAGCCACCCCACCGCGAAGCCCAGGTAGTTCCCCACCGCGTAACCCAGGAGCCCAACGATGATCCCCGGAAGCACCAGCGCCGGCCATTCCCTGGACACCGCCACCGCCAGGGCGCTGGAAGGGCCCCCCACCGCGGCCTGGGACGCCACCGACAGCGTGCCCGGATCCATGCGCGCCAGGCGCCCCACGCCGTAGACCACCACCCCCTGTACGGCCACGACGAAGAGGGTATAGAAGAACACGGCCACGCCCACGGCAGCGATGTCGGCGATGCGGGAGTGGATGCCGATGACCACGAAGAAGAGGTGCAGGGCCAGGGTGCCGAGCTGCATGGCGCCCCGGGGCTCGCGGAAGGGGGGCAGGTGCCCCACCCCCAGAGCGAACGTGGTGAGCCAGAGGACCGGGGGCACGGCCGGGATCCACCGGCCGACGCGGTCGGCGGCCACCAGGAGGAGGAGCCCCGTGGCCAGCAGCACCGCCAGGTCCAGGGTGGAGACGCCCCGCTTGCGGAAGAAGGGGTGTGCGCCGGACTCCCCGGCCTCCGCCTCCTCCTCGGAAGGCTCGGGGACGGGGGTGGGATAGAAGCGGCCGAGCCACCCCGGCAGGAGGAGGGTGGCGCCCATCCACAGCCCGGTCGTGACGTTATCGGCGGCGGTGGCGCCGGCGAAGAGGCGGTCGGGGAGGCCCAACCCCCGCCCCACCGCCACGAAGTTGAGGGACCCCCCCGAGTAGGTCCCCGTGAGGGTGCCGGCCAGCTTCCACGTCTCGGCCCCGAACGCGCCGGCGAACCCCGCCGCACCCAGGAACGCCCCCACCGCCGTGCCAGCGACGGCGAGCCCGAACGCCCCCAGCATGCGGGGACCCGCCCGCTTCAGATCGCCCAGGTTGACCGCCAGCAGGAGCCAGGCGATGGCCAGGGAGGTGACGGGTCCGCCCACCGCGTCGTACACGGGGGAATCGGGGGCCACCACCCCGGCGTTGGAGAGGATTGCGCCGAAGAGGATGGCCAGGAGGGACGCGCCGATCTTCGACAGGGCGGCGACCCGGAGGTCCAGCCAGAACGCCAGGGCCGCGGTCGCCGCCACCACGGCCCCCAGGAGCAGCGGCTCCGCGATCACCGTGGAGGAGGCGGCGGCGCCCGCCGGGGTGCGCTCACTGGGGTGATGCGGGGTGGCCCGGCTCCTCGGCCGGCGCGCGCTCCATGGCCTTCGCCACGTCGTGGGCGCCGTGCTGGCGTGCCACCATGGCCTGGCGGTGCTTCCGGTAGCGGGATACCACGTGCTCGGCCGCCGCCTCGGGGGTGTCGGCCAGGTAGAGGAGCTCCACGTCTTCTGGCGAGATCTTCCCTTCGGCCGCGACCCGGTTCCGGAACCACTCCATGAGGCCGCCCCAGTACTCGCTCCCGTAGAGCACCACGGGGAAGTTCCGGATCTTGCCGGTCTGGATGAGGGTGAGGGACTCGAAGAGCTCGTCCATGGTGCCGAAGCCTCCGGGGAAGATGACGAAGCCTTCGGCGTACTTCACGAACATCGTCTTGCGGACGAAGAAGTACCGGAACTGGATGGCGTGCTCCACGTAGGCGTTCGTGCCCTGCTCGAAAGGCAGCTCGATGTTGCAGCCCAGGGAGGGGACGCCGGCCTCCCTGGCCCCCCGGTTGGCCGCCTCCATGATGCCCGGGCCGCCTCCCGTGATGATGCCGAAGCCGGCCTCGCCCAGCAGCCGGGTGGTCTCGACGCACGCCTTGTAGTGGGGGTCCTCCTCGGTGATGCGGGCCGAGCCGAACACCGAGACGCAGGGTCCGTGGCCGGTCATGGCCTCGAACCCTTCGACGAACTCGCCCATGATGCGGAAGACGCGCCACGCGTCCTTGCCCACCTGGAAGAGGGGGTCGGCCCGGAGCTGGGCTGCGACGGCGCTCTCGAGGAAGCGCTCGTCCTCGGTGGACCGCGATGAGGAGGGAGGCACCTTCACTGGACCGGGGCCACGCTCCGGCTGGCGCGTGAGCCAGCCCTCCCGGCCGTCCCCGGGAGAGGCGGCCGGGCGCTGCGCGCGCCCGCCCTCCGCCTTCGCCTCCGCCTTCGCCGCGTTTCCGTCCGAGCGCCGCTTTCCGTCCGTCATGACGCCTCCCGTCGTGGTTCCCCGTCGAGGCCAGCCTCCTGCAGCCACCGGGCCGTACGCCGGAGGCCCTCCTCGTGGGACCACGGCGGCATCCACCCCAACGCCTCCCGCACGCGCCGCGAGCGGTACGGGTTGTCTTGCAGGGCCAGGAGCGCCACCCGCTCGAGGCCCAGGTCGCCCAGGCCCGGGATCGAGAGGGAAAGCGCTTCCCCCACCTTTGCGCCGGCCCGCACCAGCACTTCGGGCAGGTGCATCAGGCGGGGTCGCCATCGCCCCAGCGCCTGGGCCATGCCCTCCAGGAGCTCCACCTGGGTGAGGGGCCGGTCGAAGGCCACGTCGTACACCCGGGCGCCCGGAGCCCCCGGCGGCTGCTCCACCGCCAACCGGATCGCCTCGGCCACGTTCCCCGCGTAGGCCACCGCCAGGGTGGTGCGCCCGCTTCCCAGGACGGGGATCACCGGCCAGGCCACCACCCGGGCCAGGCGCGGCGCCATGAGGCGGTCCCGCTCACCGTAGAGGGCGCAGGGGCGGAGGATGGTGAGCGCCAGCCCATGCTCCGCGGCGGTCGCGCGGGCCACCCCTTCCGCCTCCCGCTTGGAGCGGGCGTAGAGGGCGGAGGGGGGCAGGGGCTCGTCGATGGGGGTGGCCTCGTCCACCCGCCCCGAGGCGCCTCCGTACACCGCCACCGAGGAGACGTGGACCACGTGGAGCGCACCCACCGCGCTGGCGGCCCGGACCACGTGCTCGGTCCCCTCCACGTTCACCGCCCGGATGCGGGGCCAGGGACCGCTTCCGTACACCTGGGCCGCCGCGTGGACCACCACGTCGGCCGAGCCCAGCGCCCGGGCCAGCATCGCGTGCTCCTCGCGCACGTCGCCCTCCACGATCCGGCACCCCAGGCTCCGCAGGTGGGCCGTTTCGGAGCCGGGGCGGCACAGGGCGCTCACCTCGTGCCCCGCGTCCCGGAGGCGCTCCGCGGCGTGGGAGCCCAGGAGACCGGTTCCGCCGGTCAGGTGGACGCGCACGCGGCGGCCGGCCCCCGGGCCCCGGCTATTTCCCGACCGCGGCCTGCGCCTGCTGCCGGTAGTCGGGGAGGATGTTCTGGTGCTCCTGGTACTCCACGCGCCCGGCCGCCATTTCCTTGTCGTACGCCTCCAGGAAGTGGGACCAGTAGGTGTCGGCGGTGGACGTGTCGCCCATGGCCTCGGCGGCCTGGGCGGCGGCACCCAGGGCCAGGAGGTGATCGGGGTTCTTGTCCAGCGCCTCCCGGGCCGTGGCCAACGCCGCCTGGGCGTCGCCGCCCGTGCGCTGGAGGAGGGAGAGGTGATAGAGGCCGTCGATGTCCAGGGGGCGCGCCCGCTCGTACGCGGCGATGGACATGGGCAGGAACATGACCACCTGGGAGGAGTCGCCGTTCTCGGCAGCCGACATGACGCGGTTGTAGAGGCGGTCGGCCGCCTCCCGTGGGGTCATGCTGTTCAGGTCGATCGCCGAAGCATTGCCCATGGCCCCCGCGGCGGGCGCGGCCGCGGCGGACTGGCCCCCGGAGCCGGACTGCTTCCCCTGGATGGTGGGGTAGGCCACGAACACGATGAGGGCCACCAGGACGAGGCCGGCAACCCACCAGCCCATGGCGCTGTTCGGATTCGTGGCGGCCGCGGGCGGCGTCGCGCCCGTGCCGACCGGCGCGGCCACCGGCATCCCCTCGGCCGCCGGGTTGAGGGGGCGCCCGCACCGGTTGCAGAAGCGGGCCCCCGGCTCGGGGGTGTTCCCGCAGGCGGGACAGGGGCGGGCGCCGAGCGTCGCCCCACAGTTCGCGCAGAAGTTGCCGCTGCCGGTGGCGCCGCAGCGCGGGCAGGTCCTGGTCTCGGCCATGAAATCGTCCTCTGAGCCTGCTGAGGGAGAGGTCCGCCCGGGCGGACGTTCGTCGCTTCGGTGTGGGAAAGGCACGTCCAAGGTATCGTAGCGAAGGCCGAACGGGTCGGACACCCCGCCGTGCTTCGGATCCCACCCCGGCTGACTCTCCCGGCCGGGTGCTCTCGTAGGGGAGAGGATGACCCGTCTGATGAAGGTACCCGCGGGCGCGGTGATGCTCCTCCTGGCGGCACTCGCCGCCTCCCCCGGAGGCGCGGCCGCGGCACAGGAAGAGCTGCCCCCATCCGGTGCGTCGGCCGACAGCCTCCCCGCCGACACCTACGCCACCCCGGGGGTGCGGGCGCTGGTGGAGCGGGCCCGGGCGGCCCGGGGCCGCCACATGGAGGGGATCCACAGCTACGAAGGGCTCCTCAACGAGCGGGTGTACGTGGGTCTCACGTCGCCCACCTTCCGGAGGGAGCGGACGCTCTTCGAGCAGGAGGACGCCGCCCGCATCCGCTGGACCAGCTCGGGGGAGAGGGCGATCCAGTGGCTGTCGGCCCGGCGCGCCGTCCCCATCATCGGCGCCGCCACGGCCCTGGCCGGGGAGGCGCCCGACAGCGGCTCCGTTGCCGCAGACATGGAGCGGGACCTCCGCAGGGACCTGACCCGGGAAGGGAGTCCCATGGGCTTCGCCTTCGACCCGTGGGACGACCGCATCGTCTTCGGTGACAGCCACGACTGGGCGCTGCACCCGCTGGCCGACTCTGCCGCCGCGGAGTACCGCTACCTGCCCGGCGACACGCTCACCCTCGGCCTTCCGGATGGGCGGCGGGTGACGCTGGTCGAGGTGCGGGTGGAGCCCCGTGAGGCGGACTTCCACCGGGTCGTGGGGTCCCTCTGGTTCGACGAGGCTACGGGCGCCCTGGCGAGGGCGAGCTATCGGCCGGCCCGGGCCTTCGACCTCGAGAGGGAAGAGCCCGAGGACGCCAAGGACGTACCGGGGATCTTCCGCCCCGTCACCGTGGACGTGGGCTACGTCACCGTGGAGTACGCCCTCTACGACCTCCGCTGGTGGCTCCCCCGGCGGTTCTCCATGCAGGGGACCGCCCGCATGGGGCGCCTGCTCACGGTGCCCCTGCTGATGGAGTGGTCCGTGAAGGACTACCGGGTGAACCCGGAGGAGAGCGCACTCCCCCTCACCGACTCACTGCCTCCGGGGTGGACCCGGAGTGAGCGGCCACTCCACCGGGAGGGCGAGGCCGACCGCACGGTGACCATACTGGTTCCTCCGGCGGACAGCCTCCGCACCTCCGCGGGGCTGCTCACGGGCGTAGGAGAGCGCTCGCCGGTGGCTTTCGACGAGGACGAGATCGCGGCCATCCGCCACGCCCTCGACGGGTTGGCTCCCGCCGGAGAGGTGTGGCGGCCCCGGCTGAGCTGGGGACTCCAGGACGGGCTGGTCCGCTACAACCGGGTGGAGGGGCTGTCGGCGGGGGTGGGGCTCCGGACCCCGGTGCCAGGGGGGCTGGCCCTCCACGCCACCGCCCGGCTGGGGGTGGCGGATCTGGCACCCCGGGGCGAGCTGGCGGTGCTGCGGGGCCCGGAGACGGCGGGGATGCGGCTGGCCGGGTACCGGCGGCTGGAGGCCATGGGAGAGATGGAGACCCCGTTCGGACCCCTCCGGTCGCTCCAGAACCTCCTCCTGGGCGGGGACCGGGGGCAGTACTACGATGCGGCCGGGGTGGAGGCGGCACGGACCACCTCGGGCCCCACCTTCCGCTCCGAGCTGAGAGTCTTCTGGCAGCGGGAGCGAGCGGTGGACCTCGGCACGGACTTCTTCCTGCTCCAGGGCGTGCGGGGCCGGAGCCCGGAGCCCCTCCTGGCCGCCGACGAAGGCTCCGTGGGGGGCGTGGCAGGGCTGGTGCGCTGGCAAGCGGGTGCCAACCCCGCCGGGCTCATCGCAACGGGAAGCGTGAGGGGAGAGGCCGCCGGGGGCGACTTCACCTACGGCAAGGCCTCTGCCACCGTGGCCCTCGCCCACCCCCTGCCGGGGACTCTCGCCGGGGCGCTGGAGGTCGGCGCCGGTGCCGCGTGGGGCGACGTCCCCATCCAGAAGGAGTACTTCCTCGGCGGCCCCCGCACGGTACGGGGCTTCGATATGGACGCGCTGCAGGGAACGGCGTTCTGGCTGGCCCGGGGTGAGGTGGCAAACGGCTTCGCCGGAGCCCGCCTCGCCCTCTTCGCCGACGCCGGCTGGGCCGGTCCCCGGGACACCTTCGGCACCTCCGGGTGGGTGGCGTCGGTGGGCGCGGGCACCTCGCTCCTGGACGGCCTGGTGCGCTTCGACGTGGCTCGGGCCGTCCGCGGAGGCAGGGGCTGGGAGGTGCACGCCTACCTGGACGGTCTCTTCTGAGGATCTGAGGCGGGGGGGTTGGCCGCGGCGGCTACAGCCCCGTGGGATTGTCCACGAAATCCCAGGTCAGATCGAAGCGCTCGGCCAGGTGGGCAGCCAGGGCCCGGACGCCGAAGGTCTCGGTGGCGTAATGGCCGGCAAAGAGGACGTTCACCCCCAGCTCCATGGCGTCGAGGTAGGTGTGGTGGGCTCCTTCCCCCGTCACGAAAGTGTCCAGCCCCGCCGCCGCCGCCTCCTCGACGAGGTCGGCGGCAGACCCCGTCACCACCCCCACCCTCCCCACCCGGTCCGGGCCGCCGGGGATGAGGCGGACCGGCCCGTCCACGGCGTGCTCCACGCGCCCCACGAACGAGGTCCGGTCCTCATCCAAGCGGCCCCACCACCCCAGGGGCACCCCCTTGTAGGCCCCGAACCGCCCCTCCGGATCCATCCCCATGGCTCGGGCCAGGAGAGCGCAGTTGCCCACCTCGGGGTGGCCGTCCAGCGGCAGATGCACGCTGTAGAGCGCCATGGATGCCTCCACGAGGCGGCGCAGCTTCCGGTACCGCGGGCCGGTCACGGAACGGAGCCCGCCCCAGAAGAGCCCATGGTGTACGAGAAGGAGATCGGCCCCCAGGTCGGCCGCCCCCGCGATGCTCGCCTCCGAAGCGTCCACCGCAGCCGCGATCCGGCCCACCTCGACGGGGCCATCGACCTGGAGGCCGTTGAGGGCCCGGTCGTAGTCGGGGTGCCCCTCCACGCCCAGGTATTCGCCGACGTATTGGACGATGGATTCTAGTTTCACGGCTCCCGCCGAAAGGGGCGCCGGCGGCCGGGCCCTCGTGGGGAAGTGTGGAAAAACGCGCCCGGTGGGCTCTCTCCAACGGGCGCCCCACCCTTGAAGGAAACCCGAAAGCCATGGGTTATCGACGACGCTGGGCGGTTATCCACAGATGTGGAGAAATGAGCCGCCCCCGGGGGCCTTGGGGCCGGGCCCCGCACCGCCTACGCCTGGCCGGAAGCGGAGTGGTGGTCCGTGCCGCCTTCCGGATCACGGAGATCCACGGCAGGGGCGGGATACGCCTCGTGGCCGGGAGCCAGGCCTCCGCCATCCCCACCGTGGGACTCTTCCTCGCCGCCGGCACCACCGCGCTTTCCCGCCGCCCGCTCCGGTACCTTGAGGTTCTCCCCCATGAGGACGGTGCCGTTCAGCATGGCCCCCTCTTCGAGCTGCATCCGCCGGGCACGCACCTCGCCCTCGATGCGGCAGGTTGCCTGGAGCTCGAGCCGGGATTCCGCGGTGAGCGTCCCTTGTACGCGTCCCGAGATGACCGCATCCTGCGTCACCACGTCGCCCTCCACCAGGCCTTCCTTTCCAACCACCACGGCCTTCCCCGCCCGGATGGAGCCCTCCACCGTGCCCTCCACCCGCACGGTGCCGTCGGTCTCGCAGTCGCCCACCACACGCATGCCGGGGCCGATGATGGAGATCACCGTCTCCGGGGGCGTGCCGTTGCTGGGTCGATCCTTCGCCATGTCGGGTTCCTCGCGGCCAGAGGCGCCGCTCTTCAAGGTCTGTGGGGGTGCACCCGGCTCAGGGCTGGTGCACGAGGGTGAGGGGATCCACCGGCTCCCCGTCCAGCGTGATCTCGAAGTGGAGATGGGGGGCGGTGGAGCGGCCCGTGGAGCCGGAGAGCGCAATGACCTCGTCGCGGCGCACGTGCTCGCCTTTCTCCACGAAGGTGGTGGAAGCGTGGCCGTACAAGGTGCGGTACCCGCCGCCGTGGTCCAGCCGCACGAAGCGGCCGTACACCGGGTCGTCTCCCACGTCCACGACGGTGCCGGGCCCGGCCGCCCGGATGTAGGAATCGGTCGGCACCGCGATGTCCAGGCCCGGGTGGTCTCCCTGGGCGCCCTCCAGGAGCGGCTGGGTGACGAAGCCCCGCTCCGTGAGGGGCCAGCTGGTGGGACGGGTATCCCCCGCATCCGCGTCACGGCTGCCGGTGCTCTTTCCCCGGATCGAAGCCGGCGGCGGGAGCCAGAGCTCCGAGGTGACTTCGGTGGACTCTGACCCGAACAAACCCCGAATACGGTCGTACTCCTGCTCCAGGTCCTGCAGCTGGGTTGCGAAATCCTGCATGCGCTCCTGGCTCCGCTCCAGTTCCGCCACCCGCTGCTCCAGCACCCTGGCCCGTGCCGCCCGTGCCGCCAGGTACCACCAGCTTCCGGCCATGACCGTGATGAGGCTGGCCACGAGCACCGCGCCGGCGGCGAGCCAGCGCAGGCGACGATAGGAGATGCGGATGGTGCGTGACGCCCGGCCCCCGTCGGGGACCAGGATCACGCTCAGGTGTCGGGGCTCGTCGGCCATGGGAGCTCCTCCTCAGCCGAGGACGTCGGACGCTTCGCGCCCGGCCAGCAGGGCGAAGATCCGCTCGAAGTCCTCGGTTCCATGGAAGGGTATCTCGATGGTGCCCTTCCCCCGGGCCGCGCCCTTGATGCTGACGCGGGTGGCCAGCGCCTCCCGGAGCGCCTCCTCCAGCTCCCGCACCACCGGGTCGCGGCTCTGGGCCGCGGCGCCGCCCTTGGAGGGGGCACCGGCGGCCCCGTCCCGGGCAGAGCGCACGCGGCGTTCCACTTCCCGCACCGACCAGCCCTCCTTCACCGCCCGCCTGGCCAGGTCCGCCGCCCTGACCGGCTCCTCCACGGCCAGGAGGGCCCGGGCGTGGCCGGTGCTGAGCTGGCCCTCCTCGAGCATGCGCCGGACCGAGGGAGGGAGCTTGAGGAGCCGGAGGAAGTTGGCGACCGTGCTCCTGTCCTTGCCTACGGAGCGGGCGATCTCCTCCTGGGTGAGGCCGAACTTCTCCCCCAGCGTGCGGTACCCCTCCGCCTCCTCGACGGGGCTCAGCGCCTCGCGCTGGAGGTTCTCGACCAGCGCCAACACCAGCAGCGCCTCGTCGTCCACCTCCCGCACCACCACCGGCACCTCTTCCCACCCCAGGCGCTGGACGGAGCGGAGCCGCCGCTCCCCCGCCACCAGCTCGTAGCGGCCCTCCCGGGTGGGAGAGGGGCGCACCACCAGCGGCTGCAGCAGGCCGTTGTCCCGGATCGAGCCCGAGAGCTCCGACAGCTCCTCCTCCGAGAATTCCTTTCGGGGCTGAAGGGGATTGGGCACGACGGAGGCGACGGGGAGCTTGCGGACGTCTCCCCCTCCGGGCTCGGCGTCCAGATAGTCGCCCAGGAGGGCCCCCAAACCTCGGCCGAGGCGGTCCTTCTTGGGCCGGCTCACGCGCCGCCTCCCGCCGCGGGGGAAGCGTCTCGCTCCGAGGTGCGGGCGATGATCTCCCGGGCGAGGGCCAGGTAGCTCTGAGCCCCGTTGGAGAGGACATCGTACTGGACGATGGGCTGTCCGAAGCTCGGAGCCTCCGCCAGACGAACGTTCCTCGGGATAGAGGTGCGGTACACCTTGGGACCGAAGTACTCCCGAGCCTCGTCCGCGACCTGGCGCGAGAGGTTGAGGCGCCGGTCGTACATCGTGAGGAGGACGCCTTCGATCTCCAGGGTCGGGTTCAGCCCCTTCTGGACGAGACGGATCGTGTTCAGGAGCTGGCTGAGCCCCTCCAGGGCGTAGAACTCACACTGGATGGGGATCATCACCGAATCCGCCGCCGTCAAGGTGTTGAGGGTCAGGAGACCCAGGGAAGGGGGGCAATCCACCAGGATGTAGTCATAGGCGTCCCGCACGGGCTCCAGGGCGCGGCGCAGGATGCGCTCCCGCTCACCGGCCTCGACCAGCTCGATCTCCGCCCCCACCAGGTCACGGGTGGAGGGGACCAGGTCCAGATAGGGGAAATGGACCTCCCGAAGGATGGCCTGCTCCACGGCTCGTCCTTCCACCAGCACGTCGTAGATGGTGGCGAGGTCCTCCGTCCGCTCCACACCCAGGCCACTGGTGGCGTTTCCCTGGGGATCGATGTCGATGACCAGTGTGCGGTGCTCCGCCACGGCCAGGGAAGCTCCCAGGTTGATGGCCGTGGTCGTCTTGCCCACGCCCCCCTTCTGGTTTGCGATGGCGATGACTCTGGACATGCGTCGTCCCGGAGGAGGCAGGCGGGGGGCCGGCCCGGGCGCCGCCGGGCAGGGCGAACCAAGTATACCCGGGGTGCGGGGGGAGGTAAAGCGACGGAGCGGCCTTGCGAGGGCTCAGATGGGTCAACACGTTGCCGTGGGCGTTGGTCCGCTTCCCTCCCACCTCCGGCCCCCATGCGTCCTGACCCCCTCTCGTGCCGTTTTCGCGTCCTCGCAGCCGCCCTGGTTTTGTTCCTCACCTTCCTGGGGGGCTGCAGCGGCGGCGGAAGCAGCGACGGGGTCACGCCGGACCCTGCCGTCGCCTTCCTGGCGGGGGACTGGAGCGCCACCCGGTTCCAGGTGACGAATGACGCGGACCCCTCCTCCTCCCACGACCTGGTCTCCGAGGTCGGCGCCCGATTCACCCTCGACGTCCAACCCTCCGGCCAATACACGGCGATCCTGACCTTTCAGGGCATTGCGAACACGGAGATCGGGCAGCTCCAGGTCAGAGGGGACGAGATCACCTTTCAGGTCCAGACGCCGTGCTGCAGCTCCAACACGGCCACTGTCGAGACCACCTCGGACGGGATCAGGCTCCACGGCGCCACCGAGTACGACTTCAACAGCGACGGCATTCGGGAGCCGGCAACAGCCGACATCGACCTGGTGAAGGAGTGATGTTCCACGTGAAACATCGGGCGGCAGTGAGCTCGAGCGTCTATCCGGAGACCAGAGCCGCCCATAGGAAGTGTTTCACGTGAAACAGGGGGCGGCGGCGAGATCGCGATGTTTCACGTGAAACACCGAGGGACAGGAGGTCGCGATGCCTTCGAGAACCGGCGTGGCATGGGCGGGAGCCGCTGACGAGCCAAAACGCCTAGGAAGAGCCTCCGCCCATGCGCGCACAGGGAAAGCGGACGGTGATCAGGAAAAAAGCCCCGGGCCGAGTGTACAGGGTTTGTACAGGTCAGGGACCTCGATCCCCCGCCCCGTCCCTTCCCCTGCGCCAGCGCCGCACCTCCATGAGGAGGTTCTGCAGGTCCGCCGGCGACACGCCGGGAATGCGGCCGGCCTGGGCAAGCGTGGCGGGCCGCACCCGGACCAGCTTCTGGCGGGACTCCGCCGAGAGCGTCACGAAGCTGTCGTAGGGAAGGGCCTCATCCAACTCGAACGCCTCCTGCTCCCGAAGGCGCCGGGCCCGCTCCCGCTCCCGTGCCACGTAGCCGCTGTAGTGGGCCTCCACCTCCAGGGCCAGCAAGGCCTCCCTCTCCGCAGGACCGTCGGGGACCACCCCGCCGGCGGCGGCCAGCTCCCGAGCCGGCACCTCCGGACGCCTCAGCAGCTCCATCCCGCGCACGGGATCGCCGATGGCCGACGACCCGACGGCGTCCAACACCGGATTCACGTCATCGGGATGTAACGGCGTGTCCACAAACCACTTACGCAAACGCGCGACCGCATCCAGCCGTCCCTCCAGCGCGGCCTCCTGTGCCCCGGTCAGCAGCCCGAGCTCCCGGGCGACAGGGCCGAGCCGCTCCACCGCGTTGTCCTGCCGGAGCAGTAGCCGATACTCAGCCCGGGACGTGAACAGGCGGTAGGGCTCGTCCACGCCCTTGGTGACCAGGTCGTCCACCAGAACCCCCACGTAGGCCTCGTCCCGCCCGAACACCACCGGCGGCCGGCCGTGGGCCTTCAGGCCAGCGTTGATCCCGGCGACGATGCCCTGCCCGGCCGCCTCCTCGTAGCCGGTGGTCCCGTTGATCTGGCCCGCGAAGAACAGCCCCTCCAGGCTCCGCACCTCCAACGTGGGCCGGAGCTGATGGGGCGGGAAGTAGTCGTACTCGATGGCGTACCCGATGCGGGTCATCTCCACCTCCTCCATCCCCGGCACCGCTCGCAGGAATCGGAGCTGCACGTCGGGAGGCAGAGAGGTGGACAACCCGTTCACGTAGAGCTCGCTCGTGTCGAGACCTTCCGGCTCCAGGAACACCTGGTGGCGGGGCGCGTCGGGAAAGCGCACCACCTTGTCCTCGATGGACGGGCAGTAGCGGGGACCCCGGCCGGAGATGGCGCCCCCGTAGAGGGCGCTCCGCCCCAGGTTTTCCCCCACGATGCGCTTCACCTCCTCCCCGGCCCACGTGATCCAGCAGGGCCGTTGCTCGGGCACCGCCTCCCGGTGGTAGGCGCTGAAGCGGAAGTCCTCGGCGTCGCCGTCCTGACGCTGCAGCCGCTCCAGGTCGACGGTCCGCCCGTCCACCCGGGGGGGCGTGCCCGTCTTGAAGCGGGCGACCTCGAGGCCCCGGGCCTCCAGCGCCTCGGCCAGCTCCAGGGACGGCGCCTCCCCCGCCCGCCCGGCGCCCACCCCGGCGCTCCCGCCCACGTGGATCCGACCCCGCAGGAACGTGCCCGCCGTCACCACCACGCAGGGCGCCAGGAAGGTCACGCCCCCCCGGGTGGTCACGCCCGCCACGCGTCCGTCCTCCATCAGCAGCCCGACCACCATCTCCTGGAAGAGCTCCAGTCGGGGAAGGCCTTCGAGGACGCGCCGCACCGCCCGGGGATAGAGCGCGCGGTCGCACTGGGCCCGCGGCCCCCACACGGCCGGGCCCTTGGATCGGTTCAGCATGCGGAACTGGATGCGCGCAGCGTCGGTGGCCCGCCCCATCACGCCGCCCAGGGCGTCCACCTCCCGGGCCACCACCCCCTTGGCTACGCCCCCGATGGCGGGGTTGCAGCTCATCTGGCCGATGCGGCCCAGGTCCGGGGTGATCAGCACCGTGCGGGCCCCCAGGCGCGCCGCGGCGGCCGCCGCTTCGCTCCCGGCGTGCCCCCCGCCCACCACCACGACGTCGTGACGCCGCTCCATGGTCAGCGCACCACCTCGAAGCCGTGGTCGGGTATGGGAAGGCTCGACTCCACCTCGTCGACCCGCTCCACCCGGGCCGCCGAGGGACCTCGCTCCAGGCGCCCGCGCAGGGCGGCCAGGCCCTCGGCCGCACCCTCGGCGTGCACCTCCACGGCGCCATCGGGCAGGTTCCTCACCGATCCCCGGAGGCCGAGTTCACGGGCCGTGGTCACGGTGAACCACCTGAAGCCCACCCCTTGCACCCGGCCGATCACCCGGAACGCCCTCCGCCCCCTCTCGCTGTCCACGCTTCGCACTCCCTCCCTGCCCTCGCCCTCACTTGCCCACGCAGAACCGGGCGAACACCCGGTCCAGGATCTCGTCGCCGCTGATGATCCCCAGGAGCTCCTCGAGGGCGGTCTCCGCCGGCTTCAGGTGGGTCGCGGCGGCCTCCACCGGAACCCCCTCGTCCAGGGCAGCCGCGAACGCACCCACCTCCTCGAGCGCCCGACGCACCCCCCGGGCCTGGCGCTCCCGCAGGAGCACCGGAGCCTCCCCGCTGGAGCGCACCAGCCCCCGATACACGAGGGAGGGAAGCAGGGTTCTGAGCTCGGCAAGGCCCCGCCCGTCTACGGCCGAGACCCGCACCTCCCCCACGCACCCGGCCAGGGCGACGTCGCCCCCCGCCTCCGGCGCCAGATCGGCCTTCGTGCGGACCAGCACCACGGGTCGCCCGTCCAGGCCCTCCACGAACGCCCGCTCCCCGGCCTCGGGCTCCCGCCCCGCCTCCAGGCAAAGCAGCACCACGTCCGCCGAATGGAGGTAGCGCTCCGCCACCTCGATACCCAGCCGCTCCACCACCTCTTCCGTGTGTCGCAGCCCAGCCGTATCGACCAGGCGGAAAGGGAAGCGCCCCAGCGACACCGCCACCTCGATCGCGTCCCGGGTCGTGCCCGCCAGCTCGGTGACGATCGCCCGCTCCTCCCCCAGGAGGGCGTTGAACAGGCTCGACTTGCCCGAGTTGGGCACTCCGGCCAGCACCGCCAGCGCCCCCTCCCGGAGGAGCGCCCCCTCGGGCGCCGTCTCCAGCAGCCGACGAAGCTCGCCGGCAAGCGCGCGACCCTCCTGGGCGATCGCCTCGGCCGGCACCGGGGCATCGTCCTCCTCGGGGAAGTCCAGGTGGTGCACCAGGAGGGCCTCCAGGTCCACGATGCGAGCCCGCAGCGACGTCACCCGGGCCGAGAGCCCCCGGTCGAGCTGCCGGAGCGCCGCGTCGTGGAGGGCCCGGCTCCGTCCCTCCACCAGGTCGGCCACCGCCTCCGCCTGGATGAGGTCCACCTTCCCGTTCAGGTAGGCGCGCCGGGTGAATTCTCCGGGCAGGGCCTCCCGGGCGCCCGCGGCACGGCACGCCTCCACCACCAGCGCCGGGGCCATCCAGCCGCCGTGGGTGGAGATCTCCACCACGTCCTCGCCGGTGTAGCTCTCCGGTCCGGGGAAGGTGGTGACCAGGGCCCGGTCCAGCAGGCTACCGTCGGTGGGGTCGTGGATCCCGGCCAGGGTGGCGTGACGGGCAGACGGGAGCGCGTCGAGGCCGGGCGCCACGGCCAGCAGGACGTCGAAGGCGCCGGGGCCCGACAGCCGCACGACGGCGAGAGCCCCCTGCCCCGGCGCCGTGGCGACGGCCGCGATCGTGTCTGGATCCACCGGAGCCTCCGGGACGGAGGGAGCAGCTATCCGGTCGTGCGCTTCACCGGACCGGCCGCCTGCGCCTTCTGGCGCTCACGGGCGATCATGATCTGCTGGGGGATGGTGAAGATGTTGGCCGTGGCGTAGTAGAGGTTCAGCCCCGCCGCCAGCCGGAAGAAGATGAAGATCATGAAGGCCGGCATCATCCACATCATCATCTTCATCTGCGAGTTGGTCTCCGGCATGGAGCGCATGCTGATGAACTGGTTCAGGAACATCGAGACGCCCATGAACACCGGCAGGATGAACAGCGGGTCGGGCGCGGAGAGGTCGGGCAGCCAGAGGAAGCCCACGCCCCGGAGCTCGATGGTGTTCTGGAACACGAAGAAGAGGGAGATGAGCACGGGCCACGGCAGGAGCATGGGCAGACACCCCGCCAGGGGGTTGAAGCCATGCTCCTTGTAGAGGGCCATCATCTCCTTCTGCAGCCGCTCGGGGTTGTCCTTGTACTTGGTCTGGATCTCCTTCACGAGGGGCTGCACCGCCATGTTGCGGAGCTGGGCCTTCATGGCCTTGTGGTTCAGCGGCCAGAGCACGAGCCGCATGAGCGCCCCGAACAGGATCAGCACCCAGCCGTACGCCAGGTTCAGGTTGCTGTGGAGAAAGACCAGGACCACCGTGATGACGCCCACGATCGGCCGCACCACCGGGCGGATGAAGCGCCACCCGTAGGGGTTCACCTCCTCGAGGTCGTTGCCGAGCGCCGTCAGCCGGGCCAGGTCCTGCGGCCCCATGAAGGTGCGGTAGTCGAACGTCCCGTCCGCCCCCACCGCCTGCGTGGCCGATACCAGGGCACGGTGCTCCCCGGGCCGGGGCGCCACCAGCAGTCCGCCCAGATAGGCGTCCGGGGCGCCCTCGTCCGGCATGAGCGCCATGACGAAGAACTTGCTCTTCAGCGCCGCCCACAGAAACGGCCCCTCTTCCACCTGGGGGGCATCCACACCGCTCAGCGCGTGGGACTTCACCCCGTTGTCGAGGTGGTTGCCCACGTAGGCCATGGCCCGGGCCTCGGAGGTGGAGTCCGCCTCGTTGAAGCGGAGCCCGCTCCCCAAGTCGGTGACCAGGAGCGGCCGGCTCAGTCCCGTCACCGAGCCGCGGGCGTCGACCACGTAGGTGCCCGGGTGGAACGTGTACGTCACGGAGAAGGAGAAGTCGGTGCCCGGCCGGGTGTAGCGGAAGGTGAGTTGCTGGTCGCCGCCCGCCGAGTCCACCCTCACGTGATCCTGGCCGCCCACCACCTGGAAGGGGGCGCTCCTCAGGTCCAGGGTGTCGCCGCCCACCACGAGCCTGTTGCCCAACGACGAGGCATCCTGGGGGATGAGCTCGACCGAGCCCTCCTCGGTGAACGACTTGAACTTCTGGAGCCGCGCCGAGACGAGGCGGGCGCCCCGGGTCGAGAAGGTGAGGCGGTAGAGGCCGCTCTCCACCACCACCGGATGGCCAGGCTCGGACTCCGCGGGAGCGGGCACGCCGCCGGACGGCTGGCCCGACGGCCGGACCTCCGAGGGGGCGGCGGCAGCCGCGCCGTTCGTTTGGGCCGTACCAGGAGCCGGGGCGGCCGTCCCCGATCCCGCGACGCCCGTGGTGTCCACGGCCTGGGCAGGGGCGCCCGCACCTCCTCCCTGCCCCTGCGGCTTCGCAGGAGGAAAGAAGATGTTCGTGACGACGATCACGGCGATCATGAGTCCGATCGCCAGTAGGAAGCGTACCTCGGTGTTCATCCGTTTCGTCCAGCGTCAGGGCTCTTCCCCACGTCCGCCGATCCCCCGCTTTCCCCGGCCCGCGGCAGCGGCGGCACCGGATCGTAACCCGATCCGCCCCATGGGTGGCAGCGTCCCAGCCTCCTGAGCGCCAGCCACGAGCCCCGCACCGCCCCGTGGCGCTCCACCGCCTCGGCCGCGTAGGCCGAGCACGTCGGCGTGAAGCGGCACGAGGCCGGCGTCCACGGCGAGATCGCCACCTGATAGAAGCGGATCAGCGCGAGAACCAGTCGCCGGAGCACAGCGCCTCCGTCACCCGGTTCAGCTCGTCCCGGAGCTGGTCGAAGGAAGCTTCGTAGGCCTCCGCCCGCGCCCGCACCATCACGTCGAGCTCCAGCGCCGCCTCCCTGAGTGCCGGAAGTACGCGCACGCGTCCGATCTCCTTCAAGCGGCGCTTGAGCCGGTTGCGCTCCACCAGGTTGTGGCGGTGCTTGGGCACCACCACCCCCCAACGGGAACGCGAAGCGGGGGAAGCCGCGAAGAAGACGTCCAGGTGGTCCGTCCTCCTCCGCTTCCCCCGCCTGAAGAGCCCCCGGATGTCGGCGGCCCTTCGGACCCGGCTCGCGGGCGGCAGCCGGTGTCCAGAGGAGCCCCCCGGCGGCTCACCGGCCGCAGGGCGCCCCTCCACGTCTCCTACTTGCCGCCGATGCGGACGCTGAGACGCTTACGACCCCTGCTGCGGCGCCGGTTGAGGGTCTTACGCCCTCCGCGGGTCTTCATGCGTGCACGGAATCCGTGCTTGTTGACGCGCTTCCGGTTGCGCGGCCTGTACGTCGGCTTCATGGGACTCTGCCGTGCTCATCTGGAAAAACTGTCGGGAATCGAGCAGGCAAAGATACCCGGGACGCGCGCTCGAGGTCAACCGCGGGCACCCTGTCGGGCTGCCGCCGGAAGCAAGCCCCGTCGCCCGCGCAACGCCTCCTCCTCCCTGATTGACTTTTCCACATCCCCGGCCTAGCGTTGCTTCCCCTCACTCAGAGGGCCTGAGTTCCATCACAAGTCGCCGTCCATCGCCGGCCCCGGGGATCCTCCGTCCGTCCGGGGCCCAGCACGAGTGCGTCCATGGAGTTGACCGCTGCCGACCTCTGGACCCGGATCCTGGAATCCGCCCGGACCGGCATGCCGGAACAGACCTTCCGCACGTGGCTCTCGGGTACGGCCGCGACCGCCCTCTCCGAGGACCAGCTCCACGTGGAAGCGCCGAGCCAGTTCCACGTGGAGTGGCTCGAGGACAAGTACGGCTCCATGCTCGAGGAGCTGGCGCAGCGCGTGGTTGGGCACCCCATCGACCTGGTCTTCCGCTCGGGGAAGCTGGCCGCCCATCCCTCGCTCCCGGCCGTAGAGGTGACGCCCCAGGGGGGCACCCACGCCCCCGTCCCGGCCACGTCGCGAACGGTGCTCGCGAGAGAGACCGACCCGGCGGCGGCGGCGGCCCGGGCCGGCCTCAACGACCGCTACACCTTCGACCGATTCGTGGTGGGCACGAACAACCAGCTCGCGGCGGCCGCCTGCCGCGCCGTGGCGGAGAAGCCCGCCCGCATGTACAACCCCCTCTTCCTCTACGGGGGGGTGGGGCTGGGCAAGACCCACCTCATGCACGCCATCGGCAACGCCATCCTGACCGATCAACCTTCGGCCCGGGTCGTGTACGTGTCCTCCGAGCAGTTCACCAACGAGATGGTGAGCGCCATCCAGGAGGGGAGCACGGGCGACTTCCGGCGCCGCTATCGGCAGATGGACCTCCTCCTGGTGGACGACGTCCACTTCCTGGAGGGGAAGGAGCGCACGCAGGAGGAGTTCTTCCACACCTTCAACGCCCTCTACGACGCCCAGAAGCAGATCGTCCTCACCAGCGACCGACCGCCCAAGGAACTCCCCGGGCTGGAGGATCGGCTGGTATCGCGCTTCGAGTGGGGGCTCGTGGCCGATCTGAAGGCGCCGGACTACGAAACCCGGGTGGCCATCCTCAGGAAGAAGGCCTCGGACGACGACCTCACCCTGGACGATGAGGTCATCGACTACATCGCCCACGCGTGCACCGCATCCGTGCGGGAGCTCGAAGGCGCGGTCATCAAGCTGCTCGCCTACTCGTCCCTCACGAACCAGGAGATCACGGTGGGGCTGGCCCGCACGGCCCTGTCGGGGATGCTCCGGGGCGACGACCAGGGTCGGCGCCTCACGCCGGAGGCCATCCGCGACACCGTGGCCCGCCGCTGGCGCGTGAAGCCCGAGGCACTGACCTCGAAGCGGCGGACGCGGGACTTGACCGTGCCGCGGCAGGTCGCCATGTACCTCATCAAGGAGATCCTGGACACCTCCCTGGTGCAGATCGGAGAGGTGTTCGGCGGCCGGGACCACTCCACGGTGATCCACTCCATCCGCAAGGTGGAGTCGGAGATGGAAGACGATCCGGGCTTCCGCCGCGAGGTGGAGGAAACCCACGCCGAGCTTCGCCGCTCGAGCGCTGTCCACACCTGATGTGGAGAGCCGTGGAAAGCCCGGGCGTTCTCCACGCACCAGGTCGCAGGTCCGGGAATTTCCCCGCTCCGTCCCCATGGGCCGGCGGAACTTCCACACTGCTCCCCATGCCGGATGAGGCCCGGAGGACAAGGGCAATCGCGCTCCTCCACCGGGCGTCTTCCACAGATCCACACCCCCTACTACTGCTACCTCTTTATTCTATTGGTAAAGAAGAGGAAGATTAGCGGCGTGGAAAGCGTGGTTATCGGACTCAGGTCGCGCACGGAGGCGCAATGAAATTCACCATCACCCGGCAGAACCTTCACAACGGGCTGGCGGCCGTCTCGGCCAGCATCCCCACGAAGACCACCCTCCCCGTGCTGTCGAACATCCTGTTCGAGGCCGGAGAGGACGGCGTGTGGATGAGCGGGACGGACCTGGACGTAGCGGTGCGCGTCCGGGTGCCGGCGGACGTGGAGGAGCCGGGCAGCCTCACCGCGCCCGGGAAGAAGCTCCAGGAGATCACCCGGGAGCTCCCAGATCAGCCCGTGGAGGTGTCCACCCGGGGCGACCAGATCGAGATGAGCTGCGGGCGGAGCCACTTCAAGCTGAACGGGCTTCCGGCCGACGAGTTCCCCACGCTCCCGGAGGTGACCTTCGAAGGCGGCTGGGCCGTGACAGGCAAGGACCTCCACGGGCTCATCCATCACACCTCGTTCGCGGTCTCCACGGAGGAGAGCCGGCCCATCCTGAACGGCGTGCTGTGGGAGCTCCGGGACGGGGAGATGCGCATGGTGGCCACCAATGGGCACCGGCTCGCGCGCATGACGGTGCCGGCGGGAGCGTCGTCCCTGCCCACCACCACCCTCATCGTACCGCCGGCGGCGCTGGGACAGGTGCAGCGCCTGTTCGAGGATGGCGACCAGATCGAGGTGGCCCGGAGCGGGAACCACCTGGGCTTCCGGGCGGGGGGTACCGAGGTGTACACGCGCCTCATCGAGGGGACCTACCCGAACTACGAACAGGTCATCCCGAAGGACAACGACAAGCACGCCATCGTCGAAAAGCGGGCGCTGGAATCGGCCGTGCGCCGCATGGCGGTGGTCGCCAGCGACCAGACCCACCGCATTCGCCTGGCGTTCGAGCCCGGCAAGGTGCACCTGAACGTGCTCACGCCGGACCTGGGCGAGGGGCAGGACGAGCTGGAGCTCACCTACGACGGGGAGGGGCTGGAGATCGGTTTCAATGCCACCTACCTCCTGGAGGTCCTCCGCTACATGCCCACGGACGAGGTGAAGCTGACGTTCAAGGCGCCGGAGCGGGCGGCCACCGTGGAGCCCATCGACGGGGAGGGCGAGGGGGAGGTGGACTACCTCTGCTTGGTGATGCCGCTGCGGCTGCTGGACTAGGGAGCTAGCGCCGCGCCCGCCAGATCAGGAATCCGGCGAGCGCGCCGAAGATCAGGCCCGGCCAGCCGGCCCCCACCCAGCCGGCGCCGGCGGCCAGCGGCACGGCGAGCCAGGTGGGGAAGCGCAGGCCGCTGGGGCGGCGACCAGGGACCTTCCGGAGACGGACTTCGAGAGGTCCCTCGTCTTCGGGGCTCACCCGCTCAGTCCCCGGCGGCGCCGGCGGTGCGCGCCGCTTCCAGAAGCTCCGGCCCGGAGAACGCCGCCAGCAGCGGAAGCCCGGCGGTCTCCACCCGCTCCCTGCCCCCTTCCTGGCGATCCACCAGCGTGAGGACGGCCACCACCCGGGCGCCGTGCTCTTCCAGGGCCTTCACGGCCTCGAGGGCGCTCCCGCCGGTGGTCATGGAGTCCTCCACCACCACGCAGCGGGCGCCGGCGGGAAGGCCCCCCTCCACCCTCTGCCCCGTGCCGTGCTCCTTGGCCTTCTTGCGCACGGAGAAGGCGTCCCACGGGTGGCCCTCCTCCCAGCTCCGGTGGGCCACCGCGTAGGCCACGGGATCGGCGCCCATGGTGAGGCCACCGACGTGGGTGAACTCCAGGCCGCTGTCCGCGAGCAGCCTGAAGCATACCTTTCCGGTGAGAAACTGACCCTCGGCGCTCATGGTGGTGCGGCGCGCGTCCACGTAGTAGGACGAACGTGCGCCGCTGGCGAGGGTAAACTCTCCCAGGCGCACCGAGCGCTCCACGAGCAGGTCCCTGAGTCGGAGGCGGGCTTCGTCTTGGCTCATGCCCCTAGACTCCCCCGGGCCACAGTGGCCGTCAAGGCCTGTCCTCTTCCCTCCCGCGGCGGCGCGAGGCCGTCCCGTCCAGCGAGGTCCATGAGGTCTTCCGTGACGTTCCATCCGGCGCATCGACGTGGCGCCGCCGCCGTCCTCCTGGCGGCGGGGATGGCGGCGGCCGTGTCAGGGTGCCAGAACGACGGCACCGCGCCCACGGACGCCCTGCGCTTCGGGCAGCTCGGGGAAGCGACCATCGAGCTCGAGACGCCGGTGCTGGGCGACAGCACCTTCGACGGCACGCTGCGCCAGTCCATCCAGTGGCACTCCTCCGGGGAGTGGCGCATCCAGGAGAGCCTCTCCTACCAGGGGAAGCTCGGCGACGCCAACGAGAGCGTCAGCGTGGGCGACCTCACCAACTCGGCGGGTGCATACCAGTCGTGGATCGTGGAGGTCAACGACGATCCGGCCGAGAAGATCGTGGGGTACGCTGACGAGGATTGGAACCCTGTCTGCGAGCCGTACGAGACGCGCGTGACGGTGACCATCCACGACGAGGCCCGGGGCGAGACCAAGGACTGGAAGCGCTGCGCCCAGGGCTCCCTCGCCCAACTCGATCCCTTCGCCGCGGGAGGGTACCGGGCCACCAGTCGGGTGATCCAGTCCGTGGTGCTCGTGCGGGACTGGACGGTGGGACGCTCCTTCCGGCCGGTCTACGCCGGCTCCCGCCCCTTCGCGACGCTGGAGCGGGGCGAGGACCTGCCGGGCGGCCTGTCGGCAGGCGCCATCAGGGACCCGACGGCCTGGAGCACCTTCTGGAGCGCCCTCCACCCCGATTCCACCACCCCTCCCCCCTCCGTGGACTTCTCCAGGCAGGTGGTCCTGGTGGGCGTAGGCAAGCCCTGGGACGAGGCGGGCGACAGCATCGAGGTGCGGCGCGTGCTGCCGGTGGAGTTCGGCACGAAGGTGGAGGTGGTGGAGCGCAGGCCCGCCACCTTCTGCTCCCCTGCGAAGCGACCCCTCCACCGTCCGTACCACGTGGTGGTCACCCCCGAAGTGCCCGCCCCGGTGCAGTTCAACCAGGTGAGCTTGGAGAAGGTGCCGTGCCAGTGAGCCGCTCTTCCCCCCCCGGGCGCTGACCCGTGTCGCTCCGCCGCCGCTTCGTCCTCGTCTTCGTCTGCTTCTCCCTGGCCGTCACCGCGGCCGTGGGCTACGGCGCCTGGCGCATCGCCCGGGACGCCCTGGAGGCCGAGATGAACGAGCGCCTGGAGTGGGTGGCAGGGGCGGCGGCGGAGACGGGGCTCCAGTCCAGCCTCGTGGCCGGCCTCGAGCCGGGGGACGAGGTGGGCCGGACGTGGCAGGCGGTGCACGAGCGGCTGCGGCGCCTTCGGCGCTACGTGTCCGCGGCCTACATCGTGGACGGCCAGGGCAGGGCCCTGGTGACGTCGGCGCCTCCCGACTCCATCCCCATCGGGGCGCCCCTCCACTTCCTCCAGCCGTACGAGGAGGAGCTCCGCCAGGCCCGCACGGTGGGGGCCGCCACCACCTTCCCCTTCGAGCTCGACGGTCGCTACTACAAGTACGGCTTCGTCCAGCTCGAGCAGTCGAACGTGGTGCTGGCCGTGCTGGTGCCGGCGGACTTCCGTGCCCCGGTGGAGGCGCTGGGCAGGGGCATCGTCCTCGGCTCGTTGTTCGCCGCGTTGCTGGCCGCCGGGCTGGGCGCGGTGCTGGCGGCGGGGGTGGTGGAGCCGCTGGAGCGGCTCTCCCGTGCGGCGCTCCGCATCCAGCGGGGGCGGATGGACGAGCCGGTCCAGGCGGAGCGGGGCGACGAGATCGGCCGCCTCGCCAACGCCATGGACCGGATGCGGCGGGGTATCCTGGAGCGGGACGAGCAACTTCGGCTCATGCTGGCCCAGGTCGCCCACGAGATCCGCAACCCCCTCGGCGGCCTGGAGCTCTTCGCCTCCGCGGCCGCCGACTCCGACGACCCCGGTGAGCGGCGTCGCCTCCTGGCCCGGGTCCGCTCCGAGGTGCGCACCCTGAACCAGATCATCGACGATTTCCTCACGTTCGCTCGGCCCCTCCAGCCCCAGCCCGACCTGGTGGACGTGCGGGGGCCCCTCGAAGACGCGCTGGAGCTCGCCCGGGGCGAGGCCGCCCGCACGGGAGCCGAGCTCGAGGCGTGGCTCCCCGCCGTTCCCCTCACCGCCGTGGTGGACGCCGATCACTTGAAGCGCATGGTGCTGAACCTCCTGCGCAACGGCGCCCAGGCCGGATCCCGGGTCCGCCTCTCGGCCGAGCGGCGCGGCGAGGAGGTGGTGATCTCGGTGGAGGACGACGGACCGGGCGTCTCCGAGGCCATGCGCGAGCGCATCTTCGAGCCCTTCGTCACGGACAAGGAGCAGGGAGCCGGGCTCGGCCTGGCCATCGTGAAGAAGGTGGTGGAGCTTTCGGGAGGCCGAGTCGAGGTGGGCACCACCGCCGACCCCGAGCTTGGGAGGGGCGCGGCGTTCAGGATATATTTGCGCGGGTCCGAAGATTTCCCGGCAGCCGATCCCTCGGCGCCGGTCCGCCCCGCCCTCGCCGAATGACCCGCACCCCGCCCGGACGCACCGCGATGGCCCAGGTTCTCATCATCGACGACCACGACTCCATGCGGGAGGGCCTCGAGCTCCTGCTGCGCCGCCGCGGCCACCGCACCCTGTCGGCCGAGGGAGGAAGGCAGGGGCTCGATCTCCTCCAGCAGGAGGGCGCGGACCTGGTCATCACCGACCTGAAGATGGCCAAGGTCGGGGGCATGGAGGTGCTCCGGAAGGTGAAGGACGACTTCCCTGAGACCGCGGTCCTGGTCATCACCGCCTACGGCACCATCGAGACGGCGGTGGAGGCGATGAAGGAAGGCGCCGAGGACTTCATCACGAAGCCCTTCTCGTCGGAGGAGTTCGCGGTGAAGGTCGAGCGCATCCTCAAGGAACGGGAGGAACGGGAGCGGCTCAAGCGGGAGAACGTGGCGCTCCGCGTGGAGAACACCTGGCTCAAGGAAGACGCCGAGGCCCGCTACGGCGAGATGGTGGGCGAGTCGAAGGAGATGCGCTCCGTCTTCCGGTGGGTCGACCGGGTGGCGCCGAGCGAGTCCACGGTCATGATCTACGGCGAGTCGGGCACGGGAAAGGAGCTGGTGGCCCGGGCCATCCACGCCCGCTCCACGCGCAAGGAAGGGCCGTTCATCCGGGTGAACTGCGGCGCCCTCACCGAAAGCCTGCTCGACTCGGAGCTCTTCGGCCATGAGAAGGGGGCATTCACGGGGGCCGAGCGGCGCCGGCGGGGCCGCTTCGAGCTGGCCCACGGAGGCACCCTGTTCCTGGACGAGATCGCCACCATCTCCGCCACCACCCAGGTGCGCCTCCTCCGGGTCCTCCAGGAGCGGGAGCTGGAGCGGGTGGGGGGCGAGGAGACCATCCCGGTGGACGTGCGCATCATCGCCGCCACCAACATGCCGGCCGAGGAGCTGCTGGCGGCGGGATTCCGTGAGGACCTGTTCTACCGCCTGCACGTTGTTCCGCTCACCCTGCCGCCGCTGCGGCAGCGGAAGGCCGACATCCCCGTGCTGGTGGCCCACTTCGTCGACAAGCTCCGGGTCCGCACCTGCTCTCCCGTCCGGGCGGTGAGCGAAGAGGCGCTGGCGCGCCTGGCGGAGTACCACTGGCCGGGGAACGTGCGGGAGCTGGAGAACGTGGTGGAGCGGGCCCTCGTGCTGGCCGAGGACGAGGTGCTGGAGGCCGCCGATCTTCCCTTCCTCCCGGCCGAGGGGCTGGCCCTCACGGACGTGGGTGCCAACGGGAGCACCCTGCCCGAGGGCGGCATGGACCTCACCCGCGTGGTGGAGGGGATGGAGGAGAAGCTGCTCCGGCAGGCGTTGAGCCAGGCCCGGGGCGTGAAGGCGGAGGCCGCCCGCCTCCTGGGGCTCAAGCCCAGCGCCCTCTACTACAAGCTGGAGAAGTACGGGATCGAGGCGTGAGCGCGACCCTCTCTCAATCCGGAAGGCCGCGGGTGGCTCGCCGGAGATGGTGCACGGCGCCGGGCCGGCGAACCCGCCGGGCCTTCCAGCGCGCCCTTCTGGGCTCCTTCGTGGTCGTGGCTGGAGTCGCGGGGGCCGCGCGCCCGGCATGTGCCCAGGTCAGCGACTCCCTGGTGCAGCGCGAGCTGGAGTACCGCTCCGCCACCAGTGAGCTCCAGGCGGCCCGGGACGCGTGGAGCGTGGTGGAGCGCCGCTGGTCCGAGGCCCTGGACGAGGTGGGACGGGCCCGCCGCTCCGGCGACGCGGCCCGCCTCGAGGCGGCGCTGGCGTCCGCCCAGTCCATCTCCCTGGAGGTGCGGCGCGCCGACGGTCGGGTCCGGGACCAGGAGAGCAGGCTCGCCGACGCCAGGAAGGCGCTCCTGGCCGCGCTGGACCGGCGGCGGCAGGTTCTGGAGACACGTCTCGCCGACGCCACCACGGCCCGCGAGCGGAGCGACCTCGACGCCCTCATCCGGGACCTCTCCAACCAGTACGAGGAGGTGGACCAGGGCCCGGACGTGCTGCGTACCGAACTGGTCTACTTCCCCTCCATCACCTACGACCCCCGGGACACGCCCGAGGACCTGCTGGCGAAGGCCGACCTCTTGAAGCGGAAGGCCCAGGCGGCCGACTCCACCATCGCCTCCATCGACCGGGAGATTGCCCGGCTCGAAGGCCTGCTGCGGCTACAGCGCCGCCGGAGCAACTTCCAGGCGGACCTGGAGCGCTTCGGCGACACCCAGGTGCCGGTCGGTCAGACCTCCCGGAGGAACGGCCGGGACAACGAGGGCGGCGCGGCCGAGCCCGACTCCACCGGCGTTCCCCAGCCGCAGCAGCCGCTGGATCAGCGCATCCGGGAGCTGCGCCTGTTCCGCCTGCAGGTACAGGGGGCGCGGGATCAGTTCCTGCGGCGGGCGGAGGTGTTCCAGAAGATCGTGAAGGGAGCGGCCCGGTGAGGCGCGTCGGCGCCATCGGGCGCGTCGGCCCCGTCGTGCCCCTGGCGCTGGCCCTCGCGGCGGTGCTCGCTCCGCCCGTGGCGGCCCAGCGACCCCACTGGGAGGACGTGGTGGTCACCATGGGCGGCTCGGCGGAGGAGTACCGGGGCAACCTCTCCTCGGTGAGCGTGCCGGTGGTGGACAGCACCGACCGGGCGGCAGCCGCCGTGGGCGAGCTGGGGCTCCGGGGGAGCCTCGTGCTCCTCTCCTACGCCGACGGCCGCGACCGGGCGGCCCTCTCCTTCGACGGGGGCCTGCGCCAGTTCGCCGCCACCGGCTTCGAGCTCCGGGACTATGCACCCCGGGAGTGGGTGGGCCGCCTGGGCGCCACCTGGAACGAGGGAATCGGTGACCTGGGGCGTGCGAGCCTCCAGCTCGGAGCCCGCACCCGATCCGTGAGCGACCGGCCCCCCATGCCCCTCTTCCTCCAGCCGGGCTTCTCCTCGTATTCGGGAACCGGGGTGTTCCGCCTCAGGGCGATCCAGGGCGTTCGCTTCGACGCCCAGGTGGAGGCCGAGTGGGTCGACTACCGGGCGGGTCGCCTGGTGCCCCAGCTCGACCTCCTGGACCGGCGGTTCGAGGGCCTCGAGGTGGGGGCGGAGTGGGGCGTGGGGTGGACCATCCGCTTCTACGGCGGCTACCGCTGGAGCGACTACCGCCACCAGGCCAGCTTCGACCCCGAGGATCCCTACCGCCGCGACCACGCCTTCCACGCCGGGGCGACCTGGACCTGGCAAGGTCCGGTCATCGCCCAGATGGGGATCGAAGGCACCCTCAACCGCTCGAACTCCCGCAGGCCGGAGTACGACGCCGTGGCGCTGCGGGCCCTGGTGTCCGCGCCGCTGCCGCGGGACTTCGGCCTCAACCTCTTCGCCAACATCACCGGGAAGAACTACCTCCACGACACCGACTTCGCGCGCCTGGTGCCGGGGGAGGAGGCGGACAACGCGTCCATCGTGTACGTGGATGTGAGCCGCCCCCTGGCCTACGACCTGGACGGGGCCTTGCGGCTGGGGTGGACCCGGGCGGAGACAGACATCGGGACGTCGTACTTCCAGCGCTTCGGCGTGACCTTCCTGCTGAACTATCGGCCCGGCACGTACTGAAAGGACGGGGCTCGCCGCAGCCCACGGGACGGGCCGCGGCGGGAACGCCCGGGGCGCCGCCGGGGTCGAAGAGCCCATGACCGAGATCGAGAGCAAGCTGGAGAAGATGCGGGAGCTTCCCCGGGAGATGCGCCTCCAGATGCTGCTGCGCTACTCCAAGAAGTTCCCGGAGCTCCCGGAGGAGCTGCGCGAGGCCCGGGACGCGGGGCTGGGCCGCGTGGAGGAGTGCCAGACCCCCCTCTACCTGTGGGTCGCGGTGGAGGACGGCAAGGTGAAGCTCCACGCCGATGCGCCGCCCGAGGCACCCACGGTGCGCGGCTTCGTCGGTTTCCTCATGGAGGCGCTGGAGGGGGCCACCCCCGAAGACGTGGCGGCACTGCCGGGCGACCTTCTGGAGCGCATGGGGCTCCGGGAGGTTCTGGGGATGATGCGCACCAACGGCCTGAGCTCGGTGCTGGTCCGGATCAAGCGGGACGTCGCCCGGGCCGCCTGACAATCCGCCAGATCCGTCCCGCCCGGCTCTCCACGACGTAGAGGGAGCCGTCGGGACCCACGGCCACGCCGGTGGGCCGGCCGTCCACGTCGCTGGAGCCCCCCTGGCTCCGGAAGTGGTCGGCGAACACCTCCCATTCCCCCGTGGGCCGGCCTCCCTGGAAGGGCACGAACACCAGGTTGAAGCCTTCCTGGGGCAGGGGTGCTCGGTTCCACGACCCGTGGAAGGCCACGAAGGCGCCGCCCCGGTAGCGTTCGGGGAACGCCTCCCCGTCGTAGAACGCCAGGTCGTTGGGACCCCAGTGGCCCGGGAACGCCACAAGCGGCTTCTCCGCGTCGGCGCAGCGCCCTACCTTGCGGCCGTCGCCCCCGTATTCCGGCGCGAGGACCTTCGCCTTCTGCCGCTGGTCGTAGTAGCAGTAGGGCCAGCCGAAGTCGTCGCCCCGATCCACCGCGAACATCTCTTCGGCGGGGAACTCGGCGCCGGCCTCGGCCGAGTACATGTCGGGGTAGAACTGGTAGAGCTGGTCGCGGCCGTGCTGCACCGCCCAGAGCTGTCCCGTGGCGGGATCGGCCGCGAACGCCACGGCATTCCGGAGGCCGGTGGCCCAGCGCGTCCCGTCCGCCTCGGTCTGTCCGGCCCGACGTGGGTCGAAGCGCCACACCCCGGCCCGCACCTCCCGCTCGGGGCACGGATCCACCCCGGGGGAGCCCTTGGTGCGGGTGTGCTCCATGCACGCGTTGGAGGCGGAGCCGATGTCGACGTAGAGGGCGCCGTCGGGGCCGATCGCGATGCTCTTGGTGGTGTGGTTCCCTCGGTCGGGGAGGCCGGTGACCACGACCTCGCCCTGGCCGGAGGGGCGCAGATCACCCGCGGTCCACGGGTAACGCACCACGCCGTCGTCGGTGGTCAGGTAGACGGCGCCTTCCGCGAGGAGAACCTCGTTGCCCGTGGGAAGGTCCCGGGCCCAGCGCTCCTCCGCGTCTGCCTGGCCGTCGCCGTCGCCGTCCCGGAGCGTCACGGCCCCGCCGCGTCGGAAGGCCACCAGGACGTCGCCGTTGGGCGCCACCGCGATGTGGCGGGCCGCGCCCACCCCTGGATGAAAGACGATGGCGCAGAACCCTTCGGGCAGGGTGAGGCCGTCGTCGTCGGGGGCGCACGCGTCCGCTACGTCCGCCGGCGCGGACCGCTGCGCAGCGAGGGGCGAGGTCGAAAGGGCCGCTGCCAGGACGGCGGCGACGAGGGGGCCGGGGGCTCGGCGAGAAGGGCGGGGCATAGGGCGTTCCTCAACCGGCGAAGGAAGACGGAAGGGCAGGATCGGCGCCAGAGCCCCGGCGGTCAACCTCCGCCCGTCGAGATCCCCAGGGCGCGGCGCACTTCGTCGGGAATGCGCATGGGGCGCCGGCCGGAGTCCACCCACACCGCCACCACGCGGGCTTCGGCCGACGGATGGTCGGATTCCCCCGGAGGCGCAGCCGACTGGCGCAGGGTCATGCTCGACTTGCGCGCCTCCTCGACCCAGGTGCGCACGACGAGCTCCTGGCCCAGCAGCGTCTCTCTCCGGAAATCCACCTCCACCCGGACCACGTGCACCCCCCACCCGCGGCGGGCCAGCGTCTCGAGGGTGAATCCCCCCGCCTCCAACGCGTCGAAGCGTGCCTGCTCGAACCAGTTGAGGTAGACGGCGTGGTTCACGTGACCGAAGCTGTCCAGCTCGTAGCTGCGGGCGCGAAACCGGCTCTCCACCTCCGGAGGCGGCCGGCGTTTCTCCGGATGCGTGTCCATGCTTCGACGGTGGCGGGCGTGCCCCCGGGACACAAGGTGGGCATGCATCGTGCAATCCGCGCGGGATGAGGTCGGGGTGCTTCCTCCACATTCCCGTGGCCGTGCCGATGACGGCCGACGAGGCGAACGATGCACCAAGCGAAGCCGCGCGCCGCGGGGGCGGCGCGATCGGAGGTGCCCACGGGCAACGCTGGCCGGGAGCTCGCCGCCCTCCTCCAGCAGCTCCTGGACCGGCTGGAGCTGACCCTCCAGGACCCCCGCCTCCACCCCGACCAGCGCAGTGACCTGGAGGACGTGCGTCGCCTCGTTCGCAGGATTCGGCAGGTGATGCAGCGGAATCGGCCGTCGGGGGGAGGCGGCTGCACGCCCGACGTCGTCTGACCGGCGCCGACGACCTCCTCTCTTCCGGGCGTGCTGGGCATGCTGCCGTGACGAAGGGGGCCAGGCATCGAGGCCCGCCCCCCTTTGTCTCCAGGCGGTGTAATCCCTCAGCGGCCGGCGGCCAGCAGGATCCGGTCGGCCCGGCCATCCCGGTTCAGGTCCGCCAGCTCCGCCAGGGGCCGTCCACCGGCGCGGAGCTGCAGCACCCTGCCCCGGGCGCCCAGGTCCAGCCAACGGCCCTCGAGGCCGCCCGTCGCGCCCAGGTAGCGAGCGCGGTTGACGAGCCGTCCCAGGACCACCCGGCCCAGCACGTCCAGGAGGCTCGGTCCGCCGAGCCTCGAGCCGGACAGGAGGGGGATGCGACCCAGGATCACGTCGGGCCAGCTCGCTCGACTCCACCCGTAGGACGAGTAGCCCGGCGCCCATCCCTTCTCGGCGCACCATTCCATGCCCTTCGTGGGGTGACCGCGGCCGTCGCGGCAGAACGGAGGACCGTTGCCCCGACGGGCCTGGCCGGCCCCGGAGCCGTCGTTTCGGTAGGCGCCGGCGCTCGGATACCCGTAGGCGCTGCCGTAGTCGTCGTCGCGGTCCCGGTGAGCGTACCCGCCCTCGTCGCCGTCGCGGTCGTCGCGAGCGTACCCGCCGTCTCTGCGGCCGGTGCCACCGTAGCTATCGTCGTCGGCTCGGCCGTGGGCGCCGTTCCGATCCCGTCGGCCGCCGGCACGCGCCGCCTGGCGCGGGGCCGGAGCACGTCCACGCGGGCTGGCGGGCCGGGCCTGGGAGGTAGGCACCGACGCCGGAATCCACCAGCCGCCGTCGTTGGTCTGAGCGGCCACGGGAGCCGCCAGCGCGACGGCAAGGGCGGTCGTGATGAGAGGGTATGCGATGCCGTTCATGGGAGGGCCTCCTCTGTGTGAGCTACACGTGTAGTACACAGGGGTCGCTCCCCGTGGTCCCCCGGACGGTGGCCCTACCCCGCGGCTTGCTCCGGCACCCCGCCGAAGCGGCGCTCCCGCCGGTGGAACTCGCCCACCGCGGCCGCAAGGGCCTCGCCGTCGAAGTCCGGCCACATGCAGCCGGTGAACACCAGCTCGGCGTAGGCGGCCTCCCAGAGGAGAAAGTCGCTCAGCCGCTGCTCGCCGCCGGTGCGGACGAGGAGGTCCACGTCGGGGGCGGGCGCCCCCCCGTGGGTTGCGTCGCCCAGGAGGGCGGCGAAGCGGTCGCGGTCGGCGGGGGTGCCCAGGGCCGCGCAGCGCTCGGCGGCGGCCACGATGGCATCCCGGGCGGAGTAGTCGATGGCCAGCCGAAGGAGGAGCCGCCGCCCCTGCCCCGTGGTCTCCTCGGCCCCCTCCACCACCCGCAGCAGTCGTGCAGGAAGGCGGTCGCGGCGCCCCACGACGCGAAGGCGCACGTCGTTCTCCACCAGCTCTCCCACCTCTTTGTGGAGGTGCCGCTCAAAGAGCCGCATCAGCGAGCTCACCTCCCGGGGCGGCCGGGTCCAGTTGTCCGAAGAGAAGGCATACAGGGTGAGGGTGCCGATCCCCAGGGCGGGGGCGGCCTCCACGATGCGCCGCACGTTGCGGGCGCCGGCCCGGTGGCCCATGACCCGGGGCCGCCCCCGGGCCAGGGCCCAGCGGCCGTTGCCGTCCATGATGATGGCCACGTGCAGGCCGGAGGGCGCCGCGACCGCGCCGCGTGCCGAGATGGGGAAAGTCCTCTGCGTCATGAAGTGGCTGCGCGGAAAAAAGGGGGGGGCCGCATCAACCCTCGCGGGTGGCGCGGATGATGGCTTCCATGTGGTCAAGGTAGGCTTCCAGCTCCCGCCGGCCCCGGGGGGTCAGGGCGTATTCCGTGCGGGGCACCCGTCCCTCGAACGACTTGGTGCAGCGGATGTAGCCGGCCTCCTCCAGTCGGCGGGCGTGGGCGCTCAGGTTCCCGTCGGTGGTGTTCAGCAGGTCCCGGAGCTCGGTGAACGGCAGCGATCCGTTCACGGCCAGGGCGCTCACGATGCCCAGCCGCACGCGCTCGTGGATGAGCTGGTCGAGCTCCAGGGGACCCCCATCGGATCCCTCCACGGCGTCCAGGCCGGGCCAGCCGCCACGGGCGGCGCGGTCGGGTACGGCGCTTTCGTCAGCCACCGTGCCTCCAGGCGATGATGAGGCCAAAGACCACGTGGAGCAGGCCGAAGCCCACCGCCATGAACGCGTCGCCCCACGCCGGGGAAGCCACGAGTGCCAGCGCCCCCGTGGCCATGCAGCCGATCCCCAGGAACGGGACGATGCGTACGGAATGGGCTCCTCCGGTGACCACGGCCGTGCCGTAGAGGAGGAGCCACGTACCGGGGAGCAGGTGGGGCACCCCGGCCGTGACGAGGGCAAACGTGAGCAGGGCGCCGACCGCGATGGGGGGAGCGAAGCTCACCGCGAACTTGCGGCCGGGGCCCGACGAGAGGGGCATGCCCACGGAGCGGGACTTGATGGCCATGCCCGTGACGGCCACGGCCGCCGACAGCGACGCCGCGCCCACCCACACCAGCACCCAGGACAGAGCCGTAGGCTGGAGGTGGGCCACGGCCGCTGCGGCCAGGGCGACGGCGCCCATGGCGACCCCGGCCCAGCCGGACACCGCCGTGAACGAGGCGGAGCGCTCCATCGTCTCACGGATGAAGCGCAGGTTGTCCATGGCCCGGTCGTGCAGGGCCGTGGGGTGGTGTTCGGGGAGGCGGCGCGCGGGAAGCATGCATTCGACGCTAGGAGCGCCATCCCGCCATGTCAAGTACTTTGCCACACAGAGTGCAGGGCCGCCGAGCGCCCTCTCCCTACGGCGCCACCACCTCCAACCCTCCGGGCATCACCTCCACCTCCACGGCGTCGCTCCGGGCGGCGAAGACGTCGCCGTCAACCTCGTAGCGCGGCGGCGCGTCGAAGGCGACCCGGAACGCCCGCCCGCCCGTGAGGGTCACCTCGGGCGCCTCCACGTGCGTCCCCTTGCCCGCCCGGGAGAAGAGGGCAGCCCTGCGCAGGGGCGATGCGTCGCCGATGGCGCAGGCGTGGAGCAGCCCGTCCTCCACGGTGGCGCCCGGGGCGATGGGGAAGCCGCCACCGAAGAAGCGGCCGTTCGAGATGGTGAGCATGAGGTGGCGTCCCTGCCGGGCGGCGCCGCCCCGGGGCTGCAGGGACAGCTCCGTGCCTGGAAAACGGAAGAGCTGCTGGAGGGCCGTCACCTTGTAGAGGAGCTCCCCCTCGAGGAAGCGGGCCCGGGCGGCGGCGTCGATCACGGCGATGTCGAAGCCGAAGCCCACCAGGTTCAGGAAGTGGCGGGGGCCGGCGGGGGCGTCGGAGCGGTCCCGGAGACGGTCGTGGACCCCGGGGCTGGTGACGCGGCCCACGTCCACCTTGCGGGTGCGGCCCGCGGCGAGGACGCGTACCGCTTCTTCGGGGCTCCGGAAGTCGATCCCCAGGTTGCGACCGAAGTCATTGCCGGTACCCGAGGGGAGAAGGCCGAAGCGCACGCCGGGCCGCGCCGCGGCCATGACCCGGTCCGCCACGTGGCTCCACGTGCCGTCGCCCCCCGCGGCCACCACCGTGCCCGCGCCCTCCTCGAGGGCCCGCTCCGCCAGCTCCGCCTCCTCGCCCGGACGAGAGGTCACGCTGTGGCGGAACCCCGACACGTGGCGGCGGAGGAGCTCCAGATAGACGGGGATGCGCCGCCCTCCCCGCCCCCGCCCGGAGGCGGGGTTGAAGATGACGTGCACCGGCCCCGGGGCCGCTCCCTCGCTCAGATCTTCTCCAGCTCCTCGAACGTCTGGACGCCGTTCTTCAGCCACTGCTCCCGGAAGGCGTACTCCGAGATGTCGTCCAGGGTGAGGCCCTCGGTCATGGGGTGCTCATGGAGGGTGAGGGTGCCCCGCTCCTCCTCGTGCTCGCTGTGGGGCCCCTCCATGAAGATGTTGACCTTGTAGCGTTCGCCACCGTCGATCATGAAGGAGTTGTACAGGTGGCGCACCGGGGCGAACTCGTAATCCGTCACCAGCATCTCCATGACGGGGTCGTCGCCGTCCCGCACATGCACCTCCACGCCCCCGTCCCGGGGTTCGAAGAGCATCTGGATGTCCTTCATGTAATGGGGCAGGTGCCAGCGCTCGATGGCGTGCTCCCGCGACGCCTCGGTGCTCGTGCCCACCATGAAGGGGAAGAACGCCGCCTTCGGGAGCGGCTGGCCCGCCTCCACCACCGGCGGGACGATGACGGAAAGCACGATCTCGTCGTACGCCCCCACCATGCTCTCCGTGAAGTGGAAGGCGGTGATGCCCAGGATGCTCCTGGTGTGCTGTTTCTCCAGCGGCTGGAGGTGCGGAGGGAGGAGACCGCGGGCGTCGCTGGTGGGCATCTCGAAGAACGCCCCCAGGGCGTTGGAGAAGCCGTACCTTGTCAGTTCCATCCGTTTCGTCTCTGGCTTGGTGTCCACGTCGGCTCAGGCGGCGGTGATGCCGTAGCGTCCGAGCACGCGAGTGATGATCTCGGCGCCCTGCTCCAGGTCTTCCTGGGTGTGGGCGGCGGAGATGGACATGCGGAATCGGCTCTTGTTCTTGCCGACGGCGGGGTACTTCACGGGGTTGATGAAGACGCCTTCGCGCAGCAGCTCCTCGCCGATGGCGAAGATCCGGGCGTCGTCCCTCACCATGATGGGCAGGACCTGGCTGACGCTCTCGCCGGTGGGCACGCCGGCCTCGTCGAGCAGGCGCTTCATGGTGGCGACGTTGTCCCACAGGCGCTTCCTGAGCTCGGGGCCCTCCCGGCGGGCGATGTCCAGCGACGCCAGCAGCCCCGCCACCACGGTGGGCGCCAGGGCGCAGCTGAAGAAGCGGCTCCGGCTGAAGCCCCTGAGGTAGTTGATCAGCGCCCGGCTGCCCGCCACGTAGCCGCCCTGCCCGCCCAGGCTCTTGGAGAACGTCCCCAGGTGGATGTCCACCTCGTCGTCCATCCCCAGCGCCTCCACCACCCCCTTGCCCGTCGCCCCGAACACGAACGCCGAGTGGGCCTCGTCGATCATCAGGCGCGCCCCGTACTTGCGGCACACCCCCACGATGTCCGCCAGCGGCGGCAGGTCGCCGTCCATCGAGTACACGCCCTCGATCACCACCAGCTTCTTGCCCTCGAACTTCGACAGCTTCTTCGCCAGGTCGTCCACGCTGTTGTGGCGGAAGAAGCGGCTGTTCGCCTTCGACAGGATCATCCCGTCCACGATCGACGCGTGCGCCCACTGGTCCGCCACGATCAGGTCACCCGAGCGCATCAGCCCCGCGATCACCCCCACGTTCGCCGAGTAGCCCGTCGGGAAGATCAGCGCCTCCTCCTTCCCCTTGTACGCCGCGATCTCCTCCGTCAGACGCTGGTGCAGCTCCGTCGTCCCGCTCAGGATCGGCGAGCCCGAGCTGCCCCCGCCGTACACGTCCACCGCCGCCTTGATCGCCTCCTTCACCTCGGGCCGGTAGCTCAGCCCCAGGTAGTTGTACGAGGCGAAGTTCACCAGGTTCTCGCGCACCTCCCCCGTCTTCATGTCCCGCACGCTCACCCGCGTCGACGGCGCCGACTGCAGCGGCAGCTCGTACTGGTAGTAGCCCGCCGGCTTCGCCTGGCTCCACCACTCCTGGAACGGCTCCAGAAGCGCGAACGCGTCCTCGCCCGACCCGAAGTAGAAGTTCGTGTAGTCGTACTGCATGGCGGCGGGCGCGGGCGGGGTTTCGCCATCGCCGGCGCTCACCCGGTCGACCCGGGAAGCGCCGTCTTCGGTGGCGGGAAGCCGTACCTTGGGTTGATGCTGATCGAGACCGTCCATTAGCGTTGCTCTCTTCGGGGCCGCGGCGTCATGTCGCATCCGCGCCCCCCTCTAGTGAAACAACGGGCTCCGCCGCGCTCGTGCGGCTACGCCCGTCGGAGAAATGCCGTTGAAGCTGCGAGGGTACCTGACCGTCGGGGTCATCGGGTCCGCGCTCATGGTCGCGGACGTGGTGCAACGCACCGTCATCGCCGGGCTCGTTCGGCTGCTTCCGGGACGCCGCGTGCCCATCCTGACGGCGTGGCAGCGGCTCATGGCCTATACGGTCCTCGGCCCGGTACGGATTGTCGGAGGGGCCCACATCGAGCCCCTCCCCGAGATTCCAGCGGAGCCGGGCGTGCTGGTCCTCATGAACCACCAGTCCCTGCTGGACATCCCCCTGGTCGTCGCCTCCATGCGGGGATCCTATCCCCGCATCGTGACCCGCTCGCGCTACGCCCGGGGAAAGCCGTTAATCTCGCACATGGTGCGGCTGTATCAATACCCCGTGGTCGATCCCCGGGCAACCGTGCGCGGGCACGTCCAGGGCCTCGCCGAGGCCGCCCGAACGAGCCGCGTTCCACTGGTCCTCTACCCCGAGGGGACCCGCAGCCGGGACGGCAGCATGGGCGCCTGGAAGACCAGTGGGCTCAAGATCCTCCTCCGGGAGCGGAAGTGGACGGTGTACCTGGTGGTGGCCGACGGGTTCTGGAAGGCCGCGCGGATGGAGGATTTCGTGTCGGGGGTGTCGTCTCTCCACGGACGTGTGACAGCCCTGGGCCCCTTCGAGGGTCCGGAGCCCGGCGAGGACCCGGAGCCGCACCTCGCGGTGTGGCGGGCGGCCATGGAGGAGGCGCTGGAGGGGCTCAGGGGCGGGGCTCCGGCCACGTGAAGCTCGCCGCGCCCGGTGGCGGATGGGAGCCTCGCGTGGAGCCGGCGGACCCGGTCCCGGAGCGGCTCGTGGAGGCGCTCAGGAGCGACGCCGGTGAGGCGCTCGTGGCGGTGCTCCTCTTCGGCTCCCGCCTGGCGAGCACCGCCCCGGCGTCGGCCAGCGCCTACGACCTGGTGGTGGTGGTCCGGGGGTATGCGGCCTTCTACCGTCGCATGCGGGAGGCCGGCCGCACGGGCCGTCCCCCGGGCCTGGTGTCGGCGCTCGCCCGGGTGCTGCCCCCGAACGTGACCGCGTACGACCCCGGGGTGGGGGCGGTGGCCAAGTGCCTGATTCTCACCGAGGAGGATCTGGCCCGGGGCCTCTCCCCCCGCGCGCCCGACCACTTCCTCAAGGGGCGCCTGGTGCAGAAGGTGGCCCTGCTGTACGCCCGGGACGCCGACGCCGCGGCCCGACTGGGGATGCTCCTGGGGGAGGCGCGGGCGGCCGTCCTCGAATGGGTGGGGCCGTTCCTCGAGGCCCCCTTCACCGCGGCGGAGGCCGCCCGGACCATGCTGCGGGTGTCCTACCGGGGCGAGGTTCGCCCGGAGTCGGGCGACCGTGCCGACGCCGTCTTCCGGGCGCAGGCGGCCTACCTGGAAGCTGTGCTGGCGGGAGCGCTGGCGAAGGCCGAGGCCCGGGGCGATGTCGTGCGGCAGGGGGAGGGGTGGCGCTTCGTCCACGCCCCCTCCTCCGGCGCGCGGCGGAGCGTCCGGCGCTACTTCCTCCGCTCGAAGGGGCGAGCCACGGCGCGCTGGCTCAAGCACGTGGTCACGTTCGACAACTGGCTCGACTACATCGCCCACAAGGTGGAGCGGCGCACCGGCGTGGCGGTGGAGATCACCGCCTGGGAGCGCCGGCTCCCCTACCTCCTCCTCTGGCCCAAGGTGGTGAAGGTGCTCCGTTCCCGACCCGACCGCCTCGCCGGCGACCCGGAGGAGGGGCCGTGAGGGCCGACCTCCTCGTCCTGGTGGGCATCGTGGGCCTCGCGCTCCTCTCCATGCCCGTGTACGCCGCCGGCCGGGCCCGCCGGGGGAAGGACGCCCTGGAGGTGGCCCACCGGGGCTCCTTCGTTTTGGGGCCCTTCGTGCGGGAGTGGTTCTACTGGTTCCTGAAGCCGGTCGAGTGGACGTCGTTGGCGCTGGGGCTCTCGCCCCTGGCCTACAACCTCCTGGGGGTGGCGTTCGGGGTGGCGGCGGGCTTCGCCTTCGCCGCCGATCGTGCGGTGCTGGGGGGGTGGGGGGTGCTCCTGGGCGGGGTGGCCGACATCCTGGACGGGCGCGTGGCCCGGGCCCAGGGCGTGGCGTCGCCACGGGGCGCGTTCCTCGATTCCACGCTGGACCGCTTCGCAGAGATGGGCGCCTTCGTGGGGCTCGCCGCGTGGGCCGGCGGTTGGCGCCCCGGCCTGGTGCTCGTGGCGTCGGCCCTGGGCGGCTCGCTCCTGGTGAGCTACGCCCGGGCCCGGGGCGAGAGCGTGGGGGTGGAGTGCAAGAAGGGGGTGATGCAGCGGGCGGAGCGGCTGCTCCTGCTGGGCTTCGGAGGTCTGTTGGATCCTGCGGTGTCGGCGTGGGTGGGCCCGGTGGGCTGGACGCCGCCCCAGGCGGCGGGGGGTGCGTTGCTCGTCCCGGTACTGAGCCTCATCGCCATCGGCACCCTGGGCACCGCGGTCTACCGCACCGTCTGGATCGCCCGGCGCCTGCCTCACCCGGGGCCGGAGGCGTAGCGCCGCCTGCCCTCAGGCGACCGAGCCGCTTCCGGTGCCGTCCTCCGTTACCCGGGCCACGATGACGAGCTCGCCGGGCTCCACCAGCGAGTAGCCCTCCGGACCCGTGTTCCACTCCACCACGTACCGGAAGCCGAGGCTCGGCGTCGTCCGGAAACCCCCGGACGACGCCGAGCTGCTGGCTCACCCTCGAGCGTACGAGATCGCCCGGGACGAACGGACCCTGATTCTCCTTCTGGTCGGCCATGGGGCGCCAATCTTCCCTCCTCGCGCACGGAGGGCAACCCAGGGACGAAGGCCGATCTTCCGGATCACCCCGTCGCAGATTAGGATGATGTGCGGTCCACAACTGTAGACCCCCCCCCACATTCCAGCAGACCTTTCCACGGCGATCGAGACATGCGCCAGGCCAGCGAGGAATTCGACCCCGCCAGCGTGGACGAAGCGAAGCGCTTCGTGCGGAGCGCGGCGGAGAAAGGTGCAACCGCGGTGTGGCTCGAGGTCTGGACCGGCCGCACGTGGGAGCTCGCCTACGGGAGTGATCCAGAGAGCGTGGAGCGTCATCTGGACTCTTCCTGGGACGGCCGGGGTCGGTTCAGGGTGCGGGTGCCGGGAGAGACGAGGGAGCCGGGGGCCTAGGTCCGGCGCCGCGCCCAGCAACGCGAAACGGGTCCCGGAGATCGCAACGAAGGTGCGAATGCTCCGAAACCCGTCCTGCCACGAAGGCCTTCGAGCTCCCGGGGTGGGACTCGAACCCACGACACCCTGATTAACAGTCAGGTGCTCTAACCAACTGAGCTACCCGGGAATACGCCTTCCCAAGAAAGGCCTGAAAAGCTAGCGTCGGGGCGGCAGGGTGTCAAGAAGAGATCCGTCCCCTGCCAGGACGTGCAAACCGTTGTGCTACAAGGGATTTGGGCCTTCCTGCGGGTGTGGGACAGCCCCCTCTTCCTGGAGCGTTGAGCACCGCCCGCACCGCCCCCACCACGTCGTGGCCCCTGGCCCACAGACGTTCGAAGCGGGCCGCGGCCCTTTGTGCTTCCCTCCGCCCGTGGAGGGAGACGAAGAGCGGTCCCTGGAAGGGAGACGGCGCCGTCGAAGCGGTGGGGCCCCACCAGGAGCTCCCGGGGGCCCGCGCCGTCGTGAAAGATCGAGAAGTCGGGCGCCCACCCGCCGAGAGGAGCGGAGCGCACCAGGAGCCGCCCCTCCTCGAGGAGCGCCAGGAGGCGGCCCAGGCCGGCCTCGGCTCCGGCCCGGTGGGCGAGGGCATGGGCCTCGGCGTCCAACGAGGCGGCGCTGAGCTCCGCCACCAACACCCGGAGACGGGCGACCCGGGCGAGCTCGTCCCCGGTGAGATCGAGGGTGCCGAGGCGCACGTGGGTCACGGCGGCATCCAGAGCCAGGGAGCGCGTCAGCCGAGCGCCCCACACGGCCCGAATCCCCGGTCGCATCCTCTCGTCCATCAGGCGTGGCCTCATGGACCGGAGCATCGCGCCGGACGTGGGGCGCGGCCATGGACGGATGGGGAGGGACGGGCGGAGAGTCGCGGACGGGCCTCTCCCCGCCTCAGCGGGCGATGAGGATCGTGAAGCCGAGGATGCTGGTGAAGAGACCCACCACCGAGCCCCAGAACTGGACGTCGTCCCGGAGGCGTGAGCGCGTCTGGGGCGGCACGTAGATCCAGTCCCCCGACTCGATGCGCAGGTTCATGACCTCACTGCTGATGTGCTCCGGTCGGAGGTCCAGGGTGAGGACCTGGCCGGCTGCCCGGATGAGACGCACGGCGGCGGGGTCGCTGGCCACGCCGATGCTGCGGGAGTCGACGTCGAGTCCCGGTCCGCCCGCCTCGGCGAGGGCGTCGACCACCGTCATGGCCGGATCCAGGAAGTAATGGCCCGGGTGACCCACCACGCCCGTGACGTTCACGCGGAGCTCGGTGCTCACGCTGATCACGGGCTCCGAGAAATACGGCTTGTACGCCGTCTGGAGCTCGGTGCGGATGCCCGCAGCGTCCTTCCCGTCCACCGGCACCGACCCCACGAAGGGAAGGAAGATGGTGCCGTTCCTGTCCACGATGTGGGCACCGTTGATCTCGGCGGGGCGGTCGCCCGAAGCCGTGTAGAAGTCCACGGTGATCCGGTCGCCGGGGCGGACCCCGGTGGAGGCCGGCGAGGGCGCGGACTGGGCGGCGAGGCTCACGGGCAGGAGGCAGGCGGCCAGGAGCGCCGCGGTCGCGCTTCGGAGCATGGCTCGGGGAGTCAGGGGGGAAGTGACGCGGATCCGCAGCGGCACGGTAAGGAAGAAGTAACGCGCGTCCTCGGCGGTTGTCCAGTCGCAAGGTGCCGCCCAGCTTGCATGGAATAAGCCACCCTCGACCCGACGCCCATGCCCCGAACCCGAGCCCTCCGCCCATTCCTCGCTGCCGCGCGCCGCCGTCATCCTGGCCTGCGGAAGCGCGGCCCCGTCGGCTCCGGCTTCGGCCGTGGCCGTGCCGACTCCGACGCGATCCGATGGGAATGCCGTCCAGGCCCCGCCCGTCGCGGACCCGTCGCACCCCCGCCTCGCCGTCCTGATCGTGGTCGACCAGCTCCCGGAGTACCTCCTGGAGCGCTATGCCGACGTCTTCACCGGCGGGTTCCGGCGGCTCCTCGACCAGGGCCACCGCTTCACGGAGGCGTCCCACGCCCACGCCGTCACCGAGACCGCGGTCGGGCACGCGACGCTCGCCACCGGCGTGCCTCCCTCCACCCACGGCATCGTCGCCAACGAGTGGCGGGTGGCGGGGCCCGACGGCAGTCGGGCGGTCTACGCGGTGGCCGACAGCACGGCCAGGATCCTGGGCGAGCCCGGCATGCCGGGCCGCTCCCCAGCCAATCTGGAGCACAGTGGGCTGGCCGACTGGATCCTGGCGGCCGATCCCCGGGCACGGGTGGTATCGGCGTCGGCCAAGGACCGGGCGGCCATCACGATGGGGGGCAAGAGCCCCGAGGCGGAGGTGTACTGGATCGCCGACGGTAAGGGGAAGTTCGTCACCTCCACCTACTACACCCACGCCGTGCCCGTCTGGGTGCAGCGGGTGAACCGGGAGGTGATGCCCGACCTCTACACCGACAGCGTGTGGGCCAGCCGCGTGCCGGCGAAGCTCGCGCGCCTCAGCCGCCCCGATACCGCCGCCTTCGAGAAGGACGGCGTGCATACCGCCTTTCCCCACCGCTTCCGGGAGGAGGTCCCCGGCGGCGACAGCCTCGCCCTGAAGAAGTGGATTGATCGGACGCCCGTGCCCGACGAGGCGGTGCTCCGTTTTGCGTTGGCCGCGGTGAACGCCGAGTACCTCGGGCGGCGAGGCGTCACCGATCTCCTGGCCCTCTCCTTCTCCCAGACCGACTACGTGGGCCACGACTACGGCCCCCTCAGCCGGGAGCAGCTCGACAACCTGCTCCGGCTGGACGAGCGGCTGGGCCGCCTCTTCGACGCCCTGGACCAGCAGGTGGGCAGAGGCAACTGGGTGGCGGCTCTGTCGGCGGACCACGGGGTCGAGGTGATGCCCGAGGTCCGGAGCGCCCTGGGCGAGCCCGGCTACCGCATCGGCAAGGAAGACCTCCAGGCCGTGGTGGCGGCCCTGAAGGGCGCCATCCAGGAGGGGACCCCCGAAGACGTCATGCGCCGGGCGATCGTGGACGCCGTGGACGCCGTTCCCCACGTCGCGGCGCTCTACCGGGACGAGCAGCTCGCCGACGCCCCCATCGACTCCTTCGAGCCCTTGTACAGGAACTCCTTCTATCGCGGCCGTTGGCCGGGCCTCCTCTCCCAGATGGGGTTCGAGATCCGCTGGGACGAAGGCACCCTGTTCTCCGTCAAGGCGACCGGCACCACGCACGGGAGCCCCTACTGGTACGATCGCCACGTTCCTCTGGTGTTCCTGGGAGGAGCCCTTTCGGCTGGCGCGAGCGGCGCCTCCGTCCATACCTGGGACGTGGCGCCCACCCTGGCTGCGTTGGCCGGAATCACGCCGCCCCCCGATCTGGAGGGACGCATCCTGCTGCCCTGAGGGAGAGGTTTCCTCGCGTGGGTTTGCCAATCGCTTGACGAAGGCGGGGCCGAGATACATGATGAACCACCGATAGAAACATTTGATCACCAGCCTTCCCCCCCACATGAGACGGACGGGTCGACGCCGTCCGCGCGGTCCCCAGGTCGGGACCCTGACGCAACGAGTGCCGCGCCACAGCAGGCGAGGCCAACGTGCCCGGAGGCGGACGGCCAGCCAGATGCGAGCCAATCGACCCGACAGTCGGCGTCCCTCGGTGGGGTACGCCGGCACCTGGCGCTCTTCCTCCCGCTGCGGGGAAGCCTGATGGGCGCCCTGTCCGAAACCTCTCCCCGGCCTTCGACTGACGGTTGGACCATCGAGGGCGCCGAGACCCTCCTGCAGAGCCTGCTGGGCGTCGTGTCGGTGCGCATCGTGGCACAGCCCGGTGGCGACATACAGGAGATCCACCTCCTCACGACGGAGGAGGTGGCGCCCAAACAGACGGTGCGGAACGTGGAATCGGCACTCATGGCGCACTTCGACCTCGAAGTGGACCATCGGAAGATCTCGGTCGCCCAAGCCCAGAACGTACCTGCGGCGTCCAACGATGGAGATCGGAGGAATCACCTGAACGCCGTTGCCCTATCTCCCACGTGGCAGCGGCGGATCCTCTTCCTCGGGCACCAGGCGGAGACGCCGGCCGCGCACCGGATCCGGATGAAGGTGATGGTGGAGTGGGCGGGCGAGCGCTTCGTGGGCGCCGCCGACGGTCCCGACCTCCCCCGTCCCAGGATGGAGGCCGTGGCCAACGCGACACTCCGGGGCATCGAGTCCGCAGCGACCTCGCTGACGCCGGAGGGCGAGGCGCCGTTCGCGTTGGCGTTGGACGGCGTCCGACTCCTGGACGCGTTCGATAGACAATACGTGCTGGTGGCGGTGCTGGCGGCGGCGGGGCGCGAGGTGGCCCACCTGGCCGGCTCGGCCAAAGTGGAGGACTCGACCGACAAGGCAGTGATCCTGGCGACTCTACAGGCCACGGACCGGTGGGTCCGGGGCAGGGTGCGGCGATAGCGAGCAGTAGCGTGAGCCCGGGTGCCCCACGGCGGGACCCGGCATCGCATCTCAAACGGAGGACCCCCTCGGTCTGCCCGAGCGAAGATGAGCGGATCAGCGGAGAACCAGCGGCTTTCGATCTAGCGAAAAGAAAGCCGACTCTACACCCGAAAGGAGGTGAGAGATGTGTTCTCGGATCTGCTCTTTGCAGTGGGAAAACTGCTTTCCTTGCTGGGCAACAGCATGGTGAGTTGGTAGTGGCAGTCCGGGGGGGGGCCGTCCGATGATCAAACCGATCCACATCTACGTAGCCGCAGTCATTGGCGGCGCGGCCGTGAGCCTCGGACTGACCGATTGGTCGACGCTGTCGCAGCTTGGCCCGTCGGATTGGATCGGGTTCGTTGCGTTGTGCTCCTTGGCTGTGCTTGTCGGAATCCCTCGCGATCGTCTTGAGCGCGGGGAATTCCTCTGCTGGATCAATCACCTTCCTGCCCCTCCTGTCGTCCATCTTGCTCTTCGGTCAGGCACCAGCCCTAGCACTTGTCACAATAAGCGGCCTGGTTGGGGAGCACGTTATCAGGAAGAAGGAAGCCTCTCAAGGTAGCTTTCAATGTTTCGCAGTGGATATCGGGGTGACGGTTGGTGGCGTTCTCTTCGACCTCGCCGGCGGAAATCCGTTGGCGATCGGCCCAGGGGCGCCTTCGATGACCAGCCAAATGCTGCCCTTCGCCGCATTCGGGATTCCTTTCTGTTCGTGAATAACGCCGCGGTCATTGGGGCAATCTCCATTAGTCAGCGAGCCACACCCTTCCGCGATGTCCTTGACTCGTGGCGGGGCCGTCGGGCGGGAACCTACTCTTTGATCTCTTGGTGCTACCGATCGCCTTGGGTGTCGTCTTTCTCTATATGGAGGTGGGATGGTGGGGCATCTTATTGTCCGTCCTGCCACTCCTGTTTGTGCGGCATGCCTATCTGACTGCTCACAGAACTCCAGAGATCAAACAGAGATTTGTTGTCTGCTCTTATCAAGGCAATTGAGACCCGCGATCCGTACACGTCCGGTCACTCGTTACGCGTTTCCAAACTGGCAAGACTCATAGCCATTCAATTGGGTCTTCCCAGAGGGTCGATAGATAACATAGAGAGTGCCGCCCTTCTACATGATATCGGCAAGATTGATCCAGTGTACGTCGATATTCTAAAGAAGCCGGCATCTCTTTCTTCTGATGAACGGCGAGATGATTGAATCTCACGTTATCAAAGGGAGTGGAGTTGTTGAGTCAGTTGTCCTCAGTCTCCGCCGAGATAATTGCAGATGTTCGCCACCACCACGAACGGATGGACGGAAAGGGTTATCCCGACCGCCTCAAGGGAGCACAGATCCCGCTAGGCGCACGAATCATCAAGGTCTGCGACGCTATCGACGCGATGCTCTCGGATCGGCCCTATCGTAAGGCACTCCAACTCGATAAGGTCAGAGAGCAGCTCACTAAGTATGCGGGGACCCAGTTCGACCCGGACGTGGTCGAGATTGTGGTGAGATCGACGGTCCTCGAAGAGCATCGCGCCAAGCTGGTAAACGAAGGAATGGTCGAGCCGCGAAGGGCCGCCGCACTGTCCAGTGGAAGAATACGTAGCCTTACTGTAGGCGCCTGAGCCACCGCTCCGCATCCGATGCGCGTCTTGGCAATCTGAACTCCCGCGCCCGCTCGCTCACGTGCTCGGCCGCCTTGAGTGAGCGTTCCTTCTCGACGCGATAGCCATATTGCACCTCCAATAGCCGCAGCTTGAGTTCAATCGGGAGAAAGCGGCCTGAAACGACTTCGGCTGCGGACCGAGCGAACGCGGCTGCCTCCTGCAGTCTTCCCTCGACACGCCGAAGCTCACAGTAGAAGTGAATGACGAGGGTCGGATCCCAGAACCACTCTCGTCGCCAGCTGGTCACTTCTCGCTCCAGGCTGCGGGCCCTCGACAACATCCCGAGCTTCAAGCAGCTCAAGCCCAGCCCTGCTCTGAGAGGATCGGCACTCATTGAGCGTTCCAGGGCCCCGGAAACGTTCATCCCTTTGGCGAAGAAGTCGAAGGCCTCCTTCCATTGACCGCGCGCGACCGCAATCTCGCCGAGATTCAATGGTACCCCGACGTGCTCGTTTCCTTGGCTCTCAGTATCCAGATACTTCGCCGCCGATCGAAACTGAGACTCCGCCCGCTCAAGTTCACCGATGTCCAACCACCAAACGCCTTGGGCCGATTCTGAATTGAACCGGAGCTTGAAGTCCCCGAGGTCCTTGCTGAGTTGAAGGCAGGTTCGGGTGACTTCGAGGTCGTCAGGCAGGTTGAGACGACCAGCGAAGGTCAGAATGAAGAGGCAGCGGTAGTACGCCTTCGCAATGAGTTCCAGGTCGCCCGACCGTTTGGCCAGAACTACGGCTCTCCTGGCATCCTCAACGGCATTCGTCCCCTTCCCGAAGAGCAGGTCGAGGGAGAGAGTGGATGAGGCCACGGATTGGGCGCGTTGGTCGCCGCGAGAGCCGAAACACCGGATCTCGTCCAGAGCTCTTCGGATCGCCGGAAGATCGCCCATCCGTTCGAGGATGCGGAGCTTCTTCTCCATGGACTGGAAGTAGAGCAGCCAGGACCCCTCCTCCCTGAGCCGCTCGATGACGGGGTCCAGGAGTAGCACGCACTGCCGATGATCCAGCACGCCCTGCTCGCTCTGCGCCTCGATCCGGAGGACGGCGCAGGCGGCGGCGCGTTCGAACTCACCCTGCCCCCGCAGCAGGTCCTCGGCCAGACAGGAGACGGAGATCGCGGAGGGCAGGTCGAAGGCCTGTTGGTGAAGATGGGCCAACTGGAATGCCGCATCCGCCGTGCTTCGAAGGTCCGGGGCATCCTCGAGGGCGATCTTGCAGAAGGTGACGGCCTCCGCGGTGGCTCCCGTCCCGGCCGCGGCGGAGGCGGCTGTCTTCGCCAGATGGAACGCGCGGTCGCGGTCCCCTGCCGCGTGGAAATGGAGGGCGGCCTCTCCAATCGGGGGCTGAGGCCGCTCCAGGAGCAGCTCTCCGACATCGTGGTGGATCCTTGCTCGCCGTGGCGCGTCGACCATTTGTGCCACCACCGCCCTGAGCAGCTCGTGCTTGACCTGGAGCTGATGATGCCGCGCCAGCAGCTCGGCGGTCATGAGCTCGGTCACGGCCTTGGAGACCTCGTCAGTCCTCACCCGGATGAGGCGGGCCATCTCTCCGACGGAGAGCTCCGGTCCCAGGGCGGCCGCATCCAGAACGTGCCGGGCGATGGGCGATATGCCCCGCATCCTGGAGCACACCATTCCCTGAATCGACGCCGGCACGGAGACCTGACCTTCCGTGGCGTCGATGGCGGCTGCGCCGTCCCGCTGGTACTGGATGGCGAGCTCGGTCAGAAAGAAGGGGCTGTTGTCACCGAGCGAAACGAGCCGTCGCCGGTGCTCGAGCGGAGCGTCCGTCAGGGCCTCGACGAGCTCGGAGGCGGCGTCGTCTTCCAGCTCCCCGAGCTGGATCCAGGCGTCACAATTGGCTGAGAGCTGCGACACGAAGCTGGCCGCGGCCGTGCTCGCGTAGATCTCCTCCGTCCGGACGGTGGCGACGAACACCAGGGGGCGATCGGCATCCCACCGTCTCAGGACATACTGGAGGGCCAAGAGCGAGGTGGGGTCGATCCACTGGATGTCGTCGATCAGGAGCGCGAGGGGAACCTCCTTCGTGTGGAGGGTGAGGGCGGCGCGAAAGGCCTCCAGGAGGCGTCGGGAAGCGGAGCCGTCATAGGAGATCGTCGGAACGAGTCCAGTCTCGACGCCGGAGTCTCTCACCCCTGCGAGTAGCTTCCGCCAGGGCGCCTCCAGCCTCGCCACGGTCGGATCATAGGAAGGGTGGGCGAGAATGTCGGCGAGGACGTTCAGCGGGAGGTCCTTCTCGAATACGCCGCAACCGACCGGCTGCACCCGGTACCCCTCGAGAGCGAGCACCTTCGAGGCTTCGGCCAGGAGCCGGCTCTTGCCAATGCCCGCTTCGCCGGAGATGAGGATGGTGAAGGGCGCCACCGCATCGCGTTGGTTGACGGCAGCCGTGAGCTGGGCCATTTCCTTCTCCCTTCCGACGAAGGGTGCGGCTCGGACCGGAGCCGGGGCGGGGATGCCCGCCCGAATGGCTCTGCGGAGATCCTCTGTCGCCGTCTCCGGGACCCAGTCGCCACGCTTGCCTTCGCGGAAGGACTCGAAGGCGATCTCTGCGTCCTCGGGATGCCCATTCAGGGCCCGCGATCGCATGACCGACCTCAGGAACTGCTCGTTCTCGGGATCGAGGCCGAGCAGGACCTCGGCGGCGACCCGCGCAGAAGCCCAGTCACAGCGAGCGTCGGCCTCGGCCCACAGCTCCGCCCCGGCTCTCCGAAGCTGCCGTCGCAGGGAGAGGGTGCGGGCATCGCGCCAATCCAGAAACTCGTCGGTCAGTCCGGTCTCGTCGATTCGTGCGAATCCACGGGCGAGAGCTTCATACGCGGACTCGAGGCCCTCCCTGGAGTCCAGGTGCCGGAAGATCTCCAGGTCGCAGTGGATCCGGTGGGCCGGCGAGATTGTGTCGTCGGATCCCTCCACCGGCGAGGCGCCCCCCATCTTCCTGGAAGTGCTTTAGATGAGCTGGCTGAGGCGGTGGCGCGTCCGGGTGTCCAGGTCCTCCTCCCACAGGAGCCACGCGACCCTCGCCCTGGGGATCTCCTCGGAGTCGGAGCCGTAGACCAGGGTCACCAAGGCCAGCTGCAGCGGGGTCAGCGGGATCCTCTGGTCGTCCCGAAAAAGCGTCGGCGGCCCGAACAGGGAGAGCCGGAATCGAGGTCCTGCTGACGAGTGCATGTCGTTCAAGTGCTCATTGTAGGCGCCTGATCCACGCTTCCGCTTCGGTCACACGCCTCTGCAGCCTGAGCTCTCGAGCTCGTTCATAGACCTCTTCGGCCGCCTTCAATGCCCGGGCCTTATCTGCTCGCTGCGCGTAGGCGATCTCCAGCAGTCGCAGCTTGATTTCGATTCCTGCCCAGCGTCCTGCCACGCTCTCTGCCGCTCGGCGAGCGAAGTCGGCCGCTTCCGTCGGCCGGCCTTCCAGCTTTCGTAGCTCACAGAAGAAGTGAATGACCAGTGTCGGGTCCCAGGACCATTCCCGCTCCCACGTGGTGATCTTCTTCTCCAACTCTCGGGCCTTTGATAGCTGGCCCAGCCTAACGCGAGTGAGGCCCAACGCGGCCGTCACCAGGTCTGCGGTCACGGCCCGGTTCGAAGCGCAGGGAACCGCCATGGCTCTGGTGAAGCACTCATGGGCATGCTGCCACTGCCCACGGGCGACCGCGATCTCACCCAGGTTGACGGCAAACGATACGTGCTCCGGTCCTTGGCTCTCCGTGTCCAGAAACCGCTCGGCAGACCGAAAGAGCACTTCGGCCCGATCGAGTTCCCCAATGTCTATGCACCACCCGGCTTCCAGGCAGAGTGAGTTGAACCGGAGCTTGAAGTCCCCGAAATCGTTGCTGAGCTGACGGCAGCTCTGTATGACTTCCAGATCGTCAGGCAGGTTGAGACGACCAGCGAAGATCAGAATGAAGAGGCAGCGGGAGTACGCCTTCGCAATGAGCTCCAGGTCGTCCGTCCGTTTGGCGAGAACCACGGCTCTCCTGGCATCCTCAACGGCATTCGTCCCCTTCCCGAAGAGCAGGTCGAGGGAGAGAACGGATGAGGCCACGGATTGGGCGCGTTGGTCGCCGCGAGAGCCGAAACACCGGATCTCGTCCAGAGCTCTTCGGATCGCCGGAAGATCGCCCATCCGTTCGAGGATGCGGAGCTTCTTCTCCATGGACTGGAAGTAGAGCAGCCAGGACCCCTCCTCCCTGAGCCGCTCGATGACTGGGTCCAGGAGAAGGACGCACTGGCGATGGTCCAGTACCCCTTGTTCGCTCTGGGCTTCGATCCTCAACACGGCGCAGGCGGCGGCGCGTTCGAACTCACCCTGCCCCCGCAGCAGGTCCTCGGCCAGGCACGAGACGGAGATCGCGGAGGGGATGTCGTAGGCCTGTTGGTGAAGATGGGCCAACTGGAACGCCGCATCCGCCGTGCTTCGAAGGTCCGGGGCATCCTCGAGGGCGATCTTGCAGAAGGTGACGGCCTCCGCGGTGGCTCCCTTCCCGGCCGCGGCGGAGACGGCTGTCTTCGCCAGATGGAACGCGCGGTCCCGGTTCCCTGCCGCGTGGAAATGGAGGGCGGCCTCTCCGACCGGGGGCTGGGGCCGCTCCAGGAGCAACTCTCCGATATCGTGGTGGATCCTTGCTCGCTGGGGTCCATCGATCATCTGAGCGACCGCCGTCCTCAGCAGCTCGTGCTTGATGTGGAGGGTGTGGCTCGGCGCGAGGAGCTCGGCGGTGACGAGCTCCGACACGGCCTCCGAGATGGCTTGTGCGGTCACCCCGATCAGCGCCGCCATTTCGCCGATCGAGAGCTCGGGACCCAGCGCCGCCACGTCGAGCACGCGCCGGGCGATCGCCGAGACCCCGCGCATCCTGGAGCACACCATGCCCTGGATGGAGGTCGGCACGGAGACTTGATCCTCCGTCGCCTCGATGGCCGCAGCGCCCTCCCGCTGATACTGGATGGCGAGCTCGGTCAGGAAGAATGGGCTGTTGTCGCCGAGGGAAAGGAGGCGGCGCCGGTGCTCGAGGGGGGCGTCGGTGAGAGCTTCGACCAGCTCGGAGGCGGCGTCGTCCTCGAGCTCGTGGAGCTGGATCCAGGCGTCGCTTTCCACCGAGAGATGGGCCGCGAACTTTGCGGCGGCCGTGTTCGTGTAGAGCTCCTCCGTGCGGACCGTCGCGGCGAACAGAAGGCGCTCACCCTCCCAGCGCCGAAGCATGTACTGGAGGGCCAGGAGCGAGGTGGGGTCGATCCACTGGATGTCATCGATCAGCAGCGCGAGAGGCGCCTCCTTCGAGTGCAGCGTGAGCGCGGCCCGGATGGCTTCCATGAGGCGTCGGGACGCGGAGCCGTCGTAGGAGATGGTGCTTGCCATTCCGGCGTTGACCCCGGGGTCTCGCACCTCCTCGAGAAGCCTCCGCCACGGCGGTTCCAGCTTCGCCACGGTCCGACCGTAGGAAGGGTCCGCAAGGATCTCCGCGATGACGTTCAGCGCGATATCCTTCTCGAACACGCCGCAGCCGACCGCCTGCACCCGGTAACCCTCGAGCGCCAGCACCTTGGATGCCTCTTCCAGCAGGCGGCTCTTCCCGATGCCGGCTTCCCCCGAGATGAGAAAGGTCACGGGCGCTGAGCCGTCGGGCGCGGTGATGGCGCCCCTGAGCTGGGCCATCTCCTTGTCTCGTCCCACGAAGGGTGCGCTTCGGATCGGGGACCGAGTGCGGATGCCCGTCCGTATCGCCTGGAGTAGCTCGACCGTGGACGATTCCGGAGTCCAGCCGGCTTCGGCACCCTCCCGGAACGATGCGAAGGCGATCTCCGCCTCCTCGGGCTGGCCGGCCAGCGCGCGTGCCCGCATGAGCGCCCTCAGGAACTGCTCGTTCCGGGGATCGAGTCCCAGCAGGACCTCGACAGCCGCCCGCGCGGAGCTCCAGTCGCAGCGGCTTTCGGCATCCGTCCACATCCGGGCGGCCGCCTCCCGCACCTGCTTGCGCAAGGAGAGCGTCCGGGCGTCGCGCCAGTCCAGGAAGTCGTTGCCCAGGCCCGTCTCGTCCAACTGGACGAACCCGAGGGTCAGTCGCTCCGACGCGACACGCAACGATTCGAGTGAGTCCAGCCTGCGGAAGACCGAGAGGTCACACTCCACGCGGGGAGCGGCCGCGAGCTCGTCGCCGCGGGTCTCCACCGGAGAGACGCCGCCGAGCTTCCTGGAGGCGCTGTAGATGAGCTGGCTGATGCGGTGGCGCACCTTGGAGTGCAGGTCTTCTTGCCACAGCATCCATGCGATGCGCCCCCTCGTGACCTCCTCCCCGTCGGATCCGTAGACGAGGCTCAAGAGGGCCAGCTGCATGGCGCTCAAGGGGACCTTCCGTTCGCCCCGATGCAGCGTGGGCGAACCGAACAGGCGAAGCTGGAACGGGGGAGCTGAAGACGAGGACATAGGCGGGTGCCACGGCCGGGAGAGAAGCAGGCCGGTGTGCTCGGGGGGGAACGCAACTTGGTCCTCCGGCCCCTGAGGCGCAACGGGCTCACGAGGGGCTCCCTTCGTCATCAGGCCCGTTCCCTCTTCGTCCGATTCCAGGACGGGGGGCTCCCTACGGACCGAAGCGACCCGGGGTTCCCGGGACCGCCCTCCGAGCGGTCCGCCAGGAACAGCGATCCCTCCTCGGCCTCCCTGCGAAGCCAGCCCTCCAGGATCCACTCCCACCCCAGGTACTCCCGCACGTCGGACGGCCTTACTCCCGTGAGACGCTTCATCTGGTTGCTCAATGCGAAGCCGTCGGAGTAACCCATGTCGCAGGAGACGCTGAACAGGCTGGCTTCCGTGGATTGGAGGAGAACCGAGGCGCGCAACACGCGTCCGAAATGCAGCCAATGGGACGCCACCGGTAGGGTGGCGCTCAGGAGCTTCCGTCCCAGGGCTCGGCGGGAGAGGTAGAGACCCCGTGCCATGGCCGCCACCGTCCGCAGCTCCCCCGACAGCTCCAGCATCCTGCGGACGAGCCGGCGTGTCTCCTGGTCCAGGGGAATCCCGCGCCACGCCAGGTAGTCGACGACCTCGGCCGGCAGGTCGTCGGGAGGTCGCCTGCAGAGCCGCCTCAGCTCGCCCAGATTGGCTTCGGGGTGGTAGGGCAGAACGCTGGTGGGGCGGCACAGCTCCACGATGCGGAGCATCTCGGGGCTCACGGCCACGTCCGCTCCGGGGGGCAGAACGCAGATGAGGCTGACGCCCCCCGGGCGCGACCGGGCCAGGTGAAAGTCCCGATGCTGCTCAGGCCCGCCCAGACGCCACAGGAGAGCCACACCCCGGGCGTCGCAGAGATGCTCGCGGAAGGCCGGCTCCGAGCGGGGCGCCGCATGAAGGGCGCGATAGGGGGGAGCGAATACCGACAGGTAGGTGCTGGTCGCCATGGGGCCTCCTAGGGAAGGGGTCTCCGTCGCAGGCTCACTCTGGGGAGGTCCCATCAGCACCCTATCATCACCCGGGCATACCCCTTGCTCTTCTACCTCCCGAACACCGCCGCGGGCGTGCGCCGGCGAGTGGGGGAACGCAACCGGGAGGCGCCGGTCGTGGACCACCCTCCCGGCCCGCCCGTGGCGCACAGGGAACACCGACCACGGACCGGCGCCGGGCTACGGACAGAGGATCCGCCCCGCCCGGCTTCCCTCGACGGAGCGAGCGAGCCATGGCTGACGAGATCCCTCCTCGTGAGACCCACACGACCACCGAAGTGCACACCTCGGGCGGCGGCCACGGGGGCATGTACGCCCTGTTCATCGTCGTCATCATCCTGCTGGTGGGCGCCTTCTTCTGGTTCAACGGCGGGTGGGGGGCCAACGGAAACAACAACGGGCCGGACGTGGACATCCAGGTGCCGGCGCCCAACACGAACGCACCCGACGTCAACGCGCCCAACGTGAATCCGCCGAGCGCTCCGGCGCCCGGGGGTGGCGGGGCGAACGGCGGCGGTGACTGATCCGGCGCGCGGGGCGACGGGCCACCTGCCTCTTCGGGTGACCCGTCGCCGGCACATCGCTTGCTCCTCTAGAGGGTGGAATCCGCCGCGGCGAGCGTGCGGCGGTCGTGTTTGAGCGGAGGAGGCGGCCATGGCCGACAGCACCTTGAACCGGAGCTCACCACCCCCCGAGCGGCGGCGTAACGGGGGCCGTCCCGCGGTCCTGGCCGCGGTCCTTTTCCTGGTGGTGGCGCTGGGGGCCGCGTTCGTGTGGTTCGTCGGTGGCTTCACCGCCGCCGACCAGAGCCCCGCCTGGAAGGTGGGGGAGCCGCCGAGCGTCCAGCAGGCGCCGACCGCCCCAGGACCGGGGGTGGGCACGCCGCAGAACCCCGCGCCCGAGAACACGGCGCCCGCGCCGGGCGCTTCTCCCGGGAACCCGGGAGGGCTGTGAGGGTTTGAAGAAAATGGCGCCGGTCTCTGAGTCCCCGGTGCCATTGGGCAGTACTGCTGCCGCGCCGGCCCCCGGTGGGGGAGGACCCTCTGCGAGTCCTTCTCCGCCGGGGGCCCGGCTTTTTGAGGGCGTGACCTGGGTGTGCGACGGGACACACGCTTGACCGGTCGCGGCGGGGACGGCATATAGAACGAGAGTTTTGGTTCACGCCCACACCGTCTCCGGAAGCCGCCGTGCCCGACGTCGAGCCTGCCCCCTCCACCCTTCCCACCGGCGACGCCGACGCCCTCCTCACTCCGCCCCAGCAGGCACGAAGCAAGCGCACCCTCCAGGCCATCCTGGACGCCGCCCTGGGCCTCCTGGCCGAGGAGGGGGTCCAGGGTGCCACGGTCCAGGGGATCGTTGCCCGGGCGGGGGTCTCGGTGGGCTCCTTCTACGCCCGCTTCTCCGGCAAGGACGACCTGCTCCGCTACCTGGAGCTGCGCCTGTGGGAGGACGCCCGGGCCCGCTGGGACCGGGCGCTGGAGGCCCGCAGCTGGGACGGCCTCGCCCTGGAGGCGCTGGTGGAGGGGATCGTAGGCACGCTGCTGGAGGCGCAGCGCGTCGACGAGCGACAGCGCCGGGCCCTGGGGCAGAGGGTACAGGGGGAGGGAGCCGAGGACCCCGCCGTGGCGTTCCACGCCCACCTCCTGGAAGGCGTCCGATCTCTTCTCCTGGACCGCACCTCGGAACTCCGTCACCCCGACCCCTCGATGGCCGTGCTCCTGGGCTACCGGGCCGTGGTGGGGGCGTTGCGGGAGGTGGACGCCCGGGGCGATGCCGTCCCCGACGAGCGCCTCGTGGCGGAGCTGGCGCGGCTGTGGCTGGCCTATCTGGGGGCAGGCGTGCCCGAAGAGGCGGGTGGCACCCGGGGACCCGTGGACTTCTTCGACGTGTGGGAGTGACGGGCCCCTACGCCGCGGCCCACTTCTTGATTCCCTCCCCCCCGAGGCGCCCCCCGCCGGGGACGCCCTGCGTCCGTCGCCCCTCCCGGGAGGATTCCTTGGCCGACAATACCGCAGGGTCCGGTCTCCTCGACCTGTCGCTGAGCCCTTCGCACCTGAAGCGCTACAAGGACGTGGCGCGCCTCCTTCTCAAATACGGGGACGCGGCCGCGGTGAAGCAGGCGGGCTTCGTGCCCTCCTTCGAGGACCTGGAGCTGGAGGAGAAGGAGGCCCGGGAGGAGGAGGCGGGCGTGGACGGGCACCGCCCCGAGGCCCTCGCCCGGGACCTGGAGAAGCTGGGCCCCACCTTCGTGAAGCTGGGCCAGGTGCTGGCGTCCCGCCCCGATCTCCTGCCGGGCCGCTACCTCGAGGCCCTGGAGCGGCTCCAGGACCGGGTGGAGCCCATCTCCTTCGAAGAGGTCCAGGAGGTGGTGGAGGAAGAGCTGGGGGTCAAGATCGACCGGGTCTTCGGCGCCTTCGACGAGGCGCCCCTGGCGTCTGCGTCCCTCGCCCAGGTGCATCGTGCGGAGCTCCGGGATGGGCGCACGGTGGCCGTGAAGGTGCAGCGGCCGGGTGTGCGGGAGGTGGTGCGGCGCGACGTGGAGGCGCTGGAGGAGATGGCGAAGATGGCCGACGCCCACACCGAGGCGGGCCGGCGCTACTCCTTCCACGCCATGATCCGGGAGTTCAAGGACTCCCTGGCGGCCGAGCTGGACTACCGCCAGGAGGCCAGGAACCAGCGGGCGCTGGCGGAGGCGCTGGATGACTTCGAGCGCATCGTGGTGCCCCTCCCCATGGAGAAGCTCTCCGGATCCCGGGTCCTCACCATGGACTTCGTGCGGGGCCGCAACGTGGCCCGCCTCTCCCCCCTGGCGCGCCTGGAGATGGAGGGCCACACGTTGCTGGACGACCTCTTCGGCGCCTACCTGCAGCAGGCGCTGGTGGACGGTCTGGTCCACGCCGACCCCCACCCTGGCAACGTCTTCCTCACCGACGACGGCCGCCTGGCGCTCCTGGACGTGGGGATGGTGCTACGGATCCCCGACAGGATGCGGGAGCGCCTCCTCAAGATGCTTCTCTCCATCGGGGACGGGGACGGGGAGGAGGTGGCCCGGGTGGCGGAGCAGATGGGGGACGCGCAGCCGGACTTCGACCGCGGTGGCTTCCGCGACGAGGTCACGCGGCTCGTCGGGCGCATGGAGGAGAGCGTGGTGGAAGACGGGCGCATGGGGCGCGTCGTCCTGGCGGTGGCGCGTATGGGGGGCGAGCACGGGGTGCGTCCGCCGGCGGAGCTCTCCCTCATCGGGCGCACCCTCCTCCACCTGGACAGGATCGCCTCCATCCTGGACCCGTCCTTCGACCCCCAGGAGGCGATCCGTCGCCACGCTGGGGGCCTCACCACCCAGCGCGTGCTCCACTCCGTGCGCCTGGGCCACGCCCTGCGCACCGCGCTGGAAGCCAAGGACTTCGTGGAGGAGCTCCCGGGGCGGGTGAATCGGGCGCTGGACGCCGTCGGCGAGAACAACCTGGAGGTCCGGGTGCGGGTCATCGACGAGACCCGCATCATGAAGGGCCTCCACCATACCGCGAACCGCATCACCACCGGGCTCGTGCTGGCGGCCCTCATCGTGGGAGCCAGCTTGATGATGCGGGTGCCCACCAGCGTCACCCTCTTCGGCTACCCGGCCCTCGCCGTGGTCTTCTTCCTGGTGGCGGCCGCCGGCGGGGCGATCCTGCTCTTCAACATCTGGAGGGGAGACAGGCAGGAGCGACCCTGACGACGCGGTTTCCCTGCACCCTTCCGGCCTGGCCCGACGGGGTGCGGCCCGCCATACTCCCGCCTTCGCGCCGCCTCGCGGGCGCGGCGCCCCGGCGCCGGAGCCCGTGGAGTCGGCCTTCACGTACCTGCGGAACGCGGATGCCCATGCCCCGACAGGACGATCTCGAGGCCTCGGCCGAAGACGCCCCTGCCGCCCCGGCCCCTGCGGCCCGGATCCTCATCGTCGACGATGACGAGGAGGCCTTCCTTGTCTGCAGGGCCTACCTGGGGCACGTCTCGGCGGGAGGCTACGCCGTGTCCTGGGCGCAGAGCTATCGGGACGGCCTCGAGGCGGCGCTCGCGGGGCGGTACGACGTGTACGTGGTGGACTACTTTCTCCGCTCGGCCGCCACGGGCATCGACCTCATCGCCGAGGCCAGGCGCAGGGGCGTGGGGGCGCCCATGGTGCTCCTCACCCGCTACGGCAGCGACCGGGTGGACCGGGCGGCGCTGGCCGCAGGCGCCACCGACTACCTGAGCAAGACCGAGATCACCGGCCCCGGCTTCGAGCGGGCCGTGCGCTACGCCGTCGAGCGCAGCCACGCCGAGCGTCGCCTGCGCGAGAGTGAGCAGCGCTACCGCTCCCTCTTCTGGCACAACCCCCATCCCATCTACGGCATCGACTTCCGGGGCAGGATCGTCGCGGCCAATCCGGCGGCCGAGGCACTGCTGGGGGCTCGGGCGGGAGGGGTCCTGGGGCGGCGGATCGGGAAGATCGTCGCGCCGGAGGCCCGGGCCGAGGCCGTGGCGGTGTTCCGCCGCATGGTGGACGAGGGGGCCCAGCCGTTCGATCTGGTGCTCCGGCGCGACGACGGTGTGCGGGTGCCGGTGAGCGGGGTGAGCGTGCCGGTCGAGGTGGACGGGGCGCTGGTGGGCGTATACGCCGTCGCCCAGGACGTGGGGGAGCGTCGCCGCTCCGAGGAGCGGATCCGTTTTCAGGCCGCCCTCCTGGACGCGGTGGGCCAGGCGGTGATCGCAACGGACATGGGCGGCCGGGTGCGCTACTGGAACGAGGCGGCGACTCGGCTCTTCGGGTGGAGCGCCGAGGAGGCCCAGGGGCTCGATATCCTGGCGCTCACCCCCGCGCTAGGGGCCGGGGGCCGGGCCGCCGAGATCATGGAGGCGCTCCGGGACGGTGGCACCTGGTCAGGGGAGTTCCAGGTCCGGAGGAAGGACGGCAGCGAGTTCCCCGCCCACGTCACCAACGCGCTTCTCAGGGGCCCCGACGGCCGTCCCGCGGGCGTGGTGGGCATCTCAACGGACCTGAGCGAGCGGAAGGAGCTGGAGGCACAGGCGCTGCGCACGACCAAGCTGGAGGCCATCGGCAGTCTGGCCGGCGGGATCGCCCACGACTTCAACAACCTCCTCACCAGCATCCTGGGCTTCAACAAGCTCGCGTTGGAGGCGTTCCCTCCAGGCGACGAGGGCCGGGGCCACCTCGAGGAGGCCATGCGCTCCGCGACCCGGGCCCAGGACCTGACGCGGCAGCTCCTTGCCTTCGGCCGTCAGCAGATCCTCCAGCCCCGGGTTCTGGATCTTGGCCACACCCTGCGGGAGATGGAGCGCATGCTCGCCCGCACGTTGGGGGAGGACATCACCCTGGCCGTGGACCCCTTCCCCGAGCCCACGTGGGTGAAGGTGGACCCAGGCCAGGCCGAGCAGGTGGTGCTCAACCTGGCCATCAACGCCCGGGAGGCCATGCCCGGCGGCGGCCGGCTCTCCATCCGCACGGGCATGGAGCGCCTGGGCGGGGAGGCCCCCCCGGACCTCGGCTTCACCACCGAGCCGGGGGACTACGTGTGCCTCAGGGTGGCGGACACGGGCGTGGGCATGAGCGAGGAGGTGCTGGGAAAGATCTTCGAGCCCTACTTCACCACCAAGCAGGGGAGCGGGGGCAGCGGTCTGGGGTTGGCCACCGTGTACGGCATCGTGAAGCAGTCGGGGGGCTACATCGTGGCCAGGAGCAAAGAGGGGGAGGGAACCACGTTCACGGTCTACTTCCCCCGCGTCGAGGCACCCGCACCGGCCCGACAGGCGGAAGGCGCCGGCGCGGCCGACGCCCCCGCCGGCGGCGGGCGGATGGTCCTGGTGGTGGAGGACGAGGAGCCGGTGCGGCGGCTGGTGCGGCGGGTCCTGGAGGGGGCCGGCTACACGGTGCTGGACGTGGACAGCGGCGAGGCGGCGCTGGAGGTGGTGCGGGCGTCGGCCCCTGCCATCGACCTCATCCTCACCGACGTCGTCATGCCGGGCATCAACGGCCGCGAGCTCGTGGAGCGCCTCGCCGAGGGCGGGGTGCGTCCCCCGGTGATCTACATGTCGGGCTACACCCGCGACGAGGTGGTGCGCCGGGGCGTGGCCCGTGCCACCCACCGCTTCATGGAGAAGCCCTTCATGCCCGAGGACGTGCTCAGGGTGGTGGCCGAAGCCCTTTCCTGAGGCCGGCTTCCGCTCGCCTCACTCGCTCCTGAGCGCCCGCACCGGATCCACCCGCGCGGCGCGACGGGCCGGCAGCCAGGCGGCCAGCACGGCCACCGCGAGCAGGATGGCCGGCACGGCCAGGAACGTCGCCGGGTCCAGGGGGCGCACCCCGAAGAGGAAGCCTCGCACCAGGCGCGCGCCGACCAGTGCCAGCACCAGCCCCACTGCTGCGCCGGCCACCACGAGGCGGAGCCCCCCGCGCATGACCAGCCGCACCACGTCGCCCCGCTCGGCCCCCAGCGACATGCGGATGCCCACCTCCCGCACCCGCCGCGCCGCAGCGTAACTCACCACCCCGTAGAGCCCCATCACCGCCAGCACCAGGGCCAGCGCGCCCATGAGGGCCAGGAGCCCGGCGCCCATGCGCGGCAGGTAGAGCTGGAGGGCCACGGTGCGGGCCGCCGTCCCCTCGTCCTGGACGAAGAGGTCCGGGTCGATGCCCAGGGCGGTGCGCCGGAGGTCGGCGGCCGTGGCGGCGGCCGAGCCCCGGGTGCGGGCCACGATCCAGAAGGGATCCACGTCGCCGGCGGCGAAGGGAATGGGGACCTGGAGCGTGCCGAAGTAGTCCCCCGCCACCAGCTCGGCCAGGGCGCGCTCGTCGGTGCCCCGGCCCGTCTCGAGGCGGGCTTCGGCCATGATGTACGCGGTGACGTCGGTGAAGGCGTCCAGGTCGCGCATGTCCTTGTACTGCTCGTAGGACAGGGACCAGTACGGCCGGTCCCGGTAGCGCATGTAGACATCCACCAGCGTCTGGGGGTGACCCACCGCCGGCTTGTAGAGCAGCACCCGGTCCACCAGGGAGAACACGGCCGTGTTGGCCCCGATGCCCAGGGCCAGGGAGAGGACCGCCACCACGGTGAAGCCGGGCGTGGCGACCAGGCGGCGCAGGGCGTAGCGCAGGTCCTTCAGGAGGTGGTCCACGGGCCGGCTCCGTGCCGCGGGTTGGATGGATGCCTCGTCGTGCCAGCGGCCGCCCAGGCGGCCCAGGGCCCGGCTCAAGCGCAGGGGCCGGAGCGCCAGGAGCTGGCCTCCGTACCAGAGGGGGCCCGGAGGGCGCCGGTAGCGCGGCGCCGCTCCCGCCACTCCTCCTCCACGTCGCCGGACACGGCGTCCCGGAGCCCGGGGGGGAGGCGGCGGCGGAGCAGCCACTCCAGGAGCCGGGGAGGACCGTCCCGGTCGGAGCCGGGGCCGGCCTCACGCGCCACCGCCCTCCCCCAGCGGTGCGCCCAGGCCGTCCCGCAGGCTGGTCCGGGCGGCCTCGGAGGTGCGGAGGGCATCGACGCCCTCGGGGGTGGCGCGGAAGTGGCGCTTGGGGCGGCCGCCCCGGCGCGTGGTGGCCTCGCCCACCCGGGAGGTGACCAGTCCCTTCTCCTCCAGGCGGATGAGAGTGACGTAGACCGTGCTCACGGAGACGGCCCGGCCCGCCCGCCGCGCCAGCTCCCGGCGCACCGATCCGCCGTAGGCGTCCTCGCCCAGCCTGAGCACGGCCAGGAGCGCCAGCTCCTCCAGGTCACCCAGGTGCTCGCCCTTGGGCACGGCTCCCTCCCTCCCCAGGGTTCGACCCCGCCGCTTACGGGGTTCTCTGACAAAATCAGACTACCCCGGGCGGGGAAGGGTTGGCTGCCTCCTCTGGCTACTCGGAGGGGCTACTCGGACCCGAGCACCCGGACGGGGTCGGCCCGGAGCGCCTGGCGGGCGGGCAGCCAGCTCGCGGCGAGGACGGCCGCGGCCAGCAGCAGCGGGACGGCCGCGAAGGTGAGGGGGTCCAGGGGGCTCACGCCGAAGAGCACGCCGGACAGGAGGCGGGTGGCGGCCAGGGCCCCGACCAGACCCAGGCCGATCCCGACGGCGGCCAGGAGGGCGCCGCGCCGGAGCACCAGCCAAAGGAGGCGCTTGCGCGGCGCCCCCAGGGCCAGCCGGATACCGTACTCCCTCATGCGCCGGCTCACCGCGTACGCGGTGACGCCGTAGGTGCCCACCGCGCCCAGGGCCAGAGCAAGGGCGGCGAACACCGCGAGGAGCCCCGTGGCCGAGCGGGGCTGGGCCAGGGCGTCGGACAGCAGACGCTCGCCCGTGCGCACGTCGCTCACCGGCGTGTCCGGGTCCACCGACGTGACCACGTCGCGGAGCCGGCCTGCGACCGCTGCGGGCGCTCCCGCTGCGCGGACGACGACGCGCATGGGGCCGGTGGGCCCCTGGTCCAGGGGCACGTACAGGGCCGGCCCGTCCTGGTCGGACAGCTCGCTCCACTTCACGTCGCCCACCACGCCCACCACCGTGCGCCAGTCCGGGTCGAAGACCAGCCTGAGCCGCTGGCCGATGGGGTCCTGGCCGGGCCAGTAGCGATGAGCCAGGGCGGCGCTCACCACGGCCACCCCCGGGGCCTCCGCCCGGTCGGCCGCCGTGAACGGGCGGCCGGCCAGCACGGGGATGCCGAGGGCCCGGAAGTAGTCCGCGCTCACCGTGAGGCGCGCGTCGGCCTGGGGCCAGTCGCCCGTCGCCGAGGGGTCGGGGCGCCCCTCGATGAGGAACACGCTCCCGTACGCGTCGCCACCGAAGGGCACGCCGCTGCCCACCGCCACCGTGGCCGCCCCGGGGAGGGATGCGAGGCGCTCGAGGAGTGCGTCGTAGAAGCGCACGCGGTCGGGCGCCTCCGGGTAGCGGAACGCGGGGGGCGCGACGGTCGCCACCACCACGCTCCCGGCCCGGAAGCCCGGGTCCACCTCCAGGAGGCGCCCCAGGCTCCGGACCAGGAGGCCGGCCGCGATGACCAGGACGGTGGAAACCGCGATCTGGCCGGCCACCAGCACGCCGGAAAGCCGGTGCCGCTCCCGGGTGCCGCCGCCGGCCCGGGTGCCCTCCAGGAAGGTGCCCCCTCCGGACCGGGAGGCGCGCAGCGCGGGGACGAGGCCGAAGAGGAGCCCCGTGGCCAGCGACGCGGCCAGGGCGAAGGCGAGGACCCGTCCGTCGATGGCGACTTCGCCCAGGCGCGGCAGCTCCGGCGGGAAGGCGCGCCGGAGGCTGGCCACGGCCCCGACGGCCAGGGCCAGCCCGGAGACGCCGCCGAGCAGCCCCAGCACGAGGCTCTCGGTGAGGAGCTGGCGGACCAGGCGGGCCCGGCGCGCCCCGAGCGCTGCCCGAACCGCTATCTCCTCCCGGCGGGCCGCCGCCCGAGACAGGAGGAGGTTGGCCACGTTGGCGCACGCCACCAGGAGAAGAAGACCCACGGCGCCCAGCAGGATGAGGAGCGTGGGGCGGACCCCTCCGACCAGCGCGTCTCGCAGCGGGACGACCGAGGGGGTCTTCCAGTAGTCGTCGGGCATGGCCCAGGGGAGGAGCGCCCGCATCGTGGACTCCAGGGAGGCGACCTCCAGGGCGGCGCCTTCCGGGGTCGCGTCGGGGCGGAGGCGGGCCACCTTCCTGTAGCCCCCTGCGCCCCAGAGCATGCCCGGATCGAGACCCGCGGTGACCACGGGAATCCACGCCTCGGTGGCGTCGTTCGGGAAGTGGAAGCCGGCCGGCATGACCCCCACCACGGCCCGGCTCACCCCGTCGAGGACGATGCGCCTCCCCACGATGCTCCGATCTCCCCCGAAACGGCGTATCCAGAGGCCGTGGCTCAGGATCACGACGTCGTCCGAGCCCGGCTCGTCCTCTTTGGCGAGGAACGTCCGACCCAGGGCGGCTTCGACGCCAAGGAGGGGGAAGAGGCCCGGGGTCACGGCCGCGCTCGCGAGGCGCTCGGGCTCTCCCGAGCCCGTGAGGCTCAGGGCGCCGAAGGCCCCGTACGCCTCCACGTCGGCGAAGGCCGCCACCCGCCCCCGCAGGGCCAGCACCTCGCCCATGACGCCCATCCCTGCGTCGACGCGCACCACGCGCCCCGGGTCCCGGTAGGGGAGCGGCCGGAGCAGAACCCCCTCCACCACGCTGAAGACGGCCGTGGTGCCGCCAATGCCCAGGGCCAGGGTGGTCACCGCCGCCGCCGTGAAGCCGGGGCGGCGGGCGAGGGCGCGAACGGCGTAGCGGGCGTCGGCCAGCAGGTCCTCGATCCAGCGCGTCCAGCGGGCGGCGCGCACCTCCTCCTTCATGCGCTCGGTGCCGCCGAAGGCGATGAGGGCCCGCCGTCGCGCCTCGTCCGCGTCCATGCCGAGGCGGAGGTTCTTCTCCGTCTCCATGTCCACGTGGAAGCGGACCTCGGCGTCGAGCTCACGGTCCTCCCGCGCCTTCCGGAAGAGCGCCCTCAGCTGCCGCACCCGTCCCCGCATCCATCCCATGGTGGCCTCCCCGTCTCCCGCGTCAGGTGGTCCCGAGGATGAGCTCAACGGCCCGCACGTAGCGCCGCCAGCTCTCCGTCTCCTCGCCCAGCGCCCGCTGCCCGGCCGTCGTCAGCCGGTAGTACTTCGCGCGCCGGTTCTGCTCGGTGGTGTCCCATTCGCTCTCCACCCAACCCTTCTCCTCCAGCCGTTGCAGTGCCGGATAGAGGGAGCCCTGCCCCACCTGCAGCGCCTCCCTCGAGAGCTCCTGGATGCGTTGGCTGATGCCCCAGCCATGCATGCGCTGGAGAGCCAGCGTCTTCAGGATCATGAGGTCGAGCGTGCCGCGCAGGACGTCGGACGAAGGCTCGGTCACGGTGGCTCCCCCGGGGGCTGTTGTCGGAACCTGACAAGAGAGTGATGCTCCTGTTGTCGGAAGTCAACAGGAGTGGCCCGCGACCGGTGGCGTCGTGGCCCGCCGGGTCTAGCGCGCCGCCGCCGGTGGCGGGATGGTCGGTCCCTTGATGGCGTGGCTGTACTTGATGACGGCCACGAACACCACGCCGCCCAGGGCGTTGCCCAGCGTGGTCCACACCAGGAATCGGAAGAAGTCACCCAGGGAGAGGGTGGCGTCGGTGAGGACGCCCGAGAGCACCTCCACCGTGCCGACCACGGAGTGGTGCAGCCCCAGGAGCCCGATGGAGGCGGTGACCAGCCACACCAGCAAGATCCTGGCGATGGTCTCCTGGGCGGCGGCCAGGATCCAGGAGAGGAGGCCCATCATCCAGCCGGCAAGCAGGGCGCTGGTGAGCATCACGGCGGGGGGATGATCCACGAGCTCGTGGCCGAACACACCGAAGGCCTGGCCGCTCACCGACGACAACGGCGGGGCGATCCACGCCAGGAGCGCCGCGAAGCAGGCGGCGCCCACGATGTTGGACGCGTACACGATGCCCCAGAGCCGGGCCAGCCGTGCCACCGAGGCCCGGCCGCCCAGCACGGGAAACACGGCCAGGGCCGTGTGCTCGGTGAACAGCTCGGAGCGGCCCAGGATGACGAACACGAAGCCCACCGCGTAGGCGTTGGCCACGGCCAGCTTCACCAGGGGCTGGGGAACGGCCCCCTGGAGGAGCGTGAGCAGCGCGGCCATGAGCAGGACGCTGAAGCCGATGTCCAGCCCGGCCGAGGTGCCCGACAGGAACAACCCCACGGCGGGCCGCTCCAGCTCGTGGAGCCCCTGGAAGATCTCCTCCTCCAGGATGGTCCCGTAGGACTTGGGCTTGTCCTTGTCCTGCTCCGCCGCCTTCTGCTTGGCCTCGTCGTTCGAGAGGTCGGGACGTGGGTCGGGTTCGTTCACCACCAGGGGCAGCGGAGGTCGAGCCAGCTCATGCCCGGGTCGCCGATGGGGTCGCCGGGCGGTACGTCCGGCGTCGTCGGCGCGGGTCCCGCCTCCATGGGACGCTCCTCGAAGCGCTGGATGTCCTCGGCCAGGAGGAAGAACTGTGCCCGGTCCGCCGCGTTGGCCGCCGTGAGGCGCGCCCGGAGGTTGTCCTTGAGGGCGTCCAGGCGCAGTGCCGCCGCTGCCCGCACCTGGGGCATGCCGGCCGAGCGGGCCAGCGCCAGGAGCCGGTCTACGAACACCCGTTCCACCGCCCGGTTCACCTCCGCCTGGTAGGGGTCGGAGGGGGTGGTGCCGAAGGTGGCGGCCTGCACCCGGTTCATGATCTCCTCGAGGCCCGGCAGCGAGGGATCGAGGGCGTGCTGCTCCACCAGGCGGGCGGCGCGCTCGTGCTGCAGGAGGAAGGAGAGGGTCAGGTCGGCGGCGGTGGCGGCCGGCGCCACGGCGTCGAACACGAGCCCCGTCCAGCGGCCGAAGAGCTCGGCGTGCATGGGGTAGCCCGGCGGGCGCGGCGGGAGCTGGGCCAGGATGGCACGGGGCAGGGTCAGCTCGGAGGGCTGGAGCGTCCGCAGGAGCGCGTCCAGGGCTGCCCGCTGCTCGGCGCCCGGCACCGGCCGCAGCGCCTCCTGCCCGTCGCCCTTGAGGGCGTACGTGTAGTAGAGGCCGCCCACCACCTTGCTGGTCGCTTCCGCCTGGTAGCGGTGGAAGAGGTAGAGGGGCACCAGCGCCTCCTCTTCCAGGGCCAGGGGCTCGCCGCTGCGCACGGCGCCGGCGCCGAAGGCGTCCAGGGCCACCCGGCGCACGTCCATCATGCGGTCCAGCTCGGCGGCCATGTCGGTGCCGTTGTCCCACAGGTGCACCAGGGGGTGTGCACTCCCGGCGGGGCGTGCGTCCTGGTCGGTGATGAAGGTCAGCCCCCGCCCCATGGCCTCGGTGAGGATGGAGTCCAGGGCCGCCTTCTGGTCCGTCCCAGCCGGGAAGTCCTGGTAGCCGTAGGCGATGGACACCTTGTCCCACGCTCCGATCCCCTGGTCGTAGGAGTCCTGGCCCAGGACGACCCGCCCGTTCACGAGCCGGATGCGCGGGTGGGGGTAGTCCATGACCGACTGGGCCCCGGCGGCCCGCTGGGCCGAGGCGATGTAGTTGTGGCTGAGCCCCAGGGTGTGGCCGATCTCGTGGGCCGCGAGCTGGCGGATGCGCTGGAGCGCCATGGCCCGCAGCGACGGGTCGGCGCTGTCACCGGCGGCGTACGGCGAGGTGAGGCCGGTGGCGATGAGGTAGTCCTGGCGCACCCGCAGCGAGCCCAGCGTCACGTGTCCCTTGAGGATCTGCCCCGTCCGGGGATCCACGATGGAGTTGCCGTAGCTCCACCCCCGGGTGGAGCGGTGCACCCACTGGACCACGTTGTAGCGGGCGTCCATGGGATCGGCCGAGTCGGGGAGCAGCTCCACCCGGAAGGCGTTCCGGTAGCCCGCCGCCTCGAACGCCTGGTTCCACCAGCGGGCGCCTTCCAGGAGCGCCGAGCGGATGGGCTCGGGGGCGCCCGGATCGATGTAGTAGACGATGGGCTCCACCGGGTCGCTGATGGCCGCCGTCGGGTCCTTCTTCTCCAGCTTGTGGCGCCGGATGAAGCGCTTGGCCAGGGGCTGGTCGAAGGGCGTGGCGTAGTCGTAGTACGTCATGGGCCCGTAGCCCGAGCGGGGGTCGTAGGCTCGGGGCGTGTAGCTCCCCAGGGGCGGGAGCTCCACGAAGGACTGGTGCTCCCGCACCGTGATGGCGTCGGGCGTCGCGGCCACGCTCCGGACCAGGCGGCCTGGCTGGTCCGTGGTGAAGGTGAGGGTCACCTCCACCTCGGTGTTCTTGGGAAACCCCTTGGTGCGGGGGAGGTAGGGGGCGCTCCGGGAGGCGTCCAGGTGGAACGTGCCCTGCCCCGTCTGGCGGAGCGTCTCCACCACGCCGTGCCAGTCGTGGAGGAAGAAGTCGGTGGCGTCCACCAGCACGCGCCCGCCGGTTTCCGCCGCCACCTGGAAGCCCCACAGCACGGAGGGCGGGAAGGCGTCCGTGACCGCCTTCTCCTCGGCGGCGTCGGTGGTGCCGGCACGGAAGCGCTCGTTGGGCTCCTTCATGAGCACCTTGGGGCCCACCCGCTCGAACGTCACCACCTCCTCCGGCCCCAGGTCGCCCCGGTTCAGCCCGATGTCGTTCTGGCCCAGCCCCTGGGGGAGGGAGGCGTAGTGGAGGATCTCGGTGTCGAAGCGCCCGATCTCCAGCCACAGTTTCCCCCCCGCCGAGTCCCAGTAGACGGGCATGAAGCCGTCGATCTTGCGCATGCCCTCGGTCTTGCTCTCGATGCTCGGGAGCGACGCGGCGGTGCGCGGCGCCGCCGCGGGCGCGGGGGTGGCCTGGCCGGAAGCGCAGGCGGCGAGGGTGGCTGCGGCGAGGAGGCCGAGGGCCGGAAGGGCGCGTCGGCGGTGCATGGACGCCTCCTGGATGGGTCGGTGCGGGATGCGGGGAATGTGCGGAGGGGTGCGAGGAGGCGCCAGGCGCCGTCTGTTGTGGGTGCCGGCTGGGAGGGGTACCTCGGCCGTATCGCAATTCAGATGCGAGAGCTGGTGAACAACGTCCCTGCTTGCACCAGCTAGGGCACCCTGCACCTCAGCACCGCCATCCCGCCCCGCTTCCCCATCGGCCCGGCCTCGCTCACCAGCACCACCGTGCCGTCGGCGGCCACACCGACCCCTTCCCCCTGGGCCTCCCGCAGGGTGCGCAGGTTCACGGTACCGTCGTCCAGGGGGGTGAGCGCGCGGCCATCGAAGCGCTCGAAGATGAGCGTCTCGTACGTGCGCACGGCCACCCAGCGGCCATCGGGGGAGGCGTCGGCGCCGGTGACCTGGCGGGGGAGCGAGCGGGGCTCGTCGCCGATCCGCTGGAGGGGCTCCAGCGTGACCGTGCTGTCCCCGCGGAGGGGCATCGGATAGCGGTAGAGCGTCACCGGACCCTGGCGTCCCTTGGACACGAAGTACAGGTCGCCGCCGGGCATGATGAACATGGCCTCCATGTCCGGGGGCGGACCGTCGAAGACCATGGGGAACGTCTCCGTGTCGAGCTCGCCGCTGGCGGTGGGGTCGGCGGGCTCCCGCACGCGGTAGAGGCGTATGGTGTCCTGCTCCGCGTAGTTGTTGCCGATGTCGCCCACGTAGAGGCAGTCGCCCTGGCCCCTGCCGCACGGGCCCACGGCGATGTCCTCCCAGTCCCGGGCCTTCTTCACGCCCAGCGTGAACGTGCCCAGGAGGTCGCCCTTCCGGTCCACGGCGTAGATGGCGGGCTCGCCCGAGTCGTTGTGCACCCAGTACACGCCGTCGTGGCTCCGGCTCAGCACCACGCCCGACGCCTCCATGAGGACGGGCGGCAGCTCCCGGGGCTGCTCGACGGTGCGGCATCCGGGTCCCGAGCCGGGAACGGCGCACGCCCCCGCCAGGACGCTCGCCAGGATGGATGCACACGACCGCCGGCGGAGGCGCCGGGACCCCCGGAACGGCCCGGAAATCAGGACCCGTGCTCCCCGGCCTCCCGGGCCAGCACCTTGTCCAGCACGGCGGAGAACTGTTCGGCGGGGAGGGCTCCGGGGATGATGCCGTAGCCCAGGATGTAGAAGGTGGGCGTGCCCCGGATGCCGAGTTGGCGTGCGAGCTGCGCCGAGGCGCTCATCCTCGCCGCCCTCCACCCCTGGGCCATGCAGCGGTTGAAGCGGTCCATGTCCAGGCCGGCGCCGGCGGCCATCTTCCGCAGCACGTCCAGGGCCGTCCCCTCGGTGCCGCTCTTCCAGCTCTTCTGCTCCTGGAAGAGGAGGGGACGGAGGTCTTCGAAGCGGCCCTGCTCGCCGGCGCACTCCCCGGCCAGGTCGGCCTGGTGGGAGTGGGGGAAGGTGCCGATGTCGAAGGGGATCATCTTCCACTGGACCTTGCCCGTGGCCACGTACTTCCGCTCCAGCGTGGGCCAGGTCTCCAGGTTGAACTGGCGGCAGTAGCCGCAGCCGAAGTCGCTGAACTCCACGACGCGCACGGGTGCGGCGTCGCTGCCCCGGGTGTAGCCCAGGGCGTCCACGTCGATCCCGGAGTCCGGGGCGGCGGCGGCGCTCTGCCGCGCTGCGCCGGGCCGGGCCCGCGGCGGACCGGGGGCGTAGGCCTCGGCCTTCGCCTGATCCGCTGGAGGACCGGCCTCGCCGTCGGCGGTGCCGCAAGCCCAGGTGCCCGCGGACGCGAGGACCGAGGCGAGGACCAGCGCCCGGCGGAAGGAAGTGGCTGCCATCTCCGTCACATCTCCAGGTGGACGAGCTGTCCCAGCCCCGCCAGGAATCGGTTGAGGTCGGCCCAGCGGCCCGTGACCATGAGGAACCCCACGACGAGGAGCACGGCGCCCGCGCCCCGTTCCAGGGGCACGAGCCAACGCCGAACCCCCGACCTCCCCGCCATGAACCAGTTGAACGCCAGCGCCGAGCCGACGAACGGCACCGCCAGGCCCAGCCCGTAGGTGCCCAGGAGGAGGGTGCCCCGGGCCACCGTGCCCTCGAAGCCGGCGTAGAGCAGGATCGACGCCAGCACCGGCCCCACGCAGGGGGTCCATGCCGCACCGAACGCGACCCCCACCAGGAGGGATCCCACCGGCCCCGCCGGCCGTCGCGCCCAATCTAACCGCACCTCCCGGGCCAGGGCAGGAATCCTGAGCGCCCCGGCCAGGTGCAGCCCGAAGAGCACCACCACGAGCCCACCCGCCCGCGTCACCCAGGGAAGGGCGCGGTTGAACGCCTGCCCCGCGGCGCTGGCGCCGGCTCCCAGCGTCATGAAGACGAGGCCGAAGCCTATGCCGAAGAGGACGGTGTGGAGCACCGCCCGCCTGCGGGCCCCGGCCACGCTCTCCCCCGACTGGAGCTCTTCCAGGGTAAGTCCCGACACGAAGGCCAGATAGCTCGGCACCACCGGAAGGATGCACGGCGACAGGAACGACACGAGCCCCGCCAGGAAGGCCAGGGGGAAGGATACCTTGACGTCGAGCATGCGCGCGGCGCCGGGGGCGACCCTACAGCCTGAACTGCTTGAAGATGCGCTTCTCCGTCTCACCTTCCATCTTCGCCTCCACCTCCAGGTACGGCTCCAGACCGCTCCCCTTGAGCTTCTCCCGGAAGAGCTGGTCGAGCTGGAATACCCCCGCCGAGTTGGACATTTCGATCACGAGGCGGATGGGCACCTCGTCGCCCTTTTCGATGTGGACCGCGTCGATGGCCTGGGCCGAGATCGAGTGGATGGAGAGCGAGCCCGCGTCGAACGGAATCCGGCTCCTTCCCTTGGCCATGTCCAGGGCATCGGCGATACGTACCACCCCCGCCTCCAGCGTGAGGGGGCTTCCGCCCGAGCGGTGCCCGATGATGGCGTGCAGCACCTCGGAGCGTACCAGCGCGGCGGTGCGAACGTCGTATACCGCGGGCAGGAGTTGCTTCAGCTTGTCGTGGGCCAGAAAGAGGGAGAAGCTCTCGTGGTCCGCACGGTGGATGGACATGCCCACGTCGTGGAGCAGCGACGCCAGGGCCACCACCACCTCCCCGTCCTGGTCCTCCATCCCGTAGCGCTTCACCACCTCGGGCTGTACGCCGGCCTCCGCCAGCAGGCGCAGCATTCGCACGGCGATGTTCATGACGATCTTCACGTGCACGGGGCCGTGGTCGGTCATCCCCAGCCGCTCGATGGCGTTGACGTTGGCCGCCAGCCACAGCCCGTAGAGGTCCTCGTCGGCGTTCACCGCCTCCATGACCTGGTGCAGACGGGGGCTGTGCTTGTCGGGCACGTTCATCTGCACCCGGTTGGTGAAGCGCTCCTCCACGGTGCGCGCGGCCTGGGGCGACCCGGAGGCGACGTCGATGTCGAAACGGCTGCTCATGTATCCTTCCGCTCGGGTTTGCGCATGTCGCCCCAGGCTTCCTGCCAGGCGCCCGGCACGCGCTCGGCGCGCTCGTCGATGACCACCGTGCCCACGATCTTGTCGTGGATGCACTGGCGGTTCGGGTCCCACAGGACCTGGGCGAAGCCGAGGAGCCCGGTGGCGATCCCGGCCACGTAGCCTCCCGCCCGCTCGAAGGCCGTCCACCACCCCATGGGGCCGCCCTCCAGACGCAGGACCCGTACCCCCGTGAGGCGCTTTCCGACCGTCTGCCCGTTCCACAGCGCCAGGGTGGCGGTGAAGTAGAGGCTCCACAGCCCGATGGCGGACCCGAGCTGGTTCCAGATGTCCCGGAGGAGCGCCACGAAGGCGGCCCCGCCCGAGCGCGCCGTGCCCGCATCCTTCTCCATGTCCCGGCGCACGGCCCGCTCCGCCTCCAGGTCGCCCTGCACGTCCACCAGCCGGTCCTGGAGAACCTGCAGGGTGTCGGCTGCGACGAGGGCGGCGAGGCGGCGCTCGACGGCGCGGTAGCGGGGGTCGCCGGCATCGGCGCCGGCGCGGGTGAGGGAGGCGTACTCGGTGGCCACCTCGGCGGGGCTCATGCCGGTCAGGTCGGGGGCGGTGGTGTCGGAGGGCGGGGCGGGCGGTCCGGCCGTTCCGCTGGCGCTGTCGACGGGGGTCTCGGCCGCCCTGCCGACCCCGGCGGCCGGGGGCTCCGGCAGCGGAGGGGTCTGGCCGGCGTCCGCCATGGCCGCGGTGATGAGGGAGTCGGCCTGACCGCGCCAGCTCGCGTCGGACGGCACCGCCGCCTTCAGGATCAGCCGCTTGGTCGACGCCGACAGGGGCGCGTCCTCCAGCTTGCCCAACGCCCGCTCCATGGCGCGCCGGGCCTCGGCGGGCGTGGTGGCCTGGTCGAGCCCGGCGTCCAGGCCCAGCGCGGCGCCGCCGATGTCGCCGCGCTCGACCGCCTGCTGCACCTTGGAGTCCAGCGCTTCCCGGACCCGGTCACCCGCGCCCGAGAAGTGTGCGAAGGCGAAGACGATGAGCACCACCACCAGCACGGTGAGACCCAGGCAGCCGACCGCCACCTGGAGCACCACGCCCGCGGCCTGTGCAGTGGAGCGCCGCGTCTTCTTGAGGGCGACCCGGACCAGGACGAGTCCGATGACGCCCCACAGGAGGAGCTTGACGTTCGAGAGGACGGCGGTGAGGACGCCCACCACCACCAGGTCCACGACCATGGCCCAGAAGCGGCGTGCCGGCGGCGCGAGAGGGAGGCCCAGGAGAGCGGGATCGATCTCGAAGGCGTCCGGGGTGATGATCGTCCGGGGGTCGCGGACGTTGGTGGGCACGGGGGGAGCCCGGTCAGTTCCGCTTCGTGAGGCGGCCCAGGAGGAAGCCGGCCGCGGCCGCCAGAAGGGCCGCGCCCACCGCCACCCGCTCCGTGCCCAGGCGGTTGGCGGGGGCCCTGAGGAGGCCGTCCGAGGCCCGGGCGGGGGGAGGGCGGCGCCGGCCTCGCCGGCGTCGCTCCACAGCGCCTCCACCGTCTCCTCCTCCTCCTCGAGCCCGCACGAAGGGCAGGTGAGGAAGCTCCGGTCCCGGGCTGTGCGGTTGGCGTACTCCATCTCCGCCTGGCAGCGGGGGCAGTCCACGCCGGCCGGCCGGGGCCTGATGAGCCCGTACAGGGTGCCCTTGGAGAGGTCCAGCGTCTCGGCGATCTGGTTGACGCTCTCGTCCGAGTCCCAGTACAGGGCGTTGGCCCGCTCCTGGCGGGGATCCTGTGCGTCCACGTCGCTCATCGAGGGGGCCCTCCTTGACCCGGGTGGCGGGCCCGTCCGAAGGTAAGGGGTTCGCATGGCCGGCCTCGCCGGCGGCCGCCCGCCCAACATAGCGCCCGGCCCCCCGGCGTCGCACCCGCGGCCCGGACGCTGCTTCCGACCGGAGGTTCCTCTGCGCGACCGGGCCCGCATCCTCTCCAGCCTGGAAGGCGTGTACCGGGAAGCCTTCGACGCCGCGAAGGAGCGCGACGACAAGGCCGCCATGGAGCGCCTGGACTTCGATTTCCAGAGGGACCAGGTGTGGTTCGAGGTGCTCCTGGACCTGCGCGATCTCCTGCGGCGGCCGCCCTCGGCCGCGTCGGCGAAGGAGACCAAGGAGGAGAGCGTCGCCGAGCAGGCGGGCAACCTCCTGGAGAAGGCCCGTGCCCTGCGCCGGTTCACGGGCCGCTGACCCCCGTGCGCATCTACACCCGCACCGGCGACGCCGGGGACACCGCCCTCTTCGGGGGCGGACGCGTTTCCAAGGACCACCCCCGGGTGGACGCGTACGGCTCGGTGGACGAGCTCAACTCGGTGGTGGGGTGGACCCTCACCCTGGTGGAGGACGCGGCCACTCGCCAGCGGCTGGGCAGGGTGCAGCACGACCTCTTCGCCCTGGGCTCGTCCCTGGCCACGCCGCCCCCCGAGGGTGCGCGGCGCCGCCCCGACACCCCCGCCCTTCCTCTGGAGCGCATCGACGCCATGGAGGGGTGGATGGACGAGGCCGACGCCGAGCTGCCACCCCTGAAGGCGTTCGTCCTGCCGGGCGGCTCGCCGGGCGCCGCCGCCCTCCACGTGGCTCGCACCGTGTGCCGCCGGGCGGAGCGGGCGGTGGTGGCGTTGGCCGCCGCCGCGCCGGTGGAGGACGGGGTGCTCCGCTACCTCAACCGCCTCTCCGACCTCCTCTTCGTCCTGGCCCGCCTGGAGAACCACCGGGCCGGAAGGCCCGACGTCCTCTGGGAGAAGGGCACGGCGGGGGAGTGATGCACGGGACCTTCCGCCGCGAGCTGGGTGGCACGCGGGTGATCCGGGGCGACGTGCGCGTCCCCGACGGGCCTCCCCCCCGCTCCGCCGTGGTGGTGGTCCACGGCTTCAAGGGCTTCAAGGACTGGGGCTTCTTTCCGTGGGTGTGCGAGCGCCTCGCCGCCGACGGCCACGCCGTGGTGTCGTTCAACTTCTCCGGCTCGGGGGTCGGCGACGACCTGGAGCGCTTCACCGACCTGGAGGGCTTCGCGGCCAACACCTTCACGCGGGAGCTGGAGGAGCTGGGCCGGGTGCTGGACGAGGTGCGGGAGGGGGGGCTGCTCCCGCGGCGCCCGGACGCGGTGGGCCTCCTGGGGCACTCCCGGGGCGGCGGCGACGCGATCCTGGCGGCCACCGAGCGAGACGACGTCGACGCGCTGGCCACCTGGGCCGCCGTGTCCACCTTCGACCGCTGGAGCGAGGAGACCCGCCGCGAGTGGCGGGAGAACGGGCGCGTCCACGTCCTCAACTCCCGCACGGGGCAGCAGATGCCCCTGGACGTGACGCTCCTGCGGGACGTGGAGGAGCACGGCGAGCGGCTGGACGTGGCCGCCGCCGCCGCCCGGGTGCGGGCACCCTGGCTCATCGTGCACGGCACCGCCGACGAGACGGTGCCGGTGGAGGAGGCCCGGATCCTCGCCGCCGCCTCCCACGGCGCTCGCCTCCACCTGGTCGAGGGCGCCGGCCACACCTTCGGCGCCACCCACCCCTTCCAGGGACCGCCCCCCACGCTGGCCAACGCCATGGAGGCCACGCGCCGGCACTTCCGGGCCCACGTGGCCCGGGGCTGAGCACGGTGGAGGGGCAGGGCTTCCTTCCCGACCGGGCCCTCGCCATGGCCGCTCGGGTCGACCGGGAGCTGGACGAAGCCGGGGGCAGCGGAGAGGCCCGCCGTCTCCTGGACCGGGCCCTGTCGCTGGCCATGAAGCCCCGCCACGGGTTGGACGACCACCACCCGGACTACCTGCACCCCGCACGGAGCGCCCTCATCCTCCTCCGGGACGCGGGCGTGCGGGAGGGGCGGGTGTTGTCGGCGGCGGCGGTGGCGGAGAGCGAACGGCCGGAGCTGCGGGCGGCGCCGGAGGCCATATCGGCCGCCCTCGGTCCCGAGGTGGCCGCCCTGGCGGCCGCGGTTCCCGTGCCCGGCAGCGAAGGACTGGCGGAGGTGCTGGTCACGGCCGATGAGGCGACCCGCCTGGTGGCCCTGGCTGAGCGCCTGGACCACCTGCGTCACGCCCACCTCCGGGACGACAGGGACGCGGCGTGGCGCGGGCGTGTCCACGCGGAGGCGGAGGCCGTGTACGGCCCTGTGGCCGAGCGCACCCACCCGGGGCTCGCTCGCCGCTACCGTGCCTGGCTGAAGGGATTCCGGAAACGGCTGTAAAAGGGAGCTGGCGAGCCGCGGTCCGGGGCCCGGGGGGCGCCCGTCAATGGGCGGCCGCCACAACCTTGCGGCCTCGGGGGGTCTGGATCATTCTTAGCCGCCCCGGGAGACGGCCACCTCCGTCTCCGGGAATGAGCCTGGACGTCAGGGAGGCGCAGTGACGTACATCATCACCGAGCCGTGCATCGGGACCAAGGACGCGAGCTGCGTCGAGGTCTGCCCGGTGGACTGCATCTACGAAGGCGACGATCAGTACTACATCCATCCGGACGAGTGCATCGACTGCGGTGCATGTGAGCCCGAGTGTCCGGTGCAGGCGATCTTTCCCGACACCGATGTGCCGCCGGAGTGGACCAACTACATCGAGAAGAACCGGGCGCACTTCGGCTGAGGCGCGCCCCGGGCCCGCAGCGGCAGGGCGGCGGGAGGGAGCACGACGCTCCGCTCCCGCCGCCTTTTTCGTGGGCGGAGGGCGCGGAGCGGCAGGTGCTGCGGAGAAGCCGGCTGGGCTTCTTAGTAGCCCAGCTCGCGGATGCGGTCCAGGGAGATGTTCACCGGGACGGTTTCACCCGCCGGCGTCTGCTTCAGCCGGAGGTTGGCCTCCGGACACTCCCGTTGGCGGATGAACACGAGCCCGGCGGCAGCGGCCAGGGCGGCGGCACCGATAAGGCTGACGGCGAGGGTGCGGATAGGGCCTCCAGGGCGAAGGGGGAGCGCACTACAGAAGGGTGCGCGAGCAGGAATCATGCCTGGGAGGCCGACCTGCCGCAAGGCGGCCAAGGCCGCCTGTTCTCTGGCTTTGCGGCCCTCCACCCGCTCCTTCCCGAACCGGTCGTTCTCGGAAATACGAGCCGGGAGCCAGGAAATCTGTGCCTATCGTTCCATGAGCGCTTCTTCTCTCCCGCCTGACGTCGTCCGGGCCGCGGCCGCCGGCGACCCCCTGGCCCTGGCCCGCTGCCTGGTCGCCCTTCCCTCGGTGAACCCATCGCTGGAGGCCGGGGGCGCCGGCGAGGAGGGACCCGCCCGTGCCGCCGCCGGCTGGCTGTCGGGGTGGGGCTTCGAGGTGTCGCTGGCCGAGGTGTTGCCCGGCCGCCACAACGTGCTGGCCCGGCACGGCGAAGGCGCCCCAACACTCCTCCTGAATGGCCACCTGGACACCGTGGGCGTGGCGGGCATGACCGTGCCGCCCTTCGACGCGCGGGTGGAGGACGGCCGCCTCCTCGGCCGGGGCGCGTGCGACATGAAGGGGGGTGTGGGCGCGCTCCTCGGCGCCGCCGCCACCCTGGCGCGTGGAGGCCACCCGGGCACCCTCGTGGTGGCCCTCACGGCCGACGAGGAGCACGCGAGCCTGGGCATGCAGGCCCTGGTGGAGGAGGGCCTGCGGGCCGACGCCGCCGTGGTGTGCGAGCCCACCGGGCTGGCGGTGATGCCCGCCCACAAGGGGTTCGTCTGGCTGGAGGCGGCGTTCCGGGGAAAGGCCGCCCATGGGTCCCGCCCCGACCTGGGCGTGGACGCCGTGCGCCAGGCGGGGCTCTACTTGGCGGCCCTCGAGGCACACGCGGCGGAGCTCGCAGCGGCGCCGCCCCACCCGCTGCTCGGGCGCCCCTCCTTCCACGCCGGCACCATTGCGGGCGGCACGGCGCCCTCGGTCTACCCCGAGCGTTGCGTCCTCACCCTGGAGCGGCGGACCCTCCCGGGGGAGCGCACGGCGGACGTGGAGGCTGCGTTCCGGGACGTGCTGGACGGGCTGGCCGCCCGGGAGGAGGGACTGCGGGCAGAGCTCCGGGTCACGCTGCAGCGCCCCGGCACGGAGGTGCCGGGGGACGGGCCCCTCGTCGCGGGGCTGCTGGCGGCGTGCGCGGCCGAGGGGGTCGAGCCGGCGGTGGCCGGGATGACGGCGTGGGTCGATGCGGCCTTTCTCAACGAGGCGGGCACGCCCGCGGTGTGCTTCGGCCCCGGCAGCATCGGCCGGGCCCACGCCGACGATGAGTGGGTGCCTGTGGCCGAGATCGAGGCGTGTGCCCGGGTCCTCGTCCGCTTCGGCCAGATGTCGCGGTGGGGGTGAGCCCGGAGACCGGGTCCGCCCCGCCGCCGGTCAGCGCGTGGTGACCTCGATGGCGCCGCCCCCGTAGCCCGTGCCGTAGCGCGTGGTGGCGTCCCGGCCGTTCACGTAGACCATGCGGGCCACCGACTCCGCCTGGATGGTGCGCAGGACGTCGGGCCCCCCCATGGGGGAGCCGTCGAGGATGATGACGGGAGGACCTTCCGAGCCCCGCGCGCGGAGCCAGGTGGGCCGGAGCCGCTGCACCGCATCGTACGCCGAGAGGTGGGCCAGGGGCTCGAGCTGATCCCGGGAGATCACGGTGGCCGACCCGCCGCTGGAGCTGGTCGCGCCGGCGCCCGTGGCGCAGCCGCCGCTCCCCGCCAGGAGGGCGGCGAAGACGACGAGGAGGGGGAGGGCGGGACGTCGCATGGTGCCTCCATGGGACACGAGGGGGGAGTCCGGTGGGAGACGGCGGAGCGCTTCGCCGCTAATCTCCTCCCGGGGGCGGGCGTTCTGTCAAGGCACGGGCGGCTGGCGCCTTGCTCCCTGCGTTGCGGCGATGGTACGGTAGGCCCGCGACTCCCACACGACGACGATGCCAGGAACCCGGCGGGGATGCAGATGAACGAGGGCGACGGGACGACGCCCGCTGCGCGGCAGCGCGCGGTGGACGCCCTGTGCGAGGCCTTCGCCCGGGACGAGCTGGAGCTGGTCGAGTTCGAGCGGAGGGTGGAGACGGCCCACCGCGCCACCTCGGCCGACGAGCTCGATGCCCTCCTCCGGGACCTGCCGTCGGTGCCCCCGCCGGTGCCGGCCGGGAACGCCGGGCGCACCGCGCGGCGCCCTCCCGTGTCTCCGCTGGAGCGGGTCCGGGAGCGGGACGTGATCGTGGGCATCCTCGGGGGCGCCTCGCGGCGGGGGCGTTGGTACCCGGCCCGGAAGACCCTGGCGGTAGGGATCATGGGAGGCGTCCAGCTCGACCTCCGGGAGGCGCCCCTGCCCCCGGGCGTGACCGAGATCCAGGCCCTCGGCATCTGGGGCGGCATCGAGATCATCGTGCCGCCTGGCGTGCGGGTGGACTGCTCGGGCATCGGCATCATGGGCGGCTTCGACGAGCGGTACGGAGAGCCGGCCACGGACGATCCCGAGGCACCCGTGGTCCGCGTCACGGGCTTCGCCCTCATGGGCGGGGTCCAGGTCGAGGCGCGCGAGCCCGGCGAGTCGTCCAGGGACGCCCGGCGGCGGTGGAAGGAGGCGGTCCGGGGGGTGCGGGCCCGCCGGTCCCGGATCCGCCGGCGCCTGGGACGTGGAGAGGACCCCGACTGGAAGGACGACCGATGAGCGAGACGGTAGCCGAGACGGTGATCGATACAGCGGCGGTGAAGCGCGACGCCGGCGGCAGGGGCTGCGTCGCTGTGGTGGCGGTATCCATCGACCTGGGCGCGGGACGCCGGGGCGTGGACATGGGCCCTTCCGCCCTGCGCATCGCGGGGCTGGGCAAGACCCTGGAGTCGCTGGGATACACGGTGCGGGAAGGGGGCACGGTGTACGCCGAAGGCCCCGAGACCACGACCCTGGGCGAGACCCGCCTCCGCTTCCGGGACGAGATCCTGGAGGTGGCCGTCGAATCCCACGACCTGGTGAGGAAGGCGCTGGCCCAGGGCTGTTTTCCCCTGATCCTGGGCGGCGACCACTCCCTGTCCATCGGCACCGCGGCAGCCGTGGCCGGCCACTACAGGGACCTGGGGAAGGACATCGGCCTCATCTGGGTCGACGCCCATACCGACATGAACACACCCGAGACCACGCCCAGCGGCAACATCCACGGGATGTCCCTGGCCGTCCTCACGGGGCACGGCCCCAAGGAGCTGGTGGAGGTGGGCGGTCACGTCCCCGCCGTGCGCCCCGAGAACGTGTGCATCATCGGCGCCCGGGACATCGACGAGGAGGAGAAGGAGGTGGTGCGGGAGGCCGGGGTGCGGGTCTTCACCATGTCGGAGATCGATGAGAAGGGCATGCCCCGGTGCATGGACGAAGCCATCGAGCGGGCCACCGACGGCACCGCCGGCTTCCACCTCTCCTACGACGTGGACGGCCTCGATCCCATGGTGGCGCCGGGCGTGGGCACCCCCGTGGCCGGCGGCTTCACGTACCGGGAGGGGCACCTGGTGGTGGAGAAGGCCCACCGCTCGGGGAAGATGCTCGGGCTCGAGATCGTCGAGGTGAACCCCGTGCTGGACGCCGGCAACCGCACGGCCCAGATGGCCGTGGGGCTGGTGGCCAGCGCCCTGGGGAAGACGATCCTCTAGCCGCTCAGCCGCCGCCGGGCGCCGTGCCGCCCCCCACCGCGCCCCCCGTGTCGCTCCCCATGGGCGCCGGCGCGGCACCTCCGGCCCGGACCGGAACGCCCGCCTCCGCCCCGCCCCCGGTCGCCAGACGGTAGCGCACGAACATGCGGCTCAGCATCTCCTGCGCGCCGGGCTCGGAGCGGGACAGCGACGCGATAACCGCATCGCGCTGGCCCAGGATGTCCTGAAAGGTGCCGGCCTGGTCGGGCGGCGCCTCCCCGACGTGCTGCTGGAGGTCGGTGAAGAAGCGGCTGGCGAGCTCCCGGGCCTGGTCGTACCCACCCCGATCCACCTGCACCACCGCCGACGCCAGCGTGGTGGCCATCCGCTCCATCGTGAGCTCGTGTCGTGTCTGGTCGAGCTCGTTGCGGTAGCCCCGGGCGGCCCACCATTGCCATCCGAAGCCGATGAGGAATGCGAGCACCACGCCCGCCGCGGTGAAGAGGAGGGTGCGGGCCCGGCGGGGACGGATGTCGCGGTCTGGAGCGGGGTCGGCCATGGGGGTTCGCTCTCCGCTATGGGTCGGGGATGGGACCGGCCAGCCGAGGGCTTCCGGTCAGCGCTGCTGCACCAACTGGGCGTAACAGACCGACGCTCGGGCGGCAAGCCGCCGTGCCTCGGTCAGGTCGGTCTCCCTCCTTCGGGGGACCTCCAGGGGGAGCAAGCATCCTGCCGGGGGTGCCCTGAACCGGGCGAGCGGCCGGGCGCCGGCCCCTGGCCTCAGTCGCAGTGCTCCTCGTACGCGGCGACCAGGTCCCGGGCGATCTGCTCGGCGTAGCGCCCCTCGATCTGGTGGCGCTCCATGAACCACACCAGCTCGCCGTCCTTGAACAGGCCGATGGACGGCGACGAAGGGGGGTAGCCGGTGATGTGCTCACGGGCCCGCTCGGTGGCCTCCACGTCCTGTCCGGCGAACACCGTGACCAGGTCGTCGGGGCGGGCGGCCTCGCCCTGGAGGGAGAGGTACACGGCGGGGCGGGCGGCGCCGGCTGCGCACCCGCACACGGAGTTCACGACCAGCAGGGTGGTCCCCTGGGCGTCCTCGCCCAGCGCCTCGTCCACCTCCGCGGGCGTCTTCAGCTCGCGGAAGCCGATGCGGGTGAGGTCCTGGCGCATGGGGGCGACCATCATCTCGGGGTACGGCATGCTGCTGCTCCTGTGGAAGGTGGCGGCCCGCACACGGGAGCCGCCGGACTGGTGCCGGAGTTCGGGAAGGCATACCCGGGAGCGGACCGGAGGTGGCATGCGCCCCTCCCGCTCCCGGTGCCCGGCCGAACACCGGACCCGCGGCGGGGGCGTCGGGTACCCGACGAGAGGGTTTCCCGCTTCCCAGCCAGGAGGTCAAGACCCGGTGCCCGCAGCGACCGACATCGTCCGCCTCGACGTCAACGGCGACCACCACGAGGTGGGCGTCCCCGCCCACTACACGCTCCTCGAGACGCTCCGCTACGTGCTGGGGCTCACGGGCTCCAAGCAGGGGTGCGACAAGGGCGACTGCGGTGCGTGCACCGTCCTGGTGGACGGCGAGCCCCGCCTGGCCTGCATCACGCCGGTGTGGGAGGCCGAGGGCACCCGGGTGGTGACCGTGGAGGGGCTCTCCCGGGGCACCGAGCCCCACCCCCTCCAGGACGAGTTCGACCTGAACGGCGCCGCCCAGTGCGGCTTCTGCACTCCCGGCATCCTGTGCTCGGCGGCGGCCCTGCTGGAGCACAACCCCTCGCCCACACGGGACGAGATCAAGGACGCCCTGGCCGGCAACCTGTGCCGCTGCACCGGCTACACCAAGATCTACGTGGCCGTGGAGAAGGCGGCCGAGCGCATGCGCGGCGGGGCGTGGGGGTGGAAGCGGGAAGGACTGGGATCCGTCCCGGAGGAGGAAGAGCCATGAGCGGTGAGAACGGGCGTAAGGCCCAGTCGGACAGAGAGTTCAGCATCATCGGGCGGCGGCTCCGGAAGGTGGACGGGCTGGACAAGTCCACCGGGCGGGCCCGCTTCACCGACGACATCGCGCTGCCCGGGATGCTCCACGGGAAGATCCTCCGGAGCCCCCACCCCCACGCCCGCATCGTGTCCATCGATACGTCGAAGGCGGAGGCCCTCGACGGGGTACGCGCCGTGATCACGGGCCGGGACATGCCGGTGGCCTACGGCATCATCCCGTGGACGCCCGACGAGTACCCCCTGGCCCTGGACCGCGTCCGCTACATCGGCGACGGCGTGGCCGCGGTGGCCGCGGTGGACGAGGACACGGCGATCCGCGCCCTGGACCTCATCCAGGTGGAGTACGAGCTCCTTCCCGCCTGGCTCGACCCCGAGGCCGCCATCGCCGCAACGGGCACCTACGAGGACGGCGCCTACATCCACGCACCCAAGAAGGCCGGCTGGAACGGCAACATCACCAAGAAGGTGCGCCTCGAGTTCGGCGACGTGGACGGCGGCATGGACGCCGCGGACGTGATAATAGAAGGCGGATACTACTTCGAGGGCACGACCCACGCGCCCATCGAGCCCCACTGCGCCATCGGCCAGTACGAAGGGAGCGGAAAGCTCACGGTGTGGTCCTCCACCCAGGTACCCCACTACCTGCACCGGGAGCTGGCCCGGGTGCTGGAGGTGGACCCGGCCCGGGTGCGCGTGCTCCAGCCTCCGGTGGGGGGCGCCTTCGGCGGCAAGAGCGAGCCCTTCGACCTGGAGTTCTGCGTGGCGAAGCTGGCCATGCGCACGGGCCGGCCGGTGAAGATCCTCTACACCCGGGAGGAGGTGTTCTACAGCCACCGGGGCCGCCACCCCTTCCTCATGAAGTACCGGACCGGTGCCACGAAGGACGGCAAGCTCACCAGCGTGGACGCGAAGATCGTCCTGGACGGGGGCGCCTACGCCTCCTTCGGGCTCGTGACCACGTACTACAGTGGCCAGCTCCTCACGGCCCCCTACGTGATGCCCGCCTACCGCTTCGATTCCACCCGGGCCTATACCAACAAGCCGGCATGCGGGCCCAAGCGGGGCCACGGCTCGGTGCAACCCCGCTTCGCCTTCGAGGTGCAGCTCGACCGCACGGCCGAGGCGGTGGACATGGACCCGATGGAGCTCCGCCGCGTGAACGTCATGGGCGAGCACACCCGCACGGTGAACGAGCTCCGGGTCACCTCCAACGGCTTCCTGGCGTGCCTGGACGCCGTGGAGCGGGCCAGCGACTGGAAGGCCCGCTGGAGGAAGCTCCCCTACGGTCGCGGTCTCGGGGTGGCGGGCTCGTGCTACATCTCGGGCACCAACTACCCCATCTACCCCAACGACATGCCCCAGTCGGGGGCCCAGATCCAGGTCGACCGCTCGGGGAGGGTCGCCGTGTTCAGCGGCGCCAGCGAGATCGGCCAGGGCACCGACTCCGCGGTGGCGTACATCGCCGCCGAGGAGCTGGGGGTGCCCCTGGACTGGGTGCGCGTCATGCGGGGCGACACCGACTTCACCCCCGTGGACCTGGGTGCCTACTCCTCCCGGGTGACGTTCATGCTGGGCAACGCCGTCCTGGACGCGGCGAAGAAGCTGGGGAAGCAGGTGAAGGAGGCGGTGGCCGAGGCGTGGGAGGTGCGGCCCGGCGAGGTGGTCCTGTCCGGAGGGTGGGCTCTGTGGTCTCCGGACACGGAGCGGAAGATGCCCATCAAGGAGGCGTTCAACCTGGCCGAGGTGAAGTTCGGGACGCTGGGCGCCACCGGCTGGTACAACACGCCCAAGGACGTCCACGGCGACTACCGGGGCGGCACCATCGGCGCCAGCCCCGCCTACTCGTTCACGGCCCACGTGGCCGAGGTGGACGTGGACGAGGACACGGGCGTGGTGGAGGTCAAGAAGATCTGGGTCGCCCACGACTGCGGGCGGGCGCTGAACCCGGTGCTGGTGGAGGGTCAGATGGAGGGCTCGGCCTACATGGGCTACGCCGAGGCGCTCATGGAGGAGCACGTCTTCAAGGACGCGGAGCACGGCCGGGCCGGCCTCCACAACGCCCCTTCGCTGCTGGACTACAGGATCCCCACGAGCCTGGACACGCCCGAGCTCGAGGCCCTCATCATCGAGTCCTACGACCCGGAGGGGCCTTACGGCGCCAAGGAGGCGGGGGAAGGCCCGCTCCACCCGTCGATCCCCGCCATCGCCAACGCCATCCACGACGCGGTGGGGGTGAGGATGATGCGGCTGCCCTTCTCGCCCCCCCGGGTGTGGCGGGCGATCGAGGCGGCGCGGGAGGCCGGCACCCTGGGCAAGCCCCCTCTCCCCGGGCGGCGCACATCCGTCGGCCCGTCCCGCCCAACCGTGCCGGCGGACTGAATGGGGCGTCACTTCAGGGTGATCCTCGCCGCGGTCGGCGCCCTCCTGGTGGCGTGGCTGGGCTGGCGGAGCTGGGACCGGTGGAGAACCGCCCGGGAGCTGGAGGCGCTCCACGACCGGGTCCAGGCGCTGCGGGCGCAGGCCGACTCGTGTCGGGTGGCGGTGAACCAGGAGGAGGTGCTGTTCCGGGAGTACGACCACCGCGTCGACTCCCTGCGCCGGGCGGTGGACGACTTCGAGAGGATGCGGCCCGACGGCGTCCCCGCCGACACGTATCCGTCCTACCTGGAGACCTTCCGCCGCTACAACAGCTCGGTCCCGGCGTGGAGAATGCAGGTAGATACCCTGCGGGCCCACTGGGAGGCGTGCCGGGCAACGGCCGAGAGCCACAACGTCCTGGTCGACTCCCTCCGAGACCGGCTCCAGGAGCTCGACCTGGCAGCTCCGTCTCCCGCCGCCGTGCCTTCACGGGGCTCGCAGGGTGCGACGTCGGGCGACGGAGCCGGCGCGTGAGGAGTGGCATGGGCATCATGACGAAGAGGCCTCGCATGACGGCGGCGGGTGAGCGGAGTGGGCGGCGGGCTCCCCCCTGGAGGGTGGCGGCGCTGACCGTTGCCATGGTGGCGGCGGGGTGCGGCGGCCCGGCGACCGAGGGCGGCCCCGCCGCCGACGGGGCCGCGGCCCCGGACTCCGCCGACTCGGTCATGGCCGAGGGATACCTGCGCCCGTCCGCCGAGGCGCCCGACCTCACGTCGGGCGACACCGTCCCGGGCCACCCCTCCTGGACCGAGCAGGACTTCCAGGTCCTGGGGAAGACCGCGCAGTGGGCGTGGCAGCAGGGGCTCGAGAAGAAGCCCGTGGGGGAGCGGATGGCGATCCTGGGCCAACACTTCGTGGGCACGCCGTACATCCCCCGGACGCTGGAAGCTCCCGGGTCCGAGCACCTGGTCATCAACCTGCGGGCGCTTGACTGCGTCACGTTCGTGGAGAACATGATGGCCCTCGCCCACTTCGTGCGCCTGGCCACCCCCCAGGACCTCGAGCGGCGGGACCCCGCAATGGACCTCTACGCCGCCCTCCTCACGGACATCCGGTACCGGGACGGCAAGATCGACGGGTACCCGAGCCGGCTCCACTACTTCAGCGAGTGGATCGCCAACAACGCCAAGAAGGGCTACGTGGTGGACATGACCCGTCTCCTGGGCGGCGTCCGGGACACGACCGCCATCGACTTCATGTCCAACCACCGGGACGCCTACGACCAACTCACCGACGAGGGGACCTTCCAGGCCATCCGCCGGGTGGAGGAGCGCCTCTCGTCCCGACCCCGCTACTACATTCCCGAAGGCCTGGTGGCGCAGCACTACGACGGCATCCACGACGGCGACGTCTTGGCCATGACCAGCACGCTTCCGGGGCTGGACGTGGCCCACACCGGCCTCGCCCTCCAGCAGGGAGGTGCGCCCCACCTGCTGAACGCCCCCCTCGTGGGCAAGGACGTCGAGATCAGCGAGAAGCCCCTGGCACAGCGGCTGGCGGGGATCTCCAAGCAGGACGGCATGATGGTGGCTCGCCCCCGGGAGACCGACGCCATCGCGGAGCGCATCCGACAGAAGGTCGGGGCGACCCAGATGGGACGGCCGGACGGCGGTTCCTGATACTTAAACCAGAATACTGATTCGCGTATGCTGAGGCTTCCGCCGTACCGCTACCACCGGCCCCGCTCCCTGGACGAGGCCGTGGACCTCCTGGGCGAGCACCGGGGGGACGCCCTGCCCATCGCGGGCGGCACCGACCTGGTGCCCAACCTGAAGCACCGCCTCTTCGAGCCGGGCCACCTGGTGGCGCTCAAGGGCGTGGACGCGCTCCGGGGCATCGAGGTACGGGACGGAGAGCTGGTCATCGGGGCCGCCGAGAGTCTTACCGCCGTGGCGAGCCATCCCCAGGTCCGACAATGGTTTCCGGCCCTTGCCGACGCCGCCGCCCACGTGGCCGGGCCCCAGCTCAGGAACGCCGGCACCCTGGGGGGCAACCTGTGCCTGGACACCCGCTGCACGTACTACAACCAGACGGCCTTCTGGCGGGGCGCCCTGGGCTACTGCCTCAAGAAGGATGGCGACGTGTGCCACGTCACCCGGGTAGGAAAGAAGTGCGTGGCCGCCCACTCGGCCGACACGCCGCCCGTCCTCATGACGCTGGGGGCGGTGGCGGACGTGCGGGGCCCCGACGGCGAGCGGGAGATTTCCGTGGACGACTTCTTCGTGGCCGACGGCATCTGGAACCGGCGGCTGGAGCGGGACGAGATCGTCACCCGCGTCCGCGTCCCGGCTCCCGCCGAGGGGCTGCGCACCGCCTACGCAAAGCTCCGGCAGCGGGGGAGCATCGATTTCCCCCTCCTCACCGTGGCCGTGGCGGCCGAACTGGAGGGTGACGGCACGGTCCGGGAGCTGCGGGGCGTGGTGACCGCCCTGGGCTCGAGGCCCCGGACGTTGGCGGGGTGGGACGACCTGGCCCGGGGGCGGAAGCTGGACGACGAGGAGCTGGTGGAGGCCCTCGCCGAGCGGGCCCACGCCCAGTGCCACCCCCTGGAGAACATCATCGTGGACACCGACTGGCGCAGGGCCATGGTGCCCGTGTACGTGCGCCGGGCGCTGGCGGGGCTCCCCCGGGCCTGAGGGGAGCCCACACCAGCGGCGCCGCGCCGCCTACTGCACGAGCACGTTCACCACGAGGAACGTGGCGGCCACGGTCACCATGGTCACGGCGATGAAGTTGAGCCAGAAGCCCGCCTTGGCCATCTGGGGCACGGTCAGGTAGCCCGACCCGAACACGATGGCGTTGGGCGGCGTGGCCACCGGCAGCATGAAGGCCATGGACGACGCCAAAGCCGCCGTGGTCATGAGCACCAGGGGCGGCGCCCCCAGCCCCACCGCGGCGCCGGCCATCACGGGCATGGCCATGGTGGAGGTGGCCGTGTTCGACGTGATCTCGGTGAGACCGATGAACAGCGCGGCCACCAGGAACGCCACCAGCCAGATGGGCATCCCGCCCAGGGCCGAGACCGCCCCGCCGATCCACGCCGCCAGGCCGCTGTCGGCCATGGCCCGGGCCAGGGACAGGCCTCCGCCGAACAGCACCAGCACCCCCCAGGGGATGCGCCGCCCGTGCTCCCAGTCCAGCACGAACTCGCCCTTCTTCAGGTTGAGCGGGATGATGAAGAGGAGCACCGCCGCCGTCATGGCGATGGTGGCGTCGCTGACCAGGGGCGAGAAGCTCGACAGGCCGGGGATCTGCACGAAGCCGAAATCCTTGGGCTGGCGCATGATCCACGCGAGGGCCGTGAGCACGAACACCACCGCCACGGCCCGCTCGCCCTTGCTCATGGGCCCCAGGGCGTGGCGCTCGGCCTCGATGACGCCGGCCACGTCGCCATGGAGCTCTCCCGGCGGGTAGAGGAACTTGACCAGGAGCAGCCACGCGGAGGGGAGCATCACCACCGCCACCGGCACCCCCACCTTCATCCACTGGAGGAAGCCAATGTGTACCCCCAGCATCTCCTGGGCGGCGCCCGCCAGCACCGCGTTGGGCGGCGTGCCGATGAGGGTGGCCACGCCGCCGATGGAGGAGGCGTAGGCCACGCCCAGCATCATGGCGATGCCGAAGGGGAAGGGCGCGTCCGGGTCGAGCCCCGGCGGGCGGAAGCGCTCACCGACCGCCAGGGCGATGGGCAGCATCATGGCCGCCGTGGCGGTGTTGGAGATCCACATGGAGAGGAACGCCGTGGCCAGCATGAAGCCCAGGACCAGCGTGGACGGCTTGGTCCCCACCGACGCGAGGATGCCCAGGGCCAGGCGCCGATGCAGGCCCCAGCGCTGCATGGCCACCGCCAGGAAGAACCCGCCCATGAACAGGAAGATGAGCTCGTTGGCGTAGGGCCCGGCGGCGGCGGGCATGTCCAGCACGCCGAGGATGGGGAAGAGCGCCAGCGGAATGAGGGCCGTGGCGGGGATCGGGATGGCCTCGGTCATCCACCACACCGCCATGAGGGCGGCGACGGCGGCGGTGTGCCAGCCCGCCGGCTCGAGCCCCGCGGGGGCGGGCAGGGCGAGCAGGATGACGAAGATCAGGGCGCCGCCAAGCAGGCCCAGGATCTGGGCGAGGCGGTAATCGGAGGCGGGCTCCGATCCGCCTCCGTGGGCGCCGGGTGGCGGGTCCCCCTGGGCCTCGGGCGCCACCAGCTGTTGCGTTCCCCCTTCGTCCATGGCACCTCTCCTGGAAGATCGACCCGCCGGTCCGACCCGGCCTCGGCACGGGGGGAGATTCTGCGTCGAAGGGAGGGCTCCGTGCAACCGTAGGGAAGCACGCACAGCCCCCCGCCCTCGAAGAGGGAGCCACATGAAGCCCACGCCCCGCCCCGTCTACCAGGAGTCCCAGCCCATGGTGTGGTGGGCGCGGCTCCTCCTCTGGGGCGCCGTCCTGGTCGGCGCCGGAGTGGCGTCGGCGTCGACGGTCGCCGGCGCCGGTGCGGCCGCCTGGCCCCTCCTCCTGGTGATGCCGGCGGTGGCGCTGGTGGTGCAGTGGGCCGTCGGAATCCTCTTCGTGGCCGTGGACAACGACGGCGTGGTGGCCCGCATGGGACGCACGGGCCTCCTGCGAAAGCGCTTCACCTGGGACGAGATCGAGGGCGCCGAAGCGGTTTCCTACCATCCTATGAAGGAGTTCGGCGGCTGGGGCATCCGCTGGGGGGTCAAGGGCGAGCGCCACAAGCGCGCCTGGACGCAGCGGGGGAACCGTGCCGTGGTGCTCCACCTCGCCGACGGCACCGACTTCTACCTGGGCTCCGACGACCCCCGGCGGCTCCTGGAGCGCATGCGCTCCGCGGCCGCTGGCCGCCTCGACCCCTCCTTGCCTGGAGAGCGCCCGTGACGCCGCCCGACGACGAGCCGAAGAGCCCCGCCGAGTCCGACTCCTCGGTGTCGGAGCTCGATGATGCCCCAGCACGTGAACAACCTGGGCCACGTGTTCGGTGGCGTGGTCCTGTCCATGGTGGACCGGGCCGCCGCGGTGGCCGCCATGCGCCACTCGGGGCAGAACTGCGTGACCGTGTCCATCGACCGGGTGGACTTCCGCGAGCCCATCTACGCCGGCGAGCTGGTGACCTGCCAGGCCCGGGTGAACTTCGTGGGCAGGACGTCCATGGAGGTGGGCGTGCGGGTGCTGGCCGAGAACCTCCTCACCGGGCGCCAGCGCCACACCAACACCTGCTTCCTCACCTTCGTGGCCATCGACGACGCGAGCTGCCCGGCCCCCGTGCGCCCCCTGAAGCTCGACAACGAGGAAGACCGCCAGCGCTTCCACGAGGGGAAGCGGCGCCGCGAGGTGCGGCAGGCGCTGGCGCTGGAGCTGGGGGACCCTTCGTGAGCCGGGATGAGAAGACGGACGGGCCCCGCCCGCTGACCCGCGGCGAGGCAGCGCCGGACCTGGCGCTGCCCCGGGGACCCGGCGACGTGGTGCGCCTTTCCCAGCACGCCGGCGGCCGCCCCGCCGTGGTCCTCTTCTTCCCCCTGGCCTTCTCCCCCGTGTGCACCGAGGAGCTGTGCGCGGTGCAGGAGGACCTGGCCCGCTGGGAGGCGCTGGACGCGGCCGTGGTGGCGGTGAGTGTGGACTCCCCGTTCGTTGTGCGCCGCTTCGCCGAGGAGACCGGCGCGGGCTTCCCGGTGCTTTCGGACTTCAACCGTGAGGCCGTGACCGCCTTCGGGGTCCGGAACGACGATTACTGGGGGCTCAAGGGGGTGGCCTACCGCTCCGCCTTCGTGCTCGACGGCGAGGGCCGCGTGGCGTGGGCGTGGTGGAGCGAGGACGACAGCGTCCTGCCCGACCTGGATGCCGTGGCCGCCGCCGTGGACGAGGTCCGTCGCGGCCACTCGTGAGGGGCTAGCGGAACGTCGCCGTCACCAGGGGGACCCGGAGAGGCCGGCTCCTTCCGCCGCCCAGGGCCCCCACGAGGAAGGCGCTGGGATGCAGGCGGAGCTGGAGTCCGCCGTCCCCTTCGCCGGTTGCCGCCGCCCCGTTCCCCGTGACCGCGCGGAAGGTCAGGAGCGACCCCAGCAGCGACCCGGCGGCCGCGGCCGACATGTAGACCGTCTCGTCGGCCCGCTCCCCGCCGTCCAGCAGGTAGGTGACGCCCAGGGCGCCCAGCCCGCCGGCCAGGTGCCCTGCCTGCACCAGGAGCCCGTCGCTGCCGTCCAGGGAGCGCCCCTCCAGCGCCCGGTCGCCCAGCCACAGCCCGGCGGCGGTGCCCACCACGAGGCTTCCCGGCGAGGCCCTGGTCGCCCCGGTCCTTGTCCTTGAAGGCGGCCCACGCCGCCGGTAGCACGGTCTGGGCGCCCAAAAGCCCGAAGGAGAGGAGGGCGCGGGCGTCGCCCACGGTGTAATCCCGGGCCTTCGACCAGGCGTACGCACCCCACAGGCTGGCGGCGCCAAGCGCCAGGGTGGCGGCGTGGCCGCCCCGGGTGGCCTCGGTCTCGGACACGGTGCACAGGTCGAAGTCGCAGGTCTCCTTGCCCCGGTAGAGCCCCAGCGCCACCGCCGTCCCGAAGCCGCCGGCCAGCCCCAGATCCCCCACCGTGGACCACAGCGCCACGTCCCCCCGGTCGGCCTGGGCGGCCGACACCGCCTGGTAGCCGAGGATCTGCCCGGCGAGGCTCCCCAGCATGCCGAGGCCGAGGATCACCCGCGTGTCGTTGTCGCCCCCGCCGTCGCCCAGCGTGATCATGTCGCCCAGCACCGCGCCGTAGGCGATGCCCCGGGTCCCCCCCCACACCACCGCGTCCCGGTGCGCCTGGGACACGGCGAGGCTCCGGGTGAGGCGGTAGGGGAGATAGAACGATGCGCCGGCGGTGAGGAGGTAGGCCGCCACCTGGCCCCGGGTGCTCTGGACGTCCAGCACCTTCGGCACCGCCCAGCCGTAGTAGCCCAGCCCCAGGACGGTCTCGGCGAGGACGAGGCCGCCCCGCCCCTCCCGGGCCACCGGGGGAGAGGCGCTTCGCGCCTCCAGCGCCGTAGCCAGCCGGTCCCGCAGCCCCTCCAGCTCGGGCGCGCTCAGCTCCCGCCGCTGCCGCACCAGGCGCCCCTGGCGCCGCGCGCTCACCTCCAGCACGGTGCGCCCGTCGTCGGTGAGGAAGAGCCGCGCGGCCTCGAAGCCCTCCACGTCGGGGAACAGCCCCAGCTCCCGGCGCAGCTCCGGCCCCACCTCGAGGACGGCGGCGGAGGAGTCGAAGGGTACCTGGGTCTCCCGCACCGCTTCCTGGGCGCGGGCTCCGGAGGGCAGGAGGGAAGCGGCTCCGGCGAGCGCCACCACGACGGCGGCGAGGAGGGAACGCGGGGCGGGCGGGCGCATGGGTGCGGGCTGAAAGGTCGGGAGAAGGACGTCCGGCTCGGCGCTACGTACGAAGAACCCGGGCGCGCGGTGTCGTGGGTCTAGCCGACCCGCTCCAGCACCATCGCAACGCCCAGGCCACCGGCTGCGCACACCGTTACCAGCCCCAGCTCGACGTCGCGCCGGGCCATCTCGTTCAGCAGGGTGGTCACAACCCGGCCGCCCGTGGCGCCGAAGGGGTGGCCGATGGCGATGGAGCCGCCCATGACGTTGATGCGCTCCTCGGGGGGGTGCCCCACGGGGCGCGTGAGCCCCAGCTCGTTCTCCGCGATGGTGCGGGAGTCCAGCCACTGGAGGTTGGACAGCACCTGGGCGGCGAACGCCTCGTGCATCTCCATGAGGCCGATGTCCTTCATGGTCACCCCGGCCCGCTCCAGCGCTACCGGGGTGGCGTACACGGGGCCCTGGAGGAGCTGGGTGGCCGGGTCGAGGGCCGCGTAGGCGTAGCTCCGGATGCGCCCCAGGATGGGCATCCCGTCGGCCCGGGCCCGCTCCTCCGACATGAGCATGACGGCCGACGCGCCGTCGGTGAGGGGCGACGCGTTGCCCGCCGTGACCGACCCGTGCTTACGGTCGAACACGGGCTTCAGCGCCGCCAGCTTCTCCAGGCTCGTGTCGGTGCGGATGCCGTTGTCCCGGTCCACCACCTCCTCGTAGGAGGGGGGGAGGTACACGGGGGCGATCTCGGCGGTGAGGCGACCGTCGGCCGTCCCCTCGGCGGCGAGTTGGTGGGAGCGGAGCGCCCAGCGGTCCTGCTCCTCCCGGGAGATGCCGTTCTCCTTGGCCATGCGCTCGGCCGACTCGCCCATGGTCTCGCCGGTGGTGGGCTCGGCGATCTGGGGCTGTTTGGGCACCACGTCCCGGGGGCGGACGCGGGCGAGGGTCTCCACGCGCTGCCCCAGGGTCTTGGCCTTGGAGAAGCGCACCAGCGTCTCGGACAGGCGGTCCGACACCAGGATGGGGACGTGGGACAGGGACTCGGCCCCGCCGGCCACCATCACGTGGGCGTAGCCGATCTCGATGAGGTTCGCCGCGTCGGTGATGGCCTGGTTGGCGGTGGCGCACGCCCGGGACACCGTGGTGGCGGGCACGCTCTTGGGCAGCGTGGCGAGCCCCACCTCCCGGGCGATGTTGGGCGCCATGGGGTTGTGGACCACCGTGCCGTACACGAGCTGGTCCACCTCCTCGCCCGGGACCCCGGTGCGGTCCATGAGCTCCCGCACCGCCAGCTTCCCGAGGTCGATGGCCGTGAGATCCTTGAACGCGGTGCCCGCCCGGGTGAAGGGGGTGCGGACGCCCGCCACGATCACCGGCTTCTTCATCGCGCCTCCAGGGTACCGGGGTCGCCGGCCCCCGGGCGGCCGACGTCGCGGGGAGAGTACCCGGGGGTCGCGGCCGCGGTCCGGGGTGGCGCCCCATTGGCCAGAGGGGAGCCGCGGCCCGCTGGACCCCTCCCCCTGCCCCGGCTAACGTTCTCCTCCGCCGGGCCGTGCGCCCCTCCGCTCCCTCTCCGGGCTCCCATGCACGCCGTCACCTTCGACGTCTCCGTCCCCCGCTACCTCCTGGCTCGCTCCGTGGGGCGCGTGTCGGACGCGGCGCTCTACGGCCGGCCCAGCGGCGTGGCCCTGGGGGACGTGGCGCTCCCCCCCTCCCCGGCCCCCGCTGGGTGCGCCTGGAGGTGCTCCTGGGCGGAATCTGCGGGAGCGACATCGGCAACATCACCTACCACGCGAGCCCGGCCATGGAGCCCTTCGGCTCCTTTCCCGCCGTGCTGGGCCACGAGATCCTGGCCCGGGTGGTGGAGGTGGGGCCGGCGGTGAGGGGGCTCGAGCCGGGTCGCCGGGTGGTGGTGGACCCGGTGGTGGGGTGCGAGGTGCGGGGCGTGGCGCCGGAGGCGTGGTGCCCGTCGTGCCGCGAGGGGTGGCCGGCCACGTGCGCCCGGGCGGGCGAGGAGGGGCCGGCGACGGTGGGCGGCGACCCCATGGCCCGGGGCATGACCATCGGCTACCACCGCTCGCTCCCCGGCTCCTGGGGCGAGGGCATGATCGTCCACGAGAGCCAGGTCCACCCGGTGGACGACGCCCTGGACGACCGGGCGGCGGTGCTCATGGAGCCCCTGTCGGTGGGCATGCACGCGGTGCTCAACGCGGGCGTGCGGGAAGGCGAGCCGGTGCTGGTCATCGGCAGCGGGCCCATCGCGCTGGGGGTGGTGTGGGCGCTCCGGGCCACGGGCTTCCAGGGCGAGCTGGTGGCCCAGACCAAGCGGCGCCACGAGGGCGAGCTGGCCCGGGCCCTGGGCGCCTCGACGGTGGTGGCGCCCGGGGACGAGGCGAGGGACGCCATCGTCGCCACGGGGGCCCAGGCCTACATGCCCCTGGTGGGTCCCGAGGTGTACGCTGGGGGCGGCTTCCCCCTGGTGTTCGACTGCGTGGGGAGCGAGGCGAGCCTGGGACAGGCGCTCCGCTTCACGGCCCCCCGGGGGCGCATCGTCTTGCTGGGGTGCGCCGCGAAGATCTCCAACCTGGACCTCACCTTCCTGTGGGCCCGGGAGCTCGACGTGAAGGGCTTCGTCTGCTACGGACGGGAGCGGTGGCGGGACGCCGGCGCCCACACCTTCCAGGTCACTCAGGACCTGCTCCTGGAGACGGGGGCGCCGGTGGCCCGCATGGTGACCCACGTGTACCCGCTGGGCCAGTACCGGGACGCCCTGGGCGACGCCTCCAACCATAGGAAGAGCGGCGCGGTGAAGGTGCTGCTGGACCCCCGGGTGGGGTGAGCTTCCGGATCGGCGGCCACGGGGCTCGGATCTTGCTTCGTTGGGAGGATGCTGAACGGCCACGGCGAATCGCCGGCCAGTCATCCGGTTCGAAGGGTCTCTTCGGGCTCTCCAGGTTCCGGGCTTCCGACCGACTTTTCGCCCCCAATTGAGGGGGCGTATGACTCCCAGGAAGACCGTCCTCCTCGTCGAGGACCACGAGGACACTCGTCTGGTCCTGAGTGCCGTGCTCAACCACGACGGCTACAGCGTCCTCGAGGCCCATGACGGCGCCGAGGGCCTGGACCTGGCCCGGCGCCACCTCCCCGACCTGGTCCTCATGGACATCCACATGCCCGGGATGAGTGGCTTCGAGGCCGCGGAGGCGCTGCGGGACGACTCCCGCACCCGTGCCATTCCCGTGGTGGCGGTCACGGCCGACCGGTTCTTTGGCGACCGTCAGCGGCGCGCCGAGGCGCTCTTCCACTCCTGCCTGTGGAAGCCCATCGCGCCGACGGACCTGATGGACCACCTGCGGACGATCATCGGGGGCCCCTGAAGGGGGGCCCTCGTTTTCGGCGCGCTCCTCAGTGCCGCACGTCCACCACCACCCTCCGGGGCTCCTTCAGCGTGAAGGTCCGGAAGGGCTGGGGGCTCTTCACCGCCAGCACCCAGGTGGCGATGCCCTCGAAGTCGCATGTGCGGTAGATCGTCCCCACCTGGGGGAGCCCCACCGCGAGGCTGTCCCGCTTTGCGGAGGGCCGAACCGAGGCTCCGTGGGCCTGGGCGGGCTGCAGCCGCACCTCCAGCCAACCCTGTCCGGACGGGTACACGGGTGCCCCCGATCCGCACAGGTGGAGGGGCGTGTCGACGTAGCCGATGCGGTAGCCCGGCACCCCCGAGCCCTGTCCCTCCACGTCGAAGACCACCCGGTCGAAGTCGGGGTGGCGGGCGGTGCGCACATCGGCGATTTCCGTGGGCGGAGCGCTGGCCGTCGAGCCCTGGGTGATGCCCTGGGAGGTCCAGGACGGCAGCTCGCCGTCGGCGGTCGTCGGTGTGGTCTCCACCGCCTCGCCCTGATCGGCGCTCCGGTGCTCCGGGCGGGGGCCTGCCGTGTCCTCCGGGAGGGGCCCCAGGGAGTCGGAGGGGAGGGCGCCCGAGATGGGCGCAGGATGCTCTCCGGTGGTGTCCTCGCCCAGGGTGTCGACCCCGCTCAGGTCCGCCTCCTTCCGGCCCGGGCGCCCGCAGGCGACGGCCAGGAGGGACACCGCGGTGAGGAGGATGGACAGGGGCAGCGTGCGTGTGGGCATGGGGGCCTCCCGCTCTGGACGACGGTGGTGGCTCCAACGTCGTCTACGGGGAACTGCAACTCCGGGACCGGGAGGCCCCGTCAGCCTCCTGCGGTGCCTCCGGCGGCGGCCGAGTCGCCCTCCCGGGCGCTCGCCCCGGGGTGCTGGACGTCCACCATCAATCGCCGGGGATCGCGGAGCTCGATCACCCGCACCGCGGCCGAGTCCTCCACGGTCACCAGCCACTGGACCAGTCCGCCGTTGTCGCACGTCTGGCGAGCCTCCCGGATGGCGGGGTAGCGAGGCCGCTGCTGCCGCTGCGCCACGGTGGGCTTGCCGGCGTCGTCCCGTGCCTGGGCGGGCCGCAGGCTCAGGACGAGCGCGTGGGTCGCACCCACCCGGACCGGTGCCTCGCCACCGCACCCGGAAAGCGTCGAGTCGGCCCACGCCACCTGGTAGCCGGGGAAGGCGGCGTCGGTGGAGATCTCCATGACCACCCGGTCGAAGGCGGGGTGCTTCTCCAGCTCCAGGGACCGCAGCGTGGCCCGGGCGGCTGCGGCCTGGGGGTCGCGGCTCACGTTGCCCCCGCCCCACGGCATGTTGAGCACCACCTTGGCGGGGTCGAGGCCGGCCAGGTCCTCGCTGCCCAGGGGCTCCACGCGCCGGGGCTCGGCCCTCGGCCCCTGGGGGGGCGCGTCGGCGGTGTCGTCGCCGCCCCGTCCGCACGCCACGAGGGCGCAGGGAAGGAGGAGGGGGACGAGCAGGACGGCGCTGCGGCGGGCACGGCGTGCGGACATCGCGGGGGTACCTGGCGGAGGGTTGGGGGGTGTTCGGGTCGCTACAGGGGCAGGCGGAGCACGTCGGGGCGCACCTTGCTGGTGGGCCGCTCTCCGTCCACCTGGAGGCCTTCCAGGCGCAGGAGCCACGCCTTCTTCTCCAGGCCGCCACCGTACCCGTGGAGGCCGCCGGTGGATCCCACCACCCGGTGGCACGGCACCACGATGGCCAGGGGATTGGATCCCACGGCCTGCCCGACGGCCCGGGCGGCGCCGTCTCCGCCGAGGGCGTGGGCCACCTGTCCATACGTCACCACCTCCCCGAAGGGGATGGCAAGAAGGCGCTCCCACACCTGGCGCTGGAAGGGCGTGGCGCCGCCGAAGTCCAGGGGGAGGTCGAAGTCCCTGCGGTCCCCGGCCAGGTAGCCCCGGAGCTGGGATACCGCCTCTCCGAGGTGGGCGGGCGGGGCGTCCCGGGAGAGGCGCTCGCCCGGAAGGGCGAGGTCGGGGCCCCTGCTGAAGGCGATGCGGCGGAGCCCCTCCTCCGTGGCCCACAGGCTCAGCGTCCCCACGGGCGTCCCCGGAATGCGGGCGGAGTAGACGGGCGTCTCGCTCAGGAGGCCTCCCCCGGCTCTCCCCCCTGGGCGCTCCGTCCCAGCGCCTCCTGCAGCGCGTCGAAGCCCAGGAGCGCGCACTTGATGCGGACGGGAAACTTGCTCACCCCCTGGAGGGCCCTCAGGTCGCCCAGCGCCCGGTCCTGGGCTGCGTCCGCGTCGCCGTGCATCATGTCGGTGAAGCGACGGGCCAGGGCGTCGGCGTCGTCGAGCGAGCGTCCCTCCAGGAGGGCCGTCATCATGGACACCGAGGCCTGGGAGATGGAGCAGCCCTGGCCGACGAAGCGGGCCTGGGCGATGGCGCCGTCCTCGATGCGGAGCTGGAGGCGTATCTCGTCGCCACACACGGGATTGGCCATGTGCACCTCCACCGTCTTCTCCGGCAGCTCGGCCTTGTTCCGCGGATTGCGGTAGTGCTCGAGGATGAGCTGCTGGTAGAGGGAGCTGAGGGGAGGCTGCGTCATGGAAGAACCCCGTGCCGTGAGGACGGTGACGAATGTAAGGGCTCGGGAGGGGACGCCGCCAATGGGGAGGGCCGGACCCTGGCCGGAGGGAGCGCCGGTGCGTATGATCCTCCTCGGCAGCTTCCTTGCTTCCCCGCTCCCCCTGCCTCTCCCGGCCCGCGCTCATCGAGGTCACGGCAGGAAGCGCCCGTCTGCGATCCGAGGGTGTCCCGCCACTGGCGAGCCCCAGGCTCCCGCGGCTCCCCTCCGACTCCTTCGTCCTGTGTCGGCCCGATCGGCCGATCCTTTCACCCCACCGAGGAGCCGTACCATGTCGCCACCCCCATCCTTCCAAGCACCCCAGGGGACCGGGCCACGGGCCCGTCGCCATGGGTGGTCGGCCGCTCTCCTGGCCGCCCTGGCCGCCTCCGTCCCGTCCACCCTGCTGGCCCAGGAGCTCGGACGCATCACCGGACGCGTCACCGACGCGACGTCAGGGGCCCCCCTGAGCGAGGTCCAGGTCTTCATCGTCGGCACCCAGAGTGGCGGCCTCTCCAGGCAGGACGGCCGCTACCTCGTCCTCAACGTCCCCCCGGGCGCCTACCAACTCCGGGCGGTCCGCATCGGCATGGGCACCCAGACCCGGGACGTGACGGTGACCGCCGGCGGCATCGCCGAGGCAAACTTCCAGCTCGAGGGAGAGGCCCTCGGGCTGGACGAGATCGTGGTCACCGGCACGGCTGGCGCGGCGCGCCGTCGTGAGGTGGGCAACTCCATCTCCCAGATCGACGCGACGGAGCTTCCCGAGCGCCCGGCCCAGGTGACGGACATGCTCCAATCGACCGCTCCCGGTGTGGCGGTGACCGGGGTGGGCGGGGGCATCGGCAACGGCAAGCGCATCGTACTGCGGGGCAACTCCAGCGTGTCGATGAGCAACCAACCCATCATCTACATCGACGGCATCCGTATGATGAGCGGAGCCTTCCCCCAGACCACCGCCCGGGAATACCGGCCGGGCCGGGGCGCCAACGTCACGGTGAGCCCCCTGGACAACATCAACCCAGACGACATCGAGCGCATCGAGGTGATCAAGGGGTCCGCGGCGACCACCTTGTACGGGACCGAGGCGTCGGCGGGAGTCATCCAGGTCTTCACCAAGAGGGGCTCCGTGGGTGCGCCCGTCTGGAACCTGGAGATCCAGCAGGGGGCGGGCTGGACGCCCAAGTTCGGCGTGGAGCCCGAGCCCTACAACCGCATGGATCCGTACATCAAGACGGCGTGGGCCCAGAACTATATGGGCTCCGTGCGCGGAGGCGCACAGAGCTTCCAGTACTTCAGCTCGGCCCAGTTCGACCACGAGACCGGGATCCTCCCCAACGACCAGCTGAAGAAGTACGTCGCGCGGGGCAACTTCACGTACTCGCCGCTGGACGCCCTGCAGATCCAGTGGAACACGACCTACGTGAACCAGTGGCAGAAGAATGCGCCCGAGGGGAACAATGCCCAGGGCATCACGCTGAACGCGTTCCGCGGAGAGCGGAACTACTTCGGCACGGAGGACCCCGAGGTGCTCCGGGTGGTCTTCGACTACGACCTCCAGCAGCGGATCGAGCGGTTCACCACGGGCGGTGTCTTCACCTATTCCCCCCTGGCCGACCTGACGAACCGCCTCACCATCGGGTACGACTTCTCCCAGCAGGAAGCGCGTAACCTGCGTCCGTTCGGGTTCCCTCAGTTTCCCCAGGGGGCCCTCATGAACAATACGTGGCAGAAGCGCATCCTCACCTTCGACTATGTGGGCTCCTTCAACTTCGACATCGCCGACGCCGTGGGCTCCTCCTTTTCGTGGGGTGGCCAAGCGGTGGGGGACGAGGTGCGGGAGCTGGAGGGCTGGGGCGAAGGCTTCCCCGGGGCTGCAGAGCCCACGGTGAGTTCGGCCGCCATCAAGATCGCCGAGGAGCACCGGCAGAAGGTCTGGAACGCCGGGTTCTTCCTCCAGAACGTGTTCGACATCTCCGACCGGTATTTCCTGACGGCAGGCCTGCGCGTCGACGGGAACAGCGCGTTCGGCTCTGGCTTCGGTCTCCAGGTCTATCCCAAAGCGAGCGTGTCGTGGGTGGCCTCGGACGAATCCTTCTGGCAGCCCGGCTGGGGTGAGCTGAAGATCCGCGCTGCGTACGGTGAGTCGGGCCGGGCCCCTGGCGCCTTCGACGCAGTTCGCACCTGGACGGCGCCCGGCCTGGCCGGCCGCCCGGCCTTCGTCCCCGACAACGTGGGCAACGCCGACCTGGGGCCAGAGGTCACCAAGGAGATCGAGCTGGGCTTCGACGGGTCGTGGCTCTCGAGCCGCCTGCGCTCCAGCTTCACCTATTATCGCCAGCGTACCGAGGACGCCCTCTTCCCGGTGGCCCAGGTGCAGTCCGAGGGCTTCGGCGGTGACCAGCTCCTGAACATCGGTAAGATTGAAAACAAGGGGATCGAGGCCTCCCTCGACGCGACCCTGGTGAGCCGCGCCTCCTTCGGGTGGGACGCCGGCGTGAGCGTGTCGACGAACCACTCGAAGGTGATCGACATCGGGGGAGGCGCCGAGTTCCAGGCCCTGGGGGCGTGGATCATCGAGGGGCAGCCCGTGCCGGTGCTCCGGGACTTCTACGTGACGAATCCGAACGAGATCGCCGACCCCGTCATCGAAGAGGACCACCTCTACGGGCCCCAGCTCCCCACCCACACAATCAACGCGAACACTTCGGTCCGGCTGCCCTACGGCATCACCCTGTCGGCCCGGGGCGAGTACCGGGGCGGCAACCGGCTCCAGATCAACCCCATGTCGGTGGAACGGAGCGTGCGCTCGCCGCTCTGCTACCCGTATTACGTGGACCCCGAACACTCCATCGAGCTGAAGGACGGGATCCCGGCGATCTGGCGGGCGCGCTGCACGCCGAACGTGGTACGGGGCGGCTTCTACCTCTGGGACGGCGACTACTTCAAGCTCCGGACGGTCAGTGCCACCATCCCCGTGGACTTCGCCTTCCCCGACCGCATCAGCAGCTCGATCCTGACGTTGTCGCTCAACAACTCGTTCCTGTGGATGCGGGATAGCCCGTGGGGAGACCCCGAGCTCTTGAGCAACGAGGGCGCCAACTCCACGGGCCTGGGGCAGACCGAGCGCATGCCTTCCCCCATCACGTTCCGGGCGTCGCTCCGGATCACCTTCTGACCGGAGCCGACCATGACCTTCCAAGGACGCTTCTGGAATCGAACGGACAGCTCCCGGCCCGGGCGCGGCGCCACCGTCCTCCTCCTGGGGATGGCCGCGCTGGCCACGGCGGGATGCGACGTGACCAACCCCGGTCCGGTGCAGGACGAGTTCCTCAACCTGCCGGCCTCCCATGAGGCCCTGGTGACGGGCGCCGAGCGGATGCTGGTGCAGTCCATGAACCGGGTGGCCTACTCGGGGGCCGTCGTCGCGCGGGAAATCTTTCCCGGCGGTGAGACCACCGGCGGTCTCACGGCGCGGCAGCAGGGCGGGGCCCTGCCGGACGACGAGGTGGGGGACCACTGGGAGTTCACACAGAAAGCGCGCTTCATCGCCGAGGACGCCATCCGGCGCTTCACCACCGTGGCGGAGAGCTACGATCCCGCGGTCCTCGCCCAGGCGTACATCTGGGCCGGGTACGCCAACCGGCTGCTGGGAGAGAACTTCTGCGAGGTAATCTTCGACGGGGGGGCTCCCGAGCCGGCGGAGAACGCGCTGCTGCGGGCGGAGGAGCAGTTTACCCAGGCCCTGGCCATCGCGGGGCTGACCGACGCGAAGCGGTACGCTGCTCTGGCGGGGCGCGCGCAGGTGCGCCTGCTCATGGACGACTGGGAGGGGGCGGTCGCGGATGCGGCGGGGGTGCCCACGGACTTCGTCCTCGTAGTGGATGCCGACGGAGCCGACGTGGACAGCCGGAACCACATCTACTGGTCCAACGCCAACCTGCCCTACCGGCAGTTCACGATGCACTTCACGTACTACTACGACTACTACAAGCAGACCCACGACCCCCGTGTCGCCTGGAAGGAGTACCCGGACCAGCCGGTGGCCAATGCCTCACTGGCGGGGTACGGGCAGGTGCCGTGGAGCCAGGACCAGAAGTACACGGGTGTCGGGTCCGACTACCGGATGGCCACCGGGCGGGAGATGCGCCTGATCGAGGCCGAGGTGCTCCTCCGCAGCGGCGATTGGCAGCAGGCCATGGAGAAGATCAACGGCATCCGGACGGCCGTGGACCGGGACGACACGCAGACACCGCTGCAGCCATGGGCGGCGGCGTCCCTGGACGAGGCCTGGACGGCGTACATGAGGGAGCGGGGGATCGAGCTCCACCTGGAAGCCCGGCGGCTGGCGGATCTGCGGCGCTGGGAGGCGGACAACGTTCCGGGGGATGTCAACCTTCCGGACTTCGAATCGAAGTCCTCCATCTTCTCGGCCGCGCCCAGGGCGCAGTGCTTCCCGATCCCGCGCTCGGAGCGGGACGCCAACCCCAACGCCTGAGGCTTCCTGGCCCCCTTGGCGCCATCATGGGGGATATAGCCGGCGGCCGCCGGGGCGGAACCTCGCCCCGGCGGCCGTTCGGCCTCCCGGGCCCCGGGCGCCCTCAGCCGGTCCCGAAGATGGCCTGGACCGCCTGGAGGGCGTGGACGAGCCGCTCCACGTCCTCCTCGTCGTTGTAGAGGTAGAAGGACGCCCGGGCCGTGGCGGCCACGTCATAGCGGCGCATGACGAGCTGGGCGCAGTGGTGGCCCGCCCGTACCGCCACGCCGTCGGCGTCGAGGATGGTGGCGATGTCGTGGGGGTGGGCGTCCCCCAGGGTGAAGGGCACCACGCCTGCCCGCAGGGACAGGTCGTCGGGCCCGTACACCCGCGCACCGGGGAGGGCCCGCAACCGCTCGACCGCCTTGCCCACCAGGCCCCGCTCGTGGCGCTCCACCGCCGCCGTGTCCAGCCCGGAGAGGTAGTCCACCGCCGCGCCCATGCCCACGGCGCCGCCGATGTTGGGGGTGCCCGCCTCGAACTTGTGGGGCACGTCGGCCCAGGTGGAGCCCTCCCGCCGCACCACCCGGATCATCTCGCCCCCTCCCTGCCACGGGGGCATGGCCTCCAGCAGCGACCTGCGGGCCCATAGCACGCCGATGCCGGTGGGGCCGCACATCTTGTGGCCGCTGAAGGCGTACGCGTCGCACCCGAGGGCCTGGACGTCCACGGGGACGTGGGGGGCTCCCTGGGCGCCGTCCACCACCACCAGGGCGTCGCTGCGGGCCCGCACCTCGTCCACGATCTCCCGCACCGGGTTGATGGTGCCCAGGGCGTTGGAGACGTGGGTGAAGGCCACCACGCGGGTGCGCTCGTTGATCAGCCGTGGAAGGTCGTCCAGGACGAGGCGGCCCTGGTCGTCGATCTCGATCCAGCGGAGGCGCGCCCCCGTGCGGATGGCCACGAGCTGCCAGGGCACCAGGTTGGAGTGGTGCTCCATGGCGGTGAGGAGGATCTCGTCGTCCTCCCGCAGGTTGTCGAGGCCCCAGCTCCACGCCACCAGGTTCAGCGCCTCGGTGGTACCCCGGGTCCACACCACCTCGGCGGGGTCGGCGGCGTTGATCCAGCGCCCCACCTTCTTCCGGGCTTCCTCGTAGGCCACGGTCGCGCGTCGCGACAGCTCGTGGATGCCCCGGTGGACGTTGGCGTTGTCCACCCGGTAGTAGTGATCCACCGCCTGGATGACGGCCTCGGGCTTCTGGGTGGTGGCGGCGTTGTCCAGGTAGGTCAGCGGCTTGCCGTTGACGCTCTGCTGGAGGGCGGGGAAGTCCTTGCGGACGGCGGCGGGGTCGAAGCGGGGTGGGGCCTTCTCTGTCGCGCTGGGCATGGTTGCCTCGAGGGAGAACTCTCCCTCAGTCGATCTTCACGTAGACGCCTTCGTCGCGGACCTCGACCTCGAATGTCCGCACGGGGCGGATGGCCGGGAGGGCCACCGCCCGGCCGGTGCACACGTCGAAGCGGGCGCCGTGGTAGATGCACTCCAGCCGGTCGCCCTCCAGCTCCCCGTCCGACAGGGGGTAGTCCTGGTGGGAGCAGCGGTCCTCGAGGGCGTAGAGGTCGCCGTCCACGTTGGCCAGCACCACCTTCTCGTTTCCCGCCTCGACGCCCAGGAGCTTGCCCGGCGCGCACGCGGACGCGTCGGCGACGCGCACCCACTCAGGCATGCGTGGCCAGCTTCTCCTCGATGACCCGCGTGACCTTCTCCACCACGCCGCCCAGGGGGAGGCGCTGGAGCACCTCGCCCAGGAAGCCCAGCACCACCAGCCGCTCCGCCCGGGCCGGGTCGATACCCCGGCTGACCATGTAGAAGAGCGCCTCCTCGTCGAGCTGCCCCACCGTGGCGCCGTGGGAGCAGCGCACGTCGTCGGCCTGGATCTCCAGGTTGGGCAGGGAGTCGGCCCGGGCGTGCTCCGACAGGACGAGGTTCCGGTTGGTCTGATAGGCGTCGGTCTGCTGGGCCCCCGGCTCCACCCGGATGACGCCCCGGAACACCGCCCGGCTCTTCCCGTCCAGGGCGCCCTTGTAGAGGAGGTCGCTCCGGGCCGAGGGCGCGACGTGGTCCTGGCTGGTGTTGTGGTCGAAGTGCTGGTCCCCGTCGCCGAAATAGAGGCCCAGCATGTCGCTGTTGGCCCCCGATCCCATGAGGCGGGCGTTCAGGTCCACGCGGCTGGTGGTGGCCCCCAGGTTCACGTTGAGCGTGTCCAGGGTGGCGTCCCGGCCGGCCAGCGTGCGCTGGGCCGACTGGTAGAACGCCCCCCGCCCCAGTCGCTGCAGCGCCACGTACTGGACCTGGGCGCCGTCCCGGGCCAGCACCTCCACGGCGGAGGAGGACAGCGTCTGGGCGTCCAGGTCGTCGGAGAGGATCTCGTCCACGTACGAGACCTGGCTGTTGGCCTCGGCCACGATGAGGGTGCGGCTGAAGAAGGCCGCGCCGGCATCGCTGACCCAGCGCGTCACCCGTACGGGGTCCTCCAGGCGGACGCCCCGGGGCACGTGGAGGAAGATGCCGTCGGTCCACAGGGCCGCGTTGAGCGCCTGGAACTTCCCCTCCGACGGGGGCACCGCTTCGGTCGCCAGGTACCGCTCGAGGAGCTCCGGGCTCTCCTCCACCGCTCGGCGCAGGCCCAGGAGCGTGACTCCCCGCTCCGCCAGGTCGTCCCGGATGTCGGTGTGGACCACCGCGCCGTCGATGATGACCAGGTGACCGGAGGCCTCCCGGTCCTCGTCGATGGCCTCACGGAGCCGCTCCGGCCACGCCGAGGGATCGTCGGGCCGGCCCTCGCCCGAGCCCAGGCGCAGGGTGCTGAGGTCGAGCTTGCGGCGCAGGTCCGTGTAGCGCCACTCCTCGAGCTTGGTGGAGGGCATAGGCGTCCTTTCGTAGACGTCCCACGCCTCCACCCGCCGCTCCCGCAGCCACTCCGGCTCGTACGAGCCCAGCCGCTCCACCGACTCCCGGGAGAGGGCCTCCGTCAGCCCCTCGCCCACGCCGGCGCCTTCCGCCGTGATGGTCGCCATCAGCCGACGCTTCCCTCCATCTCCAGCTCGATGAGTCGGTTGAGCTCGACCGCGTACTCCAGCGGGAGCTCCTTCGCAATGGGCTCGATGAAGCCGCGCACGATGAGGGCCATGGCCTCCTCCTCGCTCATCCCCCGGCTCACCAGGTAGAAGAGCTGCTCCTCGCCCACCTTCGAGACGCGGGCCTCGTGGCCCACGTTGGCCAGCTTCTCCTCGATCTCGATGTAGGGGTAGGTGTCGGTGCGGCTCGTCTCGTTGAGGAGGAGCGCGTCGCACTCCACGTTCGAGCGGGCGCCCACCGCCCCCTCGTACACCTTGCACAGCCCCCGGTACGAGCTCCGGCCCGTCCCCTTGGAGATCGACTTGGAGATGATGGAGGAGGTGGTGTGGGGGGCGGCGTGCACCACCTTGCCCCCCGTGTCCTGGTGCTGGCCGTCACCCGCGTAGGCGATGGACAGGATGGAGCCGTGGGCGCCCTCCCCCACCAGGTAGCAGGACGGGTACTTCATGGTGGCCTTGGAGCCCAGGTTTCCGTCCAGCCACTCCATGGTCCCGTGCTCGTGCACCAGCGCCCGCTGGGTCACGAGGTTGTACATGTTGTTGGACCAGTTCTGGATGGTGGTGTAGCGGAAGTGGGCGTTGGGGGCGACGAAGATCTCGATGACCCCCGAGTGGAACGACTCGGTGGAGTAGACCGGCGCCGTGCACCCCTCGATGTAGTGGGCCCGGGCGCCCTCCTCCACGATGATGAGCGTCCGCTCGAACTGCCCCATGCGCTCCTGGTTCACCCGGAAGTACGCCTGCAGCGGCGTCTCGAGCTGCACGCCCGCAGGGACGTAGACGAAGGAGCCGCCGGACCACACGGCGGAGTTCAGCGCGGCGAACTTGTTGTCGCCGGGCGGCACCACCGTGGCGAAGTACTTCCGGAAGAGGTCCGGGTGCTTCTTGAGCCCGTCCTCGATGGAGTCGAAGATGACCCCCTTGGACGTCCACTCCTGCTTGAGGGAGTGGTAGACCATCTCGGACTCGTACTGGGCGCCCACGCCGGCCAGGATCTTCTGCTCGGCCTCCGGGATGCCCAGCTTCTGGAAGGTGTCCTTGATGGTGTCGGGCACGTCATCCCAGGAGTTCTTCATGCGGTCCTGGGGGCGGACGTAGTAGTAGATCTGGTCCAGCACGCCCTCGAGCTCCGAGAGGTCCGTGCCCCAGGTGGGCATGGGCTTCCTGCGGTAGATGTCCAGGGCCTTGAGGCGGAACTCGAGCATCCACTCGGGCTCCTCCTTGTTCCTGGAGATGGCCCGCACGACGTCTTCGGAGAGGCCGGGCTCGGTGCGGAAGAACGCCTTGTCCTGGCTCCTGAAGTCGTACTTGTACTCGTCGAGCCCGAGGCCTTCGACTAGCTGGTTCTTGGGCATGGCTTTGTCCCCTCCCCGGGGATCGCTGTCCTGCTATGCGACTGCCGACGCATCACACCTTCTGCGCCGCGTGCTCGTCTTCCGTCCAGGAGGTGTAGCCCTCCTCTTCCAGTCTCAGCGCAACCTCCGGACCGCCGGACTGGACGATGCGACCGTCGACCATGACGTGGACGTGGTCCGGCTCGATGTAGTTGAGGAGCCGCTGATAGTGGGTGATGACGAGGACCGCCATCTCCGGGTTCTCCCCGTGGAGCGTGTTCACCCCGTGGGACACGATCTTGAGGGCGTCGATGTCCAGGCCGGAGTCGGTCTCGTCCATGAGGGCGAGGGTGGGCCGGAGCACCGCCATCTGCAGGATCTCGTTCCGCTTCTTCTCCCCGCCGCTGAATCCGTCGTTCACCGGACGCTGGGCGAAGGAGGGATCCATCTCGAGCAGCTCCATGCGCTCCATGAGGGTGTCCTGGAACTCGAAGAGGTCCAGCTCCTCATCCTCCTCCCGGGCCTGGAGGGCCGTGCGGAGGAAGTTGGCGATGGAGACGCCGGGGATCTCGACGGGATACTGGAAGGCCAGGAAGACGCCCGCCCGCGCCCGCTCGTCGGGCGCCAGGGCCAGCAGGTCCTCGCCCCGGTAGAGCACCTCGCCCCCTGTGACCTCGTACTGGGGATGCCCCATGAGGACCTTGGCCAGGGTGCTCTTCCCCGAGCCGTTGGGACCCATGATGGCGTGGATCTCCCCCGGACCCAGCTCCAGGTCGAGGCCCTTGAGGATCTGGAGGTCCTCCTCCGCGACCTTGGCGTGGAGGTCCCGGATCGACAGAATGGGGGTATCGCTCATGTCTGGGCCGTAGCGGAAGCGGGATCGTGGGCGTGTTATCGAGAATGATTCTTCTTTTCAGCAAGCTACCGGAGCCCCGGGGGGCCGTCAACCCCGAAACGCTTGTGTTTCCGGGCTCTTTCCGCCCATCCGCGGGACGTTTCATGGGGTCCGCACGCCACGGACGGGAGAGGACGAGGAGCGCGAACGAGCACGGCCCGGAGCCCCTGCCCGAGCCGTCGCAAGTGCCGCGCCCGAAGACGCCGGACCGCTGCGGGCACGAGGTGCTGGAGCACGCGAAGGGCGGCGAGGCGCTCCGGGAGATCCCGGTGGCGCTCTTCACCGCCTCCGACCGGGACGAAGACGTGGAGCGTAGCAGGCCCGACGACCCCCGCGAGCTGCCGGAGAGGCTCCGCACCCTGCCGGACCACCTTCGGGAGCGGCCGCTGGGGATCGCCCGGCCCACGGTGCTCCCGGGATGAGAGAGCCCACCGGGGAGGAAGCGCCCGAAGGCGCGCCGGCGTGGAGCCCGGGGCGCCTGGAGCCCCTGGGCTCGGAGGTGTGGGCGGTCCTGGGCGGCGGTGGCCTCAAGGGCCTGGCCCACGTGGGGGCGTGGCAGGCGCTGGAGGAGGCGGAGGTTCCGGTCCACGGCATCGTGGGCACCAGCATCGGCGCCCTCATCGGCGCATGCATCGCCGGCGGCATGGGGTGGCGCGACCTGGTGCCGCTGGCCTTCTCCCTCCGCAAGCAGGACATCGTCCGCATCAACCGCCGGGCGGTCCTGCTGAACGGCATCCGCCAGGAGTCCCTCTTCCACGGGGAGCCGCTCAGGGAGTACATCGACCGGGTGCTGCCGGTGAAGCGATGGGAGGACCTCACCATGCCCCTCCAGGTGAACGCCGTGGACCTGGAGACGGGGCAGACCCACTGGTTCGGCACCGGCGCCGACACGAGCGTGCGGCTGGCCGAGGCCGTGTACGCCTCGACGGCGCTACCGGTGTTCTATCCGCCGGCGGCCATCGGATCGACCGTGTACGTGGACGGTGGCACGGAGTACTCCCTCCCCCTCCACCGGGCCGCCGAGCTGGGCGCGACGGGCATCGTGGGCGTCGACGTGGGGCAGGGGCGGCACAGCCACCCCCACGACCTCCTCGCCCAGGGGATGCTGGCCATCCACCAGCGGGTGTTCGCCATCATGTCGTGGCGCAAGCGCACCGACATGGTGAGCCACTGGACCCGGCCGCCCCTCCTCTTCGTCCGGCCCCGCCTGGACGGGTACCAGACCTTCGATTTCGACCACATCCAGTACTTCCTGGAGGAAGGCTACCGGGCCGCCCGGGCCGCCCTCCTGTCGCCGCCCTGGGGCGACTGAGCCCGGGAGCCGCTCAGCGGCTCCCGGCCAGCAGCTCCACGATGCGGTCCACGGCGCCCCGGACCAGGGATCCCGGGAAGGCGGAGTCGCCGACGAGGATGGAGAACACGACCTCGTGGCCGTCGCTCCGCACCAGGTAGCCGCTGAGAGCGTTCACCGGCGACAGGGTCCCGGTCTTGGCCCACAGCCTTCCCTCCAGGTCGAGGAGCCGATCCTCCAGCGTGCTGTCCTTCTCTCCCGGCTCGGGCAGGGCGCTGCGGAAGACGCCGGCCTCGGGGGTGCCCCGCATGTAGCGAAGCACGGCCACCAGCGCCCGGGGGGTCACCAGGTCGTACGGCGACAGCCCGGAGCCGTCGTGGAGGGAGAGGTCCAGGGAGTCGACCCCCACGTCGTCCTGGAGGAACAGGCGCACGACGTCGAGCCCCGCTTCCCGACTCGCCTCCCCCTCCACCTGGCTCCCCAGCGTCACCAGCAGCTGCTCGGCCATCCAGTTCTGGCTCGGACCCAAAATTCCGGCCACCACGTCCGCCAGGGGAGGCGACACCAGCGCCGCCAGGGTCCTGGCGCCGGGGCAGGCGTCGCGGTCCGCCACCGGGCACCCGTCCTCGATGGGCGCCTCCGGCCGGAGCGCCACGCGCCATCCGCCCCGCAGCGCGATGCCCCGGGCCGCCAGCGCCCGGCCCAGCGCCGCGGCCGCCTGCCCCACCGGATCCCGGGTGGCCACGTCCACGGTGTCGACGCCGCCGGCCGGCACCTCCCCTTCCAGGACGATCCGCCGGCTCCCGGGAAGCCAGCCCGGCCGCACGTCACCCGTGCTATCGGGGGGAACGGTCACGACACGGGATTCGACGAAGCCCGGCTCGCCCAGGGGCGACCACGTCACGGTGGCGGGCGGGCCCGGGGTGGCGGCGCCCCGGACCACCACCTCGGTCTGGCCCTCCCCCACCGCGAACGCGCCGCCCGGAGCGGCGTAGGGCCAAGGGAGGTCACCGGTCTGCCAGGTGCCGGGGACGCCGGTGGTGTCCCACGCCGAGGCGTCCACGACCAGCGCCCCGTCGATGGCCCGCACGCCTGCTGTGGCCAGGGAGTCTGCCATGGCGTCGAGCGCCGCCTCGGCCGAGGGCCAGAAGCGCTCCGAGAGGGTCGGGTCACCTGAGCCGGCCAGCACCAGGTCGCCCTCGAGGGTGCCGCCCACCAGGGGGGCGGGGCTCCACAGCACGGTGCGGTAGCGCCATCCGGACCCCAGCCGCTCCAGCGCCGCCGCGGTGACCAGGAGCTTGGCGTTGGATGCCGGCACCGCGAGGCGCCCGGCGTCGTGGCGTAGCAGCGTGTCGCCGGTGGCGGCGTCCACGGCCAGGATGCCCCACCGCACGCGGTCCAGGGGGGGCTCGTCCATCACCGCCCGCACCCGCTCCTCCAGGGGAGAGAGGGGCGGGGAGGGTGGCCCTGGGGGCATGGCGGGTGGGCGAGCCCGGGGCGGGGAAGCGGGTGCGGGCGCCGGGCGCGCCGCGGGCGCCGTCCCAGGGCGTCCCCCGCAGCCAGCCCCCAGCACGGTGGCAGCCACGAAAAGGGCGGGCAGGAGGCCGGAGGAGTGCCTCATCGCCGGGCCCTTCGCCGCTTCCGGGGGCCCGAGAGGAACCCTTCCAGCACGCACGACACGCCGCCCCGGCGCACCACCTCGGTGGGCGGGAAGCCGGTCTCCCGCCGTAGCGCCCGCGCCAGCGCCGTCCGGCTCGAATAGCCGAGCCTCAGCGCCACCGACTCCACCGAGCGGTCGTCCGCCACCAGGAGTCGCGCCGCGTGGAAGAGGCGACCCCACAGGAGGAGACGGCGCAGCGGCGGCAGGTTCCGGCCCCGGAGCTCCCGCCCCAGCGTCTCGGGAGAGCGGCCGAGGGCTGCGGCCAGGTCGCCCACGTTGGGACCCTCCATGGCATGGGTGATGGACCAGCGGAGGGCCTCCAGCGCGGGCTCCTGCAGCCGTCCCGCAAGTGTCTCCCCGATGCGTACCGCCAGGGCCCGGGAGAGGGCCCGGGCCACGGTGAGGCGGATCTCCCTGGCGCTGGGCTCGGACTCCACCGGGAGCACCCCGTCGACGCCGATGCGGCCGAGTCCGAAGAGGTCCAGCTCGCGGCCCTGGAAATCGCCCTGCACGACCAGCGCCAGGGGAGGGCGGCGGCGGCGCAGGCGCTGGAGCTCACGCAGCGCCGCCGCCCGCCCCTCCACGCTCACCTCCACCACGCACCCTTCGGTGGGGCGCGCCAGGACGGCTTCCCACACCTCGCGCCAATCCCGGCACGTCACCAAATCGTGTTCGCTCGCAAGGGCGTCGACGAGCCGTGCCGATGACTCGGGGTGGGGCTGCAGGACGGCCAGGAGTGCCAGGGTGGCCTCCGGGAGGGTGCCGGAATCGAGAGGCGGGCCGCGGAACATGCCGGGGAGGCGAGGGGAGCGGCAAGCGCCCCCGGGGGCGGGTGGGGCGTCAGTCCGGGGGGGCCAGGGTGACCGCAGTGCCGTAGCACATCATCTCGGCGGCGCCCTTCATGACCATGGAGGTCTGGAAGCGGACCGCCACCACGGCGTCGGCGCCGAGGGCCTCGGCTTCCTCGACCATGCGGTCGATGGCCTGCTCCCGGGATTCCGCCATCATCTTCGTGTACTCCCTGACCTCACCGCCGGCCACGTTGCGCATCATGGCCATGACATCGTGGCCCACGTGCCGCGCCCGGATGGTGTTGCCCCGGACGAGGCCCAGCACCCGGTCGGTGCGGCGGCCCGCCACCTCCGGGGTGGTGACGAGGATCATCGTTGCACGTCCCGGTAGGGGTCGGTGAGCCACTCCCGGTAGCGGTCCCATGCGGCGCTGGCCAGGAGGAGGACGAGGCCGATGGTGACGGCGGCGTCGGCGAGCTTGGCCACCAGGTGCCCGGGCGAGGTGAGGAACAGCCAGGCGCCGTAGGCGCTCCACACCGCCACCCCCACCACCAGCAACAGCCACCCCACGGGACGGGTGAGCTTGCGGTTCACCCGGTCCCAGGTGCTGGAGCCCCGGAGGGCGGGGGCGAAGCTCAACTCCTGGAAGTCGCGCTTCATGGCCCGGTAGATGGCCAGCTCGCGCTGGAGCTCGGTGGAGCGGGCGACCGCGGCGTCCACGCGCTGGCGCTCTCCGGACGGCATCTCGTCGTCCAGGTAGCGCATCAGGTCTTCGTGGCTGATCCGTTCCATTACCGCACGCGCCTCACGGGTATGCGGCCCCCAGGGCTTCGAAGGCCTCCTTCAGGGCCAGCCGAGCGTGGTACAGGCGGCTGGCGACGGTCCCTTCCGGGATGCCCAGGATCTCTGCGATCTCCGGATAGCGGAAACCCTCGATCTCCTTGAGCACCAGGATCTCCCGGTGGTCCGGGCCGATCCGCTCCAGCCCCTTCCACAGGAGCTCCCGGGCGGCGGCGCGCTCCCGGCTGCGCTCCGGCCCCGCTTCCCCGGGGGCGGGCCGCAGCTCGATCTTCTCGTCCGCGCCCTCGAGGTTGAAGCGGGACTGCCGGCTCCTGAGCATGTCCCGGCACTGGTTCCGGAGGATCTGGAAGAACCAGGGGCCGAAGGGGCGCTTCACGTCGAAGCGTGCCAGGTTGCCCCACGCCTTCAGGAAGGCCTCCTGGAGGGCGTCCTGCGCGTCGCTCCGGTTGCCCATGATGCCCATGGCCACCCGGAGACCGGCGGGCTCGTAGGCCCGCACCAGGGGCTCGAAGAAGCGGGCGTCGCCCGCCCTGCACTTGCGGATCAACTCTCGCTCGACCTCCGACTGCAACGGCGCTCCATGTCCGTGGTCGGCGGGGGGTGGGGCGCCGCCCGACCCTCCCTCCTGCTTCCACGGGGGGTGTACGGGGGGCGGCGCCAATCTCTTCACGGCCGCCCGGAGAGGGCAAGCTCCGCGAGCGCCTCCACCAGCGCGTCCACCTCCTCCTCGGTGTTGTAGGCGTGGGGCGAGGCCCGCAGGGCCCCCTCCACGCCCCGGGCGTCGAAATCCAGAACCGCCGAGATGCGGTCGATGGCCGAGGTGTTGATGCCCCGTTCCCGCAGGGCCCCCACCAGGGAGGCCGGCTCCCACCCCTCCACCCGGGCGGTGACGATGGCGCACAGCTCCCGTCCCCGGTCCAGCACCTCGACGCCCTCCACGCCGGCCAACCCTTCCCGGAGGCGCGCCGCCAGGGCCCGGGCCCGGTCCCGGATGGCGTCGAGGCCCACGTCCAGGGCGTAGCGGGCCGCCTTTCCCGTGCCCAGCAGGAGGGCCCAGGCGAACTCCCACGTCTCGAAGCGGGTGGCGTCGGGAGCCGGCTGGTACAGGTCCGGGCCGATCCAGTCGGCTCCCCGGAGATCGGGGAAGAGGGGCTCCAGGCCGGCGTCCAGCGCCCGGTCCGACACGTAGAGGAAGCCGGCGCCCCGGGGGCCGCGCAGGAACTTCCTCGCGGTCGCGGAGAGGAAGTCGCAGCCGATGGCCTCCACGTCCAGGGGCATCTGGCCCACCGACTGACAGGCGTCCACCAGGTAGAGGACGTCCCGGCGCCGGCACACCTCCCCCACTGCCTCCACGTCCTGGACCAGCCCCGAGCTGGTGGGGACGTGGGTCACGGCCACCAGGCGGGGGCGGCGCCGGTGGACGGCCTCCTCCAGGGCCATGACGTCGACCCCGCCTTCGGGGGCGTCGGCGACGCGCACCACCTCCACGCCCATGCGGGCGGCCAGGGACAGGTACTGGATCTGGTTGGAGACGTAGTCGTGGCGCGTGGTGACCAGCACGTCGCCGGCGCGGAAGGGCACGGACGAGAGGGCCTGGACGAAGGAGGCGGTGGCGTGCTCCGTGAAGGCCACGTTGGCCGCCGGCGCCCCCACCAGCCGTCCCACGTCGGCCCGGGCCCGCTCCAGGTCCGGGGCCCGCAGGTCGGCCGCCTCGTAGCCGCCCACCCGGGATTCCAGCTCCAGGTGCTCCTCCACCGCAGCCAGGACGGGGGTAGGCATGAGACCCGCGCCGGCGTTGTTCAGGTGGACGCGCTCGGCGCACCCGGGGGTGTCGGCGCGGAGGGCTGCGAGGTCGAGGCTCATGGCGTGGGAAACTCCCCGCCAGAGACGCACCGCGCAACGGATCCGCTGCCCGCGTGGTGGGGTAGGGGGGCCACCGATCCCCGGTCCCCCCGATCCCGACGCCGCGTGAGCCCACCCGACCTCGACCTCACGTCCGACCCCCAGGCCCTCACGCGGGGGGAGGCGGAGGAGCGGATCGAGGCGCTCAGGGGCGAGATCCGCCGCCACGACTACCTCTACTACGTGGTGGCGCGGCCCGAGATCTCCGACGAGCGCTACGACACCCTCTTCCGCCGCCTCAAGGCGCTGGAGGAGGCGTGGCCCGACCTGGTCACCCCCGACTCCCCCACCCGGCGCGTGGGCGCCGAGCCCCAGGACGAGTTCGAGACCGTGGCCCACACGGTGCCCATGCTCTCCCTGGACTCGAGCCAGGAGGAGGCCGACGTGCGCCGCTTCGACGAGCGGGTGCGCAAGGCCGTGGACGGGCCGGTGCGCTACCTCTTGGAGCCCAAGCTGGACGGGGCCTCCATCGAGCTGGTCTACGAGGAGGGCGTGCTGACCCGGGCGGTGACCCGGGGCAACGGCCAGCGAGGCGAGGCGGTCACCGAGAACATCAAGACGATCCCCTCGGTGCCCCTGCGTCTGCGGGAGACCGACCGGCCGGCCCCCCCGCTCCTGGCCGTGCGGGGCGAGGTCATGATGTACATCTCGGACTTCGAGGCCTTCAACGAGCGCCTCGTGGAGCAGGACCTGGAGCCGTACGCCTCGCCCCGGAACTCGGCCGCCGGCGCCATCCGCCAGCTCGACCCCAGGATCACCGCCGAGCGCCGCCTCGACTGCCTGGTGTACGAGGTGCTCCGGGCCGACGGCGTCCACTTCCGCCGGGACGAGGAGTCGGTGGAGGCGCTCACCGCGTGGGGATTCCGGGTGCCCGAGCGGGTGGAGACGGCCGAGACCATGGAAGACGTCGTCGCCTACCACGCCCGCTGGCGGGACGACCGGGACGACCTGGACTACGAGATCGACGGCGTCGTGATCAAGCTGGACGACCTGGACGCCCGGGCCGACCTGGGCTCCACGTCGCACCACCCCCGCTGGGCCATGGCGTTCAAGTTCGAGCCCCGGAAGGAGGTCACCCGGGTGGAGAAGATCGCCCTGTCGGTGGGCCGGACCGGGGTGGTCACCCCCGTGGCCCTCCTGCTGCCGGTGCAGGTGGGGGGCGTCACCATCGCCCGGGCCAGCCTCCACAACCGGGAGGAGGTGGCCAGGAAGGACGTGCGCGAGGGCGACACGGTGCGCATTCAACGGGCGGGCGACGTCATCCCCCAGGTGGTGGAGCGGGTCGAGGTGGAGGGAGAGGCGCGGGGGGAGCCCTTCGCCATGCCCGAGCGCTGCCCGGCGTGTGACACGCCGCTGGAGGAGAAGGGGCCCTACACGGTGTGCCCCAACCGCTTCGGCTGCCCCGCCCAGCTCAAGGGACGCCTCGTCCACTTCGGCTCCAGGAACGCCCTGGACATCGAGGGGCTGGGCGAGGAGACGGCGGCGCTCCTGGTGGAGCGGGGGCTGGTGAAGGAGCCGGCCGAGTTGTGGGATCTCACGGTGGAGGCGCTGGAGGCGCTGCCCCGCTTCGCCGAGAAGAGCGCCACCAACCTGGTGGACGGCATCCAGGCCCGCCGGCACCCCGAGCTCCGCCGCTTCCTCTACGCCCTGGGCATCCCCGAGGTGGGCGCCGCGGTGGCCCGGGACCTGGCCTTCCACTTCCGCTCCCTCGCGAAGGTGCGGGAGGCCACCCCCGAGGCGTTGGCCGAGGTGGAGGGGATCGGCCCCGTCATGTCCGAAGCCATCCACGCCTTCTTCGCCGAGCCCCGGAACGCCGCGGCCATCGACCACATCCTGGCCCGCGACGTCGCTCCCGTGGCGCCCGAGGCGCCGAAGGAGGGGGGGCTCACCGGCACGAAGTGGGTGTTCACGGGCAGCCTGGCGGGCTTCACCCGCTCCCGGGCCAAGAAGCTGGTGGAGTCGGCGGGCGGCCGGGTGGTGGGCTCGGTGAGCAAGGAGACCGACTACGTGGTGGTGGGGGAGGACCCGGGCTCCAAGGCCGACAAGGCGGCCGAGCTGGGCGTGACGACCCTCTCGGAGAGCGCCTTCGTGAAGGCTCTGCGGGACGCGGGCGTGGAGGTGGACGGGTGAGGCGCCGGGCGGGGCGCCGCGGGAGCCCGGCGTGACGAACCTGGAGATCGCCGACATCCTGGAGGACGTGGCGGACCTGCTGGAGATCCAGGGCGCCAACCCCTTCCGCGTCCGGGCGTACCGGAACGCCGTGCGCACCCTGGAGGGCCTCACCCGCTCCCTGGAGGACATGGTGGCGGCGGGCGAGCCCCTCACCGGGCTCCCCGGGATCGGCAAGGAGATCGACCGCCACATCCGTGAGCTGGCCGAGACCGGCCAGCTCTCCCTCCTGAACGACCTGTGCGAGGTCACCCCGCTGGGCCTGGTGCGGCTCACACGCGTCCCGGGCGTGGGCCCCAAGAAGGCCGCGGCCCTCTTCGACGCCCTGGGTGTGGAGAGCCTGGAGGCGCTGGAGGCCGAGATCCAGGCCGGGCGGGTGGAGGCGCTCCCGGGCTTCGGCAAGAAGAGCTGCGAGAAGATCCTCCGGGGCATCGCCGACCACCGGGACTTCCAGCAACGCTTCCTCAAGGTGGAGGCCGAGCGACTGGTGGCGCCGGTGGTGGCGTGGGTGGAGGGCGCCCCGGGCGTGGAGCGCCTCGAGGTCGCCGGCAGCCTGCGCCGCCGCAAGGAGACCATCGGCGACGTGGACCTCCTGGTGCAGGCCGGGGACGGTCCGGCCGTGGTGGAGCGCTTCACCGCGTACCCGGGTGCGGCCCGCGTGGACGCGGCCGGTCCCACCAAAGGCAGCATCGTGCTCCGCTCCGGTCTCCAGGTGGACCTGAGGGTGATCCCGGCCGCGTCGTGGGGCGCCGCCCTCCACTACTTCACCGGCTCCAAGGAGCACAACGTCGCGGTGCGCCAGCTGGCCCAGAAGAGGAAGCTCAAGGTGAGCGAGTGGGGCGTGTTCGAGGCCGCCGGCGGCGAGGAGGGCGCCCGGGTGGCGGGCGCTACCGAGGAGGAGGTGTTCGGCGCCTTGGGGCTGCCCTGGATCGCTCCGGAGCTCCGGGAGAACCGGGGGGAGCTCGAGGCCGCCCGGGAGGGGCGCCTCCCCAAGCTCCTCACCCTGGACGACGTGAAGGGCGACCTCCAGATGCACTCCACCTGGAGCGACGGGAAGCACGCCATCCGGGAGATGGCCGAGGCCGCCCGGGAACGGGGCTACGCCTACATCGCCATCACGGACCACGGGCCCGCCCTCTCCATGGTGCAGGGCCTCACGCCCGAGCGGGCGAGGGAGCAGTGGGAGGAGATCGACCGGGTGCGGGAGGAGGTGGAGGGGATCCACGTTTTCCGGAGCATGGAGGTGGACATCCTGAGGGACGGCAGCCTGGACCTTCCCGACGAGGTGCTGGAGCAGCTCGACCTGGTCCTGGTGTCGTGCCACTCCTTTCTGGACCTGGAGCGGGAGTCCCAGACCGAGCGGGTGCTCCGCGCCCTGGCCCACCCCCTGGTGGACGTCTTCGCGCACCCCACGGGCCGCATCCTGAACCGGCGCAAGCCCATGGACCTGGACATGGAGGCGGTTCTGGCGGCCTGCGCCGAGCACGACGTGGCGGTGGAGATCAACGCCAGCCCCAGCCGCCTCGACCTGAGCGACGCCCACGCCCACCGGGCCCGGGAGCTGGGGCTCACCGTCACCCTGGGGACGGACGCCCACACCCTCCGTGAGCTGGACAACATGCGCCACGGCGTGGACCAGGCCCGGCGGGCGTGGCTCGAGGCTGGGGACGTGCTGAACGCCCGCCCCCTGGAGGGGGTGCTCGCGTGGCTCGGGCGGAGGAAGGGATGAGAGGGGGAGCGCGGCCGTGCCTCCCATGACGGGGCACGTGCTCCTCCTCCTGGGGGGCATCGGCGCGCTCTACTTCGGCGCGGACTGGCTGGTGCGGGGCGCGTCGCACCTGGCCTCCCGCCTAGGGGTGAGCCCCATCGTGGTGGGGCTCACCATCGTGAGCTTCGGCACCTCCGCGCCCGAGCTTGTGGTGTGCCTGGTGGCGGGCGTCAAGGGGAACGGCGACCTGGCCATGGGCAACGTCATGGGCTCCAACCTGGCCAACGTGGGGCTCATCCTGGGCCTCACCGCCGTGGTGCGCCCCCTTGTGGTGGCCGGCCGGGTGATCCGGCGGGAGATCCCCCTCATGCTGGTGGTGACGGGGCTGCTCTATCCGCTGGCGATGAACGGACGGCTCGACCGCCTGGACGGCCTGGCGCTCCTGGCCTTCCTCGGGGCCTACCTGGTGTTCGTCTTCCGCACCGTGGAGTCCGAGGAGGAGCTGGTGGTGGGGGAATACGAGGCCTTCGCCCGGGAGAGCGAGCACCAGGAGGAGCGGGCCGGTTGGCTCTTCGACGCGGTGCTGGTGGCGGCCGGCTCGGGCGCCCTGGTCCTGGGTGGGTACGCCATCGTGGCCGGGGCCGTGTACGTGGCCGACGCCCTGGGGGTGCCCCAGGTGATCATCGGCCTCACCGTGGTGGCGGTGGGTACGTCCCTCCCCGAGCTGGCCACGACGCTGGTGGCGGCGCTCCGGGAGGAGTCGGACATCGCGGTGGGCAACATCATCGGCTCCAACATCTTCAACGTCGCGGCCATCCTGGGAATCACGGCGGTGGTCAGCCCCATCGCCGTCGCCGAGAGCGTGCTCCACCGGGAGCTGCCCGCGGTGCTCCTCATGTCGCTCCTGGTGGTGCCTGTCACCCTTGGGGGCACCCTGCGCCGCTGGCAGGGGCTGCTGCTCCTGGCCGCCTACGCCGGCACGGCGTGGTGGCTCCTGTGAGCGGGGGTCACCTGCTTTCCTACGCGGCTTCCAGCGCCCGTTCCAGGTCGGCGAGCAGGTCCTCGAAGTGCTCCACCCCCACGCTCAGACGGACCATGGACGGTCCGACGCCCATGCGGGCCAGGTCGTCGGGCGGCACGTCGGCGTGGGTCATGGAGGCGGGGTGCTCGGCCAGGGATTCGGTGCCACCCAGGCTCACGGCCAGCTTCACCAGCTCCAGGGCATTGAGGAATCGGAACGCCTCTGCCTCGCCCCCCCGCAGGTCGAAGGAGATCATGGACCCGGGTGCGATGCACTGCCGCCGGTACACGTCGTAGCTGGCGTCGCCCTCCTGCAGGAGCCCCAGGTAATGGACCCGCTCCACCTTCGGGTGGTCGGCCAGGAAGTCGGCCACGTAGCGGGCGTTCTTCATCTGGCTCGTCATGCGCAGCTTGAGCGTCTCCAGGCTGCGCAGGAGAAGCCAACCCGTCCACGGACCCGCCATGGTGCCGAAGAAGGTGCGGGTCGCCTTCACGCGCGCCACCTCCTCCTCCGTACCCAGGACGGCGCCGGCGATGAGGTCGGAGTGGCCCCCCACGAACTTGGTGAGGGAGTAGACCACCAGGTCGGCGCCGTGGGCGAGGGGGTGCTGCCAGAGAGGCCCCAGGAAGGTGTTGTCCACCACCACCCGCACCCGCTGCTCGGGCTCCTTTCCCTGGGAGACGCTCCGGGCCAGCTCGCTGCAGGCGCACAGGTCGACCAGGTCGTTGGTGGGGTTGGCGGGCGTCTCCACGTAGACCATCCGCAGCCGTTCCCGTCGATCGCCCTCGGCCAGGAGCGCCTCCAGTGCCTCCCGGCCCTCGGAAGCGGGGAACGGCACCGTCTCGATCTGGAAGGCGGGCAGGATGGTGTGGAGGAGGTACTCGGTGCCGCCGTAGACCGGCTGACTGAACGCCACCACGTCGCCCGGACGCAGGAAGGTGAACAGCGTGGTGGTGATGGCGGCCATGCCGCTCTCGAAGGCCGCGGCCGCCTCGGCCCGGTCCCAGAGCGTGAGGCGGTTCTCCAGGATCTCCAGGGAAGGGTTGTTCAGCCGGGAATAGATGAGCCCCAGCTTCTCGTCCCGTCCCTTCTTGCGGAGCCCGTAGGCCACCTCGAAGAAGGCCTTCCCCTCCTCGGCGGTCTCGAAGACGAACGTGGAGGTCTGGAAGATGGGGGGCTTGAGCGCTCCCTCCGACCAGTCGGGCCGGTAGCCGTAGCTCATCATCAGGCTCTCCGGACGCCCTTCCCGCGCCTCCCCGCCCTCCTTTCCTTCACCTTCCGACATCGGACCGCGCTCCCTCACGAGTTCTGCCGCCGGCTCTCGTTGATGTAGTGGGGGCTGTACTCGAGGCCGTAGCGGGTGGTGACCCGGTGCTTCGCCTTCTCCTCGAAGAAGGCCCCCTTCGCCTCACGCATGGCGTCTTCCTCCTCCTCGGTGAGGGGGGTGAGCGTGATCTCCTCCCGGGGGACGAAGAACACCTGCCCGATGGGCATGCTGTGGGAGCCGGCGATGCCCTCGCCCGGCTGCAGGATGTAGCGGAACTCGCTCTCGTGGGGGAACCAGTCGGTCTCCACCCGCACCGTGAGCATGGGCGCCATGGGGCGCTCGATCATGTTGAAGATGGGTGAGTAGACGGTGTCCCACCCCTCGGGCGTCTGGAAGTTGGTCGCGCCCCGGAGCGCCACCGCCCCCGGGGGCGTGCCCATGTCCTCGGGAATGACGAAGGCCCGGGCCATGCGCTTGGCGCCGTCGGGGGTGATGTTCCTTCCCTCGGCCACGAAGGGGACGCTCTCGTGGATCATGCCGATGCTCCCCACCGGGAGCTGCATGTCCACCACGAAGAGGGGCTCCCACTTTCCGGCCTGGCTGCGCATGAAGTACTGGAAGCGGAACTTGCCCTCGCCCTCGTAGCCGATGTGGTACGACTCGTCCGGCTGCAGGGGAGGATAGACCAGGAACCCCAGCCCGCTCCCCGCTTCCAGCACGGGACAGTGGCGGGAGTGCTGGGGCAGCAGGGGGCGCTGGGATTCACGCTGGGGTTTCTTCCCCACGCCCGGTCGGCTCAGATTCGAATAGGTTCGGATTTCCATGGGGCGAACCTGAAGGAAGAGGGGCCCGCCAGTCAATCGAACCCGGAGCGTTCCATGGCCCGCACGTCGCTTCCGAAGGAAGTTGCCCTGGCCCTCGAGCGCTGGGTGGCCGAGGGGCTGCTGCCCCCCGCAACCGCCACCCATCTCCGGGCGGAGGCCGAGGCCCACGCCGAGAGGGCGTCGAGGCGGCGGGGGCAGTACCTGGTGGGCATCACCGCGGCGGCCGTGCTGGTCCTGGCGGCCGGGGCGTTCGCCGCATGGTCGTGGCCCCTTCTCTCCGCCGGCGTCCGCTCCACGGTGCTGCTGGTGGCGGGCGTGCTGGTGGCCGTGACCGGCCGCGTCGTGGCGGAGAGGCCCCGCTGGCGGCCCGGTGGCGAGCTCCTGGAGGCCGCCGGCCTCAGCGTGCTCCTCGTCGCCTTCGAGTACTCCTCGCGGGCGTGGCCGGACCGCTCCGCGGGCGGTGTGGCGGTGGGGGTCCTGGCGCTGGCCGCGCCGGTGCTGGGGCTGCCGGCGGCGCTGGCCCGGGGCCGCTTCATGGCCGCGGTGCACGCCGCGCTGTCGTTCGCGTTCCTGGGGATCTTCCTGGACCGGGCGGTGGGGCTCGGGGGGGACGCCCTGGTGTGGACGCTGGACGCCGTGCTGGTGGCGGCCACGACCCTCCTGGTGCTCCGCCTGCGGGCGGTCGCCCGCTCGGGGGAGAGCGAGACGCCGTGGGCGCTGCCGGCCTTCGCAGGGGCGATGTACGCCGGGCTCGTCCTGGTGATGGCCACCGCCATGGGGCCCCTGGGGCTGACCGACCAGGCGGCCTGGGCCGCCGACGCGTGGCTCGCCGTGGTGACCGCCCTGACGCTGTGGGGGCTCCACCGGGCCCCCCCCGCCCTGCAGCTCGACGGCCTCCAGCGGCAGCTCGAGCTGTGCGTGATCCTCGCCATCCCCCTGGCGTTCTGGACCGTGCTGGGCGCCCTGAGCGGGTCGAACGCGGCGGCGGCCCTGGTGGTGGCGGGGGTCGGGGTGGCGGGGTTGGCCTACGGGCTCCGTCAGGGCGCATCGCGGGTGGCCATGGCGGGATGTCTCGCCGTCCTGGCCGCGGCGTGGTTCTACGCCGCGGAGGAGGGGCGGGGGCTGGGTGCCGTGGTGGCGCTGGCGTTCACGGCCGGCCTCCTCTTCTGGCTGTCGGGCCGCATCGGGGGCGCCGCCGCGGACGAGGAGGACGAGCCACCGGAGCCGCCCGTCGCGGCGGCGCCGACGGTCGACGCCGGTGCGGGTCCCCTCTAGCTTTCCCGTTCTCCACCTTCTTCGACGCCACCCCAGCGGGAGCCGGGCCAAGCCATGCTGTCACTCGACCTCACGGGCAAGCGCGCCTTCGTCGCCGGCGTGGGCGACGACCGGGGCTACGGCTGGGCCGTCTGCAAGGCCCTCGCAGCGGCCGGCGCGTCGGTGTGCGTGGGCACCTGGCCCCCCATCCTGGGCATCTTCCGGAAGAGCCTGGAGCGGGGGAAGCTGGACCTGGCGCTCCCCGGCGGCGGCCAGATGGCGCTGGAGCGCATCTACCCCCTGGACGCGGTCTACGACACCCCGGACGACGTCCCCGAGGAGGTGCGGGACGACAAGCGCTACAAGGACCTCGATGCGTTCACCGTCCAGGAGACGGCCGACGCGCTGGAGCGGGACTTCGGCGCCCCCTGCGTGGACGTCCTGGTCCACTCCCTGGCCAACGGCCCCGAGGTGCAGAACACGCTGCTGGAGACCAGCCGCCGGGGGTACCTGGCCGCCGTGAGCGCCAGCGCCTTCTCCATGGTGAGCCTGGTGCAGCGCTTCGGGCCCCTCATGCGGGAGGGGGGCGCGGCGGTGTCCCTCACCTACCTGGCGGCGGAGCGGGTGGTGCCGGGCTACGGCGGCGGCATGAGCTCGGCCAAGGCTGCCCTGGAGAGCGACACCCGCACGCTGGCCTTCGAAGCCGGCCGCAAATGGGGGCTGCGGGTGAACACCGTCAGCGCCGGCCCCCTCGCGAGCCGGGCCGCCAAGGCCATCGGCAAGATCGACCGCATGGTGGAGTACTACGACGCCAACTCGGCCCTGGGCGGCACCAACACCGCCGAGGACGTGGGCAACGCCGCGGCGTTCCTGTGCTCGCCCCTGGCGGGGGGCATCGCGGGCGTCACCCTGTACGTAGACCGGGGGTACCACGCCATGGGGATGGTGGCCGAGCCGTACCTGGCGCCCGACCCCGCCTGACCCCCAGGGGCCGCCGCCCCTTCGCGCCCCCCCTCTCCCTCCGGCAGGTCCCGTGAGCGACACCTTCGGCGAAGCCGTCCCCTCCCTCGCCGGTCCGGTCCCGGGCCCGGCCTCCCGGGCCCTGGCCGAGCGGCTGCGTGGCGTGGAGGCCAGGAACGTCACCTGGCTGGCCGACGACTTTCCGGTGTTCTGGGAGGAGGCCGCCGGCTCCAATGTGAGGGACGCGGACGGCAACGTCTTCCTGGACCTGGGCGGCGCCTTCGGCGTGGCCTTCGCCGGCCACGCCAATCCCCGGGTGGTGGCCGCGGTGCGGGAGCAGGCAGGCCGGCTCGTGCACGGCATGGGGGACATCCACCCCCCGGCCGCCAAGGTGCGCCTGCTGGAGGCGCTGGCGGCGTGGAGCCCCTGGGACGACGCCCGCTCGCTGCTGGCGACGTCGGGCTCCGAGGCGGTGGAGATCGCGTTCAAGACCGCGCTCCTGGCCACCGGCAAGGCGGGCGTGCTGGCCTTCGAGGGGGCGTACCACGGCTTGTCGGCGGGGGCGCTGGCCGCCACCGCCCGCGCCGACTTCCGCCGACCCTTCGCGGCGCGCCTGTTCGGCGGGGTGGAGCACCTGCCGTTCCCGGTGCGGGAGGAGGACGTGTCCGCCGCCCTCGAAGCCCTGGAGTCGGCCCTGGAATCGGGCGCGGGGGGACACCCGGTGGGCGCGGTGATCCTGGAGCCCGTGCAGGGAAGGGCCGGGGTCCGCTTCCCGGCGCCCGGCTTCGTGGCGGGGGTGGCGGAACGCTGCCGGGCGGCCGGCGCCCTCCTGGTGTTCGACGAGATCTTCAGCGGCTGCGGGCGCACCGGCCGGCGCTGGGCGCTGGAGCACGAGGGCGTGCTCCCCGACCTCCTGTGCGTGGGGAAAGCGCTGGGCGGGGGGCTGCCCCTGTCGGCGTGCGTGGGGCCGCGGAAGGTCATGGATGCGTGGCCCCCCTCCAGGGGCGAGGCGCTCCACACGAGCACCTTCCTGGGTCACCCTCTGGCGTGTGCGGCGGGCGTGGCGTTCATGGAAGAGGTGGACGCCCGCGCCCTGGTGGACCGGGCCGACGCCCTGGGCGACGCCCTCCTGGGCGACCTGCGCGACGCCCTCGCCGGGGCCCCGGGGGTGGTGGAGGTGCGGGGGCGGGGCCTCTTCGTGGGGATCGAGCTCGGCACCGCCCAGGCCGGGGTCGCCGTGACCTCGGCGGCGCTGACGGAGGGGCTCCTTGTTCTGCCGGCGGGGGAGCGGGGCGAGGTGGTGGAGCTGACGCCGCCGGCCGTGCTTACCCGGGGGCAGGCGGCGTGGGGCGTGGAGGCGCTGGTGCGGGTGGTGGAGACGTGGGCCCGGGGCTGAGGGCGCTCGTCCTCCTGGTGGCGAGCGTGCTGGCGCTGGGGAGCGGGGTGCCGAGCGCGGGGCAGCCGGCCGCGCCCACGCCCGTGCTCCTCGTCCCGGGTTGGCTGGAGGACGCCGCCGCCGTGGCGCCCCTGCGCCGCCGCCTCCTGGCGGCCGGCTGGGACTCGGCGGCGGTGCTGGCCGTGGATTTCGCCGATCCCGTGGGGAGCAACGAGAGCCACGCCAGGGCCATCGCGGAGGCCGTCGATACCCTTCGGGCCCGCACCGGGGCGGCCCGGGTGGACGTGGTGGCCCATTCCATGGGCGGCCTGGCGCTCCGCTACTACCTGTGGAACGGCGGCGCCTCCGCCGTGCGCCGGGCGGTGTTCCTGGCCACCCCCCAGCGGGGCACCGTGGCCGCCTACCTGGCGTGGGGGAAGGGGGCCGAGGAGATGGAGCCCGGGAGCCCGTTCCTGCTGGGCATCACCCGGGCGCCGAGCCTCCCGGAGGGGGTGGAGGGCCTCACCGTCCACACGCCCCTGGATCTCCACGTGATCCCGCCCGGGAGCGCCACCCTCCCCGGCGTGCCCGACCTGGAGGTGTGCTGCCCCACCCACGACGGCATGCTGGACGACGACGACACCTTCGACGCCATCCGGGGCTTCCTCCGTGCCGCCTCCTGAGGCCTGGGCCGCCGTGCTCTTCGACCTGGACGGCACCCTGGCCGACACGGTGCCCCTCATCCTGGCGTGCTACCGCCATACCATGACCGTCCACCGGGGCGCGCCCCTGGCCGACGAGCTGTGGCTGCGCACGGTGGGCCGCCCGCTCCGGGACAGCTTCGCCGAGTTCACCGACAGCGAGGACGAGGTGGAGGCCATGGTGGGCACGTTCGTGGCGCACCAGCGGGAGGTCCACGACGCCATGGTGGTCGCCCTGGAGGGCGCCGCCCACGTGGTGCGCTCGCTGCGGGGGCGAGGCGTCCCCGTGGGGATCGTCACCAGCAAGGGTGCCGAGATGGCCCGGCGCACCCTGGTGAGCTGCCGCATGGAGGCCGACTTCGAGGTGGTGGTCACCCCCGACGACGTCACCCGGGGCAAGCCCGACCCCGAGCCCGTGCGGGTGGCGCTGGCGAGGCTCGAGGTGGAGGCGGAGGCGCGCCGGGTGCTCTTCGTGGGCGACTCCCCCTTCGACATCCAGGCCGGGCGTGACGCCGGGGTGCGCACCGCCGCCGTGCCCTCCGGCCCCTTCTCCAGGGAGGAGCTCGCCTCGTCGGGTCCCGACCACCTGCTGACGGCGCTGGACGAGGTGTTGGGGCTCGCCCCGTAGGTGGTGCGCAGGGGGGCACGCACGCCCCTCTCCGGGGTTGTATCCGGACCCCAGGCGAGACCATTTCCGGAGGAAGCATGGCCGAAGCGTTGAACGACGAGTCCATCGAAGGCTGGCTGAGCGGGCGGACGGGGTGGAAGAAGCAGGAAGGACGGTTGGTGAAGAAGTTCGATCTCGGATCGTTCCGCGACTCCATCGTCTTCGTGAACAGGGTGGCCACCCTCGCCGACGAGGCCGCCCACCACCCGGACATCGACATCCGCTACGACCGGGTCACCGTGGGGCTGTCCACCCACGACGCCGGCGGCATCACGGAGAAGGACCTGGAGATGGCGGAGAAGATCGACTTCGCCACGTCGACGCGCTGAGACGGCGTCGGGCGCGATCGGGAGGTCCGGGGTGGCAGGAGGGGAGGTCGGAAACGCCCCGCCCGAGACCTTGAACCCCCCCAGGGGCCTTGCTACATTTTTCGTCCTGCCCATGAGAGGGCGGGCCTACGCCCCCATCGTCTAGTGGCCTAGGATATCTGGTTCTCAGCCAGAAGACCGGGGTTCGATTCCCCGTGGGGGTACTCGGAGCCGCGCCCGTCGCGGCTCCTTCCGTCTCCGGAAGGGGGCGGCGCAGCGCAGGGAAGGTCGCTTAGCTCAGTTGGTAGAGCACCACGCTCACATCGTGGGGGTCGCTGGTTCGAGTCCAGCAGCGACCATTGGGGACTCTGGAATCATGACGCCCCGACGGCTTCGGCCGCCGGGGCGTTTCCACAGGTAGCGGTTGCGGGGAAGCACGGGCACGGTGGTGCCGTCCCCCGCCCGCCCCGTCCTTGCACCCTGCTGGATCCCTCCGATCTTTCCGGTGCCGGCGCGTCCGCGCGGCGCCCCGGCCCTCTACGGCCCGGGAGGACGGCATGAAGACATCGACTGCTGGCCCGGCGCAGGGCAGCCTCGCCCGCCCGCGGGGGAGGGAGAGGCGCGTGCGCGCCGACCCGAGCGCGCCGCTGGAGGGGCTCCCGCTCCCGGCCTCCAGGGCTCTCGACGGGTCGCCTCCCGGGGGAGCGGACGACCGCACCGGCCGCCTCTCCGCCTGGCTCCTCCGGCTGCGCTTCAGCGCGGGGGCGTACCTGTGGGCATCCATCGGGGCCATGTACGTCCTGGGCGACCTCCGGGTCTCGGGGCGGCCCATCGCCGTCTTCTTCGTCGTCACCGTCCTGGCCAACGGCCTCCTCCTCGCCGAGGGCGGGCGCCCCTGGCTGAACACGCGGCGGGGGCTGGGGGCCATCCTGGTCGCGGACGTGCTCACCCTGACGGGCCTCCTCTACCTGGCGGGAGGACCCCGGAACCCCCTGACCATCTTCTTCGTGATCCCCGTGATGGTCTCGGCGTTCATCCTGGGCCGGGGCTGGACGCTTCCGGTGGCGGTTCTGTGTGCCGCGTGCTACGGCGTCCTCTTCCCCCTCCACCACGTGCCCATCGCCGGGGAGATGTTCGGCCAGGACGGGGGGGGCTTCCGCCTTCACCTCTACTGGATGTACGTGGCGTTCGTGGGGGTGGCCCTCTGCCTGGGGGCGTTCGTGGGCAAGCTGGTGTCCCTCATGCAGGCCGATCAGCGGCGCCTCCTCACCAGCCGGGCGCGCAACGACCGCTTCGCGGCCCTGGTGGCCCTGGCCGGGGGCGCCGCCCACGAGCTCGGCACGCCCCTGGCCACCATCGCGGTGGTGTCCAGGGAGCTCGACCACGCCGCGCCGGACGCTGCGGCAGAGCGGGTACGGGGCGACGCCCGTCTCATCCGGCAGCAGGTGGAGCGCTGCCGCGCCATCCTCGACCAGCTCCACCCCTCGGCGGTGGACGCCCGGGCCGAGCGCGTGGACCTGGGACCGGTGATCGAGGCGGTGGCCGCCCACCACGCCCCGGGGCGGATCGAGAGCGACGTGCGGGGAGCCTCCTTCGTGACCGCGCCACCCGCCTTGCTGCGCATGGCCGTGGAGGCGGTGGTGGGCAACGCGGTGGACGCGAGCGCGGCTCCCATCCACATCACGGTGGGAGCGGATGGAAGCCGCGCCCTGGGTGCCGGAGGAGCCTTCGTGGAGATCGCCGTGCGCGACACGGGCACGGGGATGCCGCCAGAGGTGCTCGAGCGGTCGGGCGAGCCCTTCTTCACCACCAAGCCCCCGGGGCAGGGGATGGGGTTGGGCCTGTTCATCGCGCGCCTCCTGGCGGACCGCACGGGAGGGTCCTTCGCCATCGACTCGTCTCCCGGAGAGGGCACCATCGTGCGCCTCTCCCTCCCCGCGGCGGGCCCCGCCCATGGATAGCCGGGTGAAGGGCGACACCATCTCGGTGGTGACCGTGGACGACGACGAGGTCTTCCGGGCGCAGCTCGTACGGGCGCTGGAGGCCCGGGGCCACGAGGCGTTCGCCACCGGCGACGGCGAGGAGGCGATACGCCACATCGCGAGGGCGGGCTGCGACCTGTGCATCCTGGACCTGCGCATGCCGGTGGACGGGCTCACCTGGATCCCGGGGCTCCGGGAGGCCCTCGGCCCCGACGGCGTTCTCGTCCTCCTCACCGGCTACGGGAGCATCGCCACGGCGGTGGAGGCCATGCGCCTGGGCGCCGACGACTACCTCACCAAGCCGGCCGACGTGGACCAGATCCTGGCCGCGTACCAGAGTCTCCGCGCCCGCGCCCCCGAGCCCCCGCCGCCTGACTACCCGGTGGCGTCGCTGGACCGTCTGGAGTGGGAGCACATCCAGCGGGTGCTGCGAGAGTGCGACGGCAACGTGACCCACGCGGCCCGGCGCCTGGGACTCCACCGCCAGTCCCTCCAGCGCAAGCTCAGGAACCCGCCCTCCGACTGACCTGGGGCGGACCGGCGGGTCACCCCTTCGGATCTGCCGCCGCGGGCCCTTCGCCCCCGGTGCAACGTCATGTTGCGCAACGAATTGCTGCGTTGTTGACGTTCCCAGCCGTCTCTACCCTTTCCGACGCAAGCGGACCGATCCCGGTCCGCGCGGCTCTCGTGGAAGGGAATTGCAGGCATGCCCGTTGGACGTTGGATCCTCCCCCTCGCTTCGGCCCTGGCCCTGACCTCGACGCCGCCGCCGGCGGCCGCCACGGGAAGACCGGTCCATTCCCCGACGCGTCCGGCACCCCTGCAGGGCGCGGTCAGCGGACGGGTCACGTCGGCGGGAAGTGGCCGGCCCGTCGCCGGGGCCACGGTCCAGGTCCAGGGCACGCGCCTCGGCGCCCTCAGCGGAGAGGACGGCCGCTACGTGATCACCGGCGTCCCGGCGGGCCGCCGGGAGCTGCGCGTGACGGCGCTGGGCTACCGGACCCTCACGGAGACGGTGGACGTCCCCGAGGGAGGGTCCGCCACGGCCGACTTCGGCCTCGCGCTCCAGCCGGTCCAGGTGGGGGGCGTGGAGGTGTCCGTCCTGCGCCCGGACCTCCAGCCCCAGGGCGAGCTCACGGAGCGCCAGGTCAAGCGGGCCAACCCCAAGGACTCGGGCGAGCTGCTCCGCAACGTGACGGGCGTGGACGCGGTGCGCCGGGGGCCCCTGGGGATGGACCCGGTGGTGCGGGGGCTCCGGGAGACCGAGATCGGCACGTACGTGGACGGGAGCCGCTGGTTCACCGCAGGGCCCGCCCGCATGGACTCCCCCCTCACCCATCTGGACCCCAGCGCCATCCAGAGCATCCAGGTGGTGAAGGGGCCCTACGCCCTCACGTGGGGCGCCGGCAACCAGAGCGCCATCCGGGTGGAGACCCGGAGCCTCCCGCCCCGGGGAGTGACGGCTCCTTCAGGGAGCCTGAACGTCGGCTACGACTCCAACCTGCGCGCCAGGGAGACCTACGGGAACGTGGGCGCCCGGGCGGGGGCGCTGTCGTTCTGGGCCCAGGGGGCGTGGCGGGACGGGGACGACTACGAGTCGGGCTCCGGCGTCACCGTCCCGGGTGACTTCCGCTCCTGGGAGGGTCGGGGGAAGGTGGGCTACGACGTCGGCGCCAACACCCTGCTCTCCTTCTCGGCCGGCTACCAGAGGCAGGACTCGATCGACTACCCCGGCCGGCTCCTGAACGCCACCTATTTCCATTCCCGCAACCTGTCCGCCCGCCTCGAGAGCCGGCCCGACGGCGCTCGGCTGCGGACGTTCGATGTCGAGGTCTACGACAACCACGTGGACCACGCCATGGGGAACTGGGAGAAGCCCACGGCCATGCCCATGGAGGGGCGCACGCCCCCCTTTGCCCTGGACGTGGACGTCGCCGCCAGCGCCGACGTGTGGGGTGGCCGGACCTGGGCCGATCTCGCCGCGGGCCCCTGGTCCGTCCGGGTGGGTGGCGACGTGTACAGCCTGAACCGTGACGCCGTCCGCACCATCAAGCGGAAGGACACGGGCATGACGATGTTCACCGACCTCATGTGGCCGGACGCCACGATCACCGACGGGGGCGTCTACACGCGGGTCCAGCGGGGCGGCTCGGGCGCGCGCTTCACCGGCACCGTCCGCCTCGACCGGGTGGATGCGGGGGCCGACACGGCCAGCGACTTCTTCCTGCAGAACGTGGCCACGGCCCTGGACGCCACCGAGACCAACGTGAGCGCCGCGGCCACGGTGGGCCTTCCCCTGGGGGCCGGGTGGGACCTGTCCCTGGGCCTCGGCTCGGCGGTGCGCACGGCCGACGCCACCGAGCGCTACTCGGACCGCGTCCCCGCCAGCAAGGCCCAGACGAGCGCAGAGTTCGTGGGCAACCCCGCGCTGGCGCCCGAGCGCAGCACCCAGGGCGACGTGTGGCTGGAGGGACGCGTGGCCGACGCCCAGCTCCGCTTCGACGTCTTCGGCCGGAAGGTGGCCAACTACATCACGCTCACCCCCACGGACCTGCCCAAGCGCCTCCCCCTGAGCCCTTCCACCGTGTACCGGTACGTGAACGGCGACGCCACCTTCTGGGGTGCCGAAGCGTCCGCCACGGTGGGGCTCACCCCGACCCTCACCGCGGATGTGAGCGGAAGCTACCTGTGGGGCCGGGACGACGCGCTGGACGAGCCCGCCCTGGGCGTGCAGCCCCTGAACGGCGACGCGACCCTCCGCTACCAGGAGCCGGGCGGCGTCTGGTTCCTGGAGGGCACCCTCCACGCCGTGGGCCGTCAGGGCCGGGTGGCCACCACCCGGGGCGAGGAGGCCACGCCGGGCTACGCCACCACCGACCTCCGGGCGGGATGGGCTCCCCTCCCGGGCGTGAGCCTGCGCTTCGGCGTCCAGAACGTGTTCGATCGGTCCTACGTCGAGCACCTGAACGCCCGGAACCCCTTCAGCGGCGCCCGCATCCCGGAGCCGGGGCGGGTGGTCTTCCTCGACGCCACCTACGGGTTCTGACGGTGCCCACGATCGGCGTCACCCACCTCGAACCCGAGCGGACCCTCCCCATGCTCGTCAGCACAACGAACCTGCGCGCGGCCGCCGTGACGGTCGCCGTGCTCCTCCTGGGGCTCCAGGCACGGCCCGCCAGCGCCCAGCAGCCCTCCCCCTCGGTGAACGGCATCCTCGCTGGCTACGGATCGGTGGACTACACCACCGCGTTCGGGGAGGAGGGCGACCGCCAGAACAACTTCGGCGGCTCTCTTTCCCTGCTGCCCCTCTACCGGATCGGCGACGACATCCTCGCCGAGGGTGAGCTGGAGCTGGCCCTCCACGACGACCAGACCAAGGTCGTCCTGGAGCACCTCCAGCTCCACTACCTGGGCTTCCGGCGCGTCCATCTGGTGGCGGGGCGCTTCCACCTCCCCATCGGCGTGTGGAACCACACCACCTGGGTGAACAAGCTGCCCACCCCGCCCCTCCTCTACGAGGACACCCACGGCGGACCCGCGTCCGATGCCCTCATGCCCATTCCCTTCGACCTGGGCTTCATGGGGACGGTGACGCTGCCGGGCACGGGCGATTGGCGAACGTCGGTGGCCGTGTGGGTGTCCCAGGGTCCCAAGCCCGGCGAGCTGGAGGAGGACGACGCGCCTCCGGGGCCCGAGCCCGACGCGCCGCGCCTGGCCTATGGCTCCAACTACGGCGACAACAACACGGACAAGATGGTGGGGGCTCGCCTGCGCACCATGTCCGGCGCCGACCTGGGGCTCACCCTCCAGGCCACCGCCTTCCGTTCCCGGTACGACGACGCCGGCGAGCTGGCCCTCGACGGCGCCAACGCCGCGTTGGTCTGGATGCCCATGTCCGCCGGCCGGCCCCTCTTCACCCTGAAGGCGGAGGGGACCGCGCTGTGGCAGGACTACGTGCTGGGCGACGCGGTGGTCACCGTGCGCTCGGAGGGCTACTACGTCCAGCTCAGCCGGCGGCAGGGCCTCGTCGAGCCGGTGGTGCGCTGGTCCCACCTTCCCCGCACGGCGGCGGGGGCCGGCGACCTGGTGCGCCAGCGCCGGCAGCTCGCGCTGGGCCTCGTCTATTGGATGTCGCCCTCGGTTCCCCTGAAGATGGCCTACGACTGGGAGCTGGACCGGGTCGACCGCTTCGTCCTCCAGTGGGCCGTGGGGTTCTGACCATGCGAACGATACGAGCGGTGCTTCCGAGCCTCCTCGCGGCCCTGGCGCTGTCGGCGTGTGCCGGCGCCCCGTCCCGTCCCGCGTCCGCCCCCGGGGAGGCCACCCTGGCGGAGGGGGGCCGTATCTGGGCCAACACGTGCAGCCGCTGCCACACGCGCCGTCCGGCCACCGACTACACGGCCCAGGAGTGGCCCATCCTGGTGAGCCACATGCGCACCCGGGCCGACCTCACCCGGGCGGAGGCCGAAGCCGTCACGGCGTATCTGCAGGATCTGGCGGGGAGGCCGCCCCGGTAGGGATCGGCGAGCTGGGGCGGGGTGCCCGCCGCCAGGGGCGCGGCCGGAGGGCCCGCACAGGGGGAATGTTGATGGGCCTTCCCCGGGCCCGTATACTCTCCGCCGGCCGTGGCCCGGAGCCCACCCGCTCGGTCCCGGTCGGACGTCGCCGCAGGACGTCCCAGGGCGCTACACCGTCGCCCCCGCACCCGCACCCACCCCGCGGGGGGGCATCTCCTCCAGCGTCTTCCCAGCCATGAACTACGGCTTCCTCATCCGGAACGACCGGTGTATCGGCTGCCACGCGTGCTCCACGGCGTGCAAGAGCGAGAACGCCGTTCCCCTGGGGGTGAACCGGACCTGGGTCAAGAACGTTGAGACCGGGGCGTATCCCGACGTCCGCCGCACCTTCCAGGTCACCCGCTGCAACCACTGCGCGAACCCTCCCTGCGTCCGCATCTGCCCCGTCACCGCCATGTACCAGCGGGACGACGGCATCGTCGAGTTCGACCCCGACGTGTGCATCGGCTGCAAGGCGTGCCTCCAGGCGTGTCCCTACGACGCCATCTACATCGACCCGGAGAGCGGAACCGCGGCCAAGTGCCACTTCTGCGCCCACCGGGTGGAGCTGGACCTGGAGCCCGCCTGCGTGGTGGTGTGCCCCGAGCACGCCATCGTCGCCGGCGACCTGGACGACCCCCTCTCCGAGATCAGCGCCATGCTCGCCCAGCACGAGGTGACGGTGCGCAAGCCGGAGCAGGGGACCTCGCCCAAGCTCTTTTACGTGGACGGCCACGAGGCCGCCCTCACGCCCACGGCCACCGAGCGCGCTCCCACCACCTTCGCGTGGGCCGACGTGCTCCCCCTGGACGGGCACGGCGGGAGGGGTGCCGGGACGGGTTCGGGCCCCATCACCATCGACCAGGGGCGCATGGCCGGGCAGATGGTGCAGGTGTTCTACAACGCCCAGCACCGGGTGCCCTGGCACTGGCCCGTGCCGGCGTACCTGGTCACCAAGGCGGTGTCGACGGGGCTCTTCCTGCTGCTGGCCCTGGGCTGGGTGGCGGGCTTCTTCCCCTTCGCACCCCGCCCCTACCTTGTGGCCGGCTTCGCCTCCCTCGTCTTCCTGGGGCTCACCACGGCGCTGCTGGTCCTGGACCTGGAGCGGCCGGAGCGCTTCCTGCGCATCCTCACGCGCCCCCAGTGGCGGAGCTGGCTGGCCCGGGGGGCGTTCGTGCTCATCGCCTTCAGCGGGGTGGCGGGGGCGTGGTGGGTGCTGGAGGCCGGGGCGGCGCTGGGGGTCCTTCCCGCCGGGGTCGCGGCGGCCGCCCGGCCGCTGCTCCTGTGGGCCGGGATGCCCCTGGCCGTGGGGGCGGCGGTCTATACCGCCTTCCTCTTCGGCCAGGCCGAGGGGCGGGACCTGTGGCAGAGCCGGCTCCTTCCCCTGCACCTGCTGGTGGAGGCCGTCCTGGCGGGGAGCGCGGCCCTGGTGCTGCTGGCGCCGGTGCTGGGCGGCGGCGCGGCGTACGGCGCCGTGGGCCGGGTGGTCCTGGCCGTGGCGCTGCTGGTGGACCTGGCGCTCTTCCTGGCGGAGTTCGCCCGGCCCCACCCCACCGACGTGGCGGCCCACGCCGCGGAATCGCTCCTCCGGGGGCGCTTCGCCGGGCTCTTCTGGTGGGGCGTGGTGGTGGCCGGCCACGCCCTGCCCCTCGCGATCCTGCTCCTCCCCGGGGGCGGGTCGGGGCCCCCCGCCTGGGCGGCGGCGGCGCTGGCGCTGGGCGGGCTCTACGCGTGGGAGCACGCGTTCGTCATGGCGCCCCAGCTCGTGCCCAACAGTTGAAGACAAACCGGACGGAGGACCATGTCGGCTAGCGACAGCAGGGTCGGACGTCTTCTGGGCGCCATGCTGCGGACGTCTCCGCCGGAGGGGGACGACGGCGCCGCCGCCGGCGGCACCGGGGCGGCGTGGACCAAGCCCCCCTTCGGACTCCCCCGCTACGCCGAGGCGGAGACCCGGCCGGAGCCGGCGCCCATGACCACCGTCGTCCACCCCGACGGGCGCATGAGCCAGTACCCCCCCTCGGAGCGCTGGGACGACTGGACCGAGTGGGACGGCAAGGCGTGGCCGCGCAGGGTCGCCCGCCGCTACACGCTGGTCCCCACCGCCTGCTTCAACTGCGAGAGCGGCTGCGGACTCCTGGCGTACGTCGACCGGGAGACGCTGGACGTGCGCAAGTTCGAGGGGAACCCGGCCCACCCTGGAAGCCGGGGGCGGAACTGCGCCAAGGGGCCGGCCACCCTCAACCAGACGTACGACCCGGAGCGCATCCTCCACCCCCTGAAGCGGGTAGGGGCCCGGGGCGAGGGACGCTGGAAGCGCATCTCCTGGGAGGAGGCCCTCACGGAGATCGCGGAGAAGATGCGCGACAGCCGGCTCCGCCGCCGGGACGGCATCATGTACCACGTGGGCCGCCCCGGCGAGGACGGCTACACCAACCGCTGCATCCAGGCGTGGGGCGTGGACGGCCACAACAGCCACACCAACATCTGCTCCAGCGGCGCCCGGGCGGGCTACGCCTTCTGGAGCGGCGACGACCGCCCGAGCCCCGACCACGCCAACGCCCGGGTGATCCTCCTCCTCTCCAGCCACCTGGAGACGGGCCACTACTTCAACCCCCACGCCCAGCGCATCATGGAGGGGATGGAGAAGGGGGCCAAGCTCATCACGCTGGACCCGCGCCTCAGCAACACCGCCTCCAAGAGCCACGTGTGGCTTCCCACCTGGCCTGGGAGCGAGAGCGTGGTGCTCCTGGCCTTCGCCAACCACCTCCTCCAGAACGACCTCCACGACCGGGCGTTCGTGAAGCGGTGGGTGAACTGGGAGGCGACGCTGGAGGCGGTGCGGGACGGCCGTCTCCCGGTGGAGGGCTTCGAGGCGGGGGAGGGCGCGTTCGAGGACTTCGAGCGCCTGCTGAAGACGCTCTACCGGGAGTTCACCTTCGAGCGCGCCGCCGAGGAGGCCCAGGTCCCCATCGAGCGGCTGCGGGAGGCCGCCGGCTACATCGCCGACTGCGGGGGCCGCCTCGCCGCCCACTCGTGGAGGAGCGCGGCCATAGGCAACCTGGGCGGCTGGCAGGTTGCCCGCTGCCTCTTCTTCTTGAACGTCCTCACGGGCAGCGTGGGCACCCCGGGCGGCACGGCCATGAACGCCTGGAACAAGTTCGTGCCGAAGCCCTTCGACGCGCCGCCCCCGGGCGAGGCGTGGAACGAGCTCCAGCTCCCCCAGGAATGGCCGCTGGCCTTCTACGAGATGAGCTTCCTCCTCCCCCATTTCCTGGAGGAGGGGCGGGGCGACATCGACGTGTACTTCACGAGGGTCTACAACCCCATGTGGATCAACCCCGACGGCTTCATGTGGATGAAGGCCCTGGCGAACGAGTCGAAGATCCGCTGCCACGTGGCGCTGACCCCCACCTGGAACGAGTCGGCGTGGTTCGCCGACTACGTGCTCCCCATGGGCCACGCGGGCGAGCGCCACGACCTGGTGAGCCAGGAAACCCACGCTGGCCAATGGATCGCCTTCCGCCAGCCGGTGCGGCGGGTGGCGCTGGAGCGGCTGGGCCGGAAGGTGCGCTGGACGTGGGAGGCCAACCCCGGCGAGGTGTGGGAGGAGAACGAGTTCTGGATCGAGCTGTCGGCCCGCATGGACCCCGACGGCGCCCTGGGCATCCGGGAGCACTTCGAGAGCCCCTACCGCCCGGGCGAGCTGATCACGGTGGAGGAGTACTACCGCTGGATCTTCGAGAACTCCGTGCCGGGGCTCCCCGAGGCGGCCAGGGCCGAGGGGCTCACGCCCCTGGCGTACATGCGGAAGTACGGGGCCTTCGAGGTGAAGGCCGAGGCGTACGTTCCCTACGAACGGGAGGTCCCCCGGGACGGCGCGGCGCCCGACGGCGAGGGGCGCGTGGTGCGGGACGGCCACGTGGTGGGGGTCGAGGTGGAGGGGGAGGCCCGGGTGGGCTTCCCCACGCCCAGCCGCCGCCTGGAGTTCTTCAGCCCCACGCTGCACGAATGGGGGTGGCCGGAGCGGGAGCACACCATCCCGTGGACGCTCCCCAGCCACGTCGCCCCCCAGGCCATCGACCGGGGGAAGGGGGAGATGCTCCTCCTGCCCAACTTCCGCCTCCCCACCCTCATCCACACCCGCAGCGCCAACGCCAAGTGGCTGTACGAGATCAGCCACAAGAACCCGGTGTGGATCCACCCGGAGGACGCCGCCAGGATCGGGGTGGCCACCGGGGACCTGATCCGGGTCGAGACCGAGATCGGCTGGTTCGTGGACAAGGCGTGGATCACCGAGGGCATCAAGCCGGGGGTCATCGCCATGAGCCACCACCTGGGCCGCTGGCGTCTCAAGGAGGGGGAGGGGGTGAGCCGCCAGGCGTCGGCGCTGGTGAGCCTCGAGGACGACGGCGAGGGGCGCCGGGCGCTCCACGTGCTCCACGGCGCCACCGCGTGGGACTCCTTCGACCCCGACACGAGCCGCATCTGGTGGAAGGACATCGGCGTCCACCAGAACCTGACCCACGCCGTGCACCCCGACCCCATCAGTGGCGCCCACTGCTGGCACCAGAAGGCCGTGAGCGTGCGCAGGGCGGGCCCCGGCGAGCGCCACGGCGACGTGTCGGTGGACGTGCGCCGCTCCATGGCGGTGTACCGGGAGTGGATGGCGAAGACGCGCCCCGCCGCGGCCCACAGCCCCGACGGCAACCGCCGGCCCCTGTGGCTCAAGCGCCCCCTCAAGCCCGTTGCGGCCGCCTACCGGCTGCCCGTGGCCGCCGACCCGCAGGCCGGGACGGCGCTGCCCGTGTCCGGCAGTGGGGCGCCGGCCCCGGGCGACTGAGCCGCCGCGCCGGCCCCGCCCCCCGGCGAGCCGCTCCCCCCATGGACCCCCACGCCCAGGCCGTCGCCCGCGGCCGCGCCTACCGCCTGTTCGGGCGGCTGTTCGCCGAGGGGCTGACCGACGCCCTGCTCCCGTGGGTGGCGGAGGTGGAGGAGCTGGCCCCGGCCGCCGACCTCCCGGCCGACGCCCGGGCCGCCGACCACCACGAGCTGTTCGCACGGGACGTCCACCCGTACGCCAGCGTCTTCCTGGACCGGAACGGCCAGCTCGGCGGGCCCGTGGCCGACCGGGCGCGCCACCTCCTAGCGTCGTCGGGGCTGGATCCCGCCGCGCTGGCCGAGCCGCCCGACCACCTGGCGTGCCAGCTCGCCCTGATGGCGTTCCTGTCCCGGGCGGAGGCCGACGCCCTGGAAGACGCCCGGCCGGACGAGGTGGCCCGGGTACGGCGCGTCCAGGCCCGGGCCGTCGACGCCCAGCTCCTGTGGTGGCTCCCCTCCTTCGCCTTCGCGGTGCGCCGGAGGGGGCACCCCTTCTACACGCCCCTGGCGGAGCTGACGCTGGAGCTGGTCCTCGCCCACCGGGCGGGGCTGGAGGGGGAGACGCCCACGGCGGAGGCGCCCCTGCCGGAGATGGAGGACCCGCTCCGCGACGACGCCGGGCTGGCCCAGGTCGCCGGTTTCCTGGTGACCCCCGCACGCTCCGGGATCTACCTCGGGGCGTCAGCCTTGGAGGGCCTCGGCCGGAGCGCGGACGTGCCCCGGGGCTTCGGCGGCCGCCGCCAGACGCTCACCAACCTCCTGCGGAGCGCGGGCACGTACGGCCGCCTGGACGAGGCGGTGGGGGGGCTCCTGGCGATGGTCGCCGGCGAGGGGGAGTCCCACCGCCGTCTGGCGTCCGGCGGCACCCCGGGAGCCTTGAGGGTCGCGGCCGCGTGGACGGAGCGGCTGGACCTCACCCATTCGGTGCTGGCGCGGATGCTGGAGGCGGGCCGCTCGGCGCCGGAGGGCTGAGCCGAGCCTACTCCTCCATGGCCAGCGGAGGCGGCGTGTCGGACCGCTCCGGCGGCCGCGCCGCCAGCTCCCGGGCCCGCTCCAGCGCGCTCCTGGAGCTCTCGAAGATGCTCCCGGCGCTGGCGAACACGTTGTCGCGCCCGATCTGCGCCACGAGCCCGAACGCCTCCAGCCGCTCGGCGATGGGGGACTGGACGCCGGCCAGCAACACCCAGCGGCCGCTGGCCTGCATGTCCTTCACGAAGCGCTCCAGGACGTGGAGGACGGTGGCGTCGATGACGTGGGTCCGTTTGAGCCGGAGGATGACGGCCCGGACGGGGCTCCGGGTGAGCTCGGTGAGGCGGTCCGCGAGCTCGTCCGCCACGCCGAAGAAGAGGTCGCCCTCGAGTTGCAGGAACACCACGTCGCCGGCCTCCGCCGGGTCCGGGAGGGGACGCTCCTGGAACGCGCCGTCGTCTGCCGCCACGAACTCGGCCGCCTTGAGCTGTCCGGCGTGGCGCAGGTAGAGGGCCAGGCTCAGGAAGATCCCCACGTAGATCGCGTAGGCCAGCGGGACGAGGAGCGCCGAAAGGAAGGTCACGGCGGCCACGGCGAAGTCGCTTCGGCTGGTGCGGGCCAGGCGCGCCAGCCCCCGCACGTCGACCAGGCCGGTGGCCACCACGAACAGGATGGCCGCCAGCGCCGCCAGCGGGATGTAGTGCGCCAGGGGTGCCAGGAGCAGGAAGAACACGGCGTTGAAGACGGCGCAGAACACGCTGGCCAGGCGGGTGCGGGCGCCCACTTCGTACTGGAGCGCCGTGCGGGAGAAGGAGCCCGAGCCGGGCATGCACAGGAAGAAGGAGCCCACCAGGTTGGCGAACCCCTGGCCGAAGAACTCCTGGTTCGCGCTGATGCGCTGCCCGGTCCGGACGGCGATGGACTTGGCGATGGCCACCGACTCGAGCATCCCCAGGACCGCGATGGCCACCGCCCCGCCCAGGAGGGCCTCCGCCTCCGCCAGGGACACCCGCAGGGGCGGGGAGCCGAACCCGATGCGGGGCACCTGGAAGTGGGGGAGCCCCTGGGGGAGAGGGGCCACCAGGCGCATGTCCGTGCCGAGCCACCCCATGGCCCACACCACCGTGGCGCTGCCCGCCACGGCCAGCAGCGGTCCCGGCGCGTGCCGCCACAAGGCCCGCATCCCCACCACCACCACGATGGTCCCCACGCCGATCGCCACCGAGCGGGGGTCCACGTCGGGGAGGTGGGGGAGGAGGCGCTGGGTGGCGCCCATGAGGCCGGGCAGGCTCCGGGGCGTGCCCTCGGTGTCCACCCCGAGGAAGCTGGGCACCTGCTCGGCGAAGATGAGCACCCCCGCGCCCGCCGTGAAGCCCATCATCACGCTGTGGCTCACGTACCGGACCAGCCGCCCCATCTGCGCGGCCGCGAAGGCGAGCTGGATCACGCCCTTGATCAGGGTCAGGGCGATCACCAGGTAGACGAAGTGCATGTCGTGCACGCCGTACACCCTGGACACCACCGACGCGACCAGCAGGCTCTGGGTGTTGGTGGGGCCCACCGAGAGGAAGCGGCTGGACGTGAAGAGGGCACCCAGGAGGGCCAGCACCATGGCGGTGTACAGCCCGTACACCGGCGGCACGCCCGCGATGAGGGCGAAGGCCATGGACTGGGGGAGGTCGACCACCGACACCGTGAGGCCGGCCACGAGGTCGGGGACCAGGTCCCCCCTGCGGTACGTGCGCAGGGTCCGGACCGGCGGCATGAACGGCTCGAGGAGGCCTTCCAGCCTGCCTCTTCTCGTCATGGTCTGGTGCCTCTGGATGGCCGGAACGGGCCCGGTGGGGACGGGCCCCGGGCGGGGGTGAAAGGGCCAACTCTAGGCGGCCCCCGAGGGGGAGGCAAGAAGCGCGGGTCGGCGCCGGACGCCGCTTCCGGGGCCGTTGCCCGGCCGTGGGGCGGTCCCTAAGATGCCGCGACTCCCTCCCCTCCCCCTTCCCGAGGCGAGCACCCGTGACCGACCCCGCCGCCGCCGTGATGCCGCCTCCCCAGAGGACGGCCCAGCCGAGGAGCGGTCCGGACCTGACCCTCCTCCACCTGTTCGCCGGGCCGTTCTTCTTCGGCCTCGCCCTGCTGCTCCCCGTGGGCGGCATGGGCTTCGAGGCCCGCGGGGCCCTGGGCCTCATGGTGTGGATGGCGTGGTGGTGGATCGCCCGGCCGGTCCACCTGGCGGTGACCGGCTTCCTCCCCCTGGCGGTGACGGCCCTCTTCCGCCTGGCGCCCATCGACGGCGTGCTGGCGTCGTACGCCGACCAGACCATCATCCTGCTCCTGGGTGCCAACGTCCTCACCAGCGTGTGGATGCGCTGGGGGCTGGACCGGAGGATCGCCCTGGGCTCGCTCCTGGGCGTGGGGACGGGGACCACCCGCCAGATCCTGGTGTGGTTCGTCATCAGCATGGGGCTGAGCGCCGTGCTGCCCAACACCATCGTGGCGGCCACCATGATCCCCATCGTGGTGGCCATGCTCCGCTACATCGGCATCGTGGACCTGTGGAACAGCCGCCTGGGCACGGCCCTGGTCCTGGCGGTGGCGTGGGGCACCAGCGCCGGGGGCGCCGCCACGCCCCTCGGTGGGGCGCCCAATCTCCTCACCGTGAACTTCGTCCAGGAGTTCACCGGCCACGAGTTCCTCTTCATCACGTGGGTGGAGCGGCTCCTCCCCCTGACCGTGCTCGTGGTCCTGGTGATGTTCCTGTTCCTACGCTTCGCCATGCGGCCGGAGATGGACGCCATCCCGGGGTCGAAGGGCTACTTCCGGGAGGAGTGGCGGAGCCTGGGGCCCATGAAGCGGGAGGAGTGGTGGGGGCTCGGGCTGTTCGTAGTGGCCGCCTCGCTGGCCTTCGGGCGCCCCCTCTACGCCGCCTTCGTTCCCGGACTCACCCCGGCCTACGCCTTCCTGGTGATGGCCCTCCTGGCCTTCGCCGCCCGCTCCAGGGGGGAGCCCCTCATCACCTGGCAGTTCGCCCAGCAGAACATGATGTGGGGGCTGTTCTACCTGTTCGCCGGCGGGATCGCCCTGGGGCGCATCCTGGGCTCCTCGGGAGCCGCCAAGGACATCGCAGACGTCCTGGCCCCCTACGCCAGCGGGGGCGGCTTCGTGGCCGTCCTGGTGTTCGCGGTGCTGACCATGGTCATCACCCAGATCACCAGCAACACCGCGGCGATCGCCATCGTGGTGCCCATCGCCATCAGCACCTTCCAGAGCCTGGGGCAGAACCCCATCCCCTTCGTCTACATCGTGACCGCGGTGGGGAACTGCGGCTTCATCCTCCCCTCCTCCGCCGGCGGCCCCGCGGTGGCGGCCGGCTACGAGATCAACCTGAAGACCATGGCGGTGAAGGGCCTCATGGCCTCGCTGCTGGTTCTCCTGGTCCTCGTGGTGTTCGGCTACCTGATGGCGCTCTGGTGGCCCGGCTTCGGCGTGGCCTGAGGACGCACGAGCCCCACGTTGACACGCGGCGGGCGGCCGTCCACGTTGCCGCACCTCGCATCCACATAGCGCACAGCCTCGAACGGACGGAGAAGGCCCATGGTGCACTACCTGATCCACGACGAGAAGGACGACGTCGGCGTCGCCGTGGTGGACATCAAGGCGGGTGAGAAGATAGGCGGCATGACGCTGGACACGCAGGCGAAGAGCGAGGTCGACGCCCTCTCCGACGTGCCCCTCGGCCACAAGATCGCGCTCAGGGACTTCGCGGTGGGCGACACCGTCACCAAGTATGGCCACGACATCGGCAAGGTGGTCGCCGCCATCAAGAAGGGCGAGCACGTCCACGTCCACAACGTCAAGACGAAGAGGTGGTAGACATGGAGATTCCGACCTTCCAGGGGTACCGCCGGGAGAACGGCAAAGTGGGGATCAGGAACCACGTCGTCATCCTCCCCGTGGACGACATCTCCAACGCCGCATGCGAGGCGGTGGCCAACCAGGTGAAGGGGACCATCGCGATCCCCCACGCCTACGGCCGCCTCCAGTTCGGCGAGGACCTGGAGCTCTTCTTCCGCACCATGATCGGCACGGGCTCCAACCCGAACGTCGCCGCGGTGGTCGTGATCGGGATCGAGCCCGGGTGGACCGACCGCATCGTCCAGGGCATCGCCAAGACGGGCAAGCCCGTGACCGGCTTCTCCATCGAGCGCCACGGCGACCTGCAGACCGTGGCCACCGCGGCGCGGCAGGCCAAGGAGTACGTGCAGTGGGCCACCGAGCTGCAGCGGGAAGAGTGCTCGGTGGCCGACCTGTACGTGTCGGTCAAGTGCGGCGAGTCCGACACCACCACCGGCCTGGGCTCCTGCCCCACCGTGGGCAACGTCATCGACCGCATTATCCCCATGGGGGCCACCGCCTCGTTCGGTGAGACCTCGGAGCTGACCGGCGGCGAGGACGTGGTGGAGTCCAAGGCAGCCACCCCCGAGGTGGGCCGGCAGTTCATGGAGATCTACAACGCCTACAACGACTTCATCCTCCAGGAGAAGACGGACGACCTGTCCGAGTCCCAGCCCACCAAGGGCAACATCCGGGGCGGCCTCACGACCATCGAGGAGAAGGCGTTCGGCAACATCGAGAAGCTGGGCAAGAACACGAAGTTCGTCGGCTGCCTGCTCCCCGCCGAGGCGCCCTCGGACAAGGGCTTCTGGTTCATGGACACCTCGTCGGCCGCGGCCGAGGCGGTGACCCTGTGGGCAGCGTCGGGAGCGGTGATCCACCTCTTCCCCACCGGCCAGGGCAACATCGTGGGCAACCCCATCGTGCCGGTGGTGAAGCTGTCGGCGAACCCCCTAACCTGCTCCACCATGAGCGAGCACATCGACCTGGACTGCTCGGCCATCCTCCAGGGCGAGATGACCTACGACGAAGCCGGGAAGGCGCTCCTCGACCTGATTCTGAGGACCTGCAACGGCCGCTTCACGGCCGCCGAGGCCCTGGGCCACCGGGAGTTCGTGCTCACCAAGCTGTACCGGAGCGCCTGACCCTGGCGCGCCACGACCCCGCAGAGGTGGCGGCGCTGGTCCAGGGGCTGGCGTCGGCGGCGGGCGTGCCTGCCGCCGACGCCGCCATCCTGGCCGACTCCCTGGTGGAGGCCGACATCCAGGGCACCTCCACCCACGGGGTCTCCCGCCTCGCCATCTACCTGCGACGCATCGGCGAGGGTCTCATCGATCCCGCCGCGGAGCTCCGGGTGGAGCGCCGCTCCCCGGCCGTACTGCTCGTGGACGCCGGGGCGGGGCTGGGTCAGGTGCAGGCGAGCAAGGTGCTGGAGCGGCTCTACCCCCTGGCCCGGGAGCACGGCATCGCGTCCGCGGCCATCCGCAACTCCAACCACTTCGGCGCACTGAGCTGGTACTGCAACCAGGCGGCGGCCCAGGGGATGATCCTGCTGGCCACCACCAACGCCGAGCCGGCCATGCCACCGTACGGCTCCAGCGACGCCTTCTTCGGCACCAACCCCATCGGCGCCTCGTTCCCCACCGGGAAGGGCTTTCCGGTGAAGGTCGACCTGGCCACCTCGGTGGTGGCCCGGGGCAACATCGTAGCGGCGGCCAAGCGGGGCGACCCGATTCCCGAGGGATGGGCCGTCGACGCCGAGGGGAACCCCACCACCGACGCCGAGGCCGCGCTGGCGGGGGCGGTCCTCACCCTGGGAGGGCACAAGGGCTACGCCCTGGCCTTCCTCGTGGAGGTCCTCTCCTCCGTCCTGTCCGGCGCCGCGGTGGGCGACGCGGTGGGCTCCATGTACAAGCAGATGGAGCGCACCCAGGACGTGGGGCACTTCTTCTGCCTCATGGACATCGCCGCGTTCATGGAGCTCGACGCGTTCAAGGCCCGCATCGACGCCATGATCGACACCCTCAAGGGCCGCCGCCTACGCCCCGGCTTCGACGAGATCCTGGTGCCCGGGGAGCCGGAGCAGCGCAAGGCGACCGAGAACCGGCGCCTGGGAATCCCCATCGACGACGCGACGCTCCGGGAGCTGAGGGCGCTCTCCGAGGAGCTCGGCGTGCCGTTCGGGTTGGGGGCGTAGCCCCGGCCCGTCCGCCGGGAGCTTGACAGTCCCGATCGCCGCGGCCTATGGTGGGCGCATTCCACCGCGTCTGCTGTCACACCGGCCTCATCCCATCGCAGGACCCACCGACCCGAGGCCCGGTAGCGGGCAGCACCAGAACGCCGATGGACGACGGGAAGGGCTGATCCGGCCCCGTCCCTGACGGCATATCCCACGGCAGTCCAGCACCACCTTCCACTGCCCAGCGCGCCTTACCTGCAAGCTCTCTCATCGGGGTGGCCCCTGGCCCTCCCGGTTTTCCCCACTCCGGTGGCGTCGATCGAGGAGGCGTAAGCCGCCGGGCATCGCTGTCTCTCCGTTGGTCAAAACAACAGGAGGATCCCATGGGTTCACCGGAGTTGGGAGTCCAAGTACGGGACCAGGCAGGGCGCAGGTGGTCTCGGGTGTTGGGGGGAGGGCTTTCGGCCCTCTTCGCCCTGGTGCTGGCGGTGGCGTTCGTGGCGCCCGCGAGCGCGCAGGAGACGGGCCGCATCGTGGGGCGGGTCACCGACGCCGCGTCGGGAGCGCCCCAGAGCGACGTCCAGGTCTTTCTGCCGGGCACAGGGCTCGGCTCGCTGACGCGGGCCAACGGCGCGTTCGTCATCCTGAACGTTCCGCCCGGCCAGTACGAGCTCCACGCCGAGCGCATCGGGCTCGAGCCCGTGACGCGGCAGGTGACCGTCGCGGCCGGACAGGCCGCCGAGGTCGACTTCCAGATGAGCACCCAGGCCCTGGGCCTGGACGAGATCGTGGTGACCGGCACGGCCGGCGCCGCCCGCCGCCGTGAGGTGGGGAACACCATCGCCCAGATCAACGTGGCCGAGCTTCCGCAGAAGCCGACCAATGTGGCGGACCTGCTCCAGTCCACCGCCCCGGGCGTGGACGTGACGCTGGGCGGCGCCGGAGCCGGGCAGGGACAGAAGATCCGGCTGCGGGGCGCCAACAGCGTGGCCATGAGCAGCGATCCCATCATCTACATCGATGGCGTGCGCATGATGTCCGGAGGGTTCCCCCAGCAGTCGGCCAAGGACCACGGGAACCGCTCCTCCAACGTGACCCAGAGCCCCCTGGACCTGCTGAACCCCAACGACATCGAGCGCATCGAGGTCATCAAGGGCTCGGCGGCCACCACGCTGTACGGCACGGAGGCGTCGGCCGGCGTCATCCAGGTGTTCACCAAGAAGGGCACCCAGGGCCGCCCCGTGTGGACGGTGGAGACGCTCCAGGGCACGCTCTGGAACCAGCGCTTCGGTACCAACGGCGTGAACTACGTCTACATGGACCCGTGGATCTGCACCGGGCCCTTCAAGTGCGGCGACCTCATGCCCCACGCCGCCTACACGCAGAACTATTCGGCGTCGGTGCGGGGCGGCGCCCAGTCCCTGTCGTACTTCTCCTCGGCCCAGCTCGAGAACGACCACGGCAACACGCCGAACGACTGGCTGAGGAAGTGGACGGCCCGCTCCAACTTCACCTACACGCCGGCGTCGGCGCTCCAGCTTCAGGTGAACACGGCCTACACCAACCAGTGGCAGCGCAATAGCCCCGAGGGGAACAACGCCGAAGGCATCGAGCTGAACGCCTTCCGGCAGAACCAGAACTACTTCCACAGCGCCGACCCGAACATCATCAACCAGGTGTTCGACCAGGTCCTGGGCACGACGATCGAGCGCTTCACCACCGGCGGCACCATGACGTACTCGCCGACGGCGAACCTCACGACGCGCTTCACCATCGGCTACGACTTCTCCAACGAGGAGACGCGGGACATCCGGCCCTTCGGCTTCTACTCCACGCCCGAGGGCATCATCTACACGTCGAACTACCAGCGCCGCATCCTCACCTTCGACTACGTGGGCTCGTACAACTTCGGCATCATGGAAGGGCTCCAGTCGAGCTTCTCGTGGGGCGGCCAGGCCGTGGGCGACGAGAAGCGTCAGGTGGAGGGGTACGGTGTGGGCTTCCCCGGCTCCGCCGAGCCTACGGTGAGCTCCGCGTCGACCACCTCCGGCTACGAGGAGCGTCAGAAGCTCTGGAACGCGGGCTTCTTCCTGCAGGACATCTTCAACATCCGGGACCGCTACTTCATCACGCTGGGTGCGCGCATGGACGGCAACAGCGCCTTCGGCTCGGGCTTCGGCCTGCAGTTCTACCCGAAGGTCAGCGGCTCATGGGTGATCTCGGACGAGGGCTTCTGGCAGGACGGGTGGGGCACCGTGAAGCTGCGGGCCGCCTACGGCCAGTCGGGCCGCGCCCCGGGGGCGTTCGACGCCGTGCGCACGTGGCACAACACGCCCCTGGCCGGCAACCCGGCCTTCACGCCCCAGAACGTGGGTAATCCCGACCTGGGCCCCGAGGTGACGGGTGAGTGGGAGGCCGGCTTCGACGGGTCCTGGATGGACGACAGGGTCCGGGCCACCTACACCTACTACCACCAGCTCACCAAGGACGCCCTTCTCGACGTGGCTCAGATGCCGTCGCTGGGCTTCACCAACACCCAGCTCACCAACATCGGCGAGATCGAGAACAAGGGGCAGGAGGTGAGCCTCGACGTCTCGGTGCTGCGCGGGGCCAACCTCGGGTGGGACGTGGGCGTGAACCTCGCCACGAACAACTCGAAGGTGCTGAGCTCGGTGGTGGCGGAGGACGTGGGCAAGCCCATCCACTGGGAGTACCACTCCATCGTCCACAATCCGGACGCGGTCCCCTCGACGCCGGGCGTCCTGCCCATCTGCAAGGACAGCACGCCGGCCACGGACCCGTGCCTGGAGCTGACCGTCTTCCGCGGCTCGAGCCTGCCGACCAAGACGATCAGCGGGTACACCACGCTGCGCCTGCCCTACGGGATCACGCTGGCGACCCGGGGCGAGTTCCGGGGCGGCAACTACGTGAGCGCCATCAACCCCATCGCCATCTCCCGGTCGGTGCGCTCGCCCGCGTGCCTGCCGTATTACGCCAACAACGACGACGTGACGCTCAAGGCCGACGCCCCCGCCCTGTGGGTGGCGCGCTGCACGCCGTCCCTGGGCCGCTACGACGCCGGTTACAGCCAGAAGGGCGACTACTTCAAGCTGCGCAGCGTCACGGCTACGGTGCCGGTGAACTTCATCTTCCCCGACCAGGTGAGCAACGCGTCGCTCACCCTCCAGCTCAACAACGCCTACACGTGGGCCGGCGAGAGCCTGTGGGGCACCTACGGCTACGAGAACTTCTCGAACAGCGGCGTCAACTCGGAGGCCGCGTCGCTGGGCATCAGCAGCAACGAGAGGATTCCTCCGCCGACCTCGCTGACGATCTCCCTCCGCGTGACGTTCTAGGGGATGCGACCCATGACCCATATCGAGACGAGGTTCCAGACCCGGACGGGCAGGGGCGTCGCGCTGGCGGCCGCCACCCTGGGGGTGCTACTGGGGACGGCGTGCACCGTCACCAACCCCGGTCCGGTCAACGACGAGTTCCTCACGCTGCCGGCGGCCCAGGAAGGGTTCGTCAACGGCGGCGAGGAGCGGCTGAACGAGGCCTTCGGCTACATCGTGTACAGCACGGCGTTCGTCTCCCGGGAGGTGTTCCCCGGGGGCACGATCGGCTCCTACGGCTTCAACGTGAACTTCCAGGCCGGCAACATGGACTGGACCGAGAGCGGGCCGAATGGCGCCTACGCCAACATCCAGCAGGCTCGGTGGGTGTCGGAGGAGGCGGTCCGGCGGCTCACCGATGAAGGGAACGCCGATCCCAAGCTGCTCTACCGGGCCTACCTGGACGGCGGCTACGCCAACCGCATCCTGGGTGAGAACTGGTGCGAGTCGGTGATCGACGGGGGCGCCCTCGGACCCGGCGACGTGTACTTCAAGCGGGCCGAGGACGAGTTCAGCAGCGCGCTGCAGCTCGCGCCGACCCAGGAGGACAAGTACGCCGCGCTGGCCGGCCGCGCCCAGGTGCGCATGTGGCTGGGCGACTGGGCGGGGGCGGTGAGCGACGCCACCCAGGTCCCCGACGATTTCAACTACTACCTGGAGATGGACTTCTCCCACTCCGCCAACCCGGACCAGCGCAACCAGATCTTCTTCGGCGGGGCCAGCAAGCCGTACCGGTCGTACTCCATTCGCTTCACATACTACGACGACTACTACGACCAGACGGGGGACCCGCGCACGCCGTGGGCCTCCTACCCGATTCCCACCGACAACGTGTGCGTGGGGTCGCTGCAGGGGTACGGCGGCGTCCCGTGCACCCAGCAGCGGAAGTACCTGACCGAGGACGACGACATCCGCCTTTCCAGCGGCCACGAGATGCGGCTGATCGAGGCGGAGGCCATGCTGGTGAACGGCGACTGGCAGGGTGCCATGGCCAAGATCAACGCGCTGAGGGCCACCGTCATCAGCGACAAGACGGGCCAGCCCCTGGAGCCGTGGACCGCCAGCTCCCTGGACGAGGCATGGACGCGCCTCAAGCGGGAGCGGGGCATCGAGATGTGGCTGGAAGGGCGGCGCATGGGTGACCAACGCCGCTGGGAGCCCATCATCGGACAGCCGGCCACGCCCGGCAACCTGGAGCTCCCCGACTTCGAGTCGCTGTCGACGCTCTTCACCCAGTACCCGAGAGGCCGGGAGGTCACGGAAGGATCCCCCCAGCCCCGGGTGCTGTGCTTCAACATCTCGAACGACGAGCGCAACTCGAACCCCAACATCCCGGACCACTCCTGACGTCCGGGGCCTGCCCCGGGGCAGGCACGTCCTGACGGAACGGGCGGCCGCTGGTGGAATCAGCCACCGGCGGCCGTTCGCCGTTCGGCGCCGGACCCGCGCCTGCCGAGGTGCCCCGCGAGGTGCCTCCCGCCCATCCATGCGATAGGTTTCCTCAGGGCTCTCCTGCCAACGGTGATCTGCAGCAATGGCTCGTCAAGATTTCCTCGCGTTGGATTCGGTCCCTCCTCCGGAGGGGGAGAGGCTGGTGCAGGAGCTGGCGGCGCTGAGCCGCCTCTACGGCCTCGTCGCTCGCCTGATCGAGTGCCCCCACCTGGAGGCCGCCCTCCACGAGGTTCTCACCGCCGCCATCGAGCTCACCGGCGCCGCCATGGGCAACGTGCAGCTGCTGGAGCCCCAGACCGGCACCCTGACGATCGCGGCCCAGCAGGGCTTTCAGGTGGACTTCCTCCACCACTTCGGCTCCGTGGACGCCGGCGAGACGTCGGCGTGCGGCCGGGCGCTCCGCTCGGGGGGCCAGATCGTCATCGAGGACGTGGAGGCCGACCCGGAGTACGAGCCCCACCGGGCGGTCGCGGCGGCGGCGGGCTACCGCGCCGTGCAGTCCACGGTGCTGGTCGCTCACGACGGCCAGCTCCTGGGGGTGCTCTCGACCCATTTCCCGGCGCCGCACCGGCCCACGGAGCTCGAGCTCCGCACCCTCGAGCTGTACGCCAGGCAGGCGGCTGACTTCATCGAGCGCGTGCGGGCCCAGGAACGGCTCCGCGCCAGCGAGGAGCGTTACCGCACGCTCTTCGAATCCATCGACGAGGGCTTCTGCGTGGTGGAGGTCCTCTTCGGCGAGGCCGGCGAGGCGGTGGATTACCGCTTCCTGGAGGTGAACCCCGCCTTCGCCGCACAGACGGGGCTCGGGGAGGCAGTGGGAAGGCGGATGCGCGAGCTCGAGCCCGACCACGAGCCGTTCTGGTTCGAAACCTACGGCCGCATCGCCAGGACCGGTCGCCCCGAACGGTTCGTCCACCAGGCGTCGCGGCTCGGAGGACGGTGGTACGACGTCTTCGCGTTCCGGGTCGGGGAGCCCGAAGCGCGCCGCGTCGCCATCCTCTTCAACGACGTGAGCGAGCGGAAGCGGGCGGAAAGGGAGCTACGGGCCGCCAAGGAGGCGGCCGAGCGGGCGAGCGAGGCGAAGAGCCGCTTCCTCTCCACGGTGAGCCACGAGTTCCGCACGCCCTTGAATGCGGTGATGGGCCTCTCCGAGCTCATGGAGAGCGAGGTGGTGGGGCCCATCAACGACACCCAGAAGGACTATCTGAGGCGCATCCGGGCGGGCGCCGTCCACCTGGTGTCCCTCATCGACGAGGTCCTCACCTACAGCCGCTCCGAGGCGGGCAAGGAGGGCGTGACGGTGGGGGAGGTGGACGTGGCCGGAATCGCCGCAAGCGTGGTGGCCATGCTGGGCCACGAGGCCGACGTCCAGGGGCTGGAGCTACGGCTTCGCGGCGCCGACGAGCCCGTCGTCGTTCTCACCGACGGGGGAAAGGTCCGCCAGATCCTCACGAACCTGGTGGGAAACGCCCTGAAATATTCGGGAACGGGCACCGTGGACGTGGAGCTCGACGGCGGCGAGGACGTGGAGCTGCGGGTGCGGGACACGGGCCCCGGCATCCCCGCCGACCGCCTCGAGGACATCTTCGAGCCGTTCTTCCAGGTGGATTCCTCCACCACCAGAGAGGCCGGCGGCACCGGCCTGGGGCTCACCATCTGCCGGCGCCTCGCCCGCCTCCTGGGGGGCGACGTGACGGTGGAGAGCACCCCGGGCGAGGGGAGCACCTTCACCCTCCACCTGCCTCGCCGCCCTCCGGAGGCGGAGAGAGAGACGGCGGCCGGCTGAAGCCGCCGGCCGCCGCCCCTCCCGCCATCCGGCGTCAGTTCCCGGAGGCCAGCCCCGGCGGGGGCACCCGCTTCTTCGTGGCCTGCTCGAAGGCGTAGGCCAGGGCGATGAGCCTCGGCTCGCTGCACGCGCTCGCCGTGAAGGTCACGCCCATGGGGCCCGGCTTGGGGTCGAAGCCCTCGGGGAAGGGCGGCCCCTGGGTGTTGGGCACCATGCCGTAGGGCACCGTCACCGAGGGGTAGCCCGGCTTGGCGGCGATGCCCGAGCCGCTCGCTCCCGGGAAGAGCAGGGCGTCGAGGTTGTTCTGCTTCAGCGCCGCGTCGATCCCTTCCGTGCCGCCCAGGCGGATGTCCCGGGCCCGGTCGCGCAGGTAGTGCTCCCGGTCCCGCTGCAGGTCCATCTGGTCCGAGATGTCCAGCCGCGCCTGCCCGTACTTCAGCGTCCCCATGTTCCTGTGGGCCAGGTTCCACTGGCGCAGGTCCGTGAGGGACTTGATGGACGTGGCGTTCCCCAGCGTCGCCACCCAGTCGTTGAAGTCCCGCTTCATGCCGTACTTGAGGACGATGGAGCAGTCGTCGTCCTTGCCCCGGGCGTCGTCCATGCCGGCGCACAGCCCCCAGGCCAGCTCGTTGTCCTCCCGGGTCTTCGCCAACACGCTGGGGATCACGGCCGGGTCCACCACCGTGGCGCCCTGGGCCTTCAGCACCTGGATGGCATCCTCCATCATCGCGCGCCGCTCCCCGTCGAGCCCTCCCTGATAGCCCTTGGAGCCGGGCACCTGGATGGAATCGTAGAAGTAATCCCGGGGGATGCCGATGCGGGCGCCCTGGAGCGCGTTCGCGTCCAGGAAGGCCGTGTAGTCGTTGTTCGGCGGCGGATCGCAGCGCGCGGTCATGGTGTCGTGGGGGTCGGGCTGCTTGCCCTCCATGGCCCCGAGCATGATGGCCGCGTCGGTGACCGTCCGGGTCATCGGGCCGGGGGTGTCCTGGTCGGCGGTGACCGGGATGATGCCCCACCGACTCAGCCGTCCCACCGTGGGCTTGATGCCCACCAGCATGGTGGCGTTGGACGGGGAGAGGATCGACCCCGACGTCTCGGTGCCCACGTTCCCGGCCCAGAAGCTCGCGGAGGTGCCGATGCCCGAGCTGGAGCCACCCGTGCCCAGCACGGGACGGCCGTCGTCACGCCCGGGCCGGGGGTCGCGCCGCGGATCGTAGGGGTTGTAGCCGTAGCCAGCGACGCCCGTGTAGTTGCCCGGCATGCCGCTGGCCATCCAGTTGGCCAGCTCGGTGAGCCCTGCCTTGGCGATAATGATCGCGCCGGCGCTCTCCAGGTTCGCCGTCACGGTGGCGTCGTAGGGCGGCTTCAGGTCCCGGAAGGCCAGCGCGCCACCCGTGGTGGTGATGTCCTTGGTGAGGATTATGTCCTTGAGCGCCACCGGGATGCCGTGGAGCGGTCCCAGGATGTGGCCCTCGGCGCGCAGCCGGTCCAGGGAGTCGGCGATCTGGAGGGCGCGGGGGTTCACCGTGATGATGGCGTTCAGCCGGTCCTCGTTGAGGGCGATGCGGTCCAGGAAGAGGCTCACGAGCTGCCGGGACGTGATCTGCCCCGACTCCAGGGCCTGCCGCATCGCCGGGATCGTGGATTCGACCACGTCGAAGGGGGGCGGGGTCGCCTCGGCCGTGGGCTTGCAGGACGCCAGGAGGGGCAGGGCCAGGCAGGCGAGGAGTCCGCGGTACGACACGGTTCGGTTCATGGGCGCTCTTCCTCGTTGGAGGGGGGGAGGATCCCATCTTACGGGACGGGCCCGCCCGCGACCACCGATCTGTCACGGAGTGAAGGCTAGGGGAACCCGCCCAGGATGCGGTCGATCTGGTTCCGGTGCACCATGTCGTGCCCGGCGTAGAGCTTCACCATGTGGCGCACCGATTCCTCGCCCCGCTCCTCGTGGAGGCCCACCCGGTCCAGGTCACGCTCGCTGGCTCGCCCCAGGAGGCGGAGGTGGGAGGCGCGCAGGGCCCCGAACACGGCCAGTGCCTCCTCCCGGTCGGCTTCCGCGTAGCCCAGCCGGGCCGCCCAGGCGTCCTGGTCGTACCCGGTGAGCCGTGGTCGGTCGTCGGCGAGCACCGTGCGGAGCCGCCACCCCCACACCACCTCGGAGTCGGCCAGATGCTGGAGCACCTGGCCGACGGACCACTTGCCGGGGGCCTCGGGACGGTCCAGTCGGTCCTCGCCCAGCCCCTCGGTGCGCTCGCGGCACCAGGCCACGGTGGTGGAGAGGACGTCCAGGGGATCCCGGTCGCCCAGCAGCTCCAGGACGGCCCGGGTGTAGCGCTCCCCGTCGTCCCGGGCGCCGGATGCGGGGTTGGTGAAGACCGACACGTGCGCTCCTTGGGGAGGGTTCAGCGCGCAGGGGGCTCCGGCGGCCTCTCCCGGGTGGGGTCCTGGTTGTAGCGCTCCGACCCGCCGGGGGGGATGCTCAGGTACCTCCACGCCTCACCTCGCAGCATCTTGGCGAGGTAGACGATCTGGCCCACGTGATAGCTCAGGTGGGCCAGGGAGCGGTGGAGCGCCTGGTGCACGGCGAGGGGCACCTGCCGGATGCTCACCTCCCGGCCCAGGTCGTCGTCCGTGAGGGTCGCCAGGGTATCGAAGAGGACGCGCATTCCCCGCTCCCACCTCTCCAGGAGCGCGTCACGCACCACCTCGCGCCGCTCGAACTCCGACTCCCGGTGCCGCCACGGCTTCTCACCGTCGCTGGTGAGGAAGTCGGTGAAGCGCGACTCCAGGTTGCCGGACACGTGCCACACCAGGGTGGCCACCGAGTTTGCGCCGTCGGGGCACGCGGTGAGCTCGTCGTCGTCCAGCTGCTCGAAGGAGCTCCGGGCGAGGCCGTCGTAGCGGCGGTACTCGGTCTCGATGGAGGCGACGAGGGCGCGGGGGTCGGAGGCCATCTAGCGGATTCCCGTGTCGTAGGTGACGGTGACGGACACCCAGGCGCCGCCGGCGACGCGGACCTGCTGGTCAGCCGTCCTGGGAAGGGGGTCGCCCGGCTCCGGGTGGAGGGTGTAGAGCCCCGGCTCCAGCCCCAACCGGAAACGGCCGTCGGCGCCGCTCCGCACCCGCGCCAGACGGCCGCCGCCGGCGTCCAGGACGTCGATCCAGGCGGCGTACGGCTGGTCGGGGCAGGGATTCTCGGCGCTCGCCACCGGGCAGGTGGGGCCAAGGAGCACCAGGCCCTCGATGCCCTGGGCAGCGTCGGGACCCAGCAGGGCCGAAGGACCGCCGCACGCCGCGGCCGCCACGAGGGTCGCGAGGACGAGGGGCCGGGCCGCGGCTTTCGCGGAACGGAGCGCCATGACCTAAAGTCGTGCCCCGTCCTCGCATGTGCCAGGGCGGCCCACGCCCCGAGAGGAGGAATCATGTCCGACGTCGTGTACCGAGCTAGCATCCGCATCGAGAGGGAGGAGGGGCCCCGCAGGAAGGCCCACCTGCCGCCGGGGGAGGTGGTGACCTTCGGCGTTCACGGAGCCATCGCCGAGCATTACGGAGCCTCCGGGGTGGAGGAGCACCCCACCACACTCGACCACGTCATGGCGGCGACCGGCGGCTGACTGACCGGAACCCTTGGCGGCGCGCTGGAAGCGCGCGGGATCGACGCCTCCCACGGACGCCTGGTGGCCGACGTGGAGGGCGAGGTGGAGAAGGAGGACGGGGTGCTGGTGATCCGTCGCATCCGGGTCACGTATCACCTGGAGGGCGTGGAGCCCGGCCAGCGGGAGACGGCGGAGCGCGTCCACGGGATGCACCGGGAGCGCTGTCCCGTCTACCGCACGCTCCACCGCTGCATCGATATCACCACGCGGCTGGAGATGGAGGGCCCGGGCGCCTGAGGCTCCCCGACGCGACACGCCCCCGCCCGGAGCTCTCCGGACGGGGGCGTGGGCGTTTACGGCCCCAGGGGGTCAGCCGCCCGTTCCCTCGCCGGTGACGTCGAACGTGAGGCTGTTCGCGACGATGGTGGTGCCGTCGCTGGCAAGCGTTCCCCAGCCGTCCGCCTCCACGTCGGCGCCGGCGGTGAGGGCGGCCTCCGCGTCGGTCAGGAGCAGGAGGTCGCCGTCCACCCGGGTGTCGCTGCTCACCTGGACCAGGGTGCCGTCGCCCAGCGTGAGGACGTCGCCGTTGACCGCCGTGAGCCTACCCTGGAAGTGGGTCTCGCCGGAGTGGTCCCCGTTCGCACCTTCGTCGTCGAAGCCACCCACGTCGTCGCCCTGGGTGTTCCTCACCGTCAGCACGGGGGCGATCATCAGCCGCCCCGAGCCGGTGGCGATCACCTTCTTCACGGTGGCGTTGTCGTCGAAGAGCACGGTCAGGTCCTGCCCGTTCGAGCCCACCGTGAAGCCGGCGTTCAGGATGAAGCCGCTCTGGTCCACGCTGGGGATCACCAGGGTGTGCGTCCCGGCGGTGAACGTGCTCCGTCCCACCGTGAGGTCCTGGCTCAGGGTGATGGTGGGGTCGGCGGTGAGGTGGAAGCGCAGCTTGGCGTAGCTTCCCTCCGGGAGGGAGCCGTCCACGATCACGATGCCGTCGGCGGGAAGCGCCATGAGGTCGATGTCGGCGTTCACGCTGCCGGCGTCGACCCACGTGCTGTCGGCCGCCTGGGCCTCGACCTGTCCGATGGGGAGGACGATGGATTCGACCGCGTCGAGGCTGACGGTGGCCCTCAGGGGACCCAGGGAGCGCTGCAGCGCCGACACGGCGGGCGCCGAGGCGCTGCCGCCCTGGGGGGCCAGGACGATCTGGAAGGCGGCTTCTCCGCCGGGGGTGGTGGCGTTGCTTCCGTTATCACAAGCCGTCGCCGCGACGCAGAGCGCCGCAGCGAGGGCGAAGGTTCCTGGAACGTTCATGATGATCTATCCGCCGATGGAGGATAAAACAGGAAATCCACCGCCAGGAGGGGCCGGTGGACTCCACGATCGGCGTCCTCGGAAGGAAGATCCGTGCCATGCCCAGGGCCGCGCAGAGCTCCCGCTCCTGATTCCCTAACGCCCCCGCGGGCTCTCCCCGGCCTTCCCGGCTGCGCCGCCTCCCTCCTCACCCGCCTCGCCGGATCCCTTGGCCGCCGCCACGCTGTGGGCGTACACATCGGGCGACAGGGTCGGCAGCTTGCGCACGGCCGCCGCGATGTCCCACAGGTTGGAGTCCGTCTGGGTCGGTCCGAAGGCCGGCATCCCCGCCAGGCGGATGCCGTGCTTCACGATCCAGAAGATCTCCTTGTCCGACCACTCGTCCGCCGTCTTTCCGAGGTCGGGGGGCGTGGGGGTGACGCCCTTGCCGAGCTCGCCCCGCTCCCGTCCCGGCGCTCCGTGGCAGGGGACACAATCCTCGTCGTAGTGCTCCAGGCCCTTCTCGAGGGAGGCCTGGTCGGTGGGCATGGTGCCCGCCACCTGGTCGGCCCGGGCCTTCACGGAATGCTCCATGAGGGTCGAGAGGGCCCAGTCCACGAGGGGCGAGTGCTGCCGGGTCGCCGCGACGTCGTAGGCGCCGGTGTAGATGACGATGAGCGCCGCCAGCCCCAGCACGACCAGGGTCCCCACGACCGACAACAGGACCACCTTCCCCTTTCCCACCGTTCCTCCCTTTCAACGTTCAAGGACCGCGCTCCACCGGCGTGGCGCCGCATGAAGCGTTCCGCCCCCGGCGTGCGCCCACCCGGAACCCTGGGCGGGGCCGTGGGGGTTGATCCCGGCGAACACGGGCCTCACACCCCAGCCGGACGGCAGCCCATGGAGCGCTTCGACGCGGTGATCGTCGGCACCGGACAGCCGGGCAAGCCCCTGGCGGCGGCCCTGGACGATGCGGGCTGGAAGGTGGCCGTCGTGGAGAAGGGACGGGTGGGCGGCACGTGCGTCGTCACCGGCTGCACGCCCACCAAGACCATGGTGGCCAGCGCCCGCGTCGCCCACCTGGCACGGCGGGCTGGCGCGTACGGGGTGTCGGTGGGGGAGGTATCCGTGGACATGGCCGCGGTGCGGGCGCGCAAGCGCCGGGTCGTGGACGACTTCAGCGAGGGCGGCCGCAGGGGGCTGGAGGAGCGGGACGGCGTGGAGCTCCTCTTCGGGACCGCGGCCTTCACCGGCCCCCGGGAGCTGGTGGTGCGGATGAACGACGGCGGCGAGCAGCGCCTCTCCGCCGACCATGTGTTCCTGGACACGGGCAGCCACACGCTCGTCCCGGACATCCCGGGGCTGGCCGAAGTGCCCTGGCTGGACAACGCCACGCTGACGGAGCTGGACGCGGTGCCGGAGCACCTCCTCGTGATCGGAGGTGGCTTCATCGGCCTCGAGTTCGCCCAGATGTTCCTCCGCTTCGGCGCCCGGGTCACGGTGGTGGAGGCGGGGGAGCGCCTGGTGGCCCGGGAGGACGAAGACGTGTCGGCGGCGCTGCGGGACATCCTGGAGGAGGACGGCGCCGAGGTGCGGACCTCCACCTCCCTTCAGCGGGTGGCCCCGGGGGCGGAGGGTGGCGTGGTGGCGAGCCTGGACGGTCCCGGGGGCGCCGCCGAGGTGTGGGGAAGCCACCTGCTCCTGGCCGTGGGGCGCCGCCCCAACACCCGGGAGCTGGGGCTGGAGGCGGCCGGCGTCGAGACTGACGAACGGGGCTACATCCGGGTGGACCCGCGGCTCCGGACCAGCGCCCCGGGCGTGTGGGCCCTGGGAGAGGTGAACGGCGGGCCGCCCTTCACCCATGCCGCCTACGACGATTACCGGGTGGTGCGGGCGAACCTCCTGGAGGGAGGCGACGCCACCACGGAGGGACGGCTCGTCCCCTACGCCCTCTTCACCGACCCGGCCCTGGGACGGGTCGGCATGACCGAGGCGGAGGCCCGGGGGAAGGGGCTCGACGTGGCGGTGGCGACCCTCCCCATGGAGAAGGTGGCCCGGGCCATCGAGACCGGGGAGACCCGGGGCTTCATGAAGGCGGTGGTGGAGCGTGGGAGCGGCAGGATCCTGGGCGCCGCGGTGCTGGGACCCGAGGGGGGCGAGGTGGCGTCGGTCATCCAGGTCGCCATGATGGCGGGGCTCCCGTACACGGCGCTCCGGGACGGGATCTTCTCCCACCCCCTCTTCGCCGAAGCCCTGAACAACCTGTTCGCGCGGCTGGACGCCTGAGGCGCCCGGGGGGTGGCGGGCTACCGGCCTCCGCCGTCGGTCCCGGGCCACGGCTTCGCCTCGGGGCCCGGCACGGGGACGGTGCTCTGGACCGGGCGGGCGGCGACCCGCCGCGCCAGGTCGAAGCGGTCGCCGGGGGCCAGGAAGTAGAAGCGGCCCCGGTCGTGGACCATGGTGTGGGGGTCGTAGATGGCCACGTACCCCTGGCCCATGACCTCGAACTGGTCCCGCTGCACCACGATGGCGGTGTTCTCGTCGAGCCCGATGCCCAGCAGCTCGGGGTGGGCCTCGATGACCGGGATCAGGTCGAACTGGCGGTTTCGCCTCAGGAGGTGCTGGTCCACCGCCACGTCCTTGAGGAAGCCGAAGCCCTTCTGGTGGTCGCCCATCATGATGGTGTTGCCCCGGGTGTCGCCCCGCACAAGGAATGAGCCCAGGATGGTGGCCCCCGCCGACGTGCCGCCGATGACGCCGCCCCGGTCGAGGACACCCTGGAGGGCGTCCTGGGTGAGGGTGCCCAGGTAGGCGTCGGCCAGCCGCCACTGGCGCCCGCCGGGGAAGAATACCCCGGTGGCCTTCCTGAGCGGCGCCACGAAGGCCTCCGTGTCCGCCACCTTCGGGTCGTAGGTGTGGAGGACGGTGAGGTTCCTTGCGCCCCGGTCCCGGAACTGCTGGAGGCCCGGGTAGAGGGCGTCATAGGTGGCCTCGCCGCCGGCGGTGGGGATCACCACGATGGGCGCGTCGGGGCCCCCGGCCAGCTCGATGAAGCGGTCCACGATGGTGGTGTCGTGCAGGTTGCCCCCCACCACCACCAGCGAGCCCCGCTCCGGCCCCACCCGCTGGGCCCGGAGGGCGGAGGGAAGCGTCCCCAGGACGAGGGTTGCGAGGAGGGTCGGGAGGGAGAGACGGGGGCGGCGCATGGGGCGTCTCCGATGGGGAGCGGACGGGTCCCGGAAGGTGTCCCGTGCCCGGCGCTCCCGGCAACCGCCCGGGCCTGCCGCGCTAGTGCCAGACCCGGAGCCCCATCACCAGGGATCCTTCGCCCACCGGCTCCCCTGCCCCCCGGGCCAGGTCGGCGGTGGCGCCGAAGCGTCGCGTCCAGGACACCCCCACGTAGGGCGCCAGCTCCCGCACGATCTCGTAGCGTAGCCGGAAGCCCAGCTCCAGATCACTCAGACCGGCGCCGATCCCGAATTCCGGCACGTCCTGGGCGGCGGCGCTCACGGCGACCTCGGGCTCACCGATGACGCGCTGGCTGAAGAGGAGCTCCCAGGTGGCCCTCAGGTACGCCGAAACGTCGCCGTCCTGGCTGACCCGCAGCGCCGGTGCCACCTCGAAGCGGTAGGGGGCCAGCCCCTCGAGGCCGACGACCAGGAGGCCCCGGGTGTGGGAAGCGCCCTCACCCCAGCTACGCTCCACGCGGACACCGCCCTGGACGTCCCACCAAGCGGACAGCAAGTGGCTCCAGAGCACGTCCACGGCGCCCTCGCCCCCGGCGTCGGCGTCGGTTCCCTGCTCCAGGTCGCCCTTGATCCACAGCTTGTTGTAGTCGCCCCCGACCCACGCCTCGCCGTCGAGACGGATCGGCCGGCCCGGAGCTCCCGGGGCGAGCTCCGCCTCGTCCAGGCGCACGAACGTGTAGATGGCGTCGTCCATGGTCTGGGCCCGGAGGGGGATGGGGGCCAGGGCGGCCAGCGCGAGCACCGCCGTCGAGGCGGCGGTGGCGCGCCGGCCGGGCCCGGCGCGCCCTCATCCGTCCTCCCTCGCCGTCGCGCCGTCCGTGATCTCCACCACCCTGAACATGCCCGAGTCCATGTGATAGAGGATGTGGCAGTGGAACGCCCACCGCCCCGGCTCGTTCGCGGTGAGGAGGAGGGAGACCTTCTCGGCCGGCTTCACGTTCATCGTATGCACCCGGGGGATGGAGGCGCCGTGCCCGTTCTCCAGCTCCATGAACATCCCGTGCAGGTGCATGGGGTGGTTCATCATGGTGTCGTTCACGAACGTGATGCGCAGCCGCTCCCCCAGCCGCATGCGGATGGGCTCGGCGTCGGAGAACTTGATGCCGTCGATGGACCAGATGAAGCGCTCCATGCTGCCCGTCAGGTGGAGCTCCAGCTCACGCTCCGGCGGGCGGAAGTCGGGGTTGGCGTGGAGCGCCTGGAGCTCCGTGTAGCGGAGCACCCTCCAGCCGTCCTCCCCCAGGCCCACCCCCGGCTCGGCCAGGCGGCTCTTCGCCACCATGGCGACGTTGGCGTTGGCGCTGCCGTGGTGATCGGGCCCGTGCATGGTGGCCTCGGGGATGGTGCCCGGAGCGCGCAGGGGCGAGGCCGCGTGCTCGTGCCCCATGGCCGCCATGCCGTGATGATCGTGCCCGGGCGCGGCCAGGGTGGTGTCCACGCCCACGGGCCTGCTTCCGCCACCCATGTCCATCCCACCGCCCATGTCCATCCCACCGTCGGCGGCCATGGCCATGCCCATGTCGGCCATGGTGAGGAGGGGGCGGGTGCGGGGCTCCGGGACGTCTCCCCGCATCCCGTCCCGGGGGGCGAGGGTGCCCAGGGCGTGGCCGCTCCTGTCCATGGCCTCGGCGAAGATCGTGTACGCCCGCTCGTCCTCGGGCTCCACGATCACATCGTACGTCTTGGCGATGGGCAGGCGGAGCTCGTCCGTCTCCACCGGCTTCACGTGCTGTCCGTCGGCCTGCACCACCGTCATGGGCAGCCCGGGCACGCGCACGTCGAAGTAGGTGGCGGACGAGGTGTTCACCAGGCGGAGGCGCACCTGCTCACCGGGGCGGAACCGGCCGCTCCACGGCTCCGAGGGCGGCCGCCCGTTGAGCAGATAGGTGTAGGTGGCGCCGGTGACGTCGGCGATGTCCGTGCGCCCCATGCGCATGCGGGCCCACGCCATGTGGTCGTGGACGGCGGTGCCGAGCCCGTCCCTTGCCGCGTCTCGGAAGAAGTCGAAGACCGTGCGCTGCTGCCGGTTGTAGTAGTCGGACTCCTTCTTGAGCCGGGCCAGCACCCGGTGGGGGTCCTCGAAGGTCCAGTCGGAGAGCACGATCACGTGCTCCCGGTCGCAGGCCACCGGGTCCTCGCCCGCGGGATCGATGACGAGGGGTCCGTACAGCCCCGACTGCTCCTGCAGCCGGGTGTGGCTGTGGTACCAGTAGGTGCCGTACTGCCGGACGGGGAAGCGGTACTCGAACGTCTCCCCCGCCGCGATGCCCGGGTACGTGACGCCGGGTACGCCGTCCATAGCGTTGGGCAGGAGGATCCCGTGCCAGTGGAGGGAGGTGTCGGTGTCCATGTGGTTCTGGACCCGGATCACCGCCTCGTCTCCCTCCCGGAAGCGGAGCAGGGGCCCCGGGACGGTGCCGTTCACGGTCATGGCGTGGCCGGTGCGGTCGCCGACGCCGATCTCGGTGCGTGCGATGTGGAGGTCGATGGGGCCCGCGCTCCCGTCCAGCACCTGGAGACTCGCCGGGCTCGCCGCCGCCCGGGGCCGCAGCAGCGGCGCTCCCGGCAGCAGCCGCTCTGCCCCCACGAGGGCGCCGAGGACGCCGCTCCTGTGGAGGAAGCTCCTGCGGGTGAGGGACGGTGGGGGCGGCGGGTCGGAGGGGCTCGTTCGTGACGGCGGCATGGGCTCCGGAGGCTGAACGCAACGCTTCGCTCGACGCCTGCAACCTGACCCCGGGGGGCTGAACCCGGCGTGAAGTCGGCATTAAGAAGGCTTCATGCCGCTGGCCTTCGGGACCCGGGCGGGCCAGCTTTGGCCCATGCGCATCCTCGTCGTGGAAGACGACCGCAAGGTCGCCAGCTTCCTCCAGAAGGGCCTCAAGGAGGAGGGGTACGCCGTGGACGTGGCCACGGACGGGGAGGAGGGGGCGATGAAGGCCCACGTGTACGACTACGACCTCCTCCTCCTGGACGTCATGCTCCCGGGCAAGTCGGGGCTGGAGATCGTGCGGGAGGTGCGGGGGCGGGAGAAGACCGTGCCCGTTCTCCTCCTCACCGCCCGGGACAGCCAGGAGGACATCGTGACGGGGCTGGACGCCGGGGCCGACGACTACCTCACCAAGCCCTTCGGCTTCGACGAGCTCCTGGCCCGGGTGCGGGCGCTCCTCCGGCGCGGCGGTGCCGAACGCCCCGATCGGCTCATCTACGGCGACGTGGAGCTGGACCGGGTGAAGCACACGGCGTTCCGGAGGGGCGACAAGCTGGACCTGACCCCCAAGGAGTTCCAGCTCCTGGAGTTCTTCATGCTGCGCCCTGAGACGGTGGTGCGCCGCACCGAGCTCCTGGAGAAGGTGTGGGACCTGACCTTCGACCCCATGAGCAACGTCGTGGACGTCCACGTGGCCCACCTGCGCCAGAAGCTCCGGGAGGGGGGCCACGACCCCCTCCTCCACACGGTCCGGGGCGTGGGCTACGTCTTCCAGCGGGGAGAGCCCGACTGATGCGCTCGTTCCGGGCCCAGCTCGCCCTCCGCTTCACCCTGGCCATGGCGGCGGCCGTGGCGCTCCTGTCGGCCGTGAGCCTGGTGGGCCTCCGCTGGTTCCTGGACCGGGAGCTGAACGCCAGCATCCTGAACGTGGCCTCCATCGAGGCGGCCTCCGTCACCGACTCCCCCAGCGGTGCGATGCACTTCCACGAGTGGGAGCTGACGCCGGAGGAGGCGGCGTCGGTCCGGGACCTCATCCGCTACGCCCAGGTGTGGCGCGACGACGGGGTGAGCCTGCTCCGGAGCCAGTTCATGACCCGGGACCTCCCCCTGGACACCGCCGCGCTGCGGGTGGCCTCGGCGGGGGAGCTGGTGTGGGACGAGGCGACCTTCCAGGGGATGCCCGTACGCTCCCTCTACTACCCGCTGGAGCGCTTCGGCCCGGCCCACCGGCACCACATCCTCCAGGTGGCGGCGCCGCTGGTGGGGCGCCACGAGATGGTGGACCGCCTGGCCCTCTTCTTCGCCGGCGTCACCCTCCTGGTGACCCTGGCGTCGTTCGCCGGGAGCTGGTGGCTGGCGGGGCGGGCCGTGCGCCCGGTGCACGAGGTCATGGACCAGGCCGAGGCCATCGGGGCCGGCTCCCTGGACCGCCGCATCAGCGCCTGGGCCGACACCCGGGAGTACCGGCGGCTGGTGGAGGTGCTGAACACCATGCTGGCTCGCATCCAGCGGGCGTTCGAGGCGCAGCGGCGCTTCACGGCCGACGCCAGCCACGAGCTCCGCTCCCCCCTCACCGCCATGCGGGGCGAGCTGGAGCTGGCCCTCCGCAGGGAGCGCTCTCCCGAGGAGTACCGGGAGGTGCTGGAGAGCAGCCTGGAGGAGGTGGAGCGCCTCTCCCGCATCACGGAGGATCTCCTGACCCTGGCCCGCTCCGACGCCGGAGCGCTCCGGCCCCACGACGAGATGGCCGACGCCGCCGACGTGGCCGCGCGCATCGTGGACCGGCTCCGGGGGCAGGCCGAGAGCGCCGGGGTGACCGTCTCCCTCCGCACCGCCGGCTCCACCCGCGGCCGCCTCGACCCGGGGCTCCTGGGCCAGGTCGTGTGGAACCTCACCGACAACGCCATCAAGTTCACGCCGGCCGGCGGTGAGGTGCGGGTCGAGGTGGTGGGGGCCGGCGGGGCGGTCCGGGTGGACGTGTCCGACACGGGACCGGGGCTGGGGGAGGAGCCCGAGCGCGCCTTCGAGCGCTTCTTCCGGGCCGACCCGTCCCGCTCGCTCCGTTCGGATACGGCGGGCACCGGGCTGGGGCTGGCCATCGTGAAGGCCGTGGCCGACGCCCACGGGGGCTCGGTGTACGCCGAGAACCTGCCGGATGGAGGCGCCCGGGTGGGGGTGGTGCTCCCGGTGGAGGCGGCCGGGGCACCCGAGGAGGAGCCTCTCTCGTCCGTGGGGGATCGTTCCCCCGGCTGTCGGGGAACGCCCCACACCCGCTGAATCCATCTTCATCCCGGCGTAATCGGCGCTTCACGGAGCGTCGGGCAGATTGGTGCGTCCGAACCACCGATCCGCCCGAGGACGCCCATGAAGACACCGCCCCTCCTGGCCGCCGCGCTCCTGGCCGGCATGGCCGCCGGCGCCGCGGCGCCGACGCTGGCCGCCCAGCAGGACGTCGCACCGGCGGGCGCCCTCCACCTGGGGGCGCTCCTGGCGGAGCTCAAGGCCCGAAGCCCGCGCCTGCGGGCCGCCGAAGCCGCGGCCGCGGCCGTGGACGCCCGCGTGGCCGACGCGGCCACCCTGCCCGACCCCTCCCTCCAGCTCGGTGTCATGAACGTCGGCCTCCCGGACCTGAAGGCCGACATGGCCAGCTCCATGGCTCCCTCCGTCCAGCTCACCCAGCGGGTGCCGTTCCCGGGCAAGCTCTCCCTGGCGGGCCGGATCGCCGCCTCGGAGCGGACCATGGCCGCCGCCGCCGCCCAGGAGGCGTGGTGGGAGCTGCGGGACCGGGCGGCCGGGCTCTTCTACGACCTCTACGCCCTGGACGGGCAGGTGGCGGTCATGGAGCGCACGCTCGGGTTGCTCGAGGACTTCCGCGTGGTGGCCCGGTCCCGCTACGAGGCGGGCACCGGCCCCCAGGCCGACGTGCTCCGGGCCGACGTGGAGGTGGCGCGCATGGACGCCGACATCCGCCGTATGCGGGCTGTGCGCACCGCCACGGCCGCCCGCTTGAACGGGCTGCTCGACCGGCCCGGCGCGACTCCGGTGCCCCCACCCCTGCTGGACCCGCTGCCGTCCGCCGTGCCGGGGGCCGACACCCTCGTGGCGTGGGCCGAACGGGACCGTCCGCTCCTGCTGCGTGGGCGGCTGGGGGTGGAGCGGGCCGGCGCCCGGGAGGCGCTGGCCCGGAAGGCCATCTGGCCGGACCTCACCGTGGGCGTCCAGTACGGGCAGCGGGACGCCGGCATGGGCCTCGAGCGCATGGGCTCGGCCGTGGTGGGCTTCAGCCTGCCCGTGCACGCCGGGACCCGCCAGCTCGCCGACCGCCGGGAGGCCGCCGCGATGACCGACGAGGCCGAGGCCGAGCTGGGCGGGCTCCGGGCCGTCGTGGCCGCCCGGGTGAGCGAGCTCCTGGCCGACCTGGAGCGGGCGCGCTCCCTCAGGGATCTCTACCGCTCCGAGGTGGTTCCCGAGGCCCGGGCGATGGTGGCGTCGGCCATGGCTTCGTACCGGGCGGGTGAGGTGGACTTCCCCGCCCTGGTGGACGCCCAGACGGGTCTCGACCGCTACGAAGGCGAGCTCTACCGACTGGAGGCCGACTACGGCGCAGCCGTGGCCGGTCTCGAGTCGACGGTAGGCCGCACCCTTCCCCCCACCGCCCCCCTGGCGGAGGACCCATGAGGAACCCCAGGCAGGTCGCCCTTTCGGCGCTGATCGTCGCGGCCGCTCTGGCCGTGGTGGCCATGACCGTGCACTGGGGAGACGGCGCGCCTCCCCAGCCCGCCGCGCAGGGCCACGACCACGCCGCCATGCTCGCCGGCGGGGGCGCCGGGGCGGGCGGCGCGAAGGCGGTGAGCCTGGACGCCGCCCAGGCGCGGCGCATCGGCGTCACCTGGGCCACCGTGGAGCGGGGCGTCCTGGACGCCCCGGTGGCGACCGTGGGCACGGTGGCCTGGAACGAGACCACCCTGGCGTCCGTGAACCCGAAGGTCACCGGTTGGGTGGAGAAGCTCCACGTGGACTTCACCGGCGCCCCCGTCCGCAAGGGCGAGCCCCTCCTGGAGGTCTACAGCCCCCAGCTCGTGACGGCCCAGGAGGAGCTGGCGCTGGCGGTGCGCCTGGTGCGCGAGGCGGGGGAGGGGCGGGCAGCGGAGAACGCCAACGAGCTCCTGGCCTCGGCCCGCCGGCGCCTGGCGTACTGGGACGTGCCGGCGGACGAGATCCGGCGGGTGGAGTCGACGGGGCAGGTCAGCAAGACCCTCACGCTGCGGGCTCCCGCCTCCGGCGTGGTGGTGGAGAAGAACGTGGTCGAGGGCGACCGCATCATGCCGGGCATGACCCTCTACCGCATCGCCGATCCCTCCACCGTCTGGATCGAGGCCGACGTCTTCGAGCGCGACCTCGGGCGCGTCCACGAGGGCCAGAGCGCCCGGGTCTCCTCCGATGCCTGGCCGGGGCGGACGTTCCCGGGACGAGTGGCCTACGTCTACCCCACCGTCTCCCTGGAGAGCAGGACCGGACGGGTCCGCGTGGAGCTGGGCAACCCGGGCGGGCTTCTGAAGCCGGGGATGTACGCCCGCGTGGCCGTGGACGCACCCGGCGGCGCGCCGGCCCTGCTGGTGCCCAGGAGCGCGGTGCTGGCCACCGGGCGCCGCTCCCTGGTGTTCGTGCTGGGGCCCGACGGAGGCCTGGTGCCCACCGAGGTCGTGGAGGGGCGGGCCGAGGAGGAGCGGGTCGAGATCGTGTCCGGGCTGAAGGAAGGCGACCGGGTCGTGGCCTCCGCCGCCTTCCTGGTGGACGCCGAGTCGAGCCTGGGGGCCCTCACGGCGGGAAAGGGTGGGGAGGGGGGCATGGGTGGCATGAACATGCCCGGCATGGGGGGAGGGTCCTGACATGCTGAGCCGCATCATCGAGGCATCGGTCCGGAACCGGCTCCTCCTCTTGATCCTGGCCCTCTTCGTGGTGGCCGGCGGCATCGTGGCCATGCGGCGAACCCCCCTGGAGGCCCTCCCCGACCTCTCGGACGTCCAGGTCATCGTCCGCACCGACTACGCCGGGCAGGCACCCCAGATCGTGGAGGACCAGGTCACCTATCCGGTGGCCTCCGAGATGCTGAAGGTGCCGGGCGCCCAGACCGTGCGGGGCTATTCCTTCTTCGGCGCCTCCTTCGTCTACGTCATCTTCGACGACGGCACCGACCTTTACTGGGCCCGGAGCCGGGTGCTGGAGTACCTCTCGGCAATCCGGGGCGAGCTCCCGGCAGGCGCGGAGCCCTCCCTGGGGCCCGACGCCACCGGCCTCGGCTGGATCTACCAGTACGCCCTGGTGGACACCACGGGCACCCTCTCCCTGGCCGACATCCGCGCCTATCAGGACTGGAACCTCCGCTATCAGCTCACCGCCGTCCCCGGCGTGAGCGAGGTGGCCACGGTAGGCGGCTACGAGCGGACGTACGAGGTCACCGTGGACCCGGTGAAGCTGCGGGGCTACGGCATCCCCGTCACCCGGGTGATGGACGCTCTCCGCGCCTCCAACCAGGACGCCGGCGCCATGGTGCTGGAGATGTCGGGGCGGGAGTACATGATCCGCGGCCTCGGCTACCTCCAGGGGCTCCGGGACATCGAGGCCGTGGTGGTGGCCTCCACCGACTCGGGTACGCCGGTGCGCGTGGCGGACGTGGCGGACGTCCGTGTGGCGCCCGACGTGCGCCGGGGCGTGGCCGACCTGGACGGCCGGGGCGACGTGGTGGGCGGCATCGTGGTCATGCGCTACGGCGAGAACGCCCTGGCCACCATCGAGCGGGTGAAGGCGAAGCTGGCCGCGCTGGAGCCCGGCTTCCCCCAGGGGCTGGTGCTCGAGCCCGTCTACGACCGCTCGGACCTCATCCACCGCTCCATCGGCACCCTGGAGGAGAAGCTCCTCGAGGAGTCGCTGGTGGTGGCGCTGGTCACGGTGCTCTTCCTGGTGCACGTGCGCAGCGCCCTGGTGGCCATCGTCACGCTCCCCCTGGGCATCCTCATGGCCTTCATCGCCATGCGGGTGCTGGGGATCGGCGCGGACATCATGAGCCTGGGCGGCATCGCCATCGCGATCGGTGCCATGATCGACGCCGCCATCGTCATGATCGAGAACATGCACAAGCACCTGGAGAGGGCCATCGACGAGAAGCGGGAGAAGGCCCGCGCCCGGGGCGTGACCCTTCCCGGCGACACCGGCGTGCTCCACACCCGGCTCCTCACGCCCCGGGAGCGCTGGGACGTGGTGATCCGGGCGTCCAGGGAGGTGGGGCCGGCGCTCTTCTTCAGCCTGCTGATCATCACCGTCTCCTTCGTGCCGGTGTTCAGCCTCCAGGCCCAGGAGGGCCGGCTGTTCAAGCCGCTGGCCTGGACCAAGACCCTTTCCATGGCGTCGGCGGCGCTCCTGTCCGTGACGCTGGTGCCGGTGGCCATGGGGCTGTTCGTCCGGGGCCGCATCCACAGGGAGCACGAGAACCCGGTGAACCGCTTCCTGGTGGGCGCGTACCGGCCCGTTCTGTCGGCGGTGCTCCGCTACCGCTGGCCCGTGCTGGCGGGCGCGGCGGCTCTCGCGATCCTGGCGGTGATCCCCCTGCGCAGGATCGGCTCGGAGTTCATGCCCCCCCTGGACGAGGGCACGATCCTCTACATGCCCACCACGCTCCCGGGCATCAGCGTGGCCGGGGCGAGCAGGACCCTCCGGGTGCAGGACTCGATCCTGGCGTCCTTCCCCGAGGTGGCCAGCGTGTTCGGCAAGGCGGGGCGGGCCAACACGGCCACCGACCCGGCGCCCTTGTCCATGTTCGAGACCACCATCGTCCTGAAGGACGAATCGGCCTGGCGGCCCGGGATGACCCACGACGCCCTGGTGAAGGCCATGGACGACTCCCTGCGCATGGCCGGCGTGACCAACTCCTGGACCATGCCCATCAAGGGCAGGATCGACATGCTGGCCACTGGCATCCGGACGCCCGTGGGCGTGAAGATCTACGGCCCCGACCTGGCCGAGCTCCAGCGCCTGGCCGAGGAGGTGGAAGCCGCGGTGAAGATGGTCCCCGGCACCCGCTCCGCCTTCGGTGAGCGCGTGGTGTCGGGCTCCTACCTGGACATCGCCATCGACCGGGAGGCAGCGGCCCGCTACGGCGTGAGCGTGGCCACCATCCAGAGCGTCATCGCCTCTGCCGTGGGCGGCATGACCGTCACCCGCATGGTGGCCGGGCGGGAGCGCTACGGGGTGCGGGTCCGCTACCCCCAGGAGCTCCGGGACCGCCCCGAGGACCTGGCGCAGGTGTTGGTGCCCGTGGGGCAGCGCCGCGGGGGGGAGGGCGGGGATGCATCGGCCATGGCCGGGATGGACATGGGCGGCTCGGGGGGGGCGGCGGCCGCGTCGGGGCCGGCCCAGATCCCCCTGGGCGAGCTGGCCACCATCCGCACGGTGGGCGGCCCCATGGCCGTGAAGACGGAGCAGGCCTTCCCCACCGCGTGGGTGTTCGTGGACGTCGAGGGGAGCGACCTGGGCTCCTACGTGAAGGCCGCCCGGAGGATGGTGGACGAGATGGTGACGCTCCCTCCGGGCTACAGCCTCGCCTGGTCGGGGCAGTACGAATACATGCAGCGCGCCAAGGAGCGGCTCCAGCTCGTGGTGCCCGCCACCCTGGTCATCATCTTCCTGCTCCTCTACCTGAACTTCGGCCGCGTGGGCGAGACGGCGCTGGTCATGCTCTCCCTCCCCTTCGCCCTGGTGGGCGGCGTGGCCGCCCTGGCGGTGCTGGGCTTCAACTGGTCGGTGGCCACGGGCGTCGGCTTCATCGCGCTGGCCGGCGTGGCCGCCGAGATCGGCGTGATCATGCTCCTCTACCTGGGCAACGCCTGGGACGAGCGGCGGCGCCGGGGGGAGGTCACGGAGGCCGCCCTCCACGAGGCCGTCCTCCAGGGAGCGGCGCGCCGGGTGCGCCCCATCATGATGACGGTCACCGCCATCATCGGAGGCCTGCTCCCCATCTTCTGGGGCCACGGCACCGGGGCCAGCGTGATGCGCCGCATCGCCGCGCCCATGGTGGGCGGGATGGTCTCCGCCACCATCCTCACCCTGCTGGTGATCCCCGCCGCCTATTCGCTCTGGCAGGAGGCGGGACTGCGGCGGGAGGCCCGCCAGGCCAAGGCAGCGTCGCTGGACGTGCCCTCCGTTGCCGACGCGCTGCCCGCCGGCGCCGACTGAAGAAGGTGCGCGCCACTAGAGCCACGCGAAGAGCCCCCGTCACCTCCCGGGCGGCGGGGGCTTCCCGGGCCGGGGCCCCGGCTTCATTTATCGATCGTTCAGCCCCACCACCCTGTAGCTCGACAGGGTGAGCTGGTTCTCCAGCGACCAGACGATGCGGCTCCCGGGCTCCACGATGATGGGATCGCTCACGTACTGGCTCGGCGATCCGATGGGGTCGGCCATGAGCCGGAGGTCGCTGTTCGTGACGTTCAGCGCCTTCGGCACCGTGAAGAGCCTCGACGTCATGCTCGTGACCGTGCCCAGGAACTGGCGCGCCGAGCCCCGGAGGGCGTACACGTCCATGTCCATCCAGTTGTTGTTCGTGACCGCCACCTGAACCTGGTCCTGTTCACGGTTGGCTCCGTGTGGCGCCCTGTATGTGGCTCCGGCCGTCGCGCAGGCCGACAGCAGCACCGAAGCTGCGATGGCCGTGAGCGTGGCTCGTGTGTGCATCCGTGACATCTCGTCCTCCCGTCCTTTGGGAGGGCGCCCTCCCAGCGCCCGCCCGATCTCGACTCGTCGAGGGCAGCGTGCCCTCGCGCTCTGTCAAGTGCACGGGGCATGCCTTGGACGGGACATAATTCCTTGCGTCGCAAGACCTTCAGGAGGGCGGAGACCCGGGTCCGGCCACGGCGGCGACCATCGTATGGCCCAGCAGGCTCCGGGGGCCGAACACGACGGCCGAGAGGGGGATCTCCACCTGGCGCCCGCCCAGGTCGATGAAGCCCAGGCCGTCCTGCCATCCCCCCCACGTCGCCACCAGCCCCGTGGGCTGGGCGGGCGGCCCCGTGAAGCCTTCCACCTCCCCCACCTGCCGACCCCGGGCGTTCACCACGGTGGCACCCACGTAGGCGTAGAGGTGGAGCTCGGGCACCGGATCCAGGGGCGACGGCTCGGGGGCCGTCCCGGCCGCGCGGCGGGCGAGGCGGGCCCCCTGCCGGAGGATGTCCGGGGCCAGCTCCGGCTGGCCGTTGGCCACCACCCGCCGGGCCCAGGTGACGGCACCGGCTACCTGCTCGAGGGCGCGCATGCGCTCCCCGTGGGCGCCGTGCGCCGCCACGTCGGCGCCCATGCGGGCGTCGTTCATGGCCGAGGCGGCGGCACCGCGGCGCCCTGCCTCGAAGGCGGCCGCCGCGCTGTCCATGGTGGAGGCGAGCCCTTCGGCCAGGAGCGCGACGGCATCCGTGGTGGGGGACGCCTCCACCCGCTCGGCCCGGGCCTCCTCGCCATAACGTCCCGCGCACGCCCCCAGCGCCAGCAGGCCGACGGGGAGCAGAGCCGCCCGGATCCGTCTTCTCGCGTCACATGAGGCCATGCTTCCACCCGATCTTCACGAGCCACGCGTTGGTGGGGTAGGTGAGGACGAAGCCCACCAGGAGGCCCAGCGAGCCGAAGCCCCAGAAGCCGTACGTCCAGGGGGACGGCTGCATCCCCACCACATGGGGCGTGACCAGGCGCATCACCACCCCCATGCCCAGCATCACGGTCACCATGGACGGGAACTCGCCCCGGAAGGCCTTGAAGTAGGCTTCCGGGCGGGAGGCGTCGTCCATGTAGCGGAAGGAGAGGTACTGGAAGATGAACCAGCCGAAGAGGAAGCCCACGGCGTACTCGAACCAGAACTCCTGCCAGAAGGAGAGGCCCACGAGCCGGGCGACGACCATGGCGGTCATGATCCCCATGCCGTCGCCCCCGACGCAGTGGATGACCGATCCGGTCACCTTCCGGAGCATGCTCTTCGTGGCATAGGCGTGGAACGCCTCCTTCTCCTCCTCCCCCGATTTCTTTCCGATGTCGGGGGGGCGGGCGCTCCACAGGTAGACGGCGATGCCGATCACCGAGAAGAAGAAGACGATGATGGGGAACGCCCCCTTCACCGCTTTGTTCACCTGGGTGTTCACCTGCATGACGTCCCACGCCACCCAGGCCGCGCCCGCGGCGCCGACGAGGTACCACGGGATCACGAACCAGGGCTCGGCCAGGAACGAGAGCCAGTTCCACATGGACGGTCGCCTCAGCGAGTCGCGGGGGGAGGGCGCCCCAGTAACCTTCGATCGCGTGCGGCGCAGCGGTCGTGCAGGGGGCGTGCCAGTTTCGTGGCGGCACCATCGCGGCTCCGCCGTGTCGAACCTCGTAGCCAGGGGGCAGGCACGGCGCACCATCCGAGGTCTCGGGGAGGCACTTCCATGACACGGCGAACGGCGATGACGGCAGGCTGGGTGATCCTCTTCGTGGCTTCCGGCTGCGGTGGGGGGAAGACCACGGCCGAGGCGGGGCAGGAGGATACGATCGCGGCGGCCCCCGACACGGCCCGGCTGCGGGGCATCTACGCCCGCATCGACACCGCCTACGATTCCCTCCAGGCCCGCTACGGGACGGCCCAAGCGAGCCTCTCTCCCGAGGAGCGCCAGCTCTACCAGTCCATGCTGGCCATGCACCAGGAGACCGTGGGCATGCACAGCATGATGATGGGGAGCGGCGCGCCGGCCGGGGGCGGGATGATGGGAGGCGGCGGCATGATGGGCCGAAACGGGATGATGGGTGGAGGCAGCACCACGGCGGTCGGGAGCAGCGGCGCGGCCCGGGAATGGGATCAGCAGATGCTGGCCATGCACCAGACCATGGGAGCGCTCCTCCGTCGCTCCGGCAACGACGCCATGGCCGCCCTCCACGACCGGATGGCCCAGCTCTATGGACAGGCTCTCCAGTCCGCGCCCCTGGTGCCACCGACGGCGCCCTCGGGAGGAGCGAGCGCGGCCGGCTCCGACGTGTTCGCCCAGAGCTGCGCCGCCTGCCATGGGCCCGGCGGCGAGGGTATCGCCGGCGTCATCCCGCCGGTCGCGGGCTCCCGGTGGGTGGCATCCGATCCGACCACGCCCATCCGCATCCTTCTGCACGGGCTCCAGGGACCCCTCCAGGTCCAGGGCCGCTCGTTCAACGGGGTGATGCCGGCGTTCGGCGCACGCCTCACGGACCAGCAGCTGGCGGCGGTCCTCTCCTACGTGCGCTCCGCCTTCGGCAATGGCGCTTCCCTGGTGGACGCGGCCCGGGTCGGCGCGGTGCGCAAGGCCGACGCGGGCCGCGTGAGGACCCTCACGCCCGACGAACTCCCATGAGGTGATCGGCGCCCCCTCCATGAAGACTCTCTCATGGAAGGTTCACCGGGGCTTCATCGCTCCCGGCCCATCTTCAGGTCGGATAGACGAGAGCCGACCGGTGGGGCCGGCTCCGTGGAGTGGGAACGAGGAGGTCACAATGTTGCGGCGAACGCTTCTCCCGGTGGTGGCGGCCCTCGCGCTGGCCGCCGGGCCCGTCCTGGCCCAGCGGCCGGGTGGCGGAGGGATGGGCTATGGCCCCGTGTATGGCATGGGCGGGATGGGGATGATGGGAGGGTCGATGGGGGCAGCCATGTGGGGCGCCGGCATGACGCAGAGCGTGGGCCCCCAGCCGGTGGCGCTGCTCGCCGCCGCCGACGCCCTGAAGCTCACCGAGGCCCAGAGGGCGCGCCTGGAGAAGGTGCAGCAGACCGCGTGGGCGGAGCTCCAGGACCACGCCCGGGCTGCCTGGAGCGCACGAGAGAAGGCCGCCCGCGCCCTCTCGGACACGTCGCCCGACCTGGGGGCGTACGAAAAGGCCCTGCGCGAGGCGGCCGATCAGGGGGTGGCGACGCAGGTGGCCTTTGCCAGAAGCGCCCGGGACGGCCTGGCCGTCCTGACGCCGGAGCAGCGCCAGCAGGTGGAGGCGTCCACGACCGCCGGATGGTGGGGCATGATGAACGGCATGTACGGTCCCGGCATGTATGGACCCGGGATGCACGGACCCGGGGGTATGGGCGGCTACGGCGGGATGATGGGCCCATGGATGTGGGGCGGCGGCGCGGGCGGGCCCGGTGCCTGCGCCCCGGCGGCCGGCGGCGGGCGCGGCATGATGCACGGCGGCGGCCGCTGAGCTGAGCGTCGGTCTCTCCCCGGGAGTGGGCGCGCGAGCCGCGCTCCCTCCCCGGGGCTCCACGCCTCCTTTCGCTTCGACCGTCCATGCAACACGCCATCGATCCACCCGTGGCCCCCCTTCCGGCCAACGCACCGCCCTCTGCCCTGGAGGGCACGGCCAGCGTGCACCTCGCTCTGGCGGGCGTCGGGTGCGCGAACTGCGCGAACCGGATCCGCAACGCCCTCCTGCGCACGCCCGGCGTGCTGGAGGTGGAGGTGCTGCCCGACGGGGCGGTGGTTCGCGTCTGGCGTGATCCCGCCGTTCCGGTGAAGACGCTCGTCGCCGCGGTGGTTGCGGCGGGAGAGGGCACCCCCCACGCCTTCGCCGCGGTTCCCATCCGGAGCCGCTTCTGACCCGGGAGAGGACGCCGCCGATGCCCCACCACGCGGGCCATGACCACGCGGGCCACGATCAGCATGCCGGCCACAGCGTGGCCATGTTCCGGGACCTGTTCTGGTGGAGCCTGGTCCTCACGGTGCCCACCCTGGTGTGGGGCGACCTCCTCCAGCGCTACCTGGGCTACACAGCCCCCGCCTTCCCCGGCTCGGCCTGGGTGTCGCCCGTCTTCGGCACCGCCGTCTTCCTGTACGGCGGCAGGGTCTTCCTGGAGGGGGCCGTCCGGGAGCTGCGGGACCATCTGCCGGGCATGATGACCCTCATCGCCCTGGCCATCTCCGTGGCCTTCCTATACAGCGCCGCCGTCACCCTGGGGTGGCCGGGGACGCCCCTGTGGTGGGAGCTGGCCACGCTGGTGACCATCATGATCCTGGGCCACTGGATCGAGATGCGCTCGATCGGCCAGGCCCAGGGGGCGCTCCGGGAGCTCGCGAAGCTCCTGCCCGACACGGCCGTGCGCATCGACCCCGACGGGGGGCTCCACGAGGTACCCGCCTCCGAGCTGCAGGACGGCGACCGGGTGCTGGTGCGCCCCGGCGCCAGCGTCCCCGCCGACGGCGTGGTGAAGGACGGCCGGAGTGACGTGAACGAGTCGATGCTCACCGGCGAGTCGAAGCCGGTGCAGAAGGGCCCGGGAGACGAGGTCATCGCCGGCACCGTGAACGGCTCGGGCTCCCTCAGGGTCGAAGTCACGGGGACCGGCGAGGCCACGGCGCTGGCGGGCATCATGCGCCTGGTGGAGGAGGCCCAGAGCTCCCGTTCCCGGGCCCAGGCTCTGGCCGACCGGGCGGCCTTCTGGCTCACCTTCGTGGCCATCGGCGCCGGTGCCGTCACGGTGGTCGCGTGGCTCCTCCTGGGCGACAGCCCGGGCTTCGCCATCGAACGGCTGGTGACCGTGCTGGTCATCGCGTGCCCCCACGCCCTGGGCCTCGCCATCCCACTGGTCGTCGCCATCTCCACCACGCTGGGCGCCAGGAACGGCCTCCTGGTCCGGGACCGGCGGGGGCTCGAGGAGGCCCGGCTGCTGGACGCCGTGGTGTTCGACAAGACCGGCACCCTCACCCTGGGGGAGTTCGGCGTGGTGTCCCTCGCCACGGCCGAGGGGGTCTCCGACGAGGACGCCCTCCGGCTCGCCGCGGCGGTGGAGCGGGACAGCGAGCACACCATCGCCCAGGGTCTCGTGAAGGCGGCCGAGGAGCGGGGGCTGGCCCTGTCCGCGGCGTCGGACTTCCGGGCGCTTCCCGGCCACGGGGTGGAAGCCACCGTGGAGGCCCGCAGCCTCCAGGTGGGGGGGCCGGCGCTCCTGGAGTCCGCCGGCGCCTCCCTCCCCGCGGCCCTGGAGGCGGCCGCCCGGGAGAGCGAGGGTCGGGGCCAGACCACCGTCTACCTGGTGGAAGGGAAGCGGGCGCTGGCCGTCTTCGGCCTCGCCGACCGGGTACGGGAGGAGTCCCGGGAGGCGATCGAGCGCCTCCACGCCCAGGGGGTGGAGGTGGTGATGCTCACGGGCGACGCCCGCCCCGTGGCCGAGGCCGTGGCCGGGGCGCTGGGCATCGACACCGTCTTCGCCGAGGTCCTCCCGGAGCAGAAGGCCGAAAGGATCCGGAGCCTCCAGGAGGGGGGAGGAAGGTGGCCATGGTGGGCGACGGCGTGAACGACGCGCCGGCGCTGGTGACGGCGGACGTGGGGATCGCCATCGGCGCCGGGACCGACGTGGCCGTCGAGGCGGGCGACGTGGTGCTGGTGCGGAGCGACCCGCGGGACGTCCCCCGTATCATCCGCCTGAGCCGGCTCACCTACCGGAAGATGATCCAGAACCTGTGGTGGGCCGCCGGCTACAACATCGTCGCCATCCCCCTGGCGGCCGGGGTGCTGGCGCCCGTGGGGATCCTCCTGCACCCGGCGGTGGGGGCCGTCCTCATGTCGCTGAGCACGGTCATCGTGGCCGCCAACGCCCAGCTCCTGCGACGGGCCGACCTGGCGGCGGAGTAGCCCCTCAGCCCCCCAGGGGCAGGAGCAGGGCCACGTCGAGCTGGAGGGAGCCCGCGATGTCCAGGGGTGACGAGCTGCCGGACACGAACACGAAGGGGCGGGCCCGGACGGTCCCCCGCACGCGCCACGACCCCAGGGGGGCGTCGACCCCCACGCCGAGGTGCACGGGGACGGCCACGCTGTGGACGCTGCCCGGCACCCCCACGCCCAGCCCGGCGCCCAGCTCCATGAGGGGCCGTGCGCCCGACGCCGGCAGCTCCAGCGGCCATGTCCAGCGGGCCTCCGCCGCGCTGATCCAGATGGGGTCGGCGTCGCCGCCGGTGACGTAGCCCAGTCGGGTCAATGTGATCCATCCGCTCGCCCCGGCCCCGTCGGCCCGGGACGTGACGCCCACCTCCACGTGCTCCCCCGTGCCGGTCTTCACCCCGCTCACCGCGTACGAGCCCAGGTCGAGGCCACCTCCGCCTCCCACCATGACGGCGGCGCACCCGCCGACGCCCGGGACGAGGGCGGCGACGGCCAGCAGCCAAAAGGCCTGGCGGAGGCTCACGGCTGCCGCGGGCCTCCGCCGTGCTCGTCGGAGGGCTCCAGCCCTTCCACCCGGTGCTGCCAGCGGTCGTCGTCGCCCTTCCCCTCGGGACGGTAGAGGATGACGTGGGCCCGCTCCAGCGTGAGGAGGCCGCCTCCGATCATGGGGTCCAGGGTGGGGAGGAGACGCTGGATCGTCTCCTCCGTCTCCACCACCTCCACGACCACCGGGAGGTCCGTCGACAGGCGGAGGACCTTGCCGGTGTGGAGACGGGCGCTGGCCCCGAAGCCGGCGATGCCCCTCAGGACGGTGGCCCCGGCGCACCCCTTCTCCCGAAGGGTGAGGAGGAGCGCCTCGTACAGGGGACGGCCCGCGTGGGGCCCCGACGCGCAGCGGTCGCTCTCCCCCAGGAAGATGCGCATGAGCGTGCGCTCGCCCTCGAAGCGTTCGGTCACGACGGCACCCTCCCTGCCGCGAGCATGCCCAGGACGGCGGCGACCACCCCCAGGGCGAGACTCCCCAGGGCGTAGGCCGCGGCCCGGCTCACGTCGCCGTCCCGGAGGAGCGCGACGGTCTCGTAGGTGAACGTGCTGAAGGTGGTGAAGGAGCCCATGATCCCCACGGCCAGGAACGCCCGGACCTCGGGCGCCGCGGTGGTGGCCTCGAACCAGACGAGGAGAAAGCCCAGGACGAAGGAGCCGGTGACGTTCACCGCCACCGTCCCCCAGGGGAACGTGCTCCCCGCGGCCTCCTGCACCCACCCCGCCACGCCGTAGCGGGCTACGGCGCCCACGGCTCCGCCGAGCGCCACGGCGAGGACGGCCTTCAAGTGGCGGCCTTCGGGTGGGCGTCCTCGGCGGCCGCGTCCGAAGGCACGTCCTCCGTGGCCGCTGCGGGGCGCCGGGTCTCCGTGGCCGGGTCTCCGGCTTCCGCCGGCGGCTCGGTGAGGAAGTCCTCGATGGCCCGGGACGTCTCCACGGGGGCGTCTTCCTGGAAGAAGTGCTTCGCGTCCAGCCGCCGCACCGACACCCGGCGGAAATCCTCCCGGAAGCGGTCCATGAAGCGGGGCGGGAAGCCCAGGTCGTGGACGCCCCACGTGAGGAGGAGCGGCAGGTCGCCCAGCCGCCGCGGCACCGCGTAGGCCAGCTCGTCCAGCCAGAACGAGGCCCCCATGATCTGGCCCGGAAGGACGGCCACCGGCTCCCGGCTGGCGGGCGTGGGGAACGGTCCCCGGTAGTGGTCCATCACCTCGGGTGCCACGTCGTGCTTGCACCCGAACGGGATCATGCGCTCCACGAAGGCGTTCCGCTTGAGGATCATCTTCTGGACCGGCTCGCTGGACATGACGTAGGCGAAGGCCTTCATGTGCCACGCGTCCGCCGGCCAGTACCACGTGTTGCCCATGACCAGGGCCCGCACCCGCCGGGTGGCGTCCAGCGCCGTCTTGAGGCCGATGGGGCCGCCCCAGTCGTGCCCCATGATGGTGAGATCCTTCAGATCGAGAAAGCGCATCAGCTCCAGCACCACGTCGGCGTGCTCCTGGGGCGTGTAGCCGTAGCCGTCCGGATGCTCGGACAGCCCGAAGCCCGGATAGTCCAGGGCGATGCAGCGGAAGCGCTTCCGGAGGCGGATGATGATGCCTCGGTAGAGGAAGCTCCAGGTGGGGTTGCCGTGGAGCAGGAGAATCGGCGGACCCTCCCCCTCGTCCACATAGTGCACCCGCCCCCCCGTCTCGCTCTCCAGCCAGCGGGAGCGGAAGGGGAAGAGGTCCGGGTTCGGCCGGAATCTGGGGCTGTCGGGCACGGCGCGCTCCGCGTGGGCGGTGAGGCTGCTGGACCCGCTACAAGGATGCAGGAAGGGCGCCGCAGGGGGAAGCAGCGCGGGCGCCGCCATCCTTCGCGGCGCCCGCGCGCGTCGCTGGGCGGGTCCCGGCGGGGTCCCAGCCTCTCCGCCTAAAGCGACGGGTGCCGCTTCCAGGTGTCGTCGTGCATCTGGAACTTGTGGGCCACCGACAGGATCAGGTCGTCGTTGTAGAGGTTGCCGATGATCTGTCCGCTGATGGGCTGGGGCGAGAGGGGCTGTTCGGGCTCCTGGGAAGCCCGCCCAGGACGGCGGCGCACCTCGGGAACGTCGAACTTGTACTGCACCACCGCGCTGGGGTGGCCGGTCTGGGCGTTGGCGCCCACGTCGGCGAAGGGGCTCCCGATGTACAGGTCCAGGTCCTTCAGGAACTCGGCCCAGCGCTGGATCATGATGTAGCGGCGCCGCTCCGTCTGAAGGAAGTCGAGGGCCGTGATGCTGCGGCCCCCCACGAAGCGGGGGTTCCAGTCCGAGCGGGCCAGGGGGTCGTCGTCGGGACGCACGCCGGGGCCGGGGGGGAGGGGCGCGCCGAAGCCGCGCCCGCCCTCGGGCTGCTCGGGGAGGTTGTTCAGGTCGAGTCCCACCTCCTTGGCCTTCCGCTGCACGTAGCTGTCGAAGGCCGCCGCATCCTCGGCGCCCAGCCCGCCCCCGCCCACGCCGGCGACCTCGGGACGCGCGTCGATGTGGACGGTCTTCATGCCCAGGGACGTCAGCGTCTTCACCAGCTCGGGCGGCGCCTCGTCATCCACGCCCACCCGCAGCGCGCTCAGGTCGATGTCCCGGTCGAACTGGAAGGGCGTGGTCACGGTGGAGGGGTCCTTCTCGTCCACGCCGTGGATGACGTTGAACACCATGGCCGCGTCCTCGCTGGTCCGGGTGATGGGTCCGACCCGGTCCTGGGACCAGGCCAGCACCATCCCGCCGTAGCGGCTCACGCGCCCGAAGGTGGGGCGGAGCGCGCTCAGCCCGCAGCGGATGGAGGGCGACACGATGGAGCCCGACGTCTCGGTGCCGATGCCGAAGGCGACGCACCCCGCGGCGGTCGCCGACGCGGGGCCCGCCGACGAGCCGCTGGAGCCCTGGGACAGGTTCCACGGGTTGTTGGTGCGCCCCCGGAACCACTGGTCGCCCTGGGCGAACATGCCCGTGGCGAGCTTGGCGATGAGCACGGCGCCTGCGTCACGGAGCCTGCGCACCACCTCGGCGTCCTCGTCGATGATGCGGTTCTCGAAGTCCCCGGTGCCCCAGGAGGTGGGCACGCCCTTGGTGGCGAACAGGTCCTTCACCCCGTAGGGAAGTCCGTGGAGAGGGCCCCGGTAGCGTCCGGCGGCGATCTCGGCGTCGGCCTTCTTCGCCTCGGCCCGGGCCTGCTCCGGCATGATGGTGACGGCGGCCAGGAGCGTCGGGTTCAGCCGCTGCAGGCGTTCCAGGTAGATGTCGGTGAGGCGGGCCGACGTGATGCGCCCCGCCCGGATGAGGGCCGAGAGACGGTGGGCCGGCAGGAACGCGATCTCCTCGTCGGTGGAAGGCACCGGTCCCGTCCACGGCTCGGGCGCGTAGGTGCCCCGCTCGAAGGCCTGGGCTCCCCGCTCCTTCACCAGCTTCTCCATGAGGGCGCCCGTGCCGCCCGGGTAGGGCTGGAACTGGAGCGCCGGAGGCTCGCCGTTGCCCAGGGGGACCGGCGGCACCTGCTGCTGGGGCAGGGGTGCGGGGCCGCCAGAGGGGCGGAGCGTCCCGGCCGACGCCCGCTTGGGGTCGATGCCCAGCGTCGTGGCCGCCGCGGCCGCCAGGGAGAGGAAGACGAACGAGCGGCGGTCGATGCCGGACCGCTCCTGGTCGAAGTCCTGGGCCTCGAGCTCCTCCTGCAGCGCGTCGAGGCGGTCTTCGGAGCTGCTCACGTGGGTCCTCCGGGAGGTGAGGGAGGGTGGGGACGGGCGACCGTGGGGGGTGGATCGCGGGAAAGTCGAAGAATGACACGTCAAGCGCGGACGGGCCAGGGGACGCACGGAGGCCCCGGCTCGAGCGTCCGAGCCGGGGCCTCCCCGTCGCGTCTGCGAGCCCGCGGCAGCCTTCCCCGCTACACCCCCGCCGGCTCCTTCACAGCCTCCAGCACGTCGGGCTTCTCCCCCGGCTTCCAGCGGGTCACGTAGCCGGCCAGGGCGCTGGCCGCCACCGAGTAGGGCGACACCAGGTAGAGCTGCCCCGGGCCCGAGCGGCCGGCGAAGTTCCGGTTCTGGCTGGAGACGCTCACCTCGTCGGGGGAGTAGGTGATGCCGGGGCCGGCGTTGATGCACGCCCCGCAGCCGGGCTCGATGAAGGAGGCGCCGATCTTCTCGAACAGCGCCAGGTAGCCCTTCTCCCGGCAGTACTCCCTGACCTCGATGGAGCCGCACTGGATGAAGCACTTCACGTCGGGGTGCACGGTGAGGCCCCACGTGTCGTACGCCTCGCCGAACACGCGGGCGTACATGTCCATGTCTTCCTTCTTGCCCGCCGTGCACGAGCCGGCGTAGGCGATGTCGATCTTGATCTTCTTCGCCTCGAGCTCGTCCAGGAACACGCCGTTGCCGGGGTCGCCGGGGAGCGCGGCCATGGGGCGGATCTTCGACGCGTCGATCTCGATGACCTTCACGTACTCGGCGCCCTCGTCCGACTGCATGCCGTCCACCAGCGCCTCGGCGTCCTCCCGGCTCATGCCCCGCTCGGCCACCAGGTACTCCACCGTCTTCTGGTCGGCGGCCACGATGCCGGTGAAGGCGCCCACCTCGGCGGCCATGTTGGTCATGGTGGCCCGCTCGTCCACGCTCAGCGCCTCCACGGCCGGGCCGGCGTACTCGATGATCTGGCCGATGGCCTCGCCCTCCCGGATGTAGGGGTGGCGCAGGATCTCCAGCATGTAGTCCTTGGCGGTCACGTCGGGCCGCGGCTCGCCCGTCACCACCACCTTGAACGACGGCGGCACCTTGGCCCGCACGTCCTTGGTGATCCAAGAGTTGAAGATGGCCGTGGTGCCCACCCCGAACGCGACGCAGCCGATGGCGCCGGCGTGGGGGGTGTGGGAGTCGGAGCCGATGATGAGCATGCCCGGCTCGGCGTACTCCTCCAGGATCTTGGAGTGGCAGATGGCCTCGGAGCCCATGACGTGGCCCTTCTGCTCCCCGTACAGGCGGATGCCCTGCCGCTCACTGAACTCCCGCTGCTTCACCTCGAGTTGGTTGGCGACGTCCAGGAGCCCTTCCTCGATGCGCTCCTGGGTCATGGCCTTGTGCAGGAAGGTCAGGTGGTCCCGGAAGAAGAGGACGCCCTCCGGGTCCACCACCCGGCCCTCCTCCCCGAGCTTCTGCTCGAAGAAGATGGCGCTCATGGGGGTGACGTACTCGTGGCTGAAGCGGATGTCGGTGCGGAAGAAGCCGGCCTCGCCCGGGTTCACCCACGGCACGCCCACCTCGTTCTTCGCCGCGTCCACCACCCAGTGCCGGGCGAAGATCTTCTCGGCCACGGTCATGGGGTGGCGGCCGCCCTCGTCGGGCTCCACCAGCGCCTCGGGGAGCGGCACCGAGACCTTCCCCTGGAGGCGCGCCACGTTGAACTCGAACAGACCGCCGTGCTCGATGATCTGCCGGGTGATCTCGTCCTTGCCCTCGGTGAACTCGGAGAGGGCGATGGTCTCGCCGGCCCGGATCCGCTCGATGATGGAGAAGTCGGTGGTGGTGAGGATGCCCAGGTTCTGGCAGTTCTCGCCGTAGATGCGCTCGATGCTCTCGGCCACCACCACCTGGATGCCCGCCATCAGCTCGGCGTAGGGGCTCTGCTCACGGCTGCTCCCCTTGCCCCGTCTCTTGCCGGCCACCGAGCACACGAAGCCGCCGTTCTTCACCGCCCCCCGCTCCACGGGGAACTCGGCCTCGCCCGTGTCCCGGTTCTTCGCCCGCAGCCCCAGGTAGGGGAATTCGCCCAGCGTCTCATCGTAGAAGTAGCAGATGTAGGCCGGCGTGATCTCGTCAGTGGAGATCTGGTCCCTCAGGAGCGGCTGCGTATCCTCGTCCAGATCCAGGTCCTCGCCCTCATAGAGCTGCCGGCGCATGCGCTCGGCGTCGTCGAGGAGCAGGAGGACCCGGCCCTCGAAGCGGAGGGTGGAGGGACGCTTCGGGACGGGGCGGCTCTTCAGCGATTCCAGCATGGGCGACCAGATGGATGGGGGTTCGCTCGGTGGTACGGCTCGTCGCTACATCCCTACCCGCGGGCGGAGGCGCGGTGCCCCGCCGTGCCGGGAGGGACCCTATGATGACGGGGCCTTCCGGGGCCGGCAACCTCCCGGGGTCTGTGCTTGACGCCCCGGGCGGCGGCGCCTCTCTTTCGGCCTTTCCCCGCGCCGGTCCGGCGTGACCGGCTCATCCGAGGAGGCCCCGTGGTGCGCCCCAACCTGCCTACCCTGACGGCGCTCCTCGTCGCGGCCACGCTGGCGGCGTGCGGCGGCTCGGGCGGAGACGCGGACGGGAGCGCCGCCGCACCGGACTCGGTGAAGGTTGCCCTCCTCACCTCCGGCCCGGTGTCCGACGCCGGGTGGTACGCCGGCGCCTACGACGGGCTCGTCCTGCTGCGGGACTCCATGGGCGTGACCATCAGCCACCAGGAGACCCGCACCCCGTCCGAGTTCGACGAGGCGTTCCTGGCCTACGGCACGGCGGGCTTCGACCTCGTGTTCGCCCACGGCTTCGAGTACCAGGACGCCGCGCTCCGGGCCGGCGCCCAGTTCCCGGAAATGACCATCGTGGTGAGCGGGGGCGGCAAGGTGGCGAAGAACGTGGTGCCTCTGGTGTTCACCCTGGAGGAGGCGACCTACCTGGCCGGCATGGCCGCGGCTGGGATGAGCCGGGCGGGCGTGCTGGGGATGGTGGGTGGGGTGGACATCCCCTCGGTGGAGGGGACCTTCCGGTCCTTCGAGGCGGGAGCCAGGGCCGTGGACCCCGACGTGAAGGTCCTCCAGAGCTACATCGGCAACTGGGACGACGTGGCGGCGGCCAAGGAGGCCACCACGGCGCTGCTGGGGCGCGGCGCCGACGTGGTCATCCACAACACCGACGCGGCCAGCTTCGGGGTGTTCCAGGCCGTGAGGGAGGCCCACGTCCGGGGCGGCGGCGCCGGCCCGTGGGTCATCGGCATGAACAACGACCAGAACGGCATCGCCCCCGAGGTGACGCTGGGCAGCGCGGTCATCCGCATCCCCCAGGCGTTCCTCGAAGTAGGGCGCCTGTGGGAGGCGGGGAAGCTGGGCGGCGCCCCCGTCTACGCGGGCATGGACGAAGGCGTCGTGGACTACGTGGCGAACCCCACCCTGGAGGCGTCCTACCCCGCCGGCCTCCTGCGGCGCATCGACGAGGCGCGGGGCGCCATCCGGTCGGGGATGCTGAAGGTTCCCAGGGTGCCGTACGTCGAGGGCGAGACCGGAGGCTGACGACGGCCCCCGTGGTGCGCCGGGCGGAGGGAGGGGGGCCGCCCGCCGTGCGCATGCGCGGCGTGGACAAGCGCTTCGGCCGGGTCGTGGCGCTGGCCGGGGCCCACCTCGAGGTGGCGCCGGGCGAGGTCCACGCCGTGCTCGGGGAGAACGGCGCGGGCAAGAGCACCCTCCTGGGCGTGCTGGGCGGGATCGTCCGGCCCGACGCCGGCGAGGTGGAGGTCCAGGGGCGGGCCGTGCGCCTGCGTACCCCCCGGGACGCCTGGTCCGCGGGCGTGGGCCTCGTCCACCAGCACTTCACCCTGGTGCCGGCGTTCACGGCGCTGGAGAACCTGGCCCTGGGCTGGCGGGCGGTGGCCGGCGAGGGCGCCGGCGGACTCCACCTTCCCCTGGAGCCCGTACGGGAGCGGGCGTCCACCCTGGCGGCCGAGACCGGCCTCGAGGTGCGCCTTGACGCCCCGGTGGACACGCTGGGCGTGGGCGAGCGCCAGCGGGTCGAGATCCTGAAGGTCCTGCTCAGGGACCCCCGGGTGCTCGCGCTGGACGAGCCCACCGCTACGCTGGCGCCCGCCGAGGTGGACCGGCTCCTCGCGCTGCTCCGCCACCTGGCCGGCGGCGGGCGGAGCGTCGTGCTGGTGGCCCACAAGCTGGACGAGGTGCTGTCGGTGGCCGACCGGGTGACCGTGCTCCGCCACGGCCGAACGGTCCTGGAGGCGCCCCGCTCCGAGGTCGACGCCCCCGGCCTGGCCCGGGTCATGGTGGGGGAATCCCTGGCCGAGGTGGCCGGCGAGGAGACGGGGGCGGCCGTCGCGGAGCCCCCCGCGGACGCGCAGGCAGCCGGGGAAGTGGTGGCCCGCCTGGACGACGTCTGGCTGGACGGCCCCCGGGGCGAGGCGGCCCTCCGGGGGGTGACGCTGGAGGTGCGGCGGGGCGAGATCGTGGGCGTGGCGGGCGTCGAGGGAAACGGGCAGCGGGAGCTCGCCCTGGTGCTGGGCGGAAGGGAGAGGCCGGGCGCGGGCCGGGCCCGCCTCCCGGAGGACCCCGCCTTCGTACCCCAGGACCGGACCCGGGAAGGGCTGGTGGGGGACTTCGACCTCACGTCCAACCTGGCCCTGGCCCTGGCCCGGGAGCCCGCCTACCGGAAGGGACCGTTCCTGCGGTGGCAGGCGCTCCGGCGCAGGACCGAAGAGCTCCTGGCCCGCTACGGGGTGCGTGCCCCCTCCCCTGACGTCCCTGCCCGGGCCCTGTCCGGAGGAAACCAGCAGCGGGTCGTGGTGGCCCGGGAGCTGGCCCGTCCCTCCGACCTGGTGGTGGCGGAGAACCCGTCCCGTGGGCTGGACGTGGCGGGCGCCGCGTTCGTCCACGCCACCCTCAGGACGCTGCGGGACGCCGGCACGGTGGCGCCGGGCGTGGTGCTCCTGTCCACCGACCTGGACGAGGTGCTGGCGCTGTCGGACCGGGTCCTGGTCATGGTACGGGGCCGCCTCCTTCCGGTCCCAGCGGGAGGGCGGGACCGGGCCACCGTGGGCGCCTTGATGCTCGGCGGCCGCTCCGGGGAGGGCCCCGGCCCCTCCGTCGCCGGAGAGGCGCGTCCGTGACGGGCCGGCGGCTCCTGCCCGCCGCGTCGGCGGGGGCGGCCCTCCTCCTCACCCTGGCGGTAGCGGCGGGCGTCCTCCGCCTGGGCGGTTACGACCCCGGTGCGGCCCTGGCCGCCCTCCTGCGGGGGTCCGTGGGGTCCGGGGCCGTGTTCGCGTCCATCACCCTGGTGCGGACCGTTCCCCTCCTCCTCACCGGCCTCGCGGTGGCGCTGGCCTTCCGGGCCGGCGTGTGGAACATCGGCGCCGAGGGCCAGCTCTACGCCGGCGCCGTGGTGGCGGTGGCGGTGGGGCTCGCGCTGGACGGTTGGCCCGCCCTCCTGGCCGCCCCCGCCGTGCTGCTGGCGTCGGCCCTCGCCGGTGCGCTGTGGGCCGCCCTGCCGGCGTTCATGAAGCTGCGGCTGGGGGTCGGGGAGGTGATCACCACGCTCCTCCTCAACTTCGTGGGGATGGACCTGGCCGCGTGGGTGGTGCGGGGGCCGCTGCAGGAGCCCCGGGGCGTCTTCCCCCAGACCGAGGCCATCCCCCCGGCGGCGCGCCTGCCCACGCTGGTGCCGGGCACCCGGCTCCACGTGGGCTTCGCCCTGGCGGTGGTCCTGGCGCTGGCGGTGTGGGCGTTCCTGCGCTGGACGGCGGCCGGCTTCCGCCTGCGGGCGGTGGGATCCGGCCGGGCGGCGGCGGTGGTGGCCGGGCGCATCCGGGCCGACCGGGTCACCGCCGGTGCGTTCCTGGCGTCGGGCGCCCTCGCCGGGCTGGCCGGGGGGGTCGAGGTGGCCGGCGTCACCTACGCCCTCTACGAAGGCCTCTCCCCGGGCTACGGCTACACGGCCATCGCGGTGGCGCTGCTGGCTGGCCTCCACCCCCTGGGTGTGATCGTGACCGCCCTCCTCTTCGGCGCCCTGGAAGGGGGCGCGGGGGCCATGCAGCGGGGCGCCGGCATCCCGGCGGCGTGGGTGGGCGGCGTGGAGGCCCTGGCCATCCTCAGCGTGCTGGCCGTCGAGCGGGCGGTGCGCCGGCTGGAGGCGCCCGGTGCCTGAGCCGGCCCTCCTCCTCCAGGGGCCGGGCGCGGCTCCCCAGGTGGAAGCGTTCCTGGCGGCGTCCGTGCGCCTCGGCGTTCCCCTGGCGCTGGCGGCGCTGGGAGAGACCATCACCGAGCGGAGCGGCGTCATCAACATCGGGCTGGAGGGCTCGGTCATCGCCGGCGCCCTGGCGGGGGCCCTGGGCGCCCTGGCCTGGGGGGCGGGAGGGGGCGCCGTGGCCGGGGCCCTCGCCGGTGCCCTGGTGGCGCTGGTGTTCGCGGCCTTCGCCGTGGGGCTGGGCACGGACCAGATCATCACGGGCACCGCGGTGACCATGGGCGGTCTCGGCTTCACGGCGGTGGTCTACCAGGCGCGCTTCGGCGCCACCGGCGCCGCCCTCACCCTCCCCACGCTGCCGCCGCTGGCGGTCCCGGGGCTGGCGGCCCTCCCCTTTCTGGGCCCCGCCCTCTTCGACCAGCCCGTGACCGCCTACGTCGCCTACGGCCTGGCGCCCCTGCTGTGGTGGTTTCTCTTCCGCACCGGGTGGGGGCTCGAGCTGCGGGCGGTGGGCGAGGCGCCGGCGGCGGCCCAGGCGGCGGGGTTGCGGGTGCGCTCGGTGCGCTTCGCCGCCACGCTCTTCGGCGGACTGCTGGGGGGCTTGGCCGGCGCCCACCTCGCCCTCGCCTACGCGGGCACCTTCGCCCAGGGGATGTCCGCCGGCCGCGGCTTCATCGCCATCGCGGTGGTGGTGCTGGGGCGATGGAACCCGCCCCTGGTCCTGGCGGCGGCCCTCTTCTTCGGCGGGGCGTCGGCGCTCCAGTTCGCCCTCCAGCCCCTGGGCCTCCACCTTCCCTATCCCCTCTTCCTGGCCTTCCCCTACCTCCTGACCCTGGCGGCGCTGGCGGGGTGGGTGGGCCGCTCCCGGGCCCCGGCGGCCCTGGCGCTCCCGTGGCCTCCGGAAGAAGACTAGGAGCCCCCGACCCGGGTGAGGGGGGAACCCCGGGGTGCCGTACGTCGTACCGCACACGCCTCCCTGGATCGACCCATGCACACCACGACCCGCACAGGCTGGCCGTCATGATCCCACGTCCCATGCGCGCCGGGGCCGCCCTGGGCGCCCTGGCCGTCGTCCTCGGCCTGCCCGGCGCCCTCGTCGCGCAGCAGGCCCCCTTCCGCTCGGACGTGGTGCAGGCTGGACTCCTCCTCCGGCAGCTCGACGGGGTCAAGCGCGTCCTCATGATCGGGGCCCACCCCGACGACGAGGACACGAGCCTCCTCACCGCGCTGGCCCGGGGCATGGGCGTGGAGACGGCGTACCTGGCCCTCAACCGGGGCGAGGGCGGCCAGAACCTCATCGGCCCGGAGCTGGACGAGGGCCTGGGGGTGGTGCGCACGGGAGAGCTCCTGGCGGCCCGCCGCCTGGACGGAGGCCAGCAGTTCTTCACCCGGGCCTTCGACTTCGGCTTCTCCAAGAGCGCCGACGAGACGTTCGCCAACTGGGACCGGAACAAGCTCCTGGGCGACGTGGTGTGGAGGATCCGGGCCTTCCGCCCCCAGGTGGTGGTGTCGGTCTTCACCGGCACTCCCGCCGACGGCCACGGCCATCACCAGGTGGCGGGCATCCTGGCCCGGGAGGCGTTCCAGGCGGCCGGCGACCCCACCCGCTTCCCCGAGCAGCTCACCGAGGGCGTGGAGGCGTGGCAGCCGGCCAAGCTCTACCAGCTCGCCCGGGGTGGGCAGCCCAGCACCACCGTATCCACCGGGACGTTCGACCCGCTGATCGGCCGCTCCTGGCTGCAGCTCTCCATGGAGAGCCGGAGCCAGCACCGCTCCCAGGACATGGGCGTCGCCCAGCCCCCGGGGCCCCGGGTCACCGCCCTGACGCTGGTGGGCAGCAACGTGGACGCGCCCGCCGGCGCCGGCTTCTTCGCCGGGGTGGACACGGCCCTGGCCGCCCTTGCGTCGCACCTGGACGGCCCCGCGGCCCGCACCGCCTCCGACCAGCTCGCCCGCTACCGGGACGACATCCACCAGGCCGGGGCGGCGCTCACCGTCCTCCACCCGGAGGCGGCGGCGCCGGCGCTGGCGCGGGCGCTGGAGCCCCTGGCGCGGGCACGGGCGGCCGCCGGGAGCGCGGGCGCTTCGGGCGTGTCCCTGGCCAGGGCGCTGGACCGGAAGGGTGAGCTGGACCGGAAGGCGCTCCTGGCAGCTTCGGGCGTGACGCTGAGCGTCACCGTCGACGACGGCATGGTGGTGCCGGGCGAGTCCACCGGCGCCACCGTGGAGCTCTGGAACGGCGGCCCCTTCACCATCGACCACGCCACCGCGCTGCTGGATCTGCCCCAGGGGTGGACCGCGACGGCCGCCCCGGTCGCCCCCGTCCGGGGCGGCTTCGGGGGCCGGGCCCGCCCCGTGGGCCGCGACCCCGGCGACGTGGCGGCCAGCGGCACCGTGGCCCCCGGCGAGCTGGCCCGCTGGCGCTTCACCGTGACGCTGCCGGCGGACGCCCACCTGTCGAGGCTCTACTTCCTGCGCCAGCCCCGGGACGGTGAGATGTACCGCTGGCCCGACGACCCCTCCCTGTGGGGGCTGCCCAAGGATCCCCCCCCGGTTCACGGCGAGGCCCGCTTCACGCTGCGGGTGCCCGACGGCGGCGACACAATGGCCGTGGCGGCGTCGCCCCGGGAGGCCGCCGACCACGTGGACGTGGACAAGGCCACCGGCGAGTTCCACGAGCCCCTCCTGGTGGTGCCCGCCGTCTCGGTGGGCATCACGCCCCGGGAGATGGTGTGGCCCCTGGGGCTCAAGGAGGCGCGCACGCTGGCGGTCACGGTGCAGGGCGAGGCCGACAAGGGCGTGAAGGGCACCCTCCAGGTGGAGGCGCCCGCCGGGTGGACGGTGGAGCCCGCCTCGGTGCCCTTCGCTTTCGAGGGGCCGGACCAGCAGCGCACCGTGCAGGTGACGGTGCGGCCGCCGGCCGACATGAAGGAGGGGCGCCGGCAGGTCCGGGCCGTGGCCGTGACCGACGACGGCCGGCGCTACGCGGAGGCCCTGCGGGTCATCGATTATCCCCACATCGACCGCATGGCCATGTTCGATTCGTCCACGACGAACATCCAGGCGGTGCCGGTGCGCGTCGCCCAGGGGCTGAAGGTCGGCTACGTGATGGGGTCGGGGGACGACGGCTACGACGCCATCCGCCAGATGGGGGTGGACGTCCAGCTCCTCGATCCCGACCGGGTTCGCCGCGGCGATTTCCGCGGCCTCGACGTGGTGGTGCTGGGGGTGCGGGCGTACGAGACCCGTCCCGACCTGGCGGCCGCCAACCAGGCACTCCTGGACTTCGCCCGCCAGGGCGGCACGGTCATCGTCCAGTACAACAAGTACGAATACCCGGACGGCGGCTTCGCCCCCTATCCGGTGACCATGGCCCGTCCCCACGACCGGGTGACGGACCAGGGTGCCAAGGTGACGCTGCTCCGCCCCAACTCCCCTGTGTTCAATACCCCCAACCGCATCACCCAGGAAGACTTCCAGGGGTGGGTGCAGGATCGGGGGCTGTACTTCCTGCACACGTGGGACCCCCACTACGTCCCCCTCCTGGAGATGGCGGACCCGGGTGAGCAGCCCCTGAAGGGCGGCCTCGTGGTGACGCCCCTCGGGAAGGGCATCTACGTGTACACGGGCCTCGCCTTCTTCCGGCAGTTCCCGGAGGGCGTGCCGGGCGCGTACCGCCTTTTCGCCAACCTCCTCTCCCTGAACGCTGCCTCCTGGTCCCGGGCGGCCGAGGCGGGGGCGGGGCGCTGAACGGGCCGGGAGGGCCCCGGGAGGACGACGAGGGCGGCCGGGTCGGCATCTTCCCCAGTTGGTCCTGGGTGTACGCCACGGTGGTGGTCTACACGGTGATCCTCACCGTGGTGCTGTACGTCTTCACCGTGGTGCTGGACCGGTGACCCCCCTCGACTGGGGCGTCTTCGCCGTCTACTTCAGCGGCGTGCTGGGGATGGCGTGGTGGCAGAGCCGCAAGAACGTGGGCGTGGAGGGCTATTTCCTGGCCAACCGCCGCCTCCCCTGGTACGCCATCGGCCTCTCGGTGATGGCCACCCAGGCCAGCGCCATCACCTTCATCGGCACCACCGGGCAGGCGTTCGACGACGGGATGGAGTTCATCCAGGTCTACCTGCCCCAGCCCCTGGTGATGGTCCTCCTGTGCGTGATCTTCGTGCCCTTCTTCTACCGGGCGAAGGTCTACACGGCGTACGAGTACCTGGAGAACCGCTTCGACGCCAAGACCCGCTCCCTCACCGCGTTCATCTTCCTGGTGCAGCGGGGTCTCGCCGCCGGCATCGTCCTGTACGCCCCCGCCATCGTCCTGTCGGTGATCATGGGGTGGGACGAGACGGTGACGATCCTCATCATGGGCGTGATCACGGTGGCCTACACCACCTTCGGCGGCATCACGGCGGTGATCTGGACCGACGTGGTGCAGATGCTGATGATGTTCGCCGGCATCATCGTGGCCCTGGTGGTCCTCTTCGCCGAGCTTCCCCACGGCGTCGGGCTGGGGGACGTGGCCTACATCGGCGGGATCCAGGGGATGTGGAAGAGCATCGACCTGTCCTGGGATCCGAACAACACGTACACCATCTGGTCGGGCGTCATCGGCGGCTTCTTCCTGGCGCTGGCCTACTTCGGCACGGACCAGAGCCAGGTGCAGCGTTACCTCACCGCCAGCTCGCTGCGCCAGAGCCGGCTGTCGCTGGTGTTCAACGCCTTCGTGAAGGTGCCGATGCAGTTCTTCATCCTGAGCATCGGCGTGTTCCTGTTCGTGTTCTACCACTTCGAGCGGCCGCCCCTGGTGTTCAACGCCGCCGAGGTGGCCCAGGTGGAGGCCAGCCCCTACGCCGGCCAGCTCCACGCCCTGGAAGACCAACAGGCCCGCATCCACGGCCTTCGCAGGCAGGCCACCCTGGAGCTGCTGGACGCGCGCCACTCCCGGGCCGACGTGGCACCCATCCGGGCGCGCATGTCCGAGGAAGACGCCCAGCTCGCCGAGCTCCGCCGGGACGCCAAGGGCCTGGTGGCCCAGGTGCGGGGCGCCGCGTCCAACGACGTGAACTACGTCTTCCCGTCCTACCTGGTGAAGTACGTCCCCACGGGCGTGCTGGGCCTCATGATCGCGGTGATCTTCGCTGCGGCCATGTCGTCGCTGGACTCGGAGCTCACCGCCCTGTCCAGCGCCACGGTCATCGACTTTTACCGGAGGTGGGTCCGCCCCGGAGCGGAGGATGCCCACTACCTGAGCGTGTCCCGCTGGACCACCCTGTTCTGGGGCGGCTTCGCATGCCTGGTGGCGCTCTACGCCGGACGGCTCGGCTCCCTCATCGAGGCCGTGAACCAGGTGGGCTCGTTCTTCTACGGGTCGCTGCTGGGGGTCTTCCTCCTGGCGTTCGGCGTGAAGAGCTCCAACGGGACGGGGGCGTTCTGGGGCCTGCTGGCGGGCATGGGCGCCGTGTTCGTGGTGTCCCTCACCACGGACATCTCCTACCTGTGGTACAACGTGGTGGGGGCGGTGGCCGTGGTGGCGGTGGGCGGCGCCCTGAGCGCGGCGACGGGCGGGAGCGGGGGTGGAGGGACCCCCGCGCAGGCCCCTCGCCGGGAGCTCAGCGCCTAACGTCCGGGCGACGGCGCCGTCCCCTCCCTCCCCCTGGGCACCGGGCACAGGTCCCCTCCCTCCGTGCACCCTGGCTTCGAGATCGTCCGCTCGAACAGCTCGAAGATCCGCCGGTACTCGTCCGTCCACGACGCGGGCTCGAGAAAGCCGTGGCTCTCCACCGGGTAGGTGGCGAGCTCCCAGTTCTCCTTCCCCAGCTCGATGAGCCGCTGCTCCAGGCGCACCACGTCCGAGAAGTGGACGTTGGTGTCCACCATCCCGTGGGCGATGAGGAGGTGCTGGTCGGAGCGCAGGTTCTGGGCGAAATAGAGGGGTGAGGAGCGGCGGTACGCCTCGGGGTCCTCCTGGGGGTCGTTCAGGATGTTGGAGGTGTAGGGGTCGTTGTACGCCGACCAGTCGGTGACCGCCCGGAGCGCGGCGCCGCTCCGGAAGGTGTCGCCGGCGGTGAACAGGGCCATGAGAGTCAGGAACCCTCCGTACGACCCGCCGTAGATCCCCACCCTCGACGCGTCCACCCCCTCGTGGGTCACCAGCCAGCGGGCGCCGTCCACCTCGTCCTGCAGGTCCTTGCCGCCCATCCAGCGGTAGATGGCGGTGCGCCAGTCCCTGCCGTAGCCGGCCGATCCCCGGTAATCCAGGTCCAGCACGGTGTAGCCGGCGGCGGCCAGGAACTGGTTGAACATGTACTCCCGGGAATAGTCGCTCCAGTAGCGGTGCACCTCGTGGAGGTACCCTGCGCCGTGGACGAAGAGGATCCCCGCCCCGTTGGGCCGGGCGCCCATGTCCGAGGGACGGTAGATCCGGGCCGGCACCCCCGTCCCGTCCCGGGCCGGCACCATGACGATCCCGGGCTGGATCCAGGGGAAGGAGCGCCACGCCTCGGTGGGAGAGGTGGTGACCCGCCGGAGGGCGTCGGTCCCGGGCCGCTCCGCCAGGTACAGCTCCGGCGGCTGGTTCGAGAGGCCGTGGACCACCGCCCAGCGGCTGCCCCCTGGCGAAGGCTCGGCCTCGAACGATCCGGCGCCGGTGAAGAGCGGGCGGATGTCGCCGCCGTCGAAGCCCACCCTGGACACCACCTGGTCGAAGGGCGAGGGCTGGTGCGTGGTGAGGAGGAAGTAGTCGGCGCCCTCCGGGATCTCGACGCCCGTCACCTCCCACGGCCCCGACGTCAGCGCCTTCCGGCCGCTCCCGTCCGCCGCCACCGTGTACAGGTGGTTCCACCCCGTGGCTTCGGACTCGTACCAGACGCGGTCGCTGCCGGGGATCCATCCCTGGCACGAGCCCCAGCCGCAGGGCCCTCCGATCCAGGCGTCGTCGTGCTGATGGTCCAGGAGCGTGAGCTTCCCGCTGGCGCCGTCCACGCTGTAGATGAAGAGGTCTTCGTCGTCGTCGGATCGGGACACCACGATCCCGTGGGTGCCGGCGTCGTTCCATCCGCCGGTCCACACGTCGGCACCGGCGCCGGCGGCGCTGTCCGGCCAGGGCTCGAGCCAGCGCACGTCGCCCGTGGCGGTGGTGAGGAGGCCCACCCGCCTCACCCCCTCCACGTCGCCGACACGGGTCCGGGACGCCTCTTCCTCGCTGTAGCCCGACGTGGTGATCCACTCCGGGACGGTGTCCCGGCGGGCCCCTGGGGCCGGCGTGGCGGTGGTGACCAGCACCCATCGCCCGTCCGGGGAAGGCTCCAGGCTCGTCACCCGTTCGTCCTTCCCGAGCCACACGGTGGCGGGCTCGTCCGCCTTCCGGCGCTCCTCCAGGCTGTCGGAGTGGGCTTTGCGGGCCTCGGCGCGGCGTACGTGCTCGAAGAGCGCCTCCTGCTGCCGTTCCAGGAAACGGCGCTGCCCCTGGGCCGAGTCGGGCTCGGGGGGGCGCGGACCCTGGCGGATGTCGGTGAGCTGGCGCACGCCGCCGTCGTCCAGGAGCGCGAAGACGTCGTTCCCGCGCCGGAAGAAGATCCGGGTGCCGTCTCCGGAGAAGGTGGGAGCCGATTCGGCTTCCCGGGTGTCGGTGAGGCGCCGCACGTCACCGCTCCTCCGGTCCACCACCCACAGGTCGCCCTCCCACGTGGTGACGCGGCGGCGCCCGTCGGGGGAGACGTCGCCGCCCCGGAGGAGTCCCTCCACGGAGTCGGCCCGGGCCTCGGGCACCTCCCGGGGCTCCCCGCCCCCGGCGGGCACCCACCACAGACCGGGCTCGTCGTCCCACGCGCCGCCGCCCGGACGCCAGCGGAAGTAGACCCGGCCGCCGTCGTCGCTCCAGGTGACGCGGGATGGCGGCTCCCCCACCAGCTCCGGACCGCGCATGATGTTCCGGATGGTCAGGTGGAAGGGCTGTCCCCGGACGGCCGGCGGCTCCCACAGGGCCACCCGCGGCCCTTCGTCGGCCGAGGGCGCGACCGGGACCGCGGCCTCCTGGGCTCCGGCCGGCTGGGGGTGGAGGAACGGGGCGAACAGGAGGGCCACGAGGGTGGCCGTTCCGGGCCACCGGGCGGGAGCGCGCAAGCTGTGCGCCATGGTGCCGCTCGCAGGGCTGAGGGGTGGCTGGTCCCCTTCCTACGCTTCGTCGCCGAAGCTGATCCCCAGCGCCCGGGCGGTGCACACGACGTCGCCCTCGATGGGGACGCGCTTCACGTGCTCGATCGCCTCCTCCAACGGCACCGAGAGCACTTCCGGGGGGTCGAGGGCCACCATGCACCCCCAGTGGCCCTTGTCGGCCAGCTCCACGGCGGCCGCGCCGAAGCGCAGTGCCAGCAGCCGGTCGTAGGCTACCGGCTGTCCGCCCCGCTGGAGGTGGCCCAGCACGAGGGAGCGGGTTTCCCGGCCGGTGCGGTCGGCGATGTCGGCCGCCACCTTCTCGGCGATGCCGCCGTAGCGCACCCCCTCCTTGAACACCGCCTCGCCGCCCGCCGGCTTGGCGCCCTCGGCCACCACCACGATGGCGAACTCCCTCCCCTCGGCGTAGCGGGCCTCGATCTTCTCGCACACCCGGGCCATGTCGTACGGGATCTCGGGGATGAGGATCACGTCCGCCGTCCCCGAGATTCCCGCGAACAGCGCGATCCATCCGGTGCTGCGCCCCATGAGCTCCACCACCATGACCCGGCGGTGCGACTCGGCGGTGCTGTGGAGCTTGTCGAGGGCGTCGCTGGCGGTCTGAACGGCGGTGTGGAAGCCGAAAGTGACCTGGGTGGCCGCGAGGTCGTTGTCGATGGTCTTGGGCACCCCGATGACCTTGAGTCCCTTCTTGGCCAGGGCGGCGGCGATGGTGAGGGAGCCGTCGCCTCCGATGGCGATGAGTCCGTCGAAGCGGTAGTCGGCCATCCGGGACAGGAGCTCGTCGGAGCGGTCCACGATCTCGATGGAGCCGTCGGGCCGCTCCATGGGAAACTGGAGGGGGTTGCCCCGGTTGGTCGTGCCCAGGATGGTTCCGCCCAGGTGGGTGATGCCCCGGACGCTCTGGCGGGTGAGGCGCACGACCCCGTCGTCCCGCCCCTTCCACCACAGCCCTTCGTATCCCCGGCGGATGCCCCACACCTCCCATCCCCGGTGCTCGGCGCTGAGCACGATGGCGCGGATGACGGCGTTGAGTCCGGGGGCGTCGCCGCCTCCGGTGTTGATGGCAATGCGCTTCATGGTGGCTTTCGTTCCGGGGCTGGGGATGGGGGCCGGCGGCGCAAGCTGACCCGTCGCGGGGTGGCCGGGCAAGCGGGGTGCCGCGGCGAAGGCGGCGCGCTCGTGGTGCTCGCATCATGGTTGGGGGCGCGGTAAATTCGGTGGTGTGGCGCGAAGCCCCACGAAAGGAGGTACGATGCCGAGCACCGCGTCCCTGCCGGGGGTCCCCCGGGTTACCCCGGATCGCGCGGTCCCCGTTGGCGGAGAGATGCACCCGTGACGCCTCCCGACGTGGAGATGCCCCGTCCCCGCGACGCCCGCCGGCACCCGGCCCTCACCGATGGTCCGACCGGGCTGCCCAACCGCCTCCATTTCGACGTCATCTTCCGGGTGGCGTTCTGGTTCGGCCACCGGGGCATTCCGGTGTCGCTGCTGCTCCTGGACGTGCCTTCCATGGACGGGTGCGACACGGAGGCGGCGCGCCAGCTCGGGGCCCGGATGGTGGCGATGACGCGCCGGACCGATCTCATGGCGCGGCTCGACGACCGGCGGCTGGCGGCCCTCCTCCTGGACTGCAACGTCCACGGCGGCCTCATCGCCGCAGAGCGTTTCAGGGGTGAGCTGGAGGCGTGGGGTGCCGAGCACGGTGGATCCTTCCAGGCCGGCCTGGCCTCGTACCACGAGGCGATGACGGGTCCGGAGGACTTGCTCGAGGCCGCCGAGCGGGCGCTCACCGCCGCGATGGGCACCGGCGAGAGCGGGCGGCTGGAGGTAGAATCTCGGTAGTTTTCGGCCACCGGCGGCGCCCGCGGCGTCTCGCCTCCGGGAGCGCGCTGGGCGCCACGGCTTCACTGCGGGCGCTCCGCTCCTTGCTTCGTCCTGCCCAGATGCTCCCTGCGGGGAGACGCCGCGGGCGCCGCCGTTCCGGTATCTGTCGCAAACCCACTGCTGCCGCTGCGCGGCTTCTCCCGGATCCGCTATCGGAGGGAAGCGGGTCGGCTCCACCGCGGCCAGGATCGTACGGTGGCGTAGCGGGGGGGCGGGGGCTCTCCCTCCGGGGACTTCTGGGCACGACGAAGGTGAAAGCGTGAGCGGGGGACATGCGGTTCGGCGCCCAGCGCGTCCCCGGAGGGAGAGCCCCCGCCCCCCCGCGAAGCCTGGCCCATAGAGCCTACAGCTCGCGCCAGTCCTTCTCCAGGACGCGGCGGTACACCTCCGAGGCGATGAACATCTCCACCAGGTCGGAGTCCAGCGCCCCTTCCGCGGCCTCCATGCGGAGGATCTCCAGGGCCCGCTCCACCGGCACCGCCTTCTTGTAGGGCCGGTCCGACGCCGTGAGGGCGTCGAAGATGTCGGCCACCGTCATCATGCGGGTCTCGAGGCAGATCTCGTCGGCCTCGATGCCGTCGGGGTAGCCCGTCCCGTTGAGCTTCTCGTGGTGCCCCCGCACGATGGCGTCGATGCGGGAAAGCTCGTCGGTCCAGGGAATCTCCTGGAGGAAGTCGTAGCTGAGCACCACGTGGGACTGGATCTGCTTCATCTCCTCCTCCGACAGGTTTCCCTGGCGAATGCGCAGGTACTTGAGCTCCTGCGGCTCCAGCAGCGGGATCTCCCCTCCGTCGAGGTCGGGCACGGCGGTGTCGGCGATCTCCTGCAGGATCTCGGCGCCTTCCTCGGGGAGCACCCGGGGCTCGTTGGCCTCCCGCACGGCCTCTGCGTAGCGGTCCAGCCGGGCCAACTCGTCCGCGAGCTGCTCGCGCCGCCCCTCGAGCCACGGAGCGTAGCCCTCCCGGCCGTGGGCCTCCAGGTACTCCACCCGTTGCCGCTCGAAGCGTCCTTCCAGGGCGCGGCGCGCCCGGGTGAAGCGGGCCTCGACCCGCTCCAGCATCACCAGCGGAAGCTTTCTCTGCTTCACCAGGACCTCTTCTCGCACACCGACCTTGCCGAAGTCGTGGAGGAGGCAGGCGTAGCGGAGCTGCTTCATCTCATCGCGGCTGAAGCGCACGCCGGCGAAGCGCCCCTCTGAGGCGCGGTCCACCAGCTCGGCGAGCCCCATGGTGAGCTCGGTGACCCGCACCGAGTGTCCGGACGTGGCGGGGTCCCGCTGGTCGATGGCGGTCACCGCTGCCTTGATGAAGCCCTCGAAGAGGTTCTCGATGGCCCGGTAGAGGCGACCGTTCTCGATGGAGACCGCCGCTTGCCCCGCAAGCGACTGGACGATGTCCACCTCCCGCTCGCCGTAGGGGAGCACGTGGGCGTCGGCCCCGGCCTCGGAGCGCACCATGGCGTGGGTGTCTCGCTTGCGGTTGATGAGCTGGATGACACCCACCACCCGGTCCCGGTGGTCCTTCATGGGGACCACCAGCATGGACTTGGCGCGGTAGCCGTGCTCCTGGTCGAAGGCGCGGTTGAACGAGTAGGGGTGGTCGTCCCCGATCTCGTAGGCGTCGTCGATGACCAGGGGCTCGCCCGTGAGGGCCACGTACCCCGCGAGGCTGCCTCGATCCAGCGGCAGGGTGAAGTCCGGGTCGGGCATGCCGGGCAGGGAGTCGTTCTGGGCCCGGAGGAAGTGGAGGCGGTCGCTGCCGTCCTCCGCCGCGTCGACCAGGTAGAGGCTCCCGGCGTCGCTCGTGGTGAGGCGCCGCGCCTGGGTGAGGATGAACCCCAGGAGCCGGTCCGGGTCACGCTCGCTCATGAGCGCCATGCCGATGCGGTTGAGCTCCCGGAGCTCCCCGCTCAGCCGCTCCAGCTGGGCGCGTACGTCGTCGGTTGTCGTGAGCATCTTGCTAGTCGAGGATGAGCTCCACGCCCTCGGAGGCGGCGTCCACCTGCAGGGCCAGGCCCCTGGACGCGACCTCCTCCTGGCGCTCCCGGACGATGACCTCCAGGTCACGATCGGAGCGCTCGGGCGCGTGATGGAAGAAGAGGAGACTCCGGACGCCGGCCCCGGCCGCGAGGTCGATGGCCTGGCGGAAGGTGGAGTGTCCCCACCCCTCTCTGGAGGCGTACTCCTCCTCGGTGAACATGGCGTCGTGGATGAGCAGGTCGGCCCCCTCCACGAAGCGGGTGAAGCGGCGCCGCCAGTCTTCCCGCAACGGGTAGCGCGCCCCCACCAGCTCGTTGTCGGGGACGTAGCACAGCGACCTCCCCCCCGCCTCCAGCCGGTACCCCACCGTGAACGAGGGGTGGCGCACCCGCATGGCCGACACCCGGAACCCGTCCTCCTCCCACGTCCCCTCGTTGAGGTGGTCGAAGGAGGTGGACGCCGAGACGGCGCTGAAGGGGACGGGGAAGTAGATGGGCCCCATCTGGCCGGCGAAAAGGCTGCGTACGTCCATCCCCTCCTGGGCGGGGCCCACGATGCGCAGCCGCGCCTCGGGCTGGTAGAGGGGCCCGAAGAAGGGGAAGCCCTGGATGTGGTCCCAGTGGAAGTGGCTGAGGAAGATGGTCGCGTCCGCCGGCTCCGGCTCCTCAAGCACGTCCATCCCGAGGAGGCGCACGCCGGACCCGGCGTCGAACACCACGCGCCGTCCGCCCACGCCCACCTCGATGCAGGGGGTGTTGCCCCCGTAGCCTGCGGTGGCGGGTCCGGGGCTCGGGATGGAGCCCCGCGTGCCCCAGCAACGCAGGCGGATGCCCAGGCCCGGAGGGGCGGCGATGGGGGACTCGGAGAGGGTGTCGTGGGGGGTGGGCTCCAACAGACGCTCCTCGTGGAGATGGCGCCCGGCCGGCCCCCGGGATCTCCCGGGACCATGGAGTGAATCTAAACCGCTCCTCGGCCGGGGTGCGAGCATTTCGCCCCACGCGCCCCGGGGGGAAGGGCCACGTGGCGCCTCTTTTCTACGACTCGCACGCTCTTTCTCCCCCCTACGGCCCCCCCTAGATTCAGGGTCTGCCAACCCCAGGAGCGCGAGCGACCGTGACGCAGACCAAGCGAGGCTGGTCCACCGAGCAGGTGATGGAGCTGCTGGAAGAGGTCGACCTCTTCCGGGGGCTTCCCGACGCGGATCTGCACAGGGTGGCCGGCATCGTGGAAGGCACGACCCGGGTCGCGGGCGAGGTGCTGTTCGAGGAGGGCGCGGCGGCCGACGCCTTCTACGTGGTGTACCGGGGCACCGTGGAGATCAGCCGGGCCCGCCCCGACGGGACGCCGGAGCAGTTGGCCCGGCGCGGGCCGGGCGAGGCGTTCGGGGAGATGGCCCTCCTGGACGAGGCACCCCGCTCCGCCACGGCCCGGGCCGTCGACGCCTGCCAGCTCCTGGTGGTGCGGCGCAGCCGGTTCCAGGCACTGTTGGGGGGCGACTCCGTGGCCCTCAGGGTGCTCCATCTCCTTTCCAGGTCGCTGCCCACCCTGGGCGCCCACGCCACCTCCTCGGAGCGGGAGACCCCCACCCAGCACGACGTGGAGGAGATCGGCCGGATCCTCCAGCAGGGGCTCCTCCCCCGGAACGCACCTCGGGTCGAGGGTTACGATATCGCCGCCGGAACGACCACCGAGGCCTCGGGGCGGGGCACGACCGTGTGGGATCACGTGCGCCTGGCCGACGGCCGCACGGCCCTCCTCACGCTGTACGCCCACGCCGGCGCCCTCCCTCCGGCGCACCACCTGGCGACGGCCAGGGGCGTGTTCCATGCGGTGGCGGCGGATCACGCCGACCTCCGGCAGGTGCTCCCCCGGGTGAACGCCGCCATGGCGTCCACGGCGGCGGAGGGGCTGGAGCAGTTCGTGGAGTGCGGCGTCCTCGTTCCTTCCGGCGGTTCGCTGGAGTGGGCGAGCGCCGGGAGGGTCCCGTGCGGGGTGATCCGCCGCGAGGGGACCTTCGAGGAGCTGGGGTCCCACGGGCCCCCGCTGGGCATGATGGAGGGCTTCCAGTACGGCAGCCAGACCGTGGAGATGAGGGTGGGCGACACCGCCTTCGTCCTCTCCCACGGCTCCGCCGGGATCTTCCGGGGGGCGGCGGACCTGTTGGCTCAGCTTCCGGGCAAGCCGGGCGGTGAGGTGGTGGCCACGCTCCACAGGGCGCTCCGGAAGGCCCAGGGCGACGACGCGGAGGAGGCCTCCGTGCTGTTCGTGCGCAAGCACTGAATGAACAGAGAGGTGAAATGGCGGTGACAGAGAAGGACGTCCGGGCGGCGCTGAAGCGGGTCAAGGACCCCGAGCTGGGGCTCGACCTGGTCGTCCTCGGCCTGGTGTACGACATCGAGGTGGAGGGGGCCGACGTGCACGCCACCATCTCTCTGACGTCTCCCATGTGTCCGGTCGCGGGCCAGATCGTGGACGACGCCAAACAGGCGATCCTGGAGGTCGAGGGCGTGGAGAGCGCCGACGTGCAGCTCACCTTCGACCCGCCGTGGACGCCCGAGCGCATGAGCCCCCTCATCCGCTCGTCCCTGGGACTCTGACAACGACAGATCCACGCGGCTCCGCCGCGTGACTCACGACACGGAGAGACGATGGAAGCCTTCACCGACGACGAGCTGAAGCAGAAGGTCCAGGAGGGATATCTGGTGGAGTCCCCCGAGGAGATGAGCCCGGGGTACCGCAAGGCCCTCGTGGTGCAGCTAACCGTCCAGGCCGACACCGAGCTCATCAGCGCGCCCGCCTACTGGATGGCCGCGCGGCACGCGCCCTCCACCAACACCCAGGTGAGCGCCCACGCCATCATCCAGGACGAGCTGGCCCACGCGAATATCGCGTACCGGCTCCTTGAGGACCTGGGCGTGCCCAAGGAGAAGCTGGTGTACGGGCGGGCCGCCCACGAGTTCAAGCACCCCTACGGCTTCGACCAGCCCCTGGAGAACTGGGCCGAGCTGGTGGTGGCGAACGGCTTCTTCGACCGGGCCGGCATCACCCTCCTCTCCGACGTCTACGAGCACACCTCCTACGGTCCGCTGAAGCGGGCGCTGGTGAAGGTGGACATGGAGGAGACGTTCCACCTGCGCCACGGCGAGGTGTGGATGCGCCGCCTGGCCAAGGCCGACGGCGAGGCCCGGGAGATGGTGCAGCGGGCCGTGGACTGGATGTTCCCGATGACGGTGGAGTGGTTCGGTCTGCCCGACGACATGAAGCACCACTCGGGGCAGCTCGACTTCCGCCTCAAGGGCCTCACCAACGACCAGCTCCGGCAGGTGTGGATGAACTCCACCGTGCCGCTGTGCGAGTCGCTGGGCCTGGACGTGCCGGCCCACTACGACGACGAGAAGGAGGAGTACGTCCTGGACTACCCCTTCCCGTGCGCCTACGACGCCGAGGAGAAGCGCTGGGCGTTCGACGAGGGCGAGATCAGCTGGGACGCGGTGTTCGAGCGCTGGAAGGGCCGTGGCCCCATGAACGAGCGCTATGTGGAGTCCGTGCGCCGCTCCCGGGGGCAGGTGGAGGCGTGGCTCAACGGCAAGGCCGCCGCGTGAAGCTGCCGGCCCTGGCGGGAGGGAGGCCCGGCCTGGACCGGGGCATCCCCCTGCACGTCTCCACCCACAAGAGCGGGGGGCGCGACGTCTGGTCGGAGCCCCTGGCCGAGCCCCCGGCCGACCCCACCGCGGCCGCGTGGGACTGTCTTCGGGAGGTGCTGGACCCGGAGATCCCCATCAGCCTGGTGGACCTGGGCCTCGTCTACGGCGTCGCGGTCGAGGAGGGTTTCGTCCGGGTGCGGCTGACCTACACCGCCACGGCGTGCCCCTGCATGGAGTTCATCCAGGAGGACGTGCGGGACCGGCTCCTGCGGGAGCCGTGGGTTCACGGGGTGGACATCGAGGACGTGTGGGATCCGCCCTGGACCACCGACCGCATCACCGACGAGGGGCGACGCCTCCTGCGCCGAATCGGCGTGGGCGCCGCCTGAGACGTTCCCCAGCAGAGAACGCGAGCCGATGCGCGAGAAAGTATACGACGTCTTCGCCCGGAAGAACCGGGGCGAGCCGCTCCACCACGTGGGCTACCTCCACGCCCTCGACGACGAGATGGCCCGGGTGTACGCCTGGAAGACCTACGACGAAGAGAACTGGTTCGAGATGTGCGTGGTGCCCCGCGCCGCCATCATCCCGGTGAACCGCGACGACGGCCCCTTTGCCGCCGCCCACCGCCATGAGACGGCGGAGGCCGAGGCGGACGTGCCGGCCGGACAGCCCTACGGAGGTGATTCCTGATGGCGGTGGACCTGGTGGAGACGGTGGATACGCTGGACCCCGAGGTCCGGGCGGCGCTGCGGCGAACCATCCTCACGCTCGCCGACACCAAGCGCCTCCTGGGGATCCGGTTCAGCGACTGGCTGCTGGGCGCCCCCTCCATCGAGACGGGGATCGCGGCGTCGTCCATGGCCCAGGACGAGTGGGGCCACGCCCGACTCCTGTACGCCATGCTGAAGGACTTCGGCGAAGACCCGGTCCACGTGGAGCACGAGCGCTCCCCGGAGCAGTACGCCTCCGTGGACGTCCTCGACGAGGAGCTGGGCGACTGGGCCGATGTCGTGGCCGCCATGGTCGTGGTGGACACGGCCCTGGCCACGGCGCTGGAGGGTTTCGCCGGGGGACGCTACGAGCAGGCCCGGAGCCGGGTCCCCAAGATGCTGGCGGAGGAGGAGTTCCACCGTGACCTGGGCCACGCCTGGTTCCGCCGCCTGACCTCGGGCACCGACGCCGCCCGCAAGCGGGTGGGTGACGCCGCCAGGGCCATGCTGCCTCGCACCCTGGCCTGGCTCGCCCCCGACGATGCGGCCTTCGGACGCGTGGTGGACGCCGGCCTCACGGCTCCGGCCGACGAGCTGAGGGCGCGTTTCGGCGAGCGGGTCGAGGGACTGCTCGGTGCCGCCGGGGTCGACCTGGCGTCCATCGAGGCTGACCGCTCCGGCTGGGACGAGGGACGGGCCCGGGGCCCCGGCCACCCCGAGGGGGAGGCCATCGAGAGGGTCCGGGGCGACCGGAACCGGGCGCTGTTCGTGGAGTGAGCGGGCCGCCGCGGGACCGGGAGGAGCGAGGGGACGCGGCGCTGCCCCGCGACCCCGAATGCCCCTTCTGCGGTGGGCGCGAGACCGAGCTGATGAACGCCTTCGGATCCCACGCGTCGGTGTCGACCTACTGGTGCCGTCGCTGCCGCAGCCCCTTCGAGATGTTCAAGTGGGCTGGAAAGGAGAAAGGCGCGCACCCCGGCTGAAGCTCGGAGCACGCGCCGTTTCCACTTCCGTGGCATCCACCATGCTGGGAGCAGGGGACCGCACCACCGTCACCCGCCGCCGCCGGAGAGGAGAGGGGGCCCCAACGTCAGTCGACCAGCTCGACCTCTTCGAGGAAGTCGCGGAGGGGACCCGTCACCGCGATGGCCCGATCGGCCACCGCCCGGGCCAGCACGGGATGCCGGTCCGCGCCCGCCGCCCGGTCGGTGAGGTGGGTCACCACCGCCTCCCCCAGCCGCTCGTCCGAGGTCTCGGCTGCGGCGTGGTACTCCGCGTAACGGGCGCCGACCCGTTGCTCGAAGAGGGGAAGCTGGGCCTCGGGGGTCCCGTGCTGGGCCATGTCTTCGAAGACCGCGCGGTGGAGGGCGTCGAGCCCCCGCCGCACCCGCTCGTCGGGCGCCCGGCCCACGAAGGCGAGCTGCACGCCCCGGGTATGGGCCCACATGAGGAAGATGAGGGCCTCCTCCACGGCGTGGGGCTCCGGCACCCCGTCCTCGAGGGTGACGCCCAGCTCCCGGAGAGCGATGTCGGCGTCCCCATCGGTGACAAAGTCGGAGAAGCTTTCCCAGACGAGGCGGGCGAGGCTGTCACCCAGCTCGTCGGGTGTCATCGTGCGCGGCGCCCGGAACTCCCTCGGGGTGTGGTCCGCGCGCGTATCCTTGGTGGTCGTCTTCATATCCTGGTTTCGGGTCGTCCCTTGGCCCCCACAATTCCCAATAGGGGGGTCGGGGTGTCAAGGACATCGTCGTCAACGCGTCAAGGACCGGCTGGAGGTCGGGCATGATCCATGGATCGATTCCTTCGAGCGGCCGCGCATCACGGGCGGCGTCCCTGCTCCTCGTTCCGGCGCTCCTCGCCGCGCCCCTGGCCCTGGCCGGGTGCGGCCGGGGCCAGGTCCAGCTTCCACCGGCCCGTCCCATCATCGTGCACTCGGGCGAGCGGCTCCACGTCGACGCCGATAGCATGAAGGTGGTGCACGAGTGGCTGACCAAGACGCTGGACGTCATCGACCAGGACCCCAGCTTCTGGATCATCAGCGACCCGTCCACCCGGGCCGCCTACCCCTGGCAGGCCGTGACGGTGGTGACGCCCGACTCGGTGCGCGTCGAATACGAGCGCACCCATCCCGACGCCCAGACCTCCCTCATGGTCTATGCGTTCCTCCACATCATGGCGCGGCGGGACTCGCTGAGCGCGTTCCTGCCGGGGGCGCCCGCCGGGGGGGACACCTTCCAGGTGGAGCGGGCGATCCTGGACCAGGTCGCCCAGACCTGGGTCCTCGGCCGCTCCGTCTTCAGCACCGGGCCCTACGAGCCCCTGGACGAGCTGATGTACGCCGCCAGGGAGGGGTGGCTCGACGCCTTCATCCTGACGTCGCGGCCCGACGACTTCGCCGACGCGCGAGCCGCCTGGGAGCAGGCCCACCCCGGGCGCATGGAGGCCTACCAGGACTGGTTCAGGAAGACCTTCAACCGGGCACCTCCTGGCTCGCGGCCCCAGGCACCCTGAGGCAGGAGCCGCCCAGCGGCTCAGCGGAGGAGCGACACCTCCCAGCGCATCCCCACCCGGGGCGCCTCGCCCTCCTCGCTCACGTGGACGTCCACGCGGCCGGTGCGGGCGAGGCGCTCGTCGCTCGTCCTGCCCCCGAAGACGGCGAAGCCGTCCACCCGCAGGGTCTTCTCCGCGCCGTCCGGCCCCACGGCGCGCAGGCGCGCGCCCTTGAGGGCCTTCACCGAAGGCGCCTCCCCGGACTGGAGCCGGAGCCGGAGGATCCTCCCCCCGTGGGGTGCGTCCATGGCGTCCAGGACGCGGAAGGTGGCGTCCGCTCTCTCTGTGGTGCTGGCCATTGCTACGTCGTGGCGTGCGGGCGCGCCTCGGTGGCGCGCGCCGTCGTCCTCGTTCAGGTTGCTCTCGCCGCCGCATCGGGCGGCGGGCGGCACAAGCGAGCCGGACTCTAGGCGCCCCGGACGGGGGCGTCAACGACGGACGACCCGGAGGGGGCGGTGGCGGAAGCAGCGAAAGAGAGCGGAGGCGCGAAGGCGCGACGGGACGAGCTGCCGCCCCTGGATCCTCCCCCGGAGGAGATGCGCCGCCTCGGGTACCGGGTGGTGGATTGGGTGGTGGACCGCTCCACGGGGCTGGCCGCGTCGTCGCCGTGGGCGGGGGGGCGCAGGCAGGAGCTGGAGCGCCTGCTGAGGGAGCCGCCTCCGGTGGAGGGACGGGAGCTGGAGGCGGTCCTTGAGAGGGCGGTGGAGGACGTCCTGTCCCGGGCGGGTCGCATCGACCACCCCCGCTTCTTCGCGTTCGTGCCCGCCTCCCCCGTGTGGTCCTCCATCCTTGGGGACTGGCTGGCCACGGGCTACAACGTGTTCCAGGGCACCTGGCTGGAGTCGGCCGGCCCCAGCGAGGTGGAGCTGGTGGTGCTGGACTGGTTCCGGGCGTGGCTGGGAATGCCCGAGGGCGCCAGCGGCCTCTTCACCAGCGGCGGCTCGGCCGCCAACCTGTGCGCCCTGGTGGCCGCCCGGGAGGCGGCGGGGGCTCCCCCGCGCCCGGCCGTTCTCCTGGGCGACCAGGGACACAGCTCGGTGGAGCGGGCGGCGCGCATCGCCGGCGTCCGGCCCGAGGGGATCGTGCGCGTCCCCTCCGACGACGCGTTCCGGATGCGCCCGGAGGCGGCGGCCCGGGCCCTGGCCGAGGCGCGGGAGGCGGGCTTCACCCCCATCTGTCTTTCGGTCAGCGCCGGGGCCACCAACACGGGGGCGGTGGACCCCCTGTCGGAGTTGGCGGACCTCGCCCGGGAGGAGGGGGTGTGGCTCCACGTGGACGCCGCCTACGGGGGCTTCGTGGTGCTCACCGAAGAGGGCCGCCGGGCCCTGGAGGGCATCGGCCGCGCCAACTCCGTCACCCTGGACCCCCACAAGTGGCTCTTCCAGCCCTTCGAAGCGGGCTGCCTGATGGTGCGGGACGTGGGCCGCCTGGAGGCGGCCTTCCGCATCCTCCCTGAATACCTCCAGGACGTGGACATGGGGCTGGAGCACGTGAACTTCGCCGACCGGGGGCTCCAGCTCACCCGCCGCTTCCGGGCCCTCAAGGTGTGGGCCACCGTCCAGGCCCTGGGGACGCGGACCCTGGGAGAGGCCGTGGGCCGGGGGGTGGACCTGGCGCGCCGGGCGGGGGAGTGGGTCGCTGCCTCCGACACCCTGGAGACGCTGAGCCCCCCTTCCCTGGGGATCGTGTGCTTCCGCTTCCGCCCCCCCGGCGCGTGGGGAGAGGACGCCCTGGAGGAGCTCAACGCCGCCGTGCAGTCCCGCCTCCTGGAGGAAGGGACGGCGATGATGTCGTCGACCCGGCTGCTGGGGCGCTATGCTCTCCGGCTGTGCATCCTGAACCACCGGAGCGCGTGGGACGACGTGCGGTCTACGCTGGAGCGGATCGAGGAGCTGGGAAGGGAGCTGGCGAACCCGTGACGGATCCCTTCGAGTCCGACGACGGCGGCCGGGGCCGGAGGACGGCCCGCCGCTGGATGGTGGGCGGCCTTTTCGCCCATCCTCCGGTGGCGGCCGCCCTCATCATCGGAGGGCTCGGCGCCCTCGACGGGGTCTACACGGCGCTGCTGCTGATCCTGCTCCCGGCACTGGGCGGGGCCCAGTCGGCCGTCCTGGACGAGGTTCCCCTGGAGCGGCTCCCCGTCTACGCGAGCTCGGCCGTCACCATCGCGCTGCTGGGCGCGGTGAGCGCGGGCCTTGGGATCCGATCGGCGGGCCCTGCCGCCCTGGGCCTGGTGTCCCTCCCCGTCGGAACCTTCGCCGCCTGGGCGGCGGGCGTGCTCGTGACGGGCGTCCTGCTCACGCTGGTCTCCCTCCCGTTGGGCCGGCGCCTCGGAATTCCGGAAACCTCCGCGGTGGACGCGCTGATGCCCCGCACGGCGGAGGAGAAGCTGGCGTTCACCGGCCTGTCCCTCCTCGCCGGATTGGGGGAGGAGTTGGCCTACAGGGGCTACCTGCTGGCCATGCTGGCTCCGTTGGTGGGCCCGTGGGGGGCCGTCGTGCTGGCCGCCGTGCCCTTCTCGGTGCTCCACGGCTACCAGGGCTGGATGGGCGTGGCGCGCACGGCCGTCCTGGGGCTGCTCCTGGGGGTGCCGCTGGTGGTGACGGGCAGCCTGTGGCCGTCGGTGGCCGCCCACGCCGCCATCGACATCGTGCTCGGCGCGTGGCTGGGGGAGCGGCTCCTTGCCCGCGAAGCCGGGTCTCGGTAGCCTCCGGCACCGTTTACGCCCCTCTCGATCTTCCCCATGGACATCGACCTCGCCCTGCTCGCCGACGCCGCCACCATCGACGGCACCGGCAAGCTCAACATCCTGGGGATCTTCGACCGCATCTCCGCCTCCACCTTTCCCGCCCGCCACGAGCACATGGTGATGGTCCTGCGCTTCACGGCGGGGCTGGACGAGGCGGGGACCCACGAGGTGGAGATCAGCATGCGGGGGCCCGAGGGGGAGGAGCTGGTGCGCATGGACGGCGAGATGCAGCTGGCGCCCGGCCCCGGGGCCGGGGGTGGCGCCATCCGGGTGCCCCACGTGCTGCACATCGACGGGATGGTGCTGCCCCGGACGGGAAGCTACGCCTTCGATGTCGAGGTGGACGGAGAGCACGTCGTCTCCCTCCCCCTCACCGTCAGCGGAGCGGGCCGGGACCCGGCCCTGGCGTAGGAGCCCCCGGGGGGCATCTCCTTTGCAGAAACAAACGGGTCGGAAGTCGAGTACGTTAATAGTAGGAGACGCAGGAAGCCCGAGGAGATCGCCATGATCCTCCACTGCAACTACGAGGAGCTCAGGGCCCTGAGGCACGGTGCCCGCACCTTCCTCGGTGCCCACGAGGGAGAGGCGTGCGCGCCGGTCGCGGCGCCGCCCCGGGCCCGTGCAGGGGTGGAGGCCATCATGCCTCGGCTGGTGGGGGACATGGACATCCAGAGCCTGGCGGAGCAGCGGAACGTCCGCTCCGCCATTGGCTCCATCGTGTCCTGCCTCCGCGCCGAGATGGAGACCGCGGTGCTGGCGACCCATCCCGCCCAGGAGGCGGCGGTGGCGGCGTATTTCGACTTCGCCCACGCCCTCACGGTGCAGGAGCGTCTCGACGAGATGGGCCAGGAGATGGAGGCCCTCATCGAGCTGGTGACCGGCGCCTCCGCGGACGACGACACGGCGAGGACCTTCGTCTTCCCCGACTGACGTTTCGTTCCCGCTCCCGGAAAAGAGTTCCCTTGGTCGATGAGCGCCTCCAGGCGCTGGAGCGGATGCTCCGCTCCCGCCCCGACGATCCCCGCCTGCGGTTCGGCCTGGCTCTGGAATACCTCGGCCGGGGCCGCACCGAGGACGGCGTGCGGGAGCTGCGCGCGTACCTGGCGAGCACGGAAGACGAGGGGAACGCCTGGGGCCGTCTGGGTGCCGCCCTCAGGGAACTGGGGCGGGACCAGGAGGCCCAGGACGCCTACCGCCGGGGTGTGGAGGCGGCGCGCCTCCACGGCCACCCCACCCTCGCCGAGGAGCTCGAGGCCGAGCTGAGGGGGGGCGGGTGAGCCTCGATGGGCTGACCTCCGAAGAGCTCGCCGAGCGCCGCAGGAGCTTCGCCCGGGAGGCTCTCCCCCACGCCGACGCCGTCTACCGCTTCGCCCTGCGCCTGTCCGGCTCCCCCGACCAGGCCGAAGACCTCGTCCAGGACACCTTCCTCAGGGCCTTCCGCTCCTGGGAGCAGTACACGCCGGGAACCCGGGCGAAGAGCTGGCTGTTCACCATCTGCCGGAACGTGTTCCTGCGGCAGCGGGAGCGCCGCGCCCGCCACGACGAGATCATGGAGGAGAGCGTGGCACGGGAAGGCACGGGGAGCCCTGCCACCGAGGTGGTCAATCCCCTCTGGGTGGACCTGAAGGACCGGGACCCGGAGGGGGAGTTCTTCCACGCCATCGTGGACGAGAGGATCCTGGCCGCCATCGACCGGCTGCCGGAGGAGTACCGCACTGCCGTGGTCCTCTCGGACCTCGAAGGCCTCCCCTATGCCGAGATCGCCGGGCTCATGGACGTTCCCGTGGGGACGGTGAAGAGCCGCCTCTTCCGGGGACGGAGACAGCTCCAGCGGGAGCTCTACGATTACGCGGTGTCCATGGGCTACATCCCCCCGCCTGCGGAGGCGTCGCCGGCACCCGGTGCGTCGGACGCGACGCCGAGGAAGGGCTAGACGATGGCCCCCGACCGACCCATCTCCTGCCAGGAGGCGCTCAGCGCCGTCTACGACTACCTGGACGGCGAGCTGGAGGGGCTGTCTCCCGAAGCCGTGGAGGAGCACTTCCGCATCTGCGTGGGTTGCTACCCCCACCTCCTCTGCGAGAAGGCCTTCAAGGACGCCCTGCAGCGGGCGGCGGGGGGGCAACGGGCCCCCGAAGGCGTGCGGGAGCGCATCCTTCGGGCTCTTGAGGCCGAGGACGGCACCTGACCCGATCGTACGACCAGAAAACTCCCACAAAAAGAAAGTGTTGGCGCCCCGGTGGGGACCGTGCATAGCGTTGATATGTAGCTGTTGTTTGCCCCCCCATTCAGGATGTTTGGACCATGCGCTCCCATATCCGGGTCACCCTGACCCTCGCGGCCCTGGCGGCCGCCGGCGCCTGCGCCGATGGACCCGCGGCTCCGGCCGCTCCAGACGTGGCGAGTTGGCCGGTACCGCGGATCAGCGGGACCGGCAGCCCATCCGCTGGCGGTACCCTGACGTACGACTTCGAGGACATTTCCGCCGTGACGCTCGGGACGACGTACGGCTACCTGGCGTTCGAGGGCGACCCCGCCGGCGGCTCCACCGCGTCGGTCAGCCCTGATCCCTTCTTGAGCGACCACGGCCAGGTCCTCCTGACGCAGAACTCGGACGAGCGGATCGACCTGGGCGGCGCCGCCTCCCAGGTGAGCGTCGAATACCAGCAGCTCACCGCGCCCACCCTCACCGCGTACGACGCGAGCGGGGCGGTCATCGCCACTGCGACGGGTGTGGTGAACCTCCCGCCCTTCGATCCCTCGGCACCGCTGCCGCCCCCCACCTGGTCGACCCTCACGGTTTCCGGGACGGGCATCGCCAGCATCGGACTCACCGGGGTGGGCCCCTTCGGGCTGTCCGCGGGCGGAACCTTCGACAACCTGGCCGTGACCTACGAGGCGCCTGTCGGCCCCGCCGACCCCGCCGGCAAGGACGCCTGCAAGAAGGGCGGCTGGGAGGCCTTCGGCTTCAAGAACCAGGGCCAGTGCGTGCGCTTCATCGAGACCGGGAAGGACAGCCGCACGCCCCCGGGTGAAATCCAGTAGCGCACAGCGGATCTTGCCCCTCCTCCCACCCGCCGCCCCGTCCGGATGATCCGGACGGGGCGGCGTCGTTCGTGGCTGCCGGCCGCCGTCGCAGCCCCCTGAGAGGGCGGTCGCCGTCCCCCCGCTGGCCCTCCCGACCTCGCCTTGCGGGCGCCCCATCCTTTCGTGAGAGTAGGCCCGCCCGCCCCACCCCCGATCCACCACCGCAGGGAGCCGGATGAGCATGGCCCAGAAGCGGGAGCGCATCGTACCCCGCCTTCTCGAGGAGGAGATGAGGGAATCGTTCATCGACTACTCGATGAGCGTCATCGTCCAGCGCGCGCTTCCCGACGTGCGCGACGGCCTCAAGCCCGTCCACCGCCGCATCCTCTACGCTATGCGCGGGCTGGGGCTGGGCCCGGACCGTCCCTACAAGAAGAGCGCGACGGTGGTGGGTGAGGTGCTGGGCAAGTACCACCCCCACGGCGACACAGCCGTGTACGACTCGCTGGTGCGCATGGTCCAGGACTTTTCCCTGCGCTACCCGCTGGTGGACGGGCAGGGGAACTTCGGCTCCATCGACGGCGACTCGGCGGCGGCCTACCGCTACACCGAGGCGCGGCTGTCCTCCCTGGCCGCGGACCTCCTGGAGGACATCGACAAGGAGACCGCGGACTTCACGCCCAACTTCGACAACCGGCTGGAGGAGCCGGTGGTCCTGCCGGCCCGCTTCCCCAACCTGATGGTGAACGGCTCCAGCGGCATCGCCGTGGGCATGAGCACCAACGTGCCCCCCCACAACCTCCGGGAGGTGGCGGCGGCCGTGAAGCAGCTCGTGGTCGACCCCGACTGCTCGGTGGACGACCTCATGCGCCACCTCCCGGGACCGGACTTCCCCACCGGCGGCTTCATCGTGGGCGACGAGGGCATCGGGGACATGTACCGCACGGGTCGGGGCCGCATCGTCATGCGGGCCCGGGTGGTCAAGGAGGCGCTCCGGGGCGGGAAGCAGCAGCTCGTGGTGACGGAGCTGCCGTACGCGGTGAGCAAGTCCAAGGTCATCGAGCAGATCGCCGACCTCTCCAAGAAGGGGAAGGTCGACGAGATCAGCGACCTCCGGGACGAGTCCGACCGGGACGGCATGCGCCTGGTCCTGGAGCTCAAGCGCGGGGCCAGCGCCCAGAAGGTGCTGAGCGTCCTGTACCGGCGCACGTACCTCCAGGCCACCTTCGGCGCCATCGTGCTGGCCCTGGACCACGGCCAGCCCCGGGAGTTCGACCTGAAGGCCATGCTGGAGGCCTTCCGTGACCACCGCCTGGAGGTCATCCAGCGCCGCTCGCGCCACCTCCTGGAGAAGGCGGAGGGGGAGCGCCACGTCGTCGAGGGGCTGCTGGCGGCCCTGAAGGACATCGACGCGGTCATCCGCATCATCCGGACGTCCAAGGACCGGTCCCAGGCGTCGGAGCGCCTCCAGGACCACTTCGGCCTCTCGGAGATCCAGGCCGACGCCATCCTCAACATGCGGCTGGGCCGCCTCACCCAGCTCGAGCAGGCGGAGCTCACGGCGCGCCTGGCCGAGCTCAGGGCGTCATCAAGGACCTCAAGGACATCCTGGGCAGCGAGGAGCGTCAGCTCGAGGTCATGATGGACGAGCTGGGCGACGTGGTGGCCCGCTTCGGCGACGCGCGGCGCACGGTGATCCTCGCCGACGCCGAGGAGCGGGTGCCCGAGGAGGTGGAGGAGGAGGTGGCCGACGAAGACGTGGTGGTGACGGTGAGCCACGAGGGCTTCGTGAAGCGCATGCCCATGCACCTCTACCGGCGCCGGGTGTCCAGCGGGAAGGCGCTGGCCGGGATGGAGAAGTACGAGGAGGACTACATCGAGCGCCTCTTCGTGGCCCGCACCCAGGGATGGATCCTGGCCTTCACCGAGGGAGGGCAGGTGCACTTCCTGCCGGTGCTGGACGTGCCCGAGAGCGCCCGGGCCTCCCGGGGGCAGTCCATCTACAGCCTGCTGGCGGGGGCGGAGCGGAGCGACCGCATCGTGGCCATGGTCCCGGTGGACGACCTGGAACGGGACGATCGCTACGTGGTGTTCCTCTCCCGCTACGGAATCCTCAAGCGCACCGTCCTCTCCGAGTTCTCCAACCCCCGGTCGGGGGGCATCATCGCCGCGGGCGTGAAGGAGGGCGACCGGATGCTGGACGTGGCCGTCTCCGACGGCGAGGCCGAGGTGATGCTCATGACCCGGGAGGGGCGGGCCATCCGCTTCGCGGAGGAGGACGTGTCGGTGATGGGACGCACCGCCCAGGGGGTGAAGGGCATCGACCTCCGGGGCGACGACGAGGTCGTGGGCATGCTCATGGTGCGGCGGGAGGCCACGGTCCTCACCGTCACCGACGACGGCCTCGGCAAGCGCACCCCGGTGGGCGAGTTCCCCCTGCAGAAGCGGGGGGGGCTGGGGACGCTGGCGGTGCCGTCCTCCGGCCCGGTGAAGCCCGTCGTCACGGCGCTGGAGGTGCTGGAGGGCGACCGGGTGATGCTGGTCACGGCCGGGGGCCAGGTGAGCCGGGTGGCCGCCGACGCCGTGCCCGTGCAGGGCCGCCGCACCCAGGGCAAGCGCATGGTGAAGCTGGCCGCCGGCGACCGGGTGGTGGAGGTGACGCGGGTGGCCGACCGGGAGGAGGGGGCCCCCGCCCCCGCCCTGGTGGGCGGCGGAGCGCAGGACGAACAGGAAGAAGGGGACGCCGGCGAGGACGGAGCGGTGTCGGAGGGGCAGTCCGACCTCTTCGGGTGACCATTGCCAGGGGCCGGCCGGCCCCTTCTTATGAGCGTCCCCTTCATGAGGGCCCCGGCCCCGCGCGTGGCGCGGCCGGTTCCGAGCGCAACGCACGCAGCGAGGCGATTCCATGTCGATCCGGTCCGCCGCCGTTCTCTCCCTGGTCCTGACGGTTTTCGCCTGCGGCCCGGCGTCGCCCCCCGACGCCGCAGCCTCGGGTGAGACCGCGGCGGCCCCGTCCAGCGCGGGTCGGTACCAGAACGTCCGGAAGCTGGCGGACGGGGTCTACACCTACGAGCAGGCACCCGACGGGGACGCCGTGACCACGGTGAGCTTCTTCGTGGTGACGGACGACGGCGTGCTGGTGGCCGACGGGCAGGGGAGCCCGGAGGAGACGGGCCGTCTCCTGGGCGCCATCGGCGAGGTGAGCGACCAGCCGGTGACCCACCTGGTGATGGGCTCCAACCACGGCGACCACACCGGCGGCGACTCCGCCTTCCCCGACGGGATCACCATCTACGCCTCGCCGTTCACGAAGACGGCGCTGGAGGCCACGGCCGCCCGGCCCGGGCGGGCGGCGGACGCGCCGCCGGTGGTCATGCCCACCGAGATCGTGAGCGACAAGAAGGACATCACCCTGGGCGGGCGCCAGATCGAGATCCTCTACCTCGGAAGGGGGCACACCGGGGGCGACCTGGGCGTGTACCTGCCCAAGGAGAAGATCCTCTACATGAGCGAGGCGTACATCGACCGGGTCTTCCCCCTCCTGCGGGCCGGCTACCCTTCGGAGTGGGTGGCGCTGCTCCAGAGGGTGGAGGGGATGGACGTGGACACGTACGTGGCCGCCCACGGGGTGCGGGGCTCCATCGACTACAGCAAGGCGGGGGTGGAGCGCTACCGGCAGGCCCTCCTCCAGGTGATCGCCGAGTCGAAGCGGCTCCACGACGCCGGCGTGAGCGCCGACGACGCGGCGAAGCAGGCGAACTGGGGCGACCTGGCCACCCTCCCGGACCACGAGACCCAGGGTCCCCTGGCCCTCAAGCGGGTGTACGCGGAGCTGGACGGGACGCTGGACAAGAGCTGAGCCCAGGCGGCGGGAGGGCGGAGGGGCGCTATAGCTCGACCTGCCGGCCCAGGCCCCTCGCCTCCGCTTCGGCCAGGGCGAGGGTCGCCACGGCCACGTCCTGGACGGCGTTTCCCACGGACTTGAAGAACGTGACCTGGTCCTGTCCCGTGCGACCGGGGGCGGAGCCGTTCACGATCTCGCCCAGCTCGGCCCGGACGTGGTCCTCGCCGATGGTCCCGTTCCGCAGCGGGATGATGAGGTCGCCGGCCTCCTCCAGGGCGGCGTCCCGGGCGTCCACCACCACGAAGGCCCGACGGACCAGCTCCGCGTCCACCTCCTGCATCTCCGGCGTGAAGGAGCCGATGCCGTTCACGTGGGTGCCGGGCTCCACGTCGGCCCCGGCGAACACGGGCAGGCGGCTCGTCGTGGCGGTGCAGATGACGTCGGCGCCCCGCACCGCCTCCCTCGGGTCGGACAGCACCCGGGCCTCCACGCCCTCCAGCTCCCCGGCCAGCGCCCGGGACGCCGCCTCGTCCAGCGACACGACCCGCACCTCCCGGATGTCCCGCACCGCCCTCACCCCCTCCACCTGGGTGCGGGCCTGGGCGCCGGCGCCGAACACGGTGAGGACCCGGGCGTCGTCCCGGGCCAGCAGGCGGGTGGCCAGGCCGGAGGCCGCCCCGGTGCGCAGCGCGGTGAGGTAGGTGCCGTCCAGGATCGCCAGGGGCACGCCCGTGGAGGGGTCCAGCACCAGGACCAGGCCGTGGATGGCCGGGAGCCCCCTACTGGGGTTGCCCTGGAACACCGAGACGACCTTGGCCCCCATGGCCCGGGAATCCTGGAGCCAGGCCGGCATGAAGAGGGCGACCCCCCCGTCTCCCGGGAGGGAGAGCCGGACGGGGGAGCGAGCCCGGCCGGCCGAGAGCTCGCCGAAGGCGCGGCCCACGGCGTCGACGGCATCCGGCATGTCCACCGCGGCCCGGACGTCGGAGGCGGTGAGGACGCGGAGGCGCATGCTGAAATCTCCTGGAGCTGGAGCGGAAGAGGGGGCGTCGCAGCGGGGACAAGATAGTCTCCTGCGCCGCCGGCGTTCCTTGACACCCCGATTGACACCGCCCTAGCTTCGGTCGCTCAAGACGCGTTGCGGGTTCGCGGTCGCGGCCGCCGATCCACACGTCGTCGGTCCCCCCCGCCGCCGGGCGGGGCCCCCCGAGGGCGTCCCAGATTCGATGATCGATCGACATATCCGGTGGTCCGGGTGTGCGTCACCCGACCTCCTCCGTGGCGTCGTGGACCCTCGGGAGCACGCCATCCGCTCCTCCTTCCGACCCCCGGAACCCACCCCGCCGTGCGTCCAACGACGGGGCCCACGTCGTGTTCGGGGTCGGGGCGCCGCGTTCCGATGACGACACGCGTGGGCCCGGGGACTCTCCAGGCCACCTGGAGCGGTCGAGGTCGCGTCATAGAACAGGCACGGGTGAACCGTGCAAACCCTAGAACCGGGGGAGCGTTATGAGACCTTCCACATTCGTCTTTCGCAGAATCCTTCTCGGCTGCGGCGCCGTGATGGGCCTGATGCTGGCACCGACGCTGGCGTCGGCCCAGCAGACGGGCACCGTCCAGGGCCGGGTCGTGGATCAGAACAGCGGCCAGCCCCTCTCCTCGGCGCAGATCAGCGTCGAGGGTACGGGGGTGGGCGGCCTGACCAACGCCCAGGGGCGCTTCCTGCTCCTGAACGTGCCGGCCGGCCAGCGGACCGTGCAGGCCGTCCTCATCGGGTATGGCACCGCCGAGCAGGCCGTGACGGTGCAGCCGGGTCAGACGGCCACGGTGAACCTGAGCATGGCCACGAGCGCCCTCGAGATGAACGAGATCGTGGTGACGGGGACGGGGCAGCCCACCGAGCGGCGGCGCCTGTCGGCCGACGTGGCCGTGGTCGCCCCCACCGAGGTGGAGGCCAGCGCGGCCAACGACGTCACCCAGCTCCTGCAGGGCAAGATCCCGGGCGCCCAGATCAACGCCACCTCGGCGTCGCCGGGGACGGCGGGCCTCATGAGCTTCCGGGGCGTGTCCAGCGCCATGGCCGACCAGACGCCCGTCATCTACATCGACGGCGTGCGGGTGGACAACGCACGGGGCATCGGCAGCAGCTTCGGGGGTGAGCAGACCTCCGCCCTGGCCGATCTGGCCGTGGGTGACATCGATCACATCGAGGTCACGAAGGGTGGCGCGGCCAGCACGCTCTACGGCGCCGACGCCGCCAACGGCGTCATCCAGATCTTCACCAAGCGGGGCGGCGCCGGGCAGTCCCACGTGACGGCCCGCATGGAGCAGGGCTACGACGCCCCGGACACCAAGTTCATCCAGGACGTGGACTTCGTGTACCCGGAGAGCAAGTACCCCGAGATCCGCAACGACCCGGCCTGGGACCCGAACTTCACCAAGAACCGGGTGCTGAAGAGCGGCCAGTTCCAGAGCTACTACCTGAGCGCGGTGGGTGGTAACGGGACGCTGGGCTACAACGTCAGCGGCGAGGTCGAGAACGACACGGGCGTGCAGTGGAACAACGAGTCCACCCAGTACACGCTCCACTCGGGCGTGCAGGCGACGTTGTCCAACAGCTTCAGCGCCGACTTCAGCGGAACGTACCTGCGCCACGACTACCACCGGGTGCAGAACGGCACCTGCACGAACTGCATCCTGACGGACATCGAGGTGGGCGACTTCTTCAACTTCGCCCACACCACGGACATGGAAGAGGCCCTGGCGGCCTACAAGAAGCAGGACATCCACGAGCTCGTGGACCGCTACACCCTGAGCACGTCGCTCACGTACAACCCGTCCTCGCTCCTGAACGTCCGGGGCACCATCGGCCTGGACAAGCGGGTGAGCAGCCAGCGCCACACGGAGGACATCGATTTCGTCCCCAACCTGCGGGACCACGGCGTCATCCAGGTGAGAGACCGGGACTTCACCGGCCTCACCCTGGACCTCCGGGGCACCCTCACCTACGACGCGCCGTTCTTCACGAGCACGTCCACGACGGTGGGCTTCCAGGGCTTCCGCAACGACGAGCAGACCACGAGCGCCAACGGCACCAACCTGCCGCTGCCCGGCGTCAAGCTGTTCAACGCCGCGGCCCTGATCACGGCGGGGGAGGGGCGCCAGTCCGTCTACAACGGCGGCGTGTTCTTCCTCCAGCAGGCCGGCATCGCCGACATGCTGTTCCTGGAGGGCGGCGTCCGCTTCGACGGTAACACGGCCTTCGGCAGCAACGTCTCCTACCAGGCGTATCCCAAGGTGGGCGCGTCCTTCGACCTGGCGGGCGCGGGCCTCGCGCCCGGCGGCATGCAGACGCTGCGTCTGCGGGCCAACTACGGCGTGACCGGCCAGTTCCCTCCGCCGTTCCTGCGCGACCGGACGTTCTCCGCGTCGCCCTTCCGGGGTGAGAGCGCGCCCCGCTTCGACAACCCGGGCAACCCGGACCTCGAGCCGGAGCGGGTGAGCACGATCGAGGGTGGCCTGGACGCGGCGTTCTGGAACCAGAGGGTCAGCCTGGGCGTCACGGCCTACCAGGCCACGACCACCCATGCCCTCTTCTTCGTGAACGAGCAGCCGTCCTCGGGGCTGGGGTCCCAGCTCAGGAACGTGGGCGAGATCCGCAACCGTGGTCTCGAGCTCCAGGCGAACCTGGACCTGATCCACAGCGCCGCCGTCAACTGGAGCCTGGCCCTGAACTGGAGCAAGCTCGACAACAAGGTGCTGAGCACCGGCGGGCTTCCGCCCTTCGACCTGAGCACCAACGGCCGGCGCATGTTCGGCCACGTCCAGGAGGGCTACCCCGTGGGCGTGCGCTTCATGGGCCACCCGGTGGACACCAACGGCGACGGGCTCTACGACAGCTCGGAGCGGGCCATCATCACGGACCCGAAAACCGGAAAGCCGCTCGTCCCGTTCCCCACGAGCAACGGCAGCATCTCCACCCAGATCGGCCTGCCCGGGACGGGGCTGTCGTTCAGCGCCCAGGGTGACTGGTCCCGTGGGGCGTCGGTGCAGGACTACGCGGCCATCTGGTCGTACTTCAACGACCTGCCCCGCATCGTGTACCCGACCAAGTACGACCTCAACGGGAACGATCTGGGGACGTACCCCTACCTGCAGGCCATGAACTACTTCCTGGTGAAGGGGGACTTCTTCAAGATCCGGACGGTGAGCGTGAGCTACGAGCTCCCCGAGCGTTTCGCACAGGGGATGGGCGCCAGCCGGGCGTCGCTCTCGCTCTCTGCCCGCAACGTCTACACGTGGGTGCCCACGCCCCAGAGCATCTTCAACCCGGACAACTCCCGGCCCACGCTGCTGGATCCGGAGTTGGCGGGGTACGCCGATCCCACGAACAGCGGGCTGCACCTGCCGGGCTCGCAGAGCGTGGCGCTCCCGCCGCCGCACATGTTCCGCTTCGGCATCCAGGTGACCTTCTGACCGCCGACCTGAAACCGTAACCGGGGACTATCCCATGCGCTTAGATCATTTCCGGGTCAGCCGGGCCGGGTGGGCGGCGGTGTCTGCCGTTGTCTTCCTGGCAGGGTGCGACTTCCTGAACCCGACCAGCGTCACGAATCCGAACACCACCACGGAGGACCTGGCCAAGGCCACCGAGCCGACCAAGGCCCTGCTGCCGGGCCTCAAGGCCCAGATGGCCCGGGCCGTGGGCTCGCTCGCGATCCTCACCGACGTGGCCAGCGACAACTTCGAGATCGCGTTCACCAACATCACCGGTGAGCTGAGCGACCCGTGGCAGATCCGGCCCGACGGGGGTTCGTTCAACTCCAATGGCTCGGGCATCGGAGCCTACTGGAACCTCCAGGAGCTCCGGGCCCTGTCCGACTTCGTCATCGACACCATCGCCCCCGATGATGCCAGCGCCACCGACGCCCAGCTCGCCGAGGCCCACTTCTATCGTGGGATGGCGTTCCTCATGCAGGGCGAGAACTTCATCGGGGTGCCCACCGCTCCCGATCAGGCGCCCACCCCCGGAGCCCAGCTCCTCACCCGGGCCGAGGCGGATTTCCAGGCGAGCCTCTCCCTGGGCGCCTCGGGTGACCTGAAGTCCGCCTCGCTGGGGGCCCTGGCCAGGACCTACCGGGACATGGGTGACGCGGCCAAGGCGGCGTCCTTCGCCCAGCAGGCGCTGGCGGCGGACCCGACGTTCGTCTACGTGCAGCCCTTCAGCGCCGGGGAGATCGAGAACCCCCACTACGGCGACGACCGCACGCTGCAGCCGCTGCCGCGGCTGGACTTCCTGGATCCCAAGTACACGTCGCGGGACGCGCCCATTCCGCTGATCAAGGCCGAGGAGATGCACCTCATCCTGGCCGAGGTGGCCATGAGCAACGGCGACTACACGGGCGGCGCGGCCGAGATCGGCAGTGCGGTGCGTATCGCCAAGGACCGTCCCATGGGGACGACCAACGACACGGATCAGCGGGCGAACCCCGACCTGACCATCCGCCCCCGTGACGCGGGCATCCTGGTGCGTGCCAACGCCAACGAGCCCTACCGGGCCGGGCTGATCCTCACCCGGCCGGGGAACGTCACGGTGCCCACCATCTCGGGCACGTCCCTCGACGCCGACAGCGTCGCGGCGCTGACGGATCCGGGCGAGATCCGCCATGCGTTCTGGCTGGCCCGGCAGGAGATGTTCTTCCTGGAGGGGCGGCGCCTGAGTGACCTGGGCGTGCGCATGCCGGTGATGCAGACGGAGATCGACACCAGCCCCGCCATCAACGAGGGCGATCCGGTCACCCAGGTGCAGGTGCCGTCCTACATCCCCAAGAACACCATCGACGACTTCAGCCCGCGCTCGCCCTACGCGGATCCCCACAAGGGCACGGACCTGGTGGACCACGAGATCACGATCGCCGTGGACATGAACCGGATCCTGGCAGATCAGAAGGTGTCGGCCTTCGGGCCGCTCCCCTGACGCCGACGTAAGAAAAGGGAAGGAAGGAGGGCGGGGGGCGGGCTTCGGTCCGCCCCCCGCCGCCGTTCTCCGGCGCGCGGGCTGATGCTCCGGAAGGGCGGCGCCGCCGTCCGGTTGCCTCAACGCTCGTGAGCCCGGACGTGTCCTACGTGGGTGGAAGCGGGAGCCCGTGGACGTCGCGGCTGCTGGCTCGCGAGGGGTCACGCACCCTTGCCGGGTCATGTGGGTACTGGTATCTAGAAAAGCTGACTGACAGCCAGCCAGACGAGGGCGTTCCCGCGCCCGCACGATAGAATGGACCAAAGGCTCTTCGCCCCGCTGGGTCCGGCGGGCGGGGAGAACACGTTCGGCTCCCCTCGGGGAGCGTGACTGGTGGAGCCCCATACATGAAGAGTCTCGCCGCTGCCGTGCTCGCCGGGAGCCTCCTGATTGCGCTGCCGCCCTCGGCCCCCGCCCCTCCGGATCCCGCGGGGGCCGACGCTTCGGTGGCCGCTGGACCGGCGTCCGCCGCGGCGCCGGGTGCCGCGGCGATTCCGGCTGCGGACCTCACGGGCGTGGTGCAGCAGTACTGCACGGGGTGCCACAACGACCGGCGCCTGCGCGGCAACATGTCCCTCGATTCGTTCCAGGTCCCGCAGGCGCCGCAGAAGGCGGAGACCGCGGAGCGCATGATCAAGAAGCTCCGGGCCGGCATGATGCCGCCCCCCGGGGCGCGGCGTCCCGGCGGCGACACGCTGACGGCCCTCGCCGCAACCCTCGAGAGCGAGATCGACGCCGAGGCGGCCAAGCACCCCGACCCGGGGACGCGCCCCTTCCAGCGGCTCAACCAGGCCGACTACAAGCGGGTGATCCAGGAGATGCTGGGCCTGGAGATCGACCCGTCCAAGTGGCTCCCGAACGACCAGAACAGCGCCGGCTTCGACAACATCGCCGACGTGCAGGCGATGTCGCCGGCCCTCATGGACGCGTACCTGAACGCGGCCAGCGAGATCGCGCGCATGGCCATCGGCCAGAAGGACGCGCCCGTCTCGTCGGAGACCTACACCAATCCGCCCAGCTACTCCCAGCACGAGTGGGAGCGGGCCAAGGGAGCGCCTTACGGAACCAGGGGCGGCATCAGCGTCCTCCACGACTTCCCCGCGGACGGGCTCTACATCTTCAGCATGGAGTTCATGTCGGGGTGGGGTGAGCGCTACCACGACATCGACATCTCCATCGACGGGAAGCGCGTGGCGCTCCTCCACTACGGCGGCGACATCGACTTCCAGGGCAGGAAGCCCTTCCCCGTCGAGACGGACTCCATCCGCATCCCGGCGGGCCAGCACCGCCTCACCGCGGCGTTCGTCAAGAAGATGGACGGCCCCTACGAAGACCTCCTGCGGCCGAACGACTGGTCCCTCAGCGGTACCGAGGTGAGCTACGGGACCACGTCGCTTCCCCAGATGGAGAGCCTGACGGTCGAGGGCCCGTACCGGCCCAGCGGCGTGAGCGAGACGCCCTCCCGGCAGCGGATCTTCACCTGCCGTCCCACGGCCCCCTCCGAGGAGCGGCCCTGCGCCGAAAGGATCGTCCAGAGCCTGGCCACCAAGGCGTACCGGCGTCCGCTGAAGGACTCCGAGGTCGATGACCTCATGGCCTTCTACGACCAGGGTGCCAAGGACGGCGGTTTCGAGGTGGGCGTGCGCACCGCGCTGGAGGCGATCCTCTCCAGCCCGTACTTCGTCTTCCGCATCGAGCGGCAGCCGTCGAGCGTAAAGCCCGGCCAGATCTACGAGCTGAGCGACCTGGACCTGGCGTCGCGCCTCTCGTTCTTCCTGTGGGACGGCAACCCCGACCAGGAGCTCCTGGACGTGGCGAAGGCCGGCAAGCTGAACGATCCGAAGATGCTGGAGCAGCAGACGCTCCGTATGCTGGCCGACCCGCGCTCGAAGGCGCTGTCGACCCGCTTCGCATCGCTGTGGCTGCGCCTGCAGGACCTGGACAAGGTCCAGCCCGACGCCTTCTGGTATCCGAACTTCAGTGAGCAGCTCCGGGACGACATGCGCCAGGAGACGCAGACCTTCTTCTACAACCTGGTGAAGCACGACCGGAGCGTCCTGGACATCCTGGACGCCGACTACTCGTACCTGAACGAGCGTCTCGCCAAGCACTACGGCATCCCCGGCGTCGTGGGCCCCGAGTTCCGCCAGGTCACCTACCCCGAGAACATCGACCGCCGGGGCGTGCTGGGGCAGGGCTCGATCCTCCTGGAGACCTCCCTGGGTAACCGCACCTCGCCGGTGCTCCGTGGCAAGTGGGTCATGGAGGTCCTCCTGGGGACGCCCCCGCCGCCGCCCCCCCGGGCGTTCCCGCCCTGGACCAGACGTCCGGCGCCAAGAATGGAAAGCCGCTGACCACGCGGGAGCGGATGGAGATGCACCGGGCGGCGCCCATGTGCGCCTCCTGCCACGGCATCATCGACCCCATCGGCCTGGCGCTGGACAACTTCGGGGTGACGGGCGAGTGGCGGCTGCGGGAGAACGGCGTGGACCTGGACACCAAGGGCACGTTCTACGACGGCACGGACATCGGCAGCCCCGAGGACCTGGTCCAGGTGCTGCTGAAGCGGCCCATCCCATTCGTGCGCAACTTCACGGAGAACCTCATGGCGTACGCCCTGGGGCGCCGTGTGGAGTACAAGGACGAGCCCACCATCCGTGCCATCGCCAAGCAGGCGGCGAGTCAGGACTACCGCATGTCGTCGTTCATCCTGGGCGTGGTCGAGAGCGACCCGTTCCGGATGAAGCGGGCCTCCACCGCCGTGACGGACGACGCGGACGGCCGCGCCCACTGATCATGACCGGGCTCCGGCCCGTACGAGCGACCTGAGATTCACAGTCGAGGAGACACGATGAACTTCATCACCGGAAAGAGCCTTCCGCGCCGCACCTTCCTCAAGGGCGCGGGGGCCACGGTGGCGCTTCCCCTGCTCGATGCCATGATGCCCGCGGGTCGCCTGTGGTCGGGGGAGGAGATCAACAAGACGCGGCTGGTGTGCATCGAGGAGGTCCACGGCACCCCCGGGTGCAACCAGTGGGGGGCCGAGCAGCACCTCTTCGCCCCTGCCCAGGTGGGCCACGACTTCGAGCTCACCCCCCAGAACGTGCTCAAGAGCCTGGAGCCGTGGCGGGACCGGATGACCATCGTCAGCGGCACGGACTGCCGCATGGCGGAGGCGTTCAACCCCGAGGAGGTGGGCGGTGACCACTTCCGCTCCAGCTCGGTGTTCCTGACCCAGTCGCACCCGAAGCAGACCCAGGGCTCCGACGTCTTCGTGGGCATGTCCCTCGACCAGATCCACGCCAGCCGCTACGGCCAGGACACCGTGCTGCCCTCCATGCAGCTCTGCATCGAGAGCACGGACAAGGGCGGCGGCTGCGACTACAACTACTCCTGCTCGTACGTGGACTGCATCAGCTGGGCGTCGCCCTCGGATCCGCTCCCCATGATCCGGAACCCGCGCACGGCCTTCGAGATGCTGTTCGGCGCGGGCGGCACCCCGGCCGAGCGGGAGACCCGGCGCCGCACCCACAAGAGCATCCTCGACTGGGTGAGCGGCCAGGTGGCCCAGATCAAGAAGGAGGTGGGTGCCGAGGACCGGCAGAAGATGGACCGCTACCTCCAGAGCGTGAGGGAGCTCGAGCGGCGCATCGAGCAGGTGGAGGCACACAACACCAGCGGCGTCGCCCGGGACCTGCCCGGGGCGCCTCCGGGCGTGCCCGACTCGTTCGACGAGCACATGCACCTCATGTTCGACCTCCAGATCCTCGCCTTCGAGAGCGACATGACCCGGGTCATCTCGTTCAAGACCGGGCGCGACGCCTCCAACCGGGCGTTCCCGGCCAGCGGCTCGGACAAGGGCTTCCATCCGGCGTCGCACCACGGGGGCAACCACGAGGCGATCCTGGAGTTCAACAAGATCTGCCAGTACCGCACGGGGCAGCTCGAGTACTTCCTGAAGCGCCTGGACGAGACCACGGTGGGCGACTCGTCGCTGCTGGACCAGTCGCTGGTGATCTGGGGATCGCCCATGGCCGACGCCAACCTGCACAACCACCGGCGCTGCCCCCTGGCCCTGTTCGGCGGCGCGAACGGGCAGCTCCAGGGCAACCTGCACCTGCAGGCCCCCGAGGGGACGCCCATGGCGAACGTGTACCTGACGCTCCTCCACAAGCTGGGGCACACGGACCTGACGGGCTTCGGGGACAGCACGGGCGAGTTCGCTCTCGAGGCCCCCGGCGGGTCCACCACGACCAAGCGGAGCTGAGGAACCATGACGAGCTGGAACGTCAGGACGGTCCGTAGCGTCCTGGGCATGCTGTGCCTCGCCCTGCCGCTGACCACGTCCACGGCGGGGTCCGACGCGCCCGTGGCGGACGCCGCCCAGCAGGGCGACGTCGCCCAGGTGCGGGAGCTCCTTCGCAAGGGGGCCGACGTGAACGCCCCCCAGGGCGACGGAATGACCGCGCTGCACTGGGCCGCGGAGGAGAACGACACGCTGCTGGCGAACGTCGTCCTCTACGCCGGCGCCGACGTGTCGGCCGGGACCCGGATCGGGCACTACACGCCGCTGCACGTGGCCGCCCAGGAAGGCAACGCGGCCGTGGCCCGCGTGCTCCTGAGGGCGGGCGCCGACCCCAACGCGAGGACCACCAACAGCGGATCGACGCCCCTGCACCTGGCCGCCGGATCGGGCAACCCCGAGCTGGTCCAGGCGCTGCTGGACCACGGCGCCGAGGTGGACGCCCGTGAGGCATCCTGGAACCAGACGCCTCTCATGTTCGCCGCGGCCAACAACCGGGCGGCCGCCGTGAAGGTCCTCCTTGCGGCGGGCGCGGACCCATCGGCCACCGCCAAGGTGGTGGACGTGGTGCAGATGGCTGAGGCCGACAACGCGGCCAACAAGCGGCTCGAGAGCCTCATCGCCCAGTTCAAGGAGCAGGAGGGGGGCGGGCCCGACTGGGAGCCGTCGCCCGACCAGGTCCAGGCGGCCATCGAGGCGTCGTGGACCATCCAGCGCAAGTGGCCCAACGTTCCCACGGACGACGAGCTCAAGGCCGACGGCAAGAAGGCCACGGCCCGTCCGGCGGACTCCGAGGGCGAGGCCACGGCCACCGCCAAGGGTGGCAAGAAGGACGACAAGGTCGTGTCCGCGCCCAAGGCCGACGCCAAGGCCGGGAAGAAGAAGGGCGAGGATGACGAGGCGGACGACGCGGCCGCTCCGAAGCCCAAGCAGTACCAGGACCTCGTGGGGCACTGGGGTGGCCTCACGCCCCTGCTGCACGCGGTCCGTCAGGGCAGCGAGGAAGCCGCCCTCGCGCTGCTGGACGGGGGCGCCGACATCAACCAGGTGAGTGCGGGCGACCACACCTCGCCCCTCCTCATGGCCGCCATCAACGGCCAGTGGGACCTGGGCATGAAGCTCATCCAGCGGGGCGCCGACCCCAACCTGGCCAGCGACGCGGGTGCCACGCCGCTGTACGCGGTTCTGGAGCGGGAGTGGGCGCCCAAGTCGTCCTACGCCCACCCCGAGGAGCAGCGGAAGCAGAACACGACGTACCTCCAGATCATGAAGTCGCTCCTGGAGCACGGGGCCAACCCCAACGTCCGTCTCAAGGAGCACCTCTGGTACATGGAGTACACGTTCGGCGTGCTGCTGGGGAGCGGCATCAACCTCCAGGGGGCGACGCCCTTCTGGCGGGCCGCCTACGCCCTGGACGTGGACGCCATGCGCCTGCTCAAGGAGCACGGCGCCGACCCCAACATTCCCACCACGAAGCCGGCCGCCCGCCGCTTCCGGCGGGGCGGGGGCGGGGGCGGAGAGGACGAGGACCACTCGGGCGTGCCCGAGGTGCCCGTGAATGGGCCCAACCTCTACCCGATCCACGCGGCCACGGGCGCCGGCTACGGCATCTCCTTCGCGGGCAACGCCCACCGGCACGTGCCGGACGGCTGGCTCGCCGCGGTGAAGTTCCTGGTGGAGGAGTGTGGCGCCGACGTGAACGCCCGCGACGCCGAAGCGTTCACGCCGCTCCACGACGCGGCGGCCCGGGGCGACAACGAGGTCATCCGCTACCTGGTGGAGCACGGGGCCGACGTCACGGCCGTGAACCGAAAGGGGCAGACCACCGTGGACATGGCGAACGGGGCGGTGCAGCGGGTGCAGCCGTTCCCCGAGACCATCGCCCTGCTGGAGAGCCTCGGCGCCAAGAACAACCACAACTGCGTGTCCTGCGACTAGCAGCCCGCTGATCGGGCAACGCCCGGTCGCGTTCCGGTCGCTTCAGGGCCCCGGCCCCTTCGGGTGCCGGGGCCCTTCCGCTTTGCCATCGATGGGTCGGCTCGACAACGGAGAGTTTCCATGACCGACGCGGTGATCGTCGTCCTGTACCTGGCCGCCATGCTGGGCGTGGGCGTCTGGGCCTTCCGCAAGGCCGAGGGCCTGGAGGACTACCTGGTGGCGGGGCGAAACGTCCCCTTGTGGATGTACATCCCGGTGATGTCGGCCGTGATCCTGGGCGGGGCGGCCACCATCGGCGGCGGCGGCCTGGGCTACACGTACGGCATCTCCGGCGCGTGGCTGGTCATCATGCTGGGGATCGGCATCGCGGCGGTGGGCTTCCTCATCTCCACCGACCTGGCGAGCCTCAGGGCCTATACGCTGGGCGAGGTCCTGGAGCGGCGCTACGACCGCTACTCGGGCACCGTGGGGGCGGCCATCGCCGGCGTGTACGCCCTCACCATCGGCACCACCCAGACCATCTCCGTGGGGGTGGTGGTGCGGGTCCTGTTCAACGTCCCGGCCGAGACCGCCATCATCGCGGGCGGGCTGATCGTCATCGCGTACACGGCCCTGGGGGGCATGCTGGCGGTGACCATCACCGACCTGGTCCAGTGGATGGTGATGACCGCGGGCATCCTCATCGCCATCCCCATCGGGCTCCACGAGGCGGGGGGCTTCGCCGGGCTCAAGGCAGGGCTGGACCCGTCGTTCTTCAGCTTCACGACGGTGGGGTGGGGCAGGATCGGCGGGTGGTTCCTCCTCTACTTCCTGGGCATCATGATCGGCCAGGACATCTGGCAGCGGGTGTTCACCGCCGACTCGCCCGAGACGGCCCGGAAGGGCAACGTGGCGGCGGGGGCGTACGCGGTGTTCTACGGGCTGGCCACCGCCTTCCTGGGGATGATCGCCCTGGTGGTGGTGCCGGGCATCACGAACCGCGACCTGGCGCTGCCCACGCTGGTGGTGCAGACGGTGCCCACGGGCATCGCCGGCCTCATCCTCGCGGGCTTCATCTCGGCCATGATGTCCACGGCCAGCGCGGCCCTCATGGCGTCGAGCACCCTGTTCACCGAGGACATCTACCGCCGCTTCATCGACCGGAACGCTCCCGAGAGCCGCTACACGCTGGTGTCCCGCCTGGGGGTGCTGGTGGTGGGGGCCATCATGATCGTGAGCGCCGTGGCCATCGGCGACGTGATCAACGCCCTCACCCTCGCGTACAACCTCCTAACCGGGGCCATCTTCGTGCCCATCCTGTGCGCGTTCTTCTGGAAGGGTGGCACGTGGCAGGGGGCGCTGTCGTCCATCGTGGTGTCGGGCGTCGCGGTCGTGGGCTCCATGATGGCATTCGGCTTCGCCTCCAACTGGCCCATCGTCATCGGCCTGGCCACGAGCGCGGTGGTGTTCGTGGCGGTGAGTCTCGTGACGGGGCCGCCCCCGCCGGAGGTGCTGGCCCACTGGCGGGAGGCCAAGCGGGCGGTGGCGGAGCAGGAGCCTGCGTTCGAGGCCCCGACGGCGTAGCTTCGAGCCCCGGCCCCGGGCCAGCGAGCCGGGCCCGGTCCACCCGCCACGGAGGAGGGAAACGATGAGCGTCCGGAGTCTCGCCCCCTTCAAGAGCGTCGTGGGTCTGCTCTGCCTGGCGCTGCCGGTGACGGCCGCGTTGCCGGGCTCCGATTCACCGGTGGCCGACGCCGCCCAGCAGGGCGACGTGGGCCAGGTGCGCCAGCTCCTGCGCCGGGGCGCTGACGTGAACGCCCCCCAGGGCGACGGCATGACCGCCCTTCACTGGGCGGCGGAGGAGAACGACACCGCCCTGGCCCGGGTGCTCCTGTACGCCGGGGCCGACGTGGCCGTGGGCACGCGCATCGGGCAGTACACCCCGCTCCACGTGGCGGCCGAGGCGGGCAACGCCGAGATGGCCGCGGTGCTCCTGCGGGCCGGCGCCGACCCGAACGCCAGGACCACCACCACGGGCTCCACCCCCCTCCACCTCGCCGCGGCATCGGGAAACCCCACCCTGGTGCAGGCGCTCCTCGACCACGGCGCGCAGGTGGACGCCCGGGAGGCCGCGTGGGGTCAGACGCCCCTCATGTTCGCCGCCGCGAGGAACCGGGCCGCGGCCATCCGGGTGCTGCTGGCCGCCGGGGCCGACGCCTCGGCGACGGCCCGGGTGGTGAACACGGTGGAGATGGAGAAGGCCGACAAGGCCGCCGAGAAGGGACTGGAGGGCCTCCTGGCCCGCTTCAAGGAGGAGGAGGGGGGCGGGCCCGACTGGCGGCCTTCGCCGGCCCAGGTGCAGGCCGCCATCGAGGCGTCGTGGACCATCCAGCGGGACTGGGGCGCGAAGGGCTCCGCCGACGGTGACAGCGCCGCGGCGAAGAACGGCGACGACGCGGCGGTCCTCACCGACGAGGGGCCCAAGGGCTACGCCGACTGGGTGGGCCACTGGGGCGGCCTCACGCCCCTGCTGCACGCCGTCCGCCAGGGAAACGCAGAGGCGGCCCTCGCGCTCCTGGACGGCGGCGCCGATGTCGACCAGCCGAGCGCCGGTGACCACACCTCGCCCCTCCTGATGGCCGCCGTGAACGGCCAGTGGGACCTGGGCATGATCCTGCTGGAGCGGGGCGCGGATCCGAAGCTGGCCAGCGACGCGGGCACCACGCCCCTGTTCGCCGTCCTGGAGCGTCAGTGGCAGGCCCAGTCGTCCTACCCGCCACCCATGGAGCAGCGCCGGCAGAAGACGACCTACCTCCAGATCATGAAGGCGCTCCTGAACGCCGGGGCCGACCCCAACGCCCGGCTGACCGAGCACCTCTGGTACCAGGAGTTCACGTTCAGCCGGTTGGGCATCAACATGCGGGGGGCCACGCCCTTCTGGCGCGCCGCCCACGCCCTGGACGTGGACGCCATGAAGCTCCTGGTGGCGTACGGGGCCGACCCAAACATCGCCACGAAGAAGCCGCCGGAGCGGAAGCGCTACAGCGAGCCGGACGACACCGTCGACCACTCGGGGATTCCGCCCGTGCCTGTCGGCGGGCCGGCCGTCTACCCCATCCACGTCGCCTCCGGCTTCGGCGGGACGTCGCTGGCCACGGCCCTCAACCCGTGGCACCACGTCCCGGACGGATGGCTGCCCGCGGTGCGCTACCTCGTGGAGGAGCTCGGAGCCGACGTGAACCAGCGGGACTACTTCGGCTACACGCCCCTGCACTGGGCGGCGGCCCGGGGCGACAACGAGCTGATCAAGTATCTGGTGTCCATGGGGGCGGATCCGACGGTGATGGCCCGCAACGGGCGCACGACCGTCGACATGGCGAACGGACCGTCGTCGCTGGGCGCGGCCCCCTTCCCGGAGACCATCAAGCTCCTGGAGAGCCTGGGGGCCAGGAAGAACCTGCCCTGCCAGTACTGCTAGCGACGACCCCCCGGGGTGGGGGCCGCCGGGGCCGCTACCTTCGCCTCAGCCGCCCTGGCCGTCCCGCCGGGCGATGGCCAGCAGGGAGATGAACTCGAAGAGGACGTTGGCCGCGGCCATGGCCGTGATCTCGCCGTGGTCGTACTGGGGGAGCACCTCCACCAGGTCGCCGCCAACGAAGTTCACGCCCTTCATGCCCCGCACCAGCCTCAACCCCTCCCAACTGGTGAAGCCGCCGATCTCGGGGGTGCCGGTGCCCGGCGCGTAGGCCGGGTCCAGGGAGTCGATGTCGTAGGTGAGGAAGGTGGGGCCGTCGCCCACCCGGGCGTGCATGCGCTCGATCACGGCGTCCAGCCCGATCTCGCGCACCTCCTCCATGGGGATGAGCTCCATCCCCATGTCCCTCGATTGCTCGTAGTCCTCGTAGCCGTAGCCCGGGCCCCGGATGCCGATCTGGATGACCCGGGCGGGGTCCAGCACGCCTTCCTCGGTGGCCCGCCGGAACACGGTGCCGTGGTTGTAGATCTGGCCCCAGTGCCCCTTCCACGTGTCGGGGTGGGCGTCCACCTGGATCATGCCCAGCGGTCCGTGGCGCGCGCTCAGCGCCCGCAGCTCGGCCAGGGTGATGGAGTGGTCGCCCCCCAGGCCGATGGGGATGACGCCCGCCTCCACGATGGGCCGGAGCCCTTCCACGATGCGCTCGTAGGAGGGCTCGATGAAGCCCGGCACCACCGGGACGTCGCCGTAGTCGATGCCCGAGAGGTGCTCGAAGATGTCCACCCCCAGCACCATGTTGAACGGCCGCAGGAGGGTCGAGCCCGCCCGCACCGCCTGGGGCCCGAAGCGGGCGCCCACCCGGTAGGTGGAGCCGGTGTCGAAGGGGATGCCCACCACCGCGAAGTCCACGTCCTCGAGGCTCTTCACGTGGGGGAGGCGCATGAACGTCCGGATTCCCCCGAAGCGGGGGACCTCCATGGCGTCGGACGGCTTGTAACGAGGCATGTGGGGGGCTCGGGGGGTCGGCGGAGCCTGAAAGCGTGCTCCGCGCCTGGAAAAGGGGCCCGAATATAGGCGTCGCGGCCTGGGACCGGCAACACGCCTGACGGCTTGTCCGCCCGCCCACCAGGGACCCGCCAGGGGTGGCGGGGTACCCGCTTCCGGAGTCGGGCGCCGGAGGGCGTCCGGACCACGGCGGGGCTCGGCCCGGAGGCGCCCGCCGCGGCGCCAGGCGTCCGGGTACGTGGGGAGGAGCGGGAGCCATGAGATTTCTGGTTCTGGGGGGCGGCGCGCAGGGCTCCGCCGCCGCCTTCGACCTTTCGAGGGTGAAGGGCGTGGAGCGGGTGGTGATGGCCGATCAGGAGGTGGGGCGTCTCCCGGCCTTCCTGGAGCCGTACCTGGGCGGCGTGCTGGAGACCCTGGCGCTGGACGCCCGGGACCCCGCCGCGGTGAAGGCTGCCATGGAGGAGGCCGACGCCGTCCTGTGCGCCCTCCCCTACTTCTTCAACCCCGACATGGCGGCGCTGGCCGTGGAGTCGGGCGCCCACTACTGCGACCTGGGCGGCAACACGGAGATCGTGGAGCGGCAGAAGGAGCTCCACGACCAGGCGCGGGCGGCGGGGGTGAGCGTCATCCCCGACTGCGGCCTCGCTCCGGGGATGGTGAACGTCCTGGCCCAGTCCGGCATCGACGCCCTGGACGCCCCCCGGGCGGTGCGCATCTTCGTGGGCGGACTTCCCCAGCACCCCAGGCCGCCCCTGAACTACCAGGTCGTCTACTCCCTTCACGGCCTCCTGGACTACTCCACCACCCCGTCGCTGGTGCTGGAGGACGGGGAGATCCGGGAGGTCGAGCCCCTCACCGGCCTGGAGCCGGTGGACTTTCCCGAGCCGGTGGGGACGCTGGAGGCGTTCCACACGGCCGGGGGCATCTCCACCATGCCCTACCGGTACGAGGGCACCATCCCCCGCATGTACTACAAGACGCTGCGCTACCCGGGGCACGCCGTGCTCATGAAGGCCATGCGCGACCTGGGGCTGTTCGACAAGGAGGCGGTGGAGGTGGACGGCTGCCGCGTCTCGCCCAGGGACGCGTTCATCGCCGTGGTGGGGCCGCGCCTGGAGAACCCGGAGGGCGACGACCTGGTGGCCCTGCGGGTGGAGGTGGAGGGCGCCCGGGACGGCGTGGCCACCACGGTGCGCTACGACCTCCTGGACCGCTACGACCCGGAGCACGGCGTCACCTCGATGATGCGCTGCACCGGGTACTCCCTCGCCGTGACCGCCCTCATGCAGGTGGACGGGCGCGTGCGGGAGAAGGGCGTGCACACCCCCGACGAGTGCGTCCCCCCGAGCCCTACATCACCGAGATGGCCGCCCGGGGCGTGGAGATCGAGCGCACGGACTTCTAGGAGCCCCTGCACGGGCGGTGGGGCCTCGCGAAGCCCCCCGGCTCAGTCGGAGCCGGCCAGCTCCCGCAGCTTCTCCTCGGGCCACACCCGGAAGAAGTCCTGGAGGATGCGGTAGGTGAGGCCCCACACGACGTCCTCCGCCACCCGCAGGCAGGGGAAGCTCCGGCGGCCGCCGGGCAGCTCCACCTCCATGCGGCCGGTGGTGGCGGGGTCGCGCAGGCGCTCCAGGGGCACCCAGTGCACCGCGTCGACCTCGTGGCAGTCGGCCCGGGCCTCCGTGCCGGCCGCCACCCCGAATGCGAAAGGCGACACCGTGAGGTCGGGAAGGCGGCGGCTCTGGGGGCTCACGTCCTCCAGCCGGCCCAGGTGGAGGGGCCGCTCCAGCGCCACGGCCGTCTCCTCCATCGTCTCCCGCACGGCCGTGTCCAGGAGCGTGGCGTCGGCGGCGGCGCGCCGCCCTCCCGGAAGTGCCATGTGGCCCGACCAGGGATCACCCGCCCGCTGGGCGCGTTTGATGAGGAGGAGGTCCAGCTCCTCCCCGGCCCGCACCACCAGCGCCACCGCCGCCTGGATGCGGGTCTCCCGCTCCGGGTGGGGCGGGTCGTCGGCGTCCGAGGCGTAGGCGGCCAGCGCCTCCCTGAGGAGGACCAGGCGGGGGTCCCGCAGCGCGCTCACACGCCCGTCGCTTCGGCGCCCCACACGAGCTTGTGGAGCTGCACCTGGAGGCGGACGGGGAGCCCCTCGTGGAGGATCCAGCCGGCGAGGGCCTCCAGGTCGGTCTCGCCCCACACGGGGGAGACGAGGATGGCCCCGAGGCGTCCCTCCTCCACCCGACGGTCCAGCCCCCGCTCCCGGATCACGTCCCGGGCCCACGTGAAGTCGGTGCGGTCCTTCACCACGAGCTTCACCTCGTCCGCGGGGCCGAGGTGCTCGAGGTTGGACCACAGGTTCCGCTCCGACTCCCCGGAGCCGGGGCACTTGAGGTCCATGATCTTGTGGGCGCGCGGATCCAGGGGCGCCACGTCCACGGCCCCCGAGGTCTCCACCAGCACCGTGAACCCGTCGTCGAGGAGGCGCCGCACCAGCGCGAAGGCGGGGCGCTGGGAGAGGGGCTCACCCCCCGTCACCTCCACCAGCGTCGTGCCCAGCTCCCGCACCCGCTCCACCAGGTCTGCCAGGCCCCACCGCTCGCCGCCGTGGAACGCGTACGCGGTATCGCACCAGGTGCAGCGCAGGGGGCAGCCCGTGAGGCGCACGAACGTGCAGGGGAGCCCCGCCCAGGTGGACTCGCCCTGGATGGAGCGGAAGACCTCGGTGACCCGCAGGAAGGGCTCCGTCCCGGCCGCACCGACGGCGGCGGCGGCTCCGGGATGCCCGGCGGCCACGCTCACCGGCCCCCGTTGCCCCGGCGGCCCCCGGGCCACAAAAAGCCCAGGGGCGACTCCTGGATGACGCTCCCCGCCAGGAACAGGACGTTGGCGGGGCGCTCGGCGAGGCGGCGCATGAGGTAGGGGTACCAGTGGGTGCCGAAGGGGACGTAGACGCGCATGCGCCAGCCCTCGTCCAGGAGCTGGCGCTGGAGGTCCCGCCGGACGCCGTAGAGCATCTGGAACTCGAAGGCGTCGGGGCCCAGCCCCTCCTTCCTGGCGAAATCCACGGTGGCGGCGATCATGCGCTCGTCGTGGGTGGCGATGGCGGGGGAGGTGCCTCCCGAGAGGAGCATCTTCATGAGCTCCACGAAGTTCCGGTCCACCTCCTCCCGCTCCTGGAAGGCGACGTCGGCGGGCTCGGCGTACGCGCCCTTGCACAGGCGCACAGGGGCGCCGAGCTGGTTCATGTGGGCCACGTCGCCCGCGGTGCGCTTGAGGTACGCCTGGAGCACGACGCCGATGCGGCGCCACCCCTCGGCCCACAGCGTCTCGAAGGCGTCGAGGGTGCGCTGGGTGTAGGCCGACGACTCCATGTCGAAGCGGATGAAGATGCCCCCTTCCTTCGCCCGCTCCAGCACCCGCCCCAGGTTGGCGGCCAGCGAGGCCTCGGAGATGCTCTGGCCGAGCTGGGTGAACTTGAGAGACACGCCGGCATCCAGTCCCTCCCGGGCGATGCGGTCCATCACCTCCAGGTAGGCGTCGGCGAAGGCGCGGGCCGCCTTCTCGCTCTTCACCGATTCGCCCAGGTAGTTGGCGGTGACGTGGAGGCCTTCGGCGTTGGCCGCGAGGGTGGTCCGCACCAGGTCGTCCACCGTCTCGCCCGCCACGAAGCGGCGGGCCATGCCCCGGAGGGGTGTCTTCGTCACCACGGCCCGGGCCGCGTCGGATTCCCCCAGGAGGATCAGCGTCTCACGAAGCATCTTCAGGACGTCTCTTCGTCTAGTCCATCTCGTCGGAACGGCGCCGGATGGCGTCGTCCAACAGCTCTTTCACCCTGAGGAGAGGCGTCTCCCCCGCCCGGGCCACGACGTCGTCGCGACCGGTACCCTTCCACAGGATGGGCGTTTCGACGTGGCCCACGATGCCGATGCCGGTCTCGGCCCAGCGGGGGAAAACGAGGAATCCGTGGAACGGCTCCCGCAGGTCGCCGGTCTTCTCCACCTCGATGGAGACGGTGTAGGGCTGCCCGTCCGCCCCCTCGAAGGCCGGGGGCCGCTCGTGGGTGCGCAGGTAGCCGCCCAGGGTCGCGTCGGGGACCCCGTGGACGTCGTCGGGAGGGGGGGCGTCGCGGTCGCTCACGGCCTGAAGCTAGACGGCGCGGACCCCGCGGGGTACTCTTGGCCGCCGTATCCACCCCAGGGAAAGCTACAGGAGTCATCGATGCGCGCGGCGGTGTTCCACGAGAACGGCGGGCCGGAGGTGCTCCGGCTCGAAGAGGTCCCCACGCCCGAGCCGGGCCCCGGTGAGGTGCGGATCCGGGTCCGGGCGGCAGCCATGAACCACCTCGACCTGTGGGTCCGGCGGGGCCTGCCCAACCTGCAGACGACCTTCCCCCACGTGGGGGGCTCGGACATGGCCGGCGAGGTCGACGCGGTGGGCCCGGGTGTGGAAGGCATCGAGCTCGGCACCCGGGTCGCCGTCGATCCCTCCCTCGACTACGGCTGGTACGACGGCGAGCCGTCGGGGGCCCACATCCGCCCGCTCCGCTTCAGGATCCTGGGGGAGCACACCTGGGGCGGCTTCGCCCAGTACGCGGTGGTTCCGGCGGCGAACCTCCTCGAGGTCCCGGAGGGGGTGCCGTGGCAGGTCGCCGCCGCTGCGGGGCTCACCGGCGTCACCGCGTGGCGGGGGCTGGTCACCCGGGGCGGCGTGCGCGCGGGCGACCGGGTGCTGATCACCGGCGCCTCGGGCGGGGTGGGGACCATCGCCGTGCAGATCGCCGTCCTTGCCGGGGCTACCGTGTACGCGGTGACCTCCGGGCGGGACAACGTGGCCCGGGTGCGGGACCTGGGGGCGCACATCGTCTACGACCGCATCGACGAGGACTTCTCGAAGGATCTGTGGAAGGACACGGGGCGGCGGGGCGTCAACATCGTCCTGGACTCGGTGGGTGAGGCCATGTGGGAGGCCAACCTGCGCGCCCTGACGGTGGGGGGAACGCTGGTCACCTACGGCGCCACCACCGGCCACGCAGGCGCCACCGACATCCGCCAGGTGTTCTGGAAGCAGCTCTCGGTGGTGGGCACCACCATGGGCACCCCGGCCGAGTACCGGGAAGTGATGCACCAGGTGTTCAAGGGGCGCATCGCCCCGGTGGTCCACGAGGCGCTCCCCCTGGAGGAGGCCGCCCGGGCCCACGAGATGCTGGAGTCGGGCGACGTGTTCGGGAAGCTGGTCCTCCTGCCGTGACCCTGGAGGAGGCCCAGGCCCGGGTGGACGCCTGGATCGGCCGCTTCGAGGAGGGCTACTGGCCCCCCCTGGCCAACCTGGCGCGCCTCACCGAGGAGGTGGGGGAGCTGGCCCGCCTCCTGAACCACCTCCACGGCCCCAAGACCAAGAAGGCGGACGAGGCGCAGCAGGAGCTGGGCGAGGAGCTCGCCGACGTGCTGTTCGTGCTCCTGGTGCTGGCCAACCAGTCGGGTGTGGACCTGGGCGCCGCGCTGGAGAAGACGCTGGAGAAGTACCGGACCCGCGACGCGGACCGGTGGACCCCCAAGGAGGGTGGCGAGTCATGAAGCGCATCATGGCAGTGCTGGCGACGACGCTGGTGGCGGCGGCGCCCCTGGCGGCCCAGGCCAAGAAGACCGAGCCGGGCCCGGTCATCCAGGCGTACGGCGACACGTACCCCGTTCCCGAGGCCGGGCTGCAGCCGCCCGCCGACATGCAGTACAAGGTGGTGTTCCTGGTGACCGACGCCCCGGACAAGGCGGGGGCGGTGAACTTCGGCATCAACAGCGCGGCCCGCTTCATCAACATGCACGTGCGGGCGGGGGTGCCCCTGGAGAACATCCACGTGGCGGTGGTGGTCCACGGCCCCGCCACCCGGGATGTCCTGAACGAGGCGGCCTTCCAGGAGCGCTACCATGCCGATAACCAGAACGTGGGGCTCATCAAGGCGCTCACGGCGGTGGGCACGAAGCTCTACGTGTGCGGCCAGAGCGCGGGCGGGCGAGGGATCGGGCAGGCCGACCTGGCCGACGGCGTGACCCTGGCCCTGTCGGCGATGACGGCCATGGTCCTCCTCAAGCAGCAGGGCTACGTCGAAGTGAACTGACGCCCTCCGGCGTGCGGGCACGCCGGCTGCAGAAGGGGGCGGGAGACGACCTGACGACGGGCGGCCGGCGCCGGCGCGCCCCGACCGCTCCCCGGGGAGGCCCCGTGCCCGACCACGCCCGCCGCCACGCCACCACCGCCGCCGTCTCCGCCCTCGCGCTGCTCCTGGCGGCGTGCGCGTCGGCCGGCGGCGGCCTTCCGTCACCCGGGCCGATCCCCGGGGGCGTCCTCTCCGGGACGCCGGCCGGCGTGCCCGGCTTCGACACCCGGCGCTACCCCGGCGACTCGGCCATGGCCGTGTGGCGGAGCGCCTCCCCCTACCGCTGGGTGGGCTACTACCTGACCGCGCCCTGCTACACGGGTACGTCGTGGCAGGGGAAGCGGGAGGCGCTCCAGACCATGGGATGGGGGATGGCCGTGCTCTTCCTGGGCGAGCAGGACTGGGCCGCCGGGGCGGGACCGGCGCCCGGGGAGGGGCCGCCCCGCTGCACGCGCACGAACCTCACCCCCGAGCGGGGAAGGGCCGACGGCGGTGCGGCCGTCCAGGCCGCCGCCGCCGAGGGCTTCGCGCCGGGTACGGTCCTCTACCTGGACGTGGAGCGCACCGACTCGGTGTCGGCGGCGCTGGAGTCGTACGTGCGGTCCTGGACGGAAGCCGTGCTGGCTGACGGCCGCTACCTGCCGGGGCTGTACGCCCACGGCAGGAACGCCCCCGCCCTCCACGACCTCATGAGCGGGTCCTTCGCCGCCGCCGGCCGGGCCTCGCGGCCCCGCCTGTGGGTGGCGTCGGCCCAGGGCTTCGACCTCCTTTTGGCGCCGGATGCGTCGGGGTACCCGGGCGCTTCGGTGTGGCAGGGCGCCTTCGACGTGGACGAGACCTGGGGCGGCGTCACCCTCCGCGTGGACCGCGACGTGGCGGATTCCGGGAGCCCGTCCGGGTGACGTCTTGATCCCTCCCCGGGACTCCGCGAACCTGGCAGGGGTGGATGGGTAGGGAGGGCCGAGCAGGGACCTGACAGGAGACGACCACGCCAACCGATCCAACAGAGCGTCTGCCGATAGCGCCGTCGATGGAGCCGGCGGTGCTGTCGGCCGAGGCCCCTCCAGACGCCGCTCCGGTGTCGCTGCGTCTGGTCACCATCTCGGGAGCCTGCATCTTGGTCGGGGTCCTCTCCGGCTTCGTTGCCAAGGCGCTCATCGCCCTCATCGCCCTCATCACCGGCGTGGTGTTCCACCATCGGATCACCACCGTGCTGGAGCCCCCCACCGCGGACGTGGTGGGGCACTGGATGGTGGTCATCCCGATCCTGGGCGCCATCGTCATCGGCCTCATGGCCCGCTACGGGTCGGCGGCCATCCGCGGGCACGGCATCCCCGAGGTCATGGAGAAGGTGCTCCAGGGGGAGAGCCGCATCCCCATCCGGGTGATGTTCCTGAAGCCCCTGTCCGCGGCCATCGCCATCGGCACCGGAGGCCCGTTCGGCGCCGAGGGGCCCATCATCGCCACCGGCGGCGCCCTGGGCTCCATGATCGGGCAGTTCATGAAGGTCACGGCCGAGGAGCGGAAGACGCTCCTGGCCGCCGGCGCGGCCGGCGGCATGGCGGCCACCTTCGGCGCCCCCGTGTCGGCGGTGCTGCTGGCGGTGGAGCTGCTCCTCTTCGAGTACCGCGCCCGCTCCATCATCCCCGTGGCCCTGGGCGCGGCCGCGGCCCAGGCGACCCGACTCCTCCTCATCGGCGACGCCCCGGTCTTCAGCCTGGGCGCGCTGCAGGAGCCATCGTGGGAGGCGCTGACCACCTACCTTCTCATCGGATGCGTGGTGGGGCTGGCCGCCGTGGGCGTGACCCGGAGCATCTACTTCATCGAGGACATGTTCGAGCGGCTGCCGATCCACTGGATGTGGTGGCCGGCCATCGGCGCCATCGCCGTGGGGCTCGTCGGGCTGGTGGACGCACGGGCGCTGGGGGTGGGTTACGTGTTCATCGACCAGATCCTCTCGGGCGACCTCCTGGGGTGGAGCCTGGCGGCGCTGATCTTCTTCAAGTTCATCGCCTGGGCGGTGTACCTGGGGAGCGGGACCTCGGGGGGGACGCTGGCCCCTATGTTCATCCTGGGTGGCGGGCTGGGCGCCCTCCTGGGCTCGGTGGTGAACATCATTGCGCCGGGCCTGGGGGTGAACGTCCCGGTGGCCGCGCTTGTGGGGATGGCGGCCATGTTCGCCGGCGCCACCCACGCCCTGCTGGCGGCCATCGTGTTCGCCTTCGAGGCCACCCGGCAACCGCTGAGCCTGCTGCCCCTCCTGGGCGGGGGCAGCGGCGCCTACCTCATCGCGTCGCTCATGGGGCGCACCTCCCTCATGACCGAGCGGCTGGCCCGCCGGGGCATGGCGGTGCGGCCCGACTACTCCCTGGACTACTTCGAGCAGGTGGTGGTGCGGGAGGTGATGACCCGGGACGTGGAGACGGTGAGCGCCGACGCCCACGTGGGCGAGGTGTGGGCCCAGATGGCGGCCAGCGCGGCCACGGCGGACCACCAGGGCTTCCCGGTGCTGTCCGGTGACGGCGTTCTCCTGGGGGTGGTGACCCGCAGGGACCTGCTGGGCGACGGGGCGCCGCCGGGGCGGCTGATCGCCCACATCATCAAGCGGCCGCCGGTGGTGGCCTACCCCGACAACACCCTGCGCGAGGCCGCCGACCACATGGTGCGGGAGGGGGTGGGGCGGCTGCCCGTGGTGGAGCGGGGGACGTGCCGCGTGGTGGGGATCGTCACCCGGAGCGACCTTCTGTCCGCCCACGAGCGCCGCCTCAAGGCGGCCACGGTGCGGGAGCGGCCGCCCCTCCTGCACCGCCGGCCCAGGGCGCCGGCGGAGAGCGGCTGACGGAGGCGGCTGCCGGGGCCGCCCCGGACGTTGGCGTGGCCGCCGAGCGTGGGGCTACGCCCGGGGCCTGAGCTCGCTGGCGCTGTGGAGCCCGGACGCCACCTCCGGGAGGATCCCCATGCGCTCGTACACCGGCAGGACGATGTCCCGGAGCACCGGGAGCCGCCGCCAGAACCAGAGGGACAGCACGAGGCAGCCCACCCCGCCCATGGCCACGGCCAGGGGCGCCCCCACGCTCCCGGCCAGCGCGCCACCTGCCAGGCTCCCCAGGGGCGATATGCCGATGAACGCCATGGTGTAGAGGCTCATGATGCGGCCCCGCATGGCCTCGTCGGTGAGGGTCTGGAGCACCGTATTGATGGCCGCCGTCGTGAGCACCACGCCGAAGCCGCTCACCACCAGCATCACGCACGACAGCCACGGCACCGTGGACTGGGAGAAGGCGACCAGCGCCACGCCGAAGAGGGCCGTGGTGCGGGTGATCATGCGCCCGAGCCCCCGCACGGTGTCCCGGGACGCCAGGAACAGCGTGCCCAGCAGCGCCCCCATGCCGGCGCACGCGGTGAGGAGCCCCAGCATGCCGGCGTCGCCCCCCAGGACGTCCCGGGCGAACACGGGCAGGAGCACCACGTAGGGGATGCCCACCAGGGAGACCAGGGCCAGGAGCACCAGGAGCTCCCGGATGGGCGGGAACCCGAAGGCGTAGGCGAACCCTTCCTGGATGTTGCGCAGGACCGGCCCCGCTGGCGCCCCCCGCTCCCGGGGGACCTGGAGGGCGGCCAGCGCGCCCAGGACCGCCAGGTAGCTGGCGGCGTTCAGGACGAAGACCGGCCCCTCCCCCACCCACCCGATGAGCACCCCGGCGACGGCGGGACCCACCAGCCGGGCCGCGTTGAACATGGAGGAGTTGAGCGCGATGGCGTTGGGAAGGTCCTCGGTGCCCTTCACCAGCCGCACCAGGAGCGCCTGCCGCGCCGGGATGTCGACCCCGCTGATGAAGCCCGCCACCACGGAGAGGCTCACCAGGTGCCAGACCTCGACCCGCCCCGAGAGGACCAGGAGCGCCAGCACCACCGCCTGGACCATGGCGCACAACTGGGCCGCCACGACCATGCGGTAGCGGTTCCAGCGGTCGGCCAGGGCGCCGGCGAAGGGGGCCATGACGAACGCAGGGAACTGGCTTCCGAAGGCGATGACGCCGAGGATGAAGGCCGAGCCCGTCATGCGGTACACGAGCCAGCTCATGGCCACCTGCTGCATCCAGGTGCCCACGACGGAGATCCCCTGCCCCGCGAAGAAGAGGCGGAGGTCACGATGGCGGAGCGCCCTGAGGGCGGCGCGGACACGGGCGGGCACGGTGGGAGGGTAACGGGCCCGGAGGCGCGCGCAAGCCGGCGTCCCGCTCCGGCTGCCCGGACCTTGCAAGAGCGAGGGGACATGGACAGCTTCGCCTCCACCCGCCGAACCCTTCCCCGCCCCCTGACGTGGGCGCTCCTGCCGCTGGTCGCGGCCCTCGCCGCGGCGTGTGGGTCCAGGGGCGGTGCCGCGTCTCCGGACCAGGCGGAGGCCGAGGCCCAGGCGCGGGTGGTGGCCCGGCTCGACTCGACCCTCCACGAGGCGCTGCCCCGCATCCGTGCCGCCGCCGACTCGCTGGACGACGCCCTCCGGCCGGTGGCGCTCCTCCGACCCGGGGAGGAGGCCGCGCTCCGCCGCTACCTCAACGCCGAGCAGCTCGCCCGGGCGAGGCGCCTGGGCGTCACCCCCGCGGCCGACTCCGCCGCCCTGGCCGGGCTGGTGGCGTCGGGCGCCCTGGTGCCGCTCCCCGACTCCACCCGCTGGTGGGTGGCGGGCAACCTCGAGCGGAGCGCCCCCTACGTCACCCCCGACGTCCTGGCGCTCCTGAAGGAGGTCGGGGAGGGCTTCCAGGCGCGGCTGGACAGCCTGGGCGCCGTGCCGCTGCGCTTCCACGTCAGCTCGGCGGTGCGCACCGCCGCCGACCAGGCGGCGCTCCAGGGGCGGAACCCGAACGCCGCCCAGGGACGCAGCACCCACGAGTTCGGGACGACGGTGGACGTGGCGTACAGCACGTTCGCCGCGCCGCCGGGCGCCGCCGGGTCCGTGGAGGTGGACGGGGCCCCCTGGCTGACTCCCGTCCTGGGCCTGGTGGCCGGCAGCTCCCTCGAGCTGGTGGCCGCCCGACGCTCCCGGGAGCTGGAGGCGATCCTGGGCCGGACGCTCCGCACGCTCCAGGACCAGGGAAAGGTGATGGTCACGCTGGAGCGCCAGGAGCCGGTGTTCCACATGACGGTGGCCCGGCGGCTGGGGGAGGGGGGCGGCCCAGGGGGCGGGTGAGGCGCAGGCCCTTGCGCGGCCGGGACTTTGCATTGCAAAGTACTTGTCGGGGCGCAGCGGGGCGCGCCGCCGTGGACGGGACGAACCGCAGCGATCCGGAGGCAGGCATGACGGCCCTCACCGAGTTCCTCTTTCCCGCGCCGGCCCGGCGCACCCCCTGGTCCATCGTGCGCTGGTGGGAGTCGCGGCGCCTAGCGTACAACCTCATCGTCGGCGGAGCCGGGTTCGCTGCCCTGGCCGTCGTGCGGGTCGTGACGTGGCTCCCGCCCCACCCCGCCACCCTGGCGGGGGTGTGGATCCCCATCCTGGCCTTCGCGCTGATGGCCAACGTCTGCTACTGCCTGGGTCCTCTCGTCGAGATCGTCCTTCTGCGGCTGTGGGGGCGGCGCCTCCTGCCGGTGGGACCGACGCTGTTCCGGGCGGGGCTCACCTTCTCGGTGGGGTTGGCCTTCCTGCCCACCCTCCTGGTCATGGTGGGTTGGATGTTCCGGATCCTGCGGGTGCTCTAGGCGGGAGGGCCGCGAGGCAGGGCCACGGCGCCCTCCCGCGGCGGCTAGATTGAGGGCATGCTCCTCTTCGTCCTCCTTTGCCTCCCCTGGATCGCCTGGGGCGTGCTCTTCTTCGGCGTGGTGCGCAAGCCGCCCCGCCTCCCGTCCCGGACCGTCGGTCCCGGAGCGGCGCGGGTGAGCGTCGTCATCCCCGCCCGCAACGAGGCCCACAACATCCGCCGCTGCGTCGCCTCCCTGGCGGCGTCCCACTACCCCGACTTCGAGGTGGTGGTGGTGGACGACGGGAGCGAGGATGGCACGGCGGAAGCGGCGCGCTCGGCGGGGGCCGTAGGCGCCGGGCGCGTGGAGGTGGTGCGGGGCGAGCCGCTCCCCCCGGGCTGGTTCGGCAAGCAGTGGGCGTGCTGGCAGGGGGCCCGCCGCGCCACGGGAGAGCGCCTCCTCTTCACCGACGCCGACACGGTCCACGCCCCGGACCTCCTGGGGCGGGCGGTGGCCGAGCTGGAGGCCAGCGGCGCCGACGCCCTCACGCTGGCCGGGACCCAGCTCATGGGCACGTTCTGGGAGAAGCTGGTTCAGCCCCAGGTCTTCACCCTCATGGCCGCCCGCTACCCGCGCATGGGCCACCCCGTCGAACCGGGGCGGTGGCGGAGCGCCATCGCCAACGGCCAGTACCTCCTCTTCCGGCGGGACGCCTACGAGGGGCTGGGGGGGCACGAGGCGGTGCGTTGGGAGGCGGCCGAGGACATGCGCCTGGCTCAGCGCCTGGTGCGGAGCGGAGGCCGCCTGGTGATGCGCACCGAGGAGGATGCCTTCGCCACCCGCATGTACGAGGGGCTCGGGGAGCTGGTGGCCGGGTGGTCCAAGAACGTCATCCAGGCGGGGCTCCAGACGCTGCCCCCCCTGCTCCGGCCGGTGGCGCCCTTCCTCATGCTGGTGACCGGTCTGCTCCTGTGGCTCGCCCCGCCGGTGGCCCTCGCGGCGGCGCTGGCGGGCGCAGGAGGAAAGCCCCTCCTCCTGTGGGCGGCCGCCACGACCGCCTTCGACGTCCTCTTCTGGACGGCGGCGTCGCGGGTCTTCCGGGGGCCGTGGTGGGCGGGGCCCCTGTATCCGCTGGGCACGATCGTGACCCTGTGGATCGTGGTACGGAGCTGGGCCGGACGCCGGCGCGTGCGCTGGAAGGGAAGGAGCTACGCGTGGGACGTGAACGCCGACGTGGAGGGAGCGTAGGCCGGCAGGGGGCCATCGAGGCGGTCCTGGCCCGGCTGCGCGAGCGCACGCGAGACGGAGGCGAACCATGACGGACGTGGCGAGCGGCGATCGGACCATTCGCTTCCTGGGGAACAACGAAGCCAGGGTCCTCGTGTCGGGCGAAGAGGCGGACGGCGCCTACTGCGTCATGGAGCTGCTGGCCCAGCCGGGCGGCGGCAACAAGCTCCACACCGACGACTTCACCGAGACGTTCCACGTCATCGAGGGCGACGTCGAGTGGACGGTCCAGGAAGACGACGGCAGCCTGCGCACCTGGCGGACCGGGCCGGGCGAGACGGTGATCCTTCCCAAGGGCTCGAAGCACAGTTGGGCGGGTGCGGGCGACGGCCCCTCCCGCATCCTGGCCATCGGCACGCCGGCGTGGGAGGCGTTCTTCCGTGCCCTGGAGGAGGCGTGGCCGGGACCGTACGACCGGGAGGCGACGCCCGCCGCGGTGGGGCCGGTGTTCGAGCGCTACGGCGTCCACTTCTACGACCGATGAGCGCCAGCGGGAGAGGAAGGGCGGCAACGGCCGGCTGAGACCGGGGGCGCCTACTCCCTGACCGCCCGCACGCTCCAGGTCACCCCGGGCCGGGTCCGGTAGGAGGGACGGCCCGACTTTGGGGTCATCTCGTAGTAGTCGATGGAGCCGTCGCTGCCGAAGCGCTCCAGGGACCGGAGGATGCTGAGCGCCTCCTTGTCGCTCCCGGTGTGGGAGCGGATCTCGTCGAGCAGGGCGGGATCGGAGAGACCGGCGAGGCGGGCGCGGGCGATGGAGAACGAGCTGGGCACGACACATCTCCTGACGGAGCGCCGGCAAGCCGCCGGCGAGGGCTCACTCTGAAAGCTATCAGGGGTGGGGGCGCGCCACCATCGCGGGGGCGCCCCCACCCGGGCCGAACGGTGGCCCGCCTCTGTGGGTAGGACCTGCCATGCCGGGAGCTCTGGAGCAGCGCATTCGAGATGAAGCCCGGGCGCTGGGATTCTCCCTGGTGGGGATCACCGGCCCCGGGCCGTCATCGCACCTGACCTTCTACCGCCGCTGGCTGGAGGCCGGCCGCCACGGCGACATGGGCTATCTGGCTCGAGAAGACGCGGTCGCGCGCCGGGGCGACCTGCGGGGCACCATGGCCGGGGTGCGCTCGGTGGTGGTGGTGGCCGATGCGTACTTCCAGGAGGATGAGCCCGGGGTCCCCGACGACCCTTCGCTGGGCGTCATCGCCCGCTACGCCCGGGGCCGGGACTATCACAAGGTCGTGAAGAAGAAGCTCCTCCGGCTGCTGGACGCCGCCCGGGAGGCTGCTGCTCCGGCGTCGTTGGAGGGGCGGGCCTACGTGGACACCGGGCCCATCCTGGAGCGGGAGCTGGGCCGGCGGGCCGGGGTGGGCTGGTTCGGGAAGAACACCATGCTGATTCACCCACGGAAGGGGTCGCACTTCTTCCTGGGGTGTCTCCTGCTGGACGTGGCGCTGGAGCCGGACCCCCCCTTCGAGGCGGACCACTGCGGCACGTGCCGCCGCTGCCTGGACGCCTGCCCCACCGGCGCCCTCCTGGGGCGGAACGAGGACGGCGCCCCGGTCATGGACGCCCGGCGCTGCATCTCCTACCTGACCATCGAGCACCGGGGGCCCATCCCGGAGGAGCTCCGGCCGCTCATGGGGAACCGGGTGTACGGCTGCGACATCTGCCAGGAGGTGTGCCCGTGGAACGGCGAGAAGTTCGGAGTGGGCGACGTCGAAGGGGACTACCGGGCACGGGCACGGGTGCGGGCGGGCGCGGAGGCAGCGGCGCATCCGCAGCCGCACACGGGAGCGTCCACGGCGTCCCCATCCCTCGTCGAGCTCATGCGGATGACGCGCGAGGAGTGGGACATGTGGACGCGCGGGTCGGCGATCCGGCGGGCCGGCTATGCGGGCTTCAAGCGCAACGTGGCGGTGGCCATGGGGAACTGGCTGGCCGGCCTGGATGGCGAGCCGCCGGATGAGGCGGTGGCCATGCTGCGGGAGGCGCTGGAGGACGAGGAGCCGCTGGTGCGGGAACACGCGGCTTGGGCGCTGGGGCGGGCGCGTCGGCCCACATGACCCGCGCTCTTCCGCTCAGTAATGCCAGGGAAAGCGGGAAAAGTCCTTCTCCCGCTTCTCCACGAAGGCGTCCCGTCCTTCCTGGGCCTCTTCGGTGCCGTAGGCGAGACGCGTGGCCTCGCCGGCGAAGAGCTGCTGCCCCACGAGGCCGTCGTCGACCAGGTTGAAGCCGTACTTCAGCATGCGCATGGCAGTGGGGCTCTTCGAGTTGATCCTCGAGGCCCACTCCAGGGCGGTCTTCTCCAGCTCCGCGTGGGGGATGGAGGCGTTCACCATCCCCATGGCGAGGGCCTCGTCTGCGGAGTAGTCGAAGCCGAGGAAGAAGATCTCCCGGGCCCGCTTCTGTCCGACCATACGGGCCAGGTAGGCCGATCCGTACCCGCTGTCGAAGCTGGCGACGTCCGGGTCGGTCTGCTTGAATCGCGCGTGCTCCTTGCTGGCGAGCGTCAGGTCACAGACGACGTGGAGGCTGTGTCCGCCGCCTGCGGCCCAACCGGGGACGACGGCGATCACGACCTTGGGCATGAAGCGGATGAGGCGCTGGACCTCGAGGATGTGGAGCCGGCCGAGGCGTGCCGGGTCCACGTCTCCCTCCTCGCCGATGTACTGGTAGCCGTCCCTGCCCCGGATCCGCTGGTCGCCGCCCGAGGAGAACGCCCACCCGCCGTCCTTGGGTGAGGGACCGTTCCCGGTGAGGAGCACGCACCCGACCTTCGAGGACGTCCGGGCGTGCTCCAGGGCCTGGAAGAGCTCGTCCACGGTCCGCGGGCGGAATGCGTTCCGGCACTCTGGACGGTCGAAGGCGATCCGCACGGTCCGCTCGTCGACGGAGCGGTGGTAGGTGATGTCGGTCAGCTCTTCGAAGCCGGGCACGTCCCGCCATACGGAGGGATCGAAGATCTCGGAAACCATGGCAGCGGCTCGTAGGTGCGGGGATGGGCGATGTGCGCACCACGATATCATCGCGTCGTGCGCGGGGGTAAGGACCACCCCGGCCTACGGGTCCTCCCTCGCCCGCCCCGGCCGGCGGGGGTGGAGCGATTTCGACGCACGACACGAGGGGCTCCCGTTCCCGGTTCCGCCCCCTCTCTCTATCTTCCGCCCCACCATGGAACCGCTCCCGAGCCTCACCGCCCGCCGCTACCTGCAGCCGCTCCGCGAGGGGGGCTCGCTGCCGGCCGTTGTGGAGACGGAGGACGGGCTGTTCGTGGCGAAATTCCGGGGCGCGGGCCAGGGTCCGCGGGCGCTGATCGCGGAGCTGGTGGTGGGCATCGTCGCCCGGGAGCTGGGGCTGCCGGTGCCGGAGCCCGCGGCCATCGAGCTGCCGCCCGGCGTGGGGGACGATGAGGGGGACCCGGAGATCCGGGAGCTCCTGGACCGGAGCCGGGGCGTGAACATGGGGCTCCGCTACCTGGACGGCGCGTTCAACTTCGACGCCCAGGCCGCCGGCGACCTGGTCCCGGCCGATCTGGCCGCGGAGGTGGTCTGGCTGGACGCCTTCGTCACCAATCCGGACCGCACCGCGCGGAACCCCAACCTCATGATCCACGACCGGCGGCCGTGGCTCATCGATCACGGCACGGCGCTCTACGCCCACCACAACTGGTCCGGCGTGAACAGCAGCCGCACCCGCACCGCGTTCCCCCTCATCCGGGACCACGTCCTGCTCCTCCTGGCGGACGACATCGTCGCCGCCGACGCCCGCCTCGCCCCCCGCCTCACCCGCGACGTCCTCGCCGCCGCCATGGACCAGGTCCCCGACGCCCTCCTCATGGACCCGCTGGCCCGCGGTCCCTTCGCCTCCGCCGACGACGCCCGGGCTCGCTACGTCGGCTACCTGGTCGAGCGTCTGGAAGCGCCCCGGGCGTTCGTGGACGAAGCCGTCCGCGCACGGGCGTCGAAGCGGGACGAGCCCCCGCGTCGGCTGGGGGTGCGGCGATGAGCGGGCGGGAGGCCCCCGGCGCTGGACGCAGACCGGGTCCCGGCGCGCCCGAAGTGCCGTACAGCTTCGCGGTGCTGCGTGTGGTGCCGCACCCGTACACCGGCCGGGGCACGCCGGTGGGCGTGGTGCTCCAGTCGCGCCCCGCCGAGTTCATCGGCCTGCGCGCCCTCACCGACCCGGACGCGCTCCGGGCGCTGGCCCCGGACGCGGACGTCGCGCTCCTCGTCCGCTACCTCCGCTCCGCCGCCGAGATCGCCGCCGGCGACGCAGCCGCCGGCGACGTCGCGCTCCTCTCCGCCCCGGAGCGCTTCCACTGGCTCACCGCCCGCCGCTCCGACGTCATCCAGCCCGACCCGGTCGAGCACGCCCGGTGTACGGACCCGGCCGCCGAGCTGGAGCTCCTGTTCGGGGTGCGGGTGCTGGGGGTATAGGGCTCACGCGAGGAAGGGCGACCCAGGAAGTGGCGCCCGAACGGTTGGGGACTCCCTCACAGAAGGCTTCGACCGCAGCTTGCGGGACGGGCGCATGAACACGTACTGGTTCGTTCCGTCTGGGGAGTGGGGGGGTGTCGCCTCAGCCAAGATGGCCCCGAGGAAATCCGATGACCGCTCGACATCCGGTCCCGAATCCTGGAGACATTGTGGACCACGTCGCTTCGACGAAGCTGAACCTGATCGCAGAGCTGCCGGTCCAGAGCCGCATCCTGGCCGTCGATGACGACGAGGCGGCCCTGGAGACGCTCGAGCGGGTGCTCAGGAAGGCGGGCTTTCAGTACGTACAGACTCTGACGGACTCGAGGCTCGTCCTGCCGAAGTTCATGAGCTTCCGGCCCGACATCCTGCTCCTCGACCTCCGCATGCCGCATCTGGATGGCTTCATGGTCCTGCGCCAGGTGAGGGACCGCGTCCCGAAGGGCGAGCTGTTTCCCATCCTCGCCATCTCCGGTGACATGTCGACGGAGGCCAAGCAGAGGGCCCTCGTGGAGGGGGCGACCGACTTCATCAGCAAACCGTATGACGCCATCGAGGTCGTCCTCCGCGTGAAGAACCTGCTCGAGTCGCGGATGCTCTCGCGGCAGTGGGAGCAGCGCGTCCAGGAGCAGACAGAGGAGATCCGGGCGTTGCAGGCGGGTCTCGCCGAGCGGCTGGCCATGCTCGCCGAATTCCGCGACTACCGGGGAGGGCCGCATACGCGCCGGGTCGGGGAGCTCGCGAGCCGGATCGCCGCGGAGATGGGGCTGCCGGCGCCGGAGGTGGACGTGATCTCCCGAGCGGCCCCCTTGCACGACATCGGCAAGCTGGCCATCCCGGATGCCATCCTCCTCAAGCAGGGAACGCTCACGCTGGAGGAGATGGACATCCTGAAGACCCATACGACGGTGGGAGCCCGGGTTCTCAGCGGGAGTGCGTCCCGCATCCTCCGGGCCGGGGAGGAGATCGCCCTCTACCATCACGAGAACTGGGACGGCACCGGCTACACCCCGGGGTTGGCGGGAGAGTCGATTCCGCTGGCGGCGCGCATCACGGCGGTCGCCGATGTCTTCGACGCCCTCACCCATGAGCGACCGTACAAGGAGGCCTGGAGCGTGGAGGCTTCGGTGGATCAAATCATCAACCTCAAGGGCACCAAGTTCGATCCCGCCGTGGTCGATGCGTTCCTCAAGGTCGCCTCTCTCGAGGGGCTGCCCCTGATCGAGTTCGACGACGAGCTGAAGGAACTGGCGCGTCCGTTCGAGCGTCACTTCTCCACGACGGATTCCGACTGACGCATCGGCCGCGTCCCGGGCCCCCCGATCCTCGCATCCCCGGCTCGCCGATGGAACATGACACCGAGGTACCGGCCGAGTCCGATCGGCGGAGGCAGGCGAGCCAGTCCTACGAGATGATCGCCCGCACGGCGGGCCGCATGGCCCACGACCTGAAGAACATCCTCACGGCGATCATCGTGAACACCGAGATCGCCCTCGAAGACGCCGAGCTGCGCAACGAAGGCTCCCGAGAGGAGCTCGACGAGGTCTTGAGGGCCGCCCAGAGGGCGAACGGATTGTTGGATCAGCTCCTCGCCTTCGGCCGTCGGCAGGTCCTGCGGATGGATATCGTGGACCTGAGAAGCGCCCTCGCCCCTCCCATCGACATGATGCGCGACCTCTTCGGCCCTCGGTTCCGGATCCGGTTCGAGGAGCCGGCTGGAGCAGTCATCGTCCGCGCCGACCGAGACCGGCTCTCCCAGTTGATGGCCAACCTGGTGGCGAATGCCCGGGACGCCACGCCGGACGGTGGGATGGTGTGGGTACGGGTCCGATCCGTGTCTCTCTCCGCCGAGAGACGCTACGGCGAGGTGGTGGTCCCTGCTGGGAACTGGGCCTTGATCACGGTCGAGGACGAGGGCGCGGGGATGACTCCCGAGGTCCTCGACCGGGCGTTCCAGCCCTTCTTCACCACGAAGGGCGGGCGTGTGGGGGCCGGGCTGGGCTTGAGCGTGGCCTACGGCATCGTGAAGCAGTCCGGGGGCTTCATCTTCGCATCGAGCCGGGAAGGTCGAGGCACGCTGTTCGAGATCTTCTTGCCGGAGGTAACGCAATGACGGGCAGTGCCGGATGCGAAAAGACCCCCCGAGGCTTCTCACCTCGGGGGGTCTTTTCGTATCTCATCGGCGCCGATCCTCAGGCGACGACGCTCAAGCGAACATCACACCGCCCTCTCCCTCCCGCCTGCGGCGGAACGCCATCAGGAGGCCAAGGAGGATCAGGCCGGTAGCCATGAAGACGACCGTCGCCGGCTCGGGCGTGACCGTGCCAGGCGTCAGATCCCTGGCAGCACCGAAGGTGACGTCGTCGACGGTGAAGCCTGCGGGCTCCTGATCGGTGATGTAGAACGAGATACCCTTGATCTGGTTCGCCCCGTTGTTCGTGACGACGCCGAAGAACTCGATGCCCTCCTGGCTGTTCGTCACCGAGCCGAGGGAATTGCCCAGGGCGTCGAAGGCCTGAATGAACGTGCTGTGGACGGCGTTGAAGTACCCGCCGTTCAGACCGACGGCCGCCACGGGGGTCCCGAACAGAATCGAGATCGGCCCGTTGTACGTCGGGGTGCCACTGAGCACCGGCGTGTGGGGCTGCGCGGCATCCCCCGTGATGAACGTCTGCGGAGAGGTCGGGTCGAGCGCCAGGGGGCCGGTGGGCGAGCCCGACAGCGAGATGACGCTGCCATTGCCGTAAAGGTCGACCGTCGACTGGCCCATGAAGGCGCCACCGAAGTCCACGCTCACGTTGCCCAGGCCGGGAACCGCGTTGAAATCGTAGTGCGGGTTCACCGTTCCACTGGCGTACTCACTGAACGTGATCGCGGGAGCCGAGGGGAGAAAGGCTCCTGGGCCCAGGAACGAGACCTGGGCCGCGGCCGGCCGGGCGAGTCCGCCGGCCAGCAGGAACGCACCTACCAACGTAGCTCCCCACCTTCTTGTGTGTCGCATTCTACCTCCTGCAGGGTTTGGGTGATCGGGGCCTGCGGTCCTCATGGGGGGTCAACGCAGAACGAGCCGTTCGCGTCCGCCCGGCGGCAAGGCTTCTCCGGGGTCGTGTGCTGTTCCGCGTTCTTCCCGTTGGCTCGTCCGGGCCGTTTTCGGCCGGGGCGCAGACGCACGCCACCCCCCCACGGCGAGCCAAGCGGTCACGAGTGCCACCATTACGAATACGATCTCGGTCTTCCAGAGGACCGCCCTATAGGGCCCGGCTGCATCGACATTCACCGAACCCCGCAGCTGGAGACCATCCAGGGCAAAGCCCACGGCGAGGGCCACGACGCCCAGGCTGACCAGGCCGACCACGACGCTGAGGCCGCGGAGCAGCCGGCGGTTGCCGCCTGCCGCGGCCACGAAGAGGAGAACGCCGAAGCCCAGCGTAAGAAGCCCCGCGGCGTTCGACAGGAGTCCCGCGGCCCCGAACCGCCACAGGACCTTCCCGGGCTGGTACGGGAAGGAGAGGACGGCGATCTCGAGCAACGGCGCCACCAGGAGGATGAGTCCAACCCCGTACCCCGCCGACACGAGATGGCGTGCGGGGCCCACCAGGCCGCTGGCATGGGTCGAAGGGGCCCGTGGGGCAACGTCGTGGGCGGTGGCGCTCATGGGCCTCCTCGAGGGGAATCGCTTCAGGTCGGTACAGGGGAGCAGGTTCTGGACCAGGGGGCAGACGTATCAGCCTGGGTGCCGGATTGTCCTTGTGCGAGAGGCATTCTCGCTTTTCAGCGGGTCCGTGAGGCGCCGCCGCAACAGTTGCGGCTGATGGGGTCGGGCAACGGGGGTGTGGCCTCGATACCACAGGGGGCGTCAGGTCTCCGTCTCGCCGTTGGTCGGCCGCGACATGACGGGTGAGAGCCGTGCCGGGGCCAGCGGGAGGGGGGCGCGCAGGCTCTGCGCGCCCCCCCTCTGTTCAGGGAAAGATCGTCACGTCGCACTCCCCGAAGCTCGCGGTGAGCGCATAGCTGGCCGGGTTCGTGTCCGCCTTCCGCTCGAACTGCAGCGTGAGCGTCTTGGACTTCCCGTGGGGGATCTTTCTCCGCTTCTCGTCCTTCGTGAGGAGGTCCGACGTGAGATCGGCGGAGCCGCCCGCGATGTCCGGCTTGTCGTAGATCACGTCCTTTCCGAGCTTCACGGCCTTCAGCTTCCCGTTCACTGCATCGGGCCACGTGAGGAGGAGCTCGTCGAGGTAGACGTCGGAGGGGCCGTCGTTCACCAGCGTGATCTTGACGTCCCTGTCCTTGAACTCGGTCTTCATGACGGAGACGCTGCAGGAGCCCGCCGGCACCGGGCAATCCTTGTGGGGCGAGTTGTGGAGCTGGTCGGCGTTGGGCAGCACCTGCCACGTGGCCGGATCGAAGCCCAGGGCGGCGAGCTTCGCCGCCGACACCGTGACGTAGTAGGTGTTGTGGAAGTCCCAACCGGCCAGCGTCGGATCGGAGATGGCGTACGTCTGGTGGGCGGGATCGGTGGGCGGCGAGTCCACCAGCACGTTCACGGATCCGAACTGCTGGACGTGGGAGGCGTTGAAGAGGCCCGGGATGTTGATGTTGTTCAGGTTGTTGGCCAGCGAAGTGGTGGCCGTGATCCCGTCGGGCGTCCCCACCAGCATCTTGCCGTCACCGCCCGTCACGCCCAGCGACGCGTACCCGGAGGGCGCGCTCGCGTCTTCGGTGATGTAGTCGACGTTGAACGAAAGCTGTGTCTTGCCGTTCCCGTCCAGGAGCTGGAATCCGGCGTGGTCGCTCCCCCGCAGGTCCGAGAACTTGTGGCCCTTGGGCCAGCCCACGGCGTTCACGCCGTAGCTGTTGTCGTTGGGCGCGGGGAACTGGTCGTAGACGATGACCAGGTCACCCGCCGGGTTGAAGGAGAAGGTGAAGGAGCCTGCCGGACAGGGAGGGTACGTGCACGGGAGCGCGCCCCCGTAGTTGTCGGCGTTGACGTCCTCGCAAACCGGAACGGCGGCGTCGTAGAACTTCACCGTGGCCCCACCCAGAGGCTTGATGGTGACCCCGGGATCATCCGGATCGTCGATGACGGACGGGTCGGCGCTCTCCACGACGATCCGCTTCACGTTGAACCCGTCCGGGACGAGCTCGGACACGGAGACGTCCGTCTGGTCGTCGAACGACGTCCCAAAGAGCTCGAACACGGTGGTACAGGCGGCCGGGTCGTCGTCGGTGCCCGACGCCGCCAGCGAGACCGGACTCGTGACGTCCGCGTCGGGGTTGGTGGAGGTGGTCTTGAACTCGAAGGTCCTGCCCACGGTGCCGTCGTCGGGGAGGCCCGCGCTGGCGGCCCACGCATACTTGCAGACACGGACCGTCACCGACGGTACGACGAGGACATCGGAGGGCTCCAGGATGCCGCTCAGGGCGTCGGGAGTATCCGGGGAGCAACTCGTTCCGGCGAGGATCAGGCCGGTGGCGAGAACGCCGAGCCAACGATTGCTAACCATGATGACCTCCGTGCCTCCTGGGCGCACCGATTCGAAGCAGACGGAGGTGGCCGTGGCACGGAGCATGCCCCGTTTGAGAGGGCTTCACAATGTTGGGAGAGAAAGGGTTCCTTCGGGCCCGGCAGCTATCCCGCAAGCCCTCCTGTTGCGACGCCACAACAACTCTGTAGCCTTCCCACGCCGGGCCCTCTACTATCCGCACGGGCGGTCCACGTCAGGCGCCTGGGCGCTCATCGACGGGCCACGGGAGCGGCGACGGCGGTGGACAGCGGCTGCTGTCGAACCCAAAAGGGGGAGCGATGGTCAAGGGCATACACCGGGTGGTCTACGAACGGGGGAGCGCGCCGGTGACCTCTCCAACCTTTCTGTCCGATGTCCGCGGACGCTGAGCCCGGCCGCCGCTCCGCCCACGCCGACCCCGCCGCCCAGGGGGCGCGCGTGCTGCGGTACTGGAGGCGCGTTTCGCGGCTGCCGGGGGGTGGGCGTCTGTTCGGCTTCTTCGTCGGGCGCATGGCGCCCTATACCGGCACCATCTCGCCCACGGTGCTCGAGCTGGAGCCGGGCCGGGCCCGGGTGGAGATGCGCGACCGGCGGCGGCTGCGGAACCACCTCCGCTCCCTGCACGCGATCGCGCTCATCAACCTCGGCGAGCTGGCGACGGGACTCGCGCTGACGACGGCGTTGCCCCCGGGGGTGCGCGGCATTCCGATCGCGCTGTCCATCGAGTACCACAGGAAGGCACGCGGCACGGTGGAGGCAGAGTCGGCGTGCGGAGCGCCTGTCGTGACGAAGGAGACGGGGCCGGTCGAGCACGAGGTCGTGGGCGCGATCCTGGATCGCTCGGGGCAGATGGTCGCACGCGTGAGCGCGCGCTGGAGGTTGGAGCGGCTCTGACCGTGGCGCGGGCTCGCCGCCGGCAGCTTGGCCCCGGCCTCGCCCGCCCCCACATTGGCGCCCCATGCTGAGACGCCTGTTCGCGCCGGAGAACCTGCTCCGCTGGCTGCTCGTGTTCGTGCCGGTGGCCCTCGCGCTGGAGTACGGCGTCCACGCGGGCGCCGTACCGGTCTTCGTCACCTCCGCCCTCGCCATCATCCCCCTGGCCGGCCTCATGGGGCAGGCTACCGAGGCGCTGGCGGAGCGGCTCGGGGAGGGTATCGGCGGCCTCCTGAACGCCACCTTCGGCAACGCGGCCGAGCTGATCATCGCGGGGCTGGCGCTGCACGCGGGTCTCGACGATTTGGTGAAGGCGTCCATCACCGGGTCGATCATCGGCAACGTGCTCCTGGTCTTCGGCCTGAGCGCGCTGGTGGGCGGCATCCGCTACCCGTCGCAGACGTTCAACCGCACGGCCGCGAGCCTCGGCGGCACGCTCCTGGTCCTGAGCGCCATCGGGCTGGTGGTGCCGGCCATCTTCCACCTGGCGGCGTCGCAGACGCTTCGGGGCGGCACGAACCCGGCGGCGCCCCCCCACGAGCTCGAGCTGAGCCTCGAGATCGCCGTGGTGCTGATGGCCACCTACCTCCTCCACCTCCTCTTCACCCTGCGCACGCACAGGGGGCTGTACGGGGGCGGCGAAGCGGCGCGCGCCGCGGAACCGGGGCACGCCGGGCCTTCCACGGCGCGCTCGGTGGGGCTCCTGGTGGCGGCGACGGTGGGGGTAGCGGTGATGGCGGAGCTGCTGGTGGGCGCGGCGGAGGTGACGGCGGAGGCCCTCGGCTGGAGCGACGTCTTCATCGGCGTCATCCTGCTGGCCATCATCGGAAACGCCGCGGAGCATTCCACGGCCGTGCTCATGGCGTTGCACGACAAGATGGACGCGGCGGTGAACATCGCCGTGGGTTCGTCCATCCAGATGGCGCTCTTCGTGGCGCCGCTGCTCGTGTTCCTGAGCTACGCGGTGGGCCCCCGCCCCATGGACCTGCTGTTCACGCCCTTCGAGGTGCTGGCGGTGGTCCTGGCGGCGGGGATCATGGCGCTGGTGGCGAACGACGGAGAGACGAACTGGATGGAGGGCGTCCAGCTCGTGGCCGTGTACGTGATCCTGGGCCTCGCCTTCTTCTTCCTGCCGGGGTGAGGACGGGCGTCCGCCGCCCCCGCGACGCCTCACAGCGCCAGCAGCACGGCCGCGTACGCCGCCAGCCCCGCCGCGAACGCGCCGAAGCGGCTCTGGCGCTCCTTCGGCACTTCCTCCTTCAGCACGTTGAGGATGACGCCGCCGGCCAGGAACGCGACCAGGGTGGCGATGGCGGCCTCGTGGACCCGGGTGGCGAGGCCGAAGGCCCAGCCGGCCACGACGGCGCCGGCAGCAGCCAGCGTCCGGAGCGGTCGTAGCGTCCTTTGTGCTGCTCCCGGAGCCCGGCGTCGTTCACCAGGAAGTGGAGAGCCATGGCCACCGCGTACAGGAGCACCGCGTCCGCTGCGCTCTCCCGGTGCAGAAGGAGGTAGCCCACGAGGGCGTTGTAGAGGGCGAACGAGGCCATGTGCACGCGGTACACGCCCGGTCCGGTGCGGTCCTCCCTTTCGGCCCGGCGCTGCTGCCAGCGCCAGGGCCACCGCGGCGGCGAGGGCGAGGAGAGGCGGAGGGGTCGCCACGTCGTCAGGGCAGGTCGTAGCCTTCCGGGCGCAGCAGCAAGCGGTAGCGCGCCGGGTCGTGCTCGAAGAAGAGGCCGCCGCGGCGGATGGCGCCCGCGGGCAGGAAGTGGAGCGTGGCCGAGCGCTTCTCCACCGTGCCGGAGTCGGCGCGCAGCTCTCCCTCCACCTGGACCGCCCGCGCCGTGGTCCCCCCCACGTTCCGGGCGATGAAGGTGACCACGTAGCCGTTCTCCATCGGCACCACGCTGTCGCGGCTCACCGACACCATGGGCGGCGAGGAGGGCGTCGACACGCCCAGGAACAGCAGGTAGCCGATGAGCGCCAGCACCAGCGCCGCGCTGGCCCCCGCCACGACCCACTCCCACGGCGAGATGTCCTCGTGGCCCTTCCCCTCGGCGTCGGCTGTGCCCCGGGTCCCGGGCTCGTCCTTGTGGTCCCCGCTCATCGTCCCCTCACAGTATGAGTCGCGCCGCCGCGGCGCCGAGGCCGGCGGGGATCCCCAGCACCACGCAGCGCATGGCCACCCACGCCAGGGCCGCGCTCTCCAGCCGCCCGAACAGCCACAGCAGGAGCAGGCTCACCCCCAGGGCCACGGCATACGCCGGGCAGGTGTAGCGGAGGAAGAGGCTCCACCACGGGGTGTTCTCCGGCGGCTCGGGGGCGCCGTTGAACTCCATGGCGTACACGAAGGCGTGCATGACGGCGACGGTGAGCGCCGCCGCGCCCAGGATGTGCCAGGGGTCCGTGGAATACGGCACCAGGTCCATCTCCTGGGTGGCAGCCACGGTGAAGGCCACGTACAGCGCCCCGGCCATCATGAGGAAGAGCTCGGCGAGGTAGGAGTCTCCGTGCTTCTGCTTCTTCCGCGCGCGCGCCTTCTCCCGGTGGCGGCCGTCGCCGCCGAGCTGGCTCCGAGCGAGGGCGGCGCCGATTCCGGCCGGCAGCGCCTGCACCCCGATCTTCCCTACGACGTCGGGGAGCGGGTCGGCGGGCCCGAGGATGCCGAGGACGGCGAGGACGGCCGCGCTCGACACGACCCCGATGCCGTAGCCGGTGAGCCCCCCGATGACCGCTTCCAGCTTGCCGTGGGTGCGCTCCATGCCGGAGATGGAGGCGAGGCCCACCAGCAGCGGGAGCCCCAGCGCCAGGAGCAACGCCAGCCGGAGCGGATTCATGTAGAAGCCCAGCCACCACATCTCCATGGTGAGGTACAGCGGGAGGGAGAAGAGAAGCGCGCCGCCGAACCCCCGGGCTACGCCCTTCCAGTAGTGCATGCTCCCGCCCCCGTGTCCCCCGCTCACGGCGCGCTCTCCTCCGGTAGGGCCCGGCGAGGCACCGCCTCGTAGCAGAGGTAGTGGAGGAGGCGCGCATGCTCCCGTTCCCGGTCCAGCGGCTCTTCGCCGGTGTGCCGGGCGGGGAGCAGGTGCATGGCGACCTTCCGCAGGTAGTCGTCCACCGCGCGGCTCAGCGACAGGAACGGCGAGCGGCCGCGCAGCCAGTCCCGCTGCGGCGCCGCCGACTCCATGGCCTCGACCCAGCGGATCAGCCGCCCCACCTGCACGGGGAGGGCCTCCGAGGCGTCCCGGTGCCGGAAGTAGTGCAGGATCGGGTACTGGCTGTTGGCCGTGTTCACCCGGGCGAGGCGGTGGGCGAAGTCCCGGGCGAGCTCGTAGGACCGCGCCAGCTCCTGCTCTCCCGGGTTTCGCCAGTCGATGGGATCCGAACCCCGCAACGCGTGGTCGATGTCGCTGGCCAGCGCCGTCTGCAGCGATTGCTGGGTGTAGATGGAGAGGACGTACGTGATGCCCACGGAGAAGAGGGCGAACCCGAGGAACGCTTCCAGGATGGAGACGAGTCGGAAGACCGGGCCCAGGGGGATGACGTCGCCGAGTCCCAGGGTCGTCGCCAGGTAGCCGCTGTAGTAGAACGTCTCCAGCCAGCGGGCGCCCGGCGGGCCCGGGTCGTACGCGAAGTCGAGGACGAAGGGCCAGAGCACCAGGGCGAACCCCGCGATCAGGAGTATCACCCACAGCATCGGGGTGAGCGCCGCGATGGTCGGGCCGCCGAGGGTCAGCGCTCATCTTGATGGCGCCGGCCATCACCAGGCCGACCAGTGCGGCACCGACGACGATCAGGAAGATCGCCACGGGTCAGCGGGCGCCCGGGCGAGCGCCCCGGTCTCTTGGATCGCGCATGTCGCTCCTCCGGCTCCTTTCGGGCCGCTGCCATGCACGTCCTGCACCAGAAGGGCACGCCGACGGCGCGCCCGGCTCACCCGAACCGTACGCGCCGGATCACCGTGGGGTCGTCGAGGAGGAGGGGGCTCCGTGCCTTGAACGCCTCAGCGTAGCCCACCCCGAGCAGGCTCCCCGTATAGCGGTCCTCGGCGCCATAGCGGTCGAGGAGCTCCGCCTGGTCCCCGCTGAACACCGCCTCGTAGGCGGCGAGCGAGGCGAGCTTGCGCTCGTACGTCTCCGTGACGTCCACGGCGAAGTCGAAGCGCTCCCAGGGGGTCTCCATGCGGCAGTGGCCGAAGAAGAGACGGTCGATCTCGTGGGGCTCCGTCTCCGCGAGGCGCTCTCCGCCCGGCACCTCGTCCCACTTCGGCAGGCGGGCGTAGAAGACCGCGTTGGTGACGATGTCGGTGACGGCCTTGTGGTCGGGGTGGACGCCGCAGCCCTCCGACGTGAACACGAAGCGGGGACGGCAGCGGCGGATCTGCTCGGCCACGTCCATGCGGCACTCGGGGGTGTCCCGGATCATCCGGTCCTGGTAGCCCAGCGTCAGCCGATCGGCGCCGAGGATGTCCGCGGCCCGGGCGGCCTGCTCACCGCGCACGCCGCTGCCGGCGTGCCGGGCGGGCTCGCCGGAGCAGAGGTCGACCATCAGGACGTGGATCCCCCGGTCGGCGAGCTTGGCGAGCGTGCCCCCCATGAACACCTCGACGTCGTCGGGATGGGCACCCACGGCCAGCACGTCGTAGCGCTCACGCATGGTCGGCCTCCCGGAGCCCCCGGCCCGCGACGCTCAGCGCCTCCACCCCGGCGGCGACGGCCGAGGCCGCCTCGTCGACCTCCTCCTCCGTGGTGGGGCGACCCACCGAGAGCCGGAGCGTGCCCATCCCCCATTCGGGGTCGACCCCCATGGCGCGCAGCACCGGGGAGAGCCGGACGTCGTCCGCGTGGCAGGCAGACCCTGCCGAGGCCGCTACGCGCTCGCCGATGGCGGCGAGCAGGGCGTCCGCTCGCACGCCCCGGAAGGAGACGCTGAGCGTGTTGGGCAGGCGCTCGCCCGGGTGGCCGTTGCGCTGCATCCCCTCGCCACCCGCCGTGCGCCGGAGCCCCGCCTCCAACCGGTCGCGCAAGGCGCGCAGGCGCGCGGCCGTCCCCGGGAGGTCGCGCCCCGCGAGACGGGCCGCCGCCCCGAGGCCGACCACCTGGTGCACGGCTTCCGTGCCCGGTCGCCGTCCCCCCTCGTGGAGGGCGCCGTGCATCAGCGGCGCGAGGGCGACGCCGGGGCGCACGAACAGGGCGCCGACGCCCTTGGGCGCGTAGAGCTTGTGTCCGGCCACCGTCAGCAGGTCCACGTGCAGGGCCTCCACGTCCACCGGGATCTTGCCCACCGACTGGGCCGCGTCCGTGTGCATGAGGGCACCGTGACGGTGCGCCACCTCGGCCAGCTCGGCGATGGGTTGGATGGTGCCGACCTCGTTGTTGGCGTGCATGACGCTCACCAACAGCGTCTCGGGTCCGATCTCCCGCTCGAGGTCCTCCGGGTGCACGCGGCCGGAGGCGTCCACCGGGAGCACGCTCACGCGGTACCCCCGGGTCGCGAGCCACCGGAAGACCTGGGTCACCGCGGGGTGCTCCACGGAGGACGTGACCAGGTGCCTGCGGCCGCTCCCGTTCGCCCGGGCCGCGCCCTGGATCGCCAGGTTGTTGCTCTCGGTGCCACCGCTGGTGAAGACGACGGCTCCGGCCTCGGCATTCAGCAGCTCGGCCACGGCGGCCCGGGCCTCGTCGACCGCCCGCCTCGCGGCGGAGCCGAAGGCGTGGGCGCTCGATGGGTTCCCGAAGTGCTCTCCCAGGTAGGGGAGCATGGCTCCGACGACCTCCGGCGCCACCGGCGTGGTCGCGTTGTAGTCCAGGTAGATCGGCTCCATGCGCGCTCCTCGGTCGGGCTCCGGGGTGGGGTGCACGCTGGAACATACCGATTCGGCCGACGTGGAGCGGGGGGGCGGCGTCGCCGCCCCCCCGGAGAGCTCACCGGCCCGGGTCGTCCGTCTCCGAGGCGCCCACGATGGACCGGTACGCCTCGACCAGGTCAAGAAACCCCCTGCGGTACCCCTGGGAATCGTCCCCCAGCCCGGCGCGGGCCAGGGCCAGCACCTGGTCGGAGGTGACGGTCCCCCGGTGGTCCGACTGCCGCAGCAGCATGCCGAAGCCCGCCACGGCCGACGCGAAGCGGAAGTCCACCGAGGGGGCGCCGTCGCCCCGGTCCACCACCGGGCGCTGGACGAGGCGGCTCTCCGTCCCGTGGGGCGCCTTGTAACGCACCTTCACGAAGGCCAGCTCGTTGCCGTGGCTCCCGTCCCGGGGGGCCGGCTCCGTGCCGTAGCGGAGGGGATCGACCGGCGGGGTGTCTACGTCCGATCCGCTCCCCACCGGCACGATCTCGTAGAGGGCCGTGACCGTGTGCCCGGCGCCCATCTCGCCGGCGTCCTTGGTGTCGTCGTTGAAGTCCTCGGCGGCCAGCAGCCGGTTCTCGTACCCCAGGAGGCGGTAGGCCCGCACCCGCTCCGGGTTGAACTCCACCTGCACCTTCACGTCCTTGGCCACGGTGACGAGGGTGCCTCCCATCTCGCCCACCAGCACCTTCCTGGCCTCGTCGAGGCCGTCGACGTAGGCGTAGTTGCCGTTCCCGTGCTGGGCCATCTCCTCCATCTTCGTGTTCTGCAGGTTGCCGGTGCCGAAGCCCAGGACGGTGAGGAACGTCCCCTCCTCCCGGCGCTCCTCCACCAGCCGCACCATGGCGCCGTCGCTGCTCTCGCCCACGTTGAAGTCGCCGTCGGTGGTGAGGATGACCCGGTTGTTGCCGCCGCGCACGAAGTGGCGGCGCGCCACGTCGTACGCCAGGCGGAGCCCCGCGCCACCAGCCGTGGAGCCCCCGGCTTCGAGCCGCTCGATGGCGTCCAGGATGCGCTCCTTGTGGGCGCCCGAGGTGGGCTCCAGCACCAGCCCGGCGGCCCCCGCGTAGACGACGATGGCCACCCGGTCCTGCTCCCGGAGCTGGTTCACCAGGAGGCGCAGAGAGCGCTTGACCAGAGGCAGCTTGTCCGGCGACTGCATGGAGCCGGACACGTCCAGGAGGAACACCAGGTTGCTGGGCGGCAGCGCGTCCACGTCGATGGGGGGGCTGGCGACACCGATGCGCAGGAGGCGGTGCTCCTTCCTCCACGGTGCCTGGCCCACCTCGGTGGTGACCGCGACGGGCTCGCCGTTCCGGGGAAGGGCGTAGCGGTAGGGGAAGTAGTTGACCATCTCCTCCACCTGCACGGCGTCCACGGGCGGGAGGCGGTGCTCCTTCAGGAGAAAGCGGCGCACGTTGCTGTACGACGCCCGGTCCACGTCGATGGAGAAGGTCGAGAGGGGGTGGTCGGCCACGGCGCGGAAGTCGCTCTCCGCGATGGGGGCGTACTGCTCCCGGTCGCCGGGCTGGGCGGCGTGCCGCCAGTGGGCGGGAGCCCAGGGGGCCGCCGTGGCCTTGGAAGCCGCGCCCGGGGACGGGGGCGGCGCCCAGTTCCGGGGCGCGTCGGCCGTGGACTGGACCACGGCGCCCGATCCCGCGGCCACGATCTCGTCCAGGGCGAGGGCCTCCAGCTCCAGGCTGAAGTCCACGGTGACGGTGTCGCCCGCCGCCCGGTCCGCCGGCCGCACGACGGCGGAGCGGCTGCCGTAGCCCATGAGGGTGGCCACCACCCGGACCTCGCCGGCGCTCGTGCCCTCCGGCAGGGTGAGGTGGTAGCGGCCGTCGCCGTCGGTGAGGGCTCCGATCCCGGCGCCGTCGATGGTGACCTGGGCGGCGGACAGGGGCCGGCCGCTGTCCGCGTCGACGACGCGGCCGGTGACGACCAGGGGCCGGGCGGCGGCTCCTGCGGTGAGCGCGGCCAGCGCGAGGGGCGCGAGGCTTCGAACGGCGCGTGTCAGGGGATGCATGGGTCTCCTCCAGACTGGGGGACGGGACCGCGGCGGGCGGCCCCGGCGTCGCTTGCGGCCGGTTCGACGAGGGCGTGAGCTTGATTTGCACAGGGAACGGGCTCGGCGGGTGGGGGCGCCCCGCCAGGGCCTCGGGGCCGTGTGCAACATCCTGCCGCGGATTCGTCGAACCCGTGCGAGCCACCCCGGAGATCGCCGGCGCGGCCGCCATCGACCCCTACCGGGAGCGCGCGTGAAGACCGACTGGGAAGCGGTCTACCGGGCGACCTACCACGATGTGGTGGGCTTCCTGTCGGGAATGCTCCTCGACCGGGAGCGGGCACGGGACATGGCCCAGGAGGCGTTCGCCCGCGTCCTGGGGGTCGAGGCCGACAACCCCCGGGGACTGGTCTTCCGCACCGCCGCGAACCTGGCCCGGGACGAGGCCCGCCTCGTGGTGCGGCGCAAGCGCCACCTCGCGCTGCTGCGGGCGGAGGAGGACGCACGCGCCCAGCGGGTGCCGAGCCCCTCCCAGGAGCTCGAGTCGAAGGAGCGCGCCCGCAAGGTGCGGGCGGCTCTGGAGACGCTCTCGGAGCGGGACCGGCAGGTGCTCCTCCTCTGGAACGCGGGCTTCGACTACGGCGAGATCGCCGAGCGTACCGGCCTGGCCAGGGGAGCGATGGGGACCACCGTGGCCCGGGCGAAGAAGAAGCTCTTGGAGGCGTGCGACGCACAGGAGGAGACCGATGCGGCACATGGATGAGGGCCTTCTCCAGGCGTGGATCGACGGGGCGCGAGGGGGGCTGACGGACGAGGAGCGGGCCGCCGTGGAGGAGCACGTGGCGCTCTGTCCCCGCTGCGCTGGCCTGGCCGGTGAGCTCCGGGCCTCGGGCGACGACGTTCGCGGCCTGCTGGCGGCCGCCGCACGGGTGGAGGGCGAGGAGATGCCCGCCTTCGACGCCGTCGTGACCCGGGCCCGGGGGCTGAGCGCCGGCCGCCCGCGTCGCCGCTGGCGGGTGGCGGCGGGGTGGGCCGCGAGCGTGGTGGTGGCGCTGGGCGTGGGGTGGCTCGCCAACGAGGTGGCCCGCCCGCCGGTGGAGCGGGCCGCGTCGGTGGGGTCGGGCGGGTCGGCGGCCGACGTCGCCCAGGCGCCGGCCGGAGCGATGGCGGGGACGATGGCGAGGGGCGAGGAGGCCGCCGCCGCGCCACCCGCCGAGGCCAACGCGGCCCCGGCCCGGCCGCCGAGCCCCACCACCGCAGCCGATGCCCCCGTCCCCGCCTCCCCGTCGCCGTCCCGATCCATGGCCAAGGCCCGGGTCGCGGAGGCGGACGATGCCGGGACGCTGAGCGGGCGGGTCACGGACGCGGGTTCGGGCCGTCCCCTGGAATCGGCCCAGGTCTACGTACCCGGCACGGGCGTCGGAACGCTGACCAACGCCAACGGGGGCTTCGACCTGCCCCTGGGCGCCCTCCCCGACTCCCTGCGCGACGTGCCGGTGCGCGTGGAGAGGCTCGGCTACCAGCCCGAGGAGCGGGCGCTCCCCAGGGCCGGAGGGGACACGGCGGCCGCCGATTTCCGCATGTCGGCCCGGGCGCTGGCCCTGGACGAGATCGTGGTGACGGGGACGGAGGCGCCCCAGGCCGCCCAGCCTCCGCGTGGCGCACAGGCAGGGGCGGCCGGGGCGGAGCGCCCGCCGATCGTCCCGCCGCCCGGGGGCGAGGCCGTCCTGTGGGCGCCCGTCTCCCGGAGCGAGGCCGAAGCCTTCGTGGGATTCCCCCTGCGCACGCTCACGGACCTGGAGGTGGTGTCCATCGAGGTGGCCCGGGTGGGGGGCACGGCGGTCGCCCGGGTGGTCCAGCGGTTGGCATCGGGGGAGCGCCTCACGCTCCTCGAGGCGCGGAGCCCCGTCGACGTCCCCGGGGGCGGCGCGGAAGCCCACGCCTCCCTCGCCCTGGACGGCGGGGTGTTCGCCGCGGGCCGGGCGCCGCTCCCGGCGGACTCGCTCCGGGCGCTGCTCGGGCGCCTGCGCTGAGGGAGGGCTGGGACCCGGGGGCGCCTCAGCTCCCTCCGCCGCCCCCGTGGCGTCGGCACGCCGCCCTGCGTCACGGAGCCCCCGGCACCCGCAGGGCGCGCATCCCGTTCCCGATCACCAGCAGGCTCGCCCCCATGTCGGCCAGCACGGCCATCCACAGGGTAGCGAGCCCGGTCGCCGCCAGGACCACGAAAACCGCCTTCACGGCCAGCGCGAAGACGATGTTGCCGCGGATGATCCCCTCCGCCTTGCGCGCCAGCGCGATCAGCTCGGGGAGCTTGGAGAGGTCGTCCGACATGAGGGCGATGTCCGCGGTCTCGATGGCGACGTCCGTGCCCGCGGCGCCCATCGCCACGCCCGCGGCCGACGCGGCAGCCAGGGCGGGCGCGTCGTTGATGCCGTCCCCCACCATGAGCACCGGCCCGTGGGCCGCCTCCAGCCCGCGCACCGCCGCCACCTTGTCCTCGGGGAGGAGCCCCGCCTTCACCACCAGCGCCGGGTCGCCCAGGGAGGCCGCCACCGCGCGCGCCGTGGCGGGGTTGTCGCCGGTGAGCAGGGCGATGGTCTCGATGCCGGCCGAGCGCAGCGACGCCAGGCTCGCGGCGGCGTGGGGACGGATGCGGTCCGAGATGCCGAGGGCACCGAGAACGCGCAGGGCCGCGCCGGCCGGCGTGGCAGGGTCCCCCTCCTCCGCGACCAGCACCACCGTCGCTCCTGCGCCTTCGAGGGGGCGGGCGGCGGCGGCGCCCTCGTCCCCGAGCCCCATGTCCTGGAAGAGCCGCCCGCTCCCGACCACCACCCGCCGCCCCTCCACCCGCGCTTCCACGCCCCGGCCCGGGTGGGCGCGGGTGGCCTCCGCCGCGGGAATCCTCACCCCCTCGGAGCGCGCCCGCTCCAGGATGGACGGGGCCAGCGGGTGCTCGCTCCTCGCCTCCACCGCCGCCGCCAGAGCCAGGACGCGGTCGGGGTCCTCGCCGTCCAGGGCACGGACCGACGTGACCCGGGGGCGGCCTTCGGTGAGGGTGCCCGTCTTGTCCAGCGCCACCACCCTCGCCCGTCCCGCTCGCTCCAGGTGCACGCCGCCCTTGATGAGGATGCCGCGCCGGGCCGCTCCCGTCAGCGCGCTCACCACGGTCACCGGCGTGGAGATCACCAGCGCGCACGGGCAGGCCACGATGAGGAGCGCCAGCGCCCGGTAGATCCACTCCGCCCAGGCGGCGCCGAAGGCGAGGGGCGGGAGAACGGCCAGCAGGACGGCGGCGCCCACGACCAGGGGCGTGTACACCCGGGCGAAGCGCTCGACGAACGCCTGGCTGGGTGCCCGCGTCGCCTGCGCCTCCTCCACCGCGTGGATGATCCTCGCCAGCGTGGTGTCGAAGTGGGGGCGCGTCGAGCGGAGATCCAGGGCGCCGGCGCCGTTCAGCGTCCCGGCGAAGACCTCGTCGCCCGGCGCCTTGGCCACCGGCATCGACTCACCCGTGATGGCGGCCTGGGTCACGGCCGAGCGCCCCTCGAGCACCACCGCGTCCACCGCGATCTTCTCCCCCGGACGGACGACGACGGTCTCGCCCACCGCCACCGCCTCTGCGGGCACCCGCACCTCCCGGCCGCCGCGGAGCACGGTGGCCTCCGCGGGGGCCAACTCCATCAGCGACCGGATCGCCTGGCGCGCCCGGCCCATCGACGCCGCCTCCAGGAGCTGGGCGACGGCGAACAGGAACATCACCGCGCCGGCCTCGGCATACTGGCCGATGAGCAGCGCCCCCACCGCCGCCACCGACATGAGGAAGTTCATGTCCAGCGCCCGGCTGGCCGCGGCGCGCAGCCCCCGGGGAAGACGTGCCAGCCGCCCGCCACCACCGCGCCCACCGACAGCGCCACGGCGGCCGCCCCCGCCTGGATCCAGGCGCCCGCCGCCATGGACGCGAGCCAGAGGGCGCCCGACACGACCGCCAGCACGAGCCTGCCCCGCCGCTCCCACCATGACGCCTCCACCGGCGGGGCGTCCACGGGCCTCGCCTTCATCCCCAGCGACGCGACGGCGCGCTCCACCTCGCCGGAGCGGATCGGCCCCACCACGTCCATGGTGTGGCCCACGGGGTCGAAGCGAAGCGACGTCACCCCCGGATGCGGGCCCAGCTTCGCCTCGATCTGCCGGACCTCCGTGGCGCAGCAGAGCCCCTCGACGGCGTAGCGGCGGCTGCCGCGGCCTGGCGCGGCGGCGTGGGTGCCGGGGGCGGAGGCGGCCGGGACGGAGACGACCGGGAGGGGCGGAGACGAGGAGGGCCGGCGGGGTTCGGGCATGGCCCCCAATACATATCAGCGATCGCCGATCTCTGCGACGGGCGGCGGTGGGCGGCGCTCGCCGATCGCTCTCACGCCGGCGGCCGCGACGGATCACTCCGCCCGCGGGGAGGCGCAGGGAATCTCAATCGAGGAGTTGATCGGGTGCGAGGCTCGCGTGAACGTGCTCTTGCCGTCTGCGACTGCACGCTCCTCTGCGTCTACGATCGCCACCAGCTCGACGCCCGCACGATGATGGACATCCTCGCCACCCACCCATGACCACGCCCACCGGGAGAGGGGGTCGGAGCGCCGGCGGCGACGACGCCCGCGCGTGCGGTGCCTGCACCGCCTGCTGCACGGCGGTCGCCGTGCCTGAGCTGGGGAAGGGCCCCTACCGGTCCTGCGCGCACCTGTGCGGGTCGGGGTGCGGGATCTACGCCGACCGCCCGTCCTCCTGCCGGACCTTCGCGTGCCAGTGGCTGCGCGGTGTGCTCGAGGTCGACGGCGGGGTCGACCCGACCCTCCGCCCCGACGCGTGCGGCGTGATCTTCGACTACCAGCCCGACTCGGCGTTCGGCGAGCTGTACACGGCGTGGGAGGTCGCGCCCGGCGCGGCGGCGGCAGCGCCCGCGAAGGACCTCCTCCGGGAGCTGTCCGGGACCTTCCTCGTCTTGGTCGTCACCCCGGGCCCCCATGGCGTCGAGCGCCGCTTCGTGGGCCCCGACCACCGGGTGCGCCGGGCGAGGGACGTGCTGTGGAGCCGAGGCTCCGGCGGGCCCGGGCGCCGGTAGAGGGGGGCGGGGCCGCCTGGGCTCAGGGGGCCCGGGCCGCGATGGGGAAGGTCCGCCGGCGCCCGGTCGATCCATCCCAACTCTGGACCGTGTCCAGAATCCGGGCTATCATCCCTCCATGTTCCCACATCCGCCCACGGATCCCGAAGCGCTCCTGCGCCGCCGAGGCCTCCAGGTGACGGCGCAGCGCCTGGCCGTTCTGCGGGCCGTCGCCGAGCGGCCCCACGCGAACACGGACGACATCTGCCGGGTGGTGCGCGACGAGATCGGCGCCATCTCCCGCCAGGCGGTCTACGACGCGCTGGCCACGTTCACGGACGAGGGGCTCGTCCGGCGCATCCAGCCGGCGGGGTCGGTCGCCCTCTACGAGACGCGCACCGGGGACAACCACCACCACCTCATCTGCCGCACGTGCCGCCGGACGATCGACGTGGACTGCGCGGTGGGCGAGGCGCCGTGCCTCACGGCCGTCGAGGACGCGGGCTTCGAGATCGACGAGGCCGAGGTGATCTACTGGGGCCGCTGCCCCGAGTGCCTCGCGGCGGAGGGCGGCGGCAGGGGACCCGACGAATGAGCCAGGCGAACGAGCATCACAGCCAAACCAGCACCAGGGAGAGAGCCACGTGAGCGACGGATCGGGCGGACACGACAAGCAGGCCATGGGGAGCACCAGCGAGAGCGAGAATCCGGTGATCCCGTCGCCCCAGCCGACGGGGCACCGGCCCCGGACGAACCGGGACTGGTGGCCGAACCAGCTCGACCTCTCGGTGCTGCACCAGCACCCGGACGCGTCCAACCCCCTGGGCCGGGACTTCGACTACGCCGACGCGTTCCAGGAGCTGGACGTCCATGCGCTGAAGCAGGACCTCGTGGACCTCATGACGAGCTCCCAGCCGTGGTGGCCGGCCGACTACGGGCACTACGGGCCCCTGTTCATCCGCATGAGCTGGCACGCCGCGGGGACGTACCGCATCCACGACGGCCGGGGTGGCGGCAGCGACGGCTCCCAGCGTTTCGCCCCCCTCAACAGCTGGCCCGACAACGCGAACCTGGACAAGGCGCGGCGGCTGCTGTGGCCCATCAAGCAGAAGTACGGGAAGAAGCTCTCCTGGGCCGACCTCCTGATCTTCGCCGGCAACGTCGCCATGGAGTCCATGGGCTTCGAGACGTTCGGCTTCGGCTTCGGCAGGGAGGACATCTGGGAGCCGGAGGACATCTACTGGGGCCCGGAGGACACGTGGCTGGGTGACGAGCGCTACAGCGCCGGCCGGGAGCTGGCCCGGCCCCTGGCCAACGTGCAGATGGGGCTCATCTACGTGAACCCGGAGGGACCCAACGGAAAGCCCGATCCCCTGGCGGCCGCCAAGGACATCCGGGACACCTTCGCCCGCATGGCCATGAACGACTACGAGACCGTGGCCCTCATCGCCGGCGGCCACACGTTCGGCAAGAGCCACGGCGCGGGCGACCCCGCACTGGTGGGCCCGGAGCCGGAAGCCTGTCCCGTGCACATGCAGGGGCTCGGCTGGAAGAACGCGTACGGCAAGGGCAAGGGCAGGGACACCACCACCGGCGGTCCCGAAGGCGCGTGGACACCCACGCCCACCTCGTGGGACACCAGCTTCTTCGACACGCTGTTCGGCTACGAGTGGGAGCTGGCCGAGAGCCCGGCGGGCGCCAAGCAGTGGAAGCCCAAGGGCGATGGGGGCGCCGGCACGGTGCCCGACGCTGAGGATCCCTCGGTGCGGCACGCGCCCATGATGCTGACGACGGACGTCGCCCTGCGCACCGACCCGGAGTACGAGAAGATCTCCCGCCACTTCCACGAGAACCCCGACGAGCTCGCCGAGGCCTTCGCCAAGGCCTGGTACAAGCTGCTGCACCGGGACATGGGGCCGGTGTCGCGCTACCTGGGGCCCTGGGTCCCGGAGACGCAGATCTGGCAGGACCCGGTGCCGCCGGTGGACCACGAGCTCGTGGACGCCGACGACGTGGCCGAGCTCAAGCGCCGGCTCCTCGATTCGGGGCTCTCCATCGCCCGCCTGGCGTACACCGCCTGGAGCGCGGCGGCGATCTTCCGCCGCACCGACATGCGGGGCGGCGCCAACGGAGCCCGCATCCGCCTCGCACCCCAGAAGGACTGGGAGGTGAACGAGCCGGCCGAGCTGTCGAAGGCGCTGGAGACGCTGGAGGCCGTGCGGAAGGACTTCAACGACGCCCAGTCGGGCGGGAAGCGGATCTCCCTCGCCGACCTCATCGTCCTGGGCGGCTGCGCCGCCGTGGAGGAGGCCGCCCGCAAGGCCGGGCACGAGGTGAGCGTGCCGTTCACCCCGGGGCGCACCGACGCCTCGGCGGAGCAGACCGACGTCGACTCCTTCGACGTGCTGGAGCCCCGGGGCGACGGCTTCCGCAACTACGTCCGCCCCGATCCCACCCTGCCCCCCGAGACGCTCCTCCTGGAGCGGGCCAACCTGCTCTCCCTGTCCGCCCCCGAGATGACCGTCCTGCTGGGCGGGATGCGGGCGCTGGGCGCCAACCACGGCGGCTCCCAGCACGGCGTCTTCACGGACCGCCCCGGCACGCTCAGCAACGACTTCTTCGTGAACCTCCTCGACATGGGCACCGAGTGGTCGCCGGCCGCCTCGGGGGAGCACGTGTACGAGGGGCGCGACCGGGCCACGGGCGACGTGAAGTGGACGGCCACCGCCGTCGACCTCGTGGTCGGCTCCAACTCCCAGCTCCGCGCCATCGCAGAGGTCTACGGGAGCCACGACGGTGAGGAGAAGCTCGTGCGCGACTTCGTCGCGGCCTGGGACAAGGTCATGAGCCTGGACCGCTTCGACCTGGACTGACCGCGGGTGACCGGAGCGGCCCGACCCGGGCCGCTCCGGTAGGCCTTGACGCATCAACACACGTTGATGTATTCTCCGCCCATGCCGAACGACACGCTGAAGGACGACGCCCTGCTCCAGCGCTTCCAGGCCGTGGCCGAGGAGACGCGCTTCGGCATCGTGCGCCGACTCGCCGGAGGGGAGCGGTGCGTGTGCGAGCTGCAGGACGCGCTGGACGCCGCCCAGTCCCGCCTCTCCTTCCACCTGAAGAAGCTGAAGGACGCGGGCGTCATCACCGACCGCCGGGACGGGCGCTGGGTCTACTACGCGCTGGTTCCCGAGGCCCTGGAGGAGATGCGGGCGTTCCTGGGCGAGGTGAAGGACGGCGAGGGGTGGCGGCCGGCGACCCCCCGGAGCGGGAGCTGCTGCGTCTGAGGCGGCGGTTTTTTTTCCCAGAAAGCATCAAAATTCGTTGATATGGAGGCGGTCATGAGCGAGGAGCTGAAGGCGGTGGTGAGGCAGAAGTACGGCGAGGCGGCCCAGCGGGCGGCGGCGGGCTCGAAGGGCACCTGTTGCGGCACCTCGTGCGGGTGCGGCCCCGACGCCAGCGACCCCATCACCCGGGACCTCTACGACGAGGTCACCGCTTCGTCCCTTCCCGAGAAGGCGGTGCTGGCGTCGCTGGGGTGCGGCAACCCCACGGCCCTGGCGGAGCTGAGGGAGGGCGAGGTCGTGCTGGACCTGGGCAGCGGCGGCGGGATCGACGTCCTCCTCAGCGGCAAGCGCGTCGGACCCACGGGAAAGGCGTACGGCCTGGACATGACCGGCGCCATGCTCGAGCTCGCCAGGAAGAACGCGGCCGAGGCCGGCGCGGAGAACGTCGAGTTCCTCGAGGGTGACATCGAGAACATCCCCCTGCCGGACGCCAGCGTCGACGTCGTCATCAGCAACTGCGTCATCAACCTGTCGGCCGACAAGGGCCGGGTGCTGCGGGAGGCGTTCCGCGTGCTCAAGCCGGGGGGGCGCTTCGCGGTCTCCGACGTGGTGGTGCGGGGCGAGGTTCCGCCCGCGGTGCGCCGCAGCATGGAGCTGTGGGTGGGGTGCGTGGCCGGGGCGCTGGAGGAGCGGGAGTTCGAGTCACTCCTGCGGGAGGCCGGCTTCGAGGATCCGAGCCTGGAGCCGACCCGCGTCTACGAGCCCGAGGACGCCCGCGCCTTCCTGGAGGAGGCGGGGCTGGACCTGGACGACTTCGCCGAGGCGGTGGAGGGGCGCTTCATGTCAGCCTTCGTGCGGGCTACCAAGCCCGCGGCCGGGAAGGAGGCGTGATGTGAGGTATGCGCTCCTCAGCGACGTCCACGGCAACCTGCCCGCCCTGGAGGCGGTGCTCGAGGACGTGGATGCCCGGAGCGACGTGGACGCCGTCTACCACCTCGGCGACCTGGTCGGCTACGGGCCCTGGCCGAACGAGGTGGTGGCGGCGCTCCGCGCCCGCGGCATCCCCGGTGTGGCCGGGAACTACGACTCCACCACGGCCAGCGACTACGAGCACTGCGGCTGCCGCTACGAGGACCCGCACCAGGAAGCGCTGAGCCACGAGAGCTATGCGTGGACCCGCGCCCACGTCTCGGCGGAGGCGAAGCGGTGGTTGGGCGGGCTCCCCTTCCGCGTGGACGTGCGGCCGCTGGGGGGCCACACCAGCGGCCCCCGCCTCGTGCTCGTCCACGGCAATCCGGTGCTCAACACCGTGTACTGGACCGAGGACCGCTCCGACCACTTCTGCGCCCAGATGGCCGCGAAGCTCGGGGTGCGCCCGGGGGACGCGGTGGCGTTCGGGCACACGCACAAGCCGTGGCAGCGGACGGTGGGGGGAATCCACCTCGTGAACACCGGCTCGGTGGGACGCCCCAAGGATGGCGACTGGCGGGCGGGCTACGCTCTGGTGGCGATGCGCGGGGACGGCGTCTCGGTGGAGCACGTCCGCGTGCCGTACGACGTGGAGAGGGCCTCGGCGGCGATCCGGGCGAGCGCGCTGCCGGACGAATTCGCGGAGCAGCTCGAAGGAGGCGTGATGTGAAACGAAGCGTGGCCGGCCGCATGTCGCTCCTGGACCGCTACCTGACGGTGTGGATCGGCGCCGCGATGGTGGTGGGCGTGGCGCTGGGCTACCTGTGGCCGGCGCCGATCACGGCGATCAACGAGCGGACGCAGGTGGGCACGACCTCCATCCCTATCGCGGTGGGGCTCGTCCTCATGATGTACCCGCCCCTGGCGAAGGTGCGCTACGAGGAGCTGGGCGACGTCTTCCGGGACTGGAAGGTCCTGGGGCTGTCGCTGCTCCAGAACTGGGTGATCGGGCCGGTCCTCATGTTCGGCCTGGCCGTCCTGTTCCTCAGGCACCATCCGGAGCTGATGGTGGGGGTGATCCTCATCGGCCTCGCCCGCTGCATCGCCATGGTGATCGTGTGGAACGAGCTGGCGGAGGGTGACAACGAGTACGCCGCGGGGCTGGTGGCCTTCAACGCCATCTTCCAGGTGCTGTTCTACTCCGTCTACGCCTGGGTCTTCATCACCGTGCTGCCTCGGTGGCTGGGGCTCCAGGGGACGGTGGTGGCCATCACCATGGGGCAGATCGCCAGGAGCGTGTTCGTCTACCTGGGGGTCCCGTTCCTGGCGGGGATGCTCACCCGCTTCGTGCTGGTGAAGGCGAAGGGGAAGGAGTGGTACCACGAGCGCTTCATCCCCCGGATCAGCCCGGTGACGCTGGTCGCGCTCCTCTTCACCATCGTCGTGATGTTCTCGATCCAGGGCCGCGCCATCGTGGAGAGCCCGTCCAGCGTGGTGCTGGTGGCCGTGCCGTTGCTGGTCTACTTCCTGGCCATGTTCACGGTCACGTTCTTCCTCTCCCGGGCCGTGGGCGCCACGTACCCCCAGACCGCCACCCTCTCCTTCACGGCGGCCTCGAACAACTTCGAGCTGGCCATCGCGGTGGCGGTGGGCACGTTCGGCATCGCCCACGGCGCGGCGTTCGCCGCCGTGATCGGGCCCCTGGTCGAGGTGCCGGTGCTCATCGCGCTGGTGGGCGTGGCCCTCCGCTGGAAGCGGAGGTACTTCCCGGCCCGTGGGGCGGCCGGCCCCACCCCGTTGGACGAGGCCGCGGCGGCGACGTAGTCTCCGCTCCTGTCCCCAACAGGAGGAGATCCGTGGAGCCTACCCCTTCGCGACGCGACTTCATCAAGGGCGGGGGCGCGGCCCTGGGCGGCGCCCTGCTCGGCGGCCGTGCCCTGGAAGCGGCCGAGGCACCCCCTGCCGGAGCGCAGGCCGCGCCCTCCTCGCCCGGGGCCCGCTTCCGGGCCCTCGTCTCCGGCGGCGAGCCGGTCCTCGCCCCCGGCGCCCACGACGTCATGACGGCGCGCATGATCGAGGACGCGGGCTTTCCCGCCATGGTGGTGGGCGGCAGCGCCTGCTCCGCAGTGATGCACGGGATCCCCGACGTGGGGCTGGTCACCATCACCGAGCTCATCGAGTACGCGGGCCGCATCGCCCGGAGCGTCGCCATCCCCGCCATGGCCGACGGCGACGACGGCGGCGGCACGCCCATCAACGTCTACCGCTCGGTCCGGCTGTTCGGGAAGGCGGGGGTGGGGGCCGTGATGATCGAGGATACCCACCAGGCCAAGCACCTGGGGGAGGGGGAGTCGCTCCTCCCCGCCGAGGCCTTCGCCGACAAGGTGCGGGCCGCGGCCGACGCGGCCGCCGAGGCGGGGCTCGTGGTGATCGCCCGCTCCGACGCCCTGTCCCTGGGACTCACGACGGAGGAGGCGTTCAGGAGGGGCGCCGCCTACGCCCAGGCGGGCGCCGACATGATCTACCTGTCGGGCCTGGGCCTGGAGGACTGCCCCCGCGCGGCGGACGCCGTGGGACGTCCCCTGATGCAGACGGTGGGCAACGCCCCCCTGGAGGAGATCGCGAAGAACCGCGTCACCCTCGCCGTGTTCGCCGGGCAGCTCCTGGGCGTGGCCATGGGCGCCTCGTGGCGCGCGCTCCAGCAGATCAAGGCGACGGGCGTGGTCCCCGACTACCAGGACAAGGGTCTCCCCAGGGGCGTGCAGGCGCGGCTCGACGGACGCGCCGAGGTGGTGGCGCGGGCGAAGAAGTACCACGTGACGGAGTAGGCGAGGGCCCCGCGGCGCGGGGCCCTCGCACCCTCAGGACGCTCGGCGTCCCTCCATGTCGGCGGCGTAGCCGTCCCACGAGGCCGTGCCCCTGATCCGGTCGCCGTCCACCGTGCCTTCCATCTCCAGGAGGGCGGCGTACCCGGCCTGGTCGACGTAGTGCTGGCCCGAGAGCTCCAGTCGGCCGTCCTTGAACGTGCCGGTGAGCGTCTCGTCGTCGCCGATGGTTCCCGACACGTCCTCGCCCTTCACCGTGAGGGTGAGGGTGAAGGCGTCGCCGCCCTGCTGGGCGCTCAGCTCGACCTTCCACGTGCCCGACACGTCCTGGGCCTGGAGCGGGCGGGCGAAGCCCAGCAGCAGGGGGAGGGCGACGAGCCAGGGGCGGCGCATGCTCAGCCCACCTCGGTCTGGTTGCTGATCTGCAGGTCCCAGCCGTCCAGGTCCTTTACGTGGTAGCTCTCGAAGCCGCCGTCCTGGAAATCGTCCCGGGGGGAGAGGCCCCGGCGCGTCAGCTCCTCCTTGACGGCGTCCTTGTCCCAGGGGTCGATGCCGAAGGAGATGTGGTCGATCTGGCTCGTCACCCGGGGGCGGCCGTCGGCTGCCGCCGGCGGGGGTCCGCCCCGGCGGTTGCGGACGATGATCTCTCCGACGTCGCCGATGGCCAGCGTGGTCTGGTTGTCGCGCTGGTCCAGCACCCTCCACCCCATGAGGTCCTCGTACCACGCCGCGCTCTTGGCGTGGTCGGTGACCTGATACGAGATGTGGTCCAGGTGCACGGTCTTCCACGGGGCGGCCGCCGGCGGGGCGGCGCGGAGCGCTCCGGGGGCCGCGGCGGCCACGGCGGGCCCGGCCACGATCGCCAGGGCCATGCTCTGGATGAGCTGGCGCCGGGTCATCTTTCCCCGCTCGAAATCCTCCATCAGCCTGCTGACGAACCCTTCCATGGTGCCCTCCTCGGTGGAACGGAAAGGGAGCCGCTCGTCGCGGCCGGCTCCGTGGCATCCCGGGGTGCCCTCGCTCAGTCGGGGGCGCCGACCCGGTACTGGATGAACAGGTAGGGCTCGCCGCCTCCCAGGTCGGCCTCGGCGTAGACCAGGAAGGGGGGCAGGCGGACCTGACCCACGGCGGTGGCGGATCCGCCTTCCACGTTTCGGAAGGCGCCCACCATGAGGCTGGGGAGCACCTGGTCGCGGAGGTACCCCCCGTCCGGGTCGGAGTCGGCCCACCCTGGGTTGCCGGCGAGGCGCCGGACGATGCGGACGGGAAAGACGCGGGCGTCCACGGTGGTGACGGTGGCGCCGCCGGAGCGCTCGATGCGCCCGCCCGCGATCCCCATCCCCGCCGCCCGGTCCTGGTTCATGATGGAGGGGCGGACGTAGCGCATCACGTCGCCCACCGCCTCGAAGGTCCTGGTGTGGGGCCACTGGTCCATCCCGTAGGCGCCCCAGGAGGTCATGTAGCCGAAGTCGGCCCGGTCGGTGGCGAAGGCCTCCACGAACCACGCATCCTCGCTCCGACGCTCGGCGGTGAAGAAGGCGCCCGGGCGGGTGCCCCGCACGGGGGGGTGCCAGGTGGCGGAGAGGTGCTGGAGGGCATAGCCCGGCCCCGCGACGCCCCCCACCGCGACGCTGAAGCGGGTCCCCTTCTCGTAGAACACGCCGTGGCCGACCCAGTCCCGTTCCGTGCGGCCGCCCCCGAGGCCTACGTCCACGTCACTCCCCCGGAGCCGCACGTAACCGCCGGTGAAGGCCACCTGGTCTGCCCGCTGCACGGTGCCGCCCAGCGCCAGGACCCCCTGGCCCAGCTCGAAGGCGCCCCCGTAGCCGAGGCGTCCGGGGCGGTCCTCCACGAAGAGGGAGACGTGCCCGGACAGGGCGAGGAGCGAGCCGGGAAGCTGAACGCCCACCCGGTCGGTCCAGGCGTCGTCGCCCTGCGTCCGCTCGGCGCGCATGAGGTAGAAGCCGTCGCCCAGGAACTCGACTCGGGAGGTGGTGGCGCCGGCCACCCTCTCCACCTCCAGCTCGCTGCCCATCTGGGCGCCGACGGGCGTCGGCAGGAGGCCCGCGGCCGCGGCGACCACGCCGACCCCGGCGACCAGGACGCCGTGGCCTCCGGAAGCGCCGCTCACGCGGCGGCCGTGCGCTCTGCGGCATGGCTCATGATCGCTCCGTGGGGAGAGGGTTCCGCCAAGATGCACGTCGGCGGCCCCCGGGGCGAGGGGGGTAGCTCAGCCGGCCGGCGTCCCCCACAGCACCGCCCGGGCCGCCAGCTCGGCCAGCTCGGTCCGGTCGAACGCCTCGTCCGGTGTGCGGCCGACGGACAGGACGCCGTGGCGCAGGAGGAGGAGCACGCTGCCCCCTTCCGCCACCGCTTCCCCCACGGCCCTCGCCAGCGCCTCGCTCCCGCTGGGGGCGAAGGGGACGGGGCGGATGGCGCCCACAGCCGCCTCCAGCTCGGGGAGGGTCTCCGCCAGCTCCAGGCCCCGGAGGCCCACCGCGGTGAGAGCCGGCGCGTGGCTGTGGACCACCGCCCCCACGTCCGGATCGGCAGCGTAGCAGGCCCGGTGGGCGGGCCACTCGCTGGACGCCCGGCCCAGGTCGTCCGGGGAGGGGACCTCGAGGGAGAGGGCCAGCAGGTCGCCGGGAGCGAGGCGGTCCTTGCGGGCGCCCCGGGGGGTCACCAGGGCGCGCCCGCCGTCCAGCCGCGCTGACAGGTTGCCGGCCGTGCCGGCCGCAAGGCCCCCTTCGTGGAGGGCCCGTCCCAGCCGGCACAGTGCCTCCCGGAGCCCGGCTTCGCCCGGGGAGGTCACGACCGTTCCGCTTCCGCCGCCTGGACGGCGGCGATCAGGGACGGCCCGAAGGGCGGCCGGTGTACCCCACGCTCGGTGACGATGGCGGTCACGAGGGCGGCTGGCGTCACGTCGAAGGCGGGGCTCCACACCGCCGCCGTCTCGGGCGCGGTGAGGCGGCCGAAGCCCCGGCGCACCTCGTCGGGGTCCCGATGCTCGATGGGGATCGATGCGCCGTCGGGGCAGGCCGGGTCGACCGTGCTGGTGGGGGCCAGCACGTAGAAGGGCACCCCGTGGTGGCGGGCCACCACGGCCAGGCCATAGGTCCCCACCTTGTTGGCCACGTCGCCGTTGGCGGCGATGCGGTCGGCGCCCACCAGCACGGCGTCGGGGGGGCGGGCCGCCATGGCCGCCGCCGTGGTCCCGTCGGCCAGCACCGTCACGTCCACCCCCGCCCGCTGGAGCTCCCAGGCGGTGAGGCGGCTACCCTGAAGGAGGGGACGGGTCTCGTCTGCCAGCACCCGCACCGGGCGGCCCTCCTCGTGGGCCAGATAGACGGGGGCCAGGGCGGTGCCGATGCCGCCGGTGGCGAGGGCGCCGGCGTTGCAGTGGGTGACCACGGTGAGGGGGGCGCCGCCGCCCAGGAGGCCGAGGGCGTGCTCTCCGATGCGGCGGCACATGTCCCGGTCCTCGGCGTGGATGGCCCGGGCCTCCTCCGCCAGGCGGTCGGCGAGCACCGCGGGGTCCGCGCCCCGGGCCCCGTCCAGCGCCCGCTCCATGCGCGCCAGCGCCCACGACAGGTTGACGGCCGTGGGGCGGGCCTCCGCCAGTCGCCGGCACCAGCCGCGCACCCGGTCAGCGAGGGGGGGTGAGCCCCCGCCCGAAGCGGAGCGCCGGGCCAGGGCCGCCACGCCCAGGGCGGCGGCGATGCCGATGAGGGGTGCCCCCCGCACCCGCAGGGACCGGATGGCCTCGTCGATCTCCTCGACGCTCGTGAGCGTCCGCTCCACCTCCCGGGCGGGGAGCTCCGTCTGGTCCAGGATGATCAGGGCCCGCCCGTCGTCGGCGAGGCGCACCGGGACGGGGGGACGGGATCGGCTCATGGTGGGGAGGTTACGATTCCGGCTGGACCAGGCTGGCCACGAGGGCGCTGAGGTCGCCGCGCTGCCTGGCGCGCTCCACCATGTCGCCGGCGCGCCGCGCCGCGGCCTCGATGATCTCGAGGTCCCGCCAGGTGGGCTCACGGCGGTCGGCGTAGTACATGGCGAAGGTGCCGACGACCTGGCCCCCCGGGCCCGTGATGGGCTGGGACCAGCAGGCGACCAGTTCGTGCTCCCGGGCGAGGTCCTTGAAGTCCGCCCACAGCGGATCGGCCTGGGTGTTCGTGACGATGACCCGCCGGCCCCGGTGGGCGGCGGTGCCGCAGGACCCGGCCGCCGGCCCGATCTCCAGGCCGTCGATGGCCGCCCGGTAGGCTTCGGGCAGGCTTGGGGCGGCCGCGTCGACCAGGTGGCGGCCGTCGTCCGAGACCAGGAGCACCGAGGCCCGGAAGGCCTTGGACTGGCGCTCCACCACGCGCACGAGGCCCTCCAGTCCGAGACGGAGGTCTTCGGTGAGGACGCCGGCGCGTGGTCGGGACGGTGTGTCCATGCTCTCAAGAAGCGTCGTGGGCCCCCACCAGGCAATGGGGGACCCCTCGCCGGCTCCCCTGATCGTCCACCGCGCGTCAAGTTCTCTTATACTGGACGCTCCACGAGACGCGAGAGGACCGCCGGGAGGACACCCCCATGGAGAACCTGCGAGGCCAGCTTCTCATCTCCGGCGGCGGCTTGTACGACCCCAATTTCCGCCACACCGTGGTGCTCATCGGCGAGCACAACGCCGAGGGCGCCCTGGGCGTGGTCCTGAACCGCGCCCTGGACGTCACGGTCGAGGAGGCGGTGCCGCCGCTGGCCTCTCTCGTCGGCGAAGGTGCGCTCCTCTACGAGGGGGGCCCGGTGCAGCCCGAGCAGCCGGTGCTGCTGGCCGAGTTCTCGAGCCCGGACCTGGCGGACCTGCTGGTGTTCGGCTCCATCGGCTTCGTGACCGGCGAGGTGCGCGCCGACATCCGCTGGGCCCTCAAGCGGGCCCGGGTGTTCGCGGGCTACGCGGGGTGGGGGCCCGGCCAGCTCGAGGCGGAGATGGCCGAGGACGCCTGGATCGTGGACCCGGCCCAGGAGGAGGACGTTTTCACCACCGACCCCGACGGCCTGTGGGCCCGGGTGCTCCGGCGGAAGGGGCCTCCCTGGGACAGGCTCTCCCGCATCCCCTTCGATCCGTCCATGAACTGACCCGGGCTCACTCCGCCCGCAGCGCGGTGGCCGGGTCCGTCAGGCTGGCCCGCCACGCCGGCACCAGCGCGGCGAGGACTCCGACGGCGCCGAGCACCGCGGCCGCGGCCACCAGGGCCACCGGGTCCGTGGGGGCGACCTCGTAGAGGAACCCCGACACGAGCCCCGACGCGAGGAGCGAGACGGCGGCGCCGCCCACCACCCCGAGGCCCACGGGCACCATGCCGTGCCGCACGACCTCCCGCAGCAGGAGCCCGGGCCGCGCCCCCAGGGCCATGCGGATGCCGAACTCGGCGGAGCGGCGCTGGACCGCGTACGACACCACGCCGTAGATCCCCACCGTCCCCATGAGCAGGCCGAGGGCGCTGAACAGCCCCAGGAAGAAGCGGAGGCGAAGCGTCTGGGACATGGCGCCGTCGACGACGCTGGACATGGTCTCGACACGCCCCACGGCGGCGGCGGGCTCGATCTCCGCCACCAGCGCGCGCACCGCCGGAGCCAGCGCAGCGGCGTCGCCGGTGGTGCGGAGGAGGAGGACGCCGTTGTTCGTGCTCTGCTGCGTCTGGGCCCACGGGTAGTAGGCCGCCATGGGCACGGCGCCCACCAGGTCCTCCACGGCGATGTCGCGCACGACGCCGACGACGCGGATGTCGGTCCCCTCGCTGCCGATGGCGCGCCCGATGGGATCGGCGTCGCCCCACATGCGCCGGGCGAAGGTCTCGTTGACCACAGCGACCGGGGGCGCGTCCGCGTCGTCCGTCGGCAGGATCCGCCGGCCGCGCACCACGTGGGCGCCCAGAGCGTCGAAGGTCTCGGGAGTGACCGAGCGGTAGTAGGCGTTGGGGCGGCGCGCCGCCGCCAGGTCCGGACGGTCGGGGATGGACACGGGGCCCTGGTACCCGCCGTCCCGGATGGGCACCCGGTTGATGAGACCCGCGTGGGTCACGCCGGGCAGGGCCCGGGCCCGCTCCACCATGGCGTCCAGGAACTGGCGGCGACGGGCGGCGTCGGCCGCCTGGTCCCCGATGAGCAGGTCCACGGCGAGCACGCCCCGGGCGTCGAGGCCGGGGTCGATGGCACGCAGGTGGTCGACGGAGCGGACCAGCAGCCCTGCGCCCGTCACGAGCACCATCGCCAGCAGCACCTCCGCGACGACCAGGGCGTTCTGCATGCGCCCCGAGCGCCCGGTCCCGCCCCCCTGGCTGCGGGCGCCCAGGGCGCTCCCCGAGAGGTCGCCGGCCAGGAGGTTGCGCATGGGGGCGAGGGAGATGAGGGCGCCCGTGGCCACGGAGAGCACCAGCGCGCTCACCAGCGCGCGCCAGTCGAGGGCGAGGGTGCCGGCCAGGCCGCTGCCCAGGGGCAGGCTCGCCACCAGCACGTCGAAGAGGGCCACGGCCAGGCCCGTGCCCGCGGCGCCCGCCAGGAGCCCGAGCAGGACGGACTCGGTGAGGACCTGGCGGGCGAGGCGCGCCCGTCCCGCGCCGATGGCGGCGCGCACGGACATCTCGCCCTGCCGGTCCGCCGTCCGGGTCAGGATGAGGGCGGCCACGTTGGCGCACGCCATGAGCAGCACGAGCCCGACGGCCCCCAGGAGGAGGAGGAGGGGCGGGCGCACGTCGCCCAGGAGGTAGTCGCGCAGGGGGGTCACGTGGGGGGTCTTGGTCTTGTCCCACGCGTCGGGGTAGTCGAAGCGCTCCCCGAGGGCGGTGGCGATGCGGTCCAGGTCGCCGTCGACCTGGGCGTCGCTCACGCCTGGCGCGCGCCGCCCCACGAGCACGAGCCACCCGTTGCCCTGGTACGTGGCGTCGGCCGGGTCCAGGTCCAGGGGCGTCCACACCTGCATGTCGGGGGTGGGGAAGTAGAAGCCCCGGGGCATGACCCCGACGACCGTGGTGGGCGTGCCGTTCACGTCGATGCGCCGGCCCACCACGTCCCGGTCGCCCCCGAACTCGGTCTGCCACGTCCCGTACGACAGGACGATGACGGGCTCCGCCCCGGGACGGTCCTCGCCGGGGCGGAAGGTGCGGCCCAGGAGCGGCTTCGCCCCCAGGACGTCGAAGACGTTCGCCGAGGCCACGGTGGACATGAGGAGGGACGAGCCCGCCTCGGTGCGCAGCGTCACCGCGTCGTTGGAGTACGCGGCGAGGGACTCGAAGGCGCGCGTCCGATCCTTCACGTAGTCGTACTCCACGCCCCGCCAGTCGTACGCCATCCAGAATACGTCGAGGCCCGCCTCGTCCCGCACCGGCAGCGGCCGCAGGAGCAGCCCGTCCACCACGCTGAAGATGGCCACCGTGCCGCCGATCCCCAGCGCCAGGGTGAGGGCCGCCAGGAGGCTGAAGCCGGGGTGCTTGCGGAGCTGCCGCCACGCGAAGCGCACGTCGGCGCCCAGGTCGTGGAGCGCCGTCACCCCCCACGACTCCCGCGTACGCTCCCGGAAGCGGTCCACCCCGCCGAAGCGCACCCGGGCCAGGCGGCGCGCCTCGCCGGGGGAGTGGCCCGCCGCCTCCAGCTTGCGCGCCTCCATGTCGAGGTGGAACGCCACCTCCTCGTCCATCCCCCGCTCCAGGCCGCCCCGCCCCACCAGCGCCCGCAGGCGGAACCAGACGTTCGTGATCCAACGCATGGTCGTCTCCTCCCCTGTCGTGGCCGGCTCACCCCAGCGCCATGACGCGCTCCACGGCCTCGCTCAGCCGCAGCCACGTCTCCCGCTCGATGCCGAGCTGCCTCTCGCCGGCCCGGGTCAGCAGGTAGTAACGCGCCCGCCGGTTGTTCTCGGTGGTGCGCCACTCCGAGCGGATCCACCCCTCCCGGGTGAGGCGGTGGAGGGCCGGATAGAGGGAGCCCTGGTTCACCTGGAGCGCGTCCCGGGACACGTCCTGGATGCGCTCGCCGATGCCCCATCCGTGCATGGGCTCCACGGAGAGGACCTTCAGGATGAGCATGTCCAGCGTGCCCCGGATCATGTCCGGCGTGCTCTTCGGCATGGCTTCCCCCAGGTAATCGAGAGTAACGACCCTATAGACGGAAGGAGGGTGGGGAAGGTTGCAGACGGGGCGACGGGCACGCCGGTCTGGATCCCTTCTTGCTCGCGAATCCCGATCGGGCCAGGATGGGCGGTGCCGACGGCGGGACGGCGATCCCGCGGGGAGTCTTCAGCACGGAGAGGTAGGAGGCGATGGAAACGCCACGGAGGAGTCGTGCCCGGTCCCCCCAGGCGCCCGGGAGCGGGCGCCGTGAGTAGCCCCGTGGTGCACCGCACCGCCGCGGACGATCACCGGCTGCGGCGCGACATCGGCATCGTCGGCCTGCTGTTCACGGCGGTCGGGTCGATCATCGGCTCCGGGTGGCTGTTCGGTGCGCTGAGCGCCGCCCAGATCGCCGGCCCCGCGTCCATCGTGGCGTGGCTCATCGGCGGCGTGATGATCATCTTCATCGGCCTGTGCTATGCGGAGCTGGGGACCATGTTTCCCGTCTCCGGCGGCGTGGTCCGCTTCCCCCACTACAGCTTCGGCTCCTTCGCCAGCTACACCCTCGGCTGGATCACGTGGCTGGCCGCGGCCTCGACCACCTCCATCGAGGTGGAGGCGGCGCTCCAGTACGCCACCAACTACCTCCCGTGGCTCCAGGAGCTGAAGGGCGGCGTGCCGGTGCTGACCCCGGCCGGGTTCGCCGTGGCGACGGCCCTGCTGGCCCTGTTCAGCCTGGTGAACGTGGTGGGGATCCGCTGGTTCGCCCGGCTCAACAACGCCCTGGTGTGGTGGAAGCTCCTGATCATCACCGTGGTGATCGTGGCGTTCTTCCTCACCGTCTTCCACGGCTCGAACTTCACCGCCACGGCGGGCACGGGGGCGGAGGAGGGGAGCGGCGGCTTCATGCCCTACGGCTGGAGCGGCGTGTTCTCCTCCATCGCCACGGCGGGCATCGTCTTCTCCTACCTGGGCTTCCGGCAGGGGGTCGAGCTGGCGGGGGAGACCCACAACCCCCAGCGCAACGTGCCCATCGCCATCATCGGCTCGGTGCTCATCACGGGCGTGCTCTACGTGGCGCTGCAGGTGGCGTTCATCGGCGCGCTCCCGGCCGGGGCGACGCGCAACGGCTGGGCGAACATCGGCACCAGCTTCACCGGGGGGCTGAGCGACGTCGCCGCCACCTACGGGCCGCTGGCCGCCCTCGCCAGCGTGATGGGCCTCACCTGGCTGGCCATCCTCCTCTACATCGACGCTTTCGTATCGCCGGCCGACACGGGCCTGATCTACACGACGGTGACGGCGCGGCTGTCCTACGCCATGGGGCGCAACGGCAACGCCCCCCGCTCCCTCGCCAAGGTGAGCCAGCGGGGCGTGCCGTGGGTGAGCGTGATCCTGACCTTCGTCGTGGGGCTGATCTTCTTCCTGCCCTTCCCCGGGTGGCAGAAGCTGGTGGGCTTCGTCACGTCGGCCACGGTGCTCTCCTTCGGATCGGGGCCCCTGGCGCTGCTGGCGCTGCGCAAGCAGGTGCCCCGGCAGGCGCGGCCCTTCAAGCTGCCGGCGGCCCACCTCATCGCCTACCTCGCCTTCCTGTCCTCCAACCTCATCGTCTACTGGTCGGGGTGGGAGACGGACTGGAAGCTCTTCGTGGCCGTGCTCATCGGCTACATCGTGCTGGCCCTCCACGAGGCGAAGAACCGCCACGTCACGCCTCCCCTGGAGCTCCGCTCCGGGGCCTGGGTGGTGGTGTGGCTGGCCGGGCTCGCCCTCATCAGCTTTCTGGGATCCTACCCCGACGCCTCGGCCCACGCGGGCAACCTGGGGCTCTTCGACTTCGCCTGGGCCATCGTGGTGATCGGGATCTTCTCGGCGGTGGTCATGTGGATCGCCACGGGGCTGCGGCTCCCCACGGAGAGGGTGGAGGCCCACCTGGGCGAACCGACCCTCGCGCCGGTGGACGCACCGGCCGCTCCCTGAGGAGGCGCGTGGCCCCCGGTGAGGCCGGCGGGGTCCGGAACCCTTCGACCCTCCCTATATTGGGTGGCCCGCCGGGGGCCGGCCCCGGCGTGAGAGCCCGTCTCCCACGAAACGGAAGGCCATGCGCAAGTCTCCCCCCATCATCTATACCTGGACCGACGAGGCCCCGGCCCTGGCGACCCACGCGCTGCTCCCCGTCATCCGCGCGTTCGCGGGGGCGGCGGGGGTACCGGTGGAGACCCGGGACATCTCCCTGGCGGGGCGCATCCTGGCCCAGTTCCCCGACCTCCTGGACGAGGAGCTGAGGGTCGCCGACGACCTGGCCGAGCTGGGCCGGCTGGTGGAGACGCCCGAGGCCAACGTCATCAAGCTGCCCAACATCAGCGCGTCGGTGCCCCAGATGAAGGCGTGCATCGCCGAGCTCCAGGACCATGGCTACCCCCTCCCCGACTACCCCGTGGAGCCGGCGAACGAGGAGGAGGAGGCCATCAGGGCGCGCTACGACCGGGCCAAGGGGAGCGCGGTGAACCCCGTGCTGCGCCAGGGCAACTCGGACCGGCGCGCCCCCCGGGCGGTGAAGGCGTTCGCCAGGAAGAACCCTCCCCGCATGCGCCCGTGGCCCGAGGACTCGGAGACCCACGTGGCCACCATGGGCAAGGGCGACTTCCAGGCCAACGAGCAGTCCGTCACGCTGGAGGCCCCCACCACCGCGGGCATCGAGCACGTGGCGAAGGACGGCACGGTGACCGTGCTCAAGGCGTCCCTCCCCCTGAAGGAGGGGGAGGTGCTGGACGCCACCTACATGAGCAAGAAGGCGCTGGACGCCTTCCTGGAGAAGCAGCTCCAGGACGCGAGGAAGAAGGGCGTGCTGTTCTCGATCCATCTGAAGGCCACGATGATGAAGGTCTCCGACCCCATCATCTTCGGCCACGCCGTGCGGGCGTACTTCGCCGACGCCTTCGAGAAGCACGCGGACACGTTCCGGGAGCTGGGCGTAGACCCCGCCATGGGGCTGGCCGACGTGCTCCGGAAGGTGGGGACGCTGCCGGGGGAGGAGCGGGAGGCCATCGAGGCCGACCTCCGGGCCGCGTTGGAGGAGGGCCCTGCCCTGGCCATGGTGGACTCGGACAAGGGCATCACCAACCTCCACGTCCCGAGCGACGTCATCATCGACGCCTCCATGCCGCCCATGATCCGCGACGGCGGGCGCATGTGGAACGCCCGGGGTGAGCTCCAGGACACCAAGGCGGTGGTCCCCGACTCCAGCTACGCGGGCATCTACGAGGCGGTCATCGAGGACTGCCAGGCCAACGGCCAGCTCGACCCGGCCACCATGGGGAGCGTGTCCAACGTGGGCCTCATGGCCCAGAAGGCCGAGGAGTACGGCTCCCACGACAAGACCTTCGAGATCGCCTCCGCCGGCACGGTTCGCGTGGTGGACGCCGAGGGGAACGTCCTCCTGGAGCAGAAGGTGGAGGCGGGCGACATCTGGCGCGCCTGCCAGACCAAGGACGAGGCGGTGCGGGACTGGGTGCGGCTCGCCGTGGAGCGGGCCCGGGCCACGGACACCCCGGCGGTGTTCTGGCTGGACCGGGAGCGGGCCCACGACGCCGAGCTCATCAAGAAGGTGGAGACGTACCTCACCGACCACGCCACCGAGGGGCTCCACATCGAGATCCTCTCTCCGGTGGAGGCCATGCGCTTCTCCCTCGCCAGAATCCGCCGGGGCGAGGACACCATCTCCGTGACGGGGAACGTGCTGCGCGACTACCTCACCGACCTGTTCCCCATCCTGGAGATCGGCACCAGCGCCCGCATGCTCTCCATCGTGCCCCTGCTGAAGGGCGGCGGCCTCTTCGAGACCGGCGCAGGCGGCTCGGCGCCCAAGCACGTGCAGCAGTTCCTCCAGGAGGGGCACCTGCGCTGGGACTCCCTGGGCGAGTACATGGCCCTGGCGGCCTCGCTCCAGCACCTGGGCGAGAAGTACGACAACCCCGGCGCCCGGGTGCTGGCCGACGCCCTGGAGACGGCCACCGCCCGCTACCTGGACAACGCCCGCTCCCCCTCCCGGAAGGTGCACGAGCTGGACAACCGGGGGAGCACGTTCTACCTCACGCTTTACTGGGCCCGGGCCCTGGCCGACCAGACGGAGGTGCCCGAGCTGGCCGAGCGCTTCCGCCCGGTGGCCGCCGCGCTGGAGAAGGAGGAGGAGACCATCCTGGCGGAGCTGGACGCCGCCCAGGGCGAGCCCCAGGACCTGGGGGGCTACTACCTGCCCGACCCCGACAGGGCCGAGTCGGCCATGCGCCCCAGCGCGGCGCTGAACGGGGTGATCGAGGGTATACTGGCCTGACGGCCATTTCCAGGAGGAAGGAGGACACGATGGATCGGCGAGACATCCTCAAGGGCGCCGGGTCGCTGGCGCTGGGTGCGGTGGCGGGCGCGGCGGCGCCCCTGCGGGCGCGGGAGGCGTCCACGTCCCTCCTCTTCGAGGTGGCGCAGGCCACCATCCCCGTGGTGGGCCGGAGCGAGCGCTTTCCGGTGCGGCGCATCTACTGCATCGGACGGAACTACGCCGAGCACGCCATCGAGATGGGCTCAGACCCCACCCGCGAGCCGCCCTTCTTCTTCCAGAAGCCCACCGACGCCGTCCAGGTGGTGCCGGTGGGCGAGACGGGCGAGAACCCCTACCCCACCCTGACCCACAACTACCACCACGAGATCGAGCTGGTGGCGGCGCTGCACAAGGGGGGGCAGGACGTCGCCCCCGAGGACGCCCTCGACCTGGTGTACGGCTACACGGTGGGGCTGGACATGACGCGCCGGGACCTGCAGAACGCCATGAAGGAGCAGGGAAAGCCCTGGGAGATCGGCAAGAGCTTCGACCACGCCGCCGTACTGGGCCCCCTGCACGCGGTGGCCGACGTGGGCCACTTCACCAAGGGCGCCATCCGCCTTTCGGTGAACGGCAAGGTCCGCCAGGACGCCGACCTCTCCCAGATGATCTGGAACGTGGCCGAGCAGGTGAGCGAGCTGTCGAAGGCCAACCAGCTCTTCCCCGGCGACATCATCTACTCGGGGACGCCCGCCAACGTGGGGCCCGTGGTGCGGGGCGACGTCATGCTGGGGCAGATCGAGGGGCTGCCGGACCTGAAGGTGCGGGTGGTGTAGGGGCGGGACCCGCTCCGGGAACCTTTGCCGGCGGCGTACGTATACGTGCAATCAGATACGTACACGTAGACGTAGACCCGGGGCCATGAAGACCAAGCTGACGGTCACCATCGACGAAGACGTCATTCCCCGCGCCAAGCGTTACGCGCGGCGCCGGGGGATGTCGCTATCGGCCGTGATCGAAGACGCCCTCCGCAAGCTCTCGGAGGACGAGTCGTCGTCCTTCGTCGAACGCTGGCGGGGACGGTTCGAGCCGGCCGCGCGGGACGACGAGCGGTTTCGAGCGTTGGCCCGGAAGTACCTGTGATCCTGCTGGATACAGACATCCTCATCGACGTGGCGCTCGACAGGGTCCCGCACGCCGGTCCAGCCGGAGACCTCCTGACCTGGCTCGAGCGCCATCCGCCCATGGCCTTCGTGGCGTGGCATTCGCTCTCGAACTTCCACTACCTGGTCTCGCCGAGCCGGGGAAAGGACGACGCACGGGAGTTTCTCCTGGACCTCACCCGCTTCGTCGCCGTCGCCCCCACGGACACGGAGGCCTTCCGGTACGCCGCCTCCCTGCCGGTGCCTGATTTCGAGGATGCCCTCCAGATTGCCGCCGCCCACGCCTGCGGAGCCACCCGTATCGCGACCCGGAACGCGCGAGATTACCGCAACTCACCCATCGCCGCCCGGACGCCTGCGGAGCTTCTCCAGGAGTTGACGGCGGTGGGCTAGCCTCAGCGCTCGTACTTCCAGTTCTGGCTCTTCCCCTCCTCCATCCACGCGATGGCGGTGGCCAGCCGCCGGGCACGCGTCGCTTCCCGCTTGGCGCCCGTGATCCACTCGATGTATTCCCGGCGGTGGCTGGGGCTGAAGCCCTCGAAGGTCGCCTTCGCCTTGTCGTTCTTCGCCAGCGCGGCGGCCAGGTCGGCGGGCACCTCCGCCTCGGGCTTCGCCTTCTTCTTCTTGGGTCGGGAGGGCGCCTTCGCCTGGGCGTCCTTGAGGGCCACGGCCTGCTTCACGTACCCGGTCAGCACCTTCTTCGGCGGCAGGTCGTCCAGGGAGGTGATGCGGCCGAGGTGCCCCATGGCGCTGTCGTCGGCGTCGTCGCCCACGATGCCCGCCCCCTTCCAGAAGCCGAAGGCGCAGTGGGCCTTGAAGGCCGCCATGTTGCACATGGGTCCCTCGTAGACGAAGAAGGGCATCCCCCACTTGATGTCCTCCTCCACCTGCGGGCACGCGCCGTGGACCACCTCCCGCAGGTGCTCCAGGATGGGCCGGGCGAAGTCGGCGGCGTCGGCGATGTAGGCGTCGACGCGGGGGTCGCGGGTTCCCATGGCGGGCCTCCGGGCGGGGCGGATGGGACGGACGGGACCAAGCTGCGCATGTCCGGCGCGGAGCGGCAAGGCTGCCGGCCGGCGGGGCCGCCTAGGCCACCTCGTCCTGGCGCTCCACGATCTTTCCCACAAGCCCATACGCCACTGCCGCCTCGGCGTCCAGCCAGAAGTTCCTGCGCGTGTGCTCCTGGATGGTCTCCAGCGGCTGCCCGGTCTGACGGGCGAAGATGCGGTTGATGCGCTCCCGCATGCGCAGGATCTCCCGGGCCTCGATGTCCATGTCGGCGGCGGTGCCGCCCACGCCCCCCGACGGCTGGTGGAGGAGGAAGCGGGTGTTGGGGAGGCAGAAGCGGTCTTCCACCGGGGCGGCGACGTAGACCAGCGCCGCTGCGCTGGCCACCCACCCGCTGCCGATCATGCGCACCCGGGGCCGGATGAAGCGCACCACGTCGTGGATGGTGTCGCCCGACTCCACGTGGCCGCCCGGCGAGCTCACCACCAGGGTGATGGGGTCGTCGCCCTCGGCGGCCAGGGCCATGAGCTGGGCGACCACGTGGGCGGCCAGGTCGTGGTCGATCTCGCCGGCGAGGATCAGGGTGCGGGCGCGGAAGAGGCGCTCCCGGACGCCCTCGGTGAGGGTCGCGGGCGACGGCGGGGGCTCGTGGGGGTGGGGCTCGGGCACGGCGGGTCTCCTTCCATCGGGAAAAGGGGTCCGATGGAGAACGCTACGCCGCCTCGTCCTCCCCGTCTTGGACGTTTGTGCTGTCGGCTCCCGATGGGTCCTCCGGCCCCTCGCCGCCCTCCCGGGAGGCCCGCTCCCTCCGGTACTCCCCGGGCGTGGTGCCGGTGGCCTTCCGGAACACCCGGCTCAGGTGGCTCTGGTCGCAGAATCCGGCGACCCAGGCGGCCTCGGAGGGCGGTGCGCCCTCCTCCAGGAGCTCGGCGGCGCGCCGCACACGCCGGTCCAGGACGTACGTCCACGGCGGAACGCCCTCCTCCTCCTTGAACACGCGGGTGAAGTGGGGGCGGGACAGACCTGCCCGGCGGGACAGGTCGCCCACGTCGAAGGGCTCGGCCAGGTGTTCCTCGATGAAGCGGAGCGCGTCGGCCACCTCGCCGCGGCGGCCCCGGGGCGGCGGGTCCTCACCGCCGCCCGCCCCGCCGGCGCGGGCCGAGGCGACGGGGGTGGGGGCCAGCCACAGCCCCAGGGGCGGGAGGGTCAGGAGGTCGTCGAGGCTCATGCCGGTCTCCGGCGGCGGTGGGGGGTGTCTTCGAAGCTACCCGCCCCCGGGGGAGGTCGGTTCCCCGAGGGGTCACCCCGCCTGTCGCACGCCTCCAATCCCCGCCAGCGTAAACGCCACCACGTGCTCCACCGCCGCCTCGATCTCCTCCGGCGTGGGCGGGTGCCATCCGGGGACGGCCGCCTCGGCGAAGCGGCTCGGCTGATAGAACAGGCACTGGGCCTGGAGGCTCATGACCGAGCGGCCCACCCGGGGGTCGCTGGTGCCGGTCCCCAGGAGCTCGGCCACCGCCTCCGCCAGGAAGCGCAGCCGCCGGCGGAGCACCCGCTCCCAGATCCACGGCGCCAGGGAGGTGGGGTCGTTCAGCTCGTGGCGCATGAGGCACTGGATGCGCACCCCCTTCTCGCCGGGGGCCGCCAATCGGGGGAGGAACGTGGCCACGTAGTGGCGGATGCGCGCCTCGGGGGCGGTATCTGCCGGGACGTCCGTCGTGGGGTCCGCCTCGGCATGGGCGAACGCCGTCTCCAGCACAGCCCGGTACAGCCCCAGCTTGTCGCCGAAGTGGTAGTTCACGGCGGCCACGTTGGCCTCCGCCTCCCGGCAGAGCTGGCGCACCGTCACTCCCTGGAAGCCCCGCTCGGCGAAGAGGCGCGAGGCGGCCTCGAGGAGCCGCTCCCGGGTGGCGGAGCCCGCCTCCCTCACAGCTCCCTCTTGAACAGCAGGGTGGCGGCCGTCATGAACGCCGCGGAGAACGCGGTGAGGACCAGGAGGTCGGGGCCGATGGCGGCGAAGCTCGCGTTCTTGAGGAGCACGCTCTTGAGCCCGTGCACCGCGTACGTGAAGGGGTCGACCTTTGCGATGGCCCGCATCCACCCGGGGAACGCCTGCTGGGGGTAGACGGCGCCGCTGGGGAACCAGAGGAGCGTGTTCAGGACGCCGAACAGGGCCCGGGGCAGCAGCGGATCGCTCACCCGCACCATGAGCAGGAACATCATGCTCACCAGCGTCACCGACGACAGCGTCACCACCCCCACCAGCTTGAGGAGCCGGTCCGCCGCGAAGGCGTGGGGGACGCCCGCGATCAGCGAGCCCAGGGTGATCACCATCACGCCGGCGAGCATCCCCTTGAGGGCCCCCGACAGGTTGAAGCCCATGATGAGCTCGAGGCGCGTCACGGGCGTCACCAGGTAGCCCTCGTGGAGCCCCCGGGCCTTGTCGTCGATGAAGATGATGCCGCCGCCGATCATGACCATCATGAAGATGGACATGACGGTGACCCCCGGGAGGAGGTACTGGATGTAGGGCACGTACGGGTACAGCTCCACCACGTCGAGGGTGGGGCGGGACGTCATGCGGGAGGCGGTGGCCGCCGGTGCGTCCCAGGCCCGGAGCATCCCGGAGAGGGAGCCCGCCAGCGTCGCCGACACGAAGCCGTCGGTGTTGTCCTCCACCAGCGCGACCCGGGGGTCTTCCCCCACGAGGGTACGCCGGGAGAAGCCGGGGGGGATGGTGAGGACGCCGTTCACGCGCCCGTCCCGGAGTGCCTGGAGCGCCGTGCCGGGGTCGTCGTAGGGGACCCAGGTGAAGGTGCGGGCGCCCGCCGCAACGGCGCTTCCCAACTCCTGGAGCTTCAGGGCCGGGACGGCGTGGTCCTGGTCCACCAGCGCCACCTTCAGGTGCTTGACCTGCCCCCCGAAGGCGTGGCCCAGCACCACGAGCTGCACCAGGGGCATGAACATGGACATGACGATGAGCATGGGGCTCTTCCGGAAGCGCCGGAGGTCCCGCTCGACGATGGCCCACATCCTTTCCACGGTCCTACCTTCCCCGGGCGGCGAAGGCGGCCCGGCGGTCCATGGGGGAGGGGTCCTGGAGGGCGTCCCGCAGCTCGTGGCCCGTGTAGTGGACGAATACGTCGTCCAGGGTGGTGCTCTGGACCGAGAGGGAGGCCACGCTCACCCCCGCGGCGGCGGCCTCGGCCATGAGGGCGGTGGTGGTGGCGGGGCCGCTCCCCGAGAGGATGCGGTACACGCCGCCCTCGCCCGTGACCCCCTCCACCCCCGGGAGGGCCTCCAGGCGCTGGAGCCAGTCGGCGGGCGCCTCGCCGAAGCTCACCTCCAGGGTGTTCTCACCGGGGATGGCGGCCTTGAGGCGGAGCGGCGAGTCCAGCGCCTTCAGCTCGCCGTGGTCCACGATGGCGATCCGCTCGCACAGCTTGTCCGCCTCGTCCATGTAGTGGGTGGTGAGGAGGACGGTGAGGTCCCGGGTCTTCTTGAGGGCGCGGATCATCTCCCACACGGCCGTGCGGGACACGGGATCCAGCCCCGTGGTGGGCTCGTCCAGGAAGAGGATGCGCGGCTGGTGCACCAGCCCCCGGGCGATCTCTACCCGGCGCCGCATGCCCCCCGAGAGGTTCTTCACCGGCGCATTCGCCCAGCGGGTGAGCTCCACCGCCTCCAGGAGCTCGGCGATCAAGGCCTTCCGCCGCTCCCGGGGCACGCCGTACAGCTTGGCGAAGATGAGGAGGTTCTCGGTGGGGCTGAGCTCCAGGTCCGAGGTGAGGTTCTGGGGGATGACGCCGATGGCCCGGCGCACCTGGTCGGCCTGGGCCACCACGTCGAAGCCGTCCACCACGGCGGAGCCCGAGGTGGGCTTGAGGAGCGTGGTGAGCATGCGGATGAGGGTGGACTTGCCCGCCCCGTTGGGGCCCAGGAGCCCGAACACCTCCCCCTCCCGCACCTCGAAGGAGATGGCGTCCACCGCGGTGAAGTCGCCGAAGCGCTTGGTGAGCTCCCGCACCTCGATGGCGCTCACGACGCGCTCCGGGCCGTCGCCGCGGGCAGGACGACGTACGCGGTCATGCCCAGGGCCAGCGCCCGGTCCCGGTTGTCCACCCTGAGGCGCACCTCGAAGGTCTTGATGTCGCGCTTGGTGCGGCTCACGTCCCGCTGGGTGGCGTAGTCGGCGTCCACCCCCCGGTAGAACACGGTGCCGGTGCGCTCGTCCCCCGAGGGGAGGCGCACGGTCATGGTGTCGCCCGGGTGGATGCGGTCGATGTACGTCTCCTCCACGTCGGCCCGCACCCACAGGTCGTCGGGGTCCACCAGGGTGAGGATGGGCTGGCCGGTTCCCACCACCTCGCCGGGGCGGGCGGCACGGACGTCGACCACGCCGGCGATGGGCGCCCGCACCTCGGTGTAGCCCAGGCGCACGTCCGCCTTGTCGGCCTGGGCGGCGGCGGCGTCCCGCTGCTGGCGGGCGGCGGCCACGGCGCTGCGGGCGGCGGCCACCCGCCGGGTGGCCGCCTCCGCCCGGGCCCGCGCCACCTCGGCGGCGGTCTTCGCCTGGTCCAGCGCCTCCCGGCTCACGCCCCCCGCCTCCACCACCGCCTGGGTGCGCTGGAGGGTCTGCTCGGCCTTGGCCAGGCTGGCCTTCGCCTCCTCCTCGTCGGCCTCCGCGGTGGCCACGTTCGCCTCCCCGGTGCTCACCTGGGCGGCCAGGGCCCCGGCGCTGTGCTGGTAGTAGGCCTGGTCGGCGGCCAGCTCCCCGGGCTCGATCAGCGCCAGGAGCTGGCCCGCCTCCACCGCGTCGCCCACGTCCACGGTGAGGCTGTCCAGGCGGCCGCCCACCTGGGGGCTCACGATGACGTCGTCGGTGGTGACGACGCCGGTGAGGACCAGGTCGTCGGAGCCGCCGCGGCGGGCGTACCAAACGCCCGTGCCCACGGCGGCGAGGAGGACGACGAGGAGGAGGACGCGTCGGGGCTTCACGGGCGAACGGCTCCGTCCGGAGGGATCTCCCGGGGCCGACCGCGGCCCCAGGATCAAAACGGATGTATAAAACGCTCGTTTGAATCCGGCAACCGGGGGTGGAGGCTACTCGGCCCCCTCCGCCTCGGGGCGCACCCTCACGACCGTGCCCCACGGGTCCGGTGCGGCGATCCCGGAGGACCCGTCCCGGGTGGCGGAGGTGCCCGCGGCGTCGAGCCGCGCCGCCGCCGCCTCCACGTGGGCCGGTATGGGAACCACCAGCTCCCATTCCAGGAGGCGGGCGTCGCCCTCCCCCGGGGGCCGGGGGGGCGCCCAGGTGTTCAGGCCCAGGTGGTGGTGGTAGCCTCCGGCCGACACGAAGAGGGCGCCGGGGTAGCTCCTGTTCGTGGCCTCGAAGCCGAGGGCGTCGCCGTAGAAGGCGGCCGCCTCCTCCAGGTCGCCCACGTGGAGGTGGACGTGGCCCAGCTCCGCGCCCGCGGGCATGCCCTCCCACGGCGCGTCCCCCGCCGCCTCCAGCAGTCCCCGGGCGTCCAGCGGGTCCGTGGCCATGGCCACCTCGCCTTCCCGCCACGTCCAGGCGTCCCGGGGGCGGTCCCGGTACACCTCGATGCCCAGGTTGTCGGGGTCCTGGAGGTACAGGGCTTCGCTCACCAGGTGGTCGGCGGCGCCCGGCTGGATACCGTCCTCGAGGAGGTGGCGCAGGAACGCCCCCAGGGCGGGGCGGTCGGGAAGGAGGAGGGCGAAGTGGTAGAGCCCCAGGCGTCCTCCACGGGGCACGGGCGCGGCGCCCGTGCGCTCGGCGAGCTCCACCAGGACGGCGTCCCCCTCGGGCGGGCCGAGGCGGGCCTCGCCTCCGGTGCGGTCTAGCGCCCGCAGCCCCAGCACGTCCCGGTAGTACGCCAGCGAACGGTCCAGGTCCGCCACCTGGAGGCGTACCCGGCCGGGGCGGGTCGCCGGCGGCAGGCGGGGTGCGGGGGGCGCGCCGGAACCAGGACCCGTCACGATTCTCTTCTCCCCCGGGGGAGCCGTGTCGATTTTTCCATCCCTCGCTCGACGCACCTGTGGAGAGGGGATCGGGCCGGCGCTCCCGGGGAGAACCCCCCGGGCGCCGGCGCGGGTCCCGGAAGGCCACCATCCCAGGAGGAGATTCACCATGCGCTACCTCTGCATCTACAGGGCCGCCGAGACGGGCACGCCCCCCACCCCCGAGGAGCAGGCCGCCATGGGCGCCCTCATCGAGGAGATGGCCGCGGCCGGGGTCCTCCTGGGCACCGAGGGCTGCCTCCCCAGCGCCCGGGGCTTCCGGGTGCGCCGCGAGGGTGACGAGATCACCGTCACCGACGGTCCCTTCACCGAGTCCCGGGAGGTAGTGGGCGGCTTCGCCCTCATCCAGGCGCCATCCCGGGAGGAGGCCGTGCGCTGGACGCGCCGCTTCCTGGAGGTGGCCGGCGACGGCGAGTCGGAGGTGCGGGAGCTGTACGAGCAGCCCGCCTTCGCGGGAGACGCGTGATGCGCTTCATGATCCTGGTGAAGGCGAGCGCCGACAGCGAAGCGGGGGCCATGCCCGGCCCGGAGCTCCTGGCCGAGATGGCGGCGTACCACGAGGCGCTGGCGAGGGCGGGGGTGCTCCTCGACGGCTCGGGGCTCCAGCCCAGCGCGAAGGGTTGGCGGGTGCGCTGGTCGGGCGGCGAGAAGACGATCCTGGACGGCCCCTTCACCGAGGCGAAGGAGCTGGTGGCGGGCTACACCCTCATCCAGGTGGCGTCGGAGGAGGAGGCCCGGGAGTGGGCGCGGCGCTTCCCGAACCCGGGGGGACGGGGCGCGGACGCCGAGATCGAGGTGCGCCGGCTCTTCGAGCTGGACGACTTCGAGCAGGGGCCCGAGGTGGCGCGCTTCCGGGATCTCCCCATGCCGTCACAGCGGTAGCGGCCCGGGCGTCTACCCTTCCAACGAACTCCGAGAGCGAGGAGCAGAGACCATGCGCTACATGATGATCGTCCGGGCCACGCCCGAGACCGAGAACGACGTGCTGCCGACCGAGCAGGAGCTGGCGGCCATGGTGAAGTACAACGAGGCGCTGGTGGACGCCGGCGTGATGGAGGCGGGGGAGGGACTCCGCTCCAGCCGCCACGGCGCCCGCATCCGCTTCGAGGGGGGCGAGCCGACGGTGACGGACGGCCCGTTCGCCGAGACCAAGGAGCTCATTGCCGGCTTCTGGATCCTCCGGGTGGGCTCCCGCGACGAGGCGCTGGCGTGGGCGCGGGACGTGCCCTTCAAGGGAGGGGACATCGAGCTCCGCCTCCTCCACGAGCCCGAGGACTTCGCCCCCGTCGATCCGGAGGGCGAGCACACCGCCGCCGAGCGGCGGCTCAGGGAGAGGATCGCGGCGTCGGAGAAGGGGGCGGGGGCATGAAGTACCTCTGCCTGGGCTACTACCACCCCGACGCCTTCGACCTGCTCTCGGACGAGGAGAAGCAGGCGGTGGCCCGGGAGTGCCGCCCCCACGACGAGGCCCTCCACGCCAGCGGGCGTCTGGTGGCGGTGGCCTCCCTGGCCGACCCCGACACGGCCGTGAGCCTGCGGCCGGGCATGGATGCCACCGACGGGCCCTACACCGAGGCCCGGGAGGTGGTGGGCTCCTTCTTCATCGTCGAGGCCGACGACCTGGCCGAGGCGGCGCGTATCGCCGCGCTGCACCCGGCGGCCCGCTGGGGGGAGCACCTGGGGTTCGGCGTGGAGGTGCGGCCCATCGAGATGATCCAGGGCCTGTAGGCGGGAGGTGGCGTGAGCGAGCCCAGGGCCCACGTGCACCGGACGATCGAGGCGGTGTGGCGGATCGAGTCGGCCAGGATCATCGCGCGCCTCACCGGAATGGTGGGGGACGTGGGGGTGGCCGAGGACCTGGCCCAGGACGCCCTGGTCGTGGCCCTGGAGAAGTGGCCGGCGGAAGGGATCCCCGACAACCCCGGGGCCTGGCTCATGGCCGCCGCCAAGTACCGGGCCATCGACCACCTGCGCCGGGGGCAGCGGCTGGCGCGCAAGCACGAGGAGCTGGGCGTGGAGCTGGAGGTGGGGCAGGAGCTCGGGGACCCCGATCCGGACGCCACCCTGGACGACCCCGTGGGCGACGACCTCCTGCGCCTGGTGTTCATGTGCTGCCACCCGGTGCTCGCCCCCGAAGCCCGGGTCGCCCTCACGCTGCGCCTCCTGGGCGGCCTCACCACCGACGAGATCGCCCGGGCCTTCCTGGTGCCGGTGCCCACCCTCGCCCAGAGGATCGTGCGGGCCAAGCGGACCCTCCGGGAGGCTCAGGTCCCCTTCGAGACGCCCCGGGGCGACGAGCTGGAGGCGCGCCTCGCCTCCGTGCTGGCGGTGATCTACCTCGTGTTCAACGAAGGGTACGCCGCCACGGCGGGGGGCGACTGGACGCGCCCCGACCTGTGCCACGAGGCCCTCCGCCTCGGCCGCATCCTGGCGGGCCTCGCCCCGGACGAGGCGGAGGTGCACGGCCTGGTGGCCCTCATGGAGATCCAGGCGTCGCGCCTGGGCGCCCGCCTGGACGCCTCCGGCGAGCCGATCCTCCTCCTGGACCAGGACCGCTCCCGCTGGGACCACCTCCTCATCCGGCGGGGGCTGGCCGCGCTGGCCCGCGCCCAGGCACTGGGGGTGGCGCCGGGCGGAGCCCTCGGCCCCTACACGCTCCAGGCGGCCATCGCGGCGTGCCACGCCCGGGCCGCCACGCCGGAGGCCACGGACTGGGAGCGCATCGCGGCCCTCTACGACGCCCTCGCCCAGATCGCCCCATCGCCGGTGGTGGAGCTGAACCGAGCCGTGGCCGTGGCCATGGCCTTCGGCCCGGCGGAGGGGCTGGAGATCGTGGACGGCCTGGCCGGCGAGCCATCCCTGAAAGAGTACCACCTGCTGCCCAGCGTGCGGGGTGACTTCCTGTTCAAGCTGGGTCGCCAGGACGAGGCCCGGGCCGCGTTCGAGCGGGCCGCCTCCCTCACCCGCAACGAGCGGGAGCGGGCGCTGCTGCTGCGGCGGGCGAAGCAGTGCCGGGAGGGCGAGGGCCAGGGCTAGGCATCCGGGCTCCGGACGGGAACGCCACTTGCACGCCGGGACGGCCAGGGGGCCGACGGCTCCGGCCCCATCCCCCGCGACGGAGACGCTCCCGATGAAGATCTCCTGCCCCATCCTCGCGGCCGACGGCCGTTTTCCCACCCGCTACACCTGCGACGGGGACGACGTCTCCCCGCCGGTCCTCATCGAAGACGTCCCCCACGACGCCGAGGAGATGGTGCTCGTCGTGGACGACCCGGACGCCCCCAGGGGCACGTTCACCCACTGGCTCGTCTGGAACCTGGACCCGGCCCGGACGGAGATCGCCGAGGGCGCGTCGGGCGACCTGGGGGCCCGGGAGGGCACCAACGACTTCGGCACGGTGGGGTGGCGGGGACCCTGCCCCCCTCCCGGCGACGCGCCGCACCGCTACCGCTTCACGCTGTACGCGGTGGACGCGCCCCTGCACCTGGAGGCGAGCGCCCGCCGGGGCGACGTGAATGCCGTCATGGAAGGCCACGTGCTGGAAGAGGCGGGGTGCCGGGGGGAGTTCGGGCGCTGAGGCCTCAGGGCGCCGCCACTCCGAATCCCACGAACGGCACCTTCCCCGGCACCACCACGAGCCCCGACAGGAGGGCTCCGGCGCCCTCCCTCGCTCCGCCGTGGGCGTGCCGCACCACCGCCCGCCCCACCAGCGTCCCCAGCGCGGCGCCCGCCACCACGTCGCTGGTCCAGTGCTTGTCGTCGTAGACGCGGGCGAAGGCGACGCCCGTGGCGAGGCCGTAGAGGGTCACCTCCGCGAGGCGGGCGTGCCGGGGCCAGTGCACCTCCACCTCTTCGCTGGCGGCCCCCGCCACCGCGAAGGCCACCGTGGTGTGCCCCGAGGGGAACGACTCCCAGCGCGAGTCGGTGGAGAGGAGCCGCGCCTGGAAGAAGTCATCCGCGTCCTTGCTGGCCACGTAGGGGCGTGCCCGGTGGAGCGCCTCCTTCAGGACCAGGCTCGCGGTGGCGGCCGCCACCGTCCCCTCGCCGCTGTGCCAGAGGGCGTCGGCGAAGCCGGGGTGATGGAGGGCCTTGGCGGCTCCGAAGAGGATCGCCCCCGCCACGAACGGCACCTGGGCGCCCCACGGCGTGATCACGTCGGTGACGCCGTCGACGGCGGCGCTCTGCTGGGGCGCGCCCCGGATCCACGAGCGCACGGCGCCGTCCAGGGGGAAGGCCGCCGCGACCAGGACGGCCGACTCCCCGACGGCCATCCACGACACGGCGGGGCGGTGGGGCGGGGATTCCTGCTGGGCGGCCGCGCGGGTGGGGGTCGCCAGGGCGGCCGCCAGGAGGAGGCTGCACAACGCCCGTAGCGGAAACGCCCGGGCACACCGGGGGGAAGGGGTCACCGTCTTCAGCCTCTTCTGGAGGAGCGGGCCTCTGCCCGGGCCCGGGGAGGGGGACCCGCCCGGAATCCGGGCGGGCCCCGCCGTGCCGGTCCTCAGGGCGGCGTGAGGGCCAGCGCTGCGTCTGCAGTGATGAACCCGGATCCCGTGGCGTCGGATCCCCACGTGATCTCTTCGCAGCACACCCCGCCGGGAGCGAGGGGGTGCCGCGTGCCGGGAGCCAGGGGCGTGGCCGACGCCTCCAGGATGGCTTCCGCCTGCGCCGCGGTGAGCCCCGGATCCTTCTCGGCCATGAGGGCCACGATCCCGGCGGCGTGGGGGGTCGCCATGGAGGTACCGCTCAGGTAGTAGTAGTCGGCGTGGGCGCTACGGTTGATCTGGTACGGCCCCACCACCCAGTCGCCCGGCGCCAGGACATCGAGGTCCTGGCCGGGAAGTTGCCGGCTGGAGAAGGTCGATACGTAGAAGGGAGCGCCGGGCTCCGGCACGTCGGCGGCGTACCACCACCCGTTCGACGTCCACTGGCCAACGCAGCCGGCCATCGTGCAGTCACCCCACCCCAGGGACCCCACCGAGATCACGGGGGCGTAGGCGGCGGGGTAGTCCATCCCCATGGTCCCGCCGTTCCCCGCCGCCGCCACCACGATGACGCCCCGGGCGATGGCGTAGTCGATGGCGAGGTTCTCCAGCGCCGACGGTCCGCCGCCCAGGCTCATGTTCGCGACCATGGGGTGCCCCGCCAGCGGTCCGGTCTCGAGGTCGGCCAGGTAGACGAGGCCCTGGGCGATGGTGGACGACCACCCCAACCCGTTCTGCCCCAGCACCTTGACCGGGATGACGGTGGCCTGGGGGGCCACGCCGCCGATGGGGGTGCCGCCCAGGTCGTAGCCCAGGATCGTGCTGGTGACGTGGGTGCCGTGGGCGTTGACGTCATGCTCCCACACGTTGGGCGTCTCGGGGTTGGCGGCGTTGGGGTGCCAGCCTCCGCTGAAGGCCGCGGCGTATTGGGTGGCGATGCGCTCCTCGGGGAAGTAGAGCCGCCACGTGTGGAGCAGCCCCGTGTCCAGGACACCCACGTACACGCCGGCGCCGGTCTCGGAGACCGTGCGGTGGCCGAGGCCCGGCTGGGAGACGTTCACGGCGTCCTGGTCCCAGGTGCCGAGGCCTCCGGTGAAGTCCGACGCCAGCTCCGCGTCCAGCGGGCCGCTCGACACCTGGGCGTCCGGCTCGGCGAAGAGCACGAAGGGGAGCGCGGCGATGTCGGACACGGCGGACGCGCTTCCCGTCATGAGCACCACGTTCAGCTCGGGGATCTGCTCGGCGATGGTGCCGAAGGCAGAGAGCCGTGTCGCCATCTCGGGCGTGAGGGGCCCGCTCAGGCCCACGTCGATCCCGATCGAGGCCCTGGCCCTGGACCACGCGGTGGCGTCGAGGGTCGGGGCCGGCCCGGTGGCGTCCTGGGAGCAGGCCGTCACGGCGGCCAGGGCCAGGGAGAGGCCGATCCAGCGTACCGGCCTGGAGAGGGGTGCTCTTCTCATACTGCGTCTCCTGGAAGAGGTGGGGTGGGGCTCCCACGAAAGGGTCGTGCCCTGTCATGGTCAAGGATCGTCGCCCTGGACTCGTCCACCGGGAGGGGGTGGGAGCGCAGGTAGAGCGCGGGTCTCAGGGGCCCCCCGCCGAATCCGTGGCGGAGGCGTGTGCGCCGGCGGTGTCCCGGGGGGCCGGCCGCGCTCCTCCACGGGGAGGGGCGCCTGCGGTGTCGACGGGCGCGGGTCGGGTGGCCGGCGGAGGCGTCGACGTGGGAGGCGTCGATCTCGGCGTCGTCGGCTGGCGCGGAGGCGTCACGGGAGGCTGGGCCGGCGTGGTGGGCGCCGACCGACGGGCCGAGTCGGACAGGGTCGGTGGAATGGGAAGGCTGTCGCCCCGTCCCCCGGGCGGGCCGCCGAGGGTGTCCATGGAGGGCAGGCCGCCCGGAGTCGGGGGCGCTCCCAGCGAGTCCTGGAGAGGCCCGCCCGACGTGTCCACGGGGGCGGGACCGGCCGGGCAGGGCTCGGGGTTCATGCGGTCTTCGAGGAACAGGTCCGTGGGCGCACCGGAGGCGGCGCCGCACCCCTGGGGATAGGGATGTCCGGTGGCCGGATCGTAGGGGAGCCGGGCCACCCCCGGCGGCTCGGTCCAGTCGCTTCCCGTGCGCCCGCCCTGGCTCATCATGCGCCCCCACACGGGCGCGGCGAGGAGCCCCCCGGACGCGTTGGGCAGGATGGGACGTGGCTGGTCGAAGCCGATCCACACCACCCCCACCAGCGCGGGGGTGTAGCCCACGAACCAGGCGTCGGTGTTGTCCTGGGTGGTGCCGGTCTTGCCGGCGGCGGTTCCCCGGAAGCCGGCGGAGCGCACGGCCGAGCCGGTGCCCCCGTCGATGACGCCCTCCAGCATGTCGTCCACCACGTAGGCCACGTCGGCCTGGATGCGCTCCTCGCGCCGGGGTTGGGGGGCCGTCCACAGGACCCTTCCGTCGCCGGTCTCGACGCTGGTGATGAAGCGGGGCTCCACGCCCTGGCCCAGCCCCGCGAAGGTGGTGTAGGCCCGGGCCAGGTCCATGGGCGAGACGGCCACCGTCCCCAGGGCCATGGACGGTCCGTCGGGGATGTCGCCTTCCAGCCCTGCTTCGTGGGCGAAGTTCGCCACGGCGCCCGTGCCCACCTCCTGGGCGAGGCGCACGGTGGGGACGTTTCTGGAGTGGCGCAGCGCCTCCCGGGCCGTGATGCGCCCCACGTACGCGTTGTCGTAGTTGGTGGGGGTGTACGCGGGGGCGCCCTTCAGGGGGATGGTCAGGGGGGCGTCCAGCAGGGGGTGGCTGGGCGGGATCCCCTGCTCCACGGCGGCGCCGTACACGAACGGCTTGAAGGCGCTCCCCACCTGCCGGCGGGCGTCGAAGACCCGGTCGAAGCTCGAGCGGCGGTAGTCGCGCCCCCCCACCAGGGCCAGGACGTCGCCGTCCTTGGCCCCCACCACCACGATGGCGCCCTGCAGGTACGCCGAGCCCGCCGAGTCGGGCGGGGTGTCACGGTCGTAGCGGGGACCCTTGAACGCGCCCAGCTTTCCCTCCTCCACCCGGTGGAGCTGGTCGGCCATGGCCGCTTCGGCGGCGTGCTGGAGGTCGGGGTCGAGGGTGGTGTGCACCTTCACCTGGGTGCGGTACAGGTCCGAGCCCAGGGCATCGTCCAGGCGCCGGCGGACCGCGTCCAGGAACCAGGGGGCGGGAAGGGCGCTGCGCTCGTCGGAGCGCTCCTCGGGCACCACCTCCAGCGGGGTGTCCCGGGCCTTCGTGTACTGGGCGTCGGTGAGGTAGCCCTGCTCGTGCATGAGCCGGAGGACCAGGTTGCGCCGCTCCAGCGCCGCCGTGGTGTCCTCCCTGGGATCGTAGTGGGCGGGCGCCTTCACCATGGCCGCCAGCATGGCCGCCTGGGCGGGCTGGAGTTGGGCCGGAGGAACGCCGAAGTACTCCCGGGAAGCTGCCGCGATGCCGGTGGCGCCGTGGCCGAAGTAGATCTGGTTCAGGTACAGGCCGAGGATCTGGTCCTTGGTGAAGTGGTGCTCGATGGCCACCGCCACCCGGGTCTCGGAGATCTTGCGGCCGAGGGTGCGCTGGGACGCCGGCAGCTTGTCGGGGAAGGCGTTGCGGGCGAGCTGCATGGTGATGGTGCTGGCGCCCTCGGCGGCGCCTCCCTTGCGAATGTCCGCCAGCAGCGCGCCCCCGATGCGGCGCAGATCGATGCCGTGGTGGCTCCTGAAGCGCTGGTCCTCCACGGCGATGAACGCGTTGCCCACGTAGTCGGAGAGGGAGTCGATGTCGGCGACCTCGCGCTGCACTGCCAGGAGGGTTGCGAACTTGTCGCCGTTCCGGTCCAGGACGATGGGGGCGCCCCCCGGCTCGTAGGCCAGCAGGGCCTCGGGGTTGGGGCAGCCCCGGAAGCCGCACGTGTACCACGCGCTGGCCGCTGCGAACAGGAGGATCGCGCCGGCCAGGGCGATCCACTTGGGAGCCTTCGAGTGGCGGAAGCGGCTCCAGCGCCCGCCGCGGTGGCGCCCCGCGGCGCGGATGTCCTCTTCGTGGTCCGGCATCGGTTCGTCGTCCCGGGAGATCGAGATTCGAGCCGGTCAGGTGCAACTAGCGGGCCGCACGTCCGCTCAGCGGCGGCGCACCCTCATCCCCCCCACGGCTCGTCGGCCGTGGGCCCATAGATGGGCGGCAACGGCACGTCGATGAGGCGCAGGTAGACGCTGAGCTGGCCCCGGTGATGGATGAGGTGGTTCAGGTGGGTGCGCACCGTCTCGCCCCGGGGCGACGTGAAGATCACGCGGTCGCCGTGCTTCAAGGCCCACGGCTCGTCCAGGCTCGCGTCGTCGGCGGCCGCGATGGCCTCCCGCGCCTCCTCGGCGTTGCGGTCGAAGTCGGAGAGAAGGGTGTCGGTGGTCTCGTAGCTGTAGCCGTCCGTCGCCGCCAGGTCGATGTGGGGCTCCTGCAGCGTGCGGGTGATCCATCCCGGCATCCAGGACAGGAGCTGGGCCAGATGCCCCAGGGAGGACGACTTCGGGTGGGGCTTCCACGCCCCCTTCTCGCTCGGGACGCGCTCCAGGAGGCGGCGGGTGGTGGCCATCTCCCGGTCGAACTCGGGGAGGAGCGTCTCAGCGAAGGACATCGTCTCGGCCTCGGCTGGCGGGGGCGGAATCCGGCACCATGATGGGCCAGCCAGACCCGTGCCTGCGTGGGGGCCTGCCCCAGGCCCGCCCTCGCAGCCCCGCACCCTCGGGGGTAGCTTCGCCGGGAGCACCGACGCTTCCCCAGAGCAGCGCGAGCCGACATGAGCGAGCAGGACCCCCAGACGCGCTCCATCCACATCCAGGCCGAGCGCTCCCCCCACAAGGAGCACGCGGTCCCGGTCTTCCTCACCAGCAGCTTCGTCTTCGACGACGCCGAGGAGATGCGCGCCGCCTTCGCCGGCGACATCGAGCGCCCCATCTACAGCCGCTTCACCAACCCCAACACCTCCGAGCTGGTGGAGCGCCTGTGCGCGCTGGAGGGGGCCGAGGCGGGCTACGCCACCGCCTCGGGGATGGCGGCGGTCTTCGCGACCTTCGCCGCCCTGTGCGGGGCGGGCGACCACATCCTGTCGTGCCGCGCCGTGTTCGGCAGCACCCACACCGTCCTGACGAAGATCCTGCCCCGCTTCGGCATCGAGCACGACTACGTGGACGTGGGCGACACCGGCGCCTGGGCCGATCACGTGCGGGCCAACACGAAGCTCCTCTACGTGGAGACCCCCACGAACCCGGGGGTCGACGTCCTGGACCTGGACTGGCTGGGCAGCTTCGCCCTGGAGCACGGCCTCGTCCTGGTGGTGGACAACTGCTTCGCCACCCCCGTGATCCAGCGTCCCCTGGAGCACGGCGCCCACCTGAGCCTCCACTCGGCCACCAAGTACATCGACGGGCAGGGGCGGGTGATGGGGGGCGTGGTGGTGGGCGACGCCGAGCTCATCGAGCCCATCTTCACCTTCTGCCGGAGCACGGGGCCGGCGCTGTCGCCGTTCAACGCGTGGGTGCTGTCCCGGAGCCTGGAGACGCTGGAGCTGCGCATGCAGCGCCACTCCGAGAACGCCCTGGCGGTGGCCCAGTACCTGGAGGCGCGCCCCGACGTGTCCCGGGTGCGCTACCCCCACCTCCCCTCCCACCCCGCCTACGACGTCGCCATGGCCCAGATGCGCTGGGGCGGCGGCATCGTGGCCTTCCAGGTGGACGGCGGCATCGAGCGGGGGCGGCGCTTCCTGGACGCCGTCCGCCTGTGCTCCCTCACCGCCAACCTGGGCGACACCCGCTCCATCGTGACCCATCCGGCGTCCACGACCCACGCCAAGCTGAGCGAGGAGGAGCGGCGGGCGGCGGGCATCTCCCCCGGGCTGGTGCGGGTGAGCGTGGGGCTGGAGGCGGTGGAGGACGTCATCGCCGATCTGGAGCAGGCGCTGGACCGGTCCGAGTAGCTCAGGGCACGGGCGTTGCCGGGCCTTCGACCCATGAAACCCCGACGCCACGCCGCCGCACCCGCCCGGACGCCCACGTTGGCCCGCCTCACGGCCGCAGCCGCCACCCTGGCGGTGACGGTCGCGGCGCTCGCTGCGCCCCTCCGCGCCCAGCAACCCCCGCCCCCTCGCCTCACCGTCCGCGTGAGCGCCGAGGGCCGCCCCCTGGAGGGGGCCGAGGTCCGCAGCGAGGGGAAGCTGGCCATCAGTGACGCCAGCGGCGCCGCCACGCTGAGCCTGTCCGCCGGGTCGCATCGGGTACGGGTGTGGCGCATCGGCTACGCGGTGGACACGCTCGCCGTGACCCTCCCCGCGGCCGGGGACACCAGCGTGTCCGTGACCCTGGCGCCCCTGGCGGTGGAGCTGGCGCCCATCGTGGTGCGGGCCACCCGGGTCGAGACGCTCCTGGAGGAGCAGCCGGAGCGGGTGGAGGTGCTGGCGCCCGAGGACGTGAACGAGAAGAGCCTCACCCGCCCCGGAGACATGACCAACCTCCTGGTGGAGATGGGCGGCGTGCGCGTGCAGCCCGAGGCGCCCGGCCTGGGGGGCGCCTCCATCCGGGTGCAGGGCCTGCCCGGACGCTACACCCTCCTCCTCACCGACGGTCTGCCCCTCCAGGGCGGGCACGCCCCCGCCTTCAGCCTCGTGCAGGCGCCCCCCCTGGATCTGCGCCAGGTCGAGGTGATCAAGGGGGCGGCCACGGCGCTCTACGGGCCGTCCGCCCTGGGCGGCGTGGTGGACCTGGTCTCCCGCCCGCCCGACAGCACGCGGGAGGTGGTGCTGAGCCAGACCACCGAGGGGGGCAGCGACGCGTTGGCGTGGCTCTCCCGGCGCACGTCGCCCCGCTGGGGCTACACGCTGCTGGCGGGCGCCCACCGCCAGGGGCGGCGGGACCTGGGATCGGACGGCTGGACGGACCTCCCGGGCTACCGCCGGGTGGAGGCCCGGCCCCGCCTGTTCTGGAACGGGCCCGGGGGCGGCTCGCTGCTCCTCACCGCAGGCGGCACCTGGGAGCGGCGGGAGGGCGGGACGGTGCCGGGAGCGGTGGTGCCCTCGGGGGTGCCCTTCCCCGAGGACCTGCGCACCCGTCACGGTGACGTGGGGGTGGTGGGTCACGTCCCCGCCGGCCGGGGGCTCGACGTGGGCGTGCGGGCCTCGGCCATGGCCACCGGGTACGACCACACCCTGGGGGACTGGAGCGAGGCGGACCGGCGGAGCACCCTCTTCGGCGAGGCGACGCTGGGCGTGACCCGGGCCCGCCACGAGGCGGTGGCGGGGGTGGCCGCCCAGCGGGACGGCTTCCGAACCCGGCCCCGGGCGACGTTCGACCACGCCTTCACCACCCTGTCCCTCTTCGGGGCCGACACCTACACGCCCGTGGCGGCCCTGTCCCTGGCCGCCAGCGCCCGACTGGACCATCACAGCCGTTACGGCACCTTCGTCTCGCCCCGGGCTTCCCTGCTCTGGCGGCTGGGAGGCCGCTGGAGCGTGCGGGCGGCGGCGGCGAGGGGCTTCCTGGCCGCCACCGTCGCCTCCGGCGAGACCGAGGAGGTGGGCTTCTCCCGACTGGTGGAAGGTCCGGCGCTGCAGGCGGAGAAGGGGGAGAGCGCCTCCCTGGACGTGGACGGGGGCGTGGGCCCGCTCCAGCTCAACGCGACGCTGTTCGGCGTGCGCGTGCACCACCCGGTGCTGCCGCACCGCCTCCCCGGGGACGGAACCCGCTTCGAGCTGGTGAACGCCGCCGGTCCGCTCCGGAGCGTCGGGGCCGAGCTCTTCGCGGTCTACGCCCGGGAGCCGTTCCTGGTAACGGCCAGCTATTCCCGCACCGTGGCCAGCGAGCTGTCCCCCGACGAGGGGGCGCGGGTCGAGGTGCCCCTCACCCCCCGCAACGCCGGGGGCGTGGACGCGGCGTGGGAGGAGGACGAGCCGGGCGAGTCGGGCTTCCGGGCCGCCGTGGAGGTGTTCTACACGGGCCGCCAGCGGGTGGAGGACGACCCCTACCGCACCCTCACCCCGGCCTTCACCACCGTGGAGGTGCTGGTGTCCAAGCGCTTCGGCCGGGTCACCGTGTTCGCCAACGGCGACAACCTGACCGACGTGCGCCAGACCGGCTGGGATTCCCTGATCCTCCCCCGGCCCGGCATCGGCGGGCGCTGGACCACGGACGAGTGGGCGCCCCTGGAGGGGCGAGTCTTCAACGTGGGCGTGCGGGCCACCTTCTGACGCGCGGCGGTCTCAGGCGCCGGTGGGCAGCGCCCGCCACTCCCACCACACCAGGCCGATGATGGCGACATCCAGCACCGTCAGGAAGAGGAGGCCGCCGCCCGGGTGGTGGGTCAGCCGCACGACCTGGTAGACCACGAACAGCGCCATGAGCACGAGGGCCACGGGGAACACCCAGCGCCGCTCCCTCAGGAGCCCCCCCACCAGCCACAGCTTGATGAGGCCGTGGAAGAAGAGGTAGGCGGCGGCGAAATGCACCGTTCCGGCAGCGACGTCCTGGGTGTGGCGCACAAGGAGCCCCGCCAGCCAGTCGTGGGGATCCTCCGCCAGCTCGTTCTGGGTCAGGAAGCGGACGGCGCCGGTCACGCCGCCCGGCCCGAAGGTCAGGAGGAGAACGGCGCCCGCCACCTCCAGCACGCCGTCGAGGCCCTTGACCACCATGGCCGCCTGGAACAGGCGGTGGCGCCAGGGAGCCCGGGTGGCTCCCGTAACGGGTGCGTTGGACACGGTGTCGGTCACGGGGAAGCCTCCCTTGCAGCATGCGTACCCGGGCCGGGGTCACGGCCCGTTGGCGCCCCGCGCCGGGTCCGGCGCCGTCCTTTGCTCTGCGGCCGGCTCCCGGGCTACCCTGGAGGCGTCGTCCCGGTCGGTCCACCCCGATGGAGAAGCGAGCCATGAGCGTTCCCCGAGCCCGGCGGGCCGCGCCGCCAGCGGTCTCTTCCCTCCTCCTGGCGCTCGCCCTGGCCCCGGCGTTGGCGCCAACCCCCGCCCGCGCCCAGGAGAACGCCGTGAGCATCCGGGCGGCCCGTGTCATCGACGGCCGGGGCCACGTGCTGGAGAACGCCCGCGTGGTGGTCCGGGGAGGGAAGATCGTGGCGGTGGACCACGGCGCCGAGGCGACCTACGACCTGGGCGACATGACGCTGCTGCCCGGCTTCATCGACGCCCACGACCACGTCTACTGGCACTTCAACGCCCAGGGCCGCCTCCACGAGCCCGGCGACGGCGAGGACGCCATCCAGGAGGAGCTGGCGGCGGCCGGCGAGGCGTGGAAGACCCTCCAGGCGGGCTTCACCACCATCCAGAGCCCAGGCTCGCCCCAAGACAAGGACCTGAGGGACGCCATCGACGCGGGACGGATCCCGGGCCCCCGCATCCTCACCTCCCTCCAGCCCCTCACGGACGCCCGGCTGTCGGCCGACTCGCTCCGGAAGCTGGTGCGGGCCCGCAAGCGCCAGGGCGCCGACTTCATCAAGATCTTCGCGTCGGCCAGCATCCGGGACGGGGGCAAGCAGACGTTCTCCGACGCCCAGCTCCGGGCCATGTGCGCCGAAGCCCTGGCCCAGGGGCTGCGCACCCTGGTCCACGCCCACAGCGACGCCTCGGTGCACGCCTCGGTGGTGGCGGGGTGCACCGAGATCGAGCACGGCCTCTTCGTGTCCGACACCACGCTCCGGCTGGTGGGGGCCATGGGCACCCGCTTCGACCCCCAGTGCGGGCTGGTCTTCCACAACTACCTGGACAACTGGTCGCAGTTCGAGGGCATCGGCAACTACAACGCCGAGGGGAAGGCGGCCATGGAGAAGACCGAGCCCGTGGCCCTGGACGTCTACAAGCGGGCTCTGGCCCGGCCCGGGCTGCGCATGGCGTACGGCACCGACGCCGTGGCGGGCGCCCACGGCCGGGAGGCCGAGGACATGGTGTGCCTGGTCCAGCAGGTGGGCGCAGACCCCATGCGGGTGCTGACGCTGGCCACCTCCGAGAATGCGGCGGCGGTGGGGCTGGCCAGCCGCATCGGCGCGGTGGAGCCGGGGCTGGAGGCCGACCTGGTCGCCGTGGACGGCAACCCCCTGGAGGACATCACCGCCGTGCGGCGCGTGCGCTTCGTCATGAAGGGGGGGACGGTCTACAGGAACGTGCGAGAGGGGACGCCGGGCTCCCGCTGAGGAGGGGCACTACCCCCCCTTCCCGCTGGCCACCCACGCGCTCCACCACAGGTCCCGGAGCATGGAGGCCCCCGCTGCCAGCCGCTCCACCGTGAACGCCTTCGCCTCCGGGTCGGCGGGGCCGTCCCGGCGGAAGCCCACGTCCCGCTCCAGCCGGTAGAGCTCGGGCACCGCCCGGTGGGCCTCCTCCACGTGGGCGAGGATGGCCGCCCACGGGTCGGCCAACGTGCGGGGCTCCTTCCGCTCGGCAGCCACCACGTCCTCCAGGCGCACGTGGGCGTCCACGAACCCCGTCTCGAAGCGGGTGTGGAGGGCGGGGTCGGTGGTGAATCCCTCCGGGTTGGGCACCCCCCTCGCCCATCCCCCGTGGTGGATGGTGGTGTGGAGCGGCTGGGAGGCGTCGGTGACGTAGTGGCCCAGGATGCCGGCGTCGTTCACGACCCGCGCCTCGATCCAGTCCCGCTCCGGCGGGGAGGCGTGGCGCCAGAGGCGGAATTCCGTGGTGAGGCGCTGGTAGAGCTCCAGGATGCGCCAGGGGAGGAAGCCCACGTCCCGGGCGGGGTGGGCCACGCCCGCCGCCTCCAGCCGCTCGAGGAAGCTCCACCGGTCGGGGGCGTCCAACGCACCGGGAGGGACGTTCTCCAGGTGGACGTAGTGGTCGGGCGACTCGGCCCGCTGCTCGGCCGGCGCGTCGCTCCGGCGCCAGCGGTCGGGCTCCGGGTCCAGGTACACGAGGGGGTCGGCGGCGGCGCGGAAGAACCCCGGCATGGCGTCCGGCAGCTCCGTGGCGGCGGCCCGGGCGGCCATCTCGTGGCCGTGGCGCCCCCAGGGGGCAGGGACCGCCCCGTGGAGGGCGGAGCCGCCGACGAGGAGCGGCGTCGCCACCAGGACCGCGGCGAGACGTGGGGGCAGGGGCATGGCACCGGTCCCGGAAAGGGGAAAGCGGGCGCGACTCCCCAGGATGGCGCCGGGGGCGGGGCGGGAGAAGCCTTCGATCGGACAGGCTCCTAGCGCGCGGCCGTTCCCCGCTTCCACGGCAGCCGCCGGAGGAGCACGCCCGTGGCCACGAGCACGCCGCCGAGGGCGCCCGGGTAGGCCCCCAGCGCCGCGGGCACTCCCTGGTAGTGCATCACGGCGCTGATGATGGCCCGGCGCATGGGGACGAGCTGGAACGGCTCGTCGAGGGCGCCCAGGAGCGCCGCCGTGCCGGGGAGGAGCACCGCCGCCAACAGGAGGGCGCACCCGGCGGCCACCAGCACGCCCCCGGTGCCGACCCGCTTCCTCCGCACCACCCGCCGCCCCAGGACGTGGGACGCGGTGAGGGTCCACAGGAGCGCCACGATGAACCCCGCCAGCGTCAGCGCCTGGAAGAGGCCGTTCGTCCAGAACAGCAGCCAGAAGCGGTCGGGGCCGCGGAGCGCCATGGTCCCCAGGGGGAGGAGGGTGGCCAGGAGGAGGGGCGCCACCGCCGCGGGGGCACGGGTCGTCCGGGGCAGCTCCAGGCGTGGGTGGCCGTCGCCGTGCCACCACGCCGGCAGCGCCAGGGCGTAGACGGCCAGCATGGCGCCGAGCCCCGCCCCCACGGGCGCGGGCCCCCGGGACAGGGCCAGGGAGGCGGCGCCGGCCACGCCGGTGAGCGCTACCAGGGCGGCCCACCACGACGGGGCGCCGTCGCCCCCCTCCACGTCGGCCAGGGCCCAGGGCGTCACGGCGCCCGTCCACAGCGTGCGCACCCACGCCTTGCCCCGGTGGCGGGGGGTGCGCCGGGCGATCCACGGGGAGCCGAGGGCCACGAGGAGGAGCAGCCCCGCCAGCAGCACCCGGGCCGCATCCGTGGGACCCTGGGCGTGCTGGGCCCCGGCGAGGGCCGTCACCGCGGGCGTGAAGTCGAAGGCGGGGAAGTCGAGGTCGCCCTGGTAGCGCGCCCGGTGGGCCGCGGCGGCCTGCTGGAAGCGGGCCGCCGCCTCCCGCCACCCGGCCGACGAGCCGCCGTGGTCGAGCCACGCGTAGTAGCGCAGGAACGCCGCCCGGTACCACGCCAGGGCCTCGAACAGGCTCTCCTGGTAGGCCAGCGAGCGCGCCATGCCCGGATACGCGTGGTTGTCCGCGAGGAGGGGGCGGAGCCCCGCCAACTCCGCCTCCATGCTCCGGGTGAGGGCCAACGCGTCGAAGCCCTCCTGGATGGCCCGCTCCCGCTCGGCGCCCGCCACCTTGTAGAAGGTGGCCATGCTCGACGTCCAGCCGCCGATGACGTTCCACTCGAACACCCACACCAGGGGCGGCACCTCGTGCCCCATGACGCTGACCCTGCGGGCGGCGTAGGGCCGAACGTACAGCCCCTTCTCCAGCGCCTCCCGGGAGCGCACCACCACGTCCGAGAGCCCGTCTACCACCCGGGGATCGCTGGAGATCGTGCGCGCCACCCACGCCCGGGCCAGCTCCCTGGGGGTGGCGTCGGGGTCCTGCATGAGGCGGGAGGTGGCGAACACGTTGGCGTCGGTCCACGTGGAGAAGCCGGTGACGCCGTAGAGGGACAGGGGTCCCGCCCGCAGGGGGCCCCCTTCCTGGGTCCACAGGTAGGAGCCCACGATGTTCGGGTTCTCGGCCCGGAGCGTCCTGAGCGCCTGCCCGTGGGGGCGGGCCAGGAAGTTGGCCAGGGCGCCGAAGCCCTCGTACTCCCGCCGGGCCTGGAACTCCACCAGCCGCTTCTGGGGCCCGGTGGCCAGGGTCGGGTTCAAGGGCAGGAAGCCGAAGTAGTCCCCCGCCACGAACTTGGTGGACACCACCAGGGACGGGGAGTCGATGTCGCCCAGCACCCGCTCGTACACGGCCGGGTCGTCGTGGAGGTGTCCCAGGGGGCCCACCCCCACCGACCAGCTCCGGAGGATCAGCGTACGTCCGTGGCGCTCGAAGGCCGGCAGCAACGTGTGCAGCATGGTGCGGAGCTGGTCGGGGGTGCGCACCCCCATGTAGCTCGAGTAGGCCGTGCGGGCGTCGTTGAAGAGAGGGCCGGCTTCGCCGATGCGCACCACCACGCCCTCGATCTCGGGGTTGCGGTCGAAAAGCTCGTCCAGCCCGCTCACGTACGGGGCCCAGAACGCTGGGTCGTCCGTGGAAGGGGTGGCACCCGAGCGGCCGAGCCAGGCCTGGAGCTCGGGCGTGACCACCGGCAGGTCGGTCACCAGGTACACGCCCATCCCCCGGTCGGCGGCGTCCCGGGCCAGGACGTGGAAGGCCGAGCCGAAGGCCGCCTGGCGCGCCCGCAGCGGGTCGCCTGGAGGGTAGACCGCCCGGCCGTTCCCCACCCGGTCGAACTGCATGAGCTCCAGGAAGGCGTGCACCGCCACCGCGTTGTCGCCGTAGCCCGCCACCCGGTCGATGTAGCCCAGCCAGTCCCGGCGCAGGTCCTGGAAGGCGGCCGGGTCCACCCAGGGTGGCCCGTCGACCCAGAGGTCGTCGAAGGCGTGGGTCGCGTGGGAGTAGTCGTGCCCCCAGTCGGCCGTGTCGGCGGGGATGCCCACGCCGCCGGCGTCCACCAGGCGGAGCTGGAGGGGCGGCAGCGCCGCCGCGCTCGCCACGGGCAGGGTGTCTCCGGGGGCGTCGCCCGCCTCGCCCGGGTGCCACTCCAGCCCCGACAGCGTCTTGTCCCCGACCCGCACGGCCATGAAGTGGGACGCGGTTCCGCCGCCGGCGACGGCGACCAGGGCGGCCAGGGTCCACGGCCAGGCGGCGCGAAGGGTGGCGGTGCGGGGGAGGCGTGGCCGGGTCATGGCTGGATGGCCGCGCGCCGGGAAGGGGCGGGGTGGGGCATGGCGGACGGGGCCGGCGGTGCGGCCGGTGGGGGAAACGGCTGGGGTGGAGCCGCGCCCGGCCGGACCAGCCACGCGCGTAGTAGGTGGGACACCGGGGGGCGGGGGCGGTTCCGCTGGAAGGCGGGCTCCCCCTCCACCCCGCCTACGGCTCCGCCCCCACCTCGGCCTCCGCCTCCGCTTCCCTCACCTCCGGCAACTCCCGGGCGAACACCCCCAGCACGCGGAAGAAGAGCACGAGGAGCGTGGCCCACGCCGCGCCCCCCAGCCACCCCGCCAGGACGTCGGAGGGGTAGTGGACCCCCACGTAGAGCCGGCTCAGGCCGATGAGGACGACGAGGAGCGCCGCGCCGCCCCACGTGACCCGGCGCACACGCCCCCCGGCCATCCGCCCCACCAGCACCGCCACCGTCCCGTAGGTCACCGCCGACATCATGGCGTGGCCGGAGGGGAAGGACGCCGACAGGGCCTCCACGGTGTGGGAGATGACCTGGGGCCGGGGGCGGTGGAAGCCCCGCTTGAGGATGAACGTCACGGCCGTCCCGGTGACCAGGGAGAGGCCCAGGAGGGCCACCGACACCTTCCGCCTGCCCGCCCACAGCACGGCCGCCGCCACCGCCGCCACCACGATGAGCGTGGCGGCGTTGCCCAGGGCGGTGATCTGGAGGGCCGCCACGTCCAGCCACGGGCGGCGGATGGAGGCCATCCAGTGGAGGATGGACTCGTCGAAGGCCCGGGTCTCTCCCTCGACCATCTCGTCCGCCACCGCCACGAAGGCGAGCACCGTGGCGCCCGCCAGCACGAAGAGGGCGACGGCCACGGCGGAGAGGCTGGCCCAGACGTGGAGTGCGCTCCGCCGCACGCCCCGGACGAGGCTGTGGGCGGCGTGGTGGAGGAAGTCGGGCAGGGTGGATCCGTGGGTTCGGGACGTCCCTCGCCCGATCCCCGGAACAAGACACGTGCCACATCGACTATCTTTTCCCCCATGATCTCCGTCTCCAACGTCGCCAAGGACTTCGGCGAGCGCGTCCTCTTCCGGGGCGCCTCCTTCCAGCTCGACCCCGGCCAGCGCTACGGCCTGGTGGGCGCAAACGGCTCGGGCAAAACCACCCTGCTGGGCATCCTCTCGGGGGACGTGGAGCCCAGCGAGGGGACCGTCGCCATCCCCAAGGCCGCCCGCCTGGGCGTGCTCCGCCAGGACCAGTTCCTCTACGAGGACCAGGAGATCCTGGGGGTGGCCCTCATGGGCAACCCCGAGCTGTGGCACGCCATGGTGGAGAAGGAGAAGGTGCTGGCCCGGGCGGGGGAGCACTTCGACGCCGACCGCTTCAACGAGCTGGAGGAGACGGTCCAGCGCCACGACGGCTACGCCGCCGAGGCCCGGGCGGCGGCCATCCTCGAGGGGCTCGGGCTCCCCTCGGTGGTGCACCGGCGGCCCCTGTCGACCCTCTCCGGCGGCTTCAAGCTGCGCGTGCTCCTGGCCCAGGTGCTGGCGAGCGCCCCCGACGTGCTCCTCCTGGACGAGCCCACCAACCACCTGGACATCCTGTCCATCCGCTGGCTGGAGAAGTTCCTCCACGACTTCCCGGGGCCGGTGGTGGTCATCTCCCACGACCACCGCTTCCTGGACAACGTGGCCACCCGCATCCTGGACGTGGACTACGGCACCGTCACCCTCTACAAGGGCGACTACACCCACTTCCTGGAGGAGAAGCAGAACGAGCGGGAGCGGCGGGAAAAGGACATCGAGTCGAGGGAGAAGGAGATCGCCCAGCACCAGCAGTTCGTCGACCGCTTCAAGGCCAAGGCGAGCAAGGCCAGGCAGGCCCAGAGCAAGCTCCGCATGATCGAGAGGAAGGCGGAGGAGCTCACCGAGCTGCCCGGCAGCTCACGCCGCTACCCGAAGTTCCGCTTCGAGCAGCGGCGCCCCAGCGGCAAGGAGGTGCTGGACGCGAAGGGCATCAAGAAGGCCTTCGGGGACAACGAGGTGCTGACGGCGTGGACCTCCAGGTGCGCCGGGGCGACCGGCTGGTGGTCATCGGTCCCAACGGGGTGGGGAAGTCGACGCTCCTCAAGATCCTTGTGGGGGAGCTGGAGGCCGACGGCGGGAGCGCCACCTGGGGCTACGAGACCCACGTGGGCTACTTCGCCCAGGACCACCACGAGCAGCTCGGCGACGACGACCGCACCGCCGAGGCGTGGCTGTGGGACTTCTGCCCCGGCAAGGACCGGGGCTTCGTCCGTGGCCAGATGGGCCTCATGCTCTTCGAGGGGAGCGACGGCGAGAAGCGCCTGAGCGCCCTCTCCGGCGGCGAGGCCGCGCGCCTGGTGTTCAGCCGCCTCATGATGGAGCGCCCCAACGTCCTGGTGCTGGACGAGCCCACCAACCACCTGGACCTCGAGTCCATCGAGGCGCTGGTGAAGGGGCTGGAGGCGTTCGAGGGCACCCTCATCCTGGTGTCCCACGACCGCTGGTTCGTGCGCCAGCTCGCCACCCGCGTGGTGGAGATGTCCGCCGACGGCATCCGGGACTTCCCGGGCACGTACGAGGAGTACGTCCACGCCCTGGGCGACGACCACCTGGACGCCGACACGGTGGTGCTGAAGGCGAAGAAGGGGGGGAAGGAAGAGAAGAAGGGCGGCGAGAGGCGCAACGGAGGGGGAGCGTCCGGGAACGGCCGGGGCTCCTCCGGGGCGCGGAGCGCAGGGGGCCGCGCCGACCGCTCCTCCACCGGAGCGCAGGGGGGCACGCGCAGCGTGGACCGCCCCGCCCTGGAGCGGCGCCGTGACGAGCTCACCGCCGAGATCGACCGGCTCGAGGGCCGCATCGCCGAGATCGAGGCCGCCTTCGCCCGCCCCGGCTACTACGAGCAGACCGACCCCGAGGAGGTGGCCGCCCTGGACCAGGAGCGCACCGCCGCCCAGCAGAGGGTCGAGCATCTCATGGGCGAGTGGGAGTCGGTGGAGCGGAAGCTGGAGGGGTAGGGGGGGCGCTCATGTCCAGCGGCCGGTGGCCGCGGCTCGCCAGCCTAGAACGGCAGGTCGTCGTCGCTGGCCGACGGCTCCCAGGGCTCCTCGGGGATGGGTCCCTCGAAGGGGTCCGGGGCGGAGGCGTTTCCGGCCTGCTGGGGCTGGTCCCGCTCCACCCGCCACGCCTTCACGTCGGTGTACCAGCGCCCCTCGTACTCCCGGCTCTGGACGTCGATGTGGGCGGTGATGCGCTCCCCCTCCTGCACGCCGAAGGTGTCGATGTTGTCGCCCCACTGGACGATGCACACCTCCTTCGGGTACTGGCCCTCCGTCTCCAGGATGAACTCCTGCTTGCGCCAGGGGCCGTTCCTGCCCTGCCCCGACTTCTCCTCCAGGATCCGGGTGACCTTCCCGGTGATCTTCAGGTCGTCCATGGGTCGCCCTCGTGCTCTGGTGTCGTGGTCGCGCGCCCCGGCGCCCGGCCGGGGCCTCAATGATCGAAGGGAGGGGGCTCGAAGGCCACCTCAGGGGCCCGGGAGCAGCCGGACCACCTGGAAGCGGTCCGCTCCCTGGGGCCGGGCGGCCCCCACGAGCTGGAGCTTCGGCAGGGGCGCGCGGGCCCGGTCGGAGAGACGGACGAACTGCCCGAGGTTGAACGACCAGTCCGCGAGGTAGCCGACGTCCCGCTCCCGGGCGTAGTCGGACAGTCGACGATCCTTCACGGCCCGGAGCGCCCGGCCGTCCACGACCCCGTCCAGGTTCACCACCGTCACGGACGGCGGTGCGTAGTAGGCCAGGGCTCCGGACTGGAGGGAGGCCACCGTGGCATCAGGAGGCAGGAGTGCCAGGATGTCCCGAACGGCCTCCCTGTAGCCTTTGGCGCCGTGGAGTCCCACGTCGGGGGTCTGCTCGGGGGTCCGCAGCACGTAACCCGCCGAGGTGGCCGCCGCGAAGGTGAGGGCCACCACGAACGCCACCGTCGCGCCGCGGCGCAGAGCCGGCCAGCGCCCGCGGGAAGACCAGAGACGCGTGACCGCGATCGACAGCACCAGGCACGCGAAGACGTCCACCGAGGCGAGGTAGCGCCGGAAGAACCAGAGGGCGGGAACCAGGAAGGTGTAGAACGCGAGGGTGAGGCCGGCGTGGATCCCCAGGGCCAGGATGGGCTGGCGTTCGTCCCGCTTCGCCACCAGGACCGCCCCGGCGACGATGAGGCCCAGGGCCGTGCACCAGGCGGCGACGGCCATGGAGGGGTGTGCCGCCAGGCCGTCCTGGAGCGCCGCCAGCTCATGGAAGGGCGGACCCAGCACGGCGCCCGCGGCCCACGCCATCTGCTGCGGCACCGTGAGATAGAGGCGCTGATGGCTCGCCACCACCTCCATCACCGCGGCGCCGCTCTCGGGCACCGGAGACCCGAAGGTCAGCAGGCAGTATCCCCACCAGGGGGCGACCACCACCAGGGCCGTGCCCGCCGCGACGGCCACCCCGCGGACGCGCCCACGGAGCAACTCCAACAGCCCCAGCGCCCCCACCAGGAAGGCCGAGTCGATCCGTGCGAGGAGGGCCAGGCCGCACAGGACGCCGACGGCGGCGAAGGCGCCAGGACGGGCGACCTCCCGGGCCCGGCACCACGCTTCGACCACGGCGAGGGTCAGCGCCAATGCCAGGCTCGTCTCCAGGCCGTTCAGGGCGTTGGCGATGGCCACGGGAGACAGCGCCCACAGCGTCGCGGCCACCAGCCCCGCCCACGGGCCGGCGAGCCGCCGGGCGAGAAGGGCCAGGAAGTACGCGGCAGCCACGTCGCAGAGAGCGAGCAGGACCAGGGTGAACCGAATCGGGGCGTCGGGGCCACCCCAGACCCGGAACGCCGGTGCGACGAGAAAGGCCAGGAGGGGCTGGAATCCGCTCGTGGGGGTGACGCCGTCCACCGTGGCTCCCCGACCCTCCGCGATCGAGCGGGCGATGGCGAGGGTATAGTACGCATCGTCCGGCACGAACATGCGGTCGACCAGATCGAGGTCACGGCTCGCCACGGCGAGCCGAAGCGTGGCGGCCGCTGCCAGGATGATGATGAGGCTGATCCGCCAATGCCGGCCCGGCCCGGCCGCCCGCTGCGGCGCCCTCATCCTGCGCTCCCCGGTCGTCGGCTGGGCGGTGGTCACCCCCCCTCCCGCACCGCCGCCTCGGAGAGCGCCAGCGTCGCCGCGTCCCCGTCCAGCAGCGCCCGGGCGCCCACCGGCAGGGTCCAGTTGTGCTCTACGTGGCCGAAGGGGAGGTCGGCCACGGCGGGTACCCCCAGCCGCCCCGCCGTCTCCTCCAGCACGTCGGCTACGGCGTGGGCGTCGTCCTCGGCCTCGGTGAAGCGCCCCAGGGCCAGCCCCTCCACCCCCTCCAGCACCCCCGAGCGCTCGAGCTGGAGGAGCATGCGGTCGACCTTGTAGGCGGGCTCGCCCACGTCCTCCAGGAAGAGGATCCTGCCCCGGGCGGAGGGCTGGTCGGGGGTGCCGCACAGCGCCGCCAGCATGGTGAGGTTGCCGCCCAGGAGGGGAGCCTCCACCAGGCCTCCCACCAGCTTCCGCGACGGCGGGTCGTTCTCCCGCAGGGGGAGCACGCCCGCGGGCTCGGCGTGGAAGAGCACGCGCCGGAACGCCTCCTCCGTCTCGGGGGGGAAGTCGCCGCCGGGGTGGGGGCCGTGGAACGACACGACGCCCATGGCTGCCTGGCGCACGTGGAGGGTGGTGTTGTCGCTGAAGCCGATGAAGGGCACGGGCGCCACCCTCTGGCGCGCCAGGTCGACCCGGTCGAGGATCCTCATCGTGCCGTAGCCGCCCCGGAGCGCCCACACGGCGTCCACGGTGCGGTCGTCGAAGGCGGCCTGGAGGTCGGCCAGGCGCTGGGCATCGGTGCCGGCCAGGTAGCCGTGGCGCTCCCCCGCCGAGGGGTACACCACCGGCTCCAGCCCCAGGGCCCGGCAGCGGGCGGCGGAGCGCTCGATGCGCTCCGCGTCCAGGGGGCCGGCCGGCGCCACCAGGGCCACCCGGGCCCCGGGGGCCAGGGCGGTGGGGAGGGGAACGGTCGCCATCGGGCGAAGCTAGCCGCCGCCCTCGCCGGGCTGCAACGCGCCCCGGCCGGGAACGTCCCTTGCTGATGGGGGGCCCCGGACCGGCATTCCGTTCCCCCGAACCCCGCACCCCTTGTCCACCGGACCCACCCTCCACCGACGCATCGCGGAGCTCGCCTCCGACGCGGGCGCCACGGCCGTGGCGGCGGCGTTCCACGACGAGCACCACCATACCACCTGGGGCTACCAGGCGGGGCGCTGGTTCCACGCCGCCAGCACCATCAAGGTGCCGGTGCTCCTGGGCGTGTTCGACGCCATCGACCGGGGGTGCCTTGGGGTGGGCTCCCGGGTGCACGTCAGGAACCGCTTCCTGAGCGTGGCCGACGATCGCCCCTACCGGGTGGACGCCTCCCGGGACTCCAACGCCGAGGTGCACGCGGCGGTGGGGCGCACCATGAAGGTGGGCGAGCTGGCCCGCCACATGATCATCACCAGCAGCAACCTGGCCACCAACCTCCTGGTGGAGCTGGTGGGGCTGGACGCCATCCAGGGCACGCTGTCCCGCCTGGGGGTCGACGGCATCGAGCTGCGCCGGGGGGTGGAGGACCTGCGGGCGTGGGAGGAGGGGGTCAACAACCGGGTCACGGCGGAGGGGCTGGTCTCGGCGCTGCGGCTGCTCCTGGAGCCGGACCACTTCTCCCCCGAGCTGCGGAGCGAGATGCTGGACATCCTCCACGGGCAGCAGTTCCGGAGCGGGATCCCCGCCGGCCTCCCCGACAGGGCCAGGGTGGCCAACAAGACCGGGGAGATCTCCACGGCGGCCCACGACGCGGGCATCGTCTTCCTTCCCGACCGGGAGCCGTACGTGCTGGCCGTCCTCACCGAGTGGGAGGGGGAGGGGTCGGGGCGGAGGGAGCTCATCGCCGACGTGTCGCGCCAGGTCTACGAGCACCTGACGGAGGGCGAGGACGAGGGCGAAGGCGGCGAAGGCGAGGGGGAAGCGTGAGCGCCGACGGCCTCCTCCCGCTCCCCGTCGTCGACGCCCTGGAGCTCGACGCCGGCCGCCGCGACCTCCTCCGCCCCGGCGAGGCCGTCGCCGACAGGAACGGCCACGAGCGCCGCCTCCCCCGCTGGTTCTACGAGGTGGAGTCGTTCAAGAAGGCGCGCGAGACGCGGCTCTCGGAGCACTTCACCCTCCACGAGCTCATGGTGGTGGACGTGCGCGAAGCCGCGCCCCTGCGCCGCTGGCCCCGCTACGTGCCGTGCGCCGTCACCCTCCTGGGCGCTCACCTGGAGCTGGTGCGCCAGGCAGCCGGGACGCTGGTGTGGGTCGCCGCCAACGGCGGCTACCGGAGCCCCGCCCACGCCCTCACTCGCCCCGGCTCCCCCCACGGCTGGGGCACGGCGGCCAACCTTTACCGGGTGGGCGACGAGTACCTGGACACCCAGGAGAAGATCGAGCGCCTCGCCGAGAAGGTGGCCCGGGTGGCGCCCGGGCTGTGGATCCGGCCGTGGGGCCAGGAGGAGGGGCTCGCCGACGACCACCTCCACGTGGACCTGGGCTACGCCCGGCTCACCCCCCGGGGGCACGATGACGACGCGTGCTGACGCGGGGAGCGCCAGGGGGCCCGGGGGGAAGGTGGCGAAGGCCGGTGCCCGGGAGACGGCCTCCGCCCGCCGCCCCCGCCTCGCGGCCATGGGGATGGAGGCGGAGCTCACGCTTCATCTGGACGGCGTGTCCACGCGCCCCGAGGACGCCTTCGGCGACCCCCGGGCGTTCATCCGGGGCCCCCTGGTGCACCGCACGGGCACCTCCTACCACCTCCCCAACGGCGGCGCGGTCTACTTCGACACCGGCGTCATCGAGGTGGCCACGCCCCTCATCGAGCTGGGGCGTGGGTGCGCGGCCCGGGCCGGCAGGTCGCTGTGGGAGGCGCTCCGCTTCGTCCGGGACGGGCTGGACGCCTGGGAGCGGCGGGAGGCGCGCGACGCCCGCCTCGCCGGCTTCAGCACCCACTACAACGTCTCCTTCCGCTCGCCGAACGGGGGGGCGGGGCGCACCGTGGACGAGCTCGCCCACCTCCTGGCCCACATCCTTCCCGTCCCCGTGATGCTCCTGGCCACCAACCGGCGCTCCACGGGTGTGGGGGTGCGCCCCCGGGGAGACCGCCTCGAGGTCACGGTCGACTTCACCCCCAGCGCGGCCCTCATGATCGCCACCGGGACGTTGGTGGTGGGGGTGGTCCGGGGCGCCATGGCCTGGCCCACGTACCGGCTGGGGGAGCTGGCGCGCCACGGGGTGCCGGTCATCGCCGGCTACGCGCCCGTGCCCCACACGTCGCGCCAGGGGTGGCTGGCGGCCGCCGGCACGTACCCCCGGGACCCCTTCCGCTGCGACCCCGACGTGGACCGGTGGGCCACCACGGCCGGGGAGGCGCTCACGCTCCGAGAGATCGGCGGGCGCATCGCCCGCCTCTTCTGGCGGCCCGTCCGCCGCCTCTCCGACCCCTTCACGTTCCGCCTCATCGGCGCGGTGCTGTCGGGGCGGGCCCCCTCGCTCCTGGACCTGGACGACCGCCCCCCCGAGTACGACGACGTGGGTCGGCTGTGTGACTGGAACGACCTCTTCACCCCCGACGAGCTCCCCCGCTCCCGCTACGAGCGCGTGCTCATCCACGCCATCGCGGGGCGCCGGCTCCGCCTGGCGGGGCGCTGGTACCGCCCGATCGGGATGCGGGGCTGGTCGGAGGTGGTGTTCCGCCGGGACGGCGACGGGGAGCGCCGCACCTTCTCCATCGACTACCTTCTGGGAGAGCTGGACGCCTGGGAGGAAGGCCCCGAGCCGGGACGCGCACGGCGCCGGAGGGCCAGGCGCCCGAGGAGGAGGACCCGAAAGGAGACGACGTGAGCCCACCCCCACCCGACGGCTGGCCGGAGCGCTGGCCGTACGAGGCCCGGGCGGTCCCCGGGGGGAGGGGCGTGGTCGCCACCACCGACCGCTACGCCAGCGAGGTGGGGGGGCGCGTGCTCGGGGAGGGCGGCAACGCCGTGGACGCCATGGTGGCGGCGTCCTTCGCCCTGGCGGTGGTGAATCCCGAGGCCGGCAACGTGGGGGGCGGCGGCTTCCTGGTGCTGCGCACGGCCGCGGGGGAGGAGGCGGCGCTGGACTGCCGCTCCACCGCCCCCGGGGCCTCCACTCCGGACATGTTCCTCCGGGCCGACGCCCCAGACGCGTCGCTGGTGGGGGGGCTCTCGGTGGCGGTGCCCGGCTCGGTGCTGGGGCTGTGGGAGGCGCACCGCCGCTTCGGGCGGCTCCCCTGGGAGGCGCTGGTGGAGCCGGCGGTCGCCCTGGCCCGGGGCTTCGTCGTGGAGGAGCGCTACCTCCGCTCCCTCACCGCGGACGTGGTGGAGGGGCTCGGCCGCTTCCCCGAGAGCGCCCGGGTGTTCCTCCCCGGCGGACGCGCGCCCGCGGTGGGCGACACCCTCCGCCAGGCCGACCTGGCCGCCACGCTGGAGCGGATCCGGGACCGGGGCCCCGACGGCTTCTACGGGGGTCCCACCGCCGACGGGATCGTCGACGCAGTGGCCCGCCATGGCGGCGTCCTCACCCGGGAGGACCTCGCCTCGTACCGGACCATCTGGCGGAAGCCGGTGCGCCTCGCCTACCGCGACCGCACCGTCCTCTCCATGCCACCCCCCTCCTCCGGGGGCGTGGCGCTTGCGGAGATGGCGGGCATCCTGGGCCGCTTCGACGTGGGGGCCCTCGCCTGGCACGGCGCACCCCACGTGCACCTCCTGGCCGAGGCGTGGCGGCGGGTGTACGCCGACCGCAACCACTACCTGGGCGACCCGGCCTTCACCCAGGTCCCCGTGGAGACGCTGGTCTCGCCGGCGTACGCGGCGTGGCGGGCCCGGGACATCCTCCCCGCGCGGGCCACGCCCTCGGCCGCGGTGGCGCCCGGGGTCGAGGCGTTCCGGGGCGGCGCGGCCGCTCCCGCCCGGGCTCCCGGCCGCGAGGGGCGCCACACCACCCACCTCTCCGTCGCCGACGGCGAGGGGAACGCGGTCGCCCACACCACCACCATCAACACCTGGTACGGGAGCAAGCTGGTGGCCGACGGGACGGGGGTGCTCCTCAACGACGACATGGACGACTTCACGTCCCGGCCCGGTGAGCCCAACTACTTCGGCCTCGTCCAGGGCGAGGCCAACCGGATCGAGCCAGGCAAGCGCCCCCTGTCGGCCATGGCGCCCGCCCTGGTCCTGGACCCCGCCGGCCGCCAGGAGCTCGTGCTGGGCACGCCCGGCGGCGCCACCATCCTCACCACTGTCTTCCAGATCCTGGCGAACGTGGTGGACCACGGCATGGATCCGGCCCGGGCGGTGGCCGCCCCCCGGGTGCACCACCAGCACCTCCCCGACCGCGTCGAGATCGAGCCGGGGGGGCTGCGGCCCGATGTGGTGGAGGCCCTCCGCGACATGGGCCACATCGTCTACGAGCGGGAGGAGCCGTCGGGCGACGCGATGGTGGTGGCGGTGCGGGGCGACGGGACGCTGGTGGGGGTGGCCGACCCCAGGCGGGGCGGGGTGGCGGTAGGGGTGTAATCCGGCGGGCTTCAGGCCGCGTCGGCGGCCCCCAGCGCCTCCAGCAGCTTCCCGTGGATGCCCCCGAAGCCGCCGTTGGACATGACCAGCACCACGTCCCCCGGGCGGGCGGTGGCGGCGAGCCCCGCGACGATATCGTCCACGGCCGGCGTGTGCTCGGCCTCCACGCCGTCGGCGCGGAGCTCCGCCACCAGCTCGGCCGGGTCCATGCCCGTGGTGGCGTCGTAGCGCTCCGGGTGGAAGAGCCCGGCCAGCACCACCTGGTCTGCGGTGCCCAGCGCCCGGCGGTACGCCTCCTGGAACTCCCTCCGCTGGGCCGTATAGCTCCGGGGCTCGAACACCGCGACGAGCCGCCGGCCGGGGAAGCGGTGGCGGGCGGCCTCCAGCGTCTCCCGCACGGCGGTGGGGTGGTGGGCGAAGTCGTCCACCACGGTGACGCCGCCGGCCTCGCCCCGCACCTCCATCCTCCGGCGCACGCTCCTGAACGTGCGGAGCCCCTCCACCAGGGCCTCCCACGCCGCGCCCGCCGCGGTGGCCGCCGCCAGGGCCGCCAGGCAGTTCCTCACGTTGTAGGCGCCGGAGAGGGGCGTGGTCACCCGCCCCAGCCGCTCGCCGTCGCGGACCACGTCGAAGGCGGTGCCTTCGGGGCCCTGCTCGACGTCGATGGCCCGCCAGCGGGGGTGGGGGCCGCCGGGCGGGGCGTCCTCGACCGCCGGCACGCCCTCGTCCGACGCCTCGCCCTCCGCGATCCCGAAGGACGCCACCGGCGCCAGCGACTTCCGGGACAGCTCCCGGACGATGGGCGACGCCCAGCCGGCCACCAGCGTGCCCGTCCTGGGCACCAGGTTCACGAAGCGCTCGAAGGCGAAGCGGTACGCCGTCTCGTCCCGGTAGATGTCGGCGTGGTCGAACTCCACGTTGCCCACCACCGCCGTCCACGGCAGGTAGTGCCACATCTTGGGGCCCTTGTCGAAGAAGGCCGTGTCGTACTCGTCGGCCTCGATGACGAAGTGCTCGCTGTCGGTGAGGCGGAAGGAGGTCCCGAAGTTCTCGGCCACCCCGCCGATGAGGAACGAGGGGTGGAGCCCCGCCGACTCCAGGAGCCACGCCAGGATGGACGTGGTGGTGGTCTTGCCGTGGGTGCCGGCCACCGCCAGGACGTGCTTCCCCTGGAGGAACTCCTGCTTGATGGTCTCGGCGGCGGAGGTGAACGGCAGCCTCCGCTCCAGCACAGCCTCCAGCTCCTCGTTGCCTCGGCTGATGGCGTTGCCCACCACCACCAGGTCGGGGGCGAGCTCCAGGTTGGCCGCATCGAAGCGAGGGGCGTAGGCGATCCCCAGCTCGTCCAGCAGGGTGGACATGGGCGGGTAGACGCCCTCGTCCGAGCCGGTGACGGTGTGGCCCTTCGCCCTCAGCAGGCCGGCCAGGGATCCCATGGCCGTGCCCGCGATGCCGATGAGGTGGTAGTGCAGCCGCTCAGCTCCAGCTCAGGTCGTGCTTCGACAGAGGCAGGGAGCGGACGCGCTTGCCCGTCACGGTGAAGATGGCGTTGCACAGCGCCGGGATCACCGGCGGGAGCGGCGGCTCGCCCAGCCCGGTGGGGTCGTTGTCCGTGGTGCGGAAGTGCACCTCCACCACCGGGGGCGCCTGGGGGTGCCGCAGCATGGGATAGCGGTTGAAGTTGGCCTGGTCGATCGACCCGCCCGTGAGCGTGAGCTCCTGCCCGAGCGCCTGGGACAGGCCGTCCATCACCGCCCCCTGGGCGTTGTTCTCGGCGTTCAGGGGGTTGATGACGTGGCGGCCGATGTCGCCCGCCACCCACACCTTCTCCACCTCCACCTCGCCGGCCCGGCTCACCCGCGCCTGCACCACCTCGGCGAAGTGGCCCCGGTGGCTGTAGTGGAAGGCCACGCCCTTGGCGGTGTCCCGGGGGAGGCTCTCCTTCCCCCACTTCGACACGTCCCGCACCATCTCCAGCACGCCCTTCATGCGCTCCGGATCCAGGCCGGTCTTGCCCTGGGCGGCGGCCAGCAGGTCCAGGCGGAACTGGAGGGGGTCGGCGCCCGCTGCGTGGGCCAGCTCGTCGATGAACGACTGGTAGACGAAGGCCAGGGCGTTGCTCCGGGGTGCCCGCATGGCGCCTGTGGGCACGCCCAGGGGCATGAGGGAGGCCCCCAGGCTGAAGTTGGGGACGAAGCCGGCGGGGAACTCGTCGCTGGCCACGTTGGCGCTGGAGGCGAAGCGCTCCCCCTCGCCGTACGTGACGAAGTGGTTCCGCCACGCCACCAGGCGCCCCTGGTCGTCCACCGCGCCCTCGAGCCTGTGGAAGCCGCCGGGGCGGTAGTCGTCGTGCTGGAAGTCGTCCTCCCGGCTCCACAGCAGCTTCACCGGCACGCCCACCTCGCGGGCGATCCATGCCGCCTCCACCATCGACTCGTTGTACAGGCGCCGGCCGAAGCCGCCGCCCATGCGGCTCATGTGGATGGTGATGGCCGACGGCTGGATGCCCAGCGTCTTGGCCACCAGCCCCCGCCCCGACTCGGGCGTCTGGGAGGAGCACCAGACCTCGAGCTTGCCGTTGCGCCACTCGGCGGTGGTGTTCTGGGGCTCCAGGGGCGCGTGGGTCACGAAGGGGTAGCTGTACTCCCCCTCCGCCTTGCGGGTGGCCTTCGACAGCGTCGCCCCCGCGTCGCCGTCCTCCCGCAGCGAGAGGGCGGGCTTCTGCTTGAACAGCTCGGCGGCCCGGGCCGCGAAACCGGCGCTGCTCTGGGACGCGGTGGGGCCCTCGTCCCACTCCACCTGCAGCTTCTTCCTCGCCTCGTTGGCCTGCCACCACGTGTCGGCCACGATGGCCACGCCGCTATTGAGCCCGCTCAGGTCGTCGGTGCCCTGCACCACGAAGGCGTGGCGCACCCCGGGCTCGGCCTTCACGGCCGCCAGGTCGGCGCTCTTCACCTTGCCCCCGAACACGGGGCACTTGTGGAACACGGCGTACAGCATGCCCGGCCGGGCCACGTCGATGCTGAACACCGGCTCGCCCCGGACGATGGCGTCGTTGTCCACGTCGGGGACGGGCGTGCCGATGATGCGGAAGTCCTTCGCGTCCTTGAGGGGCACCTTCTCCGGGTCGGGCGCGGTGAGCGTCGCCGCCTTCGCCGTGAGCTCACCGTAGGAGAGGCTCCGCCCGCTGGCCGGGTGGAGCACCCTGCCGGACCGGGTCTCCAGCGTCGAGGCCGGCACGCCCCACGTGTCCGCGGCCGCCGCCACCAGCACGGCCCGGGCGGCCGCGCCCATGCGGCGCATGGGGTAGAAGTGGGTCGGCGTGGCGGTGCTGCCGCCGGCGAACTGGCGCTGGTACTTGTCCGTGTCCAGGTCGGCCTGCTCCACCGTGACGTCCTTCCAGTCCACGTCCAACTCCTCGGCGATGAGCATGGGGAGCATGGTCTTGATCCCCTGCCCGATCTCCGGGTTCTGGGCCATGAGCGTCACCGCGCCCTGGGGCGTGATGCGCACGAAGGCGTTGGGGACGAAGTCGCCGGCGGCCTCGGCCGCCTCGGCGGTGGCGATCCCCGTGAAGCCGAAGTAGCTCCCCACCAGGAGGCCTCCGCCGGCGGCGGCGCCGATCTTCAGGAACTGGCGGCGGTCGATACTGGTCTGCGTCTCCATGCCCCCTCCCTATTCCTGGCCGGCGCCGGGCTTCGCGCCCGCGCCGATCGGGTCGTCCTGCTGCGCCATCGCCCGCACCGCCTCGTGGATTCCCTTGCGGATGCGGATGTAGGTGCCGCACCGGCACAGGTTGCGCTCCATGGCCTTGTCGATGTCGTCGTCCGTGGGCCGGGGGTTCTCGGCCAGGAGCGCCGAGGCCGCCATGAGCTGGCCCGCCTGGCAGTAGCCGCACTGGGGCACGTCCAGCTCCCGCCACGCCTTCTGCAGCGGGTGCGACCCGTCGGGGGAGAGCCCCTCGATGGTGGTGATCCGCTTCCCATCGAGGGTGGCGGCCTTCACCTGGCAGCTCCGGGTGGCCTTGCCGTCGACGTGGACGGTGCAGGCGCCGCACTGGGAGATGCCGCACCCGAACTTGGTGCCCTTCAGGTCCAGCACGTCACGCAGGACCCAGAGGAGGGGCATGTCGGCCGGGACGTCCACCGTGACGGGGGTCCCGTTGACGTGAAAGGAGACTGCCATGGTGCTACGCCTCCGTTGCAACGGACGACGAGGAGGGCGGCGTCGCGTTCGCCGCCCGGGGCGTCCCGAGCGGGGGACGCCGATGGGGTAGCCTAGGCGCGGGGACGCCCGGCGGGCAAGGATCCAGTAACCCCCGGGCCGCCCCGCGGGTCCGTCCGCTGCCGATCCCCGGCGTCGCGCCACGGTGACCGGCGCACCCTCCGCGCCCTCATCCGAAGAGCAGCCGCACCGCCCAGACCGCGATGAACATGGCCGCGATGTCGGCGGTGAGGCCGGCGGCGACGGCGTGGCGCGTCCGCTTGATGTTGATGGCGCCGAAGTAGACGGCGATGACGTAGAACGTCGTCTCCGTGGAGCCGAACATGACGGCGGCCATCTTCACGAAGATGGAGTCCTCGCCGTAGCGGTTGATCATGTCCACCACGATGCCCGCCGACCCCGAGCCGGTGAGGGGGCGGATGATGGCCATGGGGAGCACCTCGGCGGGAAAGCCGAGGGGCGCGAGGACGGGGTGGAGGACGCCCGCCAGGAAGTCCATGGCACCGCTGGCCCGGAACATCCCGATGGCGAACAGGATGGCCACCAGGTAGGGGATGATCCTCACCGCCACCTGGAAGCCCTCCTTGGCCCCCTCGACGAACGTCTCGTAGACGGGAACGCCCTTGATGATGCCGTAGAGGGGGAAGCCCACCAGGATGGCGGGGAGGACGAAGGCCCCCAGGATGGCGATGCCGTCGCGTACGGTGTCCATGGCGGCGCCCTCAGGCCGGAGGCCGGGCGGGGGGAGCTCTCTCCGCCAGCCGGTTGGGGTCGGAGCGGCGCACGGCGGGGAGCTTGCCGTACAGCTTGGCCGCCACGATGGCGATCACCAGCGACAGCCCGGTCGTGATGATGATGGCGAAGATGAGCTGGTTGATCTGGAGCCCCATGATGGCCAGCAGCAGCACCGGCGGGACGAGCTGCACGCTGGCCGTGTTGATGGCCAGGAGCATGACCATGGAGTTGGTGGCCGTGTCCTCCGTCGGGTTGAGCGTCTGGAGCTCCTCCATGGCCTTGATGCCGAAGGGCGTGGCCGCGTTCCCCAGGCCGAACACGTTGGCGGCAAGGTTCAGGGCGATCATCCCCAGGGCCGGGTGGTCCTCGGGGATCTCGGGGAAGAGGGGCCTCAAGACCGGCCGCACCACCTTGACCACCGCGTAGATGATGCCCGCCTCCTCGGCGATCTTGAGGAGCCCCAGGAAGAGGGCCAGGGCGCCGATCAGCGAGATGGCCAGCGTGGCGGCCGTCTCGGCGAAGTCCAGCGCCGCCTGGGCGATGGCGTTGAGCTTCACGAAGCGCACGGTGGAGAAGACGACGCCGGCGGAGGTGGAGGGCGCCGCCGCGGCCGTCGGCGCGAAGTCCACCAGCTTGCCCTGGAGCTCGTCGTCGCTGGACTTGGACACCCCGGCGATGGTGGCCAAGGGCTCCGGGAGGGTGGCGCCCGATTCGAAGCGGAGCTGGACGCCTTCCTCCGTCTGGCGCAGGTAGCCCGCATAGCTGGCGGCCGGCACCGAGTCGGCGCTGTAGAAGCTCCGGTACGCGGCCGAGTCGATGTGGATCTGGACGGGGACGCGCCGCTGCCCGGCCTGGTAGCCCTCGGGGAAGGTGAGGCGCACGGGGAGCGCCTGGCCGTTCCGGTAGGTGTCGTGGGCCAGGTCGCCAGCGTCGTACACGAGGGCGAAGAGGAGGCTCGATACGATCAGCCCCGCCCAGATGTAGTTGAGCATGTGCGCGGGGTGTGGGGGTGGGCGGTCAGCGGTCTAAGTACCGGTTCGGGCCGCTCCGCCGCAAGGAGCGCGCCTGCACTCCCGAGGGGGCGCGACCCCTCAGCCCTCCGCCGCCCTCAGCTCCCGGGCCGCCTCCGCCAGCGCCCTCAGCTTGCGGAACGCTGTCCCCGCCCCGTTCAGCGGCCGTGCCGAAAACGTGCCGAAGCCGCAGTCGGGATTCAGGAAGATGGCCTCGGCCGGGAGGTGCTCCCGGGCCCTGAGGGCCGCCTCCTTGATCTCCTCCACCCCCTCCACCCGGCTCGAGCGGGGGTTCACCGCCCCCAGACCCAGCTCCTTCCCCGGGATGGGCACGAGATCGCCCGCCCGCTCGGTGGCGTACTCCAGCACGAGCTGGTCGACCTCCAGCCGCTCCAGGTACGGCTTCAAGGGGCCGTAGCCGCCCCGGAGCAGCGTGCTCTCGTCCCGGCTCCAGTTGCCCCGGCACACGTGGACGCCGGTGCGCACCCCGTCCACCCCCTCCACCACCCGGTTGATGAGGGACACCGCGAATTCCAGCTCCTCGGCCGGGTCCTTGCGGGCGGCCAGGGCGGCGCACATGAACGTCCGCGTCTGCCCCTGGGTGAACACCAGCTCGGTCAGGACCGGCTCGTCGAGCTGGATGAAGTCGGCGCCGGCCTCCGCCAGGTCGGCGATCTCCTCCCGGAGGACGCGCACCACGTCCTCGGCCAGCGCCTCCTTGCTGCCGTAGACCGCTTCGGTCACCTCCTGGACGAACATGGCCCGGGTGAGGAGGTAGGGGCCGGGCAGCGGCACCTTCACCGGCCGGTCCGTGTGACGCTTCAGGAAGAGGAGCTCCTCCAGCGCCAGCGGCTCCCGGCGGGCGAGCCTCCCCACGCACGTGGGGTTGCTGATGGAGAAGGCCGGAACGTCCAGCGTCTGGAGGATGCGCTCGAAGCCGGCCCGGTCCTCCACCAGGTCCAGCATCTCCGCCAGCGTCATGAGGCGCACGCCGTCCAGCTTCTCCGCCACGAAGGAGTAGAAGTTGTCCCGGCGCTGCTCGCCGTCGGTGACGACGTCCACCCCGGCCTCCTCCTGGAGGTGGAGCGCCTCCAGCACCTCTCGGTCGGCCGCCTCCCGCCAGGCGGCCTCGTCCAGCCGCCCCTGGCGGCGGCTGCGGGCCGCCGCCAGCAGGCCGGCCGAGCGAGGCCAGCTCCCCACCCCCGCCACCGGGAAGAGGGGGAGCTCCCTCACCGGCGGCCCTCGAAGAAGCCCTGGCGCTCCACCGCGTCGGACAGCGCGCCGAATCCGGTCGTGCGGCCCGGCTCCCACGCCTTCAGTCCCTCCAGGTCCATCATCTCCCGGTGGGACGGCTCGTCGTAGCTCATGGAGAAGAGGACGTCGAGCCAGCGCCGCTCCACCTCCGCGGGGAAGTCGTCCCGGACCGTGAACACGCAGTGGTCGAATCGGTCGGTGGTGGCCACCACCTGGAAGGCGGCGGCGTCGAGGGTGCCGTCGGCCATCCAGGCCTGGAGGTTCAGGTCCAGCATGGCGCACGCGTCGGCTTCGCCCGATTGCACGGCACGGAGGGCGTCCAGCTCGCCGCCCACGTGGTCGCCGTGCTTCCCCACCAGCACGTCGTGGCGGAGCACCTCGAAATCCCCGCCGGGCTCGAGGCCGGCACGCTGGAGCATGCCCAGGGGGATGAGCGTGGCCTGGGGGGAGTCCTGAGCACCCACCGCCAGCACCTTCCCCCTCAGGTCCTCCGGTCCGGCCACCCCGCCGTCCCTGGGGGACACGATGTGGGAGACCCGGTCGCGGTCCGTGTCCCGCATGGCGATGGCGCGGCACGCCCCGCCGCTCCGGCGCACGGTGTCGAGCCACGCCAGGGGGGAGTTCCACGCCACGTCCAGGTGGCCGTCCAGGAGCCCCTTCACCTGGAGCTCGTAGTTCGTATAGAACACCGTGTCGACGGGGCAGCCCCGCTCCTCGAAGAAGTCGGCGATGATCTCCCAGATCACCGACACCTTGGGGTCGTAGAGCACCGCCCCCACCACCACCGGGTCCTGCGACGCCGCCCCGCTCATCCCAGGAGCTCCATGCCCACCAGGGCCCGGCCGATGAGGTCGCTGGCCTGGTCGGTGGTGGGCGCCATCACCACCGGGGCCCGGGCGTCGCGGAACACCCGCTCCAGGCCCAGGTCGCGACGGAAGGCGGAGCCGCCGCACGCCCGCATGGCCAGGTCGGTGACGGTGAGGGCCGTCTCGTTGGCCGAGGCCTTGGCCTCCAGCACCAGGAGCTGGGCCGTCGGGCTCGCTGCCTCCACGGCGTCCAGGGTGGCCACCAGGTGTGCCCGGGCTTTGTCGGTCTCGATCCGCATGCGCGCCAGGCGGGCCCGCTGGTGGGGCTGCCCGGCCAGGGTGTCGCCCACGTGCTCCCGCTTCTTCGTCGTGAGGTGGACCTGGGTGGCCCCCACCGCCGCCTCGCTCATCCCCACCGAGATGGCCGCGTTGGAGAGCTGGAACACGGGGAGCACGGTGCCCAGCATCACGTCCAGCCCCTTGCCCGGCTCGGAGAGTGCCCGCTCGGGCGGTACGGTCACGTCTTCCAGCGTCATGGGCGCGCTGGCGTTGCCCCGGAGCCCCAGCCCCCGCCAGGGCGCCGTGATCGTGAGGCCGGCGTCGTCGGGCTGCACCAGCCACAGGGTGAGCTGGGTGGGCGCCTCGGCCTCGGACCAGCCGGTGGAGACCACGTAGCCGTGGGCGTGGCCGGCGGAGGTCACGAACGACTTCTGGGCGTTCAGCTTCACGTGGCCGTTCTCCCGGACTTCCCTGCTCACGGGCATCCAGAAGTCCGCGCCGGAGCCCCGCTCGCTCCACGCCAGGGTGGCCAGGTGATCGCCCCTGGCGGCGGCCTCGAGCTGGGCCGCGGTCCGCTCGGGACGGGCGGCGTAACACGCCACCCCGCACAGGTGCATCATGTAGATCATGGCGGTGGAGCCGCAGGCCTGGGCGAGCTCGTCCAGCACCGCGCAGGACACCCGGAGGCCGTGCCCCATCCCTCCGTGGGTCTCGGGGACGGTGAGGCCCAGGAGGCCGGCGTCGGCCAGGGCGGCCAGGGAGCGCTCGGGAAAGCGCTCCTCCTCGTCCACGGCGCGGGCCTCGTCGGCGACGACGGTCCGGGCGACGTCCCGGGCGGCCAGCACCACCCGTTCCTGGTGGGGGTTCAGGCGGTACATCTCCATGGTGTATCCTGGGTTGGGGGTCAGGGGTGGATGCGCAGCTCGAGATCCAGGGCCACGGCGGCCCGAAAGGTGACGGCCAGGGGAGAGAGGCTCTGGGCCTCCCGCCACACCGCCTCCAGGACATCGGCAGCCTCGGAGGAGCCGGCGTACACCTTCAGCGTGATCGTGGAGAGCCCGGGCCCCCCCTCCTCCCCCACCACCCGGAGCACCGTGAGGGGGTTATCCAGCTCCCCCGTGACCACGGCCTCGACGGGCCCCACGTCCAGCCGGCGCCGGCGGCACAGCTCGGTGAACGTGGTGAGGAGATCGGAGGCGAGGGCGCCCAGGGCGTACTCGAGGGCGGAGACCCGGTCGGCAGCGGCGTCGAACGCCACGGGGGCGCCCACCTGGAAGCGGTGCTCCCGGGCGTAGGCCGTGGAGCGGCGGCGGCCGGTGCCGGTGACGCGCACGGTCCACCTCATGCGGGCCGTGGCGCTACACGGCCGCCGGGTGGGAGGGATCGTGGAGGCTCACGGCCTCCTTCCGCCCCGTTCAGAGGCAAGCGCGGAAGGTCATGCGGGCCGCCCCTCGGAGGGCGGGGTCAGAGCTGGCGGAGTCGGCGGCCGGCGTCGCCGGGGGCGGCGGGGCCGACCGAGCGGATGCGGTTCTTCTCGTCGACGAACACGAGGCGCGGGACGAAGTCCTGCAGCTCCTCCTCCTCGTACTCGCCGTAGCTGATGACGATGACCCGGTCGCCGGGCTGCACCAGCCGTGCGGCGGCGCCGTTCAGCACCACGTCGCCGGAGCCGGGCTCACCGCGGATCACGTACGTCTCGAAGCGCTGGCCGTTGTTGATGTCCACCACCTGGACCTTCTCGTAGGTCACCAGGTCGGCGGCTTCCATGAGCACCGGGTCGAGGGTGATGGAGCCCTCGTATTCCAGGTCCGCGTCCGTGACGGTGGCGCGGTGGATCTTCGACTTGCAGAGCGTTCGCTTCATGGGGCGGTGGTTCGCGACACGGGTGTGGACGGAGGGTCCCCGGCGACGGCCCGGGAGCCCCGACCCGTCCGGAGCCCCGAAAAATCACGACGATCGAGGGCGACGGGCAAGGCATGGCGTCCTCGGGGCGCGCCTGCGCGCGAGCGCGGGGACTTTACCGGAGGGCGCCGAGGCCCTATTTCGTGGAACGTCCCGGTCCTCTGCCGACCTCCCCCGGGCGTCATCCGACCCCCCGCACACCCCGCACGAAGGACGCTTCCATGGTCAGGTCCACCCTCCGGGCCGGAGGACTCGTCTCCCTGGCTCTCCTCGGCGCCTGCAGCGCCGGCACCCCGCCGCCCGCTCCCGCTCCCGCTCCGGTCCCCGCGGCCGAGCCGTCCAAGGAACGGGAAGGCCCCACCACCGCGGACGGCATCTACACGGCCGCCCAGGCGGAGCGGGGCAACGAGGTGTACGTGCGGGTGTGCTCCGAATGCCACCACGAGGAGGACTTCAACGAGTCGGCGTTCCGGTCCCGCTGGGAGGACAAGTCCGTCTTCCAGCTCTGGTACTGGATCCACGACCGCATGCCCTACGGGGCGCCGTCCAGCCTCACCCGGCAGCAGTACACGGACGTGCTGGCCTTCATCCTTTCGCTCAACGGGCTGCCCGCCGGGAGCGAGGAGCTGGGCGCCGACGACGACAGCCTGGACAACTACTGGGTCGCCTGGGGGCGCTGAGCGTTCCTGCGGCGTTCCCGGATACGGAGAAGGCCCCGCGGCGAGCTTGCCGCGGGGCCTTCTCTCGTCCTGGTGTCCGTGCCGCTGGTCCGGCTCAGTCGCCCAGGTGGTCCAGCGCCGCGTTGCGCAGCGTGGCCCAGATGAAGTCGTGGACGTCCAGGAGGTCCCGGGGCTTGAGGTCGGCTGCCTGCAAGCGCGTGCGCACCGCGAACGCGACCCGGCGGAAGTTGAGGTAGGAGCCGGGGTGGGCCCTGCGGGTGTAGCGGGCCAGCGGCGCGATGGACGCGGCCTGGCGCACGAACGCCGAGCGCCGCACGCACACCTCGGCCTCGGGGTGGACCAGGGCGGGCAGGGCGGTGGCGATCCGCCAGGACGCGGGGCCGCCGTAGATGTCCTTGAGCACGTCGAGCCACGCCTTGAAGCGCGGGGTGAACGCCTCCTCGCCGTGGAGGAGCGTCCTGAGCGCTTCGGCGAAGGCCCGGGTCTCGTCCTCGTTCAGGCGCTGCAGCGCCTTGACGTGCTTCAGGGCCACCAGGTTGGTGCTCCCCAGGATGTCGGTGGCGGCCTCGGCCAGCTCACCGTACCGCTCCTCCTCCACCAGGGCGTCGCAACGCCCCTTGGCGAGGATCTCCTGGGCTTTGCGCAGCACGGGCTCCCGGTGGCGCTTCAGCGCCCTGCCGGAGCTCTCCCGGTGGTCCGACTCCCAGTCCGGATCCTCGAAGCCCTCGGGGTAGAGGTGCAGGAAGAGGTCGACCTGCTCGTCGAAGGAGCACACCGGCTCCAGCGCCTTGGGGCGGTCTTCGCCGTGGCTGGTCTCGATGGCCTTGCGCAGCCCCGTGAGGATGGCGTCCCGGGGGCGGGACAGCTCCTTCGCCGGCTGCATGAGCGAGTAGTAGCCCTCCTTGAACTTCCTGAGGCGCCCGTCCTCGAACTGGTAGGCGCGGTGGGGGCCCTCCTCCCACGCCAGGATGGCCACGCCCCACTCGGGACGCTTGGTGTGGCGGTAGAGGCCCGTTTCGTGGTCCAGCATGTCCTCGGTCACGCTCTCGGACTGGTCCGGGAGCTTGGCGGTGGTGGTGCTCAAGATCCTTCCTCGTTCTTCCAGCCGGCCCGCGGGGCGATCAGGTCCGCTGAAGCGCCGACTGCAGGGGTGGGCCAGAACGCGCCAAAACCCCTCGCCGGTGTTCCGGCGCGGGGAGGGGAGGGACGCGGCTCGGATCGTCGAGCATCGGTCCGGCCCTGATGCAGGCTGTAAGTATAATCAAAACAATGACTTAGGTCAAACATTGGGATTTTGGGCGTTCTGGAGCGGCCCCTCCGGCGAACCAGTCCGGGAGGTCGCGGCCCTCCCGGCGCGAAGCCGGGTCGGACCTTCACGGCAGCTCAACTGTATACAGGACAGCGACTTACGTTTTCCCCCACAATCCGGGTAGGTCCATTCCATGGCCATCCAGATCACCCGAGCGGTCGATCGCGTCGTCGTCTTCGACGCCCCAGCGTACCGGCGCCTGGTGGGGCTGCGACACACCACAAAGGCATGCGAGCTGGTCGACGAGGTGGTGAAGGAGGAGCGGGAGCTCGGCCTCCAGGCCATCGGCTCGTCCACCGTCCTGCTGGACCTCATGGCGCCGCTGGCCGATCCCGACGGTGAGCGCTACGAGAACGACAAGGCGGCGGCGGTGGCGGCGGTGCGCCACTGCGCCATCCCCACCAAGGGGGGCGGCGAGGACGTGGCCGTGTGGGCCAGCTCGGGACTCCAGCTCTGCCTGTCCCTGTTCCACCGGTGGCCCCGGGAGCTGCTGGAGACCGACGACCGGGTGCGGGCCGTGGCGGCCCGCCTGGCGGAGGAGCCGAGCGAGGCCATGCTCGACGCCCACCGCGACGAGCTCGTGACCCTGCAGGAGCGGGCGTCGTCGTGGAGGGAGGCCTTCGCGGACGCCCTCAAGGAGCACATCGACCGGCCCCTCACGGCCGAGGCGGTGGCCCGGGCCCACGTGCAGCGGGCGGCGTCCCACGTGCCGGAGGAGGTTGCGGACGAGGAGCTCGGCCGCATGACCGACTGGCTGGCCCGGAAGTTCGACGTGGCCGTGGCCATGTACCGCCAGATCGTGGAAGACGCCCAGGATGCCGGGACCCCCCTCACCTCCGAGCGCGCCGCGGAGCTCCTGTGGAACCTCCAGGTAGCGTTCCTCGTGGGGGAGACCCACGCCCTGGACGGGCGCCCGGTCACGGTGGTTTCGGGCGACGACGACGTGGTGAAGGCGGCTCGGGCGTGCGGGCTGGAGTCGAAGGTGGTGTCCGTGCTGCGCTACGAGGACTGGCGGGAGGCGGTGCGGGCGGCGGCGTAGCGGCGTCGCGGGACGCTGGACGGGGCGGGCTCCTCGGGGCCAACTTCCGCGACCCGACTTCCGCCTTCCAAGGAGGAGCAGGATGCGACTCCGCGCCCTCGCGCTGACGGCGTCCCTGGTGACCGCGGTGGCCGCCGCCCCCGCGGTCGCCCAGACCGGGACCGCCGCCCCGGCCCGCCCCTGGGCCCCGGACAGCGTCACCGCGGCCGCCTACACCCACGCCGCGTCCTTCCTCTTCCAGAACACGGCCCCGTTGGTGACCGGACAGGTGGAGTCCCTCACCTGGCTCCCCGACGGCCGTTTCTGGTACCGGACCACCCTGGCCGACGGCCCCTACTTCTACCTCGTCGACCCGGCCGGCCGCCGGAAGGCGGAGCTGGTAGACCTGTCCCGGCTGGCCGGGGCCATGGCGACGGCCACCGGCCAGCCCTATTCGGCGTCCCTCCTCCCGGTGCGCACCCTGCGGGTGGCGGCCGACGCCCGCTCGCTGGAGGTCCGCCTGGGCTACGCCACCTACGACTGCGACCTGGGCACCTACCGCTGCGCCCAGACCGAACGCCCCGGCGCCGAGCCCCATCCCGACGAGGTGGTGTCGCCCGACGGCACGAAGGCCGCCTTCCTGAAGGACCACAACCTGTGGATGCGGGACCTGGGGAGCGGGGCGGAGACCCCCCTCACCACCGACGGCGTGGAGGACTTCGGCTACGCCACCAACAACGCGGGGTGGGTCCGGAGCGACCGTCCCGTCCTGCGCTGGTCTCCCGACTCGCGGCGCATCGCCACCTTCCAGCAGGACGACCGGGGGGTGGGCATGATGTACCTGGTCTCCACGGCGGTGGGGCACCCGAAGCTGGACGCGTGGCGCTACCCCCTCCCCGAAGACTCGGTGATCTTCCGCCTCCACCGGGTGGTCATCGACGTGCAGGCGCCCGGAGGCCCCCGGGTGGTGCGGCTGAAGATGCCCCCCGACCAGCACCGCTCCACCACCTGCGATCACGTGTATTGCGGGGGCACCTTCACCGACGTCGAGTGGAGCCCCGACGGAAGCAGCCTGGCGTTCGTGTCCACGTCCCGGGACCACAAGACCGAGACCCTGCGCGTGGCCGACCCCGTCACCGGGGACGTGCGCGACGTCCTCACCGAGACGGTACCCGACTTCTTCGAGTCGGGGTTCAACGGGCCCAACTGGCGCTTCCTGCCGGGGTCCAACGAGGTCATCTGGTTCTCCCAGAGGGACGACTGGGGCCACCTCTACCTCTACGACCTCGGCACCGGGAAGCTGAAGCGGCAGATCACGTCCGGGGACTGGAACGTCCTCGAGATCCTGAAGACCGACCGGAAGGGGCGGAGCCTCCTGGTGGCGGGGGCGGGCAGGGAGCCCGGCGACCCGTACTTCCGCTACGTGTACCGGGTGGGCATGGACGGGGGTGCGCCCACCCTCCTCACCCCCGACAGCGCCGATCACCAGGTGAGCCTGTCGCCCTCGGGGGACTACTTCGTGGACACCTGGTCCACCCCCACCACCCCGCCCGTGAGCGCGCTCCGGGACGCCCGGGGCCGCACCGTCCTGACGCTGGAGAAGGCCGACGTCTCGAAGCTGGTGGCCACCGGGTGGCAGCCGCCCATCCCCTTCTCCGTGAAGGCCCGGGACGGGGTGACCGACCTGTACGGGCTGATGTACCGGCCCACCACCTTCGACCCGTCGCGGAAGTATCCCATCGTGAACCACATCTATCCCGGCCCCCAGACCGGGAGCGTGGGGAGCCGGGCCTTCCGGGCGTCGAGGGGCGACGCCCAGGCCCTGGCCGAGCTGGGCTTCGTCGTGGTGGAGCTGGACGCCATGGGCACGCCCATGCGCTCCAAGTCGTTCCACGCGAAGTACTACGGCGACATGGGCGACAACGGGCTCCCCGACCAGGTGACGGGGATGAAGCAGCTCGCCGCCCGCTACCCGTGGATCGACCTGGACCGGGCGGGCATCTACGGCCACTCCGGGGGCGGCTACGCGTCGGCCGATGCCATCCTGCGCTACCCCGACTTCTTCAAGGTCGCCGTGGCGGAGGCGGGCAACCACGACAACCGCATCTACGAGGACGACTGGGGGGAGAAGTGGCAGGGGCTGCTGGTCACCCACCCGGACGGCTCGACGTCCTACGACAACCAGGCCAACCAGCTCCTGGCCCGGAACCTCCAGGGGAAGCTCCTCCTGGCGTACGGCACCATGGACGACAACGTGCCCCCCAACAACACCCTGGTGCTGGTGGACTCCCTCATCGCGGCCGACAAGGACTTCGACCTCATCGCCTTCCCGAACCGCCACCACGGCTTCGGCAACGAGCCGTACATGATCCGCCGGCGGTGGGACTACTTCGTGGAGAACCTGCTGGGGGCGGAGCCGCCGAAGGGCTTCTCGTTCACGAGGCGGTGAGGGGGGCGGGCCCCGGCAGGGACCGGCCTAGAAGTGCAGCCCCAGCCCCACCCAGCCGTACCAGACACCGAAGACGAGGCTGAACACGCCGGCCAACGGCACCAGGGCCTCCAGGCGGCCGCGCAGCGCCGGGCGCTCCACGGCCACGCCGGCGGCCCACGACACCAGCGTCATGGACACGGCGGTCCCGAAGGCGAACATCACCAGGGCCGCGGCGGCGGCGGGCCGGTAGGGGAGGCCCGCCAGGAGGAGAACCACCACCCCCGCGGAGCCGCCGACCCCGTGGACCAGTCCGATCCCGTACGCCTCCCGCGCCGAGCGGCCGAGCTCGTGGGTGTGCTGGTGGGACGGGGGGTGGTGGTCTCCGCCGCCATGGTGGTGGCCATCGTGGGGGTGCGCCCCCTCGTGGGCGTGGGGGTGGGTGTGGGTCACGCCCTCGTGGGTGTGGGGGTGGGCGTGGAGGTAGCCCCGGCGCCAGCGCATCAGGAGGCGCACCGCCAGCAGGACGATGACGAGGCCCACGAGCCCTTCGGCGGCGCGGCTCACGGGCTCGGGCAGGTAGGGACCCAGCACCACCACGGGCAGCCCCAACAGGCAGAGGGTCGTGGCGTGCCCCAGCCCCCACGACAGCCCCAGGCGGCGGGCGCGGCCGGGGATGTCGTCGGTGTCGCTCAGCACCAGGGCGGCGACGGCCGTGAGGTGGTCCGGATCGGTGGCGTGGCGCAGCCCCAGGAGGAGGGCCAGGAGGAGGGCCAGATCGGCCTGGCCGCTCCCCAGGCCCGAGCCGACGATGGCGGCGTCCAGGAAGCCCAACGTCCTACGTCCTCGCGCCCCGGCGTCCGCCCACCGTCAGCGGCACCAGGCGCCGGTTCACCTCGTCCATGTCGTGGCGGCAGACGCCGGCCTTCTCCTCGAGGTTGATCTCACAGACGTTGCAGCGCACGCACTCCTTGAAGTCCACCTCCGGCCCGTGGATGGCCCCGGTGGGGCACGCCCCCTCGCACACCTTGCACACGCCGCACTGCTCCACGCGCCGGATGCGGAAGGGCGACACGAGGGAGCCGAGGGCCAGGGAAGCGCCCAGGGGGCACACGTAGCGGCAGTAGAAGCGGGGCACCACGGCCGCCGCCCCCAGGAAGAAGAGGGCGATGCTCCACAGCACCACGGACGTGCTCAGGAAGAACACGGTGCCGAAGGGCTCCACGTACTGGAACAGGCTCAGGCTGCTCCCCACCGCCGCCGGAAGGAGGACCACGGCCAGCACCCCGTACTTCACCAGGGTGGCGCGCTGGTGGAGCGCCCGGGGCAGCTCCCGCTTGAAGCGGGCGGGAACCACCCGGTCCAGGAGGTCCTGCAGGGCGCCGAAGGGGCACAGGTAGCCGCAGAACACCCGTCCCCACAGGAGGGTCGTGAGGACCGTGAAGCCCACCAGCAGGAGGAGGGGCAGGTTCTCGAGCAGCACGCCGGGACCCACCTCGATGACCGACATGAGGTGGGACACGGAGAGGAAGCCCCCGCCCCCGAAGCCCAGGTAGCCGATGGTGGCCACCAGGGTGAGCTCCCGGAGCCAGGTGCGGCGCTTCATGACGAACGCGCACGTGGCGAGGGCGAGGAGGAGCGCCAGCCCGGCCACCCGGGGCCAGGAGGTCTCGGCCAGGGTGCGGGACAGGACCGAGCCCTCGTCGGGTTCGGTGAAGGTCAGGGCGGGGGTCATGGGGCGGGCGGCCGGGCCTGCGGCGGTGTCGGCCCCGGCGGAGGACGACTGCCCCGCCGGCGCCCCCTCCGTGACGGCGTCCGCCTCCGCCCCCGGCTGCGTGGCCCCGGACCGCTCCGCGGAGGTTCCACCCCCCGCGGCGGCCGCGGTCCGCTCGCCCGCTGCCTCCCCCGTGGCCACGCCCGGGGCCCCGTTCCGCTCCGCGGCGGCCTCTCCCTCGGCGCCCGTCGCCACCCCCTCGCCGGCCGCCCCTTCCGCCGCGCCGGTCTGCCCCTCTCGGGCTGCGGGGGCGGCCCCGGACCCCGGCTTCGCGTCCCCCGCGGCCGATGGCGCCTTCCGCGACGCCACCACCGCTCGGGCCTCGCCCGGGTAGCGCACCGTGTACGTCCCCATGTCGTTGTTGAGGTCGAACACGAACGTGAAGGGGCGCCGCACGTCCACGGCCGTGTCCACCATGAGGATGCCCACGTCCCGGAACTGGCCGTCCACCAGCCCCTCCCGGGGGCTCCCCGCCATGACGGCGGCGCCGGAGCGCAGCTTCACCGTGTCGTCGCCCTGCACCAGGGAGAACGCCGAGGCCCGGAAGAGGGCCGACAGCCCGCCGTCCACCCCCAGCATCCACACGTGGTCCGGCACCAGGCGCTCGCCCGCCTTCTCCACCACCTCCTGCCAGGTCCCCGGGCCCAGCAGCGCTTGGCCCACGTCGTCGTTCCGGATGCGCAGCAGGGAGATCTGGATGCGGGAGACGCCGTCCTCCAGGACGTCCATCTTCTGCACCAGCCCCCGGGACGACAGCTCCAGCCAGGAGGCGTCCTCCAGCTCCTCGGCCTTCACGTCGTGGAAGGCCTCGTCCGCCCGGGTCGCCTTCCCGAAGTACGAGGCCCACACCTTCCGGGCCGCATTGCGAATGCCCCGGGACATGGAGGTCACGGTGATGGTGGCCCCGGAGATGCCGTCCACGTCCCGGTGCACGCGGAACGCATCGGTGATGGGCTTGCCCGCGAACTGCTCCTGGAAGCCCGGCTCGGAGAGGAAGTCGCCCCGGCTGCGCATGAGCGATTCGTGGTACTCGGTCACCACGATGCCGGTGAGGACGCCCTGGGGGTCGATGCCCACCAGCACCTGGATGGGGCCGGCATACCCCTCCTCCTCCGGCGGGACGTCGGAGGTGAGGAAGGCGAGCCCCACCAGCACGTCCTTGCCCGTGGCCGGGTCGGTGACGTAGCCCCGGAACACGGGGGGCTTGCCGGCCTTGTCGGTGAAGCGCTCGGCCCCCGGGAGCACCCGGGCGAGGAGGTCCTTCGAGACGCCGCCGCGCTGCTGGGCCGCGAGGCCGCGGGGCGCCAGGAGCGCCAGGAGGGCCAGGACCAGGACGGCGCCCGTTCGGCGGAACCGCGCCGCGGCCGGAGAGGTGGGAGCTGGCTTCATAGGGGGCGGCGTCGGGAAGCGGTCGCGCGGATTCCTGGTTGACGCATCCACTATACCCCGGCGGAGGCCCCTTGAGCGAGAGGGGCCCCCGCCGGCCATCAGATCTCGACCTGGGCCCCGATCTCGATGACGCGGTTCCGGGGGATGTCGAAGAAGTCGGTGGCCCCCTGGGCGTTCCGGCTCAGGAACGCGAACAACCTCTCGCGCCAGATCGCCATCCCGGGGCGCTCCGTGGCGATGATGCGCTCCCGCCCCAGGAAGAACGTCGTCTCCATCATCTTGGTCTCGAAGCCCTGCTCCCTGGCCAGGTCCAGCACCTGGGGCACCCTCGGGTTCTGCATGAAGCCGTAGCGGGCCACGATGCGGTAGAAGCCGTCGCCCAGCTCCCGCACGCGCACGCGGTCCTTCCGGGGCACGTAGGGCACGTCGGCGGTGCGGATGTTCAGGAGCCCCACCCGCTCGTGCAGCACCTTGTTGTGCTTGAGGTTGTGGAGCAGGGGGTGGGGCACCGCGTAGGGGTCGCCGGTCATGAAGATACCGGTGCCGGGCACCCGCACCGGCGGGTTCAGCCGCAGGCTCTCCAGGAACTCCTCGGGGGAGAGGCCCTCGCCGATGCGCAGGCGCTCGGCCAGGATCTTCCGCCCCCGGCGCCACGTCATGAAGATGGTGAACACGGCCACCGCTACGGCCACGGGGAACCAGCCGCCGTCGACGAACTTGAGGGCGTTGGCGCCGAAGAAGGCCAGGTCGAAGCACAGGAAGCCCGACGCAAGGAGCCCGATCTTCCAGCGGGGCCACTTCCAGATCTCCAGGGCCACCACGTAGAAGATGAGGGTGGTGATGACCATGGTGGTGGTCACCGCCACCCCGTACGCCGCCGCCAGGTTGGTGGAGCGCTTGAAGCCCAGCACCAGAAGGATGGTGGCGATCATGAGGATCCAGTTCACCAGTGGGATGTAGATCTGCCCCCGCTCCTCCGCCGAGGTGTGCTGCACCTGGATGCGGGGGCTGTAGCCGAGCTGGATGGCCTGCATGGTGAGGGAGAACGCCCCCGAGATTACCGCCTGGGACGCGATGATGGTGGCGAAGGTGGCCATGAGCACCAGCGGGTAGATGGCCCAGTCCGGCCCCATGCGGTAGAAGGGGTTGTGGGCCGCTGCGGCGTTGCGCAGCAGGAGGGCGCCCTGGCCGAAGTAGTTGATGACGAGCGCCGGCAGCACCACCCCGAACCAGGTGAGGCGGATGGGGCGCCGGCCGAAGTGGCCCATGTCGGCGTAGAGCGCCTCGCCGCCCGTCACCACCAGGAACACCGCACCCAGGACCAGGAAGCCCTCCCACCCGTTGTGGAGGAAGAACGCCACCGCGTAGCTCGGGCTCACGGCGGCCAGCACGGCCGGGGCGTGGATGATCTGCCCCACACCCAGCAGCGCCAGGATCACGAACCACACCACCGTCACCGGTCCGAAGATCATCCCCACCTTCGCCGTCCCCCGGCGCTGGAGCATGAAGAGCGCCACCAGGATGACGATGGTGATGGGGATCACGTACGGCTCGAACACCGGGGTGGCCACCTCCAGCCCCTCCACCGCGGACAGCACCGAGATGGCCGGCGTGATCATGCCGTCGCCGTAGAGGAGGGCCGCGCCGAAGATGCCCAGGGCGATGAGGACGAAGCGGCCCGTGCCCATGTCTTCCTCCGAGCCCTCCTCCTCCTTCACCGGCGTGTGCTCGGGGTGCACCAGCGACATGAGGGCCAGGATGCCCCCCTCCCCCTGGTTGTCCGCCCGCAGGATGAAGCCCAGGTACTTCACCGAGATGACGATGAGCAGCGACCAGAGGATGAGGGAGAGCACCCCCATCACGTTGGCGGGCGTGACCGGCACGCCGTGCTCGCCGTAGAAGCACTCCCGGATGGCGTACAGGGGGCTGGTGCCGATGTCGCCGTACACCACCCCCATGGCGGTGAGGGAGAGGATGAAGAGGTACTTCCCCCGTGGGGTCTCCGCCTCTCCCGTTGCGTGGCTCACGCCGGCTCCTCCGGGCCGGTGCCGGATCGGGCGCTCCCCTCGATGCGCCGGTCGCCTGCCTCCGCCGCCTCCCTGAGCCGCCGCCCCCGCTCCTCCACCGGGTCGGGCTCGGCCGCGTCGAGGAGGTCCGCCAGGGAGAGGACGTTCATGTCGTGGACGCTCCGCCCCGAGCTCTGGAGGACCTCGGGGGTGATGCGCCTGCCGATGCGCACCCTCTCGGAGACCCAGTCGGCGTCTCGCCCGGTGAGGGCGGTGAGGACGTCGGTGCCGGCGGGCTCGCCCAGCGCCTCCAGCGTCTCGCGGAGCTCGGAGAGGCCCTCCGCCTCCTCCCAGGGCGTGACGTTTTCCCTGAGCAGCTCCTCGGCCAGCCCCACGGCGACGGCGGTGGCGTCGTCCACCTCCACCACCCGGGCGGGGACGGTCTTCATGCCGATGGCCCGGGCGGCCAGGAGGGGACGGAGCCCCGACAGGAGCTGGAGCGTGCCGTCCCGCCGGCGCCGCAGGAGGAGGGGAGCGCCGAGGCCGTGGGTGCGCACGGCCTCGATGTAGGGGGCCATGGTCTCCTCGTCGGCGTGGACGGTGGCGTGCCACGGTCCCGGCTCCACGTCGCCCACCCGCACCGACTCCTGGAGCGCCGTGGAGGCGGCTCCCGGCGCCACCCGCCGCAGGAGCGCCTCCGCCGCCTCCATCCGCCCTCCCGGTAACGCCCGTCCGTCAGCCACGCCGCCCTCCGTCGTCAGCCATGTTCGCCATTCATGCGCGCGAACGCCTGGTCGAGCTCCTCCCGGGACGCCCGGCGGATGCCGGCGGAGGTGCCGTAGGCGATCTCCGCCTCTCCCGCCGCGAGGCCCTCCATGACCGCGTCGGCGAAGGCGTCGACGGGCTCCCCCCAGGTATGGAGCCCGGGCCCTCCCAGGTCCGTGTCCACCCCCGGCGGGATCACCTCCACCACCTCGACCCCGGAGCCCGCCAGGTCGTGGCGCAGCGACAGCGTGAAGGAGCGGAGCGCCGCCTTGGTGGCGCAGTACACCGGCACCGTCGCCAGGGGGGCGAAGGCCAGCCCCGAGGTGACGTTCACCACCGCCGCACGGCGGCGCCGTCGCAGGTGGGGGAGGAGGAGGCGGGTCAGGTGGATGGGGGCGTCCAGGTTGACGGCGATCTCCTGGTGGGTGGCCTCCCACGGCTCCGGCTCGCCCGCCGCCACGCGGCGCTGGATGCCCGCGTTGTTCACCAGGACGTTCAGCCCCGGGAACGCGTCCACCACCCAGCGGGCCAGGTCGGCCCGCCCCTCGGGGGTGGCGACGTCGCAGGCCCGGGTGCGGAGGCCGGGGTGGGCCTCCTGGGCCTCCTGGAGCACGTGCTCCCTCCGGCCGCACACCACCACCTCGCTTCCCGCCCGCAGGAAACGGCTCGCCAGGGCGAGGCCGATGCCCGACCCGCCCCCCGTCACCAGCACCGTGTTCGAACCCAGGTCCATGCCTTCCTCCGTGGCTCGTGCAGCCCGCGGAAGGTAGACGGGCTCTTTCCGGCGGCAAAGGCCGCGAGCTCCCGGGGTGCCTCCCCCTTGAACCCGCTGGCCGACGTGTTATCATTTGCACCATGAAACGATTGCCAGATGAAAATATATCGGACGCCCCCGAGGCCGAGCTGGGCGACATCGCCCAGCTCGCCATCGATACGAGCGCCCGGCTCACCCGCTTCGTGAGGCGGGCGGTGCGCTCCAGCCCGCCGTCCGTGCTGTCCCTGTCGCGCCTGAGGGCGCTGGTCTACGTCGTGGACAACCCGGACGTGTCCGTCTCGGAGCTGGCCGAGAACCTCCTGGTGGGGGTGCCCACCGCCTCCAAGCTGGTGGACGACCTGGTGGAGCAGGAGCTGGTGAGCCGCTCGCCCGACGAGAGCGACCGTCGCCGCCTGTCCCTCCGGGCCACGGCCGAGGGAGAGCGGGTCCTGGCCACGGCGGCACGACCCGCCCAGCGGGGCGTGGCCGGGCTGCTGTCGCGGCTGGACACCGACCAGCGCACCCGGGTGCGGGAGGCCCTCGTGCTGCTCCGCTCCCTCCTGGACCCTTCCGGATCGGAGGTGCGTGATGCGTGAGCGTGGGCGGGCGGGTCGGGTGCCCGCGATCGGGTGGGCCGCGGCAGGGCTCGTCGCCGTCGCGGCCCTCGCCCCGGCGGGCGTGCGGGCCCAGGCGGCCGACACCGCGGCCGTCGCGCCGGGCGACACCCTGCGGCTCGGCCTCGCGGAGGCGGTGCAGATGGCGGCCGGGCGCAGCCTGGGCGTGGAGGTGGCACGCCAGGCCGCCCAGGAGGCCCAGGCGAAGGTCGCGGAGGAGCGGGCCGACCTCCTTCCCCAGGTGAACGGCACCTTCGTCCACGGCGACCGGACGTTCAACACGGCGTCCTTCGGCATCTCCTTCCCCAGCGCGCCCGGGGAGCCGCCGCTGTTCGACCCCAACGGCGAGGTGCTGGGGCCGGTGACCACCATCGACGCCCGGGCCCACCTGTCCCAGACGCTCTTCGACTGGAGCGCCCTGGAGCAGCTCAAGAGCGCCCGGGCCGCCTTCTCGGCGAGCCAGGTGCAGACGGACGTGGCCCGGGAGCGGGCGGGCGCCGGGGCGGCCGCGGCCTACGTGGCGGCTGCCCGGGCCGAGGGTGCCCTCGAGGCGCGCCAGGCCGACGTGGCCATGGCCCAGGAGCTGGTGGGCGTGGCCCAGGACCTCCTGGACTCGGGCGTGGGGGTGAGGATCGACGTGACCCGGGCCCAGGCCCAGCTCGCCACCATGCAGGCCCAGCTCCTGGCTGCCCGGAGCGGTGCCGAGCGGACGCGCCTCGCCCTCCTCAGGACGCTGAACCTGCCCCTGGGCACCCCGGTGGCCCTGGTGGATACGCTGGGCGCGGCGGGGTCCCTGGCGGGGCAGGCGGCCGACACCCTCGTCGCGGCGGCCCTGGCGCGGCGGCCCGACGTGCAGGCGCTGGACCGGCGCATCGCCGTCGCCCGCCTGGACGTGAGCGCGGTGAAGGCGGAGCGGCTGCCCACCCTCTCGGTGGTGGCGAACGACGGGGTCAACGGGTCGACCTACCCCCACCTCCTGAACACGTACGAGTGGAGCTTCCAGGTGTCGGTGCCGGTGTTCGACGGGCTGCGCCGGGGCGCCCGTGCCGATGCCGCCCGTGCCCGGCTCACCACGCTGGAGACCCAGCGTCGGGAGCTGGAGGAGCAGGTGGCCTTCGACGTGAGGGACGCCCTGCTCCAGGCGGAGGCGGCCCGCCAGCAGGTGGCCGCCAGCCAGGCGCGACTGCGGCTGGCCGAGGAGGAGCTGTCGGAGGCCCGGGACCGCTTCCAGGCCGGGGTGGCGGGAAGCGCCGACGTGATCAACGCCTCCCTGCGCCTGAACGAGGCGCGCACCGCCGAGGTGGACGCGCGGGCGGCCTGGCAGGCGGCACGGGTCGCCCTGGCGGTGGCCCGGGGCGCGGTGACGGACCTGAGGTGAGCGAGCGATGACGACCACGGACGAGAGAGGCGGCATGGCGGAGGACACGCCCAGGAAGGGGCGCCGCAAGTGGGTTCTTCCGGTGGCGGTGGTGGTGGCCGCGGCGCTGGTGGTGTTCGGCGTCCAGCGCTGGCGCTACCTGAGCACCCATGAATCCACGGACGACGCCTTCGTCGGGGGGCACATGGTGCCGGTCCTGGCCAAGGTGGGCGGCTACGTGGCGTCGGTGGGGGTCGCCGAGAACCAGCACGTGGAGCAGGGCGACGTGCTGGTCCAGCTCGACGAGACCGAGCTGAGGCAGCGGGTGGCCCAGGCCAGGGCGGAGCTCGCAGCCGCCCAGGCGGCGGTAAGCTCCGGCACCGGCATCGGCCAGGCCCAGGCCCAGGTGCAGCAGGCACAGCGCCAGCGGGAGGCCCTCACCGCCCAGATCGAGGCGGCCCGGGCCAACGCCAACCGGGCCGAGAAGGACCTGGAGCGCACCCGGGGCCTCGCCGAGAAGCAGATCGTCTCCAAGCAGCAGCTCGACGCGGCCACCGCCGCGGCGCAGGCGGCCGAGGCCGCCGTCCAGTCGCTGGAGCAGCAGCGCTCCGCGGCGTCGGCGGGGGTGACCACCGCCCAGGCGGGGGTGCGCCAGGCCCAGGCGCGCCTGGAGGCGGCCCAGACCGCCCTGGACGCCGCGGAGCTCCAGCTCTCCTACGCCCACATCACCGCCCCCGTGTCGGGGCAGGTGTCCAAGCGGTCGGTCGAGCCCGGGCAGCTCCTGCAGCCCGGACAGCCCCTCCTCACCATCGTGGCCGACACCGGCGTGTTCGTGAGCGCCAACTTCAAGGAGACGCAGCTCTCCGACCTGCGCTCCGGCCAGCCGGTGGAGATCTCGGTGGACGCCTACGGCGGCTGCGACGCGGAGGGTGAGGTGTTGAGCCTGGGCGGGGCGACGGGTTCCCAGTTCGCCCTTATCCCGCCCGACAACGCCACGGGCAACTTCACCAAGGTCGTGCAGCGGGTGCCCGTGCGGATCCGGGTCACCCAGGGGTGCGGCGCCGATCGGCCCTTGCGGCCGGGGATGTCGGTGGTCGTCCACGTCTCGACGGGCTGAGTCCCGTGGCGGAGACCCCCCCGGAGCTGGCCGCCGCCAACCCCGACGCCGTCCACAAGTGGGTGGTGGCCGGGACGGTGCTGACGGGCACGGTCATGGCCGTGCTCGACTCCAGCATCATCAACGTGGCGCTCCCCTCCATGAGCGGCACGCTGGGCGCGAGCGTGGAGGAGATCGCGTGGGTGGTGACGGGCTACATCCTGGCCCAGGTCATCGTCATGCCCATCACGGCGCTCCTCTCGGAGCGCTTCGGGCGGAAGAACTTCTACCTCTTCAGCGTGGTGCTCTTCACGGGGGCGTCCATGGCGTGCGGCCTGGCCCGCACGCTCCCCCTCATGGTGCTGTTCCGCATCTTCCAGGGCTTCGGGGGCGGCGTCATCATGACGGTGTCCCAGGCCATCCTCCGGGAGACCTTCCCCGCGGAGGAGCAGGCCATGGCGATGGGCATCTACGGCATGGGCGTGGTGGTGGCGCCGGCCATCGGGCCGACCCTGGGGGGGTGGCTCACCGACAACTGGTCCTGGCCCTGGGTATTCTACGTGAACGTGCCGGTGGGCATCGTGAACGTCCTCCTGGTCACCCGCTACATCCACGACCCGTCCTACCTGCGCCGCCACAAGGAGCGCATCGACTGGCTGGGGCTGGGGCTGCTGGCCGCCGGCCTGGGGGCGCTCCAGCTCATGCTCGAGCAGGGGGAGGACCACGACTGGTTCCAGTCGGGCTACATCGTCGCGTTGGGCGCGGCGGCCGTGGTGGGGCTCGTCCTGTTCATCGTGCAGGAGCTGCGCATCAAGCGGCCGGCGGTGAACCTGCGCATCCTCAAGGACCAGTCGTTCACCTCGGCCACCGCCATCGGCGGCATCCTGGGGATGGGGCTGTACGGGAGCCTGTTCCTGCTCCCCCTCTTCCTCCAGAACCTGCTGGGGTACTCGGCCATGCTCTCCGGGGAGGCCCTCATCCCACGGAGCCTGGCCATGGCCGTCATCATGCCCATCGGGGGGCGGGTCTACAACCGGGTCGGGCCCAAGGTGCTCGTGGGATCGGGGCTGCTGGTGAGCGCCTACTCCTTCTGGGCCCTCTCCCACATGACCCTGTACGTGGGCTTCTGGGACATCTTCTGGCCCCAGATGTGGCAGGGGGTGGGCTTCGCGCTCATTTTCGTGGCCCTCTCCACCGCCGCCCTGGCCACCATCCCCCGTCCCCAGATGACCCAGGCGACGGGACTCTACAACGTGGTGCGGCAGGTCTTCGGGAGCGTGGGCATCGCCGCCTCGGCCACCGTCCTCACCAGGACCGTGGCCCGGGATCGTGCCCTCCTGGGCGAGCACATCACCGCCTACAGCCCCCAGGCCCAGCAGTTCCTGTCCGGGGCTACGAACGGGCTCATGCAGAAGGGCGCCGACTGGGCCACGGCCCACACCCAGGCCCTGGCGCTGCTGGCGGGCAGCGTCACCCGCCAGGCCGCCGTGCTGGCGTACAACCACGTGTTCGCCCTCATCACCGTCCTCTTCCTGGTCTCCGTGCCGTTGGTCTTCTTCCTCAAGAACACGGAGATGAAGGAGATGGAGATGGTGGTGGAGTAGCCCGGAGGCGGCACGGCGTGCAGGGGTGCGGCAAGGAAGTGCCTCCCCGAGGTCTGCTACACCCGTAGATCATGGCGGTGTGACGCCACGGCGCCCGTGGCACGGAACTGTCGGTGCGGGAACGCTCGCGCTCGCGCGCAGCCCCCCCGCCGTTCCCCGGAGCCGCCATGCTCACCCGTGCCCTCACCTCCGTCCTCCTCGCCGCCGCAATGGCGGCGCCCTCCCTCTCGGCCCAGCAGGCCTCCACGCCGGGCATCGCGTTCTCCGTGGGCGGCATGGCCGGCTGGGCGGACGGCACCGCCCTCCAGCTCTTCGCGGTGGCCCAGCGGGTGGGCGGCTCCATCCCGCTCCAGGCCCGCCTGCGGTTGGGGTGGGACCAGGTCGACCCGGGGAACTCCCTGGACGCCCGCCGCGTCTTCATCAACGACGCCACCAACGGCACGCCCCAGAAGTGGGGGCGGACGGCGGACGTGGCCCTGGACGTCCTGGTGGGCACCCGCCGGCTCCCCGGCGACGAGGCCTTCTGGGTGCTGGGCGTGCGCCACTCCTTCTTCCTCGCCAACTTCCGCTACGTGGGCGCGAACGAGGAGTTCACCATCCGCTCCACCCCCACCGGGTTCGGGGCGGGCGGCGAGAGCCGCTTCCGGCTGGGATCGGCCACGAGCCTGGTGGTGGACGCGGGGCTCGACTACTTCCTCGCCACCAGCTTCGAGGGGCACGACACCTCGTACGAGCCCAACGGCCAGGACATCAACCCCCGGGAGGGCTACGCATGGAAGGACGCCGACGCCGCCATCAACCAGCCGAGGCTCCGTCCCATGCTTGCGGTGGGCCTCCAGCGCCGGCTGCAGCCCCATCGCTGACCTCCCTCCGGCGGTGAGCGACTCCGCCGGCTCCGGGCCGCTCTCCGCGGAGCAGAAGGCCGCCCTGGACGACGCCGCCCGACGCATGCGGGTGCTCCTCAAGCCGGCACGCGTCGCCGCGGTGAACGCGTGGACCATCGGCATCTTCGGCGCCATCACCGTGCTGTGGGGGCTGGTGAGCGGGGGCGGTGGCGTCGTGGTGGGGGTGCTGCTGTTGGCGGTGGCGTGGAACGAGAAGCGGGGCCGGGACCGCCTCCTGGCCCTGGACCCCGAGGGCGCCACCATCCTGGGGTGGAACCAGGTGGCGCTGGCGGCCGTGGTGACGGGCTACTGCCTCGTGGCCATCGTGAAAGCCCACACCGCCCCCAGCGCATCCATGCAGGAGTTGGAGGACGCGGCAGGCTTCGACCCGGACCTGGTGGCCCAGCTCACCACCCTGGTGTACGGCGCTGTGATCGTGGGCGTGGTCGCGGGTCAGGCCTTCCTGGCCCGCTGGCACTTCCGGCGCAGGGCCCAGGTGGAGGCGTTCCGGAGCGAGACGCCGCCGTGGGTGGTGGAGCTGCTGGCGCGGCGGGCGTAGCTCCGCCGTGTCTGGCGCTCAGGGCCTGGGCTGAGCCGCGCAGGGTACCAGCTCCCCGGTGTGAAGCCGGTCGCTCCCGCCGTTCGCCGCCCCTGCGGCCCCCCCCGGCGCTCGGCGCCCCCACCCTTGCCCCTTCCAACCGCGACCTCTCATCCTTTCCCCGCCGGTGACCCTCCCGAGGAGATGCTTCCATGCCTGCTCTCGCCCTCATGCTGGTCCTGGCGGCCCAGCAGCTTCCCGCGCCCGGCGGAACCCCATGGCCCCCGCAGGAGGGCGTCCGCCCCCTCGCCGTGACCCAGGCGGCGGACGGCTCGCTCCTGGCCTCCGACGAGGCCGGCAGCGCGGTCTTCCGGGTGGCGCGCAGGGGCCGCGCAGCCCCCGCCGAGGTGGACGTGCTCGACACGGACATCCTGGAGCTGCAGGCCCGCATGGCCGCGGGCAAGCTCACCTCCCGGGAGCTCGTGACGGCCTACCTGACGCGCATCGGGCTCTACGAGGACCGCCTCAACGCGGCGGTGTACGTGAACCCCCGGGCGCTGGAGGAGGCCGATTCCCTGGACCGTGAGCGGGCGGCGGGACGGGTGAAGGGTCCCCTCCACGGGATCCCTGTGGCCCTCAAGGACAACATCCAGACGACCCACCTGCCCACGACGGGCGGATCGGTCGCCTTCCGGGGGTACGTGCCGCCCTACGAGGCCACGGTGACCCGGAACCTCCGTGCCGCGGGCGCCATCATCATCGCCAAGGCCGGGCTCACCGAGTGGGCCAACTTCATGGCGGGCTCGCCCAACCCGATGCCGGGCAACTACAACGGCCTCACCGGATTCGGCTTCAACCCGTTCGACCCGCGCCGCGACCCCCGGCCCGGCCGCTTCGACGGCCGCCCGGTCCTGTCCACCGGGGGCTCGAGCTCGGGGGTGGGCACCACCGCCGGCCTCTGGCAGGCCAACGTGGGCACGGACACCGGCGGCTCGGTGATCAACCCCTCCAACGCCACCATGTTGGTGGGGATCCGACCCACCCTGGGGCGGGTGAGCCGCTGGGGCATCGCCCCGGTGACCCTGGACCACGACATGGCGGGCCCCATGGCTCGCAACGTCACCGACGCCGCCCTCATGCTGGGCGCCATGGAAGCGGGGGGCGCCGACCCCAACGACCCGGCCACCGGCGTCTGCGAGCCCGTGTCCAGCGCCGACTACGCCACCCACCTCCGAGCCGACGGGCTGAAGGGCGCCCGCATCGGCATCCCCCGGGCCTGGTACTACGAGCCCATCACCCTGGACGGGCGTTCCGTGGGCGGGCTGGGCCCCGAGGAGAAGGCGGTGATGGAGCAGGCCATCCAGGCCCTGGAGGCCGCCGGCGCCGAGGTGGTGGACCCCGCGGACGTGCCGAGCCTGGTGGACCCGGACCCGGACCAGAACTTCGCCGCGTGGGACCTGTGCGTGGGCGGCGAGCAGGCCAAGGGCTCCGACGCCGACTGCAGCGTGAACTTCAAGTACGGCATGAAGCGGGACTTCAACGCCTGGCTGAAGACGCTGGGCCCCACGGCGCCCGTCCACTCCCTCACCGAGCTCCGGGAGTGGAACCTGGCCCACCGGGAGGCCGGCGCCATGAAGTACGAGCAGTCCCGCTTCGACATCTCCGACGAGATGGACGTGGAGGCCGACCGGGCCCGCAACGAGGCCGACATGCGCAAGGACCGCCTCCTCAGCCGTACCCGGGGCATCGACGCGGTTCTGGAGAAGTACCACCTGGACGCCATCCTGACGCCGGGAAGCCGCGGGGCCGGCCTCGCCGCGCGCTCCGGGACCCCGATGATCGTGGTGCCCTTCGGGTTCGTGCCCAACGACGGCGGGCCGCCCTTCCCCCCGGGCTTCGACCCCCAGCCGGCGCCCTTCGGGGTGGGCTTCAACGGAGCCGCCTGCAGCGAGCCCCGCCTCATCGAGATCGCCTACGCCTTCGAACAGGCCACCAGGCGGAGGGTGGCGCCGCCCCTGTTCAAGTGAGGGAGGGCTCGGCGGCGCCCCCGGGGCCCGGAACGCGCCGGCCCCTCACATCCCCGCGCCGCCCCCCGCCACCACGAACGTCACGGTGTCCTCCACCGAGGGCTGCAGCGGCACGTGGAACGCGTCGCCGACCACGGAGATGAGGCGGTGCTCGCCGGGAGCCACGCCGTGGAAGGTGTACTCCGAGGAGCCGTCGCCCATGTGGACGATCTGCCCCTCCACGGCGGGGATCGGCTCGCCGGCGGGAGACACGTCGGCGTCCAGGAAGAGGTGGTGGTGCCCGGTGTTGGCGGTGGTGTCGCCCGCCGTGGTGACGGTGAAGCCGGCGTTGGCCAGGCGCACGGTGACGTCGGGGCCCTCCACGGTGTCCCCGGCCGCGGGCTCCACGATGGTAACGGTGGGGCGGGACGCAGCCATGCTCGCTGCGGCGGCTCCCTCGTCGTCGGCGTTCGAGTCGGTGCCGCACGCGGCGGCTGCGGCCAGGAGCCCCAGGGTCAGGATCCTTCGTGCCATGGTCGCGTCCTCCGTAGACGGGTAGGGTCGGTGTGGGCGCCCAAGGTAAGGGGCGACGAGCCGTCCCGCAGGGGTGGCGTCAGCGGGGCCGCGCCCGCAGGTACTGGGGCGGCCAGGGGCCCTCCACCCCCAGGCGCGCCGCCGCCAGCAGCGGCCAGCGGGGGTTCCTGAGGAGCTCCCGGGCCAGGAGCACCAGGTCGGCCTTCCCCTCGGCCACGATGGCCTCGGCCTGCTCGGGCTCCGTGATCAGCCCCACGGCCGCGGTGGCCACCCCGGCCTCCCTGCGCACCCGTTCGGCGAAGGGCACCTGGTAGCCGGGGCCCACCTCGATCCTGGCTCCGGGCACCATGCCCCCCGACGAGCAATCCACCAGGTCCACCCCCTGCCCCTTCAGCCGGCGGGCCAGCTCCACCGACTGGTCCACGTCCCACCCCCCCTCGGCCCAGTCGCTGGCCGAGATGCGCACCAGCAGCGGGAGCCGCTCGGGCCACACCGAGCGCACGGCGGCGGCCACCTCGAGGACGAGCCGCACCCGGGCGTCGAAGGGACCGCCCCAGGCGTCCTCCCGCCGGTTGGCCAGGGGCGAGAGGAACTCGTGGAGCAGGTAGCCGTGGGCGGCGTGGATCTCCACCACCTGGAACCCCGCCTCCAGGGCCCGCAAGGCGGCCTGCCGGAAGGCCTCGATGACCCGCTCGATGCCGGCCTGGTCCAGGGCCCGGGGCCGGGGGTAACCGTCGGCGAAGGGGACGGCGCTGGGCGCCCATACGTCCTCCCAGCCGCCTTCCCCGGGGGGCACCTGGCCCGAGCCCTCCCAGGGGCGGCGGGTGCTGGCCTTCCGCCCCGCGTGGGCGAGCTGGATGCCCGCCGCCGCGCCCTGGTCCCGGATGAAGCCGGCGATCTCCCCGAGCGGCGCCACGTGCTCGTCCTTCCACAGCCCCAGGTCCTGGGGGCTGATGCGGCCCTCGGGCAGCACGGCGGTGGCTTCGGTCATGACGAGCCCGGCGCCGCCCACGGCGAAGGCGCCGAGGTGGACCCGGTGCCAGGGCATGGCGAAGCCGTCTTCGCTCGAGTACTGGCACATGGGGGAGACGCCGATGCGGTTCCTGAGCGTCACACCCCGGAGCGCCAGGGGCTCGAAGAGCGACGTCACGGGCCCCTCCGTCGCGGGTGGATCAGCGGTTGACCGCCTGGAGGGCCCGCTCGGGGTAGCGGGGTCCGGCCACCGCCCCCGGCGGGAACACCTCGTCCAGGCGGCGGAGCTCGTGGGGCTTCAGCGCGATGTCCACCGCCGCCGCGTTCTCCTCCAGGAAGCTCACGTGCTTGGTGCCCGGGATGGGGACCACGTCCTCGCCACGCCCCAGGCACCAGGCCAGGGCGATCTGGGCGGGGGTGTAGCCCTTGGCACGGGCCAGCGCCTCCACCTCGTGGACGAGGTCGAGGTTGGGGGGGAAGTTCTCCTCCGAGAAGCGGGGGTGCCGGCGGCGGTAGTCGTCGTCGGGGATGTCGTCCCGGGTCTGGAAGCGGCCGGTGAGGAAGCCCCGCCCCAGGGGGCTGTAGGCGACGAAGCCGATGCCCAGCTCCCGGACCGTGTCCAGGACGCCGTTCTCCTCCACGTCCCGCGTCCACAGGGAGTACTCGGTCTGGAGGGCGGTGATGGGGTAGGTGGCGTGGGCTCGTTGGATGGTGGCGGGGGCCGCCTCGCTCAGCCCCAGGAAGCGGATCTTCCCGGTCTCCTTCAGCTCCGCCATGGCCCCCACGGTGTCCTCGATGGGTACGTTGGGATCCACCCGGTGCTGGTAGTAGAGTTCGATGTGGTCCACGCCCAGGCGGGCGAGGGAGGCGTCACACGCCTGGCGGACGTACTCCGGGTCACCCCGGACCCCGAGAAAGGCGCCGTCCTCGCCCCGGACGTTGCCGAACTTGGTGGCCAGGAAGACCCGGTCCCGGCGGTCGGCGATGGCCCGGCCCACCAGCTTCTCGTTGGTGAGGGGGCCGTACATGTCGGCGGTGTCCAGGAAGTCCACGCCGAGCTCCAGGGCCCGGTGGATGGTGCGGATGGCCTCCGATTCGTCCGCCGCTCCGTAGAACTCGCTCATGCCCATGCAGCCGAGCCCCACGGCCGACACCTCGGGTCCCCTCCGGCCCAGCGTGCGTCGCTCCACGGTCGTCTCCTCCGTCGTGATCCATGTGGTGGCACGCGCCGGGCACGCAGGAAGCGTGCGAGACGGGGTGGGGCTCAGCGCTGGAAGCGGGCCAGGGCCTTTCGGGGGCCCAGGATGACCAGGCGGTCGCCGGGTTGGAGGACGGTGTCCGGGTCGGGGACCAGGTCGATCCGGTCCCCGCTGCCGTCCTCCGGGCGCCGCACCAGGAGCACCTGCACGCCGTGGCGGGAGCGGACCTGGAGGTCCTTGAGGGACTCGCCGCACAGGTGCACGGGCGTGTCCACCTCCACCATGGCGTAGTCGTCGCCCAGGCTCACCTCGGTGGTCTCGCCGCCGGAGAGGTGGCCGCCGATGCCCGCCGCCATGTCCCGCTTCATGAGCTCCCGGTCGTAGGCGTTCATGACCTGGCGGCGGCTCACCACGCCCACCACGCGGCCGTTCCCCGGGTCCACCACCGGCAGCTCCTCCGGGGCGTGGTCGGCGAAGAGGCGGAGCACTCGGTCCAGGCGCTCGTCGGGGGCGATGCGCTGCACGTCCTCCAGGGCCAGGTCGCCGGCCACGATGATCTCGGCCAGGGCGTCGGCGTGGAGGATGGCGGACTGGAGCTCCCGCAGGGACACGGTGCCCCGGAGCCTTCCCTCGTCGTCCACCACGTAGAAGGCGTCGTGGCGGCTGTCGTGGAGCATGTCCAGCAGCTCGCCAAGGCGGCGCCCCTCGTTCACGGTGGGCACCTCCTCGTCCATGATCTCGTCGGTGCGCAGCCCCCGGAGGATGTTCAGCTCGTGGCCCCGGAAGATGTCGATGCCCCGCCGGCGCAGCTTCTCCGTGTAGATCGACGTGCGGTGGCCCCGGGAGGTGAGCACGGTGGCGATGATGCACGCCGCCATGAGGGGGAGGATGAGCTTGTAGTCCGAGGTGAGCTCGAAGATGATGAGGATGGCCGTGATGGGCGCCTGGGTGGCGCCGGCCACCACCGCCCCCATCCCCACCAGGGCGTAGGCGCCCCGGGCGCCCGTCACCGCGGGGAAGAAGGTGTGGGCCAGGTCGCCCACCATGCTCCCCATCATGGCCCCCATGAAGAGGGACGGGGCGAACACGCCGCCCGACCCGCCCGACCCCAGCGTCACGCTGGTGGCCAGGAGCTTGGCCACCACCAGCAGCGCCACCAGGCCGATGCCGAGCTGCCCCATGAGGGCGGCGGTGGTGGCCTCGTAGCCCACGCCCAGCACCTCGGGGAAGAACAGGCCCAGCATCGCCCACGATGAGGCCGCCCAGGGCCGGCAGGACCCACGGCTTCACCGGCAGCGCCTCGAAGCGGTCTTCCAGGCCGTACACCAGGCTGGTGAACGCCAGGGCCACGCCACCCGCCAGCAGGCCCAGCACCATGTAGATGGGCAGCTCCCACGCGCTCACCAGCTCGTGGGGCGGGACCACGAACGCCGGGAAGTCGCCCAGGAAGTGGCGCGACACCACGGTGGCCATGACCGACGCGATGACGATGGGGCTGAACTCCGACACCCCGAAGTCGCCCAGGATGATCTCCACCGCGAACAGAGCGCCCGCCACCGGTGCGTTGAAGGTGGCGGCGATGCCCGCCGCGGCGCCGCACCCCACCAGCGTGCGGAGCTGGGGGCCGCTGACCCTGAACCACTGACCGATGGTGGAGCCCAGGGCCGATCCCACCTGCACGATGGGCCCCTCGCGGCCGACCGAGCCGCCGGTGCCGATGGACAGGGCCGAGGCCAGGCTCTTCACCACCACCAGGCGGGGGCGGATCACCCCCGAGCGCACCGCCACCGCCTCCATCACCTCGGGCACGCCGTGCCCCTTCGCCGAGCGGGCGAAGAACCACGTCAGGGGGCCCACCAGGAGTCCGCCGGCGGCGGGCATGAGGAGAATCCACCACCAGGGGTGGGCGCGCACCAGGGCGATGGTGTAGCTCCAGTCACCCCAGGCCCCGTACTGGACGACCTTGATGAGAAGCCGGAAGCCCACGGCGCCGAGCCCCCCCAGCAGGCCGATGAGCCCCGCCAGCGCCAGCATCAGTCCGTGCCGGGCGGAGCGTGCCCGCTCCAGCCATCCCCTCATCAGATCCAGGTTCCCCCCTCCCGGTCGCCCTTCGCGCTGTCGTCGTCGACCGATGTAATACGCGCTCGACGCCGCTGGCTCCAGTCCCGGGCCGTCCCCGGCGGCCTTCCGCCCGGCGGCTCGCGGTGCTCCGGGGCGGCAAGGTCGGGGCCGGAGCCGACGGGGGCCCGGCCGGCCGCAGCCTTCCACTGGAGGGAAATGGTGACGGTGGTTGACGGATCACGGACCTGTCGGCGTGGGGGTGCCCCGGAGGCGGGCGGGGTGGCGCCGCGCCACCCCCCTCCATCACTTTTCCCTGCTTACGGGTCCGTCAGGTGTGGACGCGGTGGACGGGGCGGCGTGCAGCGACCCCCCCCCGGGTACGATCCAACCCATTCGAACAGAGCTTCATGCGATCGATCATGACGGCGGCGAGCCGCCTCCTGCTCCTGGCCGGGCTCCTCCTGCCTCCCCGAGGCGTGGCTGCCCAGAGCCTTCAGGACAAGGGCGGCCGCCCGGCCGCTTCGGGAACGTACTCCCACGCCGACGCCCCCCAGGCGAGAGCCGTGCGCACGGAGCGCCCCATCCAGGTGGACGGACGCCTGGACGAGGCGGCCTGGGCCCAGGCCGAGCCGGTCACCCGCTTCATCCAGATCGACCCGGTGGAGGGGGCGCCCGCCACCCAGCCCACCGAGGTCCGCATCCTGTACGACGACGAGGCCCTGTACGTGGGGGCGTACCTTCACGACTCCCAGCCCGTCAGCACCCGGCTGGCCCGGCGGGACGCGGGCGTGCCGGACTCGGACTTCTTCATCCTCTACCTGGACAGCTTCCACGACCACCAGACCGCCTACCGCTTCGCCACCAACCCCTCGGGCATGAAGCGCGACGAGATCGTGACCGGCGGCGGGGGTGGTGGCGGCGGGCCGGGTGGTGGCGGCGGGGGTGGCGGAGGGCCGGGCGGTGGTGGCGGTGGTGGTGGTGGCGGAGGCGGCGGTGGCGGTGGCGGCGGGGGTGGCGGCCTCGAGTTCGGCGACACGTCGTGGGACCCCATCTGGGACGTGGCCACCTCCATCACCGAGGACGGCTGGATCGCCGAGATGCGCATCCCCTTCAGCCAGCTCCGCTTCAGCAGCCAGGAGGAGCAGGAGTGGGGCATCCAGATCGCGCGCAAGATCAACCGCAACCAGGAGGTGGCGGTCTTCGCCTTCACGCCCAAGCTCGAGCGGGGCGGCGTGGCCCGCTACGGCCACCTCGAGGGCCTGCGGGGCGTGCGGGCCGGACGCCGGCTGGAGGTCCTCCCCTATGTGGGCGGGCGCGCCGAATACCTCCAGGTCGACCCGGGCGACCCGTACAAGACCGGTGCGAACTACGGCGCCAACGCCGGACTGGACCTCAAGTACCGGGTCACCTCCAACATGACGCTGGACGGTACGGTGAACCCGGACTTCGGCCAGGTTGAGATCGACCCGGCGGTCATCAACCTGACGGCCTTCGAGACGCGATTCCAGGAGAAGCGGCCCTTCTTTGTCGAGGGTGCCGACATCTTCAAGTTCAGCGACGGCGGCCCCATGGGTGGCCCCGACATGCGGCCGGACCTGTTCTACTCCCGCCGCATCGGCCGCTCCCCCCAGGGCGGGGTGCCCGACCAGGCGGTGTTCTACGACGCGCCCAACTCCACCACCATCCTGGGCGCCGGCAAGCTCACCGGACGCACGCCGAGCGGCTGGTCGGTCGGGATCCTCGACGCGGTGACGGGCAAGGAGACGGCTCAGTGGGTCGACGGCCTGGGCCGCCTGGGCGTCTCCGTGGACGAGCCCCGCACCAACTATTTCGCGGCCCGGGTGCGCCGGGACCTGAGAGCCGGCCAGACGCGCCTGGGCGTCATGACCACCGCCGTGGACCGCAGCCTGTCGGCCACGGGCCTGGAGGACCTGCTCCGCTCCCAGGCCTACGCGGCGGGGGCCGACCTCGTGCACGAGTGGTCCAGCCGGACGTGGCAGCTCAGCGCGTCGTTCTCGGGCAGCCTGGTGCGGGGTGCGCCGGGCGCCATCGCCGGCACCCAGACGGCCTCGGCCCGCTACTTCCAGCGGCCCGACGCTACGTACCTCACCCTGGACTCCACCGCCACGTCGCTGGGCGGCTACCGCGCCATGGTGGACCTGGACAAGCAGGCGGGCTCCGTGACCGGCAAGCTGGCGGTGGCCGCCATCAGCCCCGGCTACGAGATCAACGACCTGGGCTTCCAGACCGCGGCCGACCGGGTGGTGCTCAACACCAACCTCCAGTACCAGGAGAACACCCCCGGCCGCTTCCTGCGTAACTGGGCCATCCACGGCGGCACCACGAACCAGTGGAACTACGGGGGCGACGGCCTCCAGACCGAGCTCAACCTGGGCGGCCACGGCCAGTTCCTGAACTACTGGGGCGGGGGCGCCCGGGTCGTCTACGGCCTCCGCTCCCTGGACGACCGCCTCACCCGGGGGGGCCGTTGGCGGTCCAGCCCGCCAAGTGGCAGGTCAACGCCCACTTCAACGGCGACAACCGGCAACCGGTGCAGTTCAACGTCGGGGTGAACCTCTCGGGCGACGACGGAGGCTCATGGTCCCGGGGCGGGAACGTCAACGCCACGTGGAAGCTGGGCGACCGATGGGAGATCCAGCTCGGCCCGTCTCTGGACCGGGCGCGCATCGCCGCCCAGTACGTCACCACCCACGACGACGCCACCGCGGCGGCCACGTACGGCCACCGCTACCTGTTCGCCGACGTGGACCAGACCACGGTGAGCCTGGAGACGCGGCTCAACGTGACCTTCACCCCCGACCTCTCCCTGCAGGTGTACGCCCGTCCCTTCATCTCGGCCGGCGACTACGGCCTTCCGAAGGAGCTCCGGGCGCCCCGCACCTTCGACTTCCTCACGTACGGGAAGGATGTCGGGACCCTCACCCCCGTCGAAGGGGGCAGCCTCGTGGATCCCGACGGCGCCGGCCCCGCCCCCGCCTTCACGGTGAACACCAAGGACTTCAACTACCGGAGCCTGCTGGGCAACGCCGTGCTGCGCTGGGAGTGGAGCCCGGGCTCCACGATCTTCGTCGTGTGGCAGCAGAGCCGTGAGCTTCGGCTGTCGGGCAGCGATCCTGTGTACGCGGGCACGGGGGTGGGGCAGTTCGACCTCCACCGCGACGTCCACGACCTCTTCGCGCTGCAGCCGAGCAACATCTTCATGGTCAAGATCAACTACTGGCTGAACCCCTGAAGCGCCCCCGCCGTCCAACGGAGAGACACGGGTAGCGGCGGTCCGCCAGATGGCGGCCGGAGCCTGATCTTCCGGCGTATTTCCAGCTCCAATCCTATGTCCTGGGCGCCGTTTGCCGAGCGCGGCGGCCCCGTGGTAGGTTGACCCCGGGCCCTCGCGGGGGCCTTCTTCGCCTGGATCCTGGCCGCCTCCCCTCCCCCCCACCTGGCGCCGGGTCCGGGCTCGCGTTCCTTCTACTTTGAAGGAGACCAGCCCTATGTCCGAGATCTCCGGACCCCTGAAGCCGTTCCGACGGCGCGCCCCATGGGCGGGCGCGCTCCCCGTCGGACCCACCCTCCCCGCGGTCTTCCTCTTCCTGGCCTTGCTGGGCTGGACGGCGCCGCTCGCAGCCCAGAGCATCGCGGGCGTCGTGCTCGACGCCACCACGAGCCAGCCTCTGGCGGGTGTCCAGGTGGCCATCCCCGCCACCGGGCAGGGGTCGCTCACCCAGCCCAACGGCCGCTTCCTCATCACCAACGTGCAGCAGGCCACGGTGACGCTGCAGGTGGTGATGCTGGGCTACCGGACCGTGGAGCAGCAGGTGGCGGCCGGCACCACCGACCTCACCATCCGCATGGACCCGAGGGCGGTGGAGCTCAACGCCCTCGTGGTCACCGGGACGGCGGGTGAGCAGCAGGCCCGCTCGCTGGGGAACACGGTGGGCACGGTGAAGGCCGATCAGCTCACCCAGCTCGCGCCCCCTTCGGACGTCGAGTCCCTTCTCACCGGCGCCACCGCCGGGGTGAACGTCGCCATGGGCGGTGGTGAGGTCGGGGGCGGCTCCAACATCCGCATCCGGGGCGCCAGCTCCATCTCCCTGAACTCCCAGCCCCTGGTCTACGTGGACGGGGTACGGGTGAACGGGAACAACACCGACAACGGCGGCGGCCACGGGGGCGTGGGCGTGGACGGCGGCGTGCCGCCCTCCCGCCTCAACGACATCAACCCCGAGGACATCGAGTCCATCGAGATCATCAAGGGGCCTGCCGCGGCCACCCTGTACGGCACCGAGGCGTCCAACGGCGTCATCAATATCATCACGAAGAAGGGAAGCCGGGGCACGGCCCGCTTCACCCTGAAGGTGGAGCAGGGGGCCAACTGGCTCCCCAACCCCGAGAACTACTTCCCCCACACCTACTTCCGCTGCCAGGGGACGTCGGGGACGTGCACGCCCGGCGACATCGTCGAGTTCAGCGTCCTGAAGGAAGACCGCGTCCGGCACGGCTACAACTGGTTCCGGACGGGCCATCCCCAGAGCTACTCGGGGAGCGTGAGCGGCGGCACCCAGGACGTGCGCTACTACTTCAGCGGCGACTGGAAGCGTGACGAGGGCATCGTCCCCTACAACTGGCAGAACCAGCTCACCGGCCGGGCCAACCTCAACTGGACCCCCCGGCAGGACCTGGACATCCAGTTCGGCGTGGGTGGGGTGCGGGGCCGGCTGGAGTCGGCCTCGGCCAACCAGCCCGTCACCACGGCCATCCTGTGGTCGTGCCCCGCACCCGGATGCGAGGCGGGATCGGGCTACGCCAACGCGGTGGACGGAGCGTACCGGGGCTACATCGGCTACCTCCCCGAGGTGTTGCAGGACTCGGTGGCGGGCTACCAGAACGTGAGCCGCACGACGTACAACGCCACCATCACCAACCGGCCGACGTCGTGGTTCACGCACCGCCTCACCTGGGGTGGTGACTGGACCGAGACCGAGAACACCGAGCTCTACCGGCCCATCAACGGCCCCGGCCACTTCACGCCCAAGGGGGCCAAGCGCGATCAGCGCCAGACCACCCAGTACCTGAGCCTGGACTACTCGGCGACCGCCACCGTGGACGTCACCGACGCCCTCAACCTGGCGACGTCGGGCGGCGTCCAGTACTACGACAAGCAGTTCGACTGGGTGTACGCCAGCGGCAACGATTTCGCGGTGCCGACGCTGGAGACGGTGGGGGCCGGCGCCCGCAAGGACGCGGACGAGGACTTCGTCGAGAACAAGACGGTGGGTGCCTACGGCCAGGAGCAGGTGTCCTGGAAGAACCGCGTCTTCATCACCGGCGCGGTGCGGGGCGACGACAACTCGGCCTTCGGCGAGAACTTCAACTTCGTCGTCTACCCCAAGGTGAGCGCGAGCTGGGTGCTGTCCGAGGAGCCCTTCATGGCGGGCCAGGACTGGCTGAGCCAGTTCAAGCTGCGGGGCGCCTGGGGCAAGGCGGGGCAGCAGCCCGACGTGTTCGCCGCCCTGCGCACCTACGAGCCGGCGGTGGGCCCGGGCGGCTCGTCCACGCTGCGCCCCCAGGCCGTGGGGAACCCCGACCTGAAGCCCGAGGTGGGCGAGGAGCTGGAGCTGGGCTTCGACGCCAGCGTCCTGGAAGACCGGCTGGGCGTCCAGTTCACCTACTACACCCAGGACCGCAACGACGCCATCATCCAGGTGCCCGTCCGCCCGTCCGTGGGCTTCCCCGGCATCCAGTACCGGAACCTGGGGAAGGTGTCCAACCACGGCGTGGAGGTGGGCATCAACGCCCAGCTGCTCCGCGGTGACAACGTGGGCCTGGACGTGAACCTCAACATGTCCACGAACAGCAACAAGCTGGTGAGCCTGGGCGGCCTGCCGCCCCAGATCCTCCAGGGCCAGAACCCCACCACGGGGTACGCCGGCCAGATGTACGTGGAGGGCTTCCCCCTGGGGGCCATCTTCCTCAAGCGGGTGGTTTCGGCCCAGATCGAGGGCAGTGGCGCCGACGCCCACGCCGTGAACGTCATGTGCGAGGGCGGCTCGGTGGTTCCAGGGACCGACAACCTGTCCCGGGGCGGCGGCGCGGTGGTGCCGTGCGATCAGGCGCCCCGCATCTTCCAGGGCTCGCCCGTGCCCACGAGGGAGGCGTCCATGAGCGCCACCCTCACGCTCTTCCAGAACATCCAGCTCTTCGCCCAGGCCGACTACCAGGGCGGGCACCACATGGTGTACGGCAACGCCGCCGGGGCCCACATGTTCTTCCGGAACACCAAGGCCGTGCTGGAGCGCACCGACCCCATCTTCCTGGGCTACGAGGCTCTCGGCCGGGACGGCATCAACCAGCCGGGTCTGGCCGACGCGAGCTTCGCCAAGCTGCGCCAGGTCTCGGCGACGTACACGCTGCCCACGAGCTTCGCGTCGACGATCGGTGCGTCGCGGCTCACGGTCACGGCGTCCGCTCAGAACCTCCTCACAATCTGGCAGGCCACCCACGACCTGTTCGGCTATCCGCTCCGGGACCCGGAGCAGCGCAACACCTCGGGAACGTCCACCGACCCCGGTGGGCTGAGTGCCTACGTCCAGGAGGCGTGGCCGCCCATCCGGCGGTTCCTCCTGAGCGCCCGGGTGACCTTCTGATGCGCCGGCCAGAGAGGAGAGCAGCCATGAAGAGCGAGCATCGCAACGGGGTGGGGACCGCCCGGGCCGGGCTGGGCCTGCTGGGGGTCTTCGCCGCCACCTTCGCCCTGGGGGCCTGCAACACCGGCAGCCTCCTGGACGTGAACATCCCGGGCCGGGTGTCTGCAGACGCCCTGGACAATGCCCGGCTGGCCACGGTCCTCACGAACTCCGTCATCGGCGACGTCGAGTGGTCGTGGGACAACTACGTGAACCGCTCGAGCCATCATTCCGACGAGTGGATCCAGAGCTCGGGCAACTCGACCATGAAGCGGTGGGGGCTGAGGGACATCACCCCCGACTTCGCGTCGTATGTCGACGGCCTGTACACCCCGCTGCACGAGGCGCGCTACCAGGCCGAGCACAACTTCGACCTCGTGTCGTCGTTCGACGATGCCAGCGTGCCCGACAAAGCGGCCGACCTGGCCAAGATCAAGGCCTACGGCGCGTGGCCGTACATCGCGTTCAGCGAGACGTTCTGCGGCACGCCGCTGGACGGGGGCGACCAGGTGCTCCAGGGCGCCGACCTCGCGGCCATCGCCGAGCAGAAGTTCACCGAGGCCATCCAGCTGGCGCAGCAGGCCGGGCTGGACGACATCAAGAACATGGCGCTGGTGGGGCGGGCGAGGGCGCGCCTGACCCAGAAGAACTACGACGGGGCCATCGCCGACGCGGAGCAGGTGCCCGAGGGCTTCAAGTTCGTGGCCACCCGGGACGAGCAGCCGGGCGACCGGGAGAACTCCCTCTACAACTCCATCAACGGCAAGGCGGAGGACCCGGCGTCACAGAAGCACGCCACCGTCGCCCCGAGCTACCGGGACGTGGAGTGGAAGGGCGTGAAGGACCCCCGGGTGGACGTGTCGTGGGACGGCACGCTGGGCTTCGACTTCAGCACGCCCCACTACCGGGAGACCAAGCAGAACAGCCGCCACGACCCCACCACCATCGCGTCGTGGACCGAGGCCCAGCTCTTCATCGCTGAAGCGTCGGCGATGAAGGGAGACCTGACCCGGGCCCGGGAGATCCTCAACATGTTCCACACGAGGGCGGGGATCCCTCCGGTGACGGAGGCCGACATCCCGACCCAGTCGGACGTGATCGACCACGTCATCGAGGAGCGCCGCCGGGAGCTGTTCACCGAGGGGGCCGGGCGGCTGCGCGACATGCTGTTCTGGCGCGGGACGCCCCACGAGATCCCGTTCCTGGGCGAGCCGGGCTCGGACCACCCCAACGGGGTGGACCAGTACGGCGAGCCGTACGAGAAGTGGACCTGCTACCCCGTCCCCACGGTGGAGCAGGGCTGAGGCACCGGCCGGGCGGGGCTTCGGCTCCGCCCGGCCACACCGCTCGACGGGACGGGTCCGGAGGCTCGCCTCCGGGCCCGTTCCCTTCCCGGGAGGGCCGATGCTCGGACGCGCGCTGAGGCGGGTCGTGGACGTGAGGGACGGCGTGGAGCTCCGTGGGATGCTCTGGGCCACCGCCTACGGCTTCTTCATCCTCTTCGCCTACTACATCCTGCGGGCCGTGCGGGACGAGATCTCCTCGGCCAACCGGGGCAACCTCCAGATCCTGTTCACGGCCACCTTCCTGGCCATGCTGGTGGTGGTGCCCCTCTACTCCTGGGTGACGTCGCGCTATTCCAGGGGCGTGTTCGTGCCCCTGGCCAACCGCTTCTTCATCGCCTGCCTGATCGGATTCTGGGCGTCGCTCCAGCTCCTGCCCGTGGAGGCCCGGCCCTGGATCGACCGGGCGTTCTACGTGTGGACCAGCGTGTTCTCCCTGTTCGTGGTGACGGTGTTCTGGGGGCTGGTGGCCGACTGCTTCCGGAACGAGCAGGCCAAGCGGCTGTTCGGCTTCATCGCGGTGGGGAGCTCCCTGGGCGGGATCGTGGGCTCCACGGTGACGGCGGGGCTGGCGGAGCACGTCCCCCGCTTCACGCTCCTGCTCATCGCCTGCGCCCCGCTGGAGGTGGCGTCGTGGTGCGCCCTGGTGCTGCACCGGCGCTTCGGGGGGCAGGGGGCGGGGCGGGAGGCCGACCGGCCCCTGGGCGGGAGCGCCCTCAGCGGCATCAAGGTGGTGTTCCGCTCCCGCTACCTCACGAGCATCGCGGGCTTCATCGCCCTCATGACCTTCGCCTCCACCGTCCTCTACTTCCAGCAGGCCAACCTGGTGGGGGAGGCCATCGCCGACCGGGGCGCACGCACCGCCCTCCTGGCCCGCATGGACCTGGCCGCCAACGCCTTCACCATCGTCTTCCAGGTGTGGCTGGCGGCCAAGGTCATCCGCTGGGCGGGAGTAGGGGTGACGCTGGCGCTGGTGCCCGCCGCCACGGTGGTGGGCTTCCTGGTGGTGTGGGCCCACCCCGCCCTGGCGGTGCTGGTGGTGGTCCAGGTGGCGTACCGCGTGGGGCGCTACGGCCTCACCAAGCCCGCCCGGGAGGTGCTGTTCACCGTGGTCGCCCGGGAGGAGAAGTACAAGTCGAAGGCGTTCCTGGACGCGGCCGTCTACCGGGGCGGCGACCTGGTGAGCGGGTGGGCCTACGCCGGGCTGGCCGCCGTCGGGCTTTCGGTGGGCGTCATCGGCCTGGTGGCCACGCCCCTGGCGGTGGCGTGGCTGGTCCTGGGGGTGGGGCTGGGGCGGCAGGAAGAGGCACTGGCGGCAGGGGCGAGCGGCGACGCCGCGGGGCGTCCCGCCGACCTGGCCACGGTGTGAAGGGCGGCTTCAACGACAACGGAGGTGACCATGACCGTGACGCGACGCGACGTCCTCAAGCTCGGTGCCGGGGTGGGCGCCGGCATCGCCCTGGGCCTGCCCCTGGGATCACTGGAGGCCCAGGAGGGCCTCATCATGGCCACCATCCCCTCCACCGGGGAGAAGGTGCCCGCGGTAGGGATCGGCACCCGCAACTACCGGGTGGCGCTGGACTCTCCCGACCTGGCGACGTTCCGGGGGGCCCTCCAGACCTTCCACGCCATGGGAGGCCGGGTGGTGGACACCTCGCCCAACTACGGCAACTCGGAGGAGGTGGTGGGCCACCTCCTCGGCGACCTCGGCATCCGGGACGACGTCTTCCTGGCCACCAAGGTGGACCAGCGCTCGAAGGAGGCGGGCGTGCGGCGCATGGAGGCGTCCTTCCAGCGCCTGGGGGGGACCCGCATCGACCTGATGCAGGTGCACAACCTCATCGGCGCCGACACCCAGCTCGAGACGCTGAAGGCGTGGAAGGCCGAGGGGCGGATTCGCTACGTCGGCGTCACCACCTCCAGCGAGCGGCAGTACGACGAGCTGGAGCGCCTCATGCGCGCCCACGACCTGGACTTCATCCAGGTGGACTACGCGCTGGACAACCGTGAGGCCGACAAGCGCATCCTCCCCCTGGCCCAGGACCGGGGCGTGGCGGCGCTGGTGAACCTCCCCTTCGGGCGGGGGCGCCTCTTCCGGGCCACCGCGGGGGTGGCGCTCCCCGACTGGGCCGCGGACATCGACGCCGAGAGCTGGGCCCAGGTGTTCCTCAAGTACATCGTGAGCCACCCGGGCACCACCATCCCCATCCCCGGCACCACCAAGCCGGAGCACGCCCGGGACAACATCGGGGCGGCCCGGGGCAGGCTGCCGGACGCGGCGCTCCGGCGCCGCATGGAGGCGTTCGCGGACGCGCTGTGAGAGGGCGATACGAACCTCTTGCCTCCGTTCACGCGGTGCGTTAGCTTGTTCCCTGGCGAAGAACTTCGGCAGCAGTCCGGAGACCGGTAACGAAAGGACCTGGGCGCTTCAGCCCGGGTTTTTTTGTATGCCGCGCCAAACGGCACAGGTGAGATCGAGTGGTACGGAGATACCGGGCCCCGAGAGCACCAGTCTGAGTAAAGGGAGTATCGGTAACATGCGTACCACCGGCACCGTGAAGTGGTTCAACGACGACAAGGGCTTCGGCTTCATCACGCCCGAGGACGGCAGCAAGGATTGCTTCGTCCACCACTCGGCCATCCAGGGCTCCGGCTTCAAGAGCCTGAGCGAGGGTGAGAAGGTCGAGTTCGACGTGGTGCAGGGCCCCAAGGGCCCGGCGGCGGAGAACGTGTCGCGGGCGTAAGCCCCCGACCCTTCGCGTCAGCGAACGGAGCGGCCGTCCCGGGGAAACCCGGGGCGGCCGCTTTCCGTTTGGGGGCGAACTCCTGCACCGGCCCTCGGGGCTTTTCCGAGGGCGTGCTGGATGCGGGCGCCCCTCGCCTACTCCGCCCGCAGAGACGCTACCGGGTCGGCCCGGGTGGCCCTGAGCGCCGGCACCAGGCTGGCCAGGGCGGCCACCCCGAGCACCAGGATCACGACGCCGGCGTACGTGTCCGGGTCCCGGGGCGCCACGCCGAAGAGCAGGCTCGCCAGCAGGCGAGAGCCGGCCAGCGCGGCCGCCAGCCCCAGGGCCACGCCCACCCCCGCCAGCGCCATCCCCTCTCCCACCACCGACCGGAGCACGTCGCCCCGGCTGGCGCCCAGGGCCATGCGGATGCCCGTCTCGGCAGAGCGCTCGGCCACCGTGTACGCCAGCACGCCGTGGACCCCGATGAGGGCCAGGAGGATGGCGAGCGCCGCGAAGAGCCCCAGGAGCGTGGCCGTGAAGCGGGGCTCGGAGACGCTCCCGGACAGCGCCGCGGCCAGGGGCTCCACGCCCGAAAGCGCCACCGCCGGATCCAGCTTCGCCACGCTTCGGCGGAGGGGCTCCGCCAGGGCGGCCAGGTCTCCCTCGGAGCGCACCAGCAGCGTCACGGTCTGCTGGGGCGACTGGGCCAGGGGGACGTAGATGGCCGGCTCGGAGGGTTGGTCGAGGCCCCGGAAGCGCTCGTCGCCCACCACGCCCACGATGCGCCAATCGGTGCCCCAGAACGAGATCTCCCGGCCCAGCGCCCCGCCGGGCAGGTAGCGCCGGGCGGCGGCGCGGTTCACCAGGCCTACGGGGGGCGCCCCCGCCACGTCGCCCGCCTCGATGCCCCGTCCCTCGAGGAGGGGCAGCTTCACCGTCTCCAGGTAGCCCGGCGTGATCGAGCGCGTCCGGATCTCGGGGTGGTCGCGGGCCCCCTCCCCCGACCCCACCACCACGAAGCTGTTGGTGTAGCCCGGGTCGATCGGCGACGCGCTGGCCAGCGCCGCCGAGGTGACGCCGGGGAGCGCGCGCACCTCGTCCAGCAGGGCCGCGTGGAAGCCGTTGATCTCGGGGAGCTTCGGCCACCGGGAGAAGTCCAGGGGGTAGCGGCTGGCCGGAAGTTGGTACTCGGCCTGGAGCACGTGGCGGGCGTCGAAGCCGGGGTCGACGGAGCGCAGGCTCCAGAAGCTCCGCAGCAGCAGGCCGGCGCCGATCACCAGCGTCACCGCGGTGGCGATCTCGCCCACCACCAGCGCGGAGCGGAGGCGCCGACCGCCGCGTCCCGCGCCGGCCCCCGGCCCCGCCTGGCTCCGCAGCATGGGCTGGAGCGCCAGGCGGCGCACCTGCACGGCCGGCAGCACGGCGAACACGGCCGCCACCAGGGCGGCCACCCCGGCCGTGGCGGCCAGGACGCGCCCGTCCAGGGAGGCGTCGGCGAGCCGAGGGATGTCGGCCGGCGCCATGGCCACGAGGGCGTGGAGACCTCCGTAGGCGAGGCCCACCCCTGCCAGCGTGCCGAGCCCCGTGAGCACCAGGCTCTCCACCACGAACTGGCGGCGGATCTGCCCCGCTCCCGCGCCCAGGGCCCGGCGCACGGCCACCTCCCGTACCCGGCCGGTGGTCCGGGCCAGGAAGAGGTTCGCCACGTTGGCGCACGCCACCAGGAGCACCAGCGCCACCGCGCCCAGGAGCACCAGGAGCGCGGGGCGCACCGGTCCGAACACCACGTCGCCGTACGCCTCCAGGTTCACCCCCCGGTGGGCGTCGGCGGTGTAGGTGGATTCCAGGTCGGCGGCGATGGAGCCCAACTCGTCCTGGGCCGAGGCCAGCGACACGCCGGGGGCCAGGCGCGCCAGGGTGAAGAAGGGGTGGGTCTCCCGGGGGAAGGCCTCTTCGGTGGGCCGGGCCGCGACCCACATGTCGGCGCGGCCAGCGGGGACGGCGGCGCCGTAGTCGGCCCGGGCGTCCACCTGGGCCAGGCCAAGGTCGGCGCCCGAGGGGAGGACGCCCACCACGGTGGCCGGCCCCTCGTCGAGGGTGAGGGTGCGCCCCACCACCTGGGGGTCCGCGTCGAAGCGCCGGCGCCAGAATCCCTCGGACAGGAGCACCGTGTAGGGGGGTGAGCCGGCGGTGCCCTCGTCGGCGGTGAAGGCCCGTCCCAGGAGGGGTTGGACCCCCATCACGTCCAGCACGGATGGGGTGGCGATGAGGGCGGCCACCCGCTCGGGCTCGCCCTGGCCGGTGAGGGTCAAGTCGGCGCCGGCCACGGCACCCACCGCCGAGAGCGTGCGCGCCCGTCGCCGGTAGTCCGCCACGTCGGGCCAGGACGCGGGCTCGTGGCGGGTGCCGCTGGAGCGGTCCGTCTCCCACACCACCACCAGGCGGTCGGGCTCGGGGAAGGGCGAGGGACGGAGCAGCACCGCGTCGACCACGCTGAAGATGGCCGTGTTGGCGCCGATCCCCAGCGCCAGCGTGGCGACGGCCGCCAAGGTGAAGGCGGGGTGGGTGCGCAGCTGGCGCAGCGCCAGGCGAAGGTCCCGGGCCAGCCCGTCCAGCAGGCGCCCCTTCCGGGCCTCCCGGGTGGCCTCCTTGAAGCGCTCCACCCCGCCGAAGCGCACCAGCGCCTGGCGGCGCGCCTCCTCGGGGGCGAGCCCCCGGCCCACCCCGGCTTCCGTCTCCATCTCGATGTGGAGCCTGAGCTCCTCTTCCAGCTCCTGGTCGGCCTCCCGCCGGAAGACGAGCGCCTTCACCCTGAGCAGCAGCCCCCGCAGCCAATCCATCATGTCCCCTCCCGTTGGGCCGTGGCTGCCTGTGGCCTCCCCTCACCCCGCCGCCAGCACCAGCTCCACCGCCGCCGAGAAGCGCCGCCAGCTCTCCGTCTCCTCCTGGAGGCGGCGGCGCCCTGTGGCGGTGAGGCGGTAGAACTTGGCCTTCCGGTTGTTCTCCGACGTGCCCCACTCCGACGCGATGAGCCCCCGGTGCGCCAGGCGGTGGAGCGCCGGGTAGAGGGATCCCTGGTTCACCTGGAGCGCCTCCTGCGAGATGGCCTGGATGCGCTGGGCCACCCCCCACCCGTGCATGGGCTCGAGGGAGAGCGCCTTCAGGATGAGCATGTCCAGGGTGCCCTGGAGCACGTCTGCGGTGGAGCCCGTCACGCCGCCCTCCTTCCCTGTGTGGTTCGACAGGAGTAACGTGCATTCGGCTCTTGTAGAATGTCAAGGGGAGGGAGCGCGCGCCCGCGGATGAGTGCTGTCCCCGCCCCCCCTCGTTACCTTGAGCGCCAAAGAATGGCTCCAAGGTTTGCCGGAGGTCGGGTGTGAACGATGGAAGCGTCATCGCGGTTGCCCTCATCGAGGACAACCGCCTGGTGCGGGAGGGGATCACCGCGCTCCTGAGCCCGGTACCGGACATCGACGTGGTCGCGGCGGGTTCCAACGCGGACACGAACCTGCTCCGGGTCGTCACTCCCGACGTGGTGCTGCTGGACCTCGGCCTCCGCAACGGGGACAGCCTGCGCATGGCCCAGCGGGTCCGAAGGGAATTCCCGGACGCCAGGATCATCGTCATGGATCTGCTGCCGGTCCACGAAGAGATCATGGAGTACGTGAAGGCCGGCGTGTCGGGCTTCATCATGAAGGACGCCACGCTCGATGAGCTGGCCGACACCATCCGATCGGTCGCGGGCGGGGCCGACGTGCTCCCACCCGAGATGACCGGCTCCCTGTTCTCCCAGATCGCCCGCGCCGCCGTCGCCAGCGGCCGGAGCGCCGCCCTGGGGTCGGTGCGCATGACGCCCCGGGAGCGTCAGGTGACGGCCCTCATCTCGGAAGGGATGAGCAACAAGGAGATCGCAAAGCGGCTCCACATCGCCACCCACACGGTGAAGAGCCACGTCCGCAACATCATGGAGAAGCTGGCGCTCCATAGCCGTCTCCAGGTGGCGGCGTACGCCCACAACCGATCGCGCCCCGAGCCATCCAGGTCGGACGCGACGCCCGAGTCGCACGCCGGCGACGTCGATCCGGCTCCATGACCTGGGGGGGCACCCTACCCCAAAGGACGTAGGCCGCGGCTCATCCCCATGCGCGATGTCGGCTCCGGCGGGTTGCCGACAGATTCAGGGTCAGGCGTTCAACAGCGCCGGGGTCGGCCCCAACGCCGAGCCTTTCCCTGAGCAGGAGTTCCCATGTCACGTATCTCTCGTTGGTCCATCGCGGTCGCAGCGGCCGTCGCCTTCGCCGCACCACTGTCCGCCCAGCAGGTCCCCGCTGGAGACGCCGCCAGCGCTCCGGCCACGGCCTCCATGGAGGCGACGGTGCCCGTCCTCGCCTTCGCGCCGGTGACGGCCTTCGACTGGGGCACCGCGACCGAGCTCTCCACCGCCGCCGCGACCGCACCCGTGCCGCCGGCGATGGGTCGGCGTCAGAGCGTCGCCCTGATGGTCGTCGGCGGGGCGGGCCTCGTCGTGGGCTCCCTCATCAACGGCGACACGGGGACGATCATCATGGTCGGCGGTGCCGTGGTGGGCCTCTTCGGGCTCTTCCAGTACCTGCGTTGAAGCTCGCCACTCGAACCGGGGGGGCCCCACCGTGCTCATGACCATCGCGCTCGTCCTCATCGTGCTCTGGATTCTCGGGTTCGTCACGGCCAACACCATGGGCGGGTTGATCCACGTCCTCCTGGTCATCGCCATCATCATCATCCTGGTGCGGCTCATCCAGGGACGCAGGGTCTTCTGACATAGGGGCGCGTGCCGCGCCCCGGATCGCCGCAACGACGACGTGGATGGGAGGTTTCTCTGCCCCTTCGTGAACACGCCGCCCGCCTCTGGCGCCGCCACCGCTCGCTGTTCTGGATGCTGCATTCGGCGTGGGCGCTGGGGGCGGGGACGGTCATCACGGTGCTGGCCCGGGAGCGCTACCACCTCGTCGCGTGGGTAGGCATCTTCCTCGCGCTCGCCTGGGCATCCACGCTGTACTTCGGTGGGGTGGTCACGGCCCGGGGGAGGGTGCCGGGGCTCGCCCACGAGGTGACCTCGTACGTGACCCGCGTGTTGTACCAGGAGACGCTCTTCTTCCTGCTGCCCTTCTACGCCGCATCCACGGTGGTCGGCTCACCCAACGTGGCCTTTCTCGTGGCTCTGGGCGGGCTGGCCGTCCTCTCGTGTATCGACCTCCTCTTCGACCGGTGGCTTCGGACCCGCCCCGTCTTCGCGTTGCTGTTCTTCGCCATTGTGGCGTTCTCTGCGGCCAACCTCCTCCTGCCGCTTCTGGTCGGTCTCCCACCCCGCCTGGCGGCGCCGGCCGCGGCGCTGCTGGCGATCGCCGGCGCCGCGCCCCTGGCCCTGCGTACGGCGCCCAGGGCCACCGCCACGCGCCTGCGCCTCGTCGCGGCAGTGGCCGTGATCCTGGTCGTGGCCGTGGCCTTTCCCGTTCTCATCCCGCCCGTCCCACTGCGGATGGAGCGGGCGACGTTCGCCTCGGGGATCGAGCGCGACTCCCTAGAGCTGGTGGATCCCCTCGGCGATCATGCGACGCCCGCCCAGGTGGGCGGGAAGCTCGTGGTGCTCGCCCAGGTCTTCGCGCCGTCGGCCCTGCCCGCCCGGGTCCAGCTGGAGTGGCGGCGTGACGGGGAGCTCCTGCGTGTCTCCCGCGAAGTCGGGATCACCGCCCACGCCGGGGGCTTCAGGGTATGGGACGCGTACCGCCCCGGGCCCGGCGCCCTGCCGCCGGGGCGCTACCGAGTCGTGTTGCGGACCGCCGGAAGACGAGTGTTCGGCGTCGCCAGGATCACCATCAGCGGCTAGCGGCGCCCCTCTCCACAGCCAACCCGCAGCTCTGCCCGGGCGCTCACCCGGGCTCCCACCCCCAAAAGGGACTACTCCCCTTTCCCTCCATTCGGGCGATGGGGGCACGGGGTGGCATCCGCTACCGTTCGTCCACGTCACCTCGGTGCGACAACCGAGCCGCGAAGGCCTACATCGTGTCGTGGAGACCAAGAGAAATGAGTGCAACCAAGATCGTAGCCATCGCCTTGATCGTCGCGGGGGCTCTCGGCCTCGCGTACGGCGGCCTCACCTACACCAAGAACCGTCAGGACATCCACGTAGGCTCGATGTCGATGACGGTGAGCGAGCACCGCACCCTTCCCATCCCGTTGTGGGCAGGCATCGCCGCCGTGCTGGTGGGTGCCGGTCTGCTGGTGGTGCCCTCCCTGAAGAGCTAGCCGTGGCTCCGGGGGCGATATGGAGCGAGCCTCTCCGAAACGTGTGGTGAAGCTGATGAACAGGACGAGTCGCGGGCCCCCAGGGAAAGGCCTCTGGGCATACGCATACGACGTGGCCCTGCCAGACAAGGAAGATCGCCTGCAGACGATCCAGGACCTCCTGGACCAGGAGCACGTCGAGGCCAAGGAGGGCGCCCGTACCTGGGCCGGGCGGGTGGTGGTGGAGCCCCAGGTGACCCGCATCCTGGTCGTCAGCGACAGTCCCGCCCAGGATCGAGCGGTCAATCGCCGGATCGAAGCGGAGCTGGACCTGTTGGAGGCGACCTTCGAGATGACCGTCCCCCTGGCCGTGGCGGACGACGTGGGCTCCAATCCGACGAACGGGCGGGTGCCCACCTAGCGGTTGTGGATGCCTCGGCGCCCTCCGAGGCCGCAGTCTCCGAGGGCCGTTACAGATCTCATACACGAGGTGTCCCATGGGTACCACGAATATGTCTCCGCGAACCATACGCGGATTGCGCGTCGCGCTGATCGGCGCGATGGCCTTCGCTTCCACCGCCTGTGCCCTCAACCACAAGGAGAAGGGCGCGATGATCGGGGGAGCAGCCGGCGCCGCGGCAGGCGCGGTGATCGGCAACCAGACCGGCTCGACGGCACGGGGCGCCATCATCGGCGCCGCAGTGGGGGGAGCGGCGGGGGCGATCATCGGGCATCAGATGGATCAGCAAGCCAAGGAGCTCGCGGTCGAGATTCCCGGCGCGGTCGTGGAGCGCGTCGGAGAGGGGATCCAGATCACCTTCGACTCGGGGCTCCTGTACGACTTCGACTCGTCCACCATCAAGCCCGACGCGGGCGTGAACCTGCGGAACCTCGCGGCCAGCCTGAAGAAGTACGCGAACACCGACCTGCTCATCGTCGGCCATACCGACTCCAGCGGATCCGAGGCCTACAACCAGGACCTCTCCCTGCGACGGGCCGTGGCGGCGGCGGACTTCCTCCGGGGCCAGGGCGTGGCGTCGACGCGCCTCTTCACGTCGGGCAAGGGCGAGATGGAGCCCGTGATGACCAACGACACCGACGCCGGCCGGGCCACGAACCGACGCATCGAAGTCGCCATCTACGCCAGCGCCACGGGAGCGGCGTCGCGCTAGAGGGCCGACGGGGGCGCCTCTCCACGGCCACGGGGGGGCGGCCCCCGAGAACCCCGCCCCGCGCCCCGGTGTAGCTTCGCTCGACCGCCCGTCCCTCCGTGGCCGCCGGTGCGCTCCTCGCGCCCGGCGGGGAGCGGACCTCCCTCCGCCCACACCGCCCCGTGGATTTCTTCGGCGACGCCACCCGCACCTGGTTCCGGAGCGCCTTCGCCGCGCCGACCCCGGTGCAGCGCCTGGGGTGGGAGCGCATCCACCGGGGCGAGCACACCCTGCTCATCGCCCCCACGGGGAGCGGCAAGACGCTGGCGGCGTTCCTGTACGCCCTGGACCGGCTGGCGCGTCTCCCGGACCATGCCGAGCCCGGGGTGCGGGTGGTGTACGTCTCCCCCCTGAAGGCCCTGGTCTACGACATCGAGCGGAACCTCAGGGTGCCGCTGGTGGGGATGGAGCGGGCGGCCGAGGCGGCGGGCCGCCCCTTCCGCCCGCCCCGGGTGGACGTGCGCACGGGCGACACGCCCCAGAGCGAGCGCCGGCGCATGGTGCGGGACCCGGGCGAGGTCCTGGTGACCACCCCCGAGTCGCTCTTCCTCATCCTGGGCTCCCAGGCCCGGGAGTCGCTCCGCACGGTGCGCTGGATCATCGTGGACGAGATCCACGCCATGGCGGCCACCAAGCGGGGCGCCCACCTGGCCCTGTCCCTGGAGCGGCTGTCGGCGCTCGCCGCCGAGGACCCCCAGCGGATCGGCCTGTCGGCCACGGCCCGGCCGCCCGAGGAGGTGGCCCGCTTCCTGGGGGGCGACCGTCCGGTGGCGGTGGTGGACGCCCACGTGCCCCCCGCGCTGGACCTGGAGGTGGTGGTGCCGGTGGAGGACATGACCCGCCCGGTGGTCCAGACGGCCGACGGCGGGCGTGGCGGTGGTGGCCGAGGACCGCACCCGCACCGGCTCCCTCATGCTGGCCCAGGACGAGGAGGCCCAGCGCCAGTACGGCATCTGGCCGGCCGTGTACCCCCAGATCCTGGACCTGGTGAAGGCCCACCGCACCACGCTGGTGTTCGTGAACAGCCGGGGGCTGTGCGAGCGGCTGGCCCGGCGCCTCAACGAGCTGGCCGGCGAGGAGCTGGTGCGGGCCCACCACGGGAGCCTGGCCCACGAGCAGCGCCGGGAGATCGAGGAGGCCCTCAAGTCGGGTGCGCTCAAGGCGCTGGTGGCCACCAGCTCGCTGGAGCTGGGCATCGACATGGGGGCCGTGGACCTGGTGGTGCTGGTGGAGTCGCCGGGCTCGGTGTCCAGCGGGCTCCAGCGGGTGGGACGGGCGGGCCACAGGGTGGGCGAGACCAGCATCGGCCGCGTCTTCCCCAAGCACCGGGGCGACCTCCTGGAGGCGGCGGTGGTGGCGAAGGGGATGCGGGAGGGCGCCATCGAGGCGCTGCGGGTGCCCCGAAACCCCCTGGACGTCCTGGCCCAGCACGTGGTGGCCATGGCGGGCGTGCAGCCGTGGCGGGTGGGGGAGCTGGCGGCGCTGGTGCGTCGGGCGGCGCCCTTCAAGGACCTCCCCGACGCGGCCCTCACCGGCGTGCTGGACATGCTCTCGGGGCTCTACCCCTCCCACGACTTCGGCGACCTCCGGCCCCGCATCAACTGGGACCGGGAGGGGGACGTCATCGAGGGGCGCCGGGGCGCCCGCATGCTGGCGGCGGTGAACGCCGGCACCATCCCCGACCGGGGCCTCTTCGGCGTCTACCTGGGGGAGGACGGGCCCCGGGTGGGCGAGCTCGACGAGGAGATGGTCCACGAGTCCACGTCCGGCCAGACGTTCATGCTGGGAGCCAGCACGTGGCGCATACGGGAGATCACCCGGGACCGGGTCATCGTGGACCCGGCCCCGGGCGAGCCCGGCCGCCTCCCCTTCTGGAAGGGGGAGGGCCCCGGCCGCCCCCTGGAGCTGGGGCGGGCGCTGGGGGCGTTCACCCGGGAGGTGGGTGCGCTGGCGGAGGACGACCCGGACGCGGCCCGGCAGCGCCTCCGGGGCGCATACCACCTGGACGAGCGGGCCGCCACGAACCTCCTGGCCTACCTGGACGAGCAGCGGGAGGCGACGGGTGTGCTCCCCAGCGACCGGGACCTGGTGGTGGAGCGCTTCCGGGACGAGCTGGGCGACTGGCGCGTCTGCCTCCTCACCCCCTTCGGCGCCCGCGTGCACGCCCCCCTGGCCCTGGCGCTCCGGGCCCGGGTGTCGGCGGAGGTGGGCTACGACGTGCCCACCGTGTGGAGCGACGACGGCGTCGTCCTGTCCCTGGCCGACGGCGACGAGCCCCCGGCGCTGGAGGGGCTCCTCCCCGACGCCGAGGAGCTGGAGGAGCGGCTCCTGGAGGAGCTGTCCCGCTCCCCCGTGTTCGCCTCCCAGTTCCGTGAGAACGCCGCCCGGGCGCTGCTGCTGCCCCGGCGGCGCCCCGGCAAGCGCACGCCCCTGTTCGCCCAGCGGCTCAGGGCCAACAAGCTCATGGGCATCGCCCTCCAGTACCCCTCCTTCCCCATCGTCATGGAGACGTACCGGGCCGTCCTCCAGGACGTGTTCGACGTGCCCGCGCTCAAGGAGCTGCTGGGGGCGGTGGCCCGGCGGGAGGTGCGCGTGCACGAGGTGGAGACGGCGTCCGCGTCCCCCTTTGCCCGCTCCCTCGTCTACGCGTACGTGGCCGCCTACCTGTACGAGGGCGACGCGCCCGCGGCCGAGCGCAGGGCCCAGGCCCTGTCCCTCGACATGGAGCTGCTCCGGGAGCTCCTGGGCGAGGCCGACCTGCGGGAGCTGCTGGACGCCTCCGTGTTGGCCCACCTGGAGGAGCAGCTCCAGCGCCGGGCCGAGGGGCGTCGGGCGCGCCACCCCGACGACGTTCACGACCTGCTGCGCCAGCTCGGCGACCTCACCCCCGACGAGGTGGCGGAGCGCTCCGACGACGACCCGGCACCCTGGCTGGGGGAGCTGGAGGGGGCCCGCCGGGCGCTCTGGGTGCGGGTGGCGGGGCGGGAGGCGTGGATCGCGGTGGAGGACGCGGGCCTCTACCGGGACGCCCTGGGCGTAGCGCCCCCCGGGGGCGTGGCGTCGGCGTTCCTGGAGCCGGTGGCGCACCCCGTCGAGACGCTGCTGCTGCGCTGGGCCAGGACCCACGGTCCCTTCACCACCGCTGAGGCCGCCGGCCGCTACGGGCTGGTCCCCGCCCAGGCGCGGCTGGCGCTGGAGCGGGCCGAGGAGGAGGGGCGGCTCCTCCGGGGCGCGTTCCGCCCGGGCGCCGAGGGGGAGGAGTGGTGCGACCCCGACGTGCTCCGCCAGGCCAAGCGGCGCACCATCGCCCGCCTCCGGGGGCAGGTGGCGCCCGTCCCCCCCGAGGCGCTGGGCCGCTTCCTGCCGGCGTGGCACCGGGCCACCGGCGCCGACCCCCACGACTCCCTGGAGGACGCCGTCGCCCAGCTCGAGGGCATCCCCCTGAGCTACCGGGAGCTGGTGCGGGCCATCCTCCCCGCCCGGGTGCGCCGCTTCCGGGCCGAGCACCTGGACGCCCTGGGGGCCAGCGGGTGGCTGGTGTGGGTGGGCCACTCGCCGCTCCGGAGCGACGACGGGCGGATCCTCCTCTTCAGGAGGGAGCGGGTCGACCGACTGCTGGCTCCGGTGACGGAGGAGGAGGGCGAGGCCGCCATCGAGGGCTTCGACGCCCGCCACCGTGCGGTCCTGGACCACCTGGCGGGGCGGGGCGCCTCCTTCCACGCCGAGCTGGCGGGGGCGCTGCCGGACGTGTCGTCCGAGCGGCTGCTGGAGGCGCTCTGGGACCTGGTGTGGGCCGGGCTCGTCACCAACGACACCTTCGGCGCGCTGCGGGCATTGGGCGCCCCCCGGCGGGCGTCCCGCCGGCGCCGGGGCGACCGGCCCGGACGCACCCATCTTCCCGGGGGCCGCTGGTCGCTGGTGCGGGACCTGGTGCGGAGCCCCGCCTCCCCCACCGAGCGGGCGGCGGCGTGGGCCACGACCCTCCTGGAGCGCCACGGCCTGGTGGCCCGGGAGACCGCTGCAGTGGAGGCGCTGGGGGGCGGCTTCTCTTCCGTGTACCGGGTGCTCCGGGGGATGGAGGAGGCCGGCAAGGCCCGCCGCGGCTACTTCGTGGAGGGGCTGGGCGGGGCACAGTTCGCGTGGCCCGGGGTGGTGGAGCGGCTGCGGCGGGTGAGGGACGGGGCAGGGCACGGCGAGGTGGTGACGCTGGCCGCCACCGACCCGGCCAACCCGTGGGGGTGGCTGCTGCCGTGGCCCGAGCTCACCGAGACGGGTGGGCAGGCGCCGAGACGGGCCGCGGGCGCCGTGGTGGTGACGGTCGACGGGCTGCCGGTGCTCTACGTGGACCGGGGCGGGAAGCGGCTCCGCACGTTCGCCGAGGCCGACGCCGAGGCGGTGGAGAGGGCCCTGCCTGCCCTCCGCGACGTGGCCCGGGGACGCCCCCGCCGCGCCATGGCCCTGGAGAAGGTGGACGGGGAGCCCGCGCTCCGCTCGCCGCTCAAGCCCCTCCTCAAGGAGGCCGGCTTCACGGAGGACTACCGCTTCCTGCGCCTGACGGTGGGGGAGCGGTGAGGCGCGCACGCGGCCGTGGCGGACGGCGGGCGCCCCGACCAGCGGCCCCGCCGGCGAGGCGCTGAGCTGTGCCCGAGGGGGACACCGCCCACCGGGTGGCCCTGGTGCTGGGCCGGGAGCTCACCGGCCGCACCCTGGACCGGGTGAGCCTCCGGGACCGGGGGGACGTTCCCGCCCTGGCCGGCCGCCGGGTGGAGGGGGTCGAGGCCCGGGGCAAGCACGTCCTGGTCCACCTGGAGGGGGGGTGGAGCTTGAGGGTGCACCTGGGCATGAAGGGGCGCTGGTGGCGCAGAGACGTCCGGGAGGCCCTTCCTCCTGCGCCCACCGCGCTCCTGGTGGCCGGCGACACGGCCTACGCGTGCGTGGGCGCCTACGGGGCCGAGGCGGCGCCCACCCGGGCGCTCCGCACGCATCCGGTGCTGGGCCGGCTCGGCCCGGACCTGTTGTCCGAGCCGCCGCCGATCGAGGAGGTCGTGGGCCGGGCACGGAGCCCCGCCCACGCCGGCCGGCAGATCGGCGACCTCCTCCTGGACCAGCGGGTGGCGTCCGGCATCGGCAACGTCTACAAGAGCGAGGCCCTCTTCGAGTGCCGCATCCACCCCCGGGCGGCGGTGGGAGCCCTCTCCGACGAGGCGCTGGCGGGGCTCTTCGAGACGGCGGCCCGGCTCCTCCGCCTGGGGCTGCTCATCCGGGGGAAGCGCCCCGGCGCGGTGCGGCGCAGGGCGACCCCCACGTCCCGGCGGCTGTGGGTCTACGGACGGGCCGGGAAGCCGTGCCTGGACTGCGGCACGCCGGTGGAGCGTTTCCTCCAGGGCGACCACGGGCGGAGCACGTATTTCTGCCCGGGGTGCCAGGGGGAGGGGGCCCCTCCCCTCTCCGCCTGAAGGCGCCTCACCGTCCGGACGGCTGCGCTGCCGGCGAGGCGCCGGAGCTCACGCCCGGCTGCCCACGACCTTCGTGCGGGCGCTGTTCCTGGGGGCGGGCGCAGGGAGCCTGTTCCCCGTCTTGAACCCGCCGAGGGACAGGATGCCCAGGGCGAGGATGCCGGCGAGGTACTTCCCTATCGAGATGAGCGCCCCGGTCCGGAATTCGCCCTGCATGGCCGTCTGGATCTGCCCGCGAAGCTGGAGCACGTCGAGGATGAAGAAGGCCATGGCGGCCAGGAGTGCGGCCGAGATCACCGCGTACAGGGTGGAGAGGACCTTCAGCACCTTCCGCTGATCGAGGGCGGCGGCCGCGAAGGACGCCATGACGGCGCCGAGGAGCGGCGTCAGGATGAAGTTGCCGAGGAGCCCGAGGAAGCCGTACCGCCACTGCGTGCTCCCCGGCTGGAGGGGGAGCGCCGAGGAGACCAGGTCGAAAAGGGGCGTGACGACGACGAGCGCCGCCACCGGGTAGACGGCCAGGAGAAGGGGACGAAGGCGTTCGGTCGGTGAAGCGGCCATGGCGGGGGTCGGGGAGGCGGAGGGGAGAATACGAGCGGGGAGGCCGGCGAAGCTGCCGACCTCCCCGCGGGCCTGTGGCCTAGTACCGCGTCAGGCCGCCGAGGTTCGCCTGCGGTACCCCGTCAATCCGACGAGCATGAGGAGCCCCGTGGCCAGCATCACCAGGGTCGCAGGCTCCGGAGTGACCGTGTTCACCTCGACCAGGTACTCCTGGGTACCGGCGTGCGCCGGATCGTTCCGGGACAGCACGTCGGTGAGCACCCGCCAGCGGGACGCGTCGAAGGTGCTCAGGTCGGCCGCGTTCGCGGCGGCCAGCCAGTCGATTCCGGTCCCGGCGTCGACGTACTGCCCTGAATAGCCGTAGCCGGGGACGTCCCCGGGCAGGACCGTGGACCAGATGGCCGAGTGGATGGCGCTCCACGCCGAGCGGGTGCGATTCGTGGCGAACTGCGCCGCCAGCCAGGCCGCCCGCATATAGCGCCCCAGGTTCGTGGCGTTGCCGGGCTGAAGGAGGCCCAGGCGCGTCGTGGCGATGCCCGCCAGCGTCAGGGGCGCCACGTTCGCGGTCCACGTGTCGCCGACCTGGGACGCGTTCAGGAAGTCGTCGCAGTAGATGGTGATCGTGGGCTGCCCGGGGTAGCTCGTGAGCTTCGCCTCGTACGGACCCACGTACACCCCGCCCCACGTGGCGACGACGCCGCTGCCGGCCGTGAGCTGGAGGTCTTCCTGGGGGCCGATATCACCGGGGGCGATCTTCGGCACGAAGCTACCGGGGTTCTGGGCGTATGCCCGGCCGGCCATCGGCAGAAGCAGACATCCGGCGATCAGGACTGCCCTCAGCGCGTTTTTCATATGCGACCCGTCTCGGTTGACAGCGACACAACCTTCCGCCCTCTCCACAGGCAAGGCCGGTGCCCTCGTGAGAGGGGGGTGTGCCGCGGGAGGGGAAGGAGCCGGTAACGCCCTGTCCCACAGCGCTTTCCTGCCTTTCTCCACGTCCCCCGAGGGCCGGCGCGGCACGCTGCCCCACCCCTCCCTTGCCACTATCCCACGACAGGACGTGGCGCTCGCGCAACAGCGTGGTGTCGGCCTCTGCTCACCCCACCCGCACCACCCACGCCTCGTCGTCGTGCCGCAGCTCGGTGACGGTGCGCGAGGTGCGCCCCAGGAGCCGGGAGAAGTGGCCCCCGATGTCCTCGCCGGCCAGGAGCACGGGCACGTCCTGCTCCCCGCTCCGCTCCAGGAGCCGTTCCATGGCCACGGCCGAGCCCCGGTCGTAGATGACGAAGCACGCCACCACGACGTCGAGGTCCGCCGCCAGCGGCACCTCGGCGAACGATCCGGCGTGGACGTGGCGCGGCGCGATTCCGTTTTCCTCGAGCTGCCGTTGGAGGAGCTCCAGCGACACGGGGGCCATGTCGTTCAGATCCAGCGTGCGGGCCAGGCTCCCCACCACCACGGTCTCCATCCCCACGCCGGCGCCCACGACCAGGGCGTTCTTCCCTTCCACCAGGGACGGGTTCTCCAGGAGCCACGCCGAGAAGCGGTCGGTGAGGCCCCACACCCGGTCGTAGTAGACGGGCACGCCGGCCTCCACCTCCTCCCACACCCGGGCCAGGGGCTCGGGGTGGTCCAGGTTCAGGCGCTGGAAGGTGCGGCCCGCCAGCTCCACGGGCAGGAAGAGGGGGGCGTCGGCGGCCACGGGGACCTTCCGTTCGGGGGTCGGACACAGGGACCTCCAACCTCGGCGGCCCATTCCGCCGGGTCCAGCCCTTGACCCGGAGCGAGGTGCTATTATCTTGAATTCAAGATGCTTGATTCCGAGAAAAACCGCCCGGGACACACCCTGCCCTCCGACACCTCAGCCGCGCTGAAGCTCTGGATCGTGCTGAGCCGTGCCCAGGCGGCCGTGGCCGAGCACAGCCGGGCCCACGTGGCGGCGAGCGGGCTGTCGCCCATGGAGTTCGCCGCCCTGGAGGCGCTGTTCAGCAAGGGGCCCCTGCTGGTCGGGGAGTTGCAGGAGAAGGTGCTGATCTCCAGCGGGGGCATGACCTACGTGGTGGATCAGCTGGTGAAGAAGGGGCTGGCGGAGCGCCGCCCCTGCCCCCGGGATCGGAGGGCCCGCTATGCGGCGCTCACCGACGAGGGTCGCGCGCTCATGGAGCGCATCTTCCCGGACCACGCCCGGTGCATCGCCCGGGCGGTGGGCGGGTTGGACGAGGAGGAGACGGAGGTGGCCATCCGCCTCCTGAAGAAGTTGGGACGCTCCGCGGCGGAGCTGCCGGCGCCGTGCCGCGAGGGTGGAATGGCGCCGGGTGGGTGAGTTTTTTTGAGGTAGTATCTCGGAATCGAGATTCCATAGCTTGAACCAGGGCGGAGGCCGGAGCGGCCACCGCCTGCCGAAGGGGAGCATGACATGAACACGGTCGAACAGGGAACCAGGACGGTCTGGAGCCTCGATCCCGCCCACACCACGGTGGGTTTCTCGGTGAAGCACATGATGTTCACCACGGTGCGGGGCCGCTTCACCGACGTCGAAGGCACCATCCACGTGGACGAGGAGAACCCCGACGCGTCCAGCGCCGAGGTCACGATCGAGGCCGGGAGCATCGACACCCGGGTCGGGGACCGGGACAAGCACCTGCGCTCCGCCGACTTCCTCGACGTGGAGAACCACCCGGAGATCACCTTCCGGAGCAAGCGGGTGGAGGGGGCGGCGAAGGACGCCGGCGACGAATTCCAGGTCGTGGGCGACCTCACCATCCGGGGCACCACGAAGGAGGTGACGCTGGACGCGGTCTACGAGGGCACGGGACAGGACCCGTGGGGCGGCACCCGGGCGGGCTTCAGCGCCAGCACCGAGATCGACCGCCGGGACTTCGGCCTCACCTGGAACCAGGCCCTGGAGACGGGGGGCGTCCTGGTGGCCAACAAGGTCAGGATCGAGCTGGAGGTCCAGGCGGTGAAGCAGGAGGACTGATCGGACGGGGCGCCGGAAGCCCCGGACATCATGGCGGCGGGGGAGGCGCGGGACCGGCCTCCTCCGCCGCTCGGCGTTCAGCCCACGAGCCTCCACACCTGGGCCACGCCGAAGCACACCAGGAAGCCCAGCACCAGGGGGAGGAGCGTGGCCACCACCGTCCACTTCGTGCTCCTCGTTTCCTTGTAGATGGTGTAGATCGTGGTGGAGCAGGGGTTGTGCAGCAGGCTGAACAGCATGAGGCAGAGGCCGGTGAGGAGCGTCCAGCCACCGGCCTCGAGCAGCGTCTTTACCTGGGCCGCCGAGTCCAGGTCGAACATGACCCCGGCGCCCTGTCCCACCCCCGCCAGCCCCGTGGTGAGCACGGTGAGCATGAGCACGGTGGGGATCACGATCTCGTTGGCCGGGATCGCCACCACGTACGCCAGCAGGATGACGCCGTTCAGCCCCATGACCGCGCCCACCGGGTCCAGGATGCGCACGGCGTGCTCGGCCAGGCTGGTGCCGCCCACGCTCACGTTGGACACCAGCCAGATCAGGGCCCCCGCCGGGAGGGCGAACACCACCGCCCGCCACAGCACGATGAGGGTGCGGTCGATGATGGACGTGTAGAGGGTCTGGAGTACCCGGGGGGGCCGGTACGGCGGCAGCTCCAGGCTGAACGTGCTGGCCTCGCCCCGGAGCATGGTGCGGGACAGGAGCCACGAGCTCATGAACATGAAGACGATGCCCAGCAGGGCGATCCCCACCACCGCCCCCGCCGACACGAGGCCCGCCACCGCCGGGGGCGCCAGCGCCCCGATGAAGATGGAGGCGATGAGGATCTGGGTGGGCCAGCGTCCGTTACACAGGGAGAAGTTGTTGGTGATGATGGCGATCAGCCGCTCCCGGGGGCTGTCGATGACCCGGGCCGACACCACCCCGGCCGCGTTGCAGCCGAAGCCCATGCACATGGTGAGGGCCTGCTTCCCGTGGGCGCCCGCCCGGCGGAAGAGAGCGTCCATGTTGAACGCCACCCGGGGCAGGTAGCCGAAGTCCTCCAGGAGGGTGAACAGGGGGAAGAAGATGGCCATGGGCGGGAGCATCACGCTCACCACCCACGCCGTCGCCAGGTACATCCCGTCGAACACGAAGCCGCTCAGCCACCATGGGAGGTGGGCCCCGTCGCCCAGGGCGTGGAGCAGGGGGTGGACCTTCCCGATGAGGAGGTCGGACAGGAATGCCGACGGCACGTTGGCCCCGGCGATGGTCAGCCAGAACACGACCGTCAGGAGCAGGAGCATCACGGGAAAGCCGGTCCAGCGGCTGGTGAGCAGCCGGTCCAGCGTGCGGTCCAGGTCGAAGCGCGCCTTTCGGAGCCCCCGCACCGAGGCGGCGTCGGCGATGCGGTGGGCTTCGGCGTAGACGGTTTCCACCAGGCGGTCGTGGAAGTCCCGAGGCAGGCGCCAGCGGAGCTCGTCGGCCCGGGCCACGAGGGCCTCCCCGGCCGCGGCCTCGGGAGAGAAGGCGGCACCCGCTGCCCGCCCCGGGGCACCCTCTCCGCCGCCGGCCGCGGCCAGCGCTCCGACCGCCTCCCCCTCGGGGGCCTCCAGGCGGCCGATGGCCCCGCTCGCCACCGCTTCCGCGACCCGCTCGTCGCCCGAGAGGAGTCGCAGCGCCACCCAGCGGGCGTGCTCCAGCCCCGGGAAGGCACGGCGCAGCTCCGGGAGGAGCGCGTCCAGGGCCGCGGCCACGGCCGGGGCGTGCTCCTCCACGCGCCGGGGGGAAGTGGCCCGCTCGCCCCGGGCCACCGCCAGCACCGTGTCCAGGAGGGCCTCGATGCCCTCCTTGCGCCGGGCCACGGTGGCGACCACCGGCACCCCGAGCTGCCGCTCCAGCCGCTCGGGATCGACCAGCACGCCCCGGCGTCGCGCCTCGTCCATGAGGTTCAGGCACACCACCACCCGCCCGGTGATCTCCAGGATCTGGAGCACCAGGTTCAGGTTCCTCTCCAGGCGGGTGGCGTCCACCACCACCACGGTCACGTCCGGGCGGCCGAAGAGGATGAAGTCCCGGGCCACCTCCTCGTCGGGGCTGCCGGCCAGGAGGGAATAGGTGCCCGGGAGGTCCACCACCTTCAGGCGGGCGTCCCTGTGGACGAACGCACCCTCGGCCCGGGTCACGGTCTTGCCGGGCCAGTTCCCGGTATGCTGGCGGAGCCCGGTGAGGGCGTTGAAGACGGTGCTCTTGCCGGTGTTCGGGTTGCCGGCCAGGGCCACCACATAGTCGGAGCGGGAAGAGGGGCTGAGCCCCAGCTTCACAAGCCCGCCGTCGCCCCGGGGGGGGCTCACGTCGCCGCCCCGGCCACGGGTGCTCCGGCCACGGGCGTCCCGGCGCGGCGCACCAGCACCTGGCGCGCCTGGCTCCGCCGGAGCCCGATGAGGGCCCCCCGGATGTCGTAGGCCACCGGGTCGCCGGCGGCGCTGGCGTAGCGGGACGCCACCTCGGTGCCCGGAACCAGCCCCAGGTCCAGGAGCCGCTGCCGCTGGGGCCCCTGACACGCGGCGGCGATGCGCACCACCCGCGCCGACTCGCCGGGGCGCACCTGGTCCAGCGTCTCCACGTCCTCCTCCCGGGGGGTGTCGGCCAGGGGCTGCACCGCCACGCTGGCCGCGGTGACCGGCTCCAGGAGGTGCTCCCTGCCCGCGGCGCGCAGGCGGACGGCGCCGCCCCCCCCGGGGAGGATCTCCACCCGGGTGCCCGCCCCGAGCCCCGCATCCACCAGTCGGTCGTACAGGCGGCGTGGCTCGTCCTCCACGTGGACGATGGTGGCGACGTCCCCGGGGGACAGCGACGCCAGGGGCACCCCGGCGGCGGGGGGGAGGCTGCCGTCCGCGGCCGGGATGGGGTCGCCGTGGGGGTCGTAGCGGGGGTGGCCCAGGCTGGCCGAGAGGCGCTCGCTCTCGTCGCGGGTGAGGGTGTGCTCCCGGCGCTCGGCCCGGGCGTGCCATTCGGCTGGGTGCACGCCCGTGCGCTCGGCCAGGTAGCGCTCCCACAGCCGGTGGTTGCGCACCACCCGGAGGGCGTAGGCCCGCCCCTCGGGGGTGAGCTCCACGCCGTTGCCCGCGATGCGCCCCAGCTGCGCCGCCTCCAGCCGCGCCACCAGGGTCAGCGCCCGCTCCCGGGACAGCTGGAGCGCGCCGGCCAGGCTGTCCACCGACGCCGGCCGCCCCTCGTACTCGCTGTGGTGGAGGTGCTTGAGGGCGTCCTCGAGGCGGGTGCGCTCGGCGGCGAGGCGGCGCGCGCCGACGCTCCGCTCCAGCCGCCGGCCCACCAGGAGGCCGGCCGCCGCCAACGCCAGCGCGAGGACGATGAGGACGCCCGTGGACATGGGGGTGCCGCCGAGTTTTAGGACAGACTAAAAATCCTCGCTCCAACGTACATCGGGGGGCGTGTCGCCGTCAACCCGGCACTCAGGAGCCGCAGCGCTTCGCGACGCTCCTCGCGGAGGGATGGTACGGGAGGAGATGCAGCGCCGGGGACGCGTGGTCGCAGCGGCCCCGCTCCGCCAGGATCAGGTGGAGGCGGTGCTCCCAGGGGGCGAGGCGGGCCGCCGTCTCCAGCGTGGCGGTGTCCTGGTCGCGGGTGAGGGCCACGGCGGCGGTCTCCAGCCCCGCCACCGCCACCAGGGCGGCCGCCACCAGCGCGCCAACCCGGCGGACCCGGGCAGCGGAGGGGCCGGGGGGCGCCCCCGGGTCGGGAAGGCGGGGAAGGAGCAGTCCCATGGCGGCCGCCACCAGGAAGCTGGGCGCCGCCAGGGTGAGGACCACGTCGAACAGCCCCGCCACGGCCGCGGCGGCCAGGACCCCGATCAGCGCCGCGGCGGCCCATGCCGCGTCGCCGCCCCTGCGCCGGGCCTCGCGCAGGGTCGCCAGAGCCGCGGCCACGCCCGCCAGGAGGAAGAGGAGGGTCCCCACGGCGCCCCGCTCGGTCAGCAGCGTGACCCAGTCGCTGCTGGGCCAGGGGTTGGTGGGGATGGTGCCGCCGGCCCACGCCGGGTCGCCGGGGGCCGTGACCCGGGGGTAATGGACGAACCAGTTGCCCGGGCCCACACCCAGGACGGGGCGCCGCGGCACGAGCTCCAGGGAATTCCGGTACTGCACGAGGCGCCCCTTCCCCGACCCCTCCCGGAACTCGGCCAGGCGGCCCAGCGTGGCGGCATAGGGCGCGTCGGTCCGCCACTCCAGGGCGTTGGGCAGGAGGACGGCGGCGCCCACCGAGGTGGCCAGCACCAGGGCCGCGGCCACGGCCCTGCGGACCACGGCCCGGGGGTTGTCGGGCCGCAGCCAGGGCAGGAGGAGGAGGCCGGAGGTGAGGGCCATTCCCGCCGTGCCCCCGAGCCAGGCCGCCCGGGAGCGGGTCAGGACCACCGCCCCGGTCACCACCACCAGACCCACCGATGCCGCCGCCCGCCCCCCGAGCCGGCGCCCCCGCAGGGTGGCGACCAGAAGCGCGGGGGCGGCGATGGCGGCCACGTGGGCCAGGAAGTTTCGGTTGCCGAAGGTGCCCCCCGGGGGCCGGCTTCCCGAGACCCAGGGGACGTCGAGGCCGTACGCCTGCGCCACCCCCAGGACGGCGGCGAGCACGGGGGCGGCCAGCAACCATCCCAGGAGGGGCCACCGCCACCGGGCGGGGAGGGAGCGGCACGCCGTGAACACCACGAGGAAGGAGAAGGAGATCCCCCACGCCCGCAGCCCCAGCCAGCGGTTGGTGGCCAGGGCTGCGGACAGGGCGCTCCACGCCACGAAGGCAGCCAGCAGGCGTCCCGGCGCGTCCCGGAGCGTCCGGGCCGGGGAGAAGCGGCCCAGGAGGAGGAGCAGGAGGGCGGTCAGGTGGAGCGCCAGCGCCTTGGGCACCAGGTAGCGCTCCAGGTCGAACACCTGCGAGCGGACGCTGGCGAGCATCACCGCCATGGCCCCCGCGGCGACCAGGGCCACCACGGCGCCTGGGCGCGCCTCACCGGCGCCTCCGGCTTCGGCCGGAGGGAGTGGGGGCGGAGCGGGGTCGGTGGCGGAGGGGGTGTAGCTCATCCTCTCTCCTGTGGGGACCTGGCGGCGCTGTGGCAAGGGGGCCACCCCTTGCGGGGCCTCCCGTTCCGGGTCAGCCTGCCCAGCACCTCCCGTTCCGCCTTTGCCGGAGACGTGCCGTGCCCAGCCGCGAGCAGCGGGTGATGAGAGCCTCCGCCGCGTGCGTCTTCGCCCTGGTCCTCGCCTTCGCCGCGCCCCGGCTCGCCGCCGGGGGCGCCGTTCGCCCGACGCTCCACGTGGCGCTCTGGCTCCTGCTCCTGGCGGGGCCGATCCTGCTGGTGGTCCTCGACCTCGTCACGGCCCCGGCTCTCTCCGCCCTCCTGGACGGGGCGGTGGTGGGTCTGCCGGCCGCAGGCGCCGGGGCGTTGCTCCTGGGCACGCCGTGGCGGACCCTCGCCTTCGCCTGGCTGGCCTTCGGGGCGCCCACCGCGGTGGTGGCCGTCGGGCTCCCTGTCCACCTCGCCCGGGAGCGGGTGCGCCGGCGTCGGGGCGGGAGCCCGGCCGAGCGGTGGGACGCCGCCCGCAAGCGGGTCCAGGCGCTGCCGTGGACGCTCGCCGTTCACCCGGAGGAGGTGGAGGACCGGCAGATCCTCGACGCCGTCGCGGCCCTGGCCGCCCTTTCCACCGGGCGGGAACCGGAGGAGGAGGCCCGGGCCCTGGCCCTCGCGGTGCTGCCCGTGTGCCGGCGGCGCCCCCGCCTGGCCCCCGAGCTGCTGGCGCCCCTGGCCACGGCGCTCCGCCGGCTGGGCGTGCGGCGCCCGGACGAGCTCACCGCCTGGCTCGATCCAGAGCGGAGCGAGGGCGCCCCCCGCTTCCGGGAGAAGGGCGACCGGGTCTGGATCGAGCACGAGCTGCCCCGGAAGGAGGCGCTCCTCCGGGAGCTCCTCGCGGGCGCCGAGGTGGGGTCCTAGCCTCCCCTGCCTCCAACGCGCGACGGCCGCCCCCCCGGAGGAGGGCGGCCGCCGTGGGTACCGGAGGCCTCGCGTCCGCCTACGTGGACGTAGGCTCGAGCATGGCGATGAGGCGCCGCCCCTCGATGTTGCGGGTGCGGTGCTCCAGCCGGGCCACGTCGTCGGTGGCCTCGATCATCCGGTCGAGGGTGGCCTGGCCCACCTCGGGCCGCCGCAACTCCCTCCCGCGGAAGCGCAGCACCACCTTCACGATGTTGCCTTCCGCCAGGAAGCGGCGGGCCCGCTTCAGCTTCACCTCGAAGTCGTGGTCGTCGGTGCGGGGACGGAGCTGAACCTCCTTCACCTCCGTCTGGTGCTGGTTCTTCTTCGCCTCCCGCTCCTTCTTCTGTTGCTCATAACGATACCGCCCCCAGTCCATGACCTTCACCACGGGGGGGCGGGCGTTGGGAGCGACCTCGACGAGGTCCAGCTCGCTCTCGGCAGCGGCTTCCTTGGCCCTCTCCAGGGCCACGACGCCGACCTGCTCGCCATCGGCGTCGATCAGCCGCACGGGGCTGATCCGGATCTGGTCGTTCACGCGTGGCTCGTTAATCTCGTGTTCCTCCCTGTCTGGGGTTCCGTGGGGCCGGCGCTTCCGGCTCCATCGAGGGGGTACGCAGGGTCCATACCGGACTTTCCGGGATGCGCGCCCTTCTAGCCCTACACCAGAGCCGGCCAAGGGTCCCGGACGGCGGGTGCCGGGCCCGGGCATGCCCGTTGCTCCTCCCGTCGGTAAAGGCAAGGAGGAGCCCATGAGCGAGCTGGTGCACGAGTTCTCCCTCCCTGTGGAGGCCGAGGACGGAACGGCGTGCACGGCGAGAATCCGGGGAGAGCAGGGCGGCAACGGACAGTGGGAGGGATGGATCGAGTTCCTCCCGAGGGACGGCGGGCGCCCACTCCGCACCCGTCGAGAGACGACCCAGAGTCAGTTCGAACACCTGCGCTACTGGGCCTCCGGCCTCACGCAGCCGTACCTGCAGATGGCCCTCCGGCGCGCACGCATAGCGGAGGGGGTGGCGCCGCCGTCGCTGGAGGAGGTGCCCTACGATCCCGCCCGCATCCAGGAGCCCCAGGCGGATTCCACGGTCACCGACATCGTGCTGGAGACGCTGGATCCCTCCCTCCCCCGGCGCCTCATGGGCCACGCCCAGCTTCGGCGGGGCCTGGTCCGGCGCGTGAAGGGCGCCGGGATCCTGGCGTACGACGGGGTGGAGGCGGAGGAGGATGCGCCTTCGCGCCACCACCTTCTGGCGCAGTTCGGCTCGCCCAACGCCGCCGCGGTCATGGCGAACCATCTCTGGAGCGCCCTCCACGACGAGGCGGCGACCCTGTACGTGGATGGGCGCCGGGTGGCGCTGCTCGCCCATGACCTCGGCGAGGCGCTCCGCGCGAGGCTGTGAGGCTCAGGAGGGCCCCTGGCGCTTCCGCCTCACGTAGTCGGAGACGTGGGCTCCGTAGCGGGCCACCGCGGGGCCCAGGTAGTCGCGTCCCGTGATGGTGCCCCGGCACGCCGGCGCCCCGCATCCGCAAGGGAAGTCGGGCATGATCTCGTTGCAGAAGGTGGCGTAGTCCAGCGTGATCTCGTCTCCCCGCTCCAAGGGGAATCGGGCCACCACGTCCAGCCCCTCCAGCCAGGCGGTGGGCTCGCAGGCGTGGTTCACCGGCTTCCAGCGCTCGGGGTCCCGGTCCCACGTCACGTACACCTCGTCGGTGAGGGGCCAGGCGTAGCGGCGGAACCAGCCCAGCCAGGGCTCCCGCCACGCGCGCTCCACGTGGGAGCGGGTGACCAGCACGTGAGGCGTCGCCTCGAAAGCGACGACGCGCTCGCCGGGCTGGAAGGCCCGGGTGGCGAAGAGGCCGTAGTCGCCGCCGGGGGTCGAGCGCACCTCCCAGCCCCGGCGGTGCCTGGCGTGGCGCGCCAGAGCGGCGTCCACGAGGCGGCGGGTGAAGCCGGGGTGCCCCTCGGGGTCGTGGCGCAGGCAGAGGTCCGCGCTGCCCGGGTCGTCCTCCGGGTAGTAGATGCCGCAGTTGGGGTTGATCTCCAGCATCCAGGGGCGGCCCTCGCCGTCCACCCTCAGGTCGCAGCGGCCGAAGCCGGCGCCGTCCAGCCCCGCGAACAAGCGGGCCGACGCGTCGCGCAGCCGGGCCTCCAGCTCGGGGTCGGCCACGGGTGTCTCGGACATGGCGTGGAAGTCCACCCACTTGAGCTCGTAGTGCTTGAAGGTGGAGCCCTCGGGGAAGCCGAACTCCACCGGCGTGTAGGTGACCGGTCGGAGCCTGTCGTCGGGGTTCTCCGCCACCAGCACCGTGAACTCCCGCCCCTCCACGAACTCCTCCAGGAGGGCACCCCCGTACGCGTCCATCATGAGGGCCGCTTGGCGGAAGAGGGCGGGGGCGTCCTCCACGCGGGAGGCGGGGGTGAGCCCCACGCTTGCGTAGCTGCTGGGGTGCTTCACGATGAGGGGGAAGCGCAGCGTCGCCGCCGCCCGCTCCACCGCCTCCCGGCTCCGGGCCACCACGTAGGCGGGGGTGTCGACGCCCCACGCGGCACAGACCCGCTTCATGGCCTCCCGGGACGGCTCGAAGAACGCAGAGGTGGCGCCGGTGAAGGGCACCCCCAGCGCTTCCAGCGTCTGCACAACCTCGATTCCCGGCCGCCCCTCGTCCCACGCCCCGTCGCAGAGGTTGAAGAAGACGTCGAAGCCCTCCCGGGACAGGGCCACCACCCGCTGGACGGCGTGGACCTTGTCCAGCGTGCCGACGGTCCAGTCGGCGTCGGGGAGGAAGGGACGGGGGTCGCAGTGCCAGTCGCCGGGAGGCGCCGGCCGCGCCAGGTCGTCGTCGGTGAGGAGGCAGATGCGCACGGGCGGGACGGGTCGAGGGGGACGGGGCACCGCCGGCACGATGCGCGGGCAGGGACCCGGGCGCCAGGCGAGGCGCGGCCGGGCCTGCAACCGGCGGCGTCGGCGCCACAAGAACGCAGCCGGCGCCACAAGAACGCAGCCGGCGCCAGCTAACGCAGCCGGCGCCAGCTAACGCAGCCGGCGCCAGGTAACGCAGCCGGCGACAGCCAACGCGGCGTCAGGTAACGCGGCCGGCACCCAAGAGCGCCTCGCGGGCGAGAAGATTAGCTTGGCCAAGCTAATTTTCTTCCGGGCCTCATGCGGCCCCCCCGCACCGTTGTCTGCCACGATCCTGTCGCATACGATGGAATCATGTCAGAACCCCTCGTCCGCCGTCTCCGTGAGGAGCGGCTTCGCCGCGGCTGGTCCCAGGAGGAGTTGGCCGCCCGGGCAGGTCTGTCCCGGGCCGCGGTGAGCGCCGCCGAGACGGGCCGGGCCGTCCCGTCTGCGGCTGCGGCCCTCGCCCTGGCCCGGGCCCTCGATCGCCGGGTGGAGGACCTCTTTGCCCTCCCCGGCGCCGACGAGCCGGCGTGGGCGTGGGAGCCGGGGGAGGAGCGCCGCTTCTGGCTCGCCCGCCTGGACGGAGCCCTCCTTCGCTACCCGGTGGAGGCCACGGCGGCCGGCGTGGTGGCCCACGACGGCGCCGCCGGCGGCCCTCCGGTGCGGCGCCCCCCCGACCCGGCCTCGACGCTGGTGCTGGCCGGGTGCGATCCGGCGGGCGGACTCCTGGCGGCGGCCGCGGCGGAGCGGGGCGTGCGCGCCCTACCCCTGCTCCGCTCCAGCGGCCGGGCGCTGGAGCTCCTGCGGCGGGGGCGGGTGCACGCGGCCGGGCTGCACCTGGCCGCCGACCCCGAGGAGAACGCCGTGCTGGCCCGCCGCCTCCTGGGGGACGGCTACCGTCTCCTCCACGTGGCACGCTGGAGCGAGGGCGTGGCGCTGGCACCCGGCACGGGGGTGCACTCCGTGGAGGGCGTCGCCCGGGCGGCTCTGCGCTGGGTGGGGCGGGAAGAGGGCTCGGGGGCCCGGGCGTGCCAGGACGTCGTGCTGGGCGGCAGGGCCGGGTCGGCCGAAGGGATCGACCGGGTGGCGCCCGACCACCGGGCGGTGGCCGACGTGCTGCGCTCCGGCTTCGCCCAGGCGGGGGTGTGCGTGCGGCTCGCCGCCCGGGAGCGGGGGCTCGACTTCCTCCCGGTGCGCACCGAGGCGTACGACCTCTGCTTCCCCGCGGAGCTGGAGGACGACCCCCGCATGGAGGCGTTGGTGGACGCGGTGCGCTCCCGGGGCTTCCGGGAGGCGGTGGCGGCGCTCCCGGGCTACGACGCCCGGGCCACCGGGGCGCTCCAGTGAGGCGCCGGCGGAGGCCTCTCCCGGTGGGCGTCGGGGTGCTCCTGGTCGGGGTGGCGTCGTGCGGGTGTGCCTCCTGTGGTGGCGGGGACACCACCCAGGAGGCCGCGCCCGTGACCGTAGCGGTGGCCGCCAACTTCGCCGACGCGGCCCGGGCCCTGGGGGCGCGCTTCACCCGGGAGGAGGGGCGGGACGTGCGGGTGGTGGTGGGCTCCACCGGCGAGCTCTACGCCCAGATCGAGCACGGCGCCCCCTTCGACGTGTTCCTGGCCGCCGACCAGGAGCGCCCCCGGCGCCTGGAAGCCGAGGGGCTGACCGTGCCCGGATCCCGGGCCACGTACGCCGTGGGGCGCCTGGTGCTGTACGGACCGGATCTGCCCGGCGTCCGGGGACCGGCGGACCTCGAGGCCGGAACGTGGCGGCACCTGGCCGTGGCCAACCCCCGCACCGCCCCCTACGGCGCGGCGGCCATGGAGACCCTGGCGCGGCTGGGGCTCGCCGAGGCGGTGGCGCCCCGCCTGGTCCAGGGGGAGAGCGTGGGGCAGACCTACCAGTTCGTCCGCTCGGGTGCCGCCGAGCTGGGCTTCGTGGCCCTCTCCCAGGTGGTGGAGGAGCCCGGCCGGACGTACTGGGTGGTGCCCGATTCCTTCCACGCCCCCATCCGGCAGGACCGGGTGCTCCTCGCCCGGGCGTCGGACGAGTCGGCGGCGCGGGCGTTCCTGGCGTTCCTCGACGGCCCGGCCGGCCGGGAGGTCGTGCGGGCCTACGGGTACGCGGTGCCGGAGGAGGGCGGGTGAGCCTTTCCTCCGCCGACCTCCAGGCCGTGCGGGTGACGGCCGAGCTGGCCGCCGTCACCACCGGGCTCCTCCTGGTGGCGGGCACCCCCCTGGCGTGGTGGCTGGCCCACACCCGCCGCCGCTTCCGTCCGGTGGTGGAGGCGGTGGTGGCCCTTCCCCTGGTGCTGCCGCCCACCGTTCTGGGCTTCTACCTTCTGGTGCTGCTGGGCCCTCGGGGTCCGGTGGGCGGCCCGTGGGAGGCGCTGGGGGGACCCCGGCTGGTGTTCTCCTTCCCCGGCCTGGTGGTGGGCTCGATGCTCTACTCCCTACCCTTCGTGGTCCAGCCCCTCCAGAACGCGTTCACGGCCGTGGGGCGGCGGCCCCTGGAGGTGGCGGCCACGCTGGGCGCCGGCCCCCTCGACCGGTTCCTCACGGTGGCCCTCCCCCTGGCCCGCCCGGGGTTCCTCACCGCCGCCACCCTCGCCTTCGCCCACACCGTGGGCGAGTTCGGCGTGGTGCTCATGGTGGGGGGCAGCGTCCCCGGCCGCACCCGGGTGGTGTCCATCGCCGTGTTCGAGCACGTGGAGGCGCTGGACTACGCCTCCGCCCACGTGCTCGCCGGGGGCATGCTGGCGTTCGCCTTCCTGGTGCTGGTGGCGGTGTACGCATTCAACCGCCGCTTCGAGGCGCCCCGACTGTGAGCGGCGCCTCCGCCGGCCTCGAGGCGCGCCTGACCCTGTCCCGGGGCGGCTTCACCCTGGACGTGGACCTGTCCCTCCCGGGGCGCGGCCTGGTGGGGGTCTTCGGCCCCTCGGGGGCGGGGAAGACCACGCTCCTGCGCTGCCTCGCCGGGCTGGAGCGGGCGCCGGGCGGGGTGGTGCGGGTGGGCGACACCACGTGGCAGGACGAGAGGGCGGGGCTGTTCGTGCCGCCCCACCGCCGGGGCGCCGGCTACGTCTTCCAGGAGGCCGACCTCTTCCCCCACCTCCCGGTGGAGGGGAACCTGCGCTACGCGCTGCGGCGCGCCCGCTCCGGCGGCGTCGCTTGGGACGAGGCCGTGGCGTGGCTGGGCGTGGAGCCGCTCCTGGGGCGGGATCCCGCCGGCCTCTCCGGCGGCGAGCGACAGCGGGTGGCGGTGGCCCGTGCGCTCCTGGCGGGACCCAGGGTGCTCCTCATGGACGAGCCCCTGGCGGCGCTGGACGAGCCGGGCCGCCAGGACATCCTCCCCTGGCTGGAGGCCCTCCCCGCCCGCCTGGACATCCCGGTCGTATACGTGAGCCACACGCTCCGGGAGGTGGCCCGCCTGGCCGACCGCCTGGTGTGGCTGGTGGAGGGGCGGGTGGCCGCGAGCGGGGCGCCCCCCGAGGTGCTGGCCCGGGTGGATTTCGCCCGCTGGCGGGGCGACGCCGCCTCCGTGGTGGTCGGGGCCCGCGTCGCGGAGCACGACGACGCCTACGACCTCACCCGCGTCGCATCTCCCTGGGGCCCCCTGTGGGTGCGCCGCCACCCGGGCGGATCGGGCGCCCCCCTCCGGGTCGAGGTGCGGGCCGGCGACGTGGTGCTGGGGCTCGGCGTCCACTCTGACACCAGCGTGCTGAACCAGCTTCCCGTGCGCGTGGCGGAGCTGGTGGACCTCGGGCGGGGAGAGGTGCTGGCCCGCCTGTCGCCCCGGGACGCCCCCGGTCCCCACCTGCTGGCGCGCCTTACCCGGCGCTCCCGGGACCGCCTGGGGTTGGAGGCGGGCATGGACGTGGTGGCCCGCGTCAAATCGGTGGCGGTGGTGGAGTAGGGCCGCCATCTTCTACGCCCCCACCGCCAGGGAGGAGCCCATGCCCGCCGCCGGACCCGACCCCATCCGCGTCTTCGTCACCGGCGGCACGTTCGACAAGGAGTACGACGAGATCCGGGGGCGGCTCGACTTCGGCGACAGCCACCTGCCCGAGATGCTCCGCCAGGGCCGCTGCGCCCTGGAGCTGGAGATCCGCACCCTCATGATGATGGACTCCCTGGAGATGACGCCTGCAGACCGGGAGCTCATCGCGGAGAACTGTCTCCGCTGTCGCGAGGACAGGATCGTCGTCACCCACGGCACCGACACGATGGTGGCCACCGCCGGGGTCCTGGCCCAGCGCGTGCCCGACAAGACCATCGTCCTCACCGGCGCCATGATCCCCATCGCCTTCGGCAGCTCCGACGGCCTCTTCAACCTGGGAAGCGCCCTCTCCTTCGTGCAGGTGCTTCCGCCCGGCGTATACGTGGCCATGAACGGCCACTGGTTCCCCTGGGACCGGGTGCGGAAGAACCGGGAGACCGGGCGGTTCGAAACGGTCGCGAAGTAGATAATATAATCTGCCTTAGGCTAACGAAGGTTATTCTGTAATGAGTCTCTGAGCGCTTCACGGTCCGAGGCTAGCATATATTGTTTATGCTGTTCTTCGCAGTCGGCCTCCAGCGGAGCGCGGCATGGACACCGGAAGCACGGCCTGGATCCTGATGAGCGCGGCCCTCGTCCTGCTCATGACCCCCGGACTCGCCTTCTTCTACGGCGGGCTCGTGCGTGAGCTGGACGTCATCAATACCATCAAGATGAGCTTCATCGCCCTGGGGATCATCGCCATCGAGTGGGTGGTGGTGGGCTATTCCCTGGCGTTCTCCCAAGGGGGCCCCCTCCTGGGCGGACTCGCCTGGATGGGACTGAAGGGGGTGGGTGAAGCGCCCAGCTCGCTGTACGCCACGTCCGTGCCGCACCTGGCCTTCATGGCCTTCCAGATGATGTTCGCCATCATCACCCCCGCCCTCATCTCGGGCGCCGTCGTGGGCCGCATGAAGTTCCGGGCCTACCTCCTCTTCATCCTCCTGTGGGGCCTGGTCGTGTACGCTCCCGTCGCCCACTGGGTGTGGGGCTCGGGCGGCTGGATCGGGCGCATGGGCGCCCTGGACTTCGCGGGCGGCACCGTGGTCCACATCACCGCCGGCTTCTCGGCGCTGGTGGCCGCCATGGTCCTGGGGCCCCGCCGCGACTCGGGCAAGGAGCATCCGCCCCACAACGTCCCCCTGGTGGTGCTGGGGGCGTCGCTCCTGTGGTTCGGGTGGTTCGGCTTCAACGCCGGCTCGGCCCTGGCCGCCGACGGGCTCGCCAGCCTGGCGCTGGTGAACACCATGGTGGCCGGCTCGGCGGCGGTGGTGACGTGGGTCCTGGTGGAGATGTTCCGCACCGGCAAGCCGACCGCCACAGGCTCCTCCATCGGGGCGGTGGTGGGGCTGGTCGCCGTGACGCCTGCCGCCGGCTTCGTCACCCCCATGGCCGCCATCCTCATCGGCGCCGCGGCCTCGGTGGTGAGCTTCCTGGCCGTGACCCTGGTCAAGCGCACCAACCTGGACGACACCCTGGACGTGTTCGCCTGCCACGGCGTGGGCGGGGTGGTGGGCTCGATCCTCACCGGCGTCTTCGCGACCACGGCGGTGAACGCCGCCGGGGCAGACGGGCTGCTCCACGGCGGGCTGCACCTTTTGGGCGTGCAGGTGTTGGCCGTGGCGGCGACCGCCGCCTATGCCGCGGTGTGCACGGGCCTCATCATGGGGGCGCTGCGCCTGACGGTGGGGCTGCGGGCCTCGGACGAGGCGGCCGAGGTGGGGGTGGACCTGCTGGAGCACGCCGAGCGGGCCTACGCCCGGGTCTTCCCCAAGGCGGAGGGCGCCGGGGCCTGACGTGCCGGGTCACAGGCGGACGGCGTCCTCCCCCAGGACCCGGTCCAGCTCCTCCACCAGGCGGTCGGCGTCCGCCTCGGAGAAGGGCAGGGGCGGCTTGATCTTGATCACGTCGTGGTCGGGTCCGTCGGTGGAGAGGAGGATCCCCCGCTCCCGCAGGCGTTCCACGACGTACGCCGCGTGCCGCCCCGCGGGGGCCCGGGTTTCCGGGTCCAGTACCAGCTCCACGCCCAGGTACAGCCCCGCGCCGCGCACGTCGCCCACGAGCGGACGGTGGGCTTTAAGCGCCTCCAGACCCCTCCGGAGCCGCCGCCCCACCCGCTCCGCCCGCGCAGGCAGCCCTTCTTTGTCCAGCACGTCCAGCACGGCGGCGCCCACCGCGCACGACACGGGGTTGCCGCCGAAGGTGTTGAAGTACTCCATGCCGTTGGCGAAGGACGCGGCGATCTCCGGGGTGGTGACCACCGCGCCCAGGGGGTGTCCGTTCCCCATGGGCTTGCCCAGGGTGAGGATGTCGGGCGTGGCCCCCTGGAGCTGGAACGCCCAGAACGCCGGGCCCACCCGTCCGAAGCCCGTCTGCACCTCGTCGGCCACGCACACCGCGCCCGCCTCTCGGGCGGCCCGGAACGCCCCCACCAGGAAGCCGGGGGGCGGCATCACCTGCCCGCCGCAGCCGGGCAGGGCCTCGGCGAAGAAGGCCGCGGCGCCCCCCCGCGCCACCGCGTCTTCCAGTCGGGCGCGCACCTCGCCGGCGTAGCGGGCCCCCGTGTCTCCGGTGGCGCCCCGATAGGGTCCCCGGTAGGGATCGGGCAGGGGCGCCACGTGCACCCAGGGGGGCCGGCCGCCGCCGCCGGGGCCGGCGAACTTGTAGGGGCTCATCTCCACCAAGGCGCTGGTGTTGCCGTGGTAGGCGGCGTCCAGCACCACCACATCGGTGCGTCCCGTGTGGGCCCGGGCCATGCGCAGCGCGAGCTCGTTGGCCTCGCTCCCGCTGCACGTGAAGAAGCACACCCTGAGGGGGGCGGGGAGCGTGGCCACCAGGCGCTCTGCGTAGGCCAGGATGGCCTCGTGGAGGTAGCGGGTGTTGGTGTTCAGCACCGACGCCTGGCGCCGGAGCGCCTCCACCACCCGGGGGTGGGCGTGCCCCACGTGGGCCACGTTGTTGACGCAGTCCAGGTAGCCCCGCCCGTCGGCGTCGTACAGGCGCTGCATCCAGCCCCGCACCACGTGAAGGGGCTTCCGGTACGACACGCTGAGGCTGGGGCCGACGCGCCGGGCGCGCTCGGCCAGCAGGGTGGAGGTTTCGGGTGGCTCGGGTGCCGGGGCGAGGCCCGGGATGCGGAGCAGGAGGTCGGGGTCCGGTGACAGGGCCGTCCACACGCGCCGCTCCGACGGCACCGCCACCCCCGGGAAGGTGCCCTCGTGCCCCAGGAGGTCCGTCACCACCTGCAGGTGGAGGTGGGGCGCCCACCCTCCGTTCTCCTCCTCACGGCCCAGCCGAGCGATCGTCTCACCCTTCGGGACCGGGGCGCCGGCGGCCAGGAGGCCCACCGACTCCCGGGACAGGTGCCCGTAGAGGGTGAAGAACACCAGGCCCTCCCGGGGGAGCTCGTGGCGGAGCACGACCGTGGGGCCGTAGTCGCCGGGCGCGGCGTTGTCGGCCACCGCGTGCACCACCCCCTCCAGCGGGGCCATCACCGGCGTCCCGGCGGGGGCGAAGAGGTCGACGCCCAGGTGCACGGTGCGCCACGCCTCCCCGTCGTCGGTCTCCACCCGGTAGGCGTCCTCTGTGTACCAGCGGCGGGCCTCGTTCCAGCGCCCCACCCCCACCACCGCCCCTTCCCGGGCCATGCGGCCGAAGATGGCCTGCGTCCACGCCGCGGGGGGGACGGGGTCCATGCCGGGGAGCTCCTCGGGATCGGGGCTCCCCACCGACAGGTCGAAGACCAGGGTAGGGACGCTGCGGGGATCGAGGCTCAGCACCGGTGCGGCGTCGGCGCCCCGGGCCTCGAGCCAGCGGGCGACCCGGGCCGCCTGGGGCGAGGGCTTCAGCCCGCAGGCGTCCCGCACCAGGGCGCGGCCCAGGCGGGGGTGGACGCCCCGCAGCCGCCCCAGCGCCTCCCAGGCCCCTGCCTCCGACACGGTCACGTAGGGATCGTCCGGCCGGAGGCGCCGGTTCGTGGCCGAGAGGGCGACGCTCACGCAGAGGCGGAGCGTCGCGAGGGGGAGGAACGCTTCCACCTCCGCGGCCCGCAGGGGGTGGACCTCGTGGGCGCCCTGGGCCAGGCAGGCGGCCACGTGCACCGGATCCCGGCTGCCCAGGAGGGCGTAGGCCGCGGCGATGGCCGGGTCCGCCACCACCCACGAGCGCACCAGGTCGCCGAAGTCCACCAGCCCCGTCACCCGCCGGGGCTCCAGGGGGTCGGGGCCCGGGGCGGTCACCAGGACGTTGTGGTCGTTGGCGTCTCCGTGGATGACGCCCTCCCGTAGCTCGGAGAGGAGGGGCGCGAGCTGGGCGTCGACCCGGCGGAGGTGCTCCCGGAGGAGGGCCCTGCGGCCGGCGTCCTCCACCCCCGCCAGGTGCTCCTCCACCACCTCCCGGCCACGCCGCAGGTCCCACAGGAAGGGGCGGTCCAGCACCGGAGGGTCGAAGCCCTCCAGGGCCCGGTCCACTGCGGCCACCAGGGTGCCCACCTCCCGGGCCAGGGCGGCGCTGCGGGGCCGCACCCCCGCCAGGGGGACGCCGTCGACCCAGGTCACCACCCGGGCCAGGTGCTCTCCGCCGTCGGAAAGCCTCACGGACTCGGTGGGGTGGCCGTCCAGGGAGGGGACGGGGCGCGGGAAGCGGAGGCCCTCCACCCGCTCCGCCAGCCGCTCCATGGCGTCGTGCTGACGCTCCAGGAGGCGGGGATCCTCCCCCGCCGGCGCGATCTTGAGGACGTGGCGGCGCCCGTCCCTGCCCACCAGCAGGACGTTCCGGTCGCGGTCGCCGGGGAGGGGGCGGGCCTCGGCGTCCAGCCCCCAGTGCCGCCGGGCCAGCTCCCGGGCGGCCTCGAGGGGTATCCCGGGCGGACCCCCGGAAAGGGGGGAGGGCGGGGCGGACGTGCCGCGGCGGGAGGAGGGCGTCACGGGCCTTGCCGGGGAAGCGTGAGGATGAAGGTGCTCCCGCGTCCGGATTCGCTCTGGAGCGTGACGTCGCCGTCCAGGAGACGGGCCAGTCTGCGGCACACGGCGAGCCCCAGCCCCGCGCCGCCACGGGCGCGGGTGTCGGAGGCGTCGAGCTGGGTGAACGGCTCGAAGATGCGCTCCGCGTCGGCCGGATCGATGCCGGGGCCGGTATCCCGCACCACCAGCCGCCAGGTGTCGACGCCTCCGGCGAGCTCCAGCGTCACCCCTCCCTTCTCGGTGAACTTCACGGCGTTGCCGGCGAGGTTGAGGAGGATCTGGCGCACCTTCCCGGGATCGGTGGTGGCGGAGGCCTCCTCCTCCCCCGCCCGTACCTCGATCTCCAGCCCCCGCTCGAAGGCCTGGGGCTCCAGGAGGGCGGCAGTGTCGTGCATGAGGGCGACCAGATCCACCTCCTCGAGCTGCACCGCCTCCCGTCCCGCCTCCGTGCGGGAGAAGGTGAGGATCTGCTCGATGACCCCCACCAGGTGGCGTGCGCTCATCATGATCCTGCGCACGTGACTCCGCTGGCCTTCGGTGAGGGGCCCCGTCAGCCCGGCGTCCATGAGGTCGGCGTAGCCCAGGATGGCCGTGAGGGGTGTGCGCAGCTCGTGGCTGATGGTGGCCAGGAACTGGCTCTTGGCCCGGCTGGCGGCCTGGGACTCGTGGAGGAGGCGGGCGTTGTCGAAGGCCAGGGCCGCCCGGGCGGCGAGCTCCTGCACCAGGGGGAGGTCGTCCTCCCGGTACGGCGGCGTGTCCCGGTGCACCGTGGCCACGGTGAAGGCGCCCAGGGTCCGGCCCCGGGCCCGCAGCGGCACGATGATGGCCGAGGCGGGGGCGATGCGCTGCAACGCGGCCAGGTGCTCGGCGCCCTGGGCGGAGCGGCGCATCTGCTCGTCCGTGACGCTCGGGGCCAGGCGCGCCTCCCCGCTCCGGACCACCTGGGCCACCCCGTGGTCCGAATCCAGGGGGATGGGGCGGTCCATGAGGGGGCGCAGCAGGTCCCCGCCCAGGTCGCTCCGGTGGGCGGCCCCCACGCGCCGGAGCACCCCGGCCGACTCGTCCAGGAGGTAGCTCACGGCGTAGTCGGCCATGGCGTGGACGGCCAGGCCGGCCAGCTCCGCCAGCACCTCCTCCGGGTCCAGGGACGCCGACAGGACCGCGCTGGCGTCGGCGAGGGCCCGGCGGCCCTCCTCCGCCCGGCGCCGCTCCGTGACGTCCCGGGAGAAGCTGGCGACGCCGCCGGGGACGGGGATGATCCGCGTCTCCCACCAGGAGTTCCCCAGGCGGGGGAAGGGCGTCTCCACCACCGTCTCCCGCCCCTCGGCCACCGCCTGCTCGGCGGCGGCGCGCACCGCCTCGTCCAGCCGCATCACGTCCCAGAGGCGCTGTCCCAGGAGGGCCTCGGGGTCGGCGCCGGCCGAGCGGAGCCAGCGGGCAGCGGCCGGGTTCATGTAGACCCAGCGCCACCCCTCGTCGTAGAGGTGCACGGCGTCGGGGAGGCCGTCCAGCAAGCCCCGGAGCGCCTCCATCCCCGGCGTCCCCACGCCGGAGCCGGCGTCCTTCATGCCTCCGCGCCCCGGGCCAGGACGCCGGTGAGGCAGCCGATGGCGCCGGCGCACTTCACGATCTCGTCCACCTCCACCTTCACGCACGTGACCCCCGCGTCGGCGTAGCGCCGCTCCGACGCCTCGTCCCCCGCGGGCATGAGGACCTTCCGGGGGGCGAGCACCACCACGTTGTGGGCGAAGCTCCTCTGGATGTGCTCCTCCCCGGCGAAGAAGCGGACCTCCACGCCCCGCTCCCGGAGCAGGTCGAGGACCGCCCATGGAATCCGCCCGGCCCGGCAGAACGCCAGGTCCCGGTCCACGATGCGCAGCTCGCCCATGAGGTGCATGGCGCCGTGGGGAAGGTCGACCTGCAGCGTCTCCACGCCCAGCTCGGCCAGGGTGGCGCTCACCTGGGCGGCCCCCTCGGCGTTGGTGCGCAGCCCTCGGCCCAGGATGGCGGTGCCCCGGTCGAGCCACGCCAGGTCGGCGCCCTCGAAGGTGCCGCGCCCACCCACCGTGCGGAGGATGGGCACGCCCAGGTCGGCCAGGCGGCGGGCCACCCAGCGCTCCTCGCCGGCCCGCGCGCTGGAGGCCGCCCGCCCCACCACGGCGCCGGCGGGGGTCATCACGAACAGGTCGGCGCAGAACATCTGGTTGGGGGGCGGCGTGCACGAGGGCTCCACCAGCGCCACCTCCACGCCCTCGCTCCGGTAGGCTTCGGCCAGGGCGTCGTGCTGGGCGCGGAGCCGCTCCGGGTCGGGCGTCTCCAGGAAGAGGCGGGCCTCGGGGTCGCCCCCGCCGTCGATCTCCGCTCCGGGGCGGTGGAGGAGCACCCTGCGCAGGCGGCCGTGCTCGTCGGTGATCCCGCAGTGGGTCCACAGGCGGCGGAGCTCCTCGGCAGAGCCGTCCGTGCGGCGCGGCCACGCCGCGCCCCCGAACGCCGCCGTGTCGTGCTGCGCCATGCGTCGCTCCGGGTGGAGGGTCGGGCGCCCCGTCCGGAGGGTCCACCTCCGGCCCGCTCCGCCGTTGTGCCCCCCGGCGCGGGACGCTGGCTGCAACATGCGGGCAGGGGGAAGGGCCGTCCAGTCGGATCGGGTGCCCGGCGGTACGCCGCCGGCAAGGGTGAGCAGGGGTGGTGGGCACGCCGCCGATCCGCCGTGGTACCGGGGATGGGGGAATGGGAGAGCGTGGCAGCATGGAGCCGGGGAGGCGCGATGGCGAAGGGGAGGGTGGACGTGGTGGTCGTGGGCGCCGGGGTGGCGGGGCTGGCCACCGCCGCGACCCTGGCGGAGGAGGGCCTCGAGGTGGAGGTGCTGGAGGCCCGGGAGCGGGTGGGGGGCCGCGTATGGACGGTCGGTGACGAGGGGGCTCCGGCGGTGGAGTTGGGGGCGGAGTTCGTCCACGGCGAGGCCCCCCTCACCCGGGCGCTGCTGGCCGAGGCCGGGGCGGCGGTGGTGCCCTTCGAGGGGCCCTCCTGGCAGGCGGAGGACGGCCGGGTGGGGCCGGGCCGGGCGTTCGACGGCGCCACGCGGGTGCTGGAGTCCGTGGCCGGCGACCCCCGCTCCTTCGAGGAAGCCGTGGCGGACCGGACCGGCGCCCTGGACGCCCGGGACGTGGAGGCGGCCCGCGCCTTCGTGGAGGGTTTCTTCGCGGCCGACGCGGGGCGGGCCCGGGCGTCGGCGCTGGCCGAGGAGTCCACCGGGGACGCCATGGCGTCGGCCCGGGTGCCCGCGGGGCAGCGGGTCGTCCCGGAGCGCCTCCAGGCGGCGTGGGGCGGCCGGCCCCGCCTCGGCTGGATCGTGGAGCGGATCCGCTGGAGGCCCGGCAGCGTGGCCGTGGAGGGGAAGGACCGGGTGGGAGCGCCCCACCCCGAGCTCACCGCCCGGGCGGCGGTGGTGACCGTGCCCCTGGGCGTGCTCCAGGCGCCCGCCGGCGCCCGGGGAGCCATCGCGTTCGAGCCGCACCTCCCGGGTTTCGACGCCCTCCTGGCCCGGCTGGGGATGGGGCCCGCGGTGCGCATGACGCTTCGCCTGGAGCGGGCGCCGTGGGGGGAGCCGCCCCTTCTGCCCCGGCCCGCCGGCGCGGCGGGCGCCCCCGGGTTCCTCCACACGCCCGGGCGGGCGTTCAACGTGTACTGGACCGCCGAGCCCCCCGACGCGCCCCTCCTGGTGGCGTGGTCGGGGGGCGGCCGCTCCCGGGGCATCCCGGCCCCCGGGCCCGAGGCCCGGGCGCTTCCCGCGCGGGAGCTGGCCGCCGCAACGGGGCTCGCGGCCGGGGAGCTCGAAGGGGCCGTCGTGGACGTTCTGTGGCACGACTGGCGGGTGGACCCCTTCAGCCGGGGGGCGTACAGCTATCCCGTCGTGGGGGGCGAGGGCGCTCCCGAGGCGCTGGCCCGGCCGGTGGAGGGGACGGTGTTCTTCGCGGGGGAGGCCACCTGGTCTCCCTCGTTGGGCACGGTGGAGGGCGCCCTCGCCAGCGGACGCCGTGCGGCGGAGCGCGTGGTGGCCGCCCTGGGGCGGTCCTGAGGGAGGTGCCCTCGGGAACGCTCTGCCCCCGGGCGCGTACAACGCTCCCGTGCGCCGAAGACGGCGCTCCGGGCCCCCGGGCCCGTGGCAGGTCTCCCTTCGCCCCGCACATGATCCGTCGTCGCATCGCCGCCGCCGCGCTGGCGCTGTCGGCCGCCCTGGCGGCCACGGCGTGCGGGACGGCCCCCGCCCGGGACGCACCCGGCGCCTGGGCAGGAAGCCCCCTCCCCGAGCCGCTGTCCCGGCCCGACTTCACCCTCACGGACGTGAACGGGCGGCCCTGGAGCTTCCGGGAGGAGACGAAGGGGAAGGTGGCCCTCCTCTTCATCGGCTACACCCACTGCCCCGACATCTGCCCGGTGCACATGGCCAACCTGGCGGCGGTCATGAAGGACTTTCCGCCCCGGGTGGAGAAGGACTGGGTGCGGGTGGTGTTCATCACGGCCGACCCGGAGCGGGACACGCCGGAGCGGCTGAAGAGCTGGCTGGCGGGCTTCGACCCGGCCTTCGTGGGGCTGCGGGGAACGGAGGCGCAGGTGCACGCCATCGAGGACGCCCTGAAGCTTCCCCACTCCCTCGTGCAACCCGGCGACGGGAACGCGTACTTCGTGGGCCACGCGGGGCAGGTGCTGGCCTTCGGCGCCGACGGACCCGCCCGCTACGCCTACCCCTTCGGCACGCGCCAGCGGGACTGGCTCAAGGACCTGCCTCGCCTGGTGCGGGAGACCGTGCCGGGGGCGGCCGACGCGTGGCCCCGGGTCCCGGGGGCCGATGCGCCCACGCCCCCGGCCGGACGGGGCACCCCGGCGGGAGCCACCCGGTGAAGGTCCAGTGGTGGTGCGCCTCCCAGAACCTGCCGTGGAGCTGGACGTGGCGGCCGTACGTGGGGGTGTGGCTGTTCGTCCTGGCCATCGCGGGGGGGTACGCCCTGCTCCGCCGCCGGGGGCGGCGCCGGGGCGAGGCGCCCCGGGAGGGAGCCTGGGGCTCCGCCGTCTGGTTCGGGGCCGGCCTCGTGGTACTGTGGGCGTCGCTGGACTGGCCCCTGGGCACCCTGGGCGCCAGCTACCTGGCCAGCGTGCACATGGTGCAGTTCCTCCTCACGACGCTGCTGGCGCCGCCCCTCCTTCTCCTGGGGATCCCCCTGTGGGCGTACCGGGGGCTGGACGCCCGGGCGCACCGCGTGCTGATCCCCCTGACCCACCCCCTGGTCACCCTGGTGCTCTTCGGCAGCATCATGGCCTTCACCCACTGGCCGCCCATCGTGGACGGCTTCATGTCCAGCCAGCTCGGCTCCTTCGGGCTGGATATGCTGTGGGTCGCGTCGGGGATCCTCTTCTGGTGGCCGATCTCGGCCCCGGTGCCCGAGCGGAGCTGGCTCACCCACCCGGTGCGCATGGGCTACATCCTGGCGGGCACCATCATCAACACCGGGGTGTTCGCTTACCTGACGTTCGCCCAGCTCCCCGTGTACGCCACCTACGAGCTGGCGCCGCCCATCCGGGGCATCACGACACGAGACGACCAGATCCTGGCGGGGCTCCTCATGAAGATGGGGGGCGCCCTCATCCTGTGGACGGCCATGACCATCCTCTTCTTCCGGTGGTTCCAGCAGCAGGAGCGGGACGATCCCGCCCCCGTGGCCGCGCCGGCCGCCCGGAGCCCCCGGTGAGGCGTCGCGGGGCGGCCGGCGTCGTCCTGGTGCCGGCCCTGGCCCTGGTCGCCTGCGGCGGCGACGCCGGAAGCGCGGCCGCCGGCGGAGCGTCGTCGTCGCCCGACTCCGCGGGGGCGCCCGCCCTCCTTCCGCCGGTGCGCTCGGGGGGCGTGGAGGTGTCCCGCGCGGCGGTGCCGGTCCCCGCGGGGGGCGGGAGCACCGCCCTCTACCTGGTGATCCGCGACGTGGGCGGCGCGGGCGACGCCCTCCTGGGGGTGTCCACCGACGCGGCGACGTCGTCCAGCCTCCATCGGACCATGGAGCAGGGCGGCCTGTCGGCCATGATGCCCACCGACTCGGTGGCGGTGCCGCCCGGCGGAGAGGCGCGGCTGGCGCCGGGGGGCTACCACGGGATGCTGGAGGGGCTCACCCGCACCCTCGAGGCGGGCGACACGGTGACGGTGCGCCTCCGCTTCCGGGGGGCAGGGGAGGTGGAGGTGAAGGCGGCGGTCGTGCCCTACGCGGCCCTGGACCGGCTCTTCCCGGCGCCGTCCGGAGGGTCGGCCGGCCCCATGGAGCACGGGCACGGAGGAGGCGAGGGCGGATGAGGACCGGGCGAGGAAGCGTGGCGTTGGCGGTGGTCCTGGCGGCGAGCCTCGCCGCCGGCTGCGGGCCCTCCCGGGACGAGGTCCTGTCGGGGGTGAGCGCGTCGGTGCTCGATCCGCCCTTCGACAAGCCCGACTTCACGTTCACCGACACCCACGGCCGTCCCTGGGACTTCAAGGAGGCGACCCGGGGGAAGCTGGCCCTCCTCTACTTCGGCTACACCCACTGCCCCGACGTCTGCCCCCTCACCATGGCCCGCCTCGCCTCGGCCATGGACTCCGTCCCGCCGGAGCTGAAGGACAGGATCGCCGTGGTGTTCGTCTCCGTGGACCCCAAGCGGGACACGCCGGCGCGCATCGGAGCGTGGCTGGCCGGCTTCGACTCCACCTTCGTGGGTCTGTCGGCGCCCCAGGACCGGGTCGACGCCGTCGTGCGGGCGCTGCAGTTCCCCGCGACCAGCTTTCCGGACGGGACGGAGGGAGACAGCTACACGGTGACGCACCCCGGGATGGTGATGGGCTTCACGCCCGACGGCGAGGGACGCCTCATGTGGTTCCCTACGACGTCCACATCGGACTTCAAGAACGACCTGACCTCGCTGGCGTCCTATTCCTGGTGAAGCGGGGTCGAGGAGCGCCGCCTCAGGCGCTCCCGCATGCGGATGGTCTCCTCGCGCATGAGACGGGCCCGGGCCCGGGCCTCCATCCCCGCCGGGCTCAGCTTGCCCCCCTCCGGCTCCGGCATGTCGCCGCTCAGGTCCGCCTCTCGGATGAACCCCACCGCTGTGTTGCGCAGCGCTTCGGCGTGCACGAGGGCGATGCGGGCCATGTCCCGAAGGGCGTCGTCGGGCACCGACCGCCGGCCCGTGCGCCACGCGTGGAGCGTGGCGTAGCTGATGTCCAGCTCCTGGGCGAGCGCCTCCTGGGTGCCCGCCGCCATGGCCACCATGGACTCCAGCAGCCGCCGCTTGGCTGCGACGCGGTCCCTGCCGGCGCCGCCCTCGCCCGCCCGGGGATCGCCCCTCGGGGCCGGCGTCATCGGGACGGCTCGCTGAGGGGGACCTCCTCTTCCTGCTCCGGATCCAGGAGGTCGACGTCCAGGGGCGCCACCGTGCTGGCCATGGGGCCCTCGTCGCCGCCCGACTCGGCGAAGCGGACCTCGTCGCCCACCTCCAGGTCGTCGTAGCCGTCGTCGAGGACGGCGTTCTCGTGGAAGTAGATCTCGCGGCCGTCCTCGGCCATGAGGAAGCCGAAGCGCTCGCCGGTGCCGTCCACCGCCAGCTTCACCACCCTGCCGTGGGGCGGCAGGTCGCGGCGCTTCACGTCGCCCTGCTGCCGGCGCTTGAACTCCCGGAGCTGGCGCCGTGCGGTCTGGAAGGCCTCCCGCACCGCCGCGTGCAGGTCCTGGCTCGCCGGGTGCTCCGGCGGGTTCCGGTTGATCACGATCTCGCTCCCCGGCACCCCGAGGTCGATGCGCACGTGGTTGAGCTTGCCGGCCTTTCGCCCGGGGTTGGTCTCCTCCACCATCACGCGGCAGCTCGTGAGGCGGTCGTAGACCTCCTCCAGGTCGTCGATCCCTTCGGCGATGATCTCCTTGAGGGCGTCGCTGGCTTCGACGTTGCGGAAGGCGACTTCGGGGGGAACGTCCACGGTCGGCTCCAGGGTACGGGTCTGCTTCTCGTCAACGGTAGGGGGGTCGCAGACGTCGTGCCATGGCCCGGATGCTCGCCGGCACCCCTTCGTCTCGCCAGGTTTCCGCCATGACCGACGTCTCGCCACCCTCCGCGCCCCGCGCCCGCCCCCGCCTGGTCGTGAGCCGCTGCCTCGACCTGGACGCCTGCCGCTACAACGGGGTGGCGATCCGGGCGCCGCTGGTGGGGCGCCTGGCCGCCCACGTGGAGCTGGTGCCCGTGTGCCCCGAGGTGGAGGTGGGGCTGGGGGTCCCCCGTGACCCCATCCGCCTGGTGCGGGGCCGGGACGGAGGCGGGGTGCGGCTGGTCCAGCCCTCCACCGGGCGGGACCTCACCGGTGCCATGGACGCTTTCGCCGCCGGCTTCGTGGAGCGGGTCGGGGAGGTGGACGGCTTCCTCCTCAAGAGCCGCTCGCCTTCCTGCGGGATCGACGACGTGAAGGTGTACGGCGAAGGAGCGGGGGCCGCCCCCGTGGGCAAGGACCACGGCCGCTTCGCCGCCGCCGTGCTGGAGGCCTTCCCCGACCACCCGGTGGAGCACGAGGGTCGCCTCACCAACCTGGCCCTCCGGGACCACTGGCTCACAGCCCTCTTCGCCGTCGCCGCACTGCGGGAGGCGCACGCCCGGGGCGGGATGGGGGAGCTGGTGGCGTTCCACGCCCGGCACAAGCTGCTGCTCATGGCGTCCTCCCCCGCGGAGCAGACGGCCCTGGGGCGCATCGTCGCAGGCGGCGACGGCCGCTCGGCGGCTTCGACGTGGGACGCCTACGCCGCCGCCTTCCGTCGGGCTCTCGTGCGGCCTCCCAGGCCGGGCACCCACGTGAACGTGCTCCAGCACGCCGCAGGCTACTTCAAGGACCGGCTCGAGCCCGCCGAGAAGGCCGTCTTCCTCACGCTTCTGGAGGACTACCGGGGGGGGCGCGTGCCACGCCTGGCCCCCCTCGCCGTCCTGCGGAGCTGGGTGGCGCGCTTCCACGAGCCGTGGCTCGAGGCCCAGGCGTACCTGGCGCCCTACCCGCGGCCGCTCATGGACCTGCGCGACTCGGGCGTGTGACCCGCCGCGCCACGACCGGTGCCGTGGCACGACTCCTTCATCGGTGCCACCCCGGACGAGCCCAGAGAGGAGGCGCGGTGCCGGAGTTGAGGGATGTCCTGGAGGACCTTCGCGGGAGCGTGGACGAGATCATCGCCCACTGGGAGGGGCGGGTGGCCGCAAGGCCGTGGATGAGCCTTCCCGAGGACGCGCGCATCGACCACCTCCCGGGACTGGTGGAAGGGCTGATGTCTGCCATGCTGGGAGATCCCACCCCCGAGGAGGCGCGCCGCAGGGCCGTGGAGATGGCGGTGAGGCACGGCGAGCACCGGCGGGAGCACGGCTTCCAGGACGGCATCCTCCACCGGGAGCACCACCTCCTGCGCTCCTCCATCTGGGACATCATCCAGGAACGCTACGGCAGCCGCCCGGCGTGCCTGGAGGCCATCTCCATGATCGACGTGGCCACCACCATGACCACCACGGCCTCCCTCCACGGCTACCACCTGCCGGAGGGCGACGAATCGGAGGAGGAGCTGGTGGCCCGCCTTTCCCGGGAAGGGCCCTGGCCGGACCCCGTATGAGGCGACCGGGCCCAGGAGGTGGAACGGCCCCCGCCGCGGTCGCGGTCGGGGGCCGTCGCTTTGCGCGTGCGGCCGCAGCCGTGGGCGACTGCGCCCCTCAGGACGAGCGCGTGCCCGTCACCCGCTCCTGGAGGTTCCTCCGGTCCACCGCGCCGAGGAGCGGCGAGCGGGACAGTTGTTGTCCCTTGAGGGTGAGGTCGTAGGCCCGGGACGCGTCGCCCACCCGGTTGGCGATCCAGCCCGCGTCGAGGTAGGCGGTGGCCGCGTTCAGCACGTCGCCGAAGGCCAGGGCCCGGTCGCCGGCACGCTCGAGGTCCGATACCGCCCGGTGGCCCTTCCCCCGGTACCACGCCAGCCTGCCGGAGCGCATGAGGTCCTGCACCGCCTGCGCGTCTCCCGCCTCCCGGAGCTCGGCGGCCTTCCGGTAGAGGGAGGCGGCGTCCTCCCAGCGGGACGGCCCCGCCCCCTCCAGCTCCATGGCCCGGGCCTCCAGCGCCGCCGCCTCGCCGCCGCCGCTCCGCGCCGCCGCCGGCGCCGCCGTCCCAAGGGCCACCAGTCCCGCCGTCACCATGATCCGCGACATCGCCACACCGCCCATCGTCCACCTCCCTGTCTCGAACCGTCGCTCCCGGGGGCTTCCCGGGAACGGGGAGCGTGTCGCTCCCGCCTCCACTCGGACGAGAGGTCCGCGGGAAAGGTTTCCCGGCGACCTCCGGACCGGCGACCTCACCCCGCCGGGAGGGGCGCTCCCAGCCGCACGGCGTCCAGGGACACGTGGCAGCGGCGCGCCAGCACCCGCACGCCGCCGGCCCGGGCCTCCGCCAGGGCGTCGGCGAACGCCGGGTCGATGGAGCGGGCGGCCAGGACACGGTCGCAGTCGGGGCGCTGCACCACGAAGAGGACGGCCGCCTCCCACCCCTCGCGCGCCGCCAGCGCCTCCAGGGCCCTCAGGTGACGGGTCCCCCGGGCGGTCACGGCGTCGGGGAAGAGGGCCACGCCCCCCTCCACCAGCGTCACGCTCTTCACCTCCAGGGCCAGCTTCCGCCCCCCGGATCCTCCAGGAGAAAGTCGAGGCGGGAGCCGCCGTGGGGCCACTCGGCCCGGAGGAGACGCCATCCGGCGAGCTCCTCCAGGGCTTCCCTCTGGAGGGCCGCCAGCGCCAGGCGGTTGGGGAGGGTGGTGTCCAGCGAGACGAGGCCGCCCTCCTCGGGGGCGTCGACCAGCACGGCGCTCCAGCGGGTGCGGCGCGTGGCGCCCGACGCGGGGCGGAGCCACACCCGCCGGCCCGGGACGAGGAGCTCCAGCAGCCGCCCCGGGTCGGGGAGGTGGGCCTCCACCTCCCGGCCGTCCTCGAGGCGGGCCACCACCAGGAAGCGGTTCGGCCGCTCCAGGAAGGTCGCCGGCGAGACCGGGACCTTCGACCGGAACGGTGACCGCCGTCACCGGGGGTGGAGGGGCAGCGTCGCCATCCCGGTGTTGGCCCGCTCGGCGTCCACGGCGATGACCTGGAGCTCCTCAGCGTCACCCGGAGGGGCCGGCAGCGTCCCGCTGAAGGTGCTGGTCTCGCCGGCGTAGGCCAGGGGGATCTCAGCCACCACCTTCCCCTCGTCCACCAGGCGGGCGGTGACGTGGACCCGGGCCGCGTCCCACAGCCCGCCGGGCTCGATGGGGCATCCGCACAGCATGGTCACCTTGGCTCGCACGGCCAGTCCCCCGCCGGCCGGCAGGGCCGCGTCTGCCGCGGGCGACTGGATGTCCACCGTGAAGCCGTTGAGCTCCAGGATCAGCCCCTCTCCCACCACGTCCACGCCGGGCACCATCAGGAGGGTCTTGCTGGTCCGCTGGGTGGCCTGGGGCGTGCCCAGGGGTCCCTCCGCCACCACCTCCACCCGGGTGGGGTGATCGAGGGCCAGGGTGGCCAGGTACTGGGCGGCGCCCTGGGTGTCGTACACGGTGCCGCCCCGGCTCACGGGGTTCTTCGCGATGGCGTCGGTGCTCCCCGTGGAGCCCTGCTGGATCCCCGACGCCAGCACCCGGCCGGTGCCTGCGTCCCGCACGGTGATGCGGGCGCCGCCCACGCCGGAGCCGATGATCTTGGCGTCGTGGGCCACGGCCCGGACCAGGAGGCGGGTGGGGACCTCCTGGGCCGACAGGCCGGGTGCGGCAAGGAGGAGGATCGCCAGGACCAGCATGCCTCGTCTCATGATGCCCTCGGGGTGGAGCGGACGTGCGCTCGGACCGGTGCGGCCGCGCGGCCGGAAAAGGGTAGGGCCTGACCGCCCCGGACGCACGTCTCTCGCACCGGGCCAGGTTGAAACGAACCCGCCGGAGCGAAGAGACGGCATGGAGGCTGGAACGGCCCAGGCCGAGCCCCGGGCCCACGAGACGGTGGACGGGAGCATGCTGAGCACGGTGCCCCGGGGCGACGAGAACCTGGTACCTGGTGAGCTCGTCGGGCGCTCTCCTGGGAATGGAACGTGCAGACAGCGGCCGCGCCCATTGATCTCATCGAGCCCATCGAGCCCATAAAGCCCGCACGAGCGCCGGGAGGACGACGTGGATGCGCAGAGGGAGCCCCACCCGAAGACCACCATCGAGAAGCCCTTCGACCTGGAACCCGGCACCTACGTGTTCGAGGTGGAGCCGGGGCCCACGGCGGGTCACCTGACCCGGGCCGACGGGTCGGTGGTGTCCATCGAGAAGACGGGAGGGAAGGAGATCATCAGCATCCCCGAAAAGGAGACCGTGGTCATCTCCTACGAGGCGAACGGGCGGCCGCCCACGGGCATCACCCTGCAGCGGATGAACTGAGCCCAGGAACCGGACTTCAGCGCTCACTGGGGCCCGACACCCCGATCTCATCGGGCTCGGGAAAGCCCGGACGGGTCATCACCTGCCCGGTGCCGGGCCGCTCCAGCGGCGGAAGGTCGAGCGTCACCGCGCGCCCCTCCCGGACCGAGCGGTGGATCGCCCGCACCACCGCCACGTCGGCCCGGCCCTCCCGGCCGTCGGGCTCGGGGTCCTTGCCCTCCCGCACGCACGCCGCGAAGTGCATGAGCTCGGGGGCGAACTGGTCCCGTTTGGGGAGGCGCTCCCGCCGCTCCCTGCCGTCCACCCGCACCTCGTAGGCGAGCTCCCCGGCGTAGGGGTAGGCGGGGTCCATCACCACCTCCCCCTCCGTCCCCTGCACCCGGTAGCGGGACACCTTGTGGGCCCCGAAGCTGCACGTGAAGGTGGCGACCCTGTCCCCCGGGAAGCGCAGCACCGCCGAGGTGGTCTCGTCGCAATCCTCGAAGCGGGGGTCGCCCTTCCGGCTCACGCTCACGCCCGTCACCTCCTCGGGCTCGGCGGCGAACAGGTAGCGGGCGGCGTTGATGCAGTAGACGCCCATGTCGTACAGGCTCCCCCCTCCCTTCTCCACGGGGAGGAGGCGCACGTCGCCCTCCACCACCGACTGGGCGAAGCTGGAGTTGAAGAAGCGGGGCTCGCCGATCGCTCCCCGGCGCACCAGGGCGGCCACCTCCATGTTGGCCTTCTCGAAGTGGAGGCGGTACGCGATCATGAGGCGCCGGTCGTGCTCCTCGCACGCCCGCATCATGGCCTCGCACTCCTCCTCGGTGACCGCCATGGGCTTCTCGCACAGCACGTGGGCCCCCGCCCGGGCGGCCCGCACCGTGTACTCGGCGTGGAGGTGGTTCGGTACCGCGATGTACACGGCATCGGCCACGTCACGGGCCAGCAGCGCCTCGAGCCCCCCGTAATCCACCGCGTGCTCCACCCCGTACTTCTCCGCGACGGCCGTCCGCTTGTCCCGGTCGCCCGAGACCAGGGCGGCGAGAACGGCGTTGTCGGCGTGCTCGAAGGCCGGGAGGACGGCGACCTGGGCGATGTGGCCCAGGCCGAGCACGGCGAAGCGGACGGGATCGTGCTGGGACACGGGGCGGCCTCGGGTCGGGGTGGACGTCTTCGTGGCGGAGGGCCGCAACGGACGTGCCGGAGGCGGGGCCGGTGAGCGGGGCACCGGGCCACCGGGAGCACCTGGACGTCGCCGTGGTGGGGGCGGGGCAGGCGGGGCTCGCGGTGGGGTGGTACCTGCGCCGCAGCGGCCTCCGGCACGCGCTCCTGGACGACCAGCCGGGCCCCGGGGGCGCGTGGCGCCACGGGTGGGACTCGCTGCGTCTGTTCTCCCCCGCCCGCTACAGCTCCCTGCCGGGCTGGCTCATGCCCGGCGGCACGGACGACTACCCCTCCCGGGACGAGATGCTGGACTACCTGGCCCGCTACGAGGCCCGCTACGCGCTGCCCGTGCGCCGGCCGGTGCGGGTGACGGCGGTGCGCCGGGCGGAGGGGGCGCGCTCCCTCCTGGTCGAGACGGTGGCGAACGGCACGCTGGAGGCCCGGGCCGTGGTCAGCGCCACCGGCACCTGGAGCCGGCCCTGGGTGCCTTCCCTGCCGGGACGGGAGGCCTTCGGCGGCACCCAGATCCACTCCGCCCACTACCGCTCCCCCGAGCCGTTCCGGGGGCTCCGGGTGCTGGTGGTCGGGGGCGGCAACTCGGGGGCCCAGGTGACGGCCGAGCTGTCCCGGGTGGCCGCCACCACGTGGGCCACCCTGGAGCCGCCGCGCTTCCTCCCCGACGACGTGGACGGCCGCGTCCTCTTCGAGCGCGCCACCGAGCGGTGGCGGGCCCGGCGGGAGGGGCGGCCCGAGCCGCCGCCGGCGAGCCTGGGCGACATCGTCATGGTCCCGCCCGTCCGCGAAGCCAGGGCCCGGGGGGCCCTGGGGGCGGTGCGCCCGCCGGAGCGGCTGGTGGGGGACGGCGCCGTGTGGCCCGACGGGCGGCGGGAGGCCTTCGACGCGGTGGTGTGGTGCACGGGCTTCCGCCCCGCCCTGGACCATCTGGCGCCCCTCGGGGTCCGGGGAGCCGACGGCCGCATCGGCGTGCAGGGCACCCGGGCCCGGGACGAGCCCCGTCTCTGGCTGGTGGGCTACGGGGAGTGGACGGGGTGGGCGTCGGCCACGGTCATCGGCGTGGGGCGGAGCGCCCGGGCCACCGTGGAGGAGATCGAGGGCTTCCTCGGCGGCGAGGGGGGAGAGGGGGGGACGGGGGGGACGGCGGAGAAGACGGCGAGGGCGGAGCAGGCTGACGGCGGGTCGAGGCGGCACCCGCGGCACCCGGAGGAGGAGCGCATGCGCATCGGCATCGATCTCGGAGGCACCAAGGTCGAGATCATCGCTCTGGACGAGGGCGGCGGGGAGCGCGTGCGCCGGCGCATCCCCACGCCCCGGGGCTACGAGGCCACCCTGGACGGCATCGCGGCCCTCGTGGAGGGGGTCGAGGAGGAGCTGGGGGAGCGGGGGACGGTGGGCGTCGGGATCCCCGGCGCCGTCTCGCCCCGCACGGGCCTCATCAAGAACGCCAACTCCACCTGGCTCATCGGCCGGGCCCTGGACAAGGACCTGGCAGCGCGGCTGCGCCGCCCCGTGCGCCTCATGAACGACGCCAACTGCTTCGCCCTGTCCGAGGCCGTGGACGGCGCCGCCGCTGGAGCCCGGGTGGTGTTCGGCGCCATCCTGGGCACGGGGGTCGGAGGTGGCATCGTGGTGGACGGAAAGGTGCTCGTGGGTGCGGCCAGCATCGCCGGGGAGTGGGGCCACAACCCCCTGCCCTGGCCCCGGGACGACGAGCGCCCGGGGCCACCCTGCTACTGCGGCAAGCGGGGCTGCGTGGAGACGTTCTGCTCGGGCCCCGGGATCGAGCGGGACCACAAGGCCCACACCGGCGAGGTGCGCACGGCGCCGGAGATCGAGGAGGCCGCCGAGGCCGGTGACGCCGGCGCCCGGGCCACGCTGGAGCGGCACGTGGACCGCCTGGCCCGGAGCCTGGCCGTGGTCGTCGACATCCTGGACCCCGACGTAGTGGTGCTGGGCGGAGGCGTGTCCAACCTGGCCCACCTCCCGGAGCGGGTGCAGGCGGCGCTGCCGCCGTGGGTGTTCTCCGACGAGGTCGCCACACGGGTCGTCGGGAACCGCCACGGCGACTCCTCCGGCGTGCGCGGCGCGGCGTGGCTGTGGCCCGAGGGGACAGGGCGGAGCTAGCCGGCGCGGAGCGCCGCCGCCGGGTCGATGCGGCTGGCCCGCCGGGCCGGGAGCCAACTCGCCAGCAGTGCCACGCCGGCCAGGAGGGTCGCTGCCGCCGCGAGGGCCACGGGATCGGTGGGCGTGACCCCCACCAGCAGGCCCGCCATGACCCGGGTGGTGGCCAGGGCCAGGGCGGCGCCCACGACCAGGCCGAGGGCCGCCAGCTTCAGGGACTCCCCCACGATCATGCGCTGGACCTCCCCCGCCCGGGCGCCCATGGCCATGCGCATGCCGATCTCCCGGGTGCGCCGGCCGGCCACGTAGGCGATGACGCCGTACAGCCCCACGGCGGCCAGGAGGAGGGCCACCGCCGCCGCCACGCCCAGCAGCAGGGACACGAAGGCGATCCTGCCCATGGCGCCCCTCACCACCGTCTCCATGTCCGTCAGGTTGGCCAGGGGCGCCTGGGCGTCCACGTCGGCGACCGTCCGGCGTAGGGCGGAGGCGAGGCCCGCCCCGCCGCCCTTCACGACCAGGTTCAGCGGCGCGGGCTGCCACCAGCGCTCCACGCCGGCGATCTTCACCACCGGGTAGTAGACCGCCACCGCCGGCTCGGAGAAGGGAGGGCGGCCCGAGCCCGTTGCGGTGGGGACGTCGTCCACGACGCCCACCACGTGGTAGAAGGGCGGGTCGGGGTTGCCGGGTGGCGACACCCCCTTGCCCAGCGCGTCTTCCCCGGGCCAGAAGCGCTCGGCGAAGGCCCGGCTCACCACGGCCGCACCCCGGGTTGGGTCGTCGTTGTCGGCGTCGGTGAAGGTGCGCCCCTCGAGCACCGTCATGCCCAGGGCCTCGAAGTATCCGGGCGTCACCCGCTCCTCGCCCGCGCACGTGGTGCGCCCCTGGTCCTCGATGCGCTCGTAGACCGACGCGTCCTCGAAGAGCTGCACCACGCAGCCGTAGCCCCCCGCCACGGGGACCTCCTCCCCGAAGCCCGCGGCGGCCACGCCCGGGAGGGCGCGCACCTGGGTGAGCACCTCTGCGTAGAAGCCCCACAGCGCCTGAGAGTCGGCGTAGCGGGCGGGAGACGGGTAGACCTCCGCCACCGTCACGCCTTCGGGGTCGAAGCCCAGGGCGGTGTGGTGCAGCGCGGCCAGCGTACGCACCAGCAGCCCCGAGGCCACCACCAGCGTCAGGGCCAGGGCCACCTGGCCCACCACCAGCGCCGAGCGGAGGCGGCGGCGCTCCCCGCCCGCCGTGGTGGAGCGTCCCTCGGCGGCCACCCCCGCCGGCGCGCCGGAGTGGGCCAGCGCGGGACCGGCGCCCAGGGCCACCCCCACCAGGAGCGCCAGCGCGGCCGCGGCCAGCACGGTGGTGGCGCCCATGGCCACGTGGTCCATGCGGGGCAGCCCCTCGGGCGCGGCGGCCACCAGCGCCGGCACGCCCCAGAAGGCCACCACGAGCCCCAGCACGGCTCCCGCCGCCGACAGGGCCAGCCCCTCGGCCAGGAGGTGGCGCCACAGCGCGGCCCGCCCGGCGCCCAGCGCCGTCCGGATGTCCAGCTCGTGGCGCCGTCCCTCCATGCGCACGATGAACAGGTTGGCCACGTTGGCGCACGCGATGAGGAGGACCAGCCCCACCGCCCCGAACAGGATCCACAGGTTCCTGCCCATGTCGCCCAGGACGTCGTCCTTGAGGGGCAGCACCTCGGTGCGGAAGCCGTAGCGGTCGAAGAAGGCCTGGGAGTAGGCCTGGGGGAACGCCTCGGGGAGGCGGGCGGTGAGGCGCCCGATCTCCGCCCCCGCGCCTTCCGGGGTCGCCCCCGGGGCCAGGCGGCCGATCATGGGGAAGACGTGGTTGTTGCCGAAGTAGCCGCCCCGGTCGATGCGCATGGGGAGCCACACATCGGGGGGGGTCAGGGCGCCCCCGGGTAGGTCGATCCCCGGAGCCAGGACACCCACCACCTGCACCGGCTCGTCGTTCAGCGTGAGGGTGGAGCCCACCACCGACGGGTCGGCGCCCAGGGCCTCCTGCCAGAAGCCGTGGGAGAGGACCACCGCGGTGGGGGCGCCGGGACGGTCGTCGGCGGGGCCCAGGATCCGCCCCTGCGACGCCCGGGCGCCCAGGAGGTCCAGGACGCTCACGGTCACGGTGGCGACGCCTACCCTCTGCACATCCGAGGCCCGGGCCAGGGTGCCGCCGAACCGCCGGTACACGCCCACCTCGTCCAGCGACGACGCATGGTCGGTGAAGTAGACGTACTGGGCGGTGGACGCGTTCCACACCTCGTCGGGACCCACCCCCGGCACCTGGTTCTGGAGGCGCACCAGGCGGTCGGCCGCCGGGTAGGGGAGGGGGTCCAGGACCACCCGCTCCAGGAGCGTGAAAAGGGCGGCGCTGCCGCCGATGCCGAGGGCCAGCGTCACGACGGCGACGGCGGCGTAGCCCGGGCTGCGGGCCAGCCCGCGCACGGCCGTGCGGAGGTCCCTGCCGAACCCCACGATCCACTCACCCACGCTCTCCTCCCTCTGTTCACGGTGGTCCAGGGCGCCCATGGCCAGGGCGTCCGCGAACGACCCGCACGCGACCCACAGCGCCTTCGCCCGCCCCTCCGTCCCCGCCACGTGCCACAGCTCCGCGCGCCACTCCCCCAGGAAGCGGGCGCGGTGGCGCCGGGGCGCCAGGCGGGAGGCGGCCCGCACGAGGACGGTGGCGAGGCGCGGGGGCACGATGGTCAGCCTCGCGCCGGTCCGCGGGGGTGGTCGGACAAGGCGGTTCAGCCGCCGCCGGCGTCGGACAGGGCGTCGCCGAACACGGCCCGCTGGGCGGCCAGCCGCTCCCGGGCCGCCGCCAGGGCCGCCAGCCCGGCTCCCGTGGGCTCGTAGTAGCGGCGGGCGGGCCGGCCCCGGGCATGGGCGGCCTCCTCGTCCTCCCACCCCGACGTGACCAGTCCCGCCCCCTCCAGGCGGCGCAGAAGCGGATAGACGGTGCCGCTGGGGAGGCGGGTCGCCCCCATGACGTCGAATCCCCAGCGGTGCCCCCGGGCGATGGCCTGGAGCACCACGGCGGCCGTCCACCCCAGGGTGGGGTTCCCTCGTTCGTTCGCCACCTCGCCTCCCACGTGTGTGCGTCGCTACATAGCTGGGACGGTTGGGCGAACGGGAGGGTTGCAGGCCCTGCGGCCCCCGCCGGCGGCGGGGACCTGGAGGCCTGCTCGCGGCCCCGCTCCACGGCTTCCCCTTGCGGTTCCAGGGGAAGCAACCCACCCTCTCCCCTTTGAATCAAAGGGGTGGCCGTGGGCGATCTCACCGGACGATGGAGACGGACCGGATGACCGACGACGCGCTGGACCTCCTCCGGGGCACCCTGGACCTGCTGGTCCTGAAGGCCCTCTCGAGCGGCGCCCGCCACGGCTACGCGGTGGCCGAGTGGATCGGCGCGGTTACCGGAGGGACGCTGCTGGTGGAGGAGGGCACGCTGTACCCGGCGCTCCACCGGCTGGAGCGGCGGGGCTGGCTGACGTCGGAGTGGGGACTCTCGGACAACAACCGCAAGGCCAAGTTCTATCGCCTCACGGGCCAGGGGGAGCGGCGCCTGTCGGCGGAGGCGGAGCGCTGGCGGCGCTACTCCGCGGCGGTGGCCCGGGCGCTGGCCGCCGAAGGGGGGACGCCGTGAGCCGCGGTGAGGGGAAGGACGACCGCCGCATCCCCGGATCGGGGCCCGAGCCTCGAGGGGAGGGGGCGGCAGGCAACGCGGGTGGACCCAGGAAGCGCCTCTTCCGCCTGGGAGGGCGGGCCCGCGTCCCCGAGGAGGTGGATGACGAGGTGCGCTTCCACCTGGAGCGGAAGGTGGAGGCGCTCGTGGGGCAGGGCATGGGAGAGGAGGAGGCGAGACGGGAGGCGCTCCGGCGCTTCGGCGATGTGGACGACGTGAAGCGGGCCATGCGGGAGGAGACCATGCGGCGGACGACGGGGAACGAGCGGGCGGACCGGTGGGATGGCTTCGTGCAGGACCTGCGCTATGGGGCGCGCCAACTCCTCCGGAGTCCGGGCTTCACGCTGGTGACGGTGCTCACCCTGGCCCTGGGCATCGGGGCGACCACGGCCATCTTCTCGGTGGTGGACGGCATCCTCTTCAAGCCCCTCCCCTTTCCCCATCCCGAGCGGCTGGTGGCGGTGTGGGCGGACTTGACGCGCCGGGGCGGGCCGGCCGACGAGTGGCTGAACTTCCCCAACGCTGCCGACCTGCGGGAGCGGAGCCGCACGCTGGAGGCGGTGGGGATGTGGGACGGTGGGGGCGCGACCCTGACCGGGCAGGGTGAGCCCCGGGCGATCAGCGTCGGTGCGGTCACCGCCGACCTCTTCCCAGGGGTGCTCCAGGTGGAGCCGGCCCTGGGGAGGAGCTTCCGTCCCGAGGAGGACGTCCCGGGGGCGCCCGGCACGGCCGTCCTCTCCGACGGATTCTGGAGGAGGGTCTTCGGCGGGGAACGGGGGGTGGTGGGTTCCACCATCACCATCGACGGCGAGGGCTACACGGTGGTAGGCGTCATGGGCCCCGACTTTCGCACGCCCTTCATGCCCGCCGCCGACGTCTGGGTGCCCCTCCGCCAGGACGTGGACCATACGTACTGCGGGCGCGGCGGGGCGTGTCTCCACGCTGCCGCCCGCTTGGCCGACGGCGCGACCCTGGCATCCGCCAGGATGGAGGCCAACCGCATCGCCCGGGACCTCGAGGCGGAGCACCCCCGCGCCAACGTCGGCGAGGGCTTCACCCTGCGGCCGCTGCGCCGGGACCTGGTGGCCGACGCCCGTACCCAACTCCTGGTGCTCCTGGGGGCGGTGGGCTTCGTTCTCGTCATCGCGTGCGTGAACGTGGCCAACCTCCTCATGGCGCGCTCGAGCACCCGGGCGTCGGAGCTGGCCGTACGTGGGGCGCTGGGGGCCGGGCGCGGGAGGATCACCCGGCAGCTCCTCACCGAGAGCGGCCTGATGGCCCTCCTGGGCGGAGCCGGCGGCCTCCTGCTGGCCTGGCTCGGCACCGGGGTCCTGGTGTCCCTGGCCCCCCCGGGGACGCCCCGGGTCGCCGACGTGGGGGTGGACGCCAGGGTCCTGGCCTTCGCACTGGGCGTGACTGCCCTGGCCGGCATCCTCTTCGGCGTGGTGCCGTCCCTGCGGAGCTCCCGGGCCGCACCCGCGGGCGCGCTCCACGGGGGCGGACGGGGCAGAGTCGGCGCACGGGGCGGCGCACGGGCCAGGAGCGTGTTGGTGGCGGCACAGGTCTCCCTGGCGCTGGTTCTGCTGGTGGGGGCTGGCCTCCTCCTCCGGAGCTTCAGAAACCTTCGGGCGGCCGACCTGGGCTACCGGCCGGAGGGCGTGCTGGTACTGCGCCTGGGGCTTCCCCAGACGCGCTACCCCGACGACGATGCCCGCCGGGGCTTCGTCCACCGGGCCGAGGAGCGCCTCGGCTCCTTGCCCGGTGTCACGGGGGTGGGCGCCATCTCCAGCCTGCCCCTGGGCGGGGCGAACGAGGACGTGACCTTCACCGTCGAGGGCCGTCCCGTCCCGGAGCCGGGCCAGGAGCACGCCGTGTGGTACCGCCGGGTCACCCCCGGTTACATGGGGACCATGGGGATGACGTTCGTGGCGGGGCGGGGTATCCTGCCCTCCGACGACGAGCGGGCGCCGCCGGTGGTGGTCATCAACCAGAGCATGGCGCAGCGCTGGTTCCCCGACGGCGACGCCCTGGGCTCGAGGGTGAATCTCAACAGCACCGCCAGTCCGGTCTGGCGGGAGATCGTGGGCATCGTCGCCGACACGCGTCACTTCGGCATCCGGGAGGAGGCCCACGACGCCCTCTACCTCCCGTACGACCAGTCTCCGAGCGGGGCCATGTGGCTCACCGTCCGCTCGCCCCGGACCCCAGCGACCCTGGCCGACGACGTGCGCCGCGCAGTGGCCGAGCTGGACCCGTCCATGGCCGCCGCCCAGATGGCGCCCATGACCGACGTGGTGGCCCGGGCCCTGGGGCCCGAGCGCTTCATCACGAGCCTCCTCGGGTTGTTCGCGGCGGTCGCCCTCACGCTGGCCGTGGTGGGCCTCTACGGGGTGGTGTCGTACGGGGTGAACGGACGGCTGCGGGAGATGGGCGTCCGCCTGGCCCTGGGCGCCAGCGGCGGCGAGGTGAGCGGCCTGGTCGTGCGGGGGAGCCTGGCCGTGGTGGCGGTGGGGCTGGGCGTCGGGTTGGTGGCGGCCCTGGCCCTGACCCGGCTCCTGGGGAGCCTGCTCTACGGCGTGGGCACGGCCGACCCGGTGACCTTCGGAGCCACCGCCCTGGTGCTCGTGCTGGCGGCGGTGGCGGCGGCGGCGCTCCCCGCCCGGCGCGCGGCACGCATCGACCCGGTGCGGGTGCTGAAGGCGGAATAGGGGGGGCCTCTGCGCCGGCGCCGGGGAGTGCCGCGAACGCAGCACGGATCGGGGCGGTCGGCGACGGGTGTGGCGTTGTGGGTGATTATTGCTGAGAACCCGACACGGATGACCCCGCACGCTTCGTGGGTGCTGCGTTCACGGCAATAATCCCCGACAACGCATCACGGACGGGCACGACGAACCACGAATGCTGCGTTCCCGACGATCGCGCCGGCGACCTCTCCCGCCGGGCGCTCCCGGCGATCCATCGCGCCCGTCGACCACACCGGGCCGGCGTTCCCGCCCGCCGCCGCCATGGTCGCACCTGCCGCGGGTGAGCCGCCGTTGGCCCGCCTCTCCGCGGGTCCGTAACCCGCCCCGCCGGCACGCATTCCGCTGCAACGCAAGGGGCCCGGGCGGCGACGCCGCCCGGGCCCCTTCCACTCGCAACGTGCCCCGACCTACCCCTCGGGCCCCAGCACGGCGTTGACCTTGGCCTCCAGGGCGTCCAGCTCCTTGCGCAGCGTCTGGTAACGCTCGATGGCGTCCCGGCCGATCTTCTGGTCGGCGCCGGTGGTCATGCGCTGCAGGTAGGTGATCTGGTCCTGGATGCCCGGCTTGCTGTAGCGGATGGACGGCGTGAGCACCTGATACACCAGCGGCTCCAGCTTCCGCCGCGTCTCCGCGTCCGCCCCCGTGGCGTTCTGGAGACGGTCCCACGCCTTCTGCACCCGGTCGGCCAGATGGTTCACCTCCTGTACCATGGCCGTCATGCGCATGTTGTGCTGGTACTGCTCCTGGAGGTCGGCCACCGTCGTCCCCTCGGCCGCGATGCGCGGGTCCCTCAGGACGTGGAAGGGCTGGGTGAGGGTGCTCCCGTCGACCGTGAGACGCGCCTGGTACTGGCCCGGGGGCATGGTTACCCGGTCCTTGTTGCGCACGTCCCACACGAAGCGGTTCATCCCCTGCTCGGCCGGCACCTTGTCCAGCACGGGCCACGGCGCGTAGAGGGCGTCGTCGCCGGGGCTGCTCATGCCACCCTCGTCCTCCTCGCTGAAGCGGCGCCGCTGGGGCGGCGGCGGCCGGGACGAGTCGAAGGTGTTCACCACCGTCCCGGATCCGTCCAGGATGTCGATCTTGACCGGCCCGATGGGCTTGCTGGGCAGGTAGTAGTCGAGCATCGGCCCCAGCAGCTCGGGGGCCGCCTGGGTACGGTAGCCGTCCCGGGGCTGGAAGAGGTGCGCCGCCGTGGTGGTCGTCTGGGGCGTGATCTGACGGAGGGGCGTGATGTCGTCGACGATCCAGAAGGCCCGCCCCTCGGTGGCCAGGATCAGGTCGTTGTTCTTCACCCGGATGTCGTTGATCGGGACGTTGGGCAGGTTCTGCTGGAACGGCTGCCAGTGGGCACCGTTGTCGAACGACACGTACATGCCGAACTCGGTGCCGGCGTAGAGGAGCCCCTCCCGCACCGGGTCCTCCCGCACCACGCGCGTGGGCTCGTCGGCGGCGATGCCGTTGTTCCCCGGTGTGAGCAGCGTCCAGCTCTTCCCGTAGTCGTCGGTCCGGTACAGGTAGGGGTGGAAGTCGCCCAGCAGGTAGCGGTACACGGCGTAGTACGCCGACCCGGGCCGGTGGGGGGAGGCGTCGATCCACGCCACCCGGCCCCCGGGCTGGAGGTCCTTGGGCGTGATGTTCGTCCAGCTCTTGCCGCCGTCCCGTGTGACGTAGAAGGGCCCGTCGTTGGAGCCGGTCCAGATCACCTGGGGGTCGTGGGGCGACTCGGTGATGGCGTAGAGCGTGGAGTAGAACTCCTCACCGGTGACGTCCCGGGTGATGGGCTCGCCGCTCACGCCCTGGCAGCAGGCGGGGTGGGCGGTGAGGTCGGGGGAGATCTTCTCCCACGTGACGCCCATGTCCGTGGAGCGGTGGACGTACTGGGAGCCGTAGTAGACCACGTCCGGGTTGGTGGGCGAGGTCTCCATTGGGGAGACGCGCTGGAAGCGGTAGATGAGGTCGCTGGCCGGGTTGCCGTACAGCGACTGGGCGCCGACCCAGTACTCCCGGGTCTGCCCCGTCTTCCGGTCCAGCACCTCGAACTGCCCCTTGCAGGCGCCGTAGACGTACTGGGGGTTGCCCGGGTGGGGCATGATGGGACCGGTCTCGCACCCGGGTCCGGCGAACCAGTTCACGTTCCGGTCGCCCCCCTTGGCTGCCATGGACAGGATGTGGGTCCCGTCGTCCTGCTGGGCGGCGTAGAGGTTGTAGGGGAACTCGTTGTCGGTCCACACGCCGTACAGCTCGGCCGTGGGCTGGTTGTACTGGGTCGACCAGGTCTTCCCGCCGTCGAACGAGACGTTCGCGCCGCCGTCGTTCGACTGGATCATGATGTTGTCGTCGTTCGGGTTGATCCAGATGTCGTGGTTGTCGCCGTGGGGCGTGGACACGCGGGTGAACGTGTGGCCGCCGTCGGTGGACTTGAAGAAGCTCTCGGCCCCGGCGTACACGACGTCGGCGTTCATGGGGTCGGCGCCGATGGTCGTGTAGTAGAACGGCCGCTGGATCATCTGGTCGAAGGTGCGCTGCATGGCCGCGCTGGCCCCCTTCCGCATCTCCTGCCAGCTCTGCCCGGCGTCGTCGGAGCGGTAGAGCCCTCCGCCCGGCTTGGCTTCCACCAGGGCGTAGACCCGGTTCGGGTCGGCCGCGGACACGGCCAGGTTGCCCTTGCCGACCAGGTCGTGGGGCAGGCCGTTGGTGATCTTCTTGAAGCTGTTTCCGCCGTCGGTGCTCTTGTAGAAGCCGCCCTCACGAGAGCCGCTGATGATGGTCCACGGCTTCCGCTCGATGCGGTTCATCCAGGCGTAGACCACGTTCGGGTTGCCCGGCTGGAGCTCCACGTCCATGGCGCCGGTGCTGTCGTTCAGGAACAGGGTCTTCTTCCACGTCTTGCCGCCGTCGGTGGTCTTGAAGATGCCCCGCTCGGAGTTGGGCTTGAACGCGTTCCCGTTGGCGGCCACCCACACGATGTCGGGGTTGGTGGGGTGGACGCGCACCGCGCCGATCTGGCCCACGTCACGCAGCCCGGCGAACTGCCACGTCTTGCCCCCGTCGGTGCTCTTGTACACGCCCCGCCCGGTGGAGACGTTGCTGCGGATGCCGTCGGAGCCGGTGCCGTAGTAGACCACGTTCGGGTCCGAGTCGGCCACCACGACCGAGCCGCTGGAGCCCAGCGGCACCTGCCCATCGGTCACCGGGAACCAGCTCTGGCCACCGTCGGTGGTCTTGAAGAGGCCTCCCGCGGCCTCCCCCATGTAGAAGGTGCGGGGCTGGGACGGGACGCCGGTCACCGTCGTGACCCGGCCGCCCTGGGAGGGGCCCACCAGCCGGTAGGCCATCCCGTTGAGGAGGGCGGGGTCGACGTGGTCCATCATCGGCGCGCCTCCCCCGGCCATCTGGGCGGCGGCGGGCGCCGCCGTCAGGGCCAGGAGAAGCATGGAATACAAGGCGGGGCGACGCATGGTGCACTCCTGCGGTCCGCGGAAACGGCGTGGTGTCGCCCGCTCGTCGGGAGCGGGGAGCGAACCGTCATTGTGAACAACCCCCGCCGCCGGGGCAAGCAGCCTTCACGCACGGGGCCCCACCGGAGAGCGCCCCCGGTGGGGCCCCGTCTCACTGCGGGCGGATTGACCGCCCGACCAGCGAGCCTGTCGCTAGTGGGACACCGACAATGAGTCCTTGGAGACGTCCCACTCCACCCGCGACGCGCCGGTGATGGCGAACGGCTGGGAGGTGATCTCCTTCCCGGCCGACGTCTGCCCCACCAGGTGCACCTGGGATCCCGGCAGCTTGGTGGGGTCGAAGCGGAAGGTCTTGCGGCCCGTGGGGATGATGGAGCCGAGGAGGTCCTTCTGGCCGCCCTCGCTCACCATGTTCACGGTGAGGATGGTGCTGGGCACCAGGTTGTTCTGCACCGCGACCGGGATCCCCTTGGGCTTCTCCTCGTGGGATCCCCCGCTGGCGCACGCGGTGACGGTGAGGGCCACGGCCGCGCCGGCCAGGATGCGCATCGATCGTCTCATGGGTGCTCCTCCTCGAGGTGCAGCGTGGTACCAGCGTGGGCCGAAGCAAGATCCGTGCGGCGCACCCCCGCCGCCTCTGCCGTGTCATGGGCCCACCCCTGGGGACGCCCCACGCCGCCTCCATTGCACCGCACCCGCCCGCGCCGCCACCATGGGGTGCCATGACGGACCGCCCCCCTCCTCCCCGCCGCGCCCTTCCACCGGGCCCCCGGAGCCTGCGTCCCTCGGGCCTGAGGGACGAGATCCGCCGGGACGTCCTGGGGTTCTACAGCCGCCTGGCGGAGGAGCACCCGGGCATCGCGTCCTTCCGCGTGTACTGGCTGAGGGTGGTGCTGGTGTCGGACCCCACCCTGGTCCACGAAGCGCTCCGTGCGGGCGTGGAGGACCTGGTCCAATCCCGCAGCCTCCGGGCCCTGCGGGTGGCCCTGGGCGACGGGCTCCTCACCGCCGAGGGTGAGACGTGGCGGCGGGAGCGGGCCCGGGTGCAGCCCGCCTTCCGCCACGACCGGCTGCGCCAGTACGCCCCCATGATGGTCGCCCGCACCCGTGAGGCGGCCGAGACCCTGGAGGACGGACGGCGCATCGACGTCCACGCCTTCCTGTCCCGGCTCACCCTGGGCGTGGTGGCCGAAGCCCTGTTCGGCGCCGAGCTCAGCGACCACGTGGGCGACGTGGGGGAGGGGCTGGGCCGGGTGATGGACCGCTTCGAGGAGGTCTTCATCCGGAGCCGCTTTCCCCTGCCCCTCACCTTCCCCACACCCCGCAACCTCCAGCTCCGGAGCGCCGTGCGCCGCCTCCGGAGCGTGGTGGACGCGGTGGTCGCCCGGCGCGTGGAGGCGCTGGGGGAGGGGGACGACGACCTCCTCGCCGACCTCCTGGCGGCCACCCGGGCCGAGGGCACCCCGGAGGCGCGCCGCCGCCTCCGGGACGAGGTGCTCACCCTCATGCTCGCCGGGCACGAGACCACCGCCCTGGCCCTGAGCTACGCCCTGCTCCTCCTGTCCCGCTCTCCGGAGGAGGAGCGGGCCCTGGTGGAGGAGCTCGACGCCGAGCTGGGCGGCCGCGACCCGGAGCTGGACGACCTGCCGCGCCTGCCCCGTCTGCGCCGCGTCGTCCAGGAGACGCTGCGACTCTATCCGCCGGCGTGGGGGCTGGGGCGGGAGGCAGTGCGGGAGATCGAGCTGGGGGGCTACCGCATCCCGAAGGGCGCCCAGCTCTTCCTCCTTCCGTGGGTCACCCACCGGGATCCCCGCTTCTTCGCCGACGCCGAGCGCTTCCACCCGGCACGCTGGGCTCCCGACGCGCCGCCCGGCAGCGACGGCACCCCGGCGGTGACCCGGGAGGCCTACTTCCCCTTCGGCGCCGGCCGGCGCGCGTGCGTGGGCGCCGGCTTCGCCCTCATGGAGGCCCCCCTGGTGCTGGCCATCCTCCTCCGGCGCTGGCGCTTCGAGGTGCCCCCGGGCTTCGAGCCCGACCTCCAGCCGGCGGTGACGCTTCGTCCCCGTGGGGGCGTGCCCGCGCTGGTCCGGCGGCGCTGAGGGCCCTCACAGGAAGCGGGAGAGGAGGACGAAGGCCATCTCCTTCACCCGCTGCACGGCGCCCCGCTCCCGGAAGGCATCCAGCGCCAACTCGTCAGCCAGCGCCAGGTCCTCGAGGAAACGCTCGTGGAGGCGCCGCCCCACGTCAGGGTCGTGGCAGAGGAGAGTGACCTCGTCGTTCAGCGCCATGGAGCGGTTGTCGAAGTTCATGGTGCCCACCGAGCTCCACACCCCGTCCACCACCAGCGTCTTCGCGTGGACCATGGTGGGCCGGTACTCGTAGAGCCGGACCCCTCCCTCCAATAGCACCTCGAAGTGGCGGCGGGCCGCCCAGAAGGTCGACATCTTGTCGGTGTTCCGACCCGGTGTGAGGATGCGCACGTCCACCCCCCTCCGGGCCGCGTCCACCAGGAGGCGGCGGAAGTCGTCGTCGGGGACGAAGTAGGCGCTGGACACGTAGAGGGTCTCCCGGGCGCCCCATATCGACAGGGCGAAGTACTGCTCCACGTCCGTGCTCCCGAGCCCGGGGGCGTTGAAGAAGACGCCGGCCCGGGTGTCGCCCGGGTCCCGGTCGCCCTCGGGGAAGACGCGGTCTCCCACCAGGAGCTCGCCCGTGGCCTCGGTCCAGTCGTTCACGAAGCCCGCCTGGAGCTGGTAGACGGCCCCGCCCTCGAAGCGCACGCTGGTGTCCCGCCACTGGCCGGGGTGGCGGCCGTCCCCCCTCCAGGCATCGTGGATGGCGAAGCCGCCGGTGTAGCCGACGCGGCCGTCCACCACGACGGTGCGGGTGTGGCTCCTCTGCTGGACCTTGTAGACGGTGGAGGGGCGGAGAGGCCGGAAGCAGGCCACCTCCACGCCGGCCTCCCGGAGCTCCTCGAAGTACGCGTCGTCCACCCCCAGCGAGCCGAACCAGTCGTAGAGGAAGAGGACGGTGACGCCCGCCCGGGCGCGCTCCACCAGGATGGTCTTGAGCTCGTCGGCGAGCTGCCCGGGCTTGAACCAGAAGACGTGCCACGTGATGAGGTCCTGGGCGCCCCGGAGGTCCTCGAAGAGGCGGGGATACACCTCCTCGCCGTTGAAGAGGACCTCCACCCGGTTGCCCCGGGTGAGCTCGGCGCCCAGGTGGCTCTCCACCTCCCGGCGGAAGGCGGCTTCCCCGGCGCCGGGCGGCTTCCGGTCGGCGTCCAGGGCCCGCACCCCCGTCATGGGCGTGCCCCGGGTGAGGAAGAGGGCGCCCACGGCCACCAGGAGCGCGCACGCGAGGGCCAGCGCCCCCAGCGTTACCCACAGCGCGATGCCGAGCAAGGCGAGCCTCCCCCGCGAGGAACTGGTCGTCGTGGCAGGTCCCGGAGCAAGGGGCGTGCAACAGCCCCTCCGGCGACGGTCAGCTCCTCTGGATCAGCTTCGTGTAGCTGTTGCCCAGCGTGTACCACCCATTGGGCCCGAGGAGCTGCGCCAGGGCGTTGCCCAGCTCGGGCTCGTCGGTGGTGATGGAGACCCCCACCAGGATCCCGGTGCCCGGGTGCTGGGGCAGGCCCTCCGGAAGCGACCAGTTGTCCCAGTCGAGGAGGTAGCCGTCGTAGGTGAAGGAGAAGTTGTCCGGCAGGTAGGACACGAGCTCGGGCGGGACCTCGCCGGGGGAGGTGTCCGGAGGCCATTCGTTGGTGTCGGCGTAGTACTGCTCGGCCGCGGTCTCCACCACGTTGATGTCGCCCAGGGCGTGGGCGGCGCGGGCCCGCAGGAGTGCCTCGTGGAAGTGGGGGATGGCGATCCGCGCCAGGATGCTCAGCACCACCAGCACCACCAGGACCTCCACCATGGTGAAGCCGCTGCGGCGATCGGGCGCCCCGCCCCTCACTCGTCGCTTCCCACGCCGATGGTCCGCTCGATGTTGCCCACGAACTGCGCCAGGGGCTCGGTCGACCGGTAGGTGAGGGCCATCGCCTCGGTGAAGCCGGTGAGGCGGTACTCCCGTGCGTTCAGCCGCTGGTAGATCATGCCGGGGAGCGGCTCGCCGGTCTCCCACAGGACGTCGGGGAGGCGGCCGCGGCGCAGCCGGAACGCCTCGATCTGCTGGGCCTGGATGTACATGGCGAGACGGAGCCCCGCCTCCTGCACCTGGGGTGATACAGGGGGCGGCGGGGCCGGCTGCAGCCATCCCGGGGGGCTGATCCACAGCCACCCCGCCAGGAGGACGAGGATGGCAGCCGCGACCTTGACGGGGGTGGAGGTGCGGCGGGGCGGCTCGGTGTCCCAGCGGATGGCGTTGAGGGCCTGGGAGCGGAGCACCGCCGTCAGGAGAGCCGCCCGCTCGGCGTCGTCGCTGAGGGGCACCACCTCCGCGGTGTCCTCCGCGTCGTCGCCCAGCTCGTCCCCGATGTCCACGGGCTCGGGCGCCTCTTCGTCCTCCCCGGATGCATCGGGCTGTCCGGCGTCCTCTACGGTCGGCGGCCGTGAGGGGGCCGGCGTCGGGGTGGGGAGGGGTGGCGCCGGCTCGGCCGGCTCCGCGCTCTGGAGAGGAAGGGGAGCCTCCAGGGACTCCTCGTCCAGCACCCACTCGATCTCGTCGTCCGGGGCCCCCGGGCCGGCGCCGGCGCCCCGGGCGAGGCCCAGGGAGCGCCGGGCACGCTCGTCGTCGGCGCGCGCCCGCCCTGCCTCGCGGGGATCGGACTGGCCGTCGTGCATGGTCCGGAGGGGTTGGGGGGGGTGCGGGGAAGGGCCCACTCCGCGGATTGGGTGCACCTCCAAGATACATGGAGTTCTGGGTGGCTCCCAAGGTCGGCGTTACGCCCGCCGGTCCCCCCCGTGTCCAACCCTCCGGGACCCCTCAGAGTCTGATGCATGAGAGTCACCGGCATCGTCCGCCGCCGCCCCCCACCGGAGGCTTCGTGGACCTCATCCGAGGCACCCTGGACGTCCTCATCCTCAAGACCCTGAGCCCGGGTCCCCTCCACGGCTATGCCGTGTCCCGCTCCATCCGGGACGCCACCGACGACGCCCTCCAGGTGGACGAGGGTGCGCTCTACCCCGCCCTCCGGCGCCTGGAGAAGCGCGGGCTGGTGGTGGGGTCGTGGGGCGTCACGGACACAGGGAGGGAGGCCCGCTTCTACGCCCTGACCGAGACCGGGCGGCGCGCCCTGGAGGGTGAGGTGGAGGGGTGGCGCAGATACGTGGAAGCCATGGGCCGGGTGTTGTTCCGGGAAGACCCCGCCCGATGACGGGCCGGCGCGGGACCGGTCCGGGGTCGGAGCGGGGGGAGCGGGACGTCGCGGACGACGTGCGTCGGGAGGTGGAGGCGCACCTGGCGCTGCGGGTCGACGAGCTGGTGGCGGCGGGGTGGGATCCGGAGGAAGCGCGCCGCGAGGCGCTTTCCCGATTCGGCGACGTGGAGGAGGTGGAGGCGGCCATGAGGAAGAGCGCGACGGGCAGGCGGGCGGGGTGGGCCCAGGGGTGGAGCCGGTGGGTCGAGGCTCTCGTCCAGGACGTCCGCTACGCGGTGCGGGCGCTGACCAGGAGCCCGGGCTTCGCGGCACTGGCAGTGCTGACGCTGGCTTTGGGCATCGGCGCCAACACGGCGGTGTTCAGCATCGTGAACGGGGTGCTGCTCCGGCCTCTCCCGTTCCCCCGCCCCGAGCGCCTGGCGTTCGTGGCGGAGCGGAACAACCGGGGCGGGCCGATGGCCGCCGCGTGGCCGAACCTGAAGGACTGGAAGGAGCGATCCCGGACGTTCGAGGCCCTGGCGGGCTATTCGGGGGGCACCACCACGGTCCTGGGCGGCCTGCGTCCCCTCAGGGCCAGGGCCACCTCCGTGGGCGCCGGCTTCTGGGACGTCCTGGACGTGCGCCCCGAGCTGGGGCGGGTCACCCTGCCCGAGGAGCACCGGGAGGGGGTGGCTCCCGTGGTGGTCCTGTCCCACAGGTTCTGGCAGGACCAGCTCGGCGGCGACCCGGACGTCCTGGAGCGCACGCTGGAGGTGGAGGGGCACGCGGCGCAGGTCGTGGGGGTCATGCCCCCGGCGTTCGACTTCCCCGATGAGACCGCCCTGTGGTGGCCGGCGGAGCTGGAAGGGGAGAACGACTCCCGCACGTCCCACAACTGGAAGGTCGTGGGGCGTCTGGCCCCCGGCGCGGACGTCGAGGGCGCCCGCGAGGAGCTGGCGGGGATCACCGCCCAGGTGCTGGAGGGCTCCACCGACGACCCGGACTACCTGGCCACGGGCGTGTTCGTCACACCCCTCCTGGAGCAGATCGCCGGTTCGGCCCGCAGGCCCCTCTACCTCCTCCTGGGGGCGGCGGCCGTGGTGCTCCTCGTGGCGTGCTCGAACCTGGCCAGCACCCTCCTTGCCCGGGGGGCGTCCCGGGCGAGGGAGATGGCGGTGCGGGCCTCCCTCGGCGCGCCCAGGAGCCGGCTCGTCCGCCAGCTCCTCACCGAGAGCCTGGTGCTGGCGGGGGCGGGCGCCGCCGCCGGCCTCGGCCTGGCCTGGCTGGTCCTCCGGGGGCTGGTGGCCCTCGGACCGGCCGCCCTCCCCCGCCTGGGGGACGTGAGCCTCGACGGCCGCGTTCTGGCCTTCACGGCGGTCCTGTCCCTGGCCACCTCCCTCCTCTTCGGGACGGCACCCGCGCTGCGCATCGCCCGCGGTTCGGTGGCCGGCGCCCTGCGCGAAGGGGGGCGGGGGGCGGCCGCCGAGGGGACGGGGGCGCTGTGGAGGCTCCTGGTGGGGGGCGAGGTGGCCCTGGCGCTCCTGCTCCTGGCGGGCTCCGGCCTCCTCATCCGCAGCTTCTGGCGCGTGCTGGACCAGGACCCGGGATTCCGCGCCGGCGACGTCCTCGCCGCCGACATCTCGCCGAGCCCCACCAAGTACCCCGACGACCCGTCCACGGCGGCGTTCTACGACCGGCTCCTGGCCCAGTTGAACGCCGCCCCGGGCGTGGCCTCCGCCGCCGTCACGACGACGATCCCGCTGGCCGGCGGGATTCCGTCGGGGCGGATGCAGCTGGACGGCGACATGAGCCTCGCCGCGGATGGCGGCTACGTGGTGGTGAGCGGCGGCTACTTCGAGCTCCTGGGCATCCCCCTCCTCCAGGGCCGGACGTTCACCGAAGGCGACGATGCATCCTCCGCCCAGGTGGCGGTGGTGAGCCGCTCCTTCGCCGAGCGCTGGTGGCCCGGGCGCGACCCCCTCGGGCACCAGGTGACGGGGGGCGGGATGGACAACTTCTGGAACAAGCAGGTGTTCGCCACGGTGGTGGGCGTGGTGGGCGACGTGCGCTACCGCGGACTGACCCGCGACCCCACCCCCACCGTGTACTTCAGCTACCGCCAGCGGCCCTTCCGGACGCGCTACGGCACCACCTTGCTGACCCGGCCCCGGGTGGGGTCCGCCGAGGTTGCCGCGGGGGCGCTCAGGGGAACGGTGCAGACGGTGGACCCGGACATCCCCCTGACCGTGCGTCCCCTGGCCGAGCGGGTGGGCGAGTCGGTGGCGGACCGCCGCTTCACCCTGATCGTGCTGGGAGCCTTCGCCGCGGTGGCCCTCCTGCTGGCCGTCGTGGGGATCTACGGGGTCGTGTCCTACAGCGTGGCCCGACGCACCCGGGAGGTGGGAATCCGTCTGGCGCTGGGAGCCCAGCCCGGCGCCGTCCGGGGACTGGTCATGCGGGAGGCGGTGGGGACGGCCGCGGCGGGCCTGGTCGTGGGGGCCGGCGCGGCGCTGGCCCTCGGTAGGGTCATGCAGGGCCTCCTCTTCGAGGTGAGCCCCCGGGACCCCTCCACCCTCGTTGCCGGCGTCCTGCTCTTGGCGGGCGCGGCCCTGCTGGCGAGCTGGATCCCGGCCCGGCGCTCCACCCGGATCGACCCCATGATCACCATGAGGGCCGAGTAGGGGCCCCGGGTCGCCCCCCCGTCAGTTGGGCTCCAGGACCCTCGTGTAGCGGTTGCCCGAGACGAACCAGGTGGTGCTGCCCACCAGGGACATGAGGGCGTTGCCCAGCGCCGTGTCGTCGGTGACCACCGAGATCCCCACCAGGCCGCCCCCGTTGTCCCAGTCGAGCTCGAAGCCGTCCTGGGTGAAGGAGAAGCCGTTGGGGAGGTAGGTGTCCATCCCGGTCGGGATGGTCGCCGCGGCCGCGTCCGCCGGCCACGTGTGGTTGTTGGCCAGGTAGTTGGTGGCCGCCACGTACACCACGTCGACGTCGCCGAGGACGTCGGCGGCCCGCGCCTTGGTGATCATCACCCGGTAGTTCGGGATGGCGATGCCGGCCAGGATGCTGACGATCACCACGACCACCATCAGCTCGATGAGCGTGAAGCCGCCGCGGCGGCCGTTGCTGGAGGCGCTCATCCCCGTGCTCCGATCCCGAGCGTGCCCATGGCGTCCCCCACGAACTCACGGGGGGGCTGGGTCGACTCGTAGGTGAGGCTGGTTCCGCGGCTCGAGCCGCTCAGACGGTAGGTCCTGGCGTCGAGGCGCTCGTAGGTCATCTCGGCGGGCGCGTTCCCCGTCTCTTCGAGGGTGTCGGGAAGGCGGCCGTTCTGCTGGCGGAACGCCTCGATCCGCTGGATCTGGAAGTACATGGCCACCCGCAGACCCGCCTGGGCCTGGGCCGGGGGCACCGGATCGGGCACGGTGGGCGTCACCCAGGCCGGGGTGGCGAACCAGAGGTAGAACGAGAACGAGGCCAGGACCGGGAGCGAGATGGCGGCCACCCGGGTCCTGCTCCGGCTGGGCGGGGCCTTCGACTGGGCGGCTTCCCGGCGCTGCTGCTCCTCCAGGACCTGGGCCACCAGGTCCGCCGTTTCGTTGCCCGTCTTCTTCCGTGGGCGGGAGGATGTGGGATCGTTCTCGGGCATAAGGCGGCCGCGTGCGGGTCCCGATCGTCCGAGGGAGCGCGGGTTCCTCTGGGGGGGAGGTATGGCTGACGCTTCAAACTAACAGGTGGCGACGGCCTGACTCCAGCATTCAGATCGTAGCCGGAGAGGGTGGCGACGGGTTCCGCGGCTACGGGCGCACGAGCTTGCGGTACTTCACCCGATGGGGTCGCTCCGCCTCCTCCCCCAACCGCTTCCGGCGATCGTCCTCGTACTCGCTGTAGCTGCCGGGGAACCACACCACGCGGCTGTCGCCCTCGAACGCCAGGGTGTGGGTGGAGATGCGGTCCAGGAACCAGCGGTCGTGGGAGATGACCAGGACGCATCCGGCGAAGCTCAGGAGCGCGTCCTCCAGGGCGCGCAGGGTGTCCACGTCCAGGTCGTTGGTGGGCTCGTCCAGGAGGATCACGTTGCCGCCCTCCTTGAGGAGCTTGGCCAGGTGCAGGCGGTTCCGCTCGCCGCCCGACAGCAGGTCCACCTTCTTCTGCTGGTCGGCGCCCCGGAAGTTGAACCAGGAGAGGTAGGCCCGGGGGTTCACCTCGGCCCGCCCGAAGGCGAGCACGTCGGCTCCGCCGGACACCTCCTCGAACACCGTCTTCGATCCGTCCAGGGCGTCCCGGTTCTGGTCCACGTAGGCGAGCTGCACGGTCTAGCCCACCTCCAGCGTGCCGGCGTCGGGCGCCTCCTGCCCGACGATCATGCGGAACAGGGTGGTCTTGCCCGCGCCGTTCGGGCCGATGATGCCCACGATGGCCCCGGGCGGGACGTCGAAGGAGAGGTCCTCGATGAGGAGCTTGTCGCCGTACCCCTTGGTGAGCCTCTCGGCCCGGATGACCACGTCGCCCAGGCGCGGCCCCTTGGGGATGAGGATCTCGGCGGTCCTCACCTGCTCCCGCTCGTCCTGGGCCAGGAGCTCCTCGTAGGCGGACAGGCGCGCCTTGCCCTTGGCATGGCGGGCCCGGGGTGCCATGCGCACCCACTCCAGCTCCCGCTCCAGCGTCTGCTGCCGCGCGCTCTCCTGCTTCTCCTCCATGCGCAGCCGCTCCTTCTTCTGCTCCAGCCAGGAGGAGTAGTTGCCCTTCCACGGGATGCCGGCGCCCCGGTCCAGCTCCAGGATCCACTCGGCCACGTTGTCCAGGAAGTAGCGGTCGTGGGTCACCGCCACGATGGTGCCGGGGAAGGCCGCCAGGTGGTGCTCCAGCCACGCCACCGACTCGGCGTCCAGGTGGTTGGTGGGCTCGTCCAGGAGCAGCATGTCGGGCTGCTCCAGGAGCACCCGGCAGAGGGCCACGCGCCGCCGCTCGCCTCCCGACAGCCGTGACACGTCGGCGTCGGGCGGCGGAAGGCGCAGGGCGTCCATGGCGATCTCGATCGTGCGGTCCAGCTCCCACGCCCCCGAGGCGTCGATGCGGTCCTGCAGGCTGGCCTGCTCCTCGATGAGGGCGTTCATCTCCTCGTCGGTGGAGACTCGGCGAACTTCGCGTTCACCTCCTCGAAGCGGGTCAGCAGGTCACGCGTCGCCTTCACCGCCTCCTCCACGTTCCCCCGCACGTCGAGCTGGGGGTCGAGCTGGGGCTCCTGCGGCAGGTAGCCGATCCGGGTGCCCCTGGCGGCCCACGCCTCGCCCTGGAAGTCCTGGTCGACGCCCGCCATGATGCGCAGCACCGTGCTCTTGCCGGCGCCGTTGGGGCCCACCACGCCGATCTTGGCGCCGGGGTAGAACGAGAGGTTGATCCCCTTCAGGATCTCCCGCTTGGGCGGGACGATCTTGCGGAGGTCCCGCATGTGGTAGATGAACTGCTGATTGCTCATGGCGGTGGGGCCCACGGAGAGATTGCCCTCGCTCCGGCGCCCGGGACCCCGGGGCCGGCAGAGGGTGTAATGTAACAGGGTCGGCGAGCACGCCAGACCGACGGCCGCACCCTCTCACCGGCGGCCGCAGCGCCCCGCGCCTCCGGGGCCGAAGTGGGGAACCAAGCACCAACGACAGGTGTCGTAGATAACAGCCCCGCCAAGGAGAGTGGTGAAGACGGCGCCCCCCTGGGCCGACGCCACCGCCCTGATGTTCCGAAGGACCCGAGGAGGTGCAGCAGCCATGAAGTTCCGTTCCGACCGCTCCGTACTGCACGACATCCGCAGCCACGCCCGCACGCTGGCCGTGGCCGGCCTCCTGGGCGCCGCCGGGGTGGGGGGCTTCGCCCACCTGCACCGCGGATCCGCCACGGTCGCCCCCGCCGACGTCACGGCCGACGCCGCCGCCACGGCCGCCTCTGCCGCTGCCACCACCTCCTGGGACCTGCCGAACCTCGAGCACCCCCGCGTGGACTACTGGGTGGAGCGCTTCCAGACGGTCCCCGGGATGCACGAGAAGTTCGCCGGCTTCCTCCGCCGCGAGGGGTGGTACCGGGACATGATCTCCCGCAAGCTCTCCGAGCGGGACATGCCCCAGGATCTCCTCTACCTGGCCATGATCGAATCGGGCTTCCAGCCCCAGGCGTACTCGCCGGCCGCCGCCTCGGGCATCTGGCAGTTCATCGCCGAGACGGGCCGCCGCTACGGCCTCCAGATCGACCACTGGGTGGACGAGCGCAACAACCCCGAGAAGGCCACCGACGCGGCCCTCGACTACCTCCAGCAGCTCCACGACCGCTTCAACTCCTGGTACCTCGCGGCCGCCGCCTACAACACGGGGGAGAACCGCGTCTCCCGGGTCATGAAGGCCCGCTTCGGCACCGAGAAGGCGAACAGCGAAGAGGCGTACTACCAGATCTGGGACCAGCTTCCGAAGGAGACCCGGGACTACGTTCCTCTCATGATCGCCGCGGCCCGGATCTCGAAGCAGCCGGCGCGCTACGGCTTCGACGTGCAGCCCGATCCGCCGCTCCGCTACGACGAGGTCATGACCGACGCCGCCATGAGCCTGGACGAGATCGCCCAGGCCGCCGGCGTGGACGTGGACCAGGTGAAGCGCCTGAACCCCCAGTTCCGGAAGGGGCGCCTTCCCGGCGACCGCCGGGTGGCCCTCAAGCTCCCTCCGGGGACCAAGGACGACTTCCAGAAGAACTGGCCGGAGTTCGTGGGCTCGGGTGACACCCGGCTCGCGTCGGCCTCGACCTACAAGGTGCGGAGCGGCGACAACCTCACCGTCATCGCCCGCCGCCACGGCATGACCGTGGGCCAGGTCCGGCAGATGAACGGACTGCGGAGCAACCGGATCTACGCGGGGCAGACCCTGAAGGTGGCCACCCAGTAGGGATCAGCCCTGGGGCCCTCCACTCCCGAACTGGTCCTGGCACCGTTGCAGCCCGCGGCGCGCAAGGTCCTGGATGGCCGCCACCACCTGGGCCCGGGACATGGCCGCCACCTCCGGGGCCAGGTCCGTGGCCGCCGTGTCGGGGGGCGCAGGCTCCGGCGCCACGCCGGCCTCCGCGCCCCGGCCCGCCGGCTCGGCCGGGGCGGGCGCGACCGCCACGGTGGCCCGGGCATCCTCCAGGGCCCCCCGAACGTCCTCGACCGTGCCGATCGCCTGCACCGCGTAGACGATGGGACGCCCGAGGGTGACGGCCGGCAGGGCCTTCTCCAGGCGCCGCACGTGGGAAAGCACCGCCTTGAGGGGGCCCGCGTCGGTCGCCGTGTCCGGGTCGATCATCGCCCAGGCACGGTCCTGCTGGGCGCAAAGGATCAGCGTCAGGTCGGTCGCCGTCTGCTCCCGGGCGTCGCCCACGAGCTCCAGCGAAGCCGCCGAAGGCTGGCTCCGGACCACCCGCAGCGTCCCATCGGGGTGGGCGAACACGGCGTACGGCTTCAGCGCGTGCTCCTGCAGGTAGGCGATGACGGCGTTGTCGGCCGTGACGCCCGGAAAGCGCACGGTGACGAAGACGTCGGCCCCGGGGCGAGCCCGTGCCCAGGCCTCGAGGGCCGCCGCGGGATCGTTCCCGGCCCCGCCGCCCCCGGATTTCCCGCCGTCGCCCCATCCGCACGCCGCCCAGAGCGCCGACAGCAGCAGAAGGGCGACGGCGCGTCGGGGTGGGAGGGACATGGCGGAGCCTCGCGGGAGTGGTGGATCGGCGCAGGGGCAGCGAGCACGTCCCGTGCCCGCTGAGGCCCGTCCGGTACGGGACGTGCTTCGCAGCAGGATGAGCCCCCGCGAGGGTGGCCCGCCCGCACCGCACCCCTCCCACCAGGATGGCGCCGTGGACATCGACGTGGAGCACCACCCCGAGGAGCGGCGTTTTGTTGCCGTGCTGGAGGGGAGGGAGAGTTATCTTTCCTATGCACCCCTCGGGGACGGGGTCGTGGATTTCCAGCACACCTGGGTCGACGAGAGTCTCCGGGGCCGGGGTGTGGGGGAGCGCATCGTGAGGACCGCGCTGGACCACGCCCGGGAGCAGGGTCTCACCGTGGTGCCGAGCTGCTGGTACGTGGCGATGGTGGTCAAGCGCCACCCGGAGTACCGGGACCTGCTCCGGTTGGATATACGATAAGCGAGCCGATTCGCGGCTTTCGCGCATCGGCCACGGCCGTACGCGTGGCTATCAGGCAAAAGGGGCATCGACCGGATGGCGAGCGAGACGATCCTGTTGGTGGACGACGACGACGCAGTCCGGCGGGTGGCGGCGAAGGTACTCGGCCGGGCGGGCTACGCCGTGCTGGAGGCCGAGGGCGGCCCGACCGCCCTGGAGAAGGCGCGGGACCACGACGGGCCCATCCACCTCCTCCTCACCGATGTGGTCATGCCCGAGATGAACGGGCGCCAGTTGAGCGAGGCCCTGGTTCAGGAGCGGCCGGACACCCGTGTCCTGTTCATGTCGGCCTACACCGAGGACGAGGTGATCCTCCGGGGGGTGAGCGTGGCCGAGGTCAACTTCCTCGCGAAGCCCTTCACCCTGGACGTGCTCACGGGCACGGTGCGGACCATCCTGGACCGCTGACCTCCCCGGGGATCAGCCCCCGCCCCCTTCCTTCGACAGCGTCCGGAAGTACTCCTCCACCATCTTCCTGAAGCCCTCGGGCACATCGTCGGTGCCCTGGAGCACGCCGCGCTGGGAGGCGTCGCCCTCGACCTGGCGGCGCAGCCGGAACTCGGTGCGCTCCAGCCCCTCCCGGATGGCCGCCTGGATGCGCCGCACCTGGTCCATGTCCAGGTCCGGACGCTTGTCCGCCATCTCCGCGATGCCCTCGAAGCCCCGGATCACCCGGTCCAGGTCCGACACGTCCTGGCCCTGGCGCCGGAGGTCGTCCCGGAGCGCTCGGGCGTCGGCGGCCCGCTGCTGGAACTCCCGCCGAAGCTGGCGGAGATCGTCCGGCGAGAAGCGGCCGTCGCCCCCCCGGCCCCCGCCCAGGCGGCGGTCACCGGGCTGCTGACCCTGCTGGCTGCCCTGCTGCTGGCCCGGCTGGCCGCTCTGCGGCTGCCCCTGCTGGCCGCCCTGCTGCTGGCCCTGCTGGCCGCCCTGCTGCTGGCCCTGCTGGCCGCTCTGCTGCTGGCCCTGCTGGCCGCTCTGCTGCCGCCCGCGCTGGCCCGCCGCGCCCTGCCGGTCCGCGTCGGCGCTGTCGGCCGGCTCGCCGCCCCGGTCCTGCAGGCGCCGCTCCAGCGACTGGGCTCCCCGGGACAGCTCACGGGTGCGGTCGAGGGCGTCCTCCAGCGGGTTGGGCCCGGCATCGTCGACGGCATCCGCCGCCGCCCGGGCCGCCTCGTCCAGGGCCTGCAGGTCGGTGCCGATCTCGGCCTCGAAGCGCTGGGCGTAGGCATCGGAGCCCCGCTGCTGGATGACCCCACGTGAGAACTGGATCTTCTCCTTGATCTTGCGCTGCCGGATGGCCTCCGCGGCGTCGGCCGCCTTCTGGGCCACCTCGCCCTGCCCCTCGCGCCGGGCCTCCGCCGCCACGGCGTCGAGCTCCTGCTCCAGGCTCGACACCTCGTCGGCCATGGCCTGCTTGCGCTGCTGGAGGTCCTGGAGCTTGCGGGCCCGCTCGGTGGGATCGATGAGCTCGGGCAGTGTTCGCACCTCGCCCTGCATGTCGCGCTGCTGCTCGGTGAGCCGGCGGGCACGCTGCGCCGCGTCCTGGGCGTCGCGCTGCACCCGGTCCGACACCTTCCCCTCCAGCCGGCGCTGGGCGTCAGCCAGCCGCTGGGCGGCGGCGTCGGCCTGGGCCTGGCCCGTGCTCCCCGATGCGGCGGCCGCCTTGCGCATGGCGTCGGCCGTCTGCTGGAGGTCCCGAGCCTGCTGTTGGAGCTGCTGGTCGCCGCTGTCCCGGGCCAGCTTCTCGAGCTGCCGGGCCAGCGCCTCGGTGGAGTCCGCCAGCGCCCGCTGCGACGCCCCGCCGCCCCCGCTGGCGCCGGGCTGGGCGGCCGCCCGGCGGCGGCGCTCCAGCTCCTGCTGCTGACGCCGCGCCAGCTCCTTCAGACGCTCCAGCACCTCGTCGACGCCCGCGTCGGTCTGCTGCTGCTGGCCCCGCTGCACGGTTTCGTACTGGTTCTGGAGCTTGTCCAGCTCGAGCTCGAACAGGTCGGCCAGGTCATCGGCGTTGGCGCCCTGGGCGCCGCCACCCCCGCCCCCGCCGCCCTGCTGCTGGCTCACGTAGCGGTCGTACATCTCCTCGGCGGTGCGCAGGTGCTGGAGGGCCTGCTGCTCCGGGCCCAGGGCTCCCTGGAGGTCCTTGTCACCAAGGGCCTTCTCGGCGGCCTTCATCTCCTCGGCGGCCTTGGGGAGGAGGTCGGCGATCTGGCGGAAGCGCTCCTCGGCGCCCGACAGGCCCCGGTTCCCCATGCGCTGGACCAGCGTCTCCACCTGCTGGCGCACCTCGGCCTGGGCCTGCCCCACCGTCCCCACCCCCTGGGAGAACTCGGTGGAGTCGTAGCGGGCGGCGTCCCGCTGGAGGTTGAAGGTGGCGGCCACCACCTGCTTCTGGAGCTCGGAGAGGGCCACCTCGGGGGTCTGCCCGCCGCCGCCCATGCCCGCGCCGCCACCCTGCTGGTCGGACTGGTGGTAGTCACGGCCGAAGGGGCGGATCTCCAGGAAGTAGAGGTCGCTGGACGTGACCTGGGGGGCGCCGGCGCCCCGGTCCTCGGCGACGGCGTAGTAGCTCACCACGTCGCCGGGCTTCAGCCCCAGCTCCTCCAGGTAGAGGGTGTGGCCCGCCGACACCTCCTTCAGGGGCGCGCCGCCGAAGAGGGACACCGTGTCGGGCGCGCCTCCGTTCACCGACGTCACCAGGAGCAGCCGGTCGACGCCGTAGTCGTCCAGCGCCTGGGCCTCGAGGTAGACCTCCTCGATGGGGCTGGCCGGCTGGTCCCGTCCAGGCTTGGTGAAGGACACCGTGGGGGGCTGGTCCTGGAGCACGTCGACGGACCACGCCGGCGATGCCTCCACGAAGGTGCCGTCGGGGCCCTTCAGCTCCACGCGGAAGAAGCCGGGGGCCCTCACGTCGAAGGAGCCGGTGAGGGTGCCGTCCGACCCGGCCGCCAGGGGCTCGGTGCGGCCGCCGTCCATGACGATGCGGCCCCCGGAGGTGGGCAGGGTGGGGTGCACCCGGAGCCGAACCTCCGTGCCTCGCACCGCAGCCACGTCGCCGCCGTCCTCCACCTCCTTGGGGGGGAGGCCCGTCCACGACGGGAAGCGCAGCTCCTGCTCGAGCTGCCCCACGTAGGGGAGGTCGGCCACGGCGATGTGGTAGGTGGGCGAGCGCACCCCGTCGGCCTCCACGAAGTAGTCGGTGCCGTCCTGGAGGTCGAGGAGGAGGAGCTCGAAGCCCCCCGGGCCCGCCGCGGCCGAGTCGGCGTCGGCGAACACGCCGCCCTCGGGGTCCACCGGGAGCATGCTGAGGCGGCCGAAGGCATCGTCCTCGCCGCTCCGTGTGAAGAGCGTCACTTCCTGGGAGGAGAAGCCCTTGAGGGTCGCGCTGATGCGCTGGTCCGAGCCCCGGGCCACCGTGGCGTCGCCGGGGCTCACCATCACCGCGTAGGGGGTCACCGATGCGGCGTCGGTGGTGGGCACCAGGAGGGCGGAGATGCCGTGGCGCACCGCCGACGGGACCAGGAGGAGGATGAGGAGCGTGGCCACCGCCACGCCCGCCAGCAGACCCGAGGAGCGGTAGAGGCCCTGGCGCTCGATGCGGCGGCCTTCCTCCACCTCCCGGGCCCGCACCACCGCCTCCCGCACCAGTCCCCGCACCAGCTCGGGGGAGGCGGCGCCCGCGTCCCGGCCCACCTGCACGGCGCCCAGGATGGCCGCCTCCAGCGACGGCTCGTGCTCCTCCAGGTAGAGGGCCACCCGCTCGTCGTCGACCCGCCGCAGCAGGGGGCGCACGAGCGTCCAGGCGGCCACCGCGGCCACCAGCGTCCAGGCGGTGAAGCGGAGGAGGGTGACGGCCGTGGGGTCGAAGCGCGCGAGCTGGAGCCCCCACCCCGACACGAGGAACGCCACCACGCCCGCGGCCAGCGTCCAGGCCACACCTGCCATGAGGAGGCGCAGCCGCCAGCGGCCGCGCACACCCCTCAGGATGCGGAGGATGGCTTCCCGCTCGCCGTCGCCGGCGCTACCGCGCGCGCTCCGTGCTCTCATGGTCGTCTCCTCGGGTCAGGAACCCCTGCGGGGCTCCTACGCCTGCTGCGCCCTTCGTGACACGCGGTTCGACAGCACCGTCTCCAGCACCAGCAGCGCCGCCGCTCCTGCCAGGAGGAAGCGCCAAAGGGACTGGCGCCGCTCCTGGTCCTGCCGCACCAGCTCGGTGGCCCGGCTGGAGCCGGGGGGGGCCGTGCCGGAGCCGTCTCCCGGCGCCGCCACCAGGCTGGCGGCCATCTCGGCGGGGTCCAGGGTGGTGAGGTCCGACTCCGACAGGTCCACGTTCACCGCCACGGTGAGCGGCCGCTCCGGCGTCTCCCCCGGGGGGCGGATCTGGTAGAACCCGCTCTCGTCCAGGGTGAGGTAGTGGGGCCCGGCTCCCGCCGGCAGCCGCTCCGTGCCCCCCGACGGCGTCAGGACCACCCGCTCCCCCGCTCCAAGCTGCCGGGCCTGCTCGGCGTCGGCCAGTCCCGCGGTGGCCATGGCGCGGGCGTCGGACACGTCCACCACCTGTCCGGTGGTGAGCCACGGGAGCGCCTCCCGGCGCCCCGAAGCGTGCCGCACCAGCTCGTGGACGAAGGGGAGGAAGAGGGGCTGGAGCGGGAAGTCGTTCCACAGCCCGTCCAGCGTCGATGTCCACACCAGCACCCGTCCGTCGCCCACGCGCCGCTCGGCCAGGGCGGGCGTCCCGTCGTCGAAGCGGGCCAGCACCTCCTGGGCCGTGGCGCCCTCCAGCACCCGCTGCCGGAAGAATCGGGCGGCGGAGAAGTCGCCGCCACGGGGACCCTGGAAGGGCTGGAAGATGGGGTGGTCGTACTGGAGCTGGGCCAGGCGCCCGCTCCCGCCCCGGAGCCGGTCCGCGGTCCCGGCGAGGCGGCCGGGGAAGAGGCTGTCGTCGGCCTGGGGCCACCCCGCCGCTTCGCCGGCCACCACCACGAGCCCGCCGCCGCCCTCCACGAAGCTCCGCAGGCGGTCGCCGGCCGCGCCCTGGGGGAAGGGCACGTCGTCCAGCACCACCACCGCCGTGCCGTCCAGGTCGGAGGTGGCCGCGGCGCTGTAGGTGCGCACGCTCGGGTCGAAGGCCCCGTCCTCCGAGACGCCCAGGGCGCGCTGGAGGTACAGCGTGGTCTCCCGGGGAGCGCCGGCCCGGGTGAGGATGCGTACGCCCAGGGCCCGGCCGGGAGACACCACGAAGTGGCGGGCGTCGTCCCGGGGCAGGAGGTCGGGCTCCAGCCGCACGGTGCCCCGGGTGTTGGGCTCGGTGAGGGTGAAGGGAGGGAAGGTCACCGTCGCCGAGCCGTCGGCCGGCAGCGTGACCGTGCGGGACTGGATCTCCCGTCCCTCCACATCCAGCATGACCTTGCGCTCCTCGGGCCCCTCGCCGCCGGTGCGCACCAGGCGCACGGTGGGGGTGATGCGCTCCCGTCCCGCCACCACCTCCCGGGCGAGTTGGACCGTCGCCACCCCCGCGTTGGCCACCGGCGTCCCCCCCACCGGGACCGTGCGCACCCGGGTGCCGGCGGGGAGGGCCACCCCCTGGTCGGCCACCGACCAGCCATTGCGCTGGAAGTCGCTCACCAGCACCAGCTCCCGGGCCGGGAGCTCCGATTCGTCCAGGATCGACTGGGCGAGCTTCAGGGCGGGTCCGTAGCGGGTCATCTCCCACCCCGGCTGGAGCGTGTCCAGCACCGCCGACACCTGGGCCGGATCGCCCGACGAGCGCACCGGCGCCGAGGCCGCCTGGCCGAACACCACCAGCGTCGTCCGGTCGAGGGGCCCCGACGAGGCGGCCGCGTCCCGGGCCGCGGACACCGCCCGGGACCAGCGGTCGCCGGCGGCCATGCTGTAGGAACGGTCCAGGAGCACCACCCGCTCCACCGGGCCTCCGGCGGCCGCCAGCGTGCCGGCGTCCTTCTCGAAGAAGGGGCGGGCGAAGGCGGCCACGAGGAGCGCCACGGCCAGGGCCCGCAGCGCCAGGAGCGCCCAGTGCTGGATGCGCCGCCGCTCCTCTACCTGGTGGGGCACCTTGTGGAGGAACAGGAGGGAGGGGAACGGCCGCACCTCGGTCTTCCGGCGCCGGGTGAGGTGCACCAGCACCGGGATCGCCAGGGCGGCCAGGCCGGCCAGGAATGCGGGAACCAGGAAGGACATCAGCGCCCCCCTCCCCCGCTTCCGCCGCCCGGGAGGCCATCGGTTCACGGTCCGTCACCGCCCCGCCCCGGGAGCCCGCCGCCCGCTCCCGGGCCAGGAGGTAGCGGAACAGCGCCAGGTCCAGCGGCTGGTCGGTGCGCAGGAGCACGTAGTCGGTCCGGCTCCCCCCCAGCAGCCGGGCCAGCGCATCCACGTGGGCGCCGATCCGCTCCCGGTAGTCGCGGCGGAGCTTGTCGGGGATGACGGGGAGGACCTCTCCCGTCTCCACGTCCTGGAATCCGACCGCGTCCGTGTAGGGGAAGTCCAGCTCGGCGGGGTCCAGCACGTGGAACACCACCACGTCGTGCCCCCGCCCCAGCACGGGGCGGAGGGCAGCCTGCACCGCCTCGGGCTCCTCGTACAGGTCCGACACCACGGCCAGGATGCCCCGGCGCCGGAACGTCTCGCCCAGGCGGAGGAGGGGTGCCTCCAGAGAGCCGGGACGGCCCGCCTCGGCCCGGTCCAGGGTGTGGAGCACCTGGTCCAGGTGGCGCACCGACGGGGGGACGTACCCCACGATCTCGTGGTCGAAGGTGTACAGCCCCACCCGGTCCCGCTGGCGGCGGGAGAAGTACGCCAGACACGCCGCCAGGTAGCGGCCGTAGTCCAGCTTGGTGAGGTGGTCGCCGCTGCTCCACCCCATGGACGCGGACACGTCCAGGGCCACCGCCACGTTCGCGTTGGTCTCCGCCTCGTACTGCTTCACGTAGTGGCGGTCGGTGCGGGCGTAGAGGCGCCAGTCGATCCTGCGCACGTCGTCGCCCGGCATGTACGCCCGGTGCTCCGCGAACTCCATGGACAGCCCCAGGTAGGGCGAGCGGTGCAGCCCGTGGAGGAAGCCGTCCACGACCGTGCGGGCCAGGAGCTCGAGGTTGTCGATCCTGGCCAGGACCCTGGGGTCCAGGTAGCGGGCGCCGGAAACGCCGGCGCTGGCACGGGTGCGGTGCTGCATCACATCCCCGAGGTGGGCACGGGCACCGCCTCCAGCAGGCGGTCGATCATCTCGCCCGACGTCCGCCCCTCCGACTCGGCGTGGAAGTTGGTGAGCACCCGGTGGCGCAGCACGGGGTGGGCCAGGGCGCGCACGTCGTCGAAGGACGGGGTGTAGCGGCCCCGGGTGATGGCCCGGGCCTTGGCGCCCAGGACGAGGTACTGGGCCGCCCGCACGCTGGCGCCGTACGCGATCCACTTCTTCACGAAGTCGGGCGAGGCGCCGTTGGGGCCGGGGCGGCTCGTCCGGGTGAGGGCCACCGCGTAGCGGAGCACCGGGTCGGGGACGGGCACCCTCCGGACCAGCCGCTGGAAGGCGATGAGGTCGGGCCCGGTCACGGCGTGTCTGAACTCGGGCGCCTGCACGCTGGTGGTGGCCCGGACCACCTCCAGCTCCTCCTCCTCGGAGAGGTGCTCGATGACGATCTCGAACATGAAGCGGTCGAGCTGGGCCTCGGGCAGCGGGTACGTGCCCTCCAGCTCGATGGGGTTCTGGGTGGCGAAGACGTAGAAGGGCTCCTCCAGCTCGTACGTGGTGCCCTGCACGGTCACCCGGTGCTCCTGCATGGCCTCGAGCAGCGCCGCCTGGGTCTTGGGCGGCGTGCGGTTGATCTCGTCCGCCAGCACGATGTTGGCGAAGATGGGCCCGGGCTCGAACACCAGCCCCCGGTGCCCCGTCTGGGCGTCCTCCTGGATGATGTCCGTCCCCGTGATGTCCGAGGGCATGAGGTCGGGGGTGAACTGGATGCGGCTGAAGTCCAGGTCCAGCACCTGGGCCATGGTCTGGATGAGGAGCGTCTTGGCCAGGCCGGGCACGCCCACCAGGAGGCTGTTCCCCCCCACGAAGAGGGTGAGCAGCACCTGCTCGATCACCTCGTCCTGGCCCACGATCACCTTCCGGAGCTCCCGCAGGATCGCCTCCCGGCCGGCCTTCATGCGCTCGGCCAGGGCGACGTCGTCTTCCCGCTCCAGTGTCTCCACTCCGTCGGTACCGTCGGTCACGGGGTTCTCCCGGTTGGGGTCGTGTCGCCTGTCATGGTCCACCGCCCACCAGCTTGAGGAGCAGCTCCTGGGCGTCCTGGAAGTCGGGCGCCGTCTCCAGCGCCTGCAGCACGTGGCGGCGGGCGGCCTCCGTCTCCCCCGCCTGCATCTCGGCCAGGGCGAGCTGGTAGCGGGCCTCGGCCACGTCCACCGGCTTGAGGGCCACGACCGCGCCCCGCTCCCGCACGGCGCCCTCCCGCCGGCCCAGCTTCGCGTCCAGCGTGGCCAGGTGGCGGTGGACGTCGGCGTCGTACGGGTAGATGGTCACCGCCCGCTCCAGGGCCCGGGCCGCCCCCCCGTCGTCGCCCAGCGCCTCTCGCACGGTGGCCTCCTCCTCGTTGGCGGCCAGGGCGTCCTCCACCCGGCCGGTGTGCTGGGCCAGGGCGGCGGCCGCCTTCTCCTTCTCCCCCCGCTCCTGGTGGAGGCGGCCCAGCCAGAGCCAGGGGCCGTCGGGGCCCCCGTACTCGGGGAAGAGCCGCGTGGCGGCCTTCAGGTGCTCCTCGGCCTCGTCCAGGCGCCCCGCCTCCAGGAGGTCGTGGCCCGCCCGGAGCTGGAGGGGGAAGTTGTCGGGATGGGCCTGGGCCGCGGCCACCACGTCGGCCAGGGGCGCGTCGGACGGCGTCGCGTCGGGCAGCGGCCGGGTCGAGGCCAGGGCGTCGGCGAAGCGCCCCTCCACCCACGCCTTGAACGTCCGGTCCAGGGTGTCCATGTCCATGCCCAGCGCCGAGCGCACCACCTGCTCCGTGGTGCGCCCTTCCTTGTATCCCTGCAGCATGGCCAGGATGGCGCCGAAGCCCTTCTGCTCGGTGATCATGTCGAAGACGAGGGACGCCTCGTAGTACGACTGGATCACCTGCTCCGGGTAGTCGGGCCGCAGGAAGCCCTGGCTGAGGGAGCTGGGCGGGTGGAGCCTCCCCGCGCGCCACGCCTGGAAGAACTGGACGGTGGCGGGGTTGCCCCACCCCTGCCGCGCCCGCCGCTGCTCGTACACCGCCAACCCCTCGGTGAACCAGCGGGGCACCCGGTGGTCCGTGGCCGCCATGTGGAAGGAGTGGGACAGCTCGTGCCACAGGGTGGACGCCCAGTTGAAGTCTCCCGGCTCCCGGGCCGAGGGGGAGTCCATGACCAGCACCGGCCCGAAGGACACCCCCAGCGCCCCCAGCCCCGGCACCCCCAGGGTCCGCACCGAGAAGTCGGCGTGGTTGGGGAACACCTCCACCCGCACCGGCGTGGGCGGCGGAACCGGGTAGCGGGCCGACAGGCTGTCCCACGCCTCCTCGGCCACGGCCGACACGTAGGGCGCCAGGAGCTCCGCCTCGTCGGAGCGGAGCACCAGGTGGAAGTGGGGCGTCTGGACGATCTCGTAGCGCTTGAACGTGTCCAGCAGGTCCAGCGTGTTCTTGTACCAGGGGTTGAAGGGGTCGGCGGCGAAGGCGGCCTCGAGGGTCTTCGTCCCCTCGGCGATGGCGCCCGTTCGGAGCTGGTTCATCCCCAGCACGCCCCGGGCGTGGGACGAGAGGCTGTCCAGCTTCACCGCCTCCCCCGCCAGCTCCACCGCTTGGGCGTAGCGCCGCCCCTGCTCGGCGGCCTCGGCCACGGCGGTGAGGAGCTCGCCGTCGTGGGGATCGAGGGCCAGGGCGCGTCGGCGGGCCGTATCGAAGCCCGCCTGGTCTCCGGCCATCCAGTCGGCCGCGGCCACGGCGGCCAGCGCCTCGGCGGAGGTGGAGTCCACGGCCAGGGCCCGCTCCGCTTCCTTGCGACCCTCGGAGCGATCCTCCAGGGTCAGCTCCAGCCGGGCCAGGAACGCCCGGGCGGGCACGTAGGACGGGTTCACGTCCAGCGCCTTCTGCACCAGGGCCATGGCGCCGCCGTCCCCGTCGAAGTCCAGGGCCCGGGCCTCGTCCAGCAGGGCCCGGGGGTCCTTCGGGTTCCGGTCCAGCACCTTCTTGAAGGAGGCGTGGGCCTCGGGGCTCACGTACTTCTCCAGGAAGAGCTCGCCGATGAGGAGGGTGGGGAGGGGGTCGGTGGGGTCGGCCCGCTCCGCCTCTTCCAGCGCCTTGAGGGCGTCGTGGTGGAGCTGGGGATTCTTCACCGCGAGGTGGCGCACCGCCTGCCCCACCGCAGTGAGCTCCCGGGAGGAGAGGCGCCCGCCCCCGTTGTAGAGGTCGATGAAGCCGTCGAAGAGGCGGAAGGCCTCGTCCCGCTTCCCCCGGCGCCACAGGAGCTCCCCCAGGTGGAGGCGCCCCGTCCAGCGGTCGTCGCCGCTTCCCTCGGCGGCGCGGCGCAGCTCCCCCTCGGCTTCGTCCAGCCGCCCTTCCCGCTCCAGCACCTCACCCAGGGCGTCCCGCAGGGGCGCGTCGGGGTGGGCTGCGAGGGCGGCGCGGAGGCCCCGTTCGGCGTCGGCGTACTTCCCCACCACCGTCAGCGTCTCGGCCAGCCCCCGGTGGGCCTCGGCCGGGGCGTCGGGCCGGCCCGCCAGGGCGCGGTACGCGGCCAGGGCGTCGTCGTAGCGGCCCGAGCGCAGGGCGGCGCGGGCCTCGTCCAGGGACTGGGCCCGCAGGGGCGCGGCGGCGGCGACCGCCGCCAGGAGGAGGGCCGGAGCGAGGGCGCGGGCTCTCATCCTCCCCCGCCTCCCTGCCGCTCCCGGATCGCCTTGTCCTTGAGGGCGAGCTCCACCAGGAGGTCCTGGAGCGCCTTCTCGTACGCCGGCGTGGCCAGGGTGTCCTTTCCGGCCCGCAGGCGCGCCAGCCGCTCCTGGAGGGCGTCCCGCTCGGACAGGAGGCGCTTCAGCTCGGGGTCGGCGTCCTGCGCCGCCCGGGCCGCCTCGGCGGCGGCGGCCGTGGTGCCCACCCGGCCCCCCACGAAGAAGGCGGCGGCCAGGGAGCCGTCGGCGCCGTCGGCGGCGGGCTCCTCGCTTCCCTTGCCGTCGCCGTTGTCGTCCAGGAGGGCGTGCTCGGTCTGGATCACCTTCTCCTCCTGGTAGTGCCGCTCCACCTCTCGCTTCGCGTAGGTGAAGGCCTCCAGGAGCGACACGCGGCCGTCCTTGTCCAGGTCGGCGCCGTCCTGGGCCAGGGCCTCGACGAAGTAGCCGCCGAAGCGGGTCTCGTTGCGCTCGCGTCCGTTCCGGGTGGCGGTGAGGAGGGTGCGCCCCGGCGCCGACAGGTCGGGGATGAAGTCACCGCTGGCGGAGGCCGCGTCCACCAGCGCCACGCGGCGCGGGGCGAAGCCGTCCAGGATGGCGCCCAGGTCCTTCGGCGTGAGGTCGGGACCGGGGAGGTTGAAACGGGCGTCGTCCTCCCGCTCGCTGCCGTGGCCGATGAGCACCACCACCACCCGGTCGTCGGGGCCGGCGCGGCCGGCCATCTCGGCGGCGGCGGCCTTCACGTTGTCCAGCGTGGAGCGGGCGTGGATGCGCGGGTCCGCGGAGGGGTCCTCGGTGAGGAGCACCACGTTGCCGGAGGGGACTCCAAGGCGCTTCACCGCCGCGTCCGCGAGCTCGGTGGCCCACTGGAGGAAGCGGGTCGAGTACTCGGGGGTGCCGCCCAGCCCCGCCACCACCAGGATGTGGGTCTGCTGGGCCCGGGCGGGGGCCGCCGCCAGGAGGAGCGCCAGCGCGGCTCCGGCCACGCCGAGGCGGCGCCTCACACCAGCCCCCTCTTGCGGCGGTAGCCCCACTCGGCCCCCACCAGACCCACCAGGAGCAGGAACACGATCGGCATGTCCCAGAGGTCCCGCTCCTCGGTGAGGGTCACGCCGCTGCCCGCGTACTGGATGTCCTCGGGGAGGGTCGACACCGTGGAGGCGGTGTAGAAGCGGCCTCCGGTCTCGTCGGCCATGCGCCGCAGCAGCCTCGTGCGGCGTCCTGCGTCGAAGTACTCCTCGTCGCCCGGCCCCACCCGCAGCGTCAGGGCGTCGGCGCCGAAGGGGTTGCCGTCCTTCTGGACACCCACCGCCACCTGGTGGTCTCCCGCCTCGGTGGGGGTGAAGGTGCCGGAGTAGAGGCCGTCCTCGTCCACCGACCAGTCCAGGGGCACGCGGGCCGTGTCGCCCGAGGGGGAGATGACCGCCGCCGTCACCCGGGCGTCGTTCATCTCGATGTACGACGAGTCGGTCACCCGCGCCACGATGCGGGCCGGCTCCCCGACCTCCACCCGCTCCCGGGGGAGGCTCGCCGTCACCGGCTCGGGAACGCCGTCCACCAGCCAGCGCAGGAGCTGGCGCCAGAAACGCTCGTGGCTCTGGTCCTCCGGCGGGATGGAGGCGTCCATCTGCCAGAGCCAGGTGTCCTGCACCGGCAGGGCGGCCACCTTCCCCCGCCCGTAGCGCTGGGACGCCAGCACGACCCGCGTGCCGCCGGCGGGCGTGGTGCCCTGGAGCAGCTCGGTGGCGCCGGGCTTCAGGCGCTCGACGTCGTTCAGCGTGGTGAGGGCGGGCAGGCGCGCCCACGCCGCCTCCAGGGAATCGGAGGGGGCGATCTGCGTGACGGGGTGGTCCCGCCCGGCCAGCGTGGGGGCCACCTTCACCTCGGTCACCGCCGCGGCCGGGTCGGGGGCGGCCTTGCCCAGCACCACGGGGAGGGCGTCGGCCAGGGGGGTGCCCGCGTAGCCGCCCTCGGCGAACGACTTGCGTCCCCCCAGCACCAGGAGGCCGCCCCCCCGCTGGCTGGCGAAGTCGGCGATCATGGCGAGCTGGTCGTGGGTGAAGAAGCTCGCCTCCATGCTGCCCAGGATCAGGGCCCGGTAGCGGAACAGCTCCTCCCGGGTGGTGGGAAAGCCCGCCGACAGCTCCTCCGGGGTGTCCACGTCCAGGCGCAGGAACTTGTGCTCGGCGGTGCGCTGGAGGACAACGACCTGGAGGTTGGGGTCGTCCTCCACGGCCCTGCGGATGAACTTCACCTCGAAGCGGGGCTCCCCCTCCACGTAGAGGATCTTGTCCCGGTCGGCCTTCACGTCGACGGTCACGTCCCGGTGGTTGTTCTCGATCACCCGCTCGCCGTCCTGCACGGGGACGCGGAAGCGCAGGCGCCGCTCGCCGGGCTTGTCGAGGGTGACCTGGACCCGGGCCAGCACCGGCTCTCCGTCCTTTCCGAGCTGCACGTCGCGGCTCGCCAGGATGCGGCCGTCGTCCTCCACCTCCAGGGGAACGCTCGCCGCCCGCACGCCCCGGTGGTTCACCACCACGTCCACGACGAGGGACGTGCCCTGGAGCACGCTGCTCGGCGCCTGCACGCGCCCGAGCTCCAGGTCGGGGCTCAGCACCTCGTCCCCCAGCCCCACGGTGAACACCGGCACCGACGCCGCCTGGAGGGGGACCAGGGCCTCCTCCAGGGCGCGCCCGCCGTTGTCGGCGCCGTCGGAGACCACCACCACGCCCGAGAGGGGGACGCCGGCCAGCTCCTCCCTCACCCGGTCGAGGGCGGTGGCCAGGTCGGTGCGGCTGCCATTGAAGGCGAGCCCCGCGGGGTCGTCGGTGCGGCTCGCGTCGGAGGAGAAGCGGAAGAAGCGCACGGCGAAGCGGTCGCTGAGCCCCTTCAGGAGCGGGCTCCCCTCGGGGCCGAAGGACTCCTTGACGAAGTCGTCCCGGGGGCGGCCGTCCTCCCCGGGCAGGGTCATGCTGCGGGAGTCGTCCACCAGCACCGCTACGAAGTTGCGCTGGGGCACCACCGACGTGAGGACCAGGGAGGGGCGCAGCAGGCACACCCCCAGCACGCAAAGGGCGGTGACCCTGAGCCCCGCCATGACCCCCCGGTCGAGGGGTCGGGCCCGCCCCCGGGGACGGGCGTAGGTCGCCACCGCGACGGCCCCCAGCACCGCCACGCCCAGCGCGATCCAGAGGGCCGGCCACGGGGCGCGCAGAGCCACGTCCCCCTCCTGGAAGAGGGCCGGCCGGTACTTGAAGAGGAACTGGAAGACCTGCTCCATCGTCCCTGCCCGTGCGGGGGGGCGCCGGTAGGGTGGGTCCGGCGCGACCTCACGTCACCGCCACGTCGTCCGCCTGATCTATGTACAGACACCCGCCGGGCGGCGAGTGCGGAAGGCCCGCCCGATCGGGGGGCGCCTGTTCCATCTGTACGATGGGCCCGGCCGAAGGTTCCTGGGCGACGGCCCGGGAGGCTGCGTCCGGCGGGGGCGTTGAATCCCGCCCTGGGTGCAGCACGTAGGGGACGACGAGAAGGACACCGAGAACCACGAGACCGTCGGCCATCCGGGCCGGGATAGCATAGAGGCGACCATGACCGAAGCCACCCGCGGCGTCACCGTCCGCGACTTCCTCATCTTCCAGCTCAAGCTGCTCATCGACAGCGGCAAGGACCTGGTGCTCCTGAACGCGTCGGTGGTGGCGCTGATCCTGGACCTCCTCTCCGGGGGAGGGCGCCGTCCCCGCCTCTTCTACTCGGTGCTCCGCTTGAGCGAGCGCTTCGACCTGTGGCTCAACCTCCACGGTCCCGCCACCGAGGCGGGCGACACGGACGACGGCCTCTTCGGCGCCAGCAAGGCGGGCAGCGACACGCTCCTGGGCAAGCTGGAGCAGATGGTGCGGGGCGGCGACGAGCCCCGGCGCCGGGGTGGCGTCCACGGTGGAGCGCGCCGGGCGGCGTAGCGGCCCGGCGCGGCCGGCTCAGCCGCCCCCGAAGATGCTCCCCAGCCAGCCGCCCACCTTGTCCCAGAAGCCCCGGTGCCCCCGAGGCTCCTGGGGGCAGCCCAGGGGCGGGAGCGTGGCGCGGAGGAACCAGTCCTCCCGGGCGCCCTCGAAGCTGCACCCCTCGCTGAGGACCGTCCCCGAGGCCGGGTCGTAGCGGAGCCGCACCACCGAGGGGGGCGGTGACCACGGCGCCGGGAGGGGCCGCTCCCGCTGGAGGCGCGCCAGCGTGCGGGCCACCACGGGCGCCGCCAGCGCCCCACCGGTGGCGCCGGCCGCCACGCGCCGGGGGCGGTCGAAGCCGATCCAGACCGCCGCCACCAGGTCGGGGGTCAGCCCCACGAACCATGCGTCCTTGCCGTCGTCGGTGGTGCCCGTCTTCCCGGCCACCGGCCCCCGCACGCCCAGGCTGCGCACGGTCTGCCCCGTGCCCCGGTCCACCACGTCCTCCAGCATGTCGGTGACCAGGAACGCCACCCCCGGGTCCATCACGGGGCGGGTGGCGGGCTCCGTCCGCCACAGCACCGTCCCGTCCTCGTCGTCCACCTGCGTGACCAGGCGCGGCTCGGCCCGGGTGCCCAGGGTGGCGAACGCCGTGTACGCCGCGGCGACCCGGAGGGGCGCGGCCTCGGCCGAGCCCAGGGCCAGGGCGGGGCCCGTCCCGGTGGTGTGGAAGCCCGCGTCCTCGGCGGCCGACGCCACCCGGTCCAGCCCCACGTCCATGGCCACCCGCACGGCGGGCACGTTCAGGGAGTGGACCAGCGCCTCCCGCAGGGTCACGGTGCCCCGGTAGTCGCCGTCGAAGTCCGCGGGGCGGTAGACCCGGCCCCCCGAAAGGGCGACCTCGTAGGGGCTGTCCTCCACGAGGGTGGCCGGCGCATCGCCCGCCTCGATGGCCTCGGCGTACAGGAACGGCTTGAACGCGCTGCCGAGCTGGCGCATCCCCAGCACGGCCCGGTCGAAGGGCGACTCGTGGAAGTTCCGTCCTCCCATCAGGGCCAGGACGTCGCCCGTGCGGGCATCCACCACCGCCGCCGCGCCCTGGAGGTAGGGCGAACCCTCGGGGGAGGGCGGCGTGCCCCGCTCGAAACGGGGCGCGTCGACGCGCCCGTACGCGCCGGACTCGATGTGACGGAGCTGGGCGGACATGGCCTCCTCCAGCGCCGCCTGCACGCCGGGGTCGAGCGTGGTGCGCACGGTGAGCCGGGAGGCGTACAGGTCGGCTCCCAGGCGGTCTTCCAGCTCCCGGCGCACCTCCTCGATGAAGTACGGGGCCGCCGCTTCCCGGCTGGGGGGCGGCTCCGCCGCCACCCCCAGCGACGCCTCCCGGGCGTCGGCGGCCTTCCCGGGCTCGATCTTCCCCTGCTCCTCCATGAGGCGAAGCACCAGGTCGCGGCGAGCCCGGGCCGCCTTCGGATGGGCCCGGGGGTCGTACGAGGTGGGCGCCTTGGGGAGGGCCGCGAGGAGCGCCCCCTGGGCCAGCGTCAGCTTCGAGGGAGGCGTGCCGAAGTAATGGCGCGAGGCGGTGGCGATGCCGTGGACCCCCTCCCCGAAGTAGATGCTGTTCAGGTACAGCTCCAGGATCTCGTCCTTGGAGAAGTGGTCCTCGATGGCGCCGGCGACGCGCATCTCCACCAGCTTGCGGCCCAGGGAGCGCTCGTCGGCGGGGAGCCGCTCCGGGAACGCGTTGCGGGCGAGCTGCATGGTGATGGTGCTGAAGCCCTGGGCCACGCCGCCCGCCCTCAGGTTCGCCCACACCGCCCCGGGCACCCTGAGCCAGTCGACGCCGCGGTGGCTCCTGAAGCGCTTGTCCTCTACGGCCACGAAGGCGTCCTGGACCACGCGCGGCACCGAGTCCAGGGGCACCACCACCCGGTCGACGGGGCGGAGGCGCGCCAGGAGATCGCCCTTCCGGTCCAGGAGGCGGGATCCGCCCCCGGGCTGGTACGCGGTGAGGGTGCGCACGTCGGGGCAGCCCCGTACGCCGCAGTGCTCCCACGCTCCCCACGCAACCCCCCCCACCACCAGCGCCAGCACCGCCATCAGGCGCCGGCTCGGAAGCGGAAGGAATGCCCAGCGGCGGGTGTCGCCGCGGGAGCGTCGTCGGGACGACCGCGCCATGGAGTCTCCTGAGGGTGCGACGCGTGGCTCTTCGGGGAGCCGCGCGCGTGGAGGCAGCAAGAGGGTTGCCAGAGTCGGGGCAGGGCTCTTCTCCCGGGGTTTTACCCGACAGGAGGCCGGGGGTCTCTCCCACCCCGATTCCCCGCCGGCTCCCTACGGCCTCCCGACGGTGGCCGTGCCTAGCGTTGAAGGGTCGTGATTCCAGCCACGGCCGTGGCCGTCGGCGAATTCCTGGAGGAGGACGGACCCATGTACGCCGACCGCGTCTACTGCCCAGCCCTGGGCCACGAGGTTCTCGTCACCGTCGATGACGAGGACCGGGGGGACGGCGTCGACGCCGCCCGCCTCGTGTGTTTCGACCACGACCCCCGCCGGTGCCGCGGCCACTGCCCCCTCACGGGGGTGGCGGCCGCGGCCATGGGGGCGCGTCTCGCCGCGGGAGGCCCGAGGGCGGGGGGGGACGTCACCGCCTGGTGCGAGCCGTGCGGGCGCCGGCGCCCCATGGACGTGGTGGACGGCGGCCGCGCGTCGTGCCGCGATTGCGGCACCGCGACCCCGTGGGTGATCTTGTCGGGCCCGTACGCCGAGCTCCGCCAGACCGCAGGCTGACCTGACGCCCGACCCGCCGAAGCCCCCCGGCCAGGACCCCGATCCACCGCCTCATCACGCCCCGGGTGGCGGCTTCCGTAACCCCTGGCCGCCCCACCCCGACGCCGACCGTGGGGGCGGCTTCCTGCGCTGGCAGTGGGAGCGGCTCCGGGGCGGACGCGCGCCCAGCCCCGCGCCCGCGGACGTCCCCACGGGGGAGCCCCGGGTGGCCACGCCCCGGGCCCCCTCGGGAGAGACGCGCGTCACCTGGATTGGACACGCCACCTTCCTGGTCCAGGCAGGGGGGCTGAACCTCCTCACGGACCCGGTATGGAGCCGGCGGGCGTCGCCCCTCTCCTGGCTCGGACCCTCCCGCTTCCTGCCACCGGCCCTCTCCCTGGACGCCCTGCCTCCCCTGGACGGCGTCCTCCTCTCCCACGACCACTACGACCACCTGGACGACCCCACCGTGGAGGCGCTGGTGGCCCGCTTCGGAGGAGGGCTTCCCTGGCTCGCGCCCCTGGGGCACCGGGACTGGCTGGAGGGGCGGGGGGTGGAGCGGGTGGTGGAGCTGGACTGGTGGGAGGAGGCGGCGCTCGATGGGGTGCGCGTCGCGGCGGCGCCGGCGCGGCACTGGAGCCGCCGGGGGCTCCGCTCCGACACGCGGCTGTGGGGCTCCTGGGCCGTGCTGCCGCCCGGGGTGGGCGAGGGCGTGCTCTTCGTCGGCGACAGCGGCTACGGACCCCACTTCCAGGAGATAGGGCAGAGGCTCGGCCCCTTCCGGGCGGCCATCCTGCCGGTGGGTGCGTATGAGCCTCGCTGGTTCATGGCGCCGGTGCACATGAACCCCGAGGAGGCGGTGCGCGCCTTTCTCGACCTGGGGGGTGCGGGAGGGATGGTGGGCTCCCACTGGGGGACGTTCCGCCTCACGGACGAGCCGCCCCTGGAGCCCCCGGAGCGGACCCGCCGTGCGTGGCGCGCGGCGGGCCTCCCGGAGGAGCGGCTGCACCTGCCGGGGATCGGCGGCACAGCCGTGCTGTGACCGTCACCGACTCTGGGTGATCTTGATCGTGTTCAGGCTCAGGTCCCACTCGATGGCGTCACCCGGGGTCATGGTGAACGTCCGGGAGCGAATGCTCTGGGTCCCCTCGGTGGCCACGAGCTGGTATTCCAGGGACACGTCGGGCTTCACCACGAAGCTCTTCTGGGAATCCATGGTGACGGTTCCCAGAAGGTCCCGGGTCCCGTTCCTGGGCAGGAGGTAGACGGACGCCGCCGTGACGCCCGTGCTGGGTCCCGAGGCGTTGTCGACCACGATGGTGGCGGCGCCCTGGCTGGTGGCGGCCGGCTGCGGGTTGCTCGCGCATGCGGTGGCGGCCAGCCCGGTGGCGGCGGCCAGCGCCAGGTGTCGGGTCCATCTCTTGATGCTCATCGGTCCATCCCTCGATGCGGTTTCGCGACTCGATTCGCCCCACGAGGGTCGCAGCATACATGCCAGCCCCGGCCACTCCCCTGGGCACGGCGGTTGCACCTTCCTGGCCCTCCCGAAGCCTTCCGAACCTCCTGAACCGCCGGGACCCGCATGCTCCGCCTCCGCCTTTCGACGCTCCTGCCCGCCGCCCTCCTGATCGCCGCCTGTTCCGGGGGAAGCGACGGGGGCTCCCCGCCCGCGGCCTCCGCCTCCTCGACGGCCGGCTCATCCTCCGCGGCGGCGGGGGTCGCCGATGCCGCTGGGGCGCCCGGAGAGGACGTGACGCCCGCCGACGTGGAGGCGGGCCGGCACGACGAGAGCTGGCGCCGCTTCGCGGACGAGGACCGGCGGGAGCGGGCCTCCGCCGGCACCCAGCGTGCCGGACAGGATTCCGCCGGTGGCGGGGGCGCCGCCCCGTCGTCTTCCGGCGCCCGGGGCGGCTCCGCGTCGGAGTCGTGGGACGACATCGGCCCGGGGAGCGTGCAGGTGGCCCGGGCCGCGCTGCCTCTGCAGGGAGAGGCCGAGGGCCCCTCGGTGCTGGCCGTCCAGATCCTCCTGGACCGGGCGCGCTTCTCCCCCGGGATCGCCGACGGCTACTGGGGGAAGAACACCGAGAAGGCGGTCTACTGGCTGCAGAGCGAGCGGGGCCTGGAGCCCACCGGGACTGTGGACGCCCGCACGCTGGAGCTGCTCCGCAGGGAGGCGGGCTCGCCGGGGGCGCTCACCCGCAAGGTCACCCTCTCCGCCGAGCTGGCGGCGGGGCCGTTCGTGACCATCCCCGACGACGTCTACCAGCAGGCCGACATGGACTGCCTCTGCTACACGTCGCCGGGTGAGAAGCTGGCCGAGCGCTTCCACACCACCCGGGACGTGCTGTCCGCCCTGAACCCCGGCGTGGACCTGGACGGGCTGGCGGAGGGGAGCGCCCTCACCGTGCCGGACCACGGCGGTCCGGTCGACTCCCTGGGCGCCCGGGACGTGGCCCGGGGGAGCGTGGACCACATCGTCATCTCCGACGGCGGGCACTACCTCCACGCCATGGCCGCGGACGGGAGCATCCTCTACCACTTCCCCTCCACCCTGGGCTCCCAGTACGCACCCTCACCGTCGGGCCACTTCTCCATCGAGGCCATCGCCCGGGACCCCGAGTGGCACTACCAGCCCGGGCTGCTCACGGGCGAGCCGGACACCTTGCAGGACGCCATGGTGCCCGCGGGGCCCAACAACCCCGTGGGGGTGGTGTGGATGGACCTGTCCAAGGAGCACTACGGCATCCACGGCACGGCGGCGCCCTCCACCATCGGCTACGTCACCTCCCACGGCTGCGTGCGCCTCACCAACTGGGACGCCGCGTTCCTGGCCGACCGCGTGGAGCCGGGGACGCCGGTGCGCTTCCGCGACGCCAGCGGCCGCGAAGGCGACGGGAACGACGGCGGGAGCGGGGGCGGCTGACGCCGGCTCAGCCCTCCCCGGCGGGCTCGACGGTGACCTTCTCCATCACCACCTCGTTGCGGGGGCGGTCGCTCCGGTCCGTGTCGGTGGAGCCGATCTCCCGGACCACGTCCATGCCCTCGATCACCCGCCCGAACACCGCGTGCTTTCCGTCGAGCCAGGGGGTGGCCGCGAGGGTGATGAAGAACTGGGAGCCCCCGGTTCCCGGCCCGGCGTTGGCCATGGACAGCATGCCCGGGGCGTCGTGCTTGAGCTCCGGGTGGAACTCGTCGGGGATGGTGTAGCCCGGCCCGCCCCGCCCGGTGCCGGTGGGGTCGCCGCCCTGGATCATGAAGTCCTTGATGACCCGGTGGAACACCACGCCGTCGTAGAAGCCCTTCTCGGCCAGGTCGGCGAAGTTGCCGGCCGTGGTGGGCGCCCGCTCGTCGAAGAGCTCGGCCTTGATGGTGCCGTGGTTGGTCTCGATGGTGGCGATGCGGTTGGCCATGCTTCCTCCGTGGCGGGATCTCAGGGTCGCGGTGGCCCAACCTCGCACGGGCGGGGTCCCCGGGGAAGGGTCCTGGCGGGGCTTCCGGCGTTGTTCGGCCGCGGGCGCCGACCTAGTGTAGTGGCGCAGAAGTCCTCACCCGCGAAGCATACCCGCCAGGCCCCCGTCCATGACGCCCATCGCCTCGCCGGTCCGCCGGCACGCCGCCCTCCTCGCCCTCGCCGTGGCCCTGGTCCAGGGCGGCTGCCGCCCGCCCATGAACCTGGCCCCCAACGACGCGTCCGTGGTGCTGGCCCACCAGGCGCTGGACGTGCAGGACCCGGCCCGTCCCGGTTCGTACGGGGTGAAGACCCTCTACTACGGGAGCGGCAGGGACAAGAACCGGCCCGAGTACCGGGACTCGGTGACCCTGGTCACCGACTCGGTGGACGCCTCCAAGCTCACCGACCTGGGTAAGGCGGCCCACGAGCGGAACGAATACTGGGGCTTCACCCCGAAGGGCTTCCCCCTGAACGCCCGGGTGTGGTATCCCGACGGCGACGGGCCCTTCCCCCTGCTGCTGGTGGTCCACGGCAACCACGACATGAAGGACTTCTCGGACCCGGGCTACGCGTATCTGGGCCGCCTCCTGGCCAGCCGCGGCTACATCGTGGCGTCGGTGGACGAGAACTTCCTGAACGGCTCCATCCGGGAGGAGAACGACGCCCGGGGTTGGGTGCTCCTCCAGCACCTGAAGCAGTGGCGCCGCTTCAACCAGGAGGAGGGGAGCCCCTTCCGGGGAAAGGTGGACATGAGCCGCATCGCCCTCATGGGCCACTCCCGGGGCGGCGAAGCGGTGGGGATCGCGGCCACGTTCAACCGGCTGGACCGCTACCCCGACGACGCCACCCTCACCTTCGACTTCGGCTTCGACATCCGCTCGGTCATCGCGGTGGCGCCGGTGGACGGCCAGTACCTCCCCACGGGCCGGGCGTGGCCCATCCACGACGTGAACTACCTGGTGCTGGAGGGCTCCCACGACGGTGACGTCACCAGCTTCCACGGGCTGCGGCCGTGGGAGCGGGTCACGTACACCGAACGGGAGCCCGAGCGCCTCAAGGCGGCGGTCTACATCTACCGGGCCAACCACGGCCAGTTCAACACCGTGTGGGGCGCCCACGACAACGGCCCCCGGAGCGCCCGCATCCTGGACCTGCGGACGCTCCTGGCCCCCGAGGACCAGCGGGAGGCGCTGAAGGTGTTCGCCTCGGCGTTCCTCGACGTGACCCTCAAGGGCGACCGTCGCTACCTCCCCCTCTTCCGTGATGAGCGCGTGGCCGGGGACTGGCTCCCCCACACCATGTACGTCACCCGCTTCGAGACCAGCGACTTCCGTCCCCTGGCCACCTTCGAGGACGACATCGACGTCACCACCGGCTCCGAGCCCGGCGTGCGGCTCGAGGGGCGGGGCCTGTCCACCTGGAGGGAAGACCAGCTCCAGCTCCGCTCCAGGAACCGGTCCAACACGTCGGCCTCCCAGGAGAACCAGGCCGTGTGGCTGGGGTGGAACCGGACCGGCGCCGAAGCGGGAGCGCCGCCTCCCGCCTACACCCTCACCCTCCCCACCGACCTGGCCCGCCGCTGGGCGCTGACCCCGGCCACCACGCTCCAGCTCATGTTGAGCGCCACGGACCGGGTGCCGCCCCCGCCCGGCGGGAAGGGCAAAGGGGAGAAGGGGGAGGAAGACCGGGACGAGGCCGCGCCCGACACGACCAAGCCCCCCGTGTCGCTGAGCGTGGAGGTGGAGGACGCCCTGGGGCATACCGCCCGGGTGGACCTGGGCCGCTACGGACCCATCCGTCGGCCCCTGGAGACGTGGATCCTCCGCCGCCGTGACCTGGAGAAGGAGCGCTTCCCCCGCCACTGGGAGATCATGCTCCAGAGCTATGCCATTCCCCTGTCCGACTTCGTGGATGCCACCCCGGGCCTCGATCCCCAGCGGCTCACGGCGGTGCGGCTGGTGTTCGACCGGTCCGGGGCGGGGGAGGTGGTGGTGGACGACGTGGGATTCGCGCACCTCGATCCGGCCTTCTGGAGCGCGCGGGTGCCGTAGGGAGCTCTCCGGGGACGGCGCGCGCCGGCGTGGACGACGCCCGTCGTTCGCTCGTCGCGTGAAGCATTCTTTCGCTTGACACCCTATCCGCCTGCCCGTATGGTGCCCCCGTCCCACCGGAACACCGCCGATCGACGGCGTTTTTCCATACAGTCTTGAGGCCCGCGATCCCGCGCGTCTCGTACAACTCCGGGCCGCCGCTAGCGACCCAGCACCCATTCCTACCGGTGTCCTCGCCGGATCCCGCGCCCCCCGGTCGCTCCGGTGGCGGCGCTCGCCGCCGTGCCCTGCAGGGTGGGTCGGCCCAGGGATACCGAGCTGCAGGGGCATTCGCCCCCGGGGGCACCGTGCGCTGCAACCCTTCAAGGAGAGGTACGTCAATGCGAACACAACTCTTCGTCCCCCTTTGGTCCAGTGGGCGACGCGTCGCCCGTGGGCTGGCGCTCGCGGCGCTCCTCGTGGGGCTGTCCGCCCTGGGCGTGCAAGCCCAGACGGGACGCGTCACGGGCCGGGTCACGGACGGAACGTCCGGCGCGCCCCTGGCGCAGGTTCAGGTCTACCTGCCCGGGACGGGCCTCGGCACGCTGTCGCGGCAGGACGGCCGCTTCCTCATCCTCAACGTCCCGGCCGGGAGCTACACGGTCACGGCGGAGCGGGTGGGCCAGAAGACGGCGACCCAGGCCATCACGGTGGGAGCCGACCAGACGGTGGAGGTCGACCTCACCATGGAGACCCAGGCCCTGGGCCTCGACGAGATCGTCGTGACCGGCACCGCCGGCGCCGCCCGGCGCCGTGAGGTGGGGAACTCGGTGACGTCCCTCGACATCGCCCAGGTTCCCGAGCAGACGCCCGACGTGACCGACCTGCTCCAGGGCTCGGCGCCGGGCATCGAGCTCACCGGCGGCGGTGGCCAGCTCGGCCAGGGCAAGCAGATCCGGCTCCGGGGCAACTCCTCGGTGTCGATGACGAACCAGCCCATCATCTACGTCGACGGCGTGCGCATGATGGACGGCGTCTTCCCCCGGGTGGACACCCCCGGGATGACCCAGGGCCGGGGCGCCCGCATCACGGTGAGCCCCCTGGACCAGATCAACCCGAACGACATCGAGCGCATCGAGGTCATCAAGGGCTCGGCGGCCACCACGCTGTACGGCACCGAGGCCTCCGCCGGCGTGATCCAGATCTTCACCAAGCGGGGCAGCCAGGGCGCGCCCGTGTGGACCGCCGAGACGTCCCAGGGCACGGGCTGGGCCGTGAAGTACGGCGTGAACGGCGTGAACTACATGCACATGGAGCCGTTCCTGCGCAGCCCCTGGTGGGGCAGCGGGTACGACCCGGGCGCGAACACCATCGCCAATTGCCCCACCAACACGTCCCCCGACTACCAGGGAACGGCGTTCGACGAGAGCACGGAGAACGCCCGCTGGAAGGGCGTCAACTCGTCCCCCGGCGGCAAGTGCACCTACCCCGGCAAGCAGTGGTACCAGACGTACAACATGTCGGTGCGTGGAGGCGGGCAGGCGCTCCAGTACTTCATCTCGGGCGGCTTCCAGGACGACACGGGCATGGAGCCCCTGGACAAGCAGAAGCGCTACAACTTCCAGGGCAACTTCACCATGTCGCCCATCAGCGACCTCCAGATCCAGTGGACGACGAGCTACGCAAACACGTGGCTCCAGAGCACGCCCTCGGGGAACAACCTGTCGGGGATCGAGCTCCAGGTGATGCGCCAGGAGCGGAACTACATGGGCGGCCCCGACCCCCGCACCATCGCCCAGGCGCTGGACTACGACTTCCAGACCTGGGTCGAGCGCTTCACCAGCGGTCTGACGCTCAACTACAACCCCGTCGCCGACCTCACCAACCGGTTCACCCTGGGCTACGACTACAGCCAGCAGGAGGGCCGCAACCTGATGCCCATCGGCTTCTGGGAGCTGCCCCAAGGGTCCCTCACCGACAACGTGTTCCAGAAGCGCACGCTGACGTTCGACTACGTGGGCACGTACTCCTTCGGTCTGCCGGCGGGGCTGCGCTCCAACTTCTCGTGGGGCGGCCAGGCCATCGGCAGCGACGAGCGCCAGGTCATCGGCTCGGGGCAGAACTTCCCCGGCGCCGTGGAGCCCACGCTGAGCTCGGCGGCCGTGCGCATCTCGGAGGAGAACCGGCAGAAGGTGTGGAACGCCGGCTTCTTCCTCCAGAACGTGTTCGACATCGCCGACCGGTACTTCATCACCGCCGGCCTGCGGGTGGACGGGAACAGCGCGTTCGGCTCGGGCTTCGGGCTGCAGACGTACCCGAAGGTGAGCGGATCGTGGGTGGTGTCTGACGAGGGCTTCTGGCCCGAGAGCATGGGTAGCCTGAAGCTCCGCGCGGCCTACGGCCAGTCCGGCCGGGCGCCGGGCGCCTTCGACGCGGTGCGTACCTGGGACCCTCAGGGCTTCATCGGCCGCCCGGCGTTCCTTCCGAAGAACCAGGGTAATCCGGACCTGGGCCCGGAGGTCACTTCCGAGCTGGAGGCTGGCTTCGACGGGTCGTGGCTGGGTGACCGGCTGACGGCCACGTTCTCCTGGTACCACCAGGTCACGAAGGACGCCCTGATGAACGTGTCGCCCATTCCTTCCCTGGGCTTCAACGCCAGCAGCAACAACGGCCAGCTCGAGAACGTGGGCAAGCTGCAGAACAACGGCCTCGAGCTGCAGGTGAACGGGTCGCTGATCGACCAGGCCGTGTGGGGCCTGGACCTGGGCCTCGGCATCTCCACCAGCCACACCAAGGTGCTGTCGCTGGGCGGCAACCAGCCCTTCAACGCCCTGAGCGGGCGCATCATCGAGGGTGAGTCGGTCCCGGCCGCCTACGGCTACCGGGTCGCGAACCCGAACGAGATCGCCGATCCGGTGCTGGAGAACAACGGCCAGCAGGTGGTGATCGGCTCCATCTTCCCGACGACGTTCTTCACGCCCAGCATCACGGTTCGGACGCCGGGGAACGTCACGCTGTCGGCCCGGGGCGAGTACCGGGGCGGAAACTGGGTCGAGGTGAACCCCATCCCGATCGGGCGCTCGGTGCGCTCGCCGATCTGCTACCCGTACTACCAGGACCCGCTGAACGACATCAAGCTCAAGGACGGCATCCCCGCAATCTGGAAGAACCGGTGCACGCCCGGGGCCCACAACGACTACTGGTTCAAGGGCGACTACTTCAAGCTGCGCGCCGTGACGGCCACGGTGCCGGTGAACTTCGCCTTCCCCGACCGGGTGTCCAACGCGACGCTGACCGTCACGCTGGCCAACGCCTGGTCCTGGTACAAGGAGATCCCGTGGTACGACGTGGAGATGACGTCGGACTCGGGCGCCGGCCAGGCCGGTGAGGGCTTCGCCAACGCGGCCGAGCGCACCCCCGCGCCGGCGACCCTGCGCTTCGCCCTTCGCGTGACGTTCTGAGGAGGGCACAGACCATGAGACAGATGAAGAGCATCCGATATGGAAGGGTCGGCGTCCTGGGCGCCGCCCTGGCGTGCGCCGCGCTTACGGCGGCGTGCGACGTGACGAACCCCGGTCCCATCCAGGACGCGTTCCTGGGGGACAAGAACGCCCAGGTGGGCCTCATCAACGGGGCCGAGCGCTCCATCGCGACGGCGTACACCGGCAACGTCCTGGACATGTCCCTGATGGCCCGGGAGGTGTTCCCTGGCGGCCAGACGGGCGCGTGGGGCACGAACGTGGCCAACCACGCGGGCCACATCATGCCCGAGGACGACGGGGGCGGCTTCGACAACTACCAGACCGCCCGCTTCATCGGTGAGACCGCCATCCAGCGCTTCACCGAGGCGGGGGCCAGCGACGAGAACATGTACCTGGCCCACCTGTGGACCGCGTTCTCGTACCGCATCCTGGGCGAGTGGTGGTGCGACGCCGTCCTGGCGGACCAGGATCCCACGGTGACCACTCCACCCGAGTACGTGGAAGGCAGCACCGCCGGCTACTTCAACCGGGCGGTGGACAACTTCACCAAGGCCATGAGCTTCGCCACCACGCAGGAGGAGAAGGAGGTGGCGCTGGGAGGCCGGGCGTCGGCCGAGCTGTGGCTGGGCGACTACGCCGCGGCGCTGTCGGACGCGTCGCAGGTGTCCACGGACACGAAGTTCCAGATCGAGCAGGACGACGCCGAGACGGCCCTCTACAACTACATGGCCGAGGGCAACAGCGGCGTGTTCCGGTCGTACACGATCCGGTTCACCTGGTTCGAGACCTACTACGACCAGACCGGAGACCCCCGGGTGCCGTCCCATGTCGATCCGGATTGGGACCTGGCCGTGGGCAGTCTGTCCGGCTACGGGCGGGTGCCGTACCTCCCCCAGACGAAGTTCACCCACCGCACGGACGGCGTGAACCTGGTCAGCGGCTGGGAGATGAAGCTGGTCCAGGCCGAGGCCATCCTCCAGGGTGCCGGGTCGGGCGACTGGCACGACGCCCTGGCGCTGATCAACCAGGTGCACACCCGCAATATCAGCGACAAGACGGGTGATCCGCTGCCTGCGCTGACGGCAAGCAGCAAGGACGAGACGTGGACGCTGCTCAAGCGCGAGCGCAGGATCGAGCTGTGGCTCGAGGGCAGGAGCGCCGCCGACGAGCGTCGCTGGAAGGCGCTCGGCACGCCGGGGACGCTGGACATCCCCGACTGGGAGAACCCCAGCAATCCGGGCTACACGCCCCTGTTCGTGGACTACCCCCGCGGCCGCGGTCCCCAGGGCCAGGCGGGTCCGCTGTGCTACGACATCCCCGCCTCCGAGCGGGACAGGAACCCCAACGTTCCGCCAGCAGTGACGGGAAGCTGAGCTTTCCGTGAAGCGGCGGCCGGCCCGTGGAGCGCAGCACGGCTCCACGGGCCGGTGGCCCGCTGGCGCACGACCGCCGATCAGCGCATCATGGAGTCGCTCCGACCCTCTGACCGGCATCTGATGAAGGCAGGACCTTGAATCCCTTCCGCAGCTCCGTGGCGCTCGCCGCGTCCACGTTCCTCCTGTCCGGCTGTTTCAGCTACGTGCCCGCGGATTTCGGGGCGGTGCCGACCGGGAAGGACGTGCGGGTACAGGTAAGCCGGATCGCCCTGGCGCGCCTTCCCGAGGACGTGGCAGACGACGGTCCCGTCTACGACGGCACCCTGGTGGCGGCGGAGGGCGACGGCGTCACCCTCGAGATACCCTACCGGGAGCGGCCCAGCGTCTTCGCCCAGGCACCCCAGGGCGGGCGGGAGCTGCACCTGGCCAGGGCCGACGTCGTCCAGTTCGAGCGCAAGCAGTTCGACGCCGGGAACACCGCCCTGCTCGTGGGCGGGGCCGTGGGCGTCACCTTGCTCGCCCTGAAGGCCTTCGTCTTCAAGGACAGCGGGAGCCAGCCGGGAGGCCCGCCGGACCCGAACCTGGTGCGCGTGCCCGTTCTCTCCCTGCCCTTCCACTGAGGTCCGGGCGGGCTTCTACCTCACCGCCAGCCGATGCTCACCCGGTGGAGCCCTTCCGTGCTGCCGAACGCGTCCACCGGACGGTAGGCGTACGCCACGATCAGGTCGTCGCCGTGGAAGGCGGCACCCAGGGTGAGGCCCTTCGCGCCGCCCTCGGGCACGGTCTGCCAGCCCACGCGGCCGATGAACGTCCGTCCCTGGATGGGCCAGTAGGCCACCTCCAGGCCCCCTCCCGCCGTGACCTCTCCGTCGTCCCGCCGGGTCACGCGGGCGGCGGCCCCCACGTCCAGCGGGCCCACCGGGCGCCTGCGCAGCGCGGCGGCCAGGGACACGGAGGTGGGCACCTGGCCCGCGGCGTCGCCGGCCAGGGCGTCGGCGGTGAGGTCGCGGGCGGAGAGCCCGAGCCACAGGGGCCCCACCTCCCGGGCGACGCCCAGGTCCACCGCGCCCACGACGTCCCGCTCGACGCCGATGCGGCGCCCCACCAGCTTGGCCGCGGCGCCCACGGCGAGCTTCCACGGGACGGTGCGCGCCCACCCCACGGTCGCCGCCCACTCGGCCACCGCGGCGTTGCCGTCCTCGAGGAGGCGGTCCACGCCGCCCAGGTGGGCGCTGTCGGGGGCGGCGCCCCACTCCAGCGCCTGCAGCCCCACCCCCAGGCCGCCTCCGTACCATTCGTGGGCCGCCGACAGGGTGAGCTGGCTGGCGGCGTCGCGGAAGCGCTGCCCACCCAGCATGAAGCCGGCGGCCCGGGCCAGGAGGGCGGGGTTGTAGAAGATGCCGTCGCTGTCCGTGCCGGAGAGGTCCAGGGCGTCGCCCATGGCCATGGCCTGGGTGCTGGAGGGGAGCTCCAGCACGGCGTTGTCGCGGCCCGGGGTCTGGGCGAGGAGGCTCCCAGGCGGGGCTGCGAAGCCCACGGCGAGGGCCAGGAGCACCGGGAGCAGGTGAAGGCGCACAGGGGTCATGGGCGGACGGGTGGCGGGGATCGGGTCGCAACGAACCTCGGACCGCGGGCGGCGCCGGGCAACACGACCGCTCACCCGCGGCTCCGCTCCAGCCAGTCGTCGATGAGCCAGCGGGCGATGCTGTACTCCAGGGAGATGCGGTCGGGGAGGTCGCCCGGGTCGAACCAGCGGGCGTCCTCCACCTCCACCCCGTCGGGGGCGACCTCGCCGCCGGCCCATTGGGCGGTGAACGCCACCATGAGGGAGTGGGGGAACGGCCACGGCTGGCTGCCGAAGTAGCGGATGCGGTCCACCTCCACGGAGGCTTCCTCCCGCACCTCCCGGCGCACCGCGTCCTCCAGCGACTCTCCTGGCTCCACGAAGCCGGCGAGGGTGCTGAACAGGCCCGGGGGGAAGTGGGGGGAGCGGCCCAGCAGCGCCCGACCCTCCCGCTCCACCAGGACGATCACGGCCGGCGAGAGGCGGGGAAAGTGGAGTTGCCCGCACGACGGACACACCATGGCGCTCTCCGCTCCCTTGCGCTCGGTGGGCGTCCCGCAGCGGCCGCAGTAGCGGTGGGTCCGGCGCCACTCCAGGAGCTGGAGCGCCCGGCCCGCCATCATCCACGCCCGGGAGGGGAGGAGGGCGTGGGCCTCCCGGAGCCCCCCCAGCACGAAGCCCGGGGGAGGCTCGAGGTCGTCGGGGAGCTCGAGCGCATGGGCGGCGTGGGGGCCCAGCGACACGTCCATGGAGGGCGGGGCGCCCAGGGCGTCCAGGGTGGCGGCTGCAGGGAGGACGGAGCCTTCCCCGGACCGGGCCAGGAGGATGCGGCGCCCCGCGAAGGCGAAGATCAGGGGTTCGTCGCTCACGCGTGTCCGTCCCGCACGCGCTCCACCGCCCGCCAGTCCACGGCTGCCGTGCGCATGCACCCCGGGCACACCACCCACAGGCGGCGGCGCACGTACGCGATCCCCTCCCGGGGTGGGAGGTCCCGCACGTCGAGGGAGGCGCCGCATACGGGGCACCTGGGCGCGTCTTCGCCGGCCAGCACCTTCAGGAGCGCCCGCTCCTCGGCCCGGGAGTAGGGCAAGCTCAACGGAGAGCCTCCGACATGTGTCCTTGAAGCGAAGAAGGACAGGTCGTCGGGCGGACTTCCGGAGGTGCCGAGCGCGCGCTGCGCGGCGGTGGTCCGACCGGTCCGGGCGCGCGGCCCCACACGCATCCGGATGCCGGAGCAGGGCTCTTCATGCAGATCAGCGGGATCATCACAACCATTCTCGCCCTCTCGGCGATCGCGGGCGAGGGCCCCCCGGGGACCCCCGCCGGTCACGAGTACGACGGCGACAGCGGCGACTTGGCCGTGGCCACCCCCGTGGTGACCTCGGCCGACATCTCGGTGGACGGCGTGCTGGACGAGCCGGCGTGGAACGACGCGGCCCTCCTCACCGACTTCACCCAGTACCAGCCTTCGGAAGGGGCTCCGGCCAGCGAGCCCACCCAGGTGCTGGTCTTCCTCACCGACGACGCCCTCTACGTCGGGGTGCGCGCCCACGTGAGCAACCCCGCGGACATCCGGGCCACCCTGACTGAGCGGGACGGCTTCACCCGCTCGGACGACTACGTGCGGGTGATCCTGGACACCTACAACGACCACCGGCGCGCGTACGTCTTCACGGTGAACCCCCTGGGCGTCCAGCAGGACGGCCTGTGGCTCGAGGGCGGTGGCGGCGGACGCGGCATGGGGCCCCCCATCGACGACAACCCCGACTTCCTGTGGGAGTCGGACGGGAAGATCGAGCCCTGGGGGTGGTCGGCGGAGATGAAGATCCCCCTGAAGAGCCTGCGCTTCCACGACCTCCCGGTGCAGGACTGGGGCATCAACGTCATCCGCCGCTACCAGAAGACCGGCTACGAGGAGTCGTGGGCGCCCATCACCCGTGAGGAGACCAACCAGCTTGCCCAGAGCGGGCAGCTCACGGGGCTCAGGAACCTGACGCCGGGGATGTTCCTGGAGCTGAACCCGGTGCTCACCAGCAAGCGGGTGGGCTCCTGGAACGACGACCAGGCGACCTTCCAGCACGACCCCACCAGCGCGTCCTTCGGGTTCAACGCCACCTACGGGCTCACCTCCAACCTCACGCTGGACGGCACCTACAACCCCGACTTCAGCCAGGTGGAGGCCGACGCCGGGCAGATCTCGGTGAACGAGCGCTTCGCCTTCTTCCTCCCGGAGAAGCGGCCGTTCTTCCTGGAGGGAACGGAGATCTTCGCCCTCCCCAAGAACCTCATCTACACCCGCTCCATCGTGAATCCGGTGGGCGGGGCCAAGCTCACGGGGAAGGTGGGCGACCTCAGCGTGGGCTACCTGGGCGCGGTCGACCGCACGCCGGGAAGCAGCAAGGAAGCCGTTGTGAACTTCCTCAGGGTGCGCCGCGACCTCGGCATGAGCTCCACCCTGGGGGGCTTCTATACCGACCGCACCCGGGCGGGCGACGACTTCAACCGGGTGGGGGGCGCCGACCTGCGCCTGGTGCTGGGGCGCCGCTACACCCTCACCGCGCTGGGGGCGGCCTCCTTCACCGGAGCGCCCGGCGAGGGCATGGACGCCGGCGGCTGGCTCGACGCCCGCCTCGAGCGCGCGGGGCGGGGCTTCTCGTTCAGCGCCGAGGCCCAGGACATGGGCCCCGGATTCCACACCGAGAGCGGCTTCCTGCGCCGCACGGGCCAGGCCCAGGTCCAGACCGATGCCCGCTTCAACCGCTTCGGCGCGCCGGGCTCCCTGGTGGAGCGGTGGGGCGGCAATGCCAGCCTGCGGGCGTGGTGGCAGCATGACGCCCTGTGGCGGGGCGACCCCTTCGAGGAGGGGCAGCTCCAGGTAGGGGGGAGCGTGGGGCTGAGGGGGAACAGCAGCGTGTCCCTGACCTGGACCCGCTCCTCCTACAACTACGCCGCCCAGGCGTACGACGGCCTCGTGCGGGTGGGGCAGGACGGCTCAAAGGTGCCCTTCCGCCCCGACCAGGCCCCCTTCTCGTCGATGGACGGCCTTCAGCTCTTCGCGTGGGTGAACACCTTCCAGAAGGTGCGGGGCAATGTCCGCCTGGAGTGGCAGGAGACGCCCATCTTCGAGCGTTCCCTGGGCGTGCCCGTGGAGACGGCCGACTCCTGGTCGGGCGATGTGAGCCTGAACCTCTTCCCCTCCCGCTCCCTCAGCGGCGAGGTGGGGCTCCGCCACCAGAGCCTCTTCCTCAAGAGCGACGGATCGAAGTTCTCCAGCGCCACCATCCCCCGGATTCGGCTCCAGTACCAGTTCAGCCGGTCCCTCTTCGCCCGGACGATCATGGAGTACGGGAGCCAGGCCCGGGGTGCGCTGGTGGATCCCGCCACCGGGCTGCCCCTGGCGTCGTGCGGCACGGACGGCTGCAGCCTGCTGGACACCTCCAGCAGCGACAACCTCCATGCCGAGGCGCTGGTCAGCTACGAGCCCTCCCCCGGGACCGTCGTCTACCTGGGCTACACCCGGGACATGGCCGATTCCGGGAGCTTCTCGTTCAACCACGTGCAGCCCCAGGCCGACGGGTTGTTCGCCAAGCTGAGCTACCGCTTCCGCTTCTAGCTCCGCTCCTCATTCCGCGCCTGGTCCGGGGCGCTCCCGGAGCGCCTGGCGCCGCCGCACACGAGGCGTGCGGCGTTGTTGTTGCCGCTGGCGGGGGTCCCTGCTACCCTCCCCAGATCCACCAGCAAACCCGCAGAACGAGGAAGGTCGTGTCGAAGGAAGCGATCGAGATCGAAGGGACGGTGAGCGAGGTGCTGCCCAACGCGACCTTCCGGGTCGAGCTGGAGAACGGGCACGAGGTCCTGGCCTACCTGTCGGGAAAGATGCGCCAGAACTACATCCGTGTCCTGGAGGGCGACCGGGTGAAGGTGGAGCTCTCACCGTACGATCTCACCCGCGGCCGGGTCACCTACCGCTACAAGTAGCTCCGGCCCCTCGGCGCCGTCCGTCCCGGCCGGCGTCGCCCCCCTGAAAGAGACGCGGGCTCCACACCCGACCCGCTCCGGCATGCCCCCGCCCCGGGCGGCGCGCGACCCTTGGATGTCGCCCGCCCCCTCGCGCAGGAGCGTCGCGCCCGTGCCACCCTCGCCTCCCGAGCTCCTCGGCAGGAGCCCCGCCATGGAAGCCTTCCGGGGCTTCGCCGAGCGGGCCGCCGAGGTGCTTGCGTCGGTCCTCCTCATGGGGGAGACCGGCACCGGGAAGACCCTCGCGGCCCGCTGGATCCACGCCCGGAGCAGGCGCAGGGACGGTCCTTTCGTGGCGGTGAACTGCGCGGCCATTCCCGAGGCCCTCTTCGAGAGCGAGCTCTTCGGGCATCGCCGCGGGGCGTTCACCGGCGCGTCGGACCACCACCCGGGGCTGTTCGCCCTGGCCTCGGGGGGGACGCTCCTCCTGGACGAGGTGGGCGAGCTGGACCCGGGCCGCCAGGCCAAGCTCCTGACGGTTCTGGAGGACGGGGAGGTGCGGGCGGTGGGCGCCCGCCAGCCCCGGCCGGTCGACGTGCGCGTGATGGCCGCCACCTCCCGGGACCTCGCGCGGGCCGTGGCCGAGAGCAGCTTCCGAGCGGACCTCTACCACCGCCTGGCCCTGCTCGCGTGGCGCCTTCCGCCGTTGAGGGAGCGGGGCGACGACGTGCTCCTCCTGGCGGCGCGCTTCCTCGAGCGCTTCGGGCGCCGACACGGCGTGCCCGGGGCGCGCCTGACGCCCGACGCCCGGGCCCTGGTGCGGAGCCACCCGTGGCCGGGCAACGTGCGGGAGCTGTCCCACGCCCTGGAGGCGGCCCTCATCCTGGGGGAGGAGGCGGAGGTGGGGCGGGGGGCGCTGGAGCGGGTGCTGGGCCGGCTGGGAGCCACGACAGGGGAGGGGATCGGCAGGGCGGATGGGACCCGGGGCGGGCGCTACTCGTTCGACGGCAGCCCCGACGAGGAGCGGGAGGTCATCCGCTCGACCCTCCTCCGCTGCCGGGGGAACCGCACGCGGACGGCCCGGGCCCTCGGCATGTCCCGCAACACGCTGCGCGACCGCCTGCGCCGCTACCGGCTGGACGGCTGAGGGCCGCTGGGGAGCCCTTCAGTGCCGGGCCGCCGACGGCACGGGCGAGCGGCAGCGCGCCACCGCCAGGACCATCCCGAGGACCACCCAGAACGCCAGGTGCCCCGCCATGGCTTCCAGGGGAGGGACCAGGGCGGCGGAACCCTGGGGGCCGGCCCTGACCAGGGCGGCCGCGTGGTCCCAGGGGAAGGCCACGAGCTCGGCCAACCCTTGCCCGAGGCCGGTCGCTTCGTCCATCGAGCCCAGCGACAGGAGCGGGCTCAGAAGCGCGATCCACAGCACGGTCACGAGCCCGTCGGGTCGGAAGGTCGTGGCCGAGAAGGCGAAGCCGACCGCACCGGCCACCGCCGCCATGACGACCAGGCCCGGCGCACTCAGGAGCACCATGCGGACATCGCCCCCCGTCGCCCCCACCGCCGCCGCGGTCGCCGCCGTCACCAACGCGGCCAGGAGCACCGACAGCAGCTCGACCTCGAGGAGCCACCGGGCCATCAAGAGCGCGGGCCGCACCGGCTTCTGGAGCCACAGGAGCATCTCGCCGCTCGCGGCCGCCCCCCCACCGTGTCGTGCGCGGTCAGGACGCTGAGGCCGATGACGGGCCAGAACAGGAGCTCGGGCGCCTGCATGGTGCTGCGCCTCGCGAGGACGAACAGGATGCCCCCGACCGATCCGAGCAGGACCACCAGGAGCGCCGGAGCCCGAGCGACGAGGCGGGCCTCCATGGAGCGCAGGAGCCCCTTCATCCGCCACCTCCTTCCATGAGCGCGAGGATCTCCCGCCGGGACACGCTCCCGGGCGGTCCCACGGCCACGGTCTCTCCCTCCCGCACCACGACCAGCTCGTGGGCGAGCCGCTCCGCCTCGTCCAGGTCGTGGCTCGCCAACAGGATGGACGTGGAGCGCCCGGCGGCTTCGGCGATGGTGCGGGCCAGGGCGCTGCGGGCGGGTGGATCGAGCCCGGCGAAGGGCTCGTCCAGCACCAGGAAGGAGGGCTCGCTCGCGAGGATGAAGGAGAGGGCGATCCGCCGGGCGGTGCCGTGGGAAAGGGAGGAGGTGCGGTGGCCCAGCCACCGCTCCAGCCCTGCGGAAGCGGCGTACGTCGGGGCCGACGACGTGGCGGACAGGCGACGGCCCTCCGCCAGGAAGGCCCCCACCCGCCACCCGGGGGGCAGCGCCACCGCCTCGGGGAGGTACCCCACCCTTCCCCGGCGCCGGGCCTCCTCCGGAGGGCTGGCGTCCACCCGCACCGTTCCCGACCAGGGCTGCAGGAACCCGAGGAGCACCCGGATGAGCGTGGTCTTGCCGGCACCGTTGGGACCCGCGAGGGCCACGATCCTGCCTTCGGGCACGCGCAGGTCGACGTCGCGCAACACGGGCCGCCGGGGGCCGATGCCCCCCCGTCGATAGCCGGCGCTCACCCCGGTGAGCTCCGCGGCCGGCGCCGCGCGCTCCACCGCCTGGCCCCTCACGCCAGACCCCTCACGGGAACGACACCACGGCCACCTCCGGCCCTTCCAGCGCGTCCCACACCAGGAGGAGGGAGCGGCGTCCGGCGAAGAGACCGTCGGCGGGCGGGACGACGAGCCGCCGGAGGCTCGCCTTCCCTTCCACCACGTCGAGGGCGAGCCCATCGCTGCCCAGGTGGGAAAGGAAGGCCGGGTGTCCGCCCACCGCCAGCACCCGGTCGAAGAGGGGGAAGGCGCCCGGAATCTCCAGGGAGGCGCCGACGGCCCGGGCCCTGGGCTCCAGGTACTGGCGCGCCTCGGCCACGTCGGAGTCCGGGAGGGCCGGGCGCGCTTCGGCGCGGGGGCAGAGGCGCTCCGGGGCTCCGTCCCCGGCGAGAAGGGTCGAGCACGGGTCGTAGGAGACGCCGAACAGGACGCCGGCGTCGGTGGCCGCCATCGAAGGCTCCCGGTAGGGATTCATCGCCTCCCCGACGCTTTTCGCCACCTCGTCGTGCAGGATGTCGGCCACGGTCCCGGGGGCCCAGCGCAGGAGCTGGGTCTTCAGGACGCCGTCGGAGCCCGGGCAGGAGCGCAGGAGGAGGAGCTTCGACCCCTGGGCGTCGGCGCCCTCCACGAGTCCCGTGGGGCAGCCCAGGGAGGGAGCGGGCCCCCTGTCGACGAAGGCGCCGGTGGTGTCGAAACGGTGGACGGCGCCCCCCAACGTCTCCACCACGTAGAGCAGACC